>NZ_CP041695.1:4800000-7687583 GCF_007362295.1 Nocardia otitidiscaviarum | reverse complement strand
AGTGCCGATCGTCCAACCGGATCAGGGCCGGATCGGAATGCATCTGTCGCACGAGGAGACCGCGATGGTGGCGTCCGGACCGCTGCCCGCCGTGGTCAGCATGTTCGTGCCGCTGAACCGGATGGGTGCGGGACTGCATCCGGAGACCCGGATCTACCGGGACGACAACGGCGGCGTGCACGCCTCGCTGCGGCAGGTGCTGATGGAGGCCGCGCAGCATCCCGACGGCTCGGTCGTGGTGTTCCTGAACGCGCCCGGCACCCGCGGCGGACGGGTGCTGGACGTGTACCAGAACTGGACCCGATAGGTCGTCAGGACAGCGGCAGCCCCAGGCAGAACGCCGCCCACCCGGTGCTGAGCAGGCAGTTCAGCTGCACCGGTAGCAAATCCAGCCAGGAGAACACGGGTATGAGCGTCATACTCGGAGATTGTCCGCCCCGCGGGCATTCAATCGGTGCGATGGCGCGTCAGTGTCCGGCGGTTGTCCGCCGCGTGCGCGCCACGGCATCGATGAGCAGCAGCCCGCCCACCGCCACGGCCACCGCCGCCAGCAGCAGCCACGGGCCCGCGTAGCGCACCGCCTCGAAGCCCGGCATATCGCCATTGGGTGCGTACCAGCTGGTCTGAACACCTCGCCGCCAACTCCACACCGCCGCCACCCCGCACAGCGGCACCAGAAGAAATTCGGCGAGCACGGCGAGCCACCGCATCAGCGCGCCCCCTTCTCCTCGTCCCGTTCCTCGATATCCGGCAGTCGTTCCAGCGCGGCGGTGAGTTCGGCGCGCAGCGTGCGGTGATCGCGCGCCCACGCCTGCACCAGCCCGCCGTCGCGCAACTTCAGTCCGATGCCGCCGCGCCGCCGCGGCACCCCGGTGAGTTCCCCGAGCGCCCTGGCCGACTGCCAGTCCTCATCATCCCAGGACTCCTCGTCGACCTCCGGCAGCACGGCCGCGATATTCCGCAGCGGCAGCAGTTCGGTGCCCTGACGCAGGTGGGTGTCGGTGAGTTCGACACTGATGTGCCGACGCCCGGCGACCACCTGCAGCCAGACGAATCCGCCCAGCAGCGCCGCGCAGAACGCCAGCCCGAACCAGTGGATCGCGCCGCCGCGCACCACTTCCAGCACCAGAATGAGACCGCAGAGGGCGGGACCGTAGGCGATGGTCCGCCAGCGCGCACCCGGCTCGGCGAACAGCACCGGAGGCGCGGGGGCCGCTGGCGCGTCGGTCATAGGCCCGGCGTCTCGGTCATGGGGGTCAGCCGACGAGCCCCGGAATCAACAGCACGGCGAGGGTGAGCAGTCCGAACAGAATCAACAGACTCAGCACCAGCAGATCTCGCCGAAGGCTGTGCGGCTGCTGAATCACCACTCGCATCATTGCCTCCGAACCACCGGAGCCGAGCGCACCATTACCCAACGGATGATGCCCGACTTCCGGTTCCCAATTTCCCTGTGACTGTCCTCACCATACCGTGCCTACCCGCCGGTACAAACTCCGGTGCGCTCACCGCGGTCCGGGACGGAAGTACGCGTCGGATTCCGCGCGGTAGCAGAGGAATACGGCCCCGGCGGCCAGCACCGCCTGCACGACGGACGCACCACCGGCCACCAGACCCGCGATCCCACCCGTGCCCGGACCGAACAGCGCGCCCACTCCGCCCACCACCAGGAAGACCCCGAGCACCATGAGAACCGTTCGCGCCCAAGGCTTTCCGCGTCCCAACTGATACACCACCGCCGCGCCGGCGCCCAGCAGCGCCAACCACAGCACGGCCATGATGACCAGTACCACCATCACCATGAGTTCGACCTGCGCCAGGGTGGCCGTCGGCTGATCGGCCCGCACCTGATCGAAGAACTCCTCGGCCAAGTTCTTGCGCTGCCCGAACTGCGTGAGCACCGTGGCGATCACCTGCACCACGCCCACGGCCAACGCGGCCCACCAGAGCTGGGTGGCGGTGCGGACATCCTCGGGAACGGGCCGTGGGCCCGTCGGTGGAGCGATTCGATTCACGACAACCAGTGCGCTGCCTCGGTCGCCCAGTAGGTGAGCACGATATCCGCGCCCGCCCGCCGAATTCCGGTGAGCGCCTCCAGAATCGCGCCGCGCCGGTCGATCCAGCCGTTCCGCGCGGCGGCGGTGATCATGGCGTACTCACCGGAGATCTGATAGGCGGCCACCGGCACCGTGGACCGGTCGGCGACCTCGCGCAGAATGTCCAGATACGACATGGCGGGTTTCACCATGACGATATCCGCGCCCTCGGCCAGATCCAGATCCAGTTCGCGAATGGCCTCGCGGCGGTTGGCCGGATCCTGCTGATAGGTGCGGCGGTCGCCCTGCAGCGACGAACCGACCGCCTCGCGGAACGGGCCGTAGAAGGCCGAGGCGTACTTGGCGGCGTAGGCCAGGATGCCGGTGTCGATATGTCCGGCCGCGTCCAGCCCGGCGCGGATGGCGGCCACCTGGCCGTCCATCATGCCGCTGGTGCCGAGCAGGTCGGCCCCGGTCTCGGCCTGCGCCAGGGCCATATCGATATAGCGGTCGAGGGTGGCGTCGTTGTCGACCGCGCCGTCGTGGCTCAGCACACCGCAGTGGCCGTGATCGGTGAACTCGTCCAGGCAGGTGTCGGCCATGACCACCGTGGAGCCGCCGACCTCCTGCACCAGCGCCCGCAGCCCGCGGTTGAGAATGCCGTCGGGGTCGCTGGCACCGCTGCCGGCCGCGTCCTTGTCCTCCGGCTTCGGCACGCCGAACAGCATCAGCCCGCCCACGCCCGCGGTGACCGCCTCGACGGCGGCCTTGCGCAGCGAATCCATGGAGTGCTGGTACACGCCCGGCATGGAGGAGATCTCGCGCGGTTCGTCGATCCCGTCGGCGACGAACATGGGCAGAACCAAATGCCGTGGCTCGACGGTGGTTTCGGCGACGAGCCGACGCAGTGCAGGAGTACGGCGCAACCGCCGTGGGCGGTCCAATCCGGTCATAGGGCGATGATATGCCCCCGATGCGAACGGGTTGCGGGACGGTCCGCTCCCGCCCTGGGAATCCGCTTGACCTGCGAATACACCCGGCGCCGTGCGTACCGCGCCATTCAGCGGGGTCGGTGGTGCCGTAAGGTGCACAGCGCGGTGTCGGTGGCTGGCGCGAGGTGGGAATGGACGCGAATCGGGAATCTGCGGCATTCGACGCGGAGCTCGCCGAACTGCTGGGCGAACTGCTGCGGGAATGCGCGCACGAACCCCTGCTGCTGATCTCCAGCCCGGATGCCGGAAGTGCGCTGGTGCGCATCGCCCGGGACGGCGCAGCGGCACCGAGCCGGTTCGACGAACTGCTGGTGGAGGTCTACGAGACCGAACGGCACCGGCTCATCGGCTGGACCGTCACCCAGGTGCCCAATCGCAACGACGCCGAGGACATCGTGCAGACCGCGCTGGTGCGCACCTACGCCGCACGGCCGGACGTGCGCGACACCGCGGCCATGCGCGGCTACCTGTGGCGGGTCACCGGCAACCTGATCAAGGACGGCTGGAAGCGCACCGCCGTCGACCGCGCCCATCTCGACCCCGACGGCCAGGACCGCATCGTCGCCCTCGCCGATCGGGCCGGAATCGCCTTCGACGAACAGATCTCGCTGCGGCACGCCCTCATCACCGCACTCGAACAGCTGCCGCCGCGTGAACGCGAGGCCGTGGTGCTGCACACCTACGCGGGCAACACCTACGTGCAGACCGCGGCCATGATGGGCCTGGCGGCGGGCACCGTCAAGGCGTACGTGGCGGGCGCGCTCGCGAAGGTCCGCGCGCAATTGCAGGCGGCCTGAGCGAGCGCTCACATCCCGGCCGAAGCCGGAGCGCGTGCGGCGCCCGCCCGCGGCACGAGAACTTGGGGGGCTCCCGCTCGGCAGCGTGAGCCCGGCTCCGTACCGGCGGTGCGGGCGAGCCTGGCGCGGTAAGGCGCATCGGGTGTGCGGTGCGATGGCGGTGGTGGTTGGAGTCTCACCGCGGTCGGTCGCCGAGGTGAGCGGTGGCGTGGGCCAACTCGGGGCGGTGGCGGTTGTGTGTGATCGCCGTCTTCGGGTCGAGAGTGAGCGGGGTCTGATCCGTTGCGGGGCGGGGTGGGGATTCGAGGCCGAGCAGGGCCGCGCCGAGTGGGGTCAGCCGGTGCCGCACCTGGTTTCGGGTGCGGGTGCTGGTGATCAGGCCCGCGCCGCGCAGGACGGCGGCGTGCTCACTGGCCGAGGACGGGGAGATTCCGAGCCGCAGGGCAAGTTCGGTGGTGCTGCCGCCGTCGGCGACGGCCTCCAGCACCGCCGCCCGGGTCGCACCGAGCAGTGCGGACAGATCTCTGCTGAGCAGCTTGCGCATCGTGCCTCCTGGTCGTGCGGCCGGGCGCGCCATACCCCTCGCAGGGCACGCTCCGGCCGTATGGAGTACGACCGCGCGGCGGGCGAAAAGGTTGGGTGCGAATTCCGGATCATCCACCGCACGGGGGTGTGGCATCCGCGCCCGGTGGCAGCAGTTCTCGCTCCGCCTCGGTGAAGGCGCGGTCGTTGACGGCGCACAGGCGGTCCAGGATGTTCTCCCGGTCCAGATTCAGGCTCAGCAGACCGTGGTCGGTGATGAAGTGGATGTCGGTGCCGGTGCGCGCCATCCACAACCGCAGCGCGGTGGCGGGTAGCTGGGTGTTCACCAGGGTTCCGCGCTCGGCGTCGAGGATGTGGAACTTGGCCGACACCCACCCGGTGACGATGAGATCGTCGGGGGTGAGCTCGACCAGCGGAGCCCACGGAATCGCGATGGGGGCGGCCACGATCCGCCCGGTCGCCAGATCCCAGCGCTCCACCCGCCGCACCTCCGTCCACACATAGGCGATCGGGAGATCGACAGTCTTGGCGAGGGTGTCGATCCACCCCGTGTCCGATCCCGTCAGCTCACGTATCCGGCGGCCCGCCACGCTGTCCCAGATCACCAGCCCGCGCCGGGTGAAGATCATCAGATCGCCCACCGCCGTCCCGTTGCGCAAGGCCGTGGCCCGCTCCGCGATATCGGCGAAGTCCGCACGGCCACGCCACACCTGCTGCGGTCCCCCGAGCGCGGCTCCGGTGCCCACCCGCCAGCGGCTCACATAGCCGGCGTGCAGCACCGCCACCTCGTCCGCGCGCGACGCCACCAGGGCAACCGGCACCCGCCGGGCGTGCGGACCGGCGTATTCCAGCGGCACCGGCAGTTCCAGGCGGGCGACCGGGCGCAGCTCCGGAACCGAATACACCAGCAGCTCATGCGAATCCAAGCCCAGCACCAGGTAGGCCCCGTCCGCGGTGACGGTCATGTCGCGCAGCCGCGCGGCGTCGCGGCCGTCGAGCGTCAGCGTGGTCGGCGGCCGCACTATCGGCAGCACCTCCCGCAGGTCCACCCGGGCGGCGTCGGCGTGGAATTCGGCGACGAAGCGGCCGTCGGCACTCCAGTGCATGAGGGTCGGATCCGCACCGAATTCGGCGCCGGAGCCGACCGCGGCGGCGGGCGCGTGCCGGGTCAGGTCATCGGCGCCGACCACGAACAGCTCCGGCCCGGCCGCGCCGGGCCGCACCAGGAACGACGGCCTGCCGGTGCTCTGATAGCGCGCCTGCACCTTGTACGTCTGCCGCGTGACCAGATCCACCAGGTGCACCAGTTGGAAGGCCGCGCTCTCGGGGGCGAAGGCAGCGACCAGGTAGCGCCCGGTCTCATCGCGTTCGATCACCGCGCCGGGCGGGACGGCGGCACAGCCGGAACCCACCCCGTACACGCGCGGGCCGGTGGGCTCGGGCACCGTGATCTCGCCCAGGCGGCCGTCACCGCAGTCGGTGACCGTGCCCTGGGCCGGATCGGTGGGCCGCAGCGCGGTGCCGTCCGCGGCGCGCAGCCGGTACCGCTGGTCGCCGCGTTCGTCGACGGCCAGGAACCAGCTTCGTCCGGACGAATCCACCTGCACCGGAATCGATTCCGACGGCATCTCGGCGGTGTAGGAGGCCAGCGGCATCGGGTCCGGCCCGGTGGTGTCGAAGGTCGTCACGGTATCGGGATCGCCCACGTCCGCGGCCAGCCGCTTGCCGTGGTCGACGGGGACCGGGGAGCGACGCGGGTCGCGGGAGACCACCAAACGCGTTCCGTCGGCGGAGAACATCGCGCTGATCGCGGTGACGGCCGGTGCGACCGGGCCGTCGGCCAGTACCTCGAACGGCCCCGTCCGCCGGACCACATCCCACAGCCGAACGCCGCCAACGGTATTCACGGTCGCCAGCCGACTGCCGTCGGCGCTGAGCACCAGCGAGACGACATCGCGCACGGGCAGCCGCCACTGCTCACTGCCACCGTCCAACAGGTCGCGCCAGACCGTGACGGTGCCGTCGCCGTCACCGATCGCGACCACGGCGGCGGTGCGGTCGGCGGCCACCAGCCGCACGTCCTCGCCGAGGCCGGTGCGCACCGAAACCGCCGAGGCCAACCGCAACTGCTGGGTGAGCAGCGCCGCCTCCACCGTATGGTCACCGGGCGCGAGCCGGGCCGCGGCCTGAGCGAACTGCAAAGCGAGATTCGGCCGCGACTGCGCCAGTTGCAGCGACCGTTCGGCCAGTGCGACGCCCGCCAGCGAACGCAGGGCCTGCTCGCGCTGTTCACCGGTGCGGTACGCCACCGCCGCGGCGCCCGCCGCCACCAGGGCCAGCACCGCCAGCACGGCGGTGAGCACCCGCCAGCGCGCCACCTCGCGCCGCCGCACCCGGATACCGGCGGATACGTACTCGCGCAGTGGATCCGCGATGTCGTCGGGTCGGCGGCTCAACCATTCCTCCGCGTCCTGGAGGGCGCCGCCGCGCGGCAGTTCGCCGTCGTCGCGCCCGTGCGCCACCCAGGCGCGGCGGGTGCGCTCGGTGCGCTGCTGCCATTCCAGGAAGTCGCGGTCGGACTCCAGCCATTCGCGCAGCCGGGGCCAGTTGCCGATGAGCGACTGGTGGGCCAGTTCCACCACGTCGGCGTCGTCCGCGCCGCGACCGGTGACCACCAGCCGTTCCCGCGCCAATCGTCCTGCCACCGAGCGCAATTCAGGCACGTCGCGCATGGAGACCGGCACCCGGACGAAGCCGTCGCCGCGCGGCGCTGCCAGCATGGTCAGCAGTCGACGGGCCGCGCGACGGTCGGCCGCAGCGGTGAACTGGCCGAACACCCGCTCGGCACGGCGGGCGATGGACGCGGCGGCGCGGCCGACGGCCTCGTAGTCGGCGAGGGTGAGGCGGCCGCCGCGACGCTGTTCCCACAGTTCGGTCAGCACCGATTCCAGCAGTGGCAGTCCACCGGGTTCGCCGACGGTGTCGTCGACGAGGCGTTCCACCAGGTCGTCGTCGAGATCCACGCCGGGAGCATGGGCGGCGGGGCCCCGAATGGCCTGACGCAACTGCTCGCGGCCCATGGGTGCGAGGGCGATGGTGGCGCGGTCCAGGGCGTGGCCGAGGTCGCCGTCGGTCAGCGCTTCCAGCACATCCCAGCTCAGGGTGAGCAGCAACCGTACGGACGGGTCCGCGGCGCGCCCCAGGAGGTCGCCCAGCTGTTCCCGGGCGCGGGCGGGGTCGGTCGCCACCAACTCCTCGAACTGGTCCGCCACCAGCACCGTCGACGCCTCGGCACCGTCGCCGGTTCCGGCGGCCGGGCTGCGAGCAGCGTGCGGTGCCGGGCCGATCTCGCACTCGACTGCCGCCCAAGATGTTTCAGCACTCAGGTACACGACCCGCACACCCTCGGCGCGCAGGCGCGGCACCACGCCCGCGCGCACCAGGGATGATTTGCCGATTCCGGAGCGGCCGACGACCGCCACCACGGACAGCTCAGCCAATGCCGCCAGCACGCGGTCGATATCCGGACCGCGCCCGTAGAACAGGTGGGAGTCGTTCTCGCCGAAAGGTTCCAGACCGCGATACGGGTTCGGCAGCGAATCCGGGTCGAGGCCGAGCACCTCGTTAACCGGGATCATGAACGCGGTGCGGGTCAGCCGGCGGCGGTCGGCGGCCACGGCCATCCCCACCACGGCCTCACTGCCCGCATCCCAGACCGGTGCACCGCTGAAACCACCGGCGAGCGGCTGCGCACCGTCGGCGGCGTGCAGTTGCAGCCAGCCGGATCCCTGGGGGGCGCGGAACTCGCCCCACGCCCAGACGCCGTCGGTAAGTTCCGTGGGGAAGCCGACAACTCGGAATTCGCGGCCCCACGGGCGATCCGCGCGCCACAGCGGCGGCGGGGCGAGATCGGCGTGGGGCACGTCGTCGAGTTCGAGGACGGCGATATCGCCGCGGCCGTCCGTACGCACCGGATCCCAGCTGTGCACGCGTGCGGTGGCCCGCGGTGCGCCGTCGAGCAACGGGAAGTCCAGGGCTACAACGGCTGTCGCGATGTCGGCGGCCGGACCGACGGCGGCCGTCACCACGTGGGCGCAGGTGGCGACGCGACCGGGGCCGATCACGAAGCCGGTGCCGACGGCGGCGCCGTCACCATCCAGCACCCGTGCCACCGCGGCACCCACCCGCCCGGCGCCGGGAAACACGGCAGACATAGCTGACAGCTTGGCAGGCCGTGCGAGAAATCGCGACCGGGGTGCGGCCGCACCACCCATGGTGAGCAGCGGATTTTGTCGTAGGTTGCCGGTACAATCGAATATGTGTTCGGGGGATCGCATCGGGCGGCCCCGATCGCGACGAGAGGATCGACCGTGCTCGCTGCCATCGCCACCCTGCCCACCGCAACCGTCCCGAAGAAGGGGGACCCCATCGCCCAGCCTTGGCGCCCGCTCGTCAAACAGCCACTCCCCGCCGGGCGCCCCCGCTCCTGGTACATCGCCCACAACCGCCGCCTCAAGGCCATGCGCCTGGCCATCGCCCTGCTCGACGCGGGCGCCTTCACCCCCGACCAGGTGACCGACGAGAAGATCCACCACACCGCCGAGGTGATCGGCATCCATCCCCCGTCTCCCACCACCTGCCGCATGGTCCGCCGCCTCATGCAAGCCCGCCGCTGAACCACACCGGCGGCGATCGGCGCTGGCAATGGGGGTGCGCCACCCGCCGCCGACCCCAGCCGGTATCCCGCACCGCGCCATTCCGGTGCGGGATACCGGCACACCCTCACCGACACCGGTGCGTCGTGCGCCCAGGCGGAGCAGCGACCACGCGGCTCCTCACCCGCGACCCCTCGATTGCGACGGGCAGCCCCAGCGCTCGCGGCGGGACCACGGCAGCGGTTGCGACGAGGCGGCACCTGCCCTAGGAGTGGAAAGGGCTTCGATGAACTGCGGCGGTCGGTTTCGATCGAACCGAGTCGGCCGCCGCGGCCCGGCCCGGATCCGGCCTCGGAGAGAGATGAGGACTCCGGGGTCACCCGGGACCGGGAAAGGCAACGGGCCCCGCACGTTTCGAGTGCGGGGCCCGTTGGCGTCGAAGATCGCGGCCGGTTACCGGCTGCTGCGGCGGCTCTTCTTCCGCGGCGGCGGGAGCAGACCTTCCGCGCGCAGGTGGGCGGCGTGCTCGGCGAGTGCCTCGACGAGCGGGCCGACCTGCGCCACATCCGGCTGCACGTCCACGCGCAGGCCGAATTCGATGGCCGTCTCGGCGGTCTTGGGGCCGATGCACGCGACGATGGTGCGCGCGTGCGGCTTACCGGCGATGCCGACCAGATTCCGCACGGTGGAGGACGAGGTGAACAGCACCGCGTCGAAACCGCCGGTCTTGATCATCTCGCGGGTCTCCGCGGGCGGCGGCGAGGCGCGCACGGTGCGATAGGCCGTTACATCGTCGATCTCCCAGCCGCGGTCGCGCAGCCCCTCGGCGAGGGTCTCGGTGGCGATATCCGCACGCGGCAGCAGCACCCGGTTGACCGGATCGAAAACGTCGTCGTAGGGCGGGAAGTCGGCCAGCAGCCCCTCGGAGGACTGCTCCCCCGACGGCACCAGCTCGGGATTGATGCCGAACGAGCGCACCTTCTCCGCGGTGGCCTCGCCCACGCAGGCGATCTTCACACCGGAGAACGCACGGGCGTCGAGCCCGAACTCGCCGAACTTCTCCCACACCGCGCGCACGGCATTGGTGGAGGTGAACACCACCCACTGGTAGCGCCCGTCCACCAGGCCCTTCACCGCGCGCTCCATCTGTGCGGGCGAGCGCGGCGGCTCCACCGCGATGGTGGGTACCTCCATCGGAATGGCACCGTGCATGACGAGCTTCTCGCTCATCTCACCGGCCTGCTCCTTGGTGCGCGGCACCAGCACGGTCCAGCCGTACAGCGCCCGCGACTCCCACCACGACATCTTGGAGCGCTTCTCGACCTCCTTGCCGACCGTCACCACGAGCGGGCCGACCAGTTCGGAAGCGGCGTTGTTGAGCGTCGCCAGCGTGGCCTCGATGGTGCGCTGCTGGCGGGTGGTGCCGCGCACGGTCACCGCCACCGGGGTCTGCGGGGCGAGCCCGTGCTCCACCAGCGCGCTCGCGGTCTCGGCCAGATGCCCCGAGGTGGCGTGCAGCACCAGCGGACCCGGCGCGGCCGCGACGGCCGCCCAGTCCACCTCGCCGCGCACATCCACCTCGGTGTGGCTGGAGCCCAGGGCGATACCCGCGTACGCGGGCACGGTCGCACCCGACGGCAGTCCGGGCAGCACCTCGAACACCATGTGCGAGCGGGTGACCGAGTTGACCTCCTGGATCACCGAATCGGTGGTCAGCGGGTCACCGGAGACCAGGCGCACCACATCGTGCCCGGCCCGCGCCTCGGAGATCAGGGTCTTGGCCACCTCGGCCGGGTCGCCGAGCGCCGGGCGCACGTCGACGGGACGCTCCCCGTCGGGGCCCGCCTCGACCGCGGTGCCGATCAGCGCCAACACGCCCTTGTCGACATCGGGGTCGGTGAACGCCAGCGTCGCTCGCCCGAGCACCTCGCGGGCCCGGACGGTGAGCAGCGCCGGATCACCCGGGCCGGACCCCACGAATAGGATCCGTCCGGGGTGCTTCTTGGCGGCCCGGCTCATGCCCGCACCTCGCCGGCGCTCGATACGGTCACGGCCGACGGCCCTGTGCTCATGATTCCTTCGCTGCGCTCAGTCATGGGTTGTTCTCCATCGGGCTGGGATTGCTGTCAACGGCAGCGCCTACCGAGGGGGCGCTGAGCAGGTCGCGCGCCCCCAGCTCCAAGAGCTCACGCGCCAATGAACGGCCCAGCTCAGCGGCATTCGCGAGCGAGCCGACCACAGACGCCCGGATCACGTCCGAGCCGTCGATCGCCGCCGCGCCACCGCGCAGCGACAACTCCTCCACCACCCGGCCGTCGTCGTCGAGCGATTCGACGACCTCGGCCAGCGCACCCACCGGAGCGGTGCAACCGGCCTCGAGTTCGGCCAGCAGCGCACGCTCGGCGGCCACCGCGGCACGGGTGCCGGGGTCGTCGAGCGCGGACAGGATGGTCGCGAGTTCGGTGTCCTCGGCGCGACACTCGACCGCCAGCGCACCCTGTGCGGGGGCGGGCAGCATCTGCACCGGTTCCAGGCTTTCGGTGATGACGTCGGTGCGGCCGATGCGGACCAGTCCGGCCCGGGCCACCACCACGGCGTCGAGTTCGCCCTCGGCCACCTTGCGCATCCGGGTGTCGAGGTTGCCGCGCAGCGGCACCACCTCGATACCCAGTCCGAGCGCGCGCAGCTGGGCGGCGCGGCGCGGGGCGGAGGTGCCGATGACCGAACCGGCGGGCAGCTCACCGAGGACGAGGCCGTCGCGCGCCACCAGGGCGTCGCGCGGATCCTCGCGCGGCGGTACCGCCGCGATGGTGAAGCGCTCGTCCGGCGCGGTCGGCAGGTCCTTGTAGGAGTGCACCGCGATATCGACGGTCTGCGCGGCCAGCTCCTCGCGCAGGGCGGCGGTGAACACGCCGACGCCGATCTTCTCGACCGGATCCGACGATTTGTCGCCCGCGGTCTTCACGATCACCAGTTCGGCGTGCTGGCCCGCCGCGATCAGGGTGTCGCGCACGGTGCCCGCCTGGGTCAGCGCCAGCAGGCTGCCGCGGGTACCGATGCGCCACGGTGATTCGATCGTGCCGCGCGCCCTCGTGTCCTGATCTCCGTGCACCATCGCTCCGGTCATGAGTTCGGCCCCTGTTCGTCCCCGAGATGTGCGGCGGTGAAATCGTCGGCGAGCTCCCCCAGCGCCGCGATCTCCATGGGTGCGGCGACCGCCTGTGCCGCACCGGGTTTCAGTTCGAACAGCTCACGCAGCGCTTCGGCGTAGCTGTCGCCTCCCGGCGTGGAGGCCAGCTGCTTGACCCGCACCGTCGGCGCGTGCAGCAGTTTGTCGACGACGCGGCGCACGGTGCGCGCCACCTCCTCGCGGTCGTCGGCGGCCAGGCTCGGCAGCCGCGAATCCAGGCGCAGCAGTTCGGCTTCGACCACCTCGGCTGCGCGCTGGCGCAGCGCGGCCACGGTCGGGGTGACCTCGGCCATGCGCTGTCCGGCAAGGTATTTCGCGAGTTCGTCGGCGACGATGCCGCGCGCGGCTACGGTGTCGTCGGCGGCGGCCCCGGCCGACGGGTCGCGCTGCAGCGTCTCCATATCGATGACGGTGACGCCCGGCAGCCCGGCCACGGCGTGCTCCACATCGCGCGGCAGGCCCAGATCGCAGATCACCAGATGCTGATGCGGACGACCGGCCAGGGCGCGGTGCACGTCGGCGAGGGTCACCACCGCGCCGACCGCGCCGGTACAGGTGACCACCACGTCGGCCGCCGCCATGGCCTCGACCATGCGCGACATCTCCATGGCGTCGGCGGTCACGCCGTGCATATCGGTGGCGGTGCGTGCCAGGCGCTGCGCCCGCTCCAGGGTCCGGTTCACCACGAGGATGCGCCCGACCCCGGCCCGCGCCAGCTGCGCCACCGCGAGTCCGCCCATGGCGCCCGCGCCGAGCACCAGCGCGGTGCGGCCGATGAGCGCCGAGTCGTAGGGCGCCACCGCGTTCTCGCTGACGCTGGCGGCGGCCTCGCGGCTCAGCTCCGCCGCGCCGAGCACCGCGCGGGCCCGATCCAGGGCCACCGACACCACCGACGCGCCCGCGCGGTCGATACCGGTCTCCGAATGCACCCGCTTGCCCACGCGCAGCGCGTGCTGCGCCAGCTCGTGCAGGGTGCGTCCGGCGGCCTGCTGCGCGTCGGAGGCGGCGTAGGCGGCGCGGATCTGGCTGAGCACCTGCTGTTCGCCGACCACCATGGAGTCCAGGCCGGAGGCGACCGCGAACAGGTGCTCGGCGGCGGCCTCGGCGTAGCGCACGTAGGCGTGCTTGGTGAGTTCGGGCAGCGGTAGTCCGGAGTGCCTGGTGAGCATGTCGCTGATCTCGCCGAGCCCGCCGTGGAAGGCGTCGACCACCGCGTAGATCTCCACCCGGTTGCAGGTGGACACGATCATGGCCTCCGAGACGTGGCTGGAGGCGAGCATCTTGTCGGTCAGCTTGGGGCGGTCGTCCTCGGTGATCGCGACCTTCTCCAGCACCGCGACCGGCGCGCTCCGATGTGAAATACCGACGAGCAGCACACTCATGGCGTGACCACCGATCCCTTGGTTGGCTCCATTGCCGCATGAGAAGTCTGAATCGGCGTCACCCGCCGCGTGCCGCGTTCGGCGGTGTGCACGGTGCGCTCCAGCGCCGCGTCGGCCGCCGCGCGCACGGTGTCCGCGCCCACCGTCTCCCCGGCCGCCACCTCGGATTCGGCGGCCTCGAGCTCGGCGTTGCGGGCGCGTTCGAAGGACAGCAACTGCATTTCGACCGCCAGGTCGACCCGCCGCACCTCCACGGCGTCGGGTGCGTCCAGCGCGACCGGGGAAAAGCTGAGAATGCTCTGCATACCGGCCTCGACCAGCAGGTCGCAGACCCCCTGCGCGGCCGCGTCGGGCACCGTGATGACCGCGATGGTCGGTTCCAGCAGGCCGATGGCCCGGGGCAGTTCGGCCACATCGCGGATCGGCAGGCCGCTCACGGTGGTGCCGATGACCGCCGGATCGTTGTCGAAGATGCCGACCATGGAGAAACCACGCCGCCGGAAACCGCCGTAGCCGATCAGCGCGCGGCCCAGGTTGCCCGCGCCCACCAGCACCACGCGGTGGCCCTCGGACAGGCCCAGCACGTCCTCGATGCGGTCGCGCAGCTTGATCACGTCGTAGCCGACCCCGCGCACGCCGTTGGGTCCGAGGAACGAAAGATCCTTGCGCAGTTTGGCGGAACCGACACCCGCCGCGACAGCCAGTTCCTCACTCGATACGATGGCCGTACCTTCGTCGGCGAGAACGGCGAGCACCCGGAGATACGTGGCGAGCCGCGCTACCGTGGCTTGCGGTATGTCCTTCTGCAGAGCCCTGCCGGAGACGCCACCGGGCGTCTCATGCTGCTCTGTCACGTCGCTTGCGCTCCTCGTCCGGCCGGGGGTGGGTGTCCGGGTTTCGTGCTGTCGACCCGACGCCGGGGCGACCGTCGCGAGGCGGTCGCGTTGCAGGTCGTGTCGGGTTCTAGGGGCTGCTACCACTGCCCCCGAGAGACCCTCGAGGCGGGTTGCGTGCCACCACCGTAACCGCTTGTGCAGCCCTTCACAAAGTCGGTGAATTCAGTCACTTTGTGCCAGGCTCCGGCCCCGTGGGTCATTCAACCCCTATCGTGCGGACACCGCTACGGGACGCGCCGGAAATCTCCCCCGGCGTCCACGCCGTGTTTCACCGGGCGAGATCGGCCCGCAGCCGCGGCTCGTCCACATCGAAATAGCTGTGTTCCCGCCCGTCCAGCAGGACCACCGGCAGCCGGTCGCCGTATTCGGCGCGCAATCCCGGATCGGTGGCCGCGGCCTCGTCCACATCCACGGTGGCGGGTTCGATGCCGAATTCCGCGCAGACGACGCGCAATTGTTCGAGCGCGATGGTGCACAGGTGGCACCCGGCGCGGGTCAGCAGGGTCACCTGCGGGGTGGGATCGCTCATAGCGTCATTCAACACTTGTCGATCGCCGTCTACGTTCCGGCCATCGGGCCGGGATACTGTGGACGTGTTCACGTGAACCCCGCGGAGGTACTGGTGCCGGAACGATCGAAAGAGGCGAGGACGAGTTTCATCGCGGGACGATTCGGTGAATTTCCCACCCGCTGGGGTGGCCTGCAGGACCAGTTCACCCGGATCGCCCGCAGCCCGTTCGGCCCGACGGAGGAGGAGGTCCGCGCCAATCTGGCGGGTGAGGCCAGTGCCGAGGCCGCGTTAGCCCTGCACGAGGCCGAGGAGCCGGTCGCCGAATCGGTGCCACGCGATCTCACCGCGGCGGCGTTCTTCGATGTCGACAACACCATGGTGCAGGGCGCGTCCATCGTGCATTTCGCGCGCGGGCTGGCGGCGCGCAAGTACTTCAAGACCTCGGATCTGGTGGATATCGCCTGGAAGCAGGTGAAATTCCGGGTCAGCGGCAAGGAGAGCAGCGCCGATATGGCCAGCGGCAAGGAGAAGGCGCTGGCCTTCATCGCCGGACGCTCCACCGCCGAACTGGCCGAACTGGGCGAGGAGATCTACGACGAGATCATCGCCGACAAGATCTGGCCGGGCACCCGCGCGCTGGCGCAGATGCATCTCGACGCCGGCCAGCAGGTGTGGCTGGTCACCGCGACGCCGGTGGAGCTGGCGCAGGTCATCGCCAAGCGACTAGGTCTCACGGGTGCGCTGGGTACGGTCGCGGAGAGCCGCGACGGCGTGTTCACCGGCCGCCTGGTGGGCGACATCCTGCACGGACTCGGCAAGGCGCACGCGGTGCGCACCCTGGCGATCCGCGAGGGCCTGAACCTGAAGCGCTGCACGGCCTACTCCGACAGTCACAACGACGTGCCGATGCTCTCGCTGGTGGGCACGTCGGTGGCGATCAATCCGGATTCGGATCTACGCGAGGTGGCGAAGAATCGCGGGTGGGAGATTCGCGACTTCCGCACCGGGCGCAAGGCCGCGAAGGTGGGCGTGCCGACCGCCCTGGCACTGGGTGCCGCGGGCGGTGCGGCCGCCGCGGTCCTCACGCGCAAGCGCGAGGCCAAAGCGGGTTGATCAGTGGTCATCCTTGGGGAAACCACCCACGAAGAGGATGGCGATGAGCACGGCGCTGACGATCGAGATGATCGGGATGATCCACATAGGCATGTCCGCAGACTACAGCGTGTAGTAGATCACACTACGAGCCGTCGTAGACAAAGTGGCGGGAAACACACTGGCAGCGGCAGCTCATACCCCCAGGTAGCCGAATGGCCCCGCTCCGCCAGGACCGGGGCCATTTCACGTGTCACACCTGGATCCGCCTCAACCGGTGAACGGGTTGCGGCGCTTGGTGAGCAGCTTGTACAGCGTCTGCTGGATGTTCTCGCGCACCTGATCGGTGATCTCGAACATGGTCATCGGATCGTCCGCGTCGGCCGGTTCGTACCCGCTCGTGGAGATGGGCGCACCGAACTCGATATGCCACTTGGACGGCAGCGGCAGCGCACCCAGCGGCCCCAGATGCGGGAACAGCGGCGTCACCGGGAAGTACGGGACGCCGAGCAGGCGCGCCAGCGGCTTGATATCCGCGAGCTTCGGGTAGATCTCCTCCGAACCCACGATCGAGCACGGAATGATCGGCACCCCGGTCTTCACCGCCGCCGAGACGAAACCGCCGCGCCCGAACCGCTGCAACTTGTACCGCTCCGAGTACGGCTTGCCGATCCCCTTGTACCCCTCGGGGAACACGCCCGCGATTTCCCCTGCGCGCAACAACCTTTCGGCGTCCGCCGGGCAGGCCAGGGTATGTCCGGCCTTGCGTGCCAGCCCGCCGACGAGCGGCAGCTCGAACACCAGATCCGCCGCCAGCAGCCGCAGCGCCCGCTGCTTGGGGTGCCGGTCGTGCACGGCCAGCTGGAGCATGAGCCCATCCAACGGAACCGTGCCCGCGTGGTTGGCGACCACCAGCGCACCACCGGACTCGGGGAGATTCTCGATGCCGCTGACCTCCACCCGGAACCACAGCTCCGACAGCGGCCGCAGCGCCGGGAGGATCACCGATTCGAGCAGGTGCTCGTCCAAACCGAATTCGTCGACCTGATAGTCGCCGGTGAGCCGACGCCGCGCGAAATCGGCGGTGGTGCGAACCCCGTCGGCGACGGCTCCGCGAATCAGCTCCCCCAGCGATTTCGGCTGCCGCGCTTCGGCTTCGGCGAGCCGATCGGTCAACGAGGTGACCGGGCTCAGCGTGCGCTCACCCGGCCACTGACGCGACGGACGGTGCCGCGCCTCGAAATCCACATCGTGAAGTCGAATCACCTTCGCTACGTCGTTCATTGGTGTGCTCCCGTCCCGGCCCCGAGCAGGCCGAGAAGTTTGTTCTCCGCGGCGTCGATCCAGCGGGGATCGATTACGGGCCGCAACGCTGCGCCCCCTATGTAGTCGTCGAAAGCCTGCACCGTGGTCCAGCGCGGCTCGAAACCCAGTTCGGTGCGCATCCGGGTGGTGTCCAGCCCGCAGCCGAAATGGAAGTAGTCGATCTGTTCGGCGGTGAATTCCCGCATTACCGGTCCCATGATGCTGCGACCGAAGGTGCGGAAAGCCAGGAAGGGAACCGGCAATTCGATCCGGCCCGCGCGGCGGATGGCCTGTGACAGTGCCATCGCACCGTCACCCGCGACATTGAAGGTGCCGCCCGGCGCGCCCATGGCCGCATGGGTGAGCGCCGCGATGGCGTCCTCCTCGTGCAGCAGTTGCAGCCGCGGATCGCGCCCCAGGATGGTGGGCGTGACCGGCGAACGGAAATACTGCACCCCGCGACTGGCCAACTGCGGTCCCACGATCGGTGAGAAGCGCAGAATCGCCGCCGAGATATCGGGACGCCGCCGTGCGAGCCCGCGCACGAATCCCTCCACCTCGATCATGTCGCGCGCGAACCAGCCGCGCGGTGGGGTGCGCGCACTCATCTCCTCGGTGAACCGCACCGGATCCTTCGCGCTACAGCCGTACACGGCCGACGAGGACCGGACGACCACGCGACGCACGTGCTCGGACTTCTGGCAGACCGCGAACAGCTGCATCGCGCCCAGGGCGTTGATATCCTTCATGGCCGCGCGACCGCCACCCGAGGGTGGCCGGGACAGCGCCGCCGGGTGGATCACCGTATCCACCTGATTTCCATCGATCACCTTGCGTATCAACGGATTTCGAATATCGGCCCGAACGAACTCGGCGCGCCCCATCCGGCGGAGCAACTCCCGGCTCGGCTGTTTCGCGTCGACGGCGATGATTCGTTCGATGGTTTCGTCGGCGGCCAGCCGGGCCACCACATTGCCACCGAAGAACCGGCTCGCACCGGTAACCATCACAACCCGGGGCACATGCCCGTCTCGGATGCTCGGCCCACCGGAACCCACTTGCAAGCCCCCATTTCTGTTTTTCCCGCGCTCCCAGGGTAGCCGCAGGACAGGGGGTCGCCGAAGAGTATTAACCAGGATCTAACGATGAGTTCGGTCACCCGACGAAAAAGCTGAAGCCCGTCGCGGCGGGCGACGGGCTTCAGCTACAGCTCAGCTCTTACTTGCCGAGTTTGCGCCGCTGCACACGGGTGCGACGAAGCAGCTTGCGGTGCTTCTTCTTCGACATGCGCTTGCGGCGCTTCTTGATCACAGAACCCATAGGGTTGTTCCTCGCGTTCTACTCGGGTCGTCAGCCCCGCGTCCGCGGGGTTCAACATTCCTGACCCTGCACAGTCCAAACCCGTAACGGGCCGACGAAGACCCGACGGCACCACCGGCACGTACAGGATGCCGGTCAATGCTACCGGGCCATCGTTCGGCGAACGAAACCGGTCGTCGACCGTGCCTACCCGGCGTCGAAGTACGACGTCTCCAGGTAGTCGTGCACGGCTTTGGCGTGCACGCGGAAGGATCTGCCGACCCGCACCGCGGGCAGCTCTCCCGAATGCACCAACCGGTACACCGTCATCTTGGAAACCCGCATCAGACTCGCCACTTCGGCGACCGTGAGGAACTGGGTTCCACCGCCGATGACGTTCCCTGCGTTTATTGGGCTGTTTCCGGACCTCGCTTGACTGTTTCCCATCATGCGCCACTGACCTCCGGCACGTCCGCGCCGCCGGCTTCCCCACCGGCGGAACAGACACGCACGTGCTCCTTGCAGCTTATCGTGACCAGTGGGATTGCTGCGACGGGTGTGAGAAATCCACCTTTGCTGGGGCGAGTCGGAGCCCGGCAGCAAACCAGCAACTGTGTCTAATTGCCCTCCGCTGCGCTCCGGGCGGGTTCGCGGCGCTGGAAGTCCCGGTTCTTCCCTCCCTCCGCTCCCCCGCTTCGCTCCTCCGCTCCGGTCAGTCCAGAACCGGGACGCGCCGCGAACCATACGGGGGCCGCTCAGCTCGTGGGAGCGGGTGGTCGGGCAGGTGTACGGGGCTGCGAGTGCCGCTCCGATCAGAGCCGGGACGCGTCGCGAACCGGACGGGCTGCTGAGCATGTGGGAGCGGTCGGTTTGCAAGGTGTGCCGGGCTGCGAAGCCACTCCGGAACGGTTCGCTCAGTGCGTGGGTATGGCCGTGGCGGGAGTGCCGCTCCGGGGGCGGGGCGGGGTTCGGTGGAGCGGTCTAGTCGGAGGTCGCGCCCATCTCGGCGGAGCGGTCCTTGGCGGCGTGCAGGGCCTCGTGGAAGACCGCGCGCACCGCGCCGCGTTCGAGTTCGCGGACGGCGGCGGCGGTGGTGCCCGCGGGGGAGGTGACGGCCGCCCGCAACTCGGCGGCAGACTGGCCGGACTCGTCCAGCAGGGCGGCCGCGCCGAGCATCGTCTGCACCACCAGTTGGGAGGCCACGTCGCGGGTGAGGCCGAGGCCGACCCCGGCGTCGATCATGGCCTCGACAATCAGGAAGAAGTAGGCCGGGCCGGAGCCCGAGACGGCGGTGACGGCATCCATCTGCGCCTCGGCGACGGTGACGACCTTGCCCACCGACTCCAGCATCTCGGTGACCATCCGCAGCTGCTCGGGGCGGGCGTAGCGGCCGGGGGCGATGGCGCTCATGCCCTGGCCGACGAGCATCGGCGTATTCGGCATGACGCGCACCACCGGGAAACCGGCGGGCAGCTTGGCCTCGAAGCGGCCGGTGGGGATACCGGCGGCCAGCGACACCAGCACCTGGTCGCGATCGTCGCCCAGCTCCGCCTTGACGAGTTCGGTCAGCACGCCGTCCACATCGTGCGGCTTCACCGCGACCACGATCAGATCCGCACCCACGACGGCATCGCTGACCGAATCGGTGACCCGCGACCCGAACCGCTGGGCCAGCACATCCGCGCGCGCCGGAACCGGCTCGACCACCACCAGATCCTTGCTCGCCCGCCCGGATTCGAGCAGGCCGGCGACCAACGCCTCCCCGATCCGGCCTCCACCGATCACCGCAATCCTCGTCATGAGTTCCAAGGCTAGCCGTACCGCCTCCCCGGGACTTCAGCGCACGGCCGAGTGCCGTTGACGGTCTCGCATGCGTGCCTGCGTCGGGTGCCGACCCGGTGTTGGACGTACCCGACGAGTTACCCCGGACCTCGCGAGATCAGTTGTCGACTTGGCATATGGCGGCGAGCGGAGCACACGCGCTGAGGAGCAGGTATGGCGTCGGGAGATCCGGACCGGGTGCGTGGAGAACCGGCGAGGTAACGGTCAGTGCGGGGATTGCGCACCGTACGCGAACTCGCGGGGCGCTGTGTCAGGACGGGTGCGGGTGCGCGGTCAAGGGGGCGGCTGCGCTTGGGCAGTCTGTGCCAGGGGCGCAGTGGGCAAGCGCAGCACACTCCAGCGAGGAGCGATCCCCAACTCCTTCGCTCCATGCAGCCGCCACCGGTACGTCCCATCCGGCACAGCCGCGACGGCACGGGTGCGCACCCGCAGGCCCCGGCCCGACCAGCTCGGTCGCCATTCACCGCGCCCCCGAGATCCAGCGCGGCACAAGGGATCCGCACCAGCCAGCGGGCGGACCCGCTGCGGCTCAGGGGTTCTGGGGAATCAAGGCGAGTTGGCGGCTCTGGGCGACGATCGCGCCGGTGGCGTCCAGGACGAGTTGGTCCTCGTCGAACATGCGGCCGCCGATCTCCTTGGCGGAGGCGATGATTCGGAGCCAGCCGGGGGTGGGGCGGCGGCGCAGGTAGGTGGTGAGCTGGACGGTGGGGGCCCAACCGAAGTGGCCGCGGTTCATGGGGACCGGCGGGCTCATGTCGGCGGCCATCATGGCGAAGAAGGCGAAGACGTCGGCGTCGGCCTCGTCGGCGGCGAAGGGGCGGATCCACAGGCGCAGTTCGGGTTCGCCCTGCCCGCCGGTGAGGAAGGGGGCGGAGGTGCCGTCCAGGGCGACCTCGGAGCCCTGCGCCACATGGACGATCTTGCCCATGGGGTTGTCGTCGTCGTAGGCGAGCGCGTCGGCCGACGGTGCGGCGGGCATGCCCTCGGACTTGTCGGGCGCGTACACCGGCTCGATGTCGTCGAGGTGACTGAACGTGAAGGCGGTGTGCACCAGGGTGCGGCCGCCCTGGATGAGGCCCACGTCGACCAGGCAGATCTGGCGGCCGAGCTTGCGGGTGCGCACCTCGTACTCGACCTCGCCCGGATCAGGTGCGCCGAGGAAGTCGGAGCTGGCGGCGATCGGGAACATGGCGGCTCGCTCGGGTGCGGTCCGCCGCAGCCACGCCACCGCCGCCGCGGCACTACCCGCGACCATGGTGCCGCCGTGCACCTTCGGCCCGATGGTCCAGATCGGCTCGATAATGCCCGCGTAACGCCCGATCTCGGCCGATTCCGACGCCAGCTCGGTCACCGCGCACACCCGGCTGAACGGCGCATCATCCACACCGCTGCCGACCCGCCCCCGATCGACGGTCGACTCCACTGTCATCCGCTACTCCTCCTCACTAGGTTTGTACAGCGTACGACACTAGTGAACCGATCGGTCCTCCCGTGCTACGAATCACTCCCCTACCAACTGACCCACAACTCGGACCGGCCTGACCCCCACCGCCCCGGCGACCCAGCCCCTACCCGCGCCGAGCCCCGCTGGGCTCCGGCTCCTGCGCATCCGCCCCGGCCCCGTTGAAATGCCGCCGCGCGAACGTGAGCGCGCGATGCAGCATCGCGGCCCGGTCGAAGGTGGTGCGCGCGTTCTGCGTATTGATCTCGATCACCACCTGGCCCCGGAACCCGCTGCCGGTCACCGCCGCGCCGAGTTCCACCAGCGGCTGCGAGCCCTCTCCGGGGATCAGGTGCTCGTCATGCGCTGCGCCCCGCCCGTCGGCCAGGTGGATGTGGGTGAGTCCGGACCCCATTCGCTCGGCCAGCGCCAAAGGATCCATGCCCGCGGTGGCCGTATGCGAGGTGTCGAGCGTGTAGTTCCGGAATCCGGTGTCGGTGGGGTCGTAGGACGGTGAGAAGGCGGTCAGCGACGGCCCCGGCCCGCCGCGCCGCTCCAACCGCCGGATGGACGCCTCACCCCGCGCGAACAAGGTGTCCGCCACCCGCATCGGGAACATGTTCTCCACCGCGACCGCAATCGGGCTGCTGTCCTCGAGTTCGAGGATCTGCTTGGCGAACCCCTCCGCGTACCGCCGCTGCCAGCGGAACGGCGGATGCACCACCACGGTCGCCGCCCCCAGCGCTTCCGCGGTGTGCACGCTGCGGGTGAGTTTCGCGATCGGGTCCGACCCCCACACCCGTTGCGAGATCAGCAGACACGGCGCGTGCACGGCGAGCACCGGCACCTGATAGCGGTGCACCAGCGTCTGCACCGTGGAAATGCTCTGGCTGGCCGGTTCCGCCCACACCATGAGTTCCACGCCGTCGTAACCGAGCTCGGCCGCGTACCGAAATGCGGCCTCGGTGTTTTCGGGATACACCGAGGCGGTGGACAAGCCCACCCGGATATCCCTGTGCCCCCCGACGTTCTCGCGCACGACCCCCGGCGTCTGCCCGATATTCCCCACTGCCCGCTCCCTGCTCAGCTAGTACTGAGTAGAAAGGCTAGCGGTCCCAGCGTCACGAAGACGCCTACCACGACAGCAATCACAGTGCTGAATATGTCGTCGGTGCGACGCAGAACTCGGACGAGTGCGACGAGTCCGAGAATCACGATCATCGCCAGCGCCAGGGCAACCCACGGGAGCATTTCCCACATGCGCTCGAATCCCTTGAACAGCAACATTCCCGCGACTGCGGCGGCGGTGCTCTGCCCGCCCAGAATCAGCCATTGCCGACGATTCTCTTCCTCGTCGGATTTCCGGGGGGTGCGGGAGCGGCGGGCGCGATTGGCGACGGCGGTGACCCGTGCGACCACGGAACTTCTTGCGTCGTCCTCGATGTCATCGTCATCCCGCAGTGGGGAATAGACCTCGGTGGCGCCGTCGTACATATCGTCCGGTTCGGCGGCGCGAGACTTGCGCCCGAACGCCCCCTTGCCGAAGGAGCGTTCGCCGGACCGTCGCGAACGACGCGGGCCCGGTTCGTCATCGCGATCGCGCGCGTCGCGTAGCAGATCACCGGCAACCGTCTCGCCGGAGACCAGCTGCTGGTCCTGGCTGGCCAGCGACCAGGCGGCGGCCCGGTCGTCCGACTGCGGGGTGGGGTCGGTCACCTGGCGTCTTCGCGCCGACCAGGCGGGCAGCTTGCCCGCGCCGGAGCGGTCGCCGCGCGGCGCGGGTTCGTCGGGCTCGTCGTCGTCCCATGCCTCCGCCTCGGGTCGCGCGTCCGCCCGCCGCTCCTCGGCATGTCGCCGTGCGGAGCGGGACATGGGCGGGGCGCCTTCGCGCGGTAGCGCTTCGGGCTCCTGCGCGCCCCAACTCGGTAGTGCCGCGGCCGCCGGGGCGCCGCGGAAGGGCCGCACCTCGGTGGTCTCGTCGTCGGGATCGAAGCGGCGACGGCGACGGCCGCCCGTTTCGGTCGCCGGAGTTCCGGCCGCGCCCGACGGCACCGCGTCCTCTCCGAAGCCACGCGCACCGGGTTCGGCGGGCGGCTCGCCGAACCCGCGCGGGCCCGGCTCACCGAAGCGACGCCCGCCCGCGCCGGGGTCACCGAACCCGTGGGCATCGGGTCCGGGCTCACCGAACCCGCGTCCACCGGCACCCGGCTCACCGAAACCGCGCGCGCCCGATTCGCCGTAACCACCGGTGCCCGGGTCACCGAAACCGCGAGACCCGATACCGGGCTCACCGAACTCGCGTGCGCCCGGCTCGCCGAAGCCACGCGCTCCCGGCTCGCCGAAGCCACGCGCACCGGGCTCGCCGAAGCCGCGGATCTCCGATTCACCGAACCCGCGTGCGCCGGCGTCGCCGAAGCCGTATCCGTTCGCACCGGATTCCCCGAAACCACGCGCTCCGGCACCCGGCGCACCGAATTCGCGCTGCCCTGCGGTGTCGGATGCCTCGGATTCGAGATCGTCGAGCGGGTCGGGCTTGCGACGGCGGCCGCTCTTCGGCCGCTCGGCTCCGTCCAGGCCACCGATGTGCTGCGCGCCGTAGCCGTTGCCGTTCGCCCCGTGCCCGTTCGCGCCGTAGGAGCTCCCGTTGGCGTCGTAACCGTTCGACTCGCCCGCATCGCCGTAGCCATTGGCCTCGGCTGCTTCCCGGCGGGCGCGGCGGCCGCCGGGCGTGCGGCCGGATGCCCCGTAACCGTTGGTGCCCGGGGTTTCGGTGGGCGGCCAGTCCAGCTGTCCGGGCGAGTTCCAGTCGTATCCCGACGACTGCGCCGACTCGTCCGGAGTTTCGGTGGGGGCGAGCGGATCGTAATAGGAGATAGGACCGGAAAGCGGAGAATTCTCCTGTTCGGAGCCCGACGAGTAGCCGAAATTCGACTCCTGCGCGGGTGTATCCAAGGAATAGTTCGAGTAGTCCGGATAATTCGAGAAGTTCGAAAAGTCCGATTCCATCGACGCGGACGCGGCCGCCCCGTCGGCCCCGATTTCGTCATCGGGTGCCGCATGCGAGGAAGAGCCCTCCCGCACCTGCGGCATATCGCCGGTCAGATCCGCCACGGAGATGCCGCGGCCGCTGCGCCGACGCCGCCCGCCCCCGCCGGAAGCGGAGGAGCCCTGCTGGCCGTTGCGGGCCAGCAGTTCGGCGACGGACAGCTGGTTCGAATCGTCGGTCATCGAATTACCGTTTCGATCGGGGTGCCCTCCAGGGGCGGACGAGCATCAGATTGTGCCCCACCAGCTATCGGTTCGCTATCCAAGTCGGTATCCAGTTTTCGCAGGATCAATCCCTCCCGCAGTGCCCAGGGGCAGATTTCCAACGTATCCAGCGACAGTGCCCGCATACTCGCCTCCGCGACCAATGCGCCAGCCACCAGTTGCTGTGACCGATCCGAACTTACGCCTTCCAATTCTGCCCGGTCGGCGGCCGTCATTCGAGAGATGAAGGCGATCAGCTGACGCAGACCGGAACTGGTGAGCGTACGCCGCACCCGCGGACCCGCCGCCGAGGGGGCGGCGCCGGTCAGTCGGGCGAGGGAGCGGAACGTCTTCGAGGTGCCGACGGCCAGGTCCGGACGGCCGGGTTCGAGCAGCTGTTTGGTCGGAATCACCAGCTCGGCGTCGAGCCAGTCGCGCAGCACGGCCACCCGGCGCTTGCCCGGCGGGTCGTGGCGCAGCCAGTCCCGGGTGAGCCGCCCGGCGCCCAGTTGCAGCGACAGCGCCACATCCGGGTCCTCGTCGGCGCCGTTGCTCATCTCCAGCGATCCGCCGCCGATATCCAGGTTGAGGATCCGCCCCGCGCTCCAGCCGTACCAGCGGCGCACCGCCAGGAAGGTGTTGCGGGCCTCGTCGACACCGCTCAGCACCCGCAGGTTCACGCCGGTCTCGGCGCGCACCAGGGCCAGCACCTCTTCGGAGTTGGTGGCCTCGCGCACCGCCGAGGTGGCGAAGGGCATCAGCTCTACACAACCGGAAGTCTTTGCGATGCTTGCGAATTCGGCTACGGTGCGGGTGAGCCGCGCCGAACCCTCCGGGGTGATCCGCCCCCGGTCGTCCATATTCTCCGACAACCGCAGGGTCGCCTTCGTAGAACTCATCGGCAGCGGATGGCCACCGCGATGCGCGTCCACCACCAGCAGGTGGACGGTATTGCTTCCCACATCCAGTACACCGAGCCGCACAAGAACACGGTACTGGGTGTGGCGTCTCTTCAGGCGCGGCGACTGAACTGTTAGCGTTCCGCGGTGTGACGGCAGGCGCATCCGCGAGCGGGCCCACCGGGCTCCGATCAGCGGCGAAGATCGATCCAAGTCCCGAGGTCGAGCTGGACTTCCCCCGAGAATGGATCGAGTTCGTCGACCCAGCAAATGACGAGCACCTGATCGCGGCGGACCTCACCTGGCTGCTCTCGCGATGGACGTGCGTATTCGGCACCCCCGCATGTCAGGGCATCATCGAGGGCCGCATCGACGACGGTTGCTGTTCACACGGCGCTTTCCTCTCCGATGCCGACGACGGCAAGAAGCTGCACCGCGGTGTGAAAATGCTCACACGCGAGGACTGGCAGCTGATGGACGAAGCGGTGGACGACACCGGCAAGGTCCGCAAGAAGCTCTATCTCGAGGAGGACGAACTCGACGACGAGCCCGCCCTGCGCACCCGCCGGATCGACGGCGCCTGCATCTTCCTGAACCGCCCCGGCTTCGCGGGCGGCATCGGTTGCGCCCTGCACAGCATGGCCCTGCGCAAGGGTCTGGAGCCGCTCACGGTGAAGCCCGAGGTGTGCTGGCAGCTGCCCATCCGGCGGGTGCAGGAGTGGGTGGACCGGCCCGACGGGGTGGAGATTCTCAAGACCTGGATCACCGAGTACGACCGGCGCGGCTGGGGGCCGGGCGGGCTGGACCTGAACTGGTACTGCACAGGGTCGCCCGACGCGCATGTGGGGACGCGGCCGGTCTGGCAGGCGTACGCGCCCGAGCTGATCGAGCTGCTCGGGCAGCCCGCATACGAGGAGCTGGCGCGGCACTGCAAACGCCGGGAGGGGCTCGGCATCGTCGCGGTGCATCCGGCGACGGCCATCGCCGCGGAGCGGGCGGCGCACGAGGACTGAGCGGGACCGGTCACGCGGGCGGACGCTGTGCGTTTGCCCCGCGTGCCGCCCGCGTCCGAGCAACCAAGCGGACGCTTGCTTGAGAATTTTCCTGAAACGCTCACATTTCACAGAGGTGTTCGCTTACGGTGCGGAAGCCCACCTGCGTGGGCCGCACACAGGAGAGCACCATGCGCATCAACACCTCCCGGAGAGCCGCCCGCGCGGGCGTCGGCCTCACCGGATTCGCCGCCGCGGCCGCCGTGGCCGTTCTGACGGCACCCGCCGCCTGCGCCGCGGTCGAGACGGTCACGGTCGAAGGATCGACCTTCCGCGTCGGCGGTGAATACACCATCTCCGCGACCCTCGGCGGCGCGTCCGCGGGTCTGCTCGTCTACTTCAGCGACAACGGGGAATTCATCGGCGCGCCCAAGGTGCCGTGGCCGCCGGGGCAGTCCAGCATCACCTGGAAGCCGGAAACCGCTGGGCAGCACATCATCACGGTCGAACAGGGCGGCAGCCACCGGTCCGTGACGGTGGATGTGAAGCAGGCTCCGATCGGCTCCGGAAGTTCCAGCACCGGAAGCGGTTTCGGCCCCGGCGGACCGCTCGGCAGCGGCAGCAGCGGCACCACGGACTGAGGACGGATATCCCATGAGCCTTCTTTCGCGCCGGATCGGCACGGGCATAGCGGGTTTCGCGGCCGCGGCGACCATCTCGGTCTTCGCCGCACCGCAGGCGAGCGCCACCGTCGACTCGATCACGGTGTCCGGCAGCGACCACGTGATCGACACCGAGTACCAGCTGAGCGCGAAGCTCAGCGGGGCCGGGATCGGGCTGCTGGTCTACTGGTCCGACAACGGCGAGGACATCAGCGGCCCCAAGGTGCCGTGGCCGGTCGGCGAGGCACACCTGAGCTGGACGCCGACGACCCCGGGCCGCCATCTGATCACCTGCTCGCAAGGCGGCAGCACCAAGACCATCGAGGTCTGGGTGCGCGACCCCTCCCAGCCGGATCCGGGTGGGCCGGGCACCCCCGGCGGCACCGGCAGCGCCGACGGCCTGCCCGGCCTCTTCGGCAGCAGCTAGCGCGGTCACGGCCCAACTTCTCCGCCAGCAGCCAGCGCGGAGCCCGGCCCGCGTGCGGTCCCGGTTGCGGGCTGCTCGCGGGCCGGGACGCGGTGTGGTGAGCCATCCCTAGCTCGCGTGACACCTTCCGGCTATCGCGGGTTCACCGGGCACTGTTATGAATCCGCGCATGATCAAGAAGACGTTCGCCGCCGCCGCGCTGGCCGCCGGAGCCCTGCTGGCTCTGGCCCCGGGCGCGGGTGCGGAACTGCCTCCCGAATACTCCGACCGCACCGCCGATTTCGTGCCCTTCGACTCCCCCGCCGCCCTGGACGCCGCCAAGAACGGCAAGTTGCTGATCATCAGCCCCTACGGCACCTCCCGCATGATCGCCTGCAAGGGCGAGGGCATGGACGTCTACGACTGCGCCCAGGACGACGATTTCGGCGGCATCTGGCTCAAGCCGATCGACACCCCGCTCGGCAAGGCATGGACCTCGTTCTGAGTCCCGCTTCCCGCGCATCGCGCCCGCTTCGATGACTCGAAGCGGGCGCGATGTGTAGAGGGTCGTCCACCACGGCACCCGCACGGGATAGACGGCTACGGCCACGACACCGGGGCCGGACGCGCCAGCGGGATGCGCTGTGAGTGTCGGCTATCGTGCGGACCCGACACATCTCGACCTGGGGCGGACTCACTCCCACGGCGGTCGCGGACACTGCGGCGGACAGCACGGCGACGACAGCGCGCGGCAACGACAGTGGCGGCGCGCCGGCGGCGAAGTGGGCGCACCTGCGGCAGCGTCCGCACCACAGCCACAGCAGCCCGCGCAAACAAAGACAGCAGCGACGCACCACCGACAGCAGCCACACCAGCCGCGCACCAGCCACACCAGCCGCGCAGCAGCGACAATGGGCCGCGCGACCACCACCAACCGCGCGACGCCACACCAACCGCGCGACAGCGGCAGCGTGGCAGTGGCAGTGGCAGTGGCAGTGACAGTGACAGCCTCGCGCCTGTTCCGACTTGCGGAACAGGCGCGGTGGTTCCGGGACTACGCCTCCAGTTTGTAGCCGAGGCCGCGCACGGTGACCAGGTGTTCCGGTTTGGCGGGGTCGGCTTCGATCTTGGAGCGCAGCCGCTTGACGTGGACGTCGAGGGTTTTGGTGTCGCCGACGTAGTCGGCGCCCCAGACGCGGTCGATGAGCTGGCCGCGGGTGAGTACGCGGCCGGAGTTGCGCAGCAGGTATTCGAGCAGGTCGAACTCCTTGAGCGGCAGGGTGACCGGTTTGCCGTTGACCTGCACGGTGTGGCGGTCGACGTCCATGCGGACGGGTCCGGCCTCCAGCACGCTGGTCTCGGTGCCGTTGTCGGGTTCGTCGCCGACGCCGCGGCGCAGCACGGCGCGGATGCGGGCGATGAGTTCGCGCGAGGAGTACGGCTTGGTCACGTAGTCGTCGGCGCCGAGTTCCAGGCCGACCACCTTGTCGATCTCACTGTCGCGCGCCGTCACCATGATGACGGGCACGCTGCCGCGAATCCGCAGCTGCTTGCACACGTCGGTGCCGCTCATGCCGGGGAGCATGAGGTCGAGCAGCACGATGTCGGCGCCGGAGCGGTCGTATTCGGCCAGTGCGGCCGGCCCGTCGCCGACCACGGCGACTTCGAACCCCTCCTTGCGCAGCAGGAACGCGAGCGGATCGGCCAGCGACTCCTCGTCCTCGACGATCAGCACTCTCGTCATCGGGTTGCCTCCACACCGTTTGTTCTGGCCCGCCCGGCGGGGCGCGGGCCGGTTTCCTTCTTCCCCGCCGGAGCCCCGGCGGACGTCTTCTTCTCGCTCGGCGCGGGATCGGCCGGGTGGACCGGTATCCGCAGCGTGAACGTCGAGCCGGTGCCCTGTTTGCTCCACAGGGTGATCTCACCGTTGTGGTTGGCGGCCACGTGCTTGACGATAGCCAGCCCGAGCCCGGTTCCCCCGGTGGCGCGCGAGCGTGCCTTGTCGGCGCGGAAGAACCGCTCGAAGACCCGCTCCTGGTCTTCCTTGGCGATGCCGATGCCGCGGTCGGTGACGGCGATGTTCACGTAGCCGCCGCGCAGTGACCGGCTCACCGACACGTGCGAGCCGCGCGGCGAGTAGGCGATGGCGTTCTCCACCAGGTTGGACAGGGCCGTGATGAGCAGGGTCTGGTCGCCGAGCACCTCGAGTTCGCTGTCGCGGTCGGTGCTCACGGTGATGCCCGCGGCCTCGGCGGCGGTGCGGGAGCGCTCGATGGCCTGGCCGACGATGGTGTCCACGGAGACGGCCTCGAGTTCGGGCAGCTTCTCCGCGCCCTGGAGCCGCGACAGCGCGATGAGTTCGGTGACCATCTTGCCCATGCGCCGGGCCTCGCCGTGTAGTCGTTCGCCGAAGTGCCGCACAGAGTCGGGATCGTCGGCCGATTCCAGCAGCGCTTCGGCCAGCAGGCTCATGGCCCCGACGGGGGTCTTGAGCTCGTGCGAGACATTTGCCACGAAGTCGCGGCGGGTGGCCTCCATGCGCGCCTGCTCGGAGTCGTCGTCGGCGAAGAGGACCACGAAGTTGGGGTTCTCCTGCGACAGCGGCCGGGCGACGCCGCGCACCGCGAGCCGGCCGCGGCCGGGCATGGGGTGTTTGGCGGTGATGTCGAAGTCGACGTCGTGCCCGGTGCCGAGTACCTCCTGTACGGCCAGCCAGGCGCGTTCGTCGAGCAGCCGGTCGCGCACCACGCCGAGTTCCTCGGCGCGGGGGTTGACCAGCACGACATCGCGGTATTGGTCGACGACGGCGATACCGCTCTCGGAGGCGAGCACGATGAGATCGAGCACCTGCGACATGGTGAGGCCGGATTCGTCGGCGGCGCGGCGGGCCTGCCGCGCGTTCACATAGGGAATGAGCAGTCCGCCCACGGCCAGTCCGACGACGGCCGCGAGGACTGCCAACAGCACGGCCTGTGGAACGCTCACACTGTGAATCGTACGGTCGCCAATAGGTGTCCAGACCCCGGGTGCACTAAGTTTCGTGCAGGTCACGGGCACTTTGGCACACGTTAGCCCACCGTTCACACAGTGTTGGGGAACGGTGCGATGGTCCGAAATCGCGCCCCTACCAGCCGGTCCGTACGTTTCAGATCAGGGCAGGTCCGGCATATCGGGCACGGCTAAGCGACATGCTCAGTCGTCGAAATCACCTCCGTACATGGATGCGCGAACCGTGTCGCCGTGCCGGCCCACCCACGCGCCGAGAGCCAGGATGGGCGGCAGCAGATCCCGACCCGCTGGCGTCAGCGAATACTCCACGCGCGGGGGCGCCTCGGGGTAGCGGTGACGTTCCACCAGCGCCATGCGCTCCATGCGCCGCAGGGTCTGGGTGAGCATCTTCTGGCTGATGCCGCCGATCGCGCCGCGCAACTGCACCGGCCGCAGCGGACCGTCCCGCAGCGCATAGACGATCACCAGCAGCCAGGAATTGTCGAACAGGTCCAATATCAGCCGCGCCGGACAGTCCGATTCCCAGTCGCCGTAGGGCGCGAACTCGACCCGGTCCGCCGAATCCGGCGCCCGCGTCGGGGGCGCGGTCGCCCCGGTCCTGATGCTCACCGTTCCAGCGTGCCAGCGGCCATGGGCACCCGCGAGTGCCTTTCGGAATTCCTACCGTCGTCGGACGTCGACACGACTGGAGGAGTTGATATGCGAATCGGAATCATCGGAGCCGGACAGATGGCACGAGCATTGGGCGGCGGCTGGGCCGCGGCCGGACACGAGATCGTCATCGGTGCCCGGAGCGTCGAACGTGCCGCGGAAGCGGCCGATGCCATCGGCCACTCCGCGACAGCGGGCGGCATCGAGCAGGCGACCGAGTTCGGGCAGACGATACTGCTCGCGCTCCCCGTCGCCGCGCTGAGTGACGTGCTGCGCGACCCGGACGGATTCCGGGGCCGCACCATCATCGACTGCACGAATGCCTTCCGCCCGGACACCGGAGGTTTCACCCTCACCGAACCGGCGGTGGCGGAACGCATCGCGGCCGAAGCCCCGGGCGCGCATGTGGTGAAGGCGTTCAATGTGTGCGCGGCCGAGGTGTGGGCGGCGGACCTGCGCACCTTCGAGGGGCGGCCGCTGACCGTTCCCCTCTGCGGTGACGACACCGAATCGCTGGATCGGGTGGCCGCCCTCGCGGAGGATCTCAACCTGCGTCCGGCCCGCGCGGGCGGCCTGGCCCAGGCGCGCTATCTCGAGGCGGCCGCCGCTTTCCTTGTCGGGCAGTGGTTCTCGGGCAATGACGCCCGCGCGATGTTGCCCCCGCTGGAGCACGCTTTCGCCGTTCCCGACGGTGCGTAGCCGGCATCGGCCGTCCGCTACCAGCCCGAATTCCCTTGCACCGGAATGTTGACGAAGCTGGGCTCGGACGGGTCGAGCAGCAGGTGCTGCGGGCGTAGTTCGGTATCGGCGGTGATGGCGGTGGGCGGCAGGCCCTTCGGGAAGTTGCCCGCGTAGACGTCCACCCGCAGCCGATGCCCCGGCTGGAGTACGGCCTCGACGCCCGCCACCGAGATGTCGAGTGTCACCGGGACGCCCGGTTGCGTCGGCTGCCGGGTGTCGAGCGAGAGGTCGGGCACCGGGTCGGTGTAGTCACCGCCCGGCAGTCGGGTGCTGCGGGATTCGTCCAGCTGCCGCAGCGAGGCGACGAGCTGGCCGGTCGACAGCGTGGTCGAGCGGCCGTCCGGAGCGACATCGTTGACGGTGACGGTCCAGTAGCCGTCCGCGGCGTCGTGCGCGGTCCGCAGCCGCACCGCGATCGGACCGGAGATGGTGGTTGTCTCGGCCACCGGAGCGCTGGTGAAGGTGAGGCCGTTGGACTCCCAGATGCGGGAGTCCTTGCCGCAGGCGTCGATGATGGACGGGATGCCGACCAGCTGCTGCGCCGCGTCCCGTGAGCACAGGCCGGTGAGACCCGGTGCGACGGTGAGGGTGTCGACGCTCGGGTGCGGCGCGGTGAACAGCGAACCGTCGTGCACGCTGTGTGCGCCGGTGCCGCTGGGCGGGGCCGCGAGATACATGCGCCGGTATTCCACCCCGGGCCGCGGGAACGACGGCAGACTGACCCAGCCACCGCCCTGCTGCTTGACCGTCACCGGCCCGAACGAGTCGATGCCGTTGTCGATTCCCTTGAGCCACTTGTCGAACCACGCGTGCTGGAGCACGTCCATGCGCGGCGGCAGCCCCGGCAGCCCGGATTCGTTGCCGTTGGAGATGTGGTAGCCGTCGCCGGAGAGCAGCTGTTTCTGCCCGGGCGGCAACGGGATTCGCCGGTACACGTCGGCCTGCGAGGCGACGAAGACATCGTGCCAGCCGCCGGTGATGAAGGTGGGCACGGTAATGGCTTCCGGGTCGGTCTCCCACGCCTGCCGCATGGGGCTGCCGCTGTCCAGCAGTTGCCGGATCTTCGGGCTCAGTGCGTCGATATCGGGCTGGAGGAACACCTCTAGCAGTGCGTCCACGAAGGTGAAGGGGTCGGCCAGCCGGTCGGCGAGCCACTTCATGTCGAAGCGCCCCTGCGCCAGCGCCGTCAGGTCGGGTACCAGCTTGCCGCCGTTCACCGCGGCCAGCCACATCGGCATGAACGCGACGCCGACCGCGCCGCCGGGGGCCACGAGATCACGGAAAGGGTTGCGCGACGGCACCACCGGGAAGATGGCTTTCAGCGCGGGCGGGTTCTCGGCCGCGGCCTGCAACTGATTGAGCCCGGAGTAGCTGACGCCGGTCATGCCGATATCCCCGGTGGACCATGGCTGTTTCGAGGCCCAGTCGATGGTTTCGACGGTGTCCTGCTGTTCGCGCGGCCCGAGCAGATCCCAGATCCCCTGGGAGAAGCCGGTTCCGCGCACGTCCACGACGACCTGCGTGTACCCGGACCTGATCAGGTCGCGGTCCACGGTGAAGGTGCGGATCAGTCCGCCGCCGAGCGCCTTGGTGAGGTCGGTGAGTCCGGAGAAGGGTGTGCCCGTGAGGTCGATGCCGCGCGCCAGTTCCACGATCAGATCGGAGAGCCCCGGAATGGAGAATGCCGAATCCGCGATCATCGAGCCGAGTTTCGTGTACGGCGTGAAGTTCACGATGGTCGGCGTCGGCTCGGCGATGGGCTGCCCGGAGGCGTCGGCCGGGTGGTAGACGTTGGCCTTCAGTACGGTGCCGTCGCTCATCGTGATGGGCACATCCCACTCGATGTAGACGTTCGGGTACCGCTGCGGTCCGTCCTCGGCCTGCGCCCAGGCCGCACCCGCCGCGCCACCGTCCGGGCCAGTGGCGGTGGGTGCCGCCGCGGCGGTGGGCGATGTGAACGGAAGCAGTGCCAGGGCAGCCAGAATCGCTGTTGCGTACTTGAGCACGAACCGATGCTAAGCCAGACCGTCTGAGACGGAGAAGATTTCGGTTGGTTTCGTGAAACAGCACAAAGCAATCCGGGTGCGCACCCCATTGTGCACACCCGGATCTTTCACACCCGGTCGGTGCGAATCACCAACCGGAGTTTCCGCGGACCGGAATATTGACGAAGCTCGGACGATTCGGGTCCAGCTGCACATGCTGCGGCAGCAGACCGGTGTCGATGAGCATCGGCAGAATCGGCAGGCCCTTCGGGAAGTTGGCCGCGAAGACGGAGACGCGCAGCCGGTGTCCGGGCTGGAGTACCGCCTCGGTGGCCGAGAGCGCGATATCGAGGGTGGTCACCTCGCCGGGCACCGCCAGTTCCCGCTTGCTGAGCGAGGTGTAGGCACGCGGATCGGTGTAGTCGCCATTGGCCGAACGGCTGCTGCGGGATTCGTCGACCTGTCGCAGCGAGGCCATGAGCTGGCCCGAGGTCAGCACCGTGGAGGTGCCGTCGGGGGCGACGTCGTTGACGGTGACCGTCCAGTAGCCGTCGACCGAATCCTGCACCGTGTTCAGATGCAGGGCGATCGGTCCCGAGATGGTGGTGGCCTCGAGTACCGGCGCGCTGGTGAAGGTCAGCGCGTTGGTCTCCGCGATCCGGGAGTCCTTGGCGCAGCCGTCGATGATGGACAGGAAGCCCGCGGTGGCCTGTGCGGCGTCGTTGGAGCAGATGGTGGTCAACCCCGGAGATACGGTCAAACGTGCGGTGTCGCCATTGGGGCCGCCGGTGAGCGAACCGTCGTGGACACTGTTGGCGGTACCGCTGATCTGCGACGACAGGTACATGCGCCGATGTTCGGCCCGCTGCTCGGCGGGTGCGGATTCACCGAAGCCGCCCTGGGTGATCCAGCCGCCGCCCTGCTGCTTGAGGGTCACCGGACCGTAGGCGTCGATGCCGTTGTCGATGCCCTTGAGCCACTTGTCGAACCACGCGCGCTGCAGCACGTCCAGGCGCGGCGGCTGTCCGGGACGGGAGGTCTCCGCACCGGAGGTGATGTGGTAGGTGTTGCCCATCATCAGCTGCTTCTGGCCCGGCGGCAGCGGAATCTCGTTGTAGATCTTGGATTCCGAGTAGGTGAACAGGTCGTGCCAGCCGCCGTAGACGAAGGTCGGCACCTGGATGTTGCTCGGATTGCCCAGCCACGCACGACGTTCCGGAGTGGTGTCGTCGAGCATGTTCACCACGCGCGGGTCGAGATCCTCCATGCGCTGGCTGGTGTAGGCGGAGATCAGCACGTCCAGGTAGGTGAACGGGTCGTTGATCCGGTCCCGCAGCCACTGTTCGTCGAAGCGCCCGTTGGCGATCGAGGCCAGGTCCGGCACCCACTTGAGGCCGTTGATGGCCGACAGCCACAGCGGAATGAAGTTGAAGCCGAAGCCGCCGCCGGGGGCGAGCACATCGTCGACGAGGTCGCTGCCGGGCACGATGGGGAAGATCGCCTGGAGCGCGGGCGGCCGCTTCTCCGCGGCCTGCACCTGGTTGATGCCCGAGTAGGAGATGCCGTTCATGCCGATGCGGCCGTTGGACCACGGCTGCTTGGACGCCCAGTCGATGACCTCGACGGTGTCCTGCTGCTCGCGATCGCGCAGCATATCCCATTCGCCCTGGGAGAAGCCGGTTCCGCGCACGTCCACGACGACCTGCGAGTAGCCGGACTTGATGAGCTGGCGGTCCACGGTGAAGTTGCGGATCTGGCCGTTGCCCGCGGCATTGATCAGGTCGCCGAGTCCGGAGATCGGGGTGCCGGACAGGTTGATCTGCCGGAAGAAGCCGAGCAGGGCGTCGGACAGGCCCGGAATGGACGCGGCGTGATCACCGAGGTTCGACACCAGCTTGGTGTAGGGCGTCAGGTTGACGACGGTCGGTGTCGGCTCGTCGATGGGCCGCCCCGAGGCATCGGCCGGGCGGTAGACATTGCCCTTGAGGACGGTGCCGTCGCTCATCGTGATGGGCACGTCCCATTCGATGAAGACGTTCGGATACTGCTGTCCCGCATCGTGTTGCGCGGTCCAGGCGGCTCCGGCGGCGCCGCCGTCCGGACCGGTGGGCGTGGGAGCCGCGGCGGCGGGGATCCCGGTAAGAGGAACCAGGACCGCGGTGGCGACCGCTGCCACCGTGGCCCGTAGCGCGTGCTTCATTGAACGTGATCTACCTCTCGACGTGGGTCGAACGCGAGGCAGTTTATCTACCGACAAGTAAGTTGCAAACCCCGGTTACCGTTACTCGATAAAACGGGAATTTCTGCGGTTTATAGATTCCCGAGGTCGAGGTGCAAATACCCTACGCCGACGTAATGAGATTTACGCCACATGCCCTCACTTGGCCCTGACCTGCACCAATAGCGTTTCACAATACCTCGGGCAACGAAAAACGCGTTGTGGCCGAATAATTCGGTCACAACGCGTCGAAATCCGGCAGCGATCGCCAGCCGAACCGTCCTACTTCGCGCCCTGGTTCGCCACCGCGGCGGCACCGGCGGCCGCGGCCTCCGGATCCAGGTACACGGCCGGGCCGACCGGTCGCAGATTCTCGTCCAGTTCGTACTTGAGCGGAATGCCGGTGGGAATGTTCAGCCCCGCGATGTCCTCGTCGGAGATGCCGTCCAGATGCTTCACCAGGGCACGCAGCGAATTGCCGTGCGCGGCGACCAGAACCGTCTTACCGGCGACGAGATCCTTCGAAATGGTGTCCTCCCAGTAGGGCACCATGCGCGCCACGACATCCTTCAGGCATTCGGTCAGCGGCACCTCGATGCCGTCGTAGCGCGGATCGCCGTCCTGGCTGTACTCGCTGCCCGGCTCGATGGGCGGCGGCGGGGTGTCGTAGCTGCGACGCCAGAGCATGAACTGCTCGTTGCCGTACTGCTCCTTGATCTCCGCCTTGTTCTTGCCCTGCAACGCACCGTAGTGGCGCTCGTTGAGCCGCCAGTCGCGGATGACCGGAATCCAGTGCCGGTCGCAGGCGTCCAGAGCGTTGTTGGCGGTGGAGATGGCGCGCCGCAGCAGCGAGGTGTAGACGACATCCGGCAGGATGCCCTGCTCGGCCAGCAGTTCACCGGCGCGCTTGCCCTCGGCCACACCCTTGTCGGTCAGGCGCACGTCCACCCAGCCGGTGAACAGATTCAGGGCATTCCATTCGCTCTCGCCGTGGCGCAGCAGTACCAGGGTGTACGTCATGGGGCCATCCTCCCACGTGCGGATTCGTTCGCAATCGAGACCCTGGGAGCTCCCCTGTCAGAACGACAGGCAGTTGCCCGGGGCGTCCTCGGCGGCGTCGTAGGCGAGCAGGCCCGCGCCCGCGAGAGTGGCCTGATCGGTGAGTTCCGAGGGCAGTACGTGCAGACCGCGGGTGAAGGTGAGGCGGGCGTGGGCGGCGACGGTGTCCCGCAGCGGCCGCCAGAGGTGTTCACCGGATTGCGCGAAACCGCCGCCCACGACCACCAGGTCGGTGTCGAGCAGCGCGGCGGCGGACGAGATGGCGATCCCCAGTGCGGTGCCCGCGCGACGCAGTGCGGCGATGGCGATCTCGTCGCCCGCCCGCGCGGCGTTGGACAATTCGATGCCGGTGCTGCCGGTCCAGCCCTGGCGGCGCGCCCACCGCACCGAGGACGGCCCGCTGGCCACGGCCTCCACGCAGCCGAAACCGCCGCAGGCGCACGGCTCGTCACTGCCCGGCACGATGATGTGGCCGATGTGTCCGGCGTTTCCGGTGCGGCCGAACACGACTCGGCCATTGCTGATGACACCGCCGCCTATCCCGGAGGAGACGGTCAGCGCCAGCACGTTCGGGATGCCGCGCGCCGCGCCGAAACGCTGTTCGGCCAGCACCAGGCAGACGCCGTCGATGGCGAAACGGATAATGGCGTCCGGGAACAACTTCCGGACGGCCTGCTCGAGTTCGAACCCGTGCACCCATTCGGGGATATTGAGCGGGCCGGTGGTGCCGGTGCGCACATCCACGGGTCCGGCCGCGCCGATGCCGACGGCGGTCACCTCGGCATCCCCGGCCACGCTGGTCAGCAGGTCGCGGCAGGCGTCCCACACCTCGGCGCGCGGTACCGGAATCCGCCGCACATCCTGTACCGCCCCGTCCGGATCCACCGTTCCGGCAGCGAATTTCGTCGCGCCGATATCCAGCGCCAGCATCACCATGGTCGGCGACCCTACGGTTCAGGACTGATCGGTGTCGACGAGATGTTCGAAGGCGCGCAGGTTCTTCAGCGACTCCCCGCGCGAGACGCGCCATTTCCATTCCCGCCGAATGGATTCCGCGAAGCCCAGTTCGAGCAGCACATTGAAGTCGGCGTCGACGGCCTCGAGGATCTGCCCGAACCAGCGGTCGAGTTCGTCCGGGGTGACGGCATGTGTGGCCATCCGGCCGACCAGGTAGATATCGCCCAGATTGTCGAGGGTGTAGGCCACGCCGTAGAGGCGGCGGTTGCGCCGCAGCATGAATTTGTAGACGCCCTCGTGATTTTCGTCCGGCTTACGGCAGACGAAGGTCTCCATCCGCACGCCGTGATTGCCGACGGTGACGATGACATTGGTCTTGAGCTTGCGTTCACCCGGCAGCACCGCGACGAACATGTCCTCGCGTTCGCGCGAGTATTCGATCTCGCGATCGCGCAGGGTGTCGTCGATGAGCCGGGCCGTGGCGAGCGCGGTCTCGGTCATCTGCGCGGTCGGCAGGTTCGGGTCGCTCATCGACGAACTGCTCCCATCCGGCGCCGCCACAGCGCCCGCGATCTGGCCTGATTGCTCTCCGTCGCCACCGTACTCCTGCGCATACGGGTGTCGCGGAATCCGGCCAGGGCGGCGGAGTAACTGTTCAGCAGACCGTCGGCGGTGTGCGCCCAGGAGAAGTTGGCGGCGTGTTCGACCGCCGCCGTGCCCATCTCGCGCAGGCGGGCGGGGGTGTCGAACAGCGAGCGCAGCGCCGCCGCCCAGTCGTCGGTGCGGTGGCCGGGGACGAGCAGGCCGGAGACGCCGTCGCGTACGGCGGTGCCGAGGCCACCCACCTCGGCCGCGAGTACCGGGGTGCCGCTGGCCTGTGCCTCGATGGCGACCAGCCCGAACGATTCGTTGTAGCTGGGGACGGCCACCAGGTCGGCGGCCCGGTACACCTGCACCAGCCGGTGCGGGGGCTGCGGCGGCAGGAAGGTGACGCGGTCGGCGATGCCCAGGTCGGCGGCCAGGTCCATGAGGGCGTCCGGGCGTTCCAGACCGGTGCCGGAGGGTCCGCCCACGATCAGGACGCGCAGCGGAGTCTCCGGATCGTCTGCGAGGACGCGGGCGGCGGCGCGCACCAGCACATCGGGGGCCTTGAGGGGCTGGATACGGCCGACGAAGGCGACGATGCGCTCGTCGAGCGGCAGGCCGAGTTCGATGCGGGCGGCGGTGCGGTCGCCGGGGCGGTAGCGGGTGAGGTCCGCGCCCGGCAGCACCACGTCGATGCGCTCGGGTTCCGCACCGTAGAGCTGCACGAGTTCGCGGGCTTCCGCGCCGGTGTTGGCGACCAGGCGGTCGGCCTCGGCGACGATCTGCTTCTCGCCGATCTCCCGGGCGGCCGGTTCCGGGCAGTCGCCCTCCGCCAGGTGCAGGTTCTTCACGGCGGCCAGGGTGTGCGCGGTGTGCACCATGGGCACCCGCCAGCGGTCCCGCGTCAGCCAGCCGACCTGGCCGGACAGCCAATAGTGCGAATGGATGAGGTCGTAGTGCCCGGGCTGGTGCCGCGCCTCGGTCCGCAGCACCTCGGCCGCGAACGGGCACAGCTGTGTGGGCAGGTCGTGCTTGTCGAGCCCCTCGAACGGTCCGGCGACCACATGGCGCACCAGTACGCCCGGCGCGGCCTCGACCGCGGGCTCGTCGTTGGAGGAGGTGGCGCGGGTGAAGATCTCCACCTCGGTGCCGCGTTTGGCCAGCTCGATGGCGGTTTGCAGGACGTAGACGTTCATACCCCCGGCGTCACCGGTACCGGGTTGGGCGAGTGGCGAGGTATGCACCGACAGGACGGCAATCCGATTCGGCCGTAGGTCGCTACGTTGACTCACCACTCACCCAGTGTGCACGCGCGGGAGGCGGGGTCGTACATGAGTTACCCCACCAAGTGACCGGGGTCACAAGGTAATTCGAGAAGGGTGGTTGACCGAAATCGCCTACGCGAGACCTTCGACGAACTCGGTGACCTCGGCGGCGAACCGCTCCGGATCCTCCACGAACAACCCGTGCTGCGCGTCGTCCCAGTAGGAGGTGCGCACGTGCGGGGCGGTCTCCGCGATATAGCGGCCACTCTCGATCGGAACCACCGGATCGGCGGTGCCGTGCATGACGAAGACCGGGATGTCGAGGGTGCGCAAGGTGTCGGTGTTGTCGGTGGTGCGGTAGAACAGGGCCTTGCGCACCCGCGGCAGGGTCGCGAGGCTGCCGCCGAACAGGCGCTGCGCGTCCTCGCCCTTGTCCCGGCCGGGTCCGGTGTTGGCATTGCCGAAGGCGGCGAACCCGCGCATGGCGCGCCCGGCGCTGTCCTCGAACACGTCCGGGATGGCCTTCTGCATGGCCGGGCCGGGTTCGGCTCCCGGGACGCCGCGACCGATTCCGGCCAGGGAACCGCTGTAGATCAGGCCCGCGACGGCGGCGGTGCCGTAGGTGGCGACGTAGTCGGTCTGCACGATGCCGCCGTAGGACCAGCCGAGCAGCACCGCGTCCCGCTCGATGCCCTCGCCCGCCAGTACCGCGGCCACGTCGGCGGCCCAGTTCTTCGGATTGTCGTAGCCGCTCTCCGGCGCGCCGGAGTACCCGTGCCCGCGCAGGTCCACGGCGATCACCCGGTACCGCTGCGCCAGCAGGTCACCGGCGCGCCCCCAGCAGCGCAGGTTTCCGGCCCAGCCGTGCAGCAGCACCAGCGGCCGCGCGTCGGCCGGCCCCTCCGCCCGGTACACGATGGTCGTCCCGTCCGCGCTCACCACTTCACGAATCGCCATACCCGTCAGGCTAAACCTTTCCGAGTGGAGCTACCGACCGGAATGTTCCCGATGGGGGCGGCTTAAGCTCGCACTATGAGCAGCACTCGCACCGCCGTCGTCACCGGAGCCAGCTCGGGCATCGGGGAGGCCACCGCCCGCGAACTCGCCAAACAGGGCTACCACGTGTACGTGGGCGCCCGCCGCGTCGATCGGCTGGAGAAACTGGCCGCGGAGATCGGCGGCACCGCCCTGCCCCTGGACGTCACCGACGAGGAATCGGTACGCGCCTTCACCGAGGCGGTCGAAACCGTGGATGTGCTGGTCAACAATGCCGGTGGCGCGAAGGGTTTGGCGACCGTCGCGGACGCGGATCTCGACGACTGGCGCTGGATGTGGGAAACGAATGTGCTGGGCACGCTGCGGGTGACGAAGGCGCTGCTGCCGAAACTCATCGCCTCCGGCGACGGGCTGATCGTCACCATCACCTCGATGGCGGCGTTCCACGCCTACGACAATGGTTCCGGCTACACCTCGGCCAAGCACGCGCAGGCGGTATTGCACCGCACCTTGCGCGGCGAACTCCTCGGCCAGCCGGTCCGGCTCACCGAAATCGCGCCGGGCGCGGTGGAAACCGAATTCTCCCTGGTCCGCTTCAAAGGCGACGAGGAACGGGCCGCCGGTGTCTATCGAGGCATCGATCCGCTTGTCGCCCAGGACATCGCCGAAATCGTCGGCTTCGTGGCCTCGCGCCCGCCGCACGTGAATCTGGACCAGATCATCGTCAAGCCGAGGGATCAGGCCGAGGCGGGCCGTTTCGCGCGCCGTTCCTGACACTCGACCACCCGGAACACGAAAGGGCCGGAACACAAAAGGGCCCGAGCGCGAAAGAGCCCGGAATCGTTCGCCGATTCCGGGCTCCGTTTCGATCCGCCCCTACCTCGTCAGGCGGGAGCGGACGCCAAGCTCGTTTCCGGCCGCACCTCGTCAGGCACGTCGGAATTCATTCGATCAGGGCAGCACCTGCGGCACCGACTGCGGCGACACCGCACCGACCAGCAGGCCGATAATGGTGCCGGTCATCGCGCCGTGCACGGCACCGGCGAGTGCGCAGGCGGGCGCGGCGACGCTACCCGCGCCGGGCACCAGCAGGCAGGCGGCGGCATTCGTGGCGGCCGAACCCACGGCACCGGCGGCCGCACCGGCGGCCGCGCCATTGGCCAGCGGATCGGAGTTCTGCGCATTCGGATCGGTGGCGATCTCGAGCGGAATTCCACCCGAAATCTGCTGCACGGCAACCGGCTCCGGCGCTGCCGTCTCAGCCGACGCCACCCCGGCTCCGGCGAAAATCGCGCTCACCGCGACCGCCCCGATAACAGCCTTGCGACCGGCATTCTTGAAAGCCCGACGGACCATGTCCTAACCCCGTTTCTCCCCGACTCCGAGTGCGAAATGCCTCGGTTTGAATTGAACGTCCAACTTCTATCCGAAGGGTCCGACAAGTTCAAACCTGTTCCAGTTCAATGCCGGGAAGACCGATCGGTCGAGTACATCCGCCGAAACGCTCTGCCCTGCACCGCAAATGGACATTCACGCCAACTCGCACCGCGCCGGTATGACGAAGATCTCATTTGCTCGATCTGGCGAATAACGGTCCGGCGGAAGTGCAATGGTGCGTAGCGAATGTTCCACCCGCCGGAGAGAAGGACGTATGTGCTCACCGCGGATTGTCCGCGCCGCCCATACCGCGGCCGACAGCCCTCGGCTCAGCAGGCGCGCCTGGCTCGGTGCCGCGAGTGCGGGAGCGCTGGCCGCGGTTTCCGCGATCGGCTCCGCTCGAGCGGAGCCGAATTCCTCGGGGCGGGTGGTCGATCTGACGCATGTGCTGACGCCGGAACTCCCCGTCTGGCCCGGAAATCCGCCATTCATCTCGGTGCCGGTGGCATGGCACGACCACGGCGGTTTCGGTCAGAACGCGCTGGCCTACTGGGAACATACGGGCACCCATATCGACGCTCCCCTGCACCGGGTGCGGGACGCGGCGGCCGTGGACCGAATCCCCGCCGACGACCTGGTCGCTCCCCTGGTGGTCGTCGATATCGAGTCGAAGGCATCGACCGACCCCGATGCGGTGCTCACGATTTCCGATATCGAGGAATGGGAGTCGCGTCACGGCCGCATTCCCGACCGCGCCTTCGTCGCGATGCACTCCGGCTGGGAGCAGCGGCTCACCGCACCCGGCTCGTTCCTGAACCTGGATGCCGAAGGTCGCCCGCACGCGCCCGGATTCGACACCGCCGCAGCGGAATTCCTGGTGACCGAGCGCTCCATAGTCGGCGCGGGCGTCGACACCCTGAGCTTGGATCCCGGCGCGAGCCGCGAATTCGGCGCGCACACGGCCTTTCTCGGCGCGGGACGCTACGGCGTCGAAATGCTCGCGAACCTGGCCCGGGTGCCGGTGTCCGGCGCGACCGTCGTCATCGGCGCACCCAAACACGCGGGCGGCACCGGCGGCCCGTGCCGGGTGCTGGCGCTGACCTGATTCGCGTCGTTCCGCTTCGTCAGGCGGGCCGGTCCAGTGAAAGACCGTGCCGGAATACCGTATTCGGATCCCACTCGGCCTTGATCCGCCGCAACCGCTGGTAATTGTCGCCGTAGTAGAGCGTGTACCAGGGCACCCCCGACGTATTCCAGTGCGGATCCGCCAGATCCGCATCCGGATAGTTGATGTACGCACCGCCGTTGGCCGCATCCCGCACCGGCACTCCACCGGTTTCCGCGTACAGCTCCCGATACATCTCCCGCGCCCACGCGACGAATCGCTCGTCATCCCCCGGCGAGCGCCACGCGGCGTGAATCAGCATTTTCATGAACGAGTCCCGCGCCGGGGTAGCCGTCGCATCCGCCGCCACCGCATTGACGGCCCCGCCGACCGGCAGGAATTCCACCTGCGATTCCCCGAGATACCGCACATCGCTGAGATACCGGTACAGCACCCGCAACTGCTCCTCCGAGTACGCCCGCCGCAGATACCCCGACCGCGCCTTCACTCGAAATCCGGGCATCCCCTTGGCGTAATAGGTATTCGCCAGCGTCTCCGCGTACGAGGCCCGCGTCACCGGCAGCACCACCGGCCCCGGCATCACCCCCGCCGACAACGCCGCCACGAACTCGTCGAACATCGCCCCGGCATCCGCCCGATCCCCATCGAGCAATACCAGCACATCCGACCCCACCAGCCCCGGCTTCACATGCAGCGGCGCATACAACCCCGCGAACCGATCCCCCGGTTCCCGATGCTCCTCGAAGAACGCGAGATAGTTCCCCACGAACCGAACGAACGACTCCTCGGTCGCAACAGGCAACACGATCCGCGTAGTCACCATGCTCCCCGGAGCCATCGGCAACGCCCGCCTGGCGTCTCCCCCATCAGCATCCGCCGACCGCATCAAATACCGCGTCACCACCCCGAAATTCCCACCGCCCCCACCGGTATGAGCCCACCACAGATCCCGGTGTGCCCCGTCCCGAGTCGCCACGGTGACGGAAGCCCGCCCACCCGAATCCACGGTGACAACCTCCACCCCGTACAGGTGATCCGACACCAGCCCGAACCGCCGAGACAACGGCCCATACCCACCCCCGGCAATATGCCCACCGGCCCCGACCCCCTGACAGATCCCCGCGGGCACCGTCACACCCCAGCCCCCGAGCAACCGCTCGTAGACATCCCCCAAATCAGCACCGGCACCCACCGAAAACGCCCGATGCTCCTCATCCCAATAAACATCCCGCACCCGCCCCAAGTCGATAATCCCCTGCGTCCCCGGGTTATCCACAAAGTCCTCGAACCCATGCCCACCCGACCGCACGGCCACCCGCAACCCCTCACCGACCGCCCGCTCAACCGCAACCCGCACCTCATCACCACTACTCGGCACGAATATCCTCTCCGGCCGAGCAGTGAACCGCCGGTTATACCCTCGCCCCACCAACCGCCCATACTCGGCATCCCCCACCCCGACCACCCCGGGCTCCCCAGCCCGAGCCACCGAAACCCCCAGCGCCCCAACAGCGGTACCAACAGCAGACGCAGCAAGAAACCGCCGACGAGAAACCGACACGAACCTCTCCCTCCAGGCGACTTCCACACGGTCACCCGGGACAGTAGCGTCAAGCCCACTACTCCACCGCACCGACACGGCACGCCCAGAAAGTGCCCCCGTGCAGCAATCCACAACCGGCCACAGAGTCCTCACACTGTTATGCACACTCGCCGGCACGGTCCTCATAGCACTCGCCGCCGCTTCCACCGGAAACCGCGCACTGTTCCTCGCCGAATCGTCCACCGCACAGGGAACCGTGGTCGGCTTCGCAGGCAGCGCGAGCCGAAGCGGCAAGTCCCTACTGGTCGAATTCACCACGACAAGCGGCAAGCGCATCCGCATCGAAGGCGGAGTCTCCGTGACGTCCCGGGACCACGCACACGGCGACACCGTCACTGTCCGCTACGACCCCCAGCACCCCAACCACGCCCTACTCGACGCAGGCTTCCTCAGCCTCTTCTACCTACAACTCTTCTTCGGCGCCCTCGGCATCGCACTACTGCTCATCGGCTTGCGCTTCATTCTTCTCAGCTGCCGGTAGCGCGGCTTCCCTACGGTTCAACTCGGCGAACAACTTCCGGGATCGTCACGGTCCATTTGTAGGATCTCCAGCGGAGGCAGCTATCGCCCGACTCGTCCGAATACGAACACGCAGCGGTGGCGCGGCAAGCATCGCAAGGAGATGTGTTTGGCGCAATGAGCTTCGAGTGGTGCCCTGGTTGCGCAAGAAAATCAATGTCGATATCAGAGAGTTCGGTGCCACTCCCCATATCGCGGGAACAATCTTCCATGGCCCGTCCGTCGATTGCGGAGGTGGCCGCCATCCTGCTGGGGCGGGAAACAGCGAACGACGCGACACCATCGCGGTGGACGGACAGTGGATGGTGACAGCAGGCGCGTTCTTGCCATCGTCCCCGACTCCGATCGCCGTAACCGCCTCCCAGCGAAACTCCCAATCGCAGTGAGGGGTCATGACCCGGAAACCGTTGGGAGACAGCACCAGTCTCGAATGCCTCTGGTACCAGCACAGCAACGCCAGAGCCGGGAGCAGGAGCACAATCCCCATGCTGCCGGAGACAGCGATCTCGGCCTCCTCAGTGGAAACACCCCACCAGACCATGGCGACAGCCGCCATTAGAAAGCTTCCCACCAACACCACCTGCCCTCGCGGCGGCCGGAGGGTGACAGCGCCCTTCTCACCGGAGGATTCAGCATGTACGGACGGGTGCCGCGGGTTGGCCAAGCGCCAGCTGGCCCCGCCGACCAGACTGAAGGACACGAAAACCAGCACCGCCAACCAGATCCGCCCGCCAGCACTCGATTCGACGGACCTCAACACCACAGCCGGAAGCACGACCGCCAACACCAGCGCCACGACGCTGAAGATCAGCATCCCGATTCCGCAAGGCTCCCGCCAGGCGCAATACCAACGGAAACCAGGTGGCGTTCCCGGGAGACGAGCGTCAGACATCCGTTACCGAATCCCAGAGACCGGCCGCAGAGCCGCATCGGCGGCCACGCCGACAGCGACCGGCAACATAACCCCAAAACCGTTCATGGTCCCTCCCCAATCTGTTGACCGCGCTATGCATCACCCGAGGTATGGGTCGGCTCTCTTTTCAGAGTGATGTTGCAGCCGCAGTCTGACAGTTTCATGTACCGGCAGTCTCTCCAGTTCGTCCGGCCGAACGAATCGAACCTCTGTGGATTCATTGCTGACCGCTATCCGACCTCCGGACACGCGACCGTAGTACGTGATATTGAACTCTTGGCGAATCTCACCGTCGGCATACTCGATGACATGCTCGGGATCCGTATAGATCCCCAGCAGGCCGGTGATCTCGATATCGAGCCCGGTTTCTTCTTTCGTCTCCCGAATCACGCACTGCTCGAGCGTTTCTCCGATATCCATCACCCCACCCGGAAGCGACCAGTTTCCGGAGTCGCTGCGGCGCTGCATCAGAATCGCACCTCGATCATCGACGACCAATGCGGAACCACCCGGAACCAAGCTGTTAGGCTTCGGCGCGTTCGGATCCCGGTAGTAGTCACGCCGTTTGCCCATGAACGGCCCCTTCACTGTAGGGGGCCACGCTGCCCCAGATCTGCTCGACCTGATCGGCGAAAGACGAGAACATGCCGTGCGGCGACAGTTTCCTCAAGTGCAGCGCTGTATGCTGGTAGCCGCGAGCACGGACGAGATACGGCGTGACGATCATCTGGTCATCGAACCGGAACACTGAGTTGTACAAATGCACGGTGTGCAAGCCGATCTCACACCCCGAGGTGTCAGCCAACGCTCCCAGCATGCTCAAAGCGTTACGGATACGCCCGGCCAGAGTTCCGTTCATCTGCTCCAACGCATCCCGCTCGGCTACATGGGCACAATCAGGGTCTGCGAACGCGAGCCGGACGCGAGTGCCGTTCCGACACTTCGCGGCCACGATATCAGCCGCATCTGGCAACAACTCGAATACAAACGGGTAGGCGTAGCCGACGATATCTATCCGATCCTTCGCGCCGAGCAGCAGTGATGTCCACAGATCATTGGGAATGTCGGCCCGATGCGCATACGCGCCGAGCACCTCAGCCGTAGCTGGCGCCCCAACCCCGAGGTCTGTCCGACTCTGAGGCCACAACGTGTACTCGGATTCGTTCAGCACCCGCGCCACTTCGAGGCGAGTCCGTCGATGCGGCACCCGTCCACCCAACCACCGGTTGACCGTCTTCACATCGACACCCACAGCGGCTGCGAGCCCCGCGGAGCCCAATTGTGCTCGCAGCATCGCCGATTCGAGACGCTGGCTCATACCGAAACCATAGTGGACACACGCGGGACGTTTCAGTGGTTCCGGAATGTCCGCGCAAGCGTCCTCGGCGCAGTTCAGGTGTCCGCCGGGCGGTCATACCGTGGGTCCACAGGACACCAAGCCGGCGCAGGCCCCCGTCCCTCGGTCGGCGGTCACCAATGGACGAGGGGAGCAATATGACGAGGCGGATCCGGCTCGGAGAGTTCCCGGATGGAGTGCTCGAGATCAACGCCTACGACGATGACCCGACCGACTGTCATCCCGGCGTCTACTTGGAGAGCCGCCATGCGGACCACAGCGCACAGCGAGGAGCCGAGATGCAGTACAGGCGAACGGCAATCGGGTACCTGCGAACCGATGTATCCGGAATTGCCCGGTTCCACGACGAGAGCCAGATCCGTACGCTGGCCACTCGGCTCGGCTACGACTTCGCCGACATGATCGTCTACGACCCGAAGTTCGGGCGGCCGCCACTGGCCCGGCTGAAAGCACAGGCCACCCGCCTCGCCGCGGAGGCGGTCATCGTCCCCGGGCCAGAGCACTTCGAGTCCGGCCGAGTACCACCGTCGCTGGTCGAAAAGCTGGACGTGATCACAGTGACGCCGGAGACGACCTACACGCGGCGCACTACACCACCGTCGCCGGAACTGCCGCAGGGCAGGGCAAATGGAGCCTGACTGCAAGAAGGGATCTTGAAGCGCCCTTCTTCAACGATGCCGCCGACGCATCTTCGACGACCACCTTGTTCGCTGTAGCTTGCACCACTGCTGCCACCACAATCGGCGATGCAGCCAGCGTTGCCAGCGCATCGGCGGAGGAATCCTCGAAATAGACTCGCTATCCTTCCACCAGACGTCGTGACCGAAGATTATATCTCTTGCCCAATAGGATTCTGGCTCATGATAGATGATATTCTCGCCAGTGAACACTAGGCCGATAAACCTCTCATTGATCCGGGCAATAGCTTCAGACTCAGAGATTTCATAGCTTTCGACCATTTCGCGTATGATTTCGCGAAAATATTCCGCAGCACGTGTGTCTACCCAGAATGCAAAGTCATCACTCACTTCCAGCCTCATCCGCTACGCAACCCGCCCGATAAGACATCGAGCGCGCCAACTGTGTACCATCTAGTCGGATATGCCGCTGTCCTCTCTTACCAAAACACCATACCCCGGCCTGGGATCAACTTCACGGCGCGTCCTCGGCAAATTGACTTCCGTTAGCTTGCCGTCGTAGATCATCCATAAACCGAAGCAGTCGTCCTCTTCGTCCCGAATTAGGACCTGCACCGTCTCCGGCCGAGGCCATGGCAGGCTTTCAAGATGTGCCAGCAATCCTTGCCAGTTGTTCCTATAAAACTGGATAATCCACATATAACATTCATCGGATCCGAATTCATATCCCGCGCCAGAGAATATCGCATCATCGATCGGAATGAATGACTGCTGCCATGGCCGCGATTTATCGGGTTTCGTAAGGCCGTCCATCACAAGCTTTGCGTCACGCGCTAAAACGACGATCTCAGCATACCTGCTCAATATACCCATCTCCTAGCTGCAATCCCAATTGCCGTCAGCGCCGCCCCATCTATAATGCCACACAAGACAGCCCGCCGTCACCTTTAGCCACCAACTCTGTCGAATCCTGTTAGCGGATTAACGATGCGAACTTTTGGATTATCAACAAATGCCTCAGCTACCTTGTTTGCATAGTCATCGGAGGGTGCCACATACACGACCTCCTGCGCTTGATGCTTTCTAGCGAAGGAGAGTTTGTTGTTGATTGTATCGATAGCACTGATATATGCACGCGGCCGACGAGATCGCGTACCCGTAGCGTCAACAGATCGTACGCTGACGATTTTTCCGTCCCTCCATGTAACTCTGATCATGTCAGCCGTTGTGCCCGTAACCGTATCCGCGATCACCGCTTTGGGGATTCCCAAAGAACTCGTAGTGTCAGGATCAGCTTGAAAGTAGTATCGACTTCCTGAACCACTACCGCTATAATATTCTCCCGATTGCTTCAGCTGTTGATTAAGAAAAGGAAGGGCAGCCTGCGCATCGTCATTATCCCCTTTGGTTCCAACCTTATGCGGAACTCCCCGCTCATCTACGAAATATTTAGCACCTTCTATATTTCGCTCCTTCAGCGGTTGCAGCAAACGGGGGTCTGATAATTCAACCCTGACAACAGGCTTACCGTCAGGCTTGAAGTAGTCAGGATGGCCATCGGCGGCCCGTTGTTCAGGCCCTCTACCACCACCCTGAACTCTGCTGTTATTTCCACGCGGGGCCTCCATGTTGAATCGGGTGGCACCGAACCGGCCGGGAGCAGGGAGACGATTCGGACCTCCGGCTAGCAATGGGTTCCGCACAAAGACCGCTGCTATTTCTTGCAGAACCAATGCTGTTGTCGCAGCAAGATCGTCTGCCTTACTGAGAAGCCGCCGAGGCAGTTGCCTGACCGATTCGAACCCGTTGCGAGCGAAGTTCGGTACCCATCGGCCTGGAGCGTGCTGTAACTGTGGAAGTACCGCTCTAGGATTGGGTGGGCGCAGATCCCCGGGTATTCCGGCGTTGCCCGGCGTCGGATCGGGAACCCGAGGCTGGCGTGGGCCAGCAGAGCCCGCTGGTGGCTTTGACGGCACGGGCAGGACGGGATTTGGTAGGTCTCCGCGGGACGGCGGTGCCACACTTGGGCCACCAAAACCGGATTGTTGACGTCCAACGAACTCGTCGACTTCATCGACGAGGCGTTGGGCTTGGAGTTGGTTGCTCACTCGCGCCGCGTCCGCGGCGCTGTCAGCGCCCTCGATCAGTGCTCGCGCTTCCGGACCCAGCCGTCGAATCCCTCGCAGGAACCAGGCCCCGCCGGCGGCAATCGCAGTGTCGGGGCCGGGGATCGTGGTGACGATGTTGAAGCCGAGTTCCGCTGCCGCCCTTGCGGCCTCGGCGGCGCTGTGGCCACCTTCCCCACGTTTGTACTCCCATAGCACCACGGCGGGGTTGACGAACATGTCGTCGACCGCGCCGTAGACGCTGTTGGAGATATCAGCCTGCCATTGGTTGATGTTGAACGGCCTGGACGGAGCTGGTGCGGAATCGACAGGCTCGGTCGCGGGCGGTGCGTACTTGGGTGGTTGGGTGGGGTCGAGTAGGACCGGGAGGTCCTTCACGGCGTTGACATGCTCTCGGACAGCCGGATCCAGCCATGAGATTCCTGCCGCTTGCAGGCGCAGCATCGCTTGCTGCTGCCTGAGCATCTCCTCGACGGTGTAGGTGCCGCGCATGGCCCACTGCAGGTCATAGAGCTGCTCGATAGGCGTGTAGCGCGCCTTGTCGATCCGCATCCATGCCCGGTCGTAGGCGCTCAGTCCGTTGCCGATGTACGGCCCCAACATCGGTCCCTGGCGCACCAGGTCGGCGTCGGCGGCTAGGTCCTGTTCGGTATAGGCGGTACCTGTCAGGAAGATCGTCCTCGGATTCGCTACCAGGTCCGGCAGTGCAGCCGTCGAAGCCGTGCCGGGATCCTCGGGGTTCGCCGCATGCTGGACTAGCAGATCGTCGGTCCGACTCGCGGGTGTTTGCGAGATCTGTGGCTGTCGGGGCGGTGTCGCATCCGGCGTAGGTATGAACGGCGCCATCTGCGTTCCCGGCGTTCCCGCAGTGCTGTCCGGGTCATAGAGCTGTTCGAAGACAGTCGGCCCGGTGCTGGCGGGAGCCGAATTCGCCGGTGTGTCTGTCTCCGACGGCTGCCGCCTCGGCGGAGCGGGTGTCGGTGCGACCGCATTCGGTGGGGTCTCCCCGTCGGGTTGCGGCGTCCGAACAGGGATCGGGCCTTGCTCGCCGCCCGGTGCATACGGGTCGTATGGCTTCGCGATCTGCTGTGCCGAGGGAATTGATCGTGCAGCGGAAGCTACGGGTGTGGTGGCTTGAAGGTCCTCGGCGGCCAGTATTCGAGCGAGCTTTTGTGCCGCACGCTCCGGGTTCATTCCCGTATAGGCGTGTACGCGCCCACGGGGCTGCGCCGAGTCACGGCTTTCAACGGCCGCCAGCGGAGTCAGTGAGTCCAGCCAATCCGCGCGTCGCTTCCAATCGATCCCTGGCGCGCTCATGGGTGGACGCCGCCCACGTCGCGACCGACTTCGATGGCTTTGTTCTCGGACATCCGAAGGAGACCTTCCAGGGAAATGGCATGAAAAAGTCCCGGCCACTCGGGCTCGGGACTGATGAAATAAAAAGCGCGGGAGGGCAACTCACGCCCACCCGCGCTGTGCGCCGCATCGGGTCGTTACGACCGGATGCGAGGCCGGAGTGTTCAGGATGTGGGGGCGAGGCTGGAGTTCGGTGGGTAGTCGCCCGAGACGAAACCCTCTGTGCTGATCCAGAAGAAGACGTCGTTGTTGATGAACGGAACCGCGCCCGGGATACCGGAGAGGCTGGGGATCGGGTTGCCTTCGATATCCGTGCTGGGGTAGGAACCCGTGCGGATCAGGGCGGTTCGCTCGCCGTAGTACCAGTCGGGTACACGCCAGTAGGTGTGGAAGTAGTTCGGGTCCGGGGAACCACCCGGGATGCCGAGGGTGGCACGTTTGGCCCAGGTGAGCTCGGCGCCATTGGGGATCTGGATGGTCGACCACTCGGTGCTGCGCCATACGCCGACATGAATGATTTCGGTCATTTCGGGACTCCTGATGAAGAAGGGCGGTGCTCCGGTCCGGAGCACCGCCCTAGTGGGTCATCGCGACACGAGACGTCTACGACTTGTGCGCGCTTCCAGCGGATTTCACGATCTTTCGACCGCGATTGACTCGTTTGACGAGACGCGCTGTCTGCGCCTCGCTCATGTTGTTGAAGTTGAACACCCGGTTCGGGCCGGTGTCGGCGGAACTACCGGCACTGACGTTTCCGGGGGTCCAGCTGGGTATGTGCTGTCGACTAGGGTTCGGCATGGCTGCTACTCCTGCCGTTCCAGTCGGTCCAGCCGGGCTCGAATGTCGGCCAGCGCGTCCACCACGGTGTGGTTGTCCAGCTGCGGCCAGCCGCCGTACTGTCCGGCGTCGCGCTGGGCGAGGCCGCACAGTTGTTCGCGAATGTCTTTGACATCGTTGCCGATCGGGCCGCAGAACGCGGCGATGAAGTCCTTGATCTGGCTGACTTCCGCTGCGGTCATCGGTGCGTCCTTTCCGTCGATGAGGGCCTGGACATCGCGGCGGAACACCGTCATATCGATGCCAGCCGGGTCAATTTTTCCTTCGCGGCTGTATTCGCGATGGGCCACGCAATCGGCGGCGGTGCGTCCGATGCGGGCCAGGATGGCGGCACAGCCGCGCTTGTAGGCGTCGAGTTGCGCCGGGGTCCAATCGGTTCCGTCGCCGCGTGATACGGCCTCGATGCCGATGACGTGATAGTTGGCATTGTCGGTGGGCCAACCGGGCCAGGAGCCGCGGCCGGCGTGCCAGCACACGCCCGCCGCGATCACCCGGTAGGTGCCGTCACGTTCCAGAACCAGCTGGGCCAGTGGGCCTTCCAGGTCGGGACGGCCGTACTGCACGATTCGCCAGTCGTTCTCGCCACCGCCCGCCGTGTGATGGCAGAGCACGCCGCGCAGGTCGCGGAAGTCTCCGTGCCCGCGGTCGCGCCAGCCGTCGTGTTCGATCACCCGCAGTCCGGCGGCGCGGAGCACGTCCGCGAGCCAGATCGGATCTCCGCTCCATGACATGGCCGCGCCGACTTACGTGATGCGGACGTGCGAGCCCGCGGCCGAGATCGTGCTCTCCCACCCGGAAAGCTGCGCGGTGCCGAATGCCTGCACGGTGACCACATCGCCTTCGCTGAGAGCGACCGTGGCCGAGGCCGTCAGCGTCCCGGACGCGCCGATCAGCTGTTGTCCGGTGGCGACCACGGTGCCGTTCACCAGAATGCGCGCCTGCTGCGTGGGACCGGTCCCACTGGCACCTGAGAAGGCCAGGGTGGCGTTCACGCTGGCATTCGGATTGCTGCCCTGTGCGCGCAGACCGTTGCCCGAGAGGGTGGATCCGGGGTAGTTGCCGGTATCGGCGGTCCAGCCGGTGATCTCGGCCCAGCTGCCCGTCAGCTTCTGGGTGCCGTTCTTGTTCATGCCCGACGGCTGGAAGGACTCTCCCCCGGTGACGACGATCATCGGCATCAGGACGTCACCCCCTTCAGGCTCACCTGCAGCCCCTTGCCCGCGGGGCTGTCGGCGGTGGTGATGTACACCGTCAGTCGGTCACCGACGGCGAGGGCCCAGGGCGCGCCGGTGGTGACCACGGTGTCGCCGGCGTGGCCGGCGGCGGCGATGGTGGCGGCGCTACCGGGAATGGTCGTACCGTTCTTCCGCAGTTCGACGACCAGGTTGCCGGTGCCCGCGGTCTCACCGCGATAGGTGATCGAGGTGATGTTGATCGGCCGCTCGATGCGCAGGCCCTCCGGCATCACATTGCCCGCACCCGAGACCCGGGTCCCGGTGTGGGACTTGAAGGCGATGTCGTACGCCTGCCCCGCGGCGGTGGGCACGCGGGCGTCGGTGAGGCGGGAGTCGTCGGCGGCGATGGTGCCGAGCGTCGTGCGGGCGGCGGCGGCGTCGCTCGCGGTGAGCAATGCTCGGCCGGTCGCCGTGGAGTCGGAGATCTGGTTCGCCGGATGCGTATGCGGCAGCGGCGTTCTGGGATCGTTCAGCCGAGGATCGTCACCGGCGACCGCGGTGGTCGCGGTGGCACCGATGGTCGGCGGGAAGGTCGCCGGCTTGCCGGTGATGCCGGACCATTCGGTGGTACCGGCCGGGCCGCGAATGACGATGCCCTGGCCGTCCGGGGTCCAGCCGCCCGCAGCCGCGTGGTAGACGTACAGCAGCCCGTCGGCGGTGACTACGAACTGCGCACCCTCCTCCGGGGACGCGGGCAGCTCACCGTAGGTGGCGACCTGCCCGTCGATCTGGATGCCCTCGCCCCGCTCACCGCGCACGACGGCATTGCCGGGGCTGGCGGGCACCGGTGCGACCAGGGTCAGGTCGACCAGACCCGACGAGCCCGCGTCCGGGTTCTCCGGGTCGGGCCCCGCCACATACTCGGTGACGGCGAAGCTGAACGACTCCATGGGAATCTGGCGGCCGTCATAGTTCAGGTTGAACGACACCCGCCAGGTCCAGTCCGTCGGATTGGTCGCCGCTCCGGGTGCGACCAGCCGCACGCCGCGCTTACCGCGCCAGGTGAGGTAGCCGAACTCGTCCAGCTGGCATTCGTAGTGCTCGGGCAGCTGCACGTAGGTGGCGGGTGCGGGTTCGGCGCCACCGACGAGGATCTTGGGAGCGTCGGCGGTGAAGGTGAGGGTGCCGCGTAGCGGCAGGAATTCGGGCAGGTCGCCGATGTCCGGTCCGTCGGCGACGTTCGCGAGGAAGCGTCCGACAACCTTTCCGTACTTCAGCGGAGGCAGTTCGGCCATGGGTCAGTCCTTTCGGGCGGGAGGCAGCCGGAATCGACGCACCGGCTCTGAGATGAGCGGCTCGTGAGCCGAGCCGCGGGAATCCGTGTGTGCTACACGGGCTGGGCGTAGACGATCACCTGCGCGTCGCTGGTGCGGACGGAGTAGCGGCCGGTACCGAGCGTCCGGCGCACGCTGACGTAGAGCGTGACGGTCTGATTGGCCGGAACGACGCCGATGGCCGAATCGGGTGTCAGCGGGTAGTCGGCTTCCGGCGCGATGAGGGCGAGGGCGAAGATCGGCGACGACGAGCCGTGCCCACGCGCCACCAGTTCGCCTTCCGGAGAGCCGATTCGGACCTCGATATCACAGCGGGTGGTGGGCTGCCCCTTGTCGGTACCGATACTGATCCAGCCTTCGACGACTGGTCGCCACGACATCGGCTGGCTCGGAATAGTGATGGCGGCAATGGTTTTCGTCGCATCGGTGAGACTGGTGCCGCCGTTGATCTGGCCCTGTCCGATCGCCCACGGTCCGTTCAGGCGCGGACTCGGTACCGGCTGGAACTTGCCGAGATCGGCGTTCCACGACAGGACGTAGTCCTGCCCGAGCGGATGCTCCACGTCGATCGAGACATCCGCCGCGTCCTGAATGCGGCCCGCCGCACCCGGCTCACCGACCGGACCGGTTTCGCCGCGCGGGAAGGTGATCTCCAAGTGCTGTTCGGGTGCGATCCCGGTGAGCCGCGCGGTCGCGGCGGAACCCACCGGCCCCGCCACCGCCGAGCCGGTCAACCGGTTCGTACGCCCCCGCGCGCCAGGCTTGCCGAAGGCCTGGTCGAACGCGATGAACTCGAGCCCGGTCCAGTAGTAGACGGCATTCTCCGCCACGACTCGCCATGCCTTGCGCGCATCGGCCGTCGTGAGCCGCAATGTCTGTAGAGCGGTGAAATCGTCGACGTCACCCTGCCATTCCCATGGCCACGCGGGTGCGCCATCCGGCCCGACCGGCCCGGTCGGGCCCTGGCGCAGTTCGACGAGCATCTCGCGGTCGACGTGCTCGATCGGGTTGACGGTGTGCGGCAGTCCGACCGAATCGGCGATACCGCGCATGGTGATCATGACATCGTCGTCGTAGACGGTGTTCGGGTTTTCGGTCACTGTGTCACTCCGTAGTCGTGGTGACCGGGCGGGCCCAGCAGGTGATCTGAGCGCCGGCCATGAAGTAGTGGTAATTGGAGCTGCCCGCCGCCCGTCGCAGTACGACATGAAGGACCGCGGGCTGCCCGGCGGGAACGACTCCCACCGCACTGTCGGGCGTGATCCGGGCCCCGAAATAGGGCTGGAAGCGGCAGTGCACGTCGATGCCCGCACCGACACCGGTTCCCAGGGCGAGGATCTGTCCACTTGCGGAATCCAGCCGCACCTCGGCGTCGATGCGTTCGTCGAATGTGGTGCTGTCGTCGGTACTTTGGACGGTGACGCCGCCGTGCACGATCGGCCGCCAATCGGTGTCCTGCGCCGGAACATTCAGGCGTGCCACCGTATTCGGGGACGTGGAGGTGTTGCTCTGCGAGGGAGCGAAACCGGCCCCACCGTCCCATGCGGTGCCCTCGACGATGGACCAGGGTCCGCGGATACCGGGATAGGCGCGCGGAACCCACTTGCCGAGTGCCGTATTCCACACCGGTACGGCTCCGTCGACATGCGCGACATCGGCGTAGTCGGGCGCGTTGCGAATCGGCCCCGGGCCACCCGCCGGCCCCTGACTTCCCTGCACGCCGCGCGGAATCGTCAGGTCCAGACGGAGATTGGGCGGGGTACCGGTAATGGTGGCCTGTAGATCGGATCCGGCCGGGCCGGTATCGACGGTGCCGAGGGTCACCGTGCAGGTATCACCATCGGGCCCTGCAGCTCCGAACGCCTCGGTGAAGGTATCGAAGCCGGTACCGTTCCAGAAGACCAGCGAGTCCCCTGCCAGGACACGCCACGCCTTACCTGCCTGTGCCGGACCTAGTTTCGATGCCAGCGCGGTCAGAGCGGCCTGGTCTGCGATATCGCCTTCCCAGCGGAAGGCAGGGCACGGCTCGCCCTCCGGCCCCGCCGGACCGACGGTGCCGGTCATGAGTTCGAGCGAGCCGTCGCTCGGTGTGCTCTGCAGGGATTGCACCACACCCGGCCCACCGATTCCCTCATCGATACCGCGAATGAGTGTTGATCGGAAATATTCACCAACGGTTGACATATGACCTCGTTCAGATGGGCTGGGCGTAGACGACCAGCGATGCGTTCGCGCGCTTGTACCCGATGCTCCCGCTGCCGTTCCCGCCACGTTCGGCCGTAACGACCAGATTGGCTGGCTGACCGGCCGGGACCACCGCGAAGGTGGAGGACGGCGACAGGGTCTTGGTCGTCTGTTCGTCGCGGTAGGTGGGAATGATCGGCTGGTACCAGTAGGCGCCGGAAGTACCGACGGTGGCGGCCGCGACCTGGCCCTGCGAGTGATGAATCCGCACCATGCCCCGCACATACTGGGAGCCGGTGACCTGCGAGGACAGCAGCATGTGTCCGTAGACGACCGGTCGCCACGCGAAGGATTGCGCCGGCACGGTGAAGGTTCCGGCGATCAACTGGGGCACCGACGCGGCCTGGTCCGCCGCGAAGTCCTCGTTGAACCACGCCCAGGGGCCGACGGCCATCGGTAGAGGCTGCGGCCGGAACATTCGGGTCGCCGGGTGGTAGGCGAAGGCGCCTCCCGGCACAGGGACGAGCGACTGGTCGAAGTCCGGCGATGCGTTGATCGCGCCGGACGCTCCCGCCGGTCCCTTGGCTCCCGGCTCACCGGCCGGTGCGGTCACCCGCAACAGCTGGTCGCCGGAACCTTCGAACTCCGCGGCCGGCTGAGTGAGCGCCTGCTTGTGCATAGTCACCGCCGTGACCGTATTCGCCGCGGCTACAGGACCTTTCGGTCCGACAGCATCCGGTGAATGCCGCCACGCCGTGCCGGTCCACACATCCATGCCATTGGTGTCGAGCCGATGCCACCACTTGCCGCGATCGGCCACGTCGAGACCACTCGGCCGCTCCGCAGCGGTGGCGATCTCCCCCATCTTGCGGAAGGTGGAGCGGGGGCGGCCCTGCCGCCCCCGCTCCCCGGCTGGGCCCTGGGGTAGTTCGAGCCCAGCTACCTCGTCGGCCACGGCGATGTTCGCCTCGAGAATCGGCAGCCCATCCACGTCCAGCTGCCGCTGCACGGTGAGATGGGCGGGAAAACTGATGTCCGCCATAGTGTTTCCTCCAGCGGGATTAGAAGATGAGCAGATCCAGGTCCGCGCCGACATCGGTGGACAGATCCTTGATGGCGGCGGCGAAGCGGCCGAGCCGCTGCCATGCCTTGACGATCGAGTCCTCCTCGTCGGAGCCGTCACCGACGGTGATCTGCCAGACGGCCGGGGTTTCGCGGTTGTCGGAGAAGGTCAGTTCGGTCACGTAGTCGGTGAAGACGTACTCACCGAGCTGGAAGCCGATCTGGTCGCCGAGCCCGAAGTCGCGCCCGAGCAGATAGGGGGCGTTGTCCTCGATGGTCACCTTGTGGCTGGTGTAGCCGCGGGTCAGGTGCAGACCCTGACGACCGGCGACCAGGCCGTCCAGGTTGAACGCCTTGTCGCTGCCGGTGATGTACAGCTCGCGGAAGGCGTACGGCCCGGCGCGCTCGACCCGCTCCATGTCCCGGTACACCATCCAGGCGAGGAAGACGTCGTTGAGCTGGCCGCGATAGAGGAAGTCCAGACCGATCAGGGACAGCAGGCCCTTGATCACCACCTCGATTCCGGCGTTGACCCATCCGGGCGAGCGGCCACCGATGATCACGTCGGTCGCGGTCGGCTTGTGCAGCGCGACCTCGGATGCGCCGATGCCGGAATACTCGCCCTCGAAGTACCACACCCACGGGAAGTTCTTGAAGGTGCCGAACTTGCCCGGCTGCCCGTACACGGCCTCGTATTCCGTGGTGGAATCGAAGCGCGGATACCGGACCGGCGTGGTGCCGTCGTCGGCGAATTCCTCGATCCACGACTGGATTCCGTCCAGCAGCGTGCCGGTGCTACCGGTGACGCCCGACTTGTCGATGGTCTCGAGTACCACGGTCGGCTTCTCGAGGTGGAACCATTCCGGGGCGGGCTGCTCGTCTTCGCCCGGCAGGAAGAACCGTGCGGTGAGCATGACGCCCGAGTCCTCCAGCATAGGCTGGAACAGCTTGTCCGCCATATCGAATCGAGCGGACGCCGCGCTCCAGCGGCTGGTGTCCTGCAACGGGTCGACCGGCACCACCGCGATCGGGAACAGCGTGTTGCCGACACCGTTCCACTCCGGCGATTCGATGCGATCCGGCGGCTGCCAACCCGGTGCCTGCAACCGCATCAGGTTCATGGTCAGGTAGGTGGTGACCAATGAGCGAACCGGCCCGAACAGGATATGGTGCCGCGGGAACTGCGCGAGCACCGGCGCGAAAGGCGATGCCCAGCAGCAGATGGTGGCGACGTGGTTCCAGGCGTGGATGGCCTCGATGTCGACGGTTTCGACGCCGTTCTCGTCGCGCACGATCGACGCTTTGGTGACGTAGCCATCCCAGCGGAACCCCTTGGTGTTCACGGTGATCGGGATGGTGGCGTCCGCGCCGTCCTCCTTGTTGCCGAACAGGTGATCGAAGTGGGTCATATCCCGCGGGCAGATCATCTTCAGGCCGCCCGCCGCGTTGCGCGGATAGGTGAATTCGAGCGACAGGTAGCTGTGCTCCTCACCCACCTCCCGCATGTACTTGTCCCAGAAGCGAACCAGCACATCTGGGTTGCGCGCCTGCTCCTGATCCGCGCGGAATGTCTCGTCCATCCGCCGCACTTCGGTGTGCGGATCCCAGGTTCCGGCGCTCATCAGAACGGCCTCGAGGATCGCGGCGTCACGGTGGCGACGATGCTGGATTCGATCGTGCCGCCGTCCACCTGCACCGTGATATCGGTGGCCGACCAGGGCGACATCGATTGCAGCCAGCGGCGGCCCGCGAGCTGCGCCCAGACATTGCGGCCCTGCGTATCCGAGTCGGTGTACAGGCGCGCCGTCCGGTGGCGTGGATGCGTGTCGATCCGCAGGGTCTCGTTCGCACCCAATCGAGGTGTCTGCACCATCCGCACCTCATCACCCGCGACGGGGTCCAGAATCGACCACCTGCCCGGGCCGTTCATCGTGTAGCGCGGCCACGCCGGTTGGTCGGCGGCGTTGCGGATGCGCACGATGCCTTCATTGAGGCCGGAGGTGTTGGTCCAGACCGAGTTCTCGTCGAAGTGGTGTTCCAGCGGGTCCATGGCGGTGGCCGACATCTTGTACACGGCCATCGCATTGCGCGCCGGATCGACATCACCGACGGGCTCCGGAGCCGCGTCCAACTGGGCCTGCTGGAATCGCCAGCCCTGGTGGCGGGTGTAGTAGCCGACGGTCACCGGCTTGTCGGTCGACCATCCCCGGAACCAGGCGTCGTGCACGGCGTGGAAGTCCCGGATCGGATCCACGCCACCGGCTTTCGCCGCGCCGGACACGACGACCAGGAAATCCCATTCCTTCTTCGACCGGACCGATCGAATGAAGGTCGCGCCGTCCTGACGCGCACCTTCCGAGACGAGCAGCTGCACCGGCGCGAACATGTACCCGGCCTGCTGTGACAGCCGCACACCCTCACGGCCGGAATTGGTGCCGGACAGATGCCACACCCGGCCGTTGACATCCCACAGCACGACCTTCGTGCCGTGGGTTTCCAAAAGTTGGTGGGTCATCGCCCGAAACCTCCTCCGCGTTGCTGCGCCAGAGCCCGGCGCCGGCGTACCCGCTCCACCGCGATGGACGCGCTCTTGGGGTCTGTGCCGTTGAAGTTGTAGATATCGACGCGGGCGGTGTGTCCGCCCGGGCCTTCCGCCAGATCGGTGAGACCGAAACCGGTGCCGACCAGTTCCTTCACCGCGTAGCCCGCCCACTCGATGGGGCGGGTGAATTGATCGCCGATCATGCCGCCGACCATCGAACCCAGCATCTGGCCGATGACGGGGCCGAGTGGGGCGGCCGGGCCCAGGAAGGGCGCGATGAGGGTGCCTGCCGTGCTGCCGATCAGGCCGCCCACGGACGAGGCCGCGCTGGAGATCGCTCCGGTGAGGCCGCGGAGCAGGCCGCCCTGTTGCAGGCCCTGGATGCCGGAGGACAGGGCGTTGAGGCCGATCTGCTGCGGGATGTCCGGCTGTGGCACTCCCCCGGAACCTTGCTGTCCGGTTGGGCTCCACGGAATACCGGTGGCTTGGCTCAGCAAATAGCCGATCGTGTTGGTCCAGTCGCCATTCGGATCGGCGTCGGCGTACGCCTGCCCGATCGGCGCGGTGAGAAGCGCCGCGAGATCGCCCAGTGCCTTGGGAGCATTCGCTCCCAGAATCGGCGAGAGCAGGGTTCCGAGATCGCTGCCGACCTTCCTCGATGCCAGTTGCAGCAGGCCCTTGAAGTCGCCTTCGTACTGGTTGTACGGATACGACTCGCGGGCAAGCGTTTTCGGCCCGTTTCCGGTAAGCGCGCCGAACCAGTCGACGCCTTCGAACGAATCCAACAGGGGCGGAGCGATGCCGTCCTTGTCCGGCATCATGTCCACGATCTGGGTGCCCGCCGGAGGCGCGACGGTGCGCACGCCCGAGTCGGTCGGCGTCACATACGCCCACCCGCCGGTCAGTCCCTTCTCCGGATCGCTGGGCAGATACACCCAGCGAGAGCCCTCCCCGGCCGCGTCATAGACACCGCTGGCAGCCGCGGGTCCGGCCCCACCCACGATGCTGCCGCCACCGTTCGTGGGCAGTCCCGCGCCGGACCCCACGGTGGGCGTTCCGTCCGCGTTGGTCGTCGCACCCGTACCGCCGCCTCCGGTGCCGGGCTGTCCCGGAATCTCGGTCTGCAGGCTCATCGACGCGGTGAGCTCACCGCCGAACTGCGACCCGATCAGCCGCCCCAGCTGCTCGCCGATCTCCGGCACCAGCTGCCCGGAAGGCCCCAGCGCCGGTGCGATGATCGCTCCCAGGGCAGCACCGACCCGGCTCCCGGCTTCCGCTGCGGCTCCGGCGATTCCGGAACTCAGCGCATGGGAAAGCGCGCTCAGCTCTGCGTTCCCGCCGCCCATGCTGCCGCCGCCGAGACCGGGCAGTCCGAGGCCCGCCAGCGCGCCGAGCATTCCGGACGGCTTGGCCTGCATCGAAGCGGTCAGCGGCAGCGGTGACCCCGGCGCGGTCGAGCTCGGCGGTGTCTGCACCGGAGGGTTGGCGGTGCGCTGCGCCTGGTCGCTCAGCGGACCGCCGGACTGGAAGAGCGGGGCCAGCGCCGACCCCAGCGCGGACCCGGCCCAGCCGGCAGCGTTCACCGCGGCCGCACCGGCGTTGCCGAGCATGTCAGCGATCACGCCCTGGCCGAGCAGTCCGCGCCACTGTTCGAGAGTCGGTGTGGTGGCGACGGTTTCGGGCAGCGGCGAGGTGAACCCCTCCAGCATTCCGGTGAGGAACTGCGCCGACGGCACCCAGCCCGCGTTGATCGCGTCCAGCAGCGACAGCGTGTTCGCCGCCGCCTCGGCATTGACCACGTACTCGCCACGGGATGCGAGCAGCGGCACATCGTCGGCGGAGGAGGGACCCAATCCGGGGATCAGGCCGCTGATGAAATCGCCGGGCCGGTGCACCAGGCCGCCGCGTGCACGGCGGACCGGCGTCTCGTCCGAGTCCGGATCATGCTGCTCGACCGCATCGTCCCCGCCGGAGCCGCCGCGTTTCTTGGCGGGATTGAGCAGCGTGGCCTTGGAGCTGAACTTGATGATCCGGGTTTCGGTCTCCCCGTCCTCGGGCGCGGGCAGCCCGCGCAGGAGATTTCGCGTCTCGGCGGCCACCCGGTCGGTGACGAAGTTCGGTACGTGCCCGAGCACTTCCTCGAAAGCGCGGGCCAGAGCTCCGAACGGGCCGGACCGGCCGACCAGTGCGTTCGGTGCCCCGGAATCGTTGTCCGAGACCAGAATCGGGTCCTCGTCGGGCAGGGTGATGAGCGAGGTCCCCGCGACGGGTCCTCCCTCCCAGACCGCGCCGCTGGGCAGCGTGATCCGCTTCCCGGGTGCGGGCTGCCCATTGGTTGTCATCGCAAGAATGTCCGGCAGTGTCATTGCCGGTGGGCGTTGCTTGTCCACAATTGCATTCACTTTCTGGGCCGATTGCGCCCGCACCCGGCCACCGGCGAGGACTACTCGCTCCAGCCGAGGAACTCGTTGATCCGGTCGATACTCATGGCCGTACCGACCCGTTCCCGATCGGATTCGATGCCGGGCCGTGGGATGCGGGCGGGCCGGTTGCGCCCGTGGCGGGCGTCGTCGCTCTTGGACCACATCAGCCACCGCAGGCAGTCGGTCATCTCCGCCAGCAGTTGCTGGTCCAACTGCCATCGATAGGTTTCCGGGTGCATGCTGCGCATCAGCGCCGAGTCGGTGGGCAGGAATGTCACGACGGCCTTGAGGTCGCGCCAGCTCAGTTCGTCAGTACCGAGCCGACGCAACCGCAGACCGAGGCTGATCAAGTCGTATTCGATTGCCTCGCAATACTCTTCGAGAAGAGCATCGAGGCTCAGAATTCCCCCAGGCTGATCCCCGAGTGCGCGCGCCAGGCTTCCAGCATCTCGTGGTAAGCGTCCGGATCCATATCGTCCAGGGCCGCGAGCGCCTCGGGCGAGAGCGTCATCTCCAGCAGGGTGTACATCGCGTCGACATCGCTGAGTCGCCGAATCCGGCGGACTACGCCCGGCTTGAGGTAGGACAGCGACGGCAGCTGGATCTCGACGCCGTTCACGCGGTAGAAGAAGTCGTCCTTCACCTTGATCGGCTGGGCGATGGTGATCGGGGCTTTCGGAGAAGTCATTGTTACGCAGACCCTTTCGAGTAGTAGTTGTGCATGCGCAGGGGTTGATATGAGAAGGCCCAACGGCGACGGGCGGGCCTGCGCATAGGATGGAAATCCCGCCGCCGTTGGGGGCTTGTCGGACGGCATGGGCCGTCCTCAGACATGGTTCGACCCGGTGGGGTTCGAACTCACGGAAGGTGACGGTCGGGACCGTCGTGATATCAGGCGGCGAGCTTGTTGCCGTCGTTCAGGTAGCGGTACGCCTTGACGCCGCTGTCGTCCTTGAACGCCTCGACGGTGATCATGAAGCCGGCCAGTTCGGTCGAAACGAACTTCTTCTCGGTGACCGAGGTGATCTTGGCGTTCGGCAGGACGATACGCAGCTTCTTCTCTTCGTTCGCCATGTCGAAGACCCACGCCCGGTGCTTCAGCGGAGCACCGTTCTCCGTCACGGTGTAGAGCGCACCGGAGGTGGAGGTGGCAGCGGTCGGCGTGACGTTGTCCTCGCCGAAGACCTCACGCAGCACGTCCTGATCCCAGGCCGCGTACAGGGTCAGACCGAAACGCACCGAGTGCTCGGTCTGCAGCTGCGCGATGATGTCGGCGTTCCAGTCCTTCACGGACTCGATCCGCCGCTCACCCATCGATTCGATACCGTCCTCGGACACATAGCCGAGCGCCTTGAACGCGGCATCGATAGTGCCGTCCGCGGAGGTCGGCAGGGTGGAAGCCAGCGGGGCGACCAGGACACCACCGGTAACAGCGATATTCGGGGTGCCGGCGCCGATGAACTTGCTGGAGGGCATAGCCATTGTGTTGTCTCCCTTGGGATTTTGCGCAGGCCCTAGGGATGTGTATTCAGTTGTTACTCCCGCGTTGTCGGGGGAGTCACGCGAGGACTCTTCCTCGCACGATCAGGTCGGTGACGAGCGTGTACCGCGGAGCGGCGGTCACCGGGTCGGTGTCGTTCTCCAGGCCGGCATCCTCGATGTGGTCACACCACGCGGTGCCGATGTACCCGGGTGCGGCGGCATTCACGATCCCGCGCACCAGCGCGGCCAGCTCGGCCGCACCACCGGCGTCATCGGTGCACTCGAAGACCACCCGAGGACGATCGAGGATCAGGTGAGCGCCACGACGGCCCTCCCTGTCCTCGACGTCCAGCCGAGGCTTGCGGTCGTTCCGAGCGACCCGCACCATACGGGCGGGCTTCGGGTCGGGCACCACTCGAACCACCTCCGCAGGATCGGATGCATCTGAGAGCTGACTGCCCAAGAAGTCAAGGAGGCAATCCTCGATATCGTCAAACAGTATTTTTTCAATCATACCTATTCCCATCAAACTGAAGCAGGAAGTAACTCCCGACCGATCTCAGCACGCTTAACTTCCCAAGTTCTGCTAGCATGCAAGCATGCAAGCAGTAGATCTATTCGAATTATATGTGTCGTGGCTTCGCAACAATGCCCCGATGGCCTACGATAACTTGTCTCCTCCGGCTACCGCGACCGAGCTGGACATCCTCGAGGAAGCCCTCGGACAAGCACTTCCCAATGAAGTCAAGGATGTACTCAAACGGCACAATGGCCAGTTATCCGTAATCACACCAGCGGGCGACCACGGCGTACCCTGCATTCCGACTCTAAATTTTTTGTCGACAAAACATATCCAAGAAGCTTGGTCCCACTGGTCAACCTACTGGGACTATCCAGAGGATCTCGAGCGGGTCAACAAGTTTGGAGGCGTCTTCCCAGGAGCGGAGGGCATCATAAAGCCGCTATTCACTTCACCTGGCTGGATTCCACTGTGGGCCGATCCTATAGACAGGCAGTACGTGGGCCTCGACCTCGATCCAGGGCCGCACGGAAAACGAGGCCAGATAATAAATTTCGGAATCGACGACGAAATACACTTTATTTGCGCATCTAGTTTCACGGAGTTGCTGGAAATCCTTCTAGAAGAGGTTCATTCCGGAATTTGGCAGCCTTCCGAGTCCTGGAGCGGACCCTGGTTCGGCAGCCCTGACGAACAGTTCACAAATGCGCTATTTAAACGATTCCAAACCAAGATGCAGCTCAACGATAGCTAAAATCTGCAACCATCTGCCATCGGCCCGAGATCGTAAGTTGAAATCTGTAGTTTGCGTCAGTCAAGTTCGTGCCATTCCGATCATGCAATTCAGCTAAAGCGCTAGCCGCAGCACATAAATCGTCAGACGGAACAATCAGGGTACGGCGATCGGTTTCAACATGAGTTGTCACTCGACCCTCATCTATACCGATCGCAACGTTGACGATCGATTCCCCATCGCCGACGCAGGCGAGAGTCGCATTCGCGATAGCTATATCGATTTCCTTCTGCTCGTCCAGAGATAAGTCGTTCATGTAAGCCCTCTCATGAAATCCCTCAGCCGCCCGAATGTTCCAGCCAGTCGACTTTATGGCGGCGGTGACGGGTACACCGGATTTCTCGGAATCGTCCTCACTTGTCCCGGTCTAGTCATCCTCCTTGGATTGTACAGCTTTAGCCGGAAATCTGTAATCTCATTCCATTCCGCATCATAGAGTCTATATTCCGTTATCATTGGCCTTCCGGACCTATAACGCTTGAGGACAGTCGCTTGCATCTTAGTTCCGGGAACAGCCCTGGCCCAAGCAACTGCTGCGTCTTCCCACTCCCGCTTGATTGGCTGATTCGCCTTTTCCTGCTGGGAGAACAGATTCTCGTTTACATTTGCCCACTTCTCATCCTTCACACCTATCTCGGGTACCATATGCCCGCGGTTGTCAATTCCGTGAAGCCACCCAACGGGATAGGGCTTACTACTTACTCCAACTTTCTTTCGTGTGCCTGGAGGGGGCGGTTCCAGCTCAGCAACAGCGATATGAGGACGGCCCATCTCATCCGAGTAGTATTTCACGGCACCATCGCCCTTAACTACCTCTCGGTAGGTTCCAGCCTTCAACACCCTTCCATCGGGAAGTTTGACGTCAACATTCCCAACGCTTGCCCTCGAAAAGGCGGGGTTCGGTGTGCCAGCACGGCTCGAAGCGCTACCAGCACTCGATGGAGTAGTACGACCCGAAGCCGAGGAACCTGACCCGGTATGCGTAGTCCCACTGGGACCTGCGCCTCCGCCTGCGGTTGAAGTCGTCGATGGTCCTCTGCTGGCGTGTGCGCCACCGCCAGAAGCCCTCGACGGATGTGACCGAGCCGAAACGACGGTGTCGATCTCGGCAGAGACTTCAGGTGTGTTCGCAGCTGCTTCGAATGTCGCAGCAGCCTCGTGCCTGGCGGGATTCTGTGTGGGATCGGAATCGATTCTTCGGTCAGGCGTAGCAGCGCCTCGGTTGACTCTATCCGGCATTCCGGGGGGTATCGATGCACTGACAAGCGGGTCTGGGTTGTAGGCGAACCGTGTTATCCCATTGAGATGGGTCAAGCTGCCGGATAATTCAGTCACCGCATTGGAGTGAACATCTCGATCGGCGAATTCCATTGTTCCATTGGGCAAAGTCTGTCGCTGCGGGACTTCACGAATTGCGCTCGAGGGCACCGGCAAGTCGGGACTTCCTGCGACCGGTCCCGATATATCCGGTGGACCGTTCACATGGTCGCTATTCTGTGGATCAGACTGGGCCGTGCCCGATCTCCGGTCGATGGCTCCGGGTTCTTGTGTCGACTCGTCGTGGAAGGTTTCGGCGTCGGGCTGTGTTTGCTGCTCGTTCGGCTGAGCGGTTTCGTCAGGTTCCGGTGAACCGTGGGGATGGTCGGCGGGAGCGCGGTCAGAGTTCTTGGCAGCTACATCCGGTGTATCGTGTTCGGTCTTCGGGCCATCGACGTCCAGGATGCTGTTTGCGGCCTTGTTGATTTTCGGAACCGACGCCACACCACCGGTGCCGATCGTTGTGCCGATGTTCGAGACGACGATTCCGAGGGCGTAGTACCAATCGCCTCGGGACCATTCGTCCCATCCCAGAAAGTCTTTTCCGGCCGCTTTCCAAGAATCGATGACTCCAGGACCGCCTGCGGGGCCGATCCCAATAAGAGCACCGATACCGTTGACAGCTTCTTGCCGAGCTTCCGCAGCTCCAGGACCTCCGATTCCGAACAGGGCTGCGGTGTCTTTTATATTGTCGATAATTGGACGTACAAGTCCGGAACCAAATGAGATAGATGCTTCTACTACGGTCTTATCATTCGACGGAGCGACAACTGCGGGCACGTAGCCTCGACTGCGCATATATATGTCGAAAGTGGTGGGTTTGGGTCGCTCGGGGGGTGGTGGCGCATTCTTAGCCGGCTGTGATGGATCGGTGAGCCTGCCGAAACCCTGAATCCTCTCGACATGATCCTTTATCGCTGGATTCTCGTAAGGGAAAATCCCGATCTGCGCTAGTCGTTGAATTGCCTGGGACTTTTTGACTCGATCATCGTGCGTGCCGGCCTCGCGGAAGGCCCAGAGTAGGTCGTTGAACTGTTCCTCGGGCGTGTACCGGGCCTTAACAAGGCGTTCCCTGGCCAGGTCGTACGGATTACCTGGCCCAACCCAGGGTTGGGGTCCTCTCGTGTAGGTTTCGAGGTCCTTTCGCAACTGCTCCTGAGAGTAGTTGAAGCCATATCCGTCCACGCCAGATCTAAACCACGTCCTTGGGGCCGTGATGGCAGAAGGCATTACGTACTTCTGTGGTTCCGGAATACCTACAGAGCCCTCGGCTGTAACGATTTCTGGGAACAGCGATTTCGGGCCAGCATTGGAGGCCGGAGACGTCGGACCATCTGCACCCAGGTCCCCATAGAATTGCGACAGCATCGTTTGTTGACTAGGGGCCTCGTAGCCGGGGAGAGCCAGTTCTTCCAGGGATTCCGGGACCTTCACAGTCGGAGTTTGGGTACTGGGTTCGGGTTCCGGTTCGGAATACATTTGCTCGAAGACGGTCGGCCCGGCGGGATTTGGAGGCGGGACCGTATCCTCGGGCGAGATCGAGGGTGCAGTTCGATTCTCGACCTTTTCTGGAAGGTCATCGTCAGGCCTCCGCAGGATCGGCGGCGGGCCGGCGATGCTTTGGACGGTGCCCAGTTCAACTACTTGTTGGCCCCACGGTCCCGAGGACATGAAGTCCGTGAGCGCGAACTCATGGGCTCTTGACGCTGCGGTCGACATCAGATCCTCAGCGTTGAGTACTCTCGCGAAAGTCGCGGCAGCCTCTCTTGGCGTCCGCACCGAGTAGTTGAAGACCCGCGAGGCATCAGGATCATCGATGGGCTTGGCTGACATGATCACTCCTCGCGGCGGCTGAGGCGCGCTTGTTCGATGCGCTGCCGCAGCTGCTCGACCAAGCCCGCGTAAGCGTCGGTCTTGGTGGGGGCTTCGGCGGACAGGCCGCGGGGGTGGGTGGCGCACCAGAGGCCGTCGTCGGTTTGTTTGACTTGGATTTGTTCCAGGTCGTAGTAGGACTCGGGGTCGGGGGTGGGCCAGTTGCCTTGGGTGTCCTTGGTGATGTGCATGCCGGTGTCGAAGGCTCCGGGTGGACCGCCGGGGGTGGGGGTCCAGCGGATTTCTTCGAGTTCGGGGTGGACTCGGACGCCGCGTTTGACGAGGTACTCGGCTACTCGGGTGGCTTGTTTGATGCTGGTTACGGTGGGGTCGGCCAGTTTTCGGCCTACCTCGCTGTGCCATTCCGGGAGGTGGATGACCGAGAGTTCTTCGGCCAGGGCGCGGACCTGGGGGTCGAGGGCGGTGTCGGGCTGGTGGTCGGCGAGCTTGCCGGTGAGGGTGTGTTGGAGGAAGGACAGGAATTCTGGGGTGACCAGTTGGCCGGTGTCGGTTTTCACGTAGTTCGACTGCGGCGGGGGTTGGGTCCCGAAGTGGACTGAGTCGATGATTTCCTTGTCGGACATGGGAATTCGGGGCCTTCCGGATGTGGGCATGACGGATCGTGAGCCGGCTCGGGCTCGGAATCGAAGGTGTGGGGTCCCGCCCCCGGAGGTGAGGGGACGTTCCGGGGGCGGGACCATTGCGCCCCCTGCGCTGCGGCGGACGTCTGCTACCGCGGACCACCTGCGGGAGACGCGGCGCGCTGGGGGCGGGCATGCGGCGGGCTCTGAACCCGCTCGGTAACCTGTGGAAGGGTTTCGGGGGCCTGCCGCATGGGCATTGGACGCGAAGGCGTCACAGTTGGGGCGTCAGATCTCTTCTTCGAGAGTGGCGGGGATCTGATATTTCGCCCGGGGTGGTTCCTGGCCGGGGACGTGCAGGCGGAGGAACGTGAGTAGTTCGTCGATGTGACGTTGGAGGGCTCGGATCAGGCGGATCGCGTCGCGGAAGCGGAGGTGGTCGCTGGCGGCCTGGTCTTCCAGGGCGGCGACGCGTTCACGGAGTTTGGCGACTTCTCTTGCCTGCCACGCGGTTACCGCGCCGATGACGGTCGCGACCGCTACTCCGATGGCCTGTACCAGTTCTGGGTTCAGCCATGACTGCATTCAGCTCTCACCGTCCGTCCGGATTACTGGGGTGACGGCCGGTCTGATCACCGCCCCGGCGATGACCGGAGTGAGCAGGCCGTAGAGGGTGAGGGCGGCTTCGATCCAGTCGGTGTTCAGTTGGCGGCCCAGGAGGTAGGCGGCTACGCCGGAGAGGGCTACGAGGATGGAGCGCACCAGAGCCGGTTCGGGAACCCTGTTGAGTCGCATGGTATTTCCTTTCAACAAGTACTACGGGGCCCGGTGCCGCTCTGGAAAGCAGGGGCCCGGGTGGTTACGGGATCAGTGGGGCCACGGCGGCGATCAGCTGCGCGATCAGCATGCCGATGGTGATCCATTCATTGATGGACAGGCCGAGAATCATGAGGGTCCTCGCAGGTTCGAAGGGGTGTTCCAATGACCGCGCCCCCGATCCCGGAGGCGGGATCGAGGGCGCGGATCTGGATGTTCGGCTTTGTTGTTGTCGATGTGATTTAGTCGCAGTGGAAGTCAATCCGAGGACCGCACGCTGCGGGCGTCACACGTTAGCGAAGGCTTTGGTTCGGGATGGCGTTTTGAAGTACAGATATTCCTACCACAGTAGCGTTCGAAGATGCCGGGATTGGGCGCAGATCTAGCGCTGCACCGATCTTCACCTAAGAAGGGATGGAAATCAATGCTCGATCTGATCCTCTTCTAGAGTGCCTGACGGAATGAGATTCACAGAACCGTGACGATGCAACTTTGACAGATAGCGACCAATCGCTACACACACCGAGGGGTCGTCAACCATTTCAGCCGTCATTCAAGGGACTTTCGGTACTTCTCCCACGTTGGCTGAGGGAAGCGAGGCTCGCCAGGTCGGATATAGCTTGTTTCGAATTCCGCTGGGATCCAGTGCTTATCGATAGCACGAGCCGCTTCGGTTACGGCACGCTCGTAATCTTCAACCGTATCGTAGTCGCGACCGTCAATAACAAACGCCGCCACCCAGTCATCGCCGTCCAGGACACGTACTAGGCAAACTTTTCGGCGAGTCTCATCGATTTCCATCGGCACTCCTCCTAGAAGCCTGCAGTTGATCTAAAGCCGCAGCTTCTGCAAATATCCTACTCACACTACTTCTTTCCGAGGACGACAATTCAATATAGGGCTTGTAGATCGTATTATGGTTGAGATCTGCCGCTATGGAGGCCCTCCGCGTAGTCAACTGAAGCTCGTATGTATACGAGATACCGTCAACATCGATCCGAATCACTACCGGAATTACACGATACTCCGGGTTCCCTTTCTTGGGAGTCGCGTACATATTCTCGATCTCAAGAATCCTACCATTGTCTCCCGTTCCGAAATGCTGTCGCACCCGACTAAGCAACACGGTGAGTTGTTGGACATTTTCAACCGTGATCCGCGCTCCAACGGCGTCGATGACGTCACCGACCCGATAATACGGACGTGGATCCCGCCCTCCATGCCCTCGGACCATCCTTTGGACCTTGTCCAGAATACCTGACGGGCGCTTGGTGCGGATGTTGGTAGTCGCTCCGTTCAGTCCCCTGATCAACCGAGCTAGTTCAGCTTCCACAGCAGGTTCGACCTTCGTCCGCAACACCTCACCATAGTCGACGAGCGCGGCCCTTTGCACATTGTTCAGCTCTGTTCCTATCGCGCGTGCAGGATCAGTTCGCTTGCTCTGGTCGACAAAGACATTCAGCCGCTTGCGCCCATCGGGCATAAGATTGACCTCCGCCAGGATCGGTTCGAACAGCGGGCCTTTCCCAGGGTTCTTTTGAAGGAACTCTGCGAGCGGCTGGTCACGCAATGCTCGCCCTTCCGACAGTTCACTCAGTATCCGTAACGTCGCCGCTCTTAGCGCCGGATCCGCGAGATCGCGGGTCAGATCAAGCGGATGGGCCGCGTCTGCCACAAGACGCTTGACAATGTCGGCGACCTCGGGATGGTTCGCAAGTTCCCTTTCAATATATGCGTTCGTCCCCCGCGCCGTGCGTGGCTGGCTAAACCGTCCTCCCTTCGGTCCTATGAATCCGAAGGCTATCATCGTGAGCACAGCACCTGTACCACCCCAGGGATCGTCTGACCATTCACGAGGTGTGATACCAGTGAGATCAGTAACCAGTCTGGCTTCGCGATCGGGTCGTCGATAAGTAGTAGCCAACCCAGTCGCCGTGACCTGTACTGACGAGAGGGTGTACATGTTGTCGGCAAGAACTCCGCCAAGGTAGCGCGGCAGGGCAATGATCGGCGAGATAGCCGCGGATCCGATCTCGGCGAGCCGAACCTCCCTGTTGGGGGGCTGATATGTCGTCATCAGACCGGTATCGGTAACCCGTATTGAGGACATAGTCCTCATGGGGTCGTATGCGCCTCGTCTGAACGGGTAAGCGATTACATCTCCGGCAGCGGACAAGAAGCCGACAGCAAAATGCGCACTACCAAGGAGCAACTTCGCCCACCAGGGCTGCTCATCTGGTCGAGTGGTCCGCCCGATCTGCCGTCCTGCTCGGTTGTAACTGATAGTGGACAGATTCGACATCATGCGTGTGTAGGACCCGTCAGGCTTAATCCAATCTCGATACCACTCGCCATTCGTACCTGTAAACTCAGCTATGATCACACCGGTGTGATGGAACCGGAGATTGTAAACGCCTGCACGCGTTTCAAAGTTTCTATGCATTCCGAGCTGACCGCTACTGTCGGTGAATACGGTCCACTCTTTCCCAGCGCCATCTATAAACCAACCATCGCCTCTATGGTCGATCTGCATGGCGAGCCTAGAATCGAGAGCACCTAGGCCAACTCGGGTTGTGAGAGTGAGCCATCGATTACCCAGCAGATCGGAATGGATATTATCGTATAGCCCGTCACTATTTCGGACACCGACGTCGTAACCAATATGGTTCCCGTTTTCGTCATAAGATGGTGTACGCACCCATTCCCAGTTAGGCCCAACCTCGAACTCCGCAGTCGGTGGGCCCGCCGTTGAGACACCTACATCAAAATGTTGGCCGTATCCGCCCAGCTTAGGATCGCTGGTTTCGAAGTACGATCCGACGCCATTCGCGTCGGTTTGCCACCGGCGATACCCGGGCCCAGTCACCGCTCGCACGATCCGGGCACGAGTCACCACAGTACCGGTGGCATCGACAATCACCACATCGACAGTGTTGAGGCCGTTACCTTCTGGGATAGAATAGTGCGCAGTACTTCCTTCCAGAAGGGGCTCCGTCCATTTAGCTCCGACTTCGCGACCGGAAACATCCGGAAACTGCCCAGGGTCGTAATTCACTGTCGGAAGATCGGGCAGTAAACCCCGATCCTCTAGAGTAGGCTGCTCGAATCCCAACAGAACCCGCATCTCCAGCGGCACGTCCCCAACCTCAGTCGTCATGGGCGCTGGGCTCAAAGACGTGTCAGCAGCCGGCTCAGTCATCGATGGACTGGGTGGTGTTACCGCACGATTGGAAGAGCTTGCCGGAGGTGTGGAACCCGTCTCGCCAGGCTGCGGCGGGACTGGTAGTTCGAGGTAGTCGCCTGGAGTACCAATGCGCGGGCCCTCGTTCGGCCGGCTATCGGGAACCAGGCCCGGATACAGCTGGGCGACTTGCGGCGGAAACGTCTGCACCGAATCGCCGCCGCCGTTGACATTTCTCAGCACCGGACCGACCGTGCGCGACGACGTCCGCCCCATTCGCATAGCGTCCATTTCCAGATCGTTAGCAGCGTGGATCCTCGCCAGCTTGCGCACCGCGCTAACCGGGGTCATCCCAGAGAACGTATACACACGTCCTCGGTTCCCTGCTACATCACCATCGCGGATTGACCCGATGATCTCCTTATCGGGCATTGGTAGACCTTTCCTGGAGTATCGTTAGAGCTTTCCGCCCTGTACGAGCCGCGAGACCACGTGAGTACTCCTCCTGCGGTGTTGCGTCCGAGGGGATAAGCCGACAGCGAAGCAGATCCTTCGATAGCGGTTCACGGCGATTGGGCGAAACATGATGCCTCGCCCTGTGCAGAGAGGTGCTCCAATGACCGAGCCCCCAATCCCGAGAGAGGGATCGAGGGCTCGGATCAATGTGTGCGGCACAACCGCGAACGACGGAAATCGTTGCGGTGGGTATCAATCCGGGAACGGGAACCCTAGGAGCGTCGCACGGGGCGAAGGCTTTGGTTCGGGAGTTCCGTTCGGAGGATTGAGGTTCCTGCCGCGGGAGTGTCCGGAGATTCCGGGATTTGGGCGCAGCTCTAGCGCTGCACCAATCTTCACCTAAGCGTGATCGGAAGTCAACACTGAATCTGAAACTTCTTGAAAGTGCCTGGTAGAAGCGTGTTTACAGGACCGCGGCGGACGCTAGGAGCTGGGTCACGTGTAGTTGGCTGGATCGGCTGGGGTCGTGGCGGTGGCGGCCCGGAGGGCGGTGACGGTCGGCGCGGCGGCCCGCGACATAGCCTGCGCTGAAGAGCAGTACGGATGTGAGGGTGAGGAGCAGGTACGCGGTCATCAGTACCTCCGGGAGGAGTCGGGGACGATGCGGCCCGCCTCGATCAAGGCTTCGAAGGCCGCGGTTTTGCGGGGGCAGTGGTAGACGGCGCATTCGCGGTGGATGCGCATGGCCTCGTGGGCCTGGTCGACGGTGAAGGGGGTGTCGGGTTCGGAGTGGGCGGCCATTGCCAGCAGTTCCGAGAGGGTGTAGTCCATGGGGACCTCCGGGGGCAGGGAGCACCCGGCGCCGGGTGCACGGACCGTGGCTCGTCGGTCAGTGCTGTTGTGTGGGCGCGGTATTCGTCCCGGCGGCGGGTGCTCGAGTTCAGAATGCGGGTTCGCGGGAAGCGAGTCCACGGCTTATATGAGGTGGCTATGATGTGTTTGTGCGACGCCATATGCTGATCGACGCACGTAAGGCGACCGGCCGAACACAAGAGGAGGTCGCCGGTCTGGTCGGTGTCGACCGGACCACGCTGGGGAAGTGGGAGCGCGACGAGAGCACGCCGCACCCCACACAGCGCGTGCGCTACGCCGAGGCGCTGGGCGTCAGCATGAGCGAACTGGACGCGATGCTGAGCAGCCTTCCGCTCCGAGTCAACGAGATGCCCGCCTGGTTGGACACCTACCTTGCGATGGAACAGTCTGCGACGGTGCTGCGCGCACATGAGCCGCGCGCTGTCTACGGGCTCTTCCAGACGGCGGCCTATGTGCGCGAGATCGTTCGCCACGCTTTCTTCACTGCCCCATCCGCGACATTCCTCGAGGACACGGTCGCGCAGCGTGCTTACCGACAGCGCCGGATCCGCAGCGGCGATCTGAAGGTCGACGTGATTCAGCCCGAAGCCGCTCTGCGACTCCGGGTCGGAGGCCGCGCGGTCATGGCCGAACAGCTCGCTACTATGGCTGAGCTGGCATCTTTGCCCAATGTCACCATTCGGGTGACGACATATGATGCGGGCCAGTACGCGGCCCGACGGCTCGACGATTTCGTCATCATGGACCACCAGTGGGGCAAACCTCGAGTGCACCTCGAGGGGTATGGGGGTGGGTACTTCATATCCGAGCCCGACGAGGTCGCGTACTTCGTCGCGTCGTTCGACCATGCGTGTCGGATAGCCTTGGCACCGAGAGAGTCCGCTGCGTTCATCAGCAGGCTGGCCGACGCTTGGAGTACCAATGGAAGACCTCGCATGGCGTAAGTCGAGCTTCACCGACCGCGAGACCTGCGTAGAGGTCGCGACAACGAAAAACCTTGTGCTGGTTCGTAATAGCAACGCACCCGAAGCGGGAACCATCGCATTCGACAAAGCCGAGTTCGCCGCGTGGCTACGCGGCTGCAAGGCGGGGGAATTCGACGACTTGGCCGGTCTCTGATCCGCTATGCCGCCGCGTGGCGGCGTGTCGGGTGAATGAGGTGCGCGTCCAGCACCTCCCCCACCACGAACAGCTCCGGCACGTCCGGTGACCACGGGCCGGGGACCGGGCCGATGCGGCCTGCGTCGCGGAGTGTCTGCACTCTGCGTACGGTCAGACTCTCGTAGTCGTCGCCCAATTCCCTTGCAAGCGTGGCTATTCCGGAGGCGCTGAGGCGAGTACGGCGGGCTTGGGCGAGTTGGGCGGCATCGAGTGGGCGATCGCGGGCCGGTGGGCAGACGATTCTCGTTGCGGTATCCACGGCTGCCGCGATGTCGGCGGGGGCGGATTCGACGCCTTCGGTCATGGCGAAGGCGATGAGGTTGCGGTGGAGCCAGCGGGCTAGTGCCGGTGTGGTGGTTCCGGCGGTGTAGGTGAGGGCGCGTTGTTCGCAGATCAGGCGGGTCCAGGAGACCAGGGTGGCGTGTAGGTGGTCGGCGGCCTGGGAGGCGGCGGGGTTGTAGGGCAGGGGTTGGGTGGCGGAGCGGGGTTGGAGGCGGTATTCGGTGGGGCCGTTGAGGCGGGTGCGGCAGGCGATAGCGTCGGCGAGATCGTCTGAGAGATCGGGGATTTCGCGGAGGAGGCGGTCCAGGTCGCGGATGGCTTGGTGGGAGAGGTAGAGGTGGTCGGGGGTCATGTCAGGCCACCTCTCGGTTGATGGTGGCGGCCAGGCGGGCGGCGTGGCCGTGGCGGATGTAGTCGTCGGTGTGGCGGCCGTCGAGGAGGTAGCCGCGGGTGTAGGCGAGGACGCCGGTCCAGGTTGTCCAGTTCTTGGGGGACCACCAGCGTTGGAGGCGTTTGTGGGCGGCGATCTCGAACAGGCTCTGGCCCCAGCGGAGCATGGCTTCACGGTCGGCGAGGCAGAAGTACTCGGAGAGGTCGGCGATCAAACGCAGCGCATTGCCGGGCGGTAGAGCGGTGATCGGATCACCCTGTGCCGCAGCCCAATACGCGGGGATGAAGGGGATCCAGCGTTGGCCTGCGATGCCGTAGCCGCCGGGTTCGGGGCCGACGCACTGACCGGCCGGGCGCAGCGGGTCGGCGATGAGGGCGCAGGCGGCCACCTCCAGGTGCGGCCAGAGTCCTTTGCCGATTTCGGCGGCCACGTCACCGGCGATGGCCGCGCCCTGGGAGTATCCGGCGAGCACGACACGGTTCGGGGTGGCCTCGATGGCCTCGAGCAGCGCGCGGCGGCCCGCCGCGAGACTGTCGGCGAACGCGACCTGGCGGCCGTAGTCGGCCGGGTAGGGAACCATGCGTGGGGTGAAGCGGGCGGCGTCGAGCGCGTTCGCGAAGGCGGCGGTGACGCCTTCGCCGTGGGGGTTCCAGGTGCCGCCCATGATGAGCACGTCGATCTTCTCGGAGAATTCGGTCATGGCGGGTGGGGACTTTCTGCAGAGCGGGCAGGGGTGAGCACGGAACACGCGGATGCGCGCTCCGTGGGCAGCGGCGGAGAGGGGGTCAGCGGGCTGCCGCGGCGCCGTCGGGGGAAGCGACGAGTGTGGCGCTACAGACGCGGCCGTCGCGCGGGTCGTGGATCACGATGACCGCGACGGCATGCGGCTCGGCGCCGGAGAGGTAGGGCAGGCCGGGCACGGCCGGTCGCCACTCGCGGAATCCGGTCAGGCGCGGCATACCTTCGGCGGCATATTCGAGCAGGCCCTGAGCGTTAGCCGCGAGATTGCCTGACGACTGAGAAACTGCGGGCGAAGCGGAGTGATTTGCATCACAAAGGGTTTGCGAATGATGCGTTTCACACGCCGCGAGCCGATGCGTGCGGACCTCCCGCGCGCCGTCCGACGGCGCGTCGACGTCCGGAATCAGCGCCTCCACAGGGCAGTCGACAAGATCGGCCACACATACCAGCTGCGCCAGCGTGAAGGAACGCTCCGCCGCCAAGAGCAGCGGCAACTCCCCCTCCGGCAGATCCAGGCACCGAGCAAGGTCGTCGCTATCGCGGCCGGATTGCGACAGCACGCGCCGCACACGCTCCGCGACAAGCACATCCAACTGTTCCATACGGAGCACAATATGGTCCATTCGGACCTGTAACAACCCCGAACGGAATTTCCCTGGGATTTGCAGGAATCGCGACGCGGGCGGGCGTCACACGATCGAAGTCATTGCGACAGAGCCGTTCGGACCTCAGAATGGTCCGTATGGGCTTGAATGAGACGGCTGCGGAGATCAACCGCGCAGTGGGCAACGAGCTGCGGGCATCACGCGCACGCAGGCAGCTCTCCCGCCAGGAACTCGCCGACCGCACCGGACTGTCGGTCAGCACCATCCAACGGTTCGAGAACGGGGAACGGTCACCGGATATGAATCAGCTCTTCGCGCTCTGCGAAGCGCTCGAGATATCCATGCGCGACTTCGTGGCACTCGCCACGACGGGCATCGAGCCGCCGCACTGAGGCGGCTCGTCGACCGGTTCGTCTCAGCGGGTGGAGCGGGAACCGCTCCACCCGTACATGTACATGGCCGTCGCGCGTGCGGCGGCCGTATCGGAATGCGTCAGGCGCACTGCGAGCCGTCGGGTTTTCCGGTTTCGTCCACCGGAACCCCGACGTACAGGCGCGCGTAGTCGACAAGAGCCTGGGCCGGATTGGCGGCCCGCCCCACCCATGCGGCGATCAGCACATCGCTGACGGTCGCACTGCCATCGATGACCCGGCCGGCGGCATCGCCACCGATGGCGGATCGCAGCGCCATCGCGGAGCACACACCTTGCGCCATCAACGCGGGCATCGAGCCAATTTCCACGATCAGTTTCCCCTTACCTTCAAGTGCTCAACCTCGAGCGGATTCCGGGAGGAACAGGCTCCCCGCCGGAATCCACGTATTTATAACCCATAGCCGAGCTAAAGGAACTTCAAAGACGCTCTGTTACACGGTGATTCGCTACATCCATGGCCGACATCCCGCACCGGTCACGATTGCCGATGGTTCGCGGTACCCCTTGTGCAACAACACACTTCGCCGGGTGCGATCAACGGACAACCGGGGAAGGGTAAGAGTTCGAAAGCGTTGCACCCCAACGGAGCCGACATTCGAATCAACTCCGCGAGCGTGAACGACGCCGGTTGTGCCATTCGGTCGATCAACTCCGAGTCCGCGACTCCGATACACCCCGCGAGTTCGCCGACCTCGACCCCCGCCGCGGTCATCGCCCACCCGATTCGGTTTCCGATACACACATCCAACCAGCCCACCTGACCGCCTTCCACCCCGACCACGGTGGTGACGCGACCTCCGACACGCAGGTCACGGCACCTAAATCGTTATGCTTCGAACATATGTTCTATTATCCGGGAGTGGGCGATGGGAGATCAACGGTCGCCATCCACACAATCCGTGAGCGAACCCGCGACAGGAACCGAGAGATGCCAACCGAGAGGTGATATCCGTTGGTCAACAACATGTTCGGCGAATACCTACGCCAACGCAGACTGGATGCCGGACTCAGTCGGGCCCAGCTCGCCGCGCGCGCCAACGTATCGGTCTCGCTCATCGAGAAGATCGAGGCGGGCACTCGGACCACCACGCTGAACACCCTGCAGGTGCTGTTCGACGAGCTCACCGTGCCGCCGATCTATCGCAGACATATCCTCGGCCTGGTGCTGCCGAGCGTGTTCGGGCGGGTGCCGCACACCGAATCCGCGGGACCCGCGCCGAGCGACCTCGCCGATCTGGCCAGCCTCGACCATCCGGCCAGCTTCTATCTCATGCCGACCTTCACCATCGTCGCGGCGAATACCGCCTACCAGCGGACTTTTCCGGGAATGCGGGCCGGAAGAAACTTCGTCGAATGGATGTTCCTGGATCCGAACGCGCGCACCGTCATGGTCGAATGGCACCGGGAGGCGCACCGCCTCCAGCACGGGCTGCGCATGTTCACCTCGGTCATCACCCCGGACCGCAGTGTCGAGGAGATCATCGAACGGTGCCGGGTCGCACCGGAGTGGGAAGAACTCTGGAACAGCGGATTACCCGAGCCGGATTCGCCGGAGGAAAGTCTCCATATCCGGGACGTGCGCAGTCGGCGGGTGAGCCGAATGGCGGTGCGCCTCTACACCCCGGAGCTGCCCGCTCGGCCGTGGTGGCTGTTCCGGTTGATTCCCGAGGAATTCAGTCGTTGCCGATAGCCCGGTCCACCGCGACGGTGACCAGTTCGCGCGCCCGTTGCTCGCTGAAAATGCCGGGGAGGGTGAGGCGTTCGAGAATGAGCCAGTTGAGGGCGAGGTAGAGCAGGAGCACCGTGTCCTCGTCGCCGGGCATACCGGAATCGAGATGGTTGCGAATATTGAAGTCGATATCGGCGCGTACCCGCTCGGTGAGCAGGGCCTGGAGTTCGGGGCGGCGGGTGGATTCCAGGCGCAGTTCCAACTGGGCGATATAGCCGGTGCGGAAGTTGGTGATGCGGTCGACCACTTCGGTCATGAGCTCGGTGATGGTTTCCCGCGTGCGCGGGGCCTGGGTGAGCTTGGCCATGGTCTCGTCGCTGGGTATCAGACGCTCGTAGTAGCGGTGGCCCACCTGAACGAGCAGGTCGTCGCGGTTGGTGAAGTAGTTGGAGGCGGTGCCCGCCGGGACCGCCGCCTCCTTGTCGACGGCGCGGAAGGTCAGGCCGCGGGCGCCGTCACGGGCGAGGACCTCGATCGCGCCGTCCAGCAGTGCCCGTCGGCGTTCGGGATTGGTGCGCACCACCTGGCATCACTCCGTTCGAAATGCACTCCGGATTAAAACACTACAGTCAGAGTACAACATGCGGAGCGGTAGTTGGCGTTCAGGTCAGCCGGATCCGCAGGGTTTCGTACGTGGGGATGAATACCTTTCGGCGATAACGCCTTTCGACGATCTCGAAGGGACGTCCGGCGGCGGTGAGAGCGCGCAGCAGGGCCGACAGCTCGGAGTGCACCAGCTGTGCGCCGAGGCACAGGTGCCGACCGCCGCCGAACCAGAGCTGACGGGTTGCGGGGACATAGTCGCGGTGCACCCGGAAATCGCCGACGGCATTGTTGATCGACCAGGTCAGGATCTTGACATGCTCGCCCGCGACGAGGCGACGCCCGGCGACCTCCACATCGGCGGTGACCGAACGGCCCACCAGGTAGGCGGGACTGGTGACGCGCAGGGTTTCGCGCACCGCATCGGGCATTCGGTCCGGCGCGGCCAGCAGGGCGTGCTGCTCGCCGCTGTCGTGCAGCAGCGCGACCATTCGGCCCATGGCGCTGGCCAGGGTGTCCGTACCCGCCACCGCCATGAGAATGGCCAGCCCCGAGGCGTGTTCGACCGGCAGACCCAGTTCTCGGCAACGGCCCAGGGTGGTATTGCCGTCGGCGCGCTCGTAGGCGGCGGGGACCGAGGCCGACAGCTTGGCGGCCAGGGTGCGGGCGCGGTCCAGCGCTACCGGATCAAGGGTGGTTGACGCCATGGTGCCGATGCCGAGATTCACCAGTTCCTCGACATGTTCGAACAGCACCCGGAACGGCTCGTCGGCATCGCCGTCGAGGGTGCCGTCGGTGAACAGGGCGGTGATGTCGGCCGGTCCCATGCCGACCAGATCGGAGACGCTGCGGCCCACCAATACCCGGGCGCGTTCGGCGATATCGACCGTGCGACCGGCGGCCAGGTCCGTCGCGAGCTCCCGCAGGGCCGGGCCGATCACCCGTTCGACCAGGTCTTCGGTGTGCCTAGCGGTGAAGAGGTCGCGGACCTTGTCGCGCAACTCGGTGTGGCCGGGACCCTCGAAGAGATCCTCCACCCAGTCGCCGATCACCTGCGCCCACCAGTGCCCGGCGGCCCCCTCGGAGACGATGCTGAAGTGCGCGTGATCGTTGTAGATCTGCCGGGCCACCGCCGGGTCCGCCACGAACCAGCCGAGCTTGGGCACCTTGCGGATGGGGCGGGCCAGCCGGCCGGCGAGCAACAGCGCGGGCAGCCAGGGCTGACCGGCGGCGAGCAGAGCCAATTCGTGGCGCTTGGCGGTATCCAACATCGATCCTCCCGCGGTGCAATGTCGTTCACATCACACATCTGACCTGAGAATTTTTCAAAACCGAAATACACACACTGCTACGGTCGCCCGCAACCGATCACTGTCTGGAGCCGAACATGGTGAGATCGCGCATCGAAGCGGTGGGATCGACACTGCCCGACAACGAAGTGACTACCGCAGAGCTTATGCGGCAGCTGACCATCGACAACCCCATCGACCTGGAACGGGTGAGCGGCGTGCGCGCCCGCCGCACGGCCGGTGCGAATGAGGACTCGTTCACCCTCGCGGCCGACGCCGCACGCGACGCGCTCGCGAATTCCCGCTACGACGCCGCGGATCTGGATGTGATCATCTCCTGTTCGATCACCCGCATCCGCGACGGCGACTTCACCCTCGAACCCTCCTTCGCGCTCATGCTGCGCAACGAACTGGGCGCGCACCGGGCCGTGCACTTCGACGTCTCCAATGCCTGCGCGGGCATGCTGACCGGAGTGCTGGTGTTGGACAGGATGATTCGGGCCGGGATCGCGCGGCGCGGACTGGTGGTGTCCGGCGAGAACATCACCCCCATCGCCGATACCGCCGTGCGGGAGATGTCGGAGAAATACGATCCGCAGTTCGCCTCGCTCACCGTCGGCGACGCGGGCGCGGCGGTGGTGCTCGACGCCGACGGCGGGGCCGACGAGGGCATCGAATACATCGAACTCAATACCAGCGCCGCCTTCGCGGGCCTGTGCCTCGGCATGCCCAGCGATCGGAGCCCCGGAATCGCGCTGTACACCGACAACCGGGCCATGCACAACGAAGCCAGATATTTGCTGTGGACCACTCGGCAGCAGGATTTCCTGCGCGAGCGCGACAGCGGCTTCGGCGCCGAGGGCTATGACTATCTGATCCACCACCAATTCAGCGGCCCCGCCGTGGAATTGATCAACAAGATCGCCGAACGGGAATTCGACGCCGCCATGCCACCCGGATTGATGGTCCTCGACAAATATGGAAATACCGCGTCCACATCACATTTCGTGGTGCTGCACGACGCGCTGAAACAGGGACGGCTCACCGGCGGCGCGAAGGTGCTGATGGTGCCCGCCGCCTCCGGTGTGGTGGCGGGGTTCCTCTCGGTGACCCTCGGCGAACTGCGGGTGGGATGACCATGGGCATCGTGATCTCCTCGGTGGCCGCGGTCTCGGGCCGCGGCAGCTCCATCGAGCAGGCGGCGCTGGCCGCGAAACAGGCCATCGACCGGGCCGGGACCACGCCCGACCACATCGACGCGCTCATCAATGTGGGCGTCTACCGGGACGCCAATATGGTGGAACCGGCCATGTCGGCGCTGATCCAGCAGCAGGTGGGCATCGGACTGGAGTACGCCAGCGGGGATGTGCCGTGCCTGAGCTTCGACCTCATGAACGGGGCCTGCGGGGTGCTCAACGCCGTGCAGGTGAGTCAGGCGCTGGTGGAATCGGCGGCGGTGCGGCGGGTGCTGATCGTCTCCGGCGACGCGCATCCGTCCGGATCCGCCGAACCCGTCGACGGATTCCCGATCACGCCCGTCGGGGCGGCGCTGCTGCTCGAGAAATCGGACGGCCGGGCGGGATTCGGCAGTCTGCACGTCGGGGCGACGGAGGAGCGGCCGCAACCGGTGGGATTCGTGAACCTGCCGCGCATGGGCACCACCGGACGCTCCACCATCGTCGTCGACCGCACGGCGACCACCGTGGACGCACTGCTCCAGCACGCCGTGGAAGCGGCGCTGGCCGCGGTGGAGGTCGACGATATCGACATCACCCGCACCGTGCTGGTGTGCGGGCGGCCCACCCCCGACTTCCCGGAACTGCTCGCCGAACGACTCGGCCTGCCCACCGGAGCCCTCTGCGCGGACAGCACCGAGGGCGACGCGCACACCTCCGCGCTGCCGGTCGGCTACCTGGCCGCGCGCGAGGACGGCATGCTCGACGGCCAGCAGGCCGTGCTGTTCGTGGCGGCGGGTGCGGGGCCGACCGCCGCCGCCATCACCTATCGGCTGGGGTGAGATGCGCGACCATGCGGGTGAGCACGGATAACACCGACCGGACGGCACGCGATTTCGCCCCAGAGTGCGTTTCACATCGGGGCGCAGTCGCCGGACCACGGGAGGGGTCATGAGCAAACTCTGGGTGATCGTGCCCGCCTACAACGAGGAATACGGCATCGGGGCCACCCTGGACGCGCTCGCCGCCCAGCGCGACCGCGACTTCACGCTGGTCGTGGTGGACAACAACTCCACCGACGGCACCGCGTCGGTGGTGAAGGACTTCGCCGCCGCGCACCCGGACATGCGCATCGAGATCATCGACGAATCCCAGAAGGGCACCGGAGCCGCGGCCGACACCGGCATGCGGCACGCCATCGCCTCGGGAGCCGCGCGGCTGGCGCGCACGGACGCCGACTGCATACCGGCCTCCGACTGGACCGCACGCATCCACGCGGGGTTCGACTCCGGGCTGCGGCTGATCAGCGGGCAGCTCATACCCCGCACCGACGAGGGGGTGAGCTGGGCCGACCGCAATGTCATCCGCTTCGCGCTGGAGGTGGCGTCCGCCTTCGGCAAGTTCCGGCCCGGGAATCAGGATCCGCGCTACCTCGGGCCCTACGTGATGACGCCCGGCTGCAATATGGCCATCACCGCCGAGCTGTACGAGGCGGCGGGCGGGTTTCCGCGCACGGCCATCGAGGAACTGCACGAGGATCGGGCGCTGGTCAACTCCGTACGGACGATTACCACCGAGTACGGATTGCGCAGGGACGTGCGGGTTTTCGGCTCCAACCGGCGGGTGCGGGCGTGGGGTATCCGCAAGACGCTCGCCTGGTACGCCGATCACCGGTACAAGCCGGAGCTGGTGGACATTCGGTGAGCGACGGTCCCGGCGACTTCCTGGAGCTGCTGCGGGAGCGGGCGCGACGGCACCCCGACGCCCCGGCGCTGGGCACGGTCGGCGCCCGGCCGCTCGGTTACGGCGAACTCGACGCGCTCATCGGAGGCGTGGCGGAGCGGTTGCACGCCAATGGGTTTCGCCCCGGCGATCGGATGCTGTTCTCCATCCGCCCCAGCGTGGACGCGGTGGCGCTCATCTTCGGCACCATCGTGGCCGGGGGAACCATCGTCTTCGTCGATCCGGGCGTGGGGCCGGAGTTGTTCGCGCGACGACTGGATATCGTCCAACCCACCTGGGCGGCAACCGAATCCCTGCTCTACCTGCTGAGCGGACCGCTGCGCCGGATCGGGCGGGCGCGAGGGCTGGAGCTGCCCGCCTTCGGACGGCTGCGGGTGCGGCATATTCACGGCGGCCCGCGGTTGCCGGGGACGCCGGGGGCGTCACTGCCGCTGCGACGGCTGCTGCGCCCCGGTGCGAGCGATTCGGCACGGCGGCTGGACCCCGACACCGATGCGCTGATCGTCTTCACCTCGGGCACCACCGCTGACCCCAAAGCCGTTGTGCACACCCGTGGTTCGCTCGGGGCCGGGCTGGCGGCCATGGCGGGGCGGTCCAGCCTCGGGCCGGGGGCGCATCTGCACACCGAACAGCTGATGATGGGTTTGCCCGCGCTCATGGCGGGGGCGCACTGGTCGCTGCCGCGCTATCCGCGCTTCGGCACGCATATCGACCCGATCGAATTCACCCGCGGGCTGGATGCGGCGACGCACGCGTTCTTCACGCCCGCCGATCTGGCGGTGGCGCTGACCGCCATCGAATCCGGAACGCTGGCGGCACCCACGCTGCGGGAGGTGTCGCTCGGTGGGGCACCGGTGACCACCGCGCTGCTGCGCCGGGCGCGCGCCGCGCTGCCCGGCTGCGAATTCCTCGCCATCTACGGCATGACCGAGATCCTGCCGGTGGCGGTCACCACCGGAGCGGCCAAGCTCGCCTACGACGGTGCGGGCGATCCGCTGGGCGCACCGGTCAGCGGGGTGGACGCGCGGGTGGCCGACGACGGTGAGCTGATCCTGTCCGGACCCAACCTGTGCCGCGGCTACCTCGGCGAACCACCGCTCGAGGAGGTCCGCACCGGCGATCTCGCGCGCCTGGACGGCGACACCATCGTGCTGGTCGGCCGCAAGAAGGACATGATGATCCGCGGCAAGACCAATATCTATCCCGGACTGTACGAACCCGTGATCGCGCGGGTGCGCGGCGTGCGGCAGGCGATCATGGTCGGACTGCCCGACGAGATCGGGGACGAGCGGATCATGCTCGCCGTGGTGGCGGACGGGGACGCGACGGCGGTGCGGGAGCGGCTCGCGCGCGAATTGCCCCGGCTGATCGACACGTCCGCCCTGCCCGACGAAATCGTGATGGTCGACGAGATCCCCGTGGGCGGGCGCACCCGCAAGCCCGACCGCGCGGCACTGCGCGCGCTGCTGCGCGGGTGACACCGCGAGCATGACGCCGCTGGGCGTAGCGGGCAGATACACACGGCGCGCCGATGCGGGGGCGCGCCGACCACACCGGACGCACGAGGACGGTGGCGGCACAGCGCCGCCCCGGCCGGTCTCCCGGCGCGTCCGCGCAAACGGACCGGCGCCCGCCGCACAGGGGCCGCCGCGATCCGAGCCACCGCACCGGGGCTACGACCCTGTGCGAAAGTCGCGGTGCGGCTTGGCTACCCCACCCGGTCGGCGAGGGTCGCAAGCACCAGATCGGCGAAGCGTTCGGCCGACTCCGGGGACAGCACGCCGTCCACGTAGCAGAACTCGAGACTCATTTCGTCGTGCGCGGTGGCCACCGCGACGGTGAGGGCGCTGACGCAGGAGTTGCCCGCGGCGACGGAGAGGCCGCAGGTGCGCCACTCCCCCGGCGCGGGCGGGAAGTCGACGCGGCCGAGGTTGGTCACCGAGACATTCCACGGGGCCCGGCGGTCGATGAGTTTCACCACGCGCCAGCCGGATTCGAGAGACTTCGGGGTGCCGTAGCGCATCCCGGCGACCGTGGCGAGGTGCCGACGCTGGCGAACCTTGCGGTCGAGTTGGCGGTTCACCGAACGCGCCGCCGACCAGAGCGAGCGACGCGGGCCGAAGGGCACGAACGTGGTGAGAACCGGTGCGTAGATGCCGAGTTCGTCGGCGGACGGGACGGGGGTCAGCTGCTGCCGGAAGTCCACCGGGGAGGCGATGCCCGTGCAGCCGCTGCGCTGGGGGCGCATCGTGTGCCCGATGGCGTGCGCCACCGCGCCGACCAGTGCCCCGTGCACCGTCACTCCGGCGGCGCGGCACTCCGCCGTCAGCGCGGCGAGCCGCCGCGCCTCCAGCACCCGGCGTACCGTCCGGGTCCGTCGATCCGGCAGCGGCACGGGTCCGGCGCCGGCCAGCAACCGCGGGCGGCGCACGAGCGCCACCGCCTGATCCGCGAGGGTTGTGAACAGGTACCGCCACATCCCGCGCGCCGCACGGGGAATGAGATCGTCGGCCGGAGGAAACGGTGGGCGTGCAGCGGCTGGATACCGTGTCACGGCCGATCCGGTGGCGGGCGTCACCGATGGGTGACCAGGCCCTGCCGAATCGGGTTCCGGTGCGGCAACGGGGCCGTCGGCGGCGGACTCGAATGCCGATACGGGAGTTGCCGCAGCGCCCGCTCCGCCATCCGCTGCCGCGTAGTCGATCAGCTTGCGCAGCAGGGTGATCAAAGAGCGGCCGTCGAGGAGTACGTGGGAGACGGTCAGCAGGATGTCGTGGTGTTCCGCCGGGGTGCCGACCGCGTGCACGATGTTCACCGCCCGCGCCAGGCCGGTCGCGGTGTCGAAGGGCGCCGCCAGTTCGGCGTCCACCGCGGCTCGCCAGAGCTCGGGGTCGTCGGTCTCCACGCGGCGAACGGGGAGCCGGGGGTCGGCCAGTGGGACGAAGCGCGGGGCGAAGGCCGCGCCGTGCTCGACTCCGACTCGCAGCAGCGGATATTCGGTCACCAGTGCCGTGGCCGCGCGCTCCAGTCGAGCCGGTGCGATCCGCCCGTGCACCCGGATCCGCCCGATGCAGTTGGACGGCGAGATGCGGTCGATGATCCAGAACCACCGCTCCGACGGGCTCAAGGGGCGTACTACCGCCGATCCCGCAACGATCACGGGCCCTCCTCACTACCGCGTCAACGGTAGTCGGCGGGCCCGCGATCAGCAGGTCGAACGACCAGGTTCAGTTGGCGCGCGGCGGGCCGGGCGGCACCGGAGTGGCCGACACGGCGGGCGCGGGATCGCCCTGCAACGCCGACATGCTCTTCCAGGTGTTCCAGTCGATGGTCCAGTCGTAGATGTCACCGTCGGCCGCCGACAACTGAATGCGGGTGCCGGTCACCTCGACCGGGTCGCCGTAGAGCGCGGTCGGGAAATACGCCTGCGCGTCCGCCGGGCTCAGATTGATGCAGCCGTTGGTGACATTCGTATTGCCCTGCGCCGACAGCGATTCCGGATTGGCGTGGATGAACTCGCCATTGTTGGAGATGCGCACCGCCCAGCGCTCCCGCACGTTCTCGTAGTACGGCGGATTCGACATCATGAAGTCCTCGTACTTCTCCGTCACCACGTGGATGCCGGAGCGGGTGACATTGCGGTCCTCATTGCCCTCGCCGTAGCTCACCGGGAAATCGAAGACGACCTGGCCGTCGCGCACCACCCGCATGCGGTGGCTGGGGGCGTCGGCCTTGACGATCTGGGCGCGGCCGATGCTGAAGTTCGAGCTCATATCGGCCGCGCCGTACGCGCCGTCGCCCATATCGATGCCGTACAGCTTGGCCTGTAGGTCCACCGTGGTGCCGGGCGTCCAGTACTCGCGCGGACGCCAGTGCGCGCGGGAGCCGCCGTTGTCGTCCGGCAGCCACGCCCACGAGCCCTCCACGCCGGGATCGGTGCCGACCGTCATGGCCCGCTCCACCGCCGCCTTGTTCTCGACATGCCTGCTGAACTGCACGATGATCGGCGCGGCGATGCCGACCTGCTGGCCGTCGCCGATATTGATGGTCGCCGACACCGTCGACTGGGGTTGCAGCGTGGTGAACTTCGCATCGATCGGCACCGGCTTGCCGTCGGTGCCGGTGGCGGTGCCCGACCAGCTGTAGGTGACGCCGTAGCCGAGCGGCTCGGTCACCGTGAACGCCGTGTGGTCGGCATTGAACTCGCCGGCGACCTGCTTGCCGTTGGGGTTGGTCAGGGCCACCTGGTCGATGCGGCCGCCGGCCACCGAGACCGAGACGGGTGCGGTGGGGTTGACGTCGCCGGCGCCGTCGCCGGGGTCGACTGTCACCTTTGCGACGGGGCCGGCGGGGGCCTGCGGGCCGTCACCCTTATCCGATGAACATCCGGCCAGCAGCGCGACCGCGGCGAGAAACGCGGTCAGCACCGTGGCCACTCGTCTGGCGGATCCTCCTCGATTGCTCACTTACGCCAAGTTACCCCTCGATACCGCGTCCCCCGGGCTACGCGGACCGTGGGGAACGCCACCCCGTCAGAGGGTCAGACCGACGGTCACCGGCTCCGGTTCCAGGCGGATGCCGAAGCGCTCGGCCACGCCGTCGCGGACCGTGCGGGCCAGCGCGACCACATCCGACGCCTTCGCCGCACCGCGATTCGTCAAGGCCAGGGTGTGCTTCGTGGACAGCCGTGCCGGGGCCGACTCGTCCGGGAACCCCTTCGCGAAACCCGCGCGCTCGATGAGCCAGCCCGCCGAGAACTTCACGCCGTCCGGGGCGGGATAGGTGGGCACCGCCACATCCGGACCCACCCGGGCGGCGATCGCCGCACGCACCTCGTCCACACGGGCGGCGGGCACCACCGGGTTGGTGAAGAACGAGCCCGCGCTCCAGGTGTCGTGATCGGCCGGATCCAGCACCATGCCCTTGCCCGCGCGCAACCGCAACACCGCCGCGCGGACCTCGGCGGCGGGACGGGACTCCCCCTCCTCGGCGCCGAGGGCGGCGGCCAGCTCGCGGTAGCGCAGGGGTGCGCTGGAACCGTCGGCACGCAGGGCGAATTCGACGGCCAGCACGACCGCGTGATCACTGTGCTTGAGCACCGAGGTGCGATAGCCGAAACCGAGTTCGGACGGCTGCACCCAGGTGATCTCCCCGGATGCGCGGTCCAGCAGCTGGACGCGGGTGAGCAGGCTCGCGACCTCAACGCCGTACGCACCGACATTCTGCACCGGCGTCGCACCGGCGGAACCCGGGATGCCGGACAGGCATTCGAGACCGCCGTACCCGGCGACCACCGTCTCGGCCACCACGGCATCCCAGTTCGCACCCGCCTCGGCGATTACGCGCACCACATCGCCCCCACCTGGCATATCGGTCACGCCGATCCCACCGGCCGCAGGTGTCGCGACGACCGCACCGGTCTCGGCATCCGTGCGGGTGGCCGCAGCGCGCGCATCGTTCCCGGCGACGGCGGCAACGGCGTCGTCCGCGCCCGTCAGGATGCGCACTCCCGCATTGGCGATGCGCACCACCACGCCTGGGAACCCCTCATCCGCGACGAGGAGGTTCGAGCCGCCCGCGACCAGCAGCACCGGGATGTCGGCGGCGTCCAGGGCGCGGACCGTCGCCACCAGCGCCTCCGTGCCGGCGCAATCCGCGACGGGGGCCGGGCCGCCCACCCGCAGGGTCGTCAGCTCCGCCAGCGGTACCGCGTCGCGCAGTCGCGCGCCGGTCGTCGCCAGCATGTCCCGCAGGTGCTCGAACGGCACCACCCGAGAAGTACGCACAGGCACAGACGGTAGCGTGTCCCCCCATGGCGACACCTCTGGCCTTCACCGGGCGCTCCGCCCACTCCGCCGCGTCCGTACGCGCGGCCTTCGCCAATGAGCAGTACTGGAAGGACCGCGTCGAGCAGGTCGGCGGCGTCAACGCGCGCATCGAATCCATCGCCATCGACGGCGAGCGGGTGCACGTGGAGCTCGTCCAGACCATTCCCCCCGCGGACCTGCCCGCCCAGATCACCGCGATCAAACCGGACGGGCTGGTCATTCCGCGGACCGAGGTCTGGAACGGCTCGTCGGGCACCTTCACCGCGCGGGTCGACGGCGCGCCCGCCGAGGTGAGCGGCACCCTCACCCTCAGCGCGGACGGTACCGGCTCCACCTACGTGGTCGACGGCAACATCGAGGTCAAGATCCCGCTCTTCGGCCGCAAGATCGAAGCCGCCATCCAGGAGAACCTGAGCGACCTGCTGGTCCGCGAGGCCGAGTTCACCGACAATTGGCTGTCTTCGCACTGACCGCGGCTATCCGCCGGTAACCTCACCGCTCATGGCCCGCCGACTCGACTACTCCGCCCGCTACCCGCTGCACACCACCGAAGAGGTCTACACGGCTCTGTCCAGCCGCCCCTACTGGGATGCGCGGATCGAGGAGATGCGGAAATACTCACCCAACGACGTGGTGAACCTGACGGCGGGCGACGACGGCATCGAGGTGGTGCTGCGTCATGTGCTGCCGCGCGACATGCTGCCGCCCATGGCGCAGACCGTCATGCGCGGCGATATGACCATCACCCGCACCGAGCACTACGGCCCGTTCGGGCCCGAGGTGCACGGCACCTATACAGCGGAAATCCCGAACGGGCCGGGCACGCTCGGTGGGAAACTGCACCTGTTCCCCACCGAGATCGGCTGCACCCTGCGCATCTCCTCCCGGGCGCAGGTGCACATCCCGTTCTTCGGAACCAAGCTCGAACAACTGCTGCTCGTGAACCTGATCGACCTGTTCCGGGCGGAAGCCGAAATGACACAGCGGTGGCTGGACGAGCTGAAACCCGTCCACTAGCCAAGCCCATCGGCACCATCACGCGCGGCACCACCGGCATCAACCGGTTGCGGCGCGGTGACCGGTGGCTGGTCCACGACGAACTGGTAACCGGGCGGCTGCTGGCCGCGCCGCGGCCGCTGGTCGTGGACCTCGGCTACGGGGCCATGCCGGTCACCACGCTGGAATTGGCCGCGCGGCTGCGCACGGTGCGCGCCGATATTCGCGTGGTGGGGTTGGAGATCGACCCCGAGCGGGTGGTGCCCGGCCGCGACGGCGTCGAATTCGCGCGCGGGGGTTTCGAATTGGCGGGCCTGCGGCCGGATCTGGTGCGGGCCTTCAATGTGCTGCGGCAGTATCCGGAATCGGCGGTGCCGGGGGCCTGGGACACCATCCTCGGGAATCTCGCGCCCGGCGGGCTGCTGCTGGACGGCACCTGCGACGAACTCGGGCGGCGGTGCGCGTGGGTGCTGGTCGACCGCGCCGGACCGCTCTCACTGACCCTCGCCTGGGATCCGTTCGATATCGAGAAACCCTCCGACCTCGCCGAACGACTGCCGAAAGTCCTGATCCACCGCAATGTTCCGGGCGAACGCATCCACACGCTGCTGACCGCCGCCGATCGGGCGTGGGCACACGCGGCACCGCTGGCGGTGTTCGGGCCGCGGGTGCGGTGGCGGCACGCGGCGGAACTGCTGCGGCAGGAGGGTTTTCCGCTGCGGCCCCACCGGCGGCGGCTGCGTGACTGTGTGCTGTCGGTGCCGTGGGACGCTGTCGCGCCGCTGTGAGCGGAGCGGCCGGGTGCAGATCGGCGGGCTCAGCGCGGGCGGAGGTGACGTTCGCCGAAGTCGCGCACCGCGTCCAGGCAGCCGAGGAAGGTGGAGGGGGCCAGCAGGGAACTGGGCTGGAAGGGCTGCCGCCACAGGCCGCCGTGCGCGGCACCGGTGGTGAAAAGGGATTCGGGGTTGGTTTCGGGGTCCGGGGCCGGGTCGAACAGGTCGGCCACCAGTTTGGCGGCCAGCAGGGTGCGGGCCGTGGACGGTTCAAAGACCTCGATGCCGAAGTGGTCGACACCGCGCAGTGTGATCGGGCGCAGCGTGGCCTCCCGGATATCGGTGGGCCAGGCGGGCGGGGCGACAGTATAGGAGACCGCGCCACCGGCGGCACGGGTCAGGACGGCGCGCCAGCGCGGAAGACGTTGGGCCAGGGCGTAATCCGGGCCGAGAATGGCTGGCAGATTGTCGAACAGGCCCCATTCCTCACCCTCGGCGGTGCGGACCGGCTCCGGATAGTTCGGGTGATACACCGGCCAGGGGGTCATGCGGCGCAACGCATCCTGCACCGTCCCGCACAGCCCCCGGCCGGTCGAGCGTTCCCGCGCCGCCGACAGCACCGCCGGGGGCACCGCGTAGCAGTCGGTGGACGCGCCCAGATACGCGAGGGCGGTATCCGGGCGGGCGTGCCGCACCGCCTCGGCGAGCACATCGGCCGCCGCGGACAGGCGCACCCCGGCCGCGCCCGGATTGCTCGCGTACAGGCCCAGCACCGGGCGGGCGTCGGCATGGGCGAGTATCCAACGAACCAGCGTCGGAAAGTGTTTGGTGAGATCCGCGCCCGGACCGGACTCGGTGAGCGGGAAACGCAGCGAGCCCGCGCGGGCTCGCGCCAGGGCGTGCAGGCGATCCCAGCGGAAGCGGCCCGGCCGGTCCACCGCCAAAACCTCCGCACCCCAGGACAACAGCGGCCGCAAGGGAGCGAGATGCGCGGACGCGCCCACCACCGTCAGCCGGAAACCGGGCAGCGACAGCCACTCCGGATGGTCGACGACCCGCTCCACCGCCGCCGCGAAACCCGGCTCCACGATGCCGTCGCGCCGCCAGTCGGCCAGCTGCCGCCGCAACCGTTCCTCCGCCAGCACCTCACCGCGATACGGCACCTCCAGCCGCCGCACCGGTTCGGCCTCGCCGTCGATGCGCCCGGTGGCCAGATCCGTATCGTCGGCCTCCGCCGCCACATTCACCGATCGCAGCGTTGTCACCCGACGGCCCGCCGCGAACCGCAGCATGGTGCGCAGCGACGCCAAACCCTCCTCGGCGATACCCAGCGACACCGCGGGCGCGGACACCGCCAACGCCGTCACACCGCGAAACACCCCGCGATATCCACGCCGCCAATCCCGGCACGTCTCCACCGACTGCGCCAGATCCGCGTCGAACCGCCGCACCGCATCGGCCACCACCGCGGCGGTGAACATATCCGCGACCCGATCCGGCGGCCCCGGGGGAAAGCTCAGATCCCACGCACCACAGCCGACCTTCCCCATGATCAGTCACCATGCCACGAACCGGATTCCGGCGCGACCCCGCCGACGCCGCGACCCCCACATGCCATGACCTACCCGCTTCGGACTCGCCATGCCGTAGCGGTTCACGCACGGGCGAGGGCGCGGTGTAGGCGGGCGGCGGTGAGTGGGGGGAGGGCGGTGCAGGCGGTGCGGATGTCGGTGCTGGCGCAGCGGTCGATGGCTACCGCGTCGGCCACCACTTCGTCCAGGGCGGATTGGCCGATGCCGGTTTCGGCCAGGTCGAGGACCGTGCGCAGCGGGGTGGTGACCAGGAACGCGCCCGCCGACTGGATGTCGGAGCGGGTGAGGGCGCGGCGCAGGACCACCAGGCGCGGGGAGAGCGGGAAGCGGCCCACCCCGGCGGAGATGTGGACGTAGCGGGGGCGCAGGCGACCCAGGCCGTGCAGTTCGGCGGCGCTGTGGTGGGAGACCGCGGCGGCGCCGTCGAACCAGGCTGACCACATGGCGTACTCGTCGAGCGGGCCGTCGGGCCAGTCGGTCAGGCGCAGCAGGCCCACTCCGGCCCTGGACACCGTGCCGTCCCGCAAACCGTCGCGGACCTGGACCTCGCAGCCGGTGCGCAGCACCTGCCGGGTCGTGAAATACCCCGCGTGCCGGCCGGCCAGCTGCCGCAACGCCTGCCATCCGCGCCCGAAATCCCGCTCCGCTGCGGCTTCCCCAGCCATGTGAAACAGGTTACGCCGCTCTTTGTGCGTTATGTCACATTCCGCCCGGGTTCGGTCAACACCTCATCGGAAGCACAGAGCCCACACAGAAACCTCGGGAAGAATCGCCCCCATGAGCTCGAAACCCACCTCGGACGACGCGGCCGAGCGCGATACCGGCGCGCCTCACGCCTCGGACCCGGACGCCACCCTGGTCGGCGGCACCGGAAACGAAGTGAGCCACGAGCCGGGCACCGCCCTACCGGACCCCACCGCCGAACACAGACCCGAAGCATCCGCCGACGACCACGCCACCGAGATTCTCGGCAGCGGCGAGACCACCTCCGACACCCGAGCAGGGCATGCGCCAGACGCACCCGGAATCGACGACACCACACGGGCATTCGGAGACCGCGAGTCGGTCTCGGACTCGGCACCGACCGAAGTACTCGGCGCGAACCCGACGGCCGGAAACAACGACACCACCAAGGCATTCCCCGGCCGTGTGTCCGTGTCCGACTCGGCGCCCACCGAAGTACTGGGCAACTCCCCCGATGCCGCATACCCGCAGCACGCCGAAATGCGCGGGGCAGAGGAGAATCCGGCCGATCACCGCACCGAGGTGCTCGGCCCGACCGGCGGTCCGAATCCGTCTGGCCACCAGGACACCGCGGTGCTCGGCGCGACCGGCGCTCCGTACCCGTCCGACCGCCAGGACACCACGGCGCTGGGACCATACGGCACCGAGACCTTCGACGCGGCCGCTCTGGCGGCGGGCGCGGCACCCGGCGGTGAACAGCAGCCGCCGACCACTCCCCCGCCACCGGTGGGGCCGAATGCCGCTGGCTCCGGAGGAGGTTCGTCCTGGATGCGTGGTCGCACCCTGCTCGTTGTCGCTCTCGTGGTCTCGCTGCTCGCCATCGCCGCCCTGGCCGGTGGTGAGGCGTACGCGCGGCGGACCGTGGAGAACTGCATCACCTCCCAGTTCGAACAGGAGATGGGGTCCAGGATCGACGTGTCCTTCGGGGCCAAACCCATGCTCATCACCATGTTCGACGGCAAGGTGTCGTCGGTGACGGTGAACAGCGACGACACCAAATTCGGTCCCGCCGTGGGCATGGTGGTGCACGCGAAGTTCAACGACATCGAAGTGGTGGACAACGGGCGCGGCGGCGGCACCATCGGCAGTTCCTCCGCCGACGTCACCTGGAGCAACGACGGCATCGCGAAAACCCTGGGCGGCTTGGTTTCCGGCGTCCAGTCCAATCCGACCAAGGACACGCTGACCTTCGCGGTGCTGGGTGGACTCGCGGGCCTCGAGGTCAAGCCCCAGGTGGTCGGCGGCAGGGTGGAGGTCACCACCGAAGCGGCCTCGCTGCTCGGCTTCGGCCTGCCCACCGATCTGGTCGAGGGCATCGTCGACCTGATGGCGGAGAGCCTGCAGAGCTACCCGATGGGCCTGCAGCCCACCGAGGTCCAGGTCACCGACAGCGGCCTGCGCGTCCTGCTCGCGGGCGGCAAGACCGAACTGCCCGCCGCGCAAGGGGATTCCTCCGACTTCCGCTGCTGAGGTACGCACCGACAGCGCGCCGACCGGGCCGGACCCGGTCGGCGTCGCCGTGCGAGCGGCCGTCCAGCGCGCCGTCACCAGGCTCGGGCCGCGACGATGCGCCGCGGCATCAGTCCGGGAACCCGGCCAGCACCTCGCGCGAGCGCGACAACCCGAGCCGGGTCGCCCCCGCCGCGATCATCTCCGCCGCCGCCTCCGCCGTGCGGATGCCGCCGCTGGCCTTGACGCCCAGGCGACCCCCGACCGTCTCGGCCATCAACCGCACCGCGTGCGCGCTCGCCCCGCCGGACGGATGAAAACCGGTGGAGGTCTTCACGAATTCGGCTCCGGCGCGTTCGGCAGCCCGGCAGCATTCCACGATCGCGGCATCGGTGAGGGCCGCCGATTCGATGATCACCTTGAGCAGCGCGCGGTCCCCGATGGCCTCGCGCACCGTGATGATGTCGCCCAGCACCGCGTTGAAATCCCCCGCCACCGCCGCGCCGACGTCGATGACCATATCCACCTCGTCCGCGCCCTGGTCCACCGACAGCCGCGCCTCGGTGCCCTTGACCAGCGAATGATGCTTACCGGACGGGAAACCCGCGACGGTGGCCACCGCCAGACCGGGGGCGCGCAGCGGCAGCATGGACGGCGACACGCAGACCGCGAAGACGCCGAGGTCGCGGGCTTCGTCCACGAGCGCGGCCACCTGCGCGGCGGTCGCCTCCGGTGCGAGCAGGGTGTGATCGATCAGTGCCGCCACGTCCCGGCGGGAAAGCTGTGCCATGGGCTGTGAGTTTGGCATATCGGTGGCAATTTCATTGCGAGTGCGGACCGCTGTCCCGCACACTCGTAGGTGTGCTGATTCGTCGCGAGCGTCCGGGCGACGTCGCCGCCATCGCCGCGGTGCACCGGAACGCCTTCGCCGCCCAGTACGCCAACGCCCACGGCGAGCCCTGGCCGGACGATGGCGCACCGGCGGCCCTCGCCGATCCCCCCGAGGTCGATCTCGTCCGGCGGCTGCGCGACAACTCCGGATGGATGCCGACACTCACCATGGTGGCCGAGATTCAGGACCGCGTGGTCGGCCATATCTGCCTCACCCGGGCCGCGGTCGGGCCGTTCCCGGTGCTGGCGCTGGGCCCGATCGGCGTACTGCCGGAATTCCAGAGCGGCGGCGTCGGCGCGGCCCTGATGCACGCGGCGCTGGGCGCGGCCGACGCACTCGACGAGCCCCTGGTGGGACTGCTGGGCAGTCTCGACTACTACCCGCGATTCGGCTTCGTGCCCGGTGCGCGGCTGAGCATCGTGCCGGACAATCCCGAATGGGCGTCGCATTTCCAGGTGCGGCCGCTGAGCGCGTACGAGGACGAGATCAGCGGCGAGTTCCGCTACGCCGACCCGTTCTACGATCTCGGTTGACCTCGGGTTCCGCACGCGAGCCGCGCCGGGGAATGACGGGCCGTACCGCCACGGCCAGGGGGTGACGGCCGGAGACGCCGCGCGCGGCTCGCCCCTGACGCGGACGTCGCGGCTCGCCCCTGACGGAGGTCACAGTGCCGCCCCTGGGAGGATGGCCGGTATGAGTTCTGCCGCTGCCACCGATGATCGGCGCTACGTGCTGACCCTGGGCTGCCCGGACCGTCCGGGCATCATCGCCCGGATCACCTCCTTCATCGCCGACTTCGGCGGGTCGATCGTGGAGGCCGGCTACCACTCCGATTTCGAGACCGGCTGGTTCTTCACGCGGCAGGCCATCGAGGCGGCCACGGTGCCGTTCGGCCTCGACGAACTGCGCGACCGGTTCACCGCCGTGGCGGCGGAGCTGGGTCCGGAGACCGAATGGCAGGTCCACGACTCCGGAGCCAAGCGCCGCGCCGTCCTGCTGGTCAGCAAGGACGGGCACTGCCTGCACGACCTACTCGGCCGCGCCACCATGGGCGAGCTGCCCGCCACCATCGAAGCCGTGATCGGCAACCACCCCGACCTGGCCGCGATCACCGAGGCGCACGGCGTGAAATTCCACTACGTGCCCTTCCCGAAGGACCCCGCCGAACGCGGCCCGGCCTTCGAGCAGGTGCGCGAGCTGGTGGACGTGCACGATCCGCACGCCGTGGTGCTGGCCCGGTTCATGCAGGTGCTGCCGCCGGAACTGTGCGAGCACTGGGCGGGGCGCGCCATCAATATCCACCACAGCTTCCTGCCGTCGTTCGTGGGCGCACGCCCGTATCACCAGGCATTCGCCCGCGGCGTCAAGCTGATCGGCGCGACCTGCCACTACGTGACGGCCGAACTCGACGCGGGACCGATCATCGAACAGGACGTCATTCGCATCGACCACGCCGACACCGTGCGCGATATGGTCCGGCAGGGGCGCGATATCGAGCGCGTGGTGCTGGCGCGCGGGCTGCGCTGGCACCTCGAGGGCCGGGTGCTCGTCCACGGCCGCCGCACCGTCGTCTTCTCCTGAACGCGGCGGTTGTCCGCCACGGTCGTGGCGGAACGCCGCACGGCGGAAAGGCAGTCGCCGCCGCGCCCACAGTGTCGCTCGGGCGCAGCGGCGAAGGCGTTCGACCGGGCCGGCCGGATTACCCGGCGGCGGCGATATTTCCGCGACGGCCGATGCGAATAATGCGGTCGACCTCGGTATTGAACTCGTCCACGGCCTCGATATTCGGCAGGTGGCCGGTCGGCAGGATCACGTAGCGCTCCAGATTGCCCGCCGCCGAGAGGGTGTCGGCGATCTCGCGGGAGTGGATCTCGGGCAGCAGCCGGTCGTGTGAGCCCGCCATGACGGTGGTGGGTACGCACAGGTCCGCGGCGGCGCCGTTGATGTCCAGGTCGATCAGCCCGCGGGCCACGGCCGCGCGCACCGACGGACGGCACGAGCGCACGATGGACAGGCCGAATACCGCCTGGTCGGTGGTGGCCGACGGGGTCAGCAGCCGCGACTTGGCGATCAGATTCACCGCGGGGCCGCCCGGCAGCGGAACCGGGGTGCCGAACAGCGCCAGCGCCATCAGGCGTGGCGCCGGAATCAGATCGTTGAACAGCGGAATCACGGTGGCGCGGGCGGAGATTCGACCCGCCGCGGTGGTGGCCAGCAGGACCGACCTGGCCCGCTGCGCCACCTGCTCCGGATAGTGCTTGGCCCACGCCTGAATGGTCATACCGCCCATGCTGTGTCCCACCAGCACCGCGCGCTGCCCGGGACGCAGCACCGCGTCCAGGATGTCGGAGAAGTCGTCGGCGAGCTGCGCATCGCTGAAACCGCGCGTGCCGAGGTCGCTTTCGCCGTGGCCGCGCTGATCGAAGGAGACCACTCGGTAGTCACCGGCGAAGGCGTTGATCTGCGGGTACCAGTACTCCAGGCTGCACGACCAGCCGTGCGCGAAGATCAGCACATCGCGATCGGCCGGGCCGTAGGCGTGCACACGCAGCTTCGCGCCGTCGCGCGTGGTGACGGGAATGACGTCGGGGGCGATTCGCGGTGCGTTGAACGACTCGGTCGCGTACGTCCGAGCCCGCAGTCTGGCCCGGTACGGGGCGGTCAGCGCGTCGGCCCGGAGGTCGGTCACCGCTTCAGGCAGCTTCACCAGCATGAGCACTCCTTTGTGTCCTACGGCACACTACCCAGCAAGCACTGGCGCTAGCAATAGCAAGCACCCGAATCGTGACACTCGGTCGTATGCGGCCGCTTTCATTGATTACCCGTTCCGCCGCAATGACATTCGTCCGGGAAATCGGCGCGGCTGTTACCTACAACACAGTTTGAGCGTGGAATATGCCCGCTAGAGCATGCCGAATGCCCGCACGACACCGTTGTCGCACGGGCATCCGCGCTCCCGCGCGAGCGATCTACGCGCCGACGGCGGCCGGAATCGCGAAGGCGGCCTTGGCAACCCGAGCCAGTTCGGCGTTGAACCGCTCGTATGCCTCGACATTGCCGAGATGGCCGGTGGGGAGAATGTGGTAGCCGTCGAAAGAGCCCACCTCACGCAGCATTTCGACAATGCGCTCGGAATGCACGGGCGGGGTCATGAAATCGAACTCGCCCGCGATGACCGTGGTCGGCACGGTGAAGTTCAACGCGCCCCGACCCACATCCAGGTAGGACAGCAGGGTGCCGAAGCGACCGCGCACGGCCGCCGGGCAGGAGCGCACGATGTTGTGCGAGAACACGGCGATATCGCCGACCGCGGCCAGCGTCATGATCTGACGGCGCAGCACCCAGGGGATCGGCGCGACCGGCGGCAGCGGGAGCGGCGCGCTCAGGGCCAGCAGGCCGATCAAGAAGGGGAGGCGGCGGGCCAATTCGGGGCCGAAGCTCGGCACCACCGTGGTCTCGGCGATCAGATCCGCGGACGCGGTATTGGTGAGCAGCACGGCCGCCGCGCGGGCGGGCACCTGCTCGGGGTGGCGACCGGCCCACGCCTGCATGGTCATGCCGCCCAGGCTGTGGCCGACCAGGACCGCGCGCTCGCCGGGGCGCAGGGTGGCCTCCAGCACCGCCTGCAGGTCGTCGGCCAACAGGTCGGTGGTGAGCGGGCTGCGGCCGCGCTCACTCTCGCCGTGGCCGCGCACGTCGTAGGCGACCACGCGATAGTCGCCGGCGAAGGCGTTGATCTGGGGGTTCCAGTATTCGAGGCTGCAGGTCCAGCCGTGCACCAGGACGATGGTGTCGGCGTCGGCGGGACCGTAGACGTGCGCCCGCAACCGGGTGCCGTCACCGGCGGTGACGGTGACGACCTCGTGGGGCGCGGACGGGGTGTTGAGCGCCGCGGTCTCGTAGGCCCGGGTCCGCAGGCCCGCCCGGTGGGCGAGCATCAGATCGCGGACCCGCCCCGCAAGGTCCGCTGGTATAGGCAGCTTTGCCCGCATAGGACACTCCTTTGTGTTACTGCTAGATACAGTAACTCCATCGGAGGCCCGCTTGCTAGTGCAAGCACCAAAAAAATTCGGGTGCCCGCAGTCCACACAGGACCGCCGACACCCGGCAATTTCTTCGCGGAGGCCCGCCTCCGCCGCGTCTACCAGCGCGGACCGCGCTGCACCTCATCGACCTTGGGCCGCACATCGGCCAGATACACACCGCTGGCGACGACCGCGATGATCATCAGCAATCCCACGCCGCCCTGCGCCAGCAGCACGAACAGCAGCGCGCCGCACAGAATGCCGACCCATGCGGGCTTGCTCAGCTTGTCGACGGCCGTGAACGCGTCCGGGCGCTGCCGAACCGCGTGGATCAGCGCGAAGAGGGTCATACCGAGCGCACCCAGCCACAGCAGCAGAAAAATCATCCCGGTAATCGAAGTCACCCCACCCATGATACGAGCAACACCGCCACGGCACCGGCCCGAAATCACCGGTCGGACATACCGGATTCGCGCCGTCCCCGAGTGCCGCCCAGAATCGGCCGCTATGAGGATGACCACCTGGCGAATCGTCGCCTACCCGCTGCTGACCGCGTGTGCGCTGTGGATCTGGAGCGGCTATCCGCACCGAGACGCCGCATTCGCCGCCGCCCTGGCCATTCCACTGCTGGTCACCATCGGCCTGGACATCACCGCGACGCTCTGGGCACGCAGGATCCTCGGCGAGAGTCGGCCGGAGGCGAGCCCCGCTCCCGAGGTCGAGCCGTGAGCCACACCCGCCGGAGTTCCGGGCGACGGCACTGAGAACGCCGACGGCGGCCTCCGCGCATCGTCATGTGCGGAGGCCGCCGGAACGGGGTGTGCCGCTTACTTCTTGGCGGCGGGGGTGGCCTTCTTGGCCGGGGCTTTCTTGGCGGGAGCCTTCTTGGCCGGGGCCTTCTTGGCGGCCGGGGTCTCGGCGGGCTCGTCGGTCACCTTGACGACCTCGGCCTCGACGGTCTCCTCGATCTCCTCGGCCTGCTCGGCCGCGCGGCCCAGCAGCGGGCCGACCTGGTCCTGCACCTTGCCGAGCACATCCTCGGTGCGGGTCACCAGATCGCTGTAGAAGCTCTCGACCTGCTCGAAGCGCTCCTCGAAGGTCGGGTTGGCGCGCAGCCGCTCGACCGTCTCCTCGCCGCGGGCGGCCAGGTCGGCGTACAGGTCGAGGACCTGGTGGTAGTACTGGTCGGCGAGGCGGCGCAGCTCCTCGGCGGTGAGCTTCTCGCGCAGCTCGGCGAGGTCGTCCGGCAGCTCGGAGGGCAGCGAGGACACCCGGGTGCGGATGGTCTCGATCTGCTCCTGCACATCGGCCGGCAGGTTGGCGAAGCGCTCGCGGGCCTCTTCCACGCGGCCGGACACGTCGGTGGCGGCGACCTGCTCGCGCACCTTCTCGACGATGTCCTTGACCTGCGCGTACACGGTGTCGCCCGCGCCGACGCCGGCGTACAGCGGCTTGGCTACGGCAGTGGGAAGCTTGGTTTCGGTCATGGTTGTTCGTTCTCCTGGCGTGGCGGAACTTCAGTGATGCGGTGCGGAACCTCGTTGTCCCTGTCTCCCCCGGGAACGCCCCCCTTGTGGTCCGTCGCGTCCCCTCGGTCCTCGTTCGCCGCGTTTTCCCGGCGGAACGATTCGTAGATGTCCAGGAGCACCTGTTTCTGGCGTTCGGTGATCGCCGTCTCGGCCAGCAGGGCATCCCGGACCGGGCTGTGCGGCCTCTGCTCGAGGTACCCGGCCCGCATGTACAAGACCTCCGAGGACACCCGCAGACCCTTCGCGATCTGCGCGAGCACCTCGGCGGACGGGTTGCGCAATCCACGCTCGATCTGGCTGAGGTACGGATTGCTCACCCCCGCCAGCGCGGCGAGCTGACGCAGGGAGACCTGCGCGGCCTCGCGTTGCGCCCGGATGAAGCCCCCGATGTCGTGCGCCGCGTTGGCTACGCGGCCCTTGGCATCTCCGCCATCGTCGGACGTCTCCGACGACGGGTCGATGTTCGGGTTGGGAACCTCGGGTTCCTGTGCCATCACTCACCTTCCGGCGGTTGTGGGGTCAATTCTAAGTCAGGGTGCTAGCTCTTGCAAGCACCCTTGCTAGCACCTATTCGGCAAACGCCTGGCCGCCATATCTAGGCATTTGTCCAGTTTTGCCGTCAGCCTTGGAACAGCAGATGCGATATGGAATAAATCGCCAGGCCCGCGAGCGATCCCACCACCGTTCCGTTGATCCGGATGAATTGCAGATCGCGGCCCGCCTGCAATTCGATCTTCCGGCTGGCCTCCTCCGCATCCCAGCGGGCAACCGTGTCACTGACCAGCGTCGCGACCTCCTGGCCGTAGTTGGACACCAGATAGCGGGTGCCCCGCTCGACCCAGCCGTCGACCCGCTCGCTCATACCCGGCTCGTCCACCAGCCGCTGACCCAACTGCTGCACATTGTCGGCCACCTTGCGCCGCAGGGTGGAGTTCGGATCCTCGGCCGACTCCAGGATCATCCGCTTGGCCGCCCGCCAGGTGGCATGCGCCATACCGGTGATCTCCTCCCGGCCCATCAGTTCCGACTTCACCCGTTCGGCCTTCTTGATCATCGCGTCGTCGAATTGCAGATCGTGCGCGAATTCGGAGAGGAACCGATTCGCCGCCTGCCGCACCTCATGATCCGGCTGCGAGCGCACCTTCCAGGTGAATTCCACCAATTCCCGATAGATCCGCTCGGCCAGCAGCGTGTTGACGAACTTCGGCGCCCAGCCCGGAGCGTCGCGCTCGACGATGCGGTCGATGGTCTCCTGGCTGCCCAGCGCCCACTGGTGCGCCCGCTCCGCCAACAGGTCCAGCAGCGGCTGCTGCCGGTTGTCGGCCAGCAGCTCGTCGAGCACCTTGCCGATCGGCGGCCCCCACAGCGGTTCGGCGATGCGCTTGACGATGGTGTGGTCGATGACCTGCTCGACATCCTCGTCGCGCAGCACGCCGATGACCGCCCGCAGAATGGTGGCCGACTCCTCCGCCACCCGTTCGGCATGCTCCGGATTCGCCATCCAGCGGCCCAGGCGCAGCGAGATCTGGGCCGAATTCACCTTCTCCGCCACCACGTCCGGGGACAGGAAGTTGGTGCGCACGAAATCGCCCAGGCTCTCGCCAAGCTGATCCTTCTTCTTGCGGATGATGGCGGTGTGCGGAATCGGCAGGCCCAGCGGATGCCGGAACAGCGCCGTCACCGCGAACCAGTCGGCCAGCGCGCCGACCATGCCCGCCTCGGACGCGGCCCGCACGTAGCCGACCCAGTCGCCGCCCGCGCCGCGCGATTCGGTCCAGCGGCAGAAGAGATAGATGATCGTCGCCACGGCCAGGAAGGCGGTGGCGACCAATTTCATCCGCCGTAGGTCGCGCGCCTTGCCCTCTTCGTCCATGAGGTCGGCGAAGGCCCCGGTCGGCGCGCTCTTCTTGGTCGGTTCGAGTACCCCGGTGCTGCCGGTGGGTTGCTCCATATGTTCCATTCTGCGGTGTCGCGCCGACTGCGCCCGGCTACCGGGCCGCGCCCGAACCGCGATATCGGGCGCATGCGAGGCTTAAGCTGAAGGGGACCAGCACCGGAACGCGAGCGAGGGAGTCGACGCTGACCACGAAGGAGACCGTGAGCGCCGCCATGGACACCACAGCGCGCCCCGGCCGCGTGGACGGCCGCAAGCGACGCTGGCAGCAGCACAAGATAGATCGACGCGAGGAACTCGTCGACGGGACCCTCGCCGCCATCCGCAAGCGCGGCGGCGATGTGGGCATGGACGAGATCGCCGCCGAGATCGGCGTGTCCAAAACCGTCCTGTACCGATACTTCTCGGACAAGCAGGATCTGACGCGGGCCACCATGGAGCGGTTCATCGAGACCACGCTCATGCCGCGCATCTACGAGGCCATCAGCGACGACCTCGACGAATATCAGCTGGTACGCAATACGCTCGCCGCCTACGTGCACACGGTGGACGCCGACACCGACGTCTACCGCTTCATCATGGGCAACGGGGCCTCCACCGACACCTCCACGCTCGCCGACTTCGAGAAGTTGTTCGCGCAGGTGGTGGCGGCGGTCATCACCGACAAGGCGATCGACCGGGAGGTCGATACGCGCGGGGCGATGCTGTGGGCGTACGTCCTCGTCGGCGGTGTGCAGCTGGCGACGGACTGGTGGGTCACCAACCGCACCATGTCGAGTGAGGAGATGCTCGACTACCTCACCATGATGGCGTGGAGCGCGATCGAGGGCATGATCCGCGCGGGCGGTTCGCGGGAGTGGTTCAACGCCCAGGAGCATGTGCTCCCGGATCCGGAAAACCGGGCCTGACGGGCCGATCCGGTTCCTGCCGACCGAACTTTCCACGAAGCGGAAATCCGCACGGCAACAATCCGCACCGGGGTAGTCCGTTCGGCAGACACACGGTGCTAGGCCGGATCGACGCCCTTTGGTTAGTCTGATCAACGGCGGGCACGAGAGTGCGGGAACAGCCGCCGAGTCGGCACCAACGGGGGCGCCGACACCTTCTGGAGGGTCACCTATGGCGAAAGAGCTGCCCACATCCAGGCTGGCGCGGGGGACGAAGCTCGGTATGGCGGTCGCCGGTAATGCCTTGCGCGCACAGAAGACCCGGCGTTCCATGCGGGGGCGTTCGGAGGCCGTCCGCGCCCGGATGGCCGAGGAGTCCATGATCCGGGCCACCGAACAGATGGTGATGGTGCTGGGCACCATGAAGGGCGTCGCCATGAAACTCGGGCAGATGCTCTCGGTACTCGACCTGGATCTGGTGCCGCCCGAACACCGCGACCGCTTCCAGCGCCGCCTCGCCGTCCTGCGCGACAGCGCGCCCACCGTGAACTTCGACGTCATGCGCGCGGTCATCGAGGAGGACTACGGCAAACCGCTCGACCAGGTTTTCGCCACCTTCGAGCCGGAACCGATCGCCGCCGCCTCCATCGGCCAGGTGTACCGCGCGACCCTGCACGACGGCCGCACCGTGGCGGTGAAGGTCCAGTACCCGGGTATCGACGCCGCGGTGCGCGCGGATCTGAAGAACCTGGCCATGTTTCGCCGCGTCCTACAGTCGGCCATGCCGTGGGTGACGCCCGCGGTCCTGGACGAGCTGCGGCTGAATCTGGAGAGCGAACTCGACTACGTCGCCGAGGCCGATACCCAGCGCGAGATCGCGCGACTGTTCGCGGGGCATCCGTTCATCTTCGTACCCGACACCATGCCGGAGCTGTCCACCACCCGGGTGCTGGTGAGCGAGTACTTCGCGGGCCGCGGCTTCGACGAGATCCGGCAGCTGCCCGATGCCGAGCGCAATCGCATCGGCGAGATCATCTACCGCTTCTACGTGGGTTCGCTGTTCACCTTCAACGAATTCTGCGGCGATCCGCATCCGGGCAATCTGCTGCTCGGCGATGACGGGCGGGTCGCCTTCCTCGATTTCGGGCTGTTCAACCGGATGGATCCCGAGCACGTCCAGTTCGAGATCACCTGTATCCGCGCCGCCGCCGAGGAGCGCGCCGAGGATCTGCGTGACCTCATGGTGCAGCGTGGCGTGATCGAGTCACCCGAGGAGATCACGCCCGAGGAGTGCCTGGAATACGTGCTGGCGGCCTGCGAGTGGGCGCTCATCGACCAGGAGTTGACCATCACGCCCGAGCTGGCCTCGGGGGCGTTCGTGCTCGCGGTGGATCCGCGGGCCAGTGAGTTCGCGGGGATGAAACAGCAGAACCTGCCGCCGGAGCACCTGTTCTCGCGGCGCGCGGATTTCCTGACCTTCGGCATGCTCGGACAGTTGGAGGCCACCAACAACTGGCACCGCATCGCCCGCGAATGGCTCTACGGCGACGAACCGGTCACCGATCTGGGCAAGGCGCATCACGCCTGGCTGGCGACCCGCCCCGCGCCGGAGCCGAAACCGAAGGCCGCGCCCGCCAAGAAGAAGACCACCCGCAAACGCACCACCACCAAGGCGTGAACCGCCGCATGAGGAGAAGGCAATGGCCGATCGGGAATTCGACCTCGTACTGTTCGGGGCGACCGGCTTCGTGGGGAAACTGACCGCGGAATATCTCACCCAGGCCGCGCCCGCGGGCGCGCGCATCGCGCTGGCGGGCCGTTCGGAAGCGAAGCTGGCGGAGGTGCGCGCCGAACTCGGTGCGGCCGCGGCGGACTGGCCGCTGGTGATCGCGGATTCGTCGGATCAGGCGTCGCTGGACGCGCTGGCCGCGCGCACCACGGTGGTGGTGACCACGGTCGGCCCGTACCTGCGCTACGGTCTGCCGCTGGTCCAGGCGTGCGCCGAGAACGGCACGCACTACGCCGATCTCACCGGTGAGCCGCTGTTCATCCGCGAATGCATCGACCGCTTCGGCGACAAGGCCGCCGAGACCGGCGCGAAGATCGTGAATTCCTGTGGCTACGACTCGATTCCGTCGGATCTGAGCGTGTACCAGCTGTACCGGCGCAGTGTCGCGGACAATACCGGCGAGCTGACCGACACCACGCTGGTGGCCGCGTTCAAGGGCGGCGTGAGCGGCGGCACCGTGGATTCCGGGCGAGCCATGATGGAGGCCATCGCGGCCGATCCGGCCAAGGCGTCGATCATGTCGCATCCGTATTCGCTCAGCCCGGACAAATCCCTGGACCCCGACGTGGGCCGCCAGACCGATCAGGCGCTGGCCCGGGCGTCGAGCATCGATCCCAGCCTGGACGGCTGGGTGGCGACCTTCGTGATGGCCGCGCACAACACCAAGGTGGTGCGCCGCAGCAACGGCCTGCTCGGCTGGCCGTACGGCAAGAACTTCCGCTACCGGGAGGTCATGAGCGTCGGATCGTCCACCACCGCACCGCTGGTGGCCGCCGGGGTCGCGGGCGGCATCGTGGCCACCATGGCCGCGGGCGCGGTGCTGTCGCGCGTCGCGGTGGGCCGCAGGCTGCTCGACCGCATGGTGCCCAAGCCCGGCACCGGTCCGAGCGAAAGCGCCCGCCGCAGTGGGTGGTTCACCATGCGCACCTTCGCACACACCACCTCCGGGGCGAAATACGTGTGCACCTTCGCCGGTCAGGGCGATCCGGGCTATCAGGCCACCTCGGTCATGCTCGGGCAGTCGGGGCTGGCGCTGGCCTTCGACACACTGCCGGAGATCGCCGGAATCCTCACTCCCGCTTCGGCCATGGGTGACGCGCTCACCGAGCGGCTGCGCGCCGCCGGAATGACCGTCGAGGTCGAGACCGCCTGATCCGGCGGCGCCTCCGCATGCGGGGGCGCTGCCCGCGGGACGACCGCGCTCCCGCCTGCCGCGCGGTATCCAAAATGGATATCCAAAATCGGAATCCATAGTGGGCCAGGTCACATTCGAGCAACTTCCGGATCCACACACCGATTCGGGAGCTCCGGTAGGGTCCCCAGCGGGACACAGGGGTGCTCGCAGAAAGGGGAACGCCCTACATGTCCGCATCGGACGTCGGGAATCGCTCGGCACATCCCGGCTACCAGGGGGAACTCCTGCCGTGAACACCAAATGGCTGCTGACTCCCGAGGAGTTCAGCCTGATCTGGACCCGGGAGACCCGGCAGGACCGCCGCCCCTATCCGCTGCACACCATCCCCACGCCCGAAACCCCGGATACCGCACAGCGTTTGCGGCACCGGTTCCTGCGACGCACCGATCCGGAACTCACGGCCGCCCTCATGCTCTGTGCCCGCTCCGACGCCACCACCGTCACCCTGTTCGGCGAACGGACCGCGGGCCCGGCCGTCCGCGCCTTCGCCGCGGTGGCGCAGCAGCGCGCCGGAGTGCTGATCGGACTGCCGGACGCCGTGAGCGTCATGGTGTGCCCGGCCGAGCGCCTGGGCCGGGAGCTGGTGGAGGCCGTCGGCTCCGCACCGGCCGGTCGCCTCGCCCCGTTGCGGGAACCCCAGGACGCGGTGCTGAGCGATGCGGGCGGCCATCGCTGCGCCGAACTCGAAACCCGGGGTGACGCAGCCCTCTTCCGCCGCAAACTGAACGAGCCGGTGGACGGGCGCGGTTTCATCACCGTGTCGGTGGACCCGGCCAATCCGCTGTCTCCGCCCACCCGGCACCGCACCTGGCTGGACTTCTCCGACGACGGCCGCTATCTGCTCACCACCGATGCCGACCTGACGCTGACCCCGGTGAACGATGAGGACTTCGCCGCCGCGCTCATGCACATGGCTCGGCTGTGAGTCCTCCGGTTCCGGCGACAAGTGGGTGAACGCTTGGCAACGGGTGGATTTCGGCGAGTCCGCCACGCGGGCCCATCCCGCCGTGCTACATCTCAGAGATGGCGAAGTCGACTACCTGGTCTGTTCCGGTGACCAAGGCCCTGCGGGCGAACGGTACGAAGGTCAAGAAATTCGACACCTCGGCCACCCCCGGCTTCAAGGGCGACAAGAAGGCCGGGGAGAAGTTGCTCGCCCAGCGGGCCGTGGTGCTCTCCGATCTCCAGGAACGCCTGTACGCCAACGGCCGATCCGGCGATCAGCGCAGCGTCCTGCTGGTCCTGCAGGGCATGGACACCGCGGGCAAGGGCGGCATCGTCCGGCACGTCATCGGCTCGGTGGATCCGCAGGGCGTCGACCACGCCGCCTTCGGCGTGCCGACCGAGATCGAGCGCAAACACCACTACCTGTGGCGCATTCGCAAGGCGCTGCCCCGCCCCGGCCAGATCGGCGTCTTCGACCGCTCGCACTACGAGGACGTCCTGGTGGTGCGCGTCCACGAACTGGTCCCGCCGGAGGTGTGGGACAAGCGCTATGACGAAATCAACAAATTCGAGCGCAAGGTGGTCGACAGCGGCACCACGATCGTGAAGGTCGCCATGTTCGTCTCGCTCGACGAGCAGAAGAAACGCCTCATGCAGCGCCTCGAACGCACCGACAAGTATTGGAAGTTCAACCCGGCCGATATCGACGAACGTGCGCACTGGCCCGCCTATCAGGAGGCGTACCAGGCCGTTCTGGACCGGACGAACACCGAGTACGCGCCGTGGTATCTGCTGCCCGCCGATCACAAGTGGTATTCGCGCCTGGCCGTCACCGAATTGCTCATCGACGCCCTCCAGGGCCTGAAGCTGGAATGGCCGCCCGCGAATTTCGATATCGAGGAGCAGAAGCGCCGCCTGCTGAAGTCCTGATCCACCGACGGACAGGAATCTCTCAGGTTCACCCGCCATGATGGCGCTCGATGTGTGTCTGGTCGCGGCCGTCAGCGGTCACGCAAATCTCGCGGTCCCAGCCGTACGATGCAGGCGCAGGGGTCCGAGGCGACAGAAAGGCGTGGTGAACGCACAGGTGAGCAAGCAGGATCTTCGGAAGAACCCGCTCGCGGCGGCGCAGCGGTCCGACCGCAATCGCAAGATCGCCATCCAGGTGGTGGTGGCCGCCGTGCTGGTGGGCCTGGTCGCGGCGATCATCATCGGCATCGCCATGGGCCGGGAGGACAAGGACGAGTCCACCGCCTTCAACCCGACGCTCGGCTTCGATTCCAGCCAGGGCGCGGTACCGCCGAATCTCACCCCGGGTGGCGCCATCCGGGTCGGCGACGCCGCCGCCAAGGTGAAGATCCAGGTGGTCGCGGACCCGCAGTGCCCGGCCTGCGCCATGTTCGAGAAGGCCAACGGCGAGGTGCTGGAGCAGGCGGTCACCGACGGCACCGCGACGGTGGAGTACAACATCATCTCGTTCCTGGACCGGGCCTCCAGCAACCAGTACTCCTCGCGCGCCGCCAATGCGGCGTACGTGGTCGGCACCACCGATCCGTCCAAGTTCCAGCAGTTCCTGGCGAAGCTGTTCGCCGCGCAGACGCCCGAAGGCGGCGGCCCCGGCCTCACCGATGATCAGCTGATCGAGATCGCGACCGCGGCCGGGTACACCGATCCCGCTGTGGCGCAGGCCATTCGGGACAACAAGTACGCAGCCTTCGTGAAGGCCGAGACGCAGGCCGTCTTCGACGCGGGCGTCAAGTCCACGCCGTCGGTGTACGTCGACGGCGAGCAGGTGCAGACCCAGCAGGAGCTGATGAGCCAGGGCGGGCTGCGACCGGTGATCGAGGCCGCGGCGAAGTGATCATCACGGCTACGCCCAAGGCCGCCTGGGCGCTGTTGATCGGCGGCCTGGCGGGCTGGATCGCGTCGATCGTGCTGACGGTCGACAAGTTCAAGCTGCTCACCGATCCCGGGTTCAAGCCGCTGTGCAGTATCGACCAGGTGGTGGCCTGTACCACCGTCATCGAATCGGATCAGGCCTCCGCCTTCGGTTTTCCCAACCCGCTCATCGGCATCGTCGGCTTCTCCGTGGTGGTGACGCTGGCGGTGCTCGGCATCGCCGGAATCGGCTTCCCGCGCTGGTTCTGGGGCGGCCTGTGGGTCGGGCTGGTGCTGGGCATGGTGTTCATCGGCTGGCTGATCTTCCAGGCGGCGTACCGGATTCACGCCATGTGCCCGTGGTGCATGGTGGTGTGGGCGGCCACGCCGGTGCTGCTGGCCGTCACCACCGGGCAGCTGTTCGAGCGGTCCCGGGGAATCCTGCAGATCGTGGTGGAGTGGCGGTGGACCGTGGTCGCCGTTTACTACGCCGTGGTGGTGCTGATCCTGTTCCTCCAGTTCCAGGACTACTGGCTGGATCTGGTCTAGTTCGGTCTGATCTAGTTCGGCGGCCCGGCGCTCAGCGTCACGTATACCGTGCGCTGTCCGCCGGGACCGGTCAGGTCCAGGCGCACAACATCATTCGGCTTCCGCACATTGAGGGCGGCGCGCAGCGCCGTGGCCGTGGCGATGCGCTGACCGTCCACGGCGATGATGACCTCCCCCTCGGTGAGGCCCGCCGCGTGGGCGGGGAGGCCGTAGATGGCGAGGTCGATGCGCGCGCCGCCGTCGCGGTCGTCGGTGGTGAGAATGCCGAGGGTGGCGGTCGGTCCGACGTGCACGGTGTCCGTCGGTGTGCCGGAACGGATCTGCCGCACCACGGCCATGGCGGCGTCGATGGGCACGGCGTACCCGCTCGGGTCCTGACCGAGCAGCTTCCGCACCTCCCCCGACGCGGCGGTGACCACGCCGACCACCGCCCCGTACCGGTCGACCAGCGCGCCGCCCGACTGCCCCGCGCTCACCGCGCCCGCGATCTCGATCATGCCGGTCAGGTTCTTGCGCGACAGGTCGGCCGCATCCCGGGCCACGATGGTGCTGTCCAGGCCGGTAATGGTGCCGCCCACCGCGGTCGGGGAACCGGTGCCGCCCGCATTGCCGATGGCGAGCACCTCGTCGCCGATCCGCAGCGGGATCGAACTGCCCAGGCGCGCGACCGGCAGCGCGTCCGCGCCGGAGAGTTCCAGCAGGGCGATATCGGCGCTCGAGTCGTAGCCGAGCACGGTGGCCGGGTATTCCGCGCCGGTGCCGATATCGGTGACCCGCACCCGCTCCGCGCCCTTGATGACGTGATGGCTGGTGAGCACCTGACCGTCCGCGGTGAGCACGATGCCCGATCCGGCGGCCCCGAGCCCGAAGGGCCGCACACTCGCGTTCACATTGACCAGTGCGGGCTCGACCACCTGCGAGACCACCGTGGCGTCCAATGGCGGCAGCGGCGGACCGAGCAGGCTGTGCTCGACGGCATCGGCGCGGAAGGGCCAGCGGGGCAGCTCCCCCTGGTAGCCGAGCAGCGCGCCGACGGCCAGCACGGCGGCGACCACCAGCGCGAGGAACCGTCCGGCCCCGGTTCGCTCCCGTTCCCGTTCGTGCATGGCCACCCGCCTCCTGTGTGCCCGTGGGCCCGGCGTTTGTACTTCCAGTAGTACCAGCACAGCGCACCGGGGTGACATAACAGACGAAAGGTTGGCTCATCGTGGCATGCGGGAGTAGGCATGTACCTATGACCACAGCTGCCGCCTATGCCGTTTCCGCACCGGATGGCCACTTCGAGAAGGTCGCCATCGAACGCCGTGAACTCGGCCCGCACGACGTGCTGATCGATATCGAATACGCGGGTATCTGCCACTCCGATATCCACACCGCCCGGGACGAATGGGGCGGCGCGCAGTATCCGTGCGTGCCCGGCCACGAGATCGCGGGCCATGTCGCCGCGGTCGGCTCGGCCGTGACCAAGTTCCAGGTCGGCGACCGGGTGGGCGTGGGCTGCATGGTGGATTCCTGCGGGAAGTGCGAACCCTGCCTGGCCGGGGAGGAGCAGTACTGCGTCCCCGGCGCGACCATGACCTACAACACGCCCGTGCCGGAGGAGTTCCAGCCGGGCGGGTACACCCTCGGCGGGTACTCCACCCAGATCGTGGTGACCGAGAGCTTCGTGGTGTCGATCCCGGAGGGCATCGGGCTCGATGTGGCCGCGCCGCTGCTGTGCGCGGGCATCACGCTGTTCTCACCGCTGCGGCACTGGAACGCCGGTCCCGGCAAGCGCGTCGCCATCATCGGCATGGGCGGGCTCGGGCATGTCGGGGTGAAGATCGCGGCCGCCATGGGCGCGGAGGTCACCGTGCTCAGCCATTCGCTCAGCAAGGAGGCCGACGGGCGCAAATTCGGCGCGCACCACTACTACGCCACCAGCGAGAAGCAGACCTTCCGCGACCTGCGCGGCCATTTCGACCTGATCATCAATACGGTGTCGGCCGATCTGCCCATCGACAGCTACCTCAAGCTGCTGCGCCTGGACGGCACGCTGGTGATCCTGGGCCTGCCCGAGAACCCGCTCCAGGTCAAACCGTTCACCATCGCGGGCTACCGGCGCTCGCTGGCGGGCTCCATGATCGGCGGCATCGCGCAGACCCAGGAGATGCTGAACTTCTGCGCCGAGCACGGCATCGGCGCGGAGATCGAGACCATTTCCGCCGACCGGATCGACGAGGCGTACGAGCGGGTCGTCGCCAGCGATGTGCGCTATCGCTTCGTGATCGACACGGCCACCATGTGAGCTCCGCCGACCGACGGATGACACGCGGCGGTCCGCGCCGCCACTGACACCGGTTCACGGCTACGTTGGCCGTTGTGTCCGACCATGAAGGTGTGTCCGAGCAGGCAGGCCGTCCGCCCGAGAATGGCGACGAGACCGCGCGCGTCCCCGTCTCCTCCGTGCTGCCGGGGTGGCTGCCGCGAGCGTATCTGCTCGCGGCGGTCACGGTGGCGGCGCTGGTCGTCACCTTCTGGATGTTGCAGCAGCTCAAGGGGCTGCTGACGATTCTGGTCGTCTCGCTGTTCCTGGCCTTCGCCATCGAACCGGCGGTGAACTGGCTGGCGGCGCGCGGCTGGCGGCGCGGACCCGCCACCGGGGTGGTGTTCCTGGGCGTGCTGGTGGTGCTGGTCAGTTTCGTCTGGACGCTGGGCGAACTGGTGGTCGACCAGGTGTCCTCGCTGGTCGACAATGCGCCGCGGTATGCCGACGATGCGGTCAACTGGATCAATTCGACCTTCCACACCGACTATTCGGGTACCGATATCCAGCGCAAGGCCGCCGAGATGAGCACCTCGCTGGAGAAGTACGTGGTCGGACTGGCCGGGGATGTGTGGGGTATCGGCACCACCGCCGTCGGTGTGCTGTTCCAGGCCCTGGGCGTGCTGCTGTTCACCTACTATTTCGCCGCCGACGGGCCGCGGTTCCGCAACGCGGTGTGCTCGCTGCTGCCGCCGCAGAAGCAGAAGCATGTGCTGCGAGCGTGGGATATCGCAGTGGAGAAGACCGGCGGATATCTGTACTCCCGGGCGCTGCTCGCCCTCGCCTCGACGCTCGCGCACTACGCGGCCATGCGGGTGCTCGATCTGCCCTCGGCCTTCGCGCTGGCGCTGTGGGTGGGCGTGGTGTCCCAGTTCATTCCGACGGTGGGCACCTACCTGGCGGGTGCGCTGCCGGTGATCGTCGCCCTGGCGCAGAGTCCGCGCACGGCGCTGTGGATATTGCTGTTCATCGTGCTGTACCAGCAGTTCGAGAACTATGTGCTGCAACCGCGGATCACGGCGACCACGCTGGACATGCATCCGGCGGTGGCCTTCGGGGCGGTGCTGGCGGGCGCGGCCCTGTTCGGCGCGACCGGGGCGCTGCTGGCGATTCCGGTGACGGCGACGGCGCAGGCGTTCATCGGCGCGTATATCCGCCGGTACGAGGTGAACGAGCCGACGGATTCACTGAAAACCGGTGGTGCGCAGCGCAAACCGTGGCGGGAACGGCTACGGCGGCCGCATCCGGCTCCCGCGCGGAAGGACTGATCGCGAATGTCGGCACGGATACACAAACAGCGTTCAGACGCCGACAGACCCGAGCGCCGTTTCCCCGGAACATGGTGTGCACCGACGGAAGCCACCTCCGGCACCGTCATCGACGAAACGGAGCACCCGATGTCCCTGACCGCCAAGCGCATCGCCATCGCCCTCGCCACCACCGCCGCCGCGCTCACGTCGACCGCGGGCATCGCCGCCGCCGACCACGGCGACCGCAACGACCGCGGTTACCACTACTACTGCGACCGGGACAGCCGCGGTTACGACCGCGACTACTGCTGGAAGCACTACGGCGAGTGGGGCCACGACCACAAGCACAACGGCGGCTACTGAGCCCGGGCATGCGCCCGCACCCGGCCGGACCGACGGTCCCGGCGACGGCCGCTCCGGCGGCGCGAACGGCGGTGCGGCGGTAGCGAATCCGGCGGCAACGCGGCCGCCGGTCGCTCAGCGTCGAGCACCTCGCTACTGCTTGCCCGCCTGTTCGCGCAGCGCCTTCTTGGCCGCCTCCTGCGCCGTGTCGACCTGCGACGCGTACTTGCCGCCGGTCTTCTGGTCGATCACATCCCCCGCCTTGTCCACCACCGGCTCCAGCTTGTCGGCATGCTGCGCCGCCAGATCGGCGGCCTTCCCCGCGGCATCCTTCAAATTGTCGAACAGTCCCATGTCACCCTCCTACCTCGAAAACGTGCCAGAGCAGGCTAACCCGCGCACGCCGTCACGGCGCGCACCTCGCCGCACCTCGCAGCGGTGACCTTGACCTCGAATGCACTCGAGCTTCTAGGTTCGCACCCGCGGGCGGAGGCTGTATCGGCGCGACCCCGCACCGGCCCAAGCAAGCGGCGCACGGACGAAAGTCCGTGCGCCGCTCGACTGTCCGTGCCTACGCGGATTTCTCCGCGGCGGCCGCCTCCGCGCGGCGGCGGACGCGGCGGGCCGCGGCGACCAGGTTGCGCAGGGAGGGGTCGAGTTGCCAGTGGTGGCGGGTTTTCAGGCCGCCGTCCGGATTGGCCCAGAGGCGCTGGGGTGTCACGGCTTCCGCGGCGGCGGAGAGCAGTTCGTCCAGCTCGTCGATATCGGGGATGCGAGCGGAACGGCTTTCGTAGACACCGGGGCCGACGCCGTGGGACAGGCCCACGCCCTCGGCGCAGTCCTCCTTGAGCGCGTTGAGCACCCATTCGATGGAGCGGGTGGCCACGATGGCGGTGACGTCGGCGTCGAGTTCGTCGATGGCCGCCACCACGTCCTCACGGCTGGAATAGCCGATGTGGGTGTGGATCTGGGTTTCCGGCTGGACGCCGGAGGTGGCCAGCTTGAACGCGCCGACCGCCCAGCGCAGGTACTCGGGGCGACCCTTCGGGCGCAGCGGCAGCAGTTCGCGGATGGACGGCTCGTCCACCTGGATGATGGCGATCCCGGCCTTCTCCAGATCCACGACCTCGTCCCGGATGGCGAGCGCCACCTGGTCCGCCGTCTCGTACAGCGGCTGGTCCTGGCGCACGAACGAACGGGCCAGCATGGTGACCGGGCCGGTGACCATGCCCTTGACCGGCTTGTCGGTGAGCGACTGCGCGTAGCTGATCCACTCCACCGACATGGGCTTCGGCCGCGCCACATCGCCGTACAGGATCGGCGGCCGCACACACCGCGATCCGTACACCTGCACCCAACCGAAGTGGGTGGTGGCGAAGCCGTCGAGCAGCTCCGCGAAGTACTGGATCATGTCGTTGCGCTCGTGCTCACCGTGCACCAGCACGTCGAGACCGATGTCCTCCTGCAACCGGATGGTGGACTCGATCTCGGCCTCGATGCGCTTGCGGTACTCCTCGTAGGACAGTCGCCCCTGGCCGAGGTCGTAGCGCGCCTGGCGAATCGCGTTGGTCTGCGGGAAGGACCCGAGCGTGGTGGCGGGCACCAGCGGCAGGTTCAGCCGCTCCTGCTGGGCCACGCGACGGATCTCGTACGGCTCGCGCTCGCGCATGTCCGGGGTGATGTTGTAGACCCGGTGCCGCACCGCGTGCTTCTGCTTGAAGTGCACCTCGCGCGGACGCTTGCGCCATCTTTCCGACGGGCCTTCCGTCAGCGCCTTCGCCAGCGAAACCACTTCCAGCACCTTCTGTTTCGCGAAGGCCAGGCGCTCGGCCACATGCTCTTCCAGCTCGTATTCCACGAGCAGGTCGTAGGGCACGTGCAGCAGTGTGGTGCCGGTGGAGACCACCAGATCCGGGCACACCTTGGAGATGGCGTTGAGGTATTCCAGCGTCACGTAGCGGTCGGCGCGCCACACATTGGTGCCGCTGATGACGCCCGCGTACAGCCGCTTGCGTTGAATGCCGGGGATTTTCGCGAGTTCGTCGGGCGTGATCCGGTAGCTGGCCAGGTCGAGGCCGATGGCCTCCACCTTGGTGCGCGCCAGGATCTCCAGCGCTTCCCCGAAATCGCCGTACTGTCCGGTCACCAGCAGCCGCGGCCGCAGCGGCGCCTTGGACAGCCGCTCGTAGGTCTTCTCGAACAGTTCCAGCGTGGACGGCGAGCGCTCGCTGGTGAAGCACGGCTCGTCGAGCTGCACACAGGTCGCGCCGCGCTTGGCGAGCACCTCGAACAGCTCCTCGTACACCGGCAGCAGCCGGTCCAGCAGCTCCAGCTTGTCGAATTCGGTCTCGCCGGGCACATGTCCGGTCTTGGACAGCAGCAGCAGCGACAGCGGGCCGAGCACGACCGGCCGCAGTTCGATGCCGTGCTCCTTGGCGCGATCGAATTCGTCGAGCAGCGCCTCGGGGTGCAGCGAGAACCGGGTGTCGGCGTCGAGTTCGGGCTGCCGGTAGTGGTACTGGGTGTTGAGCAGGCGCACCAGTTCCAGCGGCGGCAGGTCGGGGCGGCCGCGCGCCATCAGGAAGTAGAAGTCGAGCGGGTGCAGTTCCTCGCGATACGCCTCGAACCGCTTAGGCACCGCGCCGAACAGCAGCGCGTTGTCGAGGATGTGGTCGTAGTAGGAGAAGGTGTTGCCGGGGACCTGGGTGAGTCCGGTGGCGGCCAGCTCGAGGAACTGGCTCTCCTGGATCTCCCGCCCGACCGCGAGCAGCTCGTCGCGGGACGATGTGCCGTGCCAGTACGACTCCAAGGCCCGCTTGAGCTCCCGGTGCGGCCCGATACGCGGGTAACCCAGAATGCTGGATCCGAAGCCGTCGGTGACATTCACCATGAGCGGGACACTCCTTCCAAGCTGCGGTCCGAAACGACCTCTTTGCAGCTTATGCCCGGTGACAGGTGACGCCGCCACAAACTGTGACGGCGTACTCGTGGAGAGGGTGACGCCGGGCTCACGCACCGGGTGGATGCGTGAGCGCGAGCGCCGATCACGTTCTAGCTCAGCGGTTGTTGTACTGGTAGAAGCCTGCTCCGGCTTTCTTGCCGAGGAGTCCGGCCTCGACCATGCGCATGAGCAGCGGGGGCGCGCTGTAGAGCGGCTCCTTGAACTCGGCGTACATGGAGTCGGCGATGGACTTCACGGTGTCCAGGCCCACCAGGTCGGTCAGCGCCAGCGGCCCCATCGGGTGGGCGCAGCCGAGCACCATGGCCTTGTCGACGTCTTCCTTGGTGGCGAAACCGGATTCGACCATGCGGATGGCCGAGAGCAGGTACGGCACCAGCAGCGCGTTCACCACGAAGCCGGAGCGGTCGGCGGAGCGCACGACCTGCTTGCCGAGCACGTCGGAGGCGAACGCCTCGGCGCGCTGGGAGACCGATTCGCTGGTCTTGAGGGTGGTGACGAGTTCGACGAGCGGCAGCACCGGCACCGGGTTGAAGAAGTGCATGCCCACGACCCGCTCGGGGTTGTTGGTGGCCACGGCGATCTTCATGATCGGGATGGAGGAGGTGTTGGAGGCCAGCACCGCATTGGGGTCGGTGACGACCTTGTCCAGTTCGGCGAAGATGGCGGTCTTCACGTCCTCGTTCTCCAGCACGGCCTCGACCACCAGCTGGCGGTCGGCGAAGTCGCCGAGGTCGGAGGTGAAGCGCAGGCGCCAGGCGGCCTGCTCGCGCTCCCGCTCGGTGATCTTGCCGCTGGAGACGCCGCGATCCAGGGACCGCAGGATGCGGGCGCGACCCGCGGCGGCCAGCTCTCGGGTCTGTTCGAACACGAGCACATCGACGTGTGCCCGGGCACAGACCTCCGCGATGCCCGCGCCCATCTGTCCGGCGCCGATGACTCCGACGCGCTGAATCTTCTCGCTGCTCACGTCCCGCTCCGTTCCGCCTCCCCGCAACTGCTGCGGGCGGCTGATTGCGATTGCCTGCCGGATACCGCGCCTGCACGGTGCCCGAGAGTCAAGCTGTGTGAAGGCGTCGGACTGATGATGACCCTGCGCCTTCTTAAGGTCTTTCGCTATCCAGTTATAGGTAAATGCCCTCCCCGCCGGGGCTGTCGACGGGAAGGGCGGGGAACTCCGTCGGGGGATCGTGCGATCCCCCGACGGGTTCGGTGCCCTCGGGGCGGCGACGGTGTGATGCGACGGCCGCCCCGAGGCGTGTCCTCAGGCGGGACTGCTCAGTGGAACTGGCCTTCTTCGGTGGAGCCCTTCAGCGCCGCGGTGGAGGTGTTGGGGTCCACGGTGGTGGCGATGGTGTCGAAGTAGCCGGCACCGACCTCACGCTGGTGCTTGATGGCGGTGAAGCCACGCTCGGCGGCGGCCTTGAACTCGCGCTCCTGCAGGTCGACGAAGGCGGTCATGCCCTCGCGGGCGTAGCCGTGGGCCAGGTCGAACATGCCGTAGTTGAGCGAGTGGAAGCCGGCCAGGGTGATGAACTGGAACTTGAAGCCCATGGCGCCCAGCTCGCGCTGGAACTTCGCGATGGTCGCGTCGTCCAGGTGCGCCTTCCAGTTGAAGGACGGCGAGCAGTTGTAGGCCAGCAGCTGGTCCGGGAACTCGCTGCGGACGGCCTCTGCGAACTTGCGGGCGACCTCGAGGTCCGGGATGCCGGTCTCCATCCAGATCAGGTCCGCGTAGGGGGCGTAGGCCTTGGCACGCGCGATGCAGGGCTCGATGCCGTTCTTCACGCCGAAGAAGCCCTCGGCGGTGCGGGTGCCGTCCAGGAACTCGCGGTCGCGCTCGTCCACATCGGAGGTGATGAGGGTGGCGGCCTCGGCGTCGGTGCGGGCGATGATCACCGACGGCACGTCGGCGACGTCGGCGGCCAGACGCGCGGAGGTCAGGGTGCGGATGTGCTGCTGGGTGGGGATGAGCACCTTGCCGCCCAGGTGGCCGCACTTCTTCTCGGAGGCCAGCTGGTCCTCCCAGTGCACACCGGCGGCGCCGGCGGCGATCATGGCCTTCTGCAGCTCGTAGGCGTTCAGCGCGCCACCGAAGCCGGCCTCGGCGTCGGCGACGATCGGGGCCAGCCAGTTGGCGACGGAGGTGTCACCCTCGACCTTGGCGATCTCGTCGGCGCGCAGCAGCGCGTTGTTGATGCGGCGGACGACGGACGGCACCGAGTTGGCCGGGTACAGCGACTGGTCCGGGTAGGTGTGGCCGGAGAGGTTCGCGTCACCGGCGACCTGCCAACCGGACAGGTAGATGGCCTTCAGGCCGGCACGGACCTGCTGCACCGCCTGGTTACCGGTGAGGGCGCCCAGGGAGTTGATGTAGTCCTCGTTGTTGACGAGATCCCAGAGGATCTCGGCGCCGCGACGGGCGAGGGTGTGCTCCTCGACAACGGTGCCCTGCAGCTTCACAACCTGCTCGGCGGTGTAGTTGCGGGTGATGCCCTTCCAGCGGGGGTTGGTGTCCCAGTCCTTCTGGATCTCTTCGGCGGTCTTCGGAGTGCCGACAGTCGACATCTGTGACTCCACTTCCTGATTCGGTCTCGGGTGCCCCCTGAAGAGTTCGAACTCTCGCGGTGTCCGAACTCTGCTGGAGCGGCAATTTGCAGGCTTGCAAGTCCTGCGGTGGTTACTTCCACACGATGGCACAGGAAAAAATTGCCGTCTACCTGTTGCTAATGCGAATCTCAGCTAGCTTCCGATCATAGTTTGCTAACTCTGCGAAATTTGCGTGCGAATTGCCGCACCCCATCCTACTTGCCGGTAGCCCTGACATGCGGTTTTGCATAACGCCCGTACTGTTTCGGTGATTCGGGCCACCGACACCCAACACGCCCGACCGCGGGTTCATGTGAGCACGTTCACACCGAAAACCGCGGCGGACGGGTGTGGGGGCAGCCACTTTCCCGGCCTGTCCCGCTGACACGCGCCGAGCCTCAACCCGGCGGGACCGCGCCGGTCGTCGCCGGACAGAACGGATAGCAGTCGGCCGTCACCGGCGGGCTGCCCGAGGTGTCGGGGAGCGGTCCGGTACCGGCGGCACCGCAGTTGCCGACGACCACCAGCAGTACCAGGACCGCGAAGCCCACCACCGCGACGAACAATCCGGTGAACCAGGCCGCGTTGGTGCGCGGCAGCGGGAACAGCATCGGCCCGAATCCCAGCAGCATCACCGGCTGACCTCCTCGCGCGCGCGGCCGTGGCGGCAGATCCGATCGGGTGCCGTCGCGGCGCGCCCACCGGGGCAGGCCGCACCGGGCCGCAGGGGTTTCGGTTCGCCGTCGCCGACGCGCAAGGCCAGCAGGCACATCACATCGGTGACGGTGAGGCCCAGCATTCCGGCGTGCAGCGCCGCTATCTCGGCGTCGAATTCGCCGCCGGGGCGCAGCAGACCCATGAGGATCATCTCGGCCAGCACCACACCGGCGATGGCCTGTTCCCGGGTCAGCCGCCGCGAGGTCGGCAGGTAGGACAGCACCCACCGGCCGCGCTGCGGTTCCGGCACGTCGACCCGGAAGGCGACCTCGTGTGCCACATCGCTGGTGATCAGCCAATCCGAAGCGGTAATCGCCATCGACCCATCCCTTCTCGCTCGACCCGTCCCGCTCGGGGTCCGGATCCGGTGATGGCTCAATGGTCGCGAGCGGGAACCGCATGGTGAATCTCAGCGATCGGCCGGATTTCTTGGCGGTGGACAGGCCCTTGACCAGGTGAAATTTCAGCGGTACCAAGGAAATATTCACAATGGTCGACCGCACTTCTCGTACGGCGGCCGCTCGGGGAGGCACACCGTGTCACGAAACGGTGATTCCGACGACTACGGGGCGGAAACACGAAAGCGCCTGCGCGGCATTCTACTCGGTACCGGCCTGGCCGAACACCAGGTGGTGGAACCGCTCGCGGCGGAATTGCAGCGCAACGGCTGCCGCCCGCGCAAGGCGTGGCGGCTGGCCAACGGGTACACCCTGGAAGCCGCCGCGCGCGAATACAACCGGAGCACCGGGGACGACCGGGCGGCGATGACCGCCGCCCGCATCTCGGAATTCGAGTCCTGGCCCAGGAGCCGCGGGAACGGGCGCGAACGGCCGCGACCCACGGTGGCCACCCTGAAGGTGCTGGCCACCGTCTACCGGACCAGCTGGGAGCAGCTGGTGGATGTGGCGGATCTGGCGAAGATGCCGGGGCGTGACATCACCGGCTACCGGGATGCGGTGGCCCGGCGCTGCACCGCGCCGCCGGTCCTGGACGACCACGGATTGCCCACGGACATAGTGCCTTTCATCGGCCGTCACGATCAGCGCGCGGAACTGCACCGACGGGTGCGCGAGCACGCGGGCGGGCGCGGACCGGGGGTGCACGTGGTGAGCGGCCTGGCCGGGGTGGGCAAGACGGCCCTGGCCCGCTACCTGATCGAGGAGTATCGGGATCGCTACCCGGACGGCTGGATCTGGGAGGATCTGCGCGGACACTCCGACGGCCGCACCCCCCGCACACCGGCGGGCGTACTCGAACAGCTGCTGCTGCGGCTCGGGGTCCCGCCCGAAACCATCGAGAACGAAGCGGCCCGCCGCGCCGAACGCTGGCGGGCCGAGATGCGCGGCCGCCGCATGCTCATCGTCTTCGACAATGCGTTGGACAGCAAGCAGGTTCGCGATCTGCTGCCGCACGCCCCCGGCAGCTTCGTACTGATCACCAGTCGCCACAAGCTGACCGGACTGTCGGGTGCGGCCCCGCTGCAACTGGATGCCATGGGCACCGCCGAGGCCGAGGAACTGCTGGTGCGGCTCAGCCATCTGCCGCCCGGCTACGACGTGGGGGCGGTGCGCCGCATTCTGGAGACGGCCGGGCGGCTGCCCCTGGCGATCCGCCTGGTCGCCGGGCAGATCGCCCATCACGGACCGGAGATGCTCGCCGCCGCCGACCGGGACTTCCAGCGGTTGACCGACCGGGTGCAGCACGCGCCGATCGGGACGCCGTCGGAGGAATCACCGGCCGCGCCCATCCTGGACTTCTTCGCCGCCGAGGGCGAATCCCTCGCCGCCGCATTCGAATTGTCCTACCAGCGACTGTGGGAGCCGGAACTGCGCCGCGCGGTCCGGCTGCTCGGGCTGTTCCCCGGTTCGGAGATCACCGCGGAGACGCTGGCGCCCATGGCGGATATGCCGCCGCTGGCCGCGAACGCGTTGATACGCCGCATCTTCGAGGTCGGGCTGTTGGATCCGGCGGTGAACGGCCCCTCCGGGCAGCGGTACCGGATCCACGACGTGACCCGGCTGTTCGCGCGCAAGCAGGCCGATCAGGAGGATCTGCCGAGTGAGCGCGCCGCCGCCATCGGGCGACTGGTGCGGTACTGCCTGACCATTGCACGGCGGGTGGGCGCGCCCCGCCCCTTCGACCTGGCGGGCAGCTTCCCGAATGTGCCGGGCCCCGGCCCCTCCGATGCGGTCGACCGGGCCCGGGAGTGGCTGACCGGGGAGAAGGAGGTGCTGCTCGGCTGCATCCGGGTGGCCGGTCCGACGGCGGAGGCCGGGGAGCTGGCGCGCCTGCTGGCCTCGCATCTGTCCGGGCTCGGGCACTGGTCGGACGCGCGGTGGCTGTTCGTGCGGGCGCTGGATGTGGCCCGCGGCGACAGGGACGCCACGGCGGAATGCGATGTGCTCTACGGGCTGGGCACGGTGCACCGGCTGGCCTGTGACTACGAGACGGCCTCCAAGTGTTTCCAGGAGGCGCACGCCATCGCCGCCCGCATCGACGACCCGCTGCGCATGGCATCGGGGCTGTGGGGCTATGCCGAGGTGACCAGGCATATCGGGGATTACGACCGGGCGCGGCACGCCTACGCGGACGCGCTCGGCATCGCGCGGCAGTTGCAGAACCTCGAGTTCGAGGGCGATTCGCTGCGTGGGCTCGGGCATATCGAACGCATGGGCGGCGATCCGGCGGCGGCGCGGCACTACTACGAGGCGGCCCTGGACATCGCCGCGCAGATCGACGACGACTACAGCCGGGGCTGGACGCTGTGGGGACTGGGCAATGTGATTCGCATGGCGGGCGATTTCACCACCGCCCGTGCGCATTTCGAGCAGTCGCACGAGATCGGCGGCGAACTGGACGATGCCCTGCTGGTGGCGGACGCCCTGCGCGGGCTGGGGCATACCGAGCGCGATCTCGGGGATCTCGATGCGGCACAGGGCTTCTACTCGGATTCCCTGGATGTGGCGCGGCGCAGCGGCGATCCGCACGGTGAGGCCGACGCCTGGCGGGCCCTGGGCGGGATCGCGGCCGGCGCCGGTCGGCGGCATCGTCCCCGCGCCTGCGAATTCCTGCGCAGATCCCTGGCGCTGTACGAGAGCATGGGGGTGAAGGCGCTGGCCGAGCAGGTGCGGGCGGATATGCGCCGACTCGACTGCGACAGCCACGCCTAGCCGCGTCGCCGATGCGCCACCGCGCGGTCGCCCGCCGCCTCAGCTGCCCCGGTAGGTCGAATAGGCGAAGGGCGAGAGCAGGATCGGCACGTGGTAGTGGCGTTCCTCGGCAATGGTGAAGGTGATGGTCACCTCCGGGTAGAAGCTGTCCACCGCCTGGGCGGCGAAGTATTCGCCGGTCTCGAACCGCAGCCGGTAGGTGCCCGCGCCGAGCGTGCCGCCGAGTCCTGTGATCCGGCCGTCGGCGTCGGTGGTGTCGGCGGCCGATTCGGCTCCGGCGGCGTCGAACAGGGTCACCCGCACCCCGGTGGCGGGGCGGCCGCGCACCGCGTCCAGCACATGGGTGCTCAGCGTCGCCGCGGCGGCGTTCCGCCGGCCGGTGTCCACCAGGTGGCGCAGACGGAGGCGATTGATCTCGGCGAGTTGTTCGCGCACGATGCGGCGTTCGGTCGGCGGGTCGTTGGCCAGGCGCTCGGTGAGGATGTTCAGCAGTTCCTCGGGGGTGCGGCCACTGGCGCGCACCAGGTAGACGTGCCCGAACCTGTCCTCGTAGGCGCGGTTGCCCGCGACGATGGCGGCGCGGACGCGGTCGTCGGCCCCGGCCATGCCCGCCTGTTCGCGGGCCGAGGCGGCGTTGTCGGGGCGGTCACCGATGCGGGGGTGCCCGGCGAGGGCCCGGTCGATCTCGTCCTCCGGCAGTTCCGCCAGCGCGGCGTCGGCGGCGCGCAGCAGCTCGTCGAGGGTGGCGAACGGCCTGCCCTCCGCCACCCGCGCGGCCCATCGGGGCGACGCGCACACCGTCAGCAACAGTTCCGTGGCCGCTGTCTCGTCGAGTGCGGCGAATTCCTCGAGGCCGATCGCGTTCTCCGTCATCGCCCTCCAGCATCGGCCACGCGCCGCCCGGTCGCCAGTCGGGCGGCGGCCGCGCCCGTCGCACGTTACCGTCGGCGGCATGAATCGCGGACGCTGCGACGGGATCCTGCTGGCAGCCGGTGCCGGTACCCGCTACGGCATGCCGAAAGTGCTGGCCGAGGACGGTGCGTGGCTGCGCGGCGCGGTCCATGCCCTGCACGCGGGCGGCTGTGAGCGGGTCTACGTCGTCCTCGGCGCGACCGGACCGCCGCACCGCGCCCTAGACGACCCCGATGACTCGTCCCTGCCGCGATGGCAGATCTCGCAAACGCACGGCATCCTCATCCCCGCCGCCGCCCAGCCGGTGTGGGCGAGCGATTGGGCGGCGGGTATGAGCGCCTCACTCCGGGCGGGCCTGGCCGCGGTCGTCGCACATCCGGCCGGCGCGCGGGCGCAGGCCCGGCGAATCGGCGGCCTGCCCGAGTTCGTGGCGATCATGCCGGTGGATACGCCGGATGTCGGGCCGGAGGTGGTGGCTCGGGTGATCGCGGCCGCGCGGGGGGCCGGGAGCGGGTTGGCGCGGGCGGTGTTCGACGGCCGGCCGGGGCATCCCGTGGTGATCGGTCGGGGTCATTGGGCGGGCGTGACTGTGGCGTTGACCGGAAAATCGGGCGCGGCCTCTTATTTACGCGAACGAGCCGATATGGTGTGCGTCACGTGTGGCGATGTGGCGACGGGGTGGGACCACGACTATCCCCGGCACGCACACACGCCGAGTGGGAGCAAATGATGCGGGATATCGTCGACGATCTGTTGCGCGTGTGGCACAGCGGCCACACCGCCGGACTGGCCACCCTGGTGCGCGCGGTGGGATCGACGCCGCTGCCGGTCGGCTCGGCCATGATGGTCGACGCCCAGGGCCGGGCGTTCGGATCGGTGTCGGCGGGCTGCGCCGAGGCCGAGGTGTACCAGGCCGCCGTGGAGGCTGCGCAGACCGGACGCCGGGCCATGCACCGTTTCGGCCCCGCCACCGGCATGGACTGCGGCGGCACCATGGATGTGTTCGCGGAACCGTTCTCGCGCACCCACTTCCCCGAGTTTCCGACGGTGGCCGCCGATATCGCGGCGCAGCGCCAGGTCACCGTGTTCACGGTGGTGTGGCATTCGGACCCGGATGTGATCGGCCAGCATCTGGTGACCGACCGCAAGCACGGCACCGAACTGGTCTCCCTGCCCGATTCCGATGTGTTCGTCTCCTCCTTCACCCGGCCGCCGCGCCTGATCCTGGTGGGGGCCAACGCTTTCGCAGCCGCCCTGGCGACGCAGGCGCGCCTCGTGGGCTATCGCGTGACGCTCTGCGACGCCCGCCCCACCTTCGCCAGCCCCGAGGCGTATCCGCAGTGCGAGGTGGTCGTCGACTGGCCGCACCGCTATCTCAACGCCCAATCCGCGGCGGGCGAGATCGACGGCAGCACAGCGATAGTCGTGCTCTCCCACGATGCCAAGTTCGAGATCCCACTGCTCACCGTGGCACTGCGACTACCCGAACTCGGCTACCTGGCCGCCGTGGGTTCCCGCCAGGTCCACGCGCGCCGACTGGAGGCGCTCCAGGCCGGCGGCTTCGACGCCGCCACGCTGTCCCGCCTGCACGCCCCCGCGGGCCTGGACCTGGGCGGCCGCACCGCGCCCGAAGCCGCCCTCGCCATCACCGCCGAACTCCTCGCCGCGCGCAACGGAACGTCCGCGGCTCCCCTGTCCGTCCGCACCGGCCCGATCCATTCCGCCACCGCCGCCGAGGCGCGCGCCGGGGCACGCGGACCCGAGAGCCATTCCCTCACTTGAGGTCCGGCTGCTCCGCATAGACCTCCGCCAGCACCGACATGTCGAACAGGCGATCCGCCTCGATATCGATACCGGATTTGCCCAGCGCGGCGATATTCCGCTCGATCAGGTCGTCGGTCATGGTGAACAGCCCGTTGGCCGCGGTGTCGGCGGACACCACCAGATCGTTCTGGGCGATGGCCTCCTCGGTCTGCTCCGCCAGGTCGAGTTGCAGGTCCTTGCCGTAGACCTCGACGGCGAGCCGGGCTCCTTCCGCCGGGTCGGCGACGGCGTCGCGCCAACCCTTGATCTCGGCGGCGAGGAACGCCTTCAGCTTCTCGCGCTCGTTGTCGATGGTTTCCTGAGTCACGGTGAGCGTTTCGGCGACCAGCGGCAATCCGAAGTCGGCGAACAGGAAGTTGGTGTTGGCGAAACCCTTGGCCGCCAGAATGATCGGCTCATTGGTCACATAGCTGACCCAGCCGTCCACCTCGCCGTTGGCCAGCGGCGTCGGATCGAACTGCGCGGGCACGATGGTCACGTCGTCGGGGCGCATTCCGTTGGCCGTCAGCAGCGCGGCGAAGATGAGCTGGTTGGTGTCCTGCACGCCGATCCGGCGGCCCCTCATGTCCTGCGGTGATGCGATGGGGCTGCCCGCCGCGCTCACGATGCAGAACGGGTTCTTCTGATACGTCGCGCCGACGATTTTGGCGGGTAGACCCTCCAGCACGGCGGGCGCGGTGGTCTGCGGCGCGGACATGCCGAGCCAGATCTTGCCGGTGCCCAATCCCGCCTCCACGGAGGTGCTGGCCGCGCCACCGGCCACCAGATTCACCGAGCCGAATCCCGCCTCCCGGAAATACCCTTTCGAGTCGGCGAAGTATTCACCGGCGAATTCGATGTTCTTGATCCAGGACAGCTGAATGGCGACGGTGCCGTATTTCGATCCATCGGGTGTGGTCCCGTTGGCGGGTCCGGCGGCGTCGTCACCGCAGGCGGCGAGCAGCCCCGCACCGCCCAGCGCGGCACCGGTGAGGGCGCTGTACCGCAGAAACGAGCGGCGATTCAGCATGGGCAGTGCGGTGGCCGGAACCGGCCGGGTCACGCGAGTCATACGCGAAATGTAGGGGCCTTCGATTTCCGATTTTTTGCTGTCGCGGCACGGAATGTGTGCGCCGCGTTAACTCGTGTATCGATCGCCTCCGGCGTCCGGAGCGAAACGGGCCAGCACGAGGTTCTCCAGCACGCCGACCACCGCGTAGACGAAGACGGATACCAGCGTCACCACCACGATGGAGGCCCACAGCCGGTTGTACTGGAAGGTGGGTATGGCGCGAATCAGGCTGGCGCCCAGCCCGGTCCCGCTCCCCAGCCATTCGCCGAGCAGCGCACCGATGAGCGCACCCGGCACCGCCACCCGGGCGGCCGCGAAGACCGAGGGCAGCGCCGCCGGTATCGCCACCGTGCGCAGGGCCGTCCAGCGGGAACCGCCGTACGCCTCGACCAGCTCCATGGCCTGGCGCGGCGCGGAACGCAACCCGGTCATCATCATGACCAGCGCCGGGAAGAAGACGACGATGGCGGCCAGTACGGTCACCCCCAGCAGTCCGCGCCCGAAGACCAGCACGATGATCGGTGTGAGAGCCACCAGCGGGACCGACCGCAGCAGCATGGCCACCGGCAGGAACGCCTGCGCCGCCGCGGGCACGGTGACGAACAGCGCCGCCACCACCAGTGCCGAGCCGAGCCCGGCGAGGAACCCGATTCCCGCGTCCCGCAGCGTGATACGCAGATCCGCGAGAATGGCGTCGCGGGCGCTCGGCGCGGTCGGCCCGCTCACCAGATAGGTCCACACCTCGGTCGGCGACTTGCCCACCAGCCCGACCTGCGGGAACAGCGCCAGGAAGGCGTACCACAGCGCTACCAGCAGGATCAGCGAGACCACCAGGGGCGCAAGGAATCCCACCACCTGCCGCAGGGCGGCGCGGGTGCGGGGCGCGTCCGCGCGCGCCCGCGCCGGCACGGTGCTCATCGCGCCTCCGCCCGTGTCCACGGCACGGCGAAGCGTGCGACCAGCGCCACCACCGCGTATCCCACGCCCGCCAGTGCGGCGGCGGCGATGGCCATACCCCAGGTGCGCGGCACGTTGTAGGCGTTCTGCGCGGCGGTCAGCGCGACGCCGATGCCGCTGTCCACCCCGCCCAGGTACTCCCCGATGATGGCCCCCAGCACGGCCGACGGCGCGGCGATCCGCAGGGCCGCGAAGGTGTTCGGCAGGGCGGCGACCAGGCGTACCCGGCGCAGCTGCTGCCAGCGGCCACCGCCGTAGGCGCGCACCAGGTCCAGGCTGGCGCCGTCGGCGGAGCGCAGCCCGGCGACGGTGCCGACCATGGTGGTGAAGAAGCAGTACATGGCGGCCAGGAAGACGGTCGGGGTGCGCCCGCCGAAGACCACCAGGATGATCGGGCCGAGCGCCAGCAGCGGGGTGCAGTAGCTCAGGATGGCCAGCTGGGTGGCGAGCATTTCGATGGGCGGGACGAGAATGACGAGCACGGCCAGGATGATCGCCAGCACATTGCCCCACAGGAAGCCCTGTAGCGCTCCCCAGGCGGTGATGCGGAAATTGGGTCCGTAGAGCGCCCAGCCGTCGGTGTACATGGTGTGCGCCACCTGCCACGGGCTGGGAATGGTGCCGCCCGCCACACCCGCTGCGGCGGCCAACCACCAGATGCCCACCAGCGCGGCGATTCCCGTGACGCCGCCGAGTTTCTTCGCTGTGCCCCAGTTCATTCCGCCACCCCGCCGTGCCCGCTGCCGCCGAACAGCAATTCCGACAGGTAATCACACAGTTTGTGGAATTCGGGGCTGCGCATCATCTCGGGTGTGCGCGGACGCGGCAGGTCGATGTCGACGACCTCCACCACGCGTCCCGGGCGCGGGCTCATGACCGCCACCTGGTCGGAGAGGAAGACGGCCTCGCCGATGCCGTGGGTGACCATCAGCGTGGTGGCGGGCTGCTCGGTCCAGATACGCAGCAGTTCGAGGTTGAGGCGCTGGCGGGTCATATCGTCGAGCGCGCCGAAGGGCTCGTCGAGCAGCAGCACGGTGGGTTTCACGACGAGGGCGCGGGCGATCGAAACCCGTTGCCGCATACCGCCGGACAGCTGCGCCGGTTTGGCCTTCTCGAATCCTCGGAGGCCGACCAGTTCGATGAGGTCGGTGATGAGGTGCGGGTCCGGGGGGATACCCGCGACCTGGAGCGGCAGTTCGATATTGGCCGCCACGCTGCGCCAGGGCAGCAGTGCCGCGTCCTGGAACGCGATCCCCAGTTCGTGGCGGCTGCGCAGTTCGACCGGGGTGAGCCCGTTGATCCGGGCGGTGCCCGCGCTGGGCTCGTCGAGTCCCGCGAGTATGCGCAGGATGGTCGACTTGCCGCAGCCGGAGGGGCCGAGCAGGGACAGGAACGCGCCCCGGCCGGTATGCAGGTCGACCGTGTCGAGGGCGTGCACGGTGCGTCGCCCGGCCCGGAAGCTCTTGCTCAGTCCACCGATATGGATTCCGGTCCCCACGGTCGTGCTGTCTGCCGAACTCATGCGCCAACGGTAGGAGGCCGGGGTTGCGCCGATATTGCGTAGCGCGCGGCTACATTGCGCGAGCGTTACGGGTGCGGATTCACCACGTCGGCTCGAACCAGTCGCGGGCCTCGCGACGGAAGAGCAGCATGATCACGGCGAGTGAGGCGACGATGCCGAGCGGGCCGGGCGGGCGGCCGTCGGTGATGGACGGAACCGTCCACAGCATATTGAGCACCGCCAGCAGGATCGCGGCGATGCGCACCGACTGGCCCTCGGAGTTGAAGGTGAGGCCCACCAGCCCCAGCAGGAATCCGGGTACGAACGGCAGCGCGGTCGTCACCGCCGCCTTGGTGCCGAGCAGCCATCCGGAGGCGGCCGTGCACACCATGCCGACCGCCGCGAATCCCAGCACGATCACCTGCGCGGCCCGCACCGAGCGCGGCATCCGGTACTCGTATTCGGTCGCCGCCGTGGGCTCCGGCGGAAACCAGTGCTCGGACATCGACTCCTCCCCTGCCGCAGGTGACCTGCCATGCCGGGAAACCGCGAGCCGAACCGCCCGCCCGGCACGGCGACTCCGAGCGCCAGACTAACCCGCCGACCGGCCGGTTCCCCGGCACCGCGCCGGAGCCGAACAGGTCACCCTCCAGGCAAGGGTGGCGAGGGGAACCGAGGCGCGTCCGACCACCGCGAGCGCCGAATCCGGCACACCCGACAAGGCAACGCAAGCTACGACGGAACACCAGCGCAGACAGCGGCCCACCCGACAAGGCAACGCGGGCCGGGGATGGGACGCCGGGGTGGGCGGGTGGTCAGGGGGCGCGGACCGCTGCCAGTTCGGTGACCCGGACCGTGGGCGTGAGCCGGTCGCGCAGCGCGCGGTCGATCTCCCCGGCGACCGGGATGACGACGGCGGCGGCCGAGGTGGCCACCGCATCGGTGAGCAGGGCGGGCCAGTCGGGTTCGCGGGAGCGGGCCAGCCCCGCGATGACGGCGGCCGCGGCGGCGTCGCCCGCACCGGTGGGGTTGCCCGCGAGCGGTTCGGGCAATGCCGCCGACCAGGCCCGGCCCGGGGTGACCGCGACCATGCCCGCACCGCCGCACGTGACGATCACCGCGCCGACACCCCGCGCGACCAGCGGATCGACGGCGGCCATGATCTCGGCGGGCGTGGTCGCCGGCATCCCCGTGAGCCGTTCCAGCTCTTCGGTGTTCGGCATGAGGACGACGCCGGGCACCCCGGCCGCGAGTTCCAGTGCGGGCCCGTCCACATCACAGACCACGGGTACGCCCGCGTCGGTGGCCAGCCGGGCCAGCTCCGCGGGAACGCTCACATCCACCCCGCCGGGCAGCGATCCCGCGATCACCACGCCGCTGCTGTCGGAGAGCAGCCCGCTCACCCGCACCCGCAGCTGTTCCACGGCGTGCGCGTCGGAGATGCGGGCCCCGGGCTCCCACAGCGCGGTGGCGGTGCCGTCATCGGATTCGCTGATCACCACCGTGCGCCGCACCCAGGGCAGCGCGTGCACGAAATCCACCGGCATCTCCAGTTCGGCCGCCGCCGCGAAGGAGTGGTCGGAGAATCCGGTGGCCCGTGCGTAACGGCCGAGCTGGTTGAGCACCCGGGTGACATTGATACCGCGGCCCCCGATGCGCTGATCGACCGATCGCACCCGATGGGCCCGGCCACGATCGAAACGCTCGACCCGATAGGTCATGTCGTAGGCCGGGTTCATGGTCACGGTGAGGATCACCCTGATTACTCTGCCTGTCTCGCGGGCCGATGCAAGCCCTTGCTTCGAATAGGGGCCGCGGCAGCGCGTGCGCCCCGGTCGGCGCGGATCACGACAGCCAGCGGCCCCGTCGCAGCACCCGCCGCAGTCCCAGTTCGTCGTCCACCACGAGAACGTCCGCGTACCGGCCGGGACACAGATCGCCGACCTCGGTCAGCCCCAGCGCGATCGCCGGAGTGAGGCTCGCCGCCCGCACCGCCTCGGCCAGCGATACCCCGCATTCCCGCACCGCCCAGGAGACGCCCTGGAGCAGATGCGAGGTGCCGCCCGCGATGGCGCCGTCCTCGGTCCGCGCCACGCCGCCGCCGACCTCCATCTCGCGCGCACCGAGCCGGTAGCGCCCGTCGGGCATTCCGGCGGCCCGCATGGCATCGGTGACCAGCGCGATCTGATCCTCCGCGACGGCGAAGACCATGGTGCCGAATCCGGCGTCCACATGGACTCCGTCGCCGATCAACTCCACGACGATCTGCCCGCGAGAGGCGGCGGTGAGCGCGGCGGCGCCCGCACCGGACGCGCGATGGTGGATCGGCGGCATGCCATTGCCCACATGGGTAACCGAGGTGGCGAACCCATTGGGGCGCAGGGCCTTCGAGAAGGCGTCGAAGTCGGCTTCGCTGTGCCCGAGGGCCACCACCGCGCCGCGGTCGGCGAGCATCCGGGCCACCGTGTCGAACCCGGGCAGTTCGGGGGCGAGTGTCATGACGCGCAGATGTCCGCCCGCGGCGTCGAGCAGCCGGGAGGTGAGTCGCGGATCGGGTGCGAGCAGGTGGCGCCGGTCGTGTGCGCCGCAGCGGGTGTCCGCCAGGAACGGCCCTTCGACGTGGATGCCGCCGATCATGCCGACGGCGGCGAGTTCGCGCAGCATGGCGACCTGCTCCACCATCTCGTCGGCGGGCGCGGAGACGATGCTCGCGAGAATCGTGGTGGTGCCCAGCGCGTGGTGGTACTCGGCGGCCGCCGTCGCCTCCTCGGCGTCGAGGGTGTCGAATCCGTGCCCTCCCCCGCCGTGGTTGTGCATATCCACCAGGCCGGGCAGCAGCGTGCCGACCGGCAGCGGCGTGGGCGAGTAGGGCCGCTGCGCCTTCCAATCGGTGAAGGAGCGCACGGCGGTGATGCGTTCTCCGGAGACCGTCACCACGCCGTCCTCGAACGGATATCCGGCGGAGACGACCCGGCCCCGCAGGTGCAACTCGAGATGTAGTTCGGCACTCACTGCGACGCCCCGTACTTCTTCGTATTCATGACATTCCCCCGTATTCGGCGAACGATGCGGTCCCCGACAGACCCGCATATGCGCCGAGAGACCCGATGCGCGCGTGGGGCGAATTCGCCGCCCCGCACGATCGGCTCCGGGCACACCGGATGAACCATACCGAGCAGTCCATCGGCGGGTGTGCCCACCACATCCGATACCGCCGCACCGGCACGCGGACCTCGGTCGAACCGGGCGCGCGCACCCGATGCCGACCCCTCCCGTGCATCCACCGTCTCCTCATCCCCTCCCACCGTATGCGCACAGCCACATCCGCACGCGCCCTTGGGAATACAACACCTCGGCGGTGACAAAGACCACCGGCGCCCCTGGACGAATGATCATGAACGGCGCTGCCGACAATGATCTCAGCCGGGGCGAATTTCGTTGCCAATCGGAGATATTCACGTAGCAGGATGGCCGCCGTGCACCCGCTCCCAACCAAGAACCTGCTGCTGCGGGCCTGCCGCGGCCTGCCTCCCGACGACCACCCGGTGCTGCGGTACGCCGGCCTACTCGCGGATCTGCACGAGCGCCGCCTAGCCGCCCGCCCCGGCGCGACCTCCGCCATCGACCACCACCGCGCCCGCCTCGTGCACGATATCGACCGCTGGGTCGCCACCGCGTCGCCGAAGGCCGAGAGAGACGCTCGCCTGCACACCGAGACCGTCGGGACGGTCGTCGACCGCCTGGCCCAGTTCTCGGCGCTGGCCTATCTCACCCTGACCACCTGCCCCGACGAGGCCGTCCACGACGCCTCCACCCGCCTCACCGAACTCGCCACCGCCTACGAGGACCTCGCCCAGGACATCGCCGCGGGCCGCCGCCGCCTGCCCAACCTCCTGGTCGACAGCGGCTACGAGTAGCCCGGCCGAGCCGGCGGGCACCCAGCCGCGCACGCCATCGGCGGCGCCCGCGAGGGGGTGGGCGCCGCCGACCGTGCGGCGGATGGGTCGAGGCATGGGCGACCCATCCGGTCGGCGGGCCGTGCGCGCGGCCCGGGTGAGCGCGCTGGGTAGGCAGCGCATGGGAGGCGCCCACCCGTCATCCCGCAACGCCCTGATGACCGGCCCGCCGACAAACCCCACCTTGCCCCGCCAACCTGGCCCTAGCCCCAAGATCCCCTGTGAGTCCGCTGTGCACCGCGCGGCACCCCCTCAGGTGGGGCGGGTGCCCGGTAGTAGGGCGCGCACGGTGTCGATGGTGTCGGCTTGGGCGGGTTCCTTGTCGGGGCGGTAGCGGACCACGCGGGCGAAGCGCAGGGCCACGCCGCCGGTGTAGCGGGTGCTGGCCTGGACGCCGTCGATGGCGATCTCCACGACCAGTTCGGGGCGGAGGTAGACCGTGGTGCTGTCGCGGTCGCGTTCGTGACGCGGGAATTCGGCGGTCTGCCAGTGCAGCAGAGCATCGGTGAGGCCCTTGAAGGTCTTGCCGACCATGACGGGCTCGCCGCCGTCCGGGTCGCGGGCGCCGAGGTGCAGGTTGGACAGGTATCCGGTGCGGCGGCCGTAACCCCATTCCGCGCCGAGGACGACGAGGTCCAGCGTGTGCGTGGGTTTGATCTTCTGCCAGGCGCGTCCGCGCCGCCCGGCGGCGTACACCGAATCCAGGGATTTGATCATGATCCCCTCGTGTCCGGCGGCCAGCGCACCGTCGAAGTACTCGGCGGCCGCCTCCGCATCCGGGGTGATGAGCGCCGGAATGCTGTGTCCGGGGGCCACTTTCGTCAATGCGGCGCGCCGGTCCCGCAGCGGTGCGTCGAGCAGGTCGACCCCGTCCAGGTGCAGGCAGTCGAAGAAGTACGGGTGCAGCAGCAGATCGCGGGTCGAGTTCGCCTGCGCCAAGCCGGGATCGCTCGCCACCAGCGCCGGATCGGAGGCGAAGCGGCTCATGGTCTCCTGGAACGGACGGGGCCGCCCGGCATCGTTCAGCGCCAGCGTCTCGCCGTCGAGCACCACGCTGGTGCAGTCCAATTCCCGCACCAGCCCGACCAATTCGGGCACCCCGGCGGTGATGTCACGCAGCGTGCGGGTGAACACCCACACCCGCTCACCGTCGCGGTGCACCTGGATCCGCGCCCCGTCCATCTTGTGCTCGACGCTCACCTCACCCGCGAACTCCGCCATGGCCGCGTCCAGCGCGGAGCCGGGCGAGGCCAGCATGGGTTGCAGCGGCCGCCCCACCTCCAGCCGGAAGGCCGCGAGCGCCGCCGCCCCGCCGGTCGCGGCCGCCACCGCCGTCACCGGTAGCCGTCCGGACAGCATGTGCGCCCGCCGCACCGCCGCCACCGGGACCTCGAAGGCCGCCGCCACCGCCTCGGCGACCACCGCCGTCAGCGCCCCCTGCCGCAATTCCCCCGTGAGCAGCCGCAGCAGGAAATCCCTTTCCTCGACGGTCGCCGCCGACAGCAGCTCCACCAGCAGTTCCCGCCGCCGCACCACCGATCCGGCCCCGGAGGTGGCGGCGAGTTCGCTCAGCACGCGATCCACCCCGCCGACCGTGAGGGTCGGCTCCGGCGCCGGGTCCACCGCGACGGCGGTCAGCGTGCGCCAGCCGGCCCCCACCCGCCCCTGCCGTAGATCACCCGAAACCCACGCCACCACCTGCGCCAATTCATCCACCGTCACCCGCTGGAGCAGCGCCGCGAGCGTGGCGATCTTGGACTTGCGCGAGGTGGTCGCGCGCACCGACGCCGACGCCCGCACCACTTCCGACAACAGCACGGATTCGACGGTAACCCGGGGGTGTGACAGATTGCTCAACAGTTCTGTGAAATTCCCATTGGCAGCCCTGCTAACCCGGCCTAACCTGGACATATGGCCAAGACTTACGTCGGGGCGCGCCTACGGCAGCTGCGCACCGAACGGGGGCTGAGCCAGGTCTCTCTCGCCAAGAAGCTGGAGATCTCGGCGAGCTACCTGAACCAGATCGAACACGATGTGCGTCCGCTCACCGTACCGGTGCTGCTGCGCATCAGCGAGGTGTTCGGCGTCGACGCCAGCTTCTTCTCCTCCCAGGACGACACCCGGCTCATCGCCGAACTCCAGGAAGTCGTGATGGACCAGGAACTCGGCATCGAGGCGGACGCCGCCGAGATCGCCGACATGGTGTCCGCGCACCCGACGCTGGCGCGGGCCATGGTGAATATGCACCGCCGCTACCGCAATACGACCGCGCAGCTGGCCGCCGCCACCGAGGACCGCTTCGCCGACGGCAGCGGCTCCGGAGCCATCTCCCGCCCGCACGAGGAGGTGCGCGACTTCTTCTATCAGCGGCAGAACTACATTCACGAATTGGACACCGCCGCAGAGGAACTCGCCACCCGCATGCGCTTCCACGGCGGCGATCTCAAGCGCGAGATCGCCCGCCGCCTCACCACCGCGCACGGTGTGCAGATCGTGGAGCGCATCGACCTCGGCGAAGGCGTGCTGCACCGCTACGACGAGGAGAACCGGCGCCTGGAGATCGCGCCGCACCTGTCCGGCGGCCAGCGGGTCTTCAAGCTCGCCGCCGAACTCGCCTACCTGGAATGCGGCGAACTCATCGAAAAACTGGTCGAGGAAGGCAATTTCACCAACGACGAGACCCGCGTGCTGGCGAAGCTCGGACTGGCCAACTACTTCGCCGCCGCCACCGTGCTGCCCTACACGCATTTCCACGAGGTGGCCGAGGACTTCCGCTACGACATCGAGCGCCTGTCGGCCTTCTTCACGCAGAGCTACGAAACCATCTGCCATCGCCTGTCCACCCTGCAACGCCCCAAACTGCGCGGCGTCCCGTTCTCCTTCGTGCGTGTGGATCGCGCGGGCAATATGTCGAAACGACAGTCCGCCACCGGTTTTCACTTCTCGTCGAGCGGCGGCACCTGCCCGCTGTGGAATGTGTACGAGACCTTCGCCTACCCGGGCCGCATCATGACGCAGATCGCCCAGATGCCCGACGGTCGCAAATATCTCTGGATCGCCCGCACGGTGGAGCGCCGCGCCACCCGCTACGGCGAGCCGAGCAAGACCTTCGCCATCGGACTGGGTTGCGAACTGCGCCATGCCACGCGGGTGGTGTACGCGGACGGCCTCGATCTGCACGACCCCAAGGCCACCCCGATCGGCGCGGGCTGCCGGGTCTGCGAACGCACCAACTGCCCGCAGCGCGCCTTCCCGCCGCTGGGCAAATCGCTCGACATCAGCGAGCACCGCAGTTCCATTTCTCCGTACGTGATTCTCTGACCAGGTAGGACCCGTTTTCTCACCGCGTGATCCGGCTGCGGTGAGGAAGAATTCACCCGTACGCAACCTGGGAAATCGGACAGACATCGAGAGACATTCGGGCGCAACACTTCCCGTTTACCGTTCACGCCACGAATACAGCCGCTGTATACGCGGGGTGTATTCGTCGCGGCATGTCAGTTTGCCGCGGTACACCGTGAAGTGAGAAGGGTCCGCCCCATGCAAGATTCTCGAGACCTCGGCCGAGATACGTCCCGGCGCCTGCGCAAGGCGATCGCCGTTCCGACCGCGGTGGCGCTGTCCGCGCTGCTGCTGGCCGGATGCGGCTCCCGGGACACCGATACGGCCTCGGGCTCCAATGCCACGTCCTGCGTAGACACCAGCGCCCCCACCATCAAGGTCGGGTCACTGCACTCGCTGACCGGCACCATGGCCATCAGCGAGGTCACCGTCGCCAACTCCACCAAGATGGCGGTCGACGAGATCAATGCCGCGGGCGGTGTGCTCGGCAAGCAGATCGAGCTGGTGCTCGAGGACGGCGCCTCGGACCCCAAGACCTTCGCGGAGAAGGCCGAGAAGCTGATCAGCTCCGACTGTGTGGCCGCGGTCTTCGGCGGCTGGACCTCGGCCAGCCGCAAGGCCATGAAGCCCAAGTTCGAATCGCTGAATTCGCTGCTCTACTACCCGGTTCAGTACGAGGGCCTGGAGGACAGCAAGAACATCTTCTACACCGGCGCGACCACCAACCAGCAGATCCTCCCGGCGCTGGACTACCTGAAGCAGCAGGGCATCACCTCCCTCTACCTGGTGGGCTCCGACTACGTCTTCCCGCAGACCGCCAACCGCGAGATCAAGGCGTGGGCCGAGGCCAACGGCATGGAGATCAAGGGTGAGGATTACGCGCCGCTGGGCTCCACCGACTTCTCCACCATCGTCAACAAGGTCCGCAGCGCGGGCGCGGGCGCGGTGTTCAACACCCTCAACGGTGATTCCAATGTCGCGTTCTTCCGCGAGTACGCCAATGCGGGCCTGAACGCTCAGACCATGCCGGTGGTCTCGGTCTCCATCGCGGAGGAGGAGGTGGCGGGCATCGGCGTGCAGAACATCGTCGGCCAGCTGACCTCGTGGAACTACTACCAGACGCTGGACACCCCGGCGAACAAGAAGTTCGTCGACGCCTACAAGGCCGCGTTCGGCGCGGACAAGCCCACCTCCGACCCCATGGAGGCCGCCTACACCTCGGTCTACCTGTGGAAGAACACCGTCGAGAAGGCGAATTCCTTCGCGGTGGCCGATATCCAGGCCGCGGCCGACGGCGTGAGCTTCGACGCCCCCGAGGGCACGGTCGTGATCGACGGCGACAACCACCACATCACCAAGACCGCGCGCATCGGTGAGATCCGGGCCGACGGCCTCATCTACACGGTGTGGGACTCGGGCCAGCCGATCGTGCCGGACCCCTACCTGAAGTCCTACGACTGGGCCAAGGGCCTGAAGTAACCGACAGCCTTCGATGAGGGGCGGCCGGGCGTGGAATTCCGCGCCCGGCCGTAGAGGCGAAATCGAGGTATCGCAATGGATGTAGCTGTCGCACAGCTGTTCACGGGATTGAGCCTGGGCTCGATTCTGCTACTCGCCGCGCTCGGGCTGTCCCTGACCTTCGGTCAGATGGGCGTCATCAATATGGCGCACGGTGAATTCATCATGGCCGGTTGCTATACGACATTCGTCGTGCAACAGGCCATCTCCGCGACCGGCGTAGCGTTGATCGTCTCGCTGATCGTCGGATTCATCGTCGGCGGCCTGCTCGGCGCGGCCCTGGAGGCGGGCCTGATCCGCTTCATGTACGACCGCCCGCTGGACACCCTGCTGGTCACCTTCGGTGTCGGCTTGGTGCTACAGCAGTTGGCGCGCAATATCTTCGGCGCACCCGCCAAGAACGTGGTCGCACCCGAATGGCTGACCGGCGGGATCGCCATCGCCGGGACGGTGGTACCCAAGACCCGCATCTTCATCATGGTGCTGGCGGTGACCGCGGTGATCGCGCTCGCCGTCGCGCTCAAGGCCACCCCGCTCGGCCGACGCATCCGAGCCGTGGTCCAGAACCGCAGTCTCGCCGAGACTTCGGGCATCTCCAGTCGATTCACCGACCTGTCCACCTTCTTCATCGGCTCCGGCCTCGCCGCCGTCGCCGGAGTGGCGCTCACCCTGATCGGCTCCACCAGCCCGACCATCGGGCAGAGCTATCTGGTGGACGCCTTCCTGGTGGTGGTGATCGGCGGCCTCGGGCAGATCAAGGGCACGGTCATCGCGGCCTTCGGCATGGGTCTGCTCAATTCGTTCATCGAATACTCCACCACCGCCTCGGTGGCGAAGGTGATCGTCTTCATCGTCATCGTGGTGTTCCTGCAGGTGCGCCCGCAGGGCCTGTTCACCGTCCGCACCAGGAGTCTCGCATGAGCATCATCGGACGTTTCGGCGCGAATTCTTCCGTCAAACCACTGGCGGGCTTCGCCATCGCCGCCATTCTGCTGTTCGGCGTGGCACCGGTGGCGCTCAGCGATTTCCGGTTGAGCCTGCTGGCGAAGTTCCTGTGCTTCGCCATCGTCGCGGTCGGCATCGGCCTGGCCTGGGGGCGGGGCGGCATGCTCACCCTCGGGCAGGGCGTGTTCTTCGGCATCGGCGCGTACATCATGGCCATGCACATGCAGATGGCCGATGCCGCCCGCTCGGGTGAGGATGTGCCGGAATTCATGGTGATCGCGGGTATCCCCGAATTGCCTTCGTACTGGCAGCCTTTCGCCTCGGCTCCGGTCGCGATCCTGAGCATTCTGGTGCTGCCCGCACTGCTGGCGGCGGCTCTCGGTTTCGGTGTGTTCAAGCGCCGGGTGAAGGGCGCCTACTTCGCCATCCTGAGCCAGGCGCTGGCCGCCGCGCTGGCCATTCTGCTCACCGGGCAGCAGACCATCGGCGGCTTCACCGGACTCAGCGACTTCCGCTCCTTCTTCGGTTTCCGGCTCGACGATCCGGTGAACCGGCGGATGCTGTTCTTCATCGCGGCCGGTGCGCTGCTCGCGGTGGTGGCCATCGCGCGCCAACTCATGCACAGCCGGTACGGCGAACTGCTGGTGGCGGTGCGCGATCAAGAGGAGCGGGTGCGCTTCCTCGGCTACGACCCGGCCAATATCAAGATTGTCGCGTATGTGGTGGCGGCCTTCTTCGCGGGTATCGCGGGGGCGCTGTTCACGCCCATCGTCGGCATCATCTCCCCCGCCGATATCGGGGTGGTGCCCTCCATCGCCTTCCTCATCGGCGTCGCCATCGGCGGGCGCACCACGCTGCTCGGTCCGGTGCTGGGCGCCATCGGCGTGGCGTGGGCGCAGACCACGTTCTCCGAGCAGTTCCCCTCCGGCTGGACGTATCTGCAGGGTGTGCTGTTCATCGTGGTGGTCGGCTTCCTGCCCGCCGGTCTGGCCGGATTCGGGCCGCTGGCGAAGCAACTCGCGCAACGGGTGCGGCCCACGTCCCGGGCGACCGGCGACGCGGCGGCTCCGGACGCCGTCGTCGACCCCGTCACCCCCACCGACGCTTCGGTCACGGGCGACCCCGAATCTCCGGCGGAGGAAGAGAAGGTGCAGGCACGATGACCACCGTCGCGCACGAACCCAAAATCGGCGGTAACGCCGGAATGGACAGCGAATACCTCGAAATCCGGGGACTGTCGGTGAGTTTCGACGGCTTCAAGGCCGTCTCCGATGTGGACCTGACCGTGTTGCAGGGCGATCTGCGCTTTCTCATCGGTCCCAACGGCGCGGGCAAGACCACACTCATCGACGCCATCACCGGACTGGTCCCGGCCACCGGCTCGGCGCAGAAGTCCGGCCGGGAACTCATCGGCCGCAAGGTGCACCAGATCGCCCGGATGGGTGTGGGCCGCACCTTCCAGACCGCGAGCGTCTTCGAACAGCTCACGGTGCTGCAGAACCTGGATATCGCGGCGGGGGCCGGGCGGTCGGCGCTCACCCTGCTGCGACGACGCAAGTCGGTGCTGCCCGCCATCGACGAAGCCTTGGAGACAACGGGTTTGACCGCGTTGCGGGACAAGCCCGCCGGCGTGCTCGCGCACGGACAGAAGCAGTGGCTGGAGATCGGCATGCTGCTGGTGCAGAACGCCTCGGTGCTGCTGCTCGACGAACCCGTCGCCGGCATGAGCGCCGAGGAGCGCGAGGAGACCGGAAACCTGCTGCGCCGCATCGGCGGTGACCGCGTGGTGGTCGTGGTGGAGCACGATATGGACTTCATGCGCTCCTTCGCCACCTCGGTGACGGTGCTGGCCGGGGGCCGGGTGCTCGCCGAGGGCACCGTGGCCGAGGTACAGGACGACCCCAAGGTGCAGGAGGTGTACCTCGGCACCGCCACGGCGGCCGAGCACTCCGCCGCCACCGAGTCCGAGGAGGCACGCTGATGCTCGAACTTGCCGACATCCACACCGGATACGGGCGCACCGAGGTGATCCACGGGGTGTCTCTGACGGTTCCGGACGACGGGGTGGCCGCCATCATGGGCCACAACGGCGCCGGGAAGACCTCGCTGCTGCGCGCCGCCGTGGGCCTACTGCCGACCAAGTCGGGACGGATCACCTTCGACGGCAAGGACATCACCAAGCTGCCGCCCTCCAAGCGGGTGCGCCACGGCATCGCCTACGTGCCGCAGGGGCAGCAGTCGTTCGGGCAGCTCTCCACCATGGAGAACCTCCAGGTGGTGGCGGACGGGCGCAAGCGCGGCAAGGAACTCGTCGCCGAGGCGCTGGACCTGTTCCCGGCACTGCGCGAGCTGCTGACCCGCAAGGCCGGGCTGCTCTCCGGCGGCCAGCGCCAGCAGCTGGCCATCGCCCGCGCGCTCATCACCGAGCCGAAACTGCTCATCCTCGATGAGCCCACCGAGGGCATCCAGCCGTCGGTGGTGGCCGAGATCGAGCGCACCATCCTCGATCTCACCCGACGCGGTGGATTGAGCGTGCTGCTGGTCGAGCAGCACATCGGCTTCGCGCTGCAGGCCGCCCAGCAGTACTACGTACTGCGGTCCGGACGGATCACCTCATCCGGCGCGGGCGGCGCGGGAGCCGAAACCGACGTCCGCACGGCCATGGCCATCTGATCGGACATACGGCATGGCGCGCAGGGGGCGTATTCCGTTGTCCGAGCGGGTGTACCGGTCGCTGCAGGGCGACCTGGCGGCGGGGGTGCTGGTACCCACCGAACGACTCCGCGAGGAACGCCTCGCGGAGATCTACGGGGTATCCCGCACCCCCGTCCGCGAGGCCCTCGCCCGGCTGCTCGCCGACGGCCTGATCGAACGGCTGCCGGACGGGCTCTACCCGTACCGACCCCGCCTCGACGAACTGGCGGACCTGTACGAGCTGCGAATCCTGCTGGAATCGCACGGGATTCACCGGCTCCGCACGAGCGAACCGGTCGACGTCGCGGCGGAGCCGAACCCGGTCGCGACCACCGTCGCCGCCGAGACGGCGGCGCGGCCGACCGCCCCACCGCCGGCCACCGAGACAGTGCGGCCCGCCACCGCAGGCGGGTCAGCGTGGCCCGCGACGGGTGATTCCGTCGCACGGCCCGCGGTCTCGGAATCGGACACCACGCCGCCGTCGCCCGCACCCGACTCCTCGGAACAGGCAGCGGATGCCGTGCCCCGCACGGGCACGGCCCCGGCCGATCCCACGGGCGAGTGGAATGCTGCGGCCGGTGACGCCGGTACGGCGGAGACGCGGCGCACTCGAGCGGTTCACCCGGTGTCCCGCCGGCCGAGCGAAACAGCGGCGCGCGAGCCGACGACGCGCCAGCCGACACCGGACCTCCCGTGCCAGCCGACACCGCGTCTCCCGAGCCAGCTCACGCCGCGTCTCCCGGACCAGCCGACACCGCATCTGCCGAGCCAGGCGCGGGCACGGTCGGCGCGACCGCGCTACGACGCGGCGATGATCGAACGGGAGCTGGAGATCTGGCGGGATCTACGCGAGTATCCGCCGCCACCGGGGGCCGAGCTCATCGCTGCCGACGAGCGCTTCCACTCCCGACTGCTGGCGGCATCCGGCAACACCGCCCTGGCGGACGCGCTGGCGACGGTACACGCGCGGGTGCGGCCGATCCGGGCGCTGGACATCCCCACTCCGGAGCGGATCGCCATCATGACGGCCGAGCACATCGCCATCGCCGAGCAGTTGCTCGCGGGCGATCTCGACCAAGGGCTGTCGGTGCTGGTCACGCACATCACCACCTCGCGCGACCATGTGCTGGCCCGGGCCGAACACGCGCTGCGGCTGACGAAACTGGCCCGTGCACTGCGGGATTGAGCCAAAGGTTACCGAGCGGTAGTCGCTGGCTGGGACAGTTTGTTAGCGTGAGGCATGGTGTCGAATCAGCCGCGTATCGCTCCCGGCCGCATCCGAGAGCTGGGCCCCGTCAACTGGCTCGTCTGGCAGATCATCTCCCGCGCCGCGGGCACCGACGACGCGCACCTGTTCAGCACCCTCGGCCAGGCCAAGGGTCTGTTCCGCGGCTGGCTGCACTACTCCGGGCGGCTCATGCCGGGCGGCTCTCTGCCCCGCTACGACACCGAACTGGTGATCCTGCGCGTCGCCCATCTGCGCGACTGCGAATACGAGACCGACCATCACATCCGGTTGGGCAAGCGCGCGGGCATCACCCAGGAGATCCTCGAGCGCCTGCGCCGCGGCCCCGCCGACGAGGGCTGGAACGCCAAGGAGCGCGCACTGCTCACCGCCGTCGACCAACTCGTCACCACCCGCGATCTCGACGATGCCGCGTGGAAGTCGCTGGCGGAGCACTACTCCGAACCCAAACTCATCGAATTCGTGCTGCTCGTCAACCAGTACGAGGGCCTGGCCAGCACCATCACCGCACTGCGCATCCAGCCCGATCACTGACACGAGCCCTCGGGGAGGGCGAGGTGTTCGCTCACTGCCCGCAGCGCGCTGTCGGCGGCCATGGTCGAGGCAGTTCGAGCGGCCGCCGACGGCGTGCGGCTTTCACCGGATCGACGGCGGGAGTCACCGCCCGGTGAAGAAGGCGTCGGCCGCCTCGAAGGTGGCCTCCGGGGCCTCCAGTTGCGGCCAGTGACCGATCCGGTCCAGGGAGACCACATCCGGGTCCGGCACCACCTCGCGGTAGCGCGCGGCCATGTGCGCACCCGAATTGGGATCGACAGCACCATTGATGAACCGCAGCGGCACAACGGCTTTGGCCAGCGGCTCCACCCAGCGCTCGCGGTACCGCACCCGTTCCAGGGTGAAGCGGCCGACCTTGTGGTTCACCCAGCGACCGTGGTTGTACTCGACGATGTCGAGGAAGTCGCGCATATCGGCGGCGCTGGGCTTGGTATCGGGACCGAACACCTCACGCACCGCCAGTCGCAGTAGCGGCGGTGGTAGCAGCGGGCCGAGGACATCGCCCGCGGGCGACGACAGCACCCGCTGCACCAGGCGGGGACGGTAGACCTCCGGAAAGAGGCCGCCGTTGAGGAAGGCCACCGCGCGAATACGCGGCAGCGCCGGATCGGTGATGCGGCGGGCCAGCATCTCCTGCACCACGCTGACCCCCAGGTCGTGGGCCAGGATCAGCACCTCCTCCACCCCCTGCGCCCGCAGCAGCGCCTCGTGCATGTCGGCGTGCTCGAGCACGCTGTAGTGATGCCGAAGCGGCTTGTCGGAGAAGCCCATTCCCAGCATGTCCGGCGCGAGCACGTCGTAACGCTCGGTGAGCCGGAACCAGATGCGGTGCCAGTCGAAGGAATTGAACGGATAGCCGTGGATCAGCAGCAGGGCCGGGCCTCGGCCGGACCGCCGATAGAACACGCGGTATCCGGAGAACGGGAAGAACTTTCCCGCGGTGAGCCAGTGTTCGAGTTCCGCTCGCACGACCCCTCCAGTCCTGTCGCGCCCCGAACAGACATTGCACCGCACACCGCACCGAGCGGCAAGCGGATGTGAGAAGTCAGTCGCTTCGCGCGTTTCCGCGACGGGCGGCACGCCCGTCGGCATCATGCCGAACGGCTCGGCGCTCGGGGTTCTCGATGAGCGCGGCCAGTCCATCCAGCACCCGCGCCAGACCGAATTCGTACGCGTGGTCGGCGCTGTAGGCGGCGTCGTGGGCCTGCCCGGCCGCGGCTCCCACCCGCGCGCCGAGCGGATAGCGTTCGGTGTCGAACACACGCTCGAGCACGGGTGCGGCGCGCTCCCACCACTCGTGGTCGCTCATTCCGCTGTCGGCGGCGGCGGTGCGGGTGTCGATCGCGATGCGCGCCACCGAGTTCACGAAACCGAGCACATGGGTCAGTGCGGAGTCCATCTCCAGATCGGTGAGGCCGAGACCGTCGAAGGCGCTCAGTTCGTGCTCGTACTTGGCCGCCACCCCCGGGCCGAGCGGCGGGCGGGTGGTCGGCACGTAGGCCACCCAGGGGTGGGCGGCGAGCATGTCCCGGTTCTCCGCCGCGATGGCGGAAACCCTTTCCCGCCAGGGCTTTCCGGTGAGGTCGCCACGCGGCATGTGCTGGTAGACCGAGTCGAGCATGAGGTCGAGCAGTTCCGCCTTGCCGGGCACATAGGTGTAGGTGGCCATCGGCGTGAGCCCCAGCGCGGCCGCCACCGAACGCATGGTGAGCGCGCCCAAGCCCTCGGTGTCGGCGATCCGAATGGCCGCCGACACCACCGCGTCCACGGTGGTGCGCTGTTTCGGTCCCCGCGCGGAGCCGCCCCGGCCGGGTTCGCGCCACAGCAGTTCGAGGGTGCGCGCCGGATCGCCCGCACTGCTCCGCTCTCCCATTCCGCGCACCACCTCCACCGGAATCGTATCCCTGTGACACACGTCACGATGCACGCGTCCGGGAATTTCCGTACAAAGTATAGCGTACTAAGTAAAGAGTTATCCGGCACGCCGAGGAGGACCCCATGAAAATCACCGCTTCCGCCATCTCCCTGAATGTGCCGGACCCGCAGGCGTCGGCCCGCTTCCTCATCGACCACTTCGGCTTCACCGAGGAGATGTCGGCCGAGGGGTTCGTCTCACTCAGCCGCCCCGACGCCGGGTTCAACATCATCTACCTGCGCACCGGCCTGTCCACCTTCAAGCCGGAGCGCATCGCGGGCAGCGCGGGCCAAGGGCTGCTGGTGGCCTTCGTCGTCGACGACATCGACGCCGAATACGAACGCGTGCGCGGCGAGGGAGTGGAGATCGTGACACCCATCGAAACCGAGGAGTGGGGTGAGCGCTACTTCCAGACGCTCGACCCCAATGGCATCGTCATCCAACTCGTGCAGTGGGTCTGAACAGAGGAGAGTCCATGACCACCATGCCGGCGCGCAGCGAATTCACCCCCTCCCCCGCGGATGTGGCGGAGATACTGGCCTGGTTCGACCGCTACGACGCCTACGCCCGGGCGCGTGACATCGAAGCCATGGCCGATACCGCCATGTACCCGCTCAACGAGGTCACCGATGGGCGCGCGGAGTCCTGCACTCGCGAGCAGTACGTCGCACAGATGACCGAACAGCTCGGCGACAGCGGCGACATCACCATGGAATCCACGCGCACACCGCATTTCGTGAACGAGAACCTGGTCTTCGTGATCACGGACGCGACCATCACGGTCGGCGACTTCAGCCAGCAGGTGCGCTACGGCGACCTGCTGGTGAAGTGCCGTGACGAGTGGAAGTTCCAGACCATGGTGCAGGGCGGCTGGGCCTAGCCCAGCGCCGCGCGGAACACCTCGACGGCGGGCGTCGAGGTGCGGCCGAGCAGCTTGTGCAGGTCACCGCTGTCGACGTCGAGAATGCCGGTGGCGATACCGGCATCGGCGTCGGCCAGCGCCTGGGCGTAGCCCGCGGGCAGACCGGCCTTTTCGAGCGCGGCCGCGTAGTCCGCCTGCGCCAGGTTCTCGTAGCGCACCGGCTTGCCCGCGGCCGCCGAGATGGCCTGTGCCAGTTCGGCATAGGTGAGCCGCTCGTCGCCGCCCAGTTCGTACACCCGCCCGGCGTGACCGTCGGTGGTGAGCACCTGGGCGGCGGCCTCGGCGTAGTCGGCGCGGGCGGCTCCGGCCACCCGGCCCTCGCCCGCCGCGCCGTGCAGCACACCGGATTCCACCGCGTGCGCCAGGCCGCCGGTGTAGTTCTCCCAATACCAGCCGTTGCGCAGCAGGACGGTCGGCACGGTCGCCGTGGCCAGTACCGCCTCGGTGCCGCGATGCTCCTGCGCGAGGATCAGCTCATTGCGTTCGGCATGCGGAATGCTGGTGTAGGCGAGCAGCTCCACCCCGGCGCGCTCGGCGGCGCGAATCACGTTGGTGTGCTGCTGCACTCGCTTGCCGAACTCGTTGCCCGACACCAGCAGCACCCGGTCCACCCCGGCCAGTGCGGCGTCCAGCGCGGCCGGATCGTCGTACGAGGCGGCACGCACCTGCGCGCCGCGCTCGGCCAGATCGGCCACCTTGGCCGGATCGCGCACCACGGCGACGACCGGTTCTCCCCTGCGCAGCAGCGCCTCGACGACGAGACGACCCAGCTGACCACTGGCTCCGGTGACTGCGACGGTCATGACTACCTCCAAGTTGACGGGAATGAACTACCGTTTCGAGCTGTACTAACTAATAGTAAGTACAGGCTATTCCCGCAATACCGGAAGAGGCGAAAGGATGAGTAATCTCGACCCCATGACCACCCGGCGACCGGACCCCGACCCCACCCTGGAAGCCGACGTCTTCGCGCGAAACTGCGCCTCCCGCCCGGTACTCCAGAACGTGGCCAGCCGCTGGGGCGTCCTCGCACTCGTCGCGCTGCGCGCTGGCCCCTACCGCTTCAGCGCGCTACGCCGCCGCGTCGACGGCATCAGCGAACGGATGCTCTCCCAGACACTGCAGACCCTGGAACGCGACGGCATGATCCACCGCGAGGTCCAGCAGTCCATCCCCCCGCACGTGGAATACACCCTCACCGAACTCGGTGCGACGGTGGCCGAACAGCTCGAGGGCCTCATCCACATCCTGGAATCGAATATCGACCGGATCACGGCCGCCCAGGCCGAGTACCACCGGGAGTGACGCCCGGCCACCGCCACCGCTCACTGCCGCGCGGCCGCCTCCGCCGCGATCTGCTCGAACTGCTCCCCCATGCGCGCGGCGAGGACCTGCGCCCCCGACAGCGGCCGCACCATCACCATGAAGTCGTCGATCCTGCCGTCGGCGTCGAAATGCAGGAAATCGCATCCGGTGATCCGCTTGCCGTCCACGGTCGCCTCGAACACGAACGCGTGATCGCGCCCGTTCCCATCCGCGATCTCCCGCACGTAGCGGAAGTCCTCGAACACCCGCAGCACCGCGCGCAGAATGGCCGCGGTGATCGCCTTGCCCGGATACGGCTTGAACGCCACCGGACTGGTGAACACCACATTGTCGGCCAACAGCGCCTCGATCGCGTCCACATCGCGCGCCTCCACGGCCGCTCGGAAGGGATGCATATCGCCCACCTCTCATACTCAACCAGTTGCATATGAGACGGTAGCGAGGTGCGGGGCGCTGCGCCACGGATTGCCGAGACCCCTCGAATCGGCTGACCGCGGTCAGGACGACGGCCGGCGGATCTCGCGCAGTCCGGCGCTCTCGGCGAACATCACCCGGTCCCACCAGGAGGCCAACGGGCTCGGCTCCGGCCAGACCACCCGATCCTGACGACGGTCGTTGCGGTCCTGTGCGGCGGTATCACTCATCTCGATCCTCCCGATCCCGATCCGGCGCCGCTGCGCCGCCCGTGTGCGTCCACGATCACCCGCCGGGGCGGTGCGCCGCAGGGGCCGAAGGTCCACATCCCGGTACCCGGATGTCACCCGACACCGACCCGCGCCGGTGTCAGTGGCGCTGTCAGCCAGGTGTCGGGCCCGTATCAGTCGCCCCGGCGACAGTAGGTACATCGAACACAGCGACCGGGACACACACCCGGCGAACCGAAGGAGTGCACCACCATGACCGCCACCGTCACCCTCACCGACAACGACCAGGCCACCGTCCGCACCGCCGCCTACGGCGCAGTGGCCCTGATGGCCGCCGCCGGCGCACCGCACAAGGGCATCAGCCACGGCTCCGCCGCCCTGACCTCGGCCACCGGTCTGGTCGGCCACGTACTCGCCGCCAAGTCCCGCGACATCCAACTCCCCGGCAAGACCACGGCCGACCTCGCCGACCAGGTGCTGCCCGCCCTGACCGCGGCCGTCCACCTGCTCGGCGCCCACTCCCCCACCGAGGCCGCCAACTTCCGCGACACCGTCCTGGTCGCCGTGGACGCCGCCGCCAAGGCCGGCAAGCGGGAGCCGGGTCCCGCGGTCGCCGCCATGGGCCGCAAGATCGCGGCGGCCCTCGACGCCGCGTGAACTGCCCGGGTGAGCCGTGCTCGGTTCCGAGCTGAGGCATCCACCCTGGTTTCCGCCAGAAATGAAGGAAGCGCGTCGCGGGTTCACCCACGAACCCGCGACGCGCTCGTTCGAATCCCTCCGGTGGAATGGCCCAACGCCTCGAGCAACCAGTCGTGAGCCTGTCCGACCGTGATCCGAGTTCCGAGGAACTGCGCCGTCAGCGCCCAGTATCGGTGCAGCCGAGGATCGGAAACCGTTGCGCCGAGCAGTTCCTCACGAAATCGCGGCGAATCCTGTTGCCCGCGCGCGTCGGCGTGGACGTGGACGAATCGATCGAGTTCGCGGCCAGGGCGGGGCCGTACACCATCCGCTACGAGCGGCACGACGTCCACCATGACGTCACCCACCGCGGCATAAAGTGCCCGACCGTCGCGGATCCGCTCCGGCCTGTTCCGCCAATACTGCTGGCGCACACCGCTGTTCATACCCGGCGCGGTCACCAGAGCGGCCAGTTCGGCATAGGCGACAACATCGTCGACCGACGGATCGGCTGGCGGCTCCGGAACATTCCAACCCACCCATCCATCGCTGTCACACCGCGGTAGCGGAGCGAGAACGCGCCGCCAGAACCCGACGAGGCGATCGTGTACCGCCCCACCGTCCTGCGCGGCGGCCAACAACGCGAGTCGTTCGGCCCGAGAGGCCGGAGCACCAGCCTCGACGGCCCGCAGTGCCGCCCGCCGCCAGGCCAGCGTCTTCAATTCGACGTCGAGCCGCGCACTTTCGGCAGCGATCACCTCCGCCATCGACCGTTCTTCACGCAGCACACCGGTGATCGCTGCCAACCCGAGCCCGAGCGCTCGCAACCGCCGCACCAGCAGCAGTCGTTCGACAGCACTGTCGGCGTCGAACATCCGATGCCCACCCGGGCTGCGCTGCGCCTCCAGAATTCCTTCGTCGCAATAGAACCGGATCGTTCGCACCGGGAGTCCGACGCGCCGCGCCAGCTCCCCGATACTCACCCGCACGCCGGATTGTGTGTCATCCGCCACAAACAGTTGAACCTCCACCCCACTGGAACTTTTAGCGTACTGGCACCGCCGGATGCATACCGATCACACGCAGGAGAGAACTCATGGCCATCACGCAGAAAGAAATCGTCGCCGGAATCGCGGAGATCGTCGAAGAGGTGACCGGGATCGACGCCGCCGAGGTATCGCTCGGGAAATCCTTCGTCGAGGACTTGGAGATCGACTCGCTGTCGCTGGTGGAGATCGCCGTACAACTGGAGGACAAGTACAGCGTGAAGGTTCCCGACGAAGACCTGGCACGCCTGCGGACCGTGGGCGACGCGGTCGCTTACGTACAGCGCATGGAGGCCGAGCAGTCCGACGACCGGTGCCCCGGTGGGGGGTGATTGGTTAGGGGCTGGTTGCGGCCTTGTCCATGTGTTGCGGTGTCGGGGGTTGTGTCGGTCCGGGGGTGTTGCCGCAGAGATTTCAAGAGATGAATGTGGTGGCGTTGGGTGCCTTACCTGGCTTGCGCTGACGCCGGGTTGGGTGCCGTGCGCGTCTATCCCAGCCCACGGACTGGCTGGGGTTGCGTTTTCGAGACGGGCCTTGTGCCGGTGGAGGTTATTGGCGTAAGTGATCGCCCCGGGACGGGTTCGGCCGGTGGGTGCGGTGGTCTGTCGACGGCCGGTCGTGATGGCCGGTGGGTCGTCGATCGGCTGTTCGGTGGTCGCGGTGACGGGGACCGGGTCGGTCGGGATGGTCGATACCGTGATCGGTCGGGGGCTCGGTGAGCCACTGTTCCGGGTGGTGGTGCAGATTCACCCGAGGAGCACGGGCGGGGTCGATGCGGGTCGGGGGTGCCCACACGACACGACCCGGATACCGGCCACTACCGACACCGCCATTGCCGATGCCGCTGCTGCTCTTGCCGCGTCCGAGGGTGGCCCACCCCGTCGGATCGTCGACATCCTCGGGAATCTGGGCATGGCAGCGATCGCACACCAACGTCAGGTTCTCGATATCGGTACGACCACCCCGCAACCACGGCACCATATGATGCACCGCGCACATCGTCGCGGGAGCCTCACAGCCCGGGCGGGTGCAGCCGCGGTCGGCGGCGATACACGCCAACCGCTGCCACGGCGATGCCAACCGATACTTCCCCCGACCCAAATGCAGCGGGAGTCCTTTGCCGTCGAACAGCATCAACAACGGATAGCTGCCCTCGGCCATCCGCAACGCGTCGGGGATCGACATCACCGAGCCTGATGCGGTGTGGGCGTATCCGGTTCCGGCGTGCAGGTCGGTGAGACTCATCGTCAACACCACCGACACCGGCACACCCCGATGCGATCCCAGGTTCTCCGGACCGCCTCCGGCGGCGAGGAACGCTTTGAGCGCGTCGTGGTTACGCTGCCCGGCACTACGCCGATCCCGCCGCGCCGCCGCCTCCACCGCATCCTTGTCGACGGCTGCGGGTCCCATGCGGGGGCTGTCGGGATCCTCGGGATTGCACATGCCCGGACGCGCCCACTTGGCCAAGACGACATCCAACAGGGCACGCAGCTGCGGATCGAGCACGCCTTTGATCTCGCTCATGCCGTCGACGCGTTGCTTGCCGAGCCAGAGCTCGCGGCGGCGGGCGCGGTCGTCGTCGTTGGTGAGGCCCCCGTCCGGGTCCAGACAGGTGAGCAGCACGTGCCCGACCTTGGTCACGTACTCCGGCGGCATCTGGCTCGCCGCGTGGGCGAGGTGCTGCTCGGCCTCGGCCTGCGTCTCGACGGGCACCGCGTTGGGGATACGATCCATCACCCGCATGATCACCCGGGCGTGCTCGGGCGAGATCGCGCCCTCGGCCTGCAACGCCGCGGTGGTCGGCAACAACGCCGGAGCGGGTTCCCCGCAGAACGACCGCGGCCGCAACGACGCCGATGCTCGTACCCGCGCTCCGGCCTCGGCGGCCGACAACCGCAGCACATCGATCAGATACCCGCGCATGCCCTTGGCTCCGGCACGTTCCCACAGATGCCGGGATTCGACTTCGGCGATCATGCGGTGCGACAGTGCCGCCATCCGACAGCGAACGGATTCCACTTCCCGCATGACGTCCACGAGAGCGGTGTCGGACAGTCCGGTGAGATCGGTCGCGAGCAGGGTGTCCATCGCCGCCGCCAGACCGGCTGCGGTATCACCGCCTCGCGTTTCCCCCTCCGGAATCATGCATTCATTCTATCGCGAATTCCATTGCGGCAGAAGTGAAAACAGCATCTGACCTGCACGTCTTCACATTTGGGCTCGTACTCGCACGGTTCAGATCTCCGGCGCGACACCCCGCCGTGGCCTCCGCAACGGCAAGCATTCTCGATACTTCCGGTGGAGTCGAAAGGCCGAAATCGTCAAAGACAGAAATAGTCGAGGACAATGGGACCCCATGGCTGGCTGCGTACAGTCGAACGGGGGACGGTTCCGCGCTCACGGTAGGTCGGAGAAACGGACGTCGTGGGCTACAGCGGTGACCTGGAGGCCGTCGGTGCTGGGCTGGATGTCGGTCAGGCGGGCACCTAGCGGTAGCCGTTGCAGGGGAACGGTGAAGGCGAGGGAGTTGCGGAGGAGGGCGAGGGGGATGGTGAGGCCGCCGGTGGCGGGTTGGACCGATACCGGGGTGACCTCGATGCCGTCGGCGGTCGGCTCGACGGTGACGATGAGGGTCGCGGGGACCGGGATGCCTTCCACCGAGAAGGTTCCGGTGACGCGCAGGCCCTCCGGGCTGTGGGAGATCGTCTCCACTCCGGACGGGGCGTAATCGCGCACGATGTCGTAGGGGACCAGGGCGGTGGCGGTCGCCGTCGCCGCGACCAGATTCGAGGTGCGGTTGCCGAGCAGGTCGCGCAGGGGAGCCGAGACATCGTTCAGCCTCACCTCGAGGTCGCGCACGTGGATGTCCTGGTCGTGCCAGTCGCCGACCTGGATGTCGATCTCGCGGTAGCGCCCGTCGACCGCCTGGGTCAGGAACGGAAACCCGCCAATCTCCACCCGGGGCCGCTGCGGGAGTTCGTATTCGCTGGCGATCGCGCGCCCGATCTCGTTCTGCGCCAGCGTCACCGCGACCCGGTCGCCGATGATCAGCGCGATCGCCAGCACGACGATCAGTGTCAGCAATGCGCGCATACGCTCACCCGTCCGGCCATCCCACCATCATGCCCGTTCCCGGCACGGAAAACGGCCCGGTGCCCGGCGGGTTCGCCGGGCACCGGGCCGTTGCTCGTCGCGCGATCAGAAGTTGATCATGTGTCCCGCGAGGCCGTGGATGGCCTCCTGGAGCGCCTCGCTCAACGTCGGGTGGGTGTGCACGTTGCGGGCGAGTTCGTTGACCGTGAGGTCCCACTTCTGGGCCAGGGTCAGTTCCGGCAGCAGCTCCGAGACGTCGGGGCCGATGAGGTGGCCGCCGATGAGTTCGCCGTACTTGGCGTCGGAGATGAGCTTGACGAAGCCCTGGGCGTCGCCGAGGCCGTGGGCCTTGCCGTTGGCGGTGAAGGGGAAGGTGGCGACCTTGACGTCGTAGCCCTCGTCCTTGGCCTGCTGCTCGGTCAGACCGAAGGAGGCGACCTGAGGCTGGCAGAAGGTGGCGCGCGGCATCATGCGGTAGTCGCCCAGCGGCATGGTCTCGGCGCCGCCGATGGTCTCGGCGGCGACCACGCCCTGCGCCTCGGCGACATGCGCGAGCTGGAGCTTGGCGGTGACGTCACCGATGGCGTAGATGTGCGGCACATTGGTGCGCATGTACTCGTCGATGGCGATGGCGCCGCGGTCGGTCAGCTGCACGCCGGTGGTCTCCAGGCCGTAGCCCTCCACGCGCGGCGCGAAACCGACGGCCTGCAGCACCTTGTCGACGGTGACGGTCTCGACACTGCCGGACTTGTTGTCCTTGATGGAGACGGTGACCTTGGAGCCGTCGTCGTCGATGGACTGCACCGACGCGCCGGTGGTGATGGTGATGCCGAGCTTCTTGTACGCCTTCGTGATCTCCTTGGAGACGTCGGCGTCCTCGTTCGGCAGCGCGCGGTCGAGGAACTCCACGATGCGCACGTCCACGCCGTAGTTCTTGAGGACGTAGCCGAACTCCATGCCGATCGCGCCCGCGCCGACGATGAGGATCGAACCGGGCAGGTCGCGGGTGAGGATCTGCTCCTCGTAGGTGACCACGTTCTGTGACACCGAGGTGCCCGGCAGCAGCTTGGTGACCGTGCCGGTGGCGATGATGACGTTGTCGAAGGTGATGTTCTCCGAGCCGCCCTTGGTGAGCGCGACCTGGAGAGAGTTCGGGCCGGTGAAGGTGCCCAGACCGTCGAACTCGTCGATCTTGTTCTTCTTCATCAGGAAGTGGACGCCCTTGACCCGGCCGTCCGCCACCTTGCGGCTGCGATCGAAGGCGGCGCCGAAATCGAACTTCGCCTCCCCGCTGATGCCGAAGGTCTTGGCCTCCTTGGTGAAGATATGGGCCAGCTCCGCGTTACGCAGCAGCGCCTTGGACGGGATGCAGCCCACGTTCAGGCACACGCCACCCCAGTATTTCTGCTCGACGATCGCTGTTCGCAGGCCGAGTTGAGCGGCGCGGATCGCGGCGACGTATCCGCCGGGACCAGCGCCGAGAACGACGACATCGTAGTGGGAAGTCACGGCTTCGAGCCTAACTCCGTTGGCCCGAGCGCACGCACCCGATCCCCCTCTACGGTGAGATCTCGCACACACTGTTCCCGCGGCGGTGTGGCGCGAGCCGTCGGGCCGCGACCGGACAAATCCCCCATGCGGCAGACTGGACGGGTGGTCAAGGACGGACGAGCGCTCGATCCGATCGACGGGACGACGTCCAGCCACCTGCTCCGCCTGGTGCGCGACAGCGCACTGCGCCTGGGCGCCGATCCGGCCCGGGTCGCCGCGATACCCGGGACCGCGGACAGCGTGCTCGCCGGGGAACTGAACCGGATACCGCTGGACTCACTGCTTCGGCTGTGGTCGCTCATCGCCGAGACGGGGCCGGGAGCCGGACTCGCCGTCGCCGCGGCCGCACCGCTGGGGACCCTCACCACCTGGGACTATCTCGTCACCTCGGGTCCGACACTGGCCGATTCGCTGCACGCCGCGCAGCCGTACCACCGCCTGGTCACCGCCGCGGCGGAGGGTTTCGACCTGACACACGACCGGGATCTCACCGTCGGCTATCGCACCACCGCCACCGACCCGGAGGTGTCCGCCGTGGTCAACGAGTACGTGCTCGCCTACTACCTGCGCCGCGCGCGGGAGACCACCGGACGCCACATCATTCCGACCCGCGTCACATTCGGGCATCCCGCGCCGCCCGCACACTCCGCACTGATCGACGCTTTCGGCACCGCCGCCATCGAATTCGACGCTCCCGCCGACAGCATCACCTTCCGCGCCGAGGACGCCGAAACCCCGCTGCCCCGCGCCGATCCGATGCTCAGCGAATTGCTGCGCAGCCACGCCGATCTCGTCCTGGCCTCCGCGCGTGCGATTCCCGGACCGCTCGAGGCGTTCCGTACGGCGCTCACGGCGGCCGTCGCCGCGGGCGAACCGACCCTGGCGGCGGTGGCCCGCCGCCTCGCCATGAGCACCCGCACCCTGCAACGACACCTGGCCGACCACGACACCACCTGGCGCGCGGAGTACGACCGAGCCCGCTACGAGCAGGCCCGCGCCCTGCTCGCGGAGGACCGCCTGTCGATGGCCGCCATCGCCCGCCGCCTGGGGTTCACCGACGACCGCGCACTGCGAAAAGCCATGCGCCGGTGGACGGGAGGCACCGGCTCACAGCTCCGCTCCGAGATGGCGGGGTGACCCGCCGAATACGGCCGACGGGGTGACCTGCGCGCGGCAGCACGGCGCGAACGGACACGGTGCGTACTCCGCGAGCAGGCGGCACGGACCTGGCGCGCTCGGACCGGCCGCTGGCGCGGCGGGACCTGGGAGCGGGGGCGCGGCGTTCGTAATGTCATCGGCACCGGCTCGGGAGATACCCGCCGACGATACGAAAAGGTCAGTGCGCCATGACTGTTCAGTCCACCACCGCGGCCCGGTCGGCCACCGGAACCACGCCCGCCACCACCCGCGAGATCCATCTGGCGGCCCGACCCGACGGCGTGCCGACCGCCGCGAACTTCACCCTCGTGGAGCGCGAACTCCCACCCCTCGCCGACGGCCAGCTCCTGGTACGCAATACCTGGATGTCGGTCGACCCGTACATGCGCGGGCGGATGGACGACAAGCCGTCCTACATCGCACCGTTCGAAGTCGGTGCGGCCCTGGAGGGTTCGGCGGTCGGCGAAGTGATCGCCTCGCGCGCCGCGGATTTCCCGGTCGGGACGGCCGTCACCCATTTCGCGGGCTGGCGGGAGCACGCGGTGCTGGATGCCGCCGCGGCCACCCCGATCGACCTGTCGATCGCGCGACCGCACCACTACCTCGGTGCGCTCGGCACCACCGGACTCACCGCCTACGCGGCCCTCACCGAGGTGGCTCCGGTGCGCCCCGGCGATACCGTGTTCATCTCGGCCGCCGCGGGCGCGGTTGGCAGCGTAGCGGCCCAGCTGGCCCGCGAACTCGGTGCGAGCCGGGTGATCGGCTCGGCGGGCGGTTCCGCGAAAACCCGGCTGCTGCTGGAGGAATTCGGAGTCGACGCGGCCATCGACTACCGGGCCGGAGATCTCGCCGGACCGCTTGCCGAGGCGGCTCCGGACGGTATCGACGTGTATCTCGACAGCGTGGGCGGCGAGCACCTCCGGGTGGCGGTGGCGGCCATGCGTCCCGGTGGCCGGGTCGCGCTGGTCGGTGCCATCAGCGGCTACAACGGCGGGGTCACGGCATCCGGTCCGGACCTGTTCCTGGCCGCCACCCGGGAGATCACATTGCGCGGCATGCTGGTGAACAGCTACTTCCCGATCTTCGGGGAATACATCGCCAAGGCCGCCGCCTGGCTCGCAAACGGCACCCTGCGCACCCGCGAAACGGTGTACGAGGGATTGGACCAGGCGCCCGCCGCTTTCCTCGGCGTGCTGTCCGGTGCCAATACCGGGAAGATGCTGGTTCGGCTCTGAACGAACCGGCCGCCGGGCCGAGGTCGCGGCCACGGCCGGCACCGAAGGACTAACCGAAATCGAGGTCCGCGGGGCCGAGCACCTTGCGCAGCGCGGAGGTGAGCGCGTCGAGTTCGTCCGGCTCCAGGCGCTCACCCAGGCGGCGTTCGATGCCGCCGAGGTAGTGCGGTGCGGCGGCGCGCACCCGCTCGCGGCCCCGGTCGGTGATGGAGACGAAGGCGGAGCGGCCGTCGTCCGGGTTGGTGTCGCGGCGGACCAGGCCGTGCGTCTCCAGTTCGGTGACCAGTCGGCTCACCCGGGTGCGGCTGAGCACGACGCGCTCGCCCAGATCGCTCATGCGCAGCCGTTCGACGCCGTCGAGTTCGAGCAGCACGTCGTACCAGTTCAGTGGCAGCCCAACGGTTGTGCGTAGTTCCGCGTCCAGCTCGGGGACGAGGGTGGCGTGCACCCGCAGCAGCGCCGACCAAGCGGCCGCGGCCGGGCGGGGGGTGGGCTGTGAGTGTGGCACCGCCCCAGCGTACCGGGTTGCGTGCGTGCGCACACAAATAGTAGCGTGCACACGCACATAAAAATGTGTGTGAGAAGAATCGAGGTTGCCCCATGACCGCACTCATCACCCGCGAGGAACTCGAGCAGGAGATCGCCGCGGGCACCGTCACCGTGATCGACGCGCTCGGCGGCGAGTACTACGCCAAGGCGCACCTGCCGGGCGCGATCGCGCTCGTCGAGGCCGAGGTGGATGCCGAAGCCGCACGCCTGCTTCCGGATCGCGACGCCGCCATCGTGACCTACTGTTCCAATCCGGCCTGCCAGAACAGCCAGGCCGTCGCCAGCAAGCTGGAGGCGCTGGGCTACACCAATGTCCGCAAATACCGCGAGGGCATTCAGGACTGGACGGACGCGGGCCTGACCGTGGAGTCCGCGCGCTGATCCGGACGCGGCCGGTGCGTCACCGCGAGGCGACGCACCGGCCGTCGAATACCGCTCGGCCGCAGGGGCTTCAGCGGCTGAGCCGCTGGAAGCGCCGCACCGCGAGCGGCAGGAAGATCGCGGTGAGCACCAGCGGCCAGACCAGCGCCATCAGCGCGGCGTGCTGCTCCACCCAGGAATCCCCGCTGCCCACGGGGGTGCCGAACAGCTCGCGGGTCGCCGCCGCCGTCGAGGAGATGGGATTCCACGCCGCGATCGTGCCGAGCCAGGACGGCATCAGCTGCGGGGCGACGAAGATGCTCGAAATCATGGTGAGTGGGAAGACGACCGCGAACAGACCGCCCGCCGCCTCCGGATTCGGCACCATCAATCCCAGCCACACGCCCACCCAGATGAGCGCGAAGCGCAGCCACAGCAGCAGCGCGAACGCCGCCACCACACCGAGCAATCCACCGGTGGGCCGCCAGCCGATGGCGAAGGCGGTCAGCATGAGAATGCCCAATTCGGCGCAGGCGACGAGCAGATCGGTGACACCGCGCCCGGAGACCACCGCCGAGACGGACATGGGCATGGACCGGAACCGGTCGATCACCCCCTTGGTGGCGTCGTAGACCACCACGGTCGCGGTGTTCACGAAGCTGAAGGCCATGGTCATGGTGAACATGCCCGGCATCAGGAAGCTGCGGTAGTCGCCTCCGCCCGGCACCACCATGGCACTGCCGAACACATAGCCGTACAGCAGCACCGAGACGATCGGAAAGCCCAGCTGCCAAGCGATGTTCACCGGCTGGCGCTGATAGTGGGTCAACCCGCGGCGCACGATGTTCCAGCAGTCGGCCACCGCCCAGTAGGTGCGCGAACGGTGCTCGGGGGTCAGATCGACGGCGCTCATCAGGCGGCCTCCTCGGTAGCGGTGCGGTGACCGGTGAGATGTAGGAAGACATCGTCGAGACTGGGGCGGCGCAGTCCGATGTCCTCGACGGCGATGCCCTCGTCCTGCAGGGCGCGCGCCACCTCGGTGAGCGCGGCGACCCGGTCGGCCACGGGCGCGTGCACGCGGCGCTCGACCTCCACGGTCTCCGGTTCGGTATCGCTCACGCGGGCAACGACCTTCGCCACCAGGGGCAGATCGGCGACTTCCAGCGCCACCACCTCGATGAGGTCGCCGCCCACGATGTTCTTCAATCCGTCGGGGGTGTCGTCGGCGATGGCCCGCCCCTGATCGATGACGGTGATGTGGGAGGCGAGCCGATCCGCCTCCTCCAGATACTGCGTGGTGAGCAGGACGGTGGTGCCGTCGGCGACCAACGCGCGCACCGATTCCCACACCTCGTTGCGACTGCGCGGATCGAGCCCGGTGGTCGGCTCGTCGAGGAAGAGCACGTCCGGCGCGAGGATCATGGACGCCGCCAGGTCGAGACGGCGACGCATGCCGCCGCTGTACTTGCCGACGCCGCGGTCGGCGGCGTCGGTGAGGTCGAAACGCTCCAGCAGTTCCCGCGCCCGCAACCGCGCTCGCCGCCCGCCCAGATGGAACAGCCGACCGAACATCTCGAGGTTCTGCTGCCCGGTGAGCACCTCGTCCACGGCGGCGTACTGGCCGGTGAGCCCGATGCGCGCCCGCACCTCCCGGGGCTGGCGGGCCACATCGAACCCGGCCACCCGCGCCTGCCCGCCGTCCAGCCGCAGCAGGGTGGACAGGATGCGCACGGCCGTGGTCTTGCCCGCGCCGTTCGGCCCCAGCAGGCCGTGCACCGTGCCCGCGCGGACCGTCAGATCGAATCCGTCGAGTGCGTTCTTCGCTCCATATCTCTTGGTCAACCCCTCGGCCAGTACCGCATAGTCGGCCACCGTCGTCCTCCGCTATCACTCGGAATTAAACCGGGTACATCGTACCCCATTTCGAGTACAACGTACCCAGTTTTTCCCGGACCGCTACGCTCGAGACCATGAGCAGCACCGAGACCAGTGGCAGCGGTGATCTCGCACGGACTCTCGAGCTCCTGTGGAACACCGGCCCACGCCCCAGCCGCGGCCCCAAACCCGGACTCACCCTGGACCGCATCGTCGAGGCCGCCATCCACGTCGCCGACGCCGAGGGCCTGGACGCGGTCACCATGCGCCGGGTGGCCACGGAACTGGGCACCGGCACCATGACGCTCTACCGCTACCTGCCCGGCAAGGCCGAACTGCTCGATCTCATGCTCGACCGCGTGCAGGACCCCCAGTTCGACGGACTACCGGAACCGGAGGCGGGCTGGCGTGCGGCCCTGGAAGCCGTGGCGTACTCGACACTCGCCCTGTATCAACGGCATCCGTGGCTGATCCAGGTCAACCAGAGCCGACCGGTCATGGGACCGAGCGCCGTGGAGGGCATGGAGCGCATCCTCGCCCGGATCAAACCCATGGGACTGCCCGACCGCGAACTCATCTCCGTGGTGCTGCTGATCGACAACTATGTGGTCGGCGCCGCGCGCACCCAGCTGTACGCGCAGGAGGCCGAACTCCGCACCGGCATGACCGATCTCGAATTCTGGGAGGCCCAGGCACCGGCACTGAACCAGGCCATGGCGACCGGACGCTATCCGATCCTGGCGGGAATGGGCGACAACACCTTCGATCCGAGTTACGACCACTTCGGCTGGGGATTGCAGCGGGTGCTCGACGGGCTCGAACGGACGGTCGTCGGCGATCGACCCGAGTGAGACCGGCTCGGCCGCCGCGCCTCAGCGCCGCCACACCTGCCGCGCCACCCGGGCGAAGTTGTCGCGGTACACCGCCGCGATCTCGGCTTCGGTGAACCCGCGGCCGGCCAGCACCGTATCCAACCCGGGAACCTCGTTCTCTCCCAACAGATCTTCCGGCGGGGTCCACTGCAACGGACCCCAGCGCGTGTAATCCTCGGAGAAATTCCCCGGATTCGCGGCGATCTCGGCATTGAACTGGGCACCATCGAAGGAGAAGTCGGAGCCGATGCCGATGTGCTCGATACCGACCAGCTCCGCACCGTAGACGATGTGATCGGCCATGGCTTCGACGCGCGCGGCCCTACCCTCGGGCTTGTTGCGCCCCAGGAAGATTCCCACCCCGTTGATGCCGATCACACCGCCGGTCTCCGCGCACGCACGCGCCTGATCGTCGGTGATATTGCGCGGATGCGCCCACAGTGCCGCGAAATTCGAGTGACTGTAGATCATCGGAACGCTGGTGGTCGCGGCGATGTCCAATCCGGTGCGGACCGAACAATGTGAGCCGTCGGCGAATACGCCCACCTCATTGAGCGTGCGCACCAGATCGCGGCCGTACGCGGTGAGCCCGGTGTCCTCGGTATCGAGGCAACCGCAGCCCGCCGCATTGGCATGGTTGTAGGTGGGCAGCAGGGAGCGGACCCCCAGGTCGTGGAAGACCGCGACATTGTCCAGGTCACCGCCGAGCGGGCCGGAGTCCTCCAGATCGAAGGCCAGCGCGATCACCCCGTCGGCCAGGGTGTCGGCGAACGACTCCACCAGGCGGAACCACGGCTCCGCCGCGGCGTCGCGGCGGAACTGCCGCACCAACGCCAGCGCGTCCGCCGTGGAGTGCGGCGCGTACCCGACATTGACCGACAGATAGCTGCCGACCGGATACCGCGTCAGCTCGAGGATGTCGGCGCTGGGCAGCAGCGGCAGGCAGCAGTGCTGCTCCCACGGTGCGGGTCGCATCCACGCCTCCTCGACAGCAATCGGCATCCGTCCGGCAATCCTACTGAGCAGGGTTCCCCGTCACACCGATGCGCCCTCGGCAACAATGGGGCCATGAGCGGTGTTGACGAGAGCGTGACGGATCCTTACCTGTGGCTCGAAGAGGTCACCAGCGATCGCGCATTGGACTGGGCGCGGGAACGCAATGACGTGGTGGTCGAGACCTTCGCCTCGTCGGACCGCTTCACCGAACTGGAGTCGCGCATTCTCGCCATGCTCGACACCGACACCCGCATCGCCTACCCCGGACGGCGCGGGCGCTGGCTGTACAACTTCTGGCGCGATGCCGAACACCCCAAGGGCCTGTGGCGGCGCACCACCTTCGCCGAATACGCCAAGGAGGAGCCCGCCTGGGAGGTGCTGATCGATCTCGACGCCCTGGCCGCCGCCGAGGACGAGAACTGGGTGTGGGGCGGCGCGGCCGTGCTGCGTCCGGAGCAGCAGCGGGCGCTGATCAGCCTGTCGCGCGGCGGTGCTGACGCCAAGGTGGTCCGCGAATTCGCGATCGAGACAAAGGAATTCATCGCACCCGAGGACGGCGGCTTCTATCTGCCCGAGGCCAAGTCCGAGATCCGGTGGATCGATATCGACACCGTGTACGTGGGCACCGACTTCGGGCCCGGCTCGCTCACCGACTCCGGCTATCCGCGCATCGCCAAGCGCTGGCGGCGCGGCACGCCCCTGGCGGAGGCGGTCACCGTCTTCGAGGGCGAGCCATCGGATGTGGCGGTATCCGCCGGCTACGACCGGACCCCCGGCTACGAACGGCATTTCGTCGGCCGCGCCACCGACTTCTTCAACGAAGAGGTGTACCTGCTCGAGGACGGCGATACGCTGCGGCGGCTCGAGCTGCCCACCGACTCCTCGGAATCCTGGTACCGGGACTGGCTGCTGGTCCGGCTCAAGTCACCGTGGGAGGTCGGCGGCCGGGAGTATCCGGCGGGGGCGCTGCTGGCCACCGATTTCGAGGACTTCCTCGGCGGCGCACGCGATTTCGAAGTGATCTTCGAACCCGACGCGCACACCGCGCTGCACGGCTACGGCTGGACCGAGAACCATCTGCTGCTCATCACGCTCGAGGATGTGCAGACCAAGCTCTACGTGGTCACGCCCGGCGCGGACGGCTGGGTGCGCGAACCGCTCGCCGACGCCCCGCGCATGGCCACCACCAGCGTCATGAATCTGGACCCGCTCGAGGGCGGCGACGAATTCATGCTCACCACCAGCGGTTTCACCACACCCACCACCCTGCTCTCCGGCTCCGTCGGCGGGCCGACCGCACTGCTCAAGAAGGAGCCCGAGTTCTTCGACGCCGCGGGTGTGGAGACCGAGCAGTACTTCGCGCGCTCCGACGACGGCACCATGATCCCGTATTTCGTCATCCGCCACCGTGATCGGATCGGTCGGCCCGGCCCGACCATCATGTCCGGGTACGGCGGATTCGAGGTCTCGCGCACGCCCGCCTACAGCGGCGCGTCCGGTATGGGCTGGCTGGAGCGCGGCGGCACCTGGGTGATGACCAATATCCGCGGCGGCGGCGAATACGGGCCGCAATGGCATACGGCGGTGCAGAAGGCCAACCGGCACAAGGTGTACGAGGATTTCTCGTCGGTGGCCAAGGACCTGGTCGCCCGCGGCATCACCACCCACGACCGGTTGGGCGCGGTGGGTGGCAGCAATGGCGGCCTGCTCATGGGCGTCATGCTCACCCGGTACCCGGAACTGTTCGGGGCCATCGTCTGTCAGGTGCCCCTGCTGGATATGCGGCGCTATCACCTGCTGCTGGCCGGTGCTTCCTGGATCGCGGAATACGGTGACCCAGACAAGCCGGAGGAGTGGCAGTACATCAGCGAGTACTCGCCCTACCAGAACACCCGGGCGGACGCGCCCTACCCGCCGATCCTGCTCACCACCTCCACGCGCGACGACCGGGTGCATCCGGGGCACGCACGAAAGATGGCGGCCCTCTTGGAATCCCAGGGCCATCCCGTCTGGTACCACGAGAATATCGAGGGCGGGCACGGCGGCGCCGCCGACAACAAACAGTCGGCGTTCCAGGCCGCGCTCATCTTCGAATTCTTCACCCAGCGACTCATGGGGAACTGATCAGCGGTCGCGCAACCATTTCTCGATGTAGTCGACCGTGCCGCGCGAATCCGGAATCCAGCCGTTGTGCCCCAGCGATTCCGGATTGTGCCACCGGGTGATGTCCGCGCCCGACAGCTTCTCCAGCAGATGCGCGGCCGAGCCGCGGGGGGTGAGATCGTCACCGGTCATGGTGATGGACAGCACCGGCAGTTTCAGCCGCGCGATGCGCTCCTCGTAGTCGATGTCCGCACCGGCTGGTTCGAATCTGCCGGTGCGGGCCAAGCGCGCCCAGTCGGAGATGAGCACCTTCGATTGGCGGCCGAAACCGCCCGCGGTGATCCGGTCCCCGGGCCAGAAACCGGCGAGATTCGCGGTCAGTGAGACCGCGGCGCTGCCGAGCAGCAATCCGGTGGAGGCCAGGCCGCCGTAACCGCGGTGGTAGGGGGTGCCGGAGGCGATCAGAATCAATCCGCCCAGCCGACCCCGGATCCGGGACGCGTACAGCACGCCCAATTGCCCACCGAGGCTGTGCCCCAGCAGATATGGGGTCGAACGTGGGAACCGCTCTCGCACCACCTCGAACATGGCCGGGAAATCCACGGAGACGAGTTCCTGATATCCGTAGGTACTCGACGGACTCGGTTTCGGGCGGCTGTCGCCGTTCCCACGCAATTCCAGAATGGCGGCGTCGAATCCCCGGCTCGCGACATCCTTCGCGAAGAACTCGTAGTAGGCGGCCGGTACCCCGAGCCCCGGCGCGATCACCACCACCGGACGCGGGGTGTCCGGCGTGATCGCATGCCGGTGTGCACCGTGCGCGGGCACCAATCGGACCGGCACGGTGGTTCCGTCCGGCATCTGGATCGGCACAGTCTCCATACGCGCACGCTACCGCTCCACCGCGGATTCGTGTCCACGACGCCGCGCCCTGTGCCCGCCGACGCCGGACGCTCCATGCCCGGCGGGGCCGCACGGCCCCATGCCCGCCGATGCCGCACGCCCCCATGCCCGGAGGGGCGGCGCGCATCCGGATGCCGGTGTTGGTCTTCTCGGTGGCGTGCCCCACGCCCGCCGGGGCGCGGCCCCACGGCGGGGCGAGCGTGGAGTGGGATCAGGCGCTGACCGCGCCCATGATGATGCGGCGCAGCACGCGGATGACGTCGTCCAGCGGCTGGCGGGGGTCGGAGCCGCTCCACGCGTCCACCACGTAGTTGACGGCGCCGATAATGGCCAGAACGCGCATTTCGTAGTCGCCGGGCGGGATTTCGCCGTGCATGGCGGCATCCTCCGCGGCGCTGGCGAGTAGCGCTCCCCAGGCGCGGCGCAGCTCCAGCCGGAACTTCTCGACCTTGGGGCCCGCGCCGACCACCTCGACCAGCGAGACCCGCGCCTTGCGGGGGTCTCGGCCGATGGACTCGATATAGGCGCGTACGGCGGCGTCGATGATCTCGATCGCGCTGGCGTCCGCGTGGTCGGCGATGGTGGCCGCCACGGCTTCCCGCGATTCCCGGTCGATCTGTTCGTAGAGTTCGAGCAGCAGCGATTCGCGCCCCGTGAACTCCTCGTAGAACTGCCGAGAGGAGAGACCGGCGTCCTTGCAGATGGCACCGACGGAGCTGTTGGCGTACCCGTCCCGCGCGAATACCGTCAGCCCGGACTCCAGAAAACGCGCACGTCGCTGCCGCTGCCGGTCTTCTACGGGCTGCCCGGCGTACATTCTTCCCGCGTTCGTTTCCTGAGACATTGCGCCAGACAATACCGAAGGGGCCGATCCCCTCGTCATGGATCGGCCCCTTCGTTTGCACCTTCGACATACCGCGCGATTGCCGAAAGTTGGCTCAGTGCATCGGAGCAGTGCGACCAGCCCAACGGCAGTCGGGAATTGGCAGGGGAACTGCCGGGGTTCGTCGCCCGAGCCCGGGGGGAGGCCCGGCCGCCGTGTCGCGTTGGCCCGATGATCACTGATCATTTGCCGTTCCACACGATACCGAGCGGCCGCTCCGAGTGGAATACTTTTGTCGGATTTTTCTAGAATTTATTTGGTCGGCACCGCCGTACACCACGGTGGAGCAGGGACGACCGAGCGCGCCGTGCAGCGCGTCGCCCGGAACGCAGCCGGGGCCCGGTCCACCTCATCATGGACCGAGCCCCGCGCCGCATCGTTCACTTCCGCGCGAGCGCCGGAAGGTGGCGACCATCCGGCTACTCTGCCGAACCACTTGCCGATCCGGAGGACAGCAGCTTCAAGATGGTCTGCGCGAGGATGTCCGAGATGATGTCGGTCATGGGGGTACTCCGATCCAACTACGGTGCCAGTATCTGTCACTGGCTGTTTGCCATCGGGACGATACCGAGCGTCCAACAGGTGCGGCAGCGTTTTGAAGGATCTTTCTAGGACCAATTCCCGGGTGCGGTGAAGGGCTTCGAACAGCCGTTTCGCCATGTTTGCCGCAGCAGTCCCGGGCGACTCTCGCACGAATGTGAAACACTCGCGTCCGCCGTGGTCGCGACCGGGACCTCCGCTCGGAATTTGCCGGTGCGCACCCGTACTCCCGTCATGCCAACCGCCCCGGCGGCGCACACACGGCAGCGGTCCCGCACCCGGTTCGGGTGCGGGACCGCGCCTTTCGGCTGTCTACCGGTCACGCGAGCGCATAACCCACCGGCCGGGTGGTGAATTCACCCCGCCCCTGGGTGCGGCTGCGCAAACGGGTCGCGTAACCGAACAATTCGGCCAGCGGCACGATCGCCGTCACCACCACGGCTCCGGTCCGGGTCGTGGAACCGGCGACCCGGCCGCGGCGGGCCGCGAGATCGCCGAGCACCGCACCGACGAATTCCTCCGGCACCGTCACGGTCACCTCGACGATCGGCTCCAGCAGGCGCATGACGCTGGCGCGCAGCGCATCTCGGACACCCAGGCGTGCGGCCGTGCGGAAGGCCAGCTCCGAGGAGTCCTTGACGTGGGTCATGCCGTCGGTCAACGTGATGCGCACACCCGTCACCGGATGACCACCGAGCGGACCGGCCGCCAGCGCATCCCGGCAGCCCGCCGCCACCGCGCGCACGAACTCGGCCGGAACGCGGCCGCCCACCACCGTGGAACGGAATTCCATGCCCTCGGCACCGGGATCCGCGGTGTCCAGCGGCTCCACATCGAAGACGATGTGCGCCCACTGTCCGCTGCCGCCGTCCTGCTTGACGTGCCGGTAGGTCACTCCCGACACCCCGCGCAGCACCGTTTCCCGATAGGCCACCTGCGGGCGGCCCACGGTCACCCCGATGCCGCGGTCGCGGCGGATCTTCTCCACCGCCACCTCCAGGTGCAGTTCGCCCAGCCCGGACAGCAGCGTCTGCCCGGTCTCCGCGTCCGTGCGCACGACCAGCGAGGAATCCTCGTCGGCCAACCGCGTCAAGGCCAGCCGCAGCCGCTCGGCATCCGCGTTCGCCTTCGGCTCGACCGCCACCGAGACCACCGGATCGGCCACCGTCGGCGGTTCCAGCAGCACCGGCGCGTGCGGAGCCGCGAGGGTCGCGCCGACCGCGGCCTTCGGTCCGACAAGAGCCACGATGTCACCGGCCACCGCGCCGTCCACCTCCACGTGGCGGTCGGCCTGCACGCGCAGCACCCGTGCCACCCGCTCCCGGCGACCGGCTCCGACATCCGACACCGTGTCACCCTTGCGCAGGACGCCCGTGTACAGGCGGACGAAGGTGAGGCGTCCGGTCGCGGTCGCCTGCACCTTGAACACCAGGGCGGCAAGCGGTTCCGTCGGATCGGCCACCGGGCCGGTGGCACCGGACGGCGCGCGATCCCGCGGCGCGGGCAGATACGCGACGACCGCATCGAGCAGCGGTTCGATCCCACGATCACGGTAGGCGGCACCGCACAGCACCACCACGATCTCACCGCCGAGGGTCAGCTCGCGCAAGGCCGCGGTCAGTGTCCGCGCCGACAGTTCCGAGCGGTCGACGAACTCGTCCAGGGCTGCCGCATGCCGTTCCGCGACAGCCTCTTCCAGAGCCCGTCGACGATGCGACGCCAGCTCGGCGAGCGCGGCGGGAATCGGCCGCTCCGACAAGCCGTCCGCCTGCCAGACGAGCGCACGCATGCGCACCAGGTCCACCACACCGGTGAACTCCGACTCGTCGCCGATCGGCAGCTGCACGGCCAGCGGTACCGGGTGCAGCCGCTCCCGGATGGACGCCACCGCGGCGTCGAAATCGGCTCCGGCACGGTCCATCTTGTTGACGAACGCGATACGTGGCACGCCGTACCGGTCGGCACGACGCCACACCGATTCGCTCTGCGGCTCCACCCCGGCCACCGCGTCGAAGACCGCGACCGCGCCGTCCAGCACGCGCAGCGACCGCTCCACCTCGTCGGAGAAGTCCACATGGCCGGGGGTGTCGATGACGGTCAGGCGGTGACCGCTCCACTCGCAGCTCACCGCCGCGGCGAAGATGGTGATGCCGCGATCGCGTTCCTGCGAATCGAAATCGGTGACCGTGGTGCCCTCGTGCACCTCACCGCGCTTGTGCGTGGCGCCGGTGAGGTAGAGCATCCGTTCGGTGACGGTGGTCTTGCCCGCATCCACATGGGCGAGAATGCCGAGATTGCGGACGTGGGCGGAGCGGTGTCGGGAAACAGTGGTACGCACGGAAATTCGGTCCTTCGTGCTGAGCAGGGTCACTACAGCGCGATTCCCGGACGGGAGCCGGTACCGACACGGGGATGCGTCGGTACGGCGCGACTCGACCCCGGAGAGGTCGATGCGTGACAAGGTCCGGGTGACTCAGTACCGGCCGCGCAGCCGATACCGGACCGGCGAAGACACCAGGATCACCTCGAAGCGCGAACGAGCCGCGACGGTGCGTTGACCGCGCATCGTCCGGCTCCCTCCTGGTTCGACGTGCCGTGCGGCACGAGACGCATTGCGAGACTACGCAATCGCGCGGGTGGAGGAAACCGATTTTCCGGGGCGGTCGACGAGTGGTGAAACGTCGAAGGGGGGAGAAACGCGGAAGGCCCCGACCGTGTGGTCGGGGCCTTCGCGAAGGATGTTCCGGCGGTGTCCTACTCTCCCACACCCTGTCGAGTGCAGTACCATCGGCGCAGGTGGCCTTAGCTTCCGGGTTCGGAATGGGACCGGGCGTTTCCCCACCGCTATAGCCGCCGTAACTCTATGAAACTGTCCACACAGCGAACACCCCAACCCGGGGGTTCGAGCATGCGTGTGTTGTTTCAGATACCGCACAGTGGACGCGTAGCAGCTTTGTTGGTAAGTCCTCGGCCTATTAGTACCAGTCACCTCCACACGTTACCGCGCTTCCAGTTCTGGCCTATCAACCCAATGGTCTGTTGGGGGCCTTACCCCCTCGAGGGGGTGAGAAACCTCATCTTGGAACAGGCTTCCCGCTTAGATGCTTTCAGCGGTTATCCCTTCCGAACGTGGCCAACCAGCAGTGCTCCTGGCGGAACAACTGGCACACCAGAGGTTCGTCCGTCCCGGTCCTCTCGTACTAGGGACAGCCTTCCTCAAGTTTCTAACGCGCGCGGCGGATAGAGACCGAACTGTCTCACGACGTTCTAAACCCAGCTCGCGTGCCGCTTTAATGGGCGAACAGCCCAACCCTTGGGACCTACTCCAGCCCCAGGATGCGACGAGCCGACATCGAGGTGCCAAACCATCCCGTCGATATGGACTCTTGGGGAAGATCAGCCTGTTATCCCCGGGGTACCTTTTATCCGTTGAGCGACACCGCTTCCACATGCCGGTGCCGGATCACTAGTCCCGACTTTCGTCCCTGCTCGACATGTCTGTCTCACAGTCAAGCTCCCTTGTGCACTTGCACTCGACACCTGATTGCCAACCAGGCTGAGGGAACCTTTGGGCGCCTCCGTTACATTTTGGGAGGCAACCGCCCCAGTTAAACTACCCACCAGGCACTGTCCCTGAACCCGATCAGGGTCCGAGGTTAGAGGTCCAATACGATCAGAGTGGTATTTCAACGACGACTCCCACGACACTAGCGTGCCGCTTTCACAGTCTCCCACCTATCCTACACAAACCGTACCGAACACCAATACCAAGCTATAGTGAAGGTCCCGGGGTCTTTTCGTCCTGCCGCGCGTAACGAGCATCTTTACTCGTAATGCAATTTCGCCGAGTCTGTGGTTGAGACAGCAGAGAAGTCGTTACGCCATTCGTGCAGGTCGGAACTTACCCGACAAGGAATTTCGCTACCTTAGGATGGTTATAGTTACCACCGCCGTTTACCGGGGCTTAAATTCTCAGCTTCGCACCGAAGCGCTAACCGGTCCTCTTAACCTTCCGGCACCGGGCAGGCGTCAGTCCGTATACATCGTCTTACGACTTCGCACGGACCTGTGTTTTTAGTAAACAGTCGCTTCTCTCTGGTCTCTGCGACCCCGACCAGCTCCCACCGCAAAGGTGTTCACCAGCCCGGGTCCCCCTTCTCCCGAAGTTACGGGGGCATTTTGCCGAGTTCCTTAACCACAGTTCTCTCGATCGCCTCGGTATTCTCTACCTGACCACCTGTGTCGGTTTGGGGTACGGGCCGTGTACCAACTCACTAGAGGCTTTTCTCGGCAGCATAGGATCACTGAATTCGCCTCAATCGGCTACGCATCACCTCTCAGGCTATATGTCGTGCGGATTTGCCTACACGACGCCCTACCGGCTTACACCAGGTATTCCATCACCTGGCCCAGCTACCTTCCTGCGTCACCCCATCGCTTGACTACTACAATCAGGGTCCCGTGCAGCCACTTCCGGCTCCCCGAAGGGAGTCCATCCGCTTTTGGACGGTTAGCACAACTGATTCGCCATTGGGCGCGGATACACGGGTACGGGAATATCAACCCGTTGTCCATCGGCTACGCCTGTCGGCCTCGTCTTAGGTCCCGACTCACCCTGGGCGGATTAACCTGGCCCAGGAACCCTTGGTCATTCGGCGGACGAGTTTCTCACTCGTCTTTCGCTACTCATGCCTGCATTCTCACTCGCGCAGCCTCCACAACTAGGTCACCCTGCTGCTTCCCTGGCTACACGACGCTCCCCTACCCACCCAGACTCCTGGCTCGAAAGCAAGATTAATGTCTGAGTGCCGCGGCTTCGGCGGTGTACTTGAGCCCCGCTACATTGTCGGCGCAGGATCACTTGACCAGTGAGCTATTACGCACTCTTTCAAGGGTGGCTGCTTCTAAGCCAACCTCCTGGTTGTCTCTGCGACCCCACATCCTTTTCCACTTAGTACACGCTTAGGGGCCTTAGCCGGCGATCTGGGCTGTTTCCCTCTCGACTACGAAGCTTATCCCCCGCAGTCTCACTGCCACGCTCTCACACACCGGCATTCGGAGTTTGGCTGACTTCGGTAAGCTTGTGGGCCCCCTAGGCCATCCAGTAGCTCTACCTCCGGCGTGAAACACGTGACGCTGCACCTAAATGCATTTCGGGGAGAACCAGCTATCACGGAGTTTGATTGGCCTTTCACCCCTACCCACAGCTCATCCCCTCAGTTTTCAACCTAAGTGGGTTCGGGCCTCCACGACGTCTTACCGTCGCTTCACCCTGGCCATGGGTAGATCACTCCGCTTCGGGTCCATAGCATGCGACTCTGGGCGCCCTATTCGGACTCGCTTTCGCTACGGCTACCCCACACGGGTTAACCTCGCCACATACCGATGACTCGCAGGCTCATTCTTCAAAAGGCACGCCATCACCCCACCACAAAGGAGGGCTCTGACGGATTGTAAGCGCACGGTTTCAGGTACTATTTCACTCCCCTCCCGGGGTACTTTTCACCTTTCCCTCACGGTACTAGTCCGCTATCGGTCACCAGGTAGTATTCAGGCTTATCGGGTGGTCCCGACAGATTCACAGCAGATTTCACGGGCCCGCTGCTACTCGGGAGTCATCCACGACAGAGAACACGTTTTCGCCTACCGGACTCTCACCGTCTACGGTTGGCCATCCCAGACCAATTCAGCTAACGCGATCTTTTCTGACTGTCGCTCAGTCCGGCAGAACTGAGAAGAATGATCCCACGACCCCGCATGGACAACGCCTGCCGGCTATCACATCCACACGGTTTAGCCTCATCCGCTTTCGCTCGCCACTACTCACGGAATCACTGTTGTTTTCTCTTCCTGTGGGTACTGAGATGTTTCACTTCCCCACGTTCCCTCCACACACCCTATATATTCAGGCGCGGGTAACACGACATCACTCGTGCTGGGTTTCCCCATTCGGAAATCCTCGGATCTCAGCTCGGTTGACAGCTCCCCGAGGCTTATCGCAGCCTCCTACGTCCTTCATCGGCTCCTGGTGCCAAGGCATCCACCGTACGCTCTTACACACTTACTAACAAAGATGCTCGCGTCCACTGTGCAGTTCTCAAACAACACACAAGCCTGACCCTTTACCCAGCACCAGCCACAACCAACGTTGCGCGGTATGACTGAAAGCCAGCCTCGTCGTTTTTGCCTGGAAAGAACGTCTGTTCTTTCAGGACCCAACAGTGTGTCGACTACATCCGAGCCAGGCTCGGCACATGTCAGTGTTCCACCCATGAGCGTCCGCCGGACCACGTTCGGGTCCGAAACGGTCTCTGACACACCCACAATCACCTGTGTGACGCAGTGTGTAGAAGTGCTCCTTAGAAAGGAGGTGATCCAGCCGCACCTTCCGGTACGGCTACCTTGTTACGACTTCGTCCCAATCGCCAATCCCACCTTCGACGGCTCCCTCCCACGAGGGGTTAGGCCACCGGCTTCGGGTGTTACCGACTTTCATGACGTGACGGGCGGTGTGTACAAGGCCCGGGAACGTATTCACCGCAGCGTTGCTGATCTGCGATTACTAGCGACTCCAACTTCACGGGGTCGAGTTGCAGACCCCGATCCGAACTGAGACCGGCTTTAAGGGATTCGCTCCACCTCGCGGTATCGCAGCCCTCTGTACCGGCCATTGTAGCATGTGTGAAGCCCTGGACATAAGGGGCATGATGACTTGACGTCGTCCCCACCTTCCTCCGAGTTGACCCCGGCAGTCTCTCACGAGTCCCCGCCATTACGCGCTGGCAACATAAGATAAGGGTTGCGCTCGTTGCGGGACTTAACCCAACATCTCACGACACGAGCTGACGACAGCCATGCACCACCTGTACACCGACCACAAGGGGGGCCGTATCTCTACGGCTTTCCGGTGTATGTCAAACCCAGGTAAGGTTCTTCGCGTTGCATCGAATTAATCCACATGCTCCGCCGCTTGTGCGGGCCCCCGTCAATTCCTTTGAGTTTTAGCCTTGCGGCCGTACTCCCCAGGCGGGGTACTTAATGCGTTAGCTACGGCACGGATCCCGTGGAAGGAAACCCACACCTAGTACCCACCGTTTACGGCGTGGACTACCAGGGTATCTAATCCTGTTCGCTACCCACGCTTTCGCTTCTCAGCGTCAGTTACTTCCCAGAGACCCGCCTTCGCCACCGGTGTTCCTCCTGATATCTGCGCATTTCACCGCTACACCAGGAATTCCAGTCTCCCCTGAAGTACTCTAGTCTGCCCGTATCGACCGCAGGCGCGCAGTTGAGCTGCACGTTTTCACGATCGACGCGACAGACCGCCTACAAGCTCTTTACGCCCAGTAATTCCGGACAACGCTCGCACCCTACGTATTACCGCGGCTGCTGGCACGTAGTTGGCCGGTGCTTCTTCTACAGGTACCGTCACTTGCGCTTCGTCCCTGTCGAAAGAGGTTTACAACCCGAAGGCCGTCATCCCTCACGCGGCGTCGCTGCATCAGGCTTTCGCCCATTGTGCAATATTCCCCACTGCTGCCTCCCGTAGGAGTCTGGGCCGTGTCTCAGTCCCAGTGTGGCCGGTCGCCCTCTCAGGCCGGCTACCCGTCGTCGCCTTGGTAGGCCGTTACCCCACCAACAAGCTGATAGGCCGCGGGCCCATCTCGCACCAGTAAACCTTTCCACCACAAACCATGCGATTCGCGGTCATATCCGGTATTAGACCCAGTTTCCCAGGCTTATCCCAGAGTGCGAGGCAGATCACCCACGTGTTACTCACCCGTTCGCCGCTCGTGTACCCCGAAGGGCCTTACCGCTCGACTTGCATGTGTTAAGCACGCCGCCAGCGTTCGTCCTGAGCCAGGATCAAACTCTCCGTTGAAGACTCTCGAAACACCCGAAGGTGAATCAGAAGAATAATCGAACCAGAGTCCGAAAACCTAGCAAAACAATCGCCAGCCGGAAATTAGCTGACTAAATGTCCGACACCCACACGGGGGTGTAAGCGCCGGAACCAAAAAATATTTGGCACTGACATTCATCGACACACTATTGAGTTCTCAAAGAACACACGCACACACCATCGCCCCGGGCATTCCCGGCTCGATCGGTGAGGCAACTTTTACAGCTTAGCTCAGCCATCTCAACGGAACCAAATCCGCTGGTCAGGTCGAACTAGTGTGATCATCAGGCGCTCCTCGTACAACCTCGTTTCCGAGGGGCTTCGCTGAACCTTTCGGCTCGGCGTCTCGGCCCCTGGTCGGTGTCCGTGTCGCTCTGACCTGGAATAAGTTACGTGTCTGCGAATGCAGTGTCAAATCGCCTGGTCAGAGGGCCCAATTCTGCGTTCACGCGTTCGCCTTGTTGCATCCTGCCCCGTCGAACCGGTCGAACAAGTCGCGAATTAATGCGACCGGTCGCTTTAATTGCGACATCCGGCCGACAGCGATCCACTCAGTAGCGCAGGATCGCCGCGAACTCCGGCGCCTTCTCCCCCACCGGTCCGGTTATCTCGGTGCCCTCCAGCAATCCCGCCAAGCGCTCCGACTCGACCAGATAGACGCTGCCGTCATCGGTGAGCGTGCGCACCGCGGCGGCCTCCGTCAGATCCGCGTCCGGATGGGCGGGGTCGGACATCATCAGCACCGCGTCGGAGGAGACGTCGTACCACCCCGGCACGGTCGCATCGGCCGCCAGCAGCAGGGTGTCGACCCGACCGCGATAGGCGCTGCGCACCACATCGCCGATGGCGGTCACCGCCCGCGGACTGCCCTGGCCGATCAGTTCGGCCGCCCGATGCAGCGCCTCGTCCCGGCCGCCCTCGAAGGTGGGTCGGACGACCTCGTACGCCCGCGCGTGCAGGTCGCCGTCGTCCATGGCCTCCGGATTCGTCTCGATCGTGCCCGCGATCCGCCCGGACAGCTTCGGGTTCTTGCGGATATGGCCCGCCAGCTCGGCATCGCCGATGAGCACCAGCGGCAACCGGTCGTCGGCGATGTGCTGCGCGACGGTGGCGGCGACCGCTCCCGCGTACTGCTCCAGCCCCGCTTTGCGCCATTCGGGCGGGGCCTCGCCGTAGACCTGGGTCCGGGCCGCGATCGGGCGACCGGTCTGCGGTCGTGACGCCGGGCTGCCCTGGATCGGACCCTGGTAGTCGTTCTTCCCCGCCGTCTCCGCGACATCGGCGGGGAACTCCACATCGTGGTTCTCGTCCACGGTGTGCCGGGTGGCGTCGAACAGCCGGGCCGTATGCGCGGTCACGGCCAGGATGTGGAATCCGCCGTCCGCGGCGAACAGCGGTAGCAGCGGTTTGACCGAGAACTCCGGACCCACATGGGTCCGCGGTTCGAAGGTCAGGGGGACCTTGAACATGCGCAATCCGTCGGCATCGAGGAACAGCGCCAGTCCGTCACTCTGGTGCTGCCAGAAGTCGTAGTCGTCGCGCAGCTCGGCGGCCGGGCGCAGCAACGCCTCCGCATCCGCCGCGGACATACCGGCGGCGACGAGTTTCTCCCGCGCCTCGTCGATCAGGTCACGCAGCCGGATCGGGTCCTGCCTGGTCTCGCGGCCGCCCCGATGCGTCGGCAGGTAGATCGAGACGCCACGATCGGGCGTGGCCTCGATGAGCTGCGACAAATCCGAACGCGTCAACATCGGCAACCCCTCTGTACGTCGGTGGCGGAAGGAGGTGGCGACGGCATCGCACCACCTATCCATCGAGCTACCCGACCTCGCGACGCGGAAACCGGCGCGTTGCCGGGGCGGGGACGTATCCGGCACGCCGGGTTCCAGTGCGCGGTGCCGGCGTCCGGCATGACAGCGGCGGTGGCGTCACCATGGCAGCGGCGCTATCCGGCCACGTGGTCATGCCGTGCCGTCCCGGGTGTCGAGCGTGGCCCGCAGCGCTTCCCCGGTCGGCGTCGGTTCGATGCCGAACTCCTTGGTCGCGGCCGTGGAGTCCAGTACGAAGGGCCGATCGAACTGATAGCGCAGCTCGCGCACCTCGCGAGCGTCGGCATTGACGAGACCGGCGGCCCACAGCAGCACCGACGGCATGCGGCGGACACGCGCGGGCGCGGTACCCGCGAGGGACGCGGCCAGCTCGGCGAGCGCACGCACCGACATCGGTTCCGCCGTGGGCACATGCCAGGCCCGTCCCCAGGCCGATTCGTCATCGGCCACCGCGACGGCCGTGCGGGCCACGTCCTCGACGGCCGTCCAGCTGTGCGGGGCGTCGGGGTCGCCGGGGAACAGTGCCGTCCGGCCCGCCACGACGGCGGGCAGGACGGTCTCGGTGAACGTCGACTTCGCCCCCGCGCCGAGGTAGTCGGAGCCGCGCACCTCGGCGGCGCGGATGCGGCCCGCCCCATGCGCCGCCAGCGCGGCTTCCCACAGTTCGGCCCGCAGCCGTCCCTTCACCGAGTTCGGCCGCAGCGGGTGCGATTCGGTGACCGCGCCGTCGAATTCGCCGTAGCCGTACAGGTTTCCGACGGAGACGAGAACCGCGCCGGAGGATTCCGCGGCACCGATCGCGGCGTCGTTGAGTGGCGGGAAACCGGTAGTCCAACGGGCGTACGGAAGCCCGGCGCACTGGAAGATCGCGGCCGCTCCCACACACTGCTCCGCGAGCGCGGCGGCATCGGTGGCATCGACGCGCATACGGTGGACGCGCGCATGCTCGGGCCCCGCCCCGCCGCGGGTCAACAGGCGGACGTCGTCACCCCGCTCGGCCAGCAGCAGCGCGGTGGCCGATCCCACGGGTCCGGCTCCGATGACGACGTGCAGGGCCATGGCTACTCGCTCCTGTTCCACTGGCGAAACGCTCACTTCACGACACCACGACACTAGATCGAGTCGGCGTCCCGCGCACCCCGCACACCGTGTCGGTCACTCCGGCCAGGGTCGTGAATCGTGGGTTACGACACCAGCTTTCACGCTGTGGATAGACAGCCCGAAGGCCGACCACCCGGTGGGTGATCGGCCTTCGGTTGTTCGAAACCCGTTGCCGGAAGGCAGGACTCAGAAGTCCATGCCGCCCATGCCACCGGTCGGGTCGCCGGCGGGAGCGGCGGCCTTCTCCGGCTTGTCGGCGACGACGGCCTCGGTGGTGAGGAACAGGGCCGCGATGGAGGCCGCGTTCTGCAGCGCCGAGCGGGTGACCTTGACCGGGTCGGCGACGCCGGCGGCCAGCAGGTCGACGTACTCGCCCGAGTCGGCGTTCAGGCCGTGGCCCGCCGGGAGGTTCGAGACCTTCTCGGCGACGACGCCGGGCTCCAGGCCCGCGTTGAAGGCGATCTGCTTCAGCGGGGCGGACAGCGCGACGCGGACGATGTTCGCGCCGGTGGCCTCGTCACCCGACAGGGACAGACCGTCCAGGGCCGGAGCCGACTGCAGCAGGGCCACGCCACCACCGGCGACGATGCCCTCCTCGACGGCGGCCTTGGCGTTGCGGACGGCGTCCTCGATGCGGTGCTTGCGCTCCTTGAGCTCGACCTCGGTGGCCGCGCCCGCCTTGATCACCGCGACACCGCCGGCCAGCTTGGCCAGGCGCTCCTGCAGCTTCTCACGGTCGTAGTCGGAGTCCGAGTTCTCGATCTCGGTGCGGATCTGCGCGACGCGGCCCTTGATGGCCTCCTCGTCGCCCGCGCCCTCGACGATGGTGGTCTCGTCCTTGGTGATGACGACCTTGCGGGCCTGGCCCAGCAGCTCCAGACCGGCGGTCTCCAGGGAGAGGCCGACCTCTTCGCTGATGACCTCGCCACCGGTCAGGATGGCGATATCGGCCAGCATGGCCTTGCGGCGGTCACCGAAGCCCGGGGCCTTCACGGCGACGGACTTGAAGGTGCCGCGGATCTTGTTCACGACCAGGGTCGACAGGGCCTCGCCCTCGACGTCCTCGGCGATGATCAGCAGCGGCTTGCCGGCCTGGATGACCTTCTCCAGCAGCGGCAGCAGGTCCTTGACGGTCGAGATCTTCGAGCCGACCAGCAGGATGTACGGATCCTCGAGGACCGCTTCCTGACGCTCCGGGTCGGTGACGAAGTAGCCCGAGATGTAGCCCTTGTCGAAGCGCATACCCTCGGTCAGCTCCAGCTGGAGGCCGAAGGTGTTGCTCTCCTCGACGGTGATGACGCCTTCCTTGCCGACCTTGTCCATGGCCTCGGCGATCAGCTCACCGATGGACGAGTCGCCCGCCGAGATACCGGCGGTGGCGGCGATCTGCTCCTTGGTCTCGACCTCCTTGGCGACGTCGAGCAGCTTGGCGGTGACGGCCTCGACGGCCTTCTCGATGCCGCGCTTCAGGCCCAGCGGGTTCGCGCCGGCCGCGACATTGCGCAGGCCCTCGCGCACCAGCGCCTGGGCGAGGACGGTCGCGGTGGTGGTGCCGTCACCCGCGACGTCGTCGGTCTTCTTGGCGACTTCCTTGACGAGCTCGGCGCCGATCTTCTCGTACGGATCCTCGAGCTCGATCTCCTTCGCGATCGAGACACCGTCGTTGGTGATGGTGGGTGCGCCCCACTTCTTCTCGAGCACGACGTTGCGGCCCTTGGGGCCCAGCGTCACCTTGACAGCGTCCGCGAGGGCGTTCAGACCCCGCTCGAGACCCCGGCGAGCCTCTTCGTCGTACGCAATTGTCTTGGCCATTGCGTTGAGATCCTCCAGATCAGGGGATTGACACGATCTGGCCAGGCTCGGTGCCCGCGACGGACGACCAGGGGATGTGTGAGTCCCGGCCTCACCGTTCTGACCTGGCACTCACAGGTCGCGAGTGCCAAAGCCCTTTTTAGCACTCACCGGTGGCGAGTGCAAGGTCAGCCGAGATCGATGCTCGGGTAGAGCGGGAAGCCCGCGAGCAGGTCCGCGGCGCGGCGCGAGATCTCCTCGGCGACCTTCGGTTCCAGCACGTGCTGCGCCTTGGACGGCGCGCCCTTGGCGGTGGTGCCGGGTTCGGCGGCGGTGAGGACGCGGTCGATCAGGGCGGCGATCTCGTCCATCTCGGCCGCGCCCAGGCCGCGGGTGGTCAGGGCGGGGGTGCCGATGCGGATGCCCGAGGTGTACCAGGCGCCGTTGGGGTCGGACGGGATGGCGTTGCGGTTGGTGACGATGCCCGAATCGAGCAGGGCCGCCTCGGCCTGACGGCCGGTGAGACCGTAGGAGGAAGCGACGTCGATGAGATTGAGGTGATTGTCGGTGCCGCCGGTGACCAGGGTCGCGCCGCGGCGCATGAGCCCCTCGGCCAGCGCGCGGGCATTGTCGACGATGCGCTGGGCGTAGTCGCGGAACTCGGGGCGACGGGCCTCGGCGAGCGCGACGGCCTTGGCCGCCATGACGTGCGGCAGCGGACCGCCCAGCACCATCGGGCAGCCGCGGTCGACCTGATCGCGCAGCGAGTCGTCGCACAGCACCATGCCGCCGCGCGGACCGCGCAGCGACTTGTGGGTGGTGGTCGTGACGATCTGCGCATGCGGCACCGGATCGAAATCGCCGGTCAGCACCTTGCCCGCGACCAGACCGGCGAAATGCGCCATATCGACCATGAGCGTGGCATCGACCTCGTCGGCGATCTCGCGCATGACGCGGAAGTTCACCAGCCGCGGATACGCGGAGTAACCCGCCACGATGATCAGCGGCCGGAACTCGCGGGCGGTGGCGCGCAACGCCTCGTAGTCGAGCAGGCCGGTGGCCGGATCGGTGCCGTAGGAGCGCTGCTCGAACATCTTGCCCGAGATGTTCGGGCGGAAACCGTGGGTGAGATGCCCGCCCGCGTCCAGGGACATGCCGAGCATGCGCCGATTGCCGAAGGCGGCGCGCAGTTCGGCCCAGTCGGACTCGGACAGGTCGTTGATCTGCCGCACCCCCACCCGCTCCAGAGTGGGGGCCTCCACCCGCTGCGCCAGAATCGCCCAGAAGGCGACCAGATTGGCGTCGATACCGGAATGCGGCTGCACATAGGCGTGCCGCGCGCCGAAGAGTTCCTTCGCGTGCTCGGCGGCCAGCGACTCGACGGTGTCCACATTGCGGCAGCCCGCGTAGAAGCGGCGGCCGACGGTGCCCTCGGCGTATTTGTCGCTGAACCAGTTGCCCATGGCCAGCAGGGTGGCCGGGGAGGCGTAGTTCTCCGACGCGATGAGCTTGAGCATCTCGCGCTGGTCGTGCAGTTCCTGACCGATGGCCTCGGCGACGCGCGGCTCGACGGCGCGCACGACATCGAGGGCGGCGCGGTAGGCGGTGGACTCCCGCGACAGGGATTCCGAGGACAGGGGCTGCTGGGTCATACGGGCCTCCGGGGGTCGGGTGGGAACGGTCACCGTGGCCCAGGCGCACGGCACTTCGTTCGCAGGCCGCTCCCCGATGGTCGTTCCCATCCCAGCGCGCCAGTCACGGCCCGTCGGCAAGCCTACCCGGCCCGCCGACGAACCTGGTCGGCACCTATTTCTTCGCCGCCATGACCGATTCGAGCAGGGCGGTGATATCCGCTTCGATCGATTCCTTGTCCAGGCCCAGGCCGGACAGCGGACCCGACCCGTCCTCCAGCTCCAGCATCGCCAGCAGGATGTGTTCGGTGCCGATGTAGTTGTGGCCCATGCGCAGCGCCTGCCGGAAGGTGAGCTCGAGCGACTTCTTGGCCTGCGCGTCGAAGGGCACCAGCGCGGGCATGTCCGCGTCCGACGGCTCCGGCACGGCCCCCTCGGCCACCCGGCGCACGGCGTCCGCCGAGACGCCCTTGGCGACGATCGCCTGCACCGCGAGCCCGTCCGGTTCGCTGAGCAGACCGAGCAGCAGGTGCGCGGTGGTGATCTCGGCGTTGCCGCGGGTGCGGGCCTCCTCCTGCGCGGCCACCACCACGGCGCGAGCGCGCGGGGTGAACTTGGCGAAGCCCGCATTGGGGTCCATGGTCGCGGCGTCGGCCGGGTCGCCGGGAGCCTTGGGGACGAAGCGTTTCTGGGCGGCCTGCTTGGTGACGCCCATACTGGCGCCGATATCGGTCCAGGACGCGCCGGAGCGGCGCGCCTGATCCACGAAATGGCCGATCAGGTGGTCGGCGAGTTCGTCGAGATGCCCGCCGACGACGACCGCGTCGGAGAGCTGTTCCAGCACATTGTCGGGGCGGGCCTTCTTGATGCCGTCGATCAGGTCGTCGAGGCGGAGCGAGTGCGTCATGCGTCAACGGTAGGTTGACTCAGCCCGTGAAGTCAACCACTAGTTGACGATTTAATCGCGGGCGAACACACCGGCCGCGACCGCACGAACCGTGCGCCGCCCGGTACGAAGGGTTCGCCGGCCGCCACCGGACCGGCTCCCGGTTTCGAATCGAGCGGGAATGGGGCGCAACCGTTTACGGACGTGCGGCGGACGCCGCGAAGCGGACGATGAACTCCTTGACGCGGGCGGCGGGGCGGCCGGTGAGGACGCGGCGGGCGGGGGTGTCGTCGGATTCGAGGAATTGGATGAGACCGTCGCGGCGGCCGAGGCTCAGGCATTGGAGCTGGTAGCGGAAGGTCAAGGGGGCGGGGGTGTTTCCGGCGATGGTGGCCGCGATCGAGGTGGCGGCGTGCTTGCCGGTGGGGAGGGCGGTGGCGCAGGCCATGCGGAGGTCGCGGTCGGCGGGGCCCGCGATGACGGCGGCGTCGCCCGCGGCGTAGACGGCCGGGTGGGAGCGGGAGCGCAGGGTGGCGTCGGTCAGGACGCGGCCGCGGGGGTCGACGGCCAGACCGGAGGTGGCGGCCAGGTCGGGGACCGCGAAACCGGTTGTCCACAGCACGGTTTCGGCATCGAGGTGCTCGCCGTCGGCCAATTCCAGGCCGGTGCCGGTGACCTCGACGACCTTGACGCCGGAACGGACCCGGACGCCGAGCCGGTTCAGGGTCGCCGCCACATGGGTCCGGGCACGGTCGGAGAGCCACGCGGCGGGCTCCTCGGCCGACACCAGCGTGAGATCGAGATCCGGATTCGCCTCGGCCAGTTCGGCGGCCACCTCGATACCGGTGGAACCGCCGCCCACCACGGCGACCCGGCCGGTGAGCGCGGGAATGCGGGCGGTGTCCTCGGGTGTCGCCACGGTGTGGGCGTACTCGGCGACACCGGGCACGGTGCGGGTGTCGGCGATGCTGCCGAGGGCGTAGATCAGGGAGTCGTAGGCGATCTCCGCGCCGGTATCCGTGCGCACCGTCCGAGCCTCGGTGTCGATGGCCGTGGCGCGGGCCCGCAGGAATTCGATGCCCTTGCGCTCCAACCGTTCCCGCAGCTCCCAGCGCGGCACCGCCTGGCCCGCCAGCAGTTGATGCAGGCGAACGCGTTCGACGAATTCGGTGCGGGGGTCGATCACGGTGACCCGGGCGCCGCGGATCCGTGCCGCCCGCTTCGCCGCTGCCAGGCCCGCGTAACCCGCGCCGAGGATGACGATTCGATGTGCTCCGGTCATGAGCGTGACTCCTTTTCGAAGTGCCGACACCCTCCAGACCGGACAGCGCCGCGATCCCTGACAGATCGCGACTGTGTGCCGTGTCACGGGCAGCGGATCAGGGTGCCACCGCGCTCGCGACGTGCGCCAGCTTGTCGGGGTTCAGCACCAGGCGCAGGGCGTGGATCCGGTCGTCGGCCACGTCGATGCCGATCACCACCAGCACCGCGCCCGCGACCCGGACCACCACGGCCGGAGCACCGTTGACCTCGTCGACACCGATCTCCATACCCTCGATGCCCTGGGCCATCAGGCCGAGGAGGTAGCGGGCCACCCGCTGTGCACCCACGATCGGCCGGCGGGCGGCGCTGACCTTGCCGCCGCCGTCGGCCACCGACACGATATCGGCGGCGAACAGGCTCTCCAGGGCGGCCACATCACCGGAACGGGCCGCCGCGAGGAAACGGGACAGCAACTCTCGCGCCTGCTCGGGGGCGGCGGCGAACCGCGGCCGCTGCTCCCGCACCCGCTGTGCGGCGCGCCGGTAGAGCTGCTGCGAGTTGGCTTCGGTGAGCTCCAGCATCGCGGCGATCTCGCGGTGCGGGTAGCCGAACGCCTCGCGCAGCACGAAGACCGCGCGTTCGGCGGGCGTCAGCCGCTCCAGCATGGTGAGGAAGGCCAGCGACACCAGCTCGCGCTGCTCCGCCGACTCCAGCGGACCGAGCTCCCCTGCCCCGGTGCGCACCGGCTCGGGGATCCACGGGCCCACATAGGTCTCGCGACGGGCCCGCGCCGAATCCAGCCAGGTGCGGCACAGATTCACCACCACGGTGGTGAGCCAGGCTTCGGCGGCGCGAATGGTCGCGCGATCGGCGGCGTCCCAGCGTAGATACGTCTCCTGCACCGCGTCCTCGGCCTCGCTCGCCGACCCCAGCATGCGGTACGCCAGCGCGAACAGCCGTCCGCGCTGCCGCTCGAACTCCGCCAGCCCATCGGCGTCCATTCGACCACCCACCCTCACGTCACCGGTCGCATGCGGACATTACGCGCGCCAGCGCACCACACGGCCGCGACCTGCCCCACGCGCTCCGTCACGAGGCGAGACCGGCGCGCGATCGTCATCGGATACGAGCGGCCACGGCGGTGCAGGCCCCGAGGCAACACCCGTGCCTCGCCACGGCGAAAGGCACTGCGCGTGGGCGGTTATCGGGCGGCGACGCGGATGGCTACGGCGACGGGGGTGTCGGTGTAGGAGCTGGCGAGGCAGGCGAGTTTGGCGGTGCCGAGGGCCACGTTGGGGCTGCCCTCCAGCTGGGAGCCGGGATGGGCGGCGAGGACCTGGTCGATGACCTGTTTCTGGGTGTCGTCGGTGAGGTCGCGGAACTGGCCGCAGGTGGTGTCGGCGCCGTCGGCGGTGGTCTGCTTGGCGCTGGCCGGGGCGGTGGGTGCCGTCGCGGGCGGTTCCACGTAGGTGAAGGAGGTGGTGGTGGGTGCGGTCGTCTCGACCGCGGTCGTGGTGGACGTCGCCGCCTGGCCGAGTCCGCTCACATCACTCGATTCATCCGACCCGCAGCCGGATAGTCCCAGCGCCAGCGCGCCGAACACGCAGGCGACAACCGACATTCGCTTCATACCGTGCTTTCCGAGCTCTCCGAGTGCAGTTCACCGACGCCGGACCTGCCCGGCGCTCGCAGCAGCGTACCGGGTGGACGCTCCGCCCGGGAGGCGACCGGCGAACAGGTCGGTCACTACAGGTCACCGGCCATCGGGCGGCGAACAGGAGCGTGCCGCCGACCGCCGCCACTCCCTGGGCGTCATACCGTAGGCCGCGCGGAACCGGCGCGCGAAATGCGAGGCGTCCCGGAAGCCCCACGCACTCGCGACAAGGCCGATCGACCGCTGCTCGCACTCGGGTCGCGCGAGGTCCGCGCGCACCCGCTCCAACCGCTCCGCGATGATCCACTGCTCCAGGCTGAGATCCGCTCCGGCACAGAGTTTGTACAGGTAACGCACCGAGATGCTGTGCGCCCGGGCAATGGATTCCGCAGCCAACAGCGGATCGGCGAGATGGGCTCGCACGTATTCGCGAATGCGGCCGAGCAGGAGCGCCGCCGGTACCGCACCCCCGTCACCGGCGGTGACACCGGCGGCCGAGGTCAGCAGTGCGCGGGCCAACTCCACTGTCGCGCTGGCCGTTTCCCGGGCAGCAACATCGGCGGCGAGTGCCTCGGCGGAGGCCGCCAGCATCATGGTGTGCCCGCAGACCAGCGGGTAGAGCGGACTGGCGGGAGCCCGGTGCATGGCGGTGCGGATCACCTCGAACGGCAGCGCCAGCGCATCCAGCGGCAGCAGCAGGGCCGTCAGTCCGCGTTCCCGCCAGGCGAGTTCGTAGGGGGCGTTCAGGTCGACCAGGCACAGTCCACCCTCGGGGATCACGGCTGTCGTCGCCCCACAGCGACGTTCGACGGCGGCCTGCCCCACCACGAATCCCAGCGCCGGGCTCGGCTCACGGCGGACGTGCCGCTCGGTGCGCACCAGCCGCAGCGCCGAGCTGCGCGCCCGGTACAGCCCGATCCCACCCAGCTCCCATGCCTCCAGATACACCGACATCGGTCCGTCGACCTGCTCGGGCAGGACGTGCTGTGGACCCGCGATGGCCCGTACCGTCTCCCTCGCTCTCTCCACCCGCTGATCCGGCTCCACGCCGTCGGTGTCGAGCAGCACTACCACGGTGAACCTCCGCGAACGAGCGTGGCGGTCGTACCGCCACCGACCGATCGTGCACTGTGGGCCCAATAGTGGGCACGCACGGTCGATTATCGTTCGCGCCGTCGATCTACGTTTGTGAAACCGGCTCTTTGCTGCTGGTGAGGAAAGGACTCCCGCTCGCCGCTCGGATACGAATTCCGCGGGCACCCCCCGGGGACCGCCTGTCACACCCGCCGGACGCCGTCGTCGGGCACTCGTGACTCGCGGTCCCGCCCGCCGAGACCGCGAGCGGGAGACTCCTCAGCGCACGTGACCGCTCAGTTCAACCGGCTCCGCCAGTCCGCGGGCACCCGATCGCGGGGGCCGGGCACCGGCTGATCCGCCGGATGATGGGTCGGCGCGGCCAGTTCCGGTCCCTCGCCGTACATCTCACCGGTGGCGTAGTTCCAGTACCAGTCCTCGCCCGGTTCAAAGCTCTGCACGAACGGGTGGCCGGTGGACCGGTAGTGCGCGGTGGCGTGCCGCGACGGCGAACTGTCGCAGCAGCCGACGTGGCCGCACTGGGCACAGCGGCGCAGATGCACCCACCACCCCTGTGCCGCATCGCATTCCACGCAGCCGGGGCCGCTGGGGGCCACCGCGGGATCGATCCCCTGGATTTGTTCCGACATCACTCACCTCCGGTTTCGGTTTGTGCCGCGGCGACCTCCGCGCCCGCGGGCGGCGTCAGCGGCAGTCGGACGATGAAACGGGTGTCGCCGGGTTCGGATACGACGCGGATATCGCCGCCGTGCTTGTTCACCACGATGCGGAAGGAGATGTCCAACCCCAGGCCGGTGCCCTCGCCCACCGGTTTGGTGGTGAAGAACGGCTCGAAGATCCGGTGCCTGATCTCATCCGGCACGCCCGGTCCGGTATCACCGATTTCCACTACGGCGCAATCGTTCTCGCGATAGGTGCGCACCGTGAGCGTGCCCCGCCCCCGCATGGCGGCGATGGCGTTGTCGATCAGGTTGGTCCACACCTGATTCAGTTCGGCGGCGTAGCAGGGCACCGACGGCAGGGTGTGGTCGTACTCCTTGACCACCTCGATATCGTCGCCGATCTTGCGCCCCAGCATGACCAGCGTGCTGTCGAGCAGTTCGTGGATGTCCACCACCTGGAACGGGGCGCGGTCCATCTGCGAATACTGTTTGGCGGCGTTCACCAGCGACGAGATGCGCGTGGTGGAATCGGCGATCTCGTTCATGAGCAGTTCGGTTTCGACCGTGTAGTTGAGCCAGCGGATCGCGCCCTCGAACACGCCGTCGGAGCATTCGGTCAGGGTGCCGTGCACCTTCTCCAGCCAGTCGATGTCGAATCCGGCCTGGACGAAGGTGGGGGCGATCTCCCAGCCGTTGCCGATGCCGTGGTTTTCCAGCCAGTCCCCGAGTTCGTCCTCGCGGTCGGCGGCCTCCAGCGGCGTCAGCGTGGGGGCCTTGCCGACCTGCGCGGCCGCCTCCTCCTGCAACTGCACCAGGGATTCGAGCGTCTTGGAGTCGAATGTGCCGTGCGCCATCATCTTCAACTTGTGCCGCATCCCCGCCACCCGCTCCCGCAGCGAGGAGGTGGCGCGGACGGCCGCCGCGGCGGGATTGTTCAGCTCGTGGGTCAGCCCCGCCGACAGCGAGCCGAGGGCGAGCAGCCGCTCCCGCTGCCCCACCCGCTCATTGGCGTTGCGGTTGCCGAAGAACACACCCTCGAGCAGATGCAGCGCCATCGGGAACCAGGTCTGGACCATGCGGGCGAAGGTGCCCGCGTCCAGGACGAAGAAGGTGGACGGGCGGGTGACGTAGAAGGAGCCGGTGTAGTTCTGGTCGACCTTGTCGCCCATGTACGCCGTCCATGCGCCCGCGTAGGCGCCGTGGTGGTCGGTGCGCACCAGCTCGATCTCCTCGCCGCCCGACATCTTCGTCAGCACGACCTCGCCCTCCATGAGGACGTAGAAGCAGGTGGCCGGGTCGCCCTCGCGGAACACCAGTCCCGGTTCGAAGCGCTCCACCCGGCCGTCGCGGCACAGCCACGCCAGCTGTTCGTCGTCGAGCTTCTCGAAGAGGAACAGTTCCTTCAATTCCGCGGGGTCGCAGATCAATCGGTCACCCATCGCGGCCTCCTACTGCTTCGCCAGGTAGCGGTGGACCAGCATGACGGCCATCGCGCCCTCGCCCACCGCCGAGGCCACCCGCTTCGCCGATTCCGACCGCACGTCACCGGCCACGAACACCCCGGGCACACTGGTCTCCAAATGCCCTGGGGGACGGGGTAGCTCCCATCCCGCGGGCCGTTCACCATCCACCATCAGGTCGGGTCCGGCCACCACGTACCCGGCGGCGTCGCGGGTGACGGTGCCGTCGAGCCAATCGGTTTCCGGTGCGGCGCCGATGAACAGGAACAGCCGTTCGGCGTCGACCTTCTCCTCCGCCCCGGTCGTGTTGTCGCGCAGCACGATCCGTTCCAGATGATCGTCGCCGTCGGCGGACACCACCTCGGTGCGGGTGTGCACCTTGATATTCGGGATCTGCTCGATCTGCTGGATCAGGTAGTGCGACATGGATGCCTCCAGCGACGCCGCCCGCACCAGGATGTGCACCGTGCGGGCGTTGCGCGACAGGAACACCGCCGCCTGGCCCGCCGAGTTCGCGCCGCCCACGATGTAGACGTCCCGTTCGGCGCAGTCGGCCGCCTCGGTCATGGCCGAACCGTAGTAGACGCCCCGGCCGGTGAAGTCGTCCACACCGGGGGCCGGATGGTGCCGGTAGTTCACGCCCGTGGCGATGAGCACCGCGTGCCCGGCGATATGCCCGCCGTCGGCGAATTTCACCACGCGCGCCGAACCGCAGGCCTCCAGGGAGTGGACCTCGCGGGCGGTCACCAGTTCGGCGCCGAATTTGACGGCCTGCCGTCGCGCCCGATCGGCCAGCTGCGCGCCCGAGAGTCCGTCCGGGAAGCCCAGATAGTTCTCGATGCGGGAGCTCTGCCCGGCCTGGCCGCCGGTGGCGGTGCGCTCCACCAGCACCGTGCGCAGGCCCTCGGACGCGCCGTACACGGCCGCGCCGAGACCGGCCGGGCCGCCGCCCACCACGATGAGGTCGTAGAACTCGCCGGACGGGTCGGTGTTCAAGCCCACGCTGGCCGCCAACTGCGCATCGCTCGGTTCCAGCAGCGCCTCACCGGCCGGATTGATGACGACCGGGCACTGGTCCTCGGTGGCCCCGGCCGCCGCCAGCAGGCGCGACCCCTCCGGTTCGTCGGCCAGATACCAGCGATAGGGCAGCTGATTGCGCGCCAGGAACTCGCGCACCTGGGAACAGCGTGCCGACCAACGGTGGCCGACCACCTTGGTCTCGGTGACCGGGCGGTGGATATCGCCGCGCCACGCTTCCAGCAGCGCGTCGATCACCGGGTAGAGCTTCTCCTCCGGGGGATCCCAGGGCTTGAGCAGGTAGTGATCGAGATCGACCACATTGATGGCCTCGATGGCGGCATTGGTGTCGGCGTAGGCGGTGAGCAGCACGCGCCGGGCGTGCGGGTGCAGGTCCATGGCCTGCTCGAGGAATTCGATGCCGTCCATACCGGGCATGCGGTAGTCGGCGATGAGCACGGCGACCGGCTGGCCGCGCAACTTCATCTCCCGCAGCGCGTCGAGCGCGGCCGCACCCGACTCCGCCCGCAGGATTCGATACTCCGCACCGTAGCGGCGACGCAGATCGCGAACCACCGCGCGAGAGACGCCGGGATCGTCGTCCACGCTGAGAATGGCCGGTTTCACGGCAGCAGGTGAGGTCACCTAACGAGTATGGATGGCGAGGTCAAATGCGGCCGAGTTGTTCGCCACCGGCTCAAATCCGGTGCTGGTGAACCAGATCGAGCTCGGACTGGGTGAGCAGTCGTTCCAAGCGCTCCTCGTTCGGCGGCTTGGACCTGGGCGTAGACGTGGATCGCGCTTGTTCGTCGTCGGGGTTGGGAAGCAGGGGGACCCCCTTGTGTGCCTGCTTGCGATGTATGAGCGAGCGCAGATTCACGGCCGATCACCTCACGTTTCGTTCGGGAAGCTGGAGGCAGTGTCTTGCTTCGTCTATAGGACATTGTGCGCCGCTTATTACGGCACTCGCCGCCACCGCACCGGAATGTGATCTAGTTGATTTTCAGTGTTCGGCCACCTGTTCGATTGCGTTCGCCACAGCACCGGGTTCTAGGATTGCTGATACCCCTCGTCACATCTCCCGGAGGCAGCGTTGCCGAAGAATCTCGAAGCCACCATCGACATCGCCGCGGCGCCGGACCAGGTCTGGGCCGTCGTCTCGGATCTGAAGCGGATGCCGGAGTTCAGCCCGCAGTGCGTGCGCATGCAGCCGATCGGCGCGGTCAAGACCGGCACCTGGACCATCAATATCAATCGGGACGGCAACAAGTTCTGGCCCACCACCTCGCGGGTGGTCCGCTACGAGCCCAATCGCGCCATCGCCTTCAAGGTCAACGAGAACCGCACCATCTGGAGCTTCACCCTGGAGCCGACCGACACCGGCACCCGGCTCGTCCAGCGGCGCGACTGCCCCAACGGCACCACCTGGTTCTCCCGCACCTCCATCAATGCCGCCATGGGCGGTGAGCAGCCCTTCGAGGAGGCGCTGGTGCGCGGGATGAACGAGACCCTGGGCAAGATCAAGAACAGCATCGAGCGCTGAGTTTCGCGGTGCCGCCGAGCGCCGGGACTCGCGTTTCTCCCGGCGCGGCGGCGACGTGGTGCGTAGGTTCGCTGCTATGCGACGAATGACTGTCATCTGCGCCGCGGCCACCGGCGTCGCGCTGCTGCTCACCGGCTGCGGCAGCTCGGGATCAGACAACGACCGCGACGTCTCCGTCGTGGGCACCGGGCAGGTCCGAGGCGCGCCCGACGTTTTGAACGCCGATCTCGGCGCGCAGGTGAAGGCGGGCGACGTCTCCGCCGCCGTGGACGGCGTGAACGCCAAGGCGAAGGACATGACCGACGCCATGGTGGAGGCCGGGGTGGCCCGCGAGGACATCCAGACCAGCGAGCTGTCGGTGCAGCCGGAGTACGGCTCCGAGGGTCGCGTCATCACCGGCTACCGCGCCACCAATTCCGTCCACGTCGTGGTGCGTGACCTGGACAAGGCGTCGGCGGTGCTCGACGCGGCGGTCAAGGCCGGGGGCAACGACACCCGCATCAGCAATGTGTCGTTCGATCTCTCCGACAACACCCAATTGCTCGAGGACGCCCGGGCCCGCGCGTTCGCCGACGCCAAATCCCGCGCTCAGCAGTACGCGGACCTGGCCGGGCTGAAACTCGGTGACGTCGAGACGATCACCGAGAACAGCAGCGGCAACTACCCGCCGGGACCGATGCGGGCGGATGCGGCGACGCCGGAATTCAGCCTGGAGCCGGGGCAGCAGACGGTGACGTTCACCGTGAACGTCACCTGGAACCTGAGGTAGGCAGGCTCCGCGCCGAACGCGGCTACTTCCAGTTGGGCAGCGTCACGACCTGGGCGGCATAGGACAGGCCCGCGCCGAAGGCGATGAGCAGGGCGGTGCCGCCGGGCTTGGCGTCGCCGTTGCGCAACAGCTGCTCCATGGCCAGCGGGATCGAGGCGGCCGAGGTATTGCCGGTCTCCTCGATGTCATTGGCCAGCGCGCAGCTCTCCGGCAGCTTCAGCACCCGTGCCATGATCTCGATGATCCGGCCGTTGGCCTGGTGCGGGATCATGGCGTCCAGATCGCTCATCTCGATACCGGCGACCTCCACGGCATCGCGGCACACCTTCTCCAGCGAGTGCGCGGCCCAGCGGAATACCGCCGTGCCCTCCATGGCGAGGTACGGGCGCACCGCGTCGGTGCCCTGTTCGTCGATCTCGCGAAAGAATTCGATCCAGTCCTTGTCCTGCCGGATGGCATGGTGCTGGGTGCCGTCCGAACCCCAGATCGTGGGCGCGATACCGGGTTCCTCGGACGGACCGACCACCACCGCGCCCGCGCCGTCGGCGAACAGGAAGGCGGTGCCCCGGTCCTTGGGGTTGATGGTGTCGGTGAGTTTCTCGACGCCGACCACCAGGACGTGCCGCGCGGTGCCACCCTTGACCAGATCCGATGCCATGGCGAGCGCGTGGCAGAAGCCGGCGCATCCGGCGGAGACATCGAAGGCAGCGGCCCCGGTGATGCCGAGTTCGGTGGCGACCTGCGGGGCGGCGGCCGGGGTGAGCAGCAGCCAGGTGGAGGTGGCGACGATGACGCAGTCGATCTCGGCGGGCTCGATCTCGGCGGCCTCGATGGCATCGCGTCCGGCCGCCACACTCATGCTCTTGACGGTCTCGTCGTCCCCGGCGAAGCGGCGGGTCTTGATGCCCGAGCGGGTTCGAATCCATTCGTCACTGGAATCGATCGGTCCCGCGACCTCGTCGTTGGTGACGACCCGGGTCGGGCGGTAGACGCCGAGCCCAAGGATCGCGGTGTGCTCTGCCCCTCGAATCGAAGCCAGTCGAGCCGCCATATTTTTCCCCTTTGCACTGCGCGTCGAGCTGTCCTTCATCCGGTCCCCCACGGTCATGGCCTACACGACGCCGTAGACATGAGGCTTCCTCATATTAATCGGAACATAGTCCTCCGCGAGTGCGTATTCTCACAAACGAGGGGTATTGCCAAGTGCGTCTCGTCGGATATGGCGGGGCTCACACCGTTCCTCGGACAAGGGAGGACAGCATGCTCGGCCTTGGCATCATCGGTTGGATCATTATCGGCGGCCTCGCCGGATGGATCGCCAGCAAGATCATGAAAACCGATGCTCAACAGGGCATTCTGCTCAATATCGTCGTAGGCGTGATCGGCGGCCTGCTCGGCGGCTTCATACTCAAGCTCTTCGGAGTGGACGTCGAGGGCGGTGGGCTGATCTTCAGCTTCCTCACCTGCCTCGGCGGCGCGGTCCTCCTACTCTGGCTGGTGAACATGGTGACCGGCCGCCGCGCCGGAGTCTGAGGTCCGGATCACAGGGCACCGGGCGGCCTCGGGCCGCACCGGTGCCCTGCTGCGTGCCCGATCCCCGCACGTGCGCCCGAAACCGGTGCGCACGTCGCGCTCCGGCATGCGTTTTCCGGCCGGTACTCGCCCGAGGACGCGAGTGGTGTGCCAGGTTCCCGTAAGGTGTGAGCGCGGTCCCTGACCGCCCCCATCCGCGCATGAAAGAGGAGCTTGTGGCCCGCCGTCCCACCCCGCCCGGCACCCCCGAGAGCACCGGCCTCGCCCACGTGGCCGACCTGGTGCGCAATGCGATCCCGCCGCTGCACCCCGCCGGACTGCCGTTCGTGGCGGCCCCGCTGGCGGTGGCCGCGCTCGGATACCGCAAGAAGTGGGTACGTCGCACGGGACTCACGGCCGCCGCGGCCTGCGCCACCTTCTTCCGCCATCCGCACCGGGTGCCGCCGAACCGGGCCGGGGTGGTCGTCGCCCCCGCCGACGGTGAGGTCGCACTGGTCGACACCGCGGTTCCGCCCGCCGAACTGGGGCTCGGCGATGCGCCGCTGCCTCGGGTGAGCATCTTCCTGTCGGTGCTCGACGTGCATGTGCAGCGGGTGCCGTTGAGCGGCGTGGTCACCGAGATCGCCTACAAGAAGGGCGAATTCCGCTCCGCCGACCTGCCCGAGGCCAGCGACGCCAACGAGCGCAACTCCATGGTGCTCGAGACCGAGAACGGTCAGCGGATCGTGGTCGTGCAGATCGCCGGACTGCTGGCGCGGCGCATCGTGTGCGAGGCCCGGGTCGGCGACAAGCTGAATATCGGCGACACCTACGGACTGATCCGCTTCGGCTCCCGCGTGGACACCTACTTCCCCGCCGGGACGCGCCCGCTGGTCACCCCGGGCCAACGCACCATCGGTGCGGAAACGGTGCTGGCCGAACTGGATTCGTGATGGAGCAGCTCGCGCCCGCGCCCGAGAAGGATCGCCGCCGCCGCACCATCCGGCTGCTGCCGTCGATGGTCACCATTCTTGGCCTGTGTTCGGGTCTGTCGGCGGTGAAGTTCGGCATCGAGGGCAAGCTCGGCATCGCGCTGGCCCTGGTCGGCGCGGCCGCCATCTTCGACATGCTGGACGGCCGCATCGCCCGCATGCTGGACGCCACCACCAAGATGGGCGCGGAACTGGATTCGCTGTCCGACGCCATCGCCTTCGGCGTCGCGCCCGCGCTGGTGCTGTACGTGACCTTCCTGCACGCCGACAGCGTGGGCTGGATTCTGGCGCTCATGTTCGCGGTGTGCATGGTGCTGCGGCTGGCCCGGTTCAACACGCTGATGGACGACGACAATCGCCCGGACTGGCAGCGGGAGTACTTCACGGGCGTGCCCGCACCCGCCGGCGCGCTGATCGTGCTGCTGCCCATCGCGCTGGCGGAGCAGTTCGGCGACGGCTGGTGGGTGAGCTTCCCGGCGGTGGCGGTGTGGACGGTCATCACCGGTCTGCTGTGCGTGAGCACGCTGCCGACGCTGGCGATCAAATCGGTGTCGGTCGCTCCGCGCACCGCTCCGATCCTGCTGGTGCTGGTGGCCTTGGCCGCCGCCCTGCTGGTCACCTACCCGCTCATCCTGATGATGGGCCTGGTCTCCATCTACCTCGCGCACATCCCGTTCGCGGTGCGTTCGGCCCGCTGGGTGGCCGCCCGCCCGGAGACCTGGCACCACAAGCCCGCCGAACGCCGCGCCCAGCGCAAGGCCCAGCGCCGCACCCGCCCCATCGGCCGCGTCTCCTCGGCCCGCCTGCGCCTGCGCCGCCCGGGCACCCGCCAGCGCTACCCGGAGGACGTCAAGCACTGACCAGCCCCGGACCGGTGCCACGCGGTGAGCGACACCGCGTGGCCCCCTGCCCCGCACCCGCCAACAGCGCCGCGCCCAGCAGTGCGACTGCTGCTGGAGTCCGAAGGGTTCGACCACCCGTGCGGGTGGTTCGCATCGACCGGCCGAATCGTCGCTCACCCACCACTTCAAGGCGCTGCGGGAGGACGGGGTCACGCGACAGCGGCAGTAGGGTTTGGAGTGTCGTAGGCAGCTGCGCGTCGACGACCTGGAGCGCCGATTCCCGGGACTGCTGGATCTGGTCGCCGACTGGTACCCGCCGACCGACCACGGCTCGCGGGCACACTCGATTCCGAGAAACCGTGCGGGAATTACGGAAGGGGTGCGGGAATTTCCGAGGGGGTCGCGGGGTGCGGCCCGGCGGGCACAATGGGGGGCGTGCCTGAACTCGCTTTGACCGCTCGCCTCAATACGTCTGCCGCGGATGCGCGGCGAGGGTTGGTGCGATTGCATGCCGAGGCGCTGGCGGCGCTGGGTTTGCGGGAGTGGGACGGGATCGCGTTGATGGGGGCGCGGCGGACGGCGGCGGTCGTCGCCGTAGCACCGGCGGGTACGCCCGCGGGGGTGGCGCTGCTGGATGATGTGACGCTGTCGAACGCGGGGGTGCGGGAGAGCGCGACCGTGGTGATCGCGCCGGTGACCGTGTACGGGGCCAAGCAGATCTCGGTGATGGGGTCGGCGTTGGCGGCGGGCACCATTCCCGAGGCGACGCTGCGGCAGGCGCTGCTGGGGAAGGTCGTCACCGTCGGGGACACCGTATCGCTGCTGCCCCGCGACCTCGGGCCGGGAACCAGCACTTCGGCTGCGACACAGGCGCTCTCGCGGACGTTCGGGGTGGCTTGGACCTCCGAGCTGTTGACGGTGACCGCGACCGACCCGTCGCCGGGTCCGGTGAGCGTGCAGCCCAACAGCGCGGTGGTGTGGGGGCCGGGGGTGGCGGCCACCGACCGGCCGCTGTCCATCAGCGATGGTGGTGCGGACTACGGACGGGTGCCGCAGACCGGTCCGGCCCCGGTGATTCGGGTAGCCGATCTGGCCGGGGTGCAGACGCAGGCGGCCAAGCTCACCGAATGGCTCAACCTCGCCCTGGACGAGCCGGAGCTGCTCAAAACCCTTGGCGCCCCGGCACATCTCGGTGTGCTCGTCTCGGGCCCGGCCGGGGTGGGCAAGGCGGCGCTGGCGCGGGCGGTGTGCGCGCAGCGGCGAGTGGTGGAGTTGGACGGCCCGTCGGTCGGGGCGACCGAGAGCGGCACTCGGCTGCGCGAGGTGGGGATGGCTGTCGCCGAACTCTGTTCGGGCGCGGGCGGTGTGCTGCTCATCACCGATATCGACGCCCTGCTGCCCGCCGACGCGGACCCGGTCGCCACCCTGATTCTCGACCAGTTGCGGGCGGCGGTGGCGACGCCCGCGGTGGCGCTGCTGGCGACCACGGCCCATCCGGGCGATGTGGACGCGCGGCTGCGCGCACCCGATCTGTGCGATCGCGAGCTGGCGTTGCCGCTGCCGACCGCCGCGGTGCGCACCGCCCTGCTCGAACAGCTGCTGCGCAAGGTGCCGACCGACGGCCTGAAACTCGACGAGATCGCCGCGCGCACACCCGGTTTCGTGGTGGCGGATCTGGCCGCGCTGGTCCGGGAGGCGGCGCTGCGGGCGGCGTCGCGGGCCAGCCGCGAACAGTCCGATCCGGTGCTGGTGCAGGACGATCTGGCCGGTGCGCTGGAGGTGATCCGGCCGCTGTCGCGCTCCGGGTCGGAGGAGCTGGCCATCGGCAGCCTGAGCCTCGACGATGTGGGCGATATGAAGGAGACCAAACAGGCGCTCACCGAGGCGGTGCTGTGGCCGCTGCGGCATCCGGATTCCTTCGCCCGCCTCGGCATCGACCCGCCGCGCGGGGTGCTGCTGTACGGGCCGCCCGGCTGCGGCAAAACCTTCCTCGTTCGCGCCCTGGCCGGGACCGGCCAGTTGAGCGTGCAGGCGGTGAAGGGCGCCGAACTCATGGACAAGTGGGTCGGCTCCTCCGAACGCGCCGTACGGGAGCTGTTCCAGCGCGCCCGCGATTCCGCCCCGGCGCTCATCTTCCTGGACGAGATCGATTCCCTCGCGCCCCGCCGCGGCCAGAGCAGCGATTCGGGCGTGACCGACCGGGTGGTGGCGGCGCTGCTCACCGAGATGGACGGCGTGGAACCGCTGCGCGACGTGGTGGTGGTCGGCGCGACCAACCGCCCCGACCTCATCGACCCGGCGCTGACCCGGCCCGGCCGCCTGGAGAAGCTGGTCTTCGTACCGCCGCCGGACGCCGCCGCCCGCGCCGAAATCCTGCGCACGGCGGCCAAATCCGTACCGCTGGCACCCGATGTCGAACTGCGCGCCCTGGCCGCCGAGCTGGACGGCTACTCCGCCGCCGACTGCGCGGCCCTGCTCCGGGAGGCGGCGCTGGCCGCCATGCGCCGCGATGTGCTGGCCGCCGATGTGACCTCGGCCGACATCATGGCCGCCCGCGCGGCCGTGCGGCCGTCCCTGGATCCCCTCCAGGTGGAATCGCTCCGCCGCTTCGCCGCCCAGCGCGCCTCCGCGGGCTGAGCAGGCGCAGTCTCGGGCCGAGCGAGTCTCAGGCCGCGCAGATCTTGGCTGGCGTCTGGGCACTCGGGCCCTGCCCACGCGGGTGCTGCACCCGCGTGTCCTGGTCAGCGCAGCCCCGGCCAGCGCGCCGTGCTCCAGCAGCGCGCCATGCTCCAGCAGCGCGCCATGCTCCAGCAGCGCGCCGCGCTACGGCGGACCTGATCGGGCGGGAGCTCGTGCCCCGCCCGAGCGGGGTTGCTCGGGCATCGGCCCGGGTGAGCGGGCACGACGGCATCCGCCGAGCTGCGGCGCACCAAGCCGCGACCGCCCCGGCGACTCGCGCCCCGGGGCGGGGACAGCGGATCGGCGGCGTAGATCGGCATTGAACAGTCGTGCGGGCATGCCCGGAAATGATGGGCGAACCCCGCGTGGATATCGAGGTTGAACGCTATACAGGCCCCGCACCACATCGATGGAATTCACCCAGCTAACAATTTCGTCAGGGCGAGTCGGAGTGGTGCGTAGCCCGCACAAAGGTAATTTCAGCCTGGTGAAGGCGTATCAGATAGCGGCCGAAACTATCACTGCGCTGGTGGCGGCAATGGTTGCCGGACTGTCGCTGGCTATGCCTATCGACTTCGCCTGGACCTCACAGACCTCGGCGCTGGAACTGGATCTGCTCGTCTACAGCTTGCCCCGGGCTATCGCGGCGGGCGCGCTCGCGGCCCTGATCACCGCGGTGCTCATCACCACCCTGAGCAGCATCGTCACCGCGTGGGCCACCGCGCTGGCGGGGCTGGTGGTGCTGCTGGCCAATCACACCGTCGGGCAGAGCAACTCCGGGACGGCCTCGCTGTCCACCATGAATTTCATCGATTCCCTGGCGGGCGGGGTGGCGTTGGGCGCACTCGGTGCGGCGGTGCTGCATCATCGGCTGCCGGCTTACGGGTGGACGCTCGGCGCACTCGCCAGCATTCTGCTCGGCTCGGTGAATCCGCTCCCGAATGTGGCCGGTTCGTTGAACGAATCCGTACCGTCGGCGAATTGGCAGTCGATGGATATGCCGCCCACCTGGATGATCGTGGTGGCGGTGGCACTGGTGACCATGAGCACCCTGGCCAATCGCAAACGCCGACCGGCGGAACGGCCGTCGATCGAATTGCCGATGACCCCGATCCTGGCGGGTGTGGTGCTGGTGCTGGTGTTCCTGTTCAGCGCCGAATGGCTGGCCCGGCACGGCGGCAGCGTCGCCGATATCGGCGTCGCGGTGGTGGCGGTGGTGGGCGGCGCGATCATCGCCACCATGCTGCTGCCGGGCCGCGACGGCGCCCTGGTGCTGGTGGCGGTGGCGATCAGCGCGGTGGGCAGCGCCACCATCGCGGCCTCGGTGCCCGCCTGGTCGATTCCGCTGCTGGTGATCGTGACGGCGCTGGGCCTGTACGCGGGTTCGCGCCGCGCCGCGCCCATGGCCTGCCTGGTGATCCTGCTGGCGCTGGCGGTGTTCACGGCGATCACCGCCGATACCGAGAGCTCGCTGCTGATCATGACCGGCACCGTCGTGCTGGCGTGGACCAGCGGCTTCGGCCTGGCCTCGGCCGCGCCGCGCTATGTGCCGAACCGGGTGCTGGGCACGGTCATGCTCTATGTGCCCTCGGCGGTGCTCGGTCTGCGTGACTACGTCTCACGCGGGCATTACGCGCTGCGGGAGAGTCCGGACGATCCGGTGCTGTGCACGGTGGTCACCCAGGACACCTCCGCCCCGGCGTGGACGGCCTTCATCATCACGGTGGGCTGCCTGCTCGGTTGGCTGCTGCTGCGCGGCAGCCGTCCGGTCTACGAGCGCGCGGTCGCGGATTCCGATGCGGGCAAGGATGATTCGGACGGCCCGGAGGACCCGAACCAGGTGCGGTAGAAGGCGGTGACATAGGCCGCGAACAGGCCGAGCAGCACCGCGCCCGCCGCCACCGGGTACTCGGCCATGACGACGGCCAGGTACCGGTAGCTCAGCAGCAGTCCGATCAGCAGTACCGCGCCGCCGCCGACGAGCCGGATGCGGAATCGGCCCCAGCCCCGCTCGGGTGCCCGCAGCGCGGATTCGACGGTCAGGCACAGCACCGCACCGGCGACGAGGTCGACCCCGTAGTGGTAGCCGAAGCCGAGCGTCGCGGTGAGCGTGGCGACCAGCCAGAAGGTGCCGCCCCAGCGCAACCAGCGCGGCGCGGGCGCGCCGTCGACGTCCCGGCGCGAATGCAGGAAGACCGCCAATGCCCAGGCGGTGTGCATGGAGGGCATGCAGTTGCGCGGCGTCACCTCGTCGAACGGCAGCGCCGCGGGCGTCGGGTCGATGGGCGGCACCAGCTGCGGCCAGTAGTTGCCCAGCTGTAGTCCGTGGCCGTCGGGTCCGTAGGCGAACATCGGCCCGACCACCGGGAAGAACACGTAGACGACCGGACCCACCAGGCCCAGCACCAGAAAGGTGCGCACCAGGTAGTGCCGGGGCCACACCCGCTCGGTCACCACGCCGCGCAGCTGCCAGGCCGCGACCGCCATGGCGGCCACCGGCAGTTCGATGTACACCCAGTGCAGGACCGCGTAGCCGACCGGTCCGAGCGCCTCCACCACCCGGCCCAGCACCCAGGACGGGTCGCCGAGGGCGTGATCGGCCAGCACCAGGTAGGGGTCGAGCACATCCGGCCCGGCCAGCACGGTGATGTGCAGCCAGACGTCGCCGACCTTGGTGGCCAGGATCAGCAGTGCGCCCAGCGCGGTGGCGCGCAGGGCGGTGGTGTACGGCGTGCTGTCGGCGCCGTCCGCCCGCGCCCGTCGCCGGCCCAGGGCCGCGGCGACGCCCATGCCGGTGAGCACGATGGTGGGGCCGTTGCCGAGGGCGAACGGCCCGTGGCCCAGCAGCCGCGCGGCGGCGAAGACGGTGTCGATCGCGATGGCCGATCCGAGCGCGATGCCGCGCCATTTCCAGTTCAGCCCCACCAGCGCCAGAGCCAGTCCCGCCCACGGCACGGAGATGGATTTGGGTGTCCCGGCGTAGTCGCGCCACAGACTCGCGAGCGGGCCTTCGAACCCGCGATGGCCGGCGACGATCTGCAAGACGATCAGCAGGGCGGGGACGGCGGCGATGGCCGCGCCGAGCGCGATCCGGCGACCGGACATCCGGTCCCGACCTCCGTGCCCCGGCAGCGTGGAATCGGAGCGCGGGTCGTCGAGTAGCACGACGACCATAGTAAACATCGTGTGAACACGATCCGCGACGCAGTTGAACGCCCGACAAGCGGCCGGGTGCCGGGCCGCGGCAGGGCGGAGGACGGTGCGGTGGTCGCCCGCCCGGCCCCGAATACAGCCGGGCCCGTTCGAGGCGGTCCCGTCTACTGATCGAGTTCCTTGACCAGCGAGTCCACCACCGCGACCAGGTCGCCCTGCGCGGCCGCGGCCACCCGGCGCTGCCGCTGATAGGAGGCGCCCCGCTTCGGGATCTCCGCGACCATGGCGAGCTCGTTCTCGCAGCCGAGGCTCTTGGCGGTCGGCTCGAGCCGGTTCAGCAGCTCGGTCAGGTCGTCGGTGACGAGGCGCTCATTGCTGTCGGCATCGGTGATGATGATGGCGTCGAGCCCGTAGCGGGCGGCGCGCCATTTGTTCTCCTGCACATGCCACGGCGGAATGGTGGGCAGGGTTTCCCCGGATTCGACGCGGCGGTCCAGATCGACGATGAGGCAGTGGATGAGCGACACCAGCGCCGCCAGTTCAGTGCGGGTCGGGGTGCCGTCGCAGACCCGCACCTCGATGGTCCCCCATTTCGGAGCGGGCCGGATATCCCAGTGCATCCCGCCGAGCTGTTCGAACACGCCGGTCTTCATCTGGTCGTGGACGAACCCCTCGAACTGCCGCCAGTTCTCGAATTGGAAGGGCAGTCCGGCGGTGGGCAGCTGCTGGAACATGAGCGCCCGGTTGCTGGCGTAGCCGGTGCCGACCCCGGCCCACATGGGCGAGGACGCGGAGAGCGCCAGCAGGTGCGGATACGACAGCAGCAGCGTGTTGAGGATCGGGAAGACCTTGTCCGGGTGCGAGACGCCCACGTGCACGTGCACGCCCCAGATGAGCATCTGGCGGCCCCACCACTGGGTGCGCTCGATGAGCTCGTCGTAGTGGGGGGTGCGGGTGAGCTGCTGGCTGGACCACTGCGCGAACGGGTGGGTGCCCGCGCAGAACAGGTCGACCCCGAGCGGGTCGGCGGCCCGGCGCACGGCGGTCATGGTGTCGGACAGTTCGTCCAGCACCTCGCCGACGGTGTCGTGCTTGCCGCTGACGATCTCGACCGTATTGCGCAGCAGTTCCTTGGTGATCTGCGGGGTGCCGTCCCAGGCGCGCATATCCCCGCAGGCGTCGAAGACCGCCGCGGCTTTGCTGGAGAGGTCGCGCGTGTGCTTGTCGACGAGCGCGACCTCCCACTCCACGCCGAGCGTGGGCCGGGGCGATGAGTTGAAGGGAACCTTCGCGATATCTGCCCCGCCCATGGCTCTCCTGTAGTTATCCGATGACGCCGCAGGCGACCCGGCCGCCCGCGTCGCCGGTCGCCAGCGTCTCGGCGTCCGGTCCGCTGCCGCCCGGGTGGTTGTAGCGGCTGGGGATGTTGCCGAAGTTGTCGGCTCCGGCGTGGATCATCAGGGCCTTGCCCTTGATGTCGTCCAGCGTGACCTTGTCGGTGGTGGTGACGAGCTTCGCGCTGCCGTCCTCGAGCACCTCGAGCGAGGTCAGGTCACCGCTCATGGGACGGGCGTTCTGGTCGCCGACCTGGAGGTGGCCACCGGCGGAGAGGAAGGCGCCGGCGGGGCCGCCGGTGGGCGCGGTGGAGTTGGGTTCGCACTTGCCGAACTGGTGGATGTGCATGCCGTGGAAGCCGGGCTCGAGGCCGTGCGCTTCGACGGTGAGTTCGAGGTGGTTGCCCGTCTTACCGAAGGTGGCGGTGCCGACGGTGTTGCCGTTGACATCCTTCAGCTGCGCGCTGACCGATTCGGTGGGCGGGGTGGCGGTTCCGTGCCCGGTGTCGGCGCCGCCCGCCGGGGCGGGTGAGCTGGTGAACACCGGCGGCGTGGTCCCCTGGACGTCGCTCGACTCCTGGCTGTTGGTGCAGGCCACCAGGCCGAAGGCCGCGACGGCCAGCACCGGGGTCACAGTCCGCCAAGACGGGCGACGAGTTGTGGACGGGGCCATCGGGGAACTCCTTATCGTGTACCGAGTTTACGGGTACAGCACTGCGGACAGGTTTCGTACCGGACAAGATGATGCCAGAGACATGGTGTTGTCCCGTGCAGGGGCCGGGCGGTCGTTCAGTTGCGGGTCACGATGACGATGACTCCCGCCGGGGAGTCCGCGATACCGGGGAAACGCGGTTCGGCGGTGGCGCCGAGTTCGGCCGCGATGGCCATGGCCGCCGCCCGCTCACCTGCCGAACTGCCGTAGTACACCGTGGTTTTCGGGATCACGCCGCTGGCGTAGTTGCCGGTTTCGGCAATGCTCCAGCCGCTCTCCTGGAGCTGGCTCGCGGTGCTCGCGGCCAGACCCTGGATATCGCTGTTGTTGTACACCCGCACCGGGACCGATTTGTCGACGGCGGCCGTGGTCGTCGTCGTGGTGGTGGTCGTGGTCGTGGTCGTGGTCGTGGTCGGCGCGAGGGTGGTGGTCGGCGCGTCCGTGGTCGTGGTGGTGGCGGGCGGCGGCGTATTCGCCTGTGTCGCCACAACACTCGCGGTCGTGGTGGCTTCCGGACCGGACGCGCTGTCCGTGCCCTCCGAATCCGAACTCGACAGCGACATCGCGCCGAGACCCGCGAATACGATGGCCAGCGCGATCAGCACCATGGCCAGCGCCCGCAGCGGCGGGCCGCCGGACGGCGAATTCGGGTTACTCACGGCCCCGAGCCTAATCCCACGTGCCGCTGGGACGCCGTATCACACCGCGATTGAGTGCCGAAACACCCGAAAATCCCTGGGTTGCCGGTATCGCGCGCATACCCGTCTCGTCAGATCTGGAAGCCGAGGCGGCGCGCCGCCCGCTGCTTCTGCCGACTGGCCCGCAGTCGCCGCAGGCGCTTGACCAGCATGGGGTCGGCCGCCAGGGCTTCGGGCTTGTCCACCACGGCGTTCAACACCTGGTAGTACCGGGTGGGCGAGAGGCCGAACAGCTCGCGAATGGCCTCTTCCTTGACACCGGCGTATTTCCACCACTGCCGCTCGAACCCGAGAATCTCGAGTTCCCGGCGGGAAAGGCCGTGGGCCCCATCCTCGTCGGGCTGCGCGGCGTTCACCGCGATCTCATCGCTCGCGGAAGGGCTGTCCTCGCTTGCGGAGATGTTCCGTGCCGCTGCGCCGTCCATGATGCTCCCTCGCCGAGTTGTCACCAGACGAAAATGGTGCTTGTCTCCTCGCCGATCATTCAACCACGCGACGCAGACTTGTCAGTGCGTACCGCTCGGCGTGTTCGCGACACGGAGGCCCGGCGTGTTGAGGTTGAACAGTCAACGCTTCACAAGCGCCGCGCGCAGGTCAGCGCACTGGTGCCGGAACGCACCCAGTAGGCTCTCGACCATGGCTATCCTCCCGATCGTGATCGTCGGTGACCCGGTTCTGCACAACCCGACGAACCCGGTGACCGAGTCCCCGGAGGAATTGGCGACGCTGATCGCGGACATGTACGAGACCATGGACGCCGCCAATGGCGTGGGTTTGGCCGCCAATCAGGTAGGGGTGGCCAAACGGCTGTTCGTCTACGACTGCCCGGACGAGTTCCCGGACGGCACCGTCAAGCGCCGCCGCGGCTGCGTGATCAACCCGGTGCTGGAGACCTCCGCACTGCCGGAGACCATGCCGGACCCGGACGACGACGAGGAGGGCTGCCTGTCCGTGCCGGGCGAGCAGTTCCCCACCGGCCGCGCCGAGTGGGCGCGCGTCACCGGCACCGACGAGCACGGCGAACCGGTGGACATCGAGGGCAAGGGCTTCTTCGCCCGCATGCTCCAGCACGAGACCGGACATCTGGACGGCTTCCTGTACGTGGACGTGCTGATCGGCCGCAATGCCCGCGCGGCCAAGAAGGCCATCAAGCGCAACGGTTGGGGCACACCGGGTTTGACCTGGGTTCCGGGCACGGTGCCGGACCCGTTCGGGCATGACGACTGATCCCGGCTCACCCGAGGTCGGTCGCCGGGTGGTGGTGCGCTACCGCCTGCCCGAGGGCTATCCGCAGCCGCTGACCGATGTGATCGGCGAACTCCTCGCGGTCGACCCGGTGACCGTGCGCACCGCCGACGGCCAGGTGACGCGGATCGCACCCGACCGCGTGGTGGCATGGAAGGCGTTGGGCGCGCGGCCGATTCGCACCAAGGAGATCCGCGCGCTGGAGGGAGCCGCCGCCGACGGCTGGCCCGGTCTGCAGCGCACCTGGATCGACGGCTGGCTGGTACGCGCCGGTGCGGGCTACACCAATCGCGCGAATTCGGCCGTGCCACTGGGAAGTTCGGGACAGCCCGCGGTGTCGTCGGCGGAGACCCTGCACCGCATCGGCGAGTGGTACACCGCACACGGGCTGCCGCTGCGACTGCTGCTGCCGGATCGCCTCGCCACGGTGCCGCCGGACTGGCGCACCTGGAACGAGACCGCGGTCCTGGCCGTCGATATCGCGAATATGACGCTGCCGCAGGGCCCGTCGATGGTGCGGATCGACCCCATGCCCGGAGACGCCTGGCTGGCGGCCCACCGCGGTGACTCCGAGACAGCACCCGACGTGGAGGTGCTGACCGCCATCCGGGAAGGTGAACTGGGTTTCGCCACACTGGGTTTGCCGACGCCGCTGGCCATCGGCCGCGGCGCGATCACCACCGCCCCCGACGGTCGCCGCTGGATCGGCCTGACCTGCGTGGGGGTGGCCGCGGAGCATCGGCGGCACGGACTGGGCACACTGGTGTGTGCGGAGCTGATCCGCTGGGGACAGGCCCGCGGCGCGACGCACGCCTACGTGCAGGTGGCGGTCGAGAACACGGCGGCCCTGTCCATGTACGGGCAGATGGGCTTCATCGACCATCACCGGTACCGCTACGCGGCGCCCTGAACCGTCACCGGTCGGCGGACACCCGACCGTGCCGATATTCGATCGAAAGGTTTTTCGTGCGGCTCGCGACCTGGAACGTGAATTCGATTCGCTCCCGTGTGGATCGGGTGCTGTCCTGGCTGGATCGCGCCGATGTGGACGTGCTGGCCATGCAGGAGACCAAATGCAAGGACGAGCAGTTCCCGTTCGAGCGGTTCGAGGCGGCCGGATACGAGGTCGCGCATGTGGGGCACAGCCAGTGGAACGGGGTGGCCATCGCCTCCCGGGTGGGGCTCGACGATGTCGAGATCGGTTTCCCGCACCAGCCCGGTTTCGACAAGAACGCCGACGAGGCGCTGCTGAGCACGCCGGTGGTGGAGGCGCGGGCGCTCGGCGCGACCTGCGGCGGGGTGCGGGTGTGGAGCCTGTACGTGCCCAACGGCCGCACGCTGACCGATCCGCACTACGCGTACAAGCTGGAGTGGCTGGCGGCGCTGCGTGCCGCGGGCACCGACTGGCTCAGCGCCGATCCGGGAGCGCAGATCGCGCTGGTGGGCGACTGGAATATCGCGCCCACCGACGCCGATGTGTGGTCGCCGGAGTTCTTCGAGGGCAAAACCCATGTGTCGCAGCCGGAACGGGACGCGTTCCATGCCTTCGACAGCGCCGGGTTCACCGATGTGATGCGGCCGCTGCACCCGGGGCCGGGCGTCTACACCTACTGGGACTACACCCAGCTGCGCTTCCCGCGCAAGGAGGGCATGCGCATCGACTTCATCCTCGGCTCCCCCGCGCTGTCGGCCCGGGTGACGGATGCGAACGTGGACCGCGAGGAGCGCAAGGGCAAGGGCGCGAGCGATCACGCCCCGGTGTTCGCCGATCTGACGGACTGAGCCGTGGCCGCGCCGGAAGTCATTCGGCGGGGCGGGTTTTGATGGCGTCGCGGGAGATGTACACGTTGTAGGTGCCCGGGGTGGCGATGACGGCGTTGCCGTATGCCGAGCGGACGAACGGGTCGGTGTACCAGCTCTGGGACTTCATATCGTCGAAGAAGTCGCCGTCGCCGCCATTGAGGAAGATGTGGTTCTGCTTGGTGGCGACGCCGTCGAGTCGCTGGCCGTAGAGCCGGGTGACCTTGTAGCCGGAGTTGAAGCCGAGTGCGTTGACCCACGGCTCGAGCTCGACGATATTGGCCTGCAACACCCAGAGGTCGCCCTCCACCTGGTAGTTCAGCCGCTGGTCCGCGTGCCCCTCATCGCCGTAGAGGGTGAGCTCCACATTCATCATGTGCTCCTCCCCCGCCACCGGCGTGGCGACGATATGCGCCGCCTTCACCTCTCCGGTGAGTCCGAGGAAGGTCTGCAAAAGCGTTGTCACCCAGAGGATGACCACCGCGATCAGAACGAGCGAGATGGCGGCCGAGCCGCGCCCCGCGAGCACCCGCCACCCGACCTTGCGGGCCTTGAGAACAGCGGTCACCAACAGCGCCAATGCCGCGACGCCGAGCACGATGAGCAGGATCTGAATCCAGCCGAAGGTCACCGGGAAAACCATGCGGTAGTTGTACCCGGTGCGCCGGCGCCGACACCGCAGGTCGCACGGAAACCGGGCGTGTCCGCCCGGCGCGCCGCCGAATGCGCCGACCGCGTCGCTCCATCCGCATTCCGCCCGCGCGGCGCCCGGACGACAAAGGCCCGGCGACGCATCGCGCGTCGCCGGGCCACTGTCACCTCTGGCGGGCTGTGGGGCCGCGGTCCCGGACCACCGGGCTACCGCGTCCCGTCAGAATGCCGCTTCGTCCAGGTGCATGATGTCGTTGTCGATGTTCTCGATGACGGTGCGGACGCCGCTCAGCAGGGGGAGCTTGTTCTTGGCGAACCAGGAGGCGACGCCGATCTTGCCGGTGTAGAACGCCTGGTCCTTGTCGGCGGCTCCGGCGTCCAGGGCGGCCTGGGCGATCTTCGCCTGTTCCAGCAGTCGCCAGGCGATGACGAGATCGCCGGTGGCGTAGAGGAATCGGACCGAACCGAGGCCGACCTTGTAGATCTCGTCGGGGTTCTGCTGGGCCGCCATCAGGTAGCCGGTGAGGGCGGCGGCCATGGCCTGCACGTCTGCCAGGGCCGCGCCGAGCAGCTTGCGCTCGGCGTCCAGGCCGGTGCCCTGATCGACGAACTTCTGGATGAGCCCGGCGACGTGCGCCAGCGCCACGCCCTTGTCGCGAACGATCTTGCGGAAGAAGAAGTCCTGCGCCTGGATGGCGGTGGTGCCCTCGTACAGCGAGTCGATCTTCGAATCGCGGATGTACTGCTCGATCGGGTAGTCCTGCAGGAAGCCGGAGCCGCCGAGGGTCTGCAGCGATTCGGTGAGCATCTCGTAGGCGCGGTCGGAACCGCAACCCTTCACGATGGGCAGCAGCAGGTCGTTGACGCGCTCGGCGAGTTCGGCGTCGGCACCGAAGTTCGCCTGTGCCACATCGGCGTTCTGGTAGGCGGCGCAGTACATGTAGAGCGCCCGGAGACCCTCCGCGTACCCCTTCTGCGCGGCCAGCGAGCGGCGCACGTCCGGGTGGTGGGTGATGGTGACGCGCGGTGCGGTCTTGTCGGCCATCTGGGTGAGGTCCGCGCCCTGGACGCGCTGCTTGGCGTATTCGAGGGCGTTGAGGTAGCCGGTGGACAGCGTGCCGGTGGCCTTGGTGCCCACCATCATGCGCGCGTTCTCGATGACCCGGAACATCTGCGCGATGCCGTTGTGGATGCCGCCGACCAGGTAGCCGACGGCGGGCTTCTCGCCGCCGAAGGTGATCTCGCAGGTGGGCGAGGACTTGATGCCCATCTTGTGCTCGACGCCGGTCACGTACGCGCCGTTGCGCTCGCCGAGCGCCATGGTCTCGGTGTCGAACAGGAACTTCGGCACGATGAACAGGGATAGGCCCTTGGTGCCCGGTCCCGCGCCCTCGGGGCGGGCCAGCACCAGGTGGAAGATGTTGTCGGCGGTGTCGCCCACATCGCCGCCGGAGATGAAGCGCTTGACGCCGGAGATGTGCCAGCTGCCGTCGGGCTGTTCGGTGGCCTTGGTGCGGCCCATGCCGACATCGGATCCGGCGTCGGGCTCGGTGAGCACCATGGTGCCGCCCCAGCGGTTCTCCCAGGCGTGCGCGGCCCAGCGCTTCTGCTCGTCGGTGCCCTCGGTGAAGATCACCTGGTGCATGAGCGGGCCCATATTGAAGAAGCTCGCGGAGTTGTTGGCGGCGACCAGCATTTCCTGGATGCCCCAGATCAGCGCGTTCGGCGCGGAGACACCGCCCATCTCCTCGGGCATGCCCAGCCCCGAGTAACCCGCCTCGTTGACCGCGGCCACGGTCTTCTTAAGCGACTCGGGCACGGTGATGTCGTAGGTCTCCGGCCGGAATTCCACCGGGTTGCGATCGGCGTCGACGAAGGAGGCCGCGATCGGCCCCGCCGCCAGTCGCTCCGCCTCCGACAGCATGGCCCGCGCCGTCTCACTGTCCAGATCGCCGTAGGCGCCGCCGTCCAGCAGCGCCCCGATGCCTAGCACTTCGAACAAGTTGAACTCGATATCACGCAGGTTCGCCTTGTAGTGCGTCACGGGCCCGGCCTCCTAAGCCATCGATGATCGAATAACTGGAGGTTGCCGTACGTTTGTCCTGTTACGCAACCGTAGGTTCTTGTGCAACGAGGCGCATAGGGGGTGGAGCGGGGCGCGCCCGAAGATAGCCGACTCTATGGAACCTGTTCTACAGGCCCATCGCATCAGCCCCAGCCAGCGTACGAACCCGACCAAGCACCTGCTCAACCGCTCCGTGTGAGTCACCGGGCGATACACGAGATCGAGATCGCGCACCCACTACGCCCTGATTGCGACGTATTTGCCATCCAGATGGACAGACACGGATTGAGAGATCACACACAAGGAAGCCGACAAACCGGAGCGTAGACATCGACGATTCGAGGCCGCTGCGGACACCAGCGACCAAGGTGCCTTGGCAGGCGAATAGCCGGATACTGGTCATGCGAATAGTAGACTAGAAGCACTGCGATCAGTAGATTACTGGGGTGGCGGATTACTGTCGACGCATCATCGATACAACCCTCGATGAGCTGCAACCGCACCTTCGGGCGCTGGCGATCTTCGGTCCCAAGGGCGTCGGAAAGACCGCGACCGCTATGCAGCGAGCTCGGTCGGTCTTCGATCTGAGCGTCCCAGCACAACGTGAACTCGTCGGGGCCGATGCTGCGATCCTGACCGCGGCTCCCGGGCCCGTGCTCATAGATGAGTGGCAGCGGCTTCCCGATATATGGGATCAAGTACGCCACGCCGTCGATGCCGGATCACCACCAGGCCACTTCATCATCGCCGGTAGTTCCGCACCCCGTGGCGCGATCGTCCACTCCGGTGCCGGCCGAATCGTCCCCATGCGCATGCGGCCGCTGAGCGTCGCTGAACGTGGCATCGAAACACCATCGGTCCAACTGTCCGCCCTGCTCGACGGACAGCGAGAGGTCGCCGGGAGCACCTCGATTCGACTGCGCGACTACGTCGAGGAGATCACGGCGTCCGGTTTTCCCGGGATCCGAGTGCTGCCACCGCGGGTACGTCGTGCGGAACTCGACGCCTATATCACCAACGTCGTGCAACGAGAATTCCCGGAGCAGGGATACCCTGTCCGCAAACCCGAAGTTCTACGCGCATGGCTCGCGGCGTACGCCGCCGCTACCTCGACCACTGCGGCGTACTCGAAGGTTCTCGATGCGGCGACCGCTGGGCTGTCGAGCAAACCGGCGAAGGAAACAACCATCGCGTACCGAGATGCCCTGGCGTCGCTGTGGCTGCTCGATCCGATCCCCGCGTGGATTCCGAGCCGAAACCATCTGGACCGGCTGGGGCAGTCGCCCAAACATCAACTCGCCGACCCCGCTCTGGCCGCCCGCCTGCTCGGCTTGGATGCGGCGGCACTGCTGCGTGCCGAACAGGGCAGCACGAAACTCATCGAAGGCACCGTTCTCGGCAGCCTGTTCGAGCACTTGGCCACCCTCAGCATCAATACCTACGCTGAGACCGCCGAGGCGCGCCTCGGGCACCTGCGCACCCGCAACGGCGACCACGAGATCGATGTGGTGGTACAGCGTCCGGATGGCAGGATCGTCGCCTTCGAGATCAAGCTTGCCGATCGCGTCGTCGATGCCGACGTCAAACACTTGCATTGGCTCGGCGACCGCATCGGAAGCGATCTCATCGACTCGGCCGTCATCTACGCCGGTAAATACGCTTACCGGCGCGGCGACGGCATCGCCGTCATACCCCTGGCTCTGCTCGGGCCGTGACACCGCTACGCGGTCATGACGTAAGACCCGGCCAGCCCGCGAACCCGACCGAGCACCTGTTCGAACCGTTCCGCGTCGGCCACTGGACGACGCACGAGGTCCAGGGCCCGCACCTGCTGGGCCTTGGTCGCCGAAGGCTTTCCGTTCAACGTGACGGCGTGCTTCGAGAAGTCGCGCACGAACAGGTCGAAGAGTTGGTCGAGGACTGCCGGGTCGGTGCCTTCGATGGCGGCTTGTTCCAGGATGAGTTGGGCGTACGGGAGCATCGTGAACAGCTCGCCCAGGGCGAAGAGGAAGTCGACGTCTTGTTGTTGGGCGGAGGTGGGGGTTGCGGCGGCTAGGAGGGTTTGGAAGGCGAGGGCCTGGTCGAGGAAGACGGCTACGTTCGGGATGTGGGCGTGCTGTTCGAAGATCGGGCGCCAGTCGGCGAAGCGGATGCGGCCCAGGCCCTTGCTGGGGCCCTGGTGGAAGAGGAATTCGTCGTCGGCGGGGTCGCGGCGGGTGGGGACGGGAGGGTGTGCGGCGCGGGCGAATTCGGTCCGCAGCTTGGGCACCGCCTTGCTCGCCGGAGTGGCGGCGCGGCGGCTGGCCCAGCTCAACGCTTCGGAGAGGGCGCGTACGGCTCCCTTCGGTGCGAAAGCCGTGCCGGGCAGGTAGCGCAGGGCGGCCAGGCCCGCGTCGGCGGGGTGGAACATGTAGGCGGGCATGAACTTCAGTGACAGGGCGAGGTTCACGTGCACCGTGCCCTCCAGGCGCGGGAGACCGAACATGCCGATCATGGCCATCGGGAAGTACGCGTCGTTCTCGAAGCCGCGGGCGGCGATCACGTCGGCGATATCCTCGTAGAGCCGCTGACCCTGCCGGGTCACCGACATCTTCTCGATGGCGTTGAACAGCAGATAGCGGCGGTCGTCCGCATGCGCCGAGCGCATGTAGTCGATGGCGCGTTCGCTGTAGAGCTTCATGCCGATCAGGCGGGCGTAGTTGTCCGCCAGCAGTGCGCGCACCTGCGGGAACTCGGTCACTCTATGGCCGAACAGGATTCGGTTCTCGGCGTGGGTGACGGCCTCGTACATGGCGTGCTCGCACGCGCCCACCGCACCGAAACCGAGATTGAACTTGCCGACGTTCACGGTGTTCATGGCGGCGTCGAAGGCGTCGCGGCCGGTGTGCAGGATGTCCTCCTCGCGCACCGGGTACTTGTCCAGATCGAAAGCGGCGACGTACATCTGGGAATCGACGACGTTCTTGCGCAGCCTGTAGTTCCGGTGCCGGGAGTCGGCGGCGAAGAACAGATAGCCGGAATACTCCTCGTCGGTCATCTTCCGCTGGAAGTCGGCCGAGTCGATGACGGGTTTGTCGGCGCGGCGGCCGAACACCGAAACCATCGCGGCCGCATTGCCATTGCCGATGTAGTACTTGCCGCCGGTGGCGGTGAAGCCGCCGCGCGCCTTCGGCTCCAGGATCATGTCGGTGGAGTAGATGTCCGCGCCGTGCGCCTGCTCGGAGAGGCCGAAGGCGAAGATCTCACCGGAGTCGAGCGCGGCGGCGGCGCGGGCCTTGGCGGCCGCGTTGCGGCTCTGCCAGATGGGCCCGAGGCCGAGAATGGTGACCTGCCAGACGTACCAGTACTGCATGCCATAGAAGCCGAGGATCTTGGACATCATGGCGATGCGGGCGGTGTCCCAGCGCTTGTTCGGATCGCCGTCGGCCTGCGCCGCGGGGGTGAGAAAGGTGGCGAACACCTTCTCGCTCTTCACGAAGTCCAGGAAGTCGGAGTACCAGACCCGATCGCGGCTGTCCGCGAGCAGCCGCGCCTTGCCCTTGCGCTCGAACCAGTCCACGGTGGCGCGCAGCAGGCGGCGGGTCTCCGCGTCGAACTCGGCGAATGCGCAGGTCTTGGGGTTGAACAGGGCGTCGTTCATGGTCGGCTCCTCCGGCCCCGGGCGGCGGCGCGCGGGACGATCCGGTCGATTTCATTCACGACTGTAGCATTATCCTACGTAGACGTAGGAAACGATCATGTGAAACCCCGTGACCAGCCGATCGTCGGGGCGCGGGCACTGCTATCGTCGGTGCCCATGGGTACCGAACCGGCTGTCCGGCCGCGCCAGCGCGCACAGCATCTCGGGCCCGAGCGCCGCCGCCCGCAGGTGCTGGACACCGCCCTGGAGATCGCGGTGGAGAGCGGCATCGCGGCCGTGACCATCGCCGCCGTGGCCGACCGCATGAAGGTCACCCGCCCGGTCGTCTACGCCTGCTTCGCCGATCGAGTGGAACTCATCGAGGCGCTCATGCGGCGCGAGGAGGACTATCTGCTGCGCGGCATTCTCGACGTGCTGCCGCGCCGTCGGGTGGAGGCCGACGAGGCGGTGTTCGTGGAGGGGTTCCGTGCCCTGCTGCACGTGGTCGCCAACCGCCCCGAGAGTTGGCGGCTCCTCTACGGCAACCCCGATCCGGCGGTGGCCGACTCCTTCGGCCGCGGCCGGCAACTCGCGGTGGAACGCTGCACCCGCCGCCTCCGGCCCACCCTGCGCGCCTGGGACACCGCGGACGCCGACCGCAAACTTCCCGCGCTGGTGGAACTTTGGGTTTCCGCGGGCGAGGGCGCGGTCCGCACCCTGCTGTCGGGCGAGGGTGAGTGGACCCCCGACACCCTGGGCGAATTCGTCGGCGCGGCGGTGTACCGAGCACTCCGCCACGCCTGACCAGGCCGCGAGCGCGTGCACCCGCCGCTGAGGCGGACACTCGACGCCTGGGATACTCGACCTGCCCCCGCTGTATTCCGGACCGCAACCGCCGACGCAGCACGGACCACCCGTGCCCGGCGCAGCCAACCGTCCTGAGCGGAATTCCGAAGAGTTCGCCCGTCCTACACGCCCGAGTTATCCGGACACTCCGCATTTGTAGTGCGACAGCGCTACTTTCGACGTGCGTCAACGGCACGTGACAAGGAGCTCCCCTATGGGCATCATCGTCATGATCATCATCGGTCTCATCGCGGGTGCCATCGCCCGCCTGCTCGTTCCGGGCAAGGAAGATATGGGCTGGATCGCCACCATCCTGCTGGGTATCGCGGGCGGGTATGTCGGCGGCACGCTCGGCAGCCTGGTGTTCGCACCGCACGAGTTCGACTTCCGGCCGCCCGTCGAGCATTCCTTCATCGGCGCGATCATCGGCGCGGTCATCATCCTGGTGGTCTACAAGTTCATCCGCGCGCGGGTCTGAGCACACCGCGAGCCGAGCAGGGCCGCCAGCGACCGACCGCGCTGGCGGCCCTTCCGTGTTCATACGGCAGGTGCGCGACGTCGCGAGGGAGCGCCGCCTACACACCTCACGACCAGCGGCAACACCACACCCCGGCAGCGCGCTGGCCGATCCGGTCACCTGCACTTTCTGTCATGGTTGCTCGATTAACCTCGTCGCAGACACAATGAAAATCCGCAGCAGATGCACAAATAGTGCGAATTGCTCACGACAATCTGCCACGCGGGCCGCGCGCCCGTGGCTACGATGGACGCCGAGGGGAGTCGGACAGGCGGTCTGGCGGAAGGTCCGGTCATGGCGTTTTATCGGCAGGTGGGAACGGTGCCGCCCAAACGGCACACCCAGCACCGCGATGCCCACGGCAAGCTCTACTACGAGGAGCTGATGGGCGAGGAGGGCTTCTCCGGCGACTCGTCGCTGCTCTACCACCGCGGCCTGCCACCGGCCATCGTGGACTCGGAGGTCTGGCTGGTTCCCGATCAGCGCACGTTTCCGAATCATCCACTGCAACACCGGCATCTGCGGCTGCACGAACTGTTCCCGGGCGATAAGCCGGACGGCACCGATGTGGTGACCGGGCGGCGACTGCTGCTGGGCAATGCCGATGTGCGCATCTCGTACGTGGTGGCGGCGCGGCCGTCGCCGCTGTACCGCAATGCCGTCGGCGACGAGCTGGTGTACATCGAATCCGGTGCGGGCCGGGTGGAGACGGTCTTCGGCGCGCTGCCGGTGCGGCAGGGCCACCAGGTGCTGCTGCCGCGCGCCACCACGCACCGCTGGCTGCCGGAGGGTCCGGAACCCTTGCGGGCCTACGTGATCGAGGCGTCCGGCCATATCGCCCCGCCCAAGCGCTATCTGTCCAAGTACGGCCAGTTCCTGGAGCATTCGCCGTACTGCGAGCGGGATCTGCACGGTCCCGCCGAACCGCTGCTGGCGGAGGGTACGGATGTCGAGGTGCTGGTGAAGCATCGCCCGGCCGGTGAGATCGTCGGCACCCGCATGCTGTACGCGACGCACCCGTTCGACGTGGTGGGCTGGGACGGCTGCCTGTACCCGTTCACCTTCGATATCGCCGACTTCGAGCCGATCACCGGTCGCGTGCATCAGCCGCCGCCCGCGCATCAGGCGTTCGAGGGCTCCAACTTCGTGGTGTGCAATTTCGTGCCGCGCAAGGTGGACTACCACCCGCTCTCGATTCCGGTGCCCTACTACCACTCCAATGTGGACTCCGACGAGATCATGTTCTACTGCGGCGGCAACTACGAGGCGCGCCGCGGCTCGGGCATCGCGCAGGGTTCGGTGTCGGTGCATCCGGGCGGCTACGCGCACGGCCCGCAGCCGGGGGCCTACGAGCGCAGCATCGGCGCGGAGTTCTTCGACGAGTTGGCGGTCATGGTCGACACCTTCCGGCCGCTCGGACTCGGCGAGGGCGCGCTGGCCTGCGAGGATCCCGAATACGCGTGGACCTGGTCCGGCCGCGGGCCGGGAGTTCGGTAAATGCGGGACGCCCCCGCCCGCACCACGGTGCGGGCCCGTCCCGCCTGCCCGGAGGAGATACGGTGAACAGTCGAGTGAGCATCGAGGTGCCAGCGGATTCCGGATTCGGGCCGAGGCATCTGCCCTACGGGGTCTTCCAACCCAGCGGTGGCGAACCGCGCGTGGGGGTGCGATTGGGTGACTGCGTGGTGGATCTGGCGGTGGCCCTGGATGATCCGATGTTCGCCCGGCCCAGCCTCAATGCCTTCATGGCGCAGGGGCCGACCATCTGGCGGGAGGTGCGCGAGCGGCTGCAAGCGGCGGCCGACGGTGAATTCCCCGCCGCTGCCGTGCATTCCGTCTCGGCGGTGCGGCTGCTGCTGCCGGTGGAGGTCGGCGATTACGTCGACTTCTACGCCAGCATCGACCACGCGACCAACGCCGGTCGCATCTTCCGTCCGGATTCCGAACCGCTGCTGCCGAATTGGCGACATCTGCCGGTGGGCTACCACGGCCGCGCGGGCACCGTGGTGGTCTCCGGCACCGAGGTGATCCGGCCCTGCGGTCAACGCCGAGGCGCTTCGGGCGCACCGGATTTCGGTCCGACGCAGCGACTCGACATCGAGGCGGAACTGGGTTTCGTGGTCGGCGCGGACTCCGAGCGTGGCACGGCCGTCGAGACCGGCGCCTTCGCCGATCACGTCTTCGGGGTGGCGCTGGTCAACGACTGGTCGGCCCGCGACATCCAGGCGTGGGAGGCGCAGCCGCTGGGCCCCTTCCTCGGCAAATCCTTCGCGACGTCGCTCGCGGCCTGGGTGACACCCCTGGACGCCCTGCGGGAGGCGCGGATTCCACTGCCCGAACAGGACCCGCGACCGCTGCCCTACCTGCGGGACAGCGCGCCGTGGGGGCTCGACATCGAACTGCGGGTGGAGTGGAACGGCCAACTGGTCGCCACTCCCCCGTACTCACGCATGTACTGGTCCCCGGCGCAGATGCTCGCCCATATGACGGTCAACGGGGCCTCCGTGCGCACCGGCGACCTGTTCGCCTCGGGCACCATCTCCGGGCCGCAGCGCCACGAGCGCGGCTCGCTGCTGGAATTGAGCTGGGGCGGCACCGAACCCGTGGATGTGGGCGGCGCGAAGCGGACGTATCTGGAGGACGGCGACGAGGTGGTGATCACGGCGTCGGCCCCGGCGGCGGACGGCGGCCGGCTCACGCTTGGCGAGGTCCGGGGCTCGATCCGGCCCGCACGCCCCTGACCTCCCGCGTCGCCGCGATCGCCGTCCGATAGCCGATCGGCATGCCCATGACCATGGTCACAGCCGATCGCTATGGCGGGATGTGGACGGCTACCGTTCCGAAGTTGGGAAACTCCGGAGGGCAGTGCGTCGATGCTTACCAATCTCGCCCGCTTCGCCATGGCGCGGCCGCGTACCGTGCTGGTGGCCGCGTTGTTGCTGATGATCATCTGCGGTGGCTTCGGCGCGACCGTGAAGTCGCATATGGTCGGCGGCGGTTACCTCACCTCCGAACTGGAGTCGGTGCGCGCCAACGACTTCATCGAGGACAACTTCCCCGGCGGCAATCCGAACCTCATTGTCATGATCACCGCCGAGGGCGGGGTGAACAGTCCGGAGGCGCGGAGCGAGGCGCAGCGCATCACCGACGAACTGCGCGCCGACTCGACCATCACCGGGGTGCGGTCCTACTGGACCACCGTGACCGAGCGCTCGGATCTGGCGACCGCGCTGCGCAGCAAGGACAGCAAGCGCGGTCTCATCATGGCCACCCTGCTCGGCACCGACACCCAGATCCAGAACCGCGCGGCCGAACTCACCGGCGATCTCAGCGGTGACCGCGACGGCGTGCAGGTGCGGGTGGGCGGTATGGCGGGCACCTTCGCCGATATCAACCACCAGGTGGAGAAGGATCTGATCCTGGCCGAGGCCATCGCCATCCCCATCTCGGGGCTGCTGCTGGTGCTGGTGTTCGGTTCGCTGGTAGCCGCGGCGCTGCCGATCGGCGTGGGCCTGTTCGCGATCGCCGCCACCCTCGGCATCCTGCGGGCGCTCACCACGGTCATGGACGTGTCGATCTTCGCGTTGAACATGACCAGCGCGCTGGGCCTGGCGCTGGCCATCGACTACAGCCTGTTCCTCGTCAGTCGTTACCGCGAGGAACTCGCGGCGGGTCGCGACACCCGCGCCGCGGTGCTGCGCGCGGTGCAGACGGCGGGCCGCACGGTGGTGTTCTCGGGTCTGACCGTGGCGCTGGCGCTGGCCGCGCTGGCGGTGTTCCCGCAGCCGTTCTTCAAATCCTTCGCCTTCGCCGGGGTGGCGGTGGTGGCCGCGGCGGTCGGCGCGTCGGTGCTGCTGCTCCCGGCCGCGCTGGTGTTGCTCGGCGATCGGATCAACGCCCTGGATCTGCGGAAACCGCTGCGGCGCGCGCTCGGTCGGCCCGAGCCCACGCCGCAGCGGCCCGAGGACAGTGGCTGGTACCGGCTGGTCATGTGGGTGATGCGGCGGTCCGTCCCGGTCGCCGTGGTGACCGGTGCGGTACTGCTGGCGCTCGGCTCACCGTTCCTGGGCGCGCATTTCGGCAGCCCGGACGATCGGGTGATCGGCGACTTCGCCTCCAGCCGCCAGGTCGGCGACGCGCTGCGCGAGGACTTCAACGCCGATATGGCATCGAGCGCCGTGCTGGTGCTGCCGGACTTCCAGGGCACCGGAGAGCAGATCGGCACCTATGCCGCCGCGCTGTCGAAGGTGCCGGACGTGCCCGCGGTGATGTCGAGCGCGGGCGTCTACGTCGACGGTACGAAGATGGCGGCCGGACTGCCCGAGATGGCCGGACCGGCGGGCACCTACCTGTCGGTGGGCACCCGGCTCGCACCCTCCTCGGTGGCGGGCAAGGAACAGCTGGCCACCCTGCGCGAGGTGCCCGCGCCCGGCGAGGTGCTGTTCGGCGGCGCGGCGGCGCTGGACGAGGACACGATGGATTCGGTGATCCAGCGGTTGCCGCTGGCCGTCGGGCTGATCGCGGTGATCACCCTGATCCTGCTGTTCCTGTTCACCGGCAGCGTGGTGCTGCCGGTGAAGGCGCTGCTGCTGAACCTGCTCTCGGTCACCGCCACCTTCGGGGCGATGATCTGGATCTTCCAGGACGGGCATCTGTCCGGCCTGCTCGGCTTCACCCCGACCGGCACCATCGACCTGTTCATGCCGATCCTGATGTTCTGCCTGGCCTTCGGCATGTCCATGGATTACGAGGTCTTCCTGCTCTCCCGGATTCGCGAGGAGTGGCTGGCCTCCGATCGCAGCGCCGCCGCGAACGCCCGATCGGTGGCGTTGGGCGTGGCCCGCACCGGCCGCATCTTCACCGCCGCGGCGGGTCTGATGGCGGTGGTGCTGCTGGCCGTGGCGACCTCCCAGGTGGCGGCCATGAAACTCTTCGGCATCGGCCTGGCCCTGGCGATCGTGGCCGATGCCACGGTGATCCGCGGCCTGCTGGCCCCGGCGCTCATGCGGATGATGAGCACCGCCAACTGGTGGGCTCCGAAACCCCTTGCGGCGCTCTACAAGCGGATCGGACTGGAGGAGGAGGGCGCGGAGCCGGAGCGGCCCGCGCCGACGCTGGAGAAGTTGGGTTCCTGACCTGTCGCCCGCGTCGTGCCCGTCCTCGCCCTCGGTCAAGGGCGGGCACGACGAGCTAAGACTCCGACTCCGCGCTGGCCCGGCGACCCAGCTCCATGACCGTCAGGAAGTGGGTGAGGTCCTCGATCAGGCTCTCCACCGAGTCCGGCGCACCGCCGTCGTCGTGATGGTGCAGCCAGTCGGCGACCAGTTCGAACATGCCGCCGATGGCCGCCAGACTCACGGCGAGACTGCGTCTTTCGTCCATCTCGGCCTCGGGCCACTGGGTGTCGAGGAAGGCCGCGGCCCAGCGGCGGTTACCGCGCCGCTGTTTCTCCACGGCGGGTGAGATGCCGCCCGCCTCGCCGAAGGTCACTTTGGCCAGCCGCACGTCGTCGGCGATGGCGTGCACGAAGGCCGCGACGATGGCGCGCAGCCGCTCCCGCCACGGCAGGTCGGCGGTCTCCGCGGCCACCTGCGCCACCCGGGTCTGGAACTGCACGGTGATGTGCTCCAGCAGGGCGCGGTAGCAGGCTTCCTTGCTGTCGAAGTGGTCGTAGAAGCCTTTGGTGCCGACGTAGGCGTGCTGACAGATCTGCTCGATCGAGGTGCCCGAATAGCTCTGCTGGGCAAAGAGTTCGGTCGCCGCCGCGAGGAGCTGACGACGCCGCTGCGCACTGCGCTCCTCGGCGTCGAGGCCACGGATTCGACGCCGCGCCGGTGCGGGGTCGGGTCGCGCGGCGGATTTGCTGCGGGTCATAGGCAAACCTTAGCCGCGTCCTTTCGAAAAAGAATTCTTGTTGATAACAGGATAGCGTGTTGTAATCGTCGTCACGTCGATGAGGAAGGGAACAGACGTGGCAGGGATCAATGGGGATCGCCGAAGGCGGGGGTGGCGGCGCTTCACCGCGGCCGCGCTCGCGACGGCGGCGGTCATGAGCACGGCGGTGGCCATGAGCACCGCGGCACTGCTGGGCACGGCGGGCACGGCCGCCGCAGCACCGCAGCCGGTGGACGTGGACCCGTTCTATCAAGCACCCGAGGGCTTCGAATCCGCCGCGCCGGGCGACATTCTGCGGTCACGCGAAGTGCAGTTGGCGGTGCTGACGGTGCTCCCGGTGCGAGTTCGCGCCTGGCAGTTGCTGTATCGCACCACCGACCTGTTCGAACAACCCACGGTGGCGGCGACCACGGTGGCGGTGCCCATGGGGGCCGACACCGCTCGCAGCCGACCGCTGGTCTCACACCAGTTCTTCTACGACAGCGCCGCACCGCACTGCGCACCCTCGTTCCTGTTGCAGCAGGGCGGCGGCCTGGCGGGGGTCGAGGGCATCCACTCCACCGTGGAATACCTGGAACTCGCGGCCTCCATCAGCCAGGGCTACGCCATCAACGTGCCCGACTACGAGGGCCTGAACGGTCATCTGGCCGTCGCGAAGGAGCCCGGCTACATGGTGCTCGACAGCATCCGCGCGGCCGAACGCTTCGAACCCCTCGGCCTGGACGGCGCGAACACCCCGGTGGCGCTGTGGGGGTACTCCGGCGGTGGCATGGCCAGCGGCTGGGCCGCGGAGATGCATCCCACCTACGCGCCGGAGCTGAACATCAAGGGCGCGGCCATCGGCGCGCCGGTCTCGGACGTGGAATCGCTGCTGCACGTGAACGGCTCCATGTTCTCCAGCCTCATCGGCATCGGGATCGCGTCGCTGATGAACGCCTACCCGAAGTTCGCCGCGGCGACCGAACGCGTGCTCACCCCCGAGGGCCGGGCGATGATGAACCGCACCAACGCCCAGTGCCTGCCGCGCAACGCGCTGACCATGATGTTCGTCGACTATCAGAAGATGCTGACCATTCCCATCGCGGAGTACCTGGCGCTGCCGGAGGTCCGCGAGGTGTTCGACGCCACCGTGCTCGGCAAGCACGCCCCGACCATGCCGATCATGCTCTACCAGGGCGTCTTCGACGAGGCCGTGCCGGTCTTCGACAATGACGCGCTGGTGCCCAGGTGGTGCGCGGGCGGCACCTCGGTGCTCTACAAGCGCGACCACCTCAGCGAGCACCTGACCCTGCCCACCCTGGGCATGGGCGACGCCTTCAACTGGGTGCGCGGCCGCCTGGCCCCCGGCGCGCCCGATCCGGTGGGTTGCCAGACCGAGAACCACCTGTCGCTGTTCTTCGATCTCCAGGACATCCTGATGCAGACCGAGATCAATCTGAACGCCACCTTCGGCGCGCTGGGCTGGCCCATCGGACCTCAGGAGCGCTGAGAAGCCTTCTCGCTCAGCCCCTGTGACTCGTGCCCCGACCGCAACCGGAGCGGTCGGGGCACGAGTGCGGGTACGCGGGTATCCGCCGCCCGCGGCGGTCTCGTGACGCGACTCACGCGGGACCGGTATGGTCGGCAGCGTTATCTATTCGCATGCCAACGGGGGCTCGCACCAGCGGGCTGAGAGGACGGCTAGTGGGCCGTCGACCGTATGAACCTGACCGGGTAATGCCGGCGTAGGGAGGATTCACAATGTCACCTGATCGAGTCGCGTCCACGAACGGCCAGTCCGCGCCGGTGGACACGGTGACCACCGGTCCTATCGAAGGCAGCGTCAAGCACTACCAGCAGCTCGAGGCCGACGGCACGACGCTGCGCATTCCGGTGCGACGCATCAACCTCACCAATGGTGAGCATTTCGACGTGTACGACACGTCCGGCCCGTACACCGACTCCAGCGCGAGCATCGACGTGGAGGCGGGCCTGCCCAAGCTGCGCGACGCCTGGGCCAAGCCGGACGTGCCCGGCCCGCGCACCCAGCTGGCCTGGGCCCGAGCGGGCATCATCACCAAGGAGATGCACTACATCGCGGCCCGCGAGGGCGTCTCCCCCGAACTCGTGCGCGACGAGGTCGCCGCCGGGCGGGCGGTGATTCCGGCCAATCACAACCACCCCGAATCCGAGCCGATGATCATCGGCAAGAAGTTCGCGGTGAAGATCAATGCCAATATCGGCAACTCGGCCGTCTCCTCCTCCATCGCCGAGGAGGTGGAGAAGATGGTGTGGGCCACCCGCTGGGGCGCGGACACCATCATGGACCTGTCCACCGGCAAGAACATCCACGAGACCCGCGAGTGGATTCTGCGCAACTCCCCGGTCCCGGTCGGCACCGTGCCGATCTACCAGGCGCTGGAGAAGGTGAACGGCGATCCCACCAAGCTCACCTGGGAGATCTACCGCGACACCGTCATCGAGCAGGCCGAGCAGGGCGTGGACTACATGACCGTGCACGCGGGCGTGCTGCTGCGCTACATCCCGCTCACCGCCAAGCGCGTCACCGGCATCGTCTCGCGCGGCGGTTCCATCATGGCGGCGTGGTGTCTGGCGCATCACCAGGAGTCGTTCCTGTACACGAATTTCGCTGAGCTGTGCGAGATTCTGGCGAAGTACGACATCACCTTCTCCCTCGGTGACGGCCTGCGCCCCGGTTCCATCGCCGACGCCAACGACGAGGCGCAGTTCGCCGAACTCCGGACCCTCGGCGAGCTGACGAAGATCGCGAAATCCCATGGCGTTCAGGTGATGATCGAGGGCCCGGGCCACGTGCCCATGCACAAGATCGTGGAAAACGTTCGCCTGGAAGAGGAATGGTGCGAGGAGGCCCCGTTCTACACGCTGGGCCCGCTCGCCACCGATATCGCCCCGGCCTACGACCACATCACCTCGGCCATCGGCGCGGCCATCATCGCCCAGGCCGGAACCGCCATGCTCTGCTATGTCACGCCGAAGGAGCATCTGGGCCTGCCCAACCGCGACGACGTGAAGGTCGGCGTGATCACCTACAAGATCGCCGCCCACTCCGCCGACCTCGCCAAGGGCCATCCGGGCGCACAGGCCCGCGACGACGCGCTGTCCAAGGCCCGCTTCGAGTTCCGCTGGCGCGACCAGTTCGCGCTGTCGCTGGACCCCGACACCGCGCGGGAGTACCACGACGAGACGCTGCCCGCCGAACCCGCCAAGACCGCGCACTTCTGCTCCATGTGCGGTCCGAAGTTCTGCTCCATGCGCATCTCCGCCGATGTGCGCGAGTACGCGGAGAAGCAGGGCCTCACCGATGTGGCGGCCATCGAGGCGGGCATGGCCGAGAAGTCCGCCGAGTTCGCGGCCAGCGGCAAGCAGGTGTACCTGCCGGTCGTCTCGTAGCCGCGCACGCCCGGCCCGCAGCCGCTGCGGGCCGGGCGCTCAGGCCCGCGCGGAGATCTGCTGGACGCCCCAGCTGTTGCCGTCCGGGTCGTCGAAGTAGAGGAAGCCGACATTGTCGAGCGGGTCGGCGGTGGGGGACGGATTCACGCCGACCACCTCGATATCGCTGACGGGGACGCCGCGCTCCACCAGTTCGGCGTGGGCGCGCTTCAGATCGGGCACCACCAGTTGCAGGCCCTTGAGGCAGCCCGGCTCCATATGGGGCACCACGCCCTCCCCGATGACGATGGAGCAGCCGGAGCCGGGCGGGGTCAGTTGCACCACCCGCATGCCCTCGGCGATATGCGTGTCGTGGTCGACGGTGAAGCCGAGTTGGCGGGCGTAGAAGTCCAGGGCGCGATCCACATCCGATACCGGGACGATCACGACCTCGAGGGTCCAGTTCATGGCTCGAGCCTTCCTGCGGGGCGGACAGCTGTCACCACTATGGACGCGACGGGCGGGCGAAAGTGGTCGTTCCCGCTCGATTCGGTGTGTCCGATGCGCGAATGTCAGTGCTTCGGCTGCCAGCGCTGTGCGAATTCGCCCGGCCGCGGCGCCGGGCCGGGGAGTTTTCCCGAGGCGGCGAGCCCGTCCACGAGCATGGCGAGAACGCGGCGGCGCAGCTGGGCGGTCCGGTCCGGATCCGGCAGCGAGATGGCCGCGCACGCCTCGAGTACGAGCCCGAGATCGGCCACGGTCACCTCCGCGCGCAGGGTGCCGGACGCGTGCGCTCGGCGGATCAGTTCCTCGTTCAACTCCGCGGACCGCTGGACATCCGGGAGGATCGACTCGTCCGGGGTGAAGGTGCCCGCCAGGTGCACGGTCAGCGAGTGCACGTCGGCGTCCACCACGCGTTCCAGGAAGCCGACGAGGCCCTGCCAGCCGTCGGCAGCGGCCAGTGCCGCCTCAGCTTCGGCGTTGTAGCGGCGCAGCCCGTCGTGACAGAGGGTGCGCAGGAGCGCCTCCTTGTTGGCGTAGCGGCGGTACAGGGCGCTGATTCCGACGCCCGCGCGCTCGGCGACGGCGGCGATCGGAGCGGCGGCATCGGCGAGGAAGACCTCGCGGGCGGCCTGCAGAATGCGTTCGTCGTTGCGGGCGGCCTGCGCCTTGCGGCCCGGTAGTGCGCGCTGAGCTGGGGTTTCGGCGGTCTCGGTCATGATTTCAGCATAACACTTGAACGGAATGATCCGTTCCGCTATGGTTTGAAACAGAACGAAACATTCCGTTCCGAATCGGGAGAGAATCATGAACGCCACCACCACCGACGCCATCCGCACCTTCCGCATCGAGGTCCCGCAGGCCGACCTCGACGATCTGCGCGACCGCCTGGCCCGCACCCGCTGGGCCGACCAGATCCCGGGCTCCGGCGACACCTACGGCGTGAGCGTCGACCGGGTGCGGCACCTGGTCGAGTACTGGCAGGGCGGATTCGACTGGCGCGCGGTCGAGGCGAAGCTGAACGCCTACCCGCAGTTCATCACCGAGATCGACGGCCAGGACATCCACTTCCTGCACGTGCGCTCGGAGCGGGAGAACGCCTTCCCGCTCATCCTCACCCACGGCTGGCCGGGCACCTTCGTGGAGTTCCTCGGCGTGATCGAACCGCTCACCGCGGCGGGCTTCGATCTGGTCATCCCGTCCATCCCGGGGTTCGGGTTCGCCGGTCCGACCACCGAGGCGGGCTGGAACAACACCCGCATCGCCACCGCCTGGGCCGAACTCATGCGGCGGCTCGGATACCGGCGCTACGGCGCGGTCGGCAATGACGGCGGCTCCCAGATCTCCGCCGAACTGGGCCGGGTCGATGCCGAGCACATGGTGGGATCGCATGTGGCGCAGGTGTATTCGTTCCCGTCGGGTGATCCCGCGGAGATGGCGGACCTGACCGAGGGCGAGGCGCAGGCGCTGGAGACGCTGGACTGGTTCGCCAAGAACAAGATGAGCTTCAACATCCTGCACTCGCAGCAGCCGCAGACGCTGGCGCACGCCATCATGGATTCACCCGCCGGACTGGTGGGCTGGCTCGGCCAGCTGCTCGGCCCGGAGCTGGACGACGATTTCGTGCTCACCCACATCGCCATCCACTGGCTCACCGGCACCGCCGGATCGGCCACCCGCATCTACTTCGAGAACGCGCGGGCCGAGCAGCCGACCGAGCCGACCACCGTCCCCATGGCTCTGAGCGGGTCGAACAGCGACTTCCACGGCATCCGCCGCTTCGCCGACCGCGACCACAACATCGTGTCCTGGAAGACTCACGACGTCTTCAGCCACTACTTGCACCACTCCGCCCCGGAGCTGATGGCGGGCGAGATCACGGAGTTCTACGCACAGTTCCGCTGAGCGCAGACATGCACGGCCCGCACCCTCCGGGGTGCGGGCCGAATCCGTCGCAGCGCACGGCGCAGCGCCTCCACCGGTTCGAACGGTTCGGGCAGCGGGATATCGGTGGCGTCGGTGAGATCCACACGGCTCGCGGCCCGCCGACGGTCAGGCGTGCGAGTGGAGTTCGCCCCAGGCCGGGAACGGATCGGCGTAGTTCACCCACGCTCGCTGTCCCGCGGCGAGTTCCGCATCGGTGAGCAGGGCCTCGTCCAGCAGGGTGCGCACCCGCTCGCGGTCCAGTTTCACGCCGATGAAGACGATCTCCGAGCCTGGTTGCTCATTGAGCGAGGACCAGAAGGCGGCCGGTTCGAAGGTGAGGTTCGGTCCGGCCTGCGACCAGATGGCGACCAGCTCGGGGCGGCTGGCGATCCAGCAGAATCCCTTGCTGCGCAACAGTCCGCGCAGCTGGGTCAGCGCCGCGTCCAAGCGCTCGGGATGGAAGGGGCGGTCGGCGGTGTAGGTGAGACTGCGGATGCCGTACTCCTCTGTCTCGGGGGTGTGCCCGCCCGCCAATTCCTCGTCCCAGCCGGCGGTTTCGGCGGCCAGGTCGGGGTTGTACAGGCCGGTGTCGAGCACCTCGGAGAGGTCGACGGAACCCTTGACCGCGCGCAGGATCTTGGCCTTGGGGTTGAGGCGGCGGATGGTGGCCTCCACGCTGCCGACGGCATTGGCGCTCACCAGATCGGTTTTGGAGATGATCAGCACGTCGGCGAACTCCACCTGATCCACCAGCAGATCGGAAATGGTGCGCGCGTCCCCCTCCCCCGCCTGCATATCCCGCTGCTCGAGGGATTCACCGCGCACCACCTCGGGCAGGAAGGTGGAGGCGTCGACGACGGTCACCATGGTGTCCAGGCGCGCGATATCGCCGAGCTTGAAACCATCCTCGAATTCCCATTCGAAGGTGGCGGCCACCGGCATGGGTTCGGAGATGCCGGTGGATTCGATGACCAGTTGGTCGAAGCGGCCCTCGCGGGCGAGCTTGCCGACCGATTCGATGAGGTCTTCGCGCAGCGTGCAGCAGATGCAGCCGTTGGTGAGTTCGACCAGCTTCTCCTGGGTCCGGTCCAGGTGGCCCTGGCCCGCCACCAGGGCGGCATCGATATTCACCTCGCTCATGTCGTTGACGATGACGGCCACGCGGCGGCCCTCGCGGTTGGCGAGGATGTGGTTGAGCAGGGTGGTCTTCCCGGCTCCGAGGAAGCCGGAGAGCACGGTCACGGGCAGGGGGCGGGTCTGGGCTGAGGTCACCTGTTAATGATAACCGTTTTCATTTATGGTGAGCGGGTCGCCCCACCCATCCGCGCGGCGGCTCCGCGTAGGGTCAGCGGCGTGGAACTGCTACCGCTCACGCCCAATGGCAAGACTCCAGTTCGTGTGCTGACCATTGCCGGAACCGACTCCGGCGGTGGGGCCGGAATTCAGGCCGACAGCCGCACCATGGCCCTGTGCGGGGTGCACGCCTGCGTGGCGGTGGCCGCCGTGACCGTGCAGAACACCGTGGGCGTCAGCGGTTTTCACGAGATTCCGCCACAGATCGTGGCCGATCAGGTGCGCACCGTGGTGACCGATATCGGTATCGGCGCGGCCAAGACCGGCATGCTCGCCTCCACCGCCATCATCGAGGCGGTGGCCGGGGTGTGCCGTGAGGTCGGCATCGGCGGCGGCGGGGATATCCCCTTGGTCGTGGACCCGGTGGCGGCCTCCATGCACGGTGATCCGCTGCTGCACGCCGAGGCCCTGGACGCGGTGCGCAACACGCTGTTCCCGCTGGCCACCGTGGTCACCCCCAATCTCGACGAGGTGCGGCTCCTCACCGGCGTCGAGGTCGTCGACGACCGCAGCGCGCGCCGCGCCGCGGAGGCGCTGCACGCCCTCGGCCCGCGCTGGGCCATCGTCAAGGGCGGCCATCTGCGCAGCTCCGCCTACAGCACCGACCTGCTGTTCGACGGCGAGAACTGCTACGAGCTGACCGCCGAGCGCATCGCCACCGGCAACGACCACGGCGGCGGCGACACCCTGGCGGCCGCCCTGGCCTGCGCCCTCGCCCACGGCTACCCGGTGCCGGACGCCTTCGCCTTCGCCAAGGAATGGACGCGGCGGTGCCTGGAGGCGGCCTACGACCTGGGAGCCGGGCACGGGCCGGTATCACCGCTGTGGCGGCTGCACGAGCTCTGACACCGGCGTTCGGCGAGGAGTTGCGAACCGGGCCGGGTAGTCCGGCTCCCAGCAACCTCCCAGGCCGGGCGCAGGGGCGGCCCAGCGTCGGGCGCGAGCGTGGTCGGCATGACCGACACCATGACCGCCGTTCGGGCGGCGGAACCAGCCGGGGCCGTGACCACGCCCGTCGTCGACGTGGTCGTGCCCGTATACAACGAGGAACGGGATCTGGGACCGTGCGTGGCACGGCTGCACGGCTTCCTGCGCGAGCACTTCCCGTTCGCCGCGCGAATCACCATCGCCGACAATGCCTCCACCGACGGCACCCTGGCGGTCGCCCGGCAGCTGGCCGCGCGTCTGGACGGGGTGCGGGTGGTGCATCTCGACCGCAAGGGGCGCGGGCGCGCGCTGCGCACCGTCTGGCAGCAGTCGGATGCGCGGGTCGTGGCCTATATGGACGTGGATCTGTCCACGGACTTGAACGCACTGCTGCCCTTGGTCGCGCCGCTGGTGTCGGGGCACTCCGATATCGCCATCGGCACCCGGCTGGCGGCCTCGTCGCGGGTGGTGCGCGGACCCAAACGGGAGTTCATCTCGCGCTGCTACAACCTGATCCTGCGCACCTCGCTGCACGCCCGATTCTCCGATGCGCAGTGCGGATTCAAGGCCATGCGCACCGAGGTGGCGCGGGCGGTGCTGCCGCTCGTCCAGGACGGTGAATGGTTCTTCGACACCGAACTGCTGGTCATTGCCGAGCGGGCCGGTCTGCGGATTCACGAGGTGCCGGTGGACTGGATCGACGATCCGGACAGCCGGGTGGACATCGTGGACACCGCACGCAAGGACCTGCTGGGGATCTGGCGGGTCGGTCGCGCGCTCACCACCGGACGGCTGCCGATCAACGAACTGCGGGCCGCCGTGGGACGCGAACCGCTGGTGGAGGGGGTGCCGCTGGGTATGGTCGGCCAGCTGGTGCGGTTCGGCATCGTCGGCGTGGTCTCCACCCTGGCCTATCTGCTGCTGTATGTGGCGCTGCAACCGATCACCGGACCGCAGCCCGCCAATTTCCTGGCGCTGCTCGTCACCGCCGTCGGCAATACCGCCGCCAATCGCGCCTTCACCTTCGGGGTGCGCGGCGCGACCCGGGCCGTCTCCCATCACGCCCAGGGCCTGGCCATCTTCGGATTCGGGCTGCTGGTGACCTCGGGATCGCTGTTCGCCCTGCACCAGTGGGCTCCGGGCGCATCGGTGCACGTGGAGCTGCTGGTACTGGTGGTCGCCAATCTCATTGCCACCCTGGCTCGTTTCGTGGGACTGCGCTGGGTGTTCCGGAATGCGCCCGAGCCCGCGCGGCGGGAAGGGGCGCGCGCATGACCGCGATACTGAGCCGGCCCCGGCACGCTGCCGAGGCCCCCGCACCGCGCACCCCGCACGTCCCGCGCTGGGACTACCCGGCGCTGGCGGTGCTGCTGGTCGGCACCGCGCTCGCCTACCTCTGGAATCTCACCGCCAACGGCTGGGCCAACAGTTTCTACGCGGCCGCGGTGCAGGCGGGTTCGCGGTCGTGGAAGGCGTTCTTCTTCGGCTCCTCCGATGCCGCGAACTCCATCACCGTGGACAAGACGCCGCTGTCGTTGTGGCCCATGGAGATCTCGGTGCGGATCTTCGGGCTGCACAGTTGGAGCATGCTGCTGCCGCAGGTGCTGCTGGGCGTGGGATCGGTGGCGCTGCTGTGGGCGGCGGTGCGCCGGCACTTCGGCCCCGGCGCGGGGCTGCTGGCCGGATTAGCGCTGGCCGTGACACCCGTCGCGGCGCTCATGTTCCGGTTCGACAATCCGGACGCCATGCTGGTGTTCCTGATGGTCGCCGCGGCCTGGGCCATGCTGCGGGCGGTGGAGTCCGGACGCTGGAAGTGGCTGCTGCTGTGCGGGCTGTTCATCGGATTGGGCTTCCTGGCAAAGCAATTGCAGGTGCTGCTGGTGCTGCCCGCGCTGGCGCTGACCTACCTGATCGCGGGACCGCCACAGCTCGGGAAACGCATCGCGCAGCTGTTCGCGGCCGGAGTCGCCATGGTCGCCGGTGCGGGCTGGTGGGTGCTCATCGCCCAGCTGTGGCCCGCCGACGACCGACCGTACTTCGGTGGCTCACAAAATAATTCGATTATCGAACTGACGCTCGGCTACAACGGGCTGGGCCGCTTGAACGGCGAGGAGACCGGCAGCGTCGGCCCCGGCGGTGAACTGCCGGCGGGCGGTAACGGCATCTGGGGCAGCACCGGCATCACCCGACTGTTCGAACCGGCGCAGGGCGGCCAGATCGCCTGGCTCATCCCGGCGGCACTGATGCTGTCGATCGCCGGAATCGCACTGCGCGGCAGAGCCTCTCGCACCGACCCGCAGCGGGCCGCGCTGCTGCTGTGGGGCGGCTGGCTGCTGGTGACCGGGCTGGTGTTCAGCTTCATGCGGGGGATCTTCCACCAGTACTACACGGTAGCGCTGGCGCCGGCCGTGGCGGCACTGGTGGGTGCGGGCGCGGTGCAGCTCTGGCGCAGGCGCGAGCTCGCCTGGGTACGCGTGGTGCTGGCACTGACCGTCGGCCTCACCACCGCCACCGCCTGGATGCTGTTGTCCCGCAGTGCCGATTTCGTGCCGTGGCTGCGCTGGGCGATCCTGATCGGCGGCATCGCGGCCACCGTGCTGATGCTGGTTCCCGCCCGCCGACTGTCCCTAGCCGCGGCGTCACTCGCCCTGACGGTCGGGCTCGCGGGCCCGGTCGCCTACACGGTGGACACCCTGGCCAGCGCGCATCAGGGTGCGATCCCGACCGCCGGTCCGGACGTCGGCGGCGGCTTCGGCCCGGGGCACGACGGGCCGGGCGGTCGCCAGGCCATGGACGATGGCCGCACTGATGGTGCGGCCGGTGGCGGCACACCCGCAGCGCGGAACGGCGGGCAACTCCCGCCGCCGGGTGGGGGAGCAGCACCTCCCGGTACGGACGGCACACTGTCCAGCGGCGCGACCGACGGTGCTGGCGCGCAGGGGAATCCGGGCGCTACCGGCGGGGGCCTGGCTGATGGTGCGCCGGGCGCCGGTCCGGCTCACGGGGCGATGGGTGGCGGTCCGGCGAGTGGGATCATGGGTGCGAGTGAGCCGAGCGAGCGGCTGACCGCTCTGCTGCTGGCCGACGGCGACGCCTACACCTGGGTCGCCGCGACCGTGAGTTCCAACAGTGCGGCGGGTTACCAGTTGGCCACGGAGCTTCCCGTCATGCCCGTCGGCGGCTTCAACGGCAGCGACCCGTCACCCACGCTGGAGCAGTTCCAGCGGTATGTGGCGGAGGGCCGCATCCACTACTTCCTCACCGGCAGCGGAAACGGCGGCGGCCCAGGCCGTTCCGCGGATTCGGAGAGTTCGAGGATCACCGCCTGGATCGCGGCGAACTTCACCGCGGAGGAGGTCGACGGGGTCACGGTCTACGACCTGACCAAGCCGACGACGGCGTAGTCGGCGGCACCGCGACAGCCCCCGTCCACGCGGACGGGGGGTGTCGTCGTGTTCACCGGGGTTGATTCCGCCATATCCACCGCGCATCACCCCCTACGCTGAATTGAGCACCGCACCAGCGATTTCCGGGAATGTCGCCATGACCTATCCCCTGCCCCTGAGCCCCTTGCCGCTCAGTGACGAACACCGCGAATCCTTCTGGCGTCGATCGGGCTGGAGCCCCGGCCTCCCGGATCGAGAACGGGAATCCATCGAACACCGCTGGGACGACGAATCCATCGAGATCGCCGAGGTTTTCGGCTGGTGAGCCATCGGCCCGGCAGCCGTCAGGAGCCCGGGTGCAGGGTGTTGTGCAGAGTGGCGGCCCACTGCTGCACGATCTCCTTGCGGCGCAGCGAGTCGTCGGTGAGCACGTCGGCGAGGCCGAGGCCGCGAGCCAGGTCCAGGGTGGCCTGGACCAGGTGGTGGGTGACCGGGTCGGAGTCGTCGACGCCGAGCGCTTCCACGGCCATCCGGTGCGAGATGCGGCCGAAGCGGGCCTCCATGGGCACGATGCGTTCCCGCAGAGCCGGATCGGCGGCGGCGTGCGTCCACACCTGGAGGGCCGCCTTGAACAGCGGGCTGGTGTAGGACTCCACCAGCGAGGCGACCACGGCCTGGGTGCGCCCCGCGCCCTCGGCGACGTCGTCGAGAGCGAGGGCTTCGGCCTTCGACTGCGCCATCCGCGTCTCGAACATGTACTCCAGGGCGGCGGTGATCAGATCCTCCCGGGTGGGGAAGTGATGCTGCGCCGCCCCGCGCGACACCCCCGCACGTTCGGCCACCACGGCCACGGTGGCGGTCGCCCAGCCCAGTTCGGCCAGGCAGTCGATGGTCGCCTCCAGCAGCCGCTGCCGGGTGGCCCGGCTGCGGTCCTGCTTGGGTTCGTGGGGTGTCGCCATGGCCGCTATTCTGCCCAGCTCGGCGGACGGCGCTGAAAGAAGGCCGTCATGCCCTCGATGACGTCGGGGGTTCCGAAGCAACTGCCCGAACGCTTGGCCAGCTCGTCGGCGCTGCGATCGAACTCGGCCAGGATGTGGGCGGTGGTGAGCCGCTTGCTCTCGGCCAGCCCCTGCGGGGACCCCTTGCGCAGTTCACCGCACAGCCGCGCCACCTCCGCCGCCGCGTCGTCGGCGGCGCTGGTGATGAGGCCGATGCGCTCGGCGACATCGGCGTCGAAGGTCTCGCCGGTCTGGAAGTACCGCGCCGCCGCGCGCGAGGTCATGCGCGGCAGCAGGGTGAGCGAGATGATGAACGGGGCCAGGCCCAGCCGCGCCTCGGTGAGGGCGAAGCTGCTGCCCCGACCGGCGACGACGATATCGCAGGCGGCGACGATGCCCATACCGCCCGCGCGCACATTGCCGTCGATCCGCGCAACCACGGGTTTGGGCAGTTCCAGGATGCGGCGCAGCACCTGGACCGCCCACCGGGTGCGGATGTCGGCGGCGGCCGCGGGGTCGGCGTCGAGGGCCTCCTTCAGGTCCGCACCGGCGCAGAAGGTGGTGCCGGTGTGGGTGAGGACGACACCGCGCACGGCCTCGTCCGCACCCGCCCGCTCCAGACCGTCCAGCAGTTCGGCCACCAGCCGCGAGGACAGGGCGTTGCGGTTGTGCGGGGAGTCCAGCGTGAGCACCGCGAAGCCGTCGCGCACCTCGTAGCGGACGACCGGCGCGGTCTCGGGGGTGGGTTCGGTATCGACCATGTCAGTACGACCTCGGCAGGCCCAGCGAGTGCTGGGCGACGAAATTCAGGATCATCTCCCGGCTGACCGGGGCGACGCGGCCGATGCGCGCGGCGGCCAGCATGCCCGCCAGGCCGACATCGGAGGTGAGGCCGGAGCCGCCGTGGGTCTGGATGGCCTGATCGAGCGCCTTGATGCTGGCTTCGGCCGCAGCGTATTTCGCCATATTGGCGGCCTCGGCGGCCCCGAAGTCGTCGCCCGAGTCGTAGAGCACGGCTGCCTTCTGCATCATGACCTTGGCCAGCTCCAGTTCGATCTTCACCTGCGCCAGCGGATGCGAAATGCCCTGGTGCGCACCGATGGGCGTCTTCCACACCTGGCGTTCCCTGGCGTATTCCACCGCCCGGTCGATGGCGTAGCGGCCCATGCCGACCGCCATGGCGGCACCCATGATGCGCTCCGGGTTCAGGCCCGCGAACAGCTGCGCGATGGCCGCGTCCTCCTGGCCGACCAGGGCGTCGGCGGGCAGCCGCACGTCGTCGAGGAACAGCGTGTACTGGCTGTCCGGCTCGATGATGTCCATCTCCTGCCGGTTCTTCACGAACCCGGGGGTGTCGACGGGCACGATGAACAGCGCGGGCTTGAGGTTGCCGGTCTTGGCGTCCTCGGTGCGCGCCACGATGAGCACGGCCTCGGCCTGGTTCACACCGGAGATGAAGATCTTGCGGCCGTTGAGGATCCAGTCGCCGCCGTCGCGCCGGGCGGTGGTGGTGATCTTGTGCGAGTTGGAGCCCGCGTCCGGCTCGGTGATGCCGAAGACCATCTTGGCCGTGCCGTCGGCCAAGCGCGGCAACCAGTTCCGCTTCTGTTCCGCGGTGCCGTACTTGGTGATGATGGTGCCGCAGATGGCGGGCGAGACCACCATGAGCAGCAGGCCCGCACCCGCCGCGGACAACTCCTCCTGCACCAGCGCGAGTTCGTAGATGCCCGCGCCGCCACCGCCGTACTCCTCCGGCAGGTTCACGCCGAGGAAGCCGAGTTCGCCCGCCTCGTCCCAGAGTTCGGTGAGCGGCTCGTTCCGCAACGCCTTGGCGCGCACGTAATCGCGGTAGTTGTATTTGGCGGCCAGCTGGGCCACCGCCGCGCGCAGCGCCTTCTGTTCGTCGGATTCGATGAAGCTCATTGCCTACTCCTGGTTTTCGTTGTGCACAACGGCGAGCACAGCGCCGACGTCGACCTGCTGACCGACCGCGACGTTCAGTTCGGTGAGAGTACCGGCGGTGGGGGCGGCGATGGCGTGTTCCATCTTCATGGCCTCCAGCCACAGGATGGGCTGGCCCTTCTCCACCTGTGCGCCGACCTCCGCGCCGAGGCGGATGACCGCGCCGGGCATGGGCGCGAGCAGCGAGCCCTCCGCCACCTGGTCGGCCGGATCCTCGAAGCGCGGCAGCCGCCGCACGGTCACCGGGCCGAGCGGGGAATCGACGGCGACCAGATCGCCGTAGCGGGCCACCTCGAAGCGGCGCAGCACCGCGCCGCGCTCGCCGGGAACCCGCAGCACCACGGTGTCCGGGGTGAGATCCACCAGTTCCAGGCCGGGCAGGCCGTCCACCTCGAGACCCGAACGGGTCAGGCGGTAGCGCACCTCATGCTTGCCGGTCACCCGGCTCTCATAGGACTTGGACTGCGGCTGCGACGGCAGATTGCGCCAGCCACTGGGCAGTCCGCCGCCCACCCGCGCGGCGGCGCGATTGGCGGCGGCATCGGCCAGAGCGGCCGCGGTGATCGACAGTGCCTCGGTACTTTCCGCGGCCAGCGGGGCGGCGAGCGCGTCCAGGCCGTGGGTGGCGAAGAAGGCGGTATCGGTGTCCCCGGCCAGGAACGCCCGATGCCGTAGCACCCGCACCAGTAGGTCGCGATTGGTCACCAGGCCGTGGATCTTGGCCCGCTGCAGCGCCGAGGCCAGCAGATGCGCGGCCTCGTCCCGGGTTTCGGCGTAGGAGATGACCTTGGCGAGCATGGGGTCGTAGTGCACGCCCACCAGCGAGCCGTCGACCACGCCGGAGTCCAGGCGCACACCCGGCTCGGTGAGCACGGTGAATTCGCCTACGGTGCCGGGGATGTCGAGCCTGTGGACGGCACCGCTCTGCGGCTGCCAATCCTGTGCGGGGTCCTCGGCGTACAGGCGCACCTCGATGGAGTGGCCGCGCATGGCGGGCTGCCGCGCGGGTAGCGGGCGTCCGGCCGCCACCTGCAACTGCAGGCGCACCAGATCCAGGCCGGTGGTCTGCTCGGTGACCGGGTGTTCCACCTGGAGTCGGGTGTTCATCTCCAGGAAGAAGAACTCGCCCTTCTCGTCGGCCAGGAACTCGACGGTGCCCGCACCCTCGTAGCCGATGGCCTCCGACGCCAGTCGCGCCGCCTCGAACAGCCGCGCCCGCATACCGTGCCCATCTCGCCCGCTCGCGGACCCTCCGTGGTTACGCTCCGCTGCCGCCTCCGGGTCTGACGCGAGCAGGCGGTCGATCTTCTCCACCAGCGGTGACGGGGCCTCCTCCACCACCTTCTGATGCCGCCGCTGAATCGAGCACTCGCGCTCGCCCACCGCCCACACGGTGCCGTGGGAGTCGGCCATGACCTGCACCTCGATATGGCGGCCGGTCTCCAGGTAGCGCTCGCAGAACACGGTCGGATCGCCGAAGGCCGACGCGGCCTCGCGCTGGGCCGCCTCGATCTGATCGTTCAGGTCGGCGAGGTCGCGCACCACACGCATACCGCGCCCGCCGCCACCGGCCGACGCCTTGATGAGCACCGGCAGCATGTCGGCGGTGACCTCGGCCGGGTCCAGCTGCTTCAGCACCGGCACCCCGGCGGCGTCCATCATCTTCTTGGACTCGACCTTGGAGCCCATCTGCTCGATGGCGGTGACCGGCGGGCCGATCCACACCAGCCCCGCCGCCTGCACGGCCTTGGCGAATTCCGCGTTCTCGGAGAGGAATCCGTAACCGGGGTGGATGGCGTCGGCACCGGCCGAGAGCGCGGCCTCGATGATCAGCTCACCGCGCAGGTAGGTCTCGCCGGGGGTGTTACCCGGAAGGCGCACGGCCGCATCGGCTTCGGCCACATGCGGAGAGGCGGCATCGGCGTCGGAGTACACGGCGGTGGTGGCGATACCCATGCGGCGGCAGGTGGCGAACACCCGGCGCGCGATCTCACCGCGGTTGGCGACCAGAACATTCGAGATTTCCATGCCTCGCCTCACATCCGGAAGACGCCGAAGCCGTCGGCGCCCTCGATCGGGGCATTGTGAATGGCGGACAGGGCCATTCCCAAGACCGTGCGGGTATCGCGGGGATCGATGACGCCGTCGTCGTAGAGGCGACCCGACATGAACATGGGCAGCGATTCGGCCTCGATCTGCGCCTCGATCATGGCGCGCATCCCGGCGTCGGCGGCCTCGTCGAACGGCATGCCCTTGGCCTCCGCGGCGGCCCGGCCCACGATGGAGATGACGCCCGCCAGCTGCGCACCGCCCATGACGGCGGATTTCGCGCTGGGCCAAGCGAAGACGAAACGCGGATCGTACGCGCGGCCGCACATGCCGTAGTGGCCCGCGCCGTAGGACGCGCCCATCAGCACCGAGATGTGCGGGACCTTGGAGTTGGAGACGGCGTTGATCATCATCGCGCCGTGCTTGATGATGCCCTTCTGCTCGTACTCCTTGCCCACCATGTAGCCGGTGGTGTTGTGCAGGAACAGCAGCGGGGTGTTCGACTGGTTGGCGAGCTGGATGAACTGCGCCGCCTTCTGCGCCTCCTCGGAGAACAGCACGCCGCGCGCATTGGCGAGGATGCCGACCGGGTAGCCGTGCAGTTCCGCCCAGCCGGTGACCAGGCTGGAGCCGTAGAGCGGTTTGAACTCGTCGAAATCGGAGCCGTCCACCACGCGGGCGATGACCTCGCGCGGGTCGAACGGGATCTTGAGGTCGGTGGGCACGATGCCCAGCAGTTCCTCGGCGTCGTAGCGCGGTTCGATGATCTCGGTGCGCGGGCGCGGGGCCGGGCCCCGCTTCCGCCAATTGAGCCGCTTGACGATCGAGCGTCCCAGCCGGATGGCGTCCTGCTCGTCGGCGGCCAGGTAGTCGGCCAGACCGGAGACGCGGGCGTGCATATCCGCGCCGCCGAGCGATTCGTCGTCGGACTCCTCACCGGTGGCCATCTTGACCAGCGGCGGCCCGCCCAGGAACACCTTGGAGCGCTCCTTGATCATGACGGTGTAGTCGGACATGCCGGGGATGTACGCGCCACCGGCGGTCGAGTTGCCGAAAACCAGTGCGATGGTGGGGATGCCCTCGGCGGAGAGTCGAGTCAGGTCGCGGAACATCCGCCCGCCCGGCACGAAGACCTCCTTCTGGGTGGGCAGATCCGCGCCACCGGACTCCACCAGTCCGATGACCGGGAGGCGATTCTCCCGGGCGATGTCGTTCATGCGCAGGTTCTTGCGCAGCGTCCACGGGTTCGACGTGCCGCCGCGCACCGTGGGATCCGGTGCCACGATCATGCATTCGACGCCCTCGACGATGCCGATGCCCGCGATGACGCTGGCGCCGACATGGAATTCACTGCCCCAGGCGGCCAGTGGGGCCAGCTCCAGGAACGGCGAATCCTCGTCGATGAGCAGTTCGATGCGTTCGCGCGCGGTCAGCTTGCCGCGCTTGCGGTGCCGCGCCATCTTGTCGGGGCCACCGCCCGCGATGTTCTTGGCGTACTCGGCCTCCACCTCGGCCAGCTTTTCGCTCATGGCCTCGGCGGCGGCCCGGTAGTCCGCCGAATTCAGGTCTACGGCGGTGCGCAGTGTACTCAAGACTGGAACCCCAATCGCTTGGCCGCAAGGCTGGTCAGGATCTCGTTGGTGCCACCGCCGATACCCAGGATGCGGACATCGCGATAGTGGCGCTCCACCTCGGACTCGCGCATGTAGCCGAGTCCGCCGAAGAGCTGAACCGCCTGGTGGGCAACCCATTCGGCGGTCTCCACGGCGGTGTTCTTGGCGAAGCACACCTCGGCGATGAGGTCGGTCTCGCCCTGGGCCGCGCGCTCCACCACATGGCGGGTGTACACGCGGGCGACGTCGATGCGGCGCGCCATCTCCGACAGGGTGTTCTGCACGGCCTGGCGGCTGATCAGCGGGCGGCCGAAGGTCTCGCGGTCGCGGCACCACTGCAGGGTCAGGTCCAGGCAGCGCTGCGCGTGCCCGTACGCCTGCGCGGCCAGCCCGACCCGCTCGCTCACGAAAGCCTGTGCGATCTGGGCGAATCCGGAGTTCTCCGCGCCGACCAGGTTGGACACCGGCACCCGCACGTCCACATAGGACAGCTCGGCCGTATCGGAGGCCAGCCAGCCCATCTTCTCCAGCTTGCGGCTCACCGTGAAGCCGGGCGTGTCCTTCTCCACCACGAGCAGCGAGACACCGCCCGCGCCGGGACCGCCGGTGCGCACGGCCGTCACGACGTAGTCGGCGCGCACGCCGGAGGTGATGAACGTCTTGGCTCCATTGACAACGAATTCGTCGCCGTCGCGCACCGCGGAGGTGGTGAGATGGCCCACGTCCGACCCGCCGCCGGGTTCGGTGATGGCCAGGGAGCCGATCTTCTCGCCCGCCAGCGTGGGCCGCACCCAACGCTCGATATGCTCGGCATTACCGGCGGCGATCATGTGCGGCACCGCGATACCGCAGGTGAACAGGGATGCGAACAGACCACCGGAGCAGCCCGCGTAGTGCATCTCCTCGCACACGACGGCGGCGTCGATGCCGTCGCCGCCGGAGCCGCCCACATCCTCGGGGAACTGGATGCCGAGCAGGCCCAGCGCGCCCGCCTTCTTGTGCAGTTCGCGCGGGATCTCGCCCCGGCGTTCCCAGTCGTCCAGGTAGGGCAGCACCTCGCGATCGGCGAAACCGCGCACGGTGGCGCGCAATTCGCGTCGCTCCGGAGTGGTCCAGGGGTTCACGTAGGTCATGGGAGCAACTCCACGGGGATCTCGATGTGCCGGGCGCGGAGCCATTCCCCGAGCCCCTTGGCCTGCGGATCGAAGCGGGCCTGATAGGCCACGCCCTGCCCGAGCAGGCCCTCGACGATGAAGTTCACGGCCCGCAGGTTCGGCAGTACGTGCCGGGTGACGGGCAGTTTGGCGGTCTCGGGCAGCAGCAGGCGCAGTTCGTCGACGGTGAGGGTGTGCACCAGCCAGCGCCACTGCTCCTCGGTGCGCACCCAGACGCCGATATTGGCATTGCCGCCTTTATCGCCGGAGCGTGCCAGTGCGATGGTGCCGAGCGGCACGCGACGGGTCGCGCCCGCCGGAAGCGGCTGCGGCAGTGCGGGTTCGGGCACCTCGGCCAGCTCGAGGGTCTGCGCGGCGGGCGCGATCGCCACCTGCGAGCCGTCGGGCAGCACCGCGGTGTGCGCGACCTCGTTCGCGTCCACGTAACCGGGGGTGAAAACACCGTAGGGCGAACCGTTTCCGGGCGGCGCGGTGAGCGAGAAGCCCGGGTAGCTGGCCAGCGCCAGTTCCACGGCGACACTGGAGAAACCGCGACCCACCCGGTTGGGATCCGGGTCGCGCACCACGCATTTCAGCAGGGCGCTGGCCTGTTCCTCGGTGTCGGCGTCGGGGCGGTCCAGGCGCGACAGCGTCCATTCCAGTTCGGCCGGGCGCACGGTCAACCAGGACTCCAGTTGCCGTTGCGCCAGTTGGGCCTTGGCCTCGATATCCAGGCCGGTGAGGATGAAGGTCATCTCGTTGCGGAAGCCGCCGATGGTATTGAGCGATACCTTGAGCCGGGGCGGCGGAGCCTCGCCGCGCACCCCGGAGACGCGGACCCGGTCCGGACCCTCCTGGGTGAGCGCGATGGTGTCCAGGCGGGTGGTCACATCCGGTCCGGCGTAGCGCGCGCCCTGGATCTCGTACATGAGCTGGGCCGCCACCGTGTCCACCGTGACCGCGCCGCCGGTGCCCGGATGTTTGGTGATCACGCTGCTGCCGTCGCGGCGCACCTCGGCCAGCGGGAAGCCGGGGCGGTCCATATCCGCGATCTCGGTGAAGAGGGCGAAGTTGCCGCCGGTTGCCTGGGTCGAGCACTCGATGACGTGTCCGGCCACCACGGCTCCGGCGAGCGCGTCGAAATCCGCTCGCCCCCAGCCGAAATGCGCCGCCGCCGGACCCACCACCAGCGCCGCGTCGGTGACCCGGCCGGTCACCACCACATCGGCCCCGGCGGTCAGGCATTCGGCGATACCCCACGCGCCCAGGTAGGCGTTGGCGGTCAGCGGTGAGCCCAGTCCCAGTTCCGCGGCGCGCGGCAGCAGGTCGTCGCCGGTCACGTAGGCGACCTTGGCGTCCAGGCCCTGCTCTTGCGCCAGTGCGTCGATCGCCTGCGCCAGTCCGGCCGGGTTGAGCCCACCGGCATTCGTGACGATCTTGACGCCCTTCTCCAGCGCGAGCCCCAGGCAGTCCTTCAACTGTTTGACGAAGGTCTTGGCGTAGCCGAGGTTCGCGTCCTTCATCCGGTCGCGCCCGAGAATGAGCATGGTCAGCTCGGCCAGGTAGTCGCCGGTGAGAACGTCGAGCTCACCGCCCTCGAGCATTTCCCGCATGGCGCTGAGCCGATCGCCGTAGAAACCGGAACAGTTGCCGATGCGGATGAGCTCCGGATCGGCCGCGAGCTGACTCATCGCGGGCCCTCCTGTGCGCGTGTCGGCCGCGGCCTCGCCGCCGCGGTCCGTTACAGGGTCACATTCGATCCATAAAAAATCAAGCACGCCCGCTTGTTAATCGGCAGCGTTCATCTTTGCGTTTGCTGTTCGGATGCTGAGGGGGTCCACGACGGACCGGGCGGTCGGCAGGGCAGACTGGGCGCGTGGCCTCGATTCTTCTGCTCGCCCTCGCCGGATTCCTGCTCGGCGGCGTCTACAGCACCTGGAAGACCGCCCGGCCGCTGGCCATCGCACTCGGTGTATGTGCGGCACTGGCCCTGGCCGGGGCGATTCTCTGGATGGATTGACCGAACCGGCCGATCCCGCCCCGACCGTGCGCCGCGGCGACAGTGGTTCGCCGGGTACACCCCCACATGGGCTCGGCGCGCGACAGCAGGCGCACCCCGACCGGCCCGACAACGGCTCGCGCCGCACCGAATGTCCCCGGGGCGGGGAGCTTATTCGGGATCGAGCCGGTAGATGCGCAGATCCTCCGGCACGCCGCTCAGCGGCGCGGCGAAGAAGCTGCGCCGGTAGGGCTTCGGCACACAGCCCAGCTCCGCCAGCGTCTCGGGCTCCAGGGCCGCCAGGGTGGCATGCGAGAGCATGGTGTTGCCGTTGCCGCCCGCCTCCATGACCCGCGCCGCGATGGTGACGTCCACCCCCAGCCAGTCGCCGCCCAGCTCCCGCGGGGTGCCGGTGTGCAGGCCCACGCGCATCTGCGGTGTGTAGCCGTTCACGTCGACGCGCGCCAGGTTCCGCTTGGCCGCCACCGCCGCGCGAACCGCCCGGTCCGGGGACGGGAAGACCGCCATGACGCCGTCGCCCATCCGCTTGACCACGTGGCCGCCACGCTCGCCGATCGGCGGCTCGATGGCCTTGGCGACGCGGCGCAGCAGCTCCAGGGTCTGCTCGTCACCGGCCGAGAGCGACCAGCTGGAGAAGGCCACCAGATCGGTGAACATGATGGTGATCTCCGCGGTGCCGCGCCCCTTGCCCATGCGCTCCAGCACCGCCTGCCAGACCTGGAGGGCGCCGAGGCCGAGTTCGCGTGCGGCGCTGGGGGAATCGCCGACCAGCTTGTCCGCGGCCCGCGCCACCGCGCGTACCCCGCCCGGTCCGGAAACCGACAGCGGATCGCCGAAAGCCGGGTCGCCGGGCAGATTCTCGCGTGCCCGGCGAATCACACCGATGAGATCTCCCCGCTGATTGGCCGCGGAGACGAGTGCCGAGAGTTGGCCGGAAAGGCGAGCCATGGGCCGTCGGTCCGGTTCCGCACCGTCGGTGGGAGTCAAGGGAATCACGACGTCGGGGTCGATGCGCGGTCCCCGGGCACGCGACGGCTCCCCGAGGCCCTCCGAGGACCGGGGGCGACCCTTCCCCTTACCGTCCGCACGGTCCGCGCCGGACGCGGATTCACTGCCGCCGGAGGGTCGTTCGCTCACGCCCCGAGCGTAGCCCAGCATCGGCTCCGCGGTGGATGAGTCGACATCTGTCACCCATGGATGAATGGCTGCCACCTGTCACCTCCCTATCGGTGCGAGCGGCCACTTCGTCGGGCCCGCCCGATGGTGCGAGTGCCGTGGTTGCTGTTGCGATGCTACCCAGCGGTCAGGACAAGAGCCAGACCTTTCCGCATGGAAGCGAGACTGTTCACAGGCCGTTTTCATCCCCGACACCCCACCCCCAGCCCCAACACAACACCGGCCCGACGCGGAGTTCGCGTCGGGCCGATGCATCCGTCGACCGGGCAGTGGCCGACGGTCCCGGGCAGGGTCTCGGTGGGGCTAGGCGTCGCGCTTGTTCAGCGTGACCAAAGCAGCCCCGAACACAATTGTGACAAATGCTGCGAAATACACCAGGCTCCCCCAGGGGCCCCAATGCCAGTTCGCGTTCGACTCGGTCAGCGAGAAGAACCGCTGTCCGTTGGCGAAGGGCAGCAGCGGGCCCACATTGCGGCCGAAGCTGCCGAACGCGCCCAGCAGCGGTTCCAGGATCAGCGGCCACAGCACGATGATCGAGATGGCCGCCGCGGACTGCCGCACCAGCACCCCTACACCGACCGCCAACACGATGCTGAGCAGGGCGTACAGCGGGACACCCAGCAGTGCCCGCCACTGCGCGCCGGTGGACAGGTCCAGGGTCGGCGACGTCCCGTAGATGGCGCGGGAGATCAGCAGGGCGCCCACGCAGAGCACCGCTGTCAACAATGCGCCGTACACGGCGAGCAGCGCGGTCTTCACGACGATCACGGTGCTGCGCTGTGGCGTGGCCAGGAACGTGGTGCGAATGATGCCGAATCGATACTCACTGGTCACCGAGAGGGTGGCCATGATCATGAGCACCATGACACCGAAGCCGCTGACTCCGCCCACCGCGACGGCCACATCCATCGGCACCGCGTCGTCCGAATCCTTCGCCGTGCGGGCGATGAACGCGATGAGCGCCGCCAGACCGAGCCCCAGCGCGACCACGACCGCCGAACACCACCAGGGCGACCGGGTCGAGGTGAGTTTGATCCGTTCCGCAGCAAGCACTCCCATCAGAGCGCACCTCCCATGACCTCGTCGATTCCGGCGCCTTCGCCGTGGTACTCCACCGCGTTGCCGGTCATCTGCATGAACGCCTCCTCCAGCGACGCCCGCTGCGGGGCCAGCTCGTAGAGCGTGATGTCGTTGGCCCCGGCCAGCTTTCCGACCGCGTCACTGGTCGCGTTGGCGACCACCAGCGCCGGGCTGGCCGGATCGGCGCCGTCCTCGCGGACGGTCATGCCATTGGAGGTGAGCAGGCTGCGCAGCTGATCCAGTTGCGGGCTGCGCACCCGCACCGACGACTCCGAGGCGCGCTCGATGAACTCCTTGGTGGTGGTGTCGGCGATGAGCCGGCCGCGGCCGATGACCACCAGATGGTCGGCGGTCTGCGCCATCTCCGACAGCAGGTGGCTCGACACCAGCACGGTGCGGCCCTCCTGCTTGGCGAGCCGCTGCATGAACCGGCGAATCCAGAGGATGCCCTCCGGGTCCAGGCCGTTCACCGGCTCGTCGAACAGCAGCACCTTGGGATCGCCGAGCAGCGCGCCCGCCAATCCGAGCCGCTGCGACATGCCGAGCGAGAAGCCGCCCGCGTTCTTGTCCGCCACCTCGGACAGGCCGACCAGCCGCAGCACCTCCTCCACCCGGGAGGCGGGAAGGCCATTGGACGCGGCCATCCAGCGCAGGTGCGAGCGAGCCGAGCGGTTCGGATGCACCCATTTGGCATCCAACAGCGCACCGACCTCGGTCAGCGGCCGCTTCAGCTCGCGATACTGCTTGCCGTCGATCAGGGCGGTGCCGGACGTCGGCGTATCCAACCCCAGGATCATCCGCATGGTCGTCGACTTCCCGGCCCCGTTCGGGCCGAGGAAGCCGGTCACCTGCCCGGGCCGGACCGAGAACGACAGGTCCGACACCGCGACGGTCTGGCCGTAGTGTTTCGTCAGGCCCCTCAGTTCGATCATGCGGCCCAGTCTTCCCGAATATTCGAGCCAGCACTATCGACCGGAGGTCGCGCGTCCCGTCATCCTGCCGGATGAGTGGGACCCTGAGCCCACCCGACCACGGCTGAACAGGATGGGATGCCACCGTACGCTGTGTGGGCTCCGCGGACGCCGCCGATGAAAGCGCAGGTGGTGTGCCCGGAGATCGGGGGTTGTCTCAGCGGGACGGGGAGGAGGCTCGAGCCCAGAAGCGTTTGGGGATGCGGCCTGCTTCGCGGGCGAGCCAGCCGGCTTCGACGGCGTGTTTCATGGCGGTGGCCATGCGGGTGGGGTGGTGGGCTCGGGTGACGGCGGTGGCGAGGAGGACCGCGGAGCAGCCGAGTTCCATGGCCAGGGCGGCGTCGCTGGCGGTGCCTATGCCGGCGTCGAGGATGACGGGGACGCCTGCGGCGGCCACGATCATTTCGATGTTGTGCGGGTTGGAGATGCCCAGGCCGGTGCCGATGGGGGAACCGAGGGGCATGACGGCGGCGCAGCCGGCGTCCTCGAGACGGCGGGCCAGGACCGGGTCGTCGGTGGTGTAGGGCAGGACGGTGAAACCGGCGTCGACCAATTGTTCGGCGGCGGTGACCAATTCGATGGCGTCGGGGAGCAGGGTGCGTTCGTCGGCGATGACTTCCAGCTTCACCCAGTCGGTTTCGAGGGCCTCGCGGGCGAGTTGCGCGGTGAGCACCGCCTCGGCGGCGGTGCGACAGCCCGCCGTATTGGGTAGGGGCGCGATCTCGAGGCGCTTCAGCAGGTCGAGTACGCCGGTGCCGCCCGCGGCGTCGACGCGGCGCATCGCCACCGTGGTGAGTTGGGTGCCCGAGGCGAGCAGGGCCTCCTCCAGCACGGTGAGACTCTCGGCGCCGCCGGTGCCCATGATCAGGCGCGAGCCGAAGGTGCGGCCCGCGATTTCCAGGGGCGCGACCGGGCTAGCCACCCTGCACCGCCGTCAGCACCTCGATCTCCCAGCCGCGACCGACCGGCTCGTCCCAGCGGGATTTGGGGAACAGCGCGCCGTCCACCGCGACGGCGACGCCCTGGCAGGGCAGATTCAGCGTGTCCAGCAGGGCGCGTACCGAAATCGGTTCCGGGAAGGTGTGATCCTCACCGTTCACGGTGATGCCGATGGGAATAGCGGTCATTGCTTACCTCCAGCGCAGTGGGGTTCGGGCACCCGGAAACGGGTGGGTGAGGCGGCGCGCGCCGCGGGCAGCTCGGTGTCGGCGAGCAGGGCCAGCACGGCGTCGGCGGTGACCGGGACACCCAGAATTCCATTGCGGCCGTGGCCGAGTGCGGCGATCACCCGCTCGTCCAGGTGGCCGATCAGTGGCAGGTTGTCGGGGGTGCCGGGGCGGGAACCCGCTGTGGCCTCGGCGAATTCGTACTCGCCCACCCCCGGGAAGATCGCCTCGGCGTCGGTGATCAGGTCGCGGACGCCCCCGACCGTCACCACGGTGTCGAACCCGGCCTCGTATTGCGTCGCACCCAGCACGAGGCCGTCCGGGCGGGGCACCAGATAGATAGGGCGGCCGTGCACGCGGGCACGGACCACGCGGTTCGGTGGCGGCGGGGCGCTCGGCCGGCGGCGCAGGCGCAGGATCTCCCCCTTCACCGGACGCACCGGCAGGTCCGGCCACAGCCGCGCGGACGCACCGGTCGCGAGCACCACGCGGTCGTGGGGCAACTCCCGCAGCGCCGCGACCTCCTCGGCCCGCACCTCGACCCCCGCGACGGCACACGCCTCCCGCAAGGCTGTCACGAGCGTCCGGTTGTCCACCGCGGGTTCGGCGGGCGACAGCAGCCCCGCCCGCACCCGCCGATCCAGACCGGGTTCCGCCGACCGAACTTCTGTCCGGTCGAGCAGTTGCAGCGCGCGGCCCGCACTCGCACCGCGTGCGGCCGCCTCGGCACCCCGATGCTCACCTCCCAAGATCGGCTGCGCACCATCCGCACCGCCAGGGTGCGATGACGATGCGATGCTCGCCGTGGCTGCCGGTTGGTCGACAGGCGACGCCACCGCACGGTCGGCAGGTGACGGCGACCCCGCTCCGCTCTCGGCGAGGTCCGGAAGTGTGGCGTTCACCCAGTCGGCGATCGTCCGCAGGTCGGCGGCGTCGGCGGCGTCGAGGGCGACGGTCAGGGTTTCGGCGGCGGTGAAGACCTCCGCGCCGGTGACGGATTTCAGGCGGGCCGCGAAGTCGGGCCAGCGGGTCAGGGAGGCGGCTCCGAATTCGAGGGCGGCGTCCTCGCCGGGCCAGCCCTCGGAGAGCGGGGCCAGCATGCCGCCCGCGACCCAGGAGGCACCCGATCCGACGGCGGGGTCGTACAGGGTGACCCGCCAGCCGGATTCGGCCGCCCGCCACGCCACCGACAGCCCGATCACGCCGCCACCGACGACGGCCAGGGTCCGCACCAGATCCACCTCACTCGGCCCCGCACGGGGGCCACCTACTCGGCGCGGTCCGGGCCCGGAATTCCGTCACGGTCACCCGCGACTCGCGCCGCCTCGTTTCTCGACTACCCACGGTAGCGCGACACCCACCCACCCCCGCACGAACCCCGCGCCCACCAGCCGGTCGGCACCGGCGGCAGCGAGGAACCGATACGCACGCACCGTCGAATTGGCAGCCTCCGGGCGTGCGACTACCGTCGAATGGGTGCAACCCTCCCATCCGAACCGCCCCCTGCCTCCCCGGGAGCGCCTGGCGAGTGCGCGCCTGTACCTGTGCACCGATGCGCGCCGGGATACCGGGGATCTCGCGGCGTTCGCCGAGGCGGCGCTGGCCGGCGGCGTCGACATCATTCAGCTGCGGGACAAGGGGTCGGCCGGGGAGAAGCAGTTCGGCACGCTGGAGGCCAAGGCCGAGTTGGGGGCGTTGGCGGAGCTGAAGGCGGCCGCGCGGCGGCACGGGGCGCTGGTGGCGGTGAACGACCGCGCCGATGTGGCCTTCGCGGCGGGGGCGGATGTGCTGCATCTGGGGCAGAACGATCTGCCGCCCTGGTACGCCCGCCATATTCTCGGCCCGGACGTCGTGATCGGCCGTTCCACGCACAATCGCGCCCAGGCCGGGCTCGCCGCCATCGACGAGCACATCGACTACTTCTGCACCGGCCCGGTCTGGAACACCCCGACCAAGCCGGGCCGCACCGCCTCCGGTCTGGAGCTGATCCGCTCCACCGCCGAGGCCCATCCGACCCGGCCGTGGTTCGCCATCGGCGGCATCGACGACCAGCGGCTGCCGGAGGTGCTCGCGGCCGGGGCGACTCGCGTGGTGGTCGTGCGCGCCATCACGCACGCCGACGACCCGGAGGCGGCCGCGCGGGCTCTGAAGCAGCGGCTGCTCGACAACGCCGCCCGCTGAGACCGGCGGGCGACGCCCGTGATTCAGCCGTAGAGCTCGACGAAGCGATCCAGCGAGCGTTCGATATCGCCGCGCAGCGCCTTGGCGACCACCGAGCCGATGGGCCCGAATAGCGGCGCGCCGCCGAGTTCGAAGTTGGCCGTCACCTTCGACCCGGACCCGGCCGGGGCCACGTCGAGTCGGATGCCGAATTTGGTGCCGCCGATGCCCGCGCCGGTGAGCACCAGGCGGCGCGGCGGTTCGGCGGTCTCGACGATCCAGGTGACGCGGTTGCGGAAGCCCTTGACGGTGGCCACGCCGACCAGCCGGGTGCCGGGGGTGAGGTCGTCGGGCACGGTACCGCGCCAGCCCTCGTGCAGGGTCAGCCACTTGTCGAGTTCGGGCAGGTCGGAGGCGCGGGCCCAGGCCAGGTCGGGCGCGATGGGGACGTCTACGGAGACCTTCAGCTTTGCCACGTACTGGATGGTATCTGTTACATGACGTAGCTCTAATGAACGGGTGTCGTGAAATCGCCTACCCGACCGCCTCCAGCCGGATGGGGACGCCATTGAGGTGCGACATGCCCGCCAGCCGCTCCACATCCGAGACATCGGTGGACATGAGGTCGTTGACATTGGCTCCGCCCGCGGCATTGGCCCGCCGCCAGCCGCCCCGGTGCCCCCATCCGTGCGGAATCGCCACCGCGCCCTCGGTCATATCCTCGCTGAGCCGGGCGACCACCTCGATGGAACCGTGCGCGGAACTGACCCGGCACCGCTCCCCATCGGAGATCCCCGCCGCGGCAGCGTCTTTGGGATGGATCCGGGCGGCATGCTCACGATCCCCGCGCATGAGCGCGTCCACATTGTGCATCCACGAGTTGTGGGATTTCAGCTCGCGCATGCCGATGACCCGTAGCGGGTACTCGGGATCGACGGCGGGCGGCACCAGATCGCGCAGCTCGGCGATGATCGGCTCGGGAGCCAGCCGCACCCGACCGCCCCTGTGCCGCACCACGTCTCCCAGCACCCCGGTGTCGATGTGGTCGGCCAGCACCACCCCGTGCGGATGTCGGCGCAGCATGCGCAGACTCACACCGCCCCGGCGCAGCCCGAACCAATCGCCGTACGGCCCGGTGCGCAGGGCCAGGTCGACCAGCAGGGTCGGACTCGGCCGGGCCGCGCGGCCGCCCGGAATCCGATTGCGCAGCGCGCTCAGCAGCCGCCCCGCCGGGGACGCGGGGCCCACGGCGAAGGGCTGCACGCCGATGCGCAGCGCGATGTCGTCGATGATCCGCCACTCCTCGCGCGCCTCACCGTAGGGCTCCACCACCCGCTCGGTGTACTGCGTGTACGGGATGGGCGAGAGCGCGGTGAAGGGCAACGGAACATCGTCGCGCTCCAGGAAGGTGGTGGCCGGGAGAATGTAGTCCGCCAGGCGATTGGTGTCGTTGACATAGAGGTCGATGGCGACGAACAGATCGAGTTCGCCCAGGGCGGAGGCCAATTCACGACCGTTGGGCACCGACAGCACCGGATTGCCCGCCGAGGTGAACAGCGCCCGCAGCTGACCGGGTCCGGGCGTGGTGATCTCCTTGGCCATCACCGCCGCCGGGAAGGTGCCGAGCACATCGGGGAAGTCGCCGATGCGGGAACGGTGCTTGCCGTACCGGATGAACCCGAGCCGGGCGTTCAGCCGCGACACCGCGACCAATTCCTTGCCGAACACCGAGCCGCCCGGCGCGTCGAGATTCCCGGTCACCAGGGCGAGCGCGTCGATGAGGAAGGCCACCAGCGTGGCATGCCGCCCGAGGCAGGAGCCGGTGCGTCCGTAGACGGCCGCCGCGTCCGCGTGCGCCAGTTCCCGGGCCAGCGCGCGCACCCGATCCGGCTCCAATCCGGTTGTCGCGGCGGTGCTCTCGGGCGTGAACTGGCGCACCGCCGCCCGTAGCTCCCGCACGCCCGCCGCCTGTCGGCGCAGCGCCTGCCGGTCCTCCAGCCCCTCGTCGAAGATGACCTGGAGCAGCGCTGCCAGCAGCCAGGCGTCCGTATCCGGACGCACCCCCACATGCTCGAACAGGCGCGCCGTCTCGGTGCGCCGGGGATCGACCACCACCACGCGCCCACCGCGCTTGGTGATGGCGAGCAGTTTCTCGCGGATTCGCGGCGCGCTCATCGCACTGCCGTGCGACACCACGGGATTGGCACCGATCATGAGCAGGAAGTCGGTGCGGTCCAGATCCGGCACCGGCGCGGTGGTCATGGAGCCGTACAGCAGCTCACTGGCCACGAACCGATTGTTGATGTCCTGCGATCCGGCCGAATAGACGTGCCGCAGCCCGGCCGCGAGCTGGAAACCCACCATCCACAGGGTGTGCGAGTACGAGAAGGCCGACGGATTGCCGAAATACCAGCCGAGCGCCTCGCGGCCGTGCGCGCGGATCACCCCGCGCAGCCGCTCGCCGATCTCGTCGAGCGCCGTATCCCACGACACCCGCTCGAATTCACCGGACTCCGTGCGCCGCAACGGATACAGCACCCGATCCGGGTCGTTCTGGATCTCGCTGAACGCGATGCCCTTGGGACAGGCGAATCCGCGCGAGAGCGGATGCTCCCTGTCGGCTCGCAGCTGGACCAGCCGACCGTCGGCGACGGTGGCGATCAGCCCGCAGAGCGGTTCGCAGATCCGGCAGAAAGTGGCGATCTCACGGGTGCTGCTCACCCCTCAAGACAACACCTGCGCCAGCGTGAGCAACAACACATTTTCGGCCAGATTCGGGGCCTTCGGCATCGACTCGCTGATCCGCGCCGCGGGCTCGTCGTCGCCCTCGGTATGCAGCCAGACGAACCCGTGACCGGCCAGCTCCAGGGTGCGGGGCAGCGCCGCGGCAACCGCCGAGATATCGGACAGCCCGGTGAGGGTCACCCGCTTCGGCGTGGCGCGCAGGGTCGGCCAGGCGGCGGCGAAACCGGGGTGCAGCGGTCGCGCCGGCACCTCGTCCTCGGGCACCCAGGCCAGCGCCGTGCTCTCGGCATTGCCGCGGGTGCGCAGGGTTTCGGCGGCATCGGCGACGACCGTGGTGTAGGTCCATCCGCTGGGCGCGGTGGCGGTCACCCGGCAACCCCGCACCCGAATGGACGCGGCCGGGATGCCCGCCTCCTCCTCGGCCTCGCGGACCGCCGCGTGCACGGTGGTCTCGTGGCTGTCGCGCGCGCCGCCCGGCAGCGCCCAGGTGCCGCCCTGGTGACTCCAGGCCGCGCGGTGCTGGAGCAGCACCGCCGAGCCTCCGCCCGCCAGTGGGGCGCGCAGCAACAGTCCGGCAGCGCCGAATCGACCCCATTGGCGGGTGCCGTCGGGGCTGTCCGCCCAGCCGTCGCCGTCACCGCGCATCCGTCATGTCCTCCACCTGGTCCACGCCACGGGCGGCGACCCACGGAAAGGTGTTCGCCGCGCGCGGCACAAGACCACAATATGCTCAATCGACCGATAGCAGTGGAGCGATCGTTTCCGGCCCGTGGGAGGTGAGCATGGCTCGCATCGAGCAGCAGCGGCTCGACGAGCTGTCGCCGCGCGCGGCGGCCGCCCTGGTGCGGGAACGGCTCGACACCACCGAGCTGCGCGCCTTCGCGCGCTCCTCCCCCGCCAAGCTGATCGCCATCGGGTTACTGCTCCTGGGATTGTGCGCGGCGGCCGGGGCGGTCACCGCGACCGGCGTGAACGATCGGCAGCATGCCCTCGACGCCCTGCTCGAGCAGGCCGAGCCGGATGCGAATTCGGCGCAGCGGCTCTACACCGCGCTGTCGATGGCCGACGCCTCGGCCGGAACCGCCTTCATTTCCGGCGGTCTGGAACCGAAACCGGTGCGCGAACAGTACAGCCGGGCCATCGGGGAGGCGGCCGCGGAACTGGTGACCCATTCCAACTACTCCAGCGCCGACGACACGCAACTGCGCACCGGCATCGCGAGCGGACTGCCGGTGTACACCGGACTCATCGAGACCGCGCGGGCCAACAATCGCGCCGGGCAGCCGGTGGGACCGGCCTATCTCAGCGAGGCGTCGCATCTCATGCAGGCGACGCTGCTGCCCATGGCCCAACGGTTGCAGGAGAACCGGGCGGCCGCCATCGGCGAGATCCAGCGCACCCATGTGCGCCCGCCGTGGCCCGCCATCGCACTGCCGCTGCTGGCGGTGGCGGCGCTCATCGCGGCGCAGCTGTTCCTGGCCCGGCATTGGAACCGGGTCCTCAATCCCGGTCTGCTGCTGGCCACCTGCACCATGGTGATCCTGCTGGCCTGGACGGTGGTGGCGGGCGGCATCTCCGCGGTCGCGACCACTGATGCCCGGGACAACGGCTCCGGCCCGACCGCGACGCTCACCGAGAGCCGCATCCTGGCCCAGCAGGCCCGCACCGCCGAAACCCTCAAACTGGTGCGCCGCGACGCCGGGGGCGACTACGACCGCACCTACGACGCGGCCATGAGCCGACTGCGCGAGCTACTCACCGGCTACCCGTCGCAGGCACCCGCCGCCACCGAGATCACCACCGCGGTCGGCGCGCTGGACCGCTGGCGCGCGGCACATCAGCGGATGAACGAGGCGCTGGGGCGCGGCGACTTCATCGGCGCGGGGGCGGTGGCGACCGGGCCGGGAGCCGATGAGGCGGGCGCGCAGGTGGCGGCGCTGGACCGGGCGCTGGCCAATGGCATCGCCGCCACCCGCGACGCGTTGCGCCAGGACACCGCGCACGCCGCCCGGGTCCTCGATCTGCTGGCCCCGGGCGCGCTCGTACTGGCCACCGCGGCGGCCGTATTGGTGGCGGCGGGCCTGTGGCCTCGACTACGGGAGTACCGATGAGACGCCGACTACTCCTGCTCACCCTCGCCGCGCTGGTGGCCGCCGGATGCCACGGCGAGGACAGCGCCGCACCGCCGCCCACCCGGGTTCCCAGCTTCACCGATCCGCCGCTGCCGTCGGGAGCCGTTGCCGCGCAGCCGCATACGTCCCCGCCGCCGGAACAGGTCACCTGCTCCGATCCGACCGCCAGCCTGCGCCCGGACGGGGGCGGCGGCCCCACCGTGGACGCCATCCGCGCCCGCGGCCGCCTGCTGGTCGGGCTCGACCCGGGCAGCAATCTGTTCAGCTTCCGCGATCCCGCCACCGGCACCCTGTCCGGCTTCGACGTCGGCATCGCGCGCGAGATCGCCCGGGACCTGCTCGGCGATCCGGAGAAGATCGAATACCGCATCCTGGGTTCGGCCGACCGGGAACAGGCGCTGGCCGACCACACCGTGGACGTGGTGGTGAAGACCATGACCATCACCTGCGAACGGCGACAGCGGGTGTCGTTCTCGACCTCGTATCTGCAGGCGCACCAACGGGTGCTGACCGTGCGCGACACCGGCATCGGCGGACTGGCCGACCTGGCGGGGCGGCGGGTCTGCGTGGTGGGCGGCACCACCTCGTTGGACCGGATCCGCCGCCAGCAGCCCGCAGCGTCCCTGCTCACCGTACCGAGTTGGGCCGACTGCCTGGTGGTGCTGCAGCAGCGGCAGGTGGACGCCATCAGCACCGACGACACCATCCTGGCCGGACTGGCGGTCCAGGATCCGCTCACCGTCGTGACCGGGGAGGACCTCAGCACCGAGCAGTACGGCATCGGCATTCCGAAGGATCGCGACGATCTGGTGCGCTTCGTCAACGGCACCCTGGAACGCATTCGCGGCGACGGCACCTGGGACCGCCTCTACCAGCGTTGGCTGGCACCGCAACTCGGCACCGCCGCCATCCCCCCGCCACCGAGGTACCGGGACTGAGCCATGAGCGAACCGTCCGAACACCAGCGGGGCAGCGACGACGCGCCGACACCCGGCGACGCCGAGGAGGGCGCGACGGAGGCCACCGTCCGCCCGGCGCGGACGGAACTCACCTTCCGACCGGCACCCTCCGACGAACCGGACGGCAATACCGAATACGCAACCCGCCGAACACCATCCGGCAAACCCGGCGGCGACACCGAATACGCAACCCGCCGAACACCATCCGGCGAACCCGGCGGCGACGCCGAATACGCGCGGCGTGGGAAACGGGCGGACGCGGGCGGTGGCGGCACCGAACTCACGCCCCGGCCGACCACCGGCGAGCCCACGGGGTCGCCGGGCACCGTGGCGGTCGGCGGGACGCCGGACGGCTGGGACGGTACCGAGACCGCCGACGCCACCCCCGGCCGCACCGAGCCACGGGTGCCGACGCGACCCTCACAGCGCAGCGGCCGGATGACCCGGCCGCGGCCCACGGTGCGGCGGCTCGGGGCCGGGCTGGTGACCATTCCGACCGTGGAACCGGTGGACCCGGCCGAGGTGGTCATGCAGGATCCGGTGGTCGCCGAGGGCCGCCGCTTCTGCTGGCGCTGCGGCAAACCCGTGGGTCGGGCGACCCCGACCCGGCCGTCCACCACCGCGGGCACCTGCGAGACCTGCGGTGCGCCCTACGATTTCCGGCCCAGCCTGCATCCCGGCGACCGGGTGGCGGGCCAGTACGAGATCCAGGGCTGCCTGGCCCACGGCGGGCTGGGCTGGATCTACCTCGCCATCGACCGCAATGTCAGCGACCGCTGGGTGGTGCTCAAGGGCCTGCTGCACGCCGGGGACACCGAGGCGCAGGCGGTGGCGATGGCGGAGCGGCAGTTCCTGGCGGAGGTGGTGCATCCGAGTATCGTCAAGATCCACAATTTCGTGGAACATCCTGGGCCGGACGGGAATCCGGTCGGCTACATCGTCATGGAGTACGTCGGCGGGCGCTCGCTGCGCAATCTGCTCGACGCGCATCCCACCCCGGAGCGCATGCCGGTCACCGAGGCCATCGCCTATGTGCTGGAGGTGCTTCCGGCGCTGGACTACCTGCATTCGCTCGGCTTGGCGTACAACGACCTCAAGCCCGACAACATCATGGTCACCGAGGACCGGGTGGAGCTCATCGACCTGGGTGCGGTCGCCGCCTTCGAGTCGTATGGAAACCTGTACGGCACCAGGGGTTTCCAGGCTCCCGAGATCGCCCGCACCGGTCCCACGGTGGCCTCGGACATCTATACGGTGGGCCGCACGCTCGCGGTGCTCACCCTGAACATGCCCATGCAGCAGGGCGCGTACTGCGACGGCATCCCGAACCCGGACGAGCAGCCGGTGCTGGCGCGCCACGAGTTCTTCCATCGGCTGCTGCTGCGCGCCACCGATCCCGATCCCGCACGCCGCTTTCCCACCGCGCGCGTCTTCGCCAATCAGCTCACCGGTGTGCTGCGCGAGATCCTGGCCGTCGAGACCGGCACCGAGCATCCGCAGCTGTCCACCCTCTTCAGCCCGCCCCGAACCTGTTTCGGCACGGCGGAATACGTGGCGCAGACCGATGGTCTGGTGGACGGCTTGGAACGGGACACCCTGCTGCGCGCCCGCGACGTGGCGGCGGCGTTGCAGGTGCCGCTGATCGATCCGGCCGACCCCTCCGCACCGCTGCTGGCCGGTGCGGCGCACCCGGAACCCCGGCACGCCCTCGACGAACTGCGCCACGCCCGCCAGCGCGCCGGAGCCGAACCCGGCGGGGCCCCGGCCAGTTTCGAACTGGAGGTGACCCTGGCCGAGGCGCGGGCGCATCTGGATCTCGGCGAACCGGCCGCCGCCCGCCTGCTGCTGGACCGGCTCGGCGACACCACCGCACCGCCCGCCTCGGACTGGCGCATCGACTGGTATCTCGGGGTCGCCGAACTGCTGGACCGCGACTACGAGCGCGCCTTCGGGCGCTTCGACGCGGTGCTCCAGGCGCTGCCCGGTGAGATCGCACCCAAGCTGGCCCTGGCCGCCACCGCGGAACTGATTCTGCAGCACTGGGATTCCGACGATCCCGAACAGTGGCGCGCGTACGCGGAGCAGTACTACGCCACCGTCTGGCGCACCGACCGGGGCGTGGTGGCCGCCGCCTTCGGCCTGGCCCGCCAGCTCGCCGCCGCCGACGCCATCGCCGCCGCCGTCCGCGCCCTGGACCAGGTGCCCCCCGCCTCCCGCTACTACGCCGACGCCCGCATGACCGCCATCCTGATGCTGCTCACCTCCGCCCCCGTCGACGAGTTGGATGAGGCCACCCTGCACCTCGCGGCCGCCCGCGTCCAAGCGCTGCCGCCGGGCGAGAGCCGCACCGGCCAGCTGCGGGTGCTGGTGCTCGGCACCGCCCTGGGCTGGCTGCAGGCGGGCCGCACGCCGAAGTCGCCGGACGCCGAGATCTTCCGCGCCCCCTTCACCGAACGCGAGCTGCGCCGCGGCATCGAAGCGGATCTGCGCGCCCTGGCCCGCACCGCGCCCGGGCGCAACCACCGTTACGCGCTGGTGGACCTCGCGAACGCGATCCGCGCGAAGTCCTGGATCTGAACCGCGGCGGGCGATCGGCACGGCGCGCCACCCGAGCGCGGTCCGGGCACAGCGGCGGCGGAAGTCAACAGAGCCCGTGTCGCGGCGGCTCCGATCGGGGGCAGCCGATCGAATGTGGGCGGAACCGGCGAGGGAGGGTTCCGACCCGACCGCGGTTGTGCGTGACACGACACGGGCTCTGGTGAGACCGGGACCGGAGGTTCCGGGCTCGGTAACCACTATGCCGGTCGAATTATGAGGGTTTCGTTAAGAAGCGGTTCAGAACAGGCACAGCGGGATTCAGCCGACGAGTGCGGCGCTGGCGCGGGCAATGGCCAACTCCTCGTTGGTCGGCACCACCAACACCGCCACGGGTGCGCCGTCGGGAGAAATGCGGCGGGCGGAGCGGTCGCGCACCGCATTGCGCTCCGGGTCGACCTCGATGCCGAAACCGGCCAGTCCCGCGAGCGCGTCGGCCCGGACCCGGGCGTCGTTCTCGCCCACCCCGGCGGTGAAGGTGATGGCGTCCACCCGGCCCAGTGCCACCAGGTACGCGCCGATGTAGCGGCGCAGCCGGTGGATGTACACGTCGTAGGCCAGTGTCGCGGCCGCATCGCCCGCGTCGATGAGGCGGCCGAGTTCGCGGAAGTCGTTCACCCCGGACAGGCCCTTGAGCCCCGAATCGCGATTGAGCAGGTCGTCGACCTGTCCCACATCCATACCGGCGGCGCGAATCAGATGGAAGATGATGCCCGGATCCAGGTCGCCGGAGCGGGTGCCCATGACCAGGCCCTCCAGCGGCGTCAGCCCCATGGTGGTGTCCACCGCGCGCCCGCCGCGCACCGCCGACGCCGACGCGCCGTTGCCCAGGTGCAGCACGATCTGGTTGACGTCGGCGTAGTCGCGCCCGAGGAACTCCGCCACCCGGTGCGATACGTAGTCGTGCGAGGTGCCGTGGAAGCCGTACTTGCGGATACCGTGCGCGGCAGCGGTTTTGGCGTCGATGGCGTAGGTCTTGGCGGCGGCGGGCAGCTGGTGGAAGAAGGCGGTGTCGAAAACCGCCACCTGCGGCACGTCCGGCAGCAGCGCCCGCGCGCTCTCGATGCCGGTGACATTGGCCGGATTGTGCAGCGGCGCCAGGGTGGACAGGTCGGCGATGGCCCGCACCACCTCGTCGGTGACGAGGGTGGGTTCGTAGAACACCTCGCCGCCGTGCACCACCCGGTGCCCGACCGCGCCCAGGTCCTCGGCGGCGAGGTCGTGGCCGCTCTCGGTGAACAGCTCGAACACCAGCCGCAGCCCCGCCGCGTGATCGGCGATGGGGCCGTCGTGCTCGAATGTCCGTCCGTCGCAGCTGTGTTCGATGGTGGGTGCGCCATCGCCCACCGACTCCCCGATGCGCTGCACCACGCCGGAGGCCACCACGGTGGCCGTATCCGGTTCCAGCAGCTGGTATTTGATCGAGGAGGACCCGGAGTTGATCACCAGCACCTTCACGACTACGCCTCCCGCTGGGCCTGGATGGCGGTGATGGCCACCGTATTCACGATGTCGGCGACCAGCGCACCGCGCGACAGGTCGTTGACCGGCTTGCGCAAACCCTGCAGCACCGGACCGATGGCCACCGCGCCCGCGCTGCGCTGCACCGCCTTGTAGGTGTTGTTGCCGGTATTGAGGTCCGGGAAGATGAAGACCGTGGCCCGCCCGGCCACCACGGAGTTCGGCAATTTGGTGCTGGCCACCGTCGGCTCGATGGCGGCGTCGTACTGGATCGGCCCCTCCACCAACAGTTTCGGCGCACGCTCCTGCACCAGTTTGGTAGCGGCACGGACCTTGTCCACATCCGCGCCCGAACCGGATTCGCCGGTCGAGTACGACAGCATGGCGATGCGCGGGTCGATGCCGAACTGGGTGGCGGTGCGGGCCGAGGAGACCGCGATATCGGCCAGCTGGTCGGAGGTCGGATCCGGTACCACGGCGCAGTCGCCGTACACCAGCACCCGATCCGCCAGGCACATGAGGAACACGCTCGACACCGTGGAGACGCCCGGCTCGGTCTTGATGATCTCGAAGGACGGGCGGATGGTGTGCGCGGTGGTGTGCGCCGCGCCCGACACCATGCCGTCGGCCACCCCCATCTGCACCATCATGGTGCCGAAATACGAGATGTCGGTCATGAATTCACGCGCCCGCTCCACCGTCATGCCCTTGTGGGCACGCAGCCGGGCGTACTCCTCGGCGAATTCGTCCCGCAGCGGGCAGGTGCGCGGATCGAGCACCTCGGCGGCGTCGATATCCACGCCGAGTTCGGCGGCGCGTCCGCGCACGGCGGTCTCGTCGCCCAGAATGGTGAGATCGGCGATCTTGCGCTGAAGTACGCGACCGGCGGCGCGCAGGATGCGGTCGTCGTCGCCCTCGGGCAGCACGATGCGCTTGCGGTCGGCGCGCGCCCGCTCGATGAGCTGGTACTCGAACATCTGCGGCGTGATCACGCCCGGCGTGCGAACCTCGATCTGCCGCAACAGTTCCGCCGCGTCGACCCGCTCCTCCATGAGCGCCAGCGCGGTATCCACCTTGCGGATGCTCGACAGCGACACCCGGCCGCGGGTCAGCGAGACCGCCTTGGCCGTCTCGAAGGTGCCCAACTGCGTGCTGATGATGGGCAACTTCGGTTTCATACCGGCGATCAGACGCGCGATGGTGGGCTCGGGCAGCATGCCGCCGTTCATGATGACGCCCGCCAGCGACGGAAAACCCGCCGCCTCATGGGCGTTCACCAAGGCGAGCAGCACGTCGGCGCGGTCACCGGGCGTGATGACGGCGATACCGTCCTCGAGCCGCTCCAGAATGTGCTCGGTGGTCATGGAGCCGACGATCACCCGCAGCGCCTCCCGCTGCATGAGTTCCGGGTCGCCGCTGTAGATCTCACCGTCGATGGCGGCGCACAGCTCCTCCACCGTCGGCGCGGTGAGCAGCGGCACCTCCGGCAGCGCCCAGGACGGCACATCGCACACCTTCAGCGCGGCGGCGTCGGCCTCGAGCTGCTCGGGATCGCAGCGGTTGGCGATGACCGCCACCAGCCGCGCGTGCTCGGCCTTCAACTCCCCGTCGCACAGCTCCACCACCTGGCCGAGTTCGGCGGAGGTGCGACCCGCGCCGCGCACCACCAGCAGCACCGGCGCGCCGAGGTTCACCGCGATGCGGGCGTTGAAGCGCAGCTCACTGGGGCTGGCCACATCGGTGTAATCGCTGCCCAGAATGAGCACGGCGTCGCAGTGCCTGGCCATCTCGTGGAAACGCATGACGATCTCGCTGATGGCGGCGTCCGGGTCGGCGTGCACCTGCTCGTAGGTGACGCCGATGGAGGACTCGTAGTCGTCATCGGCGGTGGAGTGCTCGAGCAGCAGTTCGAGGATGTAGTCACGCTCGGTGGCCGACCGGGTGATGGGCCGGAACACGCCGACCCGCGGGGTGGTGGCGGCCAGCATCTGCAGTACGCCGAGCGCGATGGTCGACTTTCCGGTATCGCCCTCGGGGGCTGCGATGTACACGGTGGACGGGGCGGAAGCGGCCATGATCACGAGCTTAGCGGCCAGCGTTTCACGCCGCCGTTTGCCGGACCGTAGCCTTAGGCTCGCGGACATGATCGGCGCATCCGGTCTCGATTGGGGACACGAGACTTTCCACAGCCTCTTCTGGATCGCCAAGGCATTCGCCATCACCGCGCTCATATTCCTGATCGGCGCGGCCGTCATCGTGCGATGCACCGACTGGGGGCGCATGTTCTGGCGCATCACCGGCGGCTACTTCACCGGACGGGAAAGCTGGCCCGCCTGGGCGCTGTTCGCCGTGGTCCTCCTGCTCGCCGTGTACAGCGTGCGCATGACGGTGCTGTTCACCTACTTCTACAACGACTCGTTCACCGCGTTGCAGCTCGGCGTGCAGGCACTGGTGGACGGTGCCGGCAGCCCGGAGCGCGAGCGGGCGGCGGCGCTGTTCTGGCAGAGCCTGGGCGTGTTCGGGGTGCTGTCGGTGATTCTCGTCGTGATGGGCGTGGTGTCGTACTGGTTGCAGCAGGCCTTCCACATCCACTGGTGGACCTGGCTGAACACCCGTTTTCTGGATGACTGGCTGGACGGTAGGGCGTACTACCGCGGCCGGTTCATCGACGAGACCGTCGACAATGCCGACCAGCGCATCCAACAGGACGTGTACGACTTCGTGGAGGGGTCGTACGCGCTGTGCTTCGGCGGCAATGTCGGGCCGTACAGCATCAGCGGCAACGGTGTGATCGGGGCCGGGCTGTCGCTGGTGTCGTTCACGCCCATCCTGTGGCGCATCTCGGGCCCGCTGGACGTCTTCGGCGTCACCGTGCCCAGGGCGCTGGTCTTCGCGGCGTTCGCGTGGGTGGCCTTCGCCACGGCGGTGGCGTTCTGGATCGCCCATCCGCTGATAAAACTGAACTTCTGGTTCCAACGCCGCACGGCCGACTACCGTTTCGCGCTGGTGCGGCTGCGGGAGAACGCCGAGAACGTCGCCTTCTACCACGGCGAACGCGAGGAGCGGGGCGGTCTGGACCGCCGGTTCGCGGCGGTGATCGCCAATATGTGGGCACGGGTGTACCGGCTGCTGCGCTTCTTCGGCTGGAATCTCACCACCAAGCAGGTCGGCGGGGTGTTCACAGTGCTGCTGGTGGGGCCGCGGGTATTGGCCGGCACCGCCACCCTGGGCGATCTGCAACAGGCCACCAGCGCCTTCGGTCAGGTGCAGGACGCGCTGTCGATGCCGCAGTCCTCGTATGCGGCGTTCACCTACTATCGGGCCACCCTGATCCGCCTGGACGGACTGCGCGAGGCGGACCGGAAGGCGCGGGGGCTGCCGGTGATCGCGACCCGGGAGGCGGCGGCGGGGCTGGAACTCACCGACGTGCAGGTGCGCAAACCCGATGGGACGCCGCTGATCACCGATCTGAACCTGCGGCTCGAGCCCGGTGACGCGCTCGTGGTGAAGGGCGGCTCCGGGGTGGGCAAGACGACACTGCTGCGCAGCATCGGCCAACTCTGGCCGTTCACCGAAGGCCGGGTGAGCCGTCCGCTGGGCGATGCCGCGCTGTTCCTGTCGCAGCGGCCCTATCTGCCGCTGGGCGATCTGCGCACCGCAATCACCTATCCGGCGGCACCCGAGGTCGTGGACGACGAGACGTTGCGGGCGACGCTGATCACCGTGAATCTCGGGCACCTCACCGACCGCCTGGACGAGGAGACCGATTGGGCGTCCACCCTTTCGCCCGGTGAACAGCAGCGGGTGGCGTTCGCGCGCATCCTGTTGCTGCGGCCCGAGGTGGTGTTCCTGGACGAGGCCACCTCGGCGGTGGACGAGGGGCTGGAGTACACGCTCTACCACCTGGTGCGCACCGAGACGCCGGACACCGTGCTGGTCAGCGTGGCGCATCGCAGCGCGGTGGACCGGCACCACACCCACCGGCTGGAGTTGGCCGGTGGCGGGGCGTGGAAGCTGTCGCCGATCGGGGCCGTGCGGGTGTGAGAGCCCCGCTCAGCTCAGGGCACGCAGGCGCGGGGCCAGGTCGCGTTCGAACAGCTCCAGGAACCGCTTCTGGTCGTGTCCCGGGGCGTGGAAAACCAGGTGGTTCAGGCCCGCGTCCGTGTACTGCTTGATCTGTTCGACCGCCTGGTCCGGATCGCTGGCCACGATCCAGCGCTTGGCGATCTGCTCGATGGGCAGCGCGTCGGCGGCGGCCTCCATCTCGATCGGGTCGGTGATGGAGTGCTTCTGTTCGGGGGTCAGCGAGAGCGGGGCCCAGAAGCGCGTATTCTCCAGCGCCAGTTCGGGATCGGTGTCGTAGGAGATCTTGATCTCGATCATGCGGTCGAGGTCTTCGGCCGTGCGGCCCACCTTGGCCGCGCCCTCGGACACCGCGGGCATGAGCTTCTCGGTGTAGAGCTCCATCCCTTTGCCGGAGGTGCAGATGAAACCGTCACCCGCGCGGCCCGCGTACCGGGCCACCAGCGGGCCGCCCGCGGCGATGTAGATCGGGATGCCGCCCTTGGGCACGTCGTAGATGGACGCGCCGACGGTGGTGTAGTACTGGCCCTCGAAGTCCACGCGGTCGCCGGTCCACAGCGCGCGCATGAGATCGACGGCCTCGCGCAGCCGAGCGAAACGCTCCTTGAATTCCGGCCATTCGCCGGAGTAGCCGGTGGCGATCTCATTGAGCGCCTCGCCGGTGCCGACGCCCAGCATGACGCGCTCCGGGTACAGACAGCCCATGGTGGCGAACGCCTGCGCGATGACGGCGGGGTTGTAGCGGAAGGTCGGGGTCAGCACCGAGGTGCCGAGCTGGATGCGCCGGGTGCGCTCGCCGACCGCGGCCATCCACGCCAGCGAGAACGGGGCGTGGCCGCCGTTGTGCCGCCACGGCTGGAAGTGGTCGCTCACGGTGGCGCTGTCCATGCCGTGTTCCTCGGCCAGCACCGCGATCTCCACCAGTTCCCGCGGGCCGAACTGCTCCGCCGACGCCTTGTATCCGAGCTTTAGGTTCTTCACCTGCGCCACTCCTGTCGCCTGTATTGCGCTGTGTGTGCGGGTTCCCTCGGCCCGCGGACCGCTCGGGCGCGCTGGATGTGGCGGCGCGCGAACGGCTTACCTCGCACCCTAGTCAGTACGGGCCGCGGTGTGGCGAGGGCCGCATCCGTCGAGACGAACCCGCGAATCCGAGCGGGTATTCCGAGCGCGACACCCGTGATTCGTCGAGCGGGCGCGCTGGTTTCCGCCCGGGGACCCGGCTACCGGGGCAGCGGTGGCCCCGGGTCGAGGCCCATGGCCTCGCGGGCCTTGCGGATGAAGTACAGCCCGCCGCGCACGGTCTCCTTGGCGATGCGCACCTGTCCCAGCGTGGTGGCCTTCACCACCTGCGCCCTGGCGATATTCAGCCGGTCCACGGCCTCGGACATGGCGCGCAGGGCCTCGTCGTTGTCGGGATCGAGTCGGGCCAGTTCTCCGGACATGCGGTCCAGGTGCCGGTTCACCTCCGCTTTCGCAGCGGCCACCCGCTCCACGTTCCCGGACCACTCCCGCGAGATCCACCAGATGGCCAGGCCCACGATGGCCAACACCAGAACCAGGAACAGCAACCGACCCATACCTCCAGCTTACGGCGGCCCCGACCGCCCGGTAACCGCCGCGCTGATCGCCGATTCGCTCTCGATAGCGGACAATTGGCTCGTGACCACCAATGCTGAGCCGATCCTGTCCTACCTGACCGATATGGACGGTGTGCTCGTGCACGAGAACCATCTCGTGCCGGGGGCCGATAAATTCCTGGCGGAACTGAGCACCAATGACATCCCCTACCTGGTGCTCACCAATAATTCCATCTACACCGCGCGCGATCTGCAGGCGCGGCTGCGGCACTCCGGGCTCGACATCCCGGTGGAGTCGATCTGGACCTCGGCGCTGGCGACCGCGACCTTCCTCAACGAGCAGCGGCCCAATGGCACCGCGTACGTGGTGGGCGAATCCGGGCTCACCACGGCCCTGCACGAGATCGGGTACGTGCTCACCGACAGCGATCCGGACTATGTGGTGCTCGGTGAGACCCGCACCTATTCGTTCGAGGCCATCACCACCGCCATTCGGCTGATCCTGGCGGGTGCGCGGTTCATCGCCACCAATCCGGACGCCACCGGTCCCTCGCGCGAGGGCGTGCTGCCCGCCACCGGTTCGGTCGCGGCCCTGATCACCCGCGCCACCGGCAAGGAGCCCTACTACGTGGGCAAGCCCAACCCGCTCATGATGCGCTCGGCGCTGCGGCGCATCGGCGCGCATTCGCAGTCCACCGTCATGATCGGCGACCGCATGGACACCGACGTGATCTCCGGACTCGAGGCCGGGTTGCGCACGATCCTGGTGACCACCGGCATCTCCGGCCGGGCCACCGCGGAGGACTTCCCGTTCCGCCCGACCCTGATCCTCGACTCCGTCGCGGAGCTGGTGGGCCGCACCCGCGACCCGTTCTCGGCGGCCTGACACGCGGCTCCGGCGACGCGCACCCCGCACCGACGCGGTCCCGGTCCGGCGGGGGCTCGGTCCGGCGGGTGCTCGGTTCCACGCCCGATCGCGCCGAACCTGCCGCGCGCCACAATGCGGCGACTCCGTCCGCTGTCCGGCACCTACCGGCTGTCGGGGCCTGCCAGTTGTCGAGCGAACCCCGCCATAACCAGTCACCCGGGCCACGACACGGTCGAGAACGCACCTGGTACTCGTCCAGGTGCAACGCACCGGAGCCATGGCACGCATCCGCTCGCACTACGCCGTTGGAATCCGCGGGCATGGTCGCCGCACGCCGACGCAGGGGTGGCCGACACCGTCGCAGGGCATCGCCACCGTCGCACGGCGTCGCCGTGGCACGGTCGCCGACCGCGCCGGTGCGATTCACTCGCGCTCGAGTGCGTCGAGTGCGGTCGAGAGGGTGGTGAGCGCGTCGACCACGCGGGTGAACTCCTCGATGCCGAGGTGTTCGGTGAGACGGGCGGAGATGTCCGCGTGCTGGGGGTCGATGCGCTGGACGGCCGTGTAGCCCGCGTCGGTGGGGGCGACGAGTTTGGCGCGGCGGTGGGCCGGGTTCGGGCGGTATTCGGCCAGGCCCTTGTCGACCAGCAGGTCCGCGATCCGCTGCACGCTCTGCCGGGTGATGCCCATCGCGCGTGCGATCCCGGCCACGGGCAGCGGCTCCCGCAGTACCGCGCCCAGCACCTGCCACCAGGCCGCGGTGAGACCCGCCGGGCGGGCCAATTCCTCGGCGATGGCGAGGAATTGGCCGTTGAGCTTGAACGAGGAGATCGCCGCCGTACTGAACAGTTCCTGTTCGCGCCGGATCTCGCCGTCCGCCCGCCCGGTGGAGCGGCGTCGCGTCACGACGCCGTCGCCTCGGCGGATCGCTGCTGCTCGTACTCGGCGAGGGCGAAGAATCCGGCCGGATCGTTGTCGCCGTAGAGCCGGTACCACGCGTCGAGGATGTGCGGCTCGTAGATGTCGAGCCGGGCGAGGATCGCCCGCGCGAACTCGACCGGCCGGGTGCCGGTGGCCGTGATCAGATCCCCGTCGGTGACGGCGGGCTCGTACACGAAACGGTCGGCACCCGAATAGCCGCTGTAGGCAAGGTATTCCGCCGCATTGCTGGTGTGCGCCCGCTCGTCGAGCAGCCCGGCCGCCGCCAAACCGAAAGTGGCCCCGCAGATTCCCGCCACCGGCACACCCGCCGCCACGAACTCACGAGCCTTGTCCGCGAAGGGTGTCAGCGCACCCGTTTCCCAGGTGTCCGCGCCCGGCAGGATGAGCATGGCGCTGTCGGCCGGGGACAGCTCGGCCAGCGTCACATCCGGCACCACCCGCATACCACCCGCCGAGGTGACCGCGTCGCGGCCGATCCCCACCGTGCGCACCTGCCAGGTGCCGGGCTCCCGGTGCCACATGGCGCGGTTGATATGCGCGGTGGCGTGGCCGACCTCCCAATCCGCGAAGGTGTCGTAAACGGCCATGTGCACTGTTTTCATCATGACAGCATCCTGTCATCTTTGACAGGATGCTGTCAATAGGTTCGAATACGAAAACCCCGGCCCATCGAGAGCCGGGGCGTCGCGCGTGCCGAGCGGTCAGCTCAGTGCGTGATCCAGATCGCCGAGCAGATCCTCCACATCCTCGAGGCCCACCGAGATGCGGACCACGCCGTCGGTGATGCCCACGGCCGCACGGCCTTCCGGCCCCATGGCCCGGTGCGTGGTGGTGGCCGGATGGGTGATCAGGGTCTTGGCATCGCCGAGGTTGTTCGAGATGTCGATGATGCGCAGCCGGTTGAGTACCTCGAACGCGCGCTTCTTGGCCTCGTCGGCGCCCGCCTTCAGCTCGAAGGTGACCACGGTGCCGCCGCCCGACATCTGGCTCTTGGCCAGCTCGTACTGCGGATGCGAGGCCAGGAAGGGGTACTTCACCCAGGCCACCGAATCCTTGCCCTCGAGGAACTCCGCGATGCGCTGCGCCGAGGAATTGGCCTGGCGCACCCGCAGCGGCATGGTCTCCAGACCTTTGAGCAGCGTCCAGGCATTGAACGGGCTCAGCGCCGGGCCGGTATGGCGCATCAGATTCTTCACCGGACCGTCGATGTAGTCCTTGGACCCGAGAATCGCGCCGCCGAGGACACGACCCTGGCCGTCGATGTGCTTGGTGCCGGAATAGACCAGCACGTCCGCGCCGAGCTCGAATCCGCGTTGCAGCAGCGGAGTGGCGAAGACATTGTCCAGCACCACCTTCGCGCCCGCGGCATGCGACAGCTCGACCACCCGGCGCACATCCACCAGCGACTGCATCGGGTTGGACGGCGTTTCGAAGAACACGGCCTGGGTGGGCACCGACAGCGCCCGCTCCCACTGGTCGAGGTCCTCACCGTCGACGAAGACGGTCTCCACGCCCCAGCGCGGCAGAATCTCGTTGGCCACCACGAAACAGGAGCCGAACAGGCTGCGCGCGGCCACCAGCCGGTCACCCGCGCCGAGCAGCGCGCCCAGCGCCGTGAACACCGCCGACATCCCGGACGCGGTGGCGAAACACGCTTCGCCGCCGTCGATCAGGCGCAGCCGCTCCTCGAACATGGCGACGGTCGGATTGCCGTAGCGCGAGTACACGTAGTGCTCGATATCGCCGGTGAACGACGCCTCGGCCGCCTCGGCGCTCTCGTAGACGAATCCGGAGCTGAGGTACAGCGCCTCGGAGGTCTCCTCGAAACCGCTGCGGCGCAAGCCGCCTCGGACGCCGATGGTCGCGGGGCCGATGCCCTCGGGCAGGGGCTTGTCGAAAGCGCCTCCGGTGATCACAGCTGCCTCCCATCGACAGGGTTCGACCGACGCGCCACATACGCGACGGCGGTGGCGGTCACGACCGACGGAACCCGCGGCGCGCCCGCGGTGGCCGGAACCGGTCGCGTCATGATTGCCGCCACGGAAGTCCCTCGGCGCGCCAGCCGGAGCCGCCGCGGTGTCCCTGCGCGTCCAGCGCGCCCTCGAAACCCTCGACCACGTTGAACGCGGGCGTGAAGCCGACGGCGGTGGCCGCGGTGGCCGCGCCGATGGAGCGCTGCCCGGACCGGCAGATGAAGATCACGGGCGCGTCGCCCTCGGGGTCCCGCTCGGCCAGCGCCTGCTTGAGCTGATCGGTGAACCGGGTATTGGGCGAGCCGGTGACGTCCACCCATTCGATGAGGACGGTGGGCCGGCCGATGCCGCCGGTATCGGGTACGCCGACGAACCGCCATTCGGCCTCGGTGCGCACATCCACCAGCACCGCGTCCGGATTGTCGCGCAACAGCTCCCACGCCTGCCGTGGCGTGATGTCACCCGCATAGCTCACTGCTTGAACCTCCTGTGAATCCGCACTTGCCGCACCGAGGTGCGTGGCCAGGTCGTCACCCGGAGCACCCCACCGCGGAGGAGGGTTGCCGACCAGCCAGCCGGGGCTTGGCGCTGGTACTCATGACCTGGATCTGAGATTGCCCGGACCACCGCCCGACTGTCAAACGCATGTGTCCGAGTAGTGGGACGATCAGCGGTCGCAGACCACCCAGCCGTTGCCGCCGCGGGTGAAGTTCCAGGTCGAGGTGTTCTCGGTGCCGTCGAGTCGCACGGTGACGGTGGCGGTGGCGCGGTCGCCGTCCACCCGGGCGTCGGTGAGGCGCACGAATTCCAGAGCCGGTGCGGCGTCCTCGGATTCGATCCGCACCGGCGAGCGGTCGTTGTCGAAGCCCGCGCAGACGATGCGATCGCCCAGCGGGTCGTCCGCGGCCAGCGCGCCGACGAGGTTGCGGGCGGCCACGGCCAGTCGATCGGAATCTGTGACATTCTTCTCAGCCGGGGATACCAGCCCCGCGATCACGATTCCCAGCACGACCAGCGCGATGATGCCCGCGGCGGCCAGGAACGGCAGCATCGACCTGGTCCCGGTCTGGTCGATCGGGATCGACTGTTCATCCTCACCGGCTGTGTGTTCCGATCGCTCAGCCGAGTTTTCCGGCCGCTCGCTTCGCTCACTCATGAGCTAGATCATGCCTGGTCGCCGGGGGTGTACGCGGCTCGACACCGGGTACCCGATGCAGTGGGCATCCGCCCAGTTCACCGAACCCCGGCGGGCCGTGGTCTACCCCACCGATAGAATCGTCTGAATTCTCCGCCCGCGCGGGGGAATAGCAGGACGGCGCAGCAACGCTGCAGCGTCGGAGGCCTCGGGATGACCCGAGCTCGGGCGTCAACTTAGCCTAAGCTAAGAACGACGGCTAAGACTGACCGCAAGATTGTATTTCGACTCGTAAGGGTGCGCGTAAGAGATGACCGAACAGAGTGCAGCGACCCGCCCGCTCCGCATCGCGATCGTTGGTGCCGGCCCGGCTGGTATCTATGCGGCCGACGCGCTGATGAAATCCGATGCCCCCGCCGGGTTCGACGGGGTGAGCATCGATCTCTACGAGCGCATGCCCGCCCCCTTCGGCCTGATCCGCTACGGCGTCGCGCCCGACCACCCGCGGATCAAGGGCATCATCACCGCCCTGCACAAGGTCCTCGACAAACCCCAGGTCCGACTGCTGGGCAATATCGACTACGGCGTCGACATCACCCTCGCCGACCTGCGCGGCTTCTACGACGCGGTCATCTTCTCCACCGGCGCCAACGCCGACCGCGCCCTCGACATCCCCGGCATCGACCTCGACGGCTCCTACGGCGCCGCGGACTTCGTGTCCTGGTACGACGGCCACCCCGACGTCCCCCGCACCTGGCCCCTGCACGCCCAGAAGGTCGCCGTGCTCGGCGTCGGCAACGTCGCCCTGGACGTGGCCCGGGTACTGGCCAAGACCGGCGACGAACTGCTGCCCACCGAGATCCCGCCGAACGTCTACGAAGGGCTCAAGGCCAACCAGGCCCTCGAGGTGCACGTGTTCGGTCGCCGCGGACCCGCCCAGGCCAAGTTCACCCCCCTCGAGCTGCGCGAGCTCGACCATTCCCCGACCATCGAGGTCATCGTCGACCCCTCCGACATCGACTACGACGAGGGCTCCGAGGCCGCGCGCCGGCATTCCAAGCAGGTCGACATGATCTGCAACACCCTCGAGCAGTGGGCCATCCGCGATGTCGGTGACCGCCCGCACAAACTGTTCCTGCACTTCTTCGAGTCCCCCGCCGAGATCCTCGGCTCCGACGGCACGGTCGTCGGGCTGCGCACCGAACGCACCCAGCTCGACGGCACCGGCAACTGCAAGGGCACCGGCGAATACAAGGACTGGGACATCCAGGCCGTGTACCGGGCGGTGGGGTATCTGTCGCAGAACATTCCCGCGCTGCCCTTCGACGACCAGGCCGGGACCGTGCCCAACGAGGCCGGACGCGTGCTCGTCGACGAGGACGCCGACGGCCCGGCCCGCTACCTGCCCCAAACCTATGTGACCGGGTGGATCAAACGCGGCCCGGTCGGGCTCATCGGCCACACCAAGGGCGACGCCAACGAAACCATCGCCTGCCTGCTCGACGACGCCAAAGACTTCACCCCCGCCGCCAACCCCGACCCCGAGGCCGTGACCGCGTTCCTCGAAGCCAAGGGCATCCCCTTCACCACCTGGGCCGGCTGGTACCGCCTCGACGCCCACGAACGCGCACTCGGCGAACCCGAAGGCCGCGAACGCGTCAAGGTCGTCGAACGCGAAGACATGCTGCGCGCCAGCGAGCCGGACAAAGTCGCCAACTGACCTGGGCTGATCCACCAGGCGGACAAGGTTTTCCGCACTTGTCACCAATGTGAGGCATGCTGATCACGTGTTCGATGCCCATGTCCACATCATCGATCCGCGGTTCCCGCTGATCGAGAACGAGGGCTACCTGCCCGACCCGTACACCATCGCCGATTACAAGCGGCGGATGTCCCGCTTCGACATCGACGGTGGTGCCGTGGTCAGCGGGTCCTTCCAGGGCACCGATGAGACGTTCCTACGGGCGGCGCTGGCCGAGCTGGGCGAGGGCTGGGTCGGCGTCATCAACCTGCACGTGGACGCCACCGACGAGGAGATCATCTCGCTCGACCGGGCCGGGGTGCGGGCGCTGCGGTTCAATCTCAAGCGTGCGGGCGGGGATATCGTCGGGCTGACCATGCTGGCGCTGCGCGCGTACGAACTGGTCGGTTGGCATGTGGAGCTGTACATCGACGGGTCCATGCTGGGATCGCTGGAACCGGTGATCAGCAAGCTGCCGCAGCTGTCCATCGACCATATGGGCATGTCCGACGACTGCCTGCCCTACCTGCTGAATCTGGTGGACCGCGGGGCCAAGGTGAAGGCGTCCGGCTTCGGCCGGGTGGCCATGGACGTCGGCCGGGCGCTGCGCCGGATCCACGCGGTGAATCCGGAGGCCCTCATGTTCGGCTCCGATCTACCCGGCACCCGCGCGGGGCGGCCCTTCCTCGACACCGATATCACCCTCATCACCGATGCGGTCGGCACGGACCTGCACCGGGTGCTGGAGGACAATGCCCGCGCCTTCTACCGACTGCCCGCCAAGGAACGCGATCTCGCGGACCCCGCGCCGACGCTGCCGCTGTTCGGCCCGGAATCGCCGACCCTGCGCCTGAAGCGCTCCGAACTCCCGAAACCCGCTCCGGGAGATACGATGCCGCTTCCGATCATCGAGTAGCGGCCAGACGATCGGGTAGCGGCTAGACGACGACGGCGGCGACCACCCACACCCCGGCCGCTAGCAGCGCGCCGAACAGCTCGACGAGAATCGACAGCCCGACCCCCTTCAGGGCGTGCTGCGTCGACACCCACGCCGTGCGCTGCGCCCGCAGCCGCTGTAGCTCCGAAAGATAAACCCCCAGTACGAATCCCAGGAACAGCCCGATCACCGGCACCACGAAGAAACCGACGATGCCCAGCGCCGCGCCGATGAACAGCGACCGGTTCGGCACACCCGCGTATTTGAGCTTGCGGCCCGGCCAGGTGTACTTGATCACCCCGCTGATCACGAGAAATGCCGTGCAGACCGCGAAGACGATCCAGGCCGCGGTTCCGCCGGTCATGAAGGCCCACACCGCGATCGCGCCGAAGATCAGCAGCACGCCCGGCAGGATCGGCACCACCACACCGATCAGCCCCACCAGAATCGCGAGGCCGACCAGGACCTCACCCGCTACACCCACGCCAGTTCCTCCCGCCTCGTCGCTGCCAGCATTCTGCCCCGGCGGGAGCGACCCCGCGCGGTGGCTCTGCTCACCGCGAGGCGCGTGGCGGATTGCGGCGAGGGCGGGTGAGGGTGAGTTCGGTGGGTGAGAAGGCCAGGGTGTCGCCGGAACCCGCGGGCCGGACGTGCAGGAAGTCCGGTTCGCCGGGGTCGGCGACGGCGACCACCTTGCCGGATCGGCCCTCCTCGATGCCGACGGCGTCGGCGGTGAACCACACGGTGGGTGAGCGACCCGCGTCCACGGCGGCGGCTAGTTGCCGAATATCGCTGTCGGACAATGAGTTCTTGGCGGATCGGCGAGACGGCATGGTGCGCTCCGGCGGGACGTGCTGAACGGTCGGGCACCGGAGAGCATGCCTGAGAACACCGACATCGCGCACATCGTTACCCGGGAGCACACCCGAAACCCCGTTATTGTCATACTGTCAACACCGGCACGGTGAGCCGGTGCACAGGATTCGACGATGAACCGAGGTAGGGCGTGAGCACTCCATCCACCGCCGCACAGGGCCCGCTCGCGGGCATTCGGGTTGTTGAACTGGCCGGCATCGGCCCCGGTCCGCACGCCGCACTGCTGCTCGCGGACCTCGGCGCGGATGTGGTTCGCGTCCAGCGACCGGGCCAGTTGCCGGGCTTCATGGAGCGACCGCAGTGGCGCGGGCGCACCATTGTCGAGGCCAACCTGAAGGATCCCGCCGATATCGACAAGGTGCTCGGCCTCATCGAGAAGGCCGACGTGCTGATCGAGGGCTTCCGGCCGGGCGTCACCGAGCGCATGGGCCTGGGGCCCGAGGTGGCACTGGAGCGCAATCCGCGCCTGGTGTACGGCCGTATGACCGGCTGGGGACAGGACGGCCCGCTCGCGGACCGCGCCGGACACGACATCAATTACATCTCGCTGACCGGCGTGCTCAATGCCATCGGTCGCAAGGGTGAGCGCCCGGTGCCGCCGCTCAATATGGTCGGCGACTTCGGCGGCGGTTCCATGTTCCTGGTCTTCGGCGTGCTCGCCGCGCTGGTGGAGCGCCAGAGCTCCGGCCGGGGGCAGGTCATCGACACCGCGATGATCGATGGCGCACTTGCCCTTTCGCACATGATCTGGGGTATGCGCGGGGTGGGCCTGTGGTCCGATGAGCGCGGCACCAACCTGCTCGACACCGGTATGGCGTTCTACGACACCTACGAGACCGCCGACGGCAAGTACATGGCGGTCGGCTGCATCGAACCGCAGTTCTACGCGGAATTCCTGAAGGGCCTGGAAATCGACCCGACCGGGCTGCCGCACCAGATCGACCCCACCGCGCAGGACGAACTGCGCAAACTCTTCGCCGAGAAGTTCAAGACCAAGACCCGCGACGAGTGGTGGGCGATCTTCGAGCACACCGACGCCTGCACCACCCCGGTGCTCACCCTCACCGAGGCCACCCAGAACCCACACATCCAGGCCCGCAGCGGTCTCGTCGAGATCGACGGCGTGGTGCAGCACGCACCCGCCCCGCGCTTCTCCCGCACCCCGGGGGCCATCCCGACACCCCCGCCCACCGAGGGCACCCCGATCGAACAGGTCTGGGCGGACTGAGAGATCGGGCCCACGATCGTTACCACATTCGATCGACTCACGACGTACACTGTGGTCATCACGGAGGTGATGGTTGAAGATGGGGCACCGCGCCAACGATGCCCCACCCGAACGGGTTATCGGGTCCTCTTCAGTCGAACCACGATGTAGATGAGCCCGGCGGCCGCGGCAGCTCCGGCAGCAAACCATGCTGCACGGTTCGCCGGCTCAACTTTCCGATGTTTTCCAACCATCTCCCATTCACCTCCTCTCCCTGACGGTGGCGGTCGAACCGGCCGCCACCGTTCGGGAGCGGAAGCGCCCCAACGATATCGGCCGCGGCGATAGCACACGCGCATATTCGCTGGATTGTTCGAATGCCCCGTACAGTTCGTTCGCCCTGCTCACGATGGGGCGGCGCACTACAGTTGTCACATGGCTCGGAATTGGCCGATGGTCGAGCGCGGCGGCGAACTCGAATCCATTCGGGCGGCGTTGACGGGCGACGAGTTCGTCGGGGCCGTCCTGACGGGGGACGCGGGGGTGGGCAAGACCACGCTGGCGCGGCAGGCCGCCGCCGCGGTCGGCGGCAATATCCGATGGGTGGCGGGCACCGAATCGGCGCGCAGCATTCCGCTGGGCGTCTTCGCCCACATGGTCGGCGTGTACACCGCGCACGATCCGGTGACGTTCATGGCGGCGGCGCGGGAGGCCCTGCTCGCGGACGGGCACACCATCATCGGCGTCGACGACGCGCATCTGCTGGACCAGCTCTCCGCCACCCTGCTGCTGCAACTGGCCATCGACAAGGCCGCTCACATCGTGGCGACCGTGCGCAGCGGCGTGCCGGTGCCGGACGCGGTGACCTCGCTGTGGAAGGACGGGCATCTGCTGCGCGTGGATCTGCGGCCGTTCACCCAGCGGCAGAGCGTGGCACTGGTGGAATCCATGCTGGGCGGGCAGCTGGAGGGGTTCACCGCCAACCTCATGTGGGAATCCTCCGGGGGCAACGCGCTTTTCCTACGCCATCTGGTGGAGGGCGCGCTGGAGGCGGGCACGCTGCGGCAGGTGAACGGGGTGTGGCAGCTGCGCGGACGAGCGGCGGTCACCTCGGAACTGGCTGCGCTGCTGGAGGATCGGGTGGAGCAGCTGCCCGATGACGTGCTGAAGGTGCTGGAGCTGCTCACCTTCTGCGAGCCCATCGACCTGGACGTACTGGCCGAGCTCGCGGGCGAGGAGGCGGTGGAGGCCGCCGAATCACGCGGTGTCATCCGGATTGTCGAGAACACCCACCAGCTGCTGGTGCGCTACAACCATCCGCTGTTCGGCGAAGTGATCCGGCGGCGGCTGGGCATCGCGTCGGCACGGCGGCTGCGGGGACGGCTGTACTCGTCGCTGAGGGAGCGGCCGGTCAATTCGGCGTCGGATCGCATTCGGCTGGCCGAATTGGCTTTGGACAGCGACAAATCCGCGGATCTGGAGCTGTTCGAGGCGGCGGCCGCCGACGCCATCGGATTGGCGAACATCCCACTGGGGGAACGGTTCGCGCGCGCCGCCGTGGAGCGGCGCGGCGGTGTGGAGGCCGCGGATCTGCTGGCCCGGGCGCTGCTGTGGCAGGGCCATCGCATCGAGGCCGAACGCACCCTCGCCAGCTTCGATCCGGACCAGCTGAACGAGGTGCAACTGGCCCGCTGGGGCAGCACCCGGGTGTCGAATCTGCTGTGGGCCATGGGCGATGCCGACCGCGCCGACGAGGTGCTGGGTCTGGTGCGCGGTCGGGTGCGGCATCCCAAGATCGTCGCCACCCTGGACGGACTGGCGTCGGCCTGCGCGGTCAACGAGAACAAGCTCGACGAGGCGTTCGCGCTCGCCGAACCCGTGATGACCAACGCCGACGCGCCGCCCTGGGCGGTGTGGTGGGCGGCCTTCGGCGGCGGGCTCGCCCTGGCGCTCATGGGGCGCGGCGAGGCGGCGCGCGAATACGCCACGCGCGGACACGAAGTCGAACGGCACATCGACGGGCTGAACCGCTTCATGTCCACCCACGCGGAGGTGCTGGCCCTCACCTTCACCGGCGACCTCGACGCCGCCCGCCGTTGCGCCGGAGGCTATTTCGGCTACTCGTCGCCGGGCCAGTACCTGGCCTGGGGCATGTCGAAGATCCTGCAGGGCACCGTCGACGTGGCGCAGGGGCATTTCCCGGATGCCGTCGACAATCTCGAACAGGCCCTCGCCGCCCTGGCCATGGAGGGCGCGGCGGCGTGGATGTTCCCCGCGAGACTGCGCCTGGCCGAAGCCTATTCGGCGCTGGGCCGGGCGGCCGAGGCCGCCGAGAGCATCGAGGCCGCGGTGGCCCGGGGCGGGCGGCACAGCGCCGTCTACGAACCACAGCTGGCGCTGGCCCGTTCCTGGCAGGCCGCCGCCGAGGGCACGGTCAGCCCCGCCGTCCGGCACGCGCTCGCGGCCGCCGACGCCGCCGCGCGCTCGCACCAGCACGCCATCGAGGCCATGGCGCTGCACACCGCCGCCCGGTTCGGCGACCAGTCGGTGGCGGGGCGGCTCGCGGACCTGGCCGCCCGGGTGGACGGGCGACTGGTACAGGTGCAGGCCCGGCACGCCGTCGCGGTCGCCGCCCATGACGGCGACGGATTGGATGCCGCCGCAGCGGAATTCGAATCCATGGGGGTGCTGCTGTCCGCCGCCGACGCCGCCGCGCAGGCGGCCTCGGCACATGAGCGGGCCGGGGATCGCAGACGACTGCTGGAATCCGCCGCCACCGCCAACCGGCTCGCGGCGGCCTGCGGCGGGGCCGGCACGCCCGCGCTCCGGCAGTCGGCGCAGCCGCTGCCGCTGACCGCGCGGGAGCGGGAGATCGCCAATCTGGTCGCGGCGGGGCTGTCGAATCGGCAGATCGCGGACCGCTTGACGGTTTCGGTGCGAACGGTGGAGGGGCATCTGTACCGCGCCTGCATCAAGCTCGATGTCACCGATCGCGAGGCCCTGGCGGAGTTGATGCTCGGGTCATCTCCCGGCAAATTCGAGAGCTGACCGGCGCGGCAAAGTAATTCACGCTTCAACCAGCTGTTTTTCGTTTCCACAGCGACGAAGTAGCACCCCTGTGCGGCATCTCACATCGAGTTGCCATTCATAGCTTTCATTCAGCTAACATCCCAGCTCAGGTGACCAGCCAGGTTCCCGCCCGATATCCGCTCCCGAAAGGGGTGCGGGAACCACATTGCCCGTGCCCCCGGAGTTCTCCGCTCCGAATGCACGATCAACAGGAAACGAGAACGCTCGCCACGCACGCGGCCGCCACCGGTTCCTGATCGCAACAGAATCAAGACCCTGATGAAGGTGGTGTGTTCGACGTGGCTCGTCGGCATGGACAACTGAAGACCGGCGCGCGCCGCCGCGCACTCGTGGTGGGCGCGATCCCGCTGGCCCTGGCCGTCGGCTGTGCCACCACCGACCAGAACGCCGCGTCCCCGAACACACCGGCCGCCGCCGGTGCGCAGGACGCTACGCCAGCGAACCCCCAGGACGGAACCCCCGGGGGACCGCAGACGGCGCGGACGCCCACCGCGAACCCGCCGAGCGCCGACTCCGGCCGCTCCTCCGGCTACGCCGCACCCCAGCCCGGCCTCGCTGGTGGCGCCGCTCCGCGCGCCGCCACCAGCCCGGTCCAGCCCGGCGTCACCGCTCCCGCGACCGACCGCCCGGTCGGCCACACCCCGGGGCCGATCCAGCCGGGTGTCACCACCCCGCCGACGCCCGCACCCGCGCCGAACTACCTCGTGCCCCCGAACTACCGCCCCATCCCGGCACCCGAGGCGGCCCCCGCCATCGACCTGGGCACCCTGCACGCCCCGGTGCCCGTGGAACCGGTGGCCCCCATCGCCCCGCCCCCGCGCACCCTGCGCGTCGGCGCATTCACCACGCCGGTCCCCGACGACGTCCCCGACGCGGTCCTGAACCCGGTCAACGGCGGCGCGGCCGCCGTCGAGGCGGGCATCGCCACGGGCCTGAACTCGGTGGGCATCCACGCCAGCCGCTCGGACAAGATCGCCGCCGGAACCATCGCGGGCACCGCCATCGGAGCCGGGGCGGGCGCACTCGCGGCGGGCATCCCGGCCGCCGCCATCGGCGCGGTACCGGGCGCGGTCATCGGCACCGGCGTGGGCGCGGCCACCGGAGCGGTCATCGGCGGAATCGCGGCTGGCCTTCCCACCGGCGGCGCGGCCTCGCTGCCGGGTGCCGGAGCGGGCGCGCTGATCGGTGCCGGTGTCGGCGCTGCGGCCGGTGCCGCCGTCGGCGCTGCGGCCCTCGGCATTCCGGCCGCGGTCGTCGGCGGCGTCGCCGGTGGCGCGCTCGGTTTCGGCATCGGCAGCGCCTACGGCGCGGTCGTCTGATTCGGCCCCGCCCGTCGTCCCCTCGCACCAACGACAAGGACCACCAAGGAACACGAATGAGAGCAACACTTCGCGCGGTCGCGGTTGCGGCAACGATTGCCGCGGCTGGCCTCCTGAACACGCAGACGGCCGCCGCCACCCCTCCCGTCCCCACACCGGAACCGGGTGGCGTCATCCGAATGGACACCGCCCCGGGCGAGTGGTGGCAGTGCACCGGCTGGAGCCTGCAACCGCCGTTCTTCTACCAGGCCCCGGGCATCATGCAGTACTCGCTCGGCCCTGAGCCGATCTACCTGCGATTCGCGCCGGGTGCCGATGTCTGGGTCGAATGCGCCGGAACCGGCCTACCGGTCGTCTACTACGGCCCGATCGTCAAGGCTGGCTGGTGATCCCGATGGCGGTCAACTGATCGACCTGCTCCCGCGAAAGGCGTCCGCACCATTGACCTTGGTGCGGACGCCTTTTCCGTACACTCACCTCACGCGAACTGCGGCTCCCGGGTGGCACCCGCCGTCCGGCGGGTGGGCAGGAGGCTGGCGGCGAGCAGGGAGATCCAGCCCCAGGCCAGGAAGGAGACGGCCGCGAAGACCATGCTGACCTGGCTGGGCAGGGCGGCGGGGAGCACCATGAAGGCCAGGGTGATGGCAATCGTGATGGCCGCCATGGCCTTTCGGTCGGCGCGGAGGTAGCGCCGGGTGAGGATGATGTTCGCGGCCACCAGGGCGAACCCGGAGATGGTGGCTGCGGCTCCGTGTGCCATGCCGTGCCAGGTGAGGGTGTCGGGCTCGCCCACGGGGTAGCCCTTGACCGGGTCGCAGACGAAGACGCCGGCGGCGATCAGGCCAGCGCCGAAGACGGCGACGAGGCGCGGAATCCAGGTGTGGCCGATGCCGTCGGTGAGGGCCCGGCGCAGGCCGAGTGCGCCGAGCACGAAGAGCACGCCGGTGCCGACGAAGTTGGCGATCTGCAACCAGCCGAGGTCACCGAGGGCGAGCTGGCTGATCATGTGCCGACTCAGGTCGAAGCCGTCGCGGGTGAACGCCTGCGCCAGGGCGATCGCGAAGAACACGGGGGTGGCGAGAGCGCCTGCGGTGAGCAGCTTTTCGGTCTTCATCAGGTCTTTCCTCGGTAGTTCGGTCGGCGGTGGTGCCGTCGGGGGTCCAGACGGTCCGGGGAGCGACAACTCATCGGATGACATTCTGGACGCTGTCCAGATGGACCGTACACAGCTTTCTGGACGCTGTCCAGATGCATGCGGGAGAATTCTGGACGACGTCCAGATATGGTGGGGCGGACCGAAGGAGAGCACATGGGTGAGACGGGCGCGAAGCGCACGACCTACCGGCACGGCGCACTGGAGGAGGCGCTACTGGCGGCGGGCGTGGCCATGGCGCGCGAGGGCGGCGGTCCACAGGCGATCGTGCTGCGGGAGGCGGCCCGCCGAGCGGGCGTCGCGCCGAACGCCGCGTACACGCACTTCGCCAACAAGGACGCCCTGGTACAGGCGGTGGCCCGGGTCGCGCTCGCCGAACTGGCGGCCGCCATGACCGCCGCCCAGGACGCCGTTGCGCCCATGGACGACCCCGCGGCGGCGGCGCGGGCCCGGTTCCACGCGGTCGGTGCGGGATACCTGCGGTTCGCCCGGGAACAGCCGGGACTGTTCCTGACCGCCTTCACCACTCAGCGCGACGTGAGCGCGGTGGCCGAACCGGCGGCGGCCGGACCCACCGGCCGCTCGGCCATCGAAATTCTCGGCGATGCCCTGGACGGCCTGGTCGAGACCGGGCTATTGCCGCCGGAACGCCGCCCGGGTGCCGAGTTCCTGGCTTGGCCGACCGTGCACGGCCTCGCCTATCTCGCCGTGGACGGTCCGTTCCGCTTCCTGGAACCGGAGCAGCTCGACCACCTCTCCGAGCAACTGCTCGACATGATCGACCGGGGGATCTGACACCGCGGTCAGAACAGGGTCGGTTCTCCGAAGCCCGGGGTGCGCTCGATCTCCAGCAGCCGCTGTTTGGTGGTGAGTCCGCCGTGGGCGGAGAAACCGTGCAGCGCGTGGTCGGCGGCGAGCACCCGGTGACAGGGGATGATGAGCGGAATCGGGTTGCGGCCCATGGCCTGTCCGACCGCCTGGGAGGCATTGGGCATGCCGACACGGGCCGCCACCTCGCCGTAGCTGAGGGTGTGGCCGGGGGCGATGGCGCGGGTGACGGTGTAGACGGCGCGGTGGAACTCCGGAATCGTGGTGGTGTCCAACGGAATCCAACGCAGGTCGTCGAGGTCACCGGCGAGGTGGGCCTGAATGCGGGCGATGGCCTTGCCGATGTCGAAGGTGGGTTCGGCGGGCGCGACCGGCTCGCCGCGGTAGGGCCGGGTGATGCGGGCCAGCGTGGCCTCCGCACCGTCCTCGGGCAGTTGGAAGCGCAGCACGCCGACGGCGCTCCATGCGATGGCGCAGGGGCCTATCGCGGTATCGAAGAGCGCCGCGGCGAGCGGACGTTCCGGGTAGGGCATAGTGCCAGTGTGCACAGGGTGACCGACATATCCGGTTCGAGCATGCCAGTTTTTTAAGACTGGACTGCCGACTCATGGCGTGTCCGCGCGGCGTCCAGATCGACGAACTGCCGCTGATCGTCATAGTCACCGGCCGACCAGTCCGCCATCGGAGCATGCGGCCGATACCGGGTGAGCAGGCGATCCCAGTGCTCACCGGGGGCGGGGGCGAAGTGGTAGACGAGCCAGCCGAAGCAGCCGACCACCGCGATCGAGAACAGCAACGAGGTCATGGCCCAAGAATGAAGCCAGTTGCACTTGAATCAAATATCCACTGCCCGGATACTGGCCTGTATGGCGACACGAGTGATCGGCGCGGCCAGCCTGGCGCGAGACCTGGGACGGTGGCGGCAGGACGAACCCGGAGCCCGGGGCACGGAGGGCGACGGCCCGACCGAGTCCCGGCCCGGCGGCGGTGAATCCGACACCGCCCGCCGCTCCCCCCGGCCCGCGTATCTGGCGCTGGCCGAAGGGATTCGGCTGCTCATCCACGACGGCCGCGCCCCACTCGGCATCGCACTGCCCAGTGAGCGCGATCTGGCGACCACCCTCGGCGTCAGCCGCACCACCGTCACCTCCGCCTACGCCCTGCTGCGCGAGCACGGCTACCTCATCAGCCGCCAGGGATCGCGCAGCACCGTGGCGCTACCGCCGACCGTGGTGCACGACGGCACCAAACCGGCACGCAGCCTGCTGGCCATGATGGCGCAGCCGGAACTGCCGACCATCGATATGACCTATGCGGCCATGTCCGCGCCGCAGGAGATGAAGGACGCGTATTCCTTTGCCCTGCAAGGGTTGCCCACCTACCTGGGCACACACGGGATGGACCCGGTCGGCATGCTCATGCTGCGCGAGGCCCTCGCACGCCGCTACACCGAACGCGGGCTGCCCACCGACCCCGAACAGATCCTGGTCACCCTCGGCGCGCAGCACGGACTGCGGCTGCTGCTGAACGTGCTGACCACCCCGGCGGAACGGGTGCTCATCGAACACCCCACCTATCCGAACGCCATCGAGGCCATCCGCGATGTGGGGGCGCGTCCGGTGCCGGTGCCGCTGCTGCCCGACGGCTGGGACCTGGACGGAATCCGCAGTGCGGCACGCCAGACCGCCGCCAGCGTGGCGTACCTGGTGCCCGACTTCAACAATCCGACCGGACTGCGGCTGGACGAGGCGGGGCGCGCCGAACTGGCCGCCATCGCCCGCGACACCCGGATGACCGTGATCGTCGACGAATCCATGGTGGATCTGGACCTCACCGGCGGTGCGCAGACGCCGCCCGCGGCCGCCTTCGCTCGCGGCGCGGAGATCGTCACCATCGGTTCGGCGTCGAAATCCTTCTGGGGTGGCCTGCGGGTCGGCTGGGTGCGCGCCAGCCAGTCGCTCATCACCAAGTTGCTGGGCACCCGATCCACCGTCGACCTCGGCACCCCGGTGATGGATCAGCTGGCCACCGTGCACCTACTCCAGAACGCGGATGCCATTCTCGCGCAACGCCGTGCGCAACTGCGCGCCCGCCGCGCGACCCTGCTGGAGGCGCTCACCGAGGAACTCCCCGACTGGCGGCCCACCACCGAGGGCGCGGGCGGCATGTCGCTGTGGGTGCAACTGCCCACCCCGGTCTCCACCGCCCTCGCGGCGACCGCCCCCAACCACGGCGTACTGCTCGCCGCCGGACCGCGTTTCGGCGTCCAGGGCGCGTTCGAACGCTTCCTCCGGCTGCCCTTCACCCAGGAGGAAGCGGACCTGCGGCTGGCCGTGAAATCCATTGCCGCGGCCTACTCGGCGTTGACGCCGCACGCCGCCGACCCGCTCGCACCACTGACCCCGCTCTACTGAACGACGGCGTAACCCGGATCGCAACAGCGCCCGCCCACCGCGGGATGCGGCGGGCGGGCGCTGTGCGGAAGTGCGACGCGGCTCGGTCAGCCCAGCACGTCGTGGCGGACGATGGTCTGGTCGCGGCCCGGGCCGACGCCGATGCAGGACACGCGGGCTCCGGAGAGCTCTTCCAAGCGCAGCACGTAAGCCTGGGCGTTGGCGGGTAGCTCCTCGAAGGTGCGGGCCCCCGAGATGTCCTCCCACCAGCCGGGCATCTCCTCGTAGATGGGCTTGGCGTGGTGGAATTCGGTCTGGGTGGTGGGCATCTGCTCGACCCGCTCGCCGTCGATCTCGTAGGCCACGCAGATCGGGATGGTGTCCAGGCTGGAGAGCACGTCGAGCTTGGTGAGGAAGTAGTCGGTGATGCCGTTGACGCGGGTGGCGTAGCGGCCGATCACCGCGTCGAACCAGCCGGTGCGGCGGGCGCGGCCGGTGGTCACGCCGACCTCGCCGCCGGTCTTGGCCAGATACGCGCCGGACTCGTCGAACAGCTCGGTCGGGAACGGGCCGGAGCCGACGCGGGTGGTGTACGCCTTGAGGATGCCCAGCACCGCGCCGATCTTGTTCGGGCCGATGCCGGAACCCACCGCCGCGCCGCCGGAGGTCGGATTGGAGGAGGTGACGTACGGGTAGGTGCCGTGGTCGACATCCAGCAGCGTGCCCTGCGAACCCTCCAGCAGCACGGTCTCGTCGCTCTCCAGCGCCTGGTTGAGCAGCAGGCGGGTGTCGGCGATGCGGTGTTTGAAGCCGTCGGCCTGCTCCAGCACCTCGTCCACCACCTGCTGCGGGTCCAGCGCGCGGCGGTTGTAGATCTTCACCAGCACCTGGTTCTTGAATTCCAGTGCGGCCTCGACCTTCTGGGTGAGGATCTTCTCGTCCAGCACGTCGGCGACGCGCACGCCCACCCGCGCCACCTTGTCCTGGTAGCAGGGACCGATGCCGCGGCCGGTGGTGCCGATCTTCTTGTTGCCGAGGAAGCGTTCGGTGACCTTATCGATGGCCACGTGGTAGGGCATGATCAGATGCGCGTCGGCCGAGAGCAGCAGGCGGGAGGTGTCCACGCCGCGCTCTTCCAGACCGGCCAGCTCCGCCAGCAGTACACCCGGGTCGACGACCACACCGTTGCCGATGACGTTGGTCACACCGGGGGTGAGAATGCCGGACGGAATCAGATGCAGCGCGAAATTGTCACCATTGGGAAGCACCACGGTGTGACCGGCATTGTTGCCGCCCTGGTAGCGGACAACCCACTGCACCCTGCCGCCGAGCAGATCGGTTGCTTTGCCTTTGCCCTCGTCGCCCCACTGGGCGCCGATCAGCACGATTGCCGGCATCAGGAGTCTCCTACGGGATCGACACGCAGCGTCGGTGACACTGCAGCTACCCGCCGTCACAAGGCGGTGGCCGGACGCACAGTCTAGTGGATACGGGCATACCCCCAGGTTCCCGCCCCGCCCGCCGTGACGAGGAGCGAAGCGGAGGCAACTGAACAGGACTATGGTGGCATCGGTGCGGACCGGCAGGCGCTCGGTCCGAGACGCGGCGAGGCGAGGCGAATTGTCAGGTCCGAGGAGGGTGTACGGCAGTTGAGTACCCATGTTCTCCGCTGCAACGGTGCACCGGTACCGATCGCATTGGCATCGCTGCCGATGGTGCAGACCGCCGCCATTCCCGATCCCGCCGCCCTGGACGAGATGCTGCCGGTGCTGGCCGCCGACAGCCTGCCCCGGCTGATCGTGCTCGGCGAGGACGCCGGACTGGCCGCCGTGCTCACCCACCTCATGCGCACCGAACGGCTCCATGTGGAGATCGGCTACGTGCCCGTGGACCGCACCTACGGCTCACGCGCCTACCAGACCGGCACCGGCAACGCCGCCGCCAAGAAGGCCCTGGAGGGCTCCGCGCGCGAAACCCCGCTCATCCGCGACGACACCGGCAAGGTGCTCATCGGCCGCGCCAGCATCGTGGGGCCGAGCGGTGAGAAGCTGGAGGGCGAGGCGTACGTGGACGACACCCGCCTGTTCACCGGCAAGGTTGCGGCGCTGCACGTTTCGCCCATGCTGGAGATGCCGGGACTGCACGCCACCGTGCAGCGGGGGCTGCGCAAGCGCAAATGGGTGGCCGGTCGCGCCATGCAGTTGGGCACCCGTGGCGCACTGGTCGTGCGGGACGGCGTGAGCAGCGACAAGACCGTGCGGCGGTCCACCTTCTACCGGCACCACGTGCCGTGGCTGCTGGTGCGCTAGGAGTGCGATGAACTATCCGCAGTCGGTGGGGCGCAGGTCCGGGTCGGTGCGGCCGAGCCCGGTATTCCTGCTGTTCGTGGGCGTGACCGTGCTGGGCGGGGTGCTGGCCTGGAACGGTGACGCGTCGTCGATGCCGGCTCGGCTCGGCGTGTTCATCCTGGTGGTGGCGGGCTGGATCGTATCGGTGTGCCTGCACGAGTTCGGCCACGCGTACACCGCGTGGCGGGCGGGCGACCGCGAGGTCGAACTGCGCGGCTACCTCACCCTGAACCCGTTGAAGTACAGCCACCCGCTGCTGTCCATCGTGTTGCCGCTGATCTTCATCGCCATCGGCGGATTCGCGCTGCCCGGCGGTGCGGTGTACGTGCACTCGCACAACTTCAGCCCGCGCACGCAGCGGATTCTCAGTGGTGCCGGTCCGGCGGTGAACCTGGTGTGCGCGGTGGTGCTGCTGCTGGTGATCCGCCTGTTCGGCAGCTCCGACTCGCACGAGGTGTTCTGGTACGGGCTGAGTTTCCTGGCCTTCCTGCAGATCTTCGCGACGGTGCTCAATCTGCTGCCGGTGCCGGGCACCGACGGCTACGGGATTCTGGAACCCTCGCTCAGTTACAAGACGCGCCGCTCGCTCGACCAGATCAAGCCGTACGGCATCCTGCTGCTGGTGGCCATGCTGTTCGTGCCGGAGATCGGCGCGGTGTTCTTCGGCACGGTACGGACGCTGTTCGAACTCTCCGGCCTTCCGGCGGGCTGGGCGGGCAACGGCTTCTCGCTCACCCGCTTCTGGATGTAGGGCGGGCCGCACCACCCCTCGAGGTACGGCCCACGACGAAACCCTAGGAACGGGCGACGACATCCACGCGAGTAGCCGACTACTCGAAGATCAACAGCGACGGCCCGCGGGCGAGTGCGTAGGCAACGCCCCGGCGGGTGATGTCAATCGACCGGCGTCACATAGGGATTCGCCACGGTGGGCGGCAGCAGGGCGATGGCCGACAGCCGCTTCATGCCGCAGACCTCCATGAGATCGACCACGATCGAACGGAGCTGCGCGAACACCACGTGCGCGGAGATGCCCGCGTCGGCCACCAGATCCTTGGTCGCGCCCTTGGCCACGGTGCGCAGCACCCGGGTGGCCTCCGCCGGATCGGGCTGTTCGCCCGGATCGGCGAGCACCATGCGGCGCACCACCTCCACCGCCTCGCCGAGCTTCTCCACCTCGGTGACCAGGCGCGGGTCCAGGATCTCGTCGTCACGCACCGAACTCAGGGCACGGCGCAGCAGTACGCGAGTGTTGCGAACGGCGTTGTCGAGCGGGTCGGCGGCGGTGCGCAACTGCTCCAGGCGCGGTTTGGCGTTCCAGTACAGCGGGGACAGCCGGATCACCTCCTCGCTGCCCTTCAGGGTGTCGCGCAGGCTGTCGATCTGCGGCTGGGTGCCGCGTACCGCCTGCAACGCCTCCTTCACCTTGGCGGCGTCGTGTTCCAGCAGGCCCGCGCCGCAGTCCATCAGACTGGAGTGCATCACCTCGAGGATGTCGGCGGCCTGCTGCCGGGCGCGGCGCACCGGATGCAGCGGAATCGCCGCCACCACAACGATTCCCACCAGACCGCCGACCAGGGCGTCGATCATGCGCAGTGAACTGCCGCCGGTGTGCGGGGGCAGCAGGGTGGCCACCAGCACCGCGGAACTGGCCGCCTGCGCGGTGATGATGCTGCCGCTGTCGAGGAACACCGCCGCCGTCATGGCGACCGCGACCACCAGGGCGATCTGCCAGACGCCGGTGCCCACCCAGGAGATGAACAGGTCACCGATGCCGATGCCGACCGCGACGCCCACCATGAGTTCCACCGCGCGGCGCATCCGCGCGCCGAAGGAGACGCCGGTGGAGATGATCGCGGCCATCGGCGCGAAGAAGGGCTGCGTATGGCCGATCACATTGTGCGAGATGAACCAGGCCAGCCCGGCGGCCACCGCGCACTGCACGATCGGCAGCCACGAACTGCGCACCCGCTTGGTGGCGTTGCGCAGTTGCGTGGCGCTCGACTCGCGCGCGGTGGTGAGCTTGCCGCCCAGTGCACTGCTCAAATCGGCGTCAGTCCAGGCCGAGTTCGGCCGCGGCCCGCGGGTCGCAGTCTTCGAGGAGGTCCAGGCAGCGGGCGTACTCGTCGGTCTCGCCGATGGCGCGGGCGGCGCGGGCGAGAGCGCCGACGGCACGCAGGAAGCCCTGGTTCGGTTCGTGGTTCCACGGCACCGGACCGAAACCCTTCCAGCCGTTGCGGCGCAGCAGGTCCAGGCCGCGGTGGTAGCCGGTGCGGGCGAAGGCGTAGGCGGCGATGACGTCGGCGTTGACCGTGTCACCGTCGGGATCGGTCACCGATTCGCCGCGTTGCAGGGCGTCCTCGGCGAGCTGCGCCCACGCGAGGGAAGCCGTCGGATGCGCCGCCGCGACCCGCACCGGGTCCTGGCCGTCGAGCAGCGCCTCCTCCACATCGGAGTTATCCGGGAGTAACACCGGCTGGGGCCCGAGCAGATCACCGAAGGAGGTCATGCCGATCATTGTGCACCGCCGGTCGGATTGCTCAGTAGGCTGACCTCGAATCACCGTTCCGCCAAAGCGAGGGGTAGCGCGTGTCCGACTCGAACGCCGACAAGCAACCACAGGGCCAGGGAACCGACTCCCGCCCGGAGAACACCGGTAGCGGCGCGGGCACATCTGCCGAGCGGAGCGGGGGCGCGCGCGGCGAGGCGATGGGGAACCTGGGCGGCGCGGATCGGCCCGACCAGGGCGACATCAGCCGGGGCGACGCGGGCGATGGAAGCCAGGCGGACCGGGGGGACGCACGCCAGCCCACCCAGGGCAACGCGGACGGTCCAGCACCGGGCCGCCCCCTCGGCGCGGCGCCGACCGCACGCCCCGGCACGCCACCCGGCCAATCCGGCGGCCGCCCGTCCTTCGCCACCATCCACTACGACGAGCCCTCCCGACCCGCCGGTCCCCCACCCCGGTCCGGCGGCCCCGGCATGCGACCGCCCCAGCCGAGCGGCCCCGGCAACGGCCCAGGCGGCCCCGCGCTACCGGGTGGCCCGCGCAACGCACCGGCAGGCACCGCAGGTGCGGGCTCCCCGGCCGACGCCACCATGCAGTACCCCGCCATGCCGCCGAACCCACCCCACCGCGGCCAGACCCGCCCCGATGCCCCGGGAGCCCCGAACCAGCCCCCCGGCGGACAACCCGGCCCACGCGACGGCAACCCGAACGTGCGCGGTGGGCAGCCGGACCGGCGGGTCGGACAATCGGACCCGCGCGAAGGCAACCCGAATTCACGTGGCGGGCAGCAGCATCCGGGCACCGGACGGCCGGTCCCACGTAGTGGACAAGCGGACCCGCGCGGCGCACAACCTGGCCCACGTAGCGGACAGCCGGAGCCACGCGGAGGACAACCCGATCCACGTGGCGGCAAACCGAATCCGCACGGCGGGCAACCACAGGCCCCCGGCGGACAATCGGCCCCTCGCGGCGGACAACAGGATCCGCGCGGCAGTCACCCCGGCCGCCCACCGCAGTCCGGCAGCCGCCCCGGCATGCGCGACACCGTCCCGGGCGGCCCCGCCGTGTCACCGCTCGCCGGAATCGCCCAACCCCTGGTCTCCACGCCGGACCCGCAGCCACACCCCGACTCGGGACACGGCGACCGGCCCGACCCCGGCGACCGGCCCGATCCACGACACCCCGACCCGACCCTGCCGGGCCCGGCAGGAAGCGTTCCGTCCCAGGACGACGCGGCTCCGGCCGGGCCGCCGCCCGCATCGGCGCGGGGCTCCGCACCGGGCGACTCCCCGGAGCGTGCACAGGAGAATTCGTCAGGTGACGCAGGTGCACGGCCCGGTTCAGCGCAGCCGGGCTCCCCGCTGGACGTCTCCGGACATAGCGATTCCGCACAACGCGGTTCGATGCCGGGCGCTCCCGTACCCGGCGGCCCCGGACAAGGTGGCCCCGGCGGTCCCGCACCGCAGGGCCCCCGGGAAACGGTGCGGGGCGACAGCGCACCGAACGAGGCGCGCGAACGTGGCACCGCTCCGGGCGGCCCCGGGCAGGACGGCGACTCGCCCGCTGTGGCGGCGCAGGGCACGTCTCGGCCGGGCGTCGATGCGGAAGACGCTCCCACACAGCGTGAATCGATCCGCGGCGGCGCGGGGCAGGCCGGTACGGCATCGCGAGGCCCCGGTGCGTCGGAAGTGGACGACAGCGCACCGAACGACGCGCTTCAGCGTGGAGCCGCTCCGGACGCCCCCGGGCAAGATGCCGACGTCCGTGGTGATTCCGAATCCGACACCCCGACGGAGCGCGTGATGCTGTCGGGCGGGTCCGGGAGCGCCGAGGGTGGGCGGGATGCATCCGGGCACGGCGGGTCCGGGAGCGAGAGCCCGACGGTGCGGTTCGCACAGGGTGATTCACGATCCGGCGCCGAGGCGGGCGGCAACGCGAAGGGCGTTGGTGCACAGTCCGGTTCGGCGGGTGCGACTGCCGGGATGGCGGGCGCACCGGGTGGGGTGGCGGGCGCACCGACCGAGCCGGGCGTCGAAGAGGCGGTTGCGCAGACTTCCGGCGCTCGCGATGCGGACTCCGACGAACCCGCCGCGGACGCGACCGGGGAGGCGGGACCAGATGCGGAAACCGTTGCCATCCAGCAGGTTCCGGAGGGGGCCGAGGACAAGACCACGGCTATGCCGGTGGTGCCTCGGGAACAGGCGGTGACCGAGAAGATTCAGACGGGGCGGCCGGGGCCGCTGAGCAAGCCGAGTACGCCGCGTGGGAATGCGGGGCCGCGGAATGTGGGGCCGCGCGGGCAGGCGGGGCCGGGGGCGGAGAACCTGGACGAGACGCGGCCGTCGCCGCCGCATCGGCAGCCGCCGGTGCCGCCGCGGAAGGCGAGCGCGCCGTCGCCCGCCGACTTCCAGCCGACCATGCCGGGGCGGCCGTTGAACGCGCCCCGGGCGACCGCTCCGGGTGGGCCGCGGCCGCCGCGGCCGGTGGCTCCGCCGCAGCGTATCCCCGCCGCCGGTGAGCGGGTGGACACCACGAAGCAGGTGGCGCCACCGCAGCGCGTGCCCGCCCCGGGCAAGTCCGACACCGGCACGCCGCCGCGCACGGCCGTCGGCGGGCAGCTCGAAACCGGTGCGTCCGCGCAGGGCGGAGCCACCGATACCGGCGCGAATCCGGTGGCGGCTCCGCAGCGGGTGCCCGCCGCGAGCGAGTCGGGGACAGCGGAGAGGTCCGCGCGGGGCAAGCGCTGGTGGCTGCTGGTCGGTGCGGCGGCGGTGCTGGTGGTGGCGCTGCTCGGCGTGGTGATCGCGCTGGTGGGCGGCGGTACCGACAATTCGCCCGAGGGGCAGGTGAAGCGGGCCATCGGGACCTACACCGATGCGCTGGCCGAGGGAGATCTCGAACAGTTGCGCGCCATCACCTGCGGCACCCAGCACGACTTCTACCAGAACATCTCGCCGGAGCAGTTCGCCGGCGTGTACCAGACCTCCAAGGAGCAGAAGGCGATTCCGGTGATCGACTCGATCGACGCCGTCCGCATCACCGACGACACCGCCATGGCGCAGGCCACCGTCCACACCGCCGCCGATCCGAGCGAGCGCACCCAGCGCACCTTCGATCTGCAGAACACCGACGGCGGCTGGAAGGTCTGCGATCCGCCGAGCTCGCCGAACTGACGCACCCGACGCCTCGCGCAATCCCGACACCGCGGGCAATCCCAACACCTCGACAAGCGCAGCGCCGCCGGAGTTGATCCGGCGGCGCTGCGCTGTCCGCTCCGCAGCCGTTCGCTCCCCGCAGCCGTTCGCCCCCGGCAGCCGTCCGCTCCCCCGCAGCCGTTCGCTCCATAGCCTGCGTGCAGCGGCCCGCACCGGACAAATCGATCCGGGTTCACGGCCGCGATGAACGTCACAAACACCTGGTCACCGGACCGACTCGCCGGTAGCATGGCCCGGATTGTCTGGGCCAGCTTCGACGGCGACATCGTCCGGCCCGCCAGGATTTCAGAAGTACAGGGAGTTGGTTCAACATGCCGGAGACGGCAGAGGCGGCCACCGCCACCGCACTGGTCGGCCGGCACTTCCGGGTACGCGACCACTACGAGGTCGGCCGGGAAAAGGTTCGCGAATTCGCGCGCGCCGTGCGCAACGACCATCCGGCACACCACCATGAGGTCGACGCCCGCGAACTGGGCTACGAGGGCCTGCTGGCACCCGCCACCTTCTCCTCGGTCATCGGCGCGGCCACCACCCGCTCCCTGATCGGCACGGTGCTCACCGAGTACGACCTGTCGCAGGTCCTGCAGACCGATCAGGTCTTCGAGTACCACCGCCCGATCCTGGCCGGTGACCGGCTGTCGGTGGACGTGGTCATCGACTCCATCCGCCAGTTCGGCGACAACGACTTCATCGTCGTCAAGGTGACGCTCAGCGACGCGCTCGGCCTGCCGGTGCTGATCTCCAACACCACCATCGTGGCCCGTCGCGGCGCGGATATCGACCCCGATATCGCCGACACCGTGGCGGGGCTGGTCATGCACGGCCATGTCGAGGACCCGGACTCCGGCGCGACCGACCCCAGTGGCCTCGTACTGCTGGACCTCGACGAGTTCGAGGCGTTCCCGGCCCCGGCCGAGCCGCTACCGGTGCACACCACGCCGACCGCCGCCACGCTCGCCCCCGGCACCGAGCTGCCCGCCGCCAAGGTGCCGGTGACCCGTGGCGACCTGGTCAACTACGCGGGCGTCTCCGGCGACCCGAACCCCATCCACTTCAGCGATGCCGCCGCCACGATGGCCGGGCTGCCGACGGTCATCGCGCACGGCATGCTCACCATGGGTCTGCTTGCCGGACAATTGGAGTCGTGGCTGGGCGATCCGGCCGCGCTCACCAAGTTCAGCGTGCGGCTGTCGGGTTTCGTCCCGGTCGAGCCGACCACCCCGGCCATCATCGAATTCACCGGCAAGGTGAAGTCGGTCGACGCCGACAACCGCACCGCCACCCTGATGCTCGGCGCGACCTGCGACGGCAAGAAGCTGTTCGGCCGCGCTATCGCCGAGGTGCGCCTGCGCTGAGCACGTCTCACCGCCGAGCACGTCTCACCGCTGCGCATGTCGCACGGCCGGCTCATGCACGCGGCTACCGCATGCGCGCGTGCATGAGGTAGACGTTGTAGTCGTTCCAGGTGGTGAGGGTGAAGTACAGGTCTTCGCCGGTGGACCACGGGTGAATGAATCCGCCGTACAGCTCCGGATATTGGAGCACCGTCGCCATCGGTGTGCTCGGCGACCAGACGCCCTGCGGTGAATTCGCCTCCCGCACCACGATGGCCGCCTTGGCGGTGTCGAGGTAGCTCATCTGCCACACCTCGCGCGCCGCGTCGTAGCGTACCGACAGCTCCCCGGCGGGAGCGTCGACAATCGGTGTGGCGGAAGCGAATCCGCCCACCGGGGTCCAGGCGCCGTCCCGCCAGTACTGGTAGGCGGTGGTGTTGAGCACCTGATCCTTGGGCACCCGCGCCAACCCGACCGCGCCGAGGCGGGTATTGGGCGTGCCGAACATGTACACGTGGTCGCCCTGCGGAACCATCGCCGTCACTTGGAAATTCGATATCCCGAAGATGTTGTCCCAGCGGGCGTGCGGATCCTTGGTCCAGGTTTCGCCGTGGTCGTCGGAGTAGGCGATACCGCCGTGGTTGGTATGAAAGGTGCCGGGGACGGCGTTCCAGGTGCGGATGGACATGTAACTCATGTACTGCCGCTCCCCCAGGGCGAACCCCGAGGTGGGAATGGTCGTCATCTCGATATTGTCGAGTTTCTTGCTGCTCAGCAGTTCCGCCGCGTGGCAGCGCGAATCCATGACCATGCGGTCGAAGGTGAGTCCGTCGGCCAGGTCGGTGTCGGTGCTGAAGGCGAGCACATTACTGCGCCAGTCCTCACCGAAGCCGCCCGGCGGATGGAAGTCGCGGCCGACGGTGTCGCCGAAGGCGATGGCGATCTCCCCCGGCGCGCTCTCCCACATGATGCCCAGGTCGGTGCCCTGCACCTGCCAACGCTTGTCGGTGCGGTTGATGGAGGAGGCCCCGGTCAGCTTGGCGACCTCGCGGACCTCCGCCACGGCGGGCGCGGGTCGCGGCGGGGCCTGCGGAGCGGCCTCGATCACCGGGGTCACCGGTTCGGGGCCGGGTGGCGGCGGCGGGACGTCCGGGTTCGGGAAGGCGAAGTGGAAGGGCTGCGGCCGCAGCCGCAGTTCCGGAATGCCCAACTGCTCCAGCAGGTTCGGTGGGTCGAGCGGCCCGTCGGTGAGATCGGGGCACGGGTTGACGCACGGATCGGCAGGCAGGTCCATCCGCACCCGGTTCCGGTTCTCCACCGGCGGTCCGGGATCCACGGTGACCACCGGATACGGAATCGGCACCTCGACGGTCTTCCCCAGCAGCCCTTCGTGTGTCGCCTTGGGATCGGTCACACACGGCCCGGCCCCCGCCACCGGCCCGTTGGGCACCGCCTCCGCCGCGGACCGATCGGCCCACACCAGCACCCCGGCCCCGCACACCACCGCCCCCACGGCCGCCAGCATCCGCTTGGCCATGCACCACCCTCTCGACATTCGGGTCATTTCGGGCACGAACAACTGCGCAGCAGCGTAATACAGTCGGCTGCCGTGTACATGGAGACCATCACCGCCACTCGCGAATTGACCGCGGAACTCGCGCGGCGGCTGGCCGACACCGCCGTAAACTCCACCTCACGGGTGACGATCAGCTGCCACGAGCGGAGCGTGAATCTGCCGGTATTGCCGTGGGCTTGGGCGGAATTGCGGGTCCGACCGGGCGATACCGTCACCGTGACCGCCGAGAACGGACATCGCCCACCCGATCTCGAGGACCGTCGGGTGCTCAGCGCAGTCGTCGCGGTCCTGACGGCGGGCTAACCCGCCGCCTGGAACACCAAAACCGTCGACCCGATGCGGATGGCGTCCCCGTCGGTCAGCACCGTGGCGCTGTCGATGGGCTCGTTGTTGATGTAGACGCCGTTGGCCGAGTGCAGGTCCTTGATGAGGAGGCCGGCGCGGCTGGGGGTGATGTGGGCGTGGTAGCGGCTGGCCTTGGGGTCGTCGAGGATCAGGTCGTTGTCGGTCATGCGGCCGATCTTGAGGCCGGCGGCGGCGACGGGGATGGTGCGGCCGTCGGCGAGGCGGAGGTGTCCGCTGCGGACGGCGCGCGGGGTTTCGGTGACCGTTTCGGTCATGGCCTTGGCCATGCGTTCGACGTCGACGATCTCCATGGTGTCCAGAGGTTCCTGGCGCAGTACCCGCTGTTCCAGCGCGACCAGGGCGGGGCCGGGGTCGATGCCGAGTTCGTCGGCCAGCACGGTGCGCACGCGACGGCAGGCGTCCAAGGCGTCGGCCTGGCGGCCGGACAGGTACAGGGCGGTGATGAGCTGCGCCCACAGCGGTTCCCGCAGCGGATGCGCCTGGGTCATGGCGACCAACTCACCCACCACCGAAGACGCTCGCTTGCAGGCGATTTCGGCGTCGATGCGGGCGGAGGCGGCCAGCAGCCGCTCCTCGTCCATGGCGGTGGCGAAGCTGTCGGCGAAGGACAGTCCGCTCAGATCGTCGAGGGCGCGGCCGCTCCACTGCTCCAGCGCGGCCGCGTACAGCCGGGCCGCGGATTCGGGATCACCCGCCGCCGCGGCCTCGGCGGCGCTGCGGCGAATGGTTTCGAACCGGCCCAGGTCGCACTGGTCGTCGGGGATCTCCAGGCGGTAGCCGGAGGATTCGGTGCGCAGCACGGCGGCCGCGTCCACCCCCGCCTGACGCAGCGTCTTGCGGATATTCGACACGAACACCTGCAGGCTGGCCTGGTAGGAGTCCGGCGGCTCGTCGTTCCACACGATGTCGGCCAACGCCTGCGAGGACACCGCGCGCCGCCGGTTCACGATCAGCGCGGCGAGCAGTGCGCGCGGTTTCGGTCCGCCGACCGGCAGCACCCGGCCGTCGACCAGTAGTTGCACAGGTCCGAGGACCCGCACCTCGAGAGTCATGCCGTGCACCTCGGATTACGTCAGGGCAACTTATATCGAAGCAACGAAAACGGCCGCGGCGGTGCAGACACCGCCGCGGCACACGCGTCGCTCACCTCGTTCGGATTTCCGCTCGCGGAATACCTTACTTGGCGCTGATGGAACGACCGGCCGACTTCAGGTCGTTGCACGCCTCCACCACGCGGGCGGCCATATTGGCCTCGGCCTTCTTCAGGTACGAGCGCGGGTCGTAGACCTTCTTGTTGCCGACCTCGCCATCCACCTTCAGCACCCCGTCGTAGTTGCTGAACATGTGCGCCGCCACCGGCCGGGTGAAGGCGTACTGGGTGTCGGTGTCGACATTCATCTTGACCACGCCGTAGCGCAGCGAATCCTCGATCTCCGACTTCAGCGAGCCCGAACCGCCGTGGAAGACGAAGTCGAACGGCTGCGCGTCCGCGCCCAGGCCCAGCTTGGCGGCGGCCACCCGCTGGCCCTCGGCCAGCACCTCGGGCTTGAGCTTCACATTGCCCGGCTTGTAGACGCCGTGCACATTGCCGAAGGTGGCGGCCAGCAGGTACTTGCCGTTCTCGCCCGCGCCGAGCGCGTCGATGGTCTTCTCGAAGTCCTCGGGCGAGGTGTAGAGCTTGTCGTTGATGGCGTTCTCGACGCCGTCCTCTTCACCGCCGACGACGCCGATCTCCACCTCGAGGATGATGTTGGCGGCGTGGGCCTGCTTGAGCAGTTCCTTGGCGATCTCGAGGTTCTCGTCGATCGGAATCGCGGAACCGTCCCACATGTGCGACTGGAACAGCGGGTTCTGCCCGCTCTTGACGCGGTCGGCCGAGATGGCCAGCAGCGGGCGCACGAAGGTGTCGAGCTTGTCCTTCGGGCAGTGGTCGGTGTGCAGCGCGATGGTGACGTCGTACTTGGCGGCGATCACGGTGGCGAACTCGGCGAGCGCGACCGCGCCGGTGACCATGTCCTTCACACCCAGGCCGGAGCCGAATTCGGCACCGCCGGTGGAGAACTGGATGATGCCGTCGCTACCCGCGTCGGCGAAGCCCTTGATGGCCGCGTTGACGGTCTCCGACGACGTGCAGTTGATAGCAGGGAACGCGAAGGAGTTCTCTTTGGCCCGAGCAATCATCTCGGCGTAGATCTCCGGAGTCGCGATGGGCACAGTGACCTCCGTTGTGTGTGCTGCGTACAACAAATTCTGTCAGCCCACACCATAGGACAGGCGGCTTTCCCACCACCGGCTGGCCTCACAACCCTGATAAGTCTGTGATGTCGCTTCGACATTCGGTGTGATGTGCGAATCACCGGTACTGTGGTGGCCGTGACCTTGCTGGCCGCTGCTGACACCGTGACGACCCTGGCGCTGCCCCAGTTCTTGGATCCCATGTACCTCCTCACGGAGTCGTGGTTGAAGAACGCGGTGCTGCCGGCCATTCTGGCGATCGTCTTCATCGAGACCGGTCTGCTGTTCCCGCTACTGCCGGGCGACTCGCTGCTGTTCACCGGTGGCTTGCTCGCGGCGCAGCCGAACCCGCCGGTGTCGATCTGGATCCTCGCGCCCGCCATCGCGGTGACCGCGTTCCTGGGCGACCAGTGCGCCTACTGGATCGGCCGCAAGGGCTTCGGTCCGGCGCTGTATCACCGCCCCGACGGGCGGTTCCTGAAGAAGAAGTACATCACCGAGGCGCACGACTTCTTCGAGAAGTGGGGTCCGGCGGCCATCATCATGGCCCGCTTCGTGCCGATCGCCCGCACCTTCGTGCCGGTGCTGGCGGGCGTCTCGGCCATGAGCTACCGCAAGTACGTGCCGTTCGACATCGTCGGCGCGATCCTGTGGGGCGGTGGCGTCACGGTGCTCGGCTACTTCCTGGGCAACGTGGCCTTCATCCGGGACAATATCGAGGCCATCTTCCTGATCATCGTGTTCATCTCGGTGCTGCCGATGGTGGGGTCCGTGGCGCGGGCGTTGCTGGGCCGTCGCTCGGCCGACGCCGAGGTCGTCGCCGAGGCGGAACCCGCCCGTACCAACGAACCCACCCACTGATCCCTTGTCCACCACCCCGCTGAACCTTGCGATGGGCGGTTTCGATCCCCTCGAGACAGCCGGGCCGCTGCTCGTCTGGACGGTGGTGCTGACCTTCGTCTTCCTGGAGTGCGCGCTCATCATCGGGCTGTTCCTGCCCGGCGATTCCATGCTCATCACCGCCGGCGTGGTGCTGGCCGCGCACGCCACCGGGGAGGCGCAGGTCTGGGCGCTGTCGGTGGGAGCCATGATCGCGGCCATCGCCGGTAACCAGGTCGGATACGTATTCGGCCAACGCACCGGACACCATCTGGTGGCGCGCAAGAACGGCAAGTACATCAACACCCACAACCTCGCGCGGGTGTCGGCCCTGCTGCACCGGCACGGCTTCTTCGCGGTGCTGGTGGCGCGGTGGATTCCGTGGGTGCGCACGCTCTGCCCGCTGGTGGCGGGTGCGGCCGGAATGGATCACCGCAAGTACACCGTCGCCTCCACCATCGGCGCGATCATCTGGGCACCGGTGCTGCTGCTCATCGGCTACTACGCGGGCAGCTTCCTGGAGGACATGTCCTGGCTCATGCCTGCGGTGATCTGCACGCTGGTGGTGGGGCTGATCCTGGGCACACTGCTCGGCATCCGGCAGTACCGGCTGGAGATGGCGCGTCCGGCCGAGGATTTCGACGTGGACGACGCGACCGACACTGCGGCCGTCGCCGACCGGCACGGCATCTGAGCGGACCGCGTCAGAGTCCCGCCGCGGTCACGGTGTACGCGGCCTCCATCAGCATCCAGCCCGAAAGCTGTACCGACAGATCGCGTTCCGGGGTGCGGGAGGCGGTCACCGAGCCATTGGCGGTGAGGTAACCCGCACCCGCGATACCGGGTAGTCGGGCCGGTTCGCGCCAATCGGGACCGAAGAGCGGTTCGCCCTCCACCTCCAGCCGGTTCTCCCAGGCCGCGACGGCGGAAGCCCGCACGATCGCGGCGGCGGTGCGGCGGGCCTTGCTGTGCGCGGCGTCGTCGCCGGGCAGCATGACGGCGACCAGGGCCAGGTAGCGGGCGAGGATGCCGTTGAACAGGCCACCGTCCCCACCGCCGCCACCATCGACCACACCGCCGCTGGTCATCTGCTCCTCGACGGCCGCCAGCAGGGTCAGCACCCGGTCCGCGTGCCGGGGTTCGCCGGTGTGCACGGCCAGTTCGGTTTCCAACCCGAGCACCACGCCCTGGCAGTAGGTGTAGACCGGATGCTCGATCTCGCCGGAGGGCAGATGGATGCCGTCCAGAATCAGCCCGGACTCCTTGTCGCGCAGGGTGTCGTCGAGCCAGTCGGCGATTTCCTGGGCGCGCCCGTAGCGTCCGAGCCGCGCCATGACGATCCCGGCCGGACCGTTGGCGGGTGCGTTGTAGAAGTCGGAGCCCCTACGCCACGGAATGCCGCCGCCCACCTCGGGCGTCCAACCGTCGACCAGTTCCTTCTCCAACGTCCGCAGCGCGTACCGCATATCGTCGATGCCCAGGGTGCGGTCGGCGCGCTCCAGGGATATGGCCAGCCAGGCCATATCGTCGTAGTAGTTGTTGGTCCAGCCGGTGATATTGCGCAGCCGCATACCCCGCGCCACGGTTCGGATACGCCGCAGCCGCGCGGGCGTGGGCTCGCGGTTGGCGGCATCGGTGGCGCAGTCGATGAGATGGGCCTGCCACCAGTAGTGCCAGGACACGAAGAGGCGGTCGCGCCGGGTCGCGGGCCAGCCGACCACGCCGAGAGTGGCTCCGGGAATTCCCCACAGCGCGCGCAGATGTCGTGACAGGATGGCGGATTCGGCCATATCGGCGCGCTCGGACCAGAGCGCAGCACTGGGCTCGGCAGGTCGCCCGGTCCGCGAAGTCATAGGACATATGGTGCCAGTCGGGCACCTGATCATGTGGCTGATTTCGTTATGCAACCGTGTCTGAATCGATCTTGGCAGGATGGCCGCGACCGGCCGTCGACCGGGGCGTCACCAGGCGGCCGACAGGTCCGCGTGTTCCCGCACCCACGCGTGCATGGCGATCCCCGCCGCGACCCCCGCGTTGATACTGCGCGTCGAACCGAACTGCGCGATGGATACGGTCAGCCGCGCCCCCGCCTTGGCGTCGGCGGTGACTCCCGGCCCCTCCTGCCCGAACAGCAGCAGGCATGCGCGCGGCAGCCGCACCGTCTCCAGGGGTACCGCGCCGGGCACATTGTCGACGGCCACCACCGTCAGCCCGGACGCCGCCGCGAATACCAGCAGCGCCGCCGTATCGGCATGATGCTCGATGTGCTGATAGCGGTCGGTGACCATGGCCCCGCGCCGATTCCACCGCTTGCGCCCCACGATGTGCACGGCCGCCGCCGCGAACGCATTGGCCGTGCGCACCACCGTGCCGATATTGGCGTCGTGCCCGAAGTTCTCGATGGCCACGTGGAACGGGTGCCGCCGCCGGTCGATATCGGCCACGATGGCCTCGCGGGTCCAGTACCGGTAGGCGTCCACCACATTGCGGCGGTCGCCGTGCGTGAGCAGCTCCGGATCCAGGCGCGGATCCGCGGGCGGCTCGGTGCCGAACTCCGCGCGCCACGGTCCGACGCCGTGCGGATGCTCGCCCCATTCGGTGGGGCCGGGCAGCGATTCGTCGGTCGGGGCGTGATTCACTCCGAACATCGTAATGAGGCCGGGTGCGGGCGAAATCAGGAGCTGCTCAGGCCGGCCCCGATGGCGATGGCGAAGATGACGAAGTAGAGCAGCATCAGACAGGTGGCGACGATGCCGCAGACATAGCCCGCGGTCACGTTGCCGCGCCCGCCCAGGGTGCCGCCGGAGGCGTCGATCTCGCGGCGCGCCTTGCTGCCCATGATCCAGGCCACCGGGCCGAGCAGCTGGCACAACACCAGGCCCAGAATGCCGAGCACCAGAATGGTGGTGGCCTGCGGATGGTCGGGCGGCGGACCGTAGCCGTAGGCCGGGTAGCCGTAGGAGGGGTAGCTCACCCGACCATCGTATTTCGCCGGCGCGCTCCCACGCGCGTCAGGCGCTGGTGGCGGTGAACGTGCCCAGCGCGAGCAGCACGACGAAGGCGATGACGGCGAGAATGATCAGGATCGACGCGATGATGCCGCAGACGTAACCGGCCAGCACGATGCCGCGCCCGCCGATCGCGCCACCGGAGGAGTCGATCTCACGCAGCGCGCTGCGACCCATCACCCAGGCGACCGGGCCGAGCAGCTGGCAGAGGATGAGGCTCAGAATGCCGAGCACCAGAATCACCACGGCCTGCGGATGATCACGCTGCGGGTACTGGCCGGGCGGCGGAGGCTGCTGATAGCTCATAGGCATGATGGTAGGGGTAGTGCTGACACCACCATGGAATTTCGGGTCAGCGCCATCGTGTCCCGAGCCCGCGCCGACGACGATGAAACCATGACGGAGATGCCCGCCGAACCCACCCTCGTGCTGCCGAAACCCGGCCCCGAGCCGTCCGAACCCGCGCCCGAGCGCACCGGACCGCCCCCGTGGCTGATCTTCCTGCGCGCCCCGTTCACCGCGCGCACCTGGAAGGAATTCGCCTACCTGCTGGTCGCGATGGTGCTCGGCGGCATCGCGACGCTGTATCTGGTCTTCGCCATCGGCGGCGGGCTGTACCTGTCGATCTTCGTGCTCGGTATCCCGATCCTGGCGGCCGTCCTGCTCGGCGGACGGCTGTGGGGACGGGTGTACCGCGCGGTCGTCGGCACACTGCTCGACACCCGGCTGCCCGAACCGCCACCGTTCGCACCCCGCCCCGGCTTCTTCGGCTGGCTGCGCGGAGCCTTCACCGACCGCACCTCCTGGCGAGCGCTGCTGTTCCTGCTCGCGCAGGCCGTGCTCGGCGTGGCCGTGGGCTATGTGGTGCTGGTCGTCGGCGTCATGTCGGTGTTCGTGGTGCTCTCGCCGATCTTCTGGGTGATCGACCATCCGATCAATGTGGACGAGAACGGGGTGGAGCATCACTCGCTGGCGCAGTTCGGGGACTTCTACGTGGAAACCTGGCCGCGCGTCATCGGTTTCGCACTGCTGGGGGTCATCGCCTGTTTGCTCATGCCATGGGTGATGCGCGGGGTGTGCTGGCTGCACCGGCTGCTGGCCGTCCTGCTGTTGACACCCACCGCGCGGGATCGGCAACTGGCCGAGTTACAGGCCAGCCGCCGGGCGGCGGTGGAGGATTCCGCAGCGACGCTGCGGCGGCTGGAACGCGACCTGCACGACGGCACCCAGGCGCGGCTGGTGAGCATCGCCATGGCGCTGGCCCGCGCCGAGGAGCGCATGGCCGCCGGGGGCGATCCCACCGAACTGATCGCCCAGGCCCGCTCCGGATCCAAGGAGGCACTGACCGAACTGCGCGAGCTGGTGCGCGGAATCCATCCGCCCGCACTGGAACTCGGCCTGGAACCGGCGTTGGAGACCCTGGTGGCGCGCTGTGCGCTGCCGGTGGAACTGCGGGTGCTGCTGCCGGTGCGGCCCGACCCCGCCCTCGAGGCCATCGCCTACTTCTCGGTGGCCGAACTGCTCACCAATGTGGTCAAGCACGCCGGGGCCACGCAGATCTGGGTGTCGGTCCTGCCGCAGGGCGCCGAGCGGTTCGCGATCTCGGTGCGTGACAACGGCGTCGGAGGTGTGCTCCAGCCCGCCGTGGGCACCGGCGACATCGGTGTGGGCGGCGGCCTCTCGGGGCTGGCGGCGCGGGCGCGCACCGTGGACGGCGAGCTCGCCGTGGACAGCCCGTCGGGCGGCCCTACCGTCGTCACCGTGCTGCTGCCGCTCACGGTGCCGCGATGAGTACGCCGCTGCGCATCGTCATCGCCGAGGACAATGCCATCCTCCGCGACGGGCTGACCGGTCTGCTCACCGAGCGCGGCCACCAGGTGGTGGCCGCCGTCGGCGACGCCGACACGCTGAGCGACGTGGTGGCGCGGCATCGCCCCGACGTCGCGGTGGTGGACGTGCGCATGCCGCCGACCTTCACCGACGAGGGGCTGATCGCGGCGCTCGCGCTGCGCCGCGGCCACCCCGAGGTCGGGGTGCTGGTGTTCTCGCAGTGGATCGAAACCCGTTATGCGACCGAACTTCTCGCTGCCGGCGCGGGTGGCGTCGGCTACCTGCTCAAGGACCGCGTCGCCGACGTGCGCGAGTTCGTCGACGCCCTGACGCGGGTCGCCTCCGGCGGCACCGCCCTCGATCCGGAAGTGGTGAGTCAGTTGATGGGTGCCACGCGCCAACAGGACGCGCTGTCCCGCCTCACCCCGCGCGAGCGCGAGGTGCTGGAACTCATGGCGCAGGGCTTGACCAATGCCGCCATCGCCGCCGCGCTCACCGTCACCGAACGAGCGGTGGAGAAGCACATCGGCAATATCTTCCTGAAACTGGATCTGCCGCCCTCGGACACCCATCACCGCCGGGTGCTGGCGGTGCTGCGCCTGCGCGGGTGACCGGCGACGGTGCGCGGACGGCGCGGCCTGCCACGGGAAAGGAAACGATGCCGGGTGGTTGCCGGGCGTGGAAGACTGGAACCATGCGGCGGTCGAGATCCGCGGAAGCGGTGAAAATGGTTGGGGCGTGGCCGGATCACCTATTGACGATCGACGAATGGTCTTCGCTGCGCACGGGTGACCTGTTCTGCGAACTGGTCGAGGGGGTGCCGGTGGTCGCGCCGCAGCCGCCGCGGCACCAGTTGGCGGTGTGGCGCTTGGCCGCGCAGTTGGAACCGGCGCTGCCCGCGCCGCTGGCGGCCCTGGCGCGGATCGAGTTGGTGGTGGAGGAGCGGTTTCCGGCCACGGTGCGGATTCCGGATGTGCTGGTGGTGGGTGGTGCGGCCGGTGCCGCGCACGCCACGCGGGTGCGGCCGTCGGATGTGCTGGCGGCCGTGGAGATCGCCGCGCCCGGATCGCGGCGGGTGGATCGGGTGCTGAAATACGCCGAATACGAATCGGTCGGTATCGAGCACTACTGGCTGCTCGACACGGAGGGGCCGGTGCGGCTGCGCGCTTTCGCCCTGCGGGATGGACGGTACGAACCGGTGGGTGAGCATTCCGGCCAGGTCACCCTGGATCTCGCGGGCCATCGCCTGCCGCTCGACCTCGACGCGCTCACCGCCCTGCGCTCGCTGTCCTGACCCGCGCTCACCGACCTGCTCTGTGCTCCTGCTCTGCTCTGCGCTCCCTATCCTGATCCGGCCGTTCCGCGTCGACTCGGTCAGTCGACTCGGCCACACGACGGCCCCGCCGCGCCTATCCTGGAAGTCCGAAGCGCTGGTGGAGGTCACCATGAACCACGCGCGAATGCGGCATACGATTCTCGGCGTCGTCGCCCTGTACCTGCTGACCCTGATCATCTGGTTGGGCTGGGTCGTTCATCTCACGCCCCCGGGAACAGCGCCGATGCAGATATGCATGCTGGTCGGCCTGTTCGGAAGCTTCCTCGGGGTCGGCATGCTCCTCGCCCAGCGCCCCTCCCGGGCGGACCGGCGACTGCGTCGCCACGGCCTCGAGGGCTGGGCCAATATCGAAGGCGTCCATCCGCTCCGCCGCACCGACCACCACACCGAACTCACCGAACTCGACCTCGAACTCGTCGTGCCCGGCTCACCGACCTACCACGGCAGCATCGTCTACGACGTCCAACCGGTCGACCAACCGAAACTCGCGGTGGGCGAGACCGTTTCGATCCGGGTCGACCCGGCGGACCGGGACCGCATCATCCTCTGCCTGTAGCGCCCGCCCGTCCGCTCGTCGACACCAGGCGCGTCCCTCGGATACCGACGAGTCGCGTTCTAGGCTTTGCGGGTGACGATTGCCGGAATTTCGCCCGATGCGCGGGAAGCGCCGCTGTTGCTGGACACCGAGCCGCCCCGCACGCTCGGCTTCACCGACCAGGCGGCGTTCTGGGGCAATATCGGCGTCAGCCTCATCGGATTCAGCGGGGCCGCGTATGTGTTGTACCCGACCGGACATCCGCCGCTGCCGCTGCTCGGCGCGCTGCTCGCCACCCTGCTGGGCACCCTGGTCGGCACCGCCATGGTGGCCGGGACGGGAGCGGTGGGCACCCGCACCGGCGCACCCGCCATGGTGGTGCTGCGCGGACTGTTCGGCACCCGGCTGTCCTTCGTGCCCACCGTCGCCAATGTGGTGCAGTGCGTCGGCTGGGGCGTCTACGAACTGACCGTCATCGCACTGGGCGTGGCCGCCATGACCCAGGACCGGGTGCCGCACGCGCTGGTGATCGTGGCCGCCGGGGTGCTGTCCACGGTCATGGCCATCTGGCCGCTGCGCGTGGTGCATCTGCTGCGCAAGTACGTGACCGTCGCCGTGGGAATCGCCATGGTGTACTTCACCGTCGCACTGCTGCGCAGCGAGGTCCCGGCCCCCACCGAGACCAGTTGGAGCGGATTCTTCCCGGCCGTGGACACCACCCTCGCGGTCTCGGTGTCGTTCGTGCCCCTCGCCGCCGACTACGCCCGGCACTCGCGCACCGTGCGCGACTCGGCCGGGGCCACGATTCTCGGCTACTCCGCCGCCCAGATCTGGTGCTACGTCCTCGGCACCATCGCCATCCTGCAGGCCGGAGGCGACGCCACCAAGGTGTTCGACACCTTCCTCGGCGTCACCGCCGGATGGGCCTTCTTCGCGGTATTGGTGCTGCGCGAGGCGGATCAATCCTTCGCGAACGTCTACTCCACAGCCATGTCCCTGCAGAATCTGCTGCCCCGGGTGGACCGGCGCGTGCTCGCCGCCGCCGTCGGTGCGGTGGTGACACTACTGGCCCTGCCGGTGCGCGATTTCAGCAGCTACGCCAACTTCCTGTACCTCATCGGCTCGGTCTTCGTCCCGTTGAGCGCGGTGCTGATGGTGGACTTCTTCCTCGGCCGCGGCCGCCGCTCCTGGAATCTGGCCCAGAACGCACCGGCCCGCCCACTCATGCTGCTGCCGTGGGCGATCGGCTTCGTGACCTACCAGCTGTTCAACCCGGGTTCCATCGGCTGGTGGGCCGACTTCTGGCGAACGGTGCAGGACACCACCGGAATCCACCCCGGCTGGTGGTCGTCGGCCTCGCTGTTCTCATTCCTGGCGGCCGCGGTCGTGACCGCGGCCGTGGTACTCGTCCAGCGTCGGAGGGCATGAGCGGATGACCGATGAGCGCGTCTACGGCATGGGAGTCGATCGCCTGGTCGAACCCGATTGGCCGCCACCGACTTCCGCGGAGATCGCGGAAGTGCTCGGCACCGAGGCGGTCGTCGACTGGCACAGCCCGCGACCGCTCTCGGCCACCGCGCGGGCGCGCACCGGGGACGGGCGAGCGGTCATCGTGAAGCGACTGCCGCTCGCGCTGCGCTCACCCGCCGCGCTCGAAGAAGAACACCGGTTCATGGACCACCTACGGGCACACGGGATTCCGATCCCGGCCGTGCTCGACACCCGCCGGATCGGCGAATTCACCTACGAGGTACAGGAATTCGGTACGGGCACGGACCGGTACCAGGGCGTCTTCTCCTGGTCGCCGTACCTGTCCTCCGCCGATGCCGCCGCGGCCGGACGCGCCCTGGCCCGCCTGCACACCGCCGCCGCGGAGTACGACGCACCGCACCGGCCGCCGCATCCGCTCCAGGCCAGCTTCACCATCTTCGCCTCCGCCGATCCCATCGGCGCGCTGGAACGCCAAGCCGCCGTCCGGCCCGCGCTGGGCATCTTCCTGTCCGATCAGCCCTGGCGCACCGATGTGGAACGCGTGCACATGCCCGTCCACGCGCGCCTGTTCCGCACCCTCGCCGACCTGGAACCGCTGTGGACACACAATGATTGGCACGGCACCAATCTGCTGTGGCACGACGGCGAGGTGTCCTCGGTCATCGACTTCGGGCTGGCCGACCGCACCACCAGCGTCCACGATCTGGCGATCGCCATCGAACGCAGCGCGGTGGACTGGCTGGCGCTGCGCGACGGCGACCCGGTGGACGTGCGCCTCGGGCAGGTGCGCGCCCTGCTCGACGGCTACGAATCGCTGCGTCCGCTCGACGCCGTGGAGCGCCGGGCGCTACCCGAACTGCTCCCCCTGGTGCACTGCGAATACGAACTCTCCGAGATCGACTACTTCCTGGGCGTCGTCCCGGGCGGCAATCAGGCCAATGCCGAGATCGCCTACCACGACTACTTTCTCGGCCACACCCGCTGGTGGGAGGAGTCCACCGACGGGCAGGCGCTGCTGGACATGCTGCGCTCGCGGTGACTACCGGTGCGCGGTGACTACCGGTGCGCCCGCGGGTCGGCCAGCAGGTACTGCGCGCCGGCGTAGGTCGCCAGGATGACGCCCTCGCTCACCCGGCGCGACCGGCTGCCGCGAGCGAAGATGCGGCGCAACACGATCAGACCGTCGGACAGGGTGAACAGCAGTGCGCCCACTCCCAGGCGGCTGCGTGGGTCAGAGTTCGGGATGTTCAGTCCCGCGATGTTCCGCGCGCCCGGTGCGAGTTCCGGATCCGACGCCAGCACGGCGGCGGTGCCCAGCGTCGCCCCGTAGGCGGTGAGCGGTAGCGCCACCGTCGGAGCCTTGGCCCGCATGAGCGCGGCGGCTCCCAACCAGGCACCCACCCGAGGCGCGGCCACCGCCGCGCGCGGCCGGGCCCCGCGCCGCCGCCACAGCGTCGCGTACCCGGTCTGCATGAGCGCGAAAGACGAAGCGCCCGCGATCAATCGGCGATCGTCATCGGGGTCGATGAGCAACACGTCGCCGACCGTGGCCGCCGCCAGCGAACCCAGCAGCACCTTCCGGTCGGTGGCGGCCAGCTTCGGATCGCGCGCCACCTCCGCCGCCAGCAGCGGCATCATCAGCGGCTTGGCCGCCCACTGCCACCGGTCCCGCCCGGTGACGGCACCGAACACCGTCACCGCCGCGGCGGCCAGGAACCCGGTGCGGAATACGCTCGCCATCACTCCGATTCGCCGACGGCGAAGCTGGGCTCGGCCGGAGCCGGAGGCAGCGTCACCACCTGGCCCGCGTAGGACAGCCCCGCGCCGAACCCCAGCAGCAGCGCCAGCTGACCGCCCTTGGCCTTGCCGGTCACCAGCATCTCCTCCATGGCCAGCGGAATCGACGCCGCCGAGGTGTTGCCGGTGTTCTCGATGTCATTGGCCATCGGAATGTCGTCGGCCAGACCGAGATTCTTCTTCATGAGCTCGTTGATGCGGGCATTGGCCTGGTGCGGCACGAAGACCTCGATGTCCTCCTTGGCCACCCCCGACACCTCGATGGCGTCGGCCAGCGCACGCGGCAGCGTCACCGCCGCCCAGCGGAAGACCTTGGGGCCCTCCATGCGCAGCGACATGCGGCCGATCGGCTCGACCGCCGGATCGGTGCCCTGCATGGCCTGCGCCCGGTGCATGTACTCGAGGAAGTCGACATCCTGCATGATGGCCGAGGCGTTCTCGCCGTCGCTGCCCCACACCGTGGGCGAGATGCCGTTCTCCTCGCTCGGGCCGACCACCACCGCGCCCGCACCGTCACCGAAGATCATGGCGGTGCCGCGATCGGTCGGATCCAGGCCGACCGTCATCGTCTCCGCGCCGATCACCAGCACGTACTCCGCGGACCCCGCGCGAATCAGATCGGCGGCGACGCCGAGGGCATAGCCGAAGCCGCCGCAGCCGGAGGTCAGGTCGAAGGCCGCGATGCCGTTCAGCCCCAGGTCGTAGGCGACCTGGGGAGCGCCGTGCGGGGTCAGTGTGAGCCAGCTGGAGGTGGCCAGCACCAGCGTGCCGATCTTGGACCGGTCGATGCCGCTGTTGACGATGGCGCGCTCACCCGCGGCGGCGGCCAGGGTGCGCAGCGTCTCGTCACCGCTGATCCACCGGCGGTTCTTGACACCGGTGCGCTCGAAGATCCACTCCGGAGTGGAGTCCAGGACCTCGCACACCTCGGCGTTGCTCACCAGTCGCTGTGGCCGGTAGGCACCGATGCCGAGCATGGCAACGTTCCGGTGGCCCTTATTCAGTGCGATGCTTGCCACAGGTGACTCACACGACCCTTCACCATCGAAAGACATGAACAGCGTTCAGGCTATCCCAGAGCAATGGTCTAGCCCAGTGCCAGATCCTTGAGACCGAGGATCGATCGGTACTCCAGCCCCTCGGCGGCGATCACCTCGTCCGCGCCGGTCTCCCGGTCCACCACGGTCGCCACGCCCACCACGATCGCACCCGCCTCGCGCAGTGCGCGCACGGCGGTCAGCGGCGAATTACCGGTGGTGGTGGTGTCCTCCACCACCAGCACGCGTTTGCCCACCACGTCCGGGCCCTCGATCTGCCGCTGCATGCCGTGGGTCTTGGCGGCCTTGCGCACCACGAAGGCGTCGATCGGGCGGCCCGGGGCGTGCATGACGGCCGCGGCCACCGGGTCCGCGCCCATGGTCAGGCCGCCGACGGAATCGAAATCCCAGTCCGCGACCAGTTCGCGCAGCAGTTTGCCGATCAGTGGCGCGGCCTCGTGGTGCAGGGTGGCGCGGCGCAGATCCACGTAGTAGTCCGCTTCCTTGCCCGAGGACAGCGTGACCCGGCCGTGCACCACCGCGAGTTGGCGCACCAGGTCCGCGAGTCTGTCCCGATCGGTCGTCGTTACCTGCATGTCTGTGTTCATGTCCTTCCGCGTGCGTTGAACAGGCCCCGATTCAGCCGGGCCGCGAGGGACCGCGGCATGAGTCCGGCTACCGCGGTGACGGCTTTGTACTGCATACCGGGCACGCTGATCACCCGGTTCTTCTCCAGATCACTCAGCGAACCGGCCACCACCTCGTCCACGCTGAGCCACAGTGGCCGCGGCAGTCGACCCAGATCGATACCGGCTCGCTCGTGGAATTCGGTGCGGACGAGGCCGGGGCACAGTGCCTGCACCCGAACGCCGGTCCCGGCCAGCCCACCGGCCAGCCCTTCGGAAAAGGATACGACGTACGCCTTGGAGGCCGAGTAGGTCGAACCCCTACCCGGCACGAGTCCCGCCACACTGGCCACATTCACCACACAGCCCTTGGCCGCGGCCAGCATCGGCGGCAGCGCGGCCCGGGTCAATCGCATCACCGCGGTGACGTTCACATCCAACTGCCGTTGCAGCAGCTCCGGATCGACCTGCCAGAACTCCCGCGACAGCCCGAACCCGGCATTGTTGACCAGGAAGTCGACCCCCTCGGCGAGCCGCGCCGCCACCCGGTCGCGGCCCTCGGCGGTCGCCAGATCGGCGGGCAGCACCTGCGCCGCCGACCCGAATCGCAACTCCAGCTCACCGGCCAGTGCGGCGAGCCGCGCCTCGTCCCGCGCCACCAGCACCAGGTCGTACCCGAGCGAGGCCAGCCGCACGGCATACCCCCGCCCGATCCCCGAGGTCGGCCCCGTGACCACGGCCACGGGACGCAGGGCACCGGGCAGGCGCGCGGCGGGCGAACTCTCGGTCATCGACTACCTAACACTCGGCCGGATGAAGGCGACGGGCACCAGGGTAGGAACCAGCGCCGCGGGCGAAAAGAGCACAACGTCCCCACCCGCGAACGCCTCCTGACGACAACGGCGTCGCCCCCGGCCACGACCGATCGAAGCACGCCCGAAGGCGGGGTGAGCAACCGTGCTCGACCCGCGCGGGTGCGGCGCAGACAGCGTACGCCGCGCCGGACGGCACGCTGTGGGGAAACGTCATTCGGCGCGTGGAAACAATGCCGCCCGCGGAAACGGAACCGCCCGCGGGGCGGGCCGCGTCACCGGGGTGCTGGGCCCTGGTACGGGCGGAAGCCGGGGTGGAACGGGCCGCCCGGCGGCTCGTTCCGGTCGTCGCGGTAGTCGTCGCGCGGCTCCTCGTCGGCGTACTGCCCGCGCGCGTCGTCGGCACGCCAGTCGGGGTCGCGGTCGTCCTCGCGCCACTCGCGGTCCCGGGCGGGGTCGTCGCCGCGCCACTCGCCGTCCTGATCCGTATCGTCCGCGCGCCGCTCTCGCGCGTCGCGATCGTCCGCGCGCCAGTCCTCGTCCCACTCGGCGTCGGCGTCCGGATCGCGGCGGGGGGCGGGATCCTCGTCGTCCCACTCCGGCTCTTCCTCGGGAGCGGGGGGCCAGTTGCGGCGGACCCGGCCGCGCGGATCCGGAACGACCTTGAGGGCAGGCCGCCAGCCCTCCGCCTCGGGTTCCGGTTCGCTTTCTCCGGCAATGTCTTTCACCAGCGGCGCGTAATCGTCGGCGGCCTCGTCCTCGGGGAAGGGCAGCGGATCGCCCGAGCGCGGGGGCAGGTGGCGGGTGGCCGGCGCGTGCGGGTCGGGATCGCCGTAATCGCCGTACTCGTCATGACCGTCGTAGTCGTCGTCCTCGTCGTCCACGACCACCGTGCCGCCGCGCTGCGGTCGGCCGCCCTCGCGGGCCTCGGGCGCGGGCGCGCGACCGCCGCGATGCTCGGGGGCGTTCACCACCGGCGGCAGCACGTGCAGCAGACCGGACAGGCGCAGCACCGCGTCGATGGCCATCTCCCAGTCCCGGGAGCCCGCCCCGACCGGCAGCATGCCGAGGGTCCAGTTGCCCTCGCTCCACAGCATCTGCACGGTATCGGGCAGCGATTCGATGAAGGCCACCATGCGCTGGTCCACGGCGTGGCGCGCGATATCGGGATTGGTCGCGAAGACGACCCGGTCGCCGATGGCCCCGAGCAGTTCGAGATCGTGATCCTTCGGCGGCGCGGCCGTTTTCAGCCGCAGGTCGATATCGATGTCGGAGCCGATCTGGCGGCGCACCGCGACCAGGGTGGCGGCGTCCTCCAGATCGAAGAGCACGAACTTCTCACCCTTGCGGTTGCCCGACACCACGTCGACCGCCGACAGGTACCCGAGTTTGGCCATGGCACCGCGCCGCCAGGTGTTGGCGAGCGCCGGTTCCACCGAAACATAGGTGTAGCCCTGGGATTTCGCCCAGACCTGCCGGATGTGACCGGTGCGCTGTCGCTGCTGCCGATCGAAGAACAGCAGCACGATCGCGCCCACCAGCGCGATCGCCGCCAACCCGAACCATATCGCCGTCATCGCCGCCTACCATATCCAGCTGGGTTCGAACCCGCCCAGCATGCCTGACACGTTGCCGTTCATCGGGTTCCGCCGGGCAGTGCCGTACTGATGATGATCTTCGCGGTGACCGAGCCGTCGGCCGCCTTGTCACCCTGCACCATCACCATCTCGCCGATCGGAAGGTCCCGCACCGCGACGCTGCCGAGCGAGATCACCTGGGTCCGATCGTCGGTGTGCACGGTGACGGTCGGGCCGGACAGGGTCGCGATGGTGAGGGTGGAGCCGTCGTTGCTGGCGATGGTGCCCATGGTCGCGCCGAGCTCGTCGATCTCACCCAGTCCCGGGATCTGCGGTACGCCACTGGGCAGCGGCTGTGCCGTCTCGCTCGGGAAGGTCGGAATCAACACCTGCTGGGTGCGCGACGCGGTGGACGCGGTATTCGACGTATCCCGATCCGCCAACAGCGTGCCCACCACGACCCCGGCCAACGCGACCAGCGCCAGCGCGGCCAAGCCGAGCCCGATCCACAGCCCGGTCTTGCGCTGCGGCGGCTGCGGGCCGCCACCCGGATAACCCGGCTGGTAGCCGCCCGGCGGCACCGGCCCGCCGGGACCGCCCGGCGCGGGTGGATACGGCGCGGGGCCGGAGCCGGGATACCCCCCGGCCTGATACCCCCCGCTCTGATATCCCCCGCTCTGATATCCCCCACCCTGATATCCCGGAGCCTGGTGCCCGGACGCGGTGTAGGTCGCCGTCGGCGGATACGCGCTGGGCGCACCGCTCTCGTAACCACCCCACTGATCGTCGTGCGGTGGCAGCACCCGCGTGGCCTCCGGCCCCGGCTGCTGCGCGAAATAGTCGTACGCGGTGGTGGGGTCGGAATCCGAGGTGTGCCCGGTCGACCCGGCGGCGGGCGACACCTGCTCGGTCGGCCCGTCCACCGATCCCGACTCGGGTCGCCGCGACCACGGATCGCTCGGATTCGTCATGTACTCCAGCCTAGGCTGGATGGACGACCGGAGCCGAGAACTGCGCTGTGTGGTGTCTGATTTGCCTCCGGTGCGAGCACAGCGAGGCCCCGGAGGGTGCGCCTCCGGGGCCTCGCGGGAATGGGTCAGCGGCCGACGATGAGGGTGTCGCCGTCGGGGCTGACGTTGACCTTCACCGTGTCGCCGTCCTGCACTTCACCGGCCAGCAGTTCCTTGGCGAGGGTGTCGCCGATGGCCTGCTGGATGAGGCGGCGCAGGGGGCGGGCGCCGTAGGCGGGGTCGTAGCCGCGCACGGCCAGCCAGAAGCGGGCCGAATCGCTGACGTCCAGCTTCAGGCGGCGCTGCGCGAGGCGGCGCTGCAACTGGTCGAGCTGGATGTCGACGATGTGCTCGAGCTGTTCCTCGTCGAGCGGGTGGAACATGACCACGTCGTCGAGACGGTTGAGGAACTCCGGCTTGAAGGCCGAGCGCACCGCCGCCATGACGAAGTCGCGCTCACCGCCCGCACCCAGATTCGAGGTGAGAATCAGGATGGTGTTGCGGAAGTCGACCGTGCGGCCCTGGCTGTCGGTGAGACGGCCCTCGTCGAGCACCTGCAGCAGGATGTCGAACACGTCCGGGTGCGCCTTCTCGATCTCGTCGAAGAGCACCACCGTGTATGGCCGCCGCCGCACCGCCTCGGTGAGCTGACCGCCCTGGTCGTAGCCGACATAGCCGGGCGGCGCGCCGACCAGCCGGGCCACCGAGTGCTTCTCGCTGTACTCGCTCATATCGATGCGCACCATGGCCCGCTCGTCGTCGAACAGGAAGTCCGCGAGGGCCTTCGCCAGCTCGGTCTTGCCGACACCGGTCGGTCCGACGAACATGAACGAACCCGTCGGCCGGTTGGGGTCGGCCACGCCGGCCCGGGCCCGGCGCACCGCGTCGGACACCGCCTGCACGGCCTCGGTCTGCCCGACCACGCGCCGGCCCAGCTCCTCCTCCATGCGGAGCAGCTTCTGGGTCTCGCCCTCGAGCATCTTGCCCACCGGAATCCCGGTCCACGACGACACCACCTCGGCGATATCGTCCGGCCCGACCTCCTCCTTGAGCATGACCTCGCCGTCGGCCGCGCCCTTGGCCTTCTGCTCGGCCTCGGCGAGCTGCTTCTCCAGCTGCGGGATGCGGCCGTAGCGCAGTTCGGCGGCGCGGGCGTAGTCGCTGTCGCGTTCGGCGCGTTCGGATTCGCCGCGCAGCGACTCCAGCTCCTCCTTGATGACGCGCACCGAGTCGATGGCCTGCTTCTCGTTCTGCCAGCGGGTCATCAGCTGGTTGAGCTTCTCGCGCAGATCCGCCAGCTCCGAGCGCAGCTTCTCCAGCCGCTGCTTGGACGCCTCGTCGGTCTCCTTGGCGAGCGCGACCTCCTCGATCTCGAGGCGGCGCACCTGCCGTTCCACCTCGTCGATTTCCACGGGGCGGGAATCGATCTCCATGCGCAGCCGCGACGCCGACTCGTCCACCAGGTCGATGGCCTTGTCCGGCAGGAAGCGCGAGGTGATGTAGCGGTCCGACAGGGTGGCGGCGGCCACCAGCGCGGAGTCGGTGATGCGCACGCCGTGGTGCACCTCGTAGCGCTCCTTGAGCCCGCGCAGGATGCCGACGGTGTCCTCCACCGAGGGCTCGCCGACCAGCACCTGCTGGAAGCGGCGCTCCAGGGCCGGATCCTTCTCGATGTGCTGGCGGTATTCGTCGAGCGTGGTCGCGCCGACGAGCCGCAGCTCACCGCGGGCCAGCATGGGCTTGATCATGTTCCCGGCGTCCATGGCGGATTCCCCGGTCGCGCCCGCACCGACGATGGTGTGCAGCTCGTCGATGAAGGTGATGATCTGTCCCGCACTGGATTTGATCTCCTCCAGCACGGCCTTGAGCCGCTCCTCGAATTCACCGCGGTATTTCGCGCCCGCGACCATCGCGCCCAGATCGAGCGAGATGAGCCGCTTGCCGCGCAGCGATTCCGGCACGTCCCCGGCGACGATGCGCTGGGCCAGGCCCTCCACGATGGCGGTCTTGCCGACGCCGGGCTCGCCGATGAGCACCGGATTGTTCTTGGTGCGGCGGCTGAGCACCTGCACCACGCGCCGGATCTCGGTGTCGCGACCGATCACCGGGTCGAGTTTGCCCTCGCGGGCGGCGGCGGTGAGGTCGGTGGAGTACTTCTCCAGCGCCTGGTAGCTGCCCTCCGGATCGGGATTGGTGACGCGAGTGTTGCCGCGCACCTGGGTGAACGCCTCGCGCAGCGCGTCGGCGGTGGCGCCGTACTTCAGCAGCAGCTGCGAGACGTCGGAATCACCGGCGGCCAGGCCGACCATGAGATGTTCGGTGGAGACGTACTCGTCTCCCATCTCGGTGGCCAGGCGCTGGGCGTCGGTGATGGCGGCGAGGGCTTCGCGGCCGAGCTGCGGTTGGGTGGTCGCGCCGGTGGCGCGCGGCAGCCGGTCGACGATGTCCTGGGCCTCGCGTCGAATCGTCGCGGAATCGACGGCGACGGCTTTGAGCAGCGGGGCGGCGATGCCGTCGGTCTGATCCAGCAACGCCACCAGCAAGTGCGCCGGACGGATCTCCGGGTTGCCCGCGGCGGATGCCGCCTGCAGTGCGGCGGTCAGGGCCGCCTGGGTCTTGGTGGTGGGATTGAACGAGTCCACGAGTCCCCTTTCCTACTAGTCGCTGCCTAATCCAACGCGACCGGAGTTGAGTCTGTTCCGCTCAAGTCTGACGAATTTTCGGGCGCCGACACCAGAGGCATAGGTCACACATCACGCTACGCGCCGACCCTGGAAACCGACTGCCCTGAATCTCCCCAAGGTGATCCGTGTCCGTGCCTACGATGGCCGAGATCGTTCGTCGACGCTCACCAGCTCGTCCATCGGACCGAATGGAGACCCCATGCGCGCGATCGTGGTACGAGAATTCGGCGGCACTCCGGAGCCCGCGGATATGCCCGTTCCGGAGCCCGGCCCGGGACAGCTCCGGATTCGGCTGGATGCCGCCGGGGTGAACCCGTTCGACCGCAAGATCATCGACGGCGTGCTGGACGGCCGACTGCCGCACGACTTTCCGCTGATTCCGGGACTGGACGGCGCGGGCACCGTCTCGGCACTCGGCGCAGGGGTGCCGGAATTCGCCGTCGGCGACCGCGTGGCGGGCAAATGGCTGGTGCCACCGGTCGGACACGGCACCTTCGCCGAATACATCGTCGTACCCCACGACAGCGTCATCGCGCGGCTCCCCGACGAGGTCACCGCGCTCGCGGCGGCCGCACTGCCCACCGCCGGACTCACCGCCCTCGACCTCCTCGAGGGCGCGGCGGTCGGCGCGGGCCAGACCGTCCTCATCCCCGGCGCCGCCGGTGGCGTCGGCTCCTTCCTGGTGCAGTTGGCCGCCGCGGCGGGCGCACACGTCATCGCCACCGCCCGGCCCGACGACGCCGACCGCATGATCCGGTTGGGCGCGACCGAGGTGATCGACTACAGCCGCACGGTGCCCGTCTCCGACTCCCCCGAACCCGCGCTCGACCAGCCCACCATCGCCGAATCGGTCCGCATGACCCATCCGGACGGCATCGACGCGCTGCTCGACCTGGTCAGCCCGCCCGCGACGCTGCGCGAACTGGCGGCGCTGGTGCGTCCGGGCGGCGCGGTGTTCAGCACCATCGGATCGGTGGATACGGCGGATCTGCAAACCCGCGGCATCAAGGGCGGCAATATCAATTCCCAGGGCAGCGCCGCGGGTCTGGCCCGGCTGCTGGCGGCGGCCGCCGCGGGCGACCTCGTCGTTCCGGTCGACCACGCGGTGCCGCTGGCGGAGGCGGCGACGGTCATCGGAGGCTCCGGCGCACGGGGCAAAAAGGTGCTGGTCATCTGATGTGAGGCGGGATTCACCGCCGATGTGTCCGGGCAGCCTTGGCCATATCCGTGCGACCTTGTGTTTTTCAGGGATACTTGACGCGGAGGACCGCTGGAAAACCCGGTGTGTCCGGGGTAACAGCTCAGGAAAGGAAAGTTCGCCGTCGTGGATGCGCGTACTGCAGCGCTGGTCCGCGCAAACTTTCGGACAGTCGTCGAGGCCCCGAGCGGGCCGGAACGGCTGATCAGCGCGTTCTACGGCCACCTCTTCGCGGAGATTCCGGCTCTGCGTGAGCTGTTTCCCCCCGCCATGGATATGCAACCCAAGCGGCTGGTCACCGCCATTCAGTTCGTCCTGGACCATCTGGAGAACTGGGATCGCGCGCAGCGCTTCCTGGAACAGCTGGCCCGCGACCATCGCAAGTACGGCGTGGAGGCGGCGCACTACGACATCGCCGGGCGGGCGCTGCTCGCGGCCTTCCGCACCTACAACGGCGTGCACTGGAATCGCGGGCTCGAGGAGGGCTGGCGCGATATCACCATCCTGATCTCGGCGTCCATGGCCATCGGCGCGAACTCCGACAAGTCGCAGCCCTACTGGGAGGCGACGGTGGTCGGACACCGCCGGGTGGTGGACGATCTGGCGATCGTGCGGCTGCAATCGGATACGCCGATCCCGTACCTGGCCGGACAGTACGTGCCGGTCGCCATCCCGCAGCGGCCCAAGATGTGGCGCTACCTATCCCCGGCCATCCCGACCAACCCGTACGGCGAGATCGAATTCCACGTGCGCAAGGTGCGCACCGGCTGGGTGAGCCCGGCCATCGTGAACGAGACCCAGATCGGCGACCGCTGGATGATCGCGGCACCGCTCGGCGGCCTGCACGTCGACCTGCAGAGCGGCAAGGACGTGCTCATGATCGGTTCCGGCACCGGTATCGCGCCGCTGCGTGCGCAGCTGATCGAAATGGGCAGGCGCGGTATCAATCCCCGCGTGCACCTGTTCATGGGCGGGCGCTACCCGTGCGATCTCTACGATGTGGAGAACATGTGGCAGCTCTCGCAATCCAATCCGTGGCTCACGGTGGTGCCGGTGTGCGAGAACGAATCCAATCCGTGGTGGCATCCGTATCCGCCCGCCGAGACGCCGTACGGCATGCACCGGCGGCTCATCGGCAATCTGGGCGCGGTGGTGGCGAGCTTCGGCGCGTGGTCCGACCGCCAGATCCAGATCGCGGGTTCGGCGCGCATGATCGCCGACACCAGGCGCGCCCTGCTGGCGGTCGGCACACCCGAGTGGGCCATCGCGTCGGATCCGGTGTGAGCCGGCGATTCTCGGCTGTGATCTCGTTGATTTCCGTAGTTAGGAGTGTGCGGTGACCCTGGGCCCCGACGACACCGGCGCGCTGGCGCTCGATACCGAGGAGCGGGCGGCGACCGTGGTGGGCGCGCACCGGCTGCGCGCGGACTGGACCGTGATCCGGCTCATCGGCGAGTTCGTGCCGTTCGCACCCGGGCAGTCGGTCGCCGTGCGGGTTCCGCAGCACCCCAATATGATCCGCCGCCTCTATCCCGCGCTGCCGCCGTCGCTGGACGGCAAGCTGGAGTTCCACGTGCGCACGGTGCCGGGCGGCTGGTGCAGCGGATCGATCGTGTCGGACACCCGCACCGGTGACGAGTGGCGGATCAGCGCTCCCGAGGGCTGGCTGACGGTGGATCCGGAGGCCACCGACGTGGTGATGGTCGCCGAGGGCCCCGGGTTGGCCCCCATGCGGTCGCTCATCCTGGATCTCGCCCGGCGGCCCGAGCCACCGCGCACCCACCTGTTCGTCGGCGCGCGCTGTCCGCGCGATCTCTACGCCTCGGACATGCTGTATCTGCTCGCCGGCGAATTGCCGTGGCTGACGGTACTTCCCGTGGTCCAGACCGACGAGGACCCGGACTGGGTCGACGCATGGCACGAGGCGTGCCGGGTGGATATCGGCTTCCAGCCCGAGGAGATGCTCTCGGGCAGTCTGGCGGAGGTGGTGGGCCGCTTCGGGCCACTGGATCGGCAACAGATCCTGGTGTGCGGCAACGCCGCTCCGGTCCAGCAGGTGGTGGAGACGCTGCTCGCCACCGGCACACCGGCCGAACACATTCGCTACGAAGGATTCTGACGGCGCGGCGGGCTAGAACAGCGGATCGTGCCGGATGTTGGCGGTGGGGGTGCCCGCCGCCATGAGGCGGAACTTGGTGGTCTGCACCATGGCGGGCGAACCCACGATCTGGACGTCGCGATCCGCCCATGATCCGTATCCGGCGACGATCTTGCCGATCTGACCGACGCGCCGCGGCTGGAGGCCGGGGTGCTCCGGTTCCGCCTCCTCGGCGTCACCGAACACCCACCACGGGTTCTCCTCGCTCTCGGTGACCGGAATGACATTGAGCCACTTGTTCTCCCGGGCCAGCTGGCCGAGCGTCTCCAGATCGTAGAGGTCGCAGGGGTAGTGCCCGCCCACGAACAGATCGACCTTGGGGTTGGATCTTCGCTGCGTCATGGCCATGAGTTGCGCGCGCAGCGGGGCGATGCCGGTGCCGCAGCCGACCATGAGCATCTTGCGCCGGGTATTGCGCGGCACCCCGAGACCGCCGAGCGGTGAGCCGATGAGCCACTGCTCCCCGACCTTGGTGTGCCCGACCATGGCCGGGCTCACCCACCCGCCGGTGACGCCGCGGATGTGGAATTCGATCTCGCCCTGCGGGTTCGCGGGAATGGCGGGAGACAGATACCGCCACATGCGCGGCCGCGACGGGATCTGCACGCTCATGTACTGACCGGCCGCGTACTGCATGGGCTGGTCCAGCCGCAGCCGCACGATGGCGAGATTGCGCAGTACCTCACGGTGTTCGATGACGGTGCCGGTCCACACCGGCGGGGTGCTCTCCTGTTCGGCCGCGCCGATCATGGTGTCGGCGATGACGCCGAGCCCGGTGTCCCAGGCCCGTTCCACCTCGTCGGTCCACATCTCGGTGCCCGCGTACGCCTGCATGGCGGCCTTCAGCGAACTGGCCACGGCCGCATAGTGTTCGGCGACCACGCCGTACTTGCGGTGGTCGCGCCCGAGCTGGGCGAGGAAAGGCAGCAGCTTGTCGGGTTCCTCGAGGCGGTCGACGGCGTAGGCGATCGCCTTGACCAGGCGGTCGCGCTGGGCGTCGAGGGCGGCCGGGAAGAAGTCACGAACTTGCGGATGCTCGGTGAAGAGAATGGCGTAGAACGAGCGGGCGAGTTTCTCGGGGCCACCTTCTTCCGCAGCAACCGCCTTGAACGTCGTTCTAATCAATGCGACGGTCCGCGAATCCATATGTGTCACAACCCCATTTCGCACTCGAAACGCAGGCCGCACGGCCGAGTGCTGGTGCTGCGGAACACTCGACAGCAGCCGATGCCTAGCAAGTGTAGGCGAGGGTTGCCAGCAACGGAACGGCTCGTTTCAACAACACGCCCAAATTTCCGCTAAAACAAGTAATAACCACCCAAATGCCCTAGAAAACAGACCGCTCACCTGCGACACGCCGGGCGTGTCAGACTGAGCCTCACCGATTTTGCGGGAATCGTTTTGCAAGGCTCGGCAATGGAGCGATCAGCCCGCAACCACGTTGGCAACGCAATTACCCTGCGGCATACCGACATAACTCACGAATCACCACAATAAACAACCGGCCGGTTTGAATTGTTTTCGACCGTGATCCGGAACCGTTCACACCGCCGCCCACCGGAATCCGTCAGCACACCACCCGCAACGAAAAGCAGCGCCCCGGAAATCCGGAGCGCTGCTCGATTCGTGGATCGCGGGTTACCGCTGCCGTCGATTGCGCGGCTGCCACACCACCAGGGCCGTACTGCGCTGCGGCGGCGTGAGCTGATCGGGCCGGTACCCGGACCGCAGCCGCTCCACCTCCGCCGTCAGCTCGGACACCCGCTGCTGCAACTCCTCGACCTGATTGGTGAGTTCGATGATCCGTTTGATACCGGCGAGATTGACGCCCTCGTCCTGGGACAGCCGCTGCACCTCGCGCAGCAGCTGCACGTCCCGATCGGAGTAGCGTCGCCCGCCGCCCGAAGTGCGTTGCGGCGAAACCAGACCAAGCCGGTCATAGGTCCGCAGCGTCTGGGCGTGCATGCCCGCCAGCTGTGCCGCCACCGAGATCAGGAAGTACTGGGTCTCGGAGCTCTTCTTCGGATCGGAATTCATCACGCACCTGCCCATCCAGCACGCGGGTCGAAACCGCTGGTCTTCTCCGCCTCCGCATAGCGCCGCAGCGCCTCGGTGGCATTGTCGTCCAGCTTCTGCGGGATCGCGACCTTCACCGTGACCAGCAGATCACCCGCACCGCCGCCGCGCTTGGGAACGCCGCGCCCGCGCACCCGCAGGGTACGCCCGTCGGCGGTGCCCGGCGGCACCTTCACGCCCACCCGGCCGTCCAGCGTCGGCACCGAAACGGTTGTCCCGAGCACCAATTCGCTGTAGCTGACCGGGAGCACCAAGGTCAGGTCGTCGCCATTGCGGCCGAAGACCTTGTCCCCGCTGACGTGCACGGTGACATACAGGTCACCCGGGGGCGCGCCCCGCAGACCCGCTTCACCCTGGCCCGCCAAGCGGATTCGCTGACCGTCGCGCACACCCGGGGGAATGCGCACGGTGATGGTGCGGGTGCGGTTCTGAATACCGGTGCCCCGGCAGTCGACGCACGGGTCGTCGATGATCGACCCGGTGCCCCGGCAGTCGTCACACGGTTCGCTGAATCCGAACGCACCCTGGTTGCGGCTGATGACGCCGGTTCCATTGCAGTGCGGGCAGACTCGCGGACTGGTGCCCGGTTTGGCACCGCTGCCGTGACATGTCGTACACGGCGAGGGGCTGGTCATACGTAGGGGAACCGTGACGCCCTGCGCCGCCTCGCGGAAACCGAGCGTCGTCTCGGTCTCCACATCGCTGCCGCGCCGCGGCCGCGAGGAGGCGCGGGCGCCGCCGCCCCGGTTGAACAGCCCACCCAGGATGTCGCCCAGGCCGCCGTCGGGTCCGGTCCCGGCGGTCGCCCCGCCGAAGATGTCGCCCAGATTGAACTCGGCGCCGCTGAATCCGCCGGTGCCGCCGTAACCGCCGCTCGGTGCGAAACCGCCGCGACCGAAACCGCCGCTGGCGAACAGCCGCCGCGCCTCGTCGTACTCCTTGCGCTTCTCCGGATCCGACAGCACCGAATGCGCTTCGCTGACGGCCTTGAACCGCTCCTCGGCCTTGACGTCCCCCGGATTCTTGTCCGGGTGCAGATCACGGGCCAGCTTGCGATAGGCCTTCTTGACCTCGTCCTGGGTGGCGCTGGAGGAAATACCCAGCTCTTTGTAGAAGTCCTTCTCGAGCCACTCCCGGTTCACCGGGCATCTCCTCCTTCCCGCTTCTTACCCGTTGTTACTGGCATCCGCGCCAGCGTTCGTCGGATCCGACTGCGCCCCAGCGCCGTTCGTCGGACCATCGGTCACGCCGACCAGCGCGTGCCGCAGCACCCGCTCGCCGAACCGGTATCCCTTGCGCATGACCATGCCGATCACCGGCTCACTGCCGGAACCCTCGTGCTGCACGGCCTCGTGCAGGGTCGGGTCGAAAGGCTCACCCTCCGCACCGAATTCCTCGAGGCCCTGCTTCTGCAGGGCGGTGGCCAGTTTGTCGGCGACGCTCTTGAGCGGTCCGGCCTCCAGGTCACCGTGGGCGCGGGCCCGATCGAGATCGTCGAGCACGCCAAGCAGTTCGCCGACCACCGCCGCCTTGGCGGAGTCGATGGCGGCCTTGCGGTCGCGTTCGACCCGACGCCGGTAATTGGCGTACTCGGCGGTCAGCCGCTGTAGATCGGCGGTGCGCTCGGCCAATTCGGCGGTGATGGTGTCGGCGAGCGCGTCGGCGCTCCCCGCGGTCGCGCCGTCGGGCCGCTCGGACGAGGCCGACGTGGGATTCTGCGCCGCGGCGGATTCCTCCGCCGCGGCTTCCGAAACCTCACCCGCGGCCGGATCGTCGACGATCGGCTCTTGCTTCGGGTTCTGGTTCGTCACTTCTTCTCAGGCTCCTCGACGACCTCGGCGTCAACGACGGTGTCATCGGAATCGGGCGTGCCCTGGCCGTTTCCGGACTGAGCGGCATCCGCGGCCGAAGCCTCGTAGATGGCCTGGCCCAACGCCTGCGACTCGGTCGCCAGCTTCTCCACCGCGGTCTTTACGGCCGCGATGTCGGTGCCCTTCAGCGCCTCGTTGGCCTCGGCGATGGCCGCCTCGACCTTGGACTTGACGTCCGCCGGGACCTTGTCCTCGTTCTCCTTGATGAACTTCTCGGTCTGGTGGACGAGCGACTCGGCCTGGTTGCGGGTCTCCGCCTCCTCGCGCCGCGCCTTGTCCTCGGCGGCGTGCGCCTCGGCGTCCTTGACCATCCGGTCGATCTCCTCCTTGGACAGGCCGGAGCCGTCCTGGATCTTGATCGTGTTCTCCTTGCCGGTGCCCTTGTCCTTGGCGGTCACGTGGACGATGCCGTTGGCGTCGATGTCGAAGGTGACCTCGATCTGCGGCACGCCGCGCGGGGCCGGCGGGATACCGGTCAGCTCGAACGAACCGAGCAGCTTGTTGTGCGAGGCGATCTCGCGCTCACCCTGGAACACCTGGATCTGCACCGACGGCTGGTTGTCGTCCGCCGTGGTGAAGGTCTCCGACCGCTTGGTCGGAATGGTGGTGTTGCGCTCGATGAGCTTGGTCATCACGCCGCCCTTGGTCTCGATGCCCAGCGACAGCGGGGTCACATCGAGCAGCAGGACGTCCTTGACCTCACCCTTGAGCACACCGGCCTGCAGGGCGGCGCCGATGGCGACGACCTCGTCCGGGTTCACGCCCTTGTTCGGCTCCTTGCCGCCGGTCAGCTCCTTGACCAGCTCGGAGACGGCGGGCATGCGGGTGGAACCGCCGACCAGCACCACGTGGTCGATATCGCCCACGGAGATGCCGGCGTCCTTGATCACGGACTGGAACGGCTTGCGGGTGCGGTCCAGCAGATCCGAGGTGATCTTCTGGAACTCCGACCGGGTCAGCTGCTCGTCGAGGAACAGCGGGTTCTTGTCCGCGTCCACGGTGATGTAGGGCAGGTTGATCGAGGTCGACTGGCTCGACGACAGTTCGATCTTGGCCTTCTCGGCGGCCTCGCGCAGCCGCTGCATGGCCATCTTGTCCTTGGTCAGGTCGATGCCCGAGGTGCCCTTGAACTTGTCGACCAGCCACTGCACGATGCGCTCGTCCCAGTCGTCACCACCGAGGTGGTTGTCACCGGAGGTCGCGCGGACCTCGACGACGCCCTCGCCGATTTCCAGCAGCGAGACGTCGAAGGTGCCGCCACCGAGGTCGAAGACCAGGATGGTCTGTTCCTTGTCGCCCTTGTCCAGGCCGTACGCCAGCGCGGCGGCGGTCGGCTCGTTGACGATGCGGAGCACGTTCAGGCCCGCGATCTGGCCGGCCTCCTTGGTGGCCTGGCGCTGCGCGTCCTCGAAGTAGGCGGGGACGGTGATGACCGCGTCGGTGATCTCCTCACCGAGGTAGGACTCGGCGTCGCGCTTCAGCTTCATCAGCGTGCGCGCCGAGATCTCCTGCGGGGTGTACTTCTTGGCGTCGATCTCGACGGTCCAGTCCTCGCCCATGTGGCGTTTGACCGACCGGATGGTGCGATCGACGTTGGTGACCGCCTGGTTCTTGGCGGGCTGACCCACGAGCACCTCGCCGTTCTTCGCGAACGCGACGATCGACGGAGTGGTGCGCGAGCCTTCCGAGTTGGCGACGACGACCGGCTCACCGCCTTCGAGAACAGCGATGACCGAGTTCGTGGTCCCGAGGTCGATACCGACCGCACGAGCCATGGTGAATCCTCCTAGTTGACGTACCTGCCTGGCGCGGGAGCATGGGCTCCCAGCAACACTGAGCGTGGTCGGCTCAATCCTGCCCCCGTATCGCTCGGGGCGCAACTTGAACTTGAGTCGCTCTCGCTCAACCTTGTCGAACAGGACCAACCTGGCCCCCAGGTCATCTATTCCCGGGGCGCGGAGAAATTTTTTCGATCAGTCCTCGGCCGGGTGGACCGCGAGCACCTCACCCGCGAGGGTCAGCTCCAGGTATCCGCCGCGGCTGCCGTCCTTCGCGTAGACGAAGACGACGGGCGGGTTGACCTTCGCCCCCGGATCGGCGGGGTTCGCGCCCGGCGGGCGGTGAATGACGATGTGGCTGATGGCGCCGCCGGGGACCCGCAGCGTCTCCGGGGCGCCGGCCATGACGGCCGCGAAGCCGCGCACATCCAGGTCGGCCAGATCGAAGGCCGCGGCATCGTCGTCGCGGGCGGTGTCGGTGGAGCTGAAACCCTGCTCGTCGTAGCGGAGGCGTACGGTTCGGCCCGCATCGACGGCGCGCTCCACCAGGGCGTACTGCGGATACAGGCTCATCTCGTCGGCCGTCAGATCGCCGTATCGGTCCCGGTAGGTCGCGAGAAAACTCGCCAGGCCCACCCCGGTGGTCGGCTCGAGCAGCGGCGGGTCGGGTGCGGTGGTGCGGGCCGCGCAACCGCCCATGGCGCCGAGCAGCCCCGCGACCACGACCGTGGCCGCCGCCGCCTGCCACCGGCGTGCCGGTTTCCGGCGTTGCACGCGCACCACCGGGGCGTCGGCGAGGTTGCGCGGGATCTGCAGGTCGCCGATGAGGGTGTCGAGATCGCCGAAGGTGCGCGCCCGCATGGCCGCCGCCGAACGCTGGGCGTATTCGGCATCGGTGAGCTCGCCCTCGGCGTGCGCGGCGTCGAGCAGGGCGCAGGCGTCCACACGATCGGAGTCGCGGACGCGCAGGCCGCTGTGGCGTCGGGTGTCGGACATGACTGTCGGCCTATCCGGAGAAGGGGAAGGCGCGCAGCACCACTCCCGTGGGGTCCAGTAGCAGATATCCGCTCTCGCCGAACGCATTGCGCACATACACCCGGACGAGCGCGACGGGCGCGGTCCGCGACCCTCCCGGCGCGGTGTCCACCTTCAGGTCGATATGGCTGATGGTGCCGCCGTCGACGTTCAGGAGGGCGGGTGCTTCGGCGAGCGTCCGGTCGAGGGCGGTGAGATCCACGGCGGCCAGATCGAATTGCGGCGTATCGGGCTTGCGGGTGGCCACCGGACGGCTCTGCTCGAAACCGCCGCGATAGCCGTAGTGCACCACACGATTCGGTTCCCCGGGCACGGCGCGCGCGATGCTCGCGTGCTCGTCGAACAGGCTCACCTCGTCGAGCAGGGTATCGCCGAACTTGGCGCGGTAGGTGTCGCGAAAATGGGCGATACCCGCCACCGTCAGGAGATTCGGGGTGGGGATCACCTTCGGCTCGATGACGCCGAGATCCACCGACGGCGGCCCCGCCGGTACGGCGGCGGGCCGGTCGACCACGGTGTACATGCCCACGGCGGCGGCCAGCGCGAGCGCGGCCACGCCCGCCGGGAACCAGTAGCGGCGGTGCGGCAGCGGCGGACGGGGCGGACCGGGAGCGTCGGCGGGGCGTTGCAGGTCGGCCGTGAGCTCCGCGAGTTCCCCGAGAGTTGTTGCCGCACCGGCCAGTTCGGTCAGGGCATGGTGGTCGTCGACGGACAGCTGGCCGTCGGCGAGCGCCGCGTCCAGGACCGCGCAGGTGGCGGCGCGGTCGGCGTGACGCGCCCGCACGCGCGGCGGATAGCCGCCCTTGCGCGCCCTGGTCCACGCCGGATTCGGCTGCGGGAGTGACAGGTCCGTGGCCCCCGGCGACGGTTGCAGATCCCCGACCAGCCGGTGCAGCTCGCCCAGCGTCTCGGCCCTACCCGCCCGCTCCGAACGCTCGTGGTACTCGTCGGCCCCGAGCTGGCCCTCCGCATAGGCGGCATCCAGCCGGGCACGCGTGGTGACCCGGTCGATATCCCGGGCCCGAACCCGCCCGGTTCCGGCCGCCGAACCGGGCGATCTCGAACTCACCCCCGGATGGTAAGCGCAGAACGCCCGTTTTGTACCACCTACCACCGTCGATAGGTGCCGAATAGGGAAACCGGCGGACCGAGGCCGACTCCACCACGACCACGTGGATCCCGCCCAGCCGCGCCCGCGCTGCGGACCCGGGTGTGCGGTACGCGCGCGGGTGCGCGATGCCACCGGCCGCGCGGGTACGACCGACCGGCGAGACAACAGCGGCAGCCACCTCACGGACGCGGCACGCCTCCGACGGCACACACGGCAGGGCACCTCGCAGGCGCGGGATCACCCCAGCGACACACACGCGACAGGACACCTCGCAGGCGCGGAATCACCCCAGCGACACACGCAGCGGCGGCAAGCTCGCGGACGCGGCACCACCACGCGGGATACGCGGCAGCACAGACGGCTGGCCCTCACCTCGCGAGCGCGGCAGCACTCCGGCGCCACTCCAGCGACGCAAGAGGGTGCACCACCTCGCGAGCGCGCATCATTCCCGCAGCACGCGGCCAGCACCCACCTTGGGGGGCTCGGCATCATTCGGTTAGCACGCGGCGGGCAGCCACCTCGAGTGCTCGGCATCATTCGGGTAGCAGCAAGCTCACTGACGCGGCACCACCACGCGGGTGACGCGGCAGCACGCACCTCACGGGCGCGGCATCATCGGGTGCACGCGGTTGGGCGGCCACCTTGCGGGCGCGGTTCATTCGGGCGGGAGCGCGGCTGCACGGACCTGCGGTGGTGCCGTCGAGGACTAGCGGGTGGTGCTCAGGATCTCGTGGGCGAGGTCGCGGTCGAGGGTGACGCGGACCAGGGCCGCCGCCAGGTCGGCGTCGTGGCCGGGTGGGCTGAGGCGGTCCAGGGCGGCGGGGTCGGTCGGGAGGCCGAGGCGGCTCGCGCCTCGGCGGGCGCGCTCGTCGAAGTGGGGGCGGACCCAGGTCCAGGTGTCCTGCACCTCGCGGAGGAAGATCTCCGCGCCGACCGGGCCGATGCCCTGGAACCGCTGTAGGAGGCTCGCCAGCCGCGCCGGATCGCGCCCGGATTCCTCGGCGAGTCGGCGCAGGTCGCCGTGGTAGCGGTCGAGGAGCAGCGCCGCGTTCGCGCCGAGCCGGGTGGCCGTGGATTCGTCGTAGCGGCGGTAGTGGCCGCGGCCGAGCGCGTCGACCAGTTCCTGCCAGTCGGCGTCGGCCACCCGCCGCGGGGTGGTGTATCCGCTGCCGACCAGTTCGCGGGCGGCGGAGATGGCGATATCGGCGGAGATGCGGGCACTGAGCAGCTGAGACAGCATCAACAGCTGGAACAGCGACGCGGGTTTGTCGGCCAGCCGGATCCCGGCCTCGGCCGCATAACTCGTCCCCGCGCGATCCAACAGCGCCCGCACGATGTCCTGTCGCCCCATGACCCACCTGCCTTTCGACACCGGGCGGATACCCGCCGCACCGTCACCCACACCCGGTCGCCGACAGGTCGCATCGGTCGCGACGTGGACGCGCGGGCGAGGCTCGAGCCCACCCGGCAACGCAGGCTCGCGCTGCTCGCGGCGCGCGGGCCGACGACTCTGTCCGACGTGGGTCGGCCGCAGTCCGATCAGGCTCGTGGCAGTGATCTCCCCAGCGTGGTTCACCTCGAGTCCGCTCGGGCTCGTACCCGCGGTCACCCCCGCCGTGGTTCACCTCGAATCCAGTCGGACTCGTACCCGCGGTCACCCCCGCCGTGGTTCACCTCGAATCCAGTCGGACTCGCATCCACGGTCTCCCGGCCGTGGTTCGCGTCGAGTCCGTGAGGTCGGCGGTCGCCGCCGTCCGCACCGCGCGGGCGGCCACGACCGCTAGATTGGGTGACGAGCGTCACGTGCGAGTCGACAGGAGTGCCGGTATGCGAGCGGCCGTGGTCACCAAGGGCGAGTTTCGGGTGGAGGAGCTGCCGACACCGGTTCCCGGTCGCGGGCAGGTGCTGATCGACGTGGTGCGGTGCGGCATCTGCGGATCGGATCTGCATGCCCGCGTGCACTGCGACGAACTGGCGGAGCTGGCGGCCGCCACCGGATACGGGCACTTCATGCGCTCGGCGCAGAGTGTGGTGCTCGGACACGAATTCTCCGGCACGGTCGTGGATTACGGCCCCGGCTGCCGAAAGCGTTGGCGGCCAGGCACTCCCGTGGTGGCGCTGCCGATTCAACGGCAGGGACGGCAACCGCACCTGACCGGCCTGTCGGTCGCCGCGCCCGGTGGCTACGCCGAGCAGGTGGTGGTGCAGGAGTCCATGACCTTCCCGGTGCCGAACGGCCTGTCCGCCGAACTCGCGGCGCTCACCGAACCCATGGCGGTGGCCTGGCATGCGGTGCGCAAGAGCCGGATCGGCAGGAGGCGAACGGCTTTCGTCATCGGCTGCGGACCGATCGGGCTGGCGGTCGTCAGCATGTTGAAGGCCGCCGGGGTGCGCACGGTGGTGGCCAGCGATCTCTCACCGCGCCGCCGGGAACTGGCGCGGCGCTGCGGGGCCGATGTGGTGGTGGACCCCGCCGTCGCATCGCCCTGGGACGCCGCGCCCCGCACCTCGCGCATCAGTGGTGCGACCGACATCCTCAATCTCGGCTTCGACGCCATGGAACGGCTGCGGCGCATTCCGAAGCTGCCCTGGTGGTATCTGTTCCGCGCCGCCCACACCTTCGATCAGGGGCCCGCCACGCCGGTCATCTTCGAATGCGTCGGCGTTCCGGGGATTCTCGATCAGATCCTCACCGCCGCACCGCCCATGTCCCGCGTCGTGGTGGTCGGCGTCTGCATGCAGCCCGATGTGATCCACCCGGCGACCGCCATCAACAAGGAGATCGAACTGCGCTTCGTGCTCGGCTACGACCCCGGCGAATTCCGCGACACCCTGCACATGATCGCCGACGGCACGGTGGACCCGAGCCCGCTCGTCACCGGCACCGTCGGCCTGGACGGCATCGACGCCGCCTTCGGCGCCCTCGCCTCCCCCGACCACCACGCCAAGATCCTCATCGACCCCCGCAGCACCGCCACCGCACCCTGATCCGCGGCCTACGCGCGGTGCCGCGGGATGCGGGTCAGCGGGGTGGTCGGGGGATCGTTGAGCGTGTCGAGCAGGCCCTCGGCGCTGCGGGCGGCGGTGAGGCACGCCGTCGCCGTGACCTGATCGGCCAGCGGATGACCGGCGCGGGAACGCCATTTGCGCACGGCTGCGAGAGCGTATTCGCGCTGGGTGGTGAGATCGGTGTCGGCGGGCAGCCCCAGGCGCAGATGGGGGGCCACGCCGGAACCGCCGATGAGGCGCTGCAATTCGGCGATATCGTCCTCCGGCAGCGGCAGCTCATCGGAGCGGAGACGGCCGAGCAGGCGCAGTTCCGCGAAACCGTGCACATCGGCGAGCAGCGTGCGCACGCGCGGGAGCAGCGCGTCGGCGGAGGTGCCCGGGTAGGCGGCCAGAATGCGGGCCAGCGCGGTGAGCGCGGAGTGGGCCTTCAATTCCTCGGCGCGCTGGGCGAATTGCACATCCAGCACGGAGCGCAGCTCATCCAGTCCGCTGCGATTGGTGAGTTCGGCCGCCAGACTGGCGGAGTCGCGCACCCCGAGGCGGATCAGCGTGACGGACAACCGGATTCCGAACAGGCCGAAGCGGGCCACCAGATGCGCGCGCAACTCCGGCGACACCGGCAGCGGCAGATCGGGGCGGGCGAAACGGTCCGCCGACAGCAGGGCCGCGGTGAGTTCCTCGGTCGGCACCGTCGCCAGGGCCTCGAAGGCCGCGTACTCGCGCTGGCGCAGCGTGGCGGCGGCGAAGGCCAGCAGACCCGCCACCGGAACCACGGACTGGCACAGCCCGGTGCGCTCGAGCTCCTCGGCGAAACGGGACGCCACCTCGCGGGCGGAGTGCAGGGCGTCGATACGGCCGGCACCGATCTCGTCCGCGCGCGAGACCACACCGACCGCCCCGAGCGGGGCCGCGGCGGCCGTGTAGCCCGCGGGCGACGCTCCCGGCCCGTGCGCACCGGCAGCGCCGACCGATGCCCCGGTACCGGTCGTTCCATGCCCGAATCTCCCCGTGCCGGACGCACCCGCACCGAACGCCCCGTATCCGAGCCCGGGAGCGCCCGCATCGGCGGCCTGACCGGATCCGCTACCAGCGCCGATACTTTCGAGGAAATTCACATCCGCGGCATCGAGGCGGCGCAGCAGGTAGACGACGGCGTCCGCGCCCGGCAGCACCACACCGGCCGGATCGGCGGCCGGGGTGAGCAGGCGCGCCGTGCGCGCCGAGACCTCCCGCGACATGGACGAGATACCGGGTGAGTCGATGATCGTGGTGCGCGCCAATTCCTCCGACGGCCACTGCACGTCGAGATGGTCCACCTCGCGCGCACCGGGCGCGTTCCACCGCAGCGCCGACAGGTCGAAGTGCAGGCCATGCGGTGTGGCCAGCCCGTCGGCCCCGCGATCCCGGCGCACCCCCACATCGGCGTGCGCCCCGTCGCGCGCGAACGCGGTCACCCGCGGCGTCGGACCGTGCCGGTACCAGGTCACCAGCCGGGTGCACTCGGTCGCGTCGGTGGGCGCGATGTCCTGCCCGACCAGGGCGTTCAACAGCGTCGACTTACCGGCCTTGAGCTGACCCGCCAACGCCACCCGCAGCGGTTCGTCCAGGCGGCGCGCGCAGTCGGCGAGCAGCGCGCTCACCCGCGCCTGCCCCGCATACGCCTGCCGAGCCACACCGATCAACCGCCGCGCCTCGGGCACGATCCCGGCCACTGCACCCGGGGCATCGAAAACCATTCACACACGGTAGCGGGACTCCCCGGTCTCCTCGCGACTACCCATGGCCCAACCCTGTCACCGGGCGAACGAGCACGTCACGGGGGTGGGAGCGCCCGGGCGGCCGGGCGGGCTTCGAGGGTGAGCAACGCGTCGGCGTGGCGGCGGAGTTCGGCCACGACGCGGAGTTGGCGCTCGAGTTCGGTGGCGCGTCCGGTACGGCGGGAGGTTTCCAGGGTGGCGGCTTCCTGGGCGGCGCGCAGGGATTCGTCCAGGGAGCGCAGCGAGCGGTCGGCCACGCCGGTGAAGTGATCGCGCAGCAGGCGGTGGATGCGGTGCAGCCGGTCCTTGGTCTCCTTGCCGGAGTGGAAGGCCACATCGTCGACGTACCGGCGCACGGCGGCCTTGGCCTCGATCCGGCGCTTGGCCAGCCGCGCCTGCTTGTCGTCACGGAACGCCTTGCCGCCCAGAATCACTCCCGCGCCGATGGACAGCGGATTGATGATCGCCATCCCGGCCAGAGTGCCCGCCAGCCCGGCCATCACCACGCCGCCGTAGGAGCCCCGCACCCCCACCAGCAGTTTGTGCGTGAAGCCGAGATCGGGCTCCAGATCGGCGAGGGTGCAGGAGCCGACGCGGGAGCCGTCGGGGTCCAGGCTGCCGGCCAGCTCGGGCAGGTCCACCGCGCCGAGTTCGGTGAAGTGTCCGGCGATCCGTTCGGCCAGCCGGATGGCGCGGGTGCGGGTCCACAGCAGATTGTCGCCGACCGCCGTGCCCACGGTTCCGGTCAGCCATTCCTCGATGGTGTCCCAATGCCGCCCGGGATCATTGGCGTCGATCCACTCCTCGCCCTCGCGCGCGATATCGCGCAGCCGGTTGCGCAGATCGTGGTCGATATCCCCGGCCAGATCGGTGATGCCGTCGGCGAGAGTCTGCTGCCAGGCGGCGGTATTGCGGCGCAGCCGCTCGGCGGCCGCCTTGGCGGAACGCAGTTCCACGATGGCGGCGGCCCCGCGCTCGGGATCGCGCAGCGCCACCAGTTCGCTGCTCAACGCCAACGCCAGATGTTCGGCCGCCGAACCGATGTCGACGCCCACCGCCTGCCGGGTGGCGGCCTGGTCGCGGGCCACGACCTGGTCGCGCAGAAACTGGAACACCTGCCCGAAACCCGATTCGCGGCCGAGCTGTTCATCGCGCAGCCGCATGGCGTGGGTGCGCAGGACGGCGGAGACGGGAATCAGCGGAACCTCGAGCCCCGCAGTCTCGAGGTGCCGCTGATTCGCGTCGTGGACCTGCCTCCAGTGTGGATACAGGTCGATCTTGGTGAGCAGTACTGCCACGGCGGGGCTCAACTCCCGCACCTGCCGCAGGAATTCCACCTCCGGCACGGTGAGTTCGGTGGAGGCGTCGCTGAGCAGCAGTACCGCGTCGGCTCCCGGGATGGTGGCGTAAACGCCTGCCGCACCGGGATTTCCGTGTGCACCGAGGCCGGGGGTGTCCACGACCGCGATGCCGTCGGCGAGCAGCGGGTTGGCGGTTTCCACCTCCACCCGCAGCACCGGCCGCGCCCGCACGGTGGGTTCGATCGCGCCCAGATTCTCGAAAGGTACCGGGACCCGGGTGGATTCGGCCTCGCCGCCGCCCGGCCCGGCCAGCACGGCCGCGGCCCGTGACTCGCTGCCGTGGACCACGGTGACCGTGGCGGTGGTGGTCGTATCATCGCCCACCGCACAGACATTCAGGTTGAGCAGCGCGTTCACGAACTGACTCTTGCCCTGATTGCCCAAGCCGGCCACCACGATGCGCCGTCGCGGATCGCGGATCCGCTGGGCGACCGTCTCCAGTCGCCCTACCAGGTCACCTCGGTCGGCCGCGCGTGCGACCGCGATGGTGTCACCCAGTATCGACAGCAGCGGCCGAGCCACCGCGGTTCCCGTCACAGCCCTACCTCCGAATCACCAGTGCGGTCACGAGTGCAGCGTCACGACTGCGGCATCACGACTGCAGGATGTCGTCGACGATGCCGCCACCGGCGACGCCGCCCACCTCGGCCCCGCCGCCGAAGCCCGCGTCCCCGAACAGCGACGTCTCGGTGCCACCGGTGAGGTCGCCCTCGACGCCGCCCTGCACCCCGGCGCCGAATGCCTGCGAAACATCCAGTCCCGCCCAGGGATTCGAGCTCGCACCGGCATCCAGCCCCGACTCCGCCCCCAGCGCGGCGTCGACACTGCCACCGACCTGCGCGCCGGTGTCCACGGCCCCACCGACCGCCCCACCGAGTTCCGCACCCGCCTGCGCGCCGGTATCCACCGCACCCGACAGCCCGGACTCCAGCCCACCGCCGAATTCCGCACCGGCATCGACCGCCCCGCCGACCCCCGTCGACAGCCCGGTCTCCAACCCACTCCCGAGCTCCGCACCGGCACCCAACGCGCCGTCGACGCCGGCACCCAGACCGGCCCCGGCATCGAGCGCACCGTCCACCGCACCACCGACACCCGCACCCGCCTGCACACCGGTGTCCACCGCACCCGACAGCCCGGACTCCAGCCCACTGCCGAATTCCGCGCCCGCGTCCACCGCACCACCGATACCGGTCTCCAGCCCACTACCGAGTTCCGCACCGGCACCCAGCGCACCATCGACCGTTCCGCCGAGACCCGCACCCAGCTGCGTACCCGCGTCCACAGCCCCGCCGACGCCGGTCGACAGCTCGGTTTCCAGACCACTGCCGACTTCCGCACCGGCCCCCAGCGCACCGTCCACGGCGCCGCCGAGTCCCGCGCCCAGCTGCGCGCCCGCATCGACAGCCCCGCCGATACCGGTGGACAAACCGGTCTCCAGCCCGCCATCGACGGCACCGCCCACACCGGCCGTGAGGCCCGTTCCGGCGGTCACCGCACCGTCCACCGCACCACCGAGATCCGCGCCCAGCTGGGCACCGGAATCCACCGCGCCGGAGAGTCCGGCTTCCAAGCCGCCGCCGAGTTCCGCACCGGCACCCAGCGCACCGTCGACCACGCCACCGACACCGGCCGCGAGGCCCGTTCCGACGCTGACCGCGCCATCCACCGCACCACCCAGGCCCGCGCCCAGCTGAGCACCGGTGTCCGCCACGCCGGACAGTCCGGCTTCCAAGCCACCGCCGAGTTCCACACCGGCATCGACGACACCGCCGACACCCGTGGTCAGCCCGGTTTCCAGACCGCCGCCGAGCTGAGCGCCGGTGTCCACGGCTCCGTCGAGCGCCGCGTCGAGGCCCGCCCCCAGATCGGCTCCGACCTGGGCACCGGCCGCCACGGCGCCGCCGAGACCGGCGGAGAGTCCGGCGCCGAGATCGGTGCCCACCTGGGCGCCCAGTCCGGCGGCGGTGTCGATCGCGCCGTTCAGACCGGTTTCCAGGCCCGCACCGAGCTGACCACCGAGATCGGCGGCCGCGCCGAGGGCTCCGCCGAGGCCCGCGCCCAGCTGGCCGCCCGCGTTCACGAGTCCGCCCAGTCCGGCGTCGACCCCCGCACCCACCTGGGTGGCGGCGTCGACCGCGCCCTGGAGTCCCGCGCCGAGCCCCGCGCCGAGTCCCGCACTCACGTCCGCACCGGTCTCCAGTGCGCCGCCCAGCGCCGTGGAGAGCCCGGCGGCGACATCGGCCACCGCACCCAGGCCCGCGCCCAGGTCGACGCCGGTTTCGGCCTGGCCGCCGAGATTCACCTCGGCCGCGGTGGCGGCGGTGGCGGTGGCCGCGACCCCGGTCGTCCCCGCCGCGACCGTGCCGACCGACGCCCCGCCGTTCACCGCGCCATTGACCGCACCGGCGACCGCGGTCTCCAGACCACCCGCGGCGACGATGGCCGACAAGGCCGAACCGCCCGCTACCAGCGCCGACTCGGCGACCATGGGGGCCACGGCGGCGATATCCTCCGGCGTCACCGCCGCCAGCCCGGCGTCCACCAGCGCCTGTCCGGGGTTGGCGCAGTAGGCGGCGGCAGCCTCGCTGTCCCGCAGCAGGCTGAGGATGAACTCGAGAATCGCATTGGGACTCATGGCAAATCGCCTCCTTCGGCGGACCCCTGCGGTCCGCGGTTGTCGAATTGCCTTTCACGCTAGGAAGCTCACGCGTTACTCCGGAACGGGGTGAACTCCCCTGTTGCCGGACCCCGAACCATTGGGGGCGGGGTGGGGATTAGGGGAATTTCCCCGTACCTGCCCCGCACGCGGTAACGACGACCCCCCAGCAACCGACAGCTCACATGTGGCTCGCAAGCCACAACCCAAGCCTTAGTACATATCGGACTGATCGACTTTCGAAACGGCACACCGGGCAGGGTGTGTTTGTAGAACAGGGGTTCTCGAATGAGTCAGGGTCAGGCGCTCGGCATTACGGTCGGGTCGCTGCACACAGTCGCCGTGACGACTTCGGGGGGACGACGCGAACTACACGCCTGTCCGAGTCTGCTCGGCTCGGCGGCGGAGGTCACGGAGAGCATTCTGGCCCGGGTCGGGGATCCCGTGGACATGCGCATCGGAGACGGAACCGCTGTTCGCGCGGCGGATCTCGTGGCGGCGGCGGTGGCGCGCGCGGTGCGCGACACCGGCTCCGCCGCGGCCACGGTCGCCTGCTATCCGGCCTGGTGGACGCAACACACCGTGGAGGTGCAGCGGTCCGCGCTGGATGCCGCCGGACTGGACGGCGTCGCACTGGTGCCGGAACCGACCGCGGCCATGCGGTGGCTGCGCGAGGTACACGGAACCGAGCACGACGGCGCGATGGCCGTATATGATCTCGGCGCAACCGGTTTGACCATTTCGGTGGTTCGTACCGGGCCGCTGTCGGGTCTGCTCGGAGAACCGGTGCACTCGACCATGGTGGCGGGTACGGAATTCGATCTCCTGGCCATGCGTTACGTTCTGGCTAATGCGGTGGGGCAAAACGATTTCGATCCGTTCGACCCGATCGTCGAACAAGAATTGGCCGCACTGCGCGGTCGCTGCAGAATTGCGAAGGAAGAGCTTTCCAAAAAGACGGCGGCAGTGGTACCGGTCCGGCTGCCCGCCTTCGGCATGGACGTGCGGCTGGTGCGCGACGAGCTGGAGGAGCTGCTGCGCGGCCCCCTGCTCGGATCCATGGACCTGCTGCGCGAGGCGGTGCGGCGCGCCGGACTGCGGGTCACCGAACTGGACGGCGTCCTGCTCACCGGCGGTGGCGCGGCCATTCCGCTGGTGACCGAACTGCTCTCCACCGAATTCGGCATCCCCGTGGCCGCGGCCGCCGACCCGGCGCACATCAGCGCCCACGGCGCTGCCCTGCTGGCCGCCGATCTGCTCACCGACACCACCGCGACCGAACCCCACCCGGCCCTCGTCGCGCCCACCGCACCGGTGCGCCGCGCCACCCGACCGGGCGGCGACGGCGATACCACCGCCATCCCCCGCGACCCGAACTCGGGGCGCGCGGATGAGGCGCGTAGTGGCGCACTGCCACCCGGCGCGGGCGCTACGGCTGCCGCGACCGGCGAGAGTCGTGGGCGCGACGTGTACGGCGGTCACGCCGCGTACGACGAACACGACATGCACGGCGCTCACGACACCTACGACGAACACGACACGTACGACGCTCACGACACGTACAGCGCTCACGACACGTACGACGAACACGACGAGCACCACTCGCACGGCGCTGCGTCCTCGGCCGACGCGGCGCCCGCCGCGACCCCCCGCGACGACGAACACGGACCCGCCCGCGGCCGCGAACGCACGGCCGCCCGGGTCACGGCGGTGCCACCGGAACTGCCCGAGACCGCGCCCGACCCGGGCCCGCGCAATCGGAAACGGCTGGCGGTGGTGAGCGTCACCGCCCTGGCGGTCGCCGCACTCGCCACCGGCACCCTCGCGATCAGCACCGGTGTGCAGTCCGGCCCGTCCTCCACCCCCACGCCTGGACAGCCGTCGACGAGTATCGCGGCCGACCCCGCCGTATCCGAGGCGGGCCGGCTCGAGGGTGCGCCGGGCAGCCCGGAGGCGCCCGCGCTCACGAACACACCCGGAGTGCCCGGCCAACCGCATACGCCCGGTGCGCCCGCCACCGTGCAGCAGGTCGCGACGGCGGGGACCCCGTCGCCCGCGCCCGGTGCCCCGGCACCCGCGCCCGGCAACGCACCCGCGCCCGCGCAGTCCCCCGCACCGCAACCGACGCAGCAGCCCACACCCGCACCGCAGCCCGCACCGCAACCGGCGCCGCAACCAGCGCCGCAGCCGACGCAGCAGCCCGCACCGCAGCCGCCGCAGCAGCCCTCCGTGCCCATCCTGCCGGGTGTCATCGATCGGGTGGACGACACCGTCGGCTCGGTGCTGGACGCGCCCAAGCAGATCCTCCCCAACACGGGCGGCTAGGGGTTGATCGTCGTGGCCGGAAACATACCCATAGCGCTCGACTCGCTGCCCTACACGCGAGATCTGTTCCGGGAACTGGATTCCGAGGATTCGGTTCCCCTGCTGTACCTGGTCCGGGGCCGCTCGGGCACCGGCAAGTCCACACTGCTGTCGGCCATTCGCAATCGGCTGCGGACGCGGGGGACCATACCGACGGACAACCCGCACGACGGCCAGGGCGGCGGATCGCCCGTCACCACAACCCATCCCGGTTCGGGCCGGGTCGCCCGCACGGCTCTCGTGGTGGACGATGCCCACACACTGTCCGATGCGGCGCTCGAAGCCCTCTGCGCCGCAGCGGAATCCGGACACCGCACGGTGGTCATCGCCACCCGCCCGCGCCCGCACGACGCTCGCCTGCGCGCCCTCACCGATCTGGTGTCTCGGCGCGGGCGCGTGGTCGACCTGCGCGCCCTCGCGGTGGCCGAAATCGCGCCGTTCGCAAGGGAACTCGGCATGATGGTGCCGCGCGGCATCGCCCAGCACATCCACCGCCAGACCGGCGGCATCCACGGCGGTGTGGTGGCGGCCCTGGCCGCCGCCTGCGCTACCCGCCTGGACGCCGGTATGGGCGCGGTCGACAGCGCCGTCACGTCCTGGGCGCGCGCCCGTCTCGACGACGCCGATCCGGAGTTGCTCGACACCCTGGTGGTGGCGGCCATCGGCGCGGGCCTGGACGCCAGTGAGCTGGCCGAGGTGCTGGAGGTGAACCTCGGGGCCGCACAGGATCTGGTGGACCGCGCCCGAGCCAGCGCCCTCATCACCGACGCCGATCTGCTGCTGGCGCCCGCGGTGACCCCGCTGCGCACGCTGGTCGGCGACCGCCGTTTCCTGGGCGTGCAGCGCCGCCTGCTGCGGGCCCGCCTGGACGCCGGGCTGCTGCGCGACCACACCGCGCTGCTGCTGGCCGAATCCGGGGTGCGCGATCCGCGCCTCGCCGAGTTCCTCTGCGCCGCAGCGGAAAAGGCTGGCGATGAGGCGACGCGCTACTACGCGGCCGTCGCGGCGGCCGGAGCCGACCCGAACACCATCGCCGTGCGCTGGGCCGATGCCGCCGCGCGGGCCGGCGACTGCGACACCGCCCTGCGACTGGCCGAACCCGCCCTGGCCCGCGAGGATATCGCGCCCGCGGAACTGGCCGCCGCCGTGCGCATCTGCGCGGGGGTCTGGACCCGCCGGGGCCTCATCTCCCGGGCCGCCCAGCTCTACACCTGGCTCGGCCCGCAGCGCATCGGCGCGGACTGGGCCGTCGGCGCGACGGTGCTCTACCTCGCGGGCGACCCCGCCGTGGCCCGCGCCCTCTCCGCCTCCGCCGACCGCTGGCCCCCCACCGAGGCCACCGCCCGCGCCGCGACCATCGCCACCGCCCTGGCCAAGTCGGTCGAACCCGGCCCGCGCACCCCGCGCGCCGCGACGCGACCACCGCGCGAATCCCACGGCACTCCGGCACCCGGAGCATCCCCGGCGGCGGACCACCCCGAGAGTTCGGTGTCACCCGTGGCCGCACCGCATTCCGAAACCCCGACACCACCCGGGGATGCGACGCCGCCGGCAGCGCATCGCCACGATGATTCGACACGACGGCACTCCGATGGCGGCTCGCCGTCCGCTGCCACCGTGTCGGGCGCCGCGCCCGTGCGCACGCACTCCACGACCGGCGGCGACGCGATGGCCGTACGCCCGGCATCGAGCCCGGGCTCCGTGTCCGCGATCGGCGACAGCCGCCCCACGACGCCGGAGCGCGCCGGGCCCGCCGAGGCACCGCCGGGCAGCGCCGCGACACGATCGTTCCTCGACGCCGGTACCACCACGACGCCCGAACGGGGTACCGCAGCCTCCGACACCGCACGGACCGCCGGACCGTTCACGACCGCACCGCCCAGCACACCGCCCGCGGTCGCCGGGTGGCCGGGCTCCACTGGCGACGGTTCCCAGCCGGGCTCAACCGGCGACGGTTCACGACCCGGCGCCACGGGCGACGGATCACAGCCGGGCGCCACGGGCGACGGTTCACAGCCGGGCGCCACCGACAGTTCACGACCCGGCGCCACCGGCGGTTCACGACCGGGCACCACCGATGGGGCACGGCAGGACTTCTCGGCAGGCGGCACGGTCGCGGCACCGGTTCGGCCGACCGGGGCACCCGGGTATGCCCGCACCGAACCCGCGGACACCACCGCATCCGAGACGGCAGGCCTGGGCTTCCCGCAGGTGCACGCCGATGCACGGCGTGGTGCCACCATGGCCGCGGCGTCCGCGCTCATTCACGCCGCGCATTCCGGGCTCGCGCCTTCCGAGGCGGGTGGGGATCGGTTCCTGCCGTGCTCGGCGGTCTCCATCGCCACCCTGCTGTGCCTGAGCATCGGCGAGCCCCGGCGGGCGGCCGATGCCCTGCGCGGCGCATCGACCGATCCGCAGCGGCGGGTGCTGGCGGCATGGGTGGCCATGCTGGGCGGCGACGAGCGGGCGGCGGCCGAGGCGGTCGACCAGCTCGATATCGCGGCACTGGATCCGCGGGACCGGCTGCTCGCGCACGCGGTGATCGTCGGCCTGGCGCGGCGCGGCGGCGATCACAGCGCGCTCACCCTGGCCTGGCAGGCCGCCGCACCCCTGTTCGACGAGGTGGGCGCCGACCTGCTGACCCTGCTGCCGATCGGCGAACTGTGGCTGGCCGGAATCCGGTTGCGGGACGAGAGCCGGGTGTCCGCGCTGGTCGACGACGCCCGGCGGCTGCTGCGCCGCCTCGGCGATCCGCCCGCCTGGGCGAACTCCTTCCACTGGTACGCCATCCAGGCCGCCATCGCGCACGAGCGCCCCGACCGGCTGCTGCCGCACGCGCACCGGTTGAAGGCGGCCGCGGAGGCGGGTGACACCCAGGCCGCCGCCCTGGCCGACGCGGGTCGCACCTGGGTGCTGGTGTTGCGCGGCCAGGTGGAGCGCGTCCCCGTGGAGGCGGCGGTGCGGCGGCTCGCGGGACTGGGTCTCAGTTGGGACGCCGCCCGGCTCGCCAGCGAGGCGGCGCTGACGGCCGACGACTCCGGCACCGCGACGGCCCTGTTGAAGTTGGCCAGGACCGTGCGGGTGCAGTCCCGCCCGCCCGAGCAGCCCATCCGCCCGCTGCCCACCCCGGCCCCGCGCCCCGACCCGGTGCCGGACGCCGTGCTCAGCGAGCGTGAACGGGAGGTGGCCGAACTGGTCCTGCTCGGTCTCACCTACCGTGAGATCGGCGCTCGCCTCTATATTTCGGCCAAGACGGTGGAGCACCATGTGGCGCGGATACGACGTCGAATCGGTGCCGGGTCGCGATCGGAGTTATTGTCAATGCTCCGCGCCATGGGCCACGGGTCCCTACTCGTGTGAGCCTCGGGGCGCGGACGCCAGACCCGCACGCACCGAGTGAGGTAACGAGGATGGCCACTGGGGTGGGCCTGCGGATCGCGGACGACGAATGCGTCGCCGCGATCGTGACCGGGGACGATGCCACCCTCCCGGTGCACTACATCGTCCGCGAGTCGCGCTTGCACATGTCCGACGACGGTGACGCCGAACTGGGCGGCGAGCAGCCGGCCGGCCATACGCACTCCATCGGCGGATTCGCCGCCGCCGTCGGCGACCCGGCGGGCATCCCGGTCGACGACGGTGAGGCGTATCGCGCCGAGGATCTGTGGGCCACCGCCGCGTTCTGCCTGATCAATCTGGCCGCCGAATATCTCGAAGGTCCCGCCGAGTTCTACGCGACGCATCCGACCGCGTGGCCGGAGGAGAACATCCGCGCCGTCCGCGAGGCGCTGGATTATCTGGGCCTGAAATCGGTGGTGCTGGTCAGCGAGCGCGACCTACCCACGCCCGACTCCGACACCGGCAAGGCCCTCGCCTATCAGGCCGCGCGAGCCGCCCTCGCCGCCGTGCTCTCCACTCCGGCGGGTGTCACCCCACCCGATCCCACGGTCACCGAGAACTACTCCGACGTCACCGAGGTGCTGCCCACCATTCCGGTGCCGGACCCGCCCGCGCAGGCGTACTCGGTCGCCATTCCCGCCGCCACCACCACCGAACCGGCCGTCGAGGCGGAGGCCGAGGAGCCGGCCCCGGAGCCGCCCACCCGCCATCGCGGACCACTGCTGATCGCCGTCGCGGCGGCCCTGATCGGTTTGCTGCTGGGTGGCCTGGGCGTCGCCGCGGTGTTGCGTCCGGACGAGGAGAAGCCGGGTCCGCCGCGCGGCGAGGTGCGGTCCGAACCCTTCGCCACCGCGGGCGCGGTGCCGCCGGAGCCGACGCCGTCCGAGGAGCCCCCGCTTCCCGCCCCGCCGCCCGTCGTCGAAGTGCCAACGCCGACAACCGAACCCGAACCGCCCCCGGCGCCGGAACCGCCGCCCACCACCACCGAGACGCCGCCGAGTTCCACCACGACACGCCCGTCGACCACGACCCGGGTGCCGCCGTACATCTACCGGCCGCCGGAGCTGCCCACACTCCAGATCCCGCCGCCGCCCATTTTCAGCGATCCGTGGTCGCTCGGCGAGAACTGATACAAGTGGCGACCTTCTGTGCGCTATGGCATAAAGTGATGCGCTGACCGGTGTAACCCTCACCACGGGGCGTCGCGGTCTGCTGGTGCACTACGAAGGGACTCCATGCGCAAGTTCTTGGCGCGTCGCGCCGCGGTTCGAGCAGCCACCATCGCTTTCACCTCGACCGTTCTAGTCGGCCCCCTGTTCGCCGCGGCACCCGCGCTCGCCGATGAGGCGGTATCGCCGCAGCTCTCGGCCGATCAGCTGCCTCCGGAACTGACGCAGGCCATTCAGCGTGATCTGGGTATGACGCCCGCCGAGTATCTGGATCGCTCCACGCGCGCCCAGGAATTGCGGGACTACGCACGGGATTTCCGGACCGAGCGACCCGAGGAATTCGCGGGCGCGTGGCTCGGCCAGGACGGCAAACCCGTCGTGGCGGTCACCTCGGTGGACGCCGCCAAGATCGCCGCCGACGCCGGATATCAGACCCGGTTGGCTCCGGTCAGCGCGGACAATCTGGAATTCGCCATGGGCCAGCTGAATTCGTGGATCGCCGAACTGCCCATGGATCTGTCCTCGGCCATCAATTCGGTGGCCATCGACTTCCTCAACAGCCAGCTGGTGCTGTCGGTCGCCAATACCCCGGTCGGCCATCTGCTGAATCTGCCCACCCTCATCGCGAATATCAAGGTGATGCTCGCCCCGGGCAGCGGCGGTCCGGTGGAACGGCGTCCCATGGGCGGCGACACCTATATCAGCGCTCCGACCTCGCTGGGCGACTCCTCGCTGCAGAGCGTGGATGTGTGCTCCTTCGGCTTCAACGCCACCGACGCGGGCGGCAATGCCCTCAACATCAGTGCCGGACACTGCAATCCGAACTTCGGCAAGGCCGATCAGCAGGCCGATGTGTACCTGCCGAACGTGCGGGACCTGGCGGCCAGCCCGCAGGTCGGCACCTTCGTGAGTTCGCAGCTGGGCGGGCGCAGCTCGCTGGACTACTCGGTCATCAAGCTGAACGACGCGGCCGTGCGCAACGGCATGGACCAGCCGTCGGTGCGCGGCTCGAACGGCACCACGCTCACCATCACCGGGGTGGCGGATCCGATCGTCGGCGCGCCGGTGTGCAAGTCGGGTCAATCCTCCACGTTCACTTGCGGTTTCGTGGTGGCCGACCGAGTGGAGACGCAGCTGTACACCGCCGAGGGCGACTCCAAGATCATTCGCGGTTTCGCCAGCAGCGCGTGCACGCTGGGCGGCGACTCCGGTGGCGCCATCGTCTCCGGCACGCTGGCCCTGGGTATCACCAGTGGTTCGAATGCCGCCGACGCGCCGAACTGCAACGAGGCCAATACGGCGCTGGCGCAGTACGGTGGAACGGCCACCCTGGGCATTCCGATCCGCGCCATTCTGGCTGATATCGACGCCAATTCCGGCGGCGGACTGGGCAGCGGTATCCAGGTGCGCACCCGCCCGAACGTCGGGTGAGGGCGACACGCTGTGATCTTGAAGCCGACACGCCGTTCGTTAGCCTGCGGAATACCGAAACGTCACCCCGAGATAAGTAGGCATAACGGGCTCGACACCATATAGTCGGCTCATGCTCCTGCCACGTATGCGTTTTTCGCCTGCCGCGGGTCGACCGCGCGCCCTCGTCCGTACTGCAGCGATCGCGGCCACTGCGCTGCTGACAGCCGGACCCCTGGCAGCGAGCGCCCATGCGGAACCGGCGCCGAACCTGCCGCAGGAGCTGATCAACGCCGTCCAGCGCGATCTGAAGATCTCCCCGCAGGAGTACCTGCAGCGCGCCGATCTGGCCCAGCAGGTGGCGGCCTTCGCCACCACCGCGCAGCGGCAGTTCCCACAGGTGTTCGGCGGCGCCTGGCTCAACGAGGCCGGACAGGGCGTCGTGGCGCTGGCGCAGGGCGAGAACTTCGACGCCGCCCGCCAGGCCGCCGCCGACGCGGGCTTCCAGGTGCGCGACGTGGCCAAGAGCGAGGCCGTGCTGCGCGGTGAGAAGAACGCCTTCCAGCGCTGGCTGGAGCAGCAGCCGGAGGCCGTGTCGAAGCTGGTGCGCGGCGTGGCCATCGACACCGTCAACAACAGCATCGCGGTGCGGGCGGACACCTCCGACCTGCCGCTGCCGAGCTTCGTCGATCCGGCACGCGTCATCGTGATGCCCGCCCCGCCGGTGGCGGGCGAGGAGGCCGACGTGCGCAAGGCCGGCGAGATCGCGGACGCCACGGGCGGACCGCTGGCTGCCGGTGACGGCTACGCGTCGGTGGCGGGCCGCATGTCGCTGCGCTGCTCGCTGGGCTTCAACGGCACCGACAGCGCGGGCCGGACCGTGAACATCACCGCGGGCCACTGCAACCCGAACATCCCGGCCACCGGCGGCGCGAACTCGCCCAGTGCGTACGAGCTGCTGCCCGGCGACGAACCGGGCGTGAAGCTGGGCACCTTCCAGAAGTCGGTGCTGGGCAACCAGGACTACTCCATCCTGTCCATCGATGACCAGGTGCGGGGTCGCTTCGACAACAACCTGGTGCGGGTGCCGGGCAACAACCCGATCGCGGTCACCGGCGTGGCGGTTCCGGTCGTCGGCGCTCCGGTCTGCAAGTCCGGCTCGCGCACCGGCTTCAGCTGCGGCGTGGTGAACGCGATCGATCAGGTGGTGCAGGTCGGCGACCGGCAGCTCACGCAGAGCTTCTCCGCCAATATCTGCGCTCTGCCGGGCGACTCCGGCGGTCCGATCGTCACCGGCACCCTGGCGCTGGGCATCTCCTCGGCCTCCTCGGTCGCCGACTACCCGATCTGCGAGATCCCCAACCTGATCGGCCTGCTGACCGGCAACACCCCGCAGCTGTTCGCCCAGCCGGTGAGTGTCGTGCTCTCCGACAACCCGGGGCTGCGCGTCCGCAACTGATCTCGGTAAGCCCGAAAAGGCCGGTAGCTCTTGCGCTACCGGCCTTTCGTGTATGCGGGGGAGGGTGTGCCCAGTGGCGGCGCAGGGGCGGCGCTCCGGGGTGAATCGGCGTCGTCGGGCGGTAGGCCGGACCCGCCGTCGTGCGGCATGCTGGGGATATGTGTCTGGTGTTGGTCGGGTGGCGAGCGCATCCGGAGTATCGGCTGATCGTGGCCGCGAATCGGGATGAGTTCTACACGCGGGCAACGGAAACGCTGCGCTGGTGGCCGGAGGCTCCGGACCTGCTGGCCGGGCGGGATCTCGGAGCCGGAGATGAGATCCCCGGAACCTGGCTCGGAGTGTCTCCGGCGGGACGGCGGTTCGCGACGGTGACGAATGTGCGGCGCCCCGGCGAGAACCGCACAGACGTCCGCTCCCGCGGCGCGCTGCTGATGGACTACCTGCGCGGCGAGGCCGATCCGGAGAAGACCGTGCGCGCGGTGGCGGCGGAGCCGGACGACTACAACGGCTACAACCTGGTGGTGTCGGACCTGGAGACGCTGTGGTGGCACAGCAATCGCAGCGGGTCCGCGCCCCGAGAGCTCGCCCCGGGCTTCCACGGCATCTCCAACGACGCGGTGGTGGGTTCGGCCGAACCCGATTCCCGCGACATCCGCACCGGCACCGAACGACCCGCGTGGCCCAAGGTCCGCGAGGGCGTCCGGGCGCTGCGGTCGGTGGTCGAGTCCACGCCCGGAGATATCGAGGGGTATCTCCGGGTCCTGGCCGACCGCACCCGCGCCCTCGACACCGAACTCCCCGATACCGGCCTCAGCCGCCGCATGGAGCGCACCGCCTCCGCCCGCTTCATCGCCCACACCCTGCACGGCACCCGGTGCAGCACGGTGCTGCTGGTGCGCGAGGACGGCGGCTTCGAGATGGTCGAACGCAGCTTCGGCAGGTTCGGCCGCGAACGGGACACCCGGAGTTACAGCGGTCGCATCGGTCTCGACCCGAACTAGGCGAAAACCCGAAATCTAGGTAAGGTACCGAATCGCTGGCGCTGTACGCGCCAGAGTCATTTGCACACACGAACTTTCGAGGTACCTCATGCTCTTCATCGCAGGCGATACCGGTGTCGCGGGAATGCTGCTCAAGCTCCTGCAGTCCATGTGCACCATTTCCGCGGGCGGCGCCGCGGGTTCCTGCAACTGGGGCGCCTAGCCTCGACCCGACCACGGGGAGTACCCCTTATGGTGTGCGAATTCCGCAGACCATAAGGGGTTTCGTCTGTTGTGGGCGGCCCACCGCACGGCGGGTGCCCGATACGCGTACGGCCCCCGTCTCCCTGCGGAGACGGGGGCCGTACGCGTATTACGGATGCGGTGTCAGTTGGCCCACTTGGTGGTGCCCGGGGCCGCCTGGAGGGTCTGGATGAGCTCCAGGCCCGCGGCGATCAGGGTCGGCCCACCCACCGCGATGGTGCCGAGAATGCCGCCGATGCCCGCACCCGCGACCAGGCCGGGAACGCACATGGCCGGGATGGTCACGATGCAGCCGATGATGGCTCCGATGGCGGTGCCGACGAAGCCACCGATGGCGGTGGCCATACCGAACTGGCTGGAGAAGCTGTTCATCGCGCGCTGATCCTCCATCGGCGACGCGATGGGCTGCACGGTGAGCGGCTGGGTGCCGGGCTGGAAGTCGGCCGGGGCCTCCGGAACGACCTCGAGCACCGAGTCCTCGTTCTTGAGCTCCGACTTCACCTCGACCTCGGAACCGGCGATGTCGAACGCCAGCGGGAACGAGATGAGGGTGGCGCCCTGAGTGTCCTTGACGTTCACCATCGTCTGCTTGTCCTCGGGTTCCCCACCCTCGACCGCGACCTCGGTGAGCTCGAACGTGCCGTTCTTCAGCGTGGCGACAATGGTCTTGTCGACGAGCTTGACGGAGTAGCTCACATCCTGGGGCGCGGGCGCCTCTTCGGCATGTGCGACGGTGGAACCGACGGTCAGTGCGCCGATCGCCAGAGCAGCCGCCGCAATGGTGCCGCGAAACTTCATTCGGTTATCCAATCGATCATCAGGTCTCCGCTGCCGCATCCTCACCGCGAGAGCTCACGCTTCCCTCGTGACACGTTCGCGCGTGGGGCGCGAATGTCAGCGAGAACCTCCCCGAGCAGTGTGAAGATGCGCACAGCACAACGGACAGCGTGAGCTTAGTCCAACAAGTGGTGATATGCGACATTCCTTTCTCGGCGACGGTTGTGAGCTGTGTAAGTTAGCCGACCCTTGGTTGGGCTCCGGATTTGTCGCGATTTACAGTGCGGGAAAGCTCTGGACGAATAAGTTACCGGCGGGTAACTTACCGTTCGTTAAGATACGTGCACACCGGAGTTGGAGCAGGCCAACCCCGCGCAGGCTCGTAGCCCGAAGAAAGGTCGCGACATGAATGCCCTGACAGTGACGCTGGGCGCGATCGGAGCGACGCTCAGTCTTTTGTGTTGGGCGTCGTTCGTCGGCGGTGTGGCAAACATCGCACGCACCGTCATGGTCGGCCAGCCCGCGCCCGATCGCTGGCGGCCGTTCTTCCCGCGTTTCAAGCAGATGCTCGTCGAGTTCCTGGCCCACACGCGGATGAACAAATTCCGCACCGTCGGCTGGGCGCACTGGCTGGTGATGATCGGCTTCCTCGGCGGTTTCATCCTCTTCTTCGAGGCGTACGGACAAACGTTCAACCCCGAATTCCACTGGCCGATCTTCGGTGACTGGGCGGTCTACCACCTGTGGGACGAGATCCTCGGTATCGGCACCGTCGTCGGCATCGTCACGCTGATCGTCATTCGCCAGCTGAACCACCCGCGCATGCCGGAGCGGCTGTCGCGATTCAGCGGTTCGAAGTTCGGTCCGGCGTACACCATCGAGGCCATCGTCCTGGTCGAGGGCCTGGGCATGATCCTGGTGAAGGCGGGCAAGATCGCGACCTACGGGCACGCGAACCCGGCCACCGACTTCTTCACCATGCGGGTCGCCGAACTGCTCCCCGCGAGCGGGGTCATGATCTCCGTCTTCGCGTTCGTGAAGCTGATGTCCGGCAGCCTCTTCCTGCTGTTGGTCGGCCGCAACCTGACGTGGGGTGTGGCGTGGCACCGGTTCGCCGCGTTCCCGAACATCTACTTCAAGCGTGAGGACGACGGCGACGTCGCCCTCGGCGCGGCCAAGCCCATGATGTCCGGCGGCAAGGCCATCGATATGGAAACCGCCGACCCCGACAACGACACCTTCGGCGTCGGCAAGTTCGAGGACTTCTCCTGGAAGGACATCCTCGACGTCACCACCTGCACCGAATGCGGTCGCTGCCAGTCGCAGTGCCCGGCCTGGAACACCGGCAAGCCGCTCTCGCCCAAGCTGCTGATCATGTCGCTGCGCGACCACGGCTACGCCAAGGCCCCGTACCTGCTCGCGGGTGGCCGCAAAGATATGGGCGGCGACGAGGTCGGCCTGGTCGATGCCGACGGCAAGCCGGACGAGGCCAAGCTCGCCAAGATCTCCGAGGCCGCGCGCACCGAGGCCGAGCGTCCGCTGGTCGGCGGCGAGGACGTGCACGGCGTCATCGATCCGGAGGTGTTGTGGTCGTGCACGACCTGTGGTGCGTGTGTGGAGCAGTGCCCGGTCGATATCGAGCATGTGGACCACATTATCGATATGCGCCGCTACCAGGTGTTGATCGAGTCGGAGTTCCCGTCGGAGCTGGCCGGGTTGTTCAAGAATCTGGAGAACAAGGGCAACCCGTGGGGTCAGAACGCCAAGGACCGTCTCAACTGGATCAATGAGATGGACTTCGACATCCCGGTCTTCGGGCAGGACGCGGACTCCTTCGACGGCTATGAGTACCTGTTCTGGGTCGGGTGTGCGGGCGCGTACGAGGACCGCGCGAAGAAGACGACCAAGGCCGTCGCCGAGCTGCTGGCCACGGCCGGGGTGAAGTTCATGGTGTTGGGGCAGGAGGAGACCTGCACCGGTGACTCGGCGCGGCGTGCGGGTAACGAGTTCCTGTTCCAGCAGCTGGCGATGCAGAACATCGAACTGTTGAACTCGGTGTTCGAGGGCGTGGAGCAGTCGAAGAAGAAGATCGTGGTCACCTGTGCGCACTGTTTCAACGCGCTCAACAACGAGTATCCGCAGGTGGGTGGCACCTATGAGGTGGTGCACCACACGCAGCTGTTGAACCGGCTGGTGCGGGGCAAGCAGTTGATTCCGGTGTCGCCGGTGGCGCAGAACGTGACCTATCACGATCCGTGCTACCTGGGCCGCCACAACAAGATCTACAACGCGCCGCGGGAGTTGATGGAGGCGTCGGGGTCGTCGTTGGTGGAGATGCCGCGCCACGGTGAGCGGTCGATGTGTTGTGGTGCCGGTGGTGCGCGGATGTGGATGGAGGAGCAGCTCGGCAAGCGGATCAATATCGACCGCGTCGACGAGGCCCTGGACACGCTGTCCGGCGGTAATGAGCCGTCGATGATCGCGACCGGGTGTCCGTTCTGTCGGGTGATGCTGACCGATGGGGTGACCGCGCGTAAGGATGGTGGCGAGGTCGGTCAGGGTGTCGAGGTGGTGGATGTGGCGCAGTTGATGCTGCAGGCCATCGACCGGGTCGAGCCCGCGACGTTGTCGGAGAATCTGCGGGTGGTGCAGGAGCCCAAGTCCGCGCCCGCGCCCGAGCCGGTCGCCGAGCCCGAGCCCGAGCCGGTCGCGGCCGAGGCGGCGGCCCCGGCTGCGCCTGCGGCGGCGAAGCCTGCCGGTGGTGGGTTGGGGATGAAGGGTGGTGCGAAGGCTCCCGGTGGTAAGGGCCTGGCCATGAAGGGCGGGCTGAAGGCCCCGGGCGCGAAGGCCGCTCCGGCCGAGAGTGCCGCTCCCGCCGAGGCTTCCGAAGCCCCCGCCGCGCCCGCCAAGGGTTTGGCCATGAAGGGTCCGGCCAAGGCACCGGGCAAGGGCCTGCAGATGAAGGGCGGCCTGAAAGCACCCGGCGCGAAGGCCCCTGCCGAACCGGCCGCGCAGCCCGCCGAGAGCGCCGACGCCGCTCCCGCCTCCGAAGCACCCGCGACTCCGGCCGCCAAGCCGGGCGGGCTCGCCATGAAGGGCGGACTCAAGGCTCCGGGTGGCAAGGGTCTGGCCATGAAGGGGGCCGCGAAGGCCCCCGGCAAGGCCGCTCCCGCGCAAGACGCCGCACCGGCTGAAGCCGCTCCGGCGGAGTCGGCCACGGTGGAGTCGGCGACCGAGTCCGCTGCCGCACCGGCCGAGTCCTCCTCGGCCGCACCCGCGGAGGCCAAGCCGTCCATCGCACCCAAGGGTCTGGCCATGAAGTCCGGGCTCAAGCGGCCCGGGCCGAAGGCTCCGGGTGCCAAGGCGGCCCCGGCCGCCGAAGCGCCCGCGGCTCCGGCCGATCCGGCTCCGGCGGAGGCCGATGCCCCGGCCGCCGCATCCGAGCCGAAGGCCGCCGAGGGCGGTTCCGAAGGCAGCGGCACCGCCGAGAGCACGGGCGCGTCCGAAGGCAACGGGGCCGCGAAGCCACCGGCCGCCAAGCCGGGCGGCCTGGGCTTCAAGTCCAATGCGAAGGCCCCCGGCCGCAAGAGCTGATCACCGCTCGTGAATGAGCCCGGATCCCAAGGGATCCGGGCTCTTTTCATTCGAAATGTTTGCTGGCCAGCAAACTTTCATGGCTGAACTGGGACATGCCCTTGACTGAAGGGTTGCCGGAACCTACCTTTTAGAGCACGCTTTTGCTTCAAAGTGGTCTGGATCACGTCACAGATCCGTTTCAGGACAGCATGCCGGCCTCCGCTGCCCTCTTGTCTCACAAGGAGATTCAGGTGGTACGTAGCAGAGTGCTGTCCACGGTCGCGGCCCTCGCCGGGATCACGCCGATAGTCGTCGCGATCATGCCCGCCGGTGTCGCCCACGCCCACGGATATGTGTCGTCCCCGGCCAGCAGACAGGCACAGTGCGCCCAGGGTGTCGTCAGCTGCGGGGATATCAGGTACGAACCGCAGAGCGCGGAGGGACCGAAGGGCCTACGCAGCTGCAGTGGCGGCGTCGGCCGCTTCGCGGAGCTGGACGACGACGACAAGGGCTGGCGCGTGCACCCGGTCGGGCGGACCGTGTCCTTCACCTGGAAGGTCACCGCACCACACCGAACCGCCAACTGGGAGTACTACATCGGCGACACCCGGGTGGGCTTCGTGGACGGCGGCAACGAGCCGCCGCCGCAGACCTTCACGCACAGTGTCGATCTGGGGGATTTCACCGGGCGGCACCGGCTGCTCGCCATCTGGAACATCGGGGACACCGCGAATGCGTTCTACTCCTGTATCGACCTGGATATCAACGGCGGCGGCTCCCCCACCGGCCCAACGCATCCCACGCCCACCACAGCGCCGAACACCACCGCACCCCCGACCACCACGCCCCCGACCACCACGACGCCGCGCCCACCCACCACGACCGCTCCACCGCCGACCACGCCGCCGCATCAGCACCCCACCACCGACCGACCCACCGCCGAGCCCTGGCGCCAGGGAGCCACATACCGCATAGGTGACGTGGTGTCCTACAACGGCATTCCCTACAGCTGCCGCCAGGCCCATACCGTCCACGACCCGAACTGGACCCCGCCGAACACCCCTGCCCTCTGGCAGCGCCTGTAGCCGCTCGCGGGTGATGCGCCGGGCGAGGTGGTGCCGCCGCCACCTCGCCCCGCACGGCGCGACGACCGAGCCCATCCCACATCCAGCCGCTCACACCGTGCGGTGCAGGCACAGGCCGCCGGCGCTCGGCACCCGCACCTCCCGGCGTGGCCGATTCGGGCGGCACAGCTGCCACGTCCGATGAGCCCACCACGGACTCCGGCGGCGCCCGCCCAGGAACACGCGCCGGGCTAACCGGCAGCAAGCGAAGGCGCGCGAGCTGGTCAATACTAATAGGTATGGCGGAGGCGGGAACGGTTCGGGTCGAGATCGCGGTGGAGACGCTGGGCGGCGTGGAGGCGGCGGAGAGCGCCGGTGCGGATCGCATCGAGCTGTGCACGGGACTCTGCGCGGGCGGGCTGACCCCGAGTCCGGCACTGGTCGCCAAGGCCCTCGAACTCACCTCGAACACCCGGGTGCACGTGCTCATCCGCCCACGTCCCGGCGACTTCCACTACTCCGCCGCGGAGGTGGCGCTGATGCGCGCCGATATCGGCCAGGTCCGCCAACTCGGCGCGGCGGGGGTGGTGTTCGGTGTGCTGGACGCCGACGGCCAGGTCGATATGGCCGCCAATGCCGCGCTCATCGAGGCCGCGGAGGATATGGAGGTCACCTTCCATCGCGCCTTCGATGTCTGCGCCGATCCCTACACCGCATTCGAGCAGGTGATGGAACTCGGATTCACTCGGCTGCTCACCTCGGGACGGCAGCCTTCGGTCGTCGAGGGCGCGTCGCTCATCGCGAAACTCGTCACCCGGGCGCAGGGCCGCATCGACGTCATGGCGTGCGGTGGCCTGCGCGCCGACAATGCCGCCGAGGTGCTGGAACGCACCGGGGTCCGTGATCTGCACGCCGCCGTCCGCATCCCGGTGCCGGGCCTGCTGGTAGAGGGTGCGGAGGTGTCCTTCGCCGAACCCGGTGCGCCACAGGGTTTCGACCATTTCGCGACGGATGTGGCCGGCGTGGCCGCACTCTGCGAGGTCGCGCGTCCGCGCGGGTGACCCCCACCGGGTCCGCCCCGTCGACTGCCAGGAATGGGGCGGACCCGGTGGGTTGCGAGGTGGCGTCAATCCTCGCTACCCGAACCCACCGCCAGAGCCGTCGTGATCAGCATCGACAGCGGTGGGAGTTTGCTGTCTCGGCTCGGCGGCACCACCCAGTGGCAGCCCTCGCGCGTCCACTGCCCGAGTCCGGTGGGCAGCATGACGGCGGAACCGACGGGCGGTATGCCGATGTCGAGACGGTTGAGCACCTGGAGTATCTGTTCGCCCGGCCGGGAATCGGGCGCCACGAGAAAACTCCAGCGGATCTGGCGAGCCAGCATGGGCGCCGACTCCCCTTGCTGTTCCAGTGCGGCGCGGACTTTTTCGGCCCGCACCACCGGCAGGTGGATAACTCCTATGCGCCCGGTGATCGGAAGCATTACGAATCCGCCGCGCTCGATCACCGGGAGACCGAACTCGTGGCGGTAGAACGCCACCCAGTCCCCGACGGTCCTCAGCTTGTCCGCATTCACCCCGAACTCCTTGCCTGCTGAATCCAGGGTCGCCCCCGAACCGGCCGTGTGAGAACGCCCGCACGCCCTCCTTACGCTGCCCTTCCGCCGCCACTGTTACCGGCGCGTAGACCCGGTGATACCAGCTCGGTTTCGCTTGTGGCCCATGTCACGACACGCTCGTACCCTGGACATCGGAGTTCGTTCGGAAGGGATGGACATCGTGGTCCGGCACTGGTCAGGTAAAGAGGCCCGCGCCCTTCGCGATGCCAAGCGGATGAGTATCCGAGAGTTCGCGGCGCATCTCGGTGTCCACGAACGCTTGGTGTCGAAATGGGAGGCCGGGGGAATTCGGGTGCATCCTCGACCCATCAATCAGGCCGCCCTCGATACCTCCCTGGCCAGGTCCGACGACGTTGTGCGGGCGCGGTTCGCGGCATTGATCGATCAGCCTCTGATCGACCGTCCCGGGCCCGGTTTCAGTGCGCGCCAGAGCAGTTCGGCGCAGGCCATTTATTCCAGCGACGCGGAACTACTGTCACTCGTGGATACGGGTGCGATGAGGGGCGATGCGTTAGCGGCGATTTCGGAGAGGGATCTGATCATGGCGGCTGCCCATGAAGCAAGTGAGCACGCCGGGCGGGCCGAGAGCACCAACGTGGGAGCCACCACGTTGGAACAGCTCGACGCCGATGTCACGCGCATCGCGAACGATTACGTGCACGTGCCTCCCGTCCCGATGATGGTGGAGATGCTGCGCGTGCGACGCCGGGTGTACCGGCTGCTCGAGGGGCATCAGAGACCGGCAGACACCTCGCACCTGTATCTGTTGGCGGGCACCCTGTCCGGACTGCTCGCCAATGCCAGCACCGACCTCGGCTACTACGATGCCGCGGGCGAACAGGCCAGGGCCGCTTGGGCTTACGCGGAGCTGTGCGGGCACAACGGATTACGGGCCTGGACGCGCGGCATGCAGGCGCTGATCGAGTACTGGTCCGAGCGGCCGCGCCGCGCGGTGCTGCTGGCGCAGAACGGGCAGGAGTACGCGGAATCCACCACGGCGCAGGTGCGGCTGCACAATATCGAGGCGCGCATCTGGTCGCGTTTGGGCAGCAGCGCCGACACCGAGAACTGCATCCGCGCCGCCGAGGCCGCCCGCGGTTCCAGCGGCGCCAACGACTCGCTGCACGACGAGGTGGGCGGCGTCTTCGGATTCAACGAACCCAAGAGCCAGTACTACGCGGGCGCGACCTACATCCATCTGGGTCAGGCCGAACCCGCGCTCCAGGCCACCAGGCGCGCCATCGAGCTCTACGCCAACGGTCCGACCGAGCAGCGCTCCTACGGGGCGGAGGCCCTCGCGCGGGTGGACAGCGCCGCCGCGCACCTCATCAACGGCAGTCTCGACGGGGCCACCGAGGCCCTGCAGCCGGTCCTGCAACTCGACGAGGACAAGCGCATCGCCCAGCTGGAGGAACGCCTGACCGGCCTACGCCAGCGGCTGGCCGGACCAGCCTTCCGCGAGGCCATCGAGGCCCGCCGCCTGGACGAACGCATCGAGGAGTTCTGCGGCACCACCGCCGCGAAGGGCATCCCACCGGGCGATCAACCCAGGTGAGAAAACTCCATTGCGGGCAAATGGCACCATGGGACGGGTGAGCAACCATCCGTACCGCGCGCCGCGCACCCTGGAGCAGTCCACCAAGCTGCAGAACGTCCTCTACGAGATCCGAGGACCGGTACACGAGCACGCGGCACGGCTGGAGGCCGAGGGGCATCGCATCCTCAAGCTCAATATCGGCAACCCCGCGCCGTTCGGCTTCGACGCGCCCGACGTCATCATGCGCGACATGATCGCGGCGCTGCCGTACGCGCAGGGTTACTCGGAGTCGAAGGGCATCATGCCCGCCCGCCGCGCCATCGTCACCCGCTACGAGCTGGTGCCGGGCTTCCCGGAATTCGACGTCGACGACGTCTACCTGGGCAACGGCGTGTCCGAGCTGATCACCATGACCATGCAGGCGCTGCTGAACAATGGCGACGAGGTGCTCATCCCGGCCCCGGACTATCCGCTGTGGACGGCCATGACCTCGCTCTCGGGCGGCACCCCGGTGCACTACCTGTGCGACGAGTCCAACGGCTGGCAGCCCGATATCGCCGATATCGAATCCAAGATCACCGACAAGACCAAGGCGCTGCTGGTCATCAACCCGAACAACCCCACGGGTGCGGTGTACTCGACGGAGGTGTTGCAGCAGATCGTCGATCTGGCGCGCAAGCACCAGCTGCTGCTGCTCGCCGACGAGATCTACGACAAGATCCTCTACGACGACGCCAAGCACATCTCGCTGGCCACGCTCGCGCCGGATCTGCTCTGCCTGACCTTCAACGGCCTGTCCAAGACCTACCGGGTGGCCGGGTACCGGGCCGGTTGGCTGGTGATCACCGGACCGAAGGAGCATGCCGCGGGCTTCCTGGAGGGCATCGACCTGCTGGCCTCCACCCGCCTGTGCCCGAATGTGCCCGCGCAGCACGCCATCCAGGTGGCGCTGGGCGGACATCAGAGCATCGAGGATCTGATCCTGCCGGGCGGACGACTACTCGAGCAGCGCGATGTGGCGTGGGAGCGGCTCAACTCGATTCCGGGTGTGTCGTGCGTGAAGCCCAAGGGCGCGCTGTACGCGTTCCCCCGCCTGGATCCGGAAGTCCATGAGATCCACGATGATTCGAAGCTGGTGCTGGATCTGCTGCTGCAGGAGAAGATCCTGATGGTGCAGGGCACCGGGTTCAACTGGCCGCATCACGATCACCTGCGGATCGTCACGCTGCCGTGGGCTCGGGATCTGGCCGTCGCGATCGAAAGATTTGGCAACTTCCTCGCGAGCTACCGACAGTAGTTCCAAACGAAACAGACCATGAGTTCGAAAAAGTCAGGTTTTTAGAGACTTAGCTAGCGCAAAGATCCCCCTTTTGTGTACAGTAGTCCTCGGCACCTAGAGTGCCCCGGCTGGACCGCCTACCCCCCCTGGGCCGTCCAGCCCTGGGTTGGCCGGCCTACCCCCCTGGGCCGCCGATCCCCGGGCGGCGGAGACATCCCCCTGCTCTCCGCCGCCCCTCCCGCCTCCTGTTCCGCCTCCCCGCGACTTCAGCGCACGGCTGAGAGCCGTTGTCACTTGTGTACGCGTGCCGGCGGTCAGGGTGCGAAACGATTCTGGGGGTTCCCGGTGAGTTACCCCGAACGGTGCGAAATCAGTTGTCACCTTGGCAGACGTGGGCTTTGTTGTGGCCTTGCGGTGACTTGTCGGCCGCTAAGTCCCCTCGCGGCTACGGGCGGGAATCGTTTTCGTTAGGCTCGCGCGGGTGAGCGATCACCATCACGGCCACAGCCACAGCCATAGCCACTCCGGGCCGATCAAGATCGGAGACACGGCCGCGCGGGTGGTGGTGGGGTTGCTCGTGGTCATCGGGGTGGCCGTGCTGGTGGGGTTGGTGTGGTTGTGGCCGAGCAAGCAGCATGTCGAGATTCCGTTGCCCATGCAGAACGCGGGGGGCGGGGCGGTGACGACCGAGGCCGGGACCGTCGTCATGCAGGAGTGGGGGCCGTGCGGGAGTCCGTCGCTGGGGCGGGTGTTTCCGGACGATCCCGCACCGCCGCGCGCCAATACCTATGACTGCCAGCGCAGCATCATCACCATCGATTCTGGGCCGCACGCCGGGAACAAGACGCTGTTCGAGATCGCGCCCGGACCGGGGCAGCCGGAGCTGCACGCCGGGGACAAGATCCGGCTGGTCCGCCAGTCCGATCCGAGTGGTGCGCCCATGTACTCCTTCGAGGACTACGCGCGCGGGCTGCCGCTCACACTGATCGTGCTGGCATTCGTCATCGTCATCGTGGCGGTGGCGCGGTGGCGCGGGTTGCGGGCGCTGCTCGGGCTCGGGTTCGCGTTCGGGGTGCTGGTGATGTTCCTGCTGCCCGCGCTGCTGGACGGCAAACCCGCCATTCCCGTTGCGCTGGTGGCGGGTTCGCTGATCCTCTACGCCGTGCTGTACCTGGCGCACGGGGTGAATCTGCGCACCAGTTCGGCGCTGCTGGGCACGCTGACCTCCATGCTGCTGGCCGCCGCGCTGTCCTGGGTGGCCATCGAGATAACCCACCTCACCGGGTTGTCCGAGGAGCAGAACACCAATGTGGCGACCTATATCGAGCACGTCAGCATTACCGGGCTGCTGCTCGCCGGATTCATCATCGGTTCGCTCGGTGTGCTCAACGACGTGACCATCACGCAGGCGGCGGCCGCCTTCGAACTGGCCGCGCTGGACGAGCAGGCGTCCCGGCGCGACATCTTCGCCGCCACCATGCGGGTGGGGCGCGACCACATCGCCAGCACCGTCTACACGCTGGTGCTCGCCTACGCCGGTGGCGCGCTGCCGCTGCTGCTGCTGTTCAGCGTGGCGGGCCGCTCCATCCGCGACGTCCTCACCGGTGACGCGGTCGCCATCGAGATCACCCGCTCCGCCGTCGGCGGCATCTGCCTCGCCCTGTCGGTGCCGCTGACCACCGGCATCGCCGTCATGCTCGCCCGGCCCTTCCACATGCACCGCACCGCCCCCACCGGACCGGCATCGCGAGGCAAACGTCCCGCCGCCCGCGCGCGCCGCACCGGTGCGCGGCCCGCCGCACGCCGGACCCGCACCGGCGAACAACCGACGGTGTCCGGACGGAACTCGGCCCTGGCCACCGGGGAACAACCGGCGGCCACCGCACGGAAATCAGCGCGCGCGACCGGCGATCCGTCGGCGACTCCCGGCCGGGGCGCGGCACCCGCGACCGGTGAACAACCGATAGCCGGGCCGCACGGCGACGAGCCACCCACACACGGCCACCGGCAGTCGAGTCCCGGCACCGGCGAGCAGACCACGGTGCCACGCACGTCCACGGCGTCGAGTGGCGAGCAGCCGTCCTGGACCCTCGCCGCCCAGAGCGGAGCCCACCCGGCGGTGCCCGCCGCACCCGAGCCTCCGTACACCGACGAATACCCCACCGATCCCCAACTCCGGCTGCCGCTGACCGGCGAACTGCCCGCGTGGCCACCCACTCCGGAACAGCCCGATCCACCGCGCCGCCCGCGCCACTCCAAGGACTGGTTCGAGGAGTAACCACCCCCTCTCCAACCCGCGCCCCGTGAGCCGCCCCCGCGAGCAAGCAACCCATGATCGTCCGGGAAAGCACGCCGCGGCACCGCGACTCCGGGTGGGCGCACCGAGAAGAACGGACGCGAACTACGGCTGTGATTGGAGCTGGCCAGTCGCGAGCGGTCCGACAAGCCCGCCCCGCCCATGGCAGGGGTTCCCCGGGGGTCCGCGCCCGCGAGCAAAGTCGCACGGCGAGCGACACCGACACGGCCCGCAGGCCGCGCGGTCGCGGCGTGGCCACGGTCCGACCGGGAGCCGGCCTGCGGACCGAAGTTCGGCTGGTCGACGGCGGCATGGCGCTGATCGACAGGGCGGGGGCGCGTTACCGCTTCGTGCGAACTCGGCACCAGCTGCCCGAGGGGCTGACCCGATCGCTTGCCCCGGTCGCTGGAACGGCGCGGCGGCTACCGTCCCGGCCCAGGAGGTGAGGCGAGCACCGAGTGGCTACCGTCCGGCGCAGGCAGGTGGGGCAAGCACCGGGTGACTACCGTCCGGCCCAGGCAGGTGGGGCAAGCACCGGGTGGTTACTGGCCGGCCGGGGCGGGTGGGAAGAGCGGGGGGATGGTGGGGACCACGATCGGGGGGAGGCCCGGGATGACCGTGATGGTGTTCGCGCTCGGCGGGGGCGGTTCCTCGCTCGTGGTGGTGGGGTTGTAGCGCGGGGGCGGGGCGGCGACGGATTCGTTGGTCGCCTCGGTGGTCGGTGCGGGCGCGGAGGTGGTGCGCGGCGCGGTCGAGGTGGTTTCGGCGGTGGTGCTCGAATCGCGGCTCTGCGAATCGGGTTCGAAGGCCGTCGGCCGCCAGCCCAGGGTCACGCCGATGGCGGATACCACCACCAGCGCGCCGACGGCCACCCCGGCCACGCTGATCTCCCGGCGACGCCCGGACCGCTCCCCCGGCTCCGCGCCGGAGAGCCAGGTGTGGGTGGGCTGGGACCGCGGCCGGGGGGCCGGTTCGTCGAAGTCCGGCTGCGGCTGGGCGAGCGGCTGCCGCTGCCGCACCGGGCGCGCCAGCATCGCCGCGCCGCGCACCGCGGCGGTCTCGGGACCGTCGGCGACCACCACGGGAATGCCGAGCCAACGCCGCAACACCCGCGCCACCAAGGGAATCCGGGCGCACCCGCCGATCACGGCGACCGCCTCCACCGGCTGCTCGGAGCGCAGGATCACATCGCGGGCCATGCGCGCCGAGGACTCCACGGCCAGCATGATGAGGGCTTCGAAATTCTCCTGTGAGAGCAGCACCAGCCCCTCGGGCGACGGCAGCGCCACCGCCGTGCTGGTAGACAGTTGTTCCTTGGCCTTGCGACACAGTTCGTCCATGGCGGCCAGTCCGGCCGCGTCCGGCGGATGCGCGATGCGTCCGGAGGCGATCTGCTGTTCCCGGATCAGCGAGTCCAGATAGTCGCCGCTGATATCGCTGGTGCGCTCGGTGTGATGGATCTGCCGGGAGGCGGTGTCGACCACCGTGATGGACAAACCGGATGCACCGAGGTCGTAGACGGCGACGGTGCCGAAACCCTGGATATCACCGGAGAACTCCAGGAATTCCAGCGCCGCCACCACATCCGGGATGAGCTCGTAATTGATGAGCTGGCGGCGGGCCAGCTCCGCGCGGATACCGCGGGCGTGCTGTTCGTCCCGATACGCGATGGCGGTGGCGGTGATCGACGGATCGGCGGCGAGCACGGCGCCGACCGCGTCCGCCACCAATTCCTCCACCCGCTGCTCACCGACCGGGATGTCCTGGGTGTCGAAGGTCTGCGGGGCACCGCGGTACCCGTCGTGGAACGGCTCGGCCTGCTGAAATCCGGCGCGCGAGTAGGCATCGGCCTCGGCGAGCGGCCGCGCGACGCGCACCGCGCTCACCCCCACCGACACTCCCAGTACCGAACTCATCTGCAGCCCATCTCGATTCACGCTCCCACGACGTGCGAGCGGGCCGCCGCCTGCGGATGGCCAGCGTCGCGTCACACTTGCGGTGGGGTCACTGTACCTGTCGGTGACACACTACGGCCTGCCGCGTCTTCCGTACACCCGCCCACGACCACCTGGTTCGGCGCATTCGGGACAGCCGCGCGGGGCCGCGGATGGCGATGCGAACACCGGCGACGGGGCGTTACCTCACTGGGCGAGAGCGACATCCACGCTCCCTCGCGCACCGGGCTCGCCCGCGCACCGACAGGAAAGGTCCGAGACCGCCCGCCGTTTTCGGGTAAGGGCGGTCGGCTTCGCACGGCCGGACGACGCGTGCGCCACGCGGTGCGGGATCGCGGTGCGCGGGCTCTAGCATCGGCGGCGTGCGCCTGTCCCGTCGTACCGTCACCGCGGTCGCGCTGCTGTGTGCCGTGTCGGTGTACATCGGCGCGCTCTGGCCGGTGTTCGTGCGTCCGCGCGTCGACACCCCGCGCCCGGCCGACGCCATTCTGGTGCTCGGCGGCGCCCACGACGGCCGGGAGGAGCTGGGACTCGGCCTCGCCCACGACGGGGTCGCGCCCCGGGTGCTGATCTCCGATCCGTATGAGCACAGCCCGCTGGTGAACCGGATCTGCCACGGCGGCTACAGCTTCGCGGTGGAGTGCTTCGATCCGGAACCGCGCACCACGCGCGGTGAGGGCCGCTACCTGGCGGAGCGAGCCCGCGCGGAGGGCTGGCGGCGGGTGATCGTGGTGACCTTCACCCCGCACATCTCCCGCACCCGCTACATCCTCGGAAAATGCTGGGACGGTGAGCTGCTCGTCATCGACGCCCGCCCCCGCATCGGCCCGCTGCGCTGGGTGTACCAGTACGCCTATCAGACCGCGGCCTATCTGAAAGCCTTCACCGAGGACTGCTGATGCTTGCTGACATGCGGACGATTCGGCGTACGCCGCGCTTCCGGCTCGACCAGGCGTTCAGTGTCCGACGGGCAGCGGCACGCCGGAGTGCCCGGTGGACGCTCAGTGCCCGTTGGACAGCGGGAAATTGAGGTAGGCCCGCGACGGCGTCGGCCCGCGCTGTCCCTGGTACTTCGACCCGGCCGCCTGGCTGCCGTAGGGATGTTCCGCCGGGCTCGACAGCCGGAACAGGCACAGCTGGCCGATCTTCATCCCCGGCCACAGCGTGATCGGCAGATTCGCCACATTCGACAGTTCCAGGGTGATGTGCCCGCTGAACCCCGGATCGATGAACCCGGCGGTGGAGTGGGTGAGCAGCCCCAGGCGGCCCAGGCTCGACTTGCCCTCCAACCGACCGGCCAGGTCGTCGGGCAGGCTGCACACCTCCAGGGTGGAGCCGAGCACGAACTCGCCGGGGTGCAGCACGAACGGTTCCCCCGCGGTCGGCTCGACCATGGTGGTCAGCTCGTCCTGGCGCTGCGCCGGATCGATATGGGTGTACCGGGTGTTGTTGAACACCCGGAACAGGCTGTCCAACCGCACGTCGATACTCGACGGCTGGACCAGGTTCGGGTCGAACGGGTCGAGCCCGAGGCGGCCAGCGGCGATCTCGGAGCGGATGTCGCGATCGGAAAGCAGCACGCGCAAGAGCGTAGTGCCAGGTGGTCAGCCCGCGGTCGGAGGGCTCTCACCCACGGTCTCCGAGACCTTTCGTGCCGACCAGCCGACCTCCGCCTCGCTGCGCATGCGCTCCACCATGTGCGGATAGTGCAGTTCGAAGGCGGGCCGCTCGGAGCGGACGCGGGGCAGCTCGTAGAAGTTGTGCCGGGGCGGCGGGCAGGTGGTGGCCCATTCGAGGGAGTTGCCGTAGCCCCACGGGTCGTCCACCGTCACCACCTCGCCGTAGCGGTAGCTCTTGAAGACGTTCCACACGAAGGTCACCATCGACAGGCCCAGGACGAACGACCCGATGGTCGACACGGTATTGAGCGCGGTGAACCCGTCGCCGGGCAGGTAGTCGGCGTAGCGGCGCGGCATGCCCTCGTCGCCGAGCCAGTGCTGCACCAGGAAGGTGAGGTGGAAGCCGAAGAAGGTGCTCCAGAAGTGCAGCTTGCCGAGCCGCTCGTCCATCATCCGGCCGGTCATCTTGGGGAACCAGAAGTAGATGCCCGCGAAGGTGGCGAACACGATGGTGCCGAACAGCACGTAGTGGAAGTGCGCGACCACGAAGTACGAGTCGGTGACGTGGAAGTCCAGCGGCGGGCTGGCGAGGATGATGCCGGACAGGCCGCCGAACAGGAAGGTCACCAGGAAGCCGACCGCCCACAGCATGGGCGTCTCGAAGGTGAGCTGCCCGCGCCACATGGTGCCCACCCAGTTGAAGAACTTCACGCCCGTCGGCACGGCGATGAGGAAGGTCATCATGGCGAAGAACGGCAGCAGGATCGCGCCGGTGGCGAACATGTGGTGCGCCCACACCGCCATGGACAGCGCGCCGATGGCCAGGGTGGCGTACACCAGGGTGGTGTAGCCGAAGATCGGTTTCCGGGAGAACACCGGCAGCACTTCGGAGATGATGCCGAAGAACGGCAGCGCGATGATGTACACCTCGGGATGCCCGAAGAACCAGAACAGGTGCTGCCAGAGAATCGCGCCGCCGCTGGACGGGTCGTAGATGTTCCCGCCGAGGTGCCGGTCGACGGCCAGCGCCATCAGCGCCGCGGTGAGGATCGGGAACGCCAGCAGCACCAGAATGCTGGTGACCAGGATGTTCCAGGTGAAGATGGGCATCCGGAACAGTGTCATGCCCGGGCAGCGCAGGCACACGATGGTGGTGATGAAGTTGACGCCGCTGAGGATGGTGCCCAGACCGGAGACGGCCAGCCCCATGATCCACAGATCGCCGCCGACCCCCGGGGAGTGATCGACCAGACTGAGCGGCGTGTAGGCGGTCCATCCGAAGTCCGCCGCCCCGCCCGGGGTGATGAATCCGGCCGTGGCCATGGTCGCGCCGAACAGGTACAGCCAGTAGCTCAACGCGTTCAACCGTGGAAACGCCACATCGGGGGCACCGATCTGGAGCGGCAGTATCGCATTGGCGAATCCGAAGACGATCGGTGTCGCATAGAACAGCAACATGATCGTCCCGTGCATGGTGAACAGCTGGTTGTACTGTTCCGGCGACAGGAACTGCAACCCCGGCCGCGCCAGCTCGGCCCGCATGAGCAGCGCCATCAACCCGCCGATCAGGAAGAACGAGATGGCGGTGACCATGTACATCATCCCGAGCAGCTTGGGATCGGTGGTGGTGACGATGCGCCACAGATACGACCCCTTCGGGGCCATCCGCGCCGGATACGGCCGCGCGGGCTCGAGCTGGGGGACGTCTTTCGAGGGCACCGCGGTCATCGCGTCCTCCTCCAGGACACACCGAACCGCGATCAGCAAACGCCCAGCGCATCCAAAGTCACTGTGGTGGACGGGCTTTCGACCCGGTGATCAGTCTACGACCGTCCCCCGTCACCGCTGCGGGACTTCGCTCGAATCACCGTGTTCCGATGCGTCCGGGGCAGAGGGCCGCGTCCCGCTCCGCCGGCGGCCGGACTGCCACGGCCAGCGGCCTTCCAATTCGACCTCCAGCGAGAAACTGAGAAATGTACGCACCGCGACGATGACGGCGAGCACCCCGACATTGCCGTAGGTGGGCGACACCGCCACGGTGCGAATGATGTCGCCCGCCACCAGGAATTCCAGCCCCAGCAGGATGGCCCGGCCCAGCCGGCGCCGAAAACCGCGGTAGCTGTCGTCGACATCCCCGTGCCGCCGCAGATCCCGCACGAACAGGCCGGATCCGAGCACTGCTCCGGCAACGATGATCGCGACTCCCGCCGCGTCGATGGCGGTGCCGGTCGCCTCCATGATTCCCGTGAATTCCACATCCGCTCCCCAGGTCGGTCCCGCATGCCGAATGCCCGCCGCACCGACAGGCACACCCGGTTGATCGGATTGACGACCGCGCTACCGGGTAGCACCGAGATTGCTGAAAGGAGGGACAGTGACGGCGATACGGGCGCGGGTGGCGACCTGGCTGCTGCTGACGGTTGCGGTCGTATCATCCACCGGCTGCGCGAGCTGGGCGCTGTCGACCGGCGGTCCGCTGGACCGGGCGGCCGACCACACCACATCGCAGATACAGACCATGAGACTGGTGACCACGGCGGGCTGCCGGAGCCCCGCTCCGCGGCCGATGCTGGAAACGGTGCTGACCGACAGCCGGTCCGTCCTACGCGAGACCGCGGGCGACGTCGAGCGCGAACCCCTCTCGAATCCGCGGCGGGACCCGCTGCTGACCCTGATCGACCGCGCCCGCCGGCTGCTGGACGAAGAGTTCGCGGCCGTCCGCGCCGGGGACTGCGCTCAGCTGCGCCGAATCGAATCCGACCTGACCGCACTGGTCGACCGAATCGAGCACTGGGAGGGTGAATGAAGCGGGCACTGCAGCTCACCCTCGGCGTGCTCACCGCGGTGGGCGGGTTCGTCGACATCGGCGACATCGTCGCCAGCGGCACGATCGGGGCCCGCTACGGGTTGCGGCTGACCTGGGTGCTCGTCGTCGGCGTGATCTTCATCTGCGCCTTCGCGGAAATGTCCGGCCGGGTGGTGGCGGTGACGGGGCGGCCGGTCTTCGATCTCATCCGGGAGCGCCTCGGCCCGCATGCCGCCCTGCTCAACCTGTGCGGTTCCTTCCTGGTCACCCTGCTCACCCTGGCGGCGCAGATCGGCGGCATCGCGCTGGTGATCGAACTGGCCACCGGACTCGACCATCTGCTGTGGGTACTGCCGGTGGTGATCGGGCTGTGGGTGGTGGTGTGGCACATCGGCTTCCAGCGCATGGAACAGGGCTTCGGCCTGGCCGGGCTGAGCATCGTGGTGTTCGCGGTGGCGGTGTGGTGGCTCGACCCCGACTGGTCGGCGCTGACCCACCAGGTGACGCATCCGACGCCGCCGACCACGGAGCCGGTGCCCACCTACCTGTTCTCGGCCGTCACTCTCTTCGCCGCCGCCATGACGCCCTACGAGGTGTTCTTCTTCTCCTCCGGCGGCGTGGAGGAGAAGTGGACGCCCGCGAGCCTGGGGATCCAACGCACCAATGTGCTGCTCGGCTTCCCGCTGGGCGGGCTGCTCTCCCTCGGCATCGCGGCGGCGGCCGCGACGACCCTGCTCCCGATGGGCGTGGACGTGCAGACCCTGGGACAGGTGGCATTGCCGATCGCGATCGCCTTCGGACTCGCGGGGACGCTGGTGGCTTTGTTCGCGTTCTTCGCCACCACCGTGGGCGCGGCACTGGAGACCGGGCTGTCGTGCGGCTACATGGTGGCCCAGTACTTCGGCTGGTCGTGGGGTAAGAGCCGCCCGCCCGTGCGGGCCGCGCGTTTCCATCTCACCGTGGCCGTGTCGCTGTTGATCGCCTACGCGATAGTCCAGCTGGGGCTCGACCCCATCCGCATCACCGAGTACTCGCTCGTCTTCGCGGCGGTGGCGCTGCCCCTGACCTATCTACCGGTGCTGATAGTGGCCAACGATCGGGAGTACCTCGGCGCGCATGTCAACGGCAGGCTGGGCAATGCCGTCGGCCTCACCGGGCTGGTGGTGGTCCTGATCGTCGCGGTCGCGGCGATTCCGCTGATGATCATGACAGGAATGGGCGCATGAAGACCTGGTCCGGCCGTGCCGCCGTGGATCTGGAATCCGAACTCCTCGACCGTCAGATCGTCGACCCGGACGGAAACGCGGTCGGCAAGGTCGACGACATCGCATTCGACCGGGACGAGAGCGGCGCGTTACGCGTCAGCGGCCTGATCGTCGGCCCCGCGGCCCTGCGCGCCCACCTGCCGCCCTGGTTCCGGATACCGCTGGGCATGGCTTTGGGCGCGGGCGATCGCCGGAGCAGGACCCGGCAGGTGCCCCTGGCAGCGGTCCGGAAGGTCGATTCGGCGGTCCACATCACCGCCGACGCTGCCCGGCAGGCCGCCAGCCCCGCCGAGAAGTGGTTGCGCGACACCGTGATTCGCCGCATTCCGGGGTCGGATCATGCGAGCTAGAGACCTGCTCGGCAGCCAGATCCGCGACCCCGACGGCCGAAACGGCGTGGTGCTCGACATCCGCGCCCGCCCCGCCGCGGACGGCGCCGGCCTCACCATCGCGGGCCTCGTCATCGGCCGCCACCGCATTCGCCTGTTCGGCTACGACCGCCGCGCCGAAACCGGCCCCGCCCTCTTCCGCTGGCTCACCCGCCGCATCCACCGCTCCACCCGGTACGCGGACCTGGACGACGTCGACCTCCAGCCCGACAACCTCACCCTGCGCGTGCCCTGGCACACGCTCGCAGCTCCCCACGAGGTAGACGGCTGACGGGAAGAATTGCGCCCCACCGCCTCCGGTCTGCTAAAGTCGCGGACGCGTCCCGAGACGCAGGCCGGTGTAGTTTAGTGGTAGAACATCAGCTTCCCAAGCTGAGAGTGCGGGTTCGATTCCCGTCACCGGCTCTCTTCCCCTTCGAATTCCGTACTTCCGGCTCGCGGTGATCGCGGCCGTGTCATCGCGTGGTCGCGTCCGGGTGGAACCACCATGCTTGACGGATGCCGAGCACGACCCAGATCAGGGCCAGGGCGATCACGGTGGGGTTTTTGACCAGCAGCAGTAGGCCCAGGCTCCATGCTTCGGCGTCGCCGGTCGTCGCGGCGACGACCACCCGCTCGAGCACCACGTCGCACAGCGCGAATGCCGTGGCGAACAGCGCCACCTGGATCAGCAGGCTGGGCCAACGATGCCGCAGGAACAGTGACGGGGAATGGCCCGGTCTCGGTGCGCCCTCCTGGAATGCCCACCTGACGATGAGAACGAGCAGAAGAATCCGGGCGGCCAGCGCGCCGAACTCCAGCGGTATCGCGACCGGGGCCGACGGGTCGGTGACCACGACGAAGCAACGTTGCACGCCGGGTATCAGCGAGATGCCGGCGATCGGCAGAAAGTGGCGCTGGTAGAAGCGGAGTGCCTGTTGCGGCACCTGCACCGCGGTTCGCAGCTGGACAGATACCACCTTCCCAGCCTACGGATTCGGCCCGGCGGCCGCTGCCAGCCGTCACTCGGGCTTGTGCCACAGCAGGGTGTATCGCCAGAGCAGGCGCTTGCGGATGGTCGCGCTGGGGAGGATCGCGGCGGCGGATCGGCGGATGTCGTCCAGGGTTTCCTCGGGGTCGTGGGTCGGGGCGGGTGGGTCGCTCTTGCGGTGCAGCAGGTCGACGGCTCTGATGAGGGGGTAGCGGAGCAGGTAGTCATAGTCGGCGCGCAGGCTCATGGACCAGAGGCCGACCACGGCGAGGGTGCCGCCGGGGGCAACCAGGCGGCGCAGGGCGGTCAGGCCCTCGTCGACGGGGACGTGGTGGAGGGTGGCGACGGCGGTGACGTAGTCGAAAGTGCCGGTGAGATAACGGAAGTCGGCCTGCCGGTAGGTGACGTTCGGGGCGGGGGCGGCACCGGCGAGGACCGGCGCGTCGATGTCCACGCCGAGCACGCTGGGGCAGTGCCGGGCCAGTTTGCGGGCCAGCAGGCCGTCGCCGCAGCCGATGTCGAGGGCGGTGCCGGCGGTGGCCGGCAGTTGGGCGAGCAGCCAGGGGTGGTAATGGGTGTTGTGATTCCAGTAGGGGTCACGCACTCCGGCGAGCTTACGGGCGGTAACGCCCGGACGCGGGTGGCCGATCCATCCTGTACCAATCCCTGCCGATTGGTATCAATTCGATTCGACTAACCGGTCTTGTTTTTCGAGTCCCCGCCGGACTCTTCTTTCGCCATACCCTTTTTCGAGTTGCACCCAGGCATGTAGGAACAATGAGCTCTCCCCCGAACCCGCACACCTCGCGCAACGGCGCGCTGATCGCCGGGGCGGCATTCGTCGTCCTGGCGCTCGCGTTCCACGCCTGCGACCCCACGCCGCCGCAGGACTTCTCCTCGCGGACAACGTCATCGACACCCGGCGCGCACCGACTACCTGTCGGTCCCCCCGGATAATCTCGCCGCCATGGCCCACGACCACTACACGTTCACCGCCGAACTCTGGGAGTACGACGGGCCCGCCGCGTGGTACTTCCTCAACGTCCCGGAGGCGATAGCCGACGAGATCGAGGAGATGTACGGGCATCGGGTCGGCGGATTCGGGTCGGTCCGGGTGGAGGTCGTCATCGGCGCGAGCCGGTGGGCGACATCGCTGTTCCCGGACAAGAAGCGGGGCACGTATCTGCTGCCCGTGAAGAAGCCCGTGCGGATATCAGAGGGGTTGTCCGCAGGGGATTCGGCACGGGTGGAGATCACGGTCCTGGTGTGAGTCCGGGTGGGTCATGGCGGCCCATCCGGACTCGCCGCCGCCTACTGCAGGCACTCCGACACGATGCGGTTGGTGGCGGCCTTGGCCTTGTCGGAGTCCTCCTTGCTCATACCGAGCTCCTCGGGCTCCACCGAACCGGTCACATTGGCTTCCTTGTCGATCATGACGCGCAGCCCGTCCTGCGAAATCCCCTCCTCGACATAGAGCTTCGCCGCGCAGTCGGCCAGGGCGGTGTCCTTAAGGCCGCTGTCCTGCAGCGCCTTGGACAGGTCCGCCTGCGTGACGGCGGGAGCCTCAGCACTGTCGCTACCGCACGCGGCGAGCAGCGGCAGGGCGACGAACGCGGCGGCGAGCAGGGAAATCCTCACGGGTACCTCGATTCTCACGAGCGGAATGCCGGAGGAACCTTCTCACAGATCCATGGCCGCGCGCAGGGCTGTGTCGATGCGCTCCTCGGTCTCGGTGTCCACCACGCCGATCCGTTCCGCCAACCAGGGGCGATAGATGCGACCCAGATTCCCGGCGTGCACCCAGCCGTGCCCGGGGATGGGCACGGCGAGAATATCCAGCGGGTCCTCGGCCAGCACCTCCGCGGCGATCAACCACGGCCGCGGCGATTCGTTGATGCCGTCGCTGCTGATGAGGACGATATTGCGGCGTCGGGGCGTGCCGTGCGGGTGGTAGACCCAGAGTTCACCCCTGCGCACGCAACTCCTTCTCGGCGGCCGCCAACTCCGCCTCGTCCATCGCGGCGAGATCCGCCGGGTCGGGCGACGGGCCCCAGCCGGTCCGGACCGCTTCGCGCCGCGCGGCGCGGGAAATCCACGCCGACGGCGACATACCGGCCCGAGCGGCGGCCTGCTCGGCGTACGACCAGGCGGCCTCGTCCAGCGACAAAGTCACCTTACGGGTTGCCATACCTTTTATCGTACCGATGAGAAGGCCAATGGGGTGGGTTCCGGAGACGGCCGAAAATATCGATTGGCGGGATGTGCGGCGTTGTTAGGGTGAGGCGTCGGTGCAGTTCGCGGGAGGTTGGCATGACGTTGAACCATCACCGGGTGGGGGCGGGTGATCCGTTGGTTCTCGTGCACGGGGTGGGCAGTCGCTGGCAGGTGTGGGGGCCGACCATCGACATACTCGCGGAGTCGTTCGATGTGATCGCGGTGGATCTGCCGGGTTTCGGTGCCAGCCAGCCGCTTCCGCGCACCGATGTGCCCGCGCTCGCCGACGCGCTGGCCGACTTCCTGACCGAGCAGGGCATCGAGCGGCCGCATCTGGCGGGCAATTCGATGGGCGGTCATATCGTGCTCGATCTGGCCGCGCGCGGGCTGGCGCGCAGCGTCACCACCTACTCCCCCATCGGATTCTGGGACACCCCCGGTCGCATCTGGTGTCAGCGGGCACTGGGCCGGGCCAAGAACCTCTGTCAGCTGCTGCGCCCGGCCGTGCCCACCCTGCTCGGCAGTACCGCGGGGCGCAGCGCCCTCATGGGCCTGGTCTTCGGCAAGCCCTGGCAGCTGCCCGCCGACGCCGCGGTGCTCACCGTGGAGGGGCTGCTCGGCGCGGGCGGCTTCGACGCGGCGCTGGCCTCGTTCACCCGGGTGCGGCCGGTCACCGGCGAGGCGCTGCCCGATATCCCGGTGACCATCGCCTGGGGAAACCGTGACATTCTGCTGACCTATGCCACGCAGAGCCGCCGTGCCCGCCGGTTGCATCCGGCCGCCAGGCACGTCACCCTGCGCGGTAGCGGCCACACACCCTTCTACGACGATCCGGAGGGCTGTGCGCGGCTGCTCCTGGACCAGAAGTGAGGACGCGCATGGCACGCGACAATATCGAGCTGACCTTCTCCGGCGATCGCGCCTACGTCACCCTGGACCGGCCCGACAAGCACAACGGCCTCACCGTCGAGATGTTGCGGGAGCTGGTCCGGGTCGCCGGAATCATCAAGAACCGCAGTGATATTCGCACCGTCATCCTGTCCGGCAACGGACCCAGCTTCTCCAGCGGCCTGGATGTCGCCAAGGCCATGGGCGATCCGATGTCCATCGTGCCCAACTTCATTCCGCTGCCGTGGCGCGGGACGAATACCTTCCAGGAAGCCTGCTGGGCGTGGCGGCGACTGCCGCAGCCGGTGATCGCGGTGGTGCACGGCCGCTGCTACGGCGGCGCGCTGCAACTCGCGCTGGCCGCCGACTTCCGTTTCGTGACACCGGATTCCGAGTTCGCGGTGATGGAGGCCAAGCACGGCCTCATTCCGGATATGACCGGGGCGGCGACGCTGTCACGGCTCGTCGGCATCGACCAGGCACTGCTGCTCACCATGACCGCCGATCCGGTGGACGCCGCCTACGCCCAGCGCATCGGCCTGGTCACCGAGGTGGCCGCGGACCCGCGGGCCGAGGCGGAGAAGCTCGCGGACCGCATCGCGGTGCGCTCCCCGCACGCGGTGGCGAGCGCCAAACGGCTGTTCGACCGCTCCTGGGAGTCTTCGCTGCGCCGCACCTTCGCGATCGAGCGGGCCACTCAGCTGCCGCTGATCCTGCGTCGCGCCCTCGGCCGGAAAGACAACAAGTAAGGCAATTCACAGCAAACAAGTCGGTTTGCGATCCCACCCACTCCGGTCACGCTGTTAGCATCTTCACACTTTGCCAGCGAGCCGAATGACCGCGCGGTCCGTAGGTTAGGCACGGCCCGCACGCCTGTTCGGCGAGAACCGGAGGTTTGTCCGCGTTGACGAAGACCGCATCCCTGCTCATGTCCGCCATCGCAGGAACCACGGCCTTGCTCCTCACCGCGACCTCACCGGCTGCGGCCAACCCGAACGCCATCAACCCCATTCCGGTGCTCAATGGCACCCACGGCCTGCCCAATCTGCCCGGCCGCACCAAGGCGGTGTTCCAGGTGACCGGTATGGCCAGCCCGAACAACACCCAGTCCTACAACGTGCTCGGCACCGATCTGGGCATCATGTGGGACAACGGGCACGGCGAGATGCTCACCGCCTTCGGCGACACCGCCGGACTCGGCTTCCCCAACCTGCTGGTCGGCAGCACCTGGGCGTGGCGCTCCAATATCCTGGTCCGCTCGCACACCAAGGATCCGTCGAACGGCATCTACTTCGACTCGGTGGTGCGGGACTGGTTCGGGCAGGCCCGCGACCTCATCCCCAGCCCCAAGATCCCCTTCATCGAGATCAGCCGCATTCCCACCGCGGGCATCTCGGTGGGCGGGGCGCAGTACATGAGCCTCATGTCAGTGCACAGCTGGGATGAACCCGGCGAATGGACCACCAACTTCTCCGGCCTCGCGGTCTCCGGCGACAATGGCGAGAACTGGGTGGAACTGCCCGCCACCCGGCGGCCCGACGAGGGCGGCAACGCCAACTTCCAGATGAACGCCTTCCTGAAGGCGGACGGCTTCGTCTACGAGTACGGCACCGCCTCCGGCCGCGACAACCCCGCCTTCCTGGCGCGGGTCCCGGAGGCCGCCATCGGCGATCTGACGCAGTACGAGTACTTCTCGGACGGCAAGTGGGTGCGCGAGGACGTGAACGCCGCGACCCCGGTGATCGGCGGCGGGGTGGCCGAGATGTCGGTCATGTGGAACGACTACCTGGGTCAATACATCATGCTCACCACCGATCCCTGGAATTCGGTGGTCATGCACCGCGCGCCCAGCCCGGAGGGGCCGTGGAGCGGACCGGAGGTGCTGATCGACGCGCGGGAACTCCCCACCGCCTACGCACCGTCGATCTTCCCGTACCAGACCGGGCGTGACCTGTACTTCCTCACCACGGTGCACAGCCAGTACAACGTGCTCCTCATGCACACCAGGCTGTAGCGCGCGACCCCGATGTCCGCCCGCCGACGGGGCCGGGTGCGCTCATAGACTCGGGGTATGGACGCCGCCGCGTGGGACGAGAAGTACGCCAGCACCGAATTGGTCTGGGGCGCACCGCCGAGCGCGACCGTGGTCGAGCAGGTGTTCGGGCTGGAGCGGCGGTTCCCGCCGGGCGGCCCCGGCGAGCCGCGCCCCGAACTGCCGCGGGTGCTGGACCTCGGCTGCGGCGAGGGGGCCAATGCCATGTGGCTGGCCACCCACGGCTGGCAGGTGGACGCGGTCGATTTCGCACAGGTCGGCATCGACAAGGGCCGCACGGTGGCCTCGCGGCTGTCCCGGTCGGTGCGCAACCGCATCAACTGGCGCTACGGCGATATCACCGATCTCGACGCCCTCGGGATCACCGGCCCCTACGAACTGGTGCTGCTGGCCTACGTGCATCTCCCCGCGGAGCAGCGGCGGTCGCTGCTGCTGCGCGCCGTCGACATGCTCTCGCCCGAGGGCGTGCTGCTGGTCCTCGGCCACGACACCCGCAATCTCACCGAAGGCTATGGCGGCGAATCGGATCCGGCGCTGCTGTTCACCGTCGAGGACATCGTGGCCGATCTCGCCCCGGCCGGCGACCGTATCCGGGTGCGGGTGGCCGAGCGGCTGCAACGCCCGACCGAGCACCGCGATGCCATCGACGCCCTGGTGATCGCCACCAAGCCCGCCCCCGCGCCGGAGGTTTCGAAGGAACTGGAGTCCTAGTCCTGCTCCGTATGGGGGAGATGGGTTTTCGCCTGCTCGTAACCGCCGTCCACGGGAGCGTCCGCCGAGGTGTACACCAGGTACTGCACACCCGAGGAGAAGGTGCGCGCCGACAGCAGTTTCAGCGGAATCGGGTCGCCCTCGTCGAAGAGCCGCATTCCCTTGCGCACCGCGATCGGATGCACCATCAGATGCAGTTCGTCGAGCAGACCGGCGGCGAGCAGTCGACGCACCACCGACGGTGAACCGCTCATGGCGATATCGGTCGCGCCGGGCTCTTGTTTGAGCGCCCGCACGGCCGTGAGCAGGTCACCGCTCAGCACCTCGGAATTACGCCAGTCCGAATCCAATTCTCGGTGTGTGACAACGACTTTGCGGGCGTCACCGAGCGATTTGGCGAAGACGGCGTCGTCGCCGCCCGCGGCCTCGCGCTCCGGCCAGGCACCGGCGAAACTGTCGTAGGTATTGCGGCCGAGCAACAGCGTATCGGCACCACCCAGCTGTGCGCCGACCGCTTCGCCCATATCGTCGTCGAAGTACGGGAAATGCCAGTCCTGCGGGTCTTCGATGACGCCGTCGAGGGAAATGAAAAGTCCTGCGGTGATCTTTCGCATCGGATAGCTCCTGGGGATGAATCGGACTCGGTCGCGAGCCTACGGATTCGCGGGTGACCAATCCGCATATTCGCCGGTGCCCGAAATGAATTCACCGGCGGGCGGCAGCAGCAGCGAGATATCCGGATCGTGGCTGAGTTTGGGGATCTCCACGTGCCGGGCGTCGGGCAGCACCTCGGTGATCGCCCGCGCCCCGGCCTGCAACAGCGCGCCGCTGCGGCCGCCGGAGATCACCAGGGTGGGCACCGTGACCCCGGCCCAGTCGGCGGGTCGCAGCGCGGTGCCGCGCATGAAGGGGGCCATGACCGCCCAGTCGTGCGCGGTCGACGGCGCGGTGGCCGTCAGCTTCTTCCAGAATCCGGACAGGCGCATGGCGGCGACGAACATGCGCGGCACCCCCATGGCCTTGACCATGTAGTAGCGCACGATCTTGCCGCGCTGGTCGGCCGCGATCAGTTCGTGCAGCTTCTTGTCCAGATCGGCGGGCGGAACGTAGTGGTCGCGGGTGGCCACCACCGGCGGTTCGAAGGCCACCACACCCGTGATGCCCGGCACCCGCCCGGAATTCGCCGCCCGCAGTGCCAGCACCGCGCCGGACGACCAGCCGAACAGGGTCGCCCTGCCGCCGACCGCCTCCAGCAGCGCGATCAGGTCGTTGATCTCGTTCTCGACGTTGTAGATGCCCGGCACGTCACTGCTGTCGCCACGACCGCGCCGGTCGTAATTGATCACCGTGAGCCCGTACTCGTCGGCCAGCCGCCGCGCCAACTCCACCATCTTCGGGAATTCGCGATAGCTGAACGCGCCGCCGATCAGGATCACCGTGCCCGCGTCACCGCCCACGTACCGATCGAATGCGAGGGTTATTCCGGCGGGCGTGGTGATGGTCTCCACGGGTCATTCCTTTCGTCCGGCTCGCGCACCTCTGCGGCGAACACCGATGGGGACGGCGGTGCGTTCCGAAATTCATCGGCGCGCCCGGGACCGGGTCGAGTCGGCCGCGGTCCAGCGGCGCAGCCAGGTCGCGACCGTGTCGGCGATGTCGTCGAAACCGGCCCGATAGGAGTGTGCCTGGCCGGGGATCACCCGCACTTCGGCGGCGTCGCCGGGCTCGGGGATGCCGAAGGGATCCCGTGCCCCGTTCACCACGACGACCTCGATATCCCCGGGGGCGAGCAGTTCCTCGCGCCGGGACTTCTCCGGCTTTCCGGGTGGGTGCAGCGGGAACGACAGCGCCACCACGCCCCGCGCGCCGACCGCGCCAGCGGTGCGGCAGGCCACGCGCGCGCCATTGCTGCGGCCGCCCTGGACGAGCGGGAGTTTCGCGAACTTCGCGCGCACGGCGGCGACGATCTCCAGCCAGGCCGCGTCCTGGGTGACGGCCGAGCCGGGTGCGCGCCGCCCGGCCACCCGGTAGGGCTGTGTCACCAGGGCCACCGCCCCGCCCAGTGCGAGTGCCCGATCACGCACGGCGAGAAGATCTTTCGCATCCGTGCCGCCGCCGGATCCGTGCGTCAGCACCAGCAGGAACGCGGCCTTTCCCGCAGGTCGGGCGATCTCCACCTCGGCCGGTCCGGCACTCGTCTCGATGCGCATGAACGCACGGTATCCACCCGCCCGGCCGACCCGCGCGCCACACCCCGGGGCGCTGCGCGGCAATTGCCGATGCGTCCGATACGTCCGATTCCCCGCCCTGCCGACCTCACCGTGAGTGATCGCGCACGGTGCGCGGCAACCCACCCCCACCTGCCCGGATGGCCTCCAAGCTGCGACAACGGAAATCCCTCGGGCGCAAGGCGGCTGCGGGCGATCAGCAACCCGCGTGCTTCTCGTCACATTGGGCCGAGATGTTCTTGGCGGAGGCCCTACCCGTGGGTAACATGGCGCATAAGTTACCCGCTAGTAGCCTGCCTTTACGCTGTCTAGCCGGAGGACCGACGGGCGGGAACGGCAACCACCGAACCGCACCCATCTCAATGGAGAGTGAGTACACGGCCATGGGTCACTACAAGAGCAATGTTCGCGACCTCGAGTTCAACCTCTTCGAGGTGCTCGGCATCGGCAGCCTCCTCGACGGCGGCGCCTACGGTGATCTCGACACCGACACGGTGAAGGAAATGCTCGCGGAGGTCCGCCGCCTCGCCGAGGGCCCGCTCGCGGAGTCCTTCGCCGACGCCGACCGCAACCCGCCGACCTTCGATCCGGCCACCCACACCGTCACCCTGCCGGAATCCTTCAAGAAGTCCTACAAGGCCCTCGAGGACGGCGGCTGGTCCAAGGTTCCGGTGCGCGAGGAGCTCGGCGGCCTCGGCGCCCCGAGCGTCATCGGCTGGGCGCTGGGCGAGATGATCCTCGGCGCCAACCCCGCCGCCCAGATGTACGCCGCCGGCGCCGGTTTCGCGCAGGTCTTCTACAACAACGGCACCGACGAGCAGAAGAAGTGGGCGCAGGTCATCGCCGACCGCAACTGGGGCGCCACCATGGTGCTGACCGAGCCGGACGCCGGTTCGGACGTCGGCGCCGGCCGCACCAAGGCCGTCCAGCAGGAGGACGGCTCCTGGCACATCGAGGGCGTCAAGCGCTTCATCACCTCGGGTGACTCCGACGACCTGTTCGAGAACATCATGCACCTGGTGCTGGCCCGTCCCGAGGGCGCGGGACCGGGCACCAAGGGCCTGTCGCTGTTCTACGTGCCGAAGTACCACTTCGACTTCGACACCAACACCCTGGGTGAGCGCAACGGCGTGTTCGTCACCAATGTCGAGCACAAGATGGGCATCAAGGTCTCGGCCACCTGTGAGGTCACCTTCGGCGGCCACGGCGTGCCCGCCAAGGGCTGGCTGGTCGGCGAGGTGCACAACGGCATCGCCCAGATGTTCGACGTCATCGAGAACGCTCGCATGATGGTCGGCACCAAGGCCATCGCCACCCTGTCGACCGGCTACCTGAACGCCCTCGAGTACGCCAAGACTCGTGTGCAGGGTGCCGACCTGACCCAGATGACCGACAAGACCGCGCCGCGCGTCACCATCACCCACCACCCGGACGTGCGTCGTTCGCTGGCCATGCAGAAGGCGTACGCCGAGGGCCTGCGCGCCGTGTACCTGTACACCGCCGCGCACCAGAACGCCGATATCGCCGAGCTGGTCTCGGGTGCCGACAAGGATCTGGCCTTCCGCGTCAACGACCTGCTGCTGCCCATCGTCAAGGGTGTCGGCTCCGAGCGCGCCTACCAGTACCTGACCGAATCGCTGCAGACCTTCGGTGGCTCCGGCTTCCTGCAGGACTACCCGATCGAGCAGTACATCCGCGACGCCAAGATCGACTCGCTGTACGAGGGCACCACCGCCATCCAGGCGCAGGACTTCTTCTTCCGCAAGATCGCCCGCGACCGCGGTGTGGCGCTGGCCCACGTGGCCGGTCAGGTGCAGAAGTTCATCGAGCGCGAGGGTGGCAACGGCCGCCTGAAGGCCGAGCGCAAGCTGCTCGCCACCGCTCTCGAGGATGTGCAGGCCATGGCCGCCACCCTGACCGGGCACCTGATGGGCGCCCAGCAGGATCCGAAGGAGCTGTACAAGGTCGGCCTGGGTTCGGTGCGCTTCCTGCTCGCCGTGGGTGACCTGCTCATCGGCTGGCAGCTGCTGGCGCAGGCCGAGGTCGCCATCAAGGCCCTCGACGGCGGCTCGACCGAGCCCTTCTACCAGGGCAAGGTTGCCACCGCGCAGTTCTTCGCCCGCAATGTCCTGCCGGAGCTGACCTCCGTCCGCACCGTCCTGTCGAACCTCGACAACGACATCATGGAGCTCGACGAGGCCGCGTTCTGACGTAGCCCTTCCATACCGGAAGACAACACAACGGCCCGGCGATCCCGGGCCGTTGTGCTATGTGCGGGGCGTTGTCCCCAGCACGGGCCGTGCCTGTCGAAAAGGCCAACGGCATATGTCGATTCGGTTACCTCAGGTAACAACTCACATCGGTTCTCCACAGCTGTGCATCGGGTTATCCACAGCTGGTGGATAACCCGATGGTGTTGTGCCGTGGAGGTTTTCGGCAGGAGAGAAGGTCAGCGGCCCGAGTCCTCGTCCGCGTCGTCACCCGAATCCTCGCCCGGCGCTACGCACTTCACGACCGGGATGGGGTCGTACTTCACCGTGCGGGTGTGGCGGGAGATCTCCTTGCCGGTGCGGTAGTCGCGGATGACGCGGGTGTCGGAGGTGGTGAAGCCGGGTGCGCCCTCGGTGGCGATGCAGTCGTCGCCCTTGGGGAGGGTGATGGTGGTCGGTTCGGTCTCCTTGGTGCGGGGACCCGGGATGGATTCCACGTCAACGGTTTTGGTGCTCCACAGGCGCACGGTGACGGTGGAGCTGTCGGCGCTGGCCTCGATGTAGACGCCGTAGGGGGTGTTGTTGCGGAACTGGAGGTCGATCGCGCCGTCGAAGACCGTGGCCTCCCGCGCGGCCGGATAGCGCGAGATGTAGTAGCTGTGCTCGGTGTGCCCCGCGTCCTCCATACCGGCGAAGTAGGCGGCGTTGTAGAGCGTGGTGGCGAACTGGCTGATACCGCCGCCGACCGCGGTGCTGGGGCGGCCCTTGTCGATGATGCCGGATTCCACATAGCCCTCGGCGGCTCCGCGGGTACCGGTGAAACCGTTGAGCGAGAAGGTATCTCCGGGCAGCACGATCGCACCGTTCACCTTGGCGGCCACGGTGCGGATATTGACGCCGGACGGCCCGCTGAATCCACCGGTGGTGAACGAGCCCACCACCTCGACCAGGCCCAGCTTCTCGGCGGCCTCGGTGGTCAGCTTGGGCTGCACCGGCTCGTAGACCACCGCCGCGGTGCGCTCACCGGTGGCGCTCACCAGTTGCGGGAGCGCCTCGAGGGTCTTCGGCCAGGAGATCTTGTCGCCGACCACGGCGGGCACCAGCGTGGGTCGGTTGCCGCCGGGTTCGAAGGTGGCGTCCTTCGGCTCCACCTCGGTCGGCGCCAGCTGCGGTGCGAGCGCGGCGATCGCGGCATCGTTGTCGTATGCGAGGGCCAGACCACCGTGACCGTCGGGGGTGAAGCGCAGCACGGTCGCGAGCTGCGCGGGTTCGAGGGTCCCGTTGCCGCCCTTGCCGGTGAAGGTCACCGGCGACTGCACGGCGGGTTCGGCGAGCGTGCTCACCGCGGTGTCCACACCCTGCCGCGTCACCTCCGCGCGGGTCGAGATCACCGGCAGGTCCAAGACGCCGCCGTCGGCCCAGTGCTCGAGCAGGGTGGTGCGGGCGGCCGGTGCGTCCAGTACCCGACCCGGCACCGGATACACCGGCACGGGTCTGGCGTCCTCGAAACGCACGGTGCCCTCGACCGGTTGCAGATCGAAGGCGCGCAGCTCCTGCACCTGCCGATCCAGCGCCGCGTCGTCGACGTCGGCGACCGGGGACACCGCACGATCGGTGAACAGCGACGCCAGCCGGACGAACGGGTTGAGCGGCTGGCCGCCGATCCGGTCCCAGGTGGCGGTCCAGTCCACCCCCAGACCGGCATTGGCGGGCACGAAGGTCGCGCTCTCGTCGCCGACGCGGACGGTCAGCGGCTGGGTGGCGCGGCTGTTCAGCTCCAGCTCCAGGACCGACTGTGCGGCGGCGCGGTCCATGCCGCCGATATCGATGCCCGCCACCTGGACCCCACGCGGCACCTCGCCGGAGGACATCGCCCAGTCCGCGGCGTAGGCGATACCGGACAGCGCCATCAGCACACCGGCTGCGATTCCGGCGCGGCGGGCGGTGGCCGAGTCGAGGAACCGGGTACCGGGAGCGGGCTCCGGACCGGTGTTCCGAGTCGGCGTGTGGCGGCCGGTACTGGATCCGCTGGTCACGAACCACCCTCCCGATGGTCGGAGAAAAGGGCACCCGCGCACGCGAGTTCACCGCACACCATAGTGGGAGACACCGGCATCCGACGATTCCCTGGCCCACGGCAAACCCTGTGCAACAGGTCACTGAACAAGGAAAGAGCCCCGTGCGGTTGCCGGGTCGGGGGTCTGGCAACAGCACGGAGCCACCCTCTCTATCGAGCCCCGTCAGCATGCGTTACACCCCGCGCCCGGGAATCCCGGAAAAAACCCGAAACCGGCGAGCGGGACAATCGAGGAGGTTGCTACCGCAGCGCTCGGCCACGCCGAGGATCGAGACGACTCGAGGGAGATGAGTATGCAGCTGGGAATGATCGGCCTGGGCCGGATGGGCGCCAATATCGTGCGCCGCATCGCCGCCGCCGGGCACACCGCGGTGGGATACGACCGCAACGGCCCGCATGTCGACGAGCTCGGCGCGGAACTCGGCGACCGCTTCACCGGCACCACCGACCTGCCGAAGTTCGTGGCCATGCTGGAGACCCCCCGCGTGGTCTGGGTGATGATCCCCGCCGGAGCCACCGGCGCGGTCATCGACCAGCTCGCCGACCTGCTGGAGCCCGGCGACATCATCATCGACGGCGGCAACAGCCGCTACCACGAGGACATCGCACGGGCGCAAGCGCTGCGGCCCAAGGGGATTCACTACCTGGACATCGGCACCTCGGGCGGCGTGTTCGGCCGCGACCGCGGCTTCTGCCTGATGATCGGCGGCGAGGCCGAACAGGTGGAATACCTCGAACCCCTGCTGAAGTCCATCGCCCCCGGGGTCGAGGCCGCACCGCGCACCCCCGGCCGCACCGGCGAACCGTCGCCCGCCGAGCAGGGCTATCTGCACTGCGGCCCCGCGGGCGCGGGCCACTTCGTGAAGATGGTGCACAACGGCATCGAGTACGGGGCCATGGCCGCCTACGCCGAGGGCATGAACATCCTGCACAAGGCGAATGTGGGCAAGCAGCGGGATGTCGAGCACTCCGCCGAGGTGACGCCGCTCGAACATCCCGAGCACTACCGCTACGACATCGACATTCCCGAGGTCACCGAGGTGTGGCGGCGCGGTTCGGTGGTCGCCTCCTGGCTGCTCGATCTCACCGCGGCCGAACTGCACGCTGACCCGAACCTGGACTCCTTCGGCGGTCGCGTCTCCGACTCCGGTGAGGGCCGCTGGACCCTCGACGCCGCCATCGACGAGGGGGTGCCCGCACCCGTGCTCGCCGCCGCGCTCTTCCAGCGGTTCTCCTCGCGCGGTGAATCGCTGTACGCCGACAAGGTGCTCTCCGCCATGCGCCAGGCGTTCGGCGGACATCACGAGCTACCCGGGAAGTAGCCGCCGGGCCGGAGTCGGGGTGGGCGGCCGTGCCGGTGGCGGCTACCGTCGGGGCATGCGCATCTTCCCCGGGATCGTGCTCGCCATGGCCGCGGTCGTGCTGACCGCCTGCTCCGGTGGCGGTGGCGAGACCGCCGCCGACCGGACCTCCACCACCACCGGTGCCACCGACACCACCACCGGAACGACCAGCACTGCGGCGCAACAGGATTGCGCCGCGGGCTACCTGGCGCAGTTCACGCTGCGGCAGAAGCTGGCGCAGCTGATCACCGTGGGTGTCACCGGCGCCGCGGACGCGGAGAGCGTGGTGCGCACCGAACAGGTGGGCGGCATCTTCGTGGGTGGCTGGACCGACAAGGCCCTGCTGGGGCAGGGCCACATCGACGCGGTGCTGGCGGCGTCGCGCACCCCGCTCATGGTGACCGTGGACGAGGAGGGCGGGCGGGTGTCGCGGCTGCGCGACCTCATCGGCTCGGCTCCGTCGGCGCGGGTGGTCGCCCAGACCATGAGCGTGGAGGAGTACTACCAGCTCAGCCTGGAGCGCGGTCGGAAGATGAAGGCGCTCGGCATCACCGTGGACTTCGCGCCCGATGTGGACGTGAGCAGCCAGCCCGACGACTCGGTGATCGGCGACCGGTCCTACTCCGACGATCCCCAGGTGGTCACGGAGTACGCCGGGGCGTTCATCCGGGCCATGAACGAGGCCGGGGTGGGCACGGTCATGAAGCACTTCCCGGGCCACGGCGCGGGGTCGGGCGATTCGCACACCGGCGCGGTGCGCACGCCGCCGCTGGAACAGCTGCTGGACCGCGATCTGGTGCCGTTTCGTGGGCTGATCGAATCCGGTGCGGCGGTCATGATCGGACATCTCGATGTGCCCGGACTCACCTCCCCGAATGTGCCCGCGAGTATCAGCCCCGAGGTGATGGCACTGCTGCGCACCGGTACCGGCTACGGTGCGGCACCCTTCGACGGAGTGATCTTCACCGACGATCTGGGCGGCATGGCAGCCATCACCGATCGGATGTCGATCGCGGAGGCGGTGGAATCCGCCCTGGTCGCGGGGGCGGACAATGCCCTGTGGATAACCACCGACGCGGTGACGAGCGTGCTCGACCGACTCGAGCAGGCGGTCGCCAGTGGCCGTCTGCCGGGTAGCCAGGTGGATGCCTCGGTACTGCGCATGGCAAGGTTCAAGGGCACTGGGCCGCGCTGCTGACGTCTGGACGACCGGCGACCGAGAAGCCCTTATCGACGCTGCACGGTGCGTATCGCGAGCGAATCTTCCGCAATGTTGAGCTCGCGGAACTTACCATGGAGTAAGATAAGGGTTTCGACATGTCCTAGGAGTGTGGATGGCAGGCGGAACGAAGCGGCTACCCCGGGCGGTTCGTGAGCAGCAGATGCTGGACGCCGCCGTAACGGTGTTCTCGCACAAGGGCTATCACGACACCTCCATGGACGCGATCGCGGCCGAAGCCAAGATCTCCAAGCCCATGCTGTACCTGTACTACGGCTCCAAGGACGAATTGTTCCGCGCCTGCATCCACCGCGAGAGCATGCGCTTCATCGAGGCCGTCGCGGTGGCGGGCAACCCGAAACTGACCCCGCACGAGCAGTTGCGGGCGGGCCTCGAGGCCTTCCTGTCCTACGTGGACAACAATCGGCTGTCCTGGCAGGTGCTCTACCGGCAGGCGCTGAACCAGCAACCGTTCGCGCCGGACATCATCAACAGCCGCGACCGGATCATCGAACTCACCGCCAAACTGCTGGAATCCAGCGCCAAGTACGCCGAACCGGGCACCAATTTCGAGATCGTGTCCGTCGCCGTGATCGGCGCGGGCGAGGCCATCGCCGACCGCGTCGCCAGCGGCGAGGTCGAGGTCCGCCAGGCCGTGGACCTGCTGGACAACCTGGCCTGGCGCGGTCTGGCCGGACGCAAACCGGAACCCGCGGAGTAGGGCGGCTGCCGCGCGGTTCCAGCGCGCCCACCGCGAGCGGCCGCGGCGCGGCCCCGCACCGAACGGCTGCCCCTCGAAAGCACAGAGCCGCGCACCGGGTCACCGAACCGGATGTCGATACCCCTGCGAGCCGACATTCGGTTGGGACGGTGCGCGGCTCCGGTCCCCCTGGTCCGGGGTCGAGCTTCGCGCGGGGCGGTCGAGAGATCCGACCGCCCGGCAACTCAACGCAGCGTAGCGGTCAGGTGCGGGTACCCCTTCTTCGGGTGGCGCAGCGCCAGGTCCCAGCCGCCTTCCACCTGGTCGGCGTAGACGTTCACCGTGGACGGCAGGAGGATCGGCTTGCCGAACTTGACGTCGTAGGTGGCCTTGCCGGGGACACGGCCCTCGATATTGGCGAGCACGTTCGCCGCCGACCACATGCCGTGCGCGATGGGCTTCGGGAAGCCGAACGCCTTGGCCCCCAACGCCGAGGTGTGGATGGGGTTGTGGTCACCCGACGCCGCGGCGTACCGGTTGATCATCTGCTGATCCACGCGGGTCTGGCGCATCGGCGGCGGCGGCACCTCGTCCGGCTTGGGCTCGGGCTTGGGGCCGCCCGACAGCGAGGTGCGCTGCTGGTGCAGGAAGGTGGTGACCTGCCGCCACACCTGCTCACGGCCGACGCTCACCGCGGTGACGGCGTCCACCAGCAGGCCCTTGGGGTGCTCGCGCAGGTTCTCGATATGGGTCTCGAAATCCAGCGGCTCCGACACCGAGATGTCGCGGGTGCGCTCGATCAGGTTCTGCGCGTGCACCGCGCCCACCGCGACGAACGGGAAGTCGCGGGCCACCACCAGCTGCATGGCCAGCGGGAAGCTCAGGATGAACGGGTAGGTCAGCGGCAGCGCGTCGCCGAAGCGCAGACCGGTGGCCCGGCAGTAGGCCGACAGGTGATCGGGATCGACCCGCAGCCCCTGCAACTTCACCACCCGGTCGGGCAGTGTGGACGGCCGGTTCGACAGACCCGGCACCGGAATGGCCCCCAGCGCCGCCTTGACGAAAAGGCTGCTGTTCTTCGGGGTTTCGGTGAGCGTGATGGTCTCGGTCATCATGCTCCGATCAGGGCCTGGCCGCAGACGCGAACCACGTTGCCGCTCACGGCGTTCGAGGCCGGGGACGCGAAGTAGGCGATGGTCTCGGCCACGTCCACGGTCTGGCCGCCCTGCAGCAGCGAGGACAGCAGGCGGCCCGCCTCGCGGGTACCCAGCGGAATGGCGGCGGTCATGGCGGTCTCGATGAAGCCCGGGGCCACCGCGTTGATGGTGATGCCCTTCTCGGCCAGCTTCGGGGCCTCGGCGTTCACCATGCCGATGACACCGGCCTTGGAGGCGCCGTAGTTGGTCTGGCCGCGGTTGCCCGCGATACCGGCGATGGAGGACACGTCGATCACGCGGCCGCCCTCCTTGAGCGCGCCCTTGGCAACCAGGCCCTCGGTAATGCGGTGCGGGGCGGCCAGATTCACGTTGATGACCGAGTTCCAGCGGCCCTCGTCCATATTCGCGAGCAGCTTGTCGCGGGTGATACCGGCGTTGTGCACGATGATGTCGACGCCGCCGAAGCGCTCGGTGGCGAACTCGGCGATCTTCTCGGCGGCGTCCGGGGAGGTGACGTCGAGGGCCAGGGCGGTGCCGCCGACCTTGTTGGCGGTCTCGGCCAGCGCCTCACCGGCGGCGGGGATATCGGCCACGATCACGGTCGCGCCGTCGCGCGCGAACACCTCCGCGATGGTCGCGCCGATACCGCGGGCGGCGCCGGTGACCACGGCGACCTTGCCGTCCAGGGGCTTGTCCCAGGAGGCGGGGGCGGTGGAATCGTCCTTGCCGACCCGGAAGACCTGGCCGTCGACGAAGGCCGACTTGGCCGAGAGGATGAAGCGCAGGGTGGACTCCAGCCCGGTGGCGGCGGCCGCGGCCTCCGGGTGCAGGTACACCAGGTTGCAGGTGGCGCCGCGCAGCAGTTCCTTGCCGACCGAGCGGGTGAAGCCCTCGAGCGCGCGCTGGGCGATCTGCTCGTCCACGGACGCGGACAGCTCGGGGGTGGTGCCGACCACGAGCACGCGGCCGGAGGGAGCGATGCCGCGCATGGCGGGCTGGAAGAACTCGAACAGCCGCTCGAGCTCCTCGATGGTGCGGATGCCGGTGGCGTCGAAGACCAGCGCGCCGAACTTCACGCCCGGCGACACCGAATCCACGAAGGTGTAGTCCGACAGCAGGTTCCGCACGGCGTCGGCGACGCGGCCCTTGCCGCCGACGAGCACCGGACCCGGGAGCGCGGGCTCACCGGCGCGGTAGCGGCGCAGGGTCTCCGGCTGCGGCAGACCCAGCTTGCTCGCCAGGAACGCGCCGGGGGCGGAGTGGATGAACGATCCGTACAGGTTGGGAGCGCCCTTGCTCTTGCTGGCAGCCACTGGTTCCTACCTTCTCTTCTCGTCGGTGCCCGGAAGCGATGTCGCGCACATGGGCGGGGTACGGTGTCGACAATGAACTTACTCCAGAGTAAGTTTAATGTAAACCAGGCCCGGTCTCGCTGACCGGGCATGCCGGACCCCGACGAGACACTGGAGACTCGAGTGACCACCAAAGCCCGTTCGGCGAAGGCCGCGGCCAAGAACACCAAGCAGGCGCGCCCCGTCGCCATCCTCGGCGGCAACCGCATTCCGTTCGCCCGCTCCGACGGCAAGTACGCGCACGCCTCCAACCAGGACATGTTCACCGCGGCGCTGGACGGACTGGTCGCCCGGTACGGCCTGCAGGGCGAGCGCCTCGGCATGGTCGTCGGCGGCGCGGTGCTCAAGCGCGTCGGCGAGCACGGCATGATCCGCGAGAGCGTGCTCGGCTCCACCCTGTCCCCCTACACCCCCGCCCACGACCTGCAGCTCGCCTGCGGCACCGGCCTGCAGTCCATCGTGACCGTCGGCGACGGCATCGCGCTGGGCCGCATCGAATCCGGCATCGGCGGCGGCACCGACACCACCTCCGACGCGCCGATCGGCGTCAGCGAATCCATGCGCGAGTGGATGCTCGACGCCAACCGCGCCCGCAAGAACTCCGACTACGTGAAGCTGGTCGGCCGCCTGCGCCCGTCCATGGTCGGCATCGAGATTCCGCGCAACGCCGAACCGCGCACCGGCCTGTCCATGGGTGAGCACGCCGCCATCACCGCCAAGGAATTCGGCATCGCCCGCGAGGCGCAGGACGAGCTGGCCTACCTGTCGCACAAGAACATGGCGGCCGCCTACGACCGCGGCTTCTTCGACGACCTGGTCACCCCGTTCCTCGGGCTGACCCGCGACGACAACCTGCGACCCGGCTCGACCATCGAGAAGCTGTCCACCCTGAAGCCGGTCTTCGGCGTGAAGCTGGGCGACGCCACCATGACCGCGGGCAACTCCACCCCGCTCACCGACGGCGCGTCCGCGGTGCTGCTCGGCTCCGAGGAGTGGGCCGCCGCGCACAACCTGAAGCCGCTTGCCTACCTGGTGGATTCGGAGGTCGCGGCCGTCGACTACATCCACGGGCCGGACGGTCTGCTCATGGCGCCCACCTACGCGGTGCCGCGCATGCTGGCGCGCAACGGACTGAAGCTGCAGGACTTCGACTACTACGAGATCCACGAGGCGTTCGCCTCCGTGGTGCTCGCCACCCTGCAGGCGTGGGAGTCCGACCAGTACTGCAAGGAGCGGCTGGGCCTGGACGGTGCGCTGGGGCCGATCGACCGCACCAAGCTGAACGTGAACGGATCCTCGCTGGCGGCGGGCCACCCGTTCGCCGCGACCGGCGGACGCATCATCGCGCAGACCGCCAAGCTGCTGGAGGAGAAGGGCGGGGGCCGGGCGCTCGTCTCCATCTGCGCGGCGGGCGGCCAGGGTGTGGTCGCGATCGTCGAGCGGTAACCAGATCCGAATGCGCGAGCGGCCCCGGTCCGATCGGGGCCGCTCGTCGCATGTTCGAGACCTGCTGCCGCCGTGCGGGATTCGAGATTGCTCGAGTGGTTCAAGATATTCGGGTGGGTCAGGATATTCGGGTGGGTCAGCGGCCGGGCCGCTCGAGCGGATCGAGCGTCGAACCGGCAAGGGCACGTGGCTGCGCGCCGATGCGGGCGTGGCGAGCCAGGGCTGTCGGGATGCTTCGGACCGTACGGGTGACTCAGGGGCCGGGTTTCGAAGTTCCGGGTGTGCGCGGGCGGTTCGGGGAGAGATGAACCGGTCGGAGTGTGCTGCGCTTGCCCACCCTGCGCCCCTGGCGCAGACTGCCCAAGCGCAGCCGGTTCAGGCACCCCAGCACTGTCATCGGTGACCGCGGTCAGTGGGGGAGCAGGGTGAGGGTGCGGGTGGCCAGGTCGGTGATGTGGGGGTCGCAGTAGCCGGCTACCGAGCTGTGGACGCGGTCTTGGAGGGGGGCGGTCCAGTGGGTGGGGATGGCGTGGGCGCCGGTGAGGATGCCCGCCACCGAGCCCGCGGTGGCGGTGGTGGAGTCGGTGTCCCAGCCGCCCTGCACGGTGAGGGCGATGGTACGGGTGAAATCGCCTTCGCCCCAGAGCAGTCCGGCGCTGATCAGGCAGGCGTTGCCGATGGCGTGCACCCAGTTGTAATGGCCGTGGCGGGCGTGGATGGCGGCCACGGCCTGGTTCCAGGTCAGGTCGCGGGCCCGATCGTCGGCCACCTCGGCGAGTGCCACCGCGAGGCGGGAGCGCGCCGGGACGACGGCCTGCGCGGCCGCCAGGGCGGTCTCGGGATCGGGGGCGATGAAGGCGGCGGCGGTGAGCGCGGCGGCCCAGCTCGCGGCCCAGACGCCGTTGCCGGTGTGCGACAGCGAGGCATCGCGGGCGGCCAGGGCGGCGGCGCGGGCCGGTTCGCCGGGGCAGACGTAACCGTAGATGTCGGCGCGGATCAGCGCGCCTATCCACTCGCGGTAGGGATTTCGGTGGGTGGCGGTCGCGGGCGGCAGGTAACCGTCGATGAGGTTGCGGTAGGCGACGCGTTCGGCGGTGTAGGTCTGCAGGAACGGGAGATGTTCCAGCCACAGCGCCGCCACATCGTCGGGGGTGAACTCGGTGCCGTGCCGCTCGATCAGGTGCAGGCCGAGAATGGTGTAGTCGATATCGTCGTCACGCGGGCAGCCCGCGATATTGCCGAGCGTGGATTCCCGCCAGGTCCAATGCAATTCGTACCCGTCGGGCATCGGCTCCCGCACCGGGACATAGTCGCGCAGCGGATACCGGCCGATCGGCTCCAGATAGTCGCGGATATGTCGTGGCGTCCAGACGAATCCGTTCTCCAGCGGCTTGCCGAGCGTGCAGCCGACACAGCGGCCCAGCCACCCGCCGCGCACCCGGTCCGACAGCTCGGCGACCGATACCGCGGGCGCGGCGGGCGCGACCACCGCGGGCTCCGGCTCGCGCGGATCCTCCCACTCCGTGTACGGCCATTCCGGCACCCGCTCGGCGGCCTCGATGCGGTCCAGCAGCCGCCAGCACGCCGCCGGAACCGGCCGCTGGGTATCGGTGAGTTCGAGCATCTCCTGCTCGAACTCGTCCACCGCCCAACCGGATTCGTGTCGCTGATGCCATTCGTAGTGCAGCAGGGCGCGCGGATCGGCCTCATGGTGACCGAAGAACGCGGTCTGGATCGGATTCACAGCACCGCTTTCGCGGCGGCCAGCACCTCCGACAGCAGCGGCAGCGATTCATCGCGCTGGGGTGCGCGCGCCCACCAGCGACCCTCGTGGGTGTGGCGGCCGAAACCGGTCGGCAGGATGACATTGCTGCGGTGGGGCCCGATATCCACGCTGTTGCGCTCCAACTGTTCGATGCATTCCACCGTGGGGTACCCATCGAAGACCGCGAGGAACGTCCGGCGCGGCGGTTTCTCGCGCACCAGCACCGGTCCGGGGATGCCGCGCACCGTCAGCTCACCGAGTATCAACGCCCCCAACGGTTCCGGGGTGTTCAGCGCCGCGACGGTGTCGACGAGGGGTAGCACCACGAACCCCGGCGTGGTCACGTGGACATGCGGCAGGCCGAACAGGGAGCGGTACACATGCGCCCAGTCCTGCGGGGTGGTCAGTTCCTCCAACCGCACTATCCACACACCTCGATGCTCGAAATACTGCACAACGACGGCATTGTCGATCGTCGGCGCGAGGCCGACGAATCCAGTGAAGACCCCGTCCCGTTCGGTCGCCACGGGTTTGGGTGAATCGTTCGCAAACAGTGTTCGATCCGCAGCTGGTTCGTACCGACCGGTGCGCATGCGCGAACGTGCCGGTAACACCCCGAACACGGGAACGACGCGAGACGGTGTCACCCACCGCCGTCCTTGCGGGTGAACCGGCGCGTCGCGGGGTACCCTCGAGGCAGGGACCAACGCTCCTACCAGGAGGTTCGTCATGCCGTGCGACCTGATGCTGATTGCCTACGACGGCTCCGAGAACGCCCGGCGGGCCGTCGAATACGCGGGCCGCTTCCTCACCGCAAACCGCGCCGTCGTGCTCACCGCCTGGGAGCCCATGGTGCGCCAGGCCGCGCGGCTGTCCGGTATCTCCGGCGTCCTGCAGCCGGAGTGGGTGACCGACGAGGAGATCGAGGACGTCGCCTACACCGACGCCAAGAACATCAATGCCGAGGGCGCGAAACTGGCCGGACTGGCCGGGCTCAACGCCGAGGCGCGGACCGTGGAGTGCACCACCACCATCTGGAACGCCATCGTGGACGTGGCCGACGACCTGGACGTGGACATCATCGTGGCGGGCACGCGCGGCGCCACCGGCATCCGGGCGCTGCTGCACTCCAGCGTGGCCGACGCCGTGCTCAAACACTGCCACCGGCCGGTCCTGCTGGTACCGCCCGGCCGGGACCCGAAGGATCACTGATCCCGCGCCGTGGAATCGCCGCCCGCGCCCGTCCCGGCGGCGCCGGGAACCGCCCCGATCCGGGATTTCGGGGCATGCTGAGACCTTCGTCGCTCCGCCGCCGCGAGGCCGCGGGACCGGACTATGGTCGGAAAGATCATGGACGGATTCCTGCTCGCGACTCCCGGAGCGGTCCTGCGGACCGCCGGTGTGCGCGCCGCCCTCGATACGGCCGAGGACGCGGCGGCGGCACTGCGGGACGGGGCGGAACTGGTGGTCGGCGCGCTCGCCTTCGACCCGCGGCGACCGGCCGCCCTGGCGGTACCCGAGCGCTCCGCGTACACCGCCGGGCCGTGGCGGCCCGGCGCGCTGCCGGAACTGCCGCCGGTCCGGGTGGTCACCGAGATACCCAGTGCGGCAGAGCATGTGGCGCGGGTTACCAAACTGGTCGAACAGCTCGCGGATCCGGGGCAACCGCTGCGCAAGGTGGTGGCGGCCCGCTCGCTCATCGCGGCGGCGGAGTCGCCATTGGAACCGGAAGTCATTGCGGCGCATCTTATTACACGACACCCGAATGCGAACGTATTCGCCGTCGATCTGGGTCCGGCCGGGCGCGACGGCGAAACACTCATCGGCGCCACCCCCGAGGTGCTGGTCGCCCGGCACGGCCGCACGGTCACGCTGCGCCCCCTGGCCGGGACGCTGCCCCGGCGGCCCGACCCGGCCGACGATGCCGCCCAGGCCCGGGAACTGCTGGCCAGCACCAAGAACCGCGACGAGCACGCCTTCGTGATCGAGTGGATTCGCGAACGGCTCACGCCCGTCTGCGCCGAACTCACCGTTCCGGACGGGCCGGAGATCATCGGCACCGCCGAGGTCTGGCACCTGGCCACGCCGATCACCGGGCAGCTGCGCGACGCGGACGTCACGGCCCTCGACCTCGCCGTCCTGCTGCACCCCACCCCCGCCGTCTGCGGCACCCCGACCGACCTCGCGCTCGACGCCATCACCGAACTCGAGGAGGATCGCGGGTTCTACGGCGGCGCGGTCGGCTGGTGCGACGCGCACGGCGACGGCGAGTGGGTGGTCGCCATCCGCTGCGCCGAACTGTCCGCCGACGGCCGGGCGCTGCGGGCCTTCGGCGGCGGCGGGATCGTCGCCGCCTCCGACCCGCGCGCCGAACTCGACGAAACCAGCGCGAAGCTGCGCACCTTCCTGGGTGGGCTGCGCTGCGCGCTTCCCACCTAGCGCTGCGCGCTTCCCAGCTAACGCCGCCGGATCGGTGCTGTTCCCGCCATCAGCCCTGTGACCTGGGACTCATCCGGAGACGACCGCGCGCGGAGCCGCCCACAACCGGGCTACCGGTACGTACATGTCTGCTTCCCCGCCATCGACCTGCTAGGTTGGCTCTCCAGTTACGCATGCGTCGATGTATGGGAGTACCGCGATGAAGTTTGCCGTCCCTGGTGTAGCGAGCGCTGCCGGTGGAGCCCTGCTCGGACTGGTCGCCGTGCTGCTGGTGACGATGGCGGCGAGCCAGAACTCACGCCCGGACATCGACCGCAGCGGAGATGCCTCGAGCTCGCTGCTCAACAACGTCGAGTACGGCGCACGCTGAACTGACCTCCGCTGATTCCGCCGAGACCGGTCTATCCGACCGGTCCCCGGCCACCGCACCGCTGGGTCGGCGCTGGCTGATCGGCACGGTGCTCGCCGCCTTCCTGCTGACCTTCCTGCAGGCCCCCGGCCAGACCGTCGCCGACACCAAATACGACCTGGCGCAGAACCCGCTCGGCTTCCTCGCCCGCGCCGCCCACCTGTGGAGCTCCCAGGCGCCCATGGGACAGGTGCAGAACCAGGCGTACGGGTACTTCTTTCCGCACGGGGCGTTCTTCTCCCTCGGGCACTGGCTCGGCCTGCCCGCCTGGGTGACGCAGCGCATCTGGTGGGCGTTGCTGCTGCTCGCCGGTTTCTGGGGCATCGTCCGCCTCTGCGAAACCCTCGGCATCGGCAGCCGCGGCTCCCGCGTCATCGCCGCCACCGCCTTCGCCCTCTCCCCCCGCGTGCTGACCACCCTCGGCTCGATCTCGTCGGAAACCCTCCCGATGATGCTCGCCCCCTGGGTCCTGCTGGCCCCCGCCGCCCTGGGCGCGGCACTGACCCGCCGCCGCACAGCCGCACCCGGACAACCCACGCACGAAGGGCGAGGCACGACACCGCCCAGCCCCATCCCGTGGCGCGGCGCAACCTCCCCCGCCGCCAGCGCGTTCGCCCTGGCCCTCATGGGCTCGGTCAACGCCGTCGCCACGGCCGCCGCCTTCCTCCCCGCCGCGCTGTGGTGGGCCTCCTACAAACCCAATGCGCTGTGGTGGCGCTTCACCCGCGCCTGGATTCCGCTGCTGGCTCTCGCCACCTGCTGGTGGGTCGTTCCGTTGCTGCTGCTCGGCCGGGTGAGCCCGCCGTTCCTGGACTACATCGAGTCCGCCGGGGTGACCACCCAGTGGGCCTCCCTCGCGGAGGTGCTGCGCGGCACCGACAGCTGGACCCCCTTCGTCTCCCCCGAGCGCATCGCCGGTGCGGTGCTGGTGACCCAGCCCGCCGCCGTGCTCGCCACCGGCATGCTCGCCGCCGCGGGCATGGCCGGACTCGCCCTGCGTTCCATGCCCTGGCGCGGCCGTTTCGTCCTGATCCTGTGCGTGGGCCTGGTCGGCATCTGCGCCGGATACGTCGGGCAGTTGGGCGGCCCGTTCGCCGAACAGGTGCGGCTCTTCCTGGATTCCGGCGGCGCACCGCTGCGCAATGTGCACAAACTGGAACCGCTCATCCGCATACCGCTGGTGGTCGGCCTGGCACACCTGCTGAGCAGGGTGCCGCTGCCCGCGTCGGTTCCGATGCCGGTGTGGCGCAAAGCCTTCGCCCATCCCGAACGGCACCGCATGGTGGCGGTGACGGCGCTCGTCCTCACCGCCCTGGCGCTGTCCACCTCGCTGGCGTGGACCGGGAAGCTGGCCCCGCGCGGCGCCTACGACGAGGTGCCGGGCTACTGGAAGCAGACCGCGCAATGGTTGGCGCACAATGCCTCCGACACCCGCGCGCTGGTGGTGCCCGGTGCGCCGTTCGGCAGCCAGGTGTGGGGCCTGACCCGCGACGAACCGCTCCAGGCCCTGGCGAGCACCCCGTGGGCGGTCCGGGACGCGGTGCCGCTCAATCCCCCCGGTGCCATCCGCGCCATGGATTCGGTGCAGCGTCTCATCGCCGATGGGCGACCGTCGGCGGGACTCGCGGCCACGCTGGCCGAGCAGGGCATCGGAGTGCTGGTGCTGCGCAACGATCTCGATCCGGAGACCTCGCGCTCGACACGACCCATGCTGGCGCACCAGGCGATCGAGGGCTCGCCGGGACTGCGCAAGGTGGCGGAGTTCGGCGATCCCGTGGACACCAACGGGAAGACCGACGGCCTGGTCTCCGACGGGGATCTGCGGCCGGGCTATCCGGCCGTCGAGATCTACCGCGTGCAGCCGCGGCCGGTGGGCACGCCCGCCCACATCAACAGCGGGACCGGCGCGCCGGAGTCCTTCCCGGGCGCGTACGAGGTGCCGTTGGACGGTGTGCCCGTGGTGCAGGGCGGTCCGGAGGTCCTGGAGCGGCTGGCCCGCGATCCCGGTATCCCCGCCGGACCGACACTGCTGGCCGCCGATGCGGAGCGGGCCGGACTGCCCATCGAGGCGGTCACCGTCACCGATACCCCCATGGCCCGGGAGACCGATTTCGGGCGCGTCGACAACCACAGCTCGGCCGTGCGCGCGGAGGGCGATCCGCGACGGACCTTCAATCTGGTACCCGACTATCCGGTGCCCGGCGCGCAGCTGGTGCGCGGGGAATGGTCGGGGGCCACGATCACGGTCTCCAGTTCGGCCGGCGACGCCACCCAGCTCGGCGGCGCCGCACCCGGCAGCTCCACCGCCGCGGTGGTCGACGGCGATCCGGCCACCGGCTGGCTGAGCAACGGCACCCAGACCGCCATCGGCCAGTGGCTGCGACTCGATCTGGACGAGCCGATCGACGCGGGCGCACTGCGGGTGACCACCAGCCGGGCCGCCATCGGTTCGCCGGTGAAGTGGCTGGAGGTGGCGACGGCCCGCGGCACGGTGTCCGCACGTGTCGCCGAACCCGGTACGCCGGTGAACATCTCACTGCCGCCGGGACGGACACAATGGGTGAAGATCACCGCCCGGCAGACCGAGAACGGCTCGGGCGGTGGGCAGTTCGGCATCAGCGAACTCACCCTCGACGACTACGGGCGGCGCGACGATCCCGTGCGGGTGGACATCCAGCATCGCATCGTGCTGCCGCCCACCCCGGCGGGCGCCTGGATCGACGGCTGGCGGCTCGGCCAGGAGTTCCCCGGCCGCAGCGCCTGTTTCGACGCACCGGACCGGATTCGATGCAGTAAGGCACTCGCACTGGCCGCCGAGGAGCCCGGCGTGTTCGAGCGCATGCTCTCGGTGCCCGAACCGCTGGCCGTATCACCCGAACTGATGGTCCGCACCCGGCCCGGACCCGCGCTGGAGCGGCTGCTCTCCGATCCGGCCCGCCCCGTCGCCCGCGGGCGCGCCGATGTGGCCGATCCGCGGGGCGCGGCCGTGACGGCCACCGACGGCGATCCCCGCACCAGCTGGGTCGCGCCGGAGACCACGGTACGAAATATCCTGGGGCCCAAGCCGACCCTGGTCATCGAACTGCCCGAGCCGACCCTGGTGACGGGCATCGCCATCACACCGTCACCGGGCGAACTGCCCGCCCATCCGACCTCGGTATCGGTGAATCTCGGTGACGGGCCGCAGATTCGCGAGGTGGATCCCGACTCCGGCGTCACCTCCCGCGTCGACCTGCATCCACACGTCACCGACCGTATCGAACTCAGCATCCACACCTGGGATACGGTGCTCGACCGCACCGCACTGGGTTTCGCGCAGGAACAGCCGCCCGGCCTGGCGGAGGTCGCCGTCCTCGGCCCCGACTACCCGGCCGCCGCCGACCCGGGCACACCGATCACCGTGGACTGCGCCAACGGCCCGACCATCGCCGTCGCCGGCCGCACCCTGCACACCTCGGTGACCGGCACGATCGACGAATTGCGTTCCGGCGCACCGCTGCCCGCCCGCCTGTGCACCCCCGAGGAGGTGGCCGCCGCCGCGCCCGACCTGCCGGTCGACGACGACTGGGACCGCACCGGCGGCGACCTGATCGGCCTGCCCGCCGGACAGGTGGACGTGACGGTCGCACCGACCGAACTCTTCACCGTCGACGAATTACGCCTGAACCGCGCCGCGCTGGGCGGCTCGTACGCGCCGGCAACGGGAGAGAGTGCGACAGCCGCTCCCACCCCGCCTCCGGCCGCCTTCGCGCCCCCCGTCGGTGTCCGCGCCGCCCCCGGCACGCGTCTGCTGGTGCTGCCGCTCAGCACCAATGTGGGTTGGGAGGCGCATACCGCCGACGGCACCGCGCTCGAGCCGGTGGTGATCGACGGCTGGCAGCAGGCCTGGCTGGTCCCCGCGGACGTCGAGGGGCCCATCACCGTCTCCTTCCCCGCCGACCGCTGGTACCGCCTCGCGATCTTCGGCGGACTGGTCCTGCTGGTGCCGCTGGCGGTCCTCGCGCTGTTCGGGTCGCGGCTGCGCCGACTGCGCGCGCATCGGGCTGCGGACAACGCCCCGCCCATGACCGCCCCCCGCCCCTGGCAGAGCCGGACCGTGGGCGCACTGGGGATCACGGCCGTCGCCGGGCTGATCTCCGGACCGGTCGGAATCGCCCTCGGCGCAGCGGCTCTCATCGCCGACCGGCTCCGCCCACGCCACTGGGACCGCATCCTCGTCGCGCTGGCGGCAGGCGGCACCGCCGTCTCCGCCGCCGCACTCTCCACCGCCCCCTGGCGCTCCCCCGAGACCTACATGGGCGGCTCCCTCTGGACCCAACTCCCCGCCCTCGTCGCCGTCATCGCCGTCGCCGTCGCCGCCCTCCCCCCGCGCCACCCCCGCTGACAGATCGAGGGGGAACTGGTGGCGGCATCGCCCGAGAGGTCCCCGCCACCAGTTCCCCCTCGATGCTCAGCCGAAGCGGCGCGCCCAGCGGCGGACAGGTTCTTCGATGAGGGCGTAGCTGGCGGCGGCCAGGGGGAGGGTGAGGGCGATGGTGAGGGCGAGGACCTGGGGGAAGTCGCCGCTGAAGGGGACGATGGCGAAGACCGGGAAGACGATGGAGAGTACGGCCAGGTGCCAGAGGAAGACGCCGTAGGACCAGCGGCCGAGCATGGCGGCGGTGCGGCTCTCCAGCCAGCGGTGGCGGATATCGGGGCGCAGTACCAGGGGGGCGAGCAGGGTGAAGCCGATGATCGCGCCGAAGGCCATCTTCAGGACGTACTGCCAGGGCGCACCCCGGGTGAGTCCGGGCAGGCCGCCCAGATCGGTGGCCGAGAGCAGTAGCGCCACCAGCGCGACCGTCCACAGGAGCCACGGATTTCCGGCGAGGCGGCGCAGCCGCGGCACCGCCAGGTCGGAGAGTTCGGCCAGCAGCATGCCCGCGGCGAACCACGGCAGGTAACCGGGCAGCCAGTTGTCCGAGTTGATGGCGTCCGGGGTCGGCACCGGGATGAGATTCCAGGTCAGACACAGCGTTCCGAATGCCAGCAGGACCGGCACCCGCCAGCGCGCCCGGTCTCCGCGCAGCCACGCCACCGCGACGGCCAGCAGCGGCAGCAGCAGATAGAACGCCATCTCCACCGACAGACTCCACATCTGGGTGAGTCCGTCGGTCAGGGTGAGCGGCACGAATACCTGCACCAGACCGAGATTCGCCAGCCACACCCGGAATCCGGCGGTGCTCGCGGCGGTCGGCAGCAGGATCAGCACCGCGCAGACCACCGCCCAGTAGGCGGGCAGGATGCGGGCGGCGCGGTGCAGCAGGTACCGCCCGGCGGCGGGTGCGGTGCCGAGTCCGCGCGCGGCGGCGGCGTGGGGACGCCAGAGCAGGAATCCCGACAGTGCGAAGAACACCGCGACGGCCATGTCGAACCGCTCCAGCACGCGTCCCACCATTGGCAAACTGGTCGCCCCGGTCTGGAATGCCACGTGCGTGACGACCACACCGAGCGCCGCCATCCCGCGCATGCCCTCCAGGGCGGGCAGGAATCCGGCTGGCCGCCTCGGGAATTCGGTCGAGGCCGCACCGGGTTCGCTGGCCACGTTCGCGGCGCGCTCGACCGCGTCCCTCTCGATTCCACTCGCCGCGGCGGCCTGCGCCGCGCACCCCGCGGCTCCGCTGCCCACGCCACTCGCCGAAGCGGCCTGCGGTGCGACCGCGGCGGCTCCCCTCTCCGCGAATTCCGTCGGTGCGGCAGTGGCGCGGCGGTGCGGGGTTGTCCGCGTCCGGCGTCCCTCGCTCTCCTCCACTCCGGCTCCGCGCTGGTCGAACTCGCGGTTCGCCGGTCGGGTCACCGCCGCTGTCGGGGCGGAGTCGCCGTGTCGCGGTGCCATAGCGAAAGCGGATGATGGCGCGGCCATCGAACCGGTGTCGGTCGCGGTGGTCGCTTCGGCGGAATCGCCGCGCGGCGGTGCGGCAATGTCCGCGCCCGCTCCGGTGGGTGCGGAATTCGACTCGATTGCGCCCGCTACCTCGGCGGATTCGGTTTCTTCACCGACCGGTCGGGGGGGTTCGGAGGACGGGTGCAGGGTCGTGGTCATCGCGATCCAGTGTGCCTTGTCTGGCCTGATGTGAGCACTCCGTGTTTGACTTGGGGCCGTTTCGCGGGGATTTCCGGCCTCGGCGCAGCGTAAGGGCAGACCGGACTGTTAGTGTCGGGGCTCACGCGTGCTGCGCGGCGACCGCAGTACCGCGCCGGAACGACCTGTTCGACGACGAGGAGAACCTGCATGGCACTGAGTGCCGGTACCAGAAGGACAGTAGCCTGCCTACTCGTGGGGTTGGGCGCGATGCTGCTCGTCGCCGCGGTGATGATCCCCACCTATACGGTCAACCAGCTCGCCAAGACGCCGCTCGACCTGGAGATCACCACTGTCGCGACCAATGGACCCGAGAACGCCGGTGAGGTCCTCGACGCCAAGTCGCTGACCTCCCCCGAGGGCGCGGCGAAGGTCGACACCAATGTGCCGCTGTTCTCGCAGCGCTTCCTGACCATCGAGGAGCCGGTCAGCGCGGAGATCCTGACCATCCAGGCCGGTCAGACCCTGCGCCGCACCGACAAGCAGGGCGACACCGGCCTGCTGACGGCGTCCATCGACCGGGTCACCGTGGACCGCAAGACCGGTATGCCGGTCGACGAGGTCGACGGCGGCCCGAACGGCGCGATCGGCGCGACCGTGGACAAGAACGGTCAGACCGTGATGGACCCGGTCCAGCACACCGGTCTGCAGTACCGCTTCCCGATCGGCACCGAGAAGAAGACGTACCCGTACTTCGACGTCAACGCCCGGCAGACCTACGACATCAACTTCGTCGAAGAGACGGAGATCAACAACACGAAGGTCTACCACTTCTCGCAGACGATCCCGCCCGTCGACCTCTCCACCGTGGTGAACTCGCCGACCAACAAGCTGAGCCTGCCCGCCGCCAAGTGGGGGCTGGAGGGCGAGGAGCCGGTCACCATGACCCGCTGGTACACCAATACCCGTGACGTGTGGGTGGAGCCGCAGACCGGCACCGTCATCAAGGGCGGCGAGAAGATCTACCAGTACTACGCGCGCAGCGCCGACAAGCCCGAAGTGACCGTGCTCAAGGGCGAACTGGTCTTCGACGAGAACACCATCGAATCGCAGATCGCGGTCGCCAAGGAGAACACCGACAAGCTGGCCCTCTACGGCCGCGTCATGCCGATCATCTTCGGCGTCCTGGGCGCCATCGCCCTGATCGCGGGTCTGGTGCTGGGTCTGCTCGGCGGCGGCAAGGATCCGGTGCGCCGCGGCGCGGCCCGCTCGGGTGCCGGTCCGCGGCCGGGTTCCGGTGACGCGTTCTCGGACGCACCGACGCAGCAGATCGACATCGGCAAGATCGACACCGAGAAGAAACCCTGATCTCGGACTGATCCCGAACCGGCGGCTCCCCACCTGTGACAGGTGGGGAGCCGCCGTCGTTTCGCGGGCCGTTGCCAGGGCGAAGAGGACAGCGGGCCCGCGCCCGCGATAGCGGGGCCACCGCACGAATCAAGGCGACTCGCGAACCAGGGCCGCCGCACCGATCGGGGCCCGCAAACTCGAAGGGGAAGCCGTCCTGATCGAGGCCGCGTCACGAATGCGAGGCCGCCCCTACGGAAGCCAGAAACGTCAGATGGAAGTCGTGACCGGCTGCGGGCGGCGGGTCGCGCCTAGGGCGAGCGCGGCAATGACGGCGGTGGTGATCGCGGCGGTGGTGGTGGCGATGGTGATGAGGCCGAGGACCGAGTGGGCGAGGGTGAGCATGGCGGCCACCCCGGCGGCCAGACCCAGCCAGGTGAGGGCGGCTGGCGCGGTGCGGTCGGCCGCGATGGCGGAGAGCAGGGCGGCCTGCAATACCGCCAGCAGCGCCCCGTCGAGGGCGAACAGCCACAGCAGGCCCTGTACAGGGGCGTAGTCCTGACCCGCGAACAGCGGGGCCAGCGGGGCGGCGACCGCCGCGCCCGCCACCGCGAGCACACCGATGGCCGACAGCACCGCGAGTGCCGACCGCACCGCCTGCGCCGAATGCTGCGGCTGCGCCATCCGTGGATACAGCACCACACCCACCGCCTGCGGCAGCCAGAACGCGATCTTGGTAGCCACCGCGCCCAACGCGTACCGACCGGCATCATCGGTCTCCAGCACGATCCGGGACACGATCAGATCCGCCGACGACAACGCCATGAGCGCGGCCTGCAACTGCGCCGCCCGCAGTACCGCCACCACCCCCGCCGATTCGGATTCGGCGGCAGTCGGCCACTGTTCTGCCCTTGCCGACGCCGGACGCGAGTCCGCGGACCGTACCCGCGCGGTCGGTTCGGTCACGGTATGCGCGCCCCCGGCGGCGAGGCGGGCCGAGACGGCGGCGACCGCGATACCGACGGCGGCGGCCCACAGAGCCGCGGAGGTGCCGCCTCCGATCGCGAGCACGATGATCGCGGGGGTCACGCGGGCGACTCCCGCACCGCCGAGCACGGTGGCCAGCTCGCGGAAGCGGCGCTGCCCTTGCAGAATCCCCTGTTCACCGGAGAGCAGGACCAGCACCGGCGCGGCACCGAGCGCGGCGGCCGACGCCCAGACACCGACATCCAGCACCGTGCTCACCACCGGCACCAACACCACGGCCACGGCGGCGACCAGGGCCGCACAGCGCCACCCGAGCCCGCGCGCGGCACCGATCCCCGCACCGCGCACCACCTCCCGCGCCACCACGTTCTGCAGGGCCAGCGCCGGAACCGCACACAGCAACTGCACGGCCAGCAGGCTCGCGAACGGGCTGTATCCCGACACCCCCAACCACCGGCTGGCCAGCAATTGCAGCAGATAGCCCGCGACATTCGCCGTCATGGCCCCGACCGTCACCAACGTCAGATCCGCGACAACAGGCAGACGGCGTACAGCGGACACATCGGCAATGCTCCCACCCGCACGCCCACCACCCGCCCCCACCCCGTCCGAAACCTGTGCAGGGCCCCACCGCGCGGGAGTCGCGAACGAGATCACCGGGTGCGACGGTTCGCCGCTGCTGCGGGCCTCATGAGCGAGGTCGTCGGCCTCAGGGCGGGCGCGTACCAGCTCACTGCACGGCGGGACGGACGGGCGACCCGCTGCGGGGGCGACCGGCCGAGGTGACCGCCGAATCCACTGTTACCGCGAGACCCCCGGGCGCAGTCGACACGACACGGGTGTTCGCGTTGGCGGCGCGGCACACGCCCGGGATGGTTGCCCGCGTCGGACCCCGGGCGGTGAACGTAGGGTGCTGGGCGTGAGCGCGGTGGTCCGGGAGCGGTGGTGGCGGTGGGTGCCCGCGGGGTACAGCCTGGTGCTGGCGCTGGTGGTGGTGGGGCCGCTGCTGGGGTCGGGGTATCTGTTGCTGCGGGATGCGGTGAGTACGCCGCGGTCGTACCTGACGGATGCCGCATTGGGAGTGGGGGATGCCGCGCCGCGGGCGGTGCCGCAGGATGCGTTGGTCGCGGTGCTGTCGGGGGTGGTCGACGGCGGAGTGGTGGTCAAGGCGATTCTGGTGGGGGCGCTGTGGCTGGCCGGGTGGGGTGCGGCGGTGCTGGCGCGGGAGCTGCTGGGGGCTTCGCCGGGGGCGCGGCTGGTGGCGGCCACCGTCGCCGTGTGGAATCCGTATGTCGCGGAACGACTTCTGCAGGGGCACTGGAGCCTGCTGACCGGGTATGCGGCACTGCCGTGGATCGCGGTGCTGGCGCAGCGGATTCGTGGTGAAGCGGGCTTCGGCCGGTGGGAGCGGGCTCGAAACTGGGCGCTGCTCGGCGGCTGCCTGGCGGCGGCCGGGCTGACTCCGACCGGGTCGCTGCTCGCCGGGGCGACGGCGCTGCTGGTGGTGGGACGACGCAATCTCGCAGGGGCAGTTGGCCTGTGGGTGATCACCGCGGCACCCTGGCTCACCGCCACCGCGCTGTCCGGGGCGGGCGCGGAGCCGTCGGACCCGGCCGGAGTCGCCGCCTTCGCGGCGCGGGCGGAACCCGGGCTGGGGACGCTCGGCAGCCTGGCCGGGCTGGGCGGCATCTGGAACAGCACGGCGGTCCCCGGTTCCCGCACCACGTTCTTCGCCGTGATCGGCACCCTGCTGCTGTTGAGCATTGTCGCCCTCGGTGTGCGCACGGTGGCCACCGGGGCCCGCGATACCCGGCGGATCCGCCGAATCCTGCTGGCCCTGACGGGATTCGCCATCGTGCTGCCCGCACTGGCGGCGACCGGCTGGGGCCTGTCGCTCGGCGAAGCCCTGATCGAACACGTCCCGGGCGCCGGACTGCTGCGCGACACCCAGAAATACGTCGCACTCGCGATGCCCGCCTTCGCCCTGTGCGCCGCCGCCGGCTGCCACACCGCCGCCGGCCTGCTGTTCCGCGACCGGCGCATCACACCGGTCGTCGCGAGCGTCCCCACCACGCCGCCACCCGACGCAGCCGAGGAAGGTGATGACAAGCCCCGCAACGCATTCGAAGACGCGCCCCGACTCGCTTACTCACCTGGCTCCGCTGGCGGCCCTGCCCCGGACGCGCCTACCGCAGACACCGCCCCGGACGCGCACGCCGGAGATACCGCCCAGGACACTCCGATGAGCAGTGCCACCTCGGATACTCCGACCAGCGACACAGCCGCGGACTCGCCCACTGGCAACACCACCCGGGGCATTCCGATAAGCAACGTCACCCCGGACACCCCGGCCAGCGACACGGTCCTGGACACCACGACCAGCGCCCCAGCCTTCGGGTCCGACACCCCGACCGGCAGCGCCGTCACGGATGCGGCTGGCATCGAGGCCACGACAGTACCCGGCGACCGCCGGACTCGAACAGGTGCTGTCGCAGTGCTTTTCATCGCCCTGCTGATCGCTGCTCTGCCCGACCTCGCCTGGGGTGTGGGCGGTGAGCTGCGGCCGGTGCACTATCCGCCCGCGTGGGTGGAGGTAGCCGAACTGGTGGACGCTCCGGGGGATGTGGCGGTGCTGCCGGGCGGCATGTTCCGCAAGTTCCGCTATTCCGGACCCGCGCCGGTGCTGGACCCCGCGCCGCGCATGCTCCGTCGCGATGTCCTGCAGACCGGTGAGCTGCCGGTTCGGGGCGCGACGGTGGCGGGTGAGGGGGCTCGTGCCGGGGAGGTCGAGCGATTGCTCCTGCGCGGTGGCTCCGCGACCGAACTGGCCCGGCTCGGCGTCGGCTGGGTGCTCGTCGAGGGCGGCACCCCCGGACCGGTCGGTGAATCGAAAACCACACTGGCACAGCTGGAACCGGTCTACTACACCCCGGCGCTCCAGCTCTACCGCGTCCCCGGCCCGATCACCGCCCACGACGCCACCCCGGCCACCCGCCGCACCTCCGGAGCCGCCCACCTCGCCTGGGCAGCCCTACTCGTCGCGGGAACCCTGGCAGCGCTCACACCACGCCGCCGCACTCGACCCACACACCGGACCGGGCCGTCCGCCACCCCCTGAGCACATCCGCACCCACCGGAACCGCCCACCTCGCCTGTCGGCCCTACTCGTGACGGGAACCCTGGCAGCGCTCACACCACGCCGCCGCGCACAACCCACATGCCCAACCGAGCCATCCGCCACCCCTGAGCACATCGCGCCCACCGGAATCACCCTCAGCGCCCGGTCGGCCCTACTCGACGCGGCACCGCTCAGCGCTCACACCCACACCCTGCTGGACGTGTGGGTTGAGCGCAGCCGCAGCAACCCTCACGGCACTCACGCCACGCCACCGCGCATAACCGGCACACCCGGCCGAGCCATCCGCCGTCGAGCACATCCGCACGCACCGGACCGCGCGCATCGGCTGGTCAGCCCTGTCGGCAGCAGAGGCCCTGACGGCGCGCCCCTCGCTGCCGCCTCAACCCCGGGTCTTCCATCCCCAGGCACATTCGCGAGCCCACCCCCGCACGAGTCGCGGGACGGGAGGAATCCGGATGGGGTCGTCGCCGTCGGCTCCACGACGCGCACCCGAGTAGCGGCTCACACCGGCCGCCGCGGCGAGAACGCATGTCGTAGTACGACAGCCACCCGGCCACACCGGATCCCGCGCGGCGCACGGCGCGGCCGTCCATTGCCGGTTACACCTCGACGTTCGCCGCCGTCACCAGCCCTGAGACGCGTTCTCCGCGAGCGACGGCCGCGAGCACCTCGTATACCCCGTTTCCCGTTTGCTCCCAGGAGAATTCGCGGGCGCGGGCGCGGGCCTTCTCGCCGAGGACGGTGCGGGTTTCGGGTGCGGTGAGCAGTTCGCCCACGGCGGCGGTGAGCTGGGCGGGGTCGTCGACGAGCAGGCCGGTGACGCCGTCGACGATGGAGTCGGTGAGTCCGCGCGAGCTGCGGTAGCCGATGGTGGGGACGCCGTGTTGGGCGGCTTCGATAACCGCCAGGCCCCAGCCTTCCTTGCGGGAGGGGAGCACGTGCACCCAGGCGCGGGCGAGCAGTTCGTGTTTGCGCTCCTCGTCCACATGGCCGTGGAAGGTCACCGCGTCGGCGATGCCGAGTTCGTCGGCGTGCGCCCGCAGGTTGTCGGCCCACCAACCGTCGCCGATGACGTCGAGGTGCAGGCCGGGAATGCGGGGGCGCAGCGCCGCGACGGCGGCGAGGGCGTCCTCGATCTGCTTGTGCGGTACCAGGCGGGAGAGCACCACGATGCTCGGATGCGCGGTGCGGGTGGTGTCCGAGCCGGGCGTGACGCCCTCGGGCACGGGTTCGGCACCGTTGCGCACGACCGCCACCCGGGCCGGTTCGACGCCGAGCAGCGACAGTTCCTCCGCCGAGGGCAGGGAGACGGTCAGGTACTGGTTGCGGCGGTGCACGCGCGGCGACAGCCGGGATTCGATCCACCAGCCGATCCGTCCGACCAGCCGGCCGGCCACCGGCCACTGCTCACGGTGTCCGTGATGCACCAGCACCACGGTCGGCGCGGCGCTCGCGGCCCGCGCGAAGAAGGGGATGCCGTTCTGGGTGTCGATCACCGCGTCCGGGCGCGCGTGCTTGAGCGGTCCGATCCCGAGCCGTCCCAGGGCGATGGCCGCCAGCGCCCGCGGGTAGACGGTGTACCGCCCCCCGGCCCGGCTGATCTCGATGCCGTCGATCCGTTCCCGCCGGGCGGCCCCGGGGTATCCGGCGGTGCGCAGCGTGACCTTCACACCCCGCGCGGCCAGGTGCGCCCCGACCTGTTCCAGGTACCGCTCGCTGCCCCCGCCCTGCGGATGCCCGGTGTCCCGCCAACACAGCAGCAACACTTCACGCACGGGCTTCTCCAGGTCGTTCTCACGGATGCGGGCAGACAACGGGCTCCACCATAACCGCCCACCCCGGTTTCCGGGCCCTCAGTGGTCAGCTGACCAGCCCAGGGCCGGGAAAACGCCGCCGCCCGCGCCCGGGTGGGCGTCTTCGCCCGATGGTCGCTGTGCGAGACTGGCCGCCATGCTTCGAGCCGCGCAATCCGGATGGCGACGTCCGCGTTTCGCCCGTCGCGCTACCTTGCGGCGGTCCCTGCGTCTGCTGGGCAGTTTCAAATTCGAGCAGACGGATCCGGCCGTGTTCTACGGGGGCGTGGCCGCCGATACGGCCGATCTGGTCGGCGACTTCTTCCGGGATCTGACCGGGCGTTCCCTGCGCGGGACCGTCGTGCTGGACGTCGGCGGCGGTCCCGGCTACTTCGCGGACGAGTTCGCCAAGGCCGGGGCGCGGTACATCCCGGTCGAACCGGATCCTTCGGAAATGCATGCGGCCGGGCTGTCGGTGCCGGGTGCGGTGCGCGGTTCGGGGATGGCGCTGCCATTCCGGGACGACGCGGTGGACATCTGTGTGTCGTCGAATGTGGCCGAACATGTGCCGCAGCCGTGGGTGATGGCCGACGAGATGCTGCGGGTGACCAAACCGGGCGGCCTGATGGTGCTGTCCTACACCGTCTGGCTGGGCCCCTTCGGTGGGCACGAGACCGGTCCGTGGCACTACCTGGGCGGGGAGTACGCGGCCCGGCGTTACCGGCGCAAGCACGGCCGCGAGCCGAAGAACCGATTCGGGCGGTCACTGTTCGCGGTACGTGCCGCGGATGGCCTGCGGTGGGCCCGCTCGACCCCGCCGGATATCGAGATTCTGGCGGTCTTCCCGCGCTACCACCCGCGCTGGGCGTGGTGGCTGGTGCGCATTCCCGGACTGCGCGAATTACTGGTCAGCAATGTGGTGGTGGTCGCCGGTAAACGGAATTCAGCGCTCGAGGCAGCCGCGACGCCAGAGTCGGCGCAATCCGCCCGTGCATTCGGGTTCGCTCCACGGTGACTCCTGGTTTGCGAGACCCACGGTTTCCATGGCGGTGAGCCCGACTTGTCCGGCGAGTTCGTTGACCGTGGCGACGGCTTCGGCGGCTCGCAATGCGGCGGTCGCTTGCTCGGTTGTCAGTGTCCGGCCGGGGAGGAATGACACCACCCAGCCGCCGGCGCCAACGCTTTTCGCCTGATGCGGCGTGAGATCGCTGGTCATCAGCGATCTCCCGATCACTTGCACCGACATGACTCGGACTCCCTGTGCCGTAACGGTTCATGAATCGAACGAGCAATCCGCGGTAGCTATAAGCATGCTCGCAGCAGCTGCAGAATGCAATAGTGCGTTTCACGAAAAGCGAACCGACAGGTTGGAATTCGAGATTACGAATGCCCGGTATTTGCCACACATGTGCTCAATTACCCTGCGCTCGCATCGATCTCGATGATCACCGATCCGACATGACCAATCGCAATACCGGCTGACCCACCCGATCCGCACGCTGCGGACCCGCCACGACTTCGACCCGCCAACCCGGTGGCAGCACCCGCTGCAATTTTCCCGCCTCCCGATGCAGGGGCGTGCCGGCGGCCACCGCCGGGAGGTCGGTGATCTCCGGGAGCACGAAAGCGCCGAAATCCAGATCGGTCATGCCATCGCCCGCCTTTCACGAGTCGGCTCAGCTCCCCCCAGCCGAACCGCATGCCGAAGACGAGCAGCGAACAACCTCAGTTGAAAAGAATAGCTAATGTTTAGCAACCGGACCGATGGTCCGTGAGACGAAAACCACACCGAGCATAGGGCACGCATGAGCGCATCGACGGCGAACGCCACACGAACGGCGCGCCCACCTTCCGGACAGCAGTCCGGACCATCATCCGGACAACCCTCGGCGCAAAACTGTAACGTGTTCCCATGAATTACCAGAGCTTGTTCATCGGCGGTCACTGGACGGCCCCGGCCAGCGCCGAACGCGTCCCGGTCGTCTCGCCCGCCACCCTGGAAACCGTCGGCACCGTGCCGGTGGTGAGCCGCGCCGACGTCGACGCGGCGGTGGCCGCGGCCCGCCGCGCCTTCGACAGCGGCCCGTGGCCCGCCACCCCGCCGGAGCAACGCGCCGACGTTCTCGCCCGCGTCTCCCACCTGCTCGATCAGCGGGTCGGAGACCTGGTGGCCGCGCTCAGCGCGGAGCTGGGCGCACCCGCCATGGCCGCCAATACACTCAACTACCTCCCGGCCAAGGCCGCCCTGGACTTCTATGCCGGACTCGGTAAGTCCTTCCCCTGGCACGAGACTCGCGTCGGCGCGTTCGGCACCAGCCGGGTCTCGCGCGAACCGGTCGGTGTGGTCGCGGCCGTCACGGCCTGGAACGTGCCGCTCTTCCTGGCCGTCAACAAGCTCGCCCCCGCCCTGCTCGCGGGCTGCACGGTCGTGCTCAAACCCGCGCCGCTCACCCCGCTGACCACCAACCTGCTGGCCGATCTGTTCGTCGAGGCGGGATTGCCGGAGGGGGTGCTGTCGGTGCTACCCGCCGACGCGGAGGTCTCCGAATACCTTGTCTCCCATCCCGATGTGGACAAGGTGACCTTCACAGGCAGTACCGCGGTGGGTCGCAAGATCGCGTCCATTGCGGGCGGCCAACTCAAACGCTGCTCCTTGGAGCTGGGTGGCAAATCTGCGGCAATCCTGTTGCCGGACCTGGATATCGCCGCGAGCATGCCCACCCTCGCCTTCTCGGGCCTGATGAATTCCGGTCAGGCGTGCGTGGCGCAGACCCGCATTCTCGCGCCGCGCAGCCGGTACGACGAGATCGTGGAGGGGCTCGCGGACGCGGTGCGCGCCATGAAGACCGGTATTCCGAGCGATCCCGACGCGACCCTCGGCCCGCTCATCTCGCAGCGGCAACGCGAACGCGTCGAGGGCTATATCGCCCGGGGCAAGGACGAGGGCGCGCGCCTCGTCCTCGGTGGTGGACGCCCCGACGATCTGCCGGGCTGGTTCGTCGAGCCGACCGTCTTCGCAGATGTCGCAAACTCCATGGCCATCGCGCGCGAGGAGATCTTCGGCCCGGTGCTGTCGGTGCTGCCCTACGACACCGAGGACGAGGCCGTCGCCATCGCCAACGACAGCGATTACGGACTAGCCGGTTCGGTGTGGACCACCGATATCGAGCACGGCGCGGCGGTCGCCGCCAAGGTGCGTACCGGCACCTATGCCATCAACTGGTACGCCTTCGACCCCTGCGCTCCCTTCGGCGGCTACAAGAACTCGGGCATCGGCCGCGAGAACGGCCCCGAGGGCCTGGACGCCTACTGCGAACAGAAATCCCTGCTCATGCCCATGGGATACCAGGGTTCATAGTCGGGCACCGAATCGGTTCCGCCCGCACCGAACTCGGCGCGGGCGGCCACTCGATATCAGAACCCGATTGCCCACAGAACTACTGATCTCGCATCGGCCGGGGTAACTCCAGCCGCGCGCTGAGGACGCGGAGAGGCGGACTAGCCGAGACGCTGCTTGAGGCCCTCGAACTCGTCGCGGACGCCCGAGGGCAGCTTCTCGCCGATGAATTCGAACCACTCCTCGATGAGCGGGATCTCGCGACGCCACTCCTCGGGGTTGACGGCCAGGGCCTCGTCCACATCCGCCTCGTTCACGTCGAGGCCGTCGAGGTAGAGGTCGGCGGCGGTGGGGACATTGCCGATCGGGGTCGGGCGGGCCTCCTTGCGGCCCTCGATGCGGCCGATGATCCACTCCAGCACGCGGGAGTTCTCACCGAAGCCGGGCCACAGGAAGCGGCCGTCCTCGCCGCGGCGGAACCAGTTGACGTAGAAGATCTTCGGCAGCTTCTCGGCGTCGGCGTTCTTGCCGATATTGCCCCAGTGGCCCAGGTAGTCGCCCACGTGGTAGCCCATGAAGGGCAGCATGGCCATCGGGTCGCGGCGCACGGTGCCGACCTTGCCCTCGGCGGCGGCGGTCTGCTCGGAGGCCATGGTCGCGCCCATGAACACGCCGTGCTGCCAGCTGAGCGATTCGGTCACCAGCGGCACGGTGGTCTTGCGGCGCGCGCCGAACAGGATGGCCGAGATCGGCACGCCCTGCGGGTCGTCCCACTCCGGCGCCAGGATCGGGCACTGCGACATCGGCGTGCAGTAGCGCGAGTTCGGGTGCGCGGCGAGGGTTTCCGACTCGCGCTCGTACCAGTCGTTGCCCTTCCAGTCGATCAGATGGTCGGGGGTGCCCTCCAGGCCCTCCCACCACACGTCGTTGTCGTCGGTGAGGGCGACATTGGTGTAGACGGTGTTGCCCGCCTCCATGGTGGCCATGGCGTTCGGGTTGGACGAGTGGTTGGTGCCCGGCGCGACGCCGAAGAAGCCGAATTCCGGATTGACGGCGTAGAGGCGGCCGTCCTTGCCGAAGCGCATCCACGCGATGTCGTCGCCGAGGGTTTCGGCGCGCCAGCCCGGAATGGTCGGCTGGATCATGGCGAGGTTGGTCTTACCGCAGGCCGACGGGAAGGCGGCGGCGATGTAGTACGCCTTGTTCTCCGGCGAGATGAGCTTGAGGATGAGCATGTGCTCGGCCAGCCAGCCCTCGTCGTGCGCCATGGCGGAGGCGATGCGCAGCGAGTAGCACTTCTTGCCCAGCAGCGCGTTGCCGCCGTAACCCGAACCGTAGGACCAGATCTCGCGGTCCTCGGGGAAGTGGGTGATGTACTTGGTGTCGTTGCACGGCCACGGCACGTCGGCCTGGCCCTCGGCCAGCGGCGCGCCGACGGAGTGCAGGGCCTTCACGAACGGCTTGTCGGTGCCCAGCTTCTCCAGGGCGGCGGCGCCCATGCGGGTCATGACGCGCATGGAGACGACCACGTATTCGGAGTCGGTGATCTCGACGCCCAGCTTGGGGTCGTCGGCGCCGAGCGGGCCCATGCAGAAGGGCACCACGTACATGGTGCGGCCCTTCATGCAGTCGCGGTACAGCTCGGTCATGGTGGCGCGCATCTCGGTCGGATCGACCCAGTTGTTGGTCGGGCCCGCGTCGGCCTCGGTGCGCGAACAGATGTAGGTGCGGGATTCGACGCGCGCGACGTCGGAGGGATCGGAGAGCGCGAGGAACGAGTTGGGCTTCTTGGCCTCGTTCAGCTTCTTGAAGGTGCCCGCGGCGACGAGCTGCTCGGTGAGGCGGTCCCACTCCGCGTCGGACCCGTCCGCCCAGACCACGCGGTCGGGCTGGGTCAGTTCTGCGACCTCCTGAACCCAGGCAAGCAGTTCCTTGTGCTCGGTGGGCGCGGTGCCATCGTGAAGACCAGGAATGGTCGCTGAGGTCATGAAAACTCTCCTGAGATGGGTGGCCTCGGATGGCTCGAGCCGGCGTGAGTCCAGCTCGCGACACCTGTTGCCACCGATTGCGGTCGGGCCCCCGCCCGCCGTCTGCGCGATAGCACGTCCCGGCTGGACGGCATACAGGGACGAAGCGGACGCCCGGGTTCCTGCTATAGAGGTTAACGCCATATATCCCGGGCGCAGGAATCGGGTTGTCCAGTCGGTATCGGGTCGAGACCGCCGACCAGCGGTTATGTGAATTCCAGTGTGCGAAGGTCACGTTCACAGGCCGCTAATTGCCCTGGTCGGCGCGCTGCGGCGGCGCGGAGCAGGTCCTCGATTTCACCTACCCGACGGTCTGTTTCCACCACATTCTCGGTCGCCAACCGAACCAGCTGGTCTGTGATTTGATCCTCGGCCTCCACCAGGACCGCGGCCACCCGCTGCTCCAGGTGCGCCTTCACATTCACCAGCGCATCCGCGATCCACTGGCGCAAATGCGCCCGGTCGGCCAGCTGACCGCGCGCCCGCGCCAGCCAGGCGGCCACCCCCGCACCCAGCAGCAGGGTCAGCGGGACGGTGGCGTAATCCAGCGCGGGCATGAGCGCGAACGGGGAGACGATCAGGCGTCCCAGCCCGAAACCGGCGGATGCGCCGATCACGATCATCAACCGGTCCTCCGCACCGACGTGGCGCGGCTCCGGATCCGGACCGACCCGGGGCGGCGCGGCGACACGCTGCGCCACCCGCATGGTCGGCTCGGGTTCGGCCTCGTCGTCCACGGTCGACGCGAACGCCCGGACCGTCAGCTCGACCAGCCGGGTCAGATCGGTGAGCCGGTGGCGGATCTCGGCGTCGATCTCCGCGGTCAGCTCGTCCACCGTCCGCTGCAGATGCCGCGGGTAGTCGCGCTGTTCGGCGCGGCCCAGGCGCTCGACGTCGGCTCTGGCCGCGATATTGAGGGCGCGAATCCGCGCGCCCACCTCGTGCACGAGATCGACCTTCGCCAGCTGCATCCGATTGTGCAGAGCCGCCATGGCGATCGAACGCCCGCCGTCGCCGACCGCCAGCAGTTCCACCCGCTCCTCCCGCAGCGCGGCCACGTCGGCGGCCGATCGCAGGGCCTCGATCTGCTCGTCGATGCGCCGACGGGTGTCCGCGAGCACCCGCCGCAGCACGCCCTCGGCCTGATCGGCGGCCGTCACCGCACCCGCCGCGGCGGCCAGGCGGGCGTGCAACAGGGCGATACCGGCGCGATCGGCCAGGGCCGCGTCCGCCGTGGTGCGCGCCGCCGCCGCCAATTGCGGTGACACCGGGACGATATCGAACCCGGAGCGGTTGTCGAATGCCGCGGCCAGCAGCTCCCGGTTCCGGTCCCGGATCACGCGCCAGTCGTCGTGCGCGTGAATACCGCCCAGCGCGAAGACGATCCGCGCCCCGCCCGCACGCAGCCGCCGCACCACGTCCAGGGTGTGCGCCCCGATCGGCGCGGCGGCATCGCACAGCACCAGCGCCACCCCCACCGGCCGCGCCGGCTCCTCGACCGGCTCCGACACCTCGAGGCGGGGGACGAAACGCGCCAATTCGGCCCGCAGCAAGGCCGTGTTCGCGTCGTCGACACCGATCAGCGTGATCGAACCCGCCACCTCACCGCCGACGCGCGCCGCCTCCAGCAACGCCATGCCCTGTGGATTCCAGCGCGCCACAACGGCTTCCGCCGTCGGTGGCAACACCAGGGAGGAGATCCGAGCTGAGTGCGCCGCATCGACCCGCACGGCCGACGCGGACAGCGAGATGAGGCCGCGCGGCATCTCGGAGATTCCGAACGGAGTGTCATCAGATCCGCTTGGAGTGACTGAGACTCCGAAAGGACCAGACGTAGCTCTATACGGATCTGATGAGATTCCGGACGGAGTGGCTGACGCTCCGGACGGAGTGGCTGAAACTCCGAACGGACCGGATGAGGTGGCCGACCCAGCGGTCGCGGCCGTGGTATCGCCACCGATCGCGGCGGAACCGCCGGGCGACTCCCACCCGTGCGTGGGCCCCCGGGACTCCTCGGCGGTTCCGTCCATTGGCTGTTCCCGACGCTCGGGACCCCGGCTCAACGGCTCGTCGTCCGGAGCGGGCGGACCGACCATGGGGGTGGCGGTCTCCCGGCGGGTGTCGTGGGCGGTGCCGGGGCGTTCAGAGTCGGGCATCGGTCAACCGTTCCCACAGGCGGATGTAGCCGTCGTGAATGCGCAGCGCGGCGCGACGGGCATCCGGTGTGATGTCGGCGGCGACGACCGCGCGCCAGTGGGCGGCGTGCGCCAGGGCCTGGTCCGGGTCGGTGGGGGCGGGGTCGGTGGCGGGCAGCCGGGCGAGCGCGGGACTGGACAGGCCCGCCCGCAGGCCCAGCGCCAGCGCTTCGTCGCCCCGCAGGTAGGTCTCGATGCGGTCGCGCACCGGAATGCGGCAGGCCGCCAGCCGGGTGAGCTCGTCGAGGAGTTCGCCACCGCGCCGGGCCGCGTGTGCTTCGCAGCGGCGGCGCAGGTCGGCGTGCAGCGGGTCGATTCCACTGGCGGCGTGCAGGATCTGCAGGATTCGCCCCGACGACAGCTCGGGCCGGTACCGCAGCGCGGAGAGGGCACAGACCAGGCCGGGCAGCGGCCAGCGGGCGAGCAGCGCCTTCCGGTCGGCGGTGTCGGAGCCGAACGCGGGGTCGGTGAACCGTTCCGGAACGAGGGCGAACGTCGGGTCCGGATGGTCGCGGTGGCGGCACAGGGTGGCCCGTTCGGCATCGGTGACAATGCCGGATCGGGTATGCGCCGCCAGGGTCGCCACCACCGGATGTACGGCCATGCCGAACTCCTCGGCGCAGCGCTCGGCGGCGGTGACCGCATCGCTCCAGCGGCTGCCGATGGCGTCGGCCTTGTTCAGCACCAGCAGCATTCGCTCCGGCGGCACGGTGGCGAGCACCGCTCGATCCGCGGGGTGCGGCGCGCCCGCCAAGATATAGAGGACGAGATCGCCGTCCAGGACCGGTTCGGGTTGCCCCGGCACATCCACCGACGCGGTCTCCTCGGCGGCGAGCAGGGCCAAAGCCCGCTGCACCGTGGTCTTTCCGGCACGGCTGCGCCCGGTGACCTGAATGCGCAACGGCCGCCGCCAACGCCGGACGGCGGCTTCGAGTCGTGGGGGGACCGGCGTATCGCTCGCGCGGACCGCCGTCAGCAGCAGCTCCAGTTCGCTTCGACCTTCATCCATCGCGTATCTCGCTGTAGCTCAACGCAATAACTCACGTGTGTTTTCGGCAGAAATGCCCTGAAATCCGGTGTGCCCGCACCGGTACCCGCGCGCCCATCGCGAATACAGCGGAATCCTAGTCACGAAAACGACGCCATGAAGCGGGAATTGCGCCATCGGGACAACCCTGCTGGCCGGGGCGTCGGCCGCCCGCCGGTCGGCGCGGACGGTGCGCCCGATCACCGGCGCCACGCCCCTGTGTGACGCGTCACGGCCCGCCCATTCGGCGACGCGGTCGCATTACCGCTCGTTTCCCGGTACCCGGTCGCGGAAACGCAGGTGGGCGCGATCACGAAAATGCCCGCCGGAAAACGGATCGGGCACCCAACGCGTGGTCGATTGCTGCGCTAATCATCGAATACTGGACAATGGACGCCGTGAACGACGCCGCGAACCACACTGCCGAGTCAGTTCCCGGGCCGCGGTCGGCCACCGGCAACCGTCTCTACCCTCGGGTCACCAGCTTCCGGTCCCGCCGGGGCGCGCTGACGCCGTCCCAGCAGGAGTCCTGGGAGCGGATGTGGCCGCGCATCGGGAAGGACGTGTCCGACGACCCGCTCGACGCCGACGCCTGGTTCGGCCGCAGCGCGCCGCTCATCATCGAGATCGGCTGCGGTACCGGTACCGCCACCGCGGCCATGGCTCGCGACGAGCCGCAGTTCAACCTGATCGGCATCGAGGTCTACAAACCGGGTCTGGCCATGCTGGTGAAGACCATCGAGCGCGAGGGCATCGACAATGTCCGGCTGCTGCGCGGCGATGCCGTGGATGTGCTGGAACACATGATTGCCGAGGAGTCGCTGACCGGTGTCCGGATCTTCTTCCCGGACCCGTGGCCCAAGGCTCGCCATCACAAGCGGCGGCTGATCCAGCCCGCCACGCTGAAGCTCATCGCGTCGCGGCTGAAACCCGGCGGCGTGTTGCATGTCGCCACCGACCACGCCGACTACGCGGAGTGGATTGCCGAGGTCGGAGCGGGAGAACCCCAGCTCATCGGCCTGAATGAGACGACCGGGGGCAATTCGGACGACTGGCGCGAAACCGCACCAATCGGTTTCGAACGTCCGATTACCAAGTTCGAAAGCAAAGGACTCCGCGCGGGTAGCGCGATCAACGAGTTCATCTGGGGGAAGATCGAATCATGAGTGTCAGCGAAATGACCCCGGAGGTATCGGATGTTGCCGAAATAATGCACGGCACCCCCTCCGCGGAAGTGCCCGGCACCCCAGCACTAGGCGTCAGCACCCCGGACGTGCGCCGCGTCCTGCTGGTCTGGGACGCACCGAATCTCGATATGGGACTCGGCGCGATCCTCGGCGGCCGCCCCACCGCCGCCTACCGCCCCCGCTTCGACGCCCTCGGGCGCTGGCTGCTGGCCCGCACAGCCGAACTGTCGGTAGGTAGCCCGCGCCGGGTCGAACCCGAGGCGACCGTCTTCACCAATATCGCGCCCGGCACCGCCGACGTGGTGCGGCCGTGGGTGGAGGCGCTGCGCAATGTCGGCTACGCAGTCTTCGCAAAACCCAAGATCGACGAGGATTCCGACGTCGACAGCGATATGCTCGCCCATATCGAGCTACGCCGTCGCGGCGCGGGCTTGGCGGGCATCATGGTCGCCTCCGCGGACGGACAGGCGTTCCGCGCACCGCTCGAGGAGATCGCCGCGACGGGCGTTCCCGTTCAGGTGCTCGGATTCCGTGAGCACGCGAGTTGGGCCGTCACGTCCGATATCCTCGAGTTCATCGATCTGGAGGACATCCCGGGCGTGTTCCGCGAACCGCTGCCCAGGGTGAGCCTCGATTCGCTGCCCGACGAGGGAGCATGGCTGCAGCCCTTCCGGCCGCTGTCCGCACTGCTCACCTCCCGCCCCGCTCAAGGAGTCGCTTAGTGTTCACCCGCTGGGGCGACCTGGTCTACCGGCTGCGCTTCGCCGTGGTCGGCGTGGTCACCGCCGCCATGCTCGCACTCGGAGGTTTCGGGTTCGGGCTGGAAAACCATCTCAGCTCCAGCGGGTGGTTCGACCCCACCTCGGAATCCACCAAGGCCGCCGAACTCAAGGACCAGGTCTACGGCCGCGACCACAGCGCCGACATCCTGCTGCTGTTCACCGCGCCCGAGGGCAAGACCATCGACGATCCGGAGTTCAGCCGGACGGTCGTCGACAAGCTCAACAGCCTGCCCAAGGAATACCCGCTGATCACCAAGGTCAACGGGGCCTACTGGCAGACCGAGACCGGCGAGTGGATTCCGTCGGTCGCGGGCAGCAAGGACAAGAAGCACGCCTTCGCCGCGCTGTCCCTCGAGGGCAACAACGACACCGAGATGCTGCGGAACTACGCCCAGGTGCAGGACGCCTTCCAGATTCCTGGCGTCCAGGTCGAGGTCGCGGGTCTGCAACCCATCGGGTTCACGCTGAACGACACCATCGCCAGCGACGTGAAGCGCATGGAGCTGCTGGCGCTGCCCGCCGTCGCGGTGCTGCTGTTCTTCATCTTCGGCGGTATCGTCGCCGCCTCGCTGCCGCTGATCATCGGCGGGCTCACCATTCTGGCCTCCAACGGCATCATCATGGGGCTGACCAAGTTCACCGAGGTGAACTCGTTCGTCTCCGCCGTGGTGTCGATGATCGGCCTGGGTCTGGCCATCGACTACGGCCTGTTCATCGTGAGCCGGTTCCGCGAGGAACTCGCGGAGGGCTACGACACCAAGGCCGCGGTGCGCCGCTCGGTCATGACGGCGGGGCGCACCGTCACCTCCTCGGCGACCATGATCATCGCCGCCAGCGCGGGCATGCTGCTGTTCCCGCAGGGCTTCCTCAAGTCGGTCGCCTACGGCACCATCGCCGCGGTGCTGCTGGCCATGGTGTCGGCGCTCACCGTGCTGCCCGCCATGCTGAGCATCCTCGGCCCACGCGTGGACATGCTGGGCCTCAAGTGGATTCGCAAGACCAAGACCGCCGACGAGGTCGAGAACAGCTTCTGGGGCCGGATGACCGCGTGGGTGATGAAGCACCCGCTCAAGGTCGCCATCCCGCTCACCATCGTGCTGCTGCTGCTCATCATCCCGGTGAAGAACCTGCAGTTCGGCGGTATCAGCGAAACCTATCTGCCGCCGGACAATCCGACCCGACTGGCGCAGGAGCACTTCGACGAGATCTTCCCGCTGCGCAAATCCGATCCGGTGCAGCTGATCATCGTCACCGACAACTCGCGCAATATCGGTCAGATCCTGGCGGAGGCGAATCAGGCTCCCGGACTGGTGAAGAACTCCCAGTTCGGCATTCCGGCGAAACCGCCGAACGGGTCGAACGTATGGGTCTCCGAGGCCACCGTCACCGACAGCGCGCATCCCGAGGACACCGTCGACTATCTGCGCTCGATGGCGGTGCCCGAAGGTGCGGAGGTCATGGTCACCGGGCAACCGGTCATGATGATGGACAGCATCAAGTCGCTGCTGGACCTCATGCCGCTGATGATCGCGCTGGTGCTGCTGGTCACCACCATCCTGATGTTCCTGACCTTCGGGTCGCTGGTGCTGCCGCTCAAGGCGGCGCTCATGAGCGCGCTCGGCCTCGGGTCCACGCTCGGCATCCTCACCTGGATCTTCATCGACGGCCACGGCGCGGGCCTGCTGAACTTCACACCGCAGCCGATCATGTCGCCGGTGCTGGTGCTGATCATCGCGATCATCTACGGCCTATCCGTGGACTACGAGGTGTTCCTGCTCTCCCGCATGGTGGAGGCGCGCACGCAGGGGGCCAGCACCACCGAATCCGTGCGCGTCGGCACCGCCCAGACCGGGCGCATCATCACCGCGGCGGCGCTCATCCTGTTGGTCGTGACGGGCGCGTTCGCATTCTCCGAACTCGTGATGATGCAGTACATCGCCTACGGCATGGTGGCGGCGCTGTTCATCGACGCCACCGTGCTGCGCATGCTGCTGGTGCCCGCCACCATGAAACTGCTCGGCGACGACTGCTGGTGGGCTCCGGCCTGGATGAAGAAGATCCAGGAGAAGGTCGGCCTCGGCGAACCCATTCTCGACGATGAGCGGCCCGGCGGCGGCGACATGGTGGACCTGGTGAAGACCACCCCGGTCACCGACCCGGTCACCCTGCAGATGCCCGCGCTGGCCGACGGCACCCCCGCCACCAAGCCGCGCTCGTTCCGCAAGATCCGCCCCCGGATGGTGGACAGCGAGGCCCCGACCGAGCGGCTGGACGACTCCACCACCGTGCTGCCCGTGGTGACGGCCTCCGGCGGTATCGCCCAGACCAATGCGGCCGAGGCCGTGGCCCGTGCCACCGGCGCCATCCCGAAGGTCGATGCCCGGCCCGGCGCGGAGGCGACCGGCTCTCGGTCTGCCCGTCCGACAGAGTCCGACAGCACCGCCGCCGGCGACCCGGGCCGGCCCGCCCCGGGTGTCGGCGTACAGCCGCGCGCCGCGTCGAATCTGACCAACCTGAGCGATCTCGGCTCCGGCGCGGGCGAGCGCCAGCGTTCCGGCGAGGCGTTCCAGCGCCCGTCGGGCGAGGCCGCCCAGCCGGGCGAGGCCGATCGGAACCGCGACGATGCCCCTCAGAGTTCGGGCGGCAGTGCGCCGTACGCGAGCGACTACACCGCGCGCGGCGTCGGTGCGGACGTCGCGGCGGATTCGGACGAGGCCCGACCCCACTCGCACGGAACCGTGCCGCAGATCTCCCAGCCGAGCGCTCGGCAGTCGACCGCACCGGCGGCGGAGAGCGATGCTCCGGCATCGCCCGCGACGCCCCTGGTGGCGGGTGCGGAACGGGTACTGCCGCCGCCCGGTGTGGAGAAGCTGCCCCCGCATCCCGCCACCCGCGCGCAGCTGTACCAGCCGCATCCCCCGGCCGCCCCGCAGCAGCCGGAACAGCCTCGGACGCCGTACCCCTCGGCACAGCCGCCGCAGCCGCAGCCGCCCGCCCACCAGGGCGATCAGCCCGGCCACGAGTCGAGCCGGACGGTGGAGCCCGGCCGTCCACCGCAGGCCCAGGGTGACCGGGCATCCGGCCGCGCGGCCGGGTTCGACCCGTCCGGCCGGGCCGCAGGCAGCGACCGCCAGCCGCTCGACCAGGCACATCGGGTGCCCGGCCAGCAAACTGCGCAGCCACATCCGACACCGGACCAGCCGTCCACGCAGACATATCCGGCACCGGGTCAACCGCCGACGCAGGCACACCCGGCACCGAGTCAACCACCCGCGCAGACACACCCGGCACCGAGTCAACCACCCGCGCAGACACACCCGGCACCGGGTCAACCGCCCGCTCCGACGCACCAGAACCCGGCTCCGGCCCAGTCCGCCGGTCAGGGTCGTCCGGGCTCCGGCGAGCGGTCCAACCAGGGCCGACCGGGCCACGGCCAGCCGTCCGAGCCGGAGCACCGGGCGGGCGAGCAGCCGCCCGCCCATCGTCACCCGGCTCCGGGCGCTCCCGCGCCCGGTCATTCGGGTGCGCCGCAGCGCCGGGTCGGTTCCCCGGCGGACGCCCCGACCGAGGCGATCCCGGATGCCGCCGCACCCGATCAGCAGCCGACCCAGCAGGCCGCCGAGGAGCGTCCGCAGGGCAGCGGCCCGCGCGGCAGCATCGAACAGTGGATGTCCGACCTCCGCTCCGCCCGCCGCCGTCCGGCCGCCAAGGACGACGACGATGAGGGCCGCCATCGCGGCGGCGAGGGCCGCACCGTCAGCGTCAACGAACTCCTCCGCCGCCAGAACCGCGACTAGGAAGGCACCGATGTCCCGCTCCGCGCCGCACATCGACGACACCTTGCTGGCCGAGGCCGCCGCCATCCTCGGCACCTCGGAGTTGACCGCCACCGTCAACGCCGCACTCGCCGACGTGGTGGGCCGCCGCAAACGCGAACAGTTCGCGGACTGGGTGCAGGCTGGGGGCCTGCACCGCGCGCACCCCGAATTCGATGAGCGCTGAATTCCTCGTGAGCTGATTCGGTCGCTCGGCGGCCCCGGCCGCGATCGCGTGCCACGGACCGATCGGCGTGGCTACCCGGCGTAGCGATTCGCGAGCGCGTCCAACTCCTCGGTGATGGCGTGGCGGATCGGGTGCGGTCCGGGGCCCAGCCTCCCCACGCCTCGCACATGGCGCCACGGTGCCGATCACCACGCGACAGCGCGGATGTTCAGGCGCGGGCGATGGATTTGCGGATCTCGGTGGCGATGAGGGTGGGGGCCTCGAGCATGGGGACGTGGCCGACGCCGGGGAGGGGGCGGTCGGTCAGGGTGGGGTGGCCGGTGAAGGCGTCGGGGGCGTAGAAGTGGGGCGGGATGATGCGGTCGTGTTCGGGGCGCAGGATGGTGATCGGGAGGTCCAGGTCGGGGAGTTTGGTGAAACCGGCTGGGATGGCGGGGTCTTCGGCCAGGTCCTTGATGATGGTGCAGTGTGCGGGGGTGGCGGCCATGGCGTTGGCGAGGCGGTTGGGGACGACGGCGGGCTGATGGGCCAGCAGCGGAATCAGCAAGCTGCGCAGCATATTCGGCATGACCGGCAGGCCGTCGGCGGTGTTGAGGCCGACCAGCGGGCCGAAGGAGCGGAATTTGCGGATGAGGGTTTCGGCGGTGGGGCGGTCGGGCCAGAACCCGGCGGGCGCGATGGCGGTGAGGGTGGTGGCGCGACCGCGCGCGGCGAGTTCGCAGGCGATCCAGCCGCCCAGCGAATTACCCACCAGATGTGCTGTGCGCCAACCGACTTCGTCGAGCATGGCCTCGACGTGATCGACCAGTCCGGGAATGGTGGCGGGTTGCCGCGCGGGCGGTCCGCCGAAGTGGCCGGGCAGGGTGGGGGCGAGGACGTCGTGGTCACCGGCCAGATCGTCGATGACCGCGCCCCAGGACTGCCAGGTGAGCAGGAATCCGTGCAGCAACAGCACCGGGGCGCCACGTCCGGCCCGCAGTCTCGGTTCGGGTACCGGAATCGCGTCGACCGAGCCGTGAACCACCATGAGCGCGACGATACCGCGCGTGCGCCGCACCCGGGGTCCGGTGCGGCGTTGCCGGAATCACATCCCCATGAGCTTCTTCCAGTGCGCCGAGAGCGGATGCTTGGCGGTGACCGAGCCGAAGCGGATGCGGCCGTGCACGACCAGGTGCAGCGGGCCCATGGGTGGTCCGGTGTGCACCTTGTTGGTGACGCCGGAGCCGATCAGTTCCAGGCCGTTCAGGTCGGCGGTGGCCTCCGCGGGCAGCACGAGATTCAGTGAGCCGCCGCTGATATCGGCGCGGATCTCCACGATCTGCGTGGACATGACGGCCTGGGTGAAGTCGAGCGTCACACCGGAGAGGAAACTGTCCACCAGCAGTGTCGGATGCACCTGCCAGCGACCCTTGCGGGTGACGCCGGACATGCGGGCGCGGATGATGTTCCCCCCGGACGGATTCGGGACGGGCCGAACGGTGGGCGGCGGGCCGTGTGGCGCGGCGGGCGGCGCGCCCGGGAACGGCCGCGGCGCGGGCTGTCCCGCCAACCGGATCCCCGGCAGATCCACCAGTACCGCGTTCAGCTCGCCGCGGGTCTTGGCGGCCAGCGCCGTATCCATGCGTTCGGTGAATTCGCCGAGCGACAGCATGCCGAGCCCCACCGCGCGTTGCAGCAGCCGCCCCACGTGTTCGCGTTCGGCATCGGACACCCGCAGATCCCGGTCACCGACCACGTGCTCGGCACCCACCCTGGAAACCGCTTCAGGACCACCCATGCCATCGAGGCTAGCGACGAACTACTCTTCACACATCAGGGCAATCCCTGAATATCTTGCACGACCAGCACCCGCCACGATCGTGTGTCCAGCACGATCACGTACCCGGCCACCACCGCGCATACCGCGATATCGCCGGACCGGATCGGGCCACCGCGGAGACTCGGCCAGCGCGGGTATCGGTGCCCAGCACCGCGCCGACCCGTCGTCGCGGGAAACCGGCGCGCTACTCCAGCCCCTGTTCGATGGCGTAGCGGGTCAACTCGACCCGGTTGCCCAACTGGAGTTTGCGCAGGGTGGACTGCACGTGGTTCTCCACGGTGCGGTGGCTGAGGTGCAGGCGGGTGGCGATCTGCTTGGCGGACAGCCCCTTGGCGACCATGCGCAGCACCTCGGTCTCCCGGTCGGTGAGGGCGGGCCGGTGCGGTTCGTCGTGGTCGGGCGGGGTGTTGGCGATCCGCCGGTATTCACCGAGTACCAGTCCGGCCAGTCCGGGGGTGAAGACGGCCTGTCCCGCCGCGGTGGCGCGCACGGCGTCGGTGAGTTCGGCGGCGGAGGCGCTTTTCACCAGGTAGCCGAGCGCCCCGGCCTTGATGGCGTCGAGCACGTCGTCGCGTTCGGCCGACGCCGAGAGCACCAGCACTCGGCTGTGCGGCGAGACGCGCAGGATGTCGGCGGTGGCGGTGGCGCCGTTGCCGTCGGGCAGGTTCATATCCATGAGGACGACGTCGGGGCGGACGGCGGCGGCACGCCGGGCGGCCGTGCCCACCCCGTCGGCGGTGGCGCTCACCTCGAATCCGGCCTCGGTGAGATCGCGGGCGACCCCGTCGCGCCACATGGGGTGGTCGTCCACCACCATGACCGAGATCCGGGGCTCTCCGGTGTCTTCCGCCATATCGCCTCCCGTGTCAGCTCTCATTGTCGGGCCGCGCGCTCGCGCGGTACCCGGAACTCCCACTCCGTTCCGGTCTCGGTGTCGGTGAACAGTTCCGCCCTACCTCCGAGTGCCGCGATCCGGCCGACGATCGAGCGCGAAACCCCCAGCCGCCCTTCGGCTTCGGCGGCGACCAAGCGCCCCTCGGGGATGCCGGGACCGTCGTCGCGCACGCTCACGATCACCTCGCCGCCGGTATCCTCCAGCAGCACATAGGCTTTCGCGCCCGGCCCGGCGTGTGCGGCGACATTGGACAGGGCCGCCGCGACGGCGGCCGCCACCTCCCGCGCCATCCGCCGCCCGAGCGGGACGGGATGGCCCGGCGTGGAGACGAAGACCACCGGTGTCGCCTGCGCGGTGAGCAGCGGCCGCAGATCCTCCTGTCCGCCACCGGTGTCGGCGCGCACCACCTGCTCGGAGATGAGCACCCGCAGCGCCACCTCCTGCTCCCCCGCGCGCTGCGCCAGTTCCGCGGTGGGTCCGCCGATCTCGCCGCCGCGTCGCTTGATGTAGCTGAGCACCTGCAACACCCCGTCGTGCACCTCGCGCGCCAGCCGCTCCCGCTCCTGGGTGGCGGCGTTGAGCCGGACCGCCTCCTGCAATTGCTGCTGCGCCCGGCGCGCGGTATTGGCGGCCAGGCCGATCGCCAGCCCCACCGAGATCAGCACGGGCGTGGTGGCGTCCTTCCACACGTCCACATCCCATTGGGCGCGCACGGTGGTGCTGACCAGGGAGATCAGCGCGCCCGAGCCGATGCCGCCGAGTGGACCCCAGCGGATGGCGGCCGACATGACCGCGTTGGCGGCCCACAGCGTGGTGGGCAGGGTCTGGTGGCCGTGGTACCAGTCGTAGTCGGCGACCAGCCGGGTGGCGGCCATGAGCGCGATGACCACCACCTGATCGCCCGCCACCACCGCGGTGCGCGTGCCGGAGGTGCCCCGCACCAGCCATTGCGACAGCAGCACCGAGGACAGCACCGACCACACCACCATCACACCGATGAGCGCCCAGCTCAGGCCGGGTCGCTCGTAGTAGCGCACCGAGGCGATCTGCTGTCCGATCGCGTAGATCAGGGTGACCAGGCGGAACACCTGCGCCGCCCGCCACAGCGGCGCGGCGGCGGCATAGCCGGGGTCGAGGTCAGTCCGCGGGGTCACCGGTATCGCTCCGCGCGGAGTTGGACCCGGATGGTTTCGGTGCGGGTGGGGACAGCTCGAGCGGGCTGGGGTCGGTGTCGGGTTCGGCGCTGAACATCGGTTTGCGCGGATTCCCGGTGTGCAGCTCCTGGTAGAGCTCATCGGGGGAATCCGCCAGCAGCGATCGGATGGCGGTGTTCAGCACCGCCACGAACGGCACCGCGAGCAGACCGCCCGCGATACCGGCCAGCACCACACCGGCGGCGATGGCCAGCACCACCGCCAGCGGGTGGATGCGTACGGCCCGACCGAGCAGCAGCGGTTGCAGCACATGGCCTTCCAGCTGCATGACCGCGATGGTGATGCCCAGCACGATGAGCGCGGTGACGAAGCCCTTGGTCATGAGCGCGATGAACACCGCCACCGACCCGGCGATGAAGGATCCGATGATGGGGATGAACGCGCCGATGAACACCAGGGAGGCCAGTGGCAGCGCGAGCGGCACGCTCAGAATGGCCAGTCCCGCCCCGATGCCCACGGCGTCGACGGCCGCCACCAGCACGGTGGCCCGCACGAATCCGGTCAGGGTGCCGAAACCGAGCCGTCCGGCGGTGCGGACCCGTTCGCGCTGCGCGGTCGGGATGACCCGGGTGACGAACTCCCAGATCTGTTCGCCGCCGTAGAGGAAGAAGATGAGGATGAACAGGGTCAGGAAGATCCCGGTGAAGAACTCCCCGATGGCCGTGGCGGTGGTGAGCGCCCCGCTGGTCAGCGTGTCCTGGTTGTTCTCGATGGTCTTGACGAGGGTGTCACCGGCATTGCGGATCTGTTCGGTGCTCAGGTGGAAGGGCCCGTTGATGAGCCAGTCCTGAATCTCGGTGACGCTGTTCTTGAATTCGTCCGACAGCTGCGGCACGCCGATGACGAACTGTTCGATCACGAAGGTCATCACCCCGGCCAGCAGTCCGAGCGATCCGGCGAGGGCCACGAAGACCCCGATGGAACGCGGCACCCCGAACCGCTGCATCCAGTCCACCAGCGGCGACAGCAGCGCCGCCCCGAGCAGCGCGATGGCCAGCGGAATGGTGATCGCCGAGAGCCGATGCGCCACCCACGCCACCGCCAACACCGCCGCGAAGATGATCAGTAGTCGCCACGACCACTCCGACGCCTGCCGCACGAGCGGGTGCACAGCCTCGGCATCCCGCCGCCGCACCCCATCCCGGGTCCCGGCGTCCGCCACCTGCTGCTGCCCCTCACTCACGGCTGCGAGCCTACTGTCCATTTCGCTCAGAGCGCCGTACCCGGCTCTCAGCCGTGCGCAGAAGTCGCGGGGAGGCGGGGGAGCTAGATTGGTGAGCGTGTCAGCGCCCCTGGAAGCGGTCAAACAGACCATGCGAACCCGCTGGCCGCTGTATCTCGCATCCATGCTGGCGGCCAATGCGTTCGGTGCTGTCCTGGTGTGGGCTTTCATCCAGTACGGGCTGCCGGTGCCGGAGGGCGGGACGGCGGCGACCCGGGAGACGGGGCTGCTGATTCCCGGCACGGTCTTCGTGATCGGGGGCATTCTGAGTCTGGCGGCGTCGGCGCTCATGCTGCGGCCGGTCATGCGCTGGCAGATGCGCGGCGGGCCGCCGAGCCGGCAGGAGCAGATGGCGGCGCTGCACGCGCCGCTGCGGCAGTCGATCGTGCATCTGGCGCTGTGGCTGCTGGGCGGCGGTGTGCTGGCCTCGCTGATCATCGTGCGCACGCCGGAGCTGGCGGCCGCGGTGATCGTCACCGAATGTATGGCCGCCACCATCGTCTTCGGTTTCACCTACATGCTGGGGGAACGGATTCTGCGTCCGGTGGCGGCCGAGGCGCTGTCCACCGGCACCTTCGATCACACGCTCACCGCGGGTGTCGGCACCCGGATGGCCATGACCTGGGGTATGGGCACCTTCGCACCGGTCATCGCGATCGTGCTGCTGTGCGTCACGCAGATTTCCTCGCGGGTGCAGTTCTCCGCGCAATCGCTGGCGGTGTCGATTCTGCTGCTGTGCGGTGTGGTGATCATGCAGGCGCTGGCGCTGTCCATGTTGACGGCGTCGAGTATTTCCGATCCGATTCGCCAGCTCAGTCAGGCCATCGACCGCGTGCAGGAGGGGGCGCGGGATGTGCAGGTGGAGGTTTTCGACGGTTCGGAAATCGGGCTGTTGCAGGTCGGCTTCAACCGCATGATGGACGAAGCCGCCAAACGTCGCGAACTTCAGGAATTGTTCGGTCAGCACGTCGGTGAGGACGTAGCCCGGCGCGCCTTGGAGTACGGCACCGAACTCGGTGGTGAAACGCGTTTCGTGGCGGTGTTGTTCGTGGATATGGTCGGTTCCACCGCGACCGCCGCGGAACGTCCGCCCACCGAGGTCGTCAGCCTGCTCAATGAGTTCTTCCGCATCGTGGTGGATGTCATCGACCGCCACCACGGCCTCATCAACAAATTCGTCGGTGATGCGGCGCTGGCCATCTTCGGCGCGCCCCTGGACCGCCCCGACGCGCCCACCGCCGCCTTGGCCGCCGCCCGTGAGCTGCGCGAAGCCCTGCGGGAGGTGCCGGGGTTGGATATCGGTATCGGAGTTTCGGCCGGTTTGGCGGTGGCCGGCAATATCGGCGCGGCGAATCGTTTCGAGTACACGGTCATCGGCGATCCGGTGAACGAGGCGGCCCGGCTGACGGAACTGGCGAAGGAGCGTCCCGAACGGGTGCTCACCTCGTCGAGCGCGCTGTATTTCGCCGACGATCCCGAACAGCGGCACTGGGAAACGGGCGAGGAGGTGCAACTGCGCGGCCGTCGCAGAAAAACACGTCTGGCCTGGCCCAAGCACAGCGGCGACGAAATGACTGCAGACGCCGCGGCCATCGGTTCGTTAGGCTGACGGCGTGACGGCCCCGAGTAGCACACGCCGCCGGTTCTGGTGGGTGAAATGGGTACTGGGCGCCGCACTCGTCGCTTTGTTGATCGCCGAGGGCATATATCTGTATCCGCGCCTGTCGGAATCGTGGCAGAAGCTCACCGAAATCCATTGGGGCTGGGTCGCCGTCTGCGTCTGGTTGCAGGCGGTTTCCATGAGCGGCTACGGGCGTGTGCAGAAACAACTGCTGCACGCGGGCGGCGTGCGGGTGAGTCAGCGCAGATCGGTATCGGTGGTGTACGGATCCACCGGGATGGCTTTGACGCTGCCCGCCGGACAGGTGTTCTCGACGGCGTTCACCTATCGGCAGACCCGGCGCTGGGGCGCGAGCCCCATCGTCGCCTCCTGGCAGCTGGTGATGTCCGGGGTGGTGGCGGCGGCCGGACTGGCCCTGCTGGGCGTGCTGGGCGCGCTGCTGGTGGGCGCCCGGGTCGGGCCGCTCAAGCTGATCGTGTCGCTGGGCGCGGTGGTGGTGCTGGTGTGGGCCGGGAACTACGTGGCCAAGCATCCCGGCACCATCGAGGCGGTGGTGCGGCGGGTGCTGCACGTGATCAATCGGATCCGGCATCGCGCCGGTGATCGCGGCGAGGACAAACTGGCCGAGATCGTGAGCCAGCTGGAGTCGGTGGACCTGGGCCGCCGGGACGGCGCGTGGGTGGCGTTCTGGGCGGTGCTGCACCGCAGTGCGGACGTGGCCTGCCTGGGCGCGGCCTGCTACGCGGTGGGGGCCGATCCGCGCCTGGCGGGGCTGGTGCTGGCCTTCGCCGCCGGGAAGGCGGTGGGTTCGATTCCGTTCGCGCCGGGCGGCATCGTCTACGTGGACGCCACCCTCATCTACGGTCTCACCGCGTTCGCCGGTCTGCCCGCCGCGCAGGCGGTGGCGGCCGCCTTCGCCTACCGCATGGTCAGCTTCGTCCTGGTGGCGATCGTCGGCTGGATCGTCTTCGGCTTCCTGTTCCGCACCCCGCACGCCGACGACGCCGACTACGAGAAGGAGTTCGAACAGCGCCGCACCCCGCTGGTGAGCGAGCGCCGCCAGCCGGACCCCGAGGTCGGCACCGGCTGAGCCGGGTGTCCCTGCGCGGGGACCGGTAGCGGGCGCACTACCCTGTGGCGCGTGAAGAAACCGCTGCCGTTCGTCGTCGATGCCGTTCTGGTGGTCCTGTTCTGTGCGATCGGGCGCAGCAGTCACGACGAGTCGATTCTGACGGGATTGGCGCGCACCGCCTGGCCGTTCGAGGCCGGACTCATTCTGGGCTGGGCCATCGCCTTCGCGGTGTGCGTGTGGCAGTCCGAGCGCGACTTCGATACGGCGGTACGGCGTTTCGACGGGTGGTCGCTGTGGCCGACGGGCGTGATCATCTGGGCGACCACGCTGATCGGCGGCATGCTGCTGCGCGTGGTCAGCGGCCAGGGCACGGCGTTCAGTTTCATCCTGGTGGCGGCCACCGCCCTCGCGCTGTTCCTGCTCGGCCCGCGTGCCGCGCGGAAGGCATTGCGCGCCAACTGATCCGTACGACCGCCCGGTGATCCGTACGACTGCCCCGAAACCTGCCGCGGCCCGGAACCATTCGGTTCCGGGCCGCTCGAGCGTAGGACCGATCCGCTAGGCGGTGTCCGGGCTGGCCAGCGACTGGAGCATGCGGGCCGCCATTCGGGCGGTGGCGTCGCCGCTGTCGATATTGTCGATGTGCACGGCGAAGGCCAGATCACCCATGGTGGCGATGAGCCAGCCGCTGGTGCCCGCGGTGGCGGCGAACGCGTTGACGTTCTGATAGCGGTGCAGACTGGCGAGCTGCGGTGCGCCGGTGGCGTCGCGGAGCATGCCGCGCAGCCGGTCGGCGACCTCACCCGAGAACGGGGGCAGGTCGGCCTCGACGGTGGCGGGGGTGCCGATCTCGATCATGGGCCTGGGGGTCTGTCCCTGGGCGATAGCGGCCGCCGCGATGGCCATCCCCCACGGGCTGGCCAGCAGCGTGTCCCCCACGCCACCCTGTTTCACCTGTTCACCGCGCCCAGCATTGGGCAGGCGACCGCTCACCTCGTCCAGTCCGGGCACCTGGAAGTCGATGCCGACGCCGAGCAGGCTCGCCGCCTCCGACACGTCGCCGAGCGAAACATCCTGCGGCGCTTTCTTCTTCACGACGGCGGCCAGGTTCTTGAACAGCTCCACCATGCCGCCGACCGGGTACAGGCCGGTGAACGCCACCGCGCCCTGGGCACTGGCCTGACTGTTCTGCGCGACCGCGACCACCGCGCCGCTGGACGGCTGGATGGCCACGATGGACGCGGCTCCCCAGTAGCTCACCACGGCGTCCTCGGCCGCCCGCTGCAGGCGCTGATCCATGGTGGCGGCGATATCGGGCCCGGGCGGGCCCTGTTCCCCGGCGAGCTGGGTGATGAACTTGCCGTCGGGGCCGAAGAGCTGCACTCCCCATCCGGCTCGCTCGTCGTTGTTGTCCTGCCACACCTTGCGCAGCGAGTCCAGCATGGGCGACCAGACCCGACGGTCGGCCGAGATGAGCCGGGGCTGCTTCTCCATGACGACACCGGGAATGACGGCCATGCGCGGTTCCAGGATATTGAAGTCGCCTTCGCGGAGGTTGACGGCCACGATCGGCTTGCCCTGCGAGGACGAGAGGTCGGCCAGCAGCGATTCGCCCGTGATGAGCGGCGCGACGGGTTCGATGGCGGCGGCGAGCGCGTGCGCCGAGCCCGCCGGGTCGCCGGTCTTGGTGGGGTCGAGTTTGATCACATTGATGACCTGCTCGGTCATCAGCGGCGCGCCGGTGATGTCGACGACCTTGGGTGACGGGGTGGCGTAGGTGCGCACCAGCCGGACGGTGCGCTTGCTGTCGAGCTGCGGCATGACGACGGTGGGCTCCCAGGAGATACGCCAGCCCAGACTGAGCTTGCGGATGGTGCCCTGCAGGTCGTACTTCCAGACCTTGTTCGCACCGAAGGTCCAGGTCGCCGTGAGGCTGAACAGGCCGGTGGTGCCGTCGAGGGTGATGAACTGGGTCTTCTCGTAGTCGGGTGTGCCGGGTTCCAGGCCGCTGAATACTTGCTTCAGGGTTGCCGAAGCTCCGTTCGGGTACGAGGTCAGCCGACCGGCGGCCTCGTAGTCCTTGGCGTCGAGCAGTTCGGTGAACTTCTCGACCACGGCCTCGGGGCCGTTGGACCGCTCGCGCACCGCGCACGACCCCATCCCGATCGCAACGGCGGCCACCGCCGCGAGCGCGATCGCGGCCCGTACCCGGAAGCGGCGGGATCCCCACACATCCATATCGCCCACTCTTCACTCTTGCCACTTCAGCAACAAGACCACGGTACCGCGAACCGATTGCCCGCGGTGCCACCTTCACGCCTGGCGTGCCACGCCGAGCACCACCACCATAGTGCCGATTTCGGTCATGCGGGATCGATTGTCGGATCGGCGGCCCGTCAACGGGTTCCGTCTCCGAACGCGAATGACCGACCGATTGGTTCTTGTGCCGAAGTACCCATTCGGCAAGATCACCAACCCTCCGCCCCAGTTCTATCACGTTCTCCGAGAGCAGAATCCACGACACCACAAGCGTTGTAACGTTGTAATCAGCATTACAGCTCTAGGCAGTAAGTGAGTGTGACCGCCATGAAATACGGACAGCGCGGACGTGGGTTCGGACGGCCCGGAGGGTGGCAGCAGGCCGATCTCCCGGACGCCGCGGACGCCTCCGATTGGTTCGCTGGAAGATTGCCCTCCGACTGGTTCGCCGGACCGGCAACCCTCGAGATCGACCGCGACGAAATCGTCGTGATCGGAGAACTGCCCATCCCCCCGAGCGACGCCGCCAGCGCCCGGCCGACGACCCGCACCAGCAAGACGACCGCCGCCGCGGACGGCACCGAGGCCGCCGCCGAAACCGGCAGCGCCACCGGCAGTGAGGTCGGCGACGGTGACCCGACCGCCGTCGGGGCGGACGCCGCCACATCCGGCACCGCCCGCCCGGCCGACGTCCCCCGAGCGACTCGCGACGGACTGGTCGCCCGCTTCCGCGAGACCACCCGCCCGGCACGCATGCAGATCGCCGCCGAGGCACAGCACCGCTACGGTCGTACGGTCTCCTGGGGCGTCCGGGTCGGAGACGAGCGCATCATGTTCACCCATGTGGCGGCCCCCGTCATGACGCGGTTGCGCCAGCCCGAACGCAAGGTGCTCGATACCCTCGTCGACGCCGGCGTGGCGCGCTCCCGGTCGGACGCGTTGGCGTGGACGGTCAAGCTCGCGGGCCAGCACGCGGAGGCGTGGCTGGCCGAATTGCGCGCTGCCATGCGCAAGGTGGACGAACTGCGCGCGGAAGGCCCGCGCGACCTGTAGGCAGGCGGCGGACGAGACCGCGACCCGGCAGCGACCGCTGACGCGTGACCGCGAACGAGAACGCGTGGCCGCCGGCAGCCCCGATCGCGAGAGAAACGCGGTCGCCCGCAGGCCCGTCTTCCGCCAAGTCCCGGTACCGCGCGAATCGACAGCACGGTCGCGGGCAGCAGGGAGTCCGCCGTACGCAAATCCGGGTGCGTGGAGGCTTGCTCCCGCCGCGGTCGTCGGGATGTTCTGGTGCCGTGGCGGCCGTGTGCCGGTGCGCACGTGCTCAATCGCGCAGGGCGAGGCCGGTTTTCGAGTCGGGGTGGCGGCTCAGGGCTTCCGGCGTGCCTTCGAAGACGACATGTCCGCCGTGGCGGCCGGGGCCTGGCCCCAGGTCGATGACGTGGTCGGCGCGGCGGATGACGTCGAGATTGTGTTCGATGACAACCACCGTGTTCCCCTGCTCGACGAGGGTGCCGAGGACGGCGAGCAGGGTGTCGATATCGGACAGGTGCAGGCCGGTGGTGGGTTCGTCGAGCACGTAGAGGGTGTGCGCGTCACGGCCGGCCAACTCCTTGGCGATCTTCAATCGCTGGCATTCGCCGCCCGAGAGGGTGGTGAGCGATTGGCCGAGCCGCAGGTATCCGAGGCCCACCGCCGCCATGTGGCGCAGCGGGCAGGTGATGGCAGCCGTGGGCAGCCGGGCGGCGGCCTCGTCGATGGTGAGGTCGTCGATGTCGGCGATGCTCAGGCCATCGACCGTGTAGGCGAGCACCTCGGGGGTGAAGCGGCGGCCGCCGCAGGTTTCGCACACGGTCTCCTGTCCGTCCATGAACGCCAAATCGGTGTAGACGACGCCGAGCCCCTTGCAGGTCGGGCAGGCCCCTTCCGAATTGGCGCTGAACAGCGTGGGGCGCACGCCATTGCGCGCGGCGAACAGCTTGCGCACGGCCGGTGCGATACCGGTGTAGGTGATCGGGGTGGAGCGGCGGTTGGTGGTGACCGGGCGCTGATCGACCACGGTGGCGGGATGCTGGTGCACCAGTTCGGCGACCAGGCTGGACTTTCCCGATCCGGCCACGCCGGTGAGGACGGTCAGCACGCCGGTCGGAATATCCACGGACACATCGCGCAAATTGTTGCGGGTGGCGTTCTCGACGCGCAGCTTGCCGGTGGGTACGCGGTGTACGCGTGGTGCGCGGCGGGCGCGCAGTCCGCGCCCGGTCGGGGTGTCGGCGGTGCGCAGGTCCGCGAACGCCCCCTCGAACACCACCTCGCCCCCGGCGGTGCCCGCCCCCGGCCCGATCTCCACGATGCGATCGGCGATCCGCATGACATCGGGATCGTGTTCGACCACGAGCACGGTATTGCCCTTGTCCCGCAGCTGTTTCAGCAGCCCGGTCAGCGATTCCACGTCGTAGGGATGCAGTCCGGTGGTGGGTTCGTCGAAGATGTACAGCATTTCGGTGAGACTGCTGCCGAGGTGCCGGACGGTCTTGATGCGCTGTGATTCGCCGCCGGACAGCGTGGTGGTCGGACGGGCCAGGCTGAGATAGCCCAAGCCGATGGCGGTGAGGGCGCGCAGGCGTTCGGTCAGGGCGGAAACCACCGGCGCGACACTCGCTTCGGTGACGCCCGGAATCAGTTCCGCCAGTTCGGCGATCTCCATCCGGCTCATCTCGACAATGGTGCGATCGAGTACGCGTGCGGTGCGGGCGGCCGCGCGCAGCCGTTCGCCGTGGCAGTCCGGGCAGGGCCGAGTATCGGTGAAGCGGTGCAGCACAGCTTGTTTGCGTTCGGAGAGATTGTCCGCGGTGTGCAGGTAGACGCGTTCGAAGCGCTCGATCACGCCTTCGTAGTCCTGCGGCGGGCGGGTGCCGAGGCGGGCGGCGGCCTCCCCGCCGTACAGCAGCGCGCGGCGCTGGTCTTCGGTCCATTCCCGCAGCGGGGTGGTCGGGTCGAACGAGCCGATATCCGAGTACTGCCGATACCAGTACTGCCCGTTTCCGAAGCCCGGCAACAGGATCGCGCCCTGCTCCAGCGACTTGTCCGGATCGAGCACCCGCTCCACGGCGGTCTGCACGGTGTCGCCGAGCCCGGAGCAGGTGGGGCACATTCCGGCCGGGTCGTTGAACGAGAAGTGGTTGGACTCACCGACATACGGCTCACTCACCCGTGAGAACAGCAGTCGCAGATAGCTGTAGGCGTCGGTGATGGTGCCGACGGTGGAGCGGGCATTGCCGCCGAGCCGCCGCTGATCGATGACCACCACGGGGGACAGCCCCTCGATGTGGTCGACCTCCGGCCGGGTCCAGCGTGGCAGGCGGTTGCGCACGAACGGCGGATAGGTCTCGTTGACCTGGTATCCGGCCTCGGCGGCGATGGTGTCGAAGACCAGCGAGGACTTGCCCGAACCCGACACCCCGGCGAATACCACCAGGCTGTTGCGCGGCACCTCGAGGTCGACGCTGCGCAGGTTGTTGGTGCGGGCGGCGCGGATGCTGATCACGCGGTGCTGCTCGAATGCGGTCATAACCCCACGCTAGGAGCCATTGCGGTCGGATTCTGACCGCGATCGGGTCCAGAATGGGGGCATAGCCGATGTCACCCGCCGCATGCTCGAACTGCTCGCCCAGCTCCAGACCGGGCGACGCTTCAGCGGCCACGACCTGGCCGCCCGCCTGGAGGTGAGCCCGCGCACCCTGCGCCGCGATGTGGAGCGGCTGCGGGCGTACGGGTATCCGGTGTCCACCCAGCCCGGCCCCACCGGGTTCTACCAGCTCGCGGCGGGCCGCACCCTGCCGCCGCTGGTCCTCGACGACGACGAGGCGGTGGCGACCCTGGTCGGCCTGGCGCTGCTGGGCGCGACGGCACCGCTCGAGCCGCCACGGGAAAGCGAGCCCGGGGAAGGCACCGAACTTGCCGCCGCGACCCGACATGGCGCAACCACCGAACGCATCGGCGCGTCCGGTCGTGGTGAGACCCTAGACCGCGCTGCCGATATCGGGTCGGCGGCGGACCGGGCGTTCGGCAAGCTCGATCAGTTCCTGCCGAAGCGGTTGCGCCCCAGGGTTTCCGCTCTGCGCGCCACGGTGGAGACCGCACCGCAGTCCGCGCCCGCCGTCGCTCCGGAAGTGCTGGCGACCGTGGGGGCCGCGGCGGCCGGGCACGAGTATCTGACCTTCGGCTACACCGGCCGCGACGGTACGGCGTCACAGCGGCGCGTCGAGCCGTACCGCGCGGTGCACCTGCGGCTGCGCTGGTATCTGGTGGCCTGGGATGTGGACCGCGCGGACTGGCGCGCCTTCCGTATCGACCGCATGTCCGAAGTCACCGGCACCGCACGGCATTTCCCGCCGCGTCCGCTGCCCGCGCGCTCGGCCACCGAGTACGTACGCGCGGGCATGAGCACGCCCCGGCACCGCGCGGTGGTCACCGTGTCCGCGCCCGCCGCCCAGCTCGCCGACGCGCTGAAGTACCTGGACTGGGATATCGAGGCGCTGGGTCCGGACAGCTGCCGCGTCACCACCCGGGTGGACTCCTTCGAATGGCTAATCCTGCGGGTGGGCCTGCTCGGCGCGGCGTTCACCATCGAGGAACCGGCCGAATTCCGCGCCCGCGCCCTCGAACTCGCCGACCGGCTGCGCCACGCCGCCGAAACCGCACCCTGACCTCTCCGACCGACCCACTGCCCGCGCCAACGAGACTGCCCCTCGGAATCGATTCAGCTCGCCGACCAGGCCACTCCCGGCGATCGACCCACGTCATCGCCCGTGTCGCCGCAGCGATCGCCGCCGCCTCCCGTCCGCGCGCCCGTCGATTCGAATGCCCCGTCTCCAATACAGTGTCGATCATGGCTGAATCCCGCGGCCCGATCCTCGTGCTCAACGGCCCGAACCTCAATATGCTCGGCACCCGCCAGCCCGAGGTGTACGGCGCCGACACTCTCGACGACGTGGTGGCGCTCTGTCGCGCGACCGCGGCCCGGTTCGACCGCGAGGTGGTGGCCTTCCAGTCCAATCACGAGGGCGCGCTCATCGACCGCGTCCACGCCGCGCGCGGTGTCGAATCGGGCATCGTCATCAATCCCGGCGGTCTCACCCATACCTCGGTGGCGCTGCGCGACGCCCTGGTCATCCCGGAGGTCCCGATCGTCGAGGTGCACATCAGCAATGTGCATGCCCGCGAGGAGTTCCGCCACCACTCCTACATCTCCCCCATCGCCACCGCCGTCATCGCGGGCATGGGCATCCGCGGTTACGCCGCCGCGGTCGAATACCTCTGCACCCGCTGAACCGCCGAACGTCGAACGCGGCCCCGTGACCGGACGGTCACGGGGCCGCTGCCGTTCAGCCCGGGTATATATCGAAAATGTGTAGCTTTCGCGCGGCGGAATGTAGTAGGTATGCTACATACTATCCGGCTCTTACTACTGAGAAGGTTTTATGGCTGTTCGCGACGGCGTCGTTGTCGACGTCGAGAACTTGCGCATGCGCTACGGCACTCGGGATGTGCTCCAGGACGTCACGTTCCAGGCGCACCGAGGGGAGGTGCTGGCACTGCTCGGACCGAACGGGGCGGGCAAGACCACCACCATCGAGATATTGGAAGGCTTTCGAATGCGGTCGGCGGGCCGCGCCGAGGTACTCGGCAGCGATCCCGCGCACGGCGACGAGGCGTGGCGGGCGCGACTCGGGGTGGTGCTGCAATCCTGGCGCGATCACGGCAAGTGGCGGGTGCGGGAGCTGCTCGACCACCTGGGCAGGTTCTATGCCCCCTACGCCACCCAGGATGTCCGAAGGCCCTGGGACACCGACGAACTCATCGCCGCCGTTGGCCTCACCGAACACGCCGGCGCCAAGATCATGGCCCTGTCCGGCGGTCAGCGGCGGCGTCTCGATGTGGCCATCGGCATCGTGGGCCGCCCGGAACTGCTGTTCCTGGACGAGCCGACGGCGGGCTTCGATCCGCAGGCCCGGCGCGAATTCCACGATCTGGTGCATCGGCTCGCCGATGACGATCGCACCACCATCCTGCTCACCACGCACGATCTGGACGAGGCGGAGAAGCTGGCCGACCGCATCCTGATCCTGGCGGGCGGCCGCATCATCGCCGACGGCTCGGCCGACCAGCTCTCCCGCCGCATCGCCGGTGAGGCCGAAATCCGTTGGACCCGTGATGATCAGCGCTTCGTTCACACCACCACGGAATCGACGAAGTTCGTCTACGAGCTGTTCCAGCAGCACGGCGAGGCCATCGGGGAGCTCGAGGTGCGCCGCGCCTCCCTCGAGGACACGTACATGACACTGGTGCGCCGCGTCGAATCCGGACAGGGTGACGCCGAGGTGCACAGCCTGGAGGAGGTCACCCGATGAACCGGACCGAACCCATCGACGCGGCCGTGCGCGCGGGCGTCCAGCGCGGCTGGATCGAGCTGCGCCAGTCGCTCACCAACGGCATGGACCTGTTCTCCATGTTCTTCTGGCCGGTGCTGACCCTGGTGGCGCTGTTCTTCATGCGCGACAGCAGCTACGCGGCCACCGACCTGGGCTTGGGTTCGCTGGCGCTGCCCGGCATCCTCGGCATGCTGCTGGCGTTCAACGGCATCTTCGGGATCGCGGGCTATCTGTCGCTGGAACGCGAGGACGGAACCCTGTTGCGCGCCAAGGCCACCCCCAACGGCATGGTCGGCTATCTGATCGGCAAGATCCTCACCACCTCCGGACAGGTCGTCGCCCAGGTGCTGTTGATACTGGTGTTCGGCACCATGCTGGTGGGCGGCGTGGAGCTGAATTCCGTGGGCCGCTGGCTCACCCTGCTCTGGGTGACGGCACTGGGACTGCTGGCCACGCTGCCGCTCGGCGCGATCCTCGGCTCGGTATTCGAGAACCCGCGTTCGATGGGCATCATGTCATTGCCCATCATGGGTCTGGTGGCGATCTCCGGCATCTTCTATCCGATCACGGCCATGCCCGACTGGGTACAGGGGGCGGCGCAGGTGTTCCCCATCTACTGGCTGGGTCTGGGCATGCGTTCGGCCATGCTGCCGGACGACGCGGTGGCCGTCGAACTCGCGGGTTCGTGGCGGCACTGGGAGACCGCCGCCGTACTGGGCGCGTGGACGGTGGCCGGGCTGCTCATCGCTCCGATCGTGCTGCGCCGCATGGCCCGCCGCGAATCGGGCGCGAATCTGGCCGCACGCCGGGAGAAGGCGCTGCAACGTGCCTACTGAGGTCATCTACAACCGGATCGCGATGCTGCGCGCCGAGCGCGGCATCTCACGCCGGGAACTGGCCGAGGCGCTGGGCGTGCACTACCAGACGGTCGGCTATCTGGAGCGCGGCGAATACAGCCCGAGCCTGCACCTGGCGCTGCGGCTCGCGCAGTACTTCGAGGTACCGGTGGAGGTCATCTTCTCCACCACTCCCTTCCCCCGCCTCGGCTCCGAAACCGCCTGAGCGGCGACCGTCCCGCCGTCCGAATCCGATGTCGGACGGCGGGCGTCCCCGCGCACGCGCCCCGCCGGGTCATGTCAGGCGCTCTCGCCCTTCATGATCCGGAACACCGGCACCGCGTGTCCGGCCTTGTCCGAGACCTCGATGGCCTTGCGCCACATACCCTGCGAGACGTGCGAGAGGGTGGCGTCGACGCCGACTTCTTCGCTGGCGTCGATGATGTGCTGGGCTCCGGCGTCCATCATGCGGTAGGCGGAGATATCGCCCCAGCCGCCCTGCTGCGCCGCACCGGCGTACTCCTCCATGAAGAACGGGTACGCACCGGCGGCGCGCACCGCGTAGGGCAGGAACTGGGCGATGTCGTGACCGGAGCGGTCGATCATGGCCAGTGCCTGGTCGTAGGCCAGCATCCAGGGATGGAACACGGTGAGCAGGGCCTGGTAGAAGATCTGCGACAGACCGTCGTCCGCGCCCAGGTACTCCGGCGGGCTCAGCGGCGTGAGCAGTTCGGCGTGCGCCTCGAACACCTCGCGGGGCCCGCTGTAGAAGATGTAGGACGACGGGTGCTCGATGTTGTCGCCCGCGGACATGACGCCGCCCGCGAGGAACTGCGCCCCGTGCGACCGCACCCACTTCGCGCCCTCGCGGGCCTTCTCCGGAGAGTCGGAGGACAGGTTGGCGATGACCTTGCCCGCCAGGTGGTCGGTGGCCTGGCCGAGCACGTCGTACATGGCGGCGTAGTGGGTCAGGCTGAGGACGGCGACCTCGTTGGCGTCGAGCGCCTCGGCGACCGTGGCCGCCCGCTTGGCCCCGAGTTCCACCATGGCGTCGACCTTGGCCGTGCTCCGGTTCCACACCGTCACCTCGAACCCGGCCTTCAGGAAGGCCCGGACCATGGCCTGGCCCATCGGGCCCAGCCCGAGGACGGAGAGGGAATGCTGCTGCTGAGACATGTTTTGTCCCTTCGGAATCGTGACGTGGTTGCTGTCGGCGCCGACTCCGATAATGGCCCCGACGGATAGGCTCGGGAAGACCGCACGTTCGAGTGGGGTTGCTTACCTCGAGGTTCGAAATCTGGTCAGGAGGACACGGTGTCGCAGGCGAGTGACGCGGATCACGATGTGTGCGGTATGTCCGTGGCCATCGATGTGGTCGGTGGCAAGTGGAAGCTGCACCTCATGTGGGTGCTCGGCGAGGGTCCGCAGCGTTTCGGCGAGATCCGCCGCCTGCTGGACGGGGTGAGCGAGAAGGTGCTCGCGGAGAACCTGCGGCATCTGGAGGCCAGCGGTGTGGTGCACCGCGAGATCTACCCCGAGATCCCGCCGCGGGTGGAGTACTCGCTGACCCCGCTGGGGCAGGAGCTCAACGAGGCGTTGGGGCCGCTGGAGCGCTGGGGCGAGCGCAATCGAGACCGGGTGCTCGGCCGTCCGCTCACCGCCGCGAGCTAGCCGGTCCGCGTCAACGGCCGCGCGCGCGATGCGCGGTGCGGGTGGTCCGCCCGTCACCGGCCGCGGGTGACTTCGCGCCGATGCGCTGGCCGATGCGCTCGAGAATGGCGGCGGCGTCGGCCATGCAGCGTTCCGGGCTCGGCTCCAGATCCGACAGGGCGAGGTGTGCGGCGAATCCGGCCTCGCGCAGCTGATTCGCGCTGAGCTGGATGCGTCCGGCGACCGCCATGACCGGAACGCCCGCCGCACGGGCGGCATCCCGGACGCCCATGGGCGCCTTGCCGTGCAGGCTCTGGGTGTCCAGCGATCCTTCACCGGTGACGACCAGGTCGGCACCGCGGAGGTGGGTGCGGAAGTCGATGAGTTCCAGGACCAGTTCGATCCCCGGGCGCATGGTGGCGCCGAGGACGGCCAGCGCACCGAAACCGGTTCCGCCCGCCGCGCCCGCACCGGGCGCACCGGCCAGTTCGGGTGCGACGATCCGGGCCCAATTCGCCAGGGCGTCCTCGAGCAGCGCCTGATCCTTCGGTTTCGCGCCCTTCTGCCGGGCGTACACCGCCACCGCCCCGTTCGGTCCGAGCAGCGGGTTGTCCACATCGCTGGCGAGGATGACATGGGCGTCGGCCAGCGCGGGATGCAGACCGCTGCGATCGATCCGGTCGGCGAACCGCAGAGCCGCGCCGCCGCACGGCAATTCGGTGCCGTCGGCGGCGAGTATCCGCAGCCCGAGTGCCTGCAGCAGGCCCGCACCGCCGTCGGTGGAGGCGCTGCCGCCGAGGCCGAGCACGATCTCCCGCGCGCCGTGCTCGAGCGCGTGCGCGACGACCACCCCCAGCCCGTAGGTGCTGGCCCCCAGCGGATCCTGCTGCCCGCCCGGCAGTTTCGACAGTCCCACCACGGCGGCGAGTTCGATGACCGCGGTCCGGCCGCGGCGCGCGTAGGAGCAGGGGGCCGGATCGCCGGTGGGTCCGGGCGCGTGCAGGTGCACCCGCGTCCAGCCCGCGGCGAGGAAGGCGTCCACGGTGCCGTCCCCGCCGTCGGCCACGGGCATCCGCACCACGTCCGCGCCGGGCGCGGTGCGCCCGATACCGCGCGCGAGCGCGTCCGCGACCTCGGCCGCCGTGAGCGAACCCTTGAACTTGTCGGGTGCCAGCACCACCCGACGCGGCCCCTTCTGCGTCATCACCACAGTCTGCACGCTGCGGCGAGCGACCGCTGCCCCCACCTGCGCCACGCCCGGTCGCCACGCGAACCGATCTCCCGACACGCCCGGAGCGCGAGTAATGGCAATCGGTGCAAATCGACCACGGGCCACCCGATAGCGTCGTGCCCATGTCGAGTGAGTCGAATGAGTCGATCGAAGTGCGCCGCAATCCCGCCTTGGATCGCTTCGAGCTACTGGTCGACGGCCTCGTGGCGGGGGTGACCTCCTATCAGGACACCGCGAACGAGCGGGCCTTCGTGCACACCGAGATCTACCCGCAGTACGAGGGCCGCGGCTACGGCCGCAAGCTGGTGCAGGGCGCACTGGACGCCACCCGCGACGAGGGCCTCGGCATCCTGCCGCTCTGCCCGATGGTGCACCACTTCGTGGAGTCGCGGCCGGAGTATCTGACGCTGGTCCCGCACTGGTCCAGGGAACGACTGGGGCTACCTCAGCACTGAACCGGCCCGGCACTCAGTACGCCGCGACGGCTCCGTCCAGCGCCGTCTGCAACTCGCTCTTCACCAGCCGTGCGATCTCGGCGGGGCGGGTGGGCAGGTCGACGACCGGCATGCCGAAGTAGAAGCTGGCCGACCTGACCTGCTCCTTGGTCGGCTCCACGGTCGGATCGGGTCGCGGACCGTAGCTCAGGCCGATGCTCACCAGGGCGGGCGCGGCGCCCAGCTTCATGGACTTGAAGGCGATGTGCCCGATTCCGCTGCCCACCGATTGGACCTGGGTGGGGTCCACGTCATTGCAGGTGCCCTCGGGGAACACCGCCATGCCGTCCCCGCGGAACAAGCGCTCGGCGCAGACCTCGATCATCCGCTGCCCGGCGGCGTTCACCGCGCGAATACCGTGGTCCTTCCCGCGGAAGACCGGAATCCCGCCCATCATGTCGATCCGGCGGCGCTGCTTGGCCTCGGCGAACAGCTCGTCCTTGGCCAGCACCCGGGTCCGACCGATCACGGGCCGCAGCCCGCTGCGCCAGGCCGCCGCGGCAACGGTGTAGGGATCGAGCTGGGACAGATGGTTGATCGAGATGAGCAGCGGGCGATCCTCGGAAATCAACTCCCGCAGGCGCTCTCGCGCCCCTGGCGCATATGCGACCCGCGGATGGTAGCGACGCCCGAGCAACGCGTAGGCACCCCACGCCTGCAGTCGATTCTGCTGATGCTCCCGGTAGAAGTCGTACACGGCATCGCTGTTCTCGAGGACGACCTCGGGACGTTCCATGGGGAAACCCTAACTCGGTTCGTTTGCCCCCGCCGCACTCCCCGATATGGGCCCTTGACCAAAACAAACCGAGCCAATCGGGGGGTAGCGGTGCGATGATGTCGAGGTGGCACGCGCAGAGGAACACGGCGATCGTTCTCGACGCGAATCCCGGCACGAGGATCAGGTGGTTCGGCCGGGCACACTGCTGGTGTCCGCGACCGACCTGGTGGAACCGTCGTTCCGGCGCACCGTCGTGTACATCATCGAGCACAACGACGCGGGCAGTCTGGGCGTCGTGTTGAACCGGCCCAGCGACACCGCGGTACACGACGTGCTGCCGAACTGGGCCGATGTGGCGGCGGCACCGCGCGCGCTGTACATCGGCGGCCCGGTGAAACGCGACGCCGCCCTGTGCCTGGCCCTGGTGAAGGTGGGCACCCCGGTCACCGAGGTGCCGGGTTTGCGCAGAGTGGACGGGCGCGTGGCGCTGGTGGATCTGGACTCCGATCCCGAGGTGATCGCGCCGCTGGTGGAGGGCCTGAGAGTGTTCGCGGGCTATGCGGGCTGGACCTTCGGACAGCTGGAGGGCGAATTGGACCGCGGGGACTGGATCGTGCTGTCGGCGCTGCCGAGCGATCCCATCGCGGGCCGCGGCGATCTGTGGGCGCAGGTGCTGCGCCGCCAGCCGCTGCCGCTGTCCCTGTTGGCGACCCATCCGATCGAGGTGGAGCGCAATTGATCTGAACCCGCGGCCGGTCCGCGTCGTGGACGGGGTCGCAACAGTTGCAGCGGGTATAGGTGAATCCAAGCGTTCGTCAGTGTTTGTGTAGTGTGGGGGGTCTCTGCCGGGTGGGGCCGGCTCCGTGCGGGTCGGCTGACTTGTCGGTGGTGCCCGCTAGGGTCACCGGGTGTGCGGGTGGTGCAGGCCTACAAGTACGCGCTGGACCCGAACACGACGGCCACCGCCGCCCTGTTCGGGCACTGCGGCGCGGCACGATTCGCCTACAACCACATGCTCGCGAGAGTGAAAGCAGTCCTCGACCAACGCACCGCCGAAACCAGCTACGGCCTGACCGGCGACGCATTGACGCCCGCGCTGAACTGGTCGGCCTACGGACTGCGCAAGGACTGGAACCGGCGCAAGAACACCGTCGCGGTCGATCGCGACACCGGGATGCCGTGGTGGAGCGAGTATTCGAAGGAAGCGTATGCGTCGGCGACCGCGGATCTGGCGGCGGCACTGAAGAACTGGTCGGCCTCCCGGAGCGGACGGCGGGCGGGGAAACCGATGGGCTTCCCCCGGTTCAAGCGCCGTAGGGGGGATGCGGTGGGGTCGGTGCGGTTCACCACCGGCACCATCCGGCTCGAGGGCCGCACGCGGGTGGTGCTGCCGGTGATCGGCCCGGTCAAAACCCACGAATCCACCCGCAAGCTGGCACGGCGGATCGAGGCGGGGACCGCGCGGATCATGGCCGCGACCATCAAGCGGGAACGCCGCCGCTGGTGGGTGGTGTTCACCTGCGAGGTCGACCGCTGTGACCCGCCACCCCGCCTGTCCGGCACGGCGGTCGGGGTCGATCTGGGTGTCAAGACCCTCGCCGTCACCAGTGACGGTATCGCGCACCCGAACCCGAAACACCTCACCAGGCACCTGGCGCGGCTTCGGCGCGAGTCGCGGCGGGTGTCGCGGCGGCGGGGTCCGGACCGGCGTAGCGGGTTCACCGGGTCGGCGCGCTGGCATCGCGCCAACCGCACCCGTAACCGGGTCCAGTATCGGGTGGCCGACGCCCGCCGCGACAGTCTCCACCAGCTCACCAGCCACCTCACCGGAGCTTATGGTGCGATCGGGGTGGAGGACCTGCACGTTGCCGGGATACTGCGCAACCGGCGACTCTCCCGCGCGATCGCCGATGCCGGGTTCGCGACCCTGCGCCATCAACTCGGCTACAAGACCGCCTGGCGGGGCAGCGTGTTCGCCGTCGCGGAGCGCTGGTATCCGTCGAGCAAGACCTGTTGCGGTTGCAAGGCAGTGAAAACCAAGCTGCCTCTGCATGTGCGGGTGTTCGAATGCGAGTTCTGTGGGCTGGTCCTGGATCGGGATGTCAATGCCGCCCGCAATCTCGCTGATCAGGTGTATACCCTCTTCCCGGAGTGGCCGGGTGAGGTGAAACGTGGACGTGGAGGCGATGTCAGACCCACCCGGTGGGCAGTCGCCAGTGAAACGTCTACCCGACGACCGCCCCTGGCGGTACAGGGACCTCCGGGCGGAAATGCCCGGATCACTGAGCATCACCGATACTCGAGTGAACGGTAGCGGGAGGTGCATCCGATGCCCGAGGAACAGGCCGAACTGCTGCGGGTGCTCTATGACGAGCACGCCACGGCACTGTGGCGCTACACCTACGGACTCGTCGGCGATCCGGGCCGTGCCGAGGACATCGTGCAGGAGACCCTGCTGCGTGCCTGGCAGCGGCCCGCCGTGCTGGATCAGTCCACGCATTCGGCCCGTGCCTGGCTGTTCACGGTCGCCCGGCATCTGGCGGTGGACGAGTACCGCAGTGCCCGCAATCGACGGGAGTTCCGGATGGACCATCCGCCGGAGCAGCCGGTGGCGGATCAGGCCGACCGCGCGCTGGACGGCTGGCTGGTGGCCGACGCCCTGGCGCGGCTCAGTCCGGACCACAGGGCGGTGATCGTGCGCGCCTACTACCGCGGGCTGTCGACGCATCAGATCGCCGCGGAACTGGATATCCCGGAAGGAACGGTGAAGTCCCGCATGCACTACGGGATGCGGGCGCTCCGGCTGGCGCTACAGGAGATGGGGGTGACCAAGTGACGGAAACGGTTGCGGGACGGGAGCCCTGCGCTGCCTACGAAACCTGGGACGGACCGTATGTCCTGGGCGCGCTCACCCGTGCCGAACGCCGCGACTACGAGGAACACCTGGCCGGATGTGACCACTGCCGCGCGGCGGTGACCGAACTGGCGGGGCTGCCCGGACTGCTCGCGCTCGTGACCGCCGAGACCGCCGAGGCCGTCGCCACCGCGGACACGCCCGCGGATACCGTGCCGCCGCCACCGGATCGACTGCTGTCCGGCCTGGCCGCGCGGGCGCGCCGGGAGCAGCGCCGCGCCCGGCTGTGGTCCATCGGCGGCGCGCTCGCGGCCGCCGCCGCGGCGGTGCTGATCGCGGTGCCGGTGACGGCCGCGGTCACCGACCGCGCTACCGCGCCCGTCCAGCAGGTGGTGGCGCAGGGGCCGCTGGAATCACCGGACCCGATCCCGATCACCGCGACCTTCGAACTGCTCGCGGTGAACGGGGAATCGCGCGTGGACATGTGGTGCGCCTACGCGGCCAGCGACTACGCCTATCAGTGGCGGCTGTCGCTGTGGGTGGTGCGCACGGACGGCACCGAGTCCAAGCTGGCGGAGTGGACCGCCGCGCCCGGACAGGAATTCACCCCGGACGGAACGACTTCCGTGCCCCCGGACCGGTTGCGGACCATCGAGGTGCGCGACGACGCGGGGCGGGTGCTGCTGTCGGCGGTGCTCGAACCGTGAGCGAACAAAGCGAAACCCCCTGCCACGGCAGAAGGTTTCGCTCGGTCGGTCAGTTGGCGCGCTTGCGGAACATCGAATTGGACCAGAGGTAGCCGAGCACCGCGAGGGCCACGCACCAGGCGATGGCCAGGATGCCGTTCTTACCGATCTCGGTGCCCATGAGCAGACCGCGCAGGGTTTCGGTGATCGGCGAGAAGGGTTGATACTCGGCGAACTGCCGCACCCCGGCGGGCATGGTGTCGGTGGGCACCAGACCGCTGCCGAGGAAGGGCAGCATGGTGATGGGCAGGGGTAGATTGCCCGCGCTCTCGGGAGTCTGGGCGACCAAGCCGATGCCGACGGCCAGCCAGTTCAGGGCGATGGTCACGAGCAGGATCAGTCCCAGGGCCGCGAGCCATTCCAGCGGGTTCGCATTCGTCCGGAAGCCGACGGCGAAGGCCACCAGGGTCATGGCGATCACGCCGAGCAGCGCCTGCACGGCGGTGCCGATGACCTGGCCGTTGAGCATGGCCGACTGGGAGATGGACATGGACCGGAAGCGGCTGACGATGCCCTTGGTCATATCGCTGGCCACCATCACGGCCAAGCCCGCGCAGACGAAGGCCGGAACCATCAGCATCATGCCGGGGGCCAGGTAGCTGATGTACTTCGCGTCTCCGGTGGACGTTTTCAGGGCACCGCCGAAGATGTAGTTGAACATCAACAGCAGAATGATCGGCATGAGCACGACATTCGCGGTCAGCCCGGGATAGCGTTTGGCGTGCAGCAGATTTCGGCGCAGCATCGTGGTGGTGTCGGCGATGCCGTGCGATCTGGTGTCATAGGTCCGGGTCGTGGTCGTCACGGTGCTCATCGCACGATCTCCTGTTCGATGCGGTCGGTGTCGGCGCGGTCGGTGTCGGCCGGTTCGGAGCCGGTCAGGGCGAGGAAGACGTCGTCGAGATCGGGAGTGTGCACGGACAGTCCCTCGGGTTCGATGCGCTCGGCGTCGAGGCGGTCCAGCACCTCGCGCACCGAACGAACACCGCCGTCGCTGGGAATCGCGAGGGTCAGGTCGCCATTGACCTGTGCGGCCCCACCGAACACCCGGGCCGCGGCGGTCAGTCCGTCCCGGTCGGCGAAGTCGAGGCGGATGTAGCCGCCGGGGACGAGGCGCTTGAGTTCGTCCGCGGTGCCCTCCGCGACGATGCGGCCGCCGTGCAGCACCGCGATGCGATCGGCCAACTGATCGGCTTCCTCCAGGTACTGCGTGGTGAGCAGGACGGTGACGCCACCCGCGACCAGGTCGCGCACGATCTCCCAGACCACGCGGCGGCTGCGCGGATCCAGTCCGACGGTGGGCTCGTCGAGGAAGATGATGCGCGGACCGCCGACCAGGGTCATGGCCAGGTCCAGGCGGCGGGTCATACCGCCGGAGTAGCTGCTCGCGGGTTTGTCGGCGGCTTCCTCGAGATCGAAGCGGCGCAGCAGTTCGTCGGCGATGGCGGTGCTCTCGCTTCGCGGCAGATGGTGCAGATCGCCCATGAGCAGCAGGTTCTCGCGGCCGGTGAGTAGTTCGTCCACCGCGGCGAACTGGCCGGTCACGCCGATGGCCGAGCGCACTCCGGCGGGCTCGGTCGCGAGGTCGTACCCGTCGACGGTGACCGCGCCGCCGTCGGGACGCAGCAGGGTGGCGAGGATGCGCACGGTGGTGGTCTTGCCCGCGCCATTGGGGCCGAGCAGGGCGAAGATGGTGCCCTCGGGGACCTGGAGGTCTATCCGATCGAGCACGATGTGTTCACCGAAGGATTTGCACAGGCCGTCGGCCAGGATGGCCGGGGTGCGGTGTGCGGCGGTCATGGGCGCCTCTCTCATTGTTCAGATAAATGGATACGAATAAACGCATGGGTCAGGTAGGCCGTGACAGCCCGGTGGGCCGGTCAAGGTTTGTCGCGTTCGCTATTCGGTTGAGGGAGGGACGTCTCGACTCAGATGTCGAGGTCCTCCACCGGCGGCCGGTCGGCGATATCGGCGACGCGTCGGAACAGCTGGTCGGGGATCAGCCCCCGCAGCTCCTCGATGTCGTCCACGATCGTCAGGTTGTAGTCACCCCAGTCCGGGTCACCGACGCCGAACATGCGTCGCCAGCTCTTCATGTCCTTCAGCGATCCGGTGACCATGTCGTCCCATTTGGCGACATGCTCGTGGGCGACGAACTTTCCCTTACGGCTGCGGTACACCCGCACGTGCTGCTGTGCGACGGTGTCGTTCATGTCGCGCCATTCACCGAGCAGCGCACCGGAGAAGCGGACCTGGCGCACTCCGTTGTGCCCCACGGGGAGCACAATCTCCTCGAAACCTTCGAGTCGGCCCTCCTCCAGTTCGATGTAGCGACGCAGCGCCGTCACGATCGCACCGGACAGATTGCCGCCGACCAGCTCCTGAGCACGGCTGAACAGCGTCAGGTCGTCATCGGATACATAGATCGTCTTGTTCGGCATGACTTCACTATACGTAGACGTATACGTACACACAAGACCCTGCTTCCCCGCCCCGGTCGGACCGCCGATAGTGCAGGGTTGAACCACTCGCAGATCAGCTCCGTATCTCCCTACACGCGGCGGGCACCGGCTCTCGGCAGCCCGCCGGCATCGAGAGGAACGTGTATGGACAGCGGGGCCCGGGTCGCCGACTACCTGGTTCGAGCCGTTTCGCGACTGGGGATCCGGCATCTGTTCGGCGTGGACGGCGCGAATATCGAAGACCTCTACGACGCCGTATTCGACCACAACGCGTCCATCGGCCCGGATGCCGCCGACGATCGCGCACCGCTCACCGCCGTGGTGGCCAAACACGAATTCTCCGCCGCCACCATGGCCGACGGCTACGCCCGCTCCACCGCCGGACTCGGCGTGGTCGTCGCGACCTCCGGCGGCGGCGCGGTGAACCTGGTCGCCGGACTGGCCGAATCCTTCGCCTCCCGGGTTCCCGTCCTCGCGCTCGTCGGGCAGCCCCCGACGGTCCTGGAAGGCAGGGGCGCCTTCCAGGACTCCAGCGGTCGAGCGGGGGCATTCGACGCCGTGCGGTTGTTCTCACCCCTCACCCGCTACTGCGCGCGCGTCGAATCCCCCGCCGACCTCCCGGCCCAGCTGCACGACGCGGTGGCGGCGGCCCGGTCCGGTGGCCCCGCGGTGCTGTTGCTGCCCAAGGACATTCAGCAGGCCGAGCTGTCGACGCCGCCCGAATTCCAACCGCCCGCACGGGCGCACCGCCGCGATCACGACGGGCTGGAGCGGGTGCTGCGGGCGCTGCGCACCGCCCGCAGCACCGGCAAGGTGGTGATCATCGCCGGTGACCAGATCGCCCGCGACGACGCCCGCGACGAATTGGCCCGGCTCGCACGCCTGCTCGACGCCTCCGTCGGCGTCGCGCCCGACGCCAAGGACGTCTACGACCACCACGCGCCCGGATACTGCGGGGTGGCTGGCAGCATGGGGCACCCCGAACTGCTCGACGCCCTGCACCGGGCGGAGCTGTGCCTGCTCGTCGGCACCCGGATGCCGATCACGGCGCGGGCCGGGCTGGAGGACGCGCTGGGCACGGTCACGCTGGCCGGTATCGGAGCCGAACCGCCGTTCCTGCCCGGCCTGCACGCCCACACCACCGACCTGGCCGCCACTCTCGCCGACCTGTGCACCGATCTCACCCGCCCCAGCCGCATCCAGCCCAACGGCGACCTCACCCGCGCCAACGGCGGAACCGCACCCGCCGTCCGCGATTCCGCTTCCGCCATCGGCGATCCCGCACCCGCCGTCCGCGATCCCGGCCGGACGGCACGGCAATCCGATGTTGTGACGAGCGAGTCCGCGACCACGGACGTGCCGCGCGGTTCCGGATCGGAATTGCCGACGACCGCCGCGGAGTGGCGGGTGAACATGCTCACCCCGCTCGACGTCCCACCGTCCGACGGACCCGGCCTGCGGTATCGCGCCATCGTCGAGACCGTCAACGACGCGCTGCCCGACGGCACGGACGTCTTCGCCGACGCGGGCAACACCGGTGCGTCGGTGGTCCACCACCTGCGTATGCCACGCGGCGGTCGCTTCACCGTCGCGCTGGGTATGGGCGGTATGGGGTACGCGTTCGGAGCCGGGATCGGTTCCGCCTTCGCCCGGTGCCGCCGCGCCGACGGCGAGGTGCGGCACACCGTCGTCATCGCCGGAGACGGCGCGTTCTTCATGCACGGCATGGAGATTCACACCGCCGTCGAACACCGGCTGCCCATCACCTTCGTGGTGCTCAACAACAACGCGCACGCCATGTGCATCACTCGCGAACAGCTCTTCTACGGAGACCGCTACAGCTACAACCGCTTTCAACCCGCCGATATCGGCGCGGGCGTGGCCGCCATGTTCCCTGGCCTGCGCACCCACCGACCCACCACCCTCGCCGAACTGGCCGCGACGCTGCGCCGGTGCGTCGAGACCCCGGGACCCTCGTTCGTGGCCGTGGACTGCGATCCGGACGAGGTGCCCCCGTTCACCCCCTTCCTGACCGCATCGAGGAGGCTCCCTTGACCACCGCCCTGCCCGCTCTCAGCGATATTCCGGAGGAGGTGGTGCCCGGAGTGCTGCGGATCGAGAACTCCGACCGGGAGGCCACCACGCCGATCATCATGGACATGCTGCGGTCGGTGTACCCGCACGATCAGATCTTCGGGCAGTACTGTCCGGTCCAGGACTACATCGCCGCGCCGCCCCGGGAGGTCTACGAATACCTCGCGGACACCAGGAGTCTGGAGGAGTGGACCTACAGTCTGCGCGGCTTCACCGAGACCGATGAGCCGGGGCTGTGGCTGGCCGCCGACCGGCTGGGTCCGAATACGAAGATCTACACCCGCACCGTCGCCAATCCGGACGCCATGACGGTGGACTACCACTGTGCCTGGGATCAGGGCGAACACCTGTGGATGATCTACCTGATGCGGGTGGTCGACGCCCAGGTGGTGTTGAACAAGCCGGGATCGGTGGTGCTGTGGACGAATTGCCGCCACCCGTTCTACGACGAGAACCCCTATCCGGAGGCCGCGCCCCCGGGCCGCTCGGTCTGGGTGGGTGACTTCTGGGAGATGTTCTCCGCCGGGCACAAGCTCGAACTCGACAATCTCAAGGCGATCTGCGAATACCGTGCCGCGCACGGCCTGCCGATCAAGCCCGACTGGATGAAGTGAGGTAGCGCAGTGGATTTCACCGACCCGGCGCTCGCACTGCCACCGGTCAGCCTGGTGGACGTGGCGAGCTATCTGCCCGGCGACCCGGTCGGCACCGAGTACTTCACCCGGTTCTCCCGCTCGGAGCGGATGGCGAAGAACGTCATGTTCCGCGCCCCGCGCGCCCGCCATCACGTCGGCCGTGACGAGACGGCGGTGGACATGGTGGAGCGCGCCGTCGGGCCGCTCATCGAACGCCATGGGCGCGAATACATCTCGTCCGTCGACATCCTGCTCACCCATACCCAGCTGCCGGACAACCCCGTGCTGGGGGCCGGTCCCGAGGTCGCACGGCGGCTGGGCATGCGTCCCAAGCATGTGATCGACGTGCACAACGGCGGCTGCGCGGCGTTCGTGCACATGATGTCGCTGGCGCGGGATCTGATGCGCGCCACCGACGCCCGCACCGCGCTCATCGCCGCCACCCAGAATTGCGCGGGGCCGGTCTTCACCCAGTCCGAGATTCGCGGCAAGGCACAGGCGCCGGTGCCCGGCGACGGCTGCGGCGTGGGCCTGCTGGTGAAGGACAACAGCGCGCCGATCCTGGGTATCGAATGCCGTACGTATCCCGAGTTCGCCGGGGATATGGACTTTTCCACCGGTTCCGAGCGCAAGTACTGGGAGCCGGGCGAGGGGCAGGGCTGTGTGACCTTCAGCGAATCCAAGATCACCAAGGTGTTCGCGCGCGGCAATCGGCTGGTGCCCGAGGTGGCGCTGGCGGTCTGCGATCGCATCGGGGTGAAGGGCCGCGATATCGACACCTTCGTCACCAATCAGCCGAACCGGCTGTTCCTGCGCAACTGGCACGACGCCCTGGAACTGCCGGCCGAACGTCACCCCGACACCTTCGACGAGTGCGGAAACCTGTTCGCCGCCGCCATTCCCGTCACCCTCGACACGGAGCAGCGGGCGGGGCGGCTGCGGCCCGGATCGGTGGTGCTCATGTCGGCCTTCGCCCACGCCGGGGATTTCGCGGGCGCGGCGGCCGTGCGCTGGGGTGCGGTCGGATGACCGCGCTGCCGGTGCCCGGCACCCCGGAACCGGGTGGCGCACCGGTTCGCTACGACCTGAGTCTGAGCGAGAATCCCTTTCCCCCACTGCCTTCGGTGCTGCGGGCGCTGAGTGCGGAACTGCCCCGCACGAATCTGTACCCGGAGTTCGAGCCGCGGCGGCTGCCGCGGCTCATCGCCGAGCACGTGGGGGTGACGCCGGACCAGGTGGTGGTCGGGACCGGAGCCACCGGGGTGACCATGCAGATCATGCAGACCCTGGCCGCCCCCGGCCGTCGCATGGTGTTCGCGACGCCCACCTTCGACGGCTACCCGATCATGGCGGCCATGACCGGGCTGGAATCGGTGGGCATACCGCTGGATTCGTCCGGTCGGCAGCGGCTGTGGGAGATGGCCGCGGCGATCGACGACCGCACCGATCTGGTGGCGGTGTGCCGCCCGCACAATCCCACCGGAACCGTGGTCTCCGGCAGTGAGCTGAAGGCGTTCCTGCACGCGGTGCCCGCCCGGATACCGGTGATCCTGGACGAGGCGTACGTCGAATTCCTCGGGGCGGCCGATGTTCTCGACGTGGTCGAGCTGGTCCGGCGACATCCGAACCTGCTCGTGCTGCGCACCTTCTCCAAGGCGTACGGGCTGGCCGGACTGCGGGTCGGCTACGCCTTCGGGTCCGAGGAACTGATGCGGCGGGTGCGGCGGCTGCAACTGCCGTTCGGGATGCCGAGCGGCGCGGTGGCGGCGGTGGCGGCCTCCTACGCGGCGGCCGACGAACTCGCGATGCGGGTGCTGCGCATCACCACCGAGCGGGAGTTGCTGCGGACCCGGCTGCGCCGCAGCGGTATCCGGGTTCCACGCGGCAGCGGCAACTTCCTCTATCTGCCGGGCAGCGATATCGCGGCCGCGCTGGCGCGGGCCGGGATCGTGGCCAAACGCTATCCGGACGGCAGCGCGCGCATCGCGGTCGGCGAGCCCGCGGCCGGACGGGCGGTGCTGCGGGCGCTCACCCACGGGCCGGGGGCGGCGCGCCGCCCGCTCTCGCCCGAGGACAGTATCCGTGCCCGCACCGTGCGCGCGGCGGACGACCTCAGTCGGCGGTCCGCGCCCACCGCTGCGCCAGGGCCGCGCAGGTGATCAGCTGCACCTGGTGAAAGATCATGAGCGGCAGCACGATCAGGCCGACCGGCGCGCCCGCGAAGAGCACCGTGGCCATGGGCAGACCCGTTGCCAGGCTCTTCTTCGAACCGCAGAACACCACCACGATCCGGTCGGCCCGATCGAACTTCGCGAGATCGCCCACGAAGGCCGTCGCCGCCAGCACGATGGCCAGCAGCACACAGCACACGGCGGTGAGTCCGACGATCCGCCACGGCGACATGGACTGCCAGATGCCCTCCACCATGCCCGCGCTGAACGCGCTGTACACCACCAGCAGGATCGAGCCGCGGTCCACCAGTTTGGTGGATTCGGCGTGGCGCACCATCCAGCCGGAGATCTTGGGCCGCAGCAACTGTCCGGCGATGAACGGCACCAGTAGTTGCAGCACGATGTCCACGATCGCGCCGGGATCGACCTCGGCCTGGCCGGTGGTGTTCATGAGCAGGATCACCAGCGCCGGGGTCAGGAAGACGCCCAGCAGATTCGACAGGGTGGCGCTGACGATGGCCCCCGCCACATTGCCCCTGGCGATGGAGGTGAACGCGATGGAGGACTGCACGGTGGAGGGCACCAGGGTCAGGAAGAGCAGACCCGTGTACAGGTCCTCGGTGAGCACGGTCGGGACCAGCACGTGGGAGGCGAGGCCGAGCAGCGGGAACAGCACGAAGGTGCAGGCCAGCACGGTGAGGTGCAGACGCCAGTGGGTGAGACCGGCCAGCGCTTCCCGCGGGTGCAGGCGCGCGCCGTACAGCAGGAACAGCAATGCGATGGCAATTTTGGTCAGCCAGCCCACCACCTCCGCGCCGTCACCCCGGGCCGGAAAGACAGTGGCCAGGACGACTACCGCGAGTATCGACAGGATGAACCCGTCGATGTAGAACTTGCTGAGAAATCGCACCGGTCGAGATTAGTCCCGAATGTCGGACCGCTCGGTCGCGGAGGTTTGAAATGATGCGTGAGTGCTAATGTCAATATGAGTTAGCTGACAGGACCGGAATGCTTCGGAAAGGAACCTCGATGACAATGGCTCACGCAGTTCACGAAGCCCACGACCACAAGCACGGCCCCGAATGCGGGCACGTTGCCGTACCGCACGGCGATCACACCGACTACGCCCACGACGGCCATCTGCACCGCGCCCACGACGGGCACTACGACGAATGCGAGCCCGCCGGGCACGCCGCGCACGACGCCCACGAGCACGCCCACGGCGAGGGCTGCGGCCACGTGGCCGTGCCGCACGGGGACCATGTGGACTACATTCACGACGGCCACCGCCACGCCGCACACGATGGGCATTACGACGAGCACTGAGTACCGACCGAATCCCGCGCCCGCGACGGGGACGGCCAGCCGCGAGCTGGTTCGCTTCACCCTCGCCGGGCGCGAGTTCGTCGTGCGGCAGACCATTGTCGAACCCGGTGGCCAGAGCGGCTGGCACTATCACGACGGCACACTGTTCGTGCTGGTCACCGGGGGCGACCTCGACCACCCGTGGACCGATTGCGTACCGCTCACCCATCGGCGCGGGCGCATCTTCCGAGAGCCCAGCGGACCGGAACACGCGCATCTGGCGCGCAATCTCGGGGCGAAACCGCTGCGATTGACCGTCCTCTACGTCAATCCGGCCGGAAGTCCGCTGTCGCGCGGTATCCCTCCCCCGCCCTGCGCGCGCTGAACGACGACTCCGGCATGCTGGCACCATGATCGAGATCGTCACCGTCGCCAGCGAGCGGGACCGGGCCGACGCCTACGCCATTCGCATGGCGGTATTCGTCGAGGAGCAGGGCGTGCCCGCGGAGATCGAACTCGACGAACTCGACGCGACCGCCGACCACTTCCTGGCCCGCCTCGACGGGGAGCCCATCGGGGCCGGACGACTGACGCGCCGCGACGACGTCGGCGTACTCGGACGGCTGGCGGTGGCGAAACGGGCGCGTGGCACCGGTTTGGGCGCGGCGCTGGTGCGTGCCATCGAGGAGCGGGCGCGCGAGCGAGGCTTGGTCGCGGTGGAACTGCACGCGCAGACCCAGGCGCAGGGCTTCTACGAACGGCTCGGCTATGCGGCCTTCGGCGAGCCGGACTGGGAGGACGCGGGGATCGAGCACATCTGGATGCGTAAACCGCTGTGAGCCGCGCAGGCTCGAGAAAGGGTCACGGCCGGATGCGTCGCGACGAGGGGAAACTCGGTTCGGTGTGAACGGTGCGACAGGGGTGTCAGAGCCTCGCTCGTATCAGCACGCGGCGGATGGAATCAGTGCGCGGCGGGTTCGCAGGCGTCGCGCAGCGAGCAGGACCCGCAGGCGCTGCCGCAGCCGCCGACCTGCTCGGCCGGGGCCAGCCCCTCGATGGCCTGGGCGGCGGCATTGGCTCCCGCGCCCAGCGTGAGGAAGGCGATCACCACCGTGCCGACCGGCACCAGAATCGCGGCGAGACCACCGGCGACCAGCGCCACCACCCCGCCCGCGGCCAGCAGGATCCCGGCCCCGATGGACGTGGGCCCGGCCACCCGATTGGCCAGCCGAAAGGCTTCCTCCGAGGCCAGCGCCTCATCGGTGTGCACCCCGAAGTAACGGTTCCCGGGCAGTGTGCCGGTCAGACCGAGCACCCCGGTGACGACGGCGACCGCCGCCAACACGAACAGGATCATTGCCACCACGAACACTCCAGCAGCGTAGCCCAGGGCCATCGGGTCGCTGCCGGGCCGGTCGGCGCGTCGACACGGTATGTGACCTGGGGCTCAGTGCGCTACCGACCGGTCCTACCCTTTTTGGGCGGCGGGAGGGCCACGCTTTACCCTGGTGAGCGACCTTATCGGGGATCGGCTAGAGCAGAAGGCAGGACCGTGCAGGACACTCGTGCGACCGACAGCACCGGCACCATCGAAGCCGGGAACGGAGACGTGCCCGCACACCGCTACAACGCCGACCTCGCGGGACGGATCGAACGCAAGTGGCAGGACAACTGGCGGCAGCGCGGAACCTTCCACGCGCCCAATCCGGTCGGCCCGCTGGCGGGTGACACCCCGGCCGACAAGCTGTTCATCCAGGACATGTTCCCCTACCCCTCGGGCGCTGGCCTGCATGTCGGCCACCCGCTGGGCTACATCGCCACCGACGTCTTCGCCCGCTACCACCGCATGCACGGCCGGAATGTGCTGCACGCCCTGGGCTATGACGCCTTCGGCCTGCCCGCCGAGCAGTACGCGGTGCAGACCGGCGCGCATCCGCGGGTGACCACCGAGTCGAATATCGCCACCATGCAGCGGCAGCTGGATCGCCTGGGTCTGGGCCACGATCGCCGCCGCTCCTTCGCCACCACCGATCCCGAGTACTACAGGTGGACGCAGTGGATCTTCCTGCGCATCTACAACGCCTGGTATGACGAGAAGCTGGGTAAGGCCCGTCCGATCGACGAGCTGATCGCGGAGTTCGAGGGCGGCACGCGGTCCGCCGACGGCCGCGAGTGGGCCGAGCTGACCGCCGCCGAGCGCAATGCCGTGATCGACTCGTATCGCCTGGTCTACCAGACCGATTCGGTGGTCAACTGGTGCCCGGGGCTGGGCACGGTGCTGTCCAACGAGGAGGTCACCGCCGACGGCCGCTCCGAGCGCGGCAACTTCCCGGTGTTCCGTAAGCGCCTGTGGCAGTGGATGATGCGCATCACCGCGTACTCCGACCGCCTGGTCGACGATCTGGACGAGCTGGACTGGCCGGAGAACGTGAAGGCCATGCAGCGCAACTGGATCGGGCGTTCCCGGGGCGCGCAGGTCACGTTCGAGGCGAACACCGCCGCGGGCGAGGGCGACGCCATCGAGGTGTTCACCACCCGGCCCGACACCCTGTTCGGTGCGACCTATGTGGTGCTGGCGCCCGAACACGAACTGGTGGACCGGCTGACCGCCGCCGACTACCCGGCGGGCACCGATCCGCGCTGGACCTTCGATTCCGCGAATCCCGCCGAAGCCGTTGCGGCCTACCGCAAGTCGATCGCCGCCAAATCGGATCTGGAACGGCAGGAGAACAAGGAGAAGACCGGCGTCTTCCTGGGCTCGTACGCCACCAATCCGGTGAACGGCGCGCGCGTGCCCGTCTTCATCGCCGATTACGTGCTGAGCGGCTACGGCACCGGCGCGATCATGGCGGTGCCCGGCCACGATCAGCGCGACTGGGAATTCGCCACCGCCTTCGGCCTGCCCATCGTGGAGGTCATCTCCGGCGGCGACATCTCGCAGGGCGCGTACTCCGGTGACGGCCCGCTGGTGAACTCCGGTGAGCTGGACGGCATGACCGTGGAGGCCGCCAAGGCCGCCATCATCGAGCGGCTGGAGGCCGACGGCCACGGGCACGGCAAGATCCAGTACAAGCTGCGGGACTGGCTGTTCGCGCGGCAGCGCTACTGGGGTGAGCCCTTCCCCATCGTGTACGACGAGGACGGCCAGCCGCACGCGCTGCCGGAATCCATGCTGCCGGTGACGCTGCCGGAGATCGAGGACTTCGCACCGGTCACCTTCGACCCCGACGACGCCGACTCCGAGCCGTCGCCGCCGCTGGCCAAGGCCACGGACTGGGTGCACGTGGAACTGGATCTGGGCGACGGCCCGAAGCGGTACCGCCGCGACACCAATGTCATGCCCAACTGGGCGGGCAGCTCCTGGTACCAGCTGCGCTACGCCGACCCCACCAATGCCGAGGCGTTCTGCGCGCCGGAGAACGAGAAGTACTGGCTGGGACCGCGTACCGCCGACCACGGCCCGAAGGATCCGGGCGGCGTGGATCTGTACGTGGGTGGTGTGGAGCACGCGGTGCTGCACCTGCTGTACGCGCGGTTCTGGCAGAAGGTGCTGTTCGATCTGGGTGACGTGTCCGGCTCCGAGCCGTACCGCCGCCTGTTCAACCAGGGCTACATCCAGGCGTACGCCTACACCGACGAACGCGGTGCCTACATCCCGGCCGCCGAAGTGGTGGAGCGGGACGGCAAGTTCTTCTGGACGCCGCCTGCGGCCGACGGCGAGTCCGGCACCGAGATCGAGGTCTTCCAGGAGTACGGCAAGATCGGCAAGTCGCTGAAGAACGCCATCTCCCCCGACGAGATGTGCGATCTGTACGGCGCGGACACCTTCCGCTTCTACGAGATGTCCATGGGTCCGCTGGACACCTCGCGGCCCTGGGCCACCAAGGACGTCGTCGGCGCGCACCGCTTCCTGCAGCGGGTGTGGCGACTGGTGGTGGACGAGGAGACCGGCGCGGCCAAGGTCACCGACGCCGCACCGTCCGGCGAGACGCTGCGACTGCTGCACAAGACCATCGCCGGGGTGGACGACGACTACGCCAATCTGCGCGACAACACCGCGGGCGCGAAGCTGATCGAGCTGACCAACCATCTGACCAAGCACTACCCCGACGGCGCACCGCGCTCGGTGGCGGAACCGCTGGTGCTGATGCTGGCCCCGATGGCCCCGCACGTCGCCGAGGAACTGTGGGAGCGCCTGGGCCACACCACCGCCCTGGCGCACGGCCCCTTCCCGGTCGCGGATCCCGCACTGCTGGTGGCGGATTCGGTCGAGTACCCGATCCAGGTCAACGGCAAGGTCCGCTCGCGCGTCTCGGTCCCCGCCGACGCCGACAACGCGGCGGTGCAGGCGGCGGCGCTGGCGGACGAGAAGATCGCGGAACTGCTGGGCGGCAAGGAACCCCGCAAGGTGATCGTGGTGCCGGGCCGTCTGGTCAACGTGGTCGCCTGACAGCTGGGACGGCCGGGCTCGGCCACACCCGGTGGCGCTGCCGTCAGAGTCGCTGCGCCGCGCGGTATTCCGCCGGTGATCGCCCGTGCTGGCGCTTGAAGGCGCGGGAGAAGGCGAACTCCGAGGCGTAGCCGACGCCGTGCGCCACGGCCGCGACGGAGTCCGCGCTGTCGCGGAGCCGCCGGGCGGCCAGCTCCATGCGCCAGCGCGCCAGGTAGGCCAGCGGCGGTTCGCCGACCAGGGCGCTGAACCGGCGGGCGAGGGTGGCGCGGGAGACGCCGACCTCGGCCGCGAGTTCTTCCACGGTCCAAGGGCGAGCGGGGCTTTCGTGCAGCAGCGCCATGGCCTTGGCGATCTCCGGATCGCGCAGTGCCATGAGCCAGGAGGCCCCGTCTTCGGCGCGGTGCTCGGTCCAGACCCGCAGCGCCTGCACGAACAGCACATCGACGAGCCGGTCGGTGACGGTCTGGGTGCCGGGCCGGTCCTCACCGATTTCGGCGGTGAGCATGCGCAGCGTGTCGGCGAGTTCGCGGCCGGCCGCCGACTGGTCGGCGGGCAGGTGCACCAGCGGCGGCAGCAGGCGCATCAGCGGATGCGCCGGGTAGGCGTCGTAACGGTAAGAGCCGCAGACGACCCGGGTCTCGCAGCCGTCACCGGGCAGCCGGATGACGCGCTGGCCGGGCGACGGCGCGATCCGCTCGAACGGCAGCAGCGGTACCTCCGGTGAACTGCACAGGGCATGTCCCGAACCCATGGGCAGCAGCGTGAAATCCCCCGCCGCCAACTGCACCGGACGTTCGCCGGGCAGCCGTATCCAGCAGCTGCCGCGCACCACGGCGTGGAAGGCGGCCTTGGGCATATCGTCGAGCTGAATGCCCCAGGGCGCGGCCGCCCGCAGCTGCGCGGTCACCGCCCCACCGACCTTGGTTGCCGCGAGTACGTCGGTGAGCACATCCATGCGGCTCATCCTATGAGACGATCTGCTATGTATCAGCGCTTCTGGGTCATGGTCCGTGCTGACCACTCCGCATAGCGTCTACGCCATGGGAAATACATACGCGGAACAGGTAATTCGCATGTACGAGCAGATGCGCGGCACGGTACCGGAGGAGCTGGTCGCCCGACTGCATCGCAATGCCGAAAAGCTCAGCCCGCTGGGCGACAAGGCCCTACAGGTGGGGGACCGAGCTCCCGATTTCACCCTCCCGGGCGCGACCGGCGCGGAGTTCACCCTCTCCGCCGCCCTGCGCTCCGGACCGGTGGTACTGACCTTCTACCGTGGGAACTGGTGCCCCTACTGCAATCTCGAACTGCGCGTATTGCAGTCCAGGATCGACGACTTCCGAGCCCTCGGTGCCCGCCTGGTCGCCATTTCCCCACAGTCCCCAGATGATTCGCTCTCCATGACCGAGAAGCACGAGCTCGACTTCGACGTGCTCTCCGACGGCGGCAATCGGATCGCGGCCGACTACGGGCTGCTCTTCACCGTGGACGAGGCGATCCGCGCCGACTATCTGACGGTCGGCGCGGACCTCTCCGCGGGTGACTGGGAGCTGCCCGTCCCTGCCACCTATGTCATTGGCTCGGACGGCACTATCGTCTATGCCTTCACCGACGGTGACTACCGCCAGCGCGCCGAGCCCGAGGACATCCTCACGGCCCTGCGTCAGCACTTCTCCCAGTAGCCCGGGCGCTGGCGGCCGACGACCGCGGTCGCCCGTGTTCATCGAGCGACCGCGGCACCCGTCACACCGGGGGCAGCAGCACGTCGTTCAGGGTCACCATGGACAGGTTGCGTTCCCGGATGATGTCGGTGAGCTGGCCGTAGCAGCGGGTGACCGGGGGGAAGTTGGCGTGGCCGATGACGATCGACTGCGGTTGGAAGTACTTGTGGGCGCATTCGATCAGGTACTGCTCGGTGATCAGGCCGGAGTCGGAGAGGGAGCCGTACCACATGACGGGGACGGTGTAGCCGAGATCGGCGGCGATGCGGTCGACGGTGGCATTGTGGCGGCCGAAGGGTGGGCGGTAGTACGGGGTGCCGTCGACGCCGAAGTTGTCCCGCAGGAAGGTCTTCGCGCGCTGGAGTTGGGAGGCGGCGGCCGTGCCGGACACGGCGGTGAGGTCGGCGTGGTCCCAGGTGTGGTTGCCGAGCTGGATCTGGCCGGATTCCACCAGGGGGCGCAGGGTGTGGCGGTGCTCCATCCAGGAGTCGTAGTACGCGGTCACGAAGAAGGTGAAGCGCGCGCCGGTGTCCCGGGCGAACCTGATGTACGCGCCGACCACGTCGGGGCTGGCGCCGTCGTCGACGGTGAGCGCCATACTGCTGCCCGGGCCGGGCAGGGCGGTGATGGTGCCCGCCGGAATCGGCGTCTTGGGTCCGGTCGGCGGCGCGGGCAGCGGGCGCGGGGCGGCCGGGGGCGGCGCGGGCACCGCCGGGATGTCGCCGACCCTGAGCTCCGGCGTGCCGCTGTGCGCCCGCGTGCAGCCGGTCAGGGCGTACGCGGTCCCCGCGGCGAGCAGTCCGAGCAGATTACGTCGGTCCATACGCGTGATCACTCCGAAGTATCGAGCCATCCCCAGCAACCCCACAGTTATAGCCCTGATCGGCACCCGACCGCGACCAACGCGCGGCCCGGTCGGCAAGCCGCGCCGGTCGCGCGAACCGCGCGCCACCCGCACCGGACGCGAACGAGCGCGCGATCGGACCCGGCACACCACAGACGGGCGCGTAGCTACGCCCACGCACAACAGACCCGGCACTCCCAGTCCAGGCACACAGCCACGCCCCGCGCACGACAGACGCGGCACGGCGCAGGCCCCGCACGGTCGCTCCCCTGACATACGACGGGCACGGCACCGGTCGGACTCCAGCGCACAACTCGATCCGACGCCCCGGCACGGCTCGGCGCGCAGTCGCGCCCGCACACGACGCAGGCAGCACGGCGACCCGGCACGCGGCCTACCCGCTACGCACAACCGACTCCGGAAGCGGTCAGATGCCGGTGCACGGTTCGATCCGAGGCCCGGCGGGCTCGGGCACGACGGGGCTGGCGTGCGGCGGCCGCAGGCGGCCTCAGCGCGGGATCGGGCGGAGCACGATTTCGGTGGGATGGGCGTCGCGCGGGGTCTCGACGGCAGTGCGCACCGCGCGCGCCACCGTCGAGGGCTCCAGGAATTCGCGCGGCTGGTAGTCGCGGCCCTCCCCCGCCACGATCTCGCGCTGCATATCGGTGTCGATCCGGCCGGGGTGCACCGAGGTGACGCGCAATGCGGTCTCCTCCAGTCGCAGCGCGTCGGCGAAGGCGCGCAGCCCGAACTTGCTCGCGGCGTACACGCCCCATCCGGCATTGGCGCGCAGCCCGGCGCCCGAATTGATCAGCACCACATGCCCGTTGGCGGCGCGCAGCGCGGGCAGCAACACCCTGGTCAACTCGGCGACCGCGATCAGGTTGGCCTCCAAGGTGTTCCGCCACTGCGCCACCGAGGAATCGGCTATGGTGCCGAGGTCGGCGACCCCGGCATTGTGGACCAATACCTCCAGCCGCTCGATCGGTTCCGCCGCGCGGGCAACAGCCTCGTAGTCGGTGAGCTCCACGGGAAATCCGGTCGCACCGGGCAATTCGCTCAGAATCGGAGCGAGCGACCGCTCGGTGCGCGCGCCCAGCACCAACCGATGCGTGGGCGCGAGTTCGCGCGCGACGGCTGCCCCCAGCCCCCGGCTCGCACCCGTGATGAGCGCCGTCGGACGGTTGTCGCTGCTGCTCGCGTCGGAGGTGGCCATGCGACCACCGTAACGGGGATGGACAGCGGGCGATGATCCCGGGCGACGGCACCGACGGCCCGCGGCGAATGAGCGCGCGGGCCGCGGCGACCGCCGTGAACAACGAGCTCCGCCGCGTGTATGCATGTCCATTCGCACCAGACGAAGGCCGACAAGGGTGAACGCTGCCGAACCCGAACCATCCCCGGATCACACCCCCGAACCCCGCGTCCACCGCGCATACCTGCCGGTGCCGTCGCAGAATAGGGCGATGACACACCCCGGGTTCACGCCCACTCAGCTCGCGGCCCGCGCCGCCTATCTGCTGCGCGGCAACGATCTGGGCACCATGACCACCGCCGCGCCGAAGCTGTATCCACACATGTGGAGCTGGGACGCCGCCTTCGTGGCGGTCGGCCTGGCCCCGCTCAGCGTGGAGCGGGCCGTGGTCGAGCTGGACACCCTGCTGTCGGCGCAATGGCGCAACGGGATGATCCCGCACATCGTGTTCGCCAACGGCGTGGACGGGTACTTCCCCGGCCCCGCCCGCTGGGAGTGCCGGCGACTGGCCGCCGACGCCCCCGACGGACCGGATACCTCGGGCATCACCCAGCCGCCCGTGCACGCCATCGCGGTGCAGCGGATTCTCGACCATTCGCGCCGCCACGGCCGCAGCACCCGCGCGGTCGCCGAGGACTTCCTGCACCGGCGCTGGCCCGACCTCATGCGCTGGCACCGCTGGCTGGCCTACGCGCGCGATCCCAAACAGCACGGCCGCATCACCATCTACCACGGCTGGGAATCCGGGATGGACAACTCGCCCCGCTGGGACCGCGCCTACGAGAACGTGGTGCCGGGCGATCTGCCGCCCTACCAGCGCGAAGACCTGCACGTGGTGGACGATCCCAGCCAGCGGCCCTCCGACCGCGAATACGACCGCTACATGTGGCTGGTCGAGCAGATGCGCCGAGCGGGCTACGACGACTACCAGCTGGCGTCCACCATGAGCTTCGCGGTGGAGGACGTGTTCGTCACCGCCATCTTCTCGCTGGCCTGCGAGGTGCTGGCCACCATCGGCGACGACTACCGGCTGCCCAATGCCGATGTGCGGGAGCTCTACGAATGGGCCGACTACTTCCGCGCGGGCGTCATCGCCACCACCGACGCGCGCAGCGGCGTGGCCAAGGATTTCGATCTGCGGGCCGACCGCTGGATCGAGACCGAGACCCTGGCCGTCTTCGCACCGCTGCTGTGCGGCGGCCTCTCCCGTGATGCCGAGCGGCGGCTGCTGCGGCTGTTCGAGGGTCCGCGCTACTGCGGCCATCCGGATCTGCGCTACGCGCTGCCGCCCTCCACCTCACCGGTGTCCAAGGACTTCCGGCCGCGCGAGTACTGGCGCGGCCCGGTGTGGCCGGTGATGAGCTGGCTGTTCTCCTGGGTGTTCGCGCGCCGCGGCTGGGCCGAGCGGTCGTTCATGCTGCGCGCGGAGGGGCTGCGCCAGGCCGGCGACGGCACCTTCTCCGAGTACTACGAACCGTTCACGGGCGAGGCGCTGGGCAGTATGCAGCAGTCCTGGACGGCGGCCTCGGTGCTGGACTGGCTGGGCTGACGCTGCGGCGTTTGTAGCGAATTCGTAGCGAACACCACAGCGGTGATTCGCGTGAGACGCGTCACCGGCGCTCTACTGTCGAGCGGCATGGACCGGAACCACCCGCTCGTGGCCCGCACCCACCTCGCCGCCGCCCTCGCGCTGGCCGCCCTGCTACCGCTGTCCGGCACGGCGGCCGCCGCACCGCACGGCCCCGACGTCTCCTCCTGGCAGCATCCGGGCGGCAGTGGGATCAACTGGTTCGCGGTCCGCGCCGCCGGACACCCCTTCGCCATGGTGAAGGCCACCGAGGGTCTGAGCTATGTGAACCCGTTCTTCGTGCCGGACAGTCTGATCATGCGGGCGGCCGGAGTAGCCCGGGGCACATACCATTTCGCGCGCCCCGCGCTGCCTCCCGAACCGCAGGCGGTCTTCTACTCGACGGTGGTGCTCGGGCAGAACGGCCCGATGGATCTGCCCGCCGTGCTGGACCTGGAGGATTCCGGCGGACTCCCGCCCGCCGCCCTCATCGACTGGACCCGCCGCTACCTGAACACCGTCGAGGCGCTGACCGGTCGGCCGCCGATCATCTACACCGGCGTGCACTTCTGGAAAACGGCCATGGCGAATTCCACCGAGTTCACCCGCTATCCGCTGTGGATCGCGGACTATCGCGGCAATGCCGAACCGGAGGTGCCCGGCGGCTGGCCCACCTGGACCTTCTGGCAGTACACCGACTCGGGCAGTATCTCGGGCATTCCGGGACCCACCGATATCAACGTATACAGCGGAGCCCAAGGCGATCTCGGCGCATTCGCGCGCATGCCGGGCAGCGGCAGCGCGGGCGGATAGCACGCCCGCGCCGCCGATCGGACACGAGGACGTCAGACGCCGATACTGCCGCCGTCCTGCTTCCACACCGTCACGACGGCCGGGCGGGGCTGGGCGCTGCCGCCGTCGGGCCAGTGCGAGGCGGGCTTCTCGACGGAGGCGTCGTCCACCTCGCCCGGATGCTGCACGCTCACCAGCACGCGACGGTCGGTGACGATCGGACCGCAGGTCTCCGCGCCCACCGGCACCGTGAGGAACTGCTTGGTCTCGCCCCGACGCTCCCCCTCGAGCGTGACGGCGAAAAGTCCGTCGTTGGACTTCAGCGCATTGCCGTCGGTGGAGATCCACAGGTTGCCGTGCGGGTCGAAAGCCAGGTTGTCGGGGCAGGAAATGGGGCTGACCTTGGACTTGTCGAAGCCCGCGAAGTAGGTGTCGGCGGCCTGGGGATCGCCGCAGACCAGCAGCAGCGACCAGGTGAACGCGGTGCCGGTGTGGTCGTCGACGATCTCGAGGACCTGGCCGTTCTTGTTCTGGTTGCGCGGATTGGCCTCGTCGACACCGGGTTTGCCGTCGGTGCCGCGCTTGCTGTTGTTGGTCAGCGCCACGTACACCTTGCCGGTCGTGGGATTCGGCTCGAAGTCCTCGGGGCGGTCCATCTTGGTGGCGCCGACCTTGTCACCGGCGAGGCGGGTGAACACCGCCACCTCCTCGGCGCTCATGCCCTCGACCAGCGACCTGCCCTTGCCGTCCGCGCCGGTCTCCAGCAGCGGAATCCACTGGCCGGAACCGGTGAAGCCGTTGTCCGAGGGCACCTTTCCGCTGCCGTCGATCTGATCCGGGTGGTCCCCGCTCAACTTCGCGACGTACAGCGTGCCCTCGTCGAGAATGGTCATATTGTGCTTGCGGGCCGCCGCGGTATTGCCCTGCTGAATCTTCTTGGCGGAGACGAACTTGTACATGTAGTCGAAGCGCTCGTCGTCGCCGGAGTAGGCGACCACCGCGCCGTCCGGGGTGACGTAGACGTTCGCGGACTCGTGCTTGAACCGGCCCATCGCGGTGTGCTTGACCGGGGTGGAGGCGGGATCCCACGGATCGACCTCGACCACCCAGCCGAACCGGTTGGGCTCGTTGGGCTCCGCGGCCAGATCGAAGCGCTTGTCGAAGCGCTCCCAGCCGCGCGGCTCGTTGTTGTCACCGCCGATGCCGTAGCGCTTGCCGCGCTCCTTGGCGGCCGGGTCGGCGAACTCGCCGGCGAAGTACTGGTTGAAGTTCTCCTCGCCGGAAAGAATGGTGCCCCACGGGGTTACACCGCCGGAGCAGTTGTTGAGGGTGCCCGCGACCTTCAACCCGAAGGCGTCGGCGGAGGTCTTCACCAGATCGCTGCCCGCGGCCGGGCCGGTGAGCTGGAATTCGGAGGTGGCCGTGATGCGGCGGTTGTACTTGCCCAGCACCGGGGTGAGTTTGCCGGAACCGGCCTCGCCCTTGACCTCGACCACGGTGAGACCGTGTGCGGCCCATTCGATCTCGACCTGCTCGCGGGTCGGATTCTTGTCGTCGTAGCCCGCGAACATGAACGGGCCGGTGGTGTACTCGTGATTGGCCACCAGCAGGTAGCCGTTCTCCTGGCCCTCGATGGGCAGCAGCGCCGAGAAGTCGTTGTTGTAGCCGAACTGCTTGGCCTGGGCCGAGGCGGTCTGGTTGGCGAAGTCGAACTGCGGCGCGTCCGGCAGCACCGGATCGCCCCAGCGGATCACCACGCTCTGCTCGTAGCCCTCGGGCACGGTCACCGCATCGGCCTTGTTCGGCGCGACCGGGGTGAAGTCGGTGCCGGTGCCGGGGCTGGTCTCGGCGGCTGTCCGCACATCGTCGCCGTCACCGCAGGCGGCCAGCAAACCGGCCGTGCCGGTCGCCAGCACCACGGCCGCGCTGCCCTGCAGCATGCGGCGGCGCGACATGGCGGCCACGATATCGCCGAAGTACTCTCCGGCCGATTTGTTGGGAACCTCGTGGGCGCAGGCATTGCCGCACTTGTAGCGGCAAGTGACGGCGGCGCGCGCGGACGCGCCGTCATGCTTCACGAAGAGGGCGAGGGGTTTCAACACTGCATGCTCCCGGGGTCGTCTTGTCGGGCGCACCGTAACCAGGCCAGAAGAGCCGGAGGAGACGCGCAGATGAACAGCCGACCAATTAGGTAGCCCTAAGTTTGCCGGGAGGATGCGGCGCACCCTCCCGGACCACTAGAGCACCTGGGAGAGGAACTGCCGCAGCCGCGGCGTCTCCGCGCTGTCGAAAAGCTGATCCGGCGTACCGGTTTCCACCACCTGCCCGTGGTCCATGAAGACCACGCGATCGGAAACCGAACGGGCGAAGCCCATTTCGTGCGTGACCACGACCATGGACATACCGTCTCGCGCCAGGTCGGCCATGAGCGCGAGCACGCCCTTCACCAGCTCCGGGTCCAGCGCCGAGGTGGCCTCGTCGAAAAACATGAGCTGCGGTTTCATGGCCAGCGCGCGGGCGATGGCCACGCGCTGCTGCTGACCGCCGGACAGATTGGCCGGGCGCACATCCGCCTTGCCGGACAGGCCGACCTTCTCCAGCTGTTCCAGTGCCAGCGTGCGCGCCTGCTCCTTGGACAGCCCGTGCAGCTTGCGTGGACCCAGCTCGATATTCTCCGCGACCGTCTTGTGCGGGAACAGGTTGAAGTGCTGGAACACCATGCCGATCTGCTGGCGCAACTTGTCCGGATTCTCGGTGAGCACCGACTTGCCGTCCAGCAGGATGTCACCCTTGTCCGGCTCGTGCAGGCGGTTGAGCACGCGCAGCAGCGTGGACTTGCCCGACCCCGAGGGACCGATCACCGTGGTGGCCTTACCCGCGTCCACGTGGATGTCCACCCCGCGCAGAATATGCGTGCGCCCCAGCGTCAGATGCAGCCCCGTACCAATAAGAGAGGCACTCATGCCGCTGCGTCCTTTCGAGCATGAGCGGGGCGCTCCGTGGTTACGCTCCGCTGCCGCCTCCGCGCCTGACCGCTCATGCTGCTGTGTCCCTTTCGAGCATGAGCGGGGCGCTCCGTGGTTACGCTCCGCTGCCGCCTCCGCGCCTGACCGCTCATGCTCCTCGCCCTTCCGTGATCACGGCCTGCTCGACCGGGTCGATCGGCTCTTCCTTGCGCCCGGTGCGCAACCGGCTGTCGATGTAGTTCACCAGGTGCGTGAGCGGCACCGTCAGCAGCAGGTACACCAGGCCCGCGGCCACCAGCGGCGACAGATTTCCGGTCTGCGCGTTGAGATCCCGGCCCACCGCGAACAGCTCCCGCTGCGAGGCCAGCAGCCCCAGGAAGTAGATCAGCGAGGAGTCCTTGATGAGCGCGATGAACTGGTTCATGAGCGCGGGCAGCACCCGGCGCACGCCCTGCGGGATCACCACCAGGGTCATGGCCTGCCGGTAGCCGAAGCCGATGGCGCGGGCCGCTTCCAGCTGCCCCGGCTCCACCGACTGGATGCCGGAGCGGAAGATCTCGCCGATGTAGGCCGACGACAGCAGCGCCAGCGCGACCGCGCCCAGCCAGTACGGATTGTTGCCGGTGATCTCCTTGACCACCGGACCCGCACCGAGGCCGATGAGCAGGATGATCACCACCGCGGGCAGCCCGCGGAAGATGTCGGTGTAGACGCGAGCGGGCCAGCGCAGCCAGCGGGTGCGCGAGATGCCCGCCACCGCGAGCAGCATGCCGATGGCGGTGCCCAGCACGCCCGAAACCACCGCCAGGATCAGGGTATTCGGCAGACCTGTCTTGATCAGGTCGGGAAACGCCTGCTTGTACAGCTCCCAGTCGAAGAAGGTGTCCTTCAGCTGCCGCAGCGTCGACTTCGGCTCTACCCCACCGTTATCGGCCCGGTTGTCCGCGTTCCGCGCGGCGATGGCGGCGAAGTCGGGTAGGTCCGGCAGCGGCGCGGCCTTGGAGCCCGGCTTCCAGCCCGGTGGCAGTTCGCGCGGCACCCAGTCCTCGTAGAGCCGCGCGTAGGTGCCGTCCGCGATCACCGCGTCCAACCCGGCATTGAGGGCGTCGATCAGCGGCTGGTTGTCCTTGCGCACCGCCCAGGCCGCGAAGTTGTTGAGGCTGAAGGTGTTCTGCGCGATGGTGGTGGCGTCGCCCGGCTTGATCGCACCCACCGCCTGCGCGGACGGGGCCACCCAGGCGTCGATCTGGCCGGACTTCAGATTCGCGTACGCGGTGTTGTAGTCCGGGAACTTCACCGGGTCCAGGTGCAGTTCGTTGACGACGTACTCGTCCTGCACCGTGCCCTGCACCACGCCGACGCGGGTGCCGCTGTTCAGGTCGGTGAACGAGCCGATGGCGCTGTTGCTCGGCACCACCAGCGAGAAGTAGCCGAAGTCGTAGCCGTTGGTGAAGCCCACCAGCTGGCGGCGCGCGTCGGTGGTGGTGATGTTCGAGGAGCCGACGTCGAAGCGGCCGTTGGCCACCTGCGCGAGCAGTCCCGCGAATTCGGTTCCGGTGAACTCGATCTGCAGACCCAGCTTGGCGGCGACGGCCCGCAGCAGCTCGTTGTCGAAGCCGGTGAACGCGCCCTGGGAGTTGACGCAGATGCTCGGCGGCGCGTCCGACAGGGTGCCGACGCTCAGCTTGCCCGGGGTGATGAGCCCCAGCCGGGTGAGGTCGATGCCGTCGAGCGGTCGCACGTTCGGCGTGGTGTACCGGTCCGAGGACGCGCCCTGCTGGGCTGTCGACAGTTTGGGTGGCAGCGCGGTGGCGGCGGCGGGTCCCGGGGGCGAACACAGGTCGTTCTCGGGTGCGGCGGCGCTGGGCCCGGTGCCCAGCGCCAGCATTCCGGCGAGTGTGACCAGCAACACCCCTGCGACCGCCGTCATGCGAGGTCGCCGCCCTGTGGGCCGGGACCTGACCGTGCGCAAGCAAACCATGACGAAACACCCTAGTCGGGGCGATTCGGCACACCAGAGTTGCGGTCAGCCCGCGCCCAAAGGTGTCAGGCGATACCCGCCACCGACTCGGGATTGAACTGATCGCGCCAGCGAATGGCCTGCTCGACGGTGCTCAGGTCGTAGTCGGGGCCGCCGGTGCCCACGGTGAACAGGGTCGCGCCCGCCGCGACGAAGTCGGGGGCGGAGTCGACGCCCGGCCACTCCACCGATTTCTCGATCCTGCCCGCGTCGGTGCCGACCTCGGCGCAGTGGTCGGCCAGAATGCCGGTCTTGCGCTTCAGCACCTCGAGGTCGGCGAAGCTGTGCCAGATATCGGCGTACTCGGCGACCAGGCGCAGCGTCTTCTTCTCCCCGCCGCCGCCGATGAGGATGGGGATATCGCGCACCGGCTGCGGATTCAACTTGGCGAGCCGGTCGGCGATGCGGGCCATCGACTCCTTGAGCAGGGCCAAACGGCTTCCGGCGGTGCCGAATTCGTAGCCGTACTGTTCGTAGTCCTTCTCGAACCAGCCCGCGCCGATGCCGAGGATGAGGCGGCCGCCGCTGATGTGGTCCACGGTGCGGGCCATATCGGCGAGCAGATCGGGGTTGCGGTAGCCGCCGCCGGTGACCAGCGCGCCGAGTTCCACCCGCTCGGTCTGTTCGGCGATCGCGCCGAGCATGGTCCAGCACTCGAAGTGCGCGCCCTCCGGATCGCCGTAGAGGGGATAGAAGTGGTCCCAGTTGAAGACCACGTCGACGCCCAGATCCTCGGCGCGGCGGACGGCGTCGCGGATCAGCCCGTAATCGGGCGCGTGCTGTGGTTGCAGTTGGACTCCGATACGAACCGGTCGGCTCACGTGGCACTCCCTAGTCGCGGCATGGACTATCCGTCTCGCGGATCGAGGCTACCGATCCGGAGGTGCGCCCGCCGGTTGAACGGGGCCGCGTTCACTCCTGGAATAACACATGCAGACATACGCATGCATTCATGTTACGGTGGCGGCATGAACAATTCGGCGGGTCACAGCCACCTCTCGGGACCGCGCATCGAGATGGCCTTCGCGATCGGCTCCGGCATCACCTACGCGGGCGGCATGGTCGCGCGCTACCTCCTCGACGGCCCGCCCTGGATGGCGACCGGGCTGTTTCTGGCCACCTACCTGCTGGGCGGCTTCTTCACCGTGCGCACCGCCCTCGCCACCGTGCGGCGCGGCCGCTTCGAGGTGGACTTCCTCATGCTGGTCGCGGCGGTGGGCGCGGCGGCGGTCGGCAAATGGGCCGAGGGTGCCGTGCTGCTGTTCCTGTTCAGCCTGGGACACGCGCTCGAGGAATACGCGATGGGCCGGGCGCAGAAGTCCATCGCGGCGCTGGCCGAACTCGCACCGCGCACCGCACTGGTGCGGCGCGGGCCCGACACCGTCGTCGAGGTCGACGTGGACACCCTCGAGATCGGCGATGTCATTGTGGTGCGGCCGAATTCACGGCCGAGCGCGGACGGCATCGTGGTCGCGGGCGTGAGCGCCGTCGACGAATCGGCGGTCACCGGCGAGAGCATCCCGGTGGAGAAGCGAGCGGCCGACGATCTCGCCGCACTGACCGGCCGCACCCCGGTACCCGAGGCCCAGCGGGTGTTCGCGGGCACGCTGAACGGTTCCGGCGTGCTCGAGGTGATGGTCACCGACCGCGCCGCCGACAGCACCCTGGCCCGGGTGATCGCCATGGTGCGCGACGCCGAGACGCAGCAGTCGCCGACCCAGCGGTTCATCGACCGGTTCCAGCGCTACTACGTGCCCGCCGTACTCCTGGGCGTGCTGGCCGTCATGGCCTACGGCGCCTACGTTCTCACCGAGCCGTTCGCGGACAGCTTCTACCGCGCCATGGTGGTGTTGGTGGCCGCCAGCCCCTGCGCACTGGCCATCGCCACGCCGAGCGCGGTCCTGGCCGGAGTGGCGCGGGCCGCGCAAGCCGGGGTGCTGGCCAAGGGCGGCGGACCGCTGGAATCGCTGGGACGGGTGCGGTCGGTGGCCTTCGACAAGACCGGGACGCTCACCTGGGGACAGCCTCGCGTCACCGATATCGAGCCCGCCCGCCCCGCTCTGCGAGCGGAACTGATCGGCACGCTGTTCGCGGTGGAGTCCTACAGCGACCACCCGCTGGCCTCGGCCATCACCCGCGATCTCGCCGGATTGGTCCCAGCGGGAGCGGAATTCGCTGCCACCCGGGTGAATTCGGTGACCGGACGCGGGGTGACCGCACTGGTGGACGGCCGGGTGACCGAGATCGGCAACCTGACCATGTTCGCCGAACTCGACAGCGACGGCGTGCCCGCCGAGATCGCGGCGGCGGTGGAGCGGCTGCACGCGGCCGGGCGCACCACCATGATCGTGCGGCGCGCGGGCGTCTATCTGGGCGTGGTCGGCGTGATGGATACCCCGCGCGCGGAGGCCGCCGCGGTCATGGCCAGGCTGCGCGACCTCGGCGTCACGGAACTGGTGGTGATCTCCGGTGACAACCAGCGGGTGGCAGACGCGGTCGCCGACGGGCTCGGACTCGACGCCGCCCACGGCGGTCTGCTGCCCGAGGACAAGGTCGACATGATCGGCAGGCTGCGCGCCCGCGGTGGCACCGCCATGGTCGGCGACGGCGTGAACGACGCACCCGCCATGGCGAACTCCTCGGTCGGAATCGCCATGGGTGCGGGCGGATCCGCCGTGGCTCTGGAAACCGCCGACGTCGCGCTCATGTCCGACGATATCGGTCGCCTCCCCTTCGCGGTGGCGTTGAGCCGCCGGGCCGCCGCGATCATCCGCCAGAACCTGGCCATCGCCCTGATCATCGTGGCCGGACTGGTTCCCGCCACGCTGATCGGCCTGCCCATCGGTCCCGCGGTCTTCATCCACGAGGGCTCGACCCTGCTGGTCGTCGCCAACGCCCTGCGCCTGCTGCGTTTCCGCCGCGGAGCCGAGCACGAGGGCATCGAGCACGAAGCGCGCCCCGGCGCCTGACTCCGCCCGCGGCACACGGCCGGTGCGCCCGGATCAGGGACCACTTAGCATCGTGCGGGAGCCCGCGCGGCTCACCACCCTCTACAACGGATCGTCCGGCACGTTCCTGCCGGTGAAGGGATGCAATTCCATATGGCTACGGTCACCTTCGATCGCGCCTCCCGGGTGTACCCGGGTGCGGTCAAACCCGCTGTCGACGCCCTGGACCTGGAGATCGCCGACGGCGAATTCCTGGTGCTGGTCGGCCCGTCCGGCTGCGGGAAGTCCACCTCGCTGCGCATGCTCGCCGGGCTGGAGGAGGTGAGTACGGGGCGCATCCTGATCGGCGCGAAGGACGTCACGCACGCCGAGCCCAAGGAACGCGATATCGCCATGGTGTTCCAGAACTACGCGCTCTACCCGCACATGAGCGTGGCGGAGAACATGGGCTTCGCGCTCAAGATGGCGAAGGTGTCCAAGGAGGAGCGCGAGCAGCGGGTGCTGGAGGCGGCCAAGCTGCTCGACCTCGAGCCGTACCTGAACCGCAAACCCAAGGCGCTCTCCGGCGGTCAGCGGCAGCGCGTCGCCATGGGGCGCGCCATCGTGCGGCAGCCGCACGTGTTCCTGATGGACGAGCCGCTGTCCAATCTCGACGCCAAGCTGCGGGTGCAGACCCGCACCCAGATCGCCCAGTTGCAGCGCCGCCTCGGCACCACCACCGTCTACGTCACCCACGACCAGGTCGAGGCCATGACCATGGGCGACCGGGTGGCGGTGCTGAAGGACGGGCTGCTCCAGCAGTGTGCCTCCCCGCGCGATCTGTACCGCGATCCGGCCAATCTGTTCGTGGCCGGTTTCATGGGCTCCCCCGCCATGAACCTGTTCACGCTGGCTGTCGAGGGCGGTGCGGTGCAGCTCGGCGGACACCGGCTGCCGCTGCCGCGCACGGTCGCCGACGCCAGCGACGGCAGTGTCGTGGTCGGCATCCGGCCCGAGCATTTCGAGATCGCGGGATCGGCGAACGGGCTCGGCAAGCCGGCGGACGGGATCACCATGGAGGTCGACGTCGTCGAGGAGCTCGGCTCCGACGCCTACGTGTACGGTCGCGCCCTGGACAAGAGCGGCAGCGAAACCATTGTGGCGCGGGCGGATTGGCGCAACCCACCCGCCAAGGGCACCCGGTTGGTGCTCCAGGCCGATGCCGAGCACACCTACTTCTTCGCGCCCGAGGACGGGCGACGGCTGAACTGAGCACAAACCTGCCCGCCCGCCGGTGCACGGCGGGCGGGTCGATCGTTCGGACGCGGGCGCGTCGTCCATGTCGAACGCGACTCCGATATCGCACAGTGCCGACCACCGTTACCGGCGGAGCATGCGTGCTGCTCGTCGCGGCCTAGCGGTACCCGTCGGCTACCCACGCCGCCCCTCAGGAGGCGGGTGGGAGGCGGCCGTGGCGGCGCAGCCAGCTCTTGTTGACACGCACACGCACGCGCTCCGGGGGCACCTCGTCGCCGGAGGCGCTGACCAGCTCGACGCGCACGGGCTCGCCCGTCGTGTCCTCCAGGCGTTCCAGCGGCGGGGTGCCGTCCTGGAGGTACTTGTCGCCCCACTGCCAGAGCGCTACCACCGCCGGTATCAGGTCCCAGCCCATCGGGGTGAGGACGTATTCGTGCCGGGTGCGTTTGCCCTCTTCCTGATAGGGGCGCTTCTCCAGCAGCCCCGCGTCGGCGAGTTTGCGTAGCGCGTTCGCGGCCGCGGCGTCGGTGATGCCCACGCGCGCGGCGAATCCGTCGAAGCGGCGGGTGCCGTAGTACGCCTCGCGCAGGATCAGGATCGCCGAGCGGGTGCCGACGATGTCGAGGGCTTTGGCGATGGAGCAGCCCTCGGGTTTCCATGCGCTCAGATCCCTGAGCGGTCCTTCCAAGACGAACGACATGACGCTCATCATACTCCTGCTGACTTGCCTCAACTATGGCCAGCTCCTACTCTGACTTTAGAGCGGTTGAGTCAGCCGCCGGAAGGTCGGCCGCGACGCAGCGGCCTTTGCGAAGGAATCGCCATGAGAGACGCAGTCATCGTCGAAGCCGTCCGCACCCCCGTGGGCAAGGGCAAGCCCACCGGAGCCCTGCACGGCGTCCATCCCGTCGATCTGCTCGCGCACAGCCTGCGAGAAGTGGTGGCGCGCAGCGGCATCGACCCCGAACTCATCGACGACGTGATCGGCGGCGTAGTCACCGCGGTGGGCGAGCAGGGTTCCAACCTGACCCGCCGCGCCGCCCTCGCCGCCGGATACCCCGAATCCGTCCCCGCCACCACGGTCGACCGTCAGTGCGGCAGCAGCCAGCAGGCCATCCACTTCGCCGCCCAGGGCGTCATCGCGGGCGCGTACGACATCGTGGTGGCCGCGGGCGTGGAGTCCATGAGCCGGGTTCCCATGGGGGCCAATCTCATCGGCGCGGAGGACGTCACCGGTGTCGGCTTCGCCGAACGCTACCCCGAGGGCCTGGTCCCACAGGGCATCAGCGCCGAACTCATCGCCGCCCGCTGGAATCTCGGGCGCACCCAGCTCGACGAGTTCGCTCTGTCCAGCCACGAAAAAGCCGCCCGCGCAACGAAAGACGGCTCCTTCGACGCCCAACTGGCCCCGCTGGCCGGACTGACCGCCGACGAGGGCATCCGGCTGGGCAGCACCCTCGACACCCTCGCGGGCCTGCGCCCCGCCTACCACAGCGACGCCATGGCGGCCCGCTTCCCCGAGATCGCCTGGAATATCACCGCCGCCAACGCCAGCCCGATCAACGACGGCAGCTCCGCCGTCCTCATCATGACCAGCGAACGAGCCGCCCAGCTCGGCCTGCGCCCCCTCGCCCGCGTCCACAGCTTCGCCGTCGCGGGCGACGACCCCCTGCTCATGCTGACCGCCGTCATCCCCGCCACCCGAAAGGTCCTGCACCGAGCCGGACTCCAACTCTCCGACATCGACCTCTTCGAGGTGAACGAGGCCTTTTCCTCCGTGGTCCTGGCCTGGGCCCACGACACCGGCGCCGACCTCGCCAAGGTCAACGTCAACGGCGGCGCCATAGCCATCGGCCACCCCCTCGGCGCCTCCGGCGGCCGCCTCGCCACCACCCTCGTCCACGCCATGCACGACCGCGGCGCCCGCTGGGGCCTGCAAACCATGTGCGAGGCAGGAGGTCTGGCCAACGCCACCATCTACGAACGGATTCGGTAGTCGAGCACCGTCACCGCCCCCGGTGCGTCGGCGCTAGCGGCGACACCTCGCCACGCCCACCGGTAATTCGACCGATGCGGGTACCGATAGGCCCACTCATACCGTCTTCCTCGTGATGACAGCGACCGCATCCGCGGTGAGCACGCAGAGGAGATGACGATGGGCGAGCATGTCGATCAGGCAGTGGATCCCGCAGTGGCCGCATTGGATCGGCTGGTGGGGACGTGGCGGGTCACCGGGGGTGCGGTGGGAACCGTCACCTACCGCTGGATGACCGGGCGGCGGTTCCTGATCCAGGATGTGGAATTGGAGCAGTACGGGGAACGGATCGTCGGGATGGAGGTGATCGGGCGGGAGCGGCCCTTCGGGGCCGAGGAACCCAGCGCCGACATCAAGAGCAGGTATTACGGCGACAAGGGCGAGACGCTGGACTACGTGTACGAGATGGACGGCGACGTGCTCACCATCTGGGCCGGGCAGAAGGGGTCACCGGCGTATTTCCGGGGCTCGTTCGACCCCGCCGGTGACGTGATGGACGGGGCCTGGGTGTACCCCGGGGGCGGCGGCTACGACTCCACCATGACCCGCGTCGGCCAACGGTAGACCGAGGGCGCGCCGGACCTGGACCGCACCGGTCCGGCTTCGCCCCCCGCGAGCGCGGCCGGTTGTTACCGTGCAGTGGTGATACTCGGGCGGGCGGAGGAGTTGGCGCGCATCGAGCGCCTGCTCGCGAACGCGCGCGACGGGCACGGCGGCGCCCTGGTGATCCGCGGTGAGGCCGGGATCGGCAAGACCGCACTGCTCGACCACGCCGAACGCGCCGCGGCGGGGCTGCGCGTGCTGCGCGGCGTGGGCATCGAGTCGGAGGTCGAGGTCCCCTTCGCCGGATTGCACCTGCTGTTCCACACCTACCTGGACCGACTCGCCACCTTGCCGGAGCCCCAGGCGCAGGCATTGCGCGCCGCCTTCGGCCTGTCCGACCACGATATCGGCGAACGATTCCTGACCAATGTCGCCGCCCTGTCGCTGCTGTCCGAGCTGGCCGCCGACGGCCCCGTGGTATGCCTCGTCGATGACGCGCACTGGTTCGACCGAGGCTCCCTCGACGCGCTGTTGTTCGCCGCCAGGCGATTACGGCAGGAGCCGGTGGCCATGGTGTTCACCGCGCGTGCGGATGTCCCGGACTTCCCGGCCGCCGGGCTGGAGACCATGGGGCTCGCCGCGCTGGACCGCGTCGGCGCGACCGCACTGCTCGATCAGCGGGCGGGCGACCTGACCGGTCCGATGCGCGCCCGGATCCTTGCGGACGCACGCGGAAACCCGCTCGCCATCATCGAATTCACCGCGGCGATCACCTCGCGCGCGGCGACGGGCAGCACGTGGTCGCTACCCGTCGAGCCGCTGCCCGTGGACAGGCAGGTGCAGGCCGCTTTCCACGCCAGGATCGGAGTGCTTCCGGAGGCGACGCGGCGGCTGCTGGTGCTGGCCGCGGCCGATGTCACCGGCGATCCGCCGATCGTGGTGCGTGCCGGGGAGCGGCTCGGACTGAGCGCCGCCGACCTGGAACCGGCCGAGCAGGCCGCCCTCATCGAGCTGTCCGCCCAGCGAATCTCGTTCCGTCATCCCCTGATTCGGACCGCCGCCTACCAGAGCGCGCCCCGCCACTGGCAACTCGACGCGCACCGGGCCCTCGCCGACACGCTGACCGGGGCCGACTACGCCGACCATCGCGCCTGGCATCTGGCCGCGGCCACCATCACCGTCGATGAGACCGCCGCCGCCACCCTGGAGCAGGTGGCCCGGCGTGCCGCCCGACGCGGCGGGGCGGCCGCGGTCGCGCACGCACTCGAACGCAGTGCCCGGCTCAGTCCCGATCCGGAACAGCGCAGCCGACGACTCGCCGCCGCCGCCCGCGCGGCCTATGACGCCGGAGCCCTCGACCAGGCCGCCGACTGCGCGCGCACCGCAGCGGAGATCGCCACCAGCGGAACCGTTCTCGCCGACCTCAGCTGGGTCCGAGCCCAGATCGCCTACGAGCGTGATTCGCCGACCACCGCCGCCGCCCTGATGCTGGCGGGCGCGGCACCGATAGTCGACACCCTGCCGCGGCAAGCGGTCTCGATGCTCACCGACGCCATCGGATGCGCCAAGGACGGCGGCGCGCACGACCTGGTGAGCCGTGCCGCGCGACTGCTCGCCGACGTGCGGCTCGCACCGGACGATCCGTTGCGGCCGGTGGTCGACGGCATGATCGGCGTTGGCGAGTTGTTCGACGGCCGCGCCCGCGCGGGCACGGCCGGTATGCGTCGGCTGATATCCGCAGCGCGCGAGGGACGCATGCCCGGCATGGTGGAGCGGGTGCTGGCCGGATATCTGGCGCTCATCATCGACGATCGCGCCGCCACCGAGATACTGGAGGCGCTGGTCGCCGATACCCGCCGTTCGGGTGCGCTCGGCTGGCTCCCCTACGCCCAGGAGCCGCTGGCGATCGCGCTGCTGCTCCAGGGGCGCTTCCGCGACGCGGAAACCGTTGTCACCGAGGCACTGTCGACGTCCGCCGAACTGGGTCAGCACACCCAGGCCCTCATCATGTCCGCCATCCCGGCGTGGCTGGCGGCGGTGGCGGGCGACGCGGACAGCTGCCGCACCCACGCCGCGACCATGCTCCGTGACCGGGCTCGGCATCCCACCAATGCCGCCCTCGCCACCTGGGCGCTCGGTCTGCTCGACCTCGGTCAGGGCCGATTCGACACGGCCACGGAATATTTGGAGTCCGTCTGCACCGGGCCCGGTCGCCGGGACTTCCTGGTTCGAGCCATTCCGGATCACATGGAGGCGGCCATCCGCGGCGGCCGGACGGCACAGGCGGATCGGCACCTGCCCGCGCTCGCCGAGTGGGCCGAGCACGCCCGCCGGCCGCGGGCCGACGCGCTGGTGCAACGCTGCCTCGCCCTGGCGGCGACTGACGACCCGGAAAAGTGTTACGGCACCGCCCTTCGACTGCACGCGGAGGCCGAACACACCTACGACTACGCACGCACCGCACTCCTCTACGGCGAATGGCTGCGCAGGCAGCGCCGCCGCACCGAGGCCCACACCCACCTGTCCGAGGCGTCGCGCATCTTCGAGCGACTCGCGGCCACCGACTGGGCGGACCGAGCCCGCGCCGAACTGACCGCCCTCGGCGACCGCCCGGTCGCCCGGCCGCACGATCACGACCCCGCGGCTCGCCTCACCCCCCAAGAGCTCCAGGTGGTCCGGCTCGCCGCGGCCGGACTCAGCAACCGCGACATCGCCGCCCAACTGTTCCTCAGCCCCCGCACCGTCGGCCACCACCTCTACCGCGCCTACCCGAAGCTCGGCATCACCAAGCGCACCGAACTCGTCCGATTCACGCTGTGACGCAGGGGATGCCGAGCATCGATCGACGCGCCGGGCGGTACTACGCGACACCGACGGCTGTCGGCTCCGCCGCGATGTGGCGACGGCGGGTGGGCAGCAGCACGGTCGGATGCGAGATGCTCCAGGCCGCGGATTTGCAGATGAACTCCTTGACCCGCGCGGCCGACCGGCCGGTGAGGGCGGAGGGCTTGGGGCGGTCGTCGGGGGTCACCCACTGCACGATGGCGTCGCGGCGGCCGAGGCTGATGCACTGACCCGTGTAGCCGATCTCGTTGCGAGGCATCGTGCGGCCGGTCAGGCGGGCCGCGATGGCGTCGGCGGCCAGATGGGCCGTGGGGACTCCGGAGGCGCAGGACATGCGCAACGGATCGCCGTTCCCGCCGGGGGCGCGGGCGGCGTCGCCGACGGCGTAGACATCCGGGTGCGAGAGCGACCGCATGGTGTCGTCGACCACGATCTGCCCGGTCTCCGAGACCTGCACGGTGGTGGCCGCGGCGATCGGATGGACCGCGAAACCGGCTGTCCACACCGTCAGTGCGGACCCGATCTCGCGACCGTCGGCGGTGACCACGCCGTCCGGTTCGACGCGGGCGATATCGGTGTTCTCGTGCACGGTGATACCGAGCCGGTCGAACGCCGCACGCAGATGCCGCCTGGCCTTCGCACCCAGCCAATCACCGAGGCCGCCGCGTGCGACCAGCGCGACATCGAGATCCGTTCGCGCCTCGGCGATTTCGGTGGCCGCCTCGATACCGGTGAGGCCGCCGCCCACGACCAGCACGGTCGCGCCCGCGCTCAGATCCGCCAGGCGTTCCCGCACCCGCAGCGCGGATCCCTTGCCCGCGATGTCGTAGGCGTGTTCGGCCGCACCGGGCACACCGCCGTCCGCGGCGGCGCTGCCGAGCGCGTACACCAGGGTGTCGTAGGCGATGTCGCGGGTGCCCTCGGCATCGACGACGGCGACCTTCTTGCGATCGGCATCCAGCGCCGTCACCCGCGCCACGTCCACCCGCACGCCGGTGCCGGCGAAAACGTCGGTCAGCACGCGGCGGCGCAGCTCCTGGCCCGTCGCCAGCTGGTGCATGCGCACCCGCTCGACGAATTCGGGATCGGCGTTGACGAGGGTGATGTCGACATCGGCGGGGTGCAGCCGCTTGGCCAGGCGACCGGCGGCGTTGGCTCCGGCGTATCCGGCTCCGAGAACGACGATGCGGTGCTTCATGGTCTCACTCCTGTCTGGGTGGTGTTCGCTACCTGAACCGGACAGCGGCGCGGAACCTGACAGGCGCGGACTGTGAGCTAGGTCACCACCCCGTGGTGAGGGGGTCCGGGTGCTCCGACGCGGCCCAGTGCCGGGTGGCGCGTTCGAGCTTGGCCGGGTTGGCCTGGGTGTGCACGGCCGTGATTCCCTCGCTGGTCAGCTCCAGGGTGATGATGCCGACGATCCGCTCGCCGACCGTGATCACCAGTGCCGGAACACCGTTGGCCACCGCGGCGAACATGTCGGCGCGACCGCCGATCATCGCCCATTTGCCCTCGGTGGCCTCGAACAGGCGGCGCAGGAACCGCGCCACCCGCAGTGCCCCGGTGACCGGCTCCGGCAGCGAGAACACCACACCGCCGCCGTCGCCCGCGCTGATCGCGTCGTCGGCCAGCATGCGCACCAGTGCGTCGGTGTCACCGCTGAGCGCGGCCGCCAGGAACTCTTCGACCACCTTGCGCGCGGCGGCGTCGTCGACCTCCCGGCGGGTCCGGTCGCTGGCCAGATGCTGTTTGGCGCGCCGATAGATCTGATAGCAGTTCGACTCGGTGAGCTCGAGGATGTCGGCGATCTCACCGTGCGAGTAGCCGAACGCCTCCCGGAGCACGTAGACGACGCGCTCCCTGGCCGTCAGCCGTTCCATCAGCGTGAGCATGGCGATAGACACCGACTCGCGTTGTTCGACGGTGTCGGCCGGGCCGAACATCCGGTCCCCGGCGAAGACCGGCTCGGGCAGCCACTGCCCCACATAGGATTCGCGCCGCGCCCGCGCCGAGGTGAGCTGATTCAGGCAGATATTGGTGAGCACCTTCGTCAGCCACGCCTCGGGCGTCTCGACGAGTTCGTGGTCGGCGGCGTGCCAGCGCACGAACGTGTCCTGCACCGCGTCCTCGGCATCACTCGCCGACCCCAACAGCCGATACGCGATCGCCTCCAGGCGAGCCCTGGACCTCTCGAACACTTCGACCTCGTGCACACCGACCACCATGGCCTGAAGTTAACCGTACGAGACGCCGACCGGTCACTACCCTGTCTGCGCGCAGAGCACGTGGTACGCGCGGACGGCGTCCTCAGGGAAGACGAGCACCCGCCAGCACGGGCGGTCCGACCGTCTCGCGGTCGCGGTGGTGGCGCGGATATCGTTGGCTCGGAGAAGAGCCCGAACGGAACCCGCCGCGTCTTCGGTGGCGGCGGTGGCTATCGCGAACAGCAGGCCGAAATCCTCCGCGGCTGGCTCGGTGCGCCGGGCGCGGCGGCCGATCACCGGTCGCCCGCTTCGCCGACTCGACGCCGCTGGTTGTCGCGAAGCACGGTCAGTTGCCGACGCTCCTCCTCGTGGTCGATGGCCACGAGCAACTCCGCCTCGGATGCGGGGTCCGGGCGGAGGAACGAGCCCGATCCCGGTCGACCGGCCGCGCCGAGCCGGTTCATCTTCTTCGGCACCGGTGCGCCCTCGTATGCGAGCGGAACCGGTCGGCCGTGGTCGTCGCTCGGTCCCAGCGGTTGGTGCAGCTCGAGATATTCACCGTGCGGCAGGCGTGTGATCATGCCCGTCTCGATGCCGTGCGCGAGTACGGCCCTATCACTGCGCTGCAATCCCAGGCACAGTCGATAGCTCGCGTAGTAGGCGAGCGGCGGTGCCAGCAGTGCGGCGAACCGGAAGAACCAGGTGGTGGCGTTCAACGAGATGTCGAATGTCAAGGCGATGACATCGTTCGCGCACGCCAGCGTCACCACCAGATAGAAGGTCAGGGCCATGGCGCCGATCGCGGTGCGCACCGGCACGTCGCGTGGCCGCTGGAGCAGATTGTGGTGCGCGGTGTCGTTCGACAGGCGCTTCTCGATCCACGGGTAGGCGACCAGGAGCGCGAATACGATGCCCATCGCCGCGGCGACCCAGAAAGCGCCGGGAATCGTGTAGCGGCCCAGATAGATTTCCCACGGCGGCATCAGGCGCAGCATGCCGTCGGCCCACATCATGTAGAAGTCGGGTTGGGAGCCCGCCGCTACCTGCGCCGGATTGTAGGGCCCCAGATTCCAGACCGGATTGATCTGGAGCAGCCCGCCCAGCAACGACACCGTCGCCAGGGTGAACATGAAGAACGCACTCTGGTCGAGGGAGAACACCGGCACGATCCGAGTGCCCACCACATTGTTCTCGGTGCGCGCCGGACCGGGGAACTGAGTGTGTTTCTGGTACCACACGATTCCGATATGGGCGATGACCAGCGCCACCATGATCGCGGGAAACAGCAGCACGTGGGTGATGTACAACCGCGGAATGGTGATGGTGCCGGGGAAATCGCCGTCGAAGAGCATCCAGTGCAGCCAGGTGCCCACGATCGGCACCGACATCGTGATACCCGAGAAGGCCGCGCGCAGACCGGTACCCGACAGCAGATCGTCGGGCAGCGAGTACCCGAAGAACCCCTCGAACATGGCGATGATCAGGAGCAGGCAGCCGATCACCCAGGTGATCTCACGCGGGCGGCGGAACGCACCGGTGAAGAAGATCCGGCACATGTGCACGATCATCGAGGCCACGAAAAGCAGTGCGGACCAATGGTGCAGCTGCCGCACGAACAGTCCGCCCCGCACCTCGAAACTGATGTGCAGCGTCGACTCGTACGCCCGCGACATGGTCACCCCGCGCAACGGTTGATACACACCGTCGTACACGACCTCGCTCATCGACGGGTCGAAGAACAACGTCAGATACACCCCGGAGAGCAACAGAATGATGAAGGTGTAGAGCGCGATCTCCCCGAGCAGGAACGACCAGTGCGTCGGAAACACCTTGTTGATCGAGCGTTTGACGAACGCCGCCGCCTGGTAACGCTCATCCGCCCCGTCCACCCCCCGCACCACGGCACTCATGAGTTCACGACCTCCTGCCCGTCGACAACCGCTGCCCACATGACGCCGCGAGCCGTCGATTCCTGACAGGATGTGACTCAGATCACGAGCTGCCATCCCGCGCTGCCACGGGCACCCCGTGCCGTCGGAAGTACTCGCCCGCGAAGTCCGCGAACCGCTGCGCCGCCACGGAGAAGTAGGCGTCCGCGCGCCAGACGAGGGTCAGCTCGCGGTAGCAGTCGGGGCTGTCCAGGCGTATCCAGGCACCCGGCAGATAGTCGCTGACAACGAGCGAGTACGCGGGCACCAGGCCCACACCGAGACCCGCGCTGATCAGGTAGCCGGTGGCACCGGGTTCGTCGCTCTCGCAGACGTACACGGGCCGCGTTCCGGCCGCCGCGAACATCCGGTCGGTCAGGTCCCGGGGCCAGTAGCCGGGACGGGTGGTGACGAACGGTTCGCCCGCGAGTTCCTCCCAGCGCACGCGTTCCCGTCCGGCGAGCCGATGACCGAGCGGCACTCCGAGCAGCGCTTCCTCGCGCAGTAGCACCCGGGTGCGCAGGTGCGGTCCCGGCAGCGGCTGGGAGGCGATGCAGAGATCGATCTCACCGGCGCGCAACTGTTTCGCCATGGTCTCCGCATCGGACTGGTGCAGCCGGATATCGACGCCCGGGTGCGCGGCGCGGAACTCGGTGACCATCCCGGTCACGGTGAGCAGGGTTTCCGCGGCGAGGGCGATGCTGCCGTGCTCGAGGCCGGCGGCGTCGACGAGTTCCCGCCGCGCGTCGTCGAGTTCGCGCAGCGCCCGATCGACGCGCAGCAGAAACGCCGCGCCGAATCGATTGAGCCGCAGTCCACGTCCCACCCGATCGAACAGCGGCACACCGAGATCCTCCTCCAGCCGGGCGATGGCGCGGCTGAGCGAGGGCTGTGCGACGCGCAGCTCGGCGGCGGCCTGGCTCAGGTGTTCCCGACGCGCCACCGCCTGAAAGTAGCCAAGCTGCAGCAAGTCCATATTCATAACCCGGACGTAATGAGTAGATGCGAATTCTGGTCTTGGACAGCATAGGTCGCCGTCGGTGAGTCTGAAGGCGTCGACGATCGCCCGGACCCGGGCACCCGGTCGATGACCCAGTCGCTCGGACACGAGGAATTCACATGCTGCACAACATCCTTCGCACCAAGGGCGCGCTCACGGCTTTCGCCGCCGTCCCACTCGTCGCCATCGCGGTCAGCGGTTGCGACACGGCCACCGGCGAGGCCGACCCGCCCGCGGACGCACAGGTCGAGGTCCTCGAACTCGGCGTCGAGAACGATCAGTACGCGAGTCTCGACCTCGGCCAACCGGGCGTGAGCGTGGGCGACATGGATGTCTACTTCGGCAACGCGATCCAGGACGGCCGCCGCGTCGGCCGCGGCGGCGGCTCCTGCCAGGTCATTCACGTCGACGGCGAGAACGTCACCATGCAGTGCACGATCACCATGGAAATCGCCGACGGTTCGGTAACCATGCAATCCCTCTGGGTCCGCGGCGCGAGCCCGCTCGACATGGCCATCACCGGCGGCACGGGCACCTACCGCGAGGCGCGCGGCACGGTGCGCTTCTGGGACATCGGCACCCCGAACGAACGCGCCCGCGCCGAGATCATCCGCTGAGCCGAACCGATAGTCGAAGTGCGCTTCCTGAGGCACCATTCCAATCTCAACGGGGGTAGCCAGGCGTCTTCGGCTCTGCTGGCGGAGGCGCGGGCAGAGGCTGAGCATGGCGTTGATCACCTGGTGGTGCCTCTACCCGCCCAGAACCGGAAGCTGTCGGATCTGAAGAAGGCTGAGCTGGCGAGGGAATACCTGCGCGGGATGACGGTGTATGAGCTTGCGGTCAAGTTCTCGATTCAGCGACAAACCGTGAGCAAGCACCTGCACCGGATGGGCGTGCCGATGCGACAGCAGAGACTGAACGACGAGCAGATCGACCAGGCCGCAGAGCTGTACAGGCGAGGGGCTGATGCTCAAGCAGGTTGGCCTGAAGCTGGGTGTGGATGCGGGAATGGTGCTGTTGGCTCTGTTGCGGCGAGGGGTGAGGATGCGGGCGGCGGTGGCACGGCGTAAGTAGGGGTGGCATAGGCGGCCCGCGTATCTGTGAGGCCACCATCCTGTAATCGGGACTTGACTGGAGCCTGTCTCCGGTGCCGTGTATGGAAAGATTAGCTCGGTAGAAGCCCTATCGTTAAATCGATAGTATCGAGATAGTAGTCAAGAGCGGAATGAGAATCAGTCATGTTTGGTCGCGCTAAGAAAAGGAAGCAGTTGGAATCTGCGGAGCACAGGCTCCTGGTAATCATCGGAGCAGTTGCCCAGGCGATAAGCGACGGAAAAATGTGCAGCATACCCGCGCTCCGGGCTACATACGATAATAAGCTCCTGGAGCAAGCGACAAAGATCAGGGCTCTCGGCGGTGATCCGGAAACGGTATTGCAGGCACGCAATTTACATTACTATGTCGAGCCGGAGATGCAACGTCAAGTCATCGACGACGTCCGTGCCATCATCGGTAGGTAACCGAACTCGCGCGGATCCGGTAATTGCCATCTCTGCCCAGGAGATTCCGCAGAGTATCGCTCACCTCAGGAGCTATTTGTTGTCGGACACATCCTCGTGAAAGTTCAGCTACTGACATTGCGGCCATCTAGCTTCTTGGTGTGGATCGCATTCGACGTACAATCGTTGATTCCGTGTACTGCTCACGACACGCTCACACTCCGCTGCGTTTGTCTGCATCGATGAATTCCTAATATGTTTTCGGCTATTGCGAGTTATGTTCCGTCCATCTGACGCCATCCCACCATCGAAGCCTTGCGATGCCTGACGGATCTGGATACCATCCTGGTGGGGGTAGCGCCGAGCTCGGGACACTGGGCTGGACCGGCGGTGAGGGGCGCGGCTGCCTCGTCGCCCTCCACTCAGAAAGCTGCTCTCTTGCAATATTGACAAGCTGGCCAGATTGCATCTTCTGACTGAAGCCGTTCACTGCTTCGAGCATGAGCTTTGGGCCGACTTCTGCAGCCATTGCCGCCGCGCAGTTCTGCCATGATACTGGCTTACCGAGGTTAATTGATTGCTCGATCGCGTCGGCATACTTGGATGACCCCTTGTAGCGCAATGCCTTGATCGTGTTTACCAAGAGCTGCGTCTCGATTCCCTCACCTATGCGGACGACAGGTGTCGCGACTTGTTGATTAATAAAACATTGGTACATATCCGCGATTTCGTCATCGCTCGCACCAACAGACCGAAGGATTATCTGCGCGGTAACATGTGGGTTTGTAACCCGCGCCTCCAGATCGGGAGATAACTCCAAGAGAGGCCTTGGTGATCTTTCGAATATTCCCATTCTCGCACCAATAGCAGTAGCACTATATCTGTGGGTGTGCGGCTATGCTGCCGCAGCATTGAATATCATAGCGCGGAACGCATGGCACTGTACTACTACTTCGAGTTATTACTTGGATTGCACCCTCTTAGTTATCGTAAGAATTCTATTGGCAACCGGTCGGTACTTGATGTCTTGGGTGGAGGCGAATCCGCGTCATGCGCCCGCGTATTCGGTATAGGTCCCGTTACTGTCAACTCCGGTTGAATGGTGAATCCGGCACAGATTGCGTGATTGACCCAGTCGGGATGCGCTCCGGCACTGGATAATTCATCATGTCGCGGGTGTCCTGAACTCGGGCTGCTGGCGGTTTTGTTCCCTCACTTGGATGGGTTGCGGATCCAGAGCGTGCGCGCGGCCGGGGCCGTGGTACGGATCGGCGCCGACACCGCCGACGTCGCAGCGCCGTGTCCAGCGTGTGCACGAGTGTCGAATCGGGTGCACAGCCGCTACGAGCGGCAGCTGTCGGACGCGGCTGTTGCCGGTCGCGAGGTGCTGATCCTGCTACGAGTACGGCGACTGTTCTGTGACAACTCCGAGTGCAGCAGAAGGACTTTCGCCGAGTCGATCCCAGGTCTCGCGCAACGCTATGGACGTCGAACGACGGTCCTGGAACGCGTGCTGTGTGCGGTGGCGCTCGCGCTGGGCGGGCGCGCCGGTGCCCGAATGACCGAGAATCTGGCGGCGACGGTGAGTCGGATGACTTTGCTGCGCCAGATCCGGGCCCTGCCCGATCCGGACCGGCCGACACCGAGGGTGCTCAGCGTCGACGATTTCGCCCTCCGCCGAGGCCATCACTACGGCACGATCCTGATCGACATTGAATCCCGGCGACCGGTCGACGTCCTCGACGACCGCACCGCCGACACCCTCACATCGCCTCACCCAGCAAGCGCCGGACTCCTCGGCGGTGCTGGAGCGGGATTTCGGCGGGACCAGCTGACGTACGCGGTAGCGCGCGAATTTTTTGGATAGTTTTGGGAACAGTCCGTTTCGCCCGATGAAAGACCACAGCCCCTGACCGGCACTGCCAAATCAGGGGCTGTTTGCTGTGCGCCATCAGGGACTCGAACCCCGAACCCGCTGATTAAGAGTCAGCTGCTCTGCCAATTGAGCTAATGGCGCGTGCACTCGTGAGTGGTGCGGCAGGAACCTTAGCAGGAAGAGCCTGGAATGACCGAAACGTGCGGGTCAGTGTGGTCAGGCCGAGATGACGGCGATGAGGAAGCCGAGTATCCAGGAACCGGCGATGAGGGGGAAGGCGACCAAGGCCAGGGTCCAGGCGCGCAGCTTCCAGCGGATGGCGCGGGCTATCCACAGGGCCACCAGCATGAGGGAGGTGGCGATGCCGAACCAGGCGACGGCGTAGGCCAGGGGGAGGTATCGGGTGTCGCCCGATTCACGTGTCGCTATCTCGTACACCGGCACGGTTTTCGCCGCGAAGGCCGCCGTGGCGCACGCGAGAGCGTAGATCACCACGGTGGCAAGGCGATCCGTCCAGCGCACCGGCGGCTGCCACCACTGCGCCATGACCCCAGCATGACCGATCGCGGAATTCCCAAGGACGGGAATGCCCGATACTCGGCGATAGACCGTCCGATGCCCATGGGTGAACGAGGTTAACGATGGTGTGCGCAAACCAGCCGATACCGAGTCGTGCCGGATCGAGTGCGGGCCCGGTGCTGCCATGACCAGTCGCGCGGACCTGGTCGGGTTCATCGATCTGTACGTTCCCAAGATCGCCGGTGGCTTCGTGAAATCGACCATCGAGGCCGCGGAGGAGTACTTCGAGACCGCGATCCTGCTCTTCGCCTCCGGAGAGGGTAAGCGGCAACCCGACCTGGTGAGCTGGATGGACGAGCGGCGGCTGTTCAGCGACAAGGGGTTGTCCGCGCCGCCGGGTGAGGCGGTGATGGCCGAGGACTACACCTCGCGGCAAAGCGAGGTGGACGAAGAGAAGCGGCAGATCGACGAGCAGGGCGACGCGGTCCGCGATTCCGCGTTCGCGACCTTCGACCTGTCGAATTCGACATATGTGTCGATCAAGGAGCGCATCGAACGTCTCGACACCGAACTCCGCGGCATCACCGAACGCACCGATGTACGGGATCTGGACTCCGACGGGAATACCGGGGAGTATCTGCCGCTGACCGCCGCGCAGAACATGCAGGCGCTCCGCCTGGTGCTCAACGCGGTGTCGGATGTCCATGGTGCGGTGGAGAACGCGTCGGCGACGAGCCGGAATCATGCCGGCGATATCGACCGCTCCCATCCCGCGCCGATGAGCTACTCGGCTCCCGTAGCGCCGGTGGCACCCGTGGCGCGCTACAACGGGACCACTCCCTGGACGCCCACCAATGCGAGCTATGTGGCGTCCGACGTCACCGATCCCGCGGCCCGTGCCCTCGCGGCCGCCCGGAGCCAACTCGGCGTCCGCGAATTCGGCAACAACTCCGTGAACGCCCCGTACAACATCAACGACGCGTGGTGCGCGTCGTACGCCGACTGGGTCTGGGATCAAGCGGGCCATCAGGTCGACTGGACCAACAAGAACTACGTACCCGCTATCTGGAACGACGCGCAGAGTATGGGGCTGGCGGCATCCCCCTACGACGCCGAGCCCGGCGATATGGTCATCTTCAACTGGGACGGTGGAGAACCCGACCATGTCGGAATCGTCGTCGCCCGGGTGGGTGACACCATCTACACCATCGAGGGCAATACCACCGGACCGGACGGGGTCGACGGTGTCTACGAGAAGCAACGCACGATCAGCTCCGGCCAGATCGTCGGCATCGTGAAGCAGCCGCCCACCACCGCGGCGCCACAGGAACGCCCCGGAGAACTGCTGGTCTGAGTGCGTCAGCCGACAGCGCCGCCGACCAGGAAATGCCCCACCGCACCGGATATCACGATCACCGGCAGCGCGATGGCGGGCCAGAGCCAGGCGCTGCGGCGGGTCACGGCCGATACGGCGGCGAGCACCAGGGCGCAACCGAGGGCGAGGGTGATGCCGCCACCGGCGATCACGAAACCCACCAGCGCCTGCGCGGGCGGACGAATCACGGTGCACTGCACCGAGAAATCGCGTTGCGCGGTGCAGCGGTTGCGGATCAGGTCGAATGCCTTGCCGAAGAGGTCATAGGCCCAGAAGAGGGCGACCACCACCCCGACCGCGTAGACGGCGGTCGCGAGCAGCAGATCCTTCCTCCGCAACGGTTGGCGCGCCGCGGACTCCGTTGCGTCACTGTCGCTTCGGGTCGCTGACATCCCGTCACCCGAGGGCTGCGCGGGTGACTCCACCGCCGGCTGCGCACCGCTCCGGGGATATCCCCGCTGCACGCCGGGCGCATCCGGATGCGGTGCGGCATCGCGGAATACGCCGGATGGACCCTGCGGTCGCGATTCCCCGGGATGAACTTGACGACCGGGACCACCACCCGGAACAGGACCGATCGGAGCACTGGGAGGCCCGTTCGGAATGGATCTAGGTCCGATCGGAGCGCCAATCGGGCGAGCCGGGCCACCAGCGGGCCCACCCGGTGGTTGCGGTGGCCCGCCCGGGGTTCCGAACGTTCCGCCAGGACCGCCTGCGGGATACGGGGGACGGGTGGATCCACGGGGCGGCAGCGGGCGGCCGTCCGGCTGCTGGGTCGGCGGCGTCGGACCGGAATTCGCCCCGCCGACACCTGGCTCCCACGGTTCCGGGCCCACCGGCTCGCCCGGATAGCGCGGGCCCTGTGGCGGCCGCCCGGGATGTCGGGGCGCATCGGAGGCCGGGTGTGGTCGCGGCGTATCCGGACGGGGGTGGCGCGAGTCGTCTGGCGCGGGCATGGCGGGCTCCCCCCGGTTGTGGAATGAATACCTTCCGCATTGTCGTCGGGGCGCGCCCGCACCGCCACTCCGATTCCCGGACACCGACGGATTCCACGGCCAGGCGGCGAGTTGACATGAAGGAGTTGCGCAGGTCGGCGACGAACGAACGCGAGCGACCCGGACCCGGTGGCGAGCAGAACCCAGGCGAGGCCGCAGGTCGGCGGTGACCGGAACACGAGGCGAGGCCGCAGGTCGGCGGTGACAGGGATATGAGGTGAGTAGGCTGCCGGTGGTGAGCGAGCACCTCAGTGCACCGGACTTCGACGCCGCGGTCGTGTACGCCATTCCCCTGCTAACTCGGTTCCGCGGGATCACGGTTCGCGAGGGGATGGTGATTCCGGGGCCACGCGGGTGGGGTGAGTTCTGTGCGTTTCCCGAGTACGACGATCGGGAGGCGGCGGGGTGGCTGGCCACGGCCGTGGAGCAGATGACGGTGGGCTGGCCGGAGCCGGTGCGGGAGCGGGTGCCGATCAACTGCACGGTGCCCGCGGTGGATGCCGAGCGGGCACGGGAGATCGTGGCCGCGTCGGGCTGCCGCACCGCCAAGGTGAAGGTGGCCGACCACCCCGATTCCCTCGCCGAGGATCTGGACCGGGTGGCGGCGGTGCGCGATGCGCTCGGCACGGGCGGCGCGATCCGGGTCGACGCCAATGCGGTGTGGGATGTGGACACCGCCGTGGCGCGGATCAAGCAGATCGACCGTGCGGCAGGCGGATTGGAGTATGTGGAGCAGCCCTGCCGCACTATCGAGGAGTTGGCCGCGGTGCGCCGCCGCGTCGATGTGCGCATTGCCGCCGACGAATCCATCCGGCGCGCCGAGGATCCGCTGAAGGTGGCGGTGGCCGGGGCCGCCGACGTGGCCGTGCTCAAGTGCACGCCACTCGGCGGTGTGCGTCGCGCGCTGAACGTGGCCGAGGCAGCCGGACTGCCGACGGTGGTCTCCTCCGCCCTGGAGACCAGTGTCGGGCTCGCCGCCCAGCTCGCCCTGGCGGGAGCCCTCCCGAACCTCGAATTCGCCTGCGGCCTGGGCACCCTCGCCCTGCTGACCGGCGATCTGGTGACCGACCCGGTGCGCCCGCACGACGGCTACCTCCCGGTCCCCCGCACCCCACCGACCCCGGACCCCCGACTACTGGAGCGCTACCGCCACCCGGACCCCGACCGCACGGCCTGGTGGCACGCCCGCTTGGACCGGGTGCGCCGACTGCTGGACTGAGCGCGTCACGCGGAACTTCGGCACCGCCCCGGGGAGGTCGAGACCGGACTGGGGCCTTACGCCCGGCGCGGCCTCGACCTCATGCGCGACTCCACCGAGAGCGGTCGGCCGCCGATCCCACGCGACGCGTCGATCAGCGTCTTCCGACCGCTTCGAGGCGGAAGCGGTCGACGTGTTCGGTGACCCACTGCTCGAACGAACGAGCCGGGCGCCCGAGCAGGCGCTCGACCGTGTCGTCCACGGTGGCGCCCTCACTGGGAGGCGATGCGTACCAACCGATCACGTACTCCGCGTCCGCACGCGACACCCCGGTGTCCATCAGCCGCTCGACGGCCTGCTCGTGGGTGATGCGGGCGAGGGTGAGTTCGCCGCCCACCACGTCGGAGAGGATGCGCAGCCGCTCGGCGATGGTCAGCGCCCGGGGGCCGGTGAGGTTGTAGGCACGTCCGGAGTGACCGTCCGCGAGCAGGGCGAGCGCCGCGACCGCCCCGATATCGGCCTCGTGCACCAGGGCGCTCGGATGGTCGTAGGGTTCCCGCACCACGCCTTCCGCACGGATCGAATCGACCCAGGTCAGCGTGTTGGACATGAATTCCTGCGGCTCCAGTCGGGTCCACTCCACACCGGATTCCGCGACGGCCTGCTCCACGGGGCCGACCATGCCGCCCCACACGACGGTGATCCGGCGTACGCCCGTCGCCACCGCCCGCTCGACCAGTTCGGGGCCGACCGCCGCGAGACCGTCGGTCACCGTGAGGTGCAGGCGGCTCACCCCGCCGAGAGCCGCCCGCACCGTGTCGGGGTCGGTGTGTGTGCCTTGCACCAATTCCACCGTGGGCGGCAGCTTTTCGACCGCCGCCCGCGGATCGCGGGTGAGCGCCCGCACCTGCTCACCCCGGCGCACCAGTTCCGCCACCACGTGGCGTCCGGTATTTCCGGTAGCACCCGTCACCAAGGTCGTCATCGTGTCTCCTTTCGCCGGTTCCGACGCTAGGAGCTCAACCTTGGTTAAGGTCAAGCACCACCGGTCAGTCCGCGACCAGGACGGTGCGATGTCGCCCGGAGCCGGCGGCATGGCGCTCCCGTTGGCGGCGAACGACATACCGGCCGGGGGCGATTCCGCTGCCGCCGTGTTCGGGGTGGAGCAGATAGGCCGGGGCACGGGTATCGAGGCATCCCAGGGCCAGGCCCTCCGGATCGGCGACGCGGGAGGTCCAGCGGCAGACACCCGGATCAGCCACCAGCACATGAGGATTGGCCCCGGCCGCGCCGCGGATCACCTCGATGCCGCCGGGTGGCACCTCGCGCAGGTGCGCGTCGACCACGCGCACACCGGTGAGCAGGTGGAAAGGGATCACGATGAGGTCGCCTTGGGCTTGCAGGCCCGCGACGACGGGTACGGCGGCTTCGCGTTCGAGGTGGTCGAGCACCGCGACGCCGGTTCGGACGGTCAGTTCGGAGACAGTCAAAGACATGGAATCACCTTGGGAAGTAGGGGATCTCGGAGAGAAGTGATCAGGTGCGTCGCCGCAGCGACGCGTACTGGGTGCCGGTGAGCCCGTACGACCATCCGGCGGCGGCGAGCGGATCGGCGATCTGCTCGGGCACATTCAGTCCGTAGCGGCGGCGGGTGCCGTCGCGCTCGCGCGAGCCGTTCACCACCAGCAGCACCCGCGATCGCTCCCGCCGGTGCCGCCGCGGCAGGTCGTAGAGCCGCAGTTCGGCGCCGGGATTGCCCGGGTCGGGGGCGGTGGAGACCAGCGCCAGACCGGCCTGCTCGATATAGGAATCCCAGCCGATCCGCTCGATGGCCGCCCGGCGGACCTCGATATTGCGTTCGGCCAGAATGCGGTCCACCGTGGGCGCGGTCAGCACCCAGTCCGGCACGAAGGTGCCGTGCAGGGCGAATACGCCGGAACCGTCGGCGAATTCGACGGCCCGCCGCTCGTCGTGATGCAGCCGCACCGCACCGTGAACGGACCCGGGCTGCGCTTCGGCATGCACCGCCACCGGCCGCTCGGCGATGACGCAGCGCCGCTGTCCCGGCCACCACCACCCGGCGGACCGGGCCACGGTCGCCCACTGGTCCAACTGGTGGTCCAGTTCGTCCGCGTACCGCACCAGCCCCGCCGCCCGATACACATCGAGGAACGGCACGGTCCAGATGTCGTATTGCTCGTACCCGGCCGGTCCGGCGGTGCCGCGGCCGTGGTCGAGCAGGGCGGTGCGCAAAGGCCGATACATATTGTCGCGCAGCGATTCCCGCAAAGGATTGTGTACGGACTCCGCAAGCAACCGGCCGATCGAGGCTCCTTGCGACAGCGCCGTACCGTGCGGCGTGTCCATCCACGAATCCGGCAGATTTCCGAATTCGAGCCGCCAGTAGCGGCGGTCGGCCTCGGTCACATCCGACAATCGCCGCCGCAACTCGTGTTTCACGCCGAGAAATCGTTGCAGAAACGGCCAGGACCGAAATGGCTGATCGAGCGACGGTGGACGCCGCCAGTCCCCCGGCCCGTCCGGGTCGTCGCGCACCACCTCCGCCGCGACGGAAGGCGATGGCACCCAGACGAATTCCGGTGGTGGCTCGCCCAGTAAACGATACAACTCAGTGATCGCGCCTTCGGCGGCCGCGCGGTCCGACGGTGCCGTGGACAGCCCACGACGCAACCATTCGTCCCGTAATCGGAATGCGGCCTCGACACGCTCTACCAGGTGAATCCCGCGGGAATTGGACATCCGCGGGGACTCGAGCGGGGTCACCGCTCGAAGGCGTCGTACGCCTTTCGAGAGTAGGAGATCATCTTTCGATCATGACAGCCGTGTCGACGGCTGGCAACCCCTCAGAGACGTACACCGCAGCCGAGCATGGTGGTGCGCATGAGCAATGCGGCCTCCGGTCCGATCACGCCGTCGATCAATTCCAGATAGCGGTCACAGAATTCGGGTCCGTGCGGCGCGCATTTCTCCGAATCGGCCTCGAGATGGTGGGCGAGTTCGTGCAGGATCACCAATTCGCGGAGCGCCCAGGCACTTCCGTTGGCGTGCAGGGGGACGGCCAGCACGGCCCCGGCCACCTCGTAGTGCGCCGCCTTGGAGCCGGCGCGTGCCCGCACGGTGACCGGTGTGGCGGCGCGCGGCCAACGTGCGCGCACCCAGTTCAGGGCCAGCACCCGGTCCGCGTAATCCTGCACCGATTCGACCGAGGCGAATTTCCGCTCCACGGGCAGAGTCAGCTGCGACCCGTGCACCTCCACCGTGCGCGCGCCGAATTCGTCGGCCCGTTCGAAGATTCCGCGCACCAGTGCCTCCGCGTCGTAGACCCGGCCGCGTTGGGAATCGCGGGTCACGATCCGCCGCCGGGCAGTTCGCCCCGGGCCGCGCCCAGTTCGGGTGCGGTGCCCAGACGCGCGGCCCGTCCGGCGCGGTCCCCCGCCCGCCGCGCGGCCGACGAATATCCCGCCGACGCTTCCGGTCCGCGCCAGGTGCCGCGCGCCTCGGAGGTCTGCCGGTAGAAGTCCGTCAGGGCGATCTCCTTGTCGCGCAGGGCGAGTGCGGTGCCATTGGCGGTCCCGGCGGCGGCACTTCCCGCGCCGTCACCGGCCGCACTGCCGCCCGCCGCGCCGCCATTTCCGGCGTTGCCCCCCGCCCCGTCGGTGCGCACCGCCTCGGTCTCCACCTCGGACTTCACCTCGGCGAGGCGGCGGCCGATACGGGCGGCGAAGGCCATCTGGAAGTTGAGCCGCGCGGTCACCGCCGCCACCGGGGCCCGCACCCGGGTGCGCACCGTGCGCCCGAAACGCTTCTCGGTGACCACCTTCTCGACCGTCCCGGACTTGTACGCCCCCGACTTGATGTACTGGTCCGACGCTCGCACCATCTGGATGAGCAGACTCGCGTACAGCGCCTCGCAGGTGTCGATATCGCCGTCGAAACCGTAGGCGTACACCTGGGTGGAGGTGCGGGCCACATCGCAGCGCACGTCGTTGGCGGCGGCGATGGCCACGAAAAGCTGTACGTAGGTGCGCAGTCCCCGCTTGCCGGGCTCACCGATCGGGATCACCCGCTGCACCGGCGTCGGTCGGCGCTCCCGACTCGCCACATGCGAGCGCGCCACCGCCAGGTCGATCGACGAGCGGGTCGCCAGTCGCTGCGCGGCCGCCATGAAGGCTTCCGCCTCGTGCTCGTTCTCGGTGGACTCCGCCTGGCGGAGCAAACCCCCGATCCGCGTCAACATCCGGTCCTGAGATGACATCGACCCAAGCCTAGCTGGCGGTACCGACGACGATCGGCGGCCCGATGCCTGAGGTAGTTCCGGCGCGAGACCACCCGACCATGTATCTTCCCTTGTGCAAACGGCTGAGTGTGCCGCCGCTCACGTCTCGAACCCCTGGAGTTACAGCGATGGCTTTGAAGAAGGTGTCGTCCCTACGTAAGTCGCTCGTGCCACGAGCCGCGCTGGCGGCCGCGGGTGCGGCGTTGCTGACGGCGACATTCGCCACCGGCTGCTCGAGCGACAGCGGAAACGATGCCGCCTCGGAGAACCTCACCGGGCGCGGACCGATCACCTACGTCGAGGGCAAGGACACCACCGAGACCGGTGCGGTCAAGCAGCTCATCGACCGCTGGAACGCCGCGCACCCGGACGAGCAGGTGACGTTCAAGGAGCAGTCGAACGACGCCTCCCAGCAGTACGACGACCTCAAGCAGCATCTGCAGGCCAAGTCCGCCGACTACGACGTGGTCGCCCTGGACGTGCCGTGGACCGCCGAGTTCGCCGCCAAGGGCTGGATCCAGCCGCTGCAGGACTCCTTCGCCATCGACACCTCGACGCTGCTGTCCCCGCCGGTCGCGAGCGCCACCTACAACGGCACCCTGTACGCCGCGCCGCGCAATACCAATGGCGGCCTGCTGTTCTACCGCACCGACCTGGTGCCGAACCCGCCCAAGACCTGGTCGGAGATGCTGTCCATGTGCCCGGTCGCGCGGGAGAACAATATCGGCTGCTACGCCGGTCAGCTCGCGCCCTACGAGGGTCTGACCGTGAACACCGCCGAGGTGATCAACGCCTACGGCGGCACCTTCGTCGGCCCGGACGGCAAGACCCCGACCGTCGACAGCCCGGAGTCGCGCGCCGGTCTGTCGGTGCTGGTGGACGCCTACAAGAACGGTGACATCCCGAAGGAGGCCATCTCCTTCACCGAGACCGAGTCGCAGAACGCGTTCGCCCAGGGCAACCTGATGTTCCTGCGCACCTGGCCGTCGTTCTACGGCATCGCCGGCGGCGAGGGCTCCGCGGTGGTCGGCAAGTACGGCGTGGCCCCGCTGCCCGGCAAGGACGGCGTCGGCGCCTCCACCCTGGGTGGCTACAACGCCGCCATCAGCGCCTACTCCAAGAACAAGGCCACCGCGCTGGACTTCCTGCGCTTCCTGATCAGCGAGGACGCCCAGCACATCGTCGCCTCCGGCGCACTGCCGTCGGTGCGGGCCTCCATGTACGACGATCCGGCGCTCATCGCCAAGATGCCGTACCTGCCCGCGCTCAAGGAGTCCATCGCCTCGGCGGTGCCGCGGCCGGTGACGCCGTTCTACCCGGCCGTCTCGAAGGCCGTGCAGGACAACGCTTATGCTGCCCTCGAGGGACGCAAGACCGTCGACGAGGCGATCACGGGGATGCAGCAGGGCATCGAGACCGCCGGGTCGTAACCGATTCGGCGGTGCTCGAGCCGTCCCCGTGAAAAACCGTGTCAGTCCCGTAGGAGAGAAATACGGTGTCACATCCTTCGGGAGCGACCGACCTCGCGGCGCCCGCCCGTGGCGATTCCGGCACCGGCCCGGCGAAGAAGCGGCCCAGCCGTAACCTCTTCGCCGGATCGGGCAAGCCCTGGCTGTTCGTCGCACCGGTGCTCATCGCCCTCGCCGTGGTGATCGGCTACCCGGTGGTCCAGGCCGTGATCATGTCCTTCCAGAAGGACTCCGGCCTGGACCCGTCCACCGGCATGTTCGTCGAGGGCGGCAGCGCCGGGCTGGAGAACTACACGCACTGGCTGCTCCAGCAGTGCCGTGATTCGCTCGGCAATACCGTCTCCTGCCCCACCGGCAACCTGGGTTCGGCGTTCTGGCTGGCCATCGGCGTCACGCTGTTCTTCACCGTGGTCACCGTGAGCTTGGAGGTGCTGGTCGGCCTCGGCATGGCCATGATCATGGGCAAGACCTTCGCCGGGCGCGGCCTGCTGCGCGCGGCGGTGCTCATTCCATGGGCCATCCCCACCGCCGTCACCGCGCGGCTGTGGGAGTTCATGTTCCAGTACGACGGCGTGGTCAACCGGGTGCTGGGCACCAGCATCCTGTGGACCGCCGAGGAATGGCCCTCCCGGTTCGCTGTCATCGCGGCCGACGTGTGGAAGACCGCGCCGTTCATGGCGCTGCTCATCCTGGCCGGACTCCAGGTGATTCCGGACGGGGTGTACGAGGCGGCCCGCGTGGACGGCGCCTCGGCGTGGCAGCGGTTCGTGCACATCACGCTGCCGCTGCTCAAGCCCGCACTCATGGTGGCGATCCTGTTCCGCACCATGGACGCGCTGCGCATGTACGACCTGCCCGCCATCATGACCATGAACAACCCCAATACCCGCACCATCTCCATGCTGGTGGTGGATCAGGTGCGGCAGGGACCCAATAGCGCGGCGGCGCTGTCGATGATCACCTTCCTGTTGATATTCGCGGTGGCGTTCGTGCTGGTGAAGTTCCTGGGGGCCAATGCGGTTCGCACTCAGGAAGAGCAGCGGGAGGCGCACTGATGACGACGACCACCGCTGCGCCGCGGGTGCGGCAGACGACGCCGTGGGTCAAGCGACTCACCAACGGTCGGGTGTATCTCGGCGCGCTGATCATCCTGATCTGGGGGCTGGGGCCGTTCTACTGGATGGTCGTCACGGCATTGCGCGATCCGGCCTACACCTTCGACAACACCCCGTGGCCCACCCATGTGACGTTCGAGAACTTCCGCAACGCCTTCGACACCAGCCGCGGCAACGACTTCGGGCGAGCGCTGGTCAACAGCGTCATCATCGGGTCGATCACCACGGTCATCGCGCTGATCGTCGGCGTCATGGCGGCGTACGCGCTGGCGCGGCTGGCGTTCAAGGGCAAGTACCTGGTGGCGGGACTGATCCTGTCGGCGTCCATGTTCCCGGTGGTGGTGCTGGTGACGCCGCTGTTCCAGCTGTTCACCGATATCGGGTGGATCGGGCAGTACCAGGCCATGATCATCCCGAACATCTCGTTCGTGCTGCCCATGACCGTGTACATCCTGGCGTCGTTCTTCAGTGATCTGCCCTGGGAGCTGGAGGAGGCCGCCCGCATCGACGGCGCGTCGCGCTTCCAGGCGTTCCGCCTGATCATGCTGCCGCTGGCCGCACCGGCCGTATTCACCACGGCCATCCTGGCTTTCATCGCCGCGGTCAACGAGTACCTGCTGGCGCGGCTGCTCTCCTCGGACAAGACCGAGCCGGTGACCGTCGCGGTGGCCCGGTTCTCCGGTAACGATCCGCAGGTCCAGCCGTACGCCGCCATCATGGCGGCGGGCACCATCGTCACCATTCCGCTGGTGATCATGGTGCTGCTGTTCCAGCGCCGCATCATCTCCGGTCTCACCGCGGGCGGTGTCAAGAGCTGAGCCCGGATCCGGGTCGCGTCCACTAGCATGGGTCGCGCCGCACGCTGGGCCGCGGCGCTTCTCCCGTACGCAGGCTTTGTCGACGCTCCGGAAGGAGATGCTCGTGAGCTCGTTCCGTCCGCGCGGCCGCAATCCGGAGCCGCCGCCGTATTCCAGCATGGCTGGGTGGAACGAACTGGCGAGCGTCACCTCGCGACGGCAGGCGCAGCATCGGAGTTCGCGGCCGCGGCGGCGCGCCCGGCCCGCACCGGGCGAGGGCGGGACGCGGCGACCGCGCCGCACGCGCGGGCAGCGGATCCGGCGGGTGCTGCTGGCGCTGTTCATGATCTTCGTAGCGGTGCCGGCGCTGCTGTTCGGGCTGGCGTACTGGAGCGCCGAGATCCCCGATCCGAACGCGGTGCAGACCAATCAGATCGCCACCATCCTCGCCGCCGACGGCACGTCGGTCATCGCGAAGGTGGTTCCGCCGGAGGGCAATCGACTGCCGATCCCGCTCGCCGACGTGCCCGAGCACATGCGCCTGGCCATGCTCTCGGCCGAGGATCGCGATTTCTACACCAATCCGGGCTATTCGCTGTCGGCCTTCGTGCGCGCCGCACGTGACAATTTCACCGGACGCGAGGACGCGGGCGGTGGCTCGACGATTACCCAGCAGTACGTGAAGAACGCCTTCCTGACGTCCGAGCGGACGATGAACCGCAAGATGCGCGAACTCATCATCTCCGCCAAGATGGCCCGGCAATGGACCAAGGACGATATTCTCGCCGCCTATCTGAACACCATCTATTACGGGCGCGGCGCGTACGGAATCGCCTCCGCCGCCAAGGCGTACTTCGAGAAGCCGGTCCCCGAACTCACCCTCGCCGAGAGCGCGGTGCTGGCCGCGCTGGTACGCACCCCGTCGATCCTGGATCCGGAAACCCACCTCGACGATCTGAGGTACCGCTGGGCCTATGTGCTGGACGGCATGGTGGAGATGGGGGCGCTGTCGCAGGCCGAGCGGGCCACCGTGCAATTCCCGGAGATCGTGCCCGTCACCCAGCTGGCGGACGCCAATGCCGCGCGCGGGCCGGAGGGCCTCATTCGCGCCCAGGTGCTGCGCGAACTGCGCGCCTCCGGGATCAGCGAGCACGAACTCAATACCGGTGCGCTGCAGATCGTCACGACCATCGACGCCCGAGCCCAGCAGGCGGCGCTGGCGGCGGTCGGGGATGTGCTCGGCGGACAGCCCGCGGAACTGCGCACCGCGGTGGTCTCCATCGATCCGCGCAGCGGTGCGGTGCGCGCCTACTACGGCGGCGCGGACGGGATCGGCTTCGACTTCGCGCAGGCCCCGCTGCAAACCGGTTCGGCCTTCAAGACTTTCGCGGTGCTGGCGGCGCTGGAGCAGGGCATCACACTGGGCTACAAGATCGACAGCTCGCCGCTCACCGTGAACGGGGAGAAGATCCACAACGTCGGCAATGAGAGCTGCGGTACCTGTTCGATGGCCGAGGCGTTCAAACGCTCCCTCAACACCAGTTTCTACCGGCTGTCGCAGGCGCTGTTCGCGGGGCCGAAGGCCATTGCCGACGCCGCGCACCAGGCCGGTATTCCGGAGGAGATTCCCGGGGTGCCCGGTAAGACCCTGTCGGAGAACGGCGGTCCGCCGCTGCCCGCCATCGTGCTCGGCGCGTATTCGGTACGGCCCATCGACATGGCGTCGGCGTACGCGACGATCGCGGCGCACGGCGCCTATCGCAAACCCTATTTCGTGCAGCGGGTGCTCACCGGTGACGGCCGGGTGCTACTGGACCGCGAGGACGGCGCGGCGCCGCCGCAGCAGCGTTTCCAGGCCACCGTGGCCGACACCACCGCCCAGGCCATGCTGCCCATCGCCGCCTATTCCAATGGCCACGCCCTCGCCGGGGGACGGCCGTCGGCGGCCAAGACCGGCACCACGCAGTTGGGGGAGACCGGACAGAACAAGGATGCCTGGATGGTCGGCTTCACCCCGTCGCTGTCCACCGCGGTGTGGGTGGGAACCGAACAATCCCAACCCATTCGAACGGCGGGGGGTGCGGCCGTCTACGGGTCCGGACTGCCCGCGGATATCTGGAAGCAGACCATGGACGGGGCGCTGGTCGGTACACCGGTGGAACAATTTCCGAATCCGGTGCCCCCAGAGGACTCGTCAGGGTCGAGCGGATTCGACATACTCGATCCGCAGCAGGGCGCACAACAGGCACCTGTCGTGATCATCCCGCCCGCGCCGCCACCGCGGCAGGTCGAGATATTTCCCGGCCTCAGCATCCCGGTACCCGGCTGACACGGACTTGGTGTTGATCATGGAAAACGGTTAGCGGACCCATTCGGACCAACCCCCCGATATGGTGGAAACCGCCACCGGTGCCAGCCGCCGGAACGGGCGGTGGCAGGATGCGGGTGGAGTAGACGCGGGTGGGATACAGCACGAGACATAGGGGCGACGCCGGTGGAATTCAATGTCGTTGAACGCCACGAAACGCTGGTAGCCGGAACGGTGCTACGCAGTCCGGCGCTCGCGGTCGAGGGACCGCGCCGCGCGAAGGTCGAGGAGGCGTGGAAGCGCAACCTCTCCCGCAACCTGCCCGGACCTCCGGCCACCGCGTATGTCGACCACGCGCCCGAGATCGGTTCGTATCTGACCCATATCGTCGGCTACCGCTGCGAGAGCCTCGCCGATCTGGAGTCGGGCGACGTGCTGGCGCGCATCCCGGCCGGAGTCTTCGCGCGGTTCACCCGCAGCGGGGACAACCTGGGCGACACCATCGTGTCGATCTGGCGGGCGGTGTGGGACCTGGAGGCCAGCGGCGTCATCAACCGCGCGTACACCGGGGATTTCGAGCATTACCCGGATATGCACACCGTGGAGGTGTTCGTGGCGCTCGATCCGAACTCGGCCGACGGCCGGGACAAGGCGTAGGGGGATGACCGTGGACTTCGAAATCGTCACCCTGGACGAGGCACTCATCGGCGGGCTGACGGTGCCGCTGGCCGGACGCGAGGTCACCGCGCGCGACCTCGATCTGGTGAACTTCACCTGGGACCGCTATCTGTCCCGGGAGAAGCGCGCCGACCGCGTGGCCGCCTATATCGGACAGAACGATCACGCCGTGGCGGTGCTGGGTTACGAACTCACCGATCTCGACCAGCTCGACATCGGCGATGTGCTGACCCGCATCCCACCCGGCCGCTACGCCAAGTTCGTGGTGACCGACAAGCCGTACGATCTGCTCCGCACCGCCTGGGCCAAGGTCGCCAAGGCGGAGAGCGCGGGCAAGATCACGCGCTCGCACACCGCGGAGATCGAGCGCTACACCGGCCCCGCCTCGGTGGAGGTCTACGTCTCCCTCGACTGAGGGAGACGTCGCATCGAGCACTGAGTTCGGCCCCGCGATCGGATTGCCGGGCCGGACGAGCCGAAGCCCCGGTCGGATGGATCCAACCGGGGCTTCGTTCAGCCACGGAATGCGCGCCGTCGCTAGTCCGCGTCGATGATGAACGCCTCCAGCTGCGCGCGGGCGACATCGTCGGCCAGCTGCTGCGGCGGGGACTTCATCAGGTAGGCGGAGGCCGGGATGACCGGTCCGCCGATGCCGCGGTCCTTGGCGATCTTGGCGGCCCGCACGGCGTCGATGATGATGCCCGCCGAGTTCGGCGAATCCCACACCTCGAGCTTGTACTCCAGGTTCAGCGGCACGTCACCGAAGGCGCGGCCCTCCAGGCGCACGTACGCCCACTTGCGGTCGTCCAGCCAGCCCACGTGGTCCGACGGGCCGATGTGCACGTCGTTGGCGCCCATCTCCTTCTTCAGGTTGCTGGTGACAGCCTGGGTCTTGGAGATCTTCTTGGACTCCAGGCGCTCGCGCTCGAGCATGTTCTTGAAGTCCATGTTGCCGCCGACGTTCAGCTGCATGGTGCGGTCGAGCTGCACGCCGCGGTCCTCGAACAGCTTGGCCATCACGCGGTGGGTGATGGTCGCGCCGACCTGCGACTTGATGTCGTCGCCGACGATCGGGACGCCCGCGTCGGTGAACTTCTGCGCCCACACCGGATCGGAGGCGATGAAGACCGGCAGCGCGTTGACGAAGGCCACGTTCGCGTCGATGGCGCACTGCGCGTAGAACTTGTCGGCTTCCTCGGAGCCCACCGGCAGGTAGGACACCAGCACGTCGACCTCGGCGTCCTTCAGGGCCTTGACGACGTCGACCGGATCGGCCTCGGAGAGCTCGATGGTCTGGGCGTAGTACTTGCCGATGCCGTCCAGGGTCGGGCCGCGCTGCACGGAGACACCGGTCGGCGGCACATCGGAGATCTTGATGGTGTTGTTCTCGCTCGCGAAGATCGCGTCGGACAGGTCGAAGCCGACCTTCTTGGCGTCGACGTCGAACGCGGCGACGAACTTCACGTCGCGGATGTGATAGGGGCCGAACTTGACGTGCATGAGACCCGGAACGGTCGACGACTCGTCCGCGTCCTTGTAGTACTGCACACCCTGTACCAGGGAGGACGCGCAGTTACCCACACCTACGATGGCCACGCGAACTTCGGTGGCGCCCCCAGCCGTATTGATGTCAGTCATGGCCGATATTTCCCTCTTTCTGTGGTGCCGCCTTGGTCGATTGCTCCGCGGCGATCAACTCGTTGAGCCAGCGCACTTCGCGCTCGCTTGATTCGAGACCGAGTTGATGGAGCTGGCGGGTATAGCGGTCGAGCTGCCCACTGGCACGCTTGATCGCCTCCCGCAGTCCCTCTCGGCGCTCCTCGACTTGCCTGCGCCGCCCCTCCAGAATTCGCATTCTCGCTTCCGCGGGAGTGCGGCTGAAGAAGGCGAGATGAACGCCGAAGCCGTCGTCGGTGTAGTTCTGCGGACCGGTATCGGCCAGCAGTTCGCTGAACCGCTCCCGGCCGGTCTCGGTCAGGTTGTAAACCCTGCGGGCCCGTCGCGTGGCGAGCCCCTGGGGACTCTGCTCCGCGATGAGACCGTCGGCCTGCATACGCCGCAGGGTCGGATACAGCGACCCGTAGGAGAAGGCCCGGAACGGACCCAGCAGACCGGTCAATCGCTTGCGCAGCTCGTAGCCGTGCATGGGCGATTCGAGGAGCAGCCCGAGGATTGCCAACTCGAGCACCGGGCCTCACCCCCTCCTGACTGTTCTCTTCAGACCTAACCGATGGATGCGATTTCAAACTATATCGGAGCGATACATCGCATGCGAGGAGAACGCTTCCGTGCCCCATTCGGGGAGTGGGGAGAGTCTCAGATCGGCCCGGCGGGGTGTGGGTTGGAGCAAGTACTCTGGTGCCGTGCGAATACAGCGGCAGGTAGTGGACTATGCGCTCCGGCGCCGGTCGCTGCTGGCCGACGTCTACGCGGGGCGCGTCGGTGTCGCCGAAGTGTGTGATGCGAATCCGTACCTGTTGCGTGCGGCGAAGTTTCACGGGCGCGGGAGCGAGGTCACATGCCCGATCTGCCGGAAAGAGCAGCTCACTCTCGTATCGTGGGTGTTCGGCGACGGGCTGGGGCCGGTCGCGGGTTCGGCCCGCACCCCGGAGGAACTGGTCCGGATGGCCGAGAGCCGCGAGGAATTCTCGGTGCACGTCGTCGAGGTGTGCCGGACGTGCAGCTGGAATCACCTGGTGCAGTCCTATGTGCTGGGCAACGCCCCTACACCGGCCCGCCGCCGCCGTGCGGGAACCCGCCGGACCGCCGCCGAATGAAAGGCCACACCGACCGCTGAAACGCGGAGCCCGTGTGTACCGAGGTCTTTGAGGGACATTCGAGTGCCCCGCGGGCATACCGCCCGAGCTACCCCAATTAGTCGAGTTATTGGAGATTCAGGCTGTGAATTCGCCCTATGACGACGGACCGCCCCGCGGCCGCCCCCAGCGTGGCGGTTCCGCTCCCGGCCCGGGCGGCTACCCGCCGCCCCGGCCCGCGGGACCCCCGCCGGGTGCGCGTCCGCCGGGCGCCGGTCGTCCGGGGCCGGGCGCCGATCCGACTCGACGGGCGCCGCAGCCGGGTCCCGGCGGCTACCCGCCGCCCCGCCCACCCCAGCCGGGCCGCGGGCCGATGCCGCCGCAGGGCGGTCAGCCCCCGCGCCGACCTGGCCCCCCGCCGCAGCGACCGGGTGCTCCCGACGCCCGCCGGGCCAACCCGGACGCGACGCGCAAGCTACCCAATCCAGCGTCCGGACCGACACAGAAGGTGGACTCCGGCGCGATGGCGGCGGTCTCGAATCAGTCGACGCGACGCTCCGACACCGCGCCCCGCCCGCGCCCAGCGGGTGAGCGCGGCCGCAACTCCGGCGCCATGCCCGCCGCCCCGCCGCGGCGCGGTCAGAACTCGCCGCCGTCCGGCCCGCCGCCGCGCCGCCCCGGTGGCGGCAGTGGCGGCAGCGGCGGTTCCCGACCCGGCTCGGGCCGCAAGCGTTCGCCCTGGAAGATCGTGCGCCGCACCCTCTACGTGCTGCTGGCGCTGGGCATCATCCTGCCCAGCACGGTCTTCCTCATCGCGTACTCGACCGCGTCGGTGCCGCGTCCTGGCGATCTGAAGAACAATCAGGTCGCCCTGATCTACGCCAATGACGGCAGTACGGTGCTGTCCAAGGTCGTTCCGCCGGAGGGCAACCGCACCGACGTCACCATCGACCAGATCCCGCCGCACGTGCGCAATGCCGTGATGGCGGCCGAGGACCGCGACTTCTACACCAACCCGGGCTTCTCCTTCAGCGGTTTCGCCCGCGCGCTGCGCGACAACCTGATGGGCAAGGACACCGCGGGCGGTGGCTCCACCATTACGCAGCAGTACGTGAAGAACGCGCTGGTCGGCAACGAGCGCTCGCTCACCCGCAAGATGCGCGAGCTGGTCATCTCGGTGAAGATGGCGCAGGAGTGGTCCAAGGACGACATTCTCACCGCGTACCTCAACACCATCTATTTCGGCCGCGGCGCGTACGGCATCGACGCGGCGGCCAAGGCGTACTTCGGAAAACCGGTGCAGGAGTTGACCGTTGCCGAGGGCGCGGTGCTGGCGGCGACCATTCAGCAGCCGTCCAACCTGGACCCGGAGAAGAATCCGAAGGCCGCCGAGCAGCGCTGGACGTACGTGCTCGACGGCATGGTCTCCAGCGGTAACCTGCCGGCCACCGAACGCGCGAATATGCAGTACCCGCAGGTGGTTCCGGTCGCCTCGCTGGGTGACAAGAGCCTGGACCAGGGCCCGGAGGGCCTGATCAAGTCCAAGGTGCTGGAGGAGCTGAGCGCCGCCGGCATCAGCGAACAGCAGCTCAACACCGAGGGCCTGCAGATCACCACCACCATCGACCCCCAGGCGCAGCAGGCCGCCGTGGACGCGGTGACCTCGAATATGAACGGCGAGCCGGAGAACCTGCGCACCGCCGTGGTGTCGGTGGATCCGCAGACCGGCGCCGTGCGCGCGTACTACGGCGGTGAGAACGGCGCGGGCTTCGACTTCGCCAGCGCGGGCCTGCCCGCCGGATCCGCGTTCAAGGTGTTCGGTCTGGCCCAGAACCTCGAGATGGGCAAGCCGCTGTCCACGCTGTACGACAGCTCCCCGGTCACCGTGAACGGCATCGAGATCACCAATGTCGAGGGCGAGCAGTGCGGTATGTGCACCATCGCCGAGGCGTTGAAGCGCTCGCTCAACACCAGCTTCTACCGCATGATGCTGGACATGCCGGGCAACGGCCCGCAGAAGATCGCCGATATGGCGCACAAGCTCGGCATTCCGGAAAGCATTCCGGGCGTGGGCGAAACGCTCACCGAGCCGGGCGGGGTCGGCCCGAACAACGGTGTCGTGCTGGGTCAGTACCAGGTGCGGGTGCTGGATATGGCCTCGGCGTACGCCACGCTGGCCGCCTCCGGCGTCTACCACGCGCCGCACTTCGTGCAGAAGGTCGTCGCCTCCGACGGCACCGTCCTGCTCGACCGCGGTGAGGTGGCCGGTGAGCAGCGCGTCTCCGCCGCGGTGGCCGACAATGTCACCGCCGCGATGGAGCCCATCGCCGCCTACTCGCGCAACCACGGCCTGGCGGGCGGCCGGGTGTCGGCCTCCAAGACCGGCACCCATCAGCTCGGCGACACCGGCGAGAACCGCGACGCGTGGATGGTCGGCTACACCCCGCAGCTGTCCACCGCGGTGTGGGTCGGCACCGAGCAGGGCGATCGGCTGCGCGGCGCGGGCGGCGGCATGATCTACGGTTCCGGACTGCCGTCCGATATCTGGAAGGACACCATGGACGGCGCGCTCGAGGGCCAGCCCAAGGTGAAGTTCCCGAAGCCCGGTTCCATCGGCGGCCAGGCCGGTGTGCCGTCGTGGTCGGCCCCGTACACCGCGCCGTCGTCCGAGGCTCCGGTGGAGCCGCCGGTGGTCATCACCCAGACCCCGGTGCAGGTGGGACCGTTCACCCTGAATATTCCTGGGCTGGCGCCGAATCCGCAGTCGCAGCAGCAGACTCCGCAGAACATGCCGCAGAATCAGAGCCCCTCCGATGACGGCGGCGGACCGCTGCCCGGCCAGCCGGTCGCGCCGTCGGACGGCTCACCGCTGACGACCGCGCCAGCGCCCACGCCGCGGTCGGACAATGGCAACGGCTACGGGTCACCGAACAACCGGTAGCCTCTTGCCGTGATCGAGCAGGAGTTGGTGCGCGCGCCGATGGCCGACGAGCACTCGTCGCCCATCGGCGCGGACACGGGCGGGGGACGGCCGATGCACGAAACACCGGCGCGGTATGCCGCACCCGCGCCGCTGGCGGGGGATCTGCGTTCCGCCGATGAGCGGGACCGGCCCAGCCGCAACGATTCCCTGGTCGCCCAGCTGAGCACCCTCACCGGTGGTCCGGTCGGCGATCACGCCCTGATCGGGCGGGTGCGGTTCTGGACGCCCATGCGGGTGCTGTTCGCCTTCGCGGTGATCTTCCTGGCGCTCGGCTGGGGCAGCAAGGCCCCGTGCATTCAGCAGACCGTCGACGACAACGGCGTGGTCGGCCTGGACTGGAACGACGGCCGCCAGTACATCGCCATGTGCTACTCGGACACGGTGCCGCTCTACGGGGCCGAGCGCCTGAACGAGGGTGCGTTCCCGTACAAGAAGCAGTGGACCGAGACCGGGCCGGACGGCGAACCGCAGGTGCGGTACATGGAGTATCCGGTGCTGTCGGGCCTGTACCAGTACGGGTCCATGCAGGTGGCCAAGACCTGGGATGCCGCCTCCCAGCTGTGGGGTCTGCCGGGCGCGCTGCAGGTGGTCATCTACTTCAATGTGGTGGCGCTGGGCCTGGCCATGGCGTGGCTGGTGACGGTGTGGGCGACCGCGCTGCTGGCCGGTCGCCGGGTCTGGGATGCCGCCCTGGTGGCGTGCTCACCGCTGGTGCTGGTGCACGCGTTCACCAATTTCGACGCTCTCGCAACGGCTTTCGCCGCCGGCGGCCTGCTGGCCTGGGCGCGGCGACGGCCGGTGCTGGCGGGAGTGCTGTTGGGCCTCGGTGGCGCGGCCAAGCTGTATCCGCTGCTGCTGCTCGGGCCGATCCTGGTGCTGTGCCTGCGTGCCGAGCGGCTCGGGGACGAGGGCTACGGCACCTCGCTGTCCTGGCACCGCCTGGGCCCCATACGTTCCGGGCTGACCGCCCTCGCCGCCGCGGCCGGTACCTGGGTGGCGGTGAACCTGCCCATCGCGGTGCTGTATCCGAAGGGCTGGTGGGAGTTCTTCCGGCTCAATACCGAACGGCACGCCGACCCGGATTCGGTGTACAACGTCATCACCTCCTTCACCGGCTGGGCCGGATTCGACGGCTATCTGAAATCCGGTGAGTCGCCGTCGATCCTGAATCTGGTGTCGCTGCTGCTGTTCCTGGCCGCCTGTGCGGGCATCGCCTGGATCGCGCTGACGGCGGCACGGCGGCCGCGCCTGGCGCAGCTGGCCTTCCTGGTGGTGGCGGCCTTCCTGCTCACCAACAAGGTGTGGAGTCCGCAGTACTCGCTGTGGCTGGTGCCGCTGGCGGTGTTGGCGCTGCCGCATCGGCGAATCCTGTTGGCGTGGATGACCGTCGACGCGCTGGTGTGGGTACCGCGGATGTACTACTACCTCGGCGAGGACCGCAAGGGCGTGCCGGAGCAGTGGTTCACGGGCACGGTGATCCTGCGCGATATCGCGGTGATCGCGCTGTGCGTGCTGATCATTCGGCAGATCTACCGGCCCGCAGCGGATCTGGTGCGCCGCGACGGGGTGGACGATCCGGTGGGCGGTGTACTCGACCACACCGCGGACCCGGTGTTCCCCTGGCTGCCGCGCCCGCTGCGGCCCCGACCGGACCGGGTCGGCACGACCACCTGAGTCGCGCGATCGGGTAGCGGCCCGCCGCGAACGCCACGGTGCCCCGCGAACCGCTTCCGGTTCGCGGGGCACCTACGCGTCGTGCCGGGTCGGCCTCAGCCGCCGATGAAGCGGGCCAGCTGCGGTACCGCCTCGCCCGGATGCTTGGCCTGGAAGCCCTCGCCGATGGCCTCCATCTTCCAGTCGGACCCGGACTTGGACAGCTTCGCCATCGCCATGGCGGTGAAGGGCATACCGCCCGCCAGCGTGAAGCGCGCCATCTCCTTGTCGCCGTTGGCGTCCACCAGACGGCAGAAGGCGTTGGTGACCTGCTCGAAGGTGTGTCCCTTGTAGGAGGTCACGATGAACAGCATGGTGGTGACCGGGGCGGGAACCCGGGTGAGGTCCACCATGATCTGCTCGTCGTCGCCCGCGCCCTCACCGGTCAGGTTGTCGCCGGAGTGGCGGATGGAGCCGTCCTTGGAGACCAGGCTGCCGTAGTAGACGACATCCATCACGTTCATGCCGGCGAACAGGACCACCGAGGCGTCCAGGTCGATGTCCACGGCCCGGCTGCCGAACATGCCGCCGCGCTTGACCGGATCCCAGCCCAGGCCCATTCGCACATAGGTCAGCGCCTGGCCGCCCTCCTTGCGGAGGTTGACCCGCTGACCCTTGACCAGGCTGACCGCGCCGCCGGACTGCGGCAGGTCGCGATCGGGCGCCGGTCCGGGCGGCGGGAAGCCGGGCGCGGCACCGCCGGGGGCACCCTGCCCCGGCGGCGGGTAGCCGCCCGGTCCACCCGGCGGGAAGCCGCCCTGCGGCGCGTAATCCGGTACGGGCGGCGGATATCCGGTGCCACCCGGCGGCGGGTAGCCCTGTCCCGGTGGCGGATAGCCCTGGCCGGGCGGCGGGTAGCCACCCTGTCCCGGCGGCGGGTAGCCACCGGCGGGCGGGTAGTCCGGCGCGGGCGGCGGGTACTGCCCCGGTGGCGGTGATGCCGGTGGCGGTGATGCCGGGGTCGGCGGTACGGGCGCCTGCGGCTGGCGGGGCGGCGGTGGAGCCTGCTGCTGGCCGGCCGGTTCGTTCACCTGCACACCGTGATCGGTGACCAGCGCGGCGAAACCACCGGCGTAGCCCTGCCCGACGGCGCGCACCTTCCAACTGCCCTGTCGCCGATACAGTTCCAGCGCGATCACGATGGATTCGCTGCTGAGCCCCTCGATCCGGTACTCGAACAACGGATTTCCGGACTGGTCGGACACGTGGGCGACGGGCGCGGGAATCTGCCCGAAGCTGCCGCCGGGCGTGTCGAGCGTGATGACGGCCCGGATCTGCGCGATGTCGACGGGTACCGCCGACAGCGACACCGCCAGCGCGGCGGGCTGCCCCGACGGCGCGGGTTGCAGGTTCACGCCGGGACCGCTGGGCTGGTTGAAGAAGACGAAGTCGGCGTCCGACCGGACCTTTCCGTTCTCGGTGACCAGCAGCGCGGAGACATCCGCGGGTGCGCCGATCTGAACCGAGATCACGACGTCGTTGACGGTCAGAGGACCGTTCTGGCCCTTAACCAGTGTTGCGGACAAGATCGACCCTTCGCTTGTCGGTGCGTTCGTCAGCCACTCTACGAGAAACACGCCGTACCTGCGCCGAGGGTTTTCGGTTAGGGTGGCGGCGACGGTCCGAGTTACCCGGGGGCAAGAACCACCCATGGCGCAGTTGTTCGAAAAGTCGAAGAAGGTCATCGAGGCGCAGCTCGCCGGGAGCAGTATCCGGGCGATCTCCGGGTCGATGGTGGCCTACGAGGGAAACATCCAGTTCAAGAGCGCCGGTTTCGGTGGCGGCGACGGTGTGCTGGCGGGTCTGAAGCGCCGCGCCACCGGCGAATCGCTCTCGCTCATGGAGTGTTCGGGCAATGGGCGGGTGTTCTTCGCCGTGAACGGCCAGAACGTCACCGTGGTGAACCTGAACAACGACACGCTCCAGGTGGAGTCGCAGCAACTGCTGGCGTTCGCCGGGAATCTGCGCACCGACGTGACGTTCGCGGGCCTGCGCGGCGGGGCCACCGGCGCGGGCCTGTTCACCACCACGGTGAGTGGCCAGGGCCAGGTGGCGTTGCTGTCGGCGGGCGGCCCGCTCATCCATCTGGAGGTGTCGCCGCAGTATCCGCTGGTGGTGGATCCGGATGCGTTCGTGGCGGCGCGCGGCAATCTGAATCAGTCCTTCGTGACCGATGTTTCGTGGCGGTCGGTCATGGGCCAGGGCGGCGGGGAGGCGTTCTCGCTGCGCTGGGAGGGGCAGGGCGTGGTCTTGATCCAGCCCGCCGAGCGGTGAGAGGGCGCACGCGATGTTCGAGAAAGTGAACGGCAAGGTCGTCAAGGTCCATGCGGGCCAGGCGGGCGGCGTGGTCGCGCGCACCGGCTCGATGCTCTTCTACCAGGGCGACATCTCGTTCTCCCCGCATCAGGTACCGGGTGCGAGCCAGATGGGCGGCATGGGCGGCCTGATGGGCATGGCCGGGCGGATGATGGCGGGCGAGCACGAACGCACCATGCTGGCTCAGGGCAATGGCGAGGTGCACTACGGTTTCGCCGGTCTGGAGGTGCACGTGGTGCACATGCAGCCCGGGGCCACCCTGCGCGTGGAGGCGTCGCGGCTGCTGGCCAATACCGCCGGGTTGCAGAGTTCGATTGTGTCGGTGGCGAGTTCGGGCGGCCAGGGCGGTCGCGGCGGCGGCCTGATGGGCGCGCTGCGCGGTGCGGCGTCGGGGGTGCTGACCGGCCAGGGCATGTTCACCACCCAGCTGTCCGGTCAGGGTGCGGCGGTGCTGCTCGGCCACGGCGGCTTCATCGAATTGCAGGTCGGCGGACCGAATCCGGTGGTGGTGGACCCGCAGGCGTTCGTCGCGTCCTACGGCAACGTGCAGACGGAACTGAAGACGGCGATGAGCTGGCGCGACGCGGTCGGGCGCGGTTCGGGCGAGGCGATGCAGCTGCACTGCGTCGGCCAAGGCGTCGTATTCGTGCAGGCATCCGAAGAGAAGCTGTGAAGCGATGAGTTACCAGAATCCGGGCGGATACCAGAATCCCCAGGGCGGCTACCCGAATCAGCCGGGCGGCTACCCGCCGCAGCCGGGCTACCAGCAGCCGCCCGGCGGTTATCAACAGCCGCCGGGTGGTTACCAACAGCCCGGCTACCAGCAGCCGGGTGGTTACCAGCAGCCCGGCGGATACCCCGATCAGCCCGGTGGATACCAGGGGACGGGTCAGCAGCCGTTCGCGGGCGGCTATCAGGGCGAGCAGCCGCAGGTCCTGAACCCGACGAATCTCGGTGCGAGCGACAATATTCCGGGCAACAACTACGCCTACTGCATCGATCTCGACCGGCCCTGGTTCATGCGCAAGGGCGCGATGATCGCCTACTACGGCGATATGCGGTTCCAGTCGCTGTCGCACGGCGTGCAGGGCAATCTCATGCACATGGTGTCGCAGCAGTTCTCGGCGCCGCTGTTCACCGGCGACTACGTGGTGGCGGAGGGCCACGGGAAGCTGATCATCGGCGACCGCGGCTACGACATCAATTCCTACGACCTCGACGACGGCAACCTGACCGTGCGCGCCGCGAATCTGCTGGCGTTCGAGCCCGGCCTGTCGCTGAACCAGTCGATCGTGCCCGGCTTCCTCACCCTCATCGGCACCGGCAAATTCCTGGCCTCCTCCAACGGCCCGGTCATGTTCGCCGAACCGCCGCTGCGGGTGGATCCGGAGGCGCTGGTGGGCTGGGCGGACTGCCCGTCGCCGAGCCACCACTACGACGAACGCTGGATCTCGAGCTTCCTGGCGGCAGGTGCCGCGCGCTTCGGCGTGAACTCCGGCGAGGAGCGCCAGTTCGACTTCACCGGCGCGGGCACGGTGCTCATTCAGTCGTCGGAGAAGGTGCTCGACGATTCCCACCTGGTTCGCACCCTGGAGGGCCAGCTCCAGAGCGGAATCACGCCGAGCGGTCTGCAACGCCTGCAGGGCGTGATCATGCAGCAGTTGAACGCCCAGCAGCAGCACTGATCACCCACACCGCCGAGAACCACCACTCGCCGGGGCACGCCGGTCGTCGGCTGTCGGTGCCCCACCGGGCGGTCCGGCCGTGGCAGTATCGGCGGAGTGAGCGACGGTGGAGTCGATCCGGCGGCCGGACAGCGGCCGACCGGGCGCGGCGATCCGGCGGTAACGCACGAACAGTATCTGCGGGCGTTCCGGCACCCCGGCGTGTCCCGCGAACAGCTGCACGATCTGCTCGACGCCGTGAACGCCTTTCTCGACTCGATCACCCCGCGCGAGGGCGAATACGTGCCGCGGGGCGGGTGGGCCCCCGAATCCACGGCCCTGGCCTTCCGGATCGGCCGCGCGGTGGAGCAGGTGCTCGCCGAACGCGACGCGGCCGAACGCGAGCGGCGGCGAAGACGCGAGATCCGTGATCGGCTGGTCACGGCGCTGGACGCCGTGCTCGACTGTCTACGCGTCCTCCCGGATCTCGCCGAGACCGAGGTGAACCTCGGCACCACCGCCATCAACGAGGGCTTCCAGGTGTTCGAGGACGGGTCGGTGCGCACCACGCGGGCGCAGGAGCGGGGCGCGGATATGGGCGCGCTGGAGCTGCGCCGCGCCGAACTAGACGAACAGATGACCGATGCGGTGGCCCGGCGCACCGGACTCATGAACGAGACCGCCGATGTGCTGCGCGAACGACTCGGTGTCGCACCCGACGGCGTGGGCATTCCGTGGGTGATCACGGCGGCCGCCCGGGGCGGGCTCGATATCGTCGAACCCTTCGAATTCGCCGCCCACCACCTGCCGACCTCACCGCTGCGGGAACTGGTGGTACAGCTGGTGGCCGATATCGAATTGGCCCGGACCCTCGAGGACGAGACGCCCCTGCTCGGTGGCGACGCGGTCACCGGCGACGACGCGAACGCGGAATAGCCGCGAATCCGGCGCACGCGGGCGGTCGTGATGGGAGCCTGAATTCGGACCGGCTTTCGCCAGAAGGAGCGTTCGGGTGAAGAAGCTCATCAATCGTCCGGGGGATGTGGTCGAAACGGCGCTCGCCGGGATGGCCGCCGCCCATCCGGATTTGCGTATCGATACCAAGCGGCGACTGATCGTGCGCGCGGACGCGCCGGTACCGGGCAAGGTGGCCCTGGTGTCCGGCGGCGGGTCCGGGCACGAGCCGCTGCACGGCGGTTTCGTCGGGCCCGGCATGCTCGACGCCGCCTGTCCGGGGGAGATCTTCACCTCCCCGGTGCCGGACCAGATCCTCGCCGCCACCGCGGCCGTCGAGGCCGGGGCGGGCGTGCTGCACATCGTGAAGAACTACACCGGCGACGTCATGAATTTCGAGATGGCCGCCGAACTGGCCGAGGCCGAATCCGGCGGCGAGGTGCGGGCGGTGGTGGTGAACGACGATGTGGCCGTGCAGGACAGCACGTACACGGCCGGGCGGCGCGGCGTCGGGGCCACCGTGGTGCTGGAGAAGATGGCCGGGGCGGCGGCCGCACAGGGCAGGCCGCTGGCGGAGGTGGTGCGGGTGGCCGAGGTGGTGAACGTCCGTTCGCGCAGTATGGGGATGGCCCTGACCTCGTGCACGGTGCCCGCGGCCGGGCATCCGACCTTCGAACTCGGTGACGACGAGATGGAGATCGGCATCGGTATCCACGGTGAGCCGGGCCGGGAGCGGATGCCGCTCGCGTCCGCACGCGAGGTGGCTGCCCTGCTGGTCGAGCCGCTGCTCGCGGATCTTCCGTGCACCAGCGGGGATTCGGTGCTTTGCTTTGTGAACGGGATGGGCGCGACGCCGCTCATTGAGCTGTACGTCATGTTCGACGAGGTGGCGCGGATCCTGCGCGGGCAGGGGATCGAGATCGCGCGATCGCTGGTGGGCCCGTACATCACCGCGCTGGATATGGCCGGCTGCTCGGTAACCCTGACTCGACTCGACGACGATCTGGTTTCGCTGTGGGACGCGCCCGTGCGTACCCCAGCCCTGCGATGGGGGATGTGATGGCAAAGCTGAACGCGGCCGCCTGGGTGCGGTCCTACGCGGCGCTGATCGATCAGCGCGCCGCCGAACTCACCGCGCTGGACGCGGCCATCGGCGACGCCGACCACGGGATCAATATGCAGCGCGGCCTGGCCGCGGCGGTGGCGGCGCTGGCGGACGCGCCCGGGGCGAGCGCCACCGAGGTGTGCAAGCAGACCGGCATGATCCTGGTGCGGACCGTGGGCGGGGCCAGCGGACCGCTGTACGGCACCTTCTTCCTACGGGTGGCCGACGGTCTCGAATCCGGCACGGACGTAACGACTTTCGCCAAGGCGTTTCGCGCCGGGCTGGAGGCCGTGATGGCGCGCGGCAAGGCCGAACGCGGCGACAAGACCATGGTCGACGCGCTCGCCCCGGCCGCGGACTGTCTGGACCGGCAGTTGGCCGTGGGCTCCGGCCCGGCCACCGCGCTGGAGGCGGCGGTCGCCGCCGCCGAGGCGGGGCGCAAGGCCACCGCGCCCATGCAGGCCCGCAAGGGGCGCGCGTCGTACCTGGGTGAGCGCAGTGTCGGACATATCGATCCCGGCGCGATGAGCGCCATGCTGCTGGTGCGCGCGGCCCGGCAGGCGCTGCGATGAGTGTGTCGGCGCGCGCCGCGGTGCGCGGGTCGGCGCGCGCTGCGGTGCGCGGGTCGGCAGGCGCTGCGGTGCGCGGGTCGGCAGGCGCTGCGGTGCGCGGGTCGGCAGGCGCTGCGGTGCGCGGGTCGGCGTAGCCCACCGAGGTAGCGCCGTGGCGATACAAGGGACAGATCACCCATGGCGTCCGGCGGTTCGATGGCGCAGGATCGAGGCATGATCGAGCTGAAGGACAAGGCGGCGGCCTTTCTCGCCCTGCATCGCCCCGGCGATCCGGTGATCCTGCCGACCGTATGGGACGCCTGGTCGGCAAACCTGGTGCGGGAGGCGGGATTTCCGGCGCTCACCGTCGGCAGTCATCCGCTCGCCGACGCCATGGGCAAGAGCGACCAGGAGGGGATGGCCTTCACCGATGTGGTCGCCCGGGTCCGCGAAATCACCGGGGCCGTGGACATTCCGGTCTCGGTGGATATCGAATCCGGCTACGGGCTCGACGCCGCCCGCCTGGTGGAGGGCCTGCTCGAGGCGGGTGCGGTGGGCCTGAACATCGAGGACACCGTGCACAGCGAGGGCGGCCGACTGCGCGATCCGGCCGAACACGCCGACCGCGTCGGCGCGCTGCGCCAGAGCGCCGATGCCACCGGCGTCCACCTGGTGGTCAACGCCCGCACCGATGTCTTCCTGCGCCCCGCCGCCGACGCTCCGGCCGACCGTTTCGAAAGTGCGGTCACCCGGCTGAAACTCGCCGCCGAAGCCGGTGCCGACGTGCTCTATCCGGTCGGCCGCCACGAGCCCGACGTGCTGCGCCGCCTGTGCCGCGAACTCCCGCTGCCGGTCAATGCCATCGCCATGCCGGAGTCCGGGGAACCCGCGGCATTCGCCAAGGCGGGAGCGGCGCGGGTGAGCTTCGGCCCGTTCCTGCAACGGGCCCTCGCCGCGGAAGCCGGTCGGCTGCTGGAACGGTGGCGCTGAATACTCAGCGAGTTTCGGAGCGGTCGAGCATCCAGTCGACCATTTCCTCACCGGCCAGAATGCCGGTGCTGCGGGTGACGGTGAGGTTGGGGTGGGTCCACGCGAGCTGCTCCAGCTCGCCGTGGCGGGGGCGGATGGCCGAGTCGGCGGCACGCAGCATCTCGGCGTCGAGCGCGCCGTCCCCGGCGGCGAGCAGGCGGGCTCCGGCATGCAGTTCCCCGGCGGCGGTGAGGCGGCGGCGCACCTCGGCGACGGCCCGGCTCTTGCAGACCGCCGTGGGCATGCTGTAGATCTTGCGGCCCTGCTGGGAGGCGGACCAGCCGCGCTCCCGGCACCAGGCGTCCCAGTCGGCGAGGAAGCCGGTGGGCACGAGTTTGGGTTTGACCACCAGGTAGCAGAACAGGTGGTCGGCCACCCGGAATTTGGTGGCCCAGGAGTCGTCGATGCGGGCCCGTAGTTCGGCGCTGACCTCGGAGAGCGTGGCGCTGGTGGCGCGCACCTCGGCGTCGAGGTCGATGCGCCAGCGCATATCGGGGACGCCGTTGACCAGGATATTGCCCCCGTTGCTGGTGATGGCGTATCGCCAGGGGGCGCCGGGTAGTCGAATCCGGTTGAACTGCTTGATGGTTCGGGTGGTGGTCGGGATCACCGCGGCCGGGGCGGTGAGCGTCGCCATGCGCTGTGCGGCGATGACGGTCATGAACGACAGCGGAGCGCCCTCCAGGTGCTCCACACAGACCGTGCGCGGCTCCGGAGACTCGCCGAAGGCGTTGCGCGAATAGATCATCGTGCGATCGAGATCGGTGGCGATGAGGGTCTTGCGGTACAGCGCGGGTCTTCGGTCCACCATTACTGTTTCACGTCCTTGATCAATCCCATGCAGGCATAGGCCAGCTCGGGTACTACTTCCACGGGTACCCCGCGCGCCTGCGCGAGCATGCGGATATGGGCGTGTTCGGGGGCGTCGGCCTCGCGCACCAGCACCTTCCACGGCACACGCCGCAGCAGGACGCGGGTGGTCTCGCCGACGCCCGGTTTCACGAAATTCACGCTGGATATGCCGTATTCGGCCCGCACCTGCTCCACCGAATCCCAGCCCGCCCAGGTGGGGCTGCGGTCGGCGGCGCGGAGGGCGGCGAGATTGTCGGCGACCCGGGGGCGCACCGCGTCGAACCGTGCGCTGACGGTGTCGAGCAGACGGGCGGACACATCGTCGGCGGCCAGCTCACGGTAGAACTTCGCGCCGTGGAAATCGCCGGGTCCGATCAGGGTGTCATTGAGCACGGTGCGCGAAACCAGGCCGGAGACCGTGGAATTGAGGCAGGCCGAGGCGATGAGGAAGTCGTCGCGGGTGCCGTAGGTGCGCACGCAGCTGCCCGGATCGGCCAGCACCGCCAGCTCGTCGTCGAAGCGCGCCCCGCCCGCGGCGTGGTAGGCGTCCAGGGCGGCGGTGAGTTCGCGGGTGATGGCCCCCTTGCCGGTCCACCCGTCCACGAACACGACCTGCGCCGGATCGTGGTGCCGGGCAAGGTAGTCCAGTGCCACCGCGTCGATGCCGCGATCCCGCACGATGGACACCGCGTAGTGCGGCACCTCGAGCGCGGGCGAACGGTAACGCAGCCAACGCCGCATGAGAACACCCACCGGCGTCCCGGCCCGCGCCAGCGAGGCCAGCACCACCACGTCGCCACGTTCGGCGACAACGAGTTCGGCCACCGTCGCCACCGCCAACGCCAGCCGTTCGGCGCTCTCGTCCAGCACCCGGTCGAACAGCTCCCGATACGCCGCGTCCGGCTGATACTCCACCGGCAGCGACTCCGCGTAATGCGCCACCCCGTCCTGAATCCGCCGCTCCCGCTCCGCCACATCGGCTTCCAGGTCCACCCCGGACAGATCCTTGAGCAACCACGCCACCTCATCCGGCGCGTAGGACCCGAACTCCGGCCCGCGCAGGGGTTTCGGCAGGATCGCAGGCTCGGCGATACCCGCCCGCGCTCCGATCGAGGTGCCGACGTCCGATGCCGCACCACTCACGGCCGCGCCGCCCGCCGCCGAATCTCCCACCGTCGCGCCGCTCTCCGTGACGCCACCCGCCCGCACTCCGGCCGCGCTACTCGCGGCCGCAACGCTGGCAGGCATCTCCCCCGCGGTCGCTCTGGTCCGGGCGGCGACCCGCGCCGTCATCCGGTAGTCGATGCGGGCGGCGGCGAGGGCGCGGGGGTCGGCGGCGGGGACGACGGCGAGCACCACATCGGCTCCGGAGGCGGTCAGGACGTCGACGAGGCCGCCCGGCTCGGTGAGCCGCTCGGTGTCGGCCGGGGTGTCGATGACGACCAGCAAGATCGGGTCGGGCGCGCCGGGCTCCGGCCAGCAGGCGTTGTAGAGGTAGCGCGGGACGTCGTCGGGTTCAGGTGCGGTGAAACGGAATCCGCGCCGCAGCGGGTACCCCGGCTCATCCAGCACATAGGCCGGTGACCGCGTGGTGGTCTGGTACCGGGTAGGCACGCCATCGTCCGCCAGCGCCGCGGCGAGCCGCAGCGGCAGGTACATGAACTCCTCATGCCCCAGCACGATCACCGGTCGTCCCGCCCCGGCGCGCTCCAGCGTGGCGACGCCACCGGCGGCCCCAGCGCCACGACCGCCCACCGCCTGCCCATCGGCGTTATCGGGGGCGACCTCGCCGCTCGGTGGCGACGTCACCGTATTCGGCGGCGCCGACGGCGCCGCGTTCGGCGTCGGTACGCCATCGTGGTCGAGTGCGGACCCTGCCGCGCGGCTGTCCGGCCCGTGCGCTGCGCCGACAGCGGCGAGCCTCCGGTCGGTCGGCCAGGGCAGCGCGGCCAACTCCCAGCGCAGGCGTTCGGCGGCGACCGACAGCGCTGCCTCGAAGCGGTCCGCGTCGGCGGCGAGCAGGCCGTGCCGCCCGCCCTCGGGCACATCGTGTGGCCACGGCAGTTCGATGCGGGCGAACTCGCCGCGCTGCGTGGCTACCGGGTTGAGTTCCGGATCGGGCAGGGCGGCAACCGATTCGGTCAGCCGCTCGGGCAGCAGCGTCCGCCCGGACGCCAGGCAGACGGTGTCGATGCGCACGCCGAGTTCGGCGGCGGCCGCGTCGAAGGCCGCCTTGTCCGCGTCGGTGCGCATATCCACCAGCGAGGCCAGCACGTAGTGCGGGCGCGGGGTGAACGCGTGCAGGGCGCGAATGGCGTCGATGGCCGTCGCCCCCGTGGAGATCTCGTCGTCCACGAGCACCATGGGCAGCTCGTTGCGGAAGATCTCGGCGGGCATGGGCTGGAGCAGATGCGAGGTGGCGTGCGAATGGCCCTCCTCGAATCCGGTCAGCGTCTCGGCCGCCGCCACGTCGCGCCGGGTCGAGTGCAGATAGCATGCGGCCCGCATGCGCGCCGCCACGCAGTGGCCCAGACCCGTTGCGGTCTCGGCGAATCCGAGCACCACCGCGGCGGTTCCCGTCGCCGCGCCGCGGCCGTGGTCATCGTCCTCGGCAGCGCCGAGCACATCGAGCACCAGATCGCCCAGCCGGTCGGCCGCGTCGATCACCCGGTGCGGGTCGGTGGGCAGGTGTTTACCCAGCACGGTCGAGACCAGCAGGTGCGCCCGCCGCGGATTGCGCCGCAATCCGGGCTCGATCAGCTCGGTGATCCGCCACCGCGACGGCACGAACGAATCCCCGTGCCGCAGTTCCAATCCCAGCTCCCGTGTCGCCCACGGCGCGAAGCTCACGATGCCACCAGTTCTTTCAGCAGATCCACGAACGAGACTCCCTTGTTGGTGACGCCGAACACCCGGGCCCGCAGCAGTGTTTGCAGCGCCCAACTGCGGTGCGGGCGCATCTCGTTCATCTTGTTGCGGTACTCCGAGGCCGCCACTCCCCCGACATCGGCCTCGAGGATGTGCAGCGCGTCGGCGTACTCCTCGTGGGTGACCACCGAGAGGGCGTGCACCGCCGCCACGTGCGAGGGATGGATGACCGTCTTTCCCTGGATCCCGTTGGCGCGGTCCAGGGTGATCTCGCGCAGCAATCCGTCCAGGTCGCGGCTGACCAGATACTGCCGGAAGGGCACCGCGTCGGATTCCGCGAACGGCGAGGTGCGCAGCTGCGGCCGGAACATGCGCTCGTGATCGGCGAAGTACTCCCACACCGGCCCGGTGATGGTGAATCCGGTGCCGTCGACGCGCCCGAGGTAGTTGACGATATCGGCGATGACGTCCGCCACCACCCGCACGTCGTAGATGGTGAGGTCGCGGTCGCGGCGGATACCGAAGTTGGAGCACATGTCCGTGGCCCCGATGCGCACCGCGAGCACCTGTTCCCGCCGCGGGGTGAGCAGTTCGCGAATGGTCTGGAGTTCCTCGTCGCGGGTCTGCCGATGCACCAGCGCCGGTGATTCCAGCACCGGCATGCCGAAGACGGTGCGGCCCAGCCGTTCCGAGGCGGCGGTGATGGCGTCCAGGTATTTGGGTCCGCAGGCGCTGTCGAACTTGGGGAAGACGAAGCCGAGCAGCGCACTGGCTCCGCCGCCGAGCATGTCCACGATCTCGCCGATGGTGTCGGCGTCGCGCACCCGTACGAACAGCAGCGGATGCGCGTCGGTGCCCGCGGCCAGGGCGTCGAGGGTGTCCACCACCTGGCGCTTGCCCAGTTCCAGGTCGTGGTCGGCGACGGCGTCCTCGAGGTCGATGACCATGGAGCAGACGCCGCGTTCGGCGCGCCGGGTGATGGTGGCGGTGAGGTCGGCGCGGGTGGCGGGCACGTAGAGGGTCGCGCCGAGGGCCATGGCGAGCAGTTCGCGGTCGGTGGAATCGCCGAAGGGTTCCGGCGCGCGATGGAACAGTCGTCGGATCTCGGGACCGGGTAGTTGCCGGAAGTGCCGCAGCGGTGTGCGCTTGAAGAGCGAGACCGGGACGGCCGCGGCTTCCGGACAGGTGGTACTCGCGGTCATCTGCGCCCGTTCTTTCCCTTCGTGTGTGGCTATTTCTCGGCTTTTCGCATCCGGTCGACCACCCCGGCGATGAATGCGGCGGCGGCGTCCAGCTCGGACACGTACGCCCAGTAGTCAGGATGCCGACCGGTCAGTCCATCCGTGGCCCGATCGATCCGATCGGATTGGGCATCGAGTACCGAACCCCATTCGTCGACCAGATCTCGGTGCACGGCCAGCATCTGCGCGTCACGCAGTTTGAACCGGACGGCTTTCACCTTCTGCTGCGGGTCGGCGCGCACCTCGCGCAGCAGGGTCAGCCGGTCGGTGACGGCGTCGGCCCGCTCCTCGGCGGTAGCGAGATGTGCGCGCGCGGATGTGGTCAGTTCAAGGGCGTGCTCCGGGTTGTCGTCCGCCAGCGCCTCCCGGGCCCGGGTGAGTTCGGCGTCGGCGGCGTCGATGGCTTGCTGGCTGTCCCGCTCATTGTTCGCCAAATCCGCCGAACTCGCAGCGTTGAACTCGCGCAGCAGCGCCGAATAGGCGGAACCGACCCGCTCCAGCCGGTGCCGGGCGGCGGCCAGCCGGGTACTCGCCGAGGACAGCGCCCGGGTAGCCGAATGTTGTTTGCCGGGAGCATCTTCCAGTGCCCTTGACAGCGCCTTGGTGCACGCCTCCAACGCGGTGGCGGCCTCCCGCACCACCCCCACCGGGGCACCCGCCACCGCCGCGTCGAGTGTGACGAGACCCTCATCCACAGCGGTCGCGCTCCGGCGCACGGAGGGGTATCCCGCGTACGCGGACTCGTTCGCCGCCTGCCGCGCCTGCTCGGCCGCCGTGCGCACCTGCAACACCAGCTGCGGCACCGCCCCCATCACCGCGACCGCGTGCTCGATCTGCGCCTGATTGCCCCGGTAGAAGTCGTCCACCCCGCGCGCCGCGTCGGTCAGCCGGCGCACCACCGCGTCGATCTCCGGCTGCGGCACCCGGAAGCCCTCGCGTTCGGCCCGGTCCAACCGCTCGGTGAGGGCGAGATACGCGGTCGCGGCGTCGTAGCATCGCGCCCGCACCGGCTCCCACCGCGCCTCCAACCCCCGCTCCGGCTGTAGCTGCGTGGACGCGGTGGCCCCCGCCTCGGCGATGCTCTGCCGATGGTCCATGTCCAGGAACGCGGACGTCAGCACCTGCCGGGCCCGCCCCACCCACTCGTCGTCCCGGGACGACCGGAACCAACCGCGTCTACGCCCTGCCACGATCCCGATGGTAGGTGGTGACCGATGTGTCCGGCCCGCGCGTTTACGAGCTCGGCGAGCCCCGCGATTCACATGTTGGCCTCAGCTTGTTCGTTACCAAGCGCTCGGAAAGCTACTAGTGTCGTAATCGCGGACCCGGCGATTCGGACATTGCCGGGTTGACCACTAACTACACAAGACTTTCCAACGGAAGGATTCCCGCATGGGTGTCAGTTTGTCCAAGGGCGGCAATGTTTCGCTGACGAAGCAGGCGCCGAACCTGACCGCCGTCGCGGTCGGCCTCGGCTGGGATGTGCGGACCACCACCGGGACCGACTTCGACCTGGACGCCAGCGCCATCGGGCTGAGCACGGAGAAGAAGGCCGTGTCGGACGGTCACTTCGTGTTCTTCAACAACCTGAAGTCGCCCGAGGGCACCATCGAGCACGCGGGCGACAACCGCACCGGTGAGGGCGAGGGCGACGACGAGGTCATCAACGTCGACCTGGCCAATACGCCGCCCACCGTCGACAGCATCGTCTTCCCGGTCTCGATCTACGAAGCCGATTCGCGCGGGCAGAGTTTCGGTCAGGTCCGCAACGCCTACATCCGCGTGGTGGACCGGTCCAACGGCACCGAGCTGGCCCGCTACGACCTCTCCGAGGACGCTTCCACCGAGACCGCCATGGTGTTCGGTGAGCTGTACCGCAACGGCGCGGAGTGGAAGTTCCGCGCCATCGGTCAGGGCTACGCCTCCGGTCTGTCGGGCATCGCCCGCGACTTCGGCGTGAACGTCTAGCACCGACTCGCCACCGAGGGGGCTCGGATCGACCGAGCCCCCTTCGGCATACTCGACCCGATATACACACGCCGACTCACTTCACGAAAGGCCACAGCCGGTGCGAATATTCGGCCTCTCCATCGTCGTCACGATCCTCTCCCTGATCGTGGCGTTCGCGTACGGCACCCAGGGTGCCATGGGCGGACTGAAGGCGCTGGCACTGTGCGCCATTCTGGGCATCCTCGAGGTGTCGCTGTCCTTCGACAACGCCGTCATCAATGCCACCGTCCTGCAACGGATGAGCGAGTTCTGGCAGAAGATCTTCCTCACCATCGGCATCCTCATCGCCGTCTTCGGTATGCGTCTGGTCTTCCCGCTGGCGATCGTCTGGATCACCGCCGGTCTCAGCCCGGTGCAGGCGTTCGATCTGGCGCTGAATCCGCCCGCCGACGGCGCGCTCACCTTCGCGGACGGCAGCCCCAGCTACGAGAAGCTGCTGACCGACGCGCATCCGCAGATCGCCTCCTTCGGCGGCGCGTTCCTGCTGATGCTGTTCCTGAACTTCATCCTCGAAGAGCGGGAGATCACCTGGCTGAGCTGGCTGGAGCGTCCGCTCGCCCGCCTCGGCAAGCTCGATATGCTCGCCGTGGTGCTGGCCCTGGTCGGCGTGGTGGTCGCCGCCGAGTTCATCGCCGACGAGGCGCACCGTTCGACCGTGCTGCTGGGCGGCATCCTCGGCATTGTGACCTATGTCGTGGTGGACGGCCTCGGGTCGCTGTTCCACACCGAGGAGATGGTCGAGGAGGCCGAGCACTCCTCCGGACCCTCCGGACTGGCCAAGGCCACCGGCAAGGCGGGCTTCTTCCTGTTCCTCTACCTGGAGGTCCTGGACGCCTCGTTCTCCTTCGACGGTGTCATCGGCGCGTTCGCCATCACCTCGGATCCGATCATCATCGCGCTGGGCCTGGGCCTGATCGGCGCCATGTTCGTCCGCTCCATCACCGTGTACCTGGTGCGCAAGGGCACCCTGTCGGAGTACGTGTACCTGGAGCACGGCGCGCACTGGGCCATCGGTGCGCTGGCACTGATCCTGCTGATCTCGATCGGTGTGCACGTCAACGAGATCATCACCGGCCTCGTCGGTGTCGCCTTCATCGGCGCGGCCTTCATCACCAGCGTTATTCGCAACCGGCGTGAGGGTGAGCCCGAAACAGTGGGTGACAAGGAAGTCACGCCGGTAGGCTGAGTCTCGCCTAACCATCGACTTCCCGCACCCGCCAAGCACATTCGGCGCGGCGGGTGCGGGAAGGTCATGAAATCCCTGAGGGGGGATGCGGTGTGAACCAGTCCAAGGTCACGCTATCCAAGGCCACGCCGTCGGTGAATCTCACCAAGCCCGGCGACAGCCAGGGCGCCATGCGCGTCAATCTCAACTGGTCGCAGGGCCGCAAGCGGGGGCTGTTCAAGCGTTCCAGCGCAATCGATCTCGACCTCGGCTGCCTCTACGAACTGGCCGACGGCACCAAGGGGGTGGTGCAGGCCATCGGCAACAATTTCGGATCGCTGGACGCCGCTCCGTACATCCGGCTCGACAGCGACGACCGCACCGGCGCGGCCACCGGCGGCGAGAACATGCACATCAATCTGGCTCGGCCCGAGGCGTTCCGGCGCATTCTGATCTTCGCCTTCATCTACGAGGGCGTGCCGAACTGGGCCGCCGCCGACGGGGTGGTCACCCTCTTCCCGACCGACGGCCGCGAGATCGAGGTGCGGCTGGACTCCCCGGTGGACGGGGCCCGATCCTGTGCGGTGGCCCTGCTGACAAATAGCGGAGGCGGGCTGACCGTGCACCGGGAAGTCAACTACGTCAACGGGAATCAGAGCGCCGTGGACCGCGCCTACGGGTGGGGAATGGACTGGCAGCCCGCGCGCAAGTAACCGTGCCGCACGCCGTGGGAGCGGTTCAGTGCGGGACCGGCACCAGGTCGCGGCGCGAGTCGAGGAACGGTTCGGATACCGCGCGGCGTCCGCGCGGGGCGGCGCGCAGGAAGGCGAAGAAGAACACCACCAGCAGCGCGGCGCGGCCCCAGACGCCGAACTGCACGATGTTCTCCTCCACCTCGGCGGTGTATCCGGCGCCCAGGGCGTAGAAGTAGCGGAAGACGCCGATGCCGATGGCGGCGTCGGCCAGCAGGTAGCCCGCGACCGCCGTCCACGGCACCTCGAGCAGGACCAGGAACGGGATCAGCCACAGGGTGTACTGCGGTGAATGCACCTTGTGGAGCAGCAGGAATCCGCACAGCATGGCCCCGCTCACGCCGATCCACGGATACCGGCCGGTGGTGGCGTGCCGTCGCCAGCCCAGCCACAGGGCCAGCGCGAAGGAGGCCAGCACCAGTGCGGGCGAGACCAGCGAGACGACGTCCTGGAAGGCGCGCTCGGCCTCCATACCCGGATCGAACAGCGGCCGCAGCCCCCAGTACCAGATGGAATTGGTGGTGATGTCGGCCTGACGCAGCTGCTGGAAGGTGATCGAAGCACGCCAGCCCTCGTAGCCGGCCAGGGCGAAGGGCAGATTCACCGCCACCACCGTGCCGACGGCCGCCGCCACCACCGCGAACGCACCGCGCACGTCGTACCCGCGCAGGCTCCGCCCGGTGACCATGACGTAGACGGCCAAGGGCAGTACGAAGATTCCCGGATAAAGCTTCAGGCAGAACCCGAGTGCCAGCAGCACCGCCGCCGCGATGCCCCGCGCCCGCACCGAATACCGCGTCGGCACCGTCATGACGTAGACCGCGGCCACGGCCGCGCAGACCACGGGCAGTTCCCAGTTGTGGAAGGCGTAGAGCACCAGCGGTGGTCCGGCGGACCACAGCAGCGCGGCCGGACCGGACAGTCGGCCCAGCATCCAGGCGGTCAGCAGGGCGAAGGGGGCCAGCAGCAGCGCGGAGTGCAGCAGGAAGGCCGCGTCGTCCTGCGCGCCGAGCGCCCCGAGCCACATCAGCAGCCCGCTCAGCACCGGATATTCGACCGCGCCGCCGGTCAGCATGCCGTCGGCGGTGATTCCGCCCGACAGGTACGGGAACACGTGCTCGTTGATATCGCGTCCCAACCAGAGGAACTGGATATCGGAGTAGCAGACGTCGGAGTCCTTGAGCGTGTCGAAGACGGTGCTGCGACCGTCTGCGGTGAACGGACCGCCCGCACAGCGCGCCTTGTTCAGATACGCCAGCACCAGGGTGACCCCGCACACCAGTACCGAGGTCAGCGCGATTCCTAGCCTGCCCGCGCCCCCGAGACGGCCGACGGCTTCCTGGTCGGCGACCGGCTCGATGGCGGCGGGTCGGTTCGGCATGGCCCCCACCCTAGGCCGCGTATCCTCGACCGGCCGCCTCATCCCACCGGAACTTTCTCCGAAGCCGCCCCCCGCACGGCGCCCGCGCCGGACCCATGTACCCTTGTCGGGTTGCTGACGCAACGAACCCTCCTGCCCACGGACCGTCCGTGGGCCGTTCCTAGTCCACAGGAGGTGATGAGGTCCGTGCGTCATTATGAAGTGATGGTTATTCTCGATCCGAGCCTGGACGAGCGCACCGTCGGCCCGAACCTGAACAACATGCTCAATGTTGTGACGGCCGAGGGCGGCAAGGTCGACAACGTCGACATCTGGGGTCGCCGCCGCCTGGCTTACGAGATCGCGAAGCAGAGCGAAGGTATCTACGCGGTGGTCAACCTGACCGCCAACTCGGACACCGTGAGCGAGCTCGACCGCCAGCTGGGTCTGAACGAATCGGTGCTGCGCACCAAGGTGCTGCGCCTCGACAAGAAGTAAGTCCAGTCCTCCAGCACGTGTGCTCGTAACTGTCTGTGCCCGCCTCTAGGCTGAGCGCAACAGCGAGTGCACTGCGGACTGCACCGGAGAGCAGGAGGAATAATGGCCCAAGGCGACACGGTCATCACCGTCATCGGAAACCTGACGGCTGACCCCGAACTTCGATTCACGCCCGCGGGCGCGGCCGTCGCGAACTTCACCGTCGCGTCGACGCCCCGCATCTTCGACCGTAATACCAATGAATGGAAAGACGGCGAAGCGCTTTTCCTGCGCTGCAACATCTGGCGTGAAGCTGCGGAGAATGTCGCCGAGAGTCTGACCCGGGGCTCGCGAGTGATCGTGAGCGGACGACTCAAGCAGCGCTCCTACGAAACCCGTGAGGGTGAGAAGCGCACGGTCGTCGAACTCGAGGTCGACGAGGTCGGTCCCTCGCTGCGGTATGCCACCGCGAAGATCAACAAGACCACCCGTGGCGGTGGCGGTGGGGGCGGCTTCGGCGGCTCCGGCGGTGGCGGCAACTTCAACAACTCCGGTGGTGGCGGTGGTCGGGGTGGCCAGCAGCAGAACGCTGGCGGCTCCGGCGGCGACGACCCTTGGGGTAGCGCGCCCGCGGCCGGCTCCTTCGGGGGCGGGCATATGGACGATGAACCGCCGTTCTAGACAACGGCATCGGAGCCTCCGAGAGGTGAGGCTCCCGAAATTACGGAGTAGATGACCATGGCCAAAGCACCGGCGCGTGAAAAGGTGCTGAAGAAGAAGGCTTGCTCCTTCTGCAAGGAGAGCAAGTCCGGCATCGTCAAGATCGATTACAAGGACACGACGATGCTCCGCAAGTACGTCTCCGACCGCGGCAAGATCCGCGCGCGTCGGGTGACCGGCAACTGCGTGCAGCATCAGCGCGATATCGCTGTCGCCGTCAAGAACTCGCGTGAGGTGGCCCTGCTGCCTTACGTGTCCACGGCTCGCTGAGAAGGGAAGGCACAGCAATGAAGTTGATTCTTACTGCTGATGTGGACAACCTCGGTGCGCCCGGCGACACCGTGGAGGTCAAGGACGGCTACGGCCGCAACTACCTGCTGCCGCGCGGTCTGGCGATCGTCGCCACCCGTGGTGCCGAGAAGCAGGTCGCGGGCATCCGCCGGGCGCAGGACGCCCGCAAGGTGCGCGACCTCGACCACGCCAACGAGCTGAAGCAGGCCATCGAGGGCCTGGAGTCGGTCTCCCTGTCGGTCAAGACCGCGGGCACCGGCAAGCTGTTCGGCTCGGTCACCACCGCCGATGTCGCCGCCGCCATCAAGGCCGCCGGTGGCCCGGTCGTGGACAAGCGCAGCATCGAGCTGCCGAAGGCGCACATCAAGAACACCGGCAAGCACGGCGTCGTGGTGCACCTGCACCCGTCCGTGGTCGCCAAGTTCGACCTCCAGGTCAACGCCGCGGAGTGACATCCGGGGACTGAGCCCGGGATCGGAGGCCATCTTCACCGCGAGGGTGGCCTCCGATTCGTTTGCCCGCGGATGGCTTTCGGGTGTTAACGGTGTTCATCGGGTCGGTGTCCCGTTTGCCGATCCACAACGGTTGTCGCCCTGGGGATTACCGATCGAAACCAACCCCTCTCGTTGTGTCGCAGGACACATTTCGGGGGGATGCCGTTCACCCAACACGCCCGAATGTTCATGTCCAGCGACACGCCGTACCGAATTGATCCACAGTTGCGCACAGTGCGAATTGCACCACTGCCTGCGGATTGATCTATTCGGCCCCGGTTTCTCCCCAGGTGATCCACAGGGGGTGCACAACAGCTGGTGAACAATGCCCACGTTATCCCCAGATCTGTGCACAGCTCGGTTTGTCGGGTGCCCCGGCACTCGCCTACGTTCGCTTCGGTGTCGTGACCGCAGGCCGGTGACGACGTGTTCTCACGTATCCAGCGCTCGGCACCACGAGTTTGCCGACGCGCACTCGCAACGCCGCGAAGCGTCCCGAAACATGTCGGTGCGCAGGCGTACAACGAGTCATCGAAGGTGGTTGGAGATGAGAGAGGACGGTCGAGTCTGATGGCAGTCGTCGACGACCGCGGCCACGAGGAGCAGGGCCCGTCCTACGAGCCGCCCGGTGAGGATTTCGGCCGCCAGCCGCCGCACGACATGGCCGCGGAGCAGTCCGTCCTCGGCGGCATGCTGCTGTCCAAGGACGCCATCGCCGACGTGGTCGAGGTGATCCGTCCCGGCGACTTCTACCGCCCCGCCCACCAGGCCGTCTACGACGCCATCCTGGACCTCTACGGCCGCGGCGAACCCGCCGACCCCGTCACCGTCTCCGCCGCCCTGGACCGCCGCGGCGAACTCAAACGCATCGGCGGCCCCCCGTACCTGGTCACCCTGACCCAAACCGTCCCCACCGCCGCCAACGCCGGCTACTACGCCGAGATCGTCGCCGAGAAGGCCATCCTCCGCCGTCTGGTCGAAGCCGGCACCCGCATCGTCCAATACGGCTACGCGGGCGCCGACGGCCAAGACGTGGCCGAGGTCGTGGACCGCGCCCAGGCCGAAATCTACGAGGTCACCGAACGCCGCTCCACCGAGGACTTCGCCCCCCTGGAGGAAATCCTCCAGCCCACCATGGACGAACTCGACTCCATCGCCTCCCGCGGCGGCATCTCCCTCGGCGTCCCCACCGGCTTCACCGAACTCGACGAAGTGACCAACGGATTGCATCCAGGGCAGATGATCATCGTGGCGGCACGCCCCGGCGTGGGCAAGGCGCTCGCCCTCGATACGCCGCTGCCGACGCCGACCGGGTGGACCACGATGGGTGAGGTCCGGGTCGGGGACGACCTGCTCGATGCCGACAGCACCCCGACGCGGGTGCTGGCCGCCACCGAGGTCATGACCGGTCGGCCTTGCTACGAGGTGGAGTTCTCCGACGGCTCGGTCATCGTCGCCGACGAAGAGCACCTGTGGCTCACCGAGTCGGCCATGCACGGCCCGCACCCGGCCATCCGCACCACCGGCGAGATCGCGCACAGCGTTCGCACGGCGAACGGGGACCTCAACCATCGGGTGCCCGAGACCGCGCGCTCCGATCAGCGCCGGATCGTCGACGTTCGGAAGATCGACAGCGTCCCCGTCCGCTGTGTAGAGGTAGCCAATCGGCACCACCTGTACCTCGCCGGACCCACCATGGTCCCGACACACAATTCGACACTCGGCATGGATTTCATGCGGAGCTGCTCGATTCGGCACGGTTTGGCGAGTGTCATCTTCTCGCTCGAAATGAGCCGGACCGAAATCGTCATGCGTCTGCTGTCCGCCGAGGCGAAGATCAAGCTGGGCGATATGCGGTCGGGGCGGATGAGTGATGACGACTGGGCGAAGCTGGCGCGGCGGATGAGTGAGATTTCCGAATCGCCGCTGTTCGTGGATGATTCGCCCAACCTCACCATGATGGAGATCCGCGCGAAGGCGCGTCGTTTGAAGCAGCGCCACGACCTACGCCTGGTGGTGGTGGACTACCTCCAGCTGATGACCTCCGGCAAGAAGGTCGAATCCCGGCAGCAGGAAGTCTCGGAATTCTCCCGAAGCCTCAAGCTGCTGGCGAAGGAACTCGAGGTTCCGGTGGTCGCGATCTCACAGCTGAACCGTGGTCCGGAACAGCGAACGGATAAGCGGCCGATGGTGTCCGACCTTCGTGAGTCCGGCTGTCTCCCGGCGTCGACGCGAATCCTGCGAGCAGACACCGGAAATGAAGTCACGCTGGGTGAACTGCTGATCAGCGGCGAACAGCCACTGGTGTGGTCGCTCGACGAGCGCATGCGCATGGTCGCGCGGCCGATGGTGAAGGTGTTCCCCAGCGGCCGGAAAGAAGTCTTTCGCCTGCGCCTGGCCTCCGGCCGCGAGGTCGAGGCGACCAGCAATCACCCGTTCCTGACCGTGGACGGGTGGATCCCCCTGCAAAAGCTCGCTGTCGGTGACCGCCTTGCGACCCCACGTGTCGTTCCCGAACCGGTGCACATCGAGCGCATGGCGGACGCGGAAGTGGTCATGCTCGCGCACATGATCGGTGACGGCTCCTGTGTGAAGGGGCAGCCGATCCGATACGCCAGCATCGATGAGGAGAACCTCGCCGCGGTGAGCACCGCCGCGAGCCACTTCGGCATCACACCCGTCCGGGATGAGTACGCCGCCGCGCGGGTGACCACGCTGCGCCTGCCCGCGCCGTTCCACCTCACCCACGGTAAGCGCAACCCGATCGCCGCATGGCTGGACGAATTGGGTCTCTTTGGCCTTCGCAGCCATGAAAAGTTCATCCCCCAGCGCGTTTTCGCACTGCCGAACGATCAGGTCGCACTGTTCATCCGACATCTGTGGGCAACCGATGGCTCGGTGCGATGGGACGTGAAAGGCCGCCAAGCCCGCATCTACTACGCCAGCACCAGCCGTCGGCTCATCGACGACCTCGCACAGCTGCTGCTCCGCGTCGGCGTCCACGGACGCATCAGGCAGGTCCCCAAACCGGGCTACCGTGATGGCTGGCACCTCACCATCGACGGTGCGGACAACCAGACGATCTTCCTGGAGAACGTTGGCGTCCATGGTGCCCGGGGAACAGCCGCTCAGGCGGCGCTGCGCGAGCTCGAGCCGATGACTCGAAACACCAACGTGGACACCGTGCCCAAGGAGGTGTGGACCAAGGTTCGGACTCTCCTTGCCACCAAGGAGATTTCCCACCGCGAATTCCAGGCCGCCCTGGGCTCCCGCTACTGCGGTTCCGCCCTCTGGAAGCACGCCCCAAGTCGCTCTCGCCTCGCCCGCGTCGCCGCCGTCCTCGACGACGCCGATATCGAGATGTTCGCGACGAACGACGTCTTCTGGGATCGCATCGTCGAGATCACCAACCTCGGCGAGCAGGACGTCTACGACGGCACCGTTCCCGGCACACACAACTTCGTGGCACAGGGGATCGCCGTCCACAACAGCCTCGAACAGGACGCCGACATGGTCATCCTGCTGCACCGCCCCGACGCCTTCGAACGCGATGATCCGCGCGGCGGTGAGGCCGACCTCATCCTCGGCAAGCACCGAAACGGACCCACCGCGACGATCACCGTCGCGCACCAGCTGCATTTGAGCCGGTTCGTGGATATGGCACGTGGCTAACGCGTTGTTGTAGGAGCTTACGCAGCGCTTTAGGCGCACGGTCAACTTCATGTCGACGGGACAGGACGCCTGCTAGGCCATCCGCAAGGCGGCCACAAGTCAATTGACGGGCGACAACCTGGATCAGGCCGTCGGCCCTACGCGCATGCGACCGCCGCCCTTGTCGAAGGGTTACAAACCTACTGGAAACGGAACTCGTGCCTTCCGTAAGACACTCAATGTCACAGCTGTCGACTACGGTCAGTAGCCATGGCAATGATGAAGGGCGACCGGCCACAAGTCGCACTCCTGGTTACAGATCTCGACAACACCTTGTGGGACTGGTTCGGAGCCTGGCATGCCTCATTCTCGGCCATGTTAAGCAATCTTTCAGCCATGAGCGGGGTACCCCAGAATCGTCTTGAGGACGAAATCAGGACTGTGCACCGCCGACGGGGCACGACCGAGTACTCTGCACTACTCACCGAGCTCCCGTCTCTTCAGGAGCTGCACCCGAACGAGAATCTGTTAGAGGTCTACGACTCAGCTATCCATGTGCTCAACTCTGAGCGACTGCGAACCACACGCCTGTACCCCGGCGTCAAGGAAACCATCGAGGAAATTCGGCGACGCAACGTGCCAGTTGTTGCCTATACGGAAGCTGTCGCCTACTGGTCGGAGTGGCGGATCAAGAAGACCGGACTAGATGGACTCATATCGACGTTATACACCGCTCCCGACCACGACTTGCCATTGGGCCTTACGGTCGGTGATCTGAGAAAACTCCCCGCAGAAGACTACGGGCTTAAAGTGACCGATCACCGCCATACCCCAAAGGGGCTACTCAAACCGGATACCAGAATCTTGAAAAAGATAATCGCAGACCAACAACTGCAGCCCGATCAGGTCGCGTATGTCGGAGACAGCCTCATGAAGGATGTCGCGATGGCACAGCAAATAGGGGCACTCGACGTTTTTGCACAGTACGGCGTCGCGCAGCATCGGACAGATTACGAACTCCTGCGTCGAGTATCCCATTGGACTGACGACGACATAGAGCGGGAACAATCAATATCTGCAGGTCATGAAGTTCACCCAAGTTACACACTTGCAGAAGGGTTCTCAGAGCTTCTGCTATATTTCGATTTTAAGGAGGCCTAGTTGGAGAAGGAAGATATTCCCCACTATCTTGAGATGTGGAAGAAGACAATTGAAGTGCAGCAGCATTTCAACGATATTGAATGGCGCATACGCGGACTCGCCATGACTGTTCTAACGTTTGCCTTCGGCGCCGCCGCAGTTGCCGCGAAGGACAGCACCGTGGTGAAGGTCTTTGGCCACTCGATTCAACTGTCTTCCATTGTACTGTTCCTGGGATTCGTTTTATGGATGTCCTTCTATTTCGTCGACAAAGTCTGGTATCACCGCCTGTTGACTGGCGCCGTACAACATGGCCTCGATCTTGAGCAGCAGCTCAGAATCCATCTTCCACAAGCGGGTCTGACCGGACAGATCGGGAAGAGTAGCCCTCAGGAGGTTCGGTTTTTCTTCGCATGGAAGAAGGAAGTGCATTCGACCGGGAAGCTCCGCCTCTTCTACACCATCGGGGGCGCAGCGCTGCTTATCGCGGCCATCGCACTCCAGCTCGGATCGGACTCGCACCCTTCTCATACACGGGCCGAGACAACAACGTCGATGGTCCGTCAATCGTAGGATCGGCCACTACACCACACGATGCCCCTTCGAATCCTAGAAGAAGCCCAGAACCCGGTTCGCCGGTCTCAACGATGAGTCAGGAGTGTCGTAGGAATTGAAGGGTCTCGACACAACGAGGGATGAAAGTCGGTTCATTGTGCCGAGCACTCGCCGAAGTCGCTCGGACACAACAGAATCGGGTAAGTTGGGCGGCGCGTCCGGGCGTTTTCCGGCCGCCGTTTCCTGATACGCAAGGAGTTTCAGATGCGCGTACTGCGCGGAGTCCTCGTTGGTGCTGTTGTCGGCGCCGCGACCCTGGCCGGTGCGGGTGCCGCTGCCGCTGCCCCGCTCTCGCTCGAACCACATGCCCCGGCGGTGACCGAGCAGATCGCCGACAACTGCCAGACCGTCATCCACCCGCTGGCGCAGTTCTCCTGCATGCTCAGCAGCCTGTCCGGCTAGGTGCGATGCGCGGCCGGTCGCGGGGGACCGGTCGCGCCCGTTCGCGCGGCGGAGGGTGATCGGATGCGCGAGAAGCCTTGGTAATCGGGGGTGCAATCGACCAGCATGGTCGGTATGGATGCCAGGGTGGCGCGGTTGTTGGATGCGCATGCGGCGGCTGGGCGGTATGTCGAGGTCGGCGGGGTGCGGACTTTTGTGCGGGACGTGGGGGCGGGGCCGAGTGTGCTGCTGCTGCACGGGGTTCCGGTGTCGAGCTATCTGTGGCGGAATGTGCTGGGGGAGTTGGCGGGGCGGGGGTTGCGGGGGATCGCGCCGGATCTGCCGGGGTTGGGGTTGTCGGAGCGGCCGGAGGGATTCGACTACAGCTGGAGTGGGCTGGGGCGGCATGTGGGGGAATTGATTCGGGGGATGGCGTCGGATCGGGTGCATCTGGTGGTGCACGACATCGGCGGGCCGGTGGGGTTCGAGGCGGTCGCGGCCGATCCCGGGCGTATCGCCTCGCTGACCGTATTGGACACCGTGGTGGCGGCGTCGTCGTTTCGGAAGCCATGGTCCATGCGGCCTTTCGAGGTACCCGGGGTGAATCGGATCTGGTTGGCGGGAGCGCGGGGGCCGGTCTTCCGTGCGCTCATGCGGCGCATCGGACTCGCCGCCGACACCTCGGTCACCGGCGCGGAGATCGACGTGCATAGGGCGCTGCTGACCCGCGGGGACGGTGGGCGGGCGTTCCTGCGGATCATGCGGTCGTTCGAGACGACACCGGAGAAGGAGCGACTGTACCGAGGAGTGCTCGGTGCGCACGAATACCCGGTGCAGGTGGTGTGGGCTCGCGATGATCCGGCGCTGACCTTGACCAAGCATGGGCGGCAGGCGGCGGAAGCAGCCGGACTGGCGGCGCCGGACGTGGTGGCGGGCAGGCATTTCTTCCCCGAGGACAGCGCCCCCGCGATCGCCGACCGGATTGCCGCCCTGGTCGAGCGGGCGCAATCCTGAGGTCGGCGACGGCTCAGTCGAGTACGGCGTATGCCTCGACCTCGACGAGGACGTCGGGTTCGAAGAGGTAGTCGACGCCGATGGCCGAGACGGGCGGGAGTGGGCGGGGGATGGCGAGTTCGTCGGTGACGCGTTCGATGCCTGCGATGAAGTCGTCGTATTTGTCGGGGGTCCATGCGGTGACGAAGAAGCGGAGGCGGACCACGTCGGCGAAAGTAGCTCCGGCTCCGGCCAGGCCGCGGGCGGTGTTGCGCAGGGCCTGTACGAGCTGTCCGGTCAGGTCGCCGGGCGCTACCGGATTGCCGTCGGCGTCGCGGGCGATCTGGCCGGCGACGTGGATGTGGCGGGAGCCGGTGCTGATCGAAACATGGTGGTACGGAACGGGGGTGAACATGCCGGGCGGGGTGAGTAGCTGCACTGTCACTGGTGATCCCTTCACTGTCGGAGTCGGTATCCGATGTCTACCTGGTAGTCGGAGGGAACTTCAACGAGACTAGGTGTCATGCCGGAAACCTCCCCCGCCGACACCGACGCCCCGCAGCTCACCGCGCAGCACCGTGAGCTGCTCGATCAGATGCTGGACAAGTGGTCGCTGCAGATCATGGATGCGCTCTGTGGAAAGTCGCTGCGCTTCAACGAACTTCGCCGCGCCATCCCGGTGGTGACGCAGAAGTCGCTCACCACCGCCCTGCGCCGCCTGGAGCGCAACGGCATGGTCGAGCGCGTGGTGATCGGCACGCGGCCCGTCGCGGTCGAATACCGCATCACACCGCTGGGAAAGTCGTTGCAGGGCCTCATCGATGCCCTGCTGCACTGGGCGACCGTCACGCTGCCCGATGTGGAGCGCGCCCGTGCCCGCTTCGACGAGGAAGCGCGGACCGCGCACGAGCCGGCGGCCACCGCACGTCCGTAGGCCCGGCCATTACCCGACAGGTAATCGCTTCCGAGCGTTTCGCCGGGCACGATCGGTGGGACGAACCCGAACACCCGGAGGGATGCCATGTCCGCCTACGTGATTGCCCACCTGCGCGATGCCGCTCCGCATCCGGATATCGCCGAGTACATCGAGCGGCTGCCGGGGACCTTCGCGGAGTTCGGGGGGCGCTACCTCGTGCACATGAAGGAGCACGAGGTGAAGGAGGGGAGTTGGCCCGGGAACGTGGTGATGATCGGGTTCCCGGGCATCGAGGAGGCGCGGGCGTGGTGGGATTCGCCCGCGTATCGGGAGATCGCGCCGCTGCGGTCGCGGCATATCGAGGGGGACATCATCATGGTGGAGGGGGTGCCCGCGGACTACGCGCCGACCGCAGCGGTGCGAGCCATCCGGGAGAGCGTGGCGGGCCTGTAGCGTCCACGCCCCGGCCCCGGCATCCGCAGCCCCGGCCCGGGGATCCGCAGCCCCGTCCCCATAGAACCACAGGGCATCGAGCCCCGCCCGTTACGGGCGGGGCTCGGTGCCGTTCATGGGTCGCTGATTACTTCCCCAGCGCGCCCTTCACCTTGTCCACGACGTCGCCGACCGCGTCCTTGATGTCCTCGGCGGCGTCCTTCAGCCCGGCGGAGAGCTGGTCGGCCTTGCCCTCGCCGCGCAGTTCGTCGTCACCGGTCACGTCACCGGCGGCTTCCTTGGCCTTGCCGGTGAGGTCCTCGGCCTTGTTGCTGATCTTGTCACTCAGAGACATCGAAAACCTCCGTATCGAGTGTTTGTGCCCGGATTCAGGCACCGGTATGAGGACACTGGAGGCACGGGAACGTCACTCGGCTAACGATGAGACAACGGTCACGGATACTGGAGCGTGATGTTTTCGAGATAGCCGTGTCCTGATTGGTGAACGGTGAGGAGGCGTGGTGACCCCGACGGATGCGGCACATGCGGCAGAACTCGACGATGCCACCCTGGTGAGTCGGGCGCGGGACGGCGATGTTCGTGCATACGAACAGCTAGTCCTGCGCTATCAGGGGCCGATGTTCCGGTTGGCGGCGAAGATGCTGGCGGACCGGAGCGAGGCCGAGGATGTCGTGCAGGAGGTCTTCCTGACGGCGTGGCGACGGATCGGTCAGCTACACGACGATGCCGCGTTCGCGGGGTGGCTGTATCGGGCGACCACGAACCGGTGCCTGAATGTGCTGCGGGCCCGCCAGCCCGCGGCGGACGTGGATCCGGACAGCACCGTGTCGCCGCGTCACGACATCCGACCCGAGCACGCGGTGCAGGTGAACAGCCAATTGGAGGCGCTGACGGCAGCCCTGCAGCAACTCACCCCGGAGCAGCGGGCGTGCTGGCTGCTGCGGGAGGTGCACGGCCGCTCGTACGAGGAGATCGGCGACATCGTCGGTGCGAACGTCACGGCGGTACGCGGGCGCATCGCCCGGGCCCGGGTGCAATTGGCGGAGGTGATGAAGGCATGGCGATGACGGATGTAACCGATACCGACGAGGACTATCTGCTGCCCTGTGGGCGCGGCATGGAACAGGTGTGGCGGCGGCTCGACGCCGTGCAGTCGGGCAACGCGGACGCGCACGAGGCGCGCTGCGCGGACTGCCGGGCGGCGCGGGAGAGTCTGCTGGCACTGCGCGAGGCCACCCAGGAGCTGATCGACGAACCGGAGCCGACGCCGCCGGACCTGTTCGGCCGCATCATGTTCGCGGTGCGCGCCGAGGTGCGGCGCGGGCAGACGCTGGAGCTGCCCACCGAACTGCCGGGCACGGTGGAGGTGAGCGAGCAGGCGGTCGCCGTGGTGATCCGCTACGCCGCCGACAGCGTTCCGGGGGTGCGGGCGCGCCGCTGCCGGATGCGCAGTGTCGGCACCGGACCCGACGGCGCGAATATCGTGCGGGTGACGCTGTCCATCGCGGTGCGCATGCGTGGCGGCAGCCTGGAGGGCATCGTGCCGCTCGTGCGCCAGCGGGTGGCGGCCGCCGTCTCGGCGCGCGCGGGCCTGCTGCTCGGCCGCCTGGATGTCACCGTCGACGACGTCTACCAGGAACGAGACCGATGACGGTGGACGCGGAACTCGTCGTCTCGGACGCGGTGGTGGCCGCGGTGGCCGCGCGCGCCGCCGCGTCGGTGCCGGGTGTGGCACGGCTCGAGCCCGGCCTGCGCGGTCTGGTGGTGGGCTGGGCGCGCCTGGGCAAGCAGCTGCTGATCGGCCAGGAGTCGGCGGCCTCGGAGGGGGTGCGCGTGCAGCGCACGGCCACCGGCGGTCTCGCCGTCCAGGTGGACCTGTCCCTGGGAGCCGAAAGCCGTGCCGCGACCGTGGGTGCGGCGGTACAGCGGGCGGTGATCGACACCGTCCGGGAGCAGACCGGAGTCACCGTCGACGAGGTGTCGGTGACCATTCTCGATATCGAACCGGGGGCGCTGTGACCGCTGCGGCGGAATTGCTGGAAGCGATCGTCGAGGCGATCGAGGCGACGGACGGGTTGCGCCCCGTCGCGCCGTTCGGTCTCGACGCGGTGACCTGGCTGCCCCGCGGCGGCCGGGCGTATGCGGTCGATCTGACGAAGGAGGTCGTCGAAATCCGGGTGGCGGCAACCGCTTTGCCGCTGCGCCCGCTGGTGGAGCGACTGTCCACCGCGGTGCGGACGCTGTTGCGGGACACCGCCTGGGCCGAGGCGGCTATCCGCGTGGTGGTCGCCGAACTCGACGCCGCGGCCTTCGGCGACGACACAGTTACCTAGATCACGGACAGCGGGCGTGAGCTTGTCGCACTCCCGGTGTCGAACCAGTACGGACACGTTGTTCCGCTGCACTACAACCAAATTCAGGAGGAAGACATGACCGGAACCAGCACCGAGAAGTCGACCGGCAAGACCGCCGCCGACGGCCAGGACACGGCCGTGCGCAACAAGGCGGCGAATGATGATGCGCTGGTGACCGATCAGGGCACCACCACCATCGGCGACATCGTGGTGCAGAAGATCGCCGGACTCGCCGCCCGCGAGGTGCGCGGCGTCCACGCCCTCGGCGGCGGTGCGGCCCGCGCGTTCGGCGCGATCCGGGACCGCATTCCGGGCGCGTCGGCCAGTGTGGGCCAGGGTGTTTCGGTGGAGGTCGGTGAGAAGCAGGCCGCCGTCGATCTGGAGCTGGTGGTCGAATACGGCGTTTCCATCGCGGAGCTGGCGCGTGCGGTGCGCCGCAATGTCATCACCGCCATCGAGCAGATGACCGGCCTCGAGGTCGTCGAGGTGAATATCAACGTCAACGACGTCTACATTCCCGGCGACGACGATGACGAGGCACCCGCATCCAATCGCGTGCAGTAATCCCATCCGCCCGCAGCTGAGGAGACGCACATGAACGCCACGACGATCAGTCTCGCCGTCGGTATCGCGCTCGGATTCGCCATGGCCTTCGGCGGATTCGGCGCGTTCGCCATCGTGTTGGTGTTCGCCGGGCTGGGCCTGCTGGTCGGCCGCTGGCTCGACGGCGCGATCGATCTAGCCGGCCTGATCCGGTCGGCACAGGATCGGAGCCGGCGGTGACCGCCGCGGTCACGGTCGAACTGCCCGGCACCACCACCGTTTCCGAACGGGCCGTGCGCCGGCTGGCGGCGCATGCGGCCACCGAGGTGGACGGGGTGGGGTCGCAGGTCGGCGTGGACGCCGATGTCACCTCCGATGCCGCCGCCCTGCGGGTGCGCCTGCCGGTGCGGTATCCGCTGCCGGTGGCCCGGATCGCCGAGTCCTGCCGCACGCACTTGATCGCGCGGGTCGGTGAACTCGCGGGTCTGACGGTCACCGGCGTGGATATCGAGATCTCCGCCATGGAGCTGGAACCCGCCGCTCCCGCTACCGAGTCGGCGCGCCGGAGGGTGCGGTGATCCGGCGGCCGCGGCGGGTGGGCACGGCGGTGGTGGTGGCGCTGGCGCTGCTGGCGCTGGCGGTGGCCGTCATCGTGTCGCTCGTCCAGCGGCTCACGGGCAGTAGGGAGTTCGTCTCCTACGACAGCGTCGCCACCCGACTGCACGACACCGAGTGGGGTGACGTCGTGGTGCTCGCCGCGGGTGCGACGGTCGCGGTGATCGGGCTGCTGCTCATCGCCCTGGCCGCGATTCCCGGCCGCGCGGTGGTGCTGCCACTGCGCACCGTGGACGGCAGCGACGCCGGCATCGAGCGCCGCAGCCTGCGCACGGCGCTGCACCGTTCCGCCGCCGGGGTGCAGGGGATCGAGAAGGCGCGGGTTCGGGTGCGCGGCAAGGGGGTGCGGGTCTCCGCGGCCTCGGATCGCGTGGATATCAGCGAGTTGCCCGATACCGTGCACGCGGCCCTGGCCGACACGCTCGATCGCATTGCTCCGCGGCATCCCACGCGGGTGCGCGCCCGGTTGCGTCCCGCCCGGACCGGAGGTTCCCGATGATCACCGTCAACCGCCCGGCTCGCCTCAACCGATCGCTCATCGCCCTGGTCGGCGTGCTGCTACTGGCCGCGGGCGGCTATCTGATCGCGGCCCAGCGCGGCTGGGTGGGCTGGGTGGATCGCTCGCAGCCGCTCACCCCCGGCGCCGCCGAACCGCCCACCTGGGTGTTCTACGCGGTCATCGCGGGTGCGGCGGTGCTGGCGCTGCTGTGTCTGCGCTGGCTGAGCGTGCAGTTGTTCCGCCTGCCGTCAGCGGTGACCTGGCAACTGGCGGAGGCGAAGTCGGCCGGGCGGACCACGCTGTCCTCGGCCACGGCGGCGCGCGCGGTGGCGGCCGATATCGAATCCTTCGACACCGTGGCTTCGGCCGCCGCGTGGCTGTCCGGACCGGGCCGGGCGCCGGAGCTGCACCTGGTGGTCACCGCCACGCCGGAGGCCGACCTCACCGAGTTGCGGCGGCGCATCCTCGGCGAGGCCGTGGCCCGGCTGCGGGAGGCGCTGGAGGTGGGCGTGATTCCGGTGACCATGGAACTGCGCCTGTCCGACGACGAGACCCGCGTGCGCTGACATCGACCGCTCGCATCGGGGTGATGGTGGGCCGCGCAACGGATTCCGTGCGCGGCCCACCGCTCAGCCCGGCAGGTCGCTGATCGAGGCCGACTCGTTGCGCGACAGCGTGATGCCGAGATTGGCCGCGGTACGGTCGATGTCGTCGTCGTCCTTGGAGTGCATCTCGATGGCGGCGCCGTCGGAGGACAGCACCTCCACGTTCAGGCACAGCGACTGGAGTTCCTTGAGCAACACCTTGAACGATTCCGGCACGCCGGGTTCGGGGACGTTGTCGCCCTTGACGATCGCCTCGTAGACCTTCACGCGGCCGACCACGTCGTCGGACTTGATGGTGAGCAGTTCCTGCAGCGTGTAGGCCGCGCCGTAGGCCTGCATGGCCCAACATTCCATTTCACCGAAGCGCTGACCACCGAACTGCGCCTTACCACCGAGGGGCTGCTGGGTGATCATCGAGTACGGGCCGGTCGAACGCGCGTGGATCTTGTCGTCGACCAGGTGGTGCAGCTTCAGGATGTACATGTAGCCCACGGCCACCGGATACGGGAACGGCTCACCGGAGCGGCCGTCGAACAGGGTCGCCTTGCCATCCGGACCGACCACGGCGTCGCCGTCGCGGTTGGGTCGGGTGGAGGCGAGCAGTCCGGCGAGTTCGTCCTCGCGCACGCCGTCGAAGACCGGTGTGGCGAGTTTGGTGCCCGGGTCCGCCGACAGCAGTTCCTCGGGCAGGCGGTGTGCCCAGTCGGGCCGGGTGCCGTCGACGGCCTGAATGTTCCAGCCCGCCTTGCCCACCCAGCCGAGATGCGTCTCGAAGATCTGACCGATGTTCATCCGGCGGGGCACACCGTGGGTGTTGAGGATGATGTCCACCGGAGTGCCGTCCGGCAGGAACGGCATATCCTCCACCGGCAGGATCTTGCCGATCACACCCTTGTTGCCGTGACGGCCGGCGAGCTTGTCACCGTCCTGGATCTTGCGCTTCTGCGCCACATACACCCGCACCAACTCGTTGACGCCCGGGGGCAGATCGTCGTCGTCATCACGGGAGAACACCCGCACACCGATGACCTTGCCCGACTCACCGTGCGGCACCTTCAACGACGTGTCACGCACCTCGCGCGCCTTCTCACCGAAGATCGCGCGCAGCAACCGCTCCTCCGGCGTCAACTCGGTCTCACCCTTCGGCGTCACCTTGCCCACCAGAATGTCACCGTCACGCACCTCGGCACCGATGCGCACGATGCCCCGCTCGTCCAGGTCGGCGAGGACCTCGTCGGAGACGTTCGGGATATCGCGGGTGATCTCCTCGGCACCGAGCTTGGTGTCACGCGCGTCGATCTCGTGCTCCTCGATATGAATCGAGGTCAGCACGTCCTCCTCCACGAGACGCTGCGACAGGATGATCGCGTCCTCGTAGTTGTGGCCCTCCCACGGCATGATCGCCACGAGCAGGTTCTTGCCCAGGGCCATCTCACCGTTCTCGGTGCACGGCCCGTCGGCGAGCACATGCCCGGCCTCCACCCGCTGCCCCTCGTCCACGATCGGACGCTGATTCGCGCAGGTACCCTGATTCGAGCGCTCGAACTTGCGCAGCCGGTAGCTGCGGCGAGTGCCGTCATCGTGCATGACGGTGATGAAATCGGCGGAAACCTCCTCCACCACACCGGTTTTCTCGGCGAGGATGACATCACCGGAATCGACCGCCGCCCGCGCCTCCATCCCGGTGCCCACGAGCGGGGCCTCGGACCGCAGCAGCGGCACCGCCTGCTTCTGCATGTTCGCGCCCATGAGGGCGCGGTTGGCGTCGTCGTGCTCGAGGAACGGGATCATGGCGGTCGCCACCGACACCATCTGGCGCGGCGAGACATCCATGTAGTCGACCTCGGCGGTATCGACGAGTTCGACCTCGGAGTTCTTGCGCCGCACCGCGACTCGTCCGGCGAGGAAGCGCCCGGACGCGTCGAGCCGTTCATTGGCCTGCGCGACGACGTGCAGATCCTCCTGGTCGGCGGTCAGATAGTCGACCTCGTCGGTGACGATGCCGTCGACGACCTTGCGGTACGGCGTCTCGACGAATCCGAACGGATTGATCCGCGCGTACACCGAGAGATAGCCCATCAGACCGATATTGGGGCCTTCGGGCGTCTCGATCGGGCACATCCGGCCGTAGTGGCTGTAGTGCACGTCGCGGACCTCGAGGCTGGCGCGGTCGCGGGACAGGCCACCCGGTCCCAGCGCGGAGAGCCGACGCTTGTGGGTCAGGCTGGCGAGCGGGTTGCGGTGATCCAGGAACTGCGACATCTGCGAGGTGCCGAAGAATTCCCGGAGCCCGGCCACGACGGGTCGGATATTGATCAGCGACTGCGGTGTGATGGCCTCGACGTCCTGGGTGGTCATGCGCTCGCGCACCACACGTTCCATGCGGGACAGGCCGACACGGAACTGGTTCTGGATCAGCTCGCCGACCGTGCGCAGGCGACGGTTGCCGAAGTGGTCGATATCGTCGACCTCGACCGGCACCTCCACGCCGCCCGGTCCGGTCATGACCTGCTCGCCCCGGTGCAGGCGCAGCAGATATTCGATGATCGCGGCGATATCGGCCTCGGTGAGCACTCCCGGGCGCTCGGCCGCGTCGGCGCCGGTGCCGATGCCGAGTTTCTTGTCCACCTTGTAGCGGCCGACGCGAGCCAGGTCGTAGCGCTTCTCCCGGAAGAAGAGGTTCTCCAGCAGGTTCTGCGCGGACTCCTTGGTCGGCGGCTCGCCCGGACGCAGCTTGCGGTGGATGTCGAGCAGTGCCTCATCCGTGCCCGGTGTGCCGTCCTTGGCCAGCGAGGTCATCATGATCTCGGAGAAGCCGAACCGCTCCTCGATCCGCTCGCCGGTCCATCCGAGCGCCTTGAGCAGCACGGTCACCGGCTGCCGCCGCTTGCGGTCGATGCGCACGCCGACGGTGTCGCGCTTGTCCACGTCGAACTCCAGCCACGCACCGCGCGACGGGATGACCCGGACGCTGTGCAGCGTCTTCTCGCTGGCCTTGTCGATGGTCTCGTCGAAGTAGACGCCGGGTGAGCGGACCAGCTGTGAGATGACGACGCGCTCGGTGCCGTTGATGACGAACGTGCCCTGGTCGGTCATCAACGGGAAATCGCCCATGAACACCGTCTGGGACTTGATCTCCCCGGTGCTGTTGTTCATGAACTCCGCGGTCACGAACAGCGGCGCCGCGTAGGTCATATCCTTGTCTTTGCATTCCTCGACGGAGGTCTTGATCTCCTCGAAGCGCGGCTCGGAGAGCGTCAGCGACATTGTCGCGGCGAAGTCCTCGATCGGGCTGATCTCCTCGAGCACCTCCGCTAAACCACTCGTGACCAGCCACTCGAACGAATCGGTCTGGATACCCAACAGGTCCGGAACCGCCAGCGGCTCACGGATTTCGGCGAACGATACTCGACTCGACATTACATCCCCACAGTCGTTCGGATTTCGAGATCTGGACGGTTCTTCCCCGGAAACGAAGTCCAAAATTACACCCGAAAACGACTTATGTCGAGGGCACGAACAAATAGACATCCGAATTATCGGCGTCTTCCCATTTCAATATTTACAGGGGCGGCGGCGATTCGTCAAGTAATCGGCGAGGATTCGCCGGGGCCCGGTCGGTGGACCGGACCCCGGACGGGATCAGTCGATGCCGAGGTTCGCGGCCAGTGCCGTCGCCGTCGCCGGATACCGGTCGAGCAGGTCGGCGACCGCGGTGTCGGCGGCCGCGGGTGGATCCTGCCAGACCGGATCGTGGCCGAACAGCACCGCCAACGCGTCGCACGCGGCCGGATGCGCGGCGAGCAGGTCGGTGGCGGGGCCGCGAGGTGCCGAGGTCAGCGGCGCGTTCGGTGTGGCCGCCGTCTCGGACCACGGCGGCACCCAGCCGTCCACCGCGGGTAGCGCGCCCGGGAAGGTGCGGCCCGCCTCCCGGACCAGCGCCGGCATCACCTCGCCCACCTGTTTGCGCAGCGTGGTGATGAGTGTGGGCAGCCACGGCAGCAGCACCCGATCGGGCAGTCGACCGAAGGCTTTCGACAGCAGTTCCACCACGAAGGGTTGCAGCGCCGGGGCCGGATCGATGGCGTGCACGAAACCGGTGAGGTAGCGCGGGAACGACGGCAGCACCAGCGGATTGACCAGCATGTCGTCGCAGCGCTCGCGCAGTTCGGCCAGCGGGAGCAGCCCGAGTTGGAACCGCGCCGCCCACAGCAGCGCCACCTTGTCGGGGGCCTCCGGATGGGATTGCAGTACGGCCAGTTCCAGCTGGGTGTGGTCACAACCCAGCGACAGGGCGAGGCTTTCCATGCCGAACAGGAAGCCGAGCATGGCCGCCACCTGACCCGCACCGGTGTCGTCGGCGGCGAAGGCCGTCGGCAACAGCGTGCAGTAGTGCGCGTAACCCGCGGTCACGAAACGCTCGCACCACTCCGGCATCCCCGCTCCGGACGAGCGGAAGTGATTGAGCAGCAGTCGGATTCGGCGCAACACGGCGGGCGCGTCGTCCACCGTGCGTTCGGCGGCGAGCAGTTCCACCGCGCGCGAGCCTATCTCGTCGGCCAACCGCGCCGAGCCCAGATACACCAGGGCGTCCTCGACAGCGGCCAAGGCGGCCGCCGCCGTGGCGTCGGGGTCGTCGACCGCCCGGCGCAGGCGCTGTTCGAAGACCTGCTCGACGGTGACGCCCTCGTAGCCGAGTTCCACCAGGGAGCGCTGATACTTGCCGAGCCCCAGATCCCAGCTCTCCTGCACAGCCTGCTCGCCCAGACCGCGCGAGCCCATGATGGGCCGGACGGCGTCGGCGGGAATCAGCTTGCGCAGCAGCCACAGCAGATCCGAGCACGGCCGCAGGTGCGGGTCGGCGCGCAGGTCCAGCAGTGCCCGTTGCAGGGTGCGCTTGGACAGGTCCAGCCCCAGGGGCGCGAGCCGATCGAGCACGTCGCGGGCCAGCGGCGGCAGCGCCGAATAGCCGACCTGCCCGATCCGATCCCCGCCGAGCAGGATCTCGCACAGCCGCCGCACATCGCGGCGGCCCGGCACGGTGTCCTTCTCGATACAGGTGATGGCGGCGTCCTGGAAGTCGTACGGCGTCGGACGCGTCCGATTGCGCAGGCCCGCCAGGAGAATGGCGTGTTCGAAGATGGCGATGGCGTCGGCGGTGCTGGCCAGGTAACCATTGCGGCGAGCCAGCCGGACGATATCGACCGACCACTCCAGCAGTTCGGATTCGTCCAGCGGGTCCAGGGCCGGTGCGCTGGTCAGGAAGCCGGACAGGTGATCCGCCACGGCCGCGGCCGGTGTCGCGACGGGCAGCGCCTTCTTCGCGGCGCGACCCCGCGACCCCGGTTGCCCCGCCAGCCGGAACGCCTGCGTCTTGGCGCGCCGCAAACCCTTCGCCCAGGTGGCGGCGGCGATGGAGACCGCGCCGCCGGCCAGCCCGAACTGCTCCTCGATGGCCGAGTGGCTGGAGGGAATGAGCCCGTAATGCCAGGTGGTGGCCGTGCGCGGGGAGATCTCGTACGGCGCGGTGGAATCCAATCCGAACTGCTCCACCCGACTGGCAGCATGGGCCGCGCCGCAGATGTACAGGGCGCGTTCGGGATCGGCACCGGTGGCGGCGAGGTGTTCACGCATGCGCGTCCACATGTACCGCTCGCGGTTCTCGTCCACCTCGGTACTGCCGCGCCGCAAGCGCCGGAACAGGCTGCCGATCATCACCATGACCTGCCGGTAGGTGTCGTAGTCGGCGTCGGCGAGGGGCTGTTCGACGTACTGGTCCCACCACTCCGACCAGTGCCGCACCTTGCCGTGGTGCAGCAGGTACTGCTCCAGCTCGGCGAAACGCGGCCGCATATCGCCGATGTCGATGCCGACGGCTTCGCCGTGCAAGCCGTTGTCGGACTCCGGGGTGTCGGCGTCCGCCGTGGCCTCGTCCTCGGTCGGCGACCATTGGAAAACGTGATCGGTGGAGCGGTCCACCAGCACCAGTTCGACGCCCGGAGTGTCGAGCGCATACGCGATCGCCTGATATTCGGCCGACGATTCGGTAATGGGGGCGACGATCGAGAGCGGAGCCCAGGAGGCCGGGAAACCGTCGACCGCACTGGCGAACGCCTGCAATGCCACCGGCAGCCGACAGTTGCGCAGCTCGTCCAGCAGCGGCCGCAGATCCTCGCACAGCTCCATGTAGATGACGGTGGGCTGCTTCTCACGCAGGCGACGCACCATGGCCAGTCCGGAGGCGGGCGAATGGTGGCAGACCGGGAAGATCTCCAGCCGCTCCGACAGCGCCCGATCGACATCGTCGACCATGCCCGCGAGAATGTCGCCCGCCGCACCGGGATCACCGGCGAACGCGGCGGCCGCGTCCGCCAGCTGCTCCCGCAGCGCACCGAACACCGAAGTCGCCGAACGGGTTTCGGAGGTGGTCACGACAGCCTCGCGATCGCCGCCCGGCCGCCCTCGAGAAACTCGCCCCAGGCCCCGCCCTGATCCTTGCTGCGCGGCTCGACCACGCCGTGCAGGTACTTGTTCAGAATGGCGAGATCCTCCGGCACACGCCGCGCCAGCGAACCGACCAGGGAACCGGCGAGGGTTTCGGCGCGCAGTTCCCGCTCGCCGAAGAACTGGCTGTGCAGAATCGCGTCCTCGAGTACGCCGATCTGCTCGGCGGTCGACAGCGCCGATTCCAGCTTGTCGTCATCGCTGGTGGCCGCCGCGGCGGCGGCGCGCAGATCGGCGAAGCTCTCCAGCAGAATATCCAGCAGCGTCGGCGGCAGTTCCAGCTCGATCCGGTGGCGGCGCAGCAGTTCCTGGGTGCGGAACCGCACGATCTCGGCCTCGCTGCGCTTGTTCGACACCACCGGGATGCGCACGAAATTGAAGCGCCGCTTGAGCGCCGAGGACAGATCGTTCACACCGCGGTCACGGCTGTTGGCGGTGGCGATGATGGAGAACCCGGGCTGGGCGAACACCACATTGTCGTCGTCGAGTTCGGGAATGGAGACGTACTTCTCCGACAGGATGGAGATGAGCGCGTCCTGCACATCGCTGGTGGAACGGGTCAGCTCCTCGAACCGGCCGATCACGCCCTGCTCCATGGCGGTCATGATCGGCGAGGGGATCATGGATTCCCGCGACTGGCCCTTGGCGATGACCATGGAGATATTCCACGAGTATTTGATGTGGTCCTCGGTGGTGCCCGCGGTGCCCTGCACCACCAGGGTGGAGTTGCGGCTGATGGCCGCGGACAGCAGTTCGGCCAGCCAGCTCTTGCCGGTACCCGGATCGCCGATGAGCAGCAGGCCACGATCGGAGGCCAGGGTGACGATGCTGCGTTCGACGAAACCGCGGTCGCCGAACCACTTCTGCTCGACGGTGCGATCCAGGCCGTCGGCGCGTTCGGAGCCGAGAATGAACAGCCGCACCATTTTCGGGCTCAGCCGCCAGGCGAAGGGCTTGGGACCGTCGTCGATGGACTCCAGCCAATCGAGCTCCTCGGCGTACTTGACTTCGGCGGGAGCGCGCAGGACGTCGGACATGATGGTCTCCTAGTCGAGAAAGTTCTTGAGTTCGTTGACGAGTTTTTGAATGCGTCCCGAAATCACCGGGGTACCGAGGGTTTTGAATCGTTCGCGGAACCACGGGTTGACGCTCTGCTGGCCGGAACTGTTGACCGAACCCACCGGGATGAGCTTCACCCCGGAGCGGTGCACCGCCGCCATGGCATCGAACAGCGGTTGCGACCGGTCGAACTCGTAGAAATCCGAAATCCACACCAGCACGGTGTTCTTCGGATCGGTGATCTTGGGCTGCGCCATGGCCATGGCGACCGGGCCGTCGTTGCCGCCGCCGAGATTGGTGCGCAGCAGCACCTCGAACGGATCGTGCACCCACGGCGTGAGATCCAGCGCCCGGGTGTCGTAGGCGATCAGGTGCACGTCCACCTTGGGCAGACCCGCGAAGATGGAGGCCAGAATGGTGCAGTTGACCATGGAATCGGTCATCGAGCCCGACTGGTCGACCACCACGATCATGCGGGCGGGCACGGTGCGTTTGGCCGTCTGCCGGTAGAACAGCCGGTCCACGTAGAGGCGCTCGTCGCGCGGGTTCCAGTTGGGCAGGTTCTTCCAGATGGTGCGGTCGATATCCAGATTGCGCAGGATGCGCTTGGGCGGCACCGACCGGTCGACGGTGCCCGCGCTGCTCTGCCGCACCTGGGTGCGCAGCACCTCCGCGACCTCGTCCACGTAGCGCCGGATCAGGGCCTTGGCATTGGCCAGCGCGACACCGGACAGATTGTGCTTGTCCCGCAACAGCTGTTCGACCAGCGACATGCTCGGGGTGAGCTGGGCGGCCAGCTTCGGGTCGGCCAGCACCTCGCGCAGCCGCATCCGGGAGACCAGATCGCCCTCCAGTTCGGCGAGCACGCCGCGCACCTCCCCGGCGCGCTGTTCGCCGAGACCGCGGCGCAGCCAGTTGGCGTCGCTCTGCCAGCCGGACAGCTGATCGGCGCTCACCGCACCGCAGCCGGTGGCGAAGATGTTCAGCAGGAGCTTGGATACCAGCGCGGCGGTGCGCACATCGGTGCCGCCGATCGCCGCCGGCTCCTCGGTATCGGTCTCGGTTTCGGTGACGGTTTCGGCCGCGGCGCGCTCGGTCGTGAGATCGAGTGCCGCGAATTCCGCGGCGAGCTCCGGAAAGCGTTGGACGACGGTGTCTATGGAGACACCGGGATCGAGGACCGCCAGAGGCAGCCCGATATCCTCGACGATGCTCGCGCTCGCGGATTCCAGGGTGGGCTGGGGATCGCCCCCGAAGACGCCCGACAGCAGCCGCCAGTACAGGATCTGGCGGCGGGTCTCATGATCGGTCATTTCCGCAGCAACCGTCCCGCCCGCTCGCGCAGCACCAGCACCGCGTCACCCGATTTCGCCTGCGCCTTGGCCACCTTGGGGTCGGTGGGGCCGCAGGCCCAGTCCCCGTTGTGCAGGGCGACGACGGTGGACTTGATCTTGCGCCGCACCGCCAGCGGACGCAGGGTCCAGCATCCGGCATCCCAGCGCAGCAGGCCGATGCAGGCGAAGGAGCCCGATACCGCGGCCGGGGTGAGCGGCCCGCTCGACGGCAGCCGATCCAGTTCGAGCGACAACCGCAGGCCGTCCAATTCCAGTGCGCCGTCCTTGATTCGGTAGCCCTCGAGCAGAACCGGTTCGGCGATGTGCACCGGATCGCGGTCCAGCGGAGCGGCGATGGCGCCGACCGCGTCGGCCAGCCGCACGGACGCGGTGGCGAAGGGATCGGCCGGTTCACCGACGGCGGCCCGGTCGTCGTGCCACACCAGGTCGCCGCTCGCGCCGAGCGGCATATCGGTGAGCTCGAGCGCGCGGTGTTCGGCCAGCGCGGTGAGCAGGTGCGGATGTGCGCCCAGCAGTTGCCAGACCGCCGGTCCCACAATGGTGTCCACCTTGGCGGCCGCCACACTCACCCGCACCGTGCGCGACGGAGCGCCCGGGGTCTCCAGGATGGCGTGTAGCTGCACCTGCACGGCGGTGCCGTGCTCGTGCACATCCACGCCGAGCGGCAGCAGTCGACCCGAAACAGACTCCGGCACAGTGGCAATCCCTGGGCGCCAGGTCAGTAGCAGGGCGCGAGTCCACAGGTCGGCCCAGCGCCGCGCGGGCAGGACGTCCATGGTCGCGACGGGGGCCGAGGCGCTCAGCTCGGCGGTGAGCCCGTCGAGCAGGACGGCCAGGCGGCACTGACTCGGTTCGGCGAGCAGGCCCTCCACCATGCGATCGGCCGCCGACACCAGGTCGTGGTCCACGCCGCGCCAGCCCGCGATGGCGACCTCGCCCAGCCAGGAGCGGCAGCCGACGGCCAGGGGATGCGGATCGGCGGCGGCCACCGCGGGCTGCACCCAGTCGGCCCGGGTGCGTCCCAGGGCGGTATCGAGCCGGTCCAGCAGGGCGTCGTGCACGGCACCGAGCAGCGCGGCGCGCGCCGCCGCCAGGGCGGACAGCTGATCCTGACCGATCGATCCGGTGCTCGTCTCGGCGACGGCCGCGGCCACCGGAACCGCCAGCGGCGATCCGGCCACCGCGCCCGCCAATCCCTGGAGCGCCATGGTCTGCCGGTCGTCCACGCGGGCGAAACCGTTCACCAGTGCGGTGTCGAATCCGGCCACCACCTCCTGGGCGGCCGCTATGTCCTCGGGCGACGCGCCCAGCAGTTCTTCCCAGCGCACCGACATCAGCGGCTCACCCCCGCCGCCGGAAACCACTGGAGTTCGGGAATCGGCGAATTGCTGCCCGGCAGTTCCAGATACGACAGATGCCGCAGGAACCGGCTGAAGACCGTGGCCGCCGGGGCCGGATCGCGAGTCCCGTCGAGCGCGTCGGCCAGCCGTGCCCCCTCGGGCACCTCCACCCGCAGGTAGCGGGCGACGCGCTGCTGTCCGTACTGGAGCACCGCCTCGGCGATGAGCGCGTCCAGGTGTTTGCAGGTCCAGTTCCCGGACAGGCCGCCGCAGGGCCGATTGTTGTTCGTACTGCAACTGAATCCGTGCGTCCCGGCCGTCACCGACGCCACGTACACCCGGGCGATATCGGAACCGCTGGACACCACACCCTGTAGCCGCCCCTCCGCCAGTTCGACGAACGGCACCTTCGCCAGCTTGCGCGGCGCGACGGCGGGCAGCACCCGCACAATCGACATGCTTGCCGAATTTTCTTGTGCGGCTTCATCATTCGAATTCGAGACCATCACTTTGCCTCCCACTTGGTCGCGATGGGCATGAAGCTATGCCATGCCACCGACAGGTTCCCGGCGGGGCGTTCGCGGGTCCGGCACTGGCTACAGTCGGGTCCATGGCGGATGACGAGATGCTGGTGGTCGGGACGGCGTACGACCGGGTCGCGGAACTGTACGCGGCCACGTTCGAACACGCACTGCGGGATATGCCCTTCGACCGGGCCCTGCTGGGCGTGTTCGCGGAACTGGCATCGGATCCGGTCCTCGATCTGGGCTGCGGCCCCGGGCGGCTCACCGGCCATCTGCGCGATCTCGGCCTGGACGTCTCCGGTGTCGACCTCTCGCCGGAGATGATCCGGCTGGCCCGCGCCGCCCACCCCGACCTCCGCTTCGAGGCGGGCTCCATGGAGGCCCTCGACCTACCCGACGCGTCCCTGGGCGGCATTCTCGCCTGGTATTCGACAATCCACACCCACCCGCGGCGGCTGCCACTCGCATTCGCCGAGATCGCGCGGGTGCTCCGCCCGGATGGTGTTGTGCTCCTGGGGTTTCAGGCCACCGAACGCGGATACGAGGCGTACGACCACAGGGTCACCACCGCCTACCGCTGGGCCCCGGACGCCCTCGCCAAGCTGCTGGTCCCGCACGGCCTGCACACCGTCTTCCGGATGGTCCGCGAACCCCAGGAGAACGAACGCGGCGCACAGGGCTGCCTGCTGGCGGTGCGGCGCTGACCGTGGCCTACCGGTGATTGTCGGTGTGCGCTTCTAGAGTCGACGCATGAACGACAGCAGCTCTCCGGTCCGGGGTCGGTACGATGTCGTCATCGTCGGGGGCGGCCACAACGGCCTCGTCGCGGCGGGTTATCTGGCGCGGGCGGGGCGGTCGGTGCTGGTGCTGGAACGGCAGGCGCACACCGGTGGCGCGGCCGTGTCGGAGCGGGTGTTCGCCGGGGTGAACGCGCGGCTGTCGCGGTTCTCGTATCTGGTGAGCCTGTTGCCCGCGAAGATCGTTCGGGATCTCGGCCTGCGGTTCGAGACGCGCAAGCGGCGGATCTCGTCGTATACGCCGGTGGGGGACGGCGGGCTGCTCGTGGACGGGGGATCGGCGGCGGCCACGCGGGCGAGTTTCGCCCGGGTCACCGGATCGGAACGGGAATTCGACGCCTGGCGGCGGTTCTACGCGGAGACCGGGGAGCTGGCGCGGCGGGTGTTCCCGACGTTCACCGAACAACTGCCGACACGGACGGAGCTACGCGGCATCGTGGCCGACGACGCGATGTGGGAGGCGCTCTTCGAGCGGCCGCTCGGCGAACTCGTGGAGCGGACCTTCACCGACGATACGGTGCGCGGGGTGGTGCTCACCGATGCGCTGATCGGGACTTTCAGCCACGCGCACGACCGGTCGCTGGCGCAGAACCGGTGCTTTCTGTACCACGTGATCGGTGGCGGGACCGGGGATTGGGATGTGCCGGTCGGCGGCATGGGCGCCTTGACCGACGCGCTCGACACGGTCGCACGGACGGCGGGTGCGGAGATCCTCACCGGCCGCGCCGTGACCGGGATCGATACCGACGGCCGCACCGCCGAGGTGCGGTTCGACGGCGGCGCGGTGGGAGCCGACCGCGTGCTGGTCAATGCCGCACCGTATGAGCTGGGGCGACTGCTGGGCGAGCCGCGCGCCAAACCCGAAGGCGCGCAGCTGAAGATCAATATGCTGCTACGGCGGCTACCGGCGCTGCGGGATCCGGCGGTCGATCCACGCGACGCCTTCGCGGGCACATTCCATGTGGGGGAGGCGGCCACGCAACTGGAACGCGCCCATCGGGAGGCGGCGGCCGGTCGGCTGCCCACGGAGCCGCCCTCGGAGATCTACTGCCATACGCTCACCGATCCGTCGATCCTGTCACCCGATCTGGCCGCGCAGGGGATGCACACTTTGACCCTGTTCGGATTGCACACGCCCGCACGGCTTTTCGACAAGGATCCGGAGGGCGCTAAGTCCGAGCTGGTGGCCGCCACCCTCGCGCGACTGGATTCGGTACTGGCGGAGCCCATTCGCGACTGTCTCGCCCTGGACGCGGACGGCCGCCCCTGCCTGGAGGCCAAGTCACCGCTCGACCTGGAGCACGAGATCGGGATGCCCGGCGGGCACATCTTCCACGGTGATCTGGAATTCCCCTATCGCGCCGACGATTCCGACGACAGCCCGGCGACGCGCTGGGGTGTGGCCACCGAGTACCGCAATATCCACCTGTGCGGTGCGGGCGCGGTGCGCGGTGGCGGGGTCAGCGGTATCGGCGGCCACAACGCGGCCATGGCGGTACTCGACGATCGCTGACCGCGACGCCGATGATTCGGCCCGCGGCACACCGATTCGCCCGCGCCACCGATTCGGCCGAAACACCGAATCGGCCGCAATACCGCTTCGGCTACGACGGACGGCGATAGCCGTCGGCGGACTGGCCGATCACATCGGAGCAGCAGCGGATGAAATACCGCACCACGGGATCGGTTTCGGAGGCGTCCGGCCACACCACCGCGACCCGGGTCGGCCCGATGCCGTGCACCGGCCGGAACACCACCCCGGGCCGGGCGTGGGTGTGCGAGGTGGACGCGGGGGTGAAGCTGACCCCGTAGCCGCTCGCGATGGCGGTCAGCCACTCGTCGGTATTGCGGGCGATGGCCCCGACGATGGCGGTATCGCGGGGCCGGGCGTCCAACCCCATCCAGTAGTCGCGCCACCACCCGGTATCCGCGGGTGAGGCCACGTAGGGCTCGTCCCACAGCTCCCGGAAGGCGATGTCCTCGCGCTCGGCCAGCGGATGGTCCTCCGGCAGCGCGATCCAGCGGGGTTCGGTGAACAGTTCCCGGACGTGGTACTCGTCCTGCCCGGGGAACGGCAGCCGCAGGATGGCGACGTCGACGTCGCCGTCGTCGAGTCCGGCGGTCGGATCGGTCCACCCGCCCTGACGCAGATCGACCTCCCAGTCCGGATGCAGCCGGTGGAAGACCCGGATGATCTCGGGAATGTGCCCGTCGGCGGCGCTGGGCACCGCGCCGAGGCGCAGCACGCAGGCGGTGCGGCTGGCGTCGCTCTTGGTCTCGCGCAGAATGCGGTCCCACCCGGCCAGTAATCCCGGCACCTGTTTTGCCAGCACCTTGCCCGGCGCGGTGAGCGTCATCCCCGCCCGGGACCGGATGAACAGTTCCACTCCCAGCTGGTTTTCCAGCTGTTTTATCTGTGTGGCCAGCGCGGGCTGCGCGACATGCAGTCGCTGCGCGGCCCGCGCCAAATTCTCGGTTTCCGCGACCGCCATGAAGTAACGCAGCAGTCGCGTATCGATGTCCACGCCACAAGGTTACGAACGCATGTACCCGTAGGCATATCCCGGCGTCCGCCGCAGCGGCCGGAGTTCGTGATGCTATTCGCGATTCCGGCGCTGTCGCGGTGCCTGATTCACCCGAAACTGGGGCGGGTGACGGTGAGAGCGCCGACCCGGTAGGTGGACAGGATGACGCCGTTGTCGAGCGCGGTGGTCTCGACCGCCTCCAGGGTGGCCTCGGCATCGACATCGGCCCACAGTCGGTCGCCCTTGCCGAGCAGCACGGGGTAGACGACCAGGCGGTATTCGTCCACCAGACCGTTCGCCTCGAGGAAGTGGACCAGCTTGGAGCTACCGAAGACCAGCAGATTCTGCTCGGCGCGCAGCTTGGCGATGGAGTCGGCCAGATCGCCCTCGATGCGGTGCCCGTTCCATTCCAGGTCGGACCGGGAACTCGCCACATGCTTGGGCATGGCGTTCATCTTGTCCTTGTACTCACCCTCCTCCGGGTGGTTCGGCCAGGCCGCGGCGAACGCCTCGTGCGTGACGCGCCCGAGCAGCAGCGCGTCGGCCTCCCGCATTTCGGCGCTCTTGTAGTCGGCGATGTCGTCGTTCCAGAACGGCACGGTCCAGGCCGGATTCTCGATAACGCCGTCCAGCGAAACGAATTCGGCGACAACGATCTTGCCCATGATTTTTCTCACTCTCGGTGTGGGTTCTTCCGCCTCAGCATGGCCGAGCGGGCTCGAACATGCAGACGGAAAGACCCGCGAAAACTCATCGGCGCCCGCCGCCGGAGATTCGCCCGCGGGCTAGGAACCCGGGTCGGTGAGCCACCGCAGCCAGTGCGGGGCCAGCAGTTCGGCGAATTCGTCGTATCCGGCCGCACCCGGATGCGCCCCGTCCCCGGCGGCGACCTCCGCCATCCACACCCGGTTGTCCCGCAGGGGTTGATGCGCCCGCACGTACGGGACGCCGACCGCGTCGCAGTGCGCCGCGAAGCGCTCGTCCAGGGCGGCGATGCGGTCGGTGTGCGCGGCATCGGCGATGGGCGGCGGCGCGACCACCAGGACGGGCCACTCCCGGGCGCGCGCGACCTCCAGCACGACCGCCAGATTCGCCACCGATTCGTCGAGCGGGACACGTGGCCGCCCGTGCTCGTGCATGGTGTCGTTCACGCCGGTCGACAGCACCAGGCGGCCGTCGCAGCCCGTCGGTAGCCGCGGTTCGCATTCGGTGAGCCAGCGGGCGCGCAACTGGGTGGAGGTCTCCCGGCGCACGCCGAGGTTGTAGTAGGTGAGCGGTTGCCCGGCCGCGATGGCCCGCACCGCCAGGCGGCCCGCCCAGCCCAGGCAGCGTTGGTCGCCGACCCCCGCGACGAACGATTCACCGACGAAACACACGCGAAGATCCTCGAGCACGCCGACGATACTTCCAGGTGCGCCTGGAGGTTGCTCGGGCGTATCGGAAGCATCGGGGCGGACACGCCGGACACACTGGGAGATGGGCTCGTCCCGCTGGACCGGCGCGACGGGTTACCGTAACCGGCGAGTAGGTGTGCGGGTTCGTCCGTTCACCTGCCCGCCAGACACCGAGCCGACCATGGGACCGAGGCAGTTCCCACGATCCGAAAGCGCCGATAGGACATGCGAGTCGACGGACGGGAGATCCCCGTCGCCGGCAGCCTGCTGCAGCCACGGCTCCGGCGTACCAGCGACATCCTGCGGGTGGTGCTGTCGACGCTGCTGGTCGCCGTCGTCATCGTGGGCTCGCTCATCACCCGGCCGCAGTGGGAGGCGCTGGAGCGCTCGCTGTCCGAGATCATCGGCTTCCTGACACCGGAGCAGTCCAACGCGGTCTACATCGTGTACGGCTTCGCGATTCTGGCCCTGCCGTTCGCCATCTTCCTGCGCCTGATCTGGCGGCGGCAGTGGAAACTGCTGGGCGGGTATCTGTCCGCGGGCCTGATCGCCCTGCTGGCCTTCTCCTTCACCGGCACCGGATTCGCCGCCCCCACCTGGCATCTGTCGGAACCGCAGCAGGTCAATACCTTCCTGTCGCAGTTCCTCGACGATCCGCGCTGGATCGCCATGCTGGCCGCCACGCTGACGGTCGCCAGCCCGTGGCTGCCCGTCCGCGCCCGCCGGTGGTGGTGGACGCTGCTGCTGGCCTTCGTGCCGATTCACCTGGTGGTGAGTCTGGTGGTGCCCGCGCGCGCCCTGCTCGGCCTGGCCATCGGCTGGTTCGTGGGCGCGGTGATCGTGCTGGTGGTCGGCACGCCCGCGCTGGAGGTGCCGCTGGACGCCGCGGTGCGGGTGCTCGCCCGGCGCGGATACCAGGTGAACGCCTTCAAGGTGCTGCGGCCGGGCGGACGGGGGCCGCTGGTGCTCTCGGCCAGCACCACGCCGCGAGCGGGAACCAGCCCGGCGGCCGCACCCGGGATGGCGGCGGTCATCGCCTCCGGGTCGGTATCGGTGCGCGGTTCGACACGCAAGACGGCGCGCGCCGCCGGCGGCGGTGCCACCACGGCCGTCGCCACCGCGAACCAGACGGCCGCGGAGACGACATCCACATCGGACGGACTCGCCGCCGCGCGGGACCAGGCGGACTCCGGTGCCGCCGCGCTCGATGCCATGCGGCACACGCCCGCCGAGGACGAGCTGATCGTGGAGCTCTACGGGGCCAATCAGCGCAGCCGCAGCGCCTTGCAGGCGCTGCGGCGGTGGCTGACCATCCGCAGCGGCGAGTATCCGGCGCTGTTCGCCTCCATGCGGCGGGCGGTGGAGCACCGGGCGCTCATGGGCATCGCCATCGGAGATCTCGGCCTGGGCAGCAACAAACCGCTCACCGTGGCGGCGCTGGATCGCGGCTGGATGCTGTACGCGCATACCGTGGCCGCCGGGGAGCCGCTGGCCGACACGCACGGCGAACAGCTGGCCGATGTGTGGCGGGCGCTGGACACCATGCACAAGGCGCAGATCTCGCACGGTGAACTGCGCGCCGAGGATGTGCGGGTGGCGGGCGGCGACGTGTTGTTCGGCGGCTTCACCCAATCCGAGTTCGGGGCGTACGAGGCGCGGTTCCAGTCGGATGTGGCGCAGCTGCTGGTCACCACGGCCGATGTGTTCGGCGCGGAGACGGCCGTGCGGACGGCCCTCGAGGTGCTGGGCACGCAGCGGGTGCTGACCGCGTCGCGGCGGCTCACCAAGGTCGCCATTCCGGTGCAGGTGCGCAAGTCGGTGCCGGACTTCAAGGAGGTGCTGAAGGCCACCCGCGATCAGGTGGCGCACCAGACCGGGCAGGACCGCATCGAGGCCGCGCAGATCACCCGGTTCTCCCGCAATCAGATCATCCAGCTGGTGCTGCTCATCGGCCTGGTGTACGTGGCCTACCCGTATATCAGCGCGGTGCCGACCTTCACCTCCGAACTCAGCAGCGCCAACTGGTGGTGGGCGCTGCTCGGCCTGCTCGTCTCGGTGCTCAAGTACATCGGCGCGGCCATGGCGCTGTGGGCGTGTGCCGGAGCCGCGGTGAACCTCCGCAATCTCATGCTCATGCAGGTGGCGAACACCTTCGCCGCCACCACGACCCCGGCGGGCGTGGGTGGTCTGGCGCTGAGCGTGCGGTTCCTGCAGAAGAGCGGGTTGGGCGCGGTGCGGGCCACGGCCGCGGTGGCCATGCAGCAGTCGGTGCAGGTGGTCACGCACATCGTGCTGCTCATCTTCTTCAGTGTGGCGGCGGGCGTTTCGGCGGATCTGTCGCACATCTTCCCCAATGCCACGGTGCTGTATCTGGTGGGCGGTGTGCTGCTCGGTCTGCTGGGCGTGTCCATCTTCCTGCCCACCGTGCGACGGTGGCTGCGCACCGAGGTGCGACCGCAACTGGCCGAGGTGGTGAGTTCGCTGCGCGAGCTGGCGCGCAGCCCGCTGCGGCTGGTGATGATCGTGGGCGGGTGCGCGGCGACCACGCTGGGCGCGGCGCTGGCGCTGTGGACGAGTATCGAAGCCTTCGGCGGCAGTACGACTTTCGTGACGGTCACGGTGGTGACCATGATCGGCGGCACGCTCGCCTCGGCCGCGCCGACACCCGGCGGTGTGGGCGCGGTGGAGGCGGCGCTCATCGGCGGTCTGGCGGCGTTCGGCGTGCCCGCGAGTATCGCGGTGCCGTCGGTGCTGCTCTACCGGGTGCTCACCTGCTGGCTGCCGGTGTTCGTCGGCTGGCCGATCATGCGGTGGCTCACCGCGAACGACATGATCTGAGCGCGGCTCAGCGGCGGGTGGCGTGCAGGTTCTCGAGCACCTGCTCGCTGGAAAGACAACCGGCCGTGGTCAATTCGAGATCGGACAGCGAGGCGGCGTGAGCCTCGGCCGACGCGGCGGTGACGCAGTCGGCCACGGGATGCACGTAGAAGCCGAGATCCGTGCCGTGCCGGGCGGTCTGCTCGACCGTGAGGTTGGTGGCGACGCCGGTGACGAGCAGGGTGTCGATGCCGCGGGCGGCGAGCCAGTCCGGTAGGGCGCTGCCCGCCAGGCCGGAGAGCTTCTGATTGTCGAAGACCGCACCCTCGCGCGCCTGCTCGGACATCTCCGGGATGATCTGTGTCCCCGGTGAATTCGGGCGGAACTCGGTCTGTGCGGCGGCGACCGAACGCATGAATCCGGTATTGCGCACCAACGCGCCCTCGCCGACCGGAATGGTGAAGCGGGTGAACACGACCGGAAGTCCCGCCGCGGCGACCGCACCGTGGAACTCGACCGCCCGGTCCACCACCCCGCTCTCCGCGACCGGTTCCGCCAGCATGGGACCGAAGAACCCCTCGGGCCGAATAACATTCACCTGCCAATGCAGAGCGAGCACCGCGGTGCGCTCAGGTTCGAGCATCATGACCCCATGGTGCGCCATGCAGGGGCCGCGGCGCGCCGGAATGGCGGTACAGCGCGCCGCGGCGGCACTCAGCTACCCGAGTGATCGGTACCTGAGAAGTCCTTGCGCAGTGCGACTTTGACGACCTTGCCACTGGCGTTGCGGGGCAGCTCCGGCACGATCACCAGATCCTTGGGGTGCTTGTAGCGGGCCAGGTTCTCGTTGAGGAAGGGCTCGAGCTCCGCCAGGGTCAGGTCCGTGTCCGGCAGCAGCGCGACCACCGCCACCGGCACCTCGCCCCACTTCTCGTGCGGGCGGCCGATCACCGCCGCCTCACGGACCTTGGGGTGGGCGAACAGCACGTTCTCCACCTCCGCGCAGTAGATGTTCTCACCGCCGGAGATGATCATGTCCTTCTTGCGGTCCACCACCCAGACGAAGCCCTCCTCGTCCTGCTTCACCAGGTCGCCGGAGTGGAACCAGCCGCCCGCGAACGCCTCCGCGGTGGCCTCGGGCTTGTTCCAGTAGCCCTGCATGAGAGTCGGTCCGCGATAGACGATCTCACCGACCTCGCCGGGAGCCACATCGTTCATCTCGTCGTCGACCACGCGGGCCTGGATGGTGGGGATGGGCTTGCCGACCGAGCCGAGTTTGCGCAGCGCGTCCCTGCCCTCCAGCACACAGGTGATGGGTGACATCTCGGTCTGGCCGAACACCGCCACGTTGAACGCCTCCGGGAAGCGGTCCGCCATGGCCCGCAGCACCGTGTCGGAGGCCGGGGCCGCGCCCCAGCACAGCGAGCGCAGCGCAAGCTTGCGCTGCTCGATCGTCGGGTCCTCGCAGATCATCTGCCACTGGGCGGGGACGCAGAAGGCGGTGGTGGCCTGCTCGGCCTCCACGGCGTCGAGCCACTGACCGGCGTCGAAGGCGCCCAGCGGGTGCAAGATCGTCTTGCCGCCCAACAGGAAGTACGGGGTCAGCGATCCCAGGCCGGCGATGTGGAACAGCGGGGAGGTGCAGAAGCCGATGGAGTCCTCGGTGATCTCCATGGCCCGGATGCAGGTGAGCCCCTGGGCGGTCATGTTCGCGTGGGTGAGCACCGCGCCCTTGGGGCTGCCGGTGGTGCCCGAGGTGTACATGATCAGGCAGGGCGTGTCCTCCGGAATGTCCAGCGGCGCATGCGGTTCGCCCGGCTCGGCGATGAAGTCGTCGTAGCCGATCACGCCGTCGCCGGTCCGCCCGTTGATGACCACGCAGGTCTCCAGCGCGGGCGCCTGGCCGACCATGGCGGTGGCGAGCGGTTGCAGCGGCGCGTCGGTGACGATGGCCTTCGCGCCGGAATCGCCCACGATATAGGCCACCTCGGGCGGGGTGAGGCGGAAGTTCACCGGCACCGCGATGGCGCCGAGGGCGTTGATGCCCATCACGGCCTCGATGTACTCGGTGTAGTTGAGCGCCAGGATGAGCACGCGATCGCCGAACCCGACCCCTCGACGGGCGAGCGCGTCGGCGAACTTCTCCGAACGCTCGTGCAGCTGCCGCCACGTGGTGTCCACGCCCTGGAAACGGAAGGCCACCCGGTCGGGCCGCATGGCCGCGTGGGTCGCGATCTGGTTGACCCAGTGGTTGCGCCGCGACCGAAGGGGCTCGTCGAGCGGCTGGATACCGGCGGTCATGCTGCTTCCTCTCACACGGGGAGTGAACAGTCGAGAGAATAGCAACTAACTTTTTGGCGTGACAAGGGTTACAGAGAAGGTTCTGCCGAAATTTTCTCATTCGATCATTTACCAGCTCAGAGTCATAGTTTTCGCTCGAACATGCCATGTCGGGCCGATTGCTTATCCACAGCCTGGCCGCAGATTGCTGTTGCAGAGTGCAAACGATCGCTCACATGAGGGTTGTCCACCCATATGCAACTATGCGACTATCGGGCCAGTCCGGGCGTGCGTGCGACCCGCGAGAGGCTAGGAGGACAGCGTGACGCTGCGTACCAGGTTCACCGAGGAGTTCGGGGTCGAGCACCCGATCGTGCAGGGCGGCATGATGTGGGTCGGCCGCGCCGAACTCGCCGCCGCGGTGTCGGAAGCCGGTGGTCTCGGCATCATCACCGCGCTCACCCAGCCCACCCCGGACGATCTGCTGGCCGAGATCGAGAAGGCGCGGTCGCTGACCGACAAGCCCTTCGGCGTCAACGTCACCATCCTGCCGTCCATCAACCCGCCGCCGTACCAGGACTACGTCAAGGCCATCATCGAGTCCGGCGTGAAGATCGTCGAGACCGCGGGCAGCAACCCGGAACCCTTCCTGCCCTACTACAAGGAAGCCGGAATCAAGGTGCTGCACAAGTGCACCAGCGTGCGGCACGCCCTCAAGGCGCAGAAGATCGGCGTCGACGGCGTGAGCATCGACGGCTTCGAATGTGCCGGTCACCCGGGTGAGGACGATGTGCCCGGCCTGATCCTGATCCCGGCCGCCACCCAGGTGCTGGACATTCCGGTCATCGCCTCCGGCGGTATCGCCGACGCCCGCGGCCTGGTGGCCGCGCTGGCGCTGGGCGCGGACGGCGTGAATATGGGCACCCGCTTCATGTGCACCCAGGAGTCGGCCATTCACCAGACTGTGAAGGAGCAGATCGTGGCGCACAGCGAGCGCGACACCCAGCTCATCTTCCGCACCATGCACAACACCGCGCGCGTGGCGAACAACGAGATCAGCCGCAAGGTCGTCGAGATCGAGAAGTCCGGCGGCAAGTTCGAGGATGTGCGCGACCTCGTCGCCGGTGCGCGCGGACGGCGCGTCTTCGAAGAGGGCGACCTGGACGCGGGCATCTGGTCGGCCGGTCAGGTGCAGGGTCTGATCAATGACATCCCGACCTGCGCGGAACTGGTGTCGCGCATGGTCACCGAGGCGGAGTCGATCATCAAGTCGCGCTTGGCCGACATGCTCGCCTGAGCTGTCACGCGCGGGCGGCGCAGGCGTCGTAGTCGTGGGAGGCGATGATCTCGATGCCGTCGGGGAGGGCGTGCAGGCGTTGGATGGTGCGGAAGGCGGCGTCGCGGTCGGCGTCGAAGAGTTGGCCGGGCATGGGGGCCTTCTCGCGAATCAGGCGCACCTGCACCCGATTCCACACGGCGTCGCCCGCGAGCAGGACGCGGGTGCCGTCGGCCACGGCCAGCAGGACGCCGACACTGCCCGGGGTGTGGCCCGCGAGGTCGACCAGGACGACCGCGCCGTCGCCGAACAGGTCGTGGCTGCGCGGGAAGGTCAGCACCGGGGGGCCGTCCAGTTCCAGGCTGCCGACGGCGCGGTCGCGCAGGGGTGCGCGCACCACGCCGATCGGGGCGTGCTCGCCGTGCATGGCCCAGTCGTATTCGACGGCGGGCAGCCGTAATTCGACCGAGTCGGGCAGTTCCAGCAGACCCGACACGTGATCCCAGTGCAGGTGGGTGGCCAGCACGAAATCGATATCGGCACCGGAGAGATCGCGGGCGGCCAGGGCGTCGCGCAGGCCGAGCACCGGCTTCTCCGGGGCGACCAGCAGCGGCACCGGGAACGGCAGACCGGGAATGACGCGCTCGTGCACATTCGCGCACAGGGCGGGATCGACCAGGAATCGGGCGCGCGGATGCTCGACCAGGAACGCGCCCATGGCCATGGGCAGCTCGCGCAGACTGCGCACCCCCTCCGCCACGATGATCTCCGGGGCCGCCATCCGACCCTGGATGAGCGCCCGCAGCGTGACCGTGGCGCGCGGGGTGGCCGGATCGGCCACCTCGAGTCCGGCCAGGAAGTCGGCGTCCGGGCGGCGGGGCCGCAGCAGACGCGCGGGGGTGGCGGCGAGCGCGGTGCAGCAGCGCGCCAGGGTGCCGAGAGTGGACGGGCGACCGGCGGTGACGTCGAGGCTCACCGCGTCAGGCTATGCGATCCCGACTTCGGCGGGGAAGGCTCGCTGCGCGAGGGACATTTAGTGCCGACCGGTCGGGTCGGCACGCCGACGGGACTTTCGGAGCGAGGTGTGTGCTCGGCATAATCGCGGGGGGTACCTCGGCGGCCGGGACCGCCGGACGCGGGAGGGAATTCCTGTGCGGGAGAGTACGACAGCATCGGCCGGAACCACCGTGCGGCACCGGCACGCACGCGGCACAGCCGTGCGCGACTCGGCCGTGCCCGACACAGCTGTACACGACTCGGCTGTACACGACTCGGGCGTGCGCGACAGGGCCGAACGCGACACAACCGCATACGACTCGGCCGTGTGCGAGTCAGCCGAGCACGACTCGGCGGTACACGACACAGCCGTGCGCGACACAGCCGAACACGACACAGCCATGCGCAAGTCAGCCGTGCACGGCTCGGCGGTACACGAGTCACCCGTGCGCGACACAGCCATGCGCGAGTCAGCCATGCGCGAGTCAGGCATGCGCGAGTCAGCCCTACACGACTCCGGGCGCGCCGGACCCGCACGACCACGGCGCGGCGCGCCATGAATGGGGGTGGTGCGCCGGATCACCCAGCGGCGGTACCGGATCAGCCAGCGTCCGCGACCCTTCCGGCGGTCTGCGTGGTTGGCCTCGCCCGCGGCTCGGTGAGCTGGGCGGACTGCGGAGACGCGCAGGTGAGAGGCGGCAGCCCGACAGCCGTGGTCGGTGTACCGGCGGTTGGACTTGGCCGCCCGGCACTGGAACTCGGTCGCCAGCCAGTGGAACCCAGCAGCCCGACGACGGAACCCAGCAACGCGACAACGGAACCCAGCGGCCCGACAGCGGAACCCGGCCATTCGGCACTGGAACCCGGCCATGCGGGAGGGGACATCGGCCACGCGGCGCTGGAATGCGGTTCTCCTGCCCGGTTCGATTACACGTGGTTCGGGTTGACCGCAGCGGATGCCGCGAGGTTGGCTACGTGGCAGTTGGCCGGGCTCGAGTTGGCCGTCGCGGCATTGGACGACTCCGGTCTGGGTTACGCGGCGCGGGGATCGAACGCGGCGGTGGTGTTCGGGGCGGCGGAATGCGGACCGCGCGGCACGGACAATCTCGCCAATCGCCTGTCGCGGGCACTCGGGTTGCGCGGCCCCAGCCTGATATTGGACAGCGAACCCTCTTCGGCCGCCGCCGCCGTGGATACCGCGGCCCGGCTGCTGGCCGACCCGGCTGTGCCCTTCGTCATCGCTGGCGGCATGGGTCTACCGCTGGCACTGGATATTTCGCGTACGCACGACGAAACCCAACGGAATGGCGGCGAATTCACCGTCGTCGTCGTGCAGCGGGTGGCCGACGCCACGCTCGGCGGCATCCGGATGCACGCCGCGATCACCGGCATCGCCGGATTCTCCGACGGCGCGGGTGAGGCGCGCATTCCGCTCGACTCGAACAGCGCGCATGCGCACAACGATCGGTTGGCGCGGTCGGACCGCGGCGACGAACCGCCGGTATTGATCGCACTGAGCGGCCGTGATGCCCTGGAGGTGCACGAGACGGCGCTGTACTGGGCGGAACAGGTCGGTACGCACCGCTCGCTGCGAGAATTCGCCGCCGCCACCGGGCGATTGCTGCCGGGACCGGTGCGGGCGGCGATCCTCGGGCGGGACAGGGATGATGCCGCCGCACAATTGCACTCGCTGGCCGACCGGATCGCGGCGACCCGGCAGCCGGTCTCGGCGGCGGAACGCGCCCGACAGGCTGAACGAACCGGGCAGGTCACGCAGGTCCGTCCGGCCGCGCGGACCGCTCGAGCGGCGCAGGCTCAGCAGGAGCGAGGCGGACAGGACGGGTATCCCTTGCGGACCGGGCAGCCCGGGGGCGGTGAACGGAACGGCCACTCCGGATCGCCTAGGGAGACACGGCAATCGGCCCTGCCGCGGCCGGTCGAGCCGCATCAGCGTACTCAGCAGCCGGCACACGTGCCTCGTCCCCATCCCGGTGAGTGCCTCCAGACGTTCGGGCAGGTACCGCAGGGCGAGTGCCGGACCGGGCCGGGTTGTCAGACGGAGGCGACCCCGGCGGCGGTGATCGAGGTATTCGGGCCGACCACCGTCGGGACCGGTGGCGGGCTGCTGCTCCTGTGTTCCGGTGCGCGCGAACCGTATCCGGGTATGGGGCGCGGTATGGCGGCCCGGTATCCCGTGTTCGCGCGGGCGCTCATGGCGGCCACCGACGCCGTAGTCGCGGCGGGCGGCGCTCGGGTGTGGACGCCACGATTCGGGTTCGGAAACGGCACGGGTGGCGGGGAATTCGCACCAGCGGCGACCTTCGTCTACCAGGTGGCCATGGCGGAACTGCTGGCCCGGTGGGGAGTTCGGCCCGATGCGGTGGTCGGCTACGGCACGGGCGAGATGGCGGCGGCCGCCGTCGGCGGAGCGCTGTCGCTCGCGGACGCGGCGCGTGTGGTGGTGGCGCACAGTCGGATGGCCGCGCGGGCCGACTATGCCGCCACGGCCGTCCTGGAGGCCACCGCAGCCGAGGCCATGCGGCTGGTGGAACCCATGCGGGCCGCCGTCGCGGTGGCGGCCATCGACAGTCCCCGGTCGGTCACGGTATCCGGGGAGGCGCGCTATATCGACGCGCTGGTGCGCCGTGCCCATCGCCGCACCATATCCGCGCAGCGCCTGACCGACCACAACGGCGTCTGGCATCCGGCGGTGCCGAGCCCGCGCAGCCGGGAACTGGCCCCGCTGCTGGTCGACGAACTCGCCGGAATAACGCCCCGGGTGCCCACCGTCGCGCTCTATTCGACCACCCGCGCCGGTGCCGCGCTGTCCGCCGAGATGGACGCCGACTACTGGGGCGAGCACGCCCGCGGCCCCGTCAACCTCACCGCCGCCCTGGAACACGCCGCGGCCGCCGGGATTTCGACGATCCTGGAGATCGCACCGCATCCCATGCTGACCCCCACCGTCCGCGAACACGCCACCTTCCGCGACTCCACCCACCCCGTCGCCGCCCGCGCCGACGAACCCGCCACCTTCCTGCGCGCCCTCGCCCACCTGCACCTGGAAGGCCGCCCCCTCGACTGGACCGCCCTCGGCCCCTTCACCGCCCCACCCCCACCCCGCCACTGGCGACACCCCCACCCCACGCCACATCCGCCCACCACCCACGACACCGGTCCGCACGCCGTCTCGACCACATCGGACGACCGGCGAGGCTCATGCACTGCCGCACCACGGACCCCGGCCACCACTCCGGATGGCGAGCCATTCGCCGACACGCGACACCAGCCGACCACAACACCGGGCAACCGGCTGCGTCCGAACCCCACCGCGCCCGACGAATCGCACACCGCTTCGGGCCAGGAGCCCTATCCCACCACCGCGCAACGGCAACCGGCAGCCGACGAGCGGGACCGGCGACATCCGGGGGCTTCCGTGCCACAGCGTCCAGCGACCGCACCGGGCTACCGGCAAGACCCACGCGCTGCCGCACCACGGACCCCGGCCACCGCTCCGGATGGCGAGCCATTCGCCGGCACGCGACACCAGCCGACCACAACGCCGGGCAACCGGCTGCGTCCGAACCCCACGGCGCCCGACGAATCGCATACCGCTCCAGGCGAGGAGCCCTATCCCACCACCGCGCAACGGCAACCGGCGGCCGAAGATCGGGACCGGCGACATCCGGGGGCTTCCGTACCGCAGCGCTCAGCGACCGCACCTGGCGATCGGTCCTACCCGGGTACGGCCGGGGCACCGCAAACCGCGGACGTATCGGACGAGGGGCGACGTCTCGACGGTGTCAGGTCAGCGCGTCCCGACATCGCAGCGGGCGACCGGGAGGCTTCGCGCGCGGCATCTGGTTCCAGGGACAACCGCACACCGACAGGGCGGGCGGACGCGCCGACGTGTGATGACGCTGCGTCACCGCCGTCGGCCCCGCGCCACGCGTCCCGAGCGGCGGGTGCGGCGGGTGCGGCGGGGGAAGGCTCGTCGCATCACCCGGTCCGGTGGGGGGACTGCGACAGGCCCGGTGTGGTGGATGGTCCGGTGTGGGATGCCGAGGTGCGGGCGGAGAGTACGTATGTGGTGACCGGGGGGCTCGGGGCGGCGGGGGTGCGGGCGGTGTGCTGGCTGTTGGCGGCGGGGGCGAGCGATGTGGTGCTGTTGACGCGGGAACCGCGCGCGCTGCCGCCGCCGTTGGACGGGTGGGAGGATCGAATCGTGCTGGTGCGCTGCGATATCGCGGATCGCGACGACCTCGCGCAGGTCCTGCACGATCTGCGGGAGTGTGGGCCGCCGATTCGCGGGGTGGTGCACACCGGGGCGGGGCGGACCGGGGCGGCCGCGAATGTGCTCGAGCTGACGGCCGCCGATGCTCCCGACTTCACGGTGCTGGTGGCCGTGGCGGACGGGGCGCGCGGGGAATTGGATCGGCTGGCCGCCGCCCACGGATATCGGCGGGTGGTTCGGGTCGATTGGGAGGATGCCGACCACCGCGTGTCGGACGACCACGCGTAGGGCACGCGGGGATGATGACCGCATGGCGCAGCCCGTGGTCGAGGTGAAGTGGAAGAAGGAGCCGGAGGAGCACGACTATCCGGCGGCGGCCGATTTCCTGGAACTGCTGGCCGAACCGGACGTGATCGAGACGGTGGTGCGGGAGCTGCGGGCCGCACCGGTCGTACACAAGAAGGCCAAGGACATTCTGCGGGCGGCCCGGCTCGACCTCGCGCCCGCCATGAATCCGTACGTGCGGCGGGACCTGGAGAAGATCGTGACCGGAAAGGCGCTCTCGCCGATCCTGTTGGTGCGCGGCGACTTCCGCATCGGCGTGCCGCTCCAGATCGCCGACGGCTACCACCGGGTGTGCGCCGTGCACTACGCGGACGAGAACATCGCCATCCCGCTGAAGATCGCCGCCCTGCCTTGAAACACCGGCATGCTTGTCCGTGCGGCGGCTGACCGTCGGCCAGCGGGCCGACGTGACCCACCGGTCCACGGCATGGGCGTCGGCTCAGTCGCGCTCCGACGTTCCGGGCAGGCGGAGCAGTCGATCGGTCTCGCGGCGCTCGCGCTTGGTGGGACGGCCGGAGCCGCGGTCACGGCGCGGCATGAGGGCGGCGAGCTGCGGGTCGGGCGGGGGTGGGCTGCGGTCGATCATGCACTGGGCGGCGATCGGTGCGCCGACGCGCTTGGTGATGACGCGCTCGACGATCACGATGCGCTCCAGACCGCCCACCCGGACTCGGATCTCGTCGCCGGGCTTGATCTGGTGGGCGGGCTTCACCGCCGTGCCGTTGACGCGCACATGTCCGCCGCGGCAGGCCGTCGCCGCCGCCGAGCGGGTCTTGAAAAGGCGAACGGCCCAGATCCACGAATCGACGCGGGCCTGAGCCGGTGCACTGGTTCGGTCGGACGCCACGTCCTAGACGATACGGCGTGCGGTGACGACCTGATCCTCGCTCAGCTGGGTGTAGGAGACCGGGGTGCCGGACTGAACCGCGTTCAGCAGCTTGCCGTCACCGGCGTAGATGCCGACGTGGCCGCCGCCGTTGGTGATGACGATATCGCCGGGAGCCAGGTTCTCGAAGGCGATCGGAGCGCCGACGTGGGACTGCTCGAAGCTGGTGCGGGGCAGGTCGATTCCGGCCTGCTTGTACGCCCACTGCACCAGACCGGAGCAGTCGAAGCTGTACGGGCCGGACGCGCCCCAGGAGTACTGGGCGCCGACCTTGGTCCTGGCGGCCTCCAGGGCGATATTGCCGGGGCCCTGCTGCTGACCGAAGCCGGGGAGGTCGAACTGCGGCGGAGCGATGCCGGGCAGCTGCGCGCCGCCACCGACACCCAGGCCACCACCGAAGTGGTTGGTCTCCGGGTTGAGCACCCCGGAGGTGAATGCCTGAACCTGTGTATTGACCGCCGAGGCATCCTGTTCCGACAGCGGAGTGTCGAAGGTACCGATTCCGGGGATCTCGATCGGAGCCGCGTTGGCGTTGATCGCCGGGAACGCACCCGTGGCGAACGCGCCCATGACTAGAGCGCCCTTCACGGAATTCGGCAACCGAGATTCCCGTTGCAAGCTGTGCTTACCCACCGAGCTACATCTCCGATCTTCCTTGCTCTGACCGCCGACCGAGTTAGCTGACGGGTTCGGGCCGGGAAGATCGGCCCTACCTCGGCGGCCTTGCGGCCGATGAGGATTCACCCCACGAACTCTGGGTCCCCGGTTCGGTGTCGGCACCTTCTCCCGACTTCCGATTAGGCGGTAACGTCGCGGGCCGCCTCTCCGATGAAGCGACAGACTCCGCTAAGTCACGAGAAGATTACGGCTCGGGACCGATGTTGTCCACCCCACACGCGGGTGTGTTGCGGCGTGGCGCAAAAGCGCCCGCTGAGCGGACGATTCAATGCACACACGCCGAGTCACAACCGGGTCACGGGAGGCGTTACCCCCGTTACCGAAACGGAAACCGGACGGCGAGCGCCTCACTCGCCCGGAGTCACCGTGCGCTCCAGGTGCTCGATCCGCCGCCGGGCGTCGGCCAACTCCACCTCGAGTTTTCCCAGCGCCATGACCAGCGGACCCACCGCGAGGTCGGCGACCAGTTGCGGATCGTCGTATCCGCGCTCGATGGCCACCAGGATGTTGTTGCGGATACGGGCCGCCACGGGCGCCTCCTCGGGCACGTTCCACGATTCGACCACCTCCGCGACGGTGGGAACAGGTGCAGCTTCCTCCGACATGGTCCCTCCCTGCGCTGGGCTACTTCGCGAATCAGACATAAGCGTAGAGACGTGCGGCACCCGGGCGGCCGATATGCCAATCGATAGCCGTCTCTAGGGGACTCAGTAGATACCCCGATACTCCGCCGATTTCACGCTACGGTTGGGCGGCATGGATCCCGTGCGCAACCCGTACGCCCCCGGAGCGGGTCAGCGCCCGCCCGAACTCGCGGGCCGTGGCCGTCAGCTCGACGCCTTCGATGTCGTGCTGGAGCGGGTGGCACGCGGCCGCCCCGAACGCAGCGTCATGCTCACCGGGCTGCGCGGCGTCGGCAAGACGGTGCTGTTGAATCAGCTGCGCTCGGCGGCACGGGCGCGCGGCTGGGGTACCGGCAAGCTGGAGGCGCGGCCCGATCAGGGGTTGCGGCGACCGCTGTCGTCGGCACTGCACATGGCGGTGCGCTCGATCGCGGCCACGCATCGCAATCCCGAGCAGATGGACGACTTCCTCGGCATTCTCAAGGCTTTCGCCCTGCGCGCCACCGCCGACAAGGGCATGCGGGAGCGCTGGAATCCGGGTATCGACGTCCCCGCCGTCACCGGCCGCGCCGATTCCGGCGATATCGAGATCGACCTGGTGGAACTGCTGCTGGAGGCGGCACAACTGGTGCGCGACCGCGGGGTCGGCATCGCCGTGTTCATCGACGAGATGCAGGATCTCGGCCCGGCCGACGTCTCCGCCATCTGCGGCGCGTGCCACGAATTGAGCCAGGACGCCGCGCCTTTGATCGTGGTGGGCGCGGGATTGCCGCATCTGCCCGCCGTGCTCTCGGCCTCCAAGTCGTACTCCGAGCGCTTGTTCTCCTATCACCGCATCGACCGCCTCGACCGCGACTCCGCCGATCAGGCGCTGATCGCGCCGGCCGAGCGGGAGAACGTGAAGTACACCGAACAGGCCCTCGACACGCTCTACCGGAAGGCCGACGGCTACCCGTATTTCGTGCAGGCGTACGGGAAGGCGACCTGGGACGTGGCCGCCCAGAGCCCCATCACCGCCGAGGATGTCGAGGTGGCCGCACCGCACGCCGAGGAGGAGTTGGCGGTGGGGTTCTTCGGTTCCCGGTACGAGCGCGCCACCCCGGCCGAGCGGGAGTACATGCGCGCCATGGCCGATCTCGCCGGTGACGAGGGCCCGGTGCCGACCGCCGCGGTGGCCAAACATCTGGAACGCAAACCCGCGTCGCTGTCACCGGCCCGCGACGGTTTGATCAAGAAAGGTCTCATCTATTCGGCGGAGCGCGGTTCCATCGGATTCACGGTTCCGCATTTCGGCCGATATCTGCGCGGCGTGCCGTAGGACCGGAGGCTATGCCGGAAGTTTGCCCGTATTCCCGTGATTCGGCAGCAGCGCGAGGAAATTGTGGATCAGCGCGCGGTCGTCATCGCGGCGATGGGCGACGTAGACGGTGGTCTCCGCATCGGTTTCGGCGAGCGGGAGGATACGGACGGAGGCGGGCGCGGTGAAGGTCGCACTGCGCGGCGCGATGGTGACCCCCAGCCCCTCGGCCACCAGATACATGATGGTCGTCCAGGTATTGCCCTCCTGCACCACCTGCGGCTGCCGTCCCGAGCGCAGCAGCGGCGCGAGATTCTTCTCGTGCGCCAGCCGTCCCGCGGCCCTGGGGAAGAAGACCAGCGGATGGTCGGCGAGTTCGGCGCCGGTGATGGCCGCGCGCCCGGCGTCGGGATGGTCGGCGGGCAGCACCGCGACATAGGGCTCGGTGATCAGCGGCGCGGTCCGGACATTCGGCAGTTCGTCGGGGTCGCGCACGATGACCGTATCGAGCGCGCCGTGGCCGAGCTGCTCCATCATCCGCGAGGTGTAACCCTCCACCAGATCCACCTGGACCAGCGGGTACAGCTCGCGAAAGCGGCGCACTCCGCGCAGCGGCTCCAACGGCAGCACCGAGGGAACGAAACCGAGGTACAGCCGCCCCTGGCTGCCGCGTCCCACCCGGCTCACCTCGTCCAGGTCGCGGGCGGCGTGCCCGAGGATGGCGGCGGCCCGTTCGCGCAGCACCGCACCGGCGGCGGTGAGCGCGACGCTGCGCGAGGTGCGGTCGAACAGCTTGGTGCCGAGCAGGGTTTCGAGCCGGCGAATCTGCTGGGTCAGCGCGGGCTGGGCGATGTGCAGCCGGGCGGCGGCCCGTCCGAAGTGCAGTTCGTCGGCGACCGCCAGGAAATACCGCAGGTGCCGCAGCTCCACACCATCAACCATAAGACGAGCCTATCAATCGCAGCTATCAAGTATTGGACCTTATTGTTCCAGGCCGGGCATGCTGATCAGGTGCAGCAACCGACGATCGAAACCATGAGCACGCCCGCCCATGCTCGGGCGTTCAAGGAACTCAACGAGGAGTGGATCCGCGCCTACTTCACCCTCGAACCCGCCGATTCGGCCCTGCTCGACAATCCGGAACGCGAGATCGTCGCCAAGGGCGGTCGGGTGCTGATCGCCCGCGTCGGTGCCGAGATCGTGGGCTGCGGTGCGGTGGTGCCGGAGGGCCACGGGGTCTACGAGATCTCGAAAATGGCGGTGTCGCCGCGGTATCGGGGGCATGGAATCGGACGGCTCGTGCTCGCGGCGGCCATCGACACGGCACGCGAACTCGGTGCGACCACCCTGATTCTGGCGAGCAATCGGAAGCTCGCCAATGCGGTGCACCTGTACGAGTCGGTGGGGTTCGTACACGTGCCACCGGAGGAGCTGCCGCCGAGCCCCTACGACCGCGCCGACGTGTTCATGAAGTACGACCTGAATGTGTTAGCCGAGTAATTGCCCGCCCATTCAAGATCATTGCAACGCAGCATATTTCAGACTGACAACGGATCTACCGGCGGGTAACAAACACTCCTACACTCGAATGTGATTCCGATCACGTCCGAGGGAGGACATCATGGCGACTGCCGCCAAAGTCGACGCCACCGAGGAGCAAGCCCGGCAACTTGTCGAGGAATCCCGCGAAACCACCTGGGCCAAACCCTCTTTCGCCAAAGAGATGTTCCTGGGGCGCTTCCGGCTGGACCTGATCCATCCCTACCCGCGGCCCAGCGCCGAGGACACGGCGAAGTACGAGGCGTACCTGACCCGGCTGCGGGCCTTCTGCGAGACCATCGACGGCGACCGGATCGAGGCCGAGGGCCGCATCCCCACCGAATACGTGGAAGGACTGGCGGCGCTCGGCTGCTTCGGCCTCAAGATCCCCGAAGAGTACGGCGGACAGGGGCTTTCGCAGGTCGGCTACAACAAGGCGCTCATGCTGGTCGGCTCCGCCCACCCCAGCCTGGGCGTGCTGCTCTCGGCGCACCAGTCCATCGGCGTACCGGAACCGCTCAAGCTCGCGGGCACGGAGGACCAGAAGCGGGAGTTCCTGCCGCGCTGCGCCAAGGGGGCCGTGTCGGCGTTCCTGCTCACCGAACCCGATGTCGGCTCCGATCCGGCGCGCATGGCCTCCACCGCCACGCCGACGCCGGACGGGGAAGCCTACGAGCTCAACGGCGTCAAACTGTGGACCACCAATGGCGTGGTCGCGGAACTGCTGGTGGTCATGGCGCGCGTGCCCCGTAGCGACGGGCATCGGGGCGGGATCTCGGCCTTCATCGTGGAGGCCGACAGCCCGGGCATCACCGTGGAGCGCCGCAATTCGTTCATGGGGCTGCGCGGTATCGAGAACGGTGTCACACGGCTGCACGAGGTGCGGGTGCCCAAGCGGAATCTGGTCGGGCGCGAGGGGGATGGGCTGAAGATCGCGCTCACCACCCTCAATGCGGGCCGACTCGCCATTCCGGCCATGTGCACCGCCGCCGCCAAATGGGCTACCAAGATCGGACGGGAGTGGTCGGCGACCCGCGTGCAGTGGGGGCGGCCGGTCGGCGAGCACGCCGCGGTCGGCCAGAAGCTGTCCTTCATCACCGCCACCACCTTCGCGCTGGAAGCGGTGCTGGACCTCTCGGCCACCATGTGCGATGAGGACCGCAACGACATCCGCATCGAGGCGGCCCTGGCCAAACTCTGGGCCTCGGAGATGAGCTGCGCCATCGCCGACGAACTGGTGCAGATTCGCGGCGGACGCGGCTACGAGTCGTCGGCCTCGCTGCGGGCGCGCGGTGAACGGGCGGTGGCCGCCGAGCAGCTGGTGCGGGATCTGCGCATCAACCGCATCTTCGAGGGCTCCAGCGAGATCATGCGCCTGCTCATCGCCCGCGAGATGGCCGACGCGCACATGGCGGCGGCCGGAGCGCTGGTCGATCGCAATGCCGAGTTGAAGGACAAGGCCAAGGCGGCGGTGGGGGCGAGCGGCTTCTACGCCAAGTGGTTCCCGCAGCTGGCCGTCGGTTCGGGCACGGTACCCGCCAGCTTCGGCGAATTCGGGCCGCTGGCACGGCATATGCGCTTCGTGGAACGAATGTCGCGCAAGCAGGCGCGGGCGCTCATGTACGGCATGGCGCGGTGGCAGGCCAAGCTCGAATACAAGCAGGGCTTCCTGGGACGCATCGTGGATATCGGCGCGGAGCTGTTCGCCATGGCGGCGTCGTGCGTGCGGGCGCAGGCCGAGGTGCTGAAGGGCGGACCCGAGGGCGCGGCGGCACAGGAACTGGCCGATGTGTTCTGCCGCCAGTCGCGACTGCGGGTGCAGCGCCTGTTCGACGCGCTGTGGGACAACACCGACGACGCCGACACCGAGATCGCGCGCGGGCTGCTGGACGGCCGGTATCGCTGGCTCGAGGCGGGGGCGCTGGACCCGAGCGAGGGCACCGGGCCGTGGATCTCGGATTGGCAGATGGGACCGTCCACGGAACCGAATCTGCTGCGGCCGTTCCTGCCGTCGACGCGCACCTCCGCGTCGACCTGATACTCCGGACGCCGGACCGGAAAGGGTCTGGGCGCCTCGGTGCTCAGACCAATCTGCCCCTATCTAGCCCTCGCGCTAGATAGGGGCAGATTTTTGTGCACAGCATGGTCGTCAGCATTATCTACACATTTCTAGCGACATCGCTAGATTTATCTAGAATCCCCAACGTGTTCACCTTGGCAGTGTTTTCCAGCGGGTTCTAGGCCGTTGGCCAGATATTCGACGATTCGCCGATCGGCTCGTATCGATCAGCGGCGTCAGTTAGGCAACTTGTGCATAACGCCAGGTGTGGGCGGTTAACGCCGCGGCAATGACTATCGACAACCGGGCTAAAGGCGATCTCTTCGAGGAGGCGTCATGTCCCTGCTCAGCCGCCGCGCCGCCGATTTCGACGGCCACCACACCACCGTCACGACCGCCGACGGCACCCCCATCGCGGTGCGCGACTTCGGTCCGGCCGCCGCGCCCGTCACGGTGGTGTTCGTCCACGGGCACTGCCTGCGCACCGAATCCTGGACCTTCCTGCGCGAACATCTGCAGCGACACTGGGGCGCGGATATCCGCATGGTGTTCTACGACCATCGCGGGCACGGGGATTCCGGGGTGGCCGATCCGCGTACCTACACCGTCGACCAACTCGCCCAGGATCTGGACGCGGTGCTGCGCACGGTGGTGCCCACCGGACCCGTCGTGCTGGTGGGACATTCGATGGGGGCGATGGTGACGCTCGCCTACGCGCGGCTGTACCCGGAGACCATCGGCAGCCGGGTGGCGGGCGTCGGCCTGATCGCCGGGGCCGCCAACGGGGTCACCCGGGTGGGGCTGGGGCGCTTCCTCTCCGGTCCGGCCGTCAGCTCGCTGAACCTGGCCGTGCGCCGCGCGCCGCGGTTCATGCAGGCGTCGAAGCATCTGAGTCGCCGCTTCTTCGAGCCGATCATGCGGGAGGCGGCGCTGGGCACCCGCCAGGTCAGCCCGCGGGTGCTCGCGGTGGCGACCACCATCCTCAACGAGACGCCGCTGCTGACCATGTCGGCCTTCCTGGACTCGCTGATCCGCTTCGACGAGACCGCCACCCTGCACCGGCTGGGCGCGATTCCCACCCTGGTGCTCGCGGGATCGGCGGATATCGTCATCCCCTTCGCCCACTCGGTCGTACTCGCCTCCCAACTCGACGACAGCGAGCTGGTCCGCATCGACGGGGCCGGGCACAGCGTGATCCTGGAACGGGCCGAGGAGGTGGCCGCGGCCATCATCGCCCTCGTCGACCGGGCACTGGCCGCACTGCGCGGTCACGGGCCGGAACTGGGTCCGGAATTCGCGGTCGCGGGGTAGCGCGGGATGCGCTCACCACCCCCTGCCGAACGGGCAAATTTCGGGCTATCGTGGGTGGAGTCGACGGTCAGCCACCCGGCTGACCTGCGCTTACATCGCTCGGACGAGCCATATCCCGATCCATGCCGTACTGTGTTGTAGATCACGATGTGTGGTCTGTCACACGGCTCGAGGAGGTTTCGATGACACGCAGCGAGATTGCGGAACTCCGCTACGCGGTCGGCCAGCTCCGGCAGTGCGTGACCGCACTGCGCTCGCACTACGGGGACGCGGGCCCGGTCCGCCGCCTGGAGAACGACCTCGAGCGGCTCGCCATCGACGCCGACGACTTCGAGCAGGCACCGCCGCCCGAAGTCGCCGCCCGCCGCGACCAGGACGTCATCTACGTCCCGGACTCCAAGTCCGACGAGGCCGCCTGGATGGGCGCGCAGGACGAGGGGCTGGGCTTCCACTCCCGCCCCCGCACCAAGTAGGGGGATCGACCTCCGCACCCGCCAGCCGCGGGTGCGATCCCCAGGGGCCGTGCGCGGTCCCGCACCGCAGCGGGGTGCGGGACCGCTTACGCGGGGCGGTACGAACCGGCCGACCACGCCACCGCGAACACGGCACACGGCCGCCGCATTCGTACGCCACGCCGGGCAGCGTGAACGACCGATCAACGCACGAAGCAGAAGATGTTGCCGTAGGCGCAGTTCGGGGCGGTATTGGCGGACATGGTGATGAACAGCTGGCTGATCACCGTCGCCAGATCGGCGCTGCCGGTGGCCGAGCCGGAGGCCGAACCACTGGCCGAGCCGGTGATATCCGCGGACGCGGGAGCGGTCGCGGTGGTGAGGGCGGCGGCCGACACCGCCCCGATCATGATGAGACGAGCGGTTCGACGCACGGCAAAGCCTCCGTGTTCCCAAGCTGAACGGCACACGATCTTGTTGCGCCGCATGGCCTTCCGGCCGGTGTCCACAGCACGGTAGCCGCGCGACACCGCGCCGGTCAGCCCCCACATCATGGGGCACCGCGACACCGGGGTCAACGGGGCGCGGGGCCGGTCAGGCGCGGTGGCGGCCGGAGCGGCGGGAGCGGGAACCGTGGAAGCGGGCGCCGCGCGGGGTGGGGGCGACGGGGCTGGAGTACGGGGTTTCGAACAGCGCGGCCAGGGATTGCGCAGTGCCGGAAGCGGTTACGGCAAGACCGCGGCCGCCCTCGCGGCGGGACAGCTCGTGGAGCAGGGTGGTGACGATGCGCAGTCCAGCCGCGCCGCCCGGATCACCGAGGGCGATGGCGCCGCCGTGGACATTGAGGCGGGTGTCCTCGGGATCCCAGTCGCCCCACAGGTGTTCGAGAGCCAGGATTTCGACGGCATCGGATTCGTCCGCCTCGACCAGGTCCAGATCGCCGAGTTCGAAACCGCTGCGGGACAGCACCTTCGCGGCGGCCTCGGCGGAAGCGGGAAGCGGAACGGCCGGATCCACGGCGGCGTTCACCCAGCCGACCAGATATCCCAGGGGTTCCAGGTCGAGATCGGCCAGCCGCTCCTCGGCCACCACCAGGCAGGCGGCGGCGGCGAAGGTGCGGGCACTGCTGTTGGCGGTGGTGGTGATCCCGCCGGGCAGCAGCGGCAGCAGGGTGGAGAAGGCGCGTGGCGACACGTCGTCGCGCAGCCCCTCGTCCCGGTCCATCAACTGGACCACGTCCGAATTCATGTCGTCGGGATCGGCGCACACCACCACCGGCGCGGTCTCGGTCCCGAACACGCCCTGGCGGCGGGCCTTCGCCGCCCGCCGATGGCTCGCCGCCGCCACCTCGTCGGCCTGCGCCCGGGTGAACCCGTAATGCGCCGCGAGACGCTCGACCCGCTCCAGGGCCGCCCGGGCGGCGCCCTCGGCCCGAGCCGCCGCCGGACCGGGACCGTCACCGCCGTACCGTGTGGAAATCCGTGGCGGCGCGCCGGATTCGCCGTCGCCGCTACGCACGAAGCCCGCCGGGTACGGCGGGGCTGGTCCCGGATCCGACCCGCCGGGAACGGTCCCCGTTCGGGGATACTCCGCCCCGACGGCGAGGACCACGTCGGCGGTGCCGGTCTGCACCATCATGGCGGCGGTGATGAGGGCGCGCAGCCCGCTGCCCGGTCCCGCGCCGATCGGGAAATCTCCGATGGCGGGCGGGATTCCGGCCAGGTCGGCGGCCAGGCGGGCCGTTTCGGGGGTGGGGACGGCGGTGACCAGGTGCTCGACCCGCTCGGGGTCGATACCGGAGCGGCCCAGGACCGCGGACAGCGCCGTCGCGATCAGGCGGTGCGGAGCCACGGCACCCAGCGCTCCGCCGGGCAGGCCGACCGGAGTGCGCATGGGCATGACAATGGCGGCTCTCCTCACGCAGCACAGGCCATCACAGACTTGTTGCTGCCGTGTGACGGCCGGTGGACCGGTTTTCCAGGATCGGATTTCGTTTCGGTGCGCGATTCGATGAATCTCACTGGGCTCGTGCCTGGTTCGTGAGGGTTGCGGTCTGTTCACCGCCGCAGCTCACCCCCGACTCACCGGGGAAATGTGGCGCAAATCACGGGTTTGCGGGCGGGTCCGAATTCCCGGGACAGTGCTCGAGTGATAGCGCACCTGTCGTAAGGTGCTGGGCATCACATTCGATGCCGGAGGTAACGATGACGTTCCACGGGGTAGAGCAGCGAGGCATCCAGCAGTGAGCGCCGCACCGACGAGCGCCCCGGAGTCGGGCGCCACCGGAGTATTCAGCAAGAGCCGTGCCGCTATTGCGAGCCGCACCCTCCGTACCGACCGTTGGTGGCTACCGCCACTGATCACGGTGCTCGGCCTGGGCACATTCGTCGTCTACGCGACCATCAGGTCGTTTGTGCGCGAGGCGTACTGGGTCGACGAGTACCGCTATCTGACACCGTTCTACTCACCGTGCGTGAGCGATTCCTGTGTCGCGGGCTCCGCGCACTTCGGGACGCCGGTGGGCGAGCTGCCGATGTGGATTCCGCTCGGCTTCCTGGTGCTGCCGCTGCTGCTGGGCTTCCGGCTCACCTGCTACTACTACCGCAAGGCCTATTACCGGTCGGTGTGGCTGTCGCCGCCCGCCTGCGCCGTCGCCGAACCGCACGCCAAGTACACCGGCGAGACCCGGCTGCCGCTCATCATCCAGAACTCGCACCGCTACTTCTTCTACGCGGCGCTGGTGGTGACCCTCATCAACACCTATGACGCGCTCTACGCGCTGACGAACTCCGACGGCAGCTTCGGGCTGGGTCTGGGCAATCTGGTCCTGCTGATCAATGTGGTGATGCTGTGGGCGTACACGCTGTCGTGCCACTCCTGCCGCCACGCCACCGGCGGACGGCTCAAGAACTTCTCCAGCAATCCGGTGCGGTACCGGCTGTGGACGCAGGTCTCCCGGCTCAACACCCGGCACATGCAGTTCGCCTGGATCACGCTCGGCACGCTGATGCTGACCGATTTCTACGTCATGTTGGTCGCGAGCGGGACCATCAGCGACCTCCGGTTCATCAACTGATCATCCCCATCGTCAGGAGTATTCGGTCCTATGCCTGAAGTCGAACGGCACACATACGACGTCGTCGTGATCGGTGCCGGTGGCGCCGGACTGCGCGCGGTCATCGAGGCGCGCGAACACGGACTCTCGGTGGCGGTGGTGTGCAAATCGCTGTTCGGCAAGGCGCACACCGTCATGGCCGAGGGCGGATGCGCCGCCGCCATGGGCAATGCCAATGAGAAGGACAGTTGGCAGACCCATTTCAAGGACACCATGCGCGGCGGCAAGTTCCTCAACAACTGGCGGATGGCCGAACTGCACGCGCAGGAGGCCCCGGACCGGGTGTGGGAACTGGAGACCTACGGCGCACTGTTCGACCGCACCAAGGACGGCCGGATCTCGCAGCGCAACTTCGGTGGGCACACCTACCCCCGGCTCGCGCACGTCGGCGACCGCACCGGGCTCGAGCTCATCCGCACCATGCAGCAGAAGATCGTCTCGCTGCAACAGGAGGATTTCGCGGAGACCGGCGACTACGAGGCGCGCATCAAGATCTTCCAGGAGTGCACCGTCACCGAACTGCTCAAGGACGGCGACCGCATCTCCGGCGCGTTCGGCTACTGGCGCGAGTCGGGCCGGTTCATCCTCTTCGAAACCCCGGCGGTGGTGCTGGCCACCGGCGGTATCGGCAAGTCGTACAAGGTGACCTCGAACTCCTGGGAGTACACCGGCGACGGCCACGCGCTCGCGCTGCGGGCCGGGGCCACGCTCATCAATATGGAGTTCCTGCAGTTCCATCCGACCGGCATGGTCTGGCCGCCCAGCGTGAAGGGCATCCTCGTCACCGAGGGCGTGCGCGGTGACGGCGGCGTGCTCAAGAACTCCGAGGGCAAGCGGTTCATGTTCGAATACATCCCCTCGGTGTTCAAGGGGCAGTACGCGGAGTCGGAAGAGGAGGCCGACCAGTGGCTGAAGGACAACGACTCCGCCCGGCGCACACCGGATCTGCTGCCGCGTGACGAGGTGGCGCGAGCCATCAACGAGGAGGTGAAGGCGGGCCGGGGTACCCCGCACGGCGGGGTGTACCTGGATATCGCCTCGCGCCTGCCCGCCGCCGAGATCGTGAAGCGGCTGCCGTCCATGCACCACCAGTTCAAGGAGCTGGCGGATGTGGACATCACGAAGGAGCCGATGGAGGTCGGGCCGACCTGCCACTACGTCATGGGCGGCATCGAGGTGAATCCGGATACCGGCGCGGCGACCGTCCCCGGATTGTTCGCGGCCGGTGAGTGTTCCGGCGGGATGCACGGCTCCAACCGGCTCGGCGGCAACTCGCTGTCGGATCTGCTGGTCTTCGGTCGCCGCGCGGGCCTGGGCGCGGCCACCTACGTGGAGGGGCTGAGCGAGCGTCCCGCCATCGCGGACGCCGACATCGCCGCGGCCGCGAAAGCCGCTCTGCAGCCGTTCGATCCGCCGACCACCGGGCCGGGGGAGAACCCGTACACGCTGCACACGGATATGCAGCAGACCATGAACGATCTGGTCGGCATCATCCGCAAGGAGCATGAGCTGAAGCAGGCCGTCGAGAAGCTCTCCGAACTGCGGGACCGCTTCGACGACGTGACCGTGGAGGGGCACCGGCAGTTCAATCCGGGCTGGCACCTGGCCATCGATCTGCGAAATATGTTGCTGGTCAGCGAATGTGTGGCGCAGGCGGCGCTGCTGCGCACCGAGAGCCGGGGCGGGCACACCCGCGACGATCACCCCGGTATGGATCCGGTGTGGCGCAACAAGCTGCTGGTGTGCCGGGTCGATCCGGACGAGGTGGGCTTCACGGTGCCGTCGGTGACGGTGACACCGGAGGAACAGCCGCCCATGCGCGCCGACCTGCTCGCGCTGTTCGACCTGCAGGAACTCGAGAAGTACTACAGCCCAACCGAACTCGCGGCTCATCCCGCGTCCGGGAAAGGGGATGCCTAGCCATGGGGTACGAGGCGAAATTCAAGGTCTGGCGCGGCGACACCGAGGGCGGTGAGCTGCAGGATTTCACCGTGGAGGTGAACGAGGGCGAGGTGGTGCTCGACATCATCCACCGCCTGCAGGCCACCCAGGCTCCCGATCTGGCGGTGCGGTGGAACTGCAAGGCGGGCAAGTGCGGTTCCTGCTCGGCCGAGGTGAACGGGCGGCCGCGGCTGCTGTGCATGACCCGCATGTCGACGTTCACCCAGGACGAGGTGGTGACGGTGACGCCCATGCGCACCTTCCCCGTGATCCGGGACCTGGTCACCGATGTGTCGTACAACTACACGAAGGCGCGCGAAATCCCGTCCTTCACGCCGCCCGCGGATCTGAAACCGGGTGAGTATCGGATGCGGCAGCAGGATGTGGAGCGGTCGCAGGAATTCCGCAAGTGCATCGAATGCTTCCTGTGCCAGAACACCTGCCACGTGGTGCGCGATCACGAGGAGAACAAGGTCTCCTTCGCCGGCCCGCGGTATCTGATGCGCATCGCCGAACTGGAAATGCATCCGCTGGACGTGGCGGATCGCCGGGAACTCGCCCAGGACGAGGCCGGACTCGGTTACTGCAATATCACCAAGTGCTGCACCGAGGTGTGCCCGGAGCACATCAAGATCACGGACAACGCTTTGATCCCGCTGAAGGAGCGGGTGGTGGACCACAAGTACGATCCACTGGTCTGGCTGGGCAACAAGCTCTTTCGCCGCAAGTAGACGCCGCCTCCGGCCCGCTTTTGGCTGGAATCCACCCGTGATTCCAGCCAAAACCACGTCGGAACGGCATCGGGGTGGTCACAGCATCTCCACCACGCCGACGGCGACCGCCGCCACCAATACACCGACCGCCAGCGCGGGTACCAATGCGCCGGTCAGTACGAATATGCCTACCGCCGATACCGCGAAGAGCATTCCAACGATCAGACGTTCGACCCAATCGTCCGGGAGCAATTTGCGGTACCGGGGCGGATGAGAATTCCTGAGCCCTCGGTCCACGCATATTGGATTACCCGTACTTAGCGCGGGCAAACATACTGCCGTTGCCGAACGGGTGCACAATCGTGATCTTCCCGGGGATGGGAGGGAACGCCACGGCGGCGGGCAGGTGGGGTACGCCCGCCGCCGGGGTCGTCAGGCGTCGAACGCGCCCTCGGTGATCTCCGTGGTGAAGCTCGACCAGTCGCCGCCCGCGAAGATCAGGGCGGGGCCGTCCGGATTCTTGCTGTCGCGGACGCCGACCCGGTCGTCCGGCAGGAACGCCACCTCCACGCATTCCTTGCCCGCGCCGCTGCGACTGCTCTTGAACCAGTGCGCCCCGGCCAGATCCATAGTCATGCCGAAAACTCCTTCGCCACCTGCCGCAGCAGGTTCCTACTGGTTTGGATGTCCGACGCGCAGCGCTCCAGACAATCCAGTGCCCGGCTGTAGCGCTGCACGTCGCCTTGTCGTTCCAGATACAGATCCCCGGTGAAGCCCTCGACATAGACCACCGGCGGCTCCACCGGCTGCCCTCTGCCGTCGGTTCCGAACTCGAGAATCACGAACGGGCCGGTGGAAAGTCCCAGCGGGACACCGGCGCTGAAGGGCAGGATGCGCAGCGCGACATTGTCACGGGTGCTCAGCTCCGCCAGGTGCCGCACCTGCGCCGCCATCACCTTGGCACTTCCCACCAACCGGTGCAATACCGATTCGTGCAACACCATTGCGACGCTGGCCGGATGGTGACGGCGGGTGATCAGGGCCTGGCGCTGCATCCGCAACTGCACGCGCCGCTCCAGCTCCGCCTCGGAGTCGTCCGGGTATCCGAGCCGGTTGAGGGCGCGCGCGTAGTCGGCGGTTTGCAGCAGGCCGGGTACCAGTTCGGACTGGTAGCAGGAAAGCTGCTGCGCGGATGCCTCCAAACCCACATAGACGTCGAAATTCTCCGGGATGAGGTCGCCGTAGGAATGCCACCAGCTTTTCACCGCGGCCTGCTGGGCCAAACCCTTGAGACCCTCGGCGATCTCGTCGGGGATGCCGTAGATACGGCACAGCTCCTGGATATCGATGGTGCGAATGCGATCGGCATTGCCCTTCTCGAGGCGCTGCAGGGTGCTGGCGCCCCACTCCATGAGTTTGGCGGCCTCCGCGATGGTCAATCCTGCCTGGGTGCGCCAATCCCGCAGATAGCGGCCGAGCTGACGGCGCGGCAGCGTCGAGGCGGCGCTCGGGGAATTCGCGGGACCAACTGACACAGCGCGCTCCGTTCTCGATTGTTCACGCGCGGGCGGTCACCAAAACGCTGAAAGTCTTGCAGCACACCGGCTCCCGCCCGGTACGCAGATCGGTGTTCATCGACAGCATGGCAGGGGGGCTTCGTCCACTATGGACAATCCTGCTCTCCCGAGCGGATTCGCTGCTGGGAATTCGCGCGTTTTTCCGTGGGAATCTGTGAAATCACTACGCCGAATGTCTGCTCATGGTGTGCTGAGAATGTGCCCGGGGCGGACAGCACCTCGGCCCCTACCTTGACTGAAACCTCCGGGCACGCTCCACAACTCGCACGCAGGGACAGGATTCACACGCAGGAACGAGGAGTTATGGCTGAACGCGTCACCCCCCGTCGTATCCGCAGTCGTATCCACACCGCCCGTCTGGCAAACGGGTGGACAACCTGGGATTGTCACCCTCCGACGCCACACCGCACGGTGTGCGCGGCGGGAGTGGCGTAATGCAGCTGACCTCCTTGAACATGCATGTCGCCGGGCTCATGCGGTGCCGGACCGACCCCGGCATCATGACCGTCGACCAGGCGCACGCGGCCATGCAGATGCACCTGGACTGCACGGTGGACACCTGTCGGGTGCGGCGGCGGGCCCGCGCCACCCTCGTCGACGAGGGGCGGTGTGTTCTCGATGAGCGCGCCCTGCCGTAACCGCACCGCCGCGCGCGGACCGGATCTGCTCGACCGCGCCACCCACCGGCTGGTGTGGTTGCTGGTCGATATTCGGCGGGCCCTGCTCGCCGCACCGACCCGGCAGCCACCCGGACCCGCCCGCGGGACGTGGCATGCCGAACCGGGCACGTCTGGGGAAGGCGCCCGGCAGCGCCGGTAGATCCGGTGAGATTCCGACATCGCGACGGGCGTTGATCACCCCCGGTCACACCCGCGCGAAGGTCGGCGTCGGGTCCGGGGCGGCCGTCACACCGCCGAACGGCCGCCCCGGGCCCGACTTTCATCACCGCACAGACAAGCCCGGTCGTGACGCCACGGCTTCGCCCGCGTCGGGGCGCGCAAGCGTCGCAGCGGACGGCCGATCCGAAACCATACAGCCTCACCTCGGCCACCGTCATGATGTCGGCGGTGGCGCGGTCGGCCTCTGGCAGGCGCGGCGGCCTGTGCCGTCGATCGCGGGACGTGCGCCGCGGCGTCAGATGCGGCTGTGATCGGTGTACGGGGTGCGGGGGCCGAATTTGGGCTTGTGGGCGAAACCCGCCAGCTCCAGGAGGCGCACCGCGCGATAGCGGTGGGGGCGCAGCGGTTCCATGTACTCGACCATGGCGTCGTCGTCGATGGGGCGGCCGAGCAGGGTCCAGCCCATGGTGGCGGCCAGGTGGAAGTCACCCACGGACAGGGCGTCCGCGTCGCCGAAGGCGCGCTGGGCGATTTCGGCGGCGGTCCAGACGCCGATGCCCGGCACGGTGCACAGCAGTCGCGCGGCGGCCGCGTGGTCCAGGTCCGCCGCCCGCTCCAGCTTCGCGGCCATGCGAGCCGCCAGCACAATGGTTTTCGAGCGCTGCGGGCCGACATTGGCGCGGTGGTAGACCCAGGACGGGATATGACGCCAGGTCTCGGCGTCCGGCATCAGGCGCAGGCCGTCCGGGGCCGGGCTCGGAGCGGGAGTCCCGTAGCGCCACACCAGCTTCCGCCAGGACTGATGCGCGGTGACCGTATGCACCTTCTGCTCCAGCACCGCCGGGACCAGCGCCTCGAACACCCGGCCGGTGCGCAGCATGCGCAGGCCGGGATTGCGCCGCAGCGCCTCGGCGATCTTGGGGTGCGCCGGGGCGAAACCGCTCAGGTCCTCGTCCAGGCACAGCATCCCGGGCAGCCGTTCCAGGAACTCCTCCGCACCCGGCCCCCAGGCATCGGCGTCGACCCCGTGCCGGTCGGCCTGGCGCAACCGATACGTCACCGGCCCGCTGGGCAGACGCGAGGCATGCCAGTGCGCGCCGTCGCGGGTGATGCGGTAGCAGGGGTCACCGGGACCGCGCCGCAGCGGCAGGACGGTATCGGCCAGATCGATCGGACGATCGGAGCGCACGGTCCGCGTTCGCGCGGTCTCCGTCGTCGCTGAGGTCACCGCGCCATTCTGCGCTATCGCGCGGACGGTACGGACCGGTATCCCGCCACCGGGTGAGCCGCGCCACCCCAGGCGGCAATAAGGCGCGGTGGTTCATCGCTCGGCTCAGGTGTCCCGCAGGAATTGGGCGAGGTGCTGGGCGGGGCGTCCGGCCAGTTGGTGGGCCTGGGTGCGGCAGGAGAAGCCGTCGGCCAGGAAGACGGCGTCGGGGCCCGCCGCGCGCAGGGCGGGCAGCAGGTTGTTCTCGGCGATCGCGACCGAGAGGTCGTAGTGGCCGCGCTGCATGCCGAAGTTGCCGGCGAGGCCGCAGCAACCGGCGATCGGGACCACCGTCGCGCCGGTGCGGGCGAGGACCTCGCGGTCGGCGGCGAAGCCCATGATCGCGTGCTGGTGGCAGTGCGGCTGCACCACCACCGTGGTGGCGGCGCGATCGGGTGGCCGCCACCGCGGCTGCTCCAGCAGGAATTCGGCCAGGGTCCGCACCGCCGCCGCCACCCGGGCCGAGCGCTCGTCGCCGGGCAGCAGGCGGGGCAGGTCGTCGCGCAGGGCGGCGGTGCAGGACGGTTCCAGCCCGATCACCAGGCCACCGGCGCGCACATGGTCGGCGAGGGCGTCCACGGTGGCGCGCAGCCGGGTGCGCGCGCCGTCCAGCTGTCCGGTGCTGATCCAGGTCAGGCCGCAGCACACCCGGCGCTCGGGAATCCGCACCCGGTAGCCCAGTGGTTCGATGAGGTCCACTGCGGCCGAAGCGATATCGGGGTCGAAGCCGTCGGTGAAGGTGTCCACCCACAGCATCACCTCCGGGCCGACGGCCGTGCTGCCGGTCCAACCGCGACGGAAACTCTTGTGCGCCAGTGCGGGCACCGGTCGGCGTGGATCTATTCCGGCCGCGCGCAAGCCGATTCGACGCAGCGGGCCGATCTTCGCGAGGGCGTTGACCGGCCGGGCCAGATGCGAGGCAGCCGCCAGCCACCCCGGCAGCCGCCCGAGCGAGTAGTGGTCGAGCGGGCGGCGTCGCCCCCGATAGCGGCGGTGCAGGGTCTCGGATTTGTAGGTCGCGATATCCACACCGGCCGGGCAGTCCGCATGACATGCCTTGCAGGACAGGCAGAGATCGAGGGATTCCGCCACCGCGTCCGAACGCCAGTCGAGCGCGCCGCGCGCCACCTCCTGGAGTACGCGGGCGCGGCCGCGGGTGCTGTCCTTCTCGTCGGCGGTGGCCAGATAGGAGGGGCACATGAAGCCGCCGGAGGCGCCGGTATCGGCACGGCATTTGCCGACGCCCACACAGCGGTGCACCGCGGTGCCGATATCGCCGTCGCCGGGGTAGGCGAAGCCGTCGGCGGCGGGCACCGGCCGCAGCCCGGCCAGTCGAAGATCGGTGTCGATCGGACGCGGGTCGACCAGCACCCCGGGGTTGAGCACGTCATCCGGATCGAACAGCGCCTTGAATCCGGCGAAGGCGGCCAGGGCGGCGGGGGAGTACATGCGCGCCAACAGTTCCGAGCGGGCACGACCGTCCCCGTGCTCGCCCGACAGTGAACCGCCGAACTTCACCACCTGATCGGCGGCATCCTCCAGGAAGGACCGGAAGCGTTGCGGTGCATCGGCGATCGGCAGATCCAGGCGCACATGGATACAGCCGTCGCCGAAGTGACCGTAGAGCAGGCCGTCCAGGCCGTGATCGCGGGTGAGGGCCTGGAATTCGCGCAGATACGCGCCCAGACGCTCGGGCGGGACGGCGGCGTCCTCCCAACCGGGCCAGGCCGGAGTGCCGTCGGGGGTGCGACCGGCCAGCCCGGCACCGTCGGCACGAATCCGCCAGAGTGCCTGGGCCACAGCGATATCGGTGACGATTCGGGAATCGAGCGCGTGGGCGGTGCGGCACAACCGTTCAGCCGCCGCCCGCACCTGATCGGGGGTGTCGCCGCCGAACTCCACGAACAGCCAGCCGCCGCCGCGCGGGAGCTCCGGCACCGTGCCGCGATGCGCTCGCACCGTGTCGACCAGGCGAGCGTCCAGACCCTCCACCGCGATGGGCGCGTCCGCCATGACGGCGGCGATATCGTCCGCGGCGGTGGGCATATCGGGATAGCCGAGCACGACCAGCACGGTGGCGGCCGGGATGGGCACGAGACCGACGGTCGCCTCCAGGAGCAGGCCACAGGTGCCCTCGGTGCCGACGAAAGCCTTGGCGATCGACGAACCGCGTTCCGGGAGCAGGTGTTCCAGCGAATAGCCCGATGCCTGCCGATCGAAGCGTCCCAGTTCGGTGCGGATGAGGGCCAGGTTCGCGCGAGTGAATTCGGGCAGCCCCGGTACCGCGGCCGGATCGTCGGCGAGGGTGCGCTCGACGCCGGTACCGTCGAGAATGCGAAGCTCTCGCACCGTATCCGAGGTGCGCCCCCAGGCCACGGCGCGCGGGCCGCAGGCATTGTTGCCGATCATGCCGCCCAGCGTGCAGCGGTTCTGCGTGGATGGGTCCGGTCCGAAGCGCAGGCCGTGCGCGGCCGCCGCGCGCTGCAGGGTGGACAGCACCACCCCCGGCTGCACCCGGGCCAGTGCGCGTTCGGCGTCCACCTCCAGGATCGCGTGCATATGCCTGCTGAAATCCAGCACGATCCCGGGCCCGATCGCATTGCCCGCCACCGAGGTTCCGCCCCCGCGCGCGGTCACCGGCAAACCCTCCACCAGTGCGAAGGCCAGGGTGGATTCCACATCCGCGACGGTGCGCGGGAAAACGACCGCTCGGGGCGGCACCCGGTAGTTCGAGGCGTCGGAGGAATACTCGGCACGCCGCCGCGGCGAGGCGTCCACCTCGCCCGCGATCCGGCCCCGCAGCGCCCGCTCCAGCGAATCGGTCACGCTGTCAGCCTAGGCGTCCCGCCGCAGCGAAGGTGTCCACCGGCGGGGAGCCGCATGAGATATCGGTGGGGAGTCCGGTCGGCGCGTGACCGGGATACGAACGCTACGGCCATCCGGGCTTCGTGGCCGACCATCCGCCGGCACATCCCGATCTCCGGACATCCCGGCGGCGGACGCCGCGCTGGGCACAGCCGGATCGTCCGTCGTGCCGGGCGATCGGACATGTCTTCACAGGTACAGCCGCGCGATGCGGGTGGCGATGTCGTCCATGGTGTCCTGGTCGATGACCGCGATGGGTTCGCCGGTGAGCCAGTCGCTGGGCAGGGTGGTCGGCGCGACCAGGACGGCGGTGCCCACGGTGCCGAGATCGTAGAGGTAGGCCCCGGCGGCGGGGCGTAGTTGCGGCCCGACCACCTGGACCACCAGGCGCAGGCCGGGCTGATCGTTGTTGTAGTTGTCGCCGGAGACGACCAGGAACATGGTGCCGCCCGGCATGACCGTGGCCGCCTGGGTGAGGATGATGTGGCCCCGCTGGGCGATCACCCACGCACTCCGCGGGCCGCCTGGAAGGCGGCGGCCTGTTGCTGCGCCCAATCGCCGCCCAGCAGTTTGTGCTGTTCCATCAGCGCCACGTCATTGCGCCGGGCATCGGCGTAGGTGACGCGGTCGATGGTTTCGGCGATCCAGGTGGAGAGGGGTTTCCCGGCGGCCGCGGCGGCGGCCCGAGCCGCAGCGGCCACCCGATCGGGCATGGTGATGCTGAGCTTCTCGGTCACACCGAAAATGCTACTGGCGGTCCGGAGCACGGGGGAGACCGCGGCGGGCCGGGCGCGGCGTTTCGCCCGGAGCGAAGGCGTGTCGCCCGGCGGATGGGCTTGCTCTCAACCTTTGTTGAGGTCTTACTGTCGGTGCCCTCGGGTTCCATAGACCCGAAGCGGTGAGGAGAGCGAGCATGAGTATCGAATCCGTGGCGTGGGATCAGCTGTACCGGCAGGTGCACGCGCCCAACGAGCAGCGGCCGCTGCGACTGGCGACGGCACGGCGGATTCTGGCCTTCGCCGAGCGGCATCACCGCAGGCTGCTGGCCTTCCTCGGCTTCAGCGTGATCTCGGCGCTGCTGGCGGTGGCCGGTCCGGTTCTCGCCGGACGGGTCGTGGACGGCATCGTGCAGGGATCCGCGCCGCGCGTGGTGGTGACGCTGGCGATCGTCATCGGCGTGGTGGCCGTGCTGGATGCCGCACTGGGCCTGATCATCCGGTGGCTGTCGGCGCGCATCGGCGAGGGTCTGATCTTCGACCTGCGCACCGCGGTGTTCGACCATGTGCAGCGCATGCCGGTGGCCTTCTTCACCCGCACCCGCACCGGTGCGCTGGTGAGCCGCCTCAACAACGATGTCATCGGCGCCCAGCGGGCCTTCAGTTCCACGCTGTCCGGGGTGGTCACCAATCTGGTGACGCTCGTGCTCACGCTGGCCGTCATGCTGCGGCTGTCCTGGCAGATCACGCTGCTCGCACTGGTGCTGCTGCCGGTGTTCGTGCTGCCCGCGCGGGCCATGGGGCGCCGGCTGGCCGGAATCCAGCGGGAGGCGGCCGGACTCAATGCCGCCATGAGCACGCAGATGACCGAACGGTTCTCCGCCCCCGGCGCGACCCTGGTGAAGCTGTTCGGGCGACCGACGCAGGAGTCCTCGGAGTTCGCGCTGCGGGCGGGTCGGGTGCGCGATATCGGCGTGCGCACGGCCATGTTGCAGACCGTGTTCATCACCGCGCTGACCCTGGTGTCGGCGCTGGCCATCGCGCTGGTGTACGGCCTGGGCGGGTTCTACGCCCTGCGCGGACAGCTGGAAGCCGGTGCGGTGGTGTCGCTTTCGCTGCTGCTGACCCGGCTGTACTCGCCGCTCACGGCGCTGGCCAGCGCCCGGGTGGACATCATGTCGGCGCTGGTGAGCTTCGAGCGGGTCTTCGAGGTGCTGGATCTGAAGCCGCTCATCGAGGATGCGCCCGATGCGCGGGCGGTGCCGGACGGACCGGTGTCGGTGGAACTGGACGCGGTGGACTTCGGCTATCCGTCGGCGGACAAGGTGTCGTTGGCCTCGCTGGAGGAGGTGGCGACGCTGGACACCCGCGGCGGCGAACAGGTGCTGCACGAGGTGTCGCTGCGCGCCGAGCCGGGTCAGATGGTGGCGCTGGTCGGCTCCTCGGGGGCCGGGAAATCCACCATCGCGCAACTGGTTTCGCGGCTCTACGACGTGGACTCCGGAGCGGTGCGGCTGGGCGGGGTGGATGTGCGGGAGCTGAAGGGCAGCTCCATCCAGGCCACCGTCGGGCTGGTCACCCAGGACGGGCACCTGTTCCACGACACCATTCGCAACAATCTGCTGCTGGCCCGGCCCGAGGCCGACGACGAGGAACTGTGGGACGCGCTGCGCCGGGCGCGCCTGAGCGAGCTGATCGCATCGCTGCCCGACGGCCTGGACACCGTGGTCGGCGAGCGCGGTTACCGGCTCTCGGGCGGTGAACGGCAGCGGCTGACCATTGCCCGGCTGCTGTTGCGGCAGCCGCGCGTGGTGATCCTGGACGAGGCCACCGCCTCGCTGGACTCGACCTCGGAGGCGGCGGTGCAGGCGGCGCTGGCCGAGGCGCTCGACGGGCGGACGGCCCTGGTCATCGCGCACCGGCTGTCGACGATTCGCCATGCCGATCAGATCGTGGTGCTCGAGCACGGGCGGATCGTGGAGCGCGGCACGCACACTCAGTTGCTGGCGGAGCAGGGGCGGTACGCGGAGCTGTACCGGACCCAGTTCGCGGACGACAGCCAACCGGCGGCGGCCTGAATTCGGCTGCGCGACGCCACTTCTCCTCCGGGCGCGGTGCCTTTCGGCACCGCGCCCGTGCTGTTCGGGGGGTTGCGGGCGTCCTTCTCGGCATTTATTATGACTGAACAGTCAGTCATAATAGGAGTGATCATGTCCCCCAAACGGGTCGACAAGACCGCGCGGCGACAGGAGATACTCGACGCCGCCGTGCGGGTCTTCGCACGGAAAGGGTTCGCCGCCTCCCGGATCGACGATGTCGCCGCCGCGGCGGGCATCGCCAAGGGCAGCGTCTACCTGTACTTCGACAGCCGCGACGCGCTACTCGAGGCAGCCTTCGAGCAGTACAGCGCCGAGGCACTGGCCGCCGTCCAGCGTGCCGTCGACGGCGATGCCCCGGCGCTGGACCGGCTCGCCGACTTGGTGCGCGGCGTCTTCGAAGTCTTGGCGGGCGCACCCGACCACGCCCGCATCCTCTTCGACCTGTGGGCCACCGACTACATGAAGGACGTGTACCGCGAGCAGCGGCGCGTCATCGCCGGACTGCTCGCCGACATCCGGCCGGACCTGGGGGAGGCGCATGCGACGGTGATCGTCGGCGTCATCGAGGGGGTGCTGTTGCAGTGGCTCGTCGATCCCGACGTGCCCATCGGAAAGCTGGCCCAGCCGATGCTGGATATCGTGCTCGACGGATTGCGAGAACGCCCATGACCTCCCGCTCCATCTCCGACTACCTCATCGCACCCGACGCCACCCGCGCCGAGCGCGTCCTCGGCTACGGCGCGGCCACGCTCGGCGCCGCCGGGGCCGCCGCACTCGCGGTGCACGCGGAATTGTCCGCGCTGGCCGTCGGGGTCATCGCCGTCATCGCCTTCGACCTGTTCGGCGGGTCGGTGGTCAATGCCACCGCCTCGGCCAAACGGCATTTCCACCGGCCCGGCCGCACCGCGCGGCACCACCTCGGATTCGTGGCCATCCATGTGCAGCCGTTCCTGCTCGCCCTGGTGGTGCCCGACTTCGCCTGGTACAGCGCGGCATTCGTGTACCTGCTGGCGCTGGGCGGCGCACTGGCCGTCCTGGCCGCACCCGCCGAGTCGCGCCGACCGCTCGGTTTCGCGTGGGTGACGCTCGCGCTGCTGATACCCCTCGACATTCCGGCCGTGCTGCTCTGGCTCACACCGGTGCTGCTGATCAAGCTGCTGCTGGCGCATCTGCAACCCGATGAGGTGCGCGGCACGGTCGCGCCGTCGGCCCGGTAGCCGCGTGTTGCCGAAACAGCAAGGAAAATTGCCATACCGGCGGAGGCGATTAGCGTCGTAGCCATGGGCGCACAGACACACGGACATACCCACGAACACGCGCACGGTGGCCACGACCACGGACACGGCGGCCACGGCCACCTGACCCACGACGGCATCGACTGGTCGACCCGCATCGGACACCTGCGGCGGGAGGACGCGGTGGCGGCCGAGGCCAGTGCCGGTATCGCGGCGCGCCTGGTCGGCGGCCTGCCCGCCGGGGCCACCATTGTCGATATCGGCTCCGGCGCGGGCGGTCAGGCGGCGGCCTTCGCGACCGCCCTCGCGGCCCGCGGCGGCGGGCGCATCGTGCTGGTGGACGCCGTCCCGGAGCTGCTGACCGCCGCCGAGGAGGCCGTGCACACCGCACTGGGCGGAGGCGTCGCGGCGGAATCGGTGCACGTGGACAAGGTGCACGCCGACGCGGCCGCCGATGAACTGCTGGACCGCGTACCCGCGGCCGACCTGGTCTGGGCGGCCCGTGCGGTCCACCATCTCCCCGACGAGCAGGCCGGTGTGCACCGACTCGCCCGGCTGGTGCGCGACGGCGGCTACCTGGCGCTGGCCGAGGGCGGATTGGCCACCCGCTATCTGCCCTGGGATCTGGGTCTGGGTGAGCCCGGCCTGCAGGACCGCCTCAATGCCGCTCGCGATATCTGGTTCGCGCGGATGCGCGCGGATATGCCCGGATCGGTGCGCATGCCGTACGGGTGGGGCGTCGCGCTGGCGAAAGCCGGTATGGCGGAGGTGACCTCGTTCAGCGTGCTCACCGACCATCCCGCGCCCGCCGCCCCGGCGGTGCGCGAGGCCGTGGTGGAGTGGCTGAGCATGATGAGCGAGCGCATGGACGAGGAGCTGTCCGAAACGGATCGGGACGCGCTGCGGGCGCTGCTCGACCCGGCGGCCGACACCTACGTCGGTCGCCGCGACGACATCTTCCTGCTCAGCGCCGCCACCGTGCACGTGGGCCGCCGCGGCTGAACCTCCGACGGCACTCGACGCGAGCGACCGCAGACCGTTGCGAGCGCCGTGCTCAGAACTCTCCGGCCACACCGAGGACGGTGCGCCCGGAGTGGGTGCCGTCCAGGATCGAGCGCAGCACCCGCGGGGCGTCGGTGACCGGCGCGTAGTTCTCCAGCAGCGAAAGATGGCGCGGTTTCAGGTCTTTCGCCAGTCGCGCCCAGAGTTCCCGCCGGGGTTCGATGGGCAGGTTCACCGAGTCCACCCCCAGCAGGGACACGCCGCGCAGGATGAAGGGCAGCACCGTGGTGGGCAGGTCCGGACCGCCGGTCAGCCCGGACACCGCCACGGAGCCGCCGTAGTTCACGGTGGAGAGAATGTGGGCGAGCGAGCGGCCGCCCACGCTGTCGACCACACCGGCCCACCGCGACTTGCCGAGCGGACGGATCTTGGCATCGGGATCCTCGGGCAGGCGGCCGATCACCGATGCCGCGCCGAGGGTGCCGAGCAGCTCACCGGCGTCGGTCTTGCCGGTGGAGGCCACCACCTCGAAACCGAGACCGGCCAGGATGTCCACCGCGACACTGCCGACCCCGCCGGTCGCGCCGGTGACCAGCACCGGCCCGGACTCGGGGGTGAGTCCGCGGTCCAGCAGGGCCTGCACGCTCAGGGCGGCGGTGAAACCGGCGGTGCCGAGTGCGGCGGCCTCGCGGGGGGTGAGGCCCTCCAGCGGTACCACCCACTCCGCCGGAACGCGGGCGTACTCGGCGAATCCACCATTGCGTGAAACACCGATCTCGTAGCCGTGGGCCAGCACCGGATCGCCGGGCGCGAAGGCCGGGTCCTCGGACGACAACACCTCACCGGTCAGGTCGATACCCGGAATGATCGGGTATTCGCGAACCACCCCGCCGCGCGGCGTAATGGCCAGACCGTCCTTGTAATTCGCACTGGAGAAGTGCACCTTGATCGTGACCGTGCCCGCGCCGAGGAAGTCGTCGCCGACCTCCTCGCGGGCCAGCACCACGGTGCCGTCGGATTCGCGTGCCACCATCGCCGAGAACGCCATGCAGCCGAGCATAGGCCGTCCGTCGAGTCGTGACGGAGTGGTAGCGGCGGTAGCGTCTGGTCCGTTATGCGCATTTCGAGGAAGTTCATCACGGTGGTCGCCGTGGGGCTGGCCGGGCTCGGACTCGGCACGGCACCCGCCCACGCGGAACCGGAAACGCCCTACGCACCGACCATGATCATTCTCGACGCCTCGGGATCCATGCGGCGTCCCGACCCGGCGGGCACCATGATGGACGCCGCCAGAAACGCCGTACGCACCTTCGTCGACAGCGCACCCGCCACGGCCCGCGTGGGGCTGGCCACCTACGGCACCGGCACCGGAAACGACGAGGCGGAGAAGGCGGCCGGATGTCGGGACGTCCGGATCCTGCGGCAGGCGGACACGCTCGACCGCGCGGCCCTCACCGATGCGGTGAACGGTATCGAAGCCCGCGGCTGGACGCCGATGGGCACCGCGCTGCGCGAGGCCGCCGCCGCGCTGCCGGCGGACGAACCGAGATCCATCGTGCTCGTCTCCGACGGCGAGGACACCTGTGCACCACCCGATCCCTGCGATGTGGCACGGGAATTGAAGCAGCAGGGCGTCGATCTGACGGTGCACACCATCGGCTTCGCCGTCGACGACGCCGCCCGCACGCAACTGACCTGCATGGCCGAGGCCACCGGCGGCAGCTACAGCGACGCCGCGGACGGGGCCGCGCTGGAACGGATGCTGCCGAAGGTCACCACTGCCGCACTGCGCGACTATCAGGCGGCGGGCACACCCATCACGGGCACCGCCGACTACACCGATGCGCCCGTGGCGCGACCGGGACATCATCTCGATACCCTGGGCCAGCACGAGAAACGGTTCTACGCCGTCGACGTGCCGCAGGGTGCGACCGCCTACTTCAGCGGCATCATGTCCTACCCCCGCGTATCGGACGTCTCGATCGTCGACGACTACAACACCCTCGAAACACGGGTCTACGGGCACGACGGCACCGACTGCCGGGAACGGGAGCGAGAACAGGCCGGACGCTCCAGCGATGGCGTGACGCTGACCGTCAGCGAGACGTGGCGCGGAGCCGCCGAGGAGGGCCGGGACGCCACCGACCAGTGTGCGGGCGCGGGCCGGTACTACTTCTCGGTGGAATGGGACAACGTCTCCGAGGGCGTGCCCGCCCGGCTGCCACTGGAGATCCTCGTCGGAATCGAACCCGCCGCGATCGATCCCGGACCCGTCGCGGTGCTCCCCGCCATCACCTTCGTGCCTCCGACCACCGCGGCGCAGCCGGTGACCGGCGGCGGCTCCTTCAATTCGGCTACCGCACTGGATGGTTCGGGCCGCTACAGCGACATCCTCCGACCGGGTGAGTACGTCTTCTACCGGGTGCGGCTGGGCTGGGGGCAGGGGCTGGCATATCGGGTGAACTTCGAGGCCAACGACGCCCGTGGGCTGTCGGCCATCTCGAATATCACCACCACCCTGTACTCGCCGCTGGCCGAGGAGATCGACTCGGACTCACACGTCTACACCGGGAGCGCCGGGGTGCTGCCCACCGGCGATTCGGCCATCGCGACGGTGCCGATCCGGTACAACAACCGGGCCGCCGACCAAGCCGACGTGCGCGAACAGTCGGTGGCGGGCTGGTATTACATCGCGGTCAAACTGGGTTCGGCCGCAGCGGACGGACAGACGCCGGTACCGGTCCACCTCGACCTGACCGTCGCCGGGACCGCGGAGAGCGGACCGACCTATGCCGACGACACCGGGAACGGCGTGCTCGGGGAGGGCAAGGCCCCGGTGACGAGCGCGCCGACCGCGACCGGCGCCGAAGCCGAGCCGCGGCGCGGCCTCGTGCTGGCGGCGGTCGGCGGGGTCGGCGCGGCCGTGCTTCTCGGCGGCGCGCTGCTGATCGCGCTGCGCAGGCGACGCGGCTGAGGTCCGAGCGGTCAGGAGAACTTCGGGGCGCGCTTGCCCAGGAAGGCGGCGATACCCTCCTGACCGTCCGCGGAACCGGCGGCTGCGGAGATGAAATCCGCCTCGGTGTTCATCTGCTCCTCCAGGGTGTGGCCATGCGTGACCAGGAGCAGCTTCTTGACGTGGGCGTTGGCGGTCCTCGGGCCCGCGGCGAACTGTTCGGCCAGGTCGTCGACGGTGGCGGCGAGGTCGGCGTCGGGGACCACGCGGTGCAGCAGGCCCCACTCCAGCGCCTCGGCGGCCCGCAGGGTGCGGTTGGTGAGCATGAGTTCCTGGGTGCGGCGCAGGCCGATCAGGCGGGGCAGGTAATAGGAGGAACCGCCGTCGGGGCTCAGGCCCGCGCGGGTGTAGGCCATGGCGAAGGCGGCCGATTCGGCCGCGACCACCAGGTCACCGGCAATGGCCAGGCTGAAGCCCGCGCCCGCCGCGGTGCCGTTGACGGCCACCAGGAGCAGGGCGTCCATCCGGGCGAACGAGGACATGGCCTGATGCAGATCCTCGGCGAGGGATTTCACGTACGCGCCCGGACCCTCCTCGGCGGTGGCCATCCCCTTGAGATCGCCGCCGGCGGAGAAGAAGCGGCCCGCGCCGGTGAGGATCACGACCTTCAGCGTCGGATCGTCGACGCACTGTCCGGCCGCGGCGGCCAACTCCCGGCCGAGGGCGGCGTTGATGCCGTTGGCGGCCTCGGGACGATTCAGCGTGATGCGGGCGATATCGCCGGTCCGCTCGAACCGGATCGTCTCGAACTCGGCCGTGATCTCAGGTCGCTCGCTGCGCTCGCTCATGGATGATCCCTTTCGTCGCTTGCGGACAGCATGGCAAATCCGGCTGCCGGAGGTGCTGCCGAGGCCCCGTTTCGCATTCGGTATCGGGGGCATAACAGTTCGTGTCCGATGGGTTCGGGCCGTCGTATGCTCGAGCGCAGTTTTTCGTGGAGGAGCATCGGTGAGCGGTTCCAATATGCAGCGGCACGCGTCGGCAGTGAAAACCTCCGAGTTGGAGCTGAGTTCGACCGGTAGTAGGCGAAAAGTCAACGGCGAGTGGGCCGTTCCTACCCATATTCGCGCGGAATCGCCGAAAGGCACTGTGACAGTGGACTTCACCCGCGCGTTCTGTCCACACCGCGAGATCGATATGCGAGTCGACGTCGGTTCCGGATCGGTGGTGCTGGTGGTGCCGCGCGGATGGCGGGTACACCTCGACGAGGTTCGCACCGACGCCGGACGCGTGGTGAACCGGGTCAAGCGCAAGCCGTTCCCGGGGGCCCGCGTGGTGCGGGTGAGCGGACATGTCGAGTCCGGCGTGGTGAAGGCCCGCTATCCGTACCGGTACCTCGGGACCTGGTTCAAGGGTCGCACTCCGCACTGAGCGGCGGCCGTGCGAGAGTGGGCCTTCCGGCCCATCCGACCCGAGGACCCGCATGCCGCACACTCTCGACCTGGACCTCGCCCGCAAAGTCCTGGACGCCCAGGCCTTCAGCCGACTCGTCGGCGCGCGGATCACCGCCTTCGGCGATGGGTCCGCCACGCTGGAGATACCCATCCGGCCGGAACTGAGCCAACAGTTCGGACTGGTCCACGGGGGCGTACTGGCCTACGCCGCCGACAATGCCCTCACCTTCGCGGCCGGAACGGTACTGGGCGCCAATGTGCTCACGGGCGGGTTCACCATCACCTACCTGCGTCCGGCCGCCGGGGTACTGCTGCGCGCGGTCGCCGAGGTCACCGGAGCAACCAGACGGCAAGCCGTATGCCACTGTGAGATCTACGCCGAGGACGAGAACGGTGAATCGGTGCTGTGCGCGGTCGCGCAGGGCACCACCCGGTCGGTCGAGCGAGAGCTCGACGGCAACGAGGGGTCCTGAGCGGCGGCGATAGCCGAAACGCATTCGGGCCGCGACTGTTTCATGTGAAACAGGCGCGGCCCGAATTATTCGCCGGGTGGTTGCCGTCAGGCGGTTCTGGCGAACCTGCGGTCGTCCAGCGCCGGTTCGGCTACCGGTTCGATGGCGTAGGCCAGGATGTCGGCCACATCGGCGACGGGCCGGACGTCCAGGGCCGCCAGCACTTCGGCCGGAACCTCGTCCAGATCCGGCTCGTTGCGGGCCGGAATGAAGACGGTCTTCAGGCCCGCGCGCTGGGCCGCCATCAGCTTCTGCTTGACGCCGCCGATGGGCAGCACCCGGCCGTTGAGGGTGACCTCGCCGGTCATGCCGACATCGGCGCGCACCTTGCGGTCCAGGGCCAGCGAGACCAGGGCCGTGACCATGGTGACGCCCGCCGACGGGCCGTCCTTCGGCACCGCGCCCGCCGGGAAGTGGATGTGGATATTGCGATCCAGCACCGACGGTTCGATACCGATCTCCTCCAGGTGGGAGCGCACGTAGGTGAGGGCGATCTGCGCCGACTCCTTCATGACGTCACCCAGCTGGCCGGTGAGCGTGAGCGAACGCTCACCCTCGGCGGCATTGGCCTCGATGTAGAGCACGTCGCCGCCCAGGCCGGTGACCGCCAGCCCGGTCGCCACACCCGGGACCGCGGTGCGTTCCACCGAATCCGGGGTGAAGCGGGGACGACCCAGGTAGTCCTTCAGGTTGGGCAGGTCGATGGTCAGCGACGGCGCCTCGGCGGCGTCCTCGTAGCCCAGTGACGTGTCGTAACCCAGTCCGGCGCCGACGACCTGCTCGACACCGTCTCCGGACAGCTTGGTCGCGGCCTTGCGCAGCGCCTTCGCGATCAGCCGTTCCAGCTGCCGCACACCGGCTTCCCGGGTGTAATCGGCCGCGATCTCGCGCAGGGCCGCGTCGGTGATCGAGACCTCCTGCGGGGTCAGGGCATTGCGCTCCAACTGCCGCGGGATGAGGAAGTCCCGGGCGATGGCCACCTTGTCGTCCTCGGTGTAGCCGTCGACCGTGATCAGCTCCATGCGGTCCAGCAGCGGGCCGGGAATGGTCTCCATGACATTCGCGGTCGCGATGAACAGCACGTCGGACAGGTCCAGATCCAGGTCCAGGTAGTGGTCGCGGAAGGTGTGGTTCTGCGCCGGATCCAGCACCTCCAGCAGCGCCGCCGCCGGATCGCCGCGGAAGTCGGAGCCGACCTTGTCGATCTCGTCCAACAGGACCACCGGGTTCATCGAACCCGCCTCCTTCATGGCGCGCACGATCCGGCCGGGCAGCGCACCCACATAGGTGCGGCGGTGACCGCGGATCTCGGCCTCGTCGCGCACCCCGCCCAGGGCGACGCGCACGAACTTGCGGCCCAGCGCCCGCGCCACGGACTCACCCAGCGAGGTTTTGCCCACGCCGGGCGGACCGACCAGCACCAGCACCGCGCCGGAACCGCGCCCGCCCACGACCTCCAGCCCGCGCGCGGCCCGCCGGGCGCGCACCGCCAGGTACTCGACCATGCGGTCCTTCACCTCGTCCAAGCCGTGGTGGTCGGCGTCCAGTACGGCCCGCGCGGCCGCCACATCGGTGCTGTCCGTGGTCTTCTCGTTCCAGGGCAGCTCCAGGACGGTGTCCAGCCAGGTGCGGATCCAGCCCGATTCGGGGCTCTGGTCGCTGGCGCGCTCCAGGCGGCCCACCTCGCGCAGTGCGGCCTCGCGCACGTCGTCGGGCAGGTCGGCGTTCTCCAACCGGGTGCGGTAGTCGTCCGCGCCGTCGGGCTCGTCCTCACCCAGCTCCTTGCGAATGGCGTTGAGCTGCTGGCGCAGCAGGAATTCGCGCTGGGTCTTCTCGACGCCCTCGCGCACATCCTCGCTGATCTTCTCGCTGACCTCGGTTTCGGCGATGTGCGCCTTGGTCCAGGCGATCAGGCTGGTCAGACGGGTTGCGGTATCCGGTGTTTCGAGCAGTTCGCGTTTCTGCTCATTGCTCAGCCACGACGCCCACCCGGCCGCGTCGGCCAGGGCGGACGGATCGGTCAGCTGGTTGACCGCGTCGATGACCTGCCACGCCTCACGACGTTGCAGCACGGCGACGACCAGCTTCTTGTACTCGTCGGCCAGTTCGGTGGTGCGACCGTCGGCGGCGGGCGTCTCGACCTCCTCGGCCTCCACCCACAGCGCCGCCCCCGGCCCGGTCACGCCGTGTCCGATCTTGGCGCGCCGCTCGGCCTTCAGCACCGCGGCGGGCGCACCCCCACGCATCCGGCCGACCTGTTCGATGGTCGCGACCACACCGTAGGTGGCGTACCCCTCCTCCAGCCGAGGCGCGAGCAGCACCTGTTCGACCTTGCCGGCCCGCGCGGCATCGATGGCGGCCTGCGCGGATTCGTCCAGCTCGATCGGCACGACCATGCCGGGCAGCACGATCGGATCGGTCAGGAACAGGACCGGCAGGTTCTGTGCAGTACTCACGTCTTCGACCCCTTCCAAGGTTGAGCGTTACCTACTCAACCCCGCACCCCACGGTCTTGTTCCGACCGACCGGTTCGCCCCTGGCGAACACGCGACGAGCTAGGAAACAGACGCCGAGCGCCCGGTCCGCAGCCGGGCAGTCCGATCCCGGTCGCTCCGGCCACCGGGTCCGTCGAATCCGCCTGGTCCACCGCACCGATTGTCTGGTTCGCCCAGCCGAAATGGGGGGATTCGTGGCAGCATGGCTTGGCATCCACGTCCTCCACCGTTCGGGGAGATCGACTATGAGCAACAGTCCCAATACTTCCGGTGAAGTGGTGTTCGATTACACCGCTTCGGCCGCTTATACCGCTGCCGCCGCCCAGGCTGCCGAGCTGCTGTCCGCGGCGTCCGGTGGGGCCGCGCGGGCTGCCGCGTTCGACCTGTCCGGGTTGGGTGCGCTCGGTGAGGATTTCGCTGTGGCGTGGGCGGCGGCCTGGGGGAATCTCGGGAAGACCGTGGGGACGGCGGCGGTGCTCACCGATGCCTACGGGCAGGCCGTCAAGGCTTGGGGGGAGGTCATGGCGGCCACGGACGCGCACAATGCCGGAGCGATCGGGGCCGCGGTGGCCGATACGACGGTGCGAGAGGTGTAGTCGTGGTCAGGAGCGACGCGGACACCACCACGGTGGTCACCGAGCCCACCATCGTCTCCACGCTGGTCGGACCGCTGCTGCGACTACGGGCGGCGCTCGGTGACGGCGCGCGGCCGGACGCGGCCACCCTGGCGGCGCTCGGGGCCGTGCCCGCCGCCATTCGGGATTCCGACGAACCGCATCGAGTGGGGGCCACCGGACTGGAATCGGCGCGGACGGCGGTGGCGGCGGTGCCCGCCATCACCCGCACGCGCGACGAGGTGGCGGCGCTGGCGGACACCTCGACGGGGCTGGGGGCGACCCTGGCCGCCGCCTACGCCACCCGCGACACCGCCGCGGCCGAACTCGATCAGCTCATCGCCGACTTCCGTTCCAAGGCAACGGTGTTGGCGAACAACGCGCGCTCGCAGGCCGACGCCGACCAGATCGTGGAACTCGCCACCGACTACATCCGCGACGGGGTGCGGGTGGTGCGGACCGCCAACGGCGAGATGGACTCGCACACCGCCACCGTCAACGCGCTCGGGCTGGGTGAGCACGCGCCCCGGGTCAGCGTGCCCACCGGTTTCCATCCCGGCGCGCCCACCTGGAACGGCGTCGGCGGCACCGGCGGCGGTTACTACGGCGCCCCGACGCTGACCTACCGCCCGGACACCGCCACGAACACCGATCCCGTATTGGCCGCGCAGCACGCGCTGCAACTGGCACTGATCAACGGCGGAGTCACCCTGGGCTCCAGCCTCATCGACGCCGGCGTCTCGGTCGGCACCCACCTGATCGACACCGTGGCCGGCGTGATCACCCACGCCATGGACAAGGGCGTGGAGGTGGCGACCACCGGCATCGACGCCCTCGCCACGGTCGGCACCACCGCCGTCACCCAGGCCGTCAACCCCGCCACCGCCAACCAGAACAACAACGGCACCGGCACCACGCCCGGCGGCGAACTGTTCCCCGGCCTGGCACCCGCGGAGCCCGAGATACCCGACGACACACCGGATCTGAGCTTCAACCTCGGCGACGAACCGGTGGAACTCGCCCCGTACCCGACCGCGCCGGATACCGGAAACAGTGCGCCGCAGCAGGATTCGGCCCCGTCGGCGGGACTGCCGGAGGAAGACGCCGGTCCCGGCCCCGGCGGGGTGCTGCCGCCCCCGATCGTCGCCCAACCCGCACCCCAGGAGGAACGCCCACCCCGGCGCGACGGCCAGCTCGGCGTGACACCGGCGGCCCGCACCAGCTGAACCGCCCGCGGACCCCAGGGGGAATCACGTGACCAAGGATCAGACCCCGAACCCATTCGTCCTGGGCGGCGGAACGGGCCTGCCCGCCTACGCCGGAATGCCCGACCTCGCACCGGCTCCCGCACCCGAACCGGAGCCCGCGAAATCCGAGGAGCCGGAACCGGATTACGGCGGCCCCGCCGCCAGCGTCACCGACAACGGCGACAACTGGGGGCAACCCACCAACGCCCACTACGCGGACCACGACCACGAGGACGGTCCCGCCGCGAGCGTGACCGACCGGGGTGAGAGCTGGAACGTGCCCACCGGCCGCGGACGGCACGCCCTACCCGACCCCGAGGACGAGGAATTCGTCTACGGCGCACCGAACCGCGCCGTCGATCCCGTGCTCGGAGCCGACACCACCGGCGTGGACCCGCCCGCGCCGATCCCGGCCAAAGTCGCCGCCCACACCGGCAATTGGGATGAATGGCTCGCCGGACCCGCCCGGGGCCGCGGCGCGGAACACCTGGCGCGTGACACCACCGCGCGCGCCGACGACGACGAGCAGGCCACCCCCGACGACGACACCGGCTACTCCGGTTACAGCGCCACCGCGCGCCGCAGCGTCGTCGACCGGACCGGTCGCATCAAACCGGTACTCGGCCGCCTGACCCCCCGCCGCGACCACGACGACTACGAGGGCACCCGGACGCGCGGCACCCTGGTGGCCGTCGCCACGGTGGGCGCCGCCGCCCTGCTGATCGGTGTCATCGTGGCGGTCAACGTGAACCTCCGCGACACCGCCGACACCGCGGCCGTCACCAGCACGGTCACGCTGGTCCCCGCCACCACCGACAGCGTCGCGCCCGTACCGGAGAACTATCCGCACGCCACCGCCAACTGCTTCGCCACCCGCACCGAGACCACCGTCGTCGGTGCGGGACCCGGCGACCCCGCCACCGCGCCCGGCGCGATCCTGGCCTTCGAATGGGCGTACTACGTCGATCGCAATGCCGCCCGCGCCCGCGAACACGTGGCCGCCGACGCCACCGTGCCCGACGCCGCCACCATCCAGGCCGGAATCGACGAGGTGCCCGACGGCACCCGCTACTGCGTATTCCTCACCCGCGCCGACGCCGACGGCAACACCTGGCAGGTCGAACTGCACGAGCAGTACCCCACCGATCCCAGCCCGCAGAAGTTCGCGCAGATCGTCACCACCCGCACCGACGGGGAACGGGCCCTGATCACCGCCATCTCGAAGCGCTGACCGGGCGAATCTCACTCCCAGACGGCGGTTTCCGGGTCGATGCCGTGCGCCCGGGCATTGCTCTCGACGATGGCGCGCAGCCAGGCGGCCAGACCGGGCGCCATGGCGTCGTAGTAGGCCGCGAAGCCCGGATCCTCGGTGTAGCCGCGCGCCAGCAGCACGTGCATGGAGTGGGTGCAGTGGAAGTACGCGCACAGGGAATCGCGATGGCGTTCGGCAAGTTCGGCGGCCGCGGCGCTGCCGGGGGCGACGCCCGCGCGGAACGCTTCGGCCAACTCGGCGTGCAGCGCCTCCACGGACGCGACTATGTTTCGCCACTGTTCGGGCGAGCGTTGCGCCGACTGTTCGGCGTACTGCGCCCACTGCGGCGTGTCGCCCCAGCGTTCCCGCGCCTCGCCCACCCAGGCCGGTTTCCAGTCACCGCCGAATATCGCCACCTGCTCTTCCGGGGAGAGCAGCAGCCCGGACTCGCGGGCTTCGATCAGCCGATCCAGGGCCGTGCTCATGCGCTGTAGTTCGGCAATGCGCTCACGCAGATGATCCCGTTGGCGCAGGAGCGATTCCAGGGCGTCGTCGGCGTCGGCCTCCAGTAGCGCCGCGATCTCGGTGAGGGGCACGCCGAGCTCCCGGTAGACCAGCACCCGGTGCAGACGGGCCAGATCGGCGGACGTGTAGAGGCGGTAGCCGGAGCCGCTGCGCTCGGAGGGGCTGACCAGGCCGATGGAATCCCAGTGGTGCAGGGTGCGGACGGTGACGCCGACCAGGGCGGCGACGGCACCGACCGTGAGAGCCCGCTGGGGTTCGGTCACTCGGATGGCCCTTCGATTCCGACGGAGCGCAGATATTCGGCGGAGGCGCTGTTCGGATCGTACGGACGTGCGGCGGTCATGATCACACGGGCGCGCTCGGGGGTGACGACCTCGAGTTCGACCGAGTTCCAGGGCATGACGCGCGGCCCCGTGGTGCAGCCGGGCAGCAGCCGCTCACACGCCTGGGCGATCCCGTCGAGCTGCCCGAGCACACAGGAGAACGTGACGCTCTGCACCGGTGCCGCGGCCGGTGGTTCGCCCGGAACCAGCAGCACGTCCTGGAACATCCAGCGCCGCAGGTGGGTGACCTGCCCGGGCACGGTGAACAGGTCGAAGAAGCCGAGGCCACGCTCCCAGAAGTCCACCGACGCGGACAGGTCCGAGGTCGGCAGGGTGACGAACATGGGCATGCCGTAGATACCGCGGAACAGTTCCGGCGGCTGGGCGTCCGGACCGGGCATGGGCACGGGGCTGACGTCGAAGGCGGGGTAGGTGTCTGTCATGACCACAGCGTCGGGCCTGACGTCGCGTGAGGGTCAAATCACGTCGTTTCCTGAGAGAAACCGTAGGAAACGCACAGGCTATGTCCAGACGCGCCGGGCACCCTGGGCAGTGATGGAACGTGCCGATGTGAGCTAGGGGTGCCGAATGGTCGAGCTGGAGATCGAGGGAACCACCGCGACGGTGCATGTCACCGGTACCCACCGGGTGCTGGCCCTGCGCGAACACGTGCGCTTCGACCTGGCCCACGTCACCGGGATCGGTCCCGCGCCGGTGGATATGCGGCCGCCGTGGCTGCGCGCGCCCGGCACCTTCTTCCCGGGTGTGATCGCCGCGGGCATCTTCCGGGGCAAGGGCCGCAAGGAATTCTGGGACACCCGCTTCGACGGCCGCGCCGTGCTCGTCGAACTGGCGGGCACCGACTTCACCCGCCTGGTCGTGGACGTGGAGGATCCGGAGGCGACCCTGCGCACGCTGACCCGCGCCGCCCGGGCCGCCTGAGGCCCGCCGGTGCCGATCAGATCGGATCGGATCAGGCCGGTGCGGCCCGGTGCAGCTCCAAGGTGCAGCATTTGACGCTGCCCCCGGCCTTGAGCAGCTCCGACAGGTCGATGCCGACCGGGTGGTAGCCGCGCTCGCGCAGCTGATCCGGCAGCGTCGTGGCGCGATCGGTCAGGAATACGTGGTAGCCGTCGCAGACTCCGTTGAGCCCCAGCACATTCGCGTCGGCCTCGGTGGCGATCAGGGCGTCGGGGAACATGGCGTGCAGCAGGCGCGCACTGTCCGCCGAGAAGGCCGGGGGATGGAAGGCGATGGTGTCGCCGAGTGGCATGAGCGCGGTATCCAGGTGATAGAAGCGGGGATCCACCAACTCCAGCGAAATCACCGGACGACCGAAGAACCGCTCGGCCTCGCGATGCGCGGCCGGTGCCGTGCGGAAACCCGTGCCCGCCAGGATGCGCCCGCCGACGACCGCGAAATCGCCTTCGCCCTCGTTGATTTCGGTCGCGGCGCGCACCCGGGTCAAGCCGCGGGCGCTGAACCAGCGGTGATAGGCCGGGCCCTCGGGCACCCGTTCGGCATTGGCGAAGCGGGCCGAGAGCGCCGCGCCGCCGACCACCAGGCCGCCATTGGCGGCGAAGACCATATCGGGCAGCCCCGGTTCCGCGGCGATGACGTCCACCCGATGGCCGCACCGCTCGTAGGCGGCGCGCAGGGCGTCCCACTGGGCCAGAGCCAGTGCCCGGTCCACGGGGGCGGAGACGTCCATCCACGGGTTGATGGCGTAGGTGACGTCGAAATGCTCGGGGCGGCACATCAGGTAGTGCCGGGAGATCGGGCGACGCGCGCCGGGGGGTTCGGGGGCGCGCAGCGTGGCTATCGAGGTCATCGACACTCCGTCCGAATCGGTGACACAGCAGTGATCACGACGGTATTGGGCGTATCGTTGCGTGGAAAACACTGATCTGTTGCGCAGATTCGGACAAGAACAGCGAATCATTGCGCACCGACGAAACGGACGGCGCCCGTGGACGAGATCGACCGCCGCATCCTCGCCCATCTGCTGCGGCACGCCCGCGCGTCCTTCCAGGAGATCGGCGCGACCGTCGGACTCTCGGCCCCGGCGGTGAAGCGGCGGGTGGACAAGCTGGTGGCGGGCGGCCAGATCACCGGATTCACCGCCCTGGTCAACCCGTCGGTACTGGGTTGGCGCACCGAGGCGTACGTCGAGGTCTACTACCGCGACAACATCACCCCGGCCGAACTCAAACGCAGTCTCGAACCCATCCCGCAGGTGGTGGGCGTGTGGACCATCGCGGGCGAGGCCGACGCGCTGGTGCACGTCATGGCGACCGATATGGCCGAGATCGAGCGGACCGTGGAACGCATCCGGGAGAACACCCGCGTCGGACGCACCCGCAGCAGCATCGTCATGTCCCGCATCCTGGAACGACCGCGCACCTGACCGCGTCGCGCATACGCTGGGCCCGGCGGGGGACGACCGTCGGAAGGAGCCGATGACCATGCTGGCCGCGCGACTACACCTGGGACCGCAGCGACGACTGGAACTCGACGAGGTGCCGGTTCCGGAGCCGGGCCCCGATCACGTGCTGATCAAGGTGGAGGCCGCGGGCGTATGCCTGTCCGACGTGCATCTCATCGACGGCACGCTGACCCCGCTGTTCCTGCAGGGCGACGTGGTGACCCTCGGGCACGAGGTCGCGGGCACCGTGCACGCGCTCGGCCCCGGCGTCACCACCGCCCGGGTCGGTGACCGAGTGGTGTTGCAGGCCGGGGAACTTCGCGACGGAGCCACCTTCACGCGGGGCGTGGACTACGACGGCGGCTGGGCCGAGTACACCCTCGCCCGCATCGACACGCTGGTGCCGATCCCGGACGATCTGCCGTTCGAGCAGGCGTGCTTCATCCCCGATGCGGTCTCCACGCCGTGGGCCGCCATCACCGCCACCGCCGAGGTGAAACCGGCCGAGCCGGTGGGTGTCTGGGGTGTGGGCGGGCTGGGCGTGCACGGGGTGCAGCTGCTGCGCATGATCGGTGCCGCGCCCATCATCGCCGTCGATCCGCTGCCCGCGGCGCGGGAACGGGCGCTCGAACTCGGTGCGGACCTGGCTCTCGACCCCGCCGATCCGGAACTGCGGCAGCGGATCTGGGCGGCGAGCGAGACCGGACTGGCGGCCGCCTTCGACTTCGCCGGGGTCGCGGCGGTGCGCGAACAGGCCGTGACCTGCCTGGCGCCGCAGGGGCGGCTGGTGCTGGTCGGGCTCACCGACAAGCCGATCACCATCAAGGGCGGCACCGCGTTCAGCTTCTTCCAACAGCAGTTGCGCGGGCATTACGGTTCCCGGCCGGAGCATGTGACCGAGCTGGTGCGGTTGCGGCGACTGCACCGGATCGACTTCGCGCGCTCGGTCAGCGCGGTGCTGCCGCTCGCGGACGCCCCGAAGGCCGTGCACGCGCTGGAGGCCAAGGAGGGCAATCCGATTCGGCTCGTCCTGAAGCCGTGATCGGGCCGGGCTAGGACAGGCGGCGCTGGAAGGCGGTGGTGCCCGCACCCGTGGCGAGGTCCACCGTCACCACGCTCAGGTCGGCGGCGGCGCGGTTCAGGTCCAGCACCATGAAGCCCAGGTCGTCGTAGTTCTCGTAGAGCGCGGGCGTCGGCTGCTGTCCACGCGCGCGGTCGCCGTGCACGGATTTGGCGGCCGCGCCGGAGATGAGCTGGCGGGTGCCCTTCGAGCCCGTGGTCGGGTCGAGGACCTGGAGCGAATGATCGTGGCCGGACAGGATGAACTGGCAGCGGCCCAGCACATGGTTCTCGAAGAAGCGCTGAACGTGGATCCCGTTGATGGGATCGATATTCAGGCCCTCGTAGTTCCCGGCGTTCCCGTGCGGGCCGTTGTTCAGGTACGGGTGATGCGTGCAGGCGATCTTCCACGTGGCCGGTGAGGCGGCGAGGGCGCTGTCCAGCCACGCGGCCTGCTCGGTCATGAACTGGCCGTCGGCCGCCCAGTAGGGCGCGAACAGCGGCGGCAGGTAGGCCGCGATGGGATTCAGATCCAGCACGAAGAATTCGACGACCGGATTCTCTTCGGGGACGCGCACCGAGTAGTAGCGGGCGGGCATGTACCAGCGGGCCGATCGCGCGTGATAGGCCACCTCGTGGTCGCCGCGCAGCAGCCAGCCGCCGTCGCCGGGCAGAATCGAACTGTTGTCGTGATTGCCCTGCACCATGAGCCAGGGGAAGTCGAGCCCGTGATTGGGATCCTCGAATTTCGCGGCGAACTGGGCGTCCTCATCCGACCAGGGGCCGTTCTCGTACACATTGTCGCCGAGCGCCAGGGCCAGCGAGAACGGAGTGCGGGCGTGCAGGACGCGAGCGGCGTCGGCGACCTGCCACTGCGGGCGGGCACCCGTGCCCGCGTCGCCGGTGACCAGAACGCGCAGCGAATCGCCGGTGGGGAAGGCGGCCTTGGTCACCACGGGAACCGGTGCGGCCTGCGCGGTCGCGGTTCCGGCCAATGTGGCGATTCCGGCGGCTGCGGTGGCTCCGGTGAGGAAGCCGCGGCGGTCCAGACTCATCCTGTTCACCCCTACCTCTCATAGCTTTGACACCACCCCGGCCCGGTGAGAGTGTTATGCGCACTATTTCTCACCCACCGGCACCGTAGGGGGACGCTGCGATGACCATACTGGCCTCGGGGCTCTTCATCGATTGGGAGCACCTCACCGGCCAGTCCAAACTCGTCGTCGACCTGGTGAGCTTCCCCCTGTTCAGTGCGGTGGCCGGCTGGCTCACCAACTGGACCGGCGTGCTCATGCTCTTCTGGCCGGTCTACTTCCGCGGCTTCCGGGTGCCGGGCCTGGATGTGCTCTATCCCTACTTCCCGCGCCGGGTGCAGGTGCTGCCCACCTTCTCCGGTGACGGCAGACAGCTCGGCTTCCAGGGCTTCATTCCCGCCCGCGCCGAGAAGATGGCCAGTATCTGCGTGGACAAGGCGCTCATGCGGATCGGCAGTCCGCGCGACTTCATCCACGAACTCGATCTGGACGGCATCGCCGACTACATCGCCGAGATCGCCCGCAAACAGGTGCAGCCCATCGTGGACGAGATCATGATGCGGGAGAACCCGGATCTGTGGGCCACCGTGCCGCGCGCGGTGAAGCAGATCATCTATCAACGGGTGGAACGCGAGCTGCCGCTGCTGTCCCGGCGGGCCTTCGATCACCTCGGTGACAATGTCGAACAGCTCATCGACATCAAGGATTTCGTCATCCGCTACCTGCGGGACAATCCGACCATCCTCAAGGATCTGACCACCACCATCGCCGCGCCGGAACTGCGCTTCATGGTGCGGATCGGCCTGCTCGGCGCCCCCTTCGGCCTGCTGCTGGCGCTGTACCTGCATGTGCACCACGACATTCCGGTCATCGGCTGGCTGCCCGGCTGGTTCGTGGTGCTGGTCGCCACGGCGGCCATCGGCGTGATCGTCAACGTGATCGCGGTGAAGATGGTCTTCGAACCCGGCGATCCGCAGCCGCGCTACAAGTACGTGTGGAAACAGGCGCTGCTGGCCAAGCGGCAGCCCGAGGCGGCGCAGGATCTCGCCAAGATCCTGGCCTACCAGGTGCTGACCCTGCCGAATCTGGCGAAGGAGCTGCTGGACGGACCCAATGGGGACAAGACCCGGCGGCTGCTGGAGCGGCTCATCTCCGATTCCATCCATCGACAGCTGGGGCCCACCCGGTCGGTGGTGCGGGCGGCCTTCGGACGGCGGCAGTTCGACAATCTGAAGGTCGGGGCGGTCGGCGCGGCGGTGGGGCTGGCCCCGAGCCTGGTCGAGGACGAAGCCTTCGCGGCCGAACAGGCCGAGAAGATCGACGAGTTCGCGGCCCGCAAACTCCAGCAGCTCACCCCCGGCGAGTTCATGGAGATGTTCTACGCCTCGGTGGAACAGGACGCCTGGTTGCTGTACCTGCACGGCGCGGTGCTCGGCCTGGGCGTCGGTGCGATCCACCTGATTCTGTTCGGCTGGTAGGGGCGGCCACACAAATACAAGCACGCATGCTTGCATTTTTCTCGGCGCACTGCGATGCTGACCGACATGGCCGACGTGGAGGCGCTGCTCGACGATTTCGCCGCCGAGTGCGCGGAGCTGGATGCACTGGTGGCGGATCTCGATCCCGCCGAGTGGGAGCGGGACACGCCCGCGCCCGGGTGGAGTATCGCGCATCAGATCGCGCATCTGACCTGGACCGACGAGGTGGCAGCAGTCGCCGCCACCGACCCCGAGCGGTTCGGGAAGCTGGTCGAGGAGGCCGGACCCCGCGCGCTGACCTTCGTGGACGAGGCGGCGGCGGAGAAGGCCCGCACTCCGGCGCCGGAACTGCTGGCCGAATGGCGTTCGCGCCGAACGGCACTGATCGACGCCCTGCGACAAGTGCCCGCGGGAACGAAGCTGCCCTGGTTCGGGCCGCCCATGAGTCCGGCGTCCATGGTGACCGCGCGCCTCATGGAGACCTGGGCGCACGGGCAGGACGTGGCCGATGCGCTCGGCGCGGTGCGCACCCCCACCGCCCGGCTGCGGCACATCGCCCACCTCGGCGTGCGCACCCGGAATTACGCGTACCTGGTGCACGGTCGCACCGCACCCGCCGAGGAGTTCCGGGTGGAGCTGACCGCGCCCGACGGCAGCCGGTGGGCCTGGGGTCCGGCGGACGCGACGCAGCGAATCAGTGGTTCGGCATTGGATTTCTGCCAGCTGGTGACCCAGCGCCGCCATCTCGACGATCTGGATCTCGCGGTGGTCGGTGACGATGCGGCCGAATGGCTGAGCCTCGCACAGGCTTTCGCCGGTCCTCCCGGAGCCGGTCGTACGGCGGGCCAGTTCGCCTGACCCGCCCTACGTTTCGACCTCCGACCGCGGCGTAGACGAGAGCGGGCGAGCGTCACTGTAGATGCGCCGTGCCTGGTGCCGACCGGACGCCGTTGGCCGGAGGTCTTCGTGGCAGTCGAGATGACGCTCGCCAGCTACCCGAATATTTACCCCGCCGTCAGACGGCGGAAACGCACTAATGCGTTCAGTTGTCGAGCTGTGATCCTGCTCTCACGAGGGACATGTGTAACCCGACGGCACCGTAACCTGGACGGGCGTACGACTTTCAACGGTGCGGGTCGTACGCCGCAGGGGAGCAGGGGGACGAGGGGAGATGGAAAGGACCGCACCAGATGTCGCACGATCCGGCGACGCGGGGCGCGGCTACCAGTAACACTCGGCGCGCCGCACAGATCCTCCGCCACACCGCCGTCGTCGGCGCGGGCATGGCCAGCATCGGCCTCACCGTCGCCGCGGGCACCTATATCGCCAACGAGCTACCCGGGGCACAGCGTCCCGACCCCGTCATCGCCGCACCACCCGCACCGCCGCACCCGCGCGGGGGCACCGGGACCGTCCCGGGACTGCCGGAACGCCCGGTCGTCACACCCATTGCCGAAAAGATCGAACTCGCTTCGCTTTTCGGTCCGCTGACCGACTCGCCGACCCAGTCGGCGGTGACGGCCGCGCGCCCCAGCATCCTGACCTCCGGCCAGCAGCCCGCGGATGGGCCCGGCCTGGCCGGACGCATTCGCGTGGGCGACACCTTCGTGGGTGCGCAGGTCGTCCCGGACCCACGCAATTCGGTCGCCATCACGGTGGACACCAATGTCTTCGGCACCGTCGCCGATCTGGTGCTGCCCGCCACCCGCGGCGATGGGATCGACCTCGGACCGGCCGGTACCACCCGACTGCACACCGAGCTCGACACCAAGAGCGGTGAGCTCACCCTCACGCTCTCCGACACCGAACTCGGCGAGGTCGGTGTGCGGCTGACCCGCTATCCGGCACCCGCCGCGGCGACCGCACCGGAACCGGCCGCGCCCCCGGGCACGGCGAACGCATCGGCCCCGCCGGAGCCGAACACCGCACCCGGCGGTGGGCCCGAGCCGGACACCGCGCCCGGCAGTGCGCCCCAGCCGGACACCGCGCTCGGGCACACCGGCGCACCCCAGCAACCCGTCACGGCCGAGGCTCCCGCCCCGGCCCCGGTCGCGCCCTTGGAAACCCGAGCCGAGCGGCCGCGCACCCCTGTCGCACCGGAGGTCGGCGACCTCACCACTGTGTGACACTTGCTGCGTGTACGACTACTGCGTGATCGGTGGCGGCATCGTCGGCGTGGCCACGGCCCACCGGCTGCTGTCCCGCCACCCCGGGGCGAGTCTGCTGCTGGTGGAGAAGGCCGCCGCGCTGGGCACCCATCAGACCGGGCACAACAGCGGCGTCATCCACTCCGGCATCTACTACGCGCCGGGCAGCCTGAAGGCGCGGCTGTGCCGGGAGGGGGCGCGGCGCACCAAGGAATTCGCGGCGGCACACGACATTCCGTTCCAGGTGTGCGGAAAACTGCTGGTGGCGACCGATTCCGCCGAGCATGCCCGGATGCTGGCGCTGTACGAGCGGGCGGTCACCAATGGCGTGGACGTGGAACTGCTCGACGCCGCCGAACTGCGGCGGCGCGAGCCCCGGGTGACCGGGGTGGGCGCGCTGTTCGTCCCCGACACCGGGATCATCGACTACTCCCGGGTGACGGCCGCGCTGGCGGCGCAGGTGCGGGCCGCGGGCGGCACCGTGATACTCGGCGCGGAGATCACCGCCATCGACGAAACCGGCGACGCGGTCACCGTTTCCGGCCCGGCCGGAAGTTGGCGGGCCCGGCGGCTGGTGGTGTGCGCGGGTCTGCAGGCAGATCGGCTGGCACGGCTGGCGGGCCTGCGGACCCAGCTGCGCATCGTGCCGTTCCGGGGCGAGTACTACCAGCTGCCGCCGGCCCGCAAAGATCTGGTGCGCACCCTCATCTATCCCATCCCGGACCCCGAATTGCCCTTCCTGGGTGTGCATTTGAGCCCCACCATCGACGGCGACCTGACCGTCGGGCCGAACGCGGTACTGGGCCTGGCCCGCGAGGGCTACCGCAAGGGCAGCGTCGATCTGCGTGATGTGCGGGAGATCCTGGGATTCCGGGGTTTTCACCGGGTGGCGGCGGCCAATGTGCGGACCGGCGTTCGGGAGCTGCGCAATTCGCTGTTCAAGCGCGGCTACCTGGCCGAATGTCGGCGCTACTGCCCGGAGCTCACGCTCGACGACCTGCTGCCGCGCGAGGCGGGCATCCGGGCGCAGGCGGTGCTGCGCGACGGCACGCTCGTCCACGACTTTCTGCTCGAGAAGACGGAGCGGTCGGTTCACGTCCTGAACGCCCCCTCACCCGCCGCGACATCGGCGCTGCCCATCGCGGCTCACATCGTCAATGAATTGGACGGTTGATCACATATCGGGAATGCGGCAAAGGCTCGGTAACCCTGACAATAAAGAGGACGGATGTAGTACTTTTAACCGCAGCCGTGGGACAGGGAGCACCTATGGGCCATATCAAACTCGCGAGCGACGTCGGAGCGCCCGTGGAGGTCGCGTTCAGATACACGGACAACCATCAGTTCGTGCCGGACTGGGCCTTCGCCGTCGCCGCCTTCGAACCCGTCGGGGAGACCGACCACGGTGCGGGGGCGACCTTCGCGTGCACCCTCCGGGTGGGCCCGTGGCATCCGACGGTCGAGTGTGAGATCACCGAGTACCGCCGCAACGCGGTCATCGAGTACACACTCCGCAGGCGCCGACCGGGGAAGGCGGCGCCTGCGGACTCCCCGCTCGCGGTGATCAGCCTGCGATTCGATCCACTGGGCTACGGTCGTTCGGTGATCACCTCCGAGGCGGAGTATTTCAAACCGCCAGGTCTTCTAGGCCGCCTGTGCTCGCGAATGCTGCATCCGGCCGTACAATCGGCGGTGCGACGGACCGAATCGCAATTGCGAAGGGAGATAGAGGGATTCCACGGAACGGATCTTGTCGGCCGGATTGCGTAGGGTGCCAAGCATGATCATCGTGAGCACCGACGGATCGTGCCTGCGTAACCCGGGTGGCGCCATCGGGTGGGCCTGGGTCAATCACGCGGGCGGATCGGCCAGTGGCGGGGCTCCCACCGGCACCAATCAGATCGCCGAGCTACGCGCGCTACTCGAGGCGGTACGCGCCCATCACGGATCCGAACCCCTGCTCATCGAGAGCGATTCCCTCTACGCCATCAAATGCGCCTCGGAGTGGATCAACGGCTGGCGACGCAATGGCTGGCGCACCTCCACCGGTGGCGCGGTCAAGAATGTCGAACTCATCCGCCTGATCGACGAGGCCATCTCCACCCGCCCCGGGCCCGTGCGCTTCCGCTGGGTCCGCGGACATGTGGGCAACTACTTCAACGAACAGGCCGACACGCTGGCGGGCCAGGCCGCGCGCAAGGTGGCCGCGGGCGCGCTGCCCGATCCGGACCTCCCCGAACCGGACCTCGCCGAACCCGCCGCGGCGGAGTCCGCGACACCGCCCCAGACCCGCGCCGCCGACGCCACCCCGCCGACCACCCCGATTCCGGTGGTGCCCGCCCATGCGGCGACCACGGCCGCGACCGTGGCCGATCCGGCCGCATTGCAGGACACCATTCCCGCCCCGCCGCCGATGCGCCGCCGACCGGCCACCGCGGCACCCGACCCGGACGCCCTGACGCTGTTCTGAGGCGACCGCCCCCGGACGACAGACGCCCCACCCGCCTGGTTGCGAGTGGGGCGTCCGCTTTCGGGTGTGGTCAGTTACCGGGTGCCGGGGTCTCGGCGTCGGGGGCGGGCTGCTCGGGCTCGGTCTGGTCGGGCTGCGGGCCGGTGGGGGCGACCGGGTTCAGGCCCTTGAGCGTGGGGGAGTCGAAGTTGGCCACCAGCCACTTGCCGTCCTTCTTCTCCATCTCCGCCACACCGGGCACGGTCAGCATGTCCGGCTGCGGCACCACCGAATTGGAGCGGACCTGGGTGATGATCAGCACGATGGACGCCTTGTTCTCGTCGCCGGACTCGTAGGCGCAGTGGATCTCGTCCAGGGTGGAGCGGGCGTTGACGCTCTTCATGGCCGTTTCGAGGGTGTCGGCCGCACCGCTGAAGAACTGGCCCCACTGTCCGGTGGACCGCGACTTCACATTGTCGAAGTAGTCGCCCAGATTCGCGGCGTCATAGCTGGAGACCGCCTTGCCGAATTCGCAGGCGGCCGCGGTGGCCTCGTCGCGGGCGGCGAGTTCGTTCTCGTGCGTGCGGTTCTGCAGGAAGAACCACACGCCGGTGGCGATGGCCGCGACCAGCAGCACACCCGCGGTGAACGCGGCGATGAGCGGTAGCGACCCACCACCCGATCCGGCACCGGCGGCGGGGGCCTGCGGAGCCCGCGGCGGGGGCGGCGGAGTCGGCTGGGCGCTCTTGGCTGTCGAGACCTTCGCCTCGGCGGCCTTGGGCTCGCCCGCATCGGCCTTGCTCAGATCGGCCTTCGGCTCGGCGGCGGGCTCGGCGGCGGCCTCGATCTTCTCCGTAGCAGCAGTGTCGGCGCTGCCCACGGCATCGGCCCCGGCCGTCGAATCGTCTTCGTTTGTCTTCTTCTGGGCAGCGTCATCCGACATGGAAATTGCTCTCACTTTTCCCGGTGCGCTGCGGACGCACCGTCTAGGTTCTGCTCGGCGAGTAAGCCCGGCCCGGTGACCCACACCACCGTACCGGGATACCCGCGCTCACTTCACAGGCGGCAGGGTGCGCTCGTTCAGGTCGATATCCGTGGGCGGATTGGCGCCGTTGTTCGGCACATCCGGCCGCGGTGCGTTGGCGGAACCGCGAATCTGCTGATCCGCCGGGGGGTTCAGGCAGGTGCCCGTCCACCGGGGGAAGGTGTTGTCGGTGGCGACCTCGGGCCGCACCGTCTTGGCCGGGTACTGGCAGTACGGGCGCGGCCAGATATCCACGATGGTATAGAACTCGCCGTCGTGCGCGGGTACGCCCATGGCCGAGGTGCCCACCACGAGCGAGGGGAACAGTGCCCGCAACGCGGGAACCCGCAACTGCGCGGCCTTGGTGATGGCCGCGAAGTTCTGGGCCAGGCTGGTCATCGGATCGGCGGTCTTGTCGAGCACCGCACCGAGGGTTTCCATCTGGCCCGGCGCCTGCTCCAGGATCCGCTGGAGTTCGGCGTTGGCATCGTTGAACTGCTGGAACAGCACACTCGAATTCGCGGTCAGCGTACCCAGATCCGGCTGGGCGAGCGACGTGGTCTGGGTGATGGTGCGCAGATTCGCGATGAGATTCGTGGTCTGCGGCAGCAGTCCATCCAGACCGGCGGCGGCCAGGCTGATGCCGTTGATCATGGCGCGCAGCTGGTCCTGGCCACCGGACAGGGCGATGTCCAGCTCGTTGAGGATGACGCTGAACTTGTCCGGATCGACCTGGGCGATCAGCTCGCTGGAGTTGTCCAGCACCGCCCACACGGGCGTGGGGGTCCGCACGGCCTCCGGATCGAAGGCCACCACCGAGCCGTCGTGCAGGTACGGGCCCTGATCGGTATTCGGCCGGAAGTCGATGTACTGCTCACCGGCGCCCGAGAGCGCCTGCACGGCGATCCGGGTGTCGGAGGAGATCTTGTACTTGGTGTCGATCTCCGCGATGGCGGCGATGCCCGCGCCATTGTCGACCAGCGAGATCTCGGCGACCTTGCCGACGCGGTAGCCGCGCAGGGTCACGTCGTTGCCCGGTTGCAGACCGCCGGAGCGGTCCAGGTTGACCGTCACCCGGTAGGTATCGCGCAGCGGGTTCACCCGCATGACGCTCACCGCCAGGTAGGACGCGCCCACCAGCAGAATGAGCACCAGCGCGGCGTTCGACACCAGATTCTTGTGCGCCTTCACCCAGCTCATCGGTGGCCCCCCGAGATCCGGCCCTGGACGATCTGCAACACCTGGATGAGGCTGCCCGCGAAATCGCTGAAGTCCTTCAGATCCGGGAACTTGCTGTTGGCCGGATCGGTGAGCAGGCCGATGTCGAGCATGGTCAGGGTGGCGGCCACCGCGAGGGTGTTGCCCTTGAAGGACGCGTCGGCCATGGGCCGGATCTCGCGCAGGGCGTCGAGCGCCGGGCCGAGATTCGGTTCCGTCTGCGCCAGTGCGTCCATGAGCTGCTGCACGTTGTCGAGCAGGCTGGCCAGTTCGGCGGAGGTGGTGTTGGCGTAGTCGCCCAGGGCCGCACTGGTTGTCGAGACCTTGGTGAGCAGTTCGCCGAGGGCCTGGTTGTTCTCGGCGATGGCGCCGATCATGTTCGGCAGGCTGTCGGCCACCTGGCCCAGTTCGTTGTGATTGGCCTCGAGGGTGGTGGCCAGCGCGCTGAATCCCGCGAGGGTCTGGTCCACCCGGGCGCTGTTGTCGTTGAGGCTGGCGGTGATGCCGGTCATCTGGGTGATGAGGTGGGCCAGCTGCGGACCCCGCCCGCCCACAATGGATTCCAGCTCGTTGGTGATCTTGGTCAGGCTGGCGATGCCGCCGCCGTTGAACAGCAGCGAGACCGACAGCAGCAGTTCCTCGACCGTCGCGCCCGCGGAGGTCTGCTCGCGGCTGAGGGTGTCGCCGTCCTCCAGGACCTGCTGCCCCGGTTCGTCCTTGGGCTTGGACACCGCCACGAAGACATCGCCGAGCGGAGTGGCCTGGCGGAGTTCGGCGGTGCTGTTGGCCGGAAGTTCGATATCGGTGCGGATGGCCAGATCCACATGCGCCTCGAAGTTCTTGGTCTCGATCTTGGTGACCACGCCGACGTCGGAGCCGCCGATCTTGACCTTGGCCTGATCCGGCAGATTCAGCGCATTGTCGAAGACCGCGTGGATCGTGTAGGTGTCGCGCCCAGCGCCGGGTTTCGGCAGCGGCAGGTTCTCGACCGTGACGCCGCAGCCGGAGACCGCCAGGGTGGAGACGGTCGCGGCCAGTGCGACCACGCCGCGGCGGATCCGCTTGGCGCGCCGGGTGTCCCGGCTGAATCGGTTGCTCATCGTGTCAGTCCCAACATTGCCGCGGTGAGCCCGAGATCGGGTCCGAAATCTTCTATCTTGCCGGTGCGGCAGCCGTCCGCCCGCATCTGGATGCGCTCGCAGAACAGGCTGACGATCTCACCGGAGAGCGCGGTGCCGAGCACGGCGTGCAGGCGGATGAACCGGCCCTGACGGTTGACCGAGCGGTCCAGGTTCTGCATGAGCAGCGGTGCCACGTCCACGATCTCGACCACGCCGGCCGCATTGTCGCGCAGCTGCTGGGTGACATTGGTGAGACCGGTGAGCGTGCCGTTGAGTTCGTTCTGGTACTCCGCGAACGCACCGCTGGTATTGGCCAGGAAGGCGTTGAGCTGATCCAGCGTGGCCTGCAGGCCGGGCGCCTGCTCGGCCAGCAGCGTGGACATCTGGGTCATCTTGTCGCTGAAATCCCGGACCGCCTGGTCGTTCTCAGCCAGCATGGTGGTCAGCTCATTGAGCTTGATGATGATGCTGGAGACCGCGTCCTTGTTGTCCACACCCACCTTCAGCGCACCGGAGAGGGCGTTGAGGGTGTCGCGCATCTTCTCGCCCTGGCCGTTGAGCATCGGGTAGAGCACCCGACCGGACAGCGGGCCGATGCCCTCCTGTCCCTCCTGCGGTTTGAGCGCCTCGGCGAAGGCGTCGATGGTCTTGATCATCTGGTCCAGCTCGACCGGCGTCCGGGTCTGCTGGGTGGTCAGGTGCGCGTCCTCGGGCAGGGTCTCACCGCCGGTGTACACCGGGGTCAGCTCGATGTGCCGGTCGGTGACGATGGAGGGCGAGATGAGCGCCGCCGTCACGTCCTTCGGGATCTTGATGCCCTTGTCCACGGTCATGTGGACCTCGACGTACTCACCCTTGGGCACGATCTTGTCGACCTTGCCGACCTCGAGGCCGAGCACGGTGATCGGGTTGCCCTCGAACATGCCCGCGATATTCAGGAAGTCGGCGGTGAAATGCTGGGTCTGCCCGACGGCGTCCTTCACCCCGATGGGCACGACGGAGCAGCTGCCGACGGCCAGGGTCGCCGCGCCGATCATGACGGCCTTGGCGATTCGCGTGAACTTGGTCATTACTGGCACCCCTCTGCCACATGCGCGAAGCACAGCCAGTTGTCCGGGAACAGCCACGGCAGACCGACCTCGCCGTAATTGCCGTTGCCGAACACATTGTTGAACTGCCGAACCGACGGCGGCATGATCGACAGCAGCCGGTCCAGGTTGTCCTTGTTCTTCTGCAGACCCTCGGCCATGGTGTTGAGCTGCTGGAGTGTCGGGCCGAACTGGTTGTCGTTCTGCGCGCCGATCTCCTGCAGCTGGCGGCTGAGGGTGGCGATGTTGTCCAGCAACGAGCGCAGCAGGCCCTGTCGCTCCATCACCCGATTGGCGATGGCCTCACCCTGGGTGATCACCAGCAGCACGCTGTTGCGGTTGTCGGCCAGAATCCTGGTGACCTTGTCCAGATCCTTGAGCAGCTGGTCGACGTCGTTCTTGCGGTCGTTCATGGTCTTGGCCAGCGCGCCGACCGCGTCCAGGGCCTGCACCGTGAGCTGCGGGGTGTCGCCGAGCTGCTGGTTGATCAGGTTCAGCGATTCGGCCAGCTTCTGGGTGTCGAGGGCCGCGAACTTGGGCGTGCCCTCCTGCACCACGTCGGCCAGGTTGTAGGGGACATCGGTGTTGTTCACGGGAATCCGGTCGCCCGGCAGTCCGGAGCCGTCGCCCGGATCGAGGTCGATGTAGCGCGCGCCCAGCAGGGTGGCCATCTTGATGGCCGCCCGCGCGTCGGGCCCGAGCTTCACGTCATCGCTGATCTGGAGGGTGATCAGCACGTGGTCACCCTCGAGTTCCATACCGGCCACCCGGCCGACCGGAACGCCGGAGACGTCCACCTTGTCGCCGACCTTCACACCGGCGGTCTGGGCGAACTCGGCCTCGATGGACTGCTCGCCCACGCCGATCAGGCGATAGGCATTGGAGGCCAGCAGCAGCGCCACGATGACCAGCGCGCCGATCAGGCCGAGCCAGAAGTTGCGATTGCTGTTGAAGCGGTTCTTGATTGTCTCGATCATGGCCGGCACACCGCCGAGTGGGAGTTGCCGCCGATCTGGTTGAACAGACCGCGCGGGAAGAGCACGCCGTACAGGGACACGTCCAGGGAGCACACGTACGCGTTGGCGTAGGTGCCGTTCTGGGTGAACTTGCCGACGTTGGACAGGATGGCGGGCAGGTCGATCGCGGCCTGGTCCAACTTCGCGCCATTGGCGAGCAGCAGGGTCAGGGCGTCGCGCGTGGAGCTCTGCGCCAGCGCCAGTTTCGGCTGGATCACGCCGAGCATGTTCACCAGCGAGCCGGTGGCGTCGGCGATCTGCACCGTGGACGCCTGCAGCGACTGACCCTGCGCGTACAGCCCGCCGATCAGCGCCCGGGTCTGGGCGACCAGGGTCTCCAGTTCGCCGCCGCGCCGGGCCAGGCCGGACATCACGCCGGACAGATTCGTGATCACGTCCGACAGGATGGCGTCGCGGCGCTGGAAGTCGGTGGCCAGGGCCGCGGCCTGGGTGATGAAGGCGCTCAACGAGACTCCGTCACCCTGCAACGCCAGGATGAAGGTCTCCGACAGGTTGTTCACCTGTTCCGGGGACAGCACCTGGAACAGTGGCTGGAAACCGTTGAGCAGACCCGAGATGTCGAAGGACGGCTCGGTGCGCTCGATCGGGATGGACCCGTTGTTCTTCAGCTGCGAGGTGTCGCCGCCCTCGCCCGGGGCCAGCGCGATGTAGCGCTGGCCGATCAGGTTCTGGTAGCGCACCAGTGCCTTGGTGTTGTTGAACAGCGACTGGTCGCGCTGCACGATGAAGCTCACCCGGGCGTTGTTGTCGGAGTCCAGCTCGATCGACTCGACCTTGCCGACCCGCACGCCCGCCATGCGCACGTCGTCCCCTTCGCGCAGCCCGAGGACATCGGAGAAGGTGGCGTTGTAGGTGTTGGTGGAGCCTTCCACGGTGCGCGCGAGGGTGTTCCAGATGACCGTGGTCACCAGGATCGCGACGACCGCGAAGAGACTGAACCCGATCAGCGGTTTGCGAATGCTCATCGGCCGCCTCCGGTTTCGGTCACTTGCAAGGTTCCACCCCTCAGGATCGAGCTCAACAGCAGGTACTCGGCGATGGTCGGCTTGCGACCCAGCAGGGCCACGATGGCGTCGTCACCGGCGTAGGAGATCGGCCCGGCCGCGGCCGGCGTCGTCTGCGGCTGCGCTGCGGGATCCGGCGCGGGCGCGGGCGCGGGGGCCGGTGCGGCGCCGAACAGGTTCGGGAACAGCCCTTCCAGCGGCGTGCCACTCAGCGGGTTGCCCGGCTGCGCGCCCGGCGCACCGGGCACACCCGGCTCGGTGGTCTCGGCGGTGGTCAGCCCCGGAATGCCCGGGAAACCCTCCGGCAGCTGCACCGGCGGCAGTCCGGCCGCCGACTCCAGGGCCCTGGGCCGCAACGACTCCGGCAGCTCGCCCGGACTCGACTCCACCGGCGCGGTGGCGCAGCTGGGCGCGGCCAGCTCGCCGTAGCGCGGGCAGTCGGCCTGGGTGTAGGGCTTGTACGGCGTGAAGGTGAGGCCCATGTTCCACACCATCTGCCGCTGCGGACCCCAGTGGAAGGTGCTGGCCAGCGCGCGCACCGAGTTGTTCAGATTCTCGATGGCCTGCGGAATGGCGCCGGGATCGTCGGACATCGCGCCGAACAGCGCACTGGTGCCGACGGTGACCTCCTTGCCCACATCGGGGTTGCGGGCGAACAGGTCGTTGACCTTGTCGACGGTGCCACCCGTGCCCGTGATGAGCGCGGCCAGTTCGCTGCGCCGGTCGGAGATGGTCTGCGCGGTCTGCACCGAGTCCGCCAGGACGTTCATGAGTTCGGGCGCCGACTGGTTCAGTGCCCGGAACGACTGCGAGAAGTCGTCCAGCATGACGCCGAGGTCCGGAATGGACTCGTCCACCGCCAGCAGCCAGCGGTCCACCCGTTCGACGGTGGAGCCGGGTACACGCCCGCTGCCGTCCAGGGCGTAGGACAGGGTGCCCAGCACTCGGCCGAACTGGATCGGATCGATCTTGCTGAGGATGTCGCGCACCGTGGTGAGGGTGTCCTGCAGCGCGATGGTGCCCTTGGAGCGGTCCTCCGGGATCTCCGAACCCTCCTTCAGGTGCGCATTGGCGGGATCGGGTCCGTTGTAGACCAATTCGACCGAGGTCACGGCGAACAGGTTGGAGGGCACCACCCGGGCGGTCACATTGGCCGGGATGCCGGAGACGTACTCCGGCTTCATCTCGATGTGCACCTTCTGCAGCTCGCCCTTGGCGGCCACCGACACCTCGTCGACCACGCCGACCAGCACACCGCGGAACTTCACGTCGGCGTTCTGCGGCAGGCCGTCACCGGTGGTGGTGAGATTGGCCGTGACATTGACCTTCTCGACGAAATAGCCCTGATAGCGCGCCATCAGGAAGCCCAGGATCAAGGCGAAGACGGCCAGCCCGCAGATACCCGCGATGAGCAGCTGGCGCATGGTCGGTCCACGCCCACTCGGATCGATGATCATGCTCGCCCCCTATCCCGAGATCCGAATGCCGGGGTCGACGCCCCAGATGGCCAATGTCATGAACAGGTCGGCGAATACCACCGCGATGATGCAGAGCTTGATCGCGCGACCGGCCGCCACGCCCACGCCCTCGGGACCGCCGGAGGCGAAGAAGCCGTAGTAGCACTGGATGAAGGTGGTGATGGCGACGAACAGGATCGCCTTCAGCATCGAATACAGTACGTCCTGCGGTACCAGGAACTGGTAGAAGTAGTGCTGGAACGTGCCCGCGGCGGTGCCACCGATCAGCTGCACGGTGATCGAGCAGGAGATGTAGGCCACCGGCAGCGCCAGGCAGTACAGCGGCACGATGGCGATCATGGCCGCGATCATGCGCGTGCTGACCAGATACGGCAGCGGCCGAATGGCGACCGATTCCAGTGCGTCGATCTCCTCGGAGATGCGCATGGCGCCCAGTTGCGCGGTGAAGCGGCAGCCCGCCTGGGCCGCGAAGGCCAGCGCCGCCAGCAGCGGCCCCAGCTCGCGGGTGGTGGCGAAGGCCGAGATCGCGCCCGTGATCGGGCTCAGGCCCAGCAGGTTCAGGGAGGTGTGCCCCTGGATGCCGACGGTCATACCGCCGAAGGCCGACAGGATGATCACCACGCCGATGGTGCCGCCGCCCACGACGAGATTGCCGTTGCCCCAGGTGACGTCGGACAGCAGCCGCCAAACCTCCTTGGGGTACTGCTTGAAGGCCAACGGGATGGAGGCGAGCGAGCGCAGGAAGAAGAAGACCTGGTGGCCCACCCGCGCGATGAAGTCGACCGGGGCCCGCCCGGTGCTCCTGATCTTCTGGAACGGCCGCAGCAGCGGCGGAACATACGTTGCTGACACGACTCAGACCATCTGTGGGGGGAAGAGGGTGTTGTAGACCTGGGTGAGGATCAGGTTCACGCCGAAGAGCATCACCGCGGACATGACGACCGCGGTGTTCACCGAGTTCGCGACACCGCCCGGGCCGCCCCGGGTGTTCAGGCCGGTGTCGCAGGCGATGATAGCCGCGAGCAGGCCGAAGATGAGCGACTTGATCAGCGCGACAAGCAGATCCAGGGTCACCGCGAAGGACGAGAAGGTGCCGACGTAGGAACCCGGCGTACCGCCCTGGGCGAAGATGTTGAACACGTAGCCGGTGAGGAAGCCGACGAAGACCACGAAACCGCACAGCAGCACCGACACCAGCATGGCCGCGCCCAGGCGCGGGGCGACCAGGCGGCGCATGGGGTCGACCCCCATCACCTTCATGGCGTCGATCTCCTCGCGGATGGTGCGCGAACCGAGATCGGCGGTGATGGCCGAGCCGACCGCGCCCGCGATCATGAGCGAGGTGACCAGTGGCGCGCCCTGTTGAATGATGCCGAGGCCGTTGGCCGCGCCGATGAACGAGGTCGCACCGACCTGTCCGGCCACCGAACCGACCTGGATCGACACGATGACGCCGATGGGAATGGCGACCAGCAGGGTGGGTGCCGCGGCGACATTGGCCATGAAGGCGCACTGCCGGACGAACTCACCGAACGGAAAACGTTTGCGGAAGATGGCGATGAAGAGTTCGGCGACGGCCGAGACCCCCATGGCCATCATGCGGCCGCCGGTCTCCAGGGACCGCTTCGGATGGTCTTCCCAGTACCTCTTGGTCCAGTCAACCGCTGTGTTCAGACGTGATTCCGTTGATGACCCCGCCCCGCCCGGACTCTTGGTCAACTGCACCACTGGCTACCCCTCTCGACGCCGGTGACCTGCCTCCGGCGACTGTTGCTTGACGCACCTTACTACGGAGTTAGGAAAAACACATCACGCTCTTGTGCCGTCCGTCATAGAGCCGGATCACTTTCCGTGAACTGATGTGAACAGCGACAACATGGTTGGGAAATATCACAAAGAACCAGGCAGCAGTCTGGAACCGGTTCTAGTTTCTGAATAATTGTTCACCGATCTCAACACAATCACGAACCCCGCCCTGCAATTAATCGGAAAGAATTTATCTGAAATCCACCCGGTGTGCGTAATGATTCCGCGCGTTGATGTCGAGTCGGCAACATCCGACCGGTCCGCAGCGATGAGTCAGGACACGGCTACGCAACATGTGGCAGTACAAGCGGCGATCGGGGACGAATACTGACAGGATGTGCTGACACCGTTGACAGATCGGCATCCGACGTCTGGAGGGACATGATCAGGAAACTCGCCAAGGTGGCCCAGGCCACCTTCGCCGTCGCCATGAGCGCGGCGCTGCTCGGGTCGGGAGCCGGGACCGCACTAGCAGACCCCGCGCCCCCCGTGTTGGGCGGCGGCTCCGGAATCGTCATCGACAACGAGTACGAATGCACCCTCACGACGATCGGGCACGACGCCGCCGGCCGACTGGTCGGACTGACCGCCGGACACTGCGGTGACCCGGGCGCGCAGGTGTACGCCGAGGCGGCCCGCGGCTACGGCGTGATCGGGAAGTTCGTGTACTCCAATCACGCGCTCGACTACGCCGTCATCGAATTCCAGCCCGGTCGGGTCATCCCGGTCAACCGGATCGGAAACGTGACCATCACCGGTCTCGGCGCACCGCCGCAGTTCCCGATGATCGTCTGCAAGGAGGGCCGGACCACCGGCAACACCTGCGGTGTCGCCTGGGGCGACGTCTTCGCCACCAACTACGAGACCTGGACCCAGATGTGCGTGGTCGAGGGCGATTCCGGTGCGCCCGTCGTGGTGGGCAGCACCCTCGTGGGCATGGTGAACGCCTACCTGGCCATCGCCTGCTTCGGCCCCGAGGTGGGCACCAACATGGACGCCATCATGGCGGATATCAATGCCCGCGGCGGCGCGGGCGCGGGCTACCACCCGATCTGAGCGGCGGGCGGCAGTACCGACGAAAGCCGAGCGGGGCGGTGATCCATCCGGATCACCGCCCCGCTGCTGTGCGGACCCATCCGGCCCGACGCAAGCCTGTCTCAGAGCGGCGTCACGCAGACGACGAAGCGCCGCTCGTCGTAGACGTAGCCCTGGTCGCCCTGGGTGCAGTCGTCGACGCTGGTGGTGTTGCGCTCGATGGCCAGCACCTGCACGCCCTCGATGGCGGTGGTGGTGGAGCAGTCGATGCGCTCGGGATCCTCACCGCCGAGTTCCAGGCAGCCGCCGATGACCCAGTCGATGTCCAGGCACAGCGCGCCGGTCTCGATGCCGTTCAGCGTCTCGTAGTACGCCTGGTCGACGTCGGTGGGGCACTGGTCGTTGGTGCGGGCCTTGCCGACCACCTTGTAGTTGGAGCTCTGCGAACCGCAGGACGCCCGCTCGATGGTGGCGTTGTCGGTGGTGCCGCCCAACTGCACGCAATCACCGATATTGGCCTGGAAGTCGGTGGACCCGCCCTTGTTCACACCGGTGGTGGGCGCGGCACTGGTGGTGGTCGGAGAACCGGCCGAGGTGGTGGGCGCGGTGCTGGCGGGTCCGGCGTTGTCGGCCGCCAGCGGAGTGCCGGTCACGGTGGACCCACAGCCCGCGAGGACCAGGGCGGCCGCTGCTGCGAACGCGGAAACGGCGACCCGGAGAGAGAACGACTGTCGCGACACGATGAGTCCTGTATTTCCTTAGTAACGTCAAGGTTCTGCTTCCTGGAATGCATACACCACTTGCCGGGGAACCGTCACCCCGAGAATCTCGGGGCAGGTGAGCATCCCGCGACCGGTGGCGGACCCGCGGTTCTCGATCGAGAACCGCGGACCACTCGGTAATCGGGCGCGGCCGGGCGGATGTGAACACCGCGGCGGAGAACGTGCCCGGCGTGGTCCGGATTCGAACCCGCGCGGGGCCCACAACGTAGTGGAGGACATGAGCGCTGGAGCCGGGATCCGAGGGACCCCGTCGGTCGCACCGTTGCGGGGGCCGCGGCCGGTGCTGTGGCACGCGCTGCGGGCCGGTGTGGATTTCGAGGGGTACTTCCGGTGGCGGCGCGGGCGCGACGGAGATCCGTTCGCGGTGGGGTTTCCCGGCTTCGGGACGGCACTGTTCACCGGGACGGCGGCGGGGGCGCGGGAGCTGTTCCGGGCCCCCGCGGACTCGGTCGAACCGCCGCTGCCGAATCCGATCGAGCCGATGGTGGGGACGGGCTCCCTGATACTGACGGCGGGAGCGCGCCACCGGCGGGATCGCACCATGCTCGCGCCCGCCTTCCACGGCAGCCGAATTCGCGCCTGGGGCACCGTCATCCAGGATGCGACGGTGGCGGAGCTGACCGGCGAGCGCACCGGCGCGCCATGGCGGGCGGGCGCCCGGGTGGATGCGCGGGCGGCCGCGCGCGCCATCACCCTGCGGGTGGTGCTGGCCGCCGCCCTGGGCGTGCACGATGCTCGCGCGCGCGATGAATATACGAGCGCGACAACGGAATTCCTCAACGCCTACGGCGGGCCGCTGATGCTGCTGCCCGCGCTGCGGCGCGGCGCGTTCGGGCTGTCGCCGTGGGATCGGTTCATGGCCGCGCGCGAGCGGCTCGACGCCCTGATCGACACCGAGCTCGCCGCTCGCCCCGTCGATGCACCGGGTGCGGACGTGCTCGGCACGATTCTCGCCGCCCGGTGCGCGGACGGCGGCCGCCTCGGTGCGGCCGAGGTGCGTGATCAGGTGCGCACCCTGCTGGTGGCCGGACACGAGACCACGGCGACCGTCCTGGTGTGGGCGCTGTACCGACTGCACCGGCATCCGCCCGTCCTGGCGCGGCTGCGGGCCGAACTGGCGGCACATGCGGGAGCCGAACCCGCCGAGCTGGCGCGGCTGCCGTACCTGGACGCGGTGTGCCAGGAGACGCTGCGACTGCATCCCCCGGTGCCGATCGTGCTGCGCCGATTGCGGACGGGGTACACGCTGCGCGGCCGGGAATTGGCGGCGGGCGACACCATGGGCCTCGCGGTGCCGCTGCTGCACTCCGATCCTCAGGTGTGGGAGCGACCGGAGCGGTTCCGGCCCGAGCGGTTCCTGGAACGGCGGTACGGCCCGTTCGAGTTCGCGCCGTTCGGGGGCGGGCATCGACGCTGCATCGGTGCCGCGCTGGCGGATTACGAACTGCGCATCGTGCTCGCGACACTGCTGAGCCGGGTGCGGCTGCGGCTGTCGCCGCGGTTCGACACGGGCCGCGTCCCCATCTCGGTGCCGCACAATATCGCCACCGGCCCGCGGGCGGCCATCACCTTCGATGTGCTCGAATCCGACGGCGCTAGCGGTGATTTCGATCACATGGAGGTTTGAGATCACATCGGTGGGGTTCATGCCCGCCACCCGGGACGTGACGGCGAATCGCCGGGGCGAACAGCGTGTCGCCTCACGGTGAGTCACCCACCTCCGTGAGTGTGTCGCGATTCACACCAGTTGGTCGGTATGCATAACCGCCAGAACGTGATTGGAATGCCGGTGATCGCACGGTAGGAATGAATGCGGGGTTGGGGCCTGCCGCGAGATACCTGCTCGCGCTCTGCGCGCGTGGCGCACATCCGCGCGCGAACCGAAAGACCGGAGAGGACACCGCCTTGCGCACGACCACGTACCGGAGAACGGGACTGCTTTCCCTCGCCGCCACCGCGGCCGCCGGACTGGTGCTCGCCGCCCCCGCACAGGCCGCCCCGCTGTGGCCGGGCGGACCCGACATCCCGGGCGTTCCCTCGGCCGTCATGCCGCAGCCGGAACCCGGTGACACCCCGAACTCACCCAATGCCAAGGCTCCGGTGCCGCCGGCCAACTTCGCCGCGCCGAACATCAGCCCCGGCGACGGTGAGGTGGTGGGCGTCGCCCAGCCGATCATCATCAACTTCAAGGAACCGGTCACCGATCACGAGACCGCCGAGAAGGCCATCCGCATCACCTCCACCAACAAGGTGAGCGGCCACTTCTACTGGTTCGGCGACAAGCAGGTGCGGTGGCGGCCCGAGTCGTTCTGGCCCGCCGGTTCCCAGATCACCGTGGAGGCGGGCGGCACGCACGTCGCCTACGAGATCGGTGACGAGTTCATCGCCACCGCCGACGACAGCACCCACGAGATCACCGTGACCCGCAATGGCGAGGTGGTGCGGGTGATGCCGACCTCGATGGGCAAGCCGGGTCACGAGACCCCGAACGGGACCTACATCACCAGCGAGCGCAATCGCAAGATGATCATGGATTCCTCCACCTACGGGGTGCCGGTCACCGATCCGGAGGGCTACAAACTCGAGGTCGAGTACGCGGTGCGCATGTCCAACAGCGGCATCTTCGTGCACTCCGCCCCGTGGTCGGTGGCGCAGCAGGGCGTATCGAACGCCTCGCACGGATGCCTGAACGTCAGCCCCGCCGATGCCCAGTGGTTCTTCGAGAACGTGAAGAAGGGCGACCCGGTGGTCGTGGTGAACACCAACGGCGGCACCCTCAACCCGGGTGACGGCTACGGCGACTGGAACTAGTTCCGGAGCGACTGCGGCGCTGAGATTTTCGTGCCCCCTGCCCTGTCGGGCAGGGGGCACTTTCATGGCGGGGCCGCGGTCTTCCCGCCCTGACCGGCAGGTACCCGTGTTGTTCGCGGTCCGTACATTTCAGATTCCGGGCATCGAGTGGTAACCGCGCGTTTGCCCGCACCCGTCAGGCTGCGCCGGTGCGATCGAGGCCCGAGCGAGTACTGCCGCAACCGAAGGTCCGCGGCTGGCGGGGTCGGCCGTGGTCGGACTACGCGCTATTCGTCGTGCTGGTCGCGCCGAATCTGATCCTGCTGTCGGTCTTCGTGTATCGGCCGCTGCTGGACAATATCCGGCTGTCCTTCTTCGACTGGAACATCTCCGACACCACCGCTACCTTCATCGGTTTCGACAACTACCGGGAGTGGTGGGGCCGCGCCGATTCGTGGGAGGTGGTCACCAATACGGTGATCTTCACCCTCGCCGCGGTGGTCGGCAGCATGGCCCTCGGCCTCGCGCTGGCGCTGCTGCTGGACCGGAAGCTGTTCGGCCGCAATGTGGTCCGTTCCGCGGTGTTCGCGCCGTTCGTCATCTCCGGCGCGGCCATCGGCGTCGCCTTCCAGTTCGTCTTCGATCCGGGATTCGGCCTGGTGCAGGACCTACTGCACAAGGTCGGGCTGCCGGTGCCCGACTTCTACCAGGACCCGGACTGGGCCCTGTTCATGGTGACCGTCACCTACCTGTGGAAGAACCTGGGCTACACCTTCGTCATCTATCTGGCGGCGCTGCAAGGGGTTCGGCAGGATCTCATGGAGGCCGCAGAGATCGACGGCGCGAGCCGCCGGACCACCTTCACCCGCGTGCTCATGCCGCAGCTGCGGCCCACCACCTTCTTCCTGTCCATCACCGTGCTGCTCAACTCGCTGCAGGTGTTCGACATCATCTACACGATGACCCGCGGCGGGCCGCTGGGCACCGGCACCACCACCATGGTGGTCCAGGTCTATCGCGAATCCTTCGTCAACTTCCGTGCCGGATACGGCGCGACCGTGGCCACCATCATGTTCGTGGTGCTGCTGATCGTGACGCTGGTCCAGGTGCGCATCATGGATCGGGACGAGCGATGAAGCGGCTCGGCAGCACAGGGCGGGCCATCGACAGGGCCCGGTGGGCAACGATTTTCGGCTATTGCGCCATGGCGTGCGTGCTGATCGTCATCGGGGTGCCGCTGCTGTGGATTCTGATCACCTCGTTCAAGGACCGCGGCGACATCTACGTGCAACCCGCCGTGTACTGGCCGAACACCTGGCATCCGGAGAACTACTCCTACTCCACCACCACGCTGCCCTTCTGGACCTTCCTGAAGAACTCGATCATCGTGACCGCCGTGGTGTCGGCGGTGAAGTTCGCGCTCGGCGTCTTCAGCGCGTACGGGCTGGTGTTCCTGCGCTTCCCGGGCAAGAACGTGGTCTTCCTGGTGATCATCGCGGCGCTCATGGTGCCCAACCAGATCACCGTCATCTCCAACTACGCGCTGGTCTCCCAGCTGGGTTGGCGAAACACGTTGACCGGCATCATGGTTCCGCTGTTCGGCGTCGCCTTCGGCACCTTCCTCATGCGCAACCACTTCCTGTCGCTGCCCGGCGAGATCATCGAGGCGGCGCGCATGGACGGGGCGGGCTGGTGGCGGCTGCTGACCCGGGTGGTGCTGCCCATGTCCGGGCCGACCATGGTGGCCTTCGCGGTGATCACGCTGGTCAACGAGTGGAACGAATATCTGTGGCCGTTCCTCATGGCCGACGGTCCCGAGGTGGCCACGCTGCCGGTGGGCCTCACCCTGCTGCAGAACACCGAGAACCCCAGCGTCACCAACTGGGGTCCGGTCATGGCCGGAACGGTCATGACCATGCTGCCGATCCTCGTCATCTTCCTCGCCCTGCAACGTCACATGATCAAGGGCCTCACCTCCGGTGCGGTCAAAGGCTGAGTTCCACAAGGAGATTCCCGTGTCCGATCCACGTTTGCCGTCCCTGTCGCGGCGCGGCTTCCTCGGCCTGGCCGGTGCCACCGCGGCCGGTCTCGCCCTGACCGCGTGTGCGGGCACCGGAGGCGGCGGCTCCCAGGGCGGTGACCCCAACCAGCTCACCTTCTGGTCCAACCACCCGGGCACCTCCAAGGACCTGGAGGCCGACCTGATCGGCCGCTTCCAGCAGCAGTTCCCGGAGATCACCGTGAACCTGGTCGACGCGGGCAAGAACTACGAGGAGGTGTCGCAGAAGTTCAATGCGGCGCTGTCCGGCGGTGAACTGCCCGATATCGTGGTGCTTTCCGATGTCTGGTGGTTCAACTACGCCCTGAACGGCACCATCGAACCGCTGGACCACCTCTTCGCCGACGCCGGGGTGGACTCCTCGGACTACGTCACCTCGCTGCTCGAGGACTACAGGTTCGACGGCAAGTACTGGGCGCTGCCGTACGCCCGCTCGACCCCGCTGTTCTATTACAACAAGGACGTCTGGGCGCGGGCCGGACTGCCGGACCGGGGCCCGGAGACCTGGCAGGAGTTCGACGAATGGGGTCCGAAGCTCCAGGAGGTCGTCGGCGAGGGCAAGCTCGCGCACGGCTGGGGCAATGCCACCGACTATCTGGCGTGGACCTTCCAGGGGCCGAACTGGACCTTCGGCGGTGCGTACTCCGACGAATGGCAGCTCACCTTCAACGAACCGGATTCGCTGACCGCCGGAAACTTCCTGCGCGACATGATCTATGCCAAGAAGTACGCGGGGGTACGCAAGCAGATCGCTCCCGACTTCAGCGCGGGTCTGATCGCCTCCACGCTGGCCTCCACCGGCAGCCTGAGCAGCATCGTCAAGGACTCGAAGTTCGAGCTGGGCACGGCGTTCCTGCCGCATCCGAACGGCCCCGGCTGCACCACCGGTGGTGCGGGGCTGGCGATTCCGTCGCGCATCTCCGATGAGCGGAAGGTGAACGCGCTCAAGTTCATCAACTTCCTCACCGGTACCGAGGGCACGGTCGCCTTCTCTCAGGGCACCGGTTACATGCCGGTGCGCAAGTCCGCCCTCGCGGATCCGAGCGAGCAGCGGTACCTGGCGCAGAACCCGCACGCCAAGACCGCGATCGACCAGCTGCCGCTGACCAGGTCGCAGGATTACGCACGGGTGTTCGTGCCCGGCGCGGACCAGATCATCGGCGCGGGTTTCGAGAAGATCTGCCTGCAGAACGCCGACGTCACCACCACCTACGCCGACGTCACCAACCAGCTGCAAGCCATCCTCGACCGGCAGATCCTGCCGAAACTGCCCAAGTAACACTCTCTTTCGGAAGAAGGTCCGGCCACTATGGCGACTGTGCGGTTCGACGGTGTCACCCACCGGTACCCGGGAGCACCCCATCCGGCGGTCGAGGAATTGGAACTCGATATCGCCGACGGGGAATTCCTGGTGCTGGTGGGGCCGTCCGGCTGTGGGAAATCCACCAGTCTGCGCATGCTGGCCGGACTCGAATCCGTGGAGAGCGGGCGGATTCTCATCGGCGACCGGGATGTGACGGCGCTGCCGCCGCGCGCCCGCGATGTCGCCATGGTGTTCCAGAGCTACGCGCTCTACCCGAATATGACCGTGGCCGAGAACATGGGCTTCGCGCTGCGCAATGCGGGAATGAGCAAGGCAGACACCAGGGCTCGGGTGGCGGAGGCCGCGGCCATGCTGGAGCTGGAACCGCTGCTGGACCGCAAGCCCGCGCGGCTGTCCGGAGGTCAGCGCCAGCGCGTCGCCATGGGGCGCGCCATCGTGCGGCGGCCCCAGGTGTTCTGCATGGACGAGCCGCTGTCCAATCTGGACGCCAAGCTGCGGGTGAGCACCCGCTCCCAGATCGCCGCGCTGCAACAGCGTTTGGGCACCACCACCGTGTACGTCACCCACGACCAGGTCGAGGCCATGACCATGGGACACCGGGTGGCGGTGCTGCGCGACGGCGTCCTGCAGCAGGTGGCCGCGCCACGCGAACTGTACGACGACCCGGTCAACACCTTCGTGGCCGGATTCATCGGCTCACCGGGGATGAACCTGCTCACCGCGCCGATTCGCGACGGCCACGCGGTGCTGAACGGACTCTCGATCCCGGTGCCGCGCAACGCGATCACCGGTGAGCGGATCGTGGTGGGTATCCGGCCCGAGTCCTGGGAGGTCACCACCGATCCGGCCAACGCGCTGGCCGTGGAGGTGGAACTGCTCGAGGAACTCGGCGCCGAATCCTTCCTCTACTCGCACGGCGTCACCGACGCATGGTCCAGCCGCTCGGGCAAGGTCGTGGCGCGGGTGGACCGCCACTTCCAGGTGGCCCTGGGTGACCGCCTCCGGCTGACGCCGAAGCCGGACGAGGTGTTCTTCTTCGACGCCGAGACCGAGGCGCGGCTGCGCTAGGACCGGACTTACCAGATCTTCACGCGCTGTGCGGGTTCCAGGTAGAGGGCATCGCCCGGCTCGACGCCGAAGGCTTCGTGGAAGCTGTCGAGATTGCGGATGACGCCATTGCAGCGGAACTCCGGCGGCGAGTGCGGATCCACCGCGAGGCGGCGGATCGCCTCCTCGGGGCGCGCCTTGGTGCGCCACACCTGCGCCCAGCCGAAGAACACCCGCTGCAACCCGGTGAGCCCGTCGATGACCGGCGGCTCCGTGCCCTCGAGCGAGATCTTGTACGCCTCCAGGGCGATCGAGAGGCCGCCCAGGTCACCGATGTTCTCGCCGATGGTGAACTCGCCGTTGACCTTGTGATCGTCGGAGAGGTCCTTGGGGGAGAGGGCGTTGTACTGGTCGATCAGCGCCCTGGTGCGCTTGCCGAATTCGGTGCGATCCGATTCGGTCCACCAGTCGACCATATTGCCGTCGCCGTCGTATTTGGAACCCTGATCGTCGAAGCCGTGCCCGATCTCGTGGCCGATGACCGCGCCGATGCCGCCGTAGTTGGCGGCGTCGTCGGCGTTCATGTCGAAGAACGGCGGCTGGAGAATGGCGGCAGGGAAGACGATCTCGTTCATGCCCGGGTTGTAGTAGGCGTTCACGGTCTGCGGGGTCATGAACCATTCGCCGCGGTCCACCGGGCCGCCGAGCTTGTTCAGGTCGCGGTCGTGTTCGGCGGCGTAGCCGCGGCGGAAGTTGCCCACCAGGTCGGTCGGGTCGATGGCGACGGCCGAGTAGTCACGCCAGGTGTCCGGATAGCCGATCTTGGGGGTGAATTTCTCCAGCTTGGCCAGCGCGGCCTTGCGGGTCTCCGGACTCATCCAGTCCAGCTGGGCGATATTGCGGCGGTATGCCTCCTGGAGGTTGCCGACCAGCTCCACCATGCGGGCCTTGGCCTCGGGCGGGAAGTGCTCGGCCACATAGAGTTTGCCGACCGCCTCGCCCAGCAGCTCCTGCACCAGCGAGACGCCGCGCTTCCAGCGCTCGCGGTTCTCCTGCGCGCCGGTGAGGGTGCGGCCGTAGAAATCGAAGTTCTCCTCGACCAGATCGGCGGTCAGGTAGGCGGCACGGCCCTTCAGCACCCGCCAGGTCGCCCACGCCTGCCAGTCGGCCAGCGGCTCGGACGCCCACAGCCGGGCGAAGGTGCGCACGAAATCCGGCTGGCGCACCACGATTTCGGCGAACAGCTCCGGACCCGAGCGGTCCAGGCCCTCGGCCAGCGCGGACGTCCATGCCGCCCAGTCGAATTCCGGATGCTCGGCGGCGAGGGCGTCGAAGGTGGTGAGGTTGTAGGACAGTTCGGCATCGCGGCGGCGCACCACATCCCAGTGCCCGGCGGCCAACTTCCGCTCCAGTTCGAACACCCGCTCGGCGTCGACCTCCAGGCCCGCCAGCTCGAACATGCGGCGGATATGGGCGACATACTTGTCGCGGATCTCCGCGTAGTCGTCCTGGCGGTAGTAGGACTCGTCGGGTAGCCCGATCCCGGACTGGGTGGCGTGCACCAGGTAGCGGGTCGAATCCTTGTCGTCGGTGTCGACGTAGTACGCCAGCGCGCCGCCCACACCGGTGCGCTGCAGTCGGCCGAGCAGGGCCGCGAACTCACCGCGGTCGGTGACCGCGCGCACGGCCTCGAGCTCCTCGGCGATCGGGGTCAGTCCCGCGGCGGCCACGGCCGTCTCGTCCATGAACGACGAGTACAGGTCGCCGATCTTGCGCTCCTCGGTGCCCGGTTCGGCATTCGAGGCCGCGGCGTTCTGGATGATCCGCTGCACATCCAGCTCGGCCTGGTCGTAGAGGGTGCGGAAGGCGCCGTCCACCGCCCGGTCGGCCGGTATCTCGTAACTGTCCAGCCATTGGCCGTTGACATGCGCGAACAGGTCGTCCTGCACCCGCACGCTCGCGTCGACATGGGAAAGATCGATACCGGAGGGAGCCTGCTGCGTAGTCACGATCTCCAGTATGCCCAGGGCGGGCCGAGTCGGCCGTTCGCGCTCAGGCGACGAGGGCGATCCGGTCGAATTCGCCGTCTCGGGCTCCGGCGGTGAATGCCGCCCATTCGCCAGGGGTGTAGACGAGGGTGATCTCGCCGTCGGTGAGGGTGGTCGAGCCGTCCGCGGCGGTGTGGTGGGTGAGGGTCGAGGGGGCGGACGGTCGGCCGGTCACGGCGGCGAGGAAGCGCATCCATTCGGTCGCGGTGACGGTGATGATGGGCTCGTCGTCGAGGCGGTGCGCCGGATCGCGGCGGTACTTGCTGTCCCGAATGAGCACCGCAGCACCGTCGAAACGGACCTCGACGCATTGATTGCCGTTGTTGGTTCGAGACGATGTGAACCATCCGGTGGATTCCGGATGAAGCCTCGCTGTGGTGGACATGGGCTGCATTTTACGGTACGAAATGCTCTCATTCCCCTTTCGCATAAATTCTGATCATCTCCAAAGATTCTGCGCGATCGAGAGATTGGTCGAGCGCACGCACATAGGCGAACGACAGATCCCGCACCTGGTCGGGATCGTCCACCGCACCGCCGAACACCGCGCTCTCCACCCAGCCGAAAGTGGGCAGGGCCGCGGCGGTGAAATCGAGCAGATGGAAACTCGAGCCGCCCAGCACCGCACCCGCCGTGGCGGTGAACGGAATGACCCGCACGGTCACCGCGTCATTGTCGTCCAGCAGCCGGGCCAGATGTTCGAGCTGGCCGCGCAGCACCTTCGGACCGCCGATCTGCTGACGCAGCGTCGCCTCGCCGACCACCGCGGTGACCTCCGGCCGGTCGTCGTCGAACAACCGCTGCTGGCGGCGCATCCGCACGGCAACCAGCTGTTCCACCTGCACCGGACGAATCATGACGTCGGCGCTGATCAGTGCCCGGGCGTACTCCTCGGTTTGCAGCAGGCCCGGAATCACCAGGCTGTCGTAGCTGCGGATGGCCTCCGCGCCGTACTCCATGCCGTAGTAGCGCTGCAGTTCGGTGCCGATCAGGGCCGAGGACTTGGCCCACCAGCCGCGCTCCTTGCTGGCGGCCAGCAGGGCCAGCAGTTCCTCGCGTTCCTCACCCTCCACCTCGAGCAGTTCCAGTACCGGACCGATGGTGTTGACGGTGAGGACGCGGCGGCCCTTCTCCACGTGGGACCAGTTGGCCGGGGTGAAGCCGACCCGCTTGGCGAAGGTGGCGGAATCGAACCCGTGCTGCTCGCGTAGTTCGCGCAGACGCAGGACCAGTTCCCAGCGGGCGACGGTCGGAGACACGGGTGCCATGACTGCCGATGCTACGCCTGGCAACTCCCCAGCGTGTGACTATTGTCATTTCGATTGCCGGGGGTTACGGTCTGATAACCCATCCCGACGAGTGGTCCGCACCGAGACGAGTTCGCCCATGAGCACGCTCGACCCCACCTTCCATACGGACACCGAGGACGCCTTCGCCCGCTGCCGCGGCTACCGCGCCGAGCACGGTCTCTACGGCGTCGTCGACCCCGGCCTGGGCCGGATCATGCTGGAGGTCGGCGCGGTCGGAGCCGTCACCATGCCCGCCGAACTGGGGCATCGTGTCCGCGCTCGACTGCGCGCCCGCTGCGGGCCGGTCATCGCGCATCCGCGCTCGGCGCGCTGGACCTTCCTCACCGGCCCCACCGACAACTCGTATCTGGATATGACGCTGGTGGCCGACCTGTTCCGGGACTGCGCGGGCGTGGCGCTGCCCGGCAGCCGCATCGTGCTGCCCTCACCCGCCGACGAGCGCGGCGGCTACCGCCGCTGGATCTGTCCGCCGGAAGGGGACTTCCGGCCCGAACTGGCGGAGGTGCTCGACGCGACGCGGGCCTGCCGCATCACCAACGCCGACCGCGAGGGTTCGGCCTGACCGTCAGCGGGTCGGCTCCGGGGTGATGGTGATGCCGAACCGGTCGTCGAGATTCTGCTCGAAGTCCCGCTGGCACTGCTCGATCTTGGCCTGATCATTGCCCGCGGCATTCATGCAGTCGAGGAAGTTGTCGAAGCCCGCCTCCTTGGCGACGCCCCAGAAGAACAGACCCACGACCAGGGAGACAACCACGCCGATCAGACCGAGGACGATACCGGTCACGGCCATTCCGGTGCCGCCGGACTTCTTGCTCAGCAGGGCGATGAGGCCGAAGATCACGGCCAACGGGCCGAAGAGGAAACCGAGCAGGATGAAACCCGTCGGAATGGCGATGATGCCGAGCACCAGCGCGGTAATGGCCAGGCCCTTACCCTTCGGGGGCTCCTGCCAATACTGCTGGCCGGGCTGGGGCTGATAACCGCCCGGCGGCGGATAGTCACCAGGGGGCGGGTATTGGCCGGGCGGCGGATACTGCGACATGGTGGCATCCTTCCATCGGTGCTCGCTCCCGGTATCGCGCGGCCGCGCGGAGACCGTTAACGCAGGTGACGCACACCGACCATGGTATTGGCGCGACCGCCCCGACGACGGCTACTGCCCGCCGAGCCGCGCGTGCATTTCCCAGACCAGCACCTCAGCGGGCATATTCGCGGTGATGCGCTGACCGCCGCTGCGTGTCATGCGCACGGCGTCGCCCTCGTAGAGGGTGCCGACGCCCTCCACCTCCACCTCGCCCCGCGCCACGAAGACATGCAGGTACGGGGCCTCCGGTAGGCGCACCTCGGTGCTCGGTTCGGCCACCGTGCTCGGTTCGGCCATCCGCGCGACATGCAGCGCGGAATGACTGCTGGCGATGGCGATGGCGGTGCGGTCGCGGTAGCGCGGCAGTCCGGAGGCCACGGTCACCAGACCGCCGCCCGCCAATTCGTCGTCGATCTCCAACTGCTGATAGCCCGGTTCGATGCCGGGTTCGTCGGGCACCACCCACATCTGGACGAAGTGCACCGGTTCCTCGTGTTCGGCGGCATTGCTGATCCGCCACGCGTCGTTCTTCTCCGAATGCAGGATGCCGGTGCCCGCACTCATGCGCTGGGCCAGGCCGGGATAGATGACACCGGCGTGCCCGAGCGAATCCTGATGCACCAGGCTGCCGCTCAACACCCAGGTCACGATCTCCATATCCCGATGCGGGTGGGTGTCGAAACCCTCGCCGGGCAGCACGATGTCCTCGTTGTTGACCAGCAGCAGGCCGTGGTGGGTGTTGTCCGGATCGTAGTGTTCGCCGAAGGAGAAGGAATGCTTCGAATCCAGCCACGCCACACGCGTTTTCATGCGGTCGCCGCCCCGATGGACATCGATGTGTGGTGTCGTGAGCGTGGACACCGCCGTCTCCTCTCACCGGCGAGCACCGATCGACTTCCAGGGTAGAAGCCCGTTCGGAACCCCTGCCTGAATTCCCGGTAAATTCTATCGTGCGGGCAGCAATCATCCGCACGGCCCCGACCAGGCATTACCGAACGGCGCATCCGGCCGGCGAATTGTCGCCCTGCGGGCGCGCCGGAAAGCCGCCCGCCGTGCCGCACCGGGGCGGCGACCGTAACATGATGTGCCGCAAGCAGAACCGGAGGGAGGGGGACGGATGAGACCTGAGGTACTCGCGGGTATCGAACGCGAACTCCGGCAGCAGGCGGGCAGCGAGGGCATCACCCATTTCGTGGTCGGCGTCGCCGTGTTCCGCAATGGCAAACTACTGGTCGTACGGCGTGTCGCCGATGACTGGCACGGTGGAATGTATGAACTGCCGGGCGGCGGCGTGGAATCCGGGGAAACATTCGCCGAATGCGTGGAACGCGAACTTTTCGAGGAAACCGGACTTCGCCTGGTGCGAATCACCGACGTACTCGGCGGATTCGACTACGCCACCCGCACGAAATCCCGCGTCCGCAAATACAGCTTTGTGGTGGAAGCCGAATACGGTGAGATCGCACTCGATCCGAGCGAACACGATCAATACCAGTGGGTCGACGCCGACGGACTGGACAACCTGCCGATGGCCCCCGATATGCGCGCCGCCGTCTACGCCCTCGTGACCACGCATCCCGCCCGGTGAACGTCCCGGCGACGGGGCGAGGATTCGGATCGGGGCAGGGTTTCGGCGCACTCGCGCGCACGGTCCGCGCGGCGCTGCGCGGCAACCCGGGGGTACTGCGACTGGCGGTCGTCCGACTGGCCGGTCCGTTCGGCGACGGCATGTTCCAGGCGGCGCTGTCGGGGGCGATCCTGTTCAACCCGGAACGGCAGACCGATCCGGCGGATATCGCGGCCGGATTCGCGGCCCTGCTGCTGCCGTACTCGATCATCGGCCCCTACGCGGGCGCGCTGCTGGACCGCTGGGACCGGCGCACCGTCCTGCTGCTGGCCAATGTGCTGCGGGCCGGGCTGATCGCGGTGACGGCCGCACTGCTGGCGGGCGGGATCGCCGCCACGCCACTACTGCTGTTCGCGCTCGCCGTGGTCGGCATCGGACGGTTCGTGGGCGCGGGCTGCGCGGCGGCGCTGCCCAAGGTGCTGGAACAGCGCTGGCTGGTGCCGATGAACTCGATCATGGCGACGATGGCGGCCGGCTGCGCCATCGTGGGCGCGAGTCTCGGCTTCGGGATCATCGGGCTGATCGGGCCGGGCGACACCGGATCGGCGGTCGCGGTCGCGGGCAGCGCCGTCGGATCGGTGCTCGGCGTCGCCGCGGCAGCCGGATTCCGGGGCCGAATACTCGGACCCGACCGGGCCGAACGCGACGCCCGCAGCTCGGTGCGCGCCATCGCGGGCGGGCTGCGCGGCGGCGCGGTGGCGGCCGGACGGTCCCGCCAGGTCACCACCGCCATGATCGGCATCGGCGCGCACCGCATGGTGTTCGGGGCGGACACGCTGCTCATGGTGCTGGTGTTGCGGCGCGGCGTCGAGGACGGCTCCGGGGTCGCCGAGCGGCTCGCCGGTTTCGGTGTCGCCATCACCAGCACCGGGGCGGGCATGCTGAGCGCGGCCGTGCTGGCGCCGCTGCTCATCCCGCGCCTGGGCCGCATCCGCACCGTCGTGGCGGGGCTGGTCACCGCCATCGTCGTGCAGCTGACGCTGGTCACGCCGATCACCGTGGCCACCGGTGACGACGAGGCACGCGCCCGGCTGGCGCTGCTGGCCGCCGCCTTCCTGCTCGGCCTGGCCGGACAGACCATCAAACTCACCGGTGATGCCGCCATGCAGATCGAGATCGACGACGCGCACCGCGGGCAGGTGTTCGCCCTCCAGGACACCGTCTTCAACATCGCCTTCGTGCTGGCGCTGGCGGCCACCGCGACGGTGATACCGGCCGATGGGCGTGCACCCGCGGTGGTGGTGGCCGCGGCCGGGATCTACGCCTGCGGACTCGCCGCCATCGCGTTCGACACGCGGTGGCGGGGCGGGGGCTCGTGCTAGACCGGTCTCGTTTCGGTCGCAAATCGGTTGACGGCGCGGACGACTCGCGCGTAACCGCACGCGGACCGATACTGTGACACGGTTGTCGATCTCGAGTGACGCGGTACGCCGCGCCCCCGGACAGGAGACGCACAGAGCAATGGGATTTCCGCAGCGCGCGCCGATCCCGACCCCGCTCCGCACCGCATCCGTACTGACCGGCGTCGTCGCGGTCGGTCTGGCGCTCACCCCGCCGGCGGCCGCGGCCCCCGCGCCGTGGGCGCCCGCCCCCGTGAACAGTTGCGGTGAGGTGGGATTCGACCCGCTGGCCCGCGAACCCCAACCGGATACCACGCCGTGGAGCCCGCCGCCGACCATCCGAATCCCGGTCCCGGTACCGGAGTTCGTGCCGGTGCCGATACCCGGGCCCGCGCCGGACGACACCCGGATCGACCCGGCCCCGCTGCCGCCGGACCCGTGCGCCTCACCGTGCCCGGACCTGCGGCACAATCCCAGTGCCACAGGGACTCCCGCCACCCCGAGCGGTACGCCGCCGGAGCTTCCCGACAGCGAGCGCCCGCCGGAACCGACACCGACGCCCACCGCGCCGCCGGAACCGGCACCCGAACCGCAGACCTCGCAACCGCCCGTACCGGCCCTGCCGCGGCTGCCCGAGATCGAGATCGTCCCGGAGACCGAGCCGATTCCCATCCCGGTCCCCGGCGGGGAGCCGCCGGAGCCGCAGCCCGCGCCGACGCCGACACACGTCCCGCCCGCACCCGGGCCGCTCGCCGCACCCGTCGCACCGCCGCGCGTCACCGACGTCCGGTTGGTCGAGCAGCTCACCGGTCCGGGCTCGGAGAACCGCACCGATATCCGCTGGCAGGTGGACGGCACCGACCTCGGCCTCATGTGGGAGAACCGGCCCGGCGAGGTGGCCGTGGTCTTCGGCGACACCTTCGGCGAGGGCTGGGTCCCCGACAGCGTGGGAGGCCCGGACTGGCGCAGCAATGTGCTCGCCTACAGCACCGACCGCGACCTCTCCGACGGCCTCACCCTGGACTCCTTCGTCCAGGACAGTCGCTGCCACGCGGCCGAACTGCTGGGCAGCCGCAAGATCAAGAACTTCGAGACCACCACCATTCCCACCTCCGGATTCGCGCTCGGCGACCGGCAGTACCTGACCTACATGTCGGTGAACCGGTGGAGCCGGATACCGGGCATGTGGTGGACCAACCACGGCGGCCTCGCCTGGTCCGACGACAACGGCCGCACCTGGGTGAAGTCCCAGCATGCGCAGTGGGACAACCTCTTCGGCATCGGACGCTTCCAGGTGGCCACCATGGTGCCGCACGGCGACTGGGTGTACATGTTCGGAACTCCCAACGGGCGCATGGGCGTTATCGGCCTGGCCCGGGTGCCCGCCGCCGAGGTGCTGAACAAGACCGCCTACCAGTACTGGGTGGGCGGCAACTGGGTGCCCGCCGACGGACCCAACGAATTGCTCGCCACCCCACTGGTTCTCGGCACCGCCAGTGAACTGTCCATCCGCTACGACCAGGGCAGCGGGCAGTGGCAGATGGTGTACCTGGACGCGCCCGCGCACCAACTCGTGCTGCGCACCGCCGCCGAACCCCAGGGCACGTGGAGCGATCCGATCCCGCTGGTGAGCACCCGGGACTATCCGGCCACCTACGGCGGATTCATCCATCCGTGGTCTACCGCCGAGGATCTGTACTTCACGCTGTCGGCGTGGGGGAGCTACAACGTGTATCTCATGCACGCGAAGCTGGAGCACTGACGGGGTTCCGCCGCGTGCGAGCCGACCACCGCTCGACGGAAATCAGCACCGCCGGAATCGGATTCGGCTGCCGGGGCGCGCCTGCGCCAGCGCGTCGACGTCGGCGTCGACCACCACCGCGATCACCGGGTAGCCGCCGGTGATCGGATGATCGGCGAGGAACACCACCGGCTGGCCACTGGGCGGCACCTGGATGGAGCCCAACGCGACGCCCTCCGTGGGCAATTCGCGGTCGTCGCGGCGGCGCAGCGGTGGGCCGGTGCGACGGTCCAGCCGCGCGCCGATGCGGTCGGTGTCGGCGGACACCGTCCACTCCCCGGCGCACAGATCGCCGGGGGCGGTGAACCAGTCGTCGCGGGGTCCGAGCAGCACCCGGACGGTCAGCGGGTCGTCGCCGGGCGGTGCGACGGGGGCGACATCGACGATCGGATGGGTGCGCGGGGGAGCGCCGACCGGCAGCACATCTCCGGGCCGCAGCGGTTCCGGGCCGATGCCCGCCATGGTGTCGCGACTGCGCGACCCCAGCACCGGCGGCACGTCGATACCGCCCCGCACGGCCACATAACCGCGCAGTCCGGTGCGCGCCAAGCCGAGCCGAAGACACTGGCCCTCATCGATTTCCAGCACACTGGCAATGCCGACGGGGCGGTCGTCCACGAAGGTGGGTACGGGCGCACCCGTGACCGCCACGGTCAGGTGGCGCTGCGCACGCAGTTCCACACCGCCGAGCAACACCTCGATTCCGGCCGCGCCCTCCGGATTGCCGACCAGCCGGTTGGCCAGGCGCAGCGCGGCGCGGTCCGCCGCACCGGCCGTGCCCACGCCGGAGCCGAACCAGCCGGGACGGCCCAGATCCTGAATGGTCGCGAGCGGTCCGACCCGCTCCACCCGGATCATCGGTCCACCGCCGCGAACCGCACCCGGGTACCGGCGCGGATGAGGGCGGGCGGATCGCGATCGACATCCCACATGCGCGATTCCGTGGTGCCGATGAGCTGCCAGCCGCCCGGACTGCGGCGCGGATACACCGCCGAGTAGCCGCCCGCCAGCGCCACCGCACCCGGCGGAATGGCGGTGCGCGACTGGGCGCGGCGCGGCACGGCCAGTCGGTCGTCCGGGGCTTCCAGGTAGCCGAACCCGGGCGCGAAACCGACGAAGGCGCACTGCCATTCGATACCGGTGTGCTGGGTGATCACCTCGTCGACGGTCAGCCCCAGCAGCTCCGCCACCTGCGGCAGATCCGCGCCGTCGTAGCGCACCGGGACCACCAGCGGTTCGGTGCCGGCATCGGTACCGCCCACCACGTCGGTATCGCCCACCGCGTCCGCACCCGGCTCGGCGGGATGGGGTGGCGTCGGTTCACCGGCCGCGCCACCGGCGGAAGCGGCGAGATCGGCCAGCACGCCGGACAACCGACGGCGCACCGGTTCGGCGGCGGCGGGCGCGGTCAGCGTCACCAAAACCGTCTCGGCGGCGGGCAGCACATCCACCATTCCCGGGGGCCGTGCCCCGAGCGCCGCGAGCAGACGCGGGATGAGGGCGCGCGAAGGCGGAATCACCAGCAGCGCCCGGTCGCCCGCCGCACGGATCTCCCCGGCGGATGCCTCCCGCGCGAGCGCGGCGCGGTGCGTACCCGGCCGGGCCGACGCTGCGGCGCCGCTACCGGAGGCGGTGGGACTCGGACGCGGGATCCGACGATCGACGTTGTCGCCTGCCGCCTCGCGTGGGGCATCGTCGCCGGGCATGTGCGTGGGATCGTGCCGGGGCACTACGACGCACCTCCGCGAAACGCCGTCGTCGGTCCGGAAGGAGGTCGGGGGAGCGGTGGTACAGCCGTCATGGGTGGTCTCCCACTCAGCAGAACGCGCCGACGGGGATGCCCGCGTCGTCCAGGGTCGAGCGGATCCGGCGCGCCATCTCCACCGCGGCCGGGGAATCGCCGTGGACGCAGATGCTCGTGGCGCGCACCGCCACCGCGCCGCCGTCCACCGTGACGGCCTTGCTGTCGCGGGCGATCGACAGCGCCTGGGTCACCGCGTCGTCGGGCCACAGCACCGCGCCCGGCTGGCTGCGCGGCGCCAGCCTGCCGGAGGACAGGTAGGCGCGATCGGCGAAACCCTCACCGACGAACGCGATTCCGCGCGCCCGGGCCGCCGCCTCCAACTCGGTCCCGGCCGGTCCGAGCAGCGACAGCTCCCCGCCGAATTCCGCCATGGCCGACAATACGGCCTCGGCCAGCTCCCGATCCGCGGCCGCGGCGTGATACAGCGCGCCGTGCGGCTTCACATATCGCACCCGGTCACCCGCGCTGCGGGCGAAGACATCCAGACTGCCGACCTGATACAGGGTTTCGTCGCGCAATTCGTCCGCGGTCACCGCCACATGTCGCCGCCCGAAACCCACCAGGTCCCGGTAACCGATGTGCGCGCCGATCCGCACACCCTTGGCAACCGCCAGCTCACAGGTGCGCCGCATGATCGACGGATCACCGGCATGGAAGCCACAGGCGATGTTCGCGCTGGTCACGATGTCCAGCATGGCCGCGTCGTCGCCCATGCTGTACGCACCGAAACCCTCACCGAGGTCGCTGTTCAGATCGAACGCCATGGCTCCAGCATGGCACCGCGGCGGCCACCGACACACCCCACGACCGAATCCGCGCCACTACCGCCGCCCCGACCTCGCCGCACGCCACCGACACTGCCTGAATCGTCGCACCGCCACCGCTACCCGATCTCGCGCCGCCACCACCCGATCTCGACACGCCTCAGCAGGGGTACACCTGTACCTCGGCAGCTTTGACCGAGAAGTAGACCTCCGTATCGGGGGCCAGCCTCAGGTCCGCCACCGCGCCCGGCGTCAGGTCCGCTGTCAATGCGACGGGGCCGCTCGCGGCGACACCGTTCGCCGCCGCGTCGCCGCGCTTCCGGCCGCTTCGGCCGGTTCCGGTCAGATCGGCCCGGATCCGGATGATTCCGCCGCGATCGGTCAGCTCGGCGATCCGCACCGGAAACACATTGCGGGGGCTGCCTTCCGGTTGTGCGCGGTACACCGCCACCGCCGTGGGCGCGAAGACGGCGGCCGCCCGGCCGGTGGGCGTCCACCCCGCATCCGCGCACCCGTGGACGCGCATCCCGTCGGCATCGACGGCGTGCACCGGGTCGGCGGCATCGGCCGCCGCGACCGCCTCTCCCACCACCAGGTTCATACCGGCGATCCGGGCCGCGAAGGCGCTGCGCGGGCGGGCCAGCACGGCGGCCACCGGACCCGACTCCACCACCCGGCCGGATTCGATCACCACCAGGCGATCCGCCAGGGTGAGCGCGTCGATCATGTCGTGGGTGACCAGCACCGTGCCGGTCGGGGCGTGCGGGCTGTCGCGCAGCACCCGGCGCAGCAGGGCGCGCATGGCGGGAGCCACGGTCACGTCCAGCGCCGCCATGGGTTCATCCAGCAGCAGCACCCGCGGTCGCACCGCCAGCGCCCGCGCCAGCGCCACCCGCTGGGCTTGCCCACCCGACAGCGAACCCGGTGCGCGATCGGCGAATTCCTCGGCGTCGACGGCGCGCAGCCAGTCGCGCGCCACCCGTTCGGCCGCCCGACCCCGCAGTCCCTTGCTGCGCGGCCCGAATGCCACATTGGCCAGCACCGACAGGTGTGGGAACAGCAGCGCTTCCTGCGCGAGCAGGCCGATATCGCGCCGGTGCGGTGGCACCGCGATGCCACGCGCGGTATCGGTCAGCACCCGCCCGTCGAGCCGAACCGTGCCCGCGTCCGGCGGCAGCATTCCCGCGATCACGTCCAGCAGTGTGGACTTCCCCGCACCGTTCGGTCCGAGCACCGCCAGCACCTCACCCGGTGCGACCTCGAACTCCACATCCAAGGCGCGGTCGGCCACCCGCGCCGATACGTGCAGGCCGCTCATGAATCCTCCGCCAAGTCCCGGGCGTGCGGTTGCACGATGACGTCGCGCTGTTTCCCGCGCGCACAACCACCCATACGGTGTTCTCTCCCGTGCGATCGGGGCCGCTGCGCAGTGGTCCCGCGCTGCCTGCCGCGTACCCGCCCGCTCATGCGGTGCCCTGTCCGGCACGAGCGGCCACCCGCGCCGCCACATACAGCCCACGCGCTGTGCCCTTTCGGCGCGAGCAGGGACGCTGCGCGGTGTCGCCGTGCTGCCTCGTCCGTACCCAACCACTCACACGGTGTCCGTTCGCGTGCGAGCGGGATCGTTGCGCGGTGGTCCCGCGCTGCGTGGCGACGCCGCGCTGCCTCCTCCGCGCCCGACCGCTCATGCTGTCCGCCCGTTCGCCGCGGCACCCACGCGCCGGTAGGCGATGAGCACGATGAGCACCGCGACCAGTACCAGTAGCAGCGAGAGCGCCACCGCGGCGTCGGCGTCGGTCTCGCGTTGCAGGTAGATCTCCAGGGGCAGGGTGCGGGTGCGGCCCTGGAGGCTGCCCGCGAAGGTGAGCGTCGCACCGAATTCCCCCAGGGCACGGGCGAAGGCCAGCACCGAACCCGAGATCAGGGCCGGGCGCAGCAGGGGCAGGGTCACCCGCCACCACACCACGGTGGGGCGCGCGCCGAGGGTGGCGGCGATGCGCTCGAAGCGGTCACCGGCGGTGCGCATGGCCCCCTCCAGGGTGATGACCAGAAACGGGAGGGCGACGAAGGTCTGTGCCAGCACCACCGCCGTCGTGCTGAAGGCGATGCGGATGCCCGCCGCCTCCAGTTCCCGACCCAGCAGACCGTTGCGGCCGAACAGGTACAGCAGCGCCAGACCGCCGACCACCGGCGGAATCACCAGGGGCAGCAGCACCAGCGAGCGCAGTACGGGCAGCGCCCGCCAGCGGGCGCGGGCCAGCAGCACCGCCATCGGCACACCGAGAGCGATGCACAGCAGCGTCGCGGCCGCCGCCGTCCGCACGCTCAGCGTCAAGGCGTCCCGCGACGCGGGCGAGGTGATGAGGCCGAAGAAGTTCGCCCAGTCCACGGCCGTGGTCAGGGCCAGCAGCGGGCCGATGACCAGTGCGAAACCGATGACGGCGGGCAGCAGCAGCCACGCGGGCACCCCCGGCCCGGGGGAGACCGAACCGGACAGGCCGCGCGGTCGCATCGAATGTTTCACGGGGAACCGAACCCGGCCTCCGCCAGCAGCTTCCGGCCCTCCGGCCCGGTGACCAGGTCGAGGAACTCGCGTGCGCCCTCGGGGTTCGGCGCATCCGCGACCACCGCGATCGGATAGCTGTTGACCGCCGCCGCGGCCTCCGGGAAGGGCACCGTCACCACCCGGTCCCCGGCCGAGGCCGCATCGGTGACGTACACCAGACCGGCGTCGGCCTGCCCGGTGGTGACCTTGGCCAACACATCGGTCACCGCGGACTCCTCGCTCACCGGGGTGATGGCGACGCCCGCGGCGGCGGTCACCGTCCGTGTCGCCGCACCGCACGGCACCTGGGGGGCGCAGACGACGAGCCGCAGGTCGGGGCGGGACAGGTCCGCCAGCGTCGCGATACCGGCCGGATTGCCGGGCGGGGTGACGATGGTGAGCGTATTGGTGGCGAAGGTGGTCGGCGTCTCGGTGATCCGGCCACCGCGCACCGCCTTGTCCATATTGGCCGGATTCGCGCTGGCGAAGACGTCGGCCGGGGCGCCCTGCTCGAGTTGTGCTGCGAGCGTGGACGATCCGGCGAAGGAGAATTCCACCGCGGTGCCCGGGTGCGCGGATTCGTACCGCGCACCGAGTTCGGTGAAGACGTGCTGCAGCGAGGCCGCCGCGAAGACGGTCACGGTCGTGCTGGACGTGGAATCGGAAGTGCCACAGCCGGACAGCGCCGCGACCCCGAGCACCGCCAGCGCGGCCGCTCCCGCTCCGGAGCGAAAACCTATGCGGCCCCGCCGGAATCGGCGTCGGTCTCGACCACCACGGTGGTCGCCTTCACACTCGCCACCGCCACGCTGCCGGGCCGCAACCCCAGCTCCCGCACCGATTCGCTGCTCATCAACGACACCACCGTGAACGGCCCGCATTGCATCTCCACCTGTGCCATCACCGTATCGGTCACCACCCTGGTGACCAGCCCGGGAAACCGATTGCGTGCCGAGGAGGCACTGCCCAGTCGCGCCCGCGGGGTCCGGGCGTGCTCGACGGCCAGGGCCGCCAACTGCTCACCGTCGACCACCAGGCGGCCCGATCCGTCCTTGTGGGCCGCGAGCGATCCGGCGTCGATCCAGCGGCGGACGGTGTCGTCACTGACACCGAGCAGCTGGGCGGCGTCGCGGATGCGAATATCGGGCATACGAGCACCATAGCTCCGCATATGCGGGTGCAACAAGGAGAAAGTCCCGCATCTGCGGATACTTTCCGGTCTGATGCGACCGGCGTCACAGCGTTCGACCTGGTGCTGTCACCTGCTGCCGGTACGCTCGGGGCAATCATGGCCACGTATTTCGATCCGAAGGCCTGGTCACCTCTGCGGGCGGTGGACCTCGGCATGGACCTGGGACGACGCCTGTTCGACCAGAGCTGGCTGGATCAGTGGACCACCTTCACCACCGCCTGGCTGGATCCGGTCGCCGACTTCGGTGCGGGCACCGTCACCGCGCTCATGCCCGATGTACTCATGACGCTGCTGTCCGAGGGCATCCTCAGCCAGTTCGGCGGGCAGGAGGTGAGCGCCACCGTCCTCGGCCACGACCTGCGCGCCACCCTGCACACCCTCAAGGTGCGACGGCGCGGGGCGCACTTCCAGTCGAAAACCGTGCTGACCGATCTGTATTGGAACGAGCAGCCGATCAAGGAACTCACCGTCATCGCGCACGGCGTGCGGCTCATCCCGGGGGTGCCCACCAAAATCCGCTCCGCCCAATTGGATCTGCGCGGCACCATCCACATCGAGGCGCTGGTGCGGTGGATCAACAGCTGGCAGCCGGACTGGCTGCTACGAACCGCGCCGGACGGAATGATCCTGGCGCGGCATCGAAAACGAAGATTGCGGGCCCTGGCCACCGCGGAGATCAAGGACAATGTCCTCACCATCACGCTGCACCGGGCCAACTGGTGGGGCATCCGGATGCCGCGGCGCGCGGTGCGGTTACAGCCGATCCCGCTGACCGATCTGCCGAATCACGCGCGCATCACCCGCGCCGAGAGAATCGGCGACGACGTACTTTTCGAGGCCGATCTGCCCGGCCTCACCGGTTCCTTCGACCTGGCGCAGATCCGCGCCGCCATCGTGGCGGGCACCACGCTCATCGTCTTTTGACAGCGGCGATCAGGACGCGGACTGCTGGCCCTTCCACCACTTCAGCAATTCCGTCTCGGCTTCCTCGCGGGTGAGTGGGCCGCGGTCGAGCCGCAACTCCTTCAGGAACTTCCACGCCTTGCCCACCTCGGGGCCGGGCTGGATGCCGAGCAGTTCCATGATGGCGTTGCCGTCCAGGTCCGGGCGCACCCGCGCCAGATCCTCCTGCTCCTGAATGCGGGCGATCCGCACTTCCAGATCGTCGTAGGTGGATTGCAGCATGGCCGCGCGACGCTTGTTGCGGGTGGTGCAGTCGGCGCGCACCAGTTTGTGCAGACGCGGCAGCAGCTCACCGGCATCGGTGACATAGCGGCGCACCGCCGAATCGGTCCACTGCCCCTTGCCGTAGCCGTGAAAGCGCAGGTGCAGATACACCAGACGCGCCACATCCTCGGTGAACTGCTTGGGGTACTTCAAGGCGCGCATGCGCTTTCGCACCATCTTCGCGCCCACCACCTCGTGATGGTGGAAGCTCACCCCGCCGCCCGGCTCGTTCTTCTTGGTGGGCGGCTTGCCGATATCGTGCAGCAGCGCGGCCCAGCGCAGGATCAGGTCCGGGTCGCCCTCCTCCTGATCGATGGCCTGGCGCAGCACCGTCAGCGAATGCTGGTAGACGTCCTTGTGCTGGTGGTGCTCGTCGATCTCCAATTTCATGGCCGGCACCTCCGGCAGCACCCGCTCGGCCAGGCCCGTCTCGCACATGAGGTCGATGCCGTCGGTCGGGTACTCGCCGCCGATGAGCTTGTCGAGTTCGGTACGCACCCGCTCGGCGGTGATGCGGTCGAGCTCCGGGGCCATGGCGACAATGGCCTCCCGCACCCGCGGCGCCGGGGTGAAACCGAGCTGTGCGACGAAGCGCGCCGCACGCAGCATGCGCAGCGGATCGTCGTGGAACGAATCCTGCGGCGCCGCAGGGGTATCCAGCACCCCCCGGAGCAGGGCCGACATCCCGTCGAGCGGATCGACGAATTCCAGTTCGCCCAGCGCCCCGATGCGCACCGCCATGGCGTTCACCGTGAAGTCGCGACGCACCAGATCGCCCTCGAGGGAGTCGCCGAAGGTGACCTGCGGATTGCGGGACACCCGGTCGTAGCTGTCGGCGCGGAACGTGGTGATCTCCAACTGCTGCCCGCCCTTGGCCGCGCTCACCGTGCCGAAGACCAGGCCGCCGGTATCCCACAGGTGGTCGGCCCAGCCGCGCATCAGCTCCTGCACCTGCTCGGGGCGGGCGTCGGTGGTGAAGTCCAGATCCGTGCCCAGCCGGCCCAGCACCGCGTCGCGCACACTGCCGCCCACCAGGTACAGGTGATGGCCGTGCGCGGCGAAGAGCTCGCCGAGCGGGGTCAGAACCTCGGACAGCCGTCCCAGTGTGATCGCCGCCGCCGCGAGCAATCGGGTACGGCGTTCCTCGTTTGCTGCGTCGGACTCAGGCGAAACCACGAAAACGCAGCTTAGTGGAGTGGCGCAATCCGGTAGTCGCCCCGTCGGGCCGAAGCCCGGCGCGACGCGCCGCCGAACCCGGTGGGCTGCCCGCGAAGGTGCTTCCGGACGGCGCGGGGGAGCGGTCGCGACACCCCGGCCGAGGGGTGTTTACAGCGGCGTTCCGGCAGCTCGACGCAGCGAGGCGGCACCTGCGCCCGTGCCCGCTAGACTGACGCAGTGTCTCCTCCGGCCGATCGCGCGAACAGTCGACGCCGCCAGCCCCGGCGCCGCGGTTCGGCCGGTAATGCGGCGAAACCCCGCATGCGTACCGTCCGGGAAACCTCGGCGGGCGGACTCGTGGTCGACGGCCTCGACGGCCCCCGCGACAAAGCCTCCGCCGCCCTCATCGGACGCACCGATCGGCGCGGCCGCCTACTGTGGTCGCTACCGAAAGGACATATCGAAGAGGGGGAGACGGCCGAACAAACCGCGATCCGCGAGGTCGCGGAGGAGACCGGTATCCACGGCACGGTGGTCGCCGAACTGGGCAGCATCGACTACTGGTTCGTCACCGAGGGCCGCCGGGTACACAAGACGGTGCATCACTACCTCATGCGGTCGATCGGCGGGGAACTGTCCGACGCCGACGTGGAGGTCACCAAGGTGGCCTGGGTTCCCTTGAGCGAACTCGATTCCCGGCTCGCGTATGCCGACGAACGCAGGCTGGCGGAGGTGGCGAACCGGCTGATCGATCGGATGGAGAACGGCAGACAATGACGCGTGCGGGGTCCCTGCGTCCGAACAGGCCGCTGCACCGCTGGCTGCTGTCGCTCGTCACGGTGATTCTGGCCGTCGTGGCGACCGGCGTCTGCGCCGTGCCCGCCGTCGGCCAGCCCGACGGCAACGGCTACGGCAGCAGTACCGGCCCGAAATTCCTGAAGCTGTCCCTGGATTCGGTGACGCCCACGGTCATCACCACCACCAGCGACCCCTACTTCGTGGTCTCGGGCACCGTCACCAATATCGGCGACCGCGTGGTCGACGACATCAGCATCCGCGTCCAGCGGGCCCGGCCCGTGACCGCGGCCGGCGAACTGCGCACCGCGCTGCAACTGGATCAGATCAACTACGACGTCACCGGTGCCTTCCAAGCGGTGTCCGACCGGCTCAGCCCGGGCGACCACCAACAGTTCAGCTTCACGGTGGCCCTGCGCGGCGGCGGCGATATGCCCAGCGACGTCACCGACCTCCAGATCACCGAGCCCGGCGTCTACCCGCTGCTGCTGAACGTCAACGGCGAACCCGCCTACGGCAATCAGGCCCGCCTCGACGACGCGCGCTTCCTGCTGCCCGTACTCGGCGTTCCCGCCACCGCCGACACCTCGGTCGACGCGCCGCCGCCGGTTCCGGCCACCCCCGCCGCGCCGCCGGTGGCCACCACCATGCTGTGGCCGCTGGCCGACCGGCCCCGGCTGATGGCCGGCATCCCCGGCTCGGTGGACGGTCAGGCGCTGCTCACCGACGACGAGCTGGCCTCCTCGCTGAGCGCCGGCGGGCGTCTCGACCAGCTGCTCTCGGCCCTGGAATCGGCGCTGCGCAACGACAGCCGCTCCGGCGGCGGGCTGGCCTCGGCGCTGTGTCTGGCCATCGACCCGGACCTGCTGGTCACGGTATCGGCGATGATCACCGGCTACCGCGTGCTGGCCAGTCCCTCGGATCCGGACGGACCCACCCGCGTGGGCTCCGGCGCGCAGGCCGCCAAGACCTGGCTGGACCGGCTGCGCACCATCGCCTCCGGATTGTGCACGGTGGCACTGCCGTTCGCGCAGGTCGACGAGACCGCGCTGGCCGCCGTCAACGATCCGGCCCTCACTCATCGGGCGCTGGTCGCCCCCGCCGACGTGGTCGACTCCCTGCTCTCGGTCACCTCGCTGCGCGGGGTGAATCTGCCCGACGCGGGCACCATCGACGCCGAGGCGGCGAATCTGCTGGCCGCGCACGGCGTCACCACCGCCGTCCTCGCCGACAACGCGGTCGTCCCCACCGACGGCCGGTCCACCGCCACCGCCGACGACACCATCGACGCACCCGCCCCGGCCGGGAATCCGGACATGGTGCGGCTGCCCGACATCCCGCTGAATCCGGTGGCGGGCGCGCCGCCGCCGATCGATCCCGGACTGCGGGTGGCCACCTTCGACATCTGGTCGGCCACCGCGCTGGCCGCCATCGGCTCCCATCCGCCGACGCCGTCGTTCACCCCGCAGTCGGTGCGCTACGACGTCAACGCCGACTCCCGCCCCGCGCGACTCCAGGACGCTCTCGGCGCCATCTCCTGGTCGGCGTTGAACCCGCGGCCGGACCGGCCGGGGGCGGCGCTGTTCATGCCGCCGCAGCAGTGGGGCGCGAATCGGGAGGAGGCCACCGCGCTGCTCGAGCAGCTGCAACTGCTCTTCCGCGACAATCTCGCCGTCCCGCGCCCGTTCACCGATCTGCTGGCCCAGCCCGCCGACCCGCAGCCCTACGAGCTCGACTATCTGAGCCAGGCCGCCGACGAATCGGTGCCGCGGCATTTCGTGGACCCGGTGCGGGCGCAGGCGCATCGCATTACCGAACTGATGAACGCGCTGGTGGAGGTGCCGCAGCAGGAGCTGAGCCCGCGCGCCTTCCTCACCCCGCTGCGCGACGATCTGATCCGGACGCTGACCCTGTCGGATCGGCGCAGCGGCGGCCAGCCCGACACCGTCGCCCAGCGCCGCCTCGACCAGACCACCGGCACCCTCGACGAACTGTTCGGATCGGTGACCGTGCTGCCGCCGGGCGGCGTCTACACCCTCGCCTCCGAACAGAGTCCGCTGCTGCTGGTGGCGCGCAACGACCTGCCGGTCGCCATCCGCATCAAGTTCCGCATCGACGCGCCCGCCGAGACGAAGATCACCGATGTCGGCGAGGAGGTATTGCCCGCCAAGGGCACCCGCTCCTTCCAGATCCCCACCGAGGTGAGTGACAGCCGAAACCTGGTGATACCCATCGCACTCACCACGTCGGACGGGGTGCCGCTCGGCAATGCCGTAACGGTATCGGTGCGTTCCAACGCCTATGGTCAGGCGTTGGCGATAATTACCGGGTGCGCGGGCGCGCTGCTGTTCCTGCTGGCCGGACGCCGCCTGTGGCACCGCTTCCGCGGGCAGGCCGATCCGGCCGATGAGGGGTTCGATCCGGAGACCCGACGTCGGGTGAATCGGTTCCGGCGTGCCCGCAAGCGGGAGATGCAACGACAGGAGGACCGATGAGCGAACACGGTGAACCGCGCTCATCGGGCCGCGAACCCGAGGGGCCGCCGTCGCGGCGCGCCCCCTCCGCACCCTGGGAGCGAGGCGTGGGACGACAACCCGGTGGACCCGGAATGCCGCCGGGCCGACCGCAACCGCGGCAAGGACAGCCGGGGCAGCCACAGCCCAGACCGGAGCAACCCGCACATCCGCAACCGAGACCGGGACAGCCCGGCCACCCGCAACTCCGGCCCGGCCAGCCCGGTCAGCCGCAGCCACGGCAGGGGCAGCCGGGGCGACCGCAGCCGCGCCCCGGCCCGCCACCGGGTCAACCGTCCGGTCCCCCTTCGGGACCGGGATACCCCGCGCCCGAACCGCCCATCATGCGGCGACCGGCCGGCGTACCGCCCCGGCCGCAACCACCCCAGCGCCCGGAATCCCAGCACCCGGAACGCCCGCGCCCCGAACCCCAGCGCCCCGAACCCCAGCGCCCGCGCCACGCCGCCCACGGGCAGGTGCCGCCGGAGGAGCGCTACCACTGGGGACACGTCACCCCGCCGCCGCAGCGGCCCGTGCAACCCCAGCGCTACCCGACGCCGCCTTCGGACCGCCAGCCGCTACCGCGCACCACCGTGGTGAAAACGGCCGAGCAGGCCGAGAGCTCGAACGCCCGCCTGGTCAAGGAGTCCGGGTCCATCGCGTTCGCCACGCTGATCAGCCGCATCACCGGATTCGGCAAACAGCTGCTGCTGCTCACCGTGCTCGGCCCGGCCATCGCCAGCGCCTACACCGTCGCGGCCACCATCCCGACCATGATCTCCGAACTGCTGGTCGGCGCGGTGCTCACCGCCATCGTGGTGCCGACCCTGGTGCGTGCGGAGAAAGAGGACCCCGACGGCGGCGCGGCCTTCGTCCGGCGGCTGTACACCGCCGCCCTCACGGTGCTGGGCATCGGCACCCTGCTGGTGACGGCCGCCGCGCCGGTGCTGGTCACGCATGTCTTCCTGTCCGACGACGGTGAGGTGAACGTCGCCCTCACCACCGCGCTGACCTTCCTGCTGCTGCCCGCCATCGTCTTCTACGGCATGACGGCGCTGCTCACGGCCATCCTCAATACCCACCAGGTGTTCAAACCCGGTGCCTGGGCTCCGGTGCTGAACAACGTCGTGGTGCTCGTCGTCCTGGTGCTGTACGCCGTGACGCCGGGGGAGATCACCCTCGACCCGGTGCGCATGGGCGAGCCGAAACTGCTGCTGCTCGGACTCGGCGTCACCATCGGCGTGATCGTGCAGGCGATGAGCCTGCTGCCCGCCATCCGCCGCGAGGGCATCAGCCTGAGACCGCTGTGGGGTGTGGACGACCGGCTCAAGATGTTCGCCGGCATGGGAGCGGCCATCATCCTGTACGTCCTGATCAGCCAGGCCGGATGGGTGATCGCCACCCGCATCTCCTCGCATGTGGACGCCGCGGGTCCGGCCATCTACCAGAATGCCTGGCTGCTGCTGCAACTCCCGTACGGCGTGCTCGGCGTGACCGTGCTGACCGCGATCATGCCGCGGCTGTCCCGCAATGCCGCCGCCGACGACACCCCCGCCGTGGTGGACGATCTCGGCGCGGCGACCCGGCTCACCATGATCGCGCTGCTGCCGGTGGTCGTCTTCATGACGCTGGCCGGACCGCAGATCGGTCAGGCGCTCTACGGCTACGGCAACTTCGGCGGCGACGCCCGACGGCTCGGCGAGGCCGTGGCCTGGTCGGCGTTCACGCTGATTCCCTACGCGCTGGTGCTGATTCATCTGCGCGTGTTCTACGCCCGCGAACAGGCGTGGACGCCCACCTGGATCATTCTCGGCATCACCACGGTCAAGGTCGTGTTCTCCGCCATCATGCCGATGGTGCTGGGACCCGACCAGGTGGTGGTCGGCCTGAGCCTGGCCAATGGTCTGGGCTTCGTGGCGGGTGCGGTGATCGGCGGCTTCCTGCTGCACCGCAGCCTCGGCGACCTGCGCATGACCAATGTCGGCCGCACCATCACGCGGGTGCTGCTGGCGTCGCTGGCCGGTGGCGCTGTGATGTGGATCGTGGACCAGGTGCTGGGGCTGCACCGGCTGACGGACTCCTTCGGCGGGCTGGGCTCGCTGGTGCGGGTCGGGCTCACCGCCATCGTCATGTTCGCGGTGGCCTTCGGTCTGATGCGACTGGCCGGCATTCCGGAGATCGTGGCCATCACCGTCGCCATCTCGCGCCGCCTGGGCTTCGCGCCGCCCGCACCCGATCTGGATCTGGAAGGTCCGGCGGACGGCGTCGACGCCACCATGGTGCTGCCCATGGCCGATCTGCGGGCCGCGCCGTACTACTACCGGTACGACCCATACCTGGACGCGCAGACCATGGTGCTGCCGGTCGTTCGACCCGAGGCGGTTGACAACACTGGAAAGGGTCAATTCCCGTACCCTGTTCCGGAGAGAAACGCAACCGCCGGATCCGGCGTTCGCGGCGAGACCGGTTCGGGTACTCGCGCAGTGTCGGGCGGCGACGCCCGCGCGGCGTCGGAGGCCGACGATCGCGCCGTCGGCGACCCGATCCAGGAGCGGACTTCGACATTTTACGGCGAAGGAGGAACGAGGGTGAGCGACGACGCGGCGGGCGGCGCCCCGGCCGCCGAATCTGCGACGGCCGCGGGAGGCGGGCTCTCGACCGACGTTCCTCCGGGTTCGCAGACCGGAGCAGCGCCGGAGAGAGCCGAGGCGGCGGACACCGCCGACGCCCCGGCCCAGCAAGAGCGGCAAGCGGATTCGGGCCACGAGGCACCGGCCGATCCCACGCAGACCGGTGTCATGCCCATGCCGCCGCTACGTGTGGAGGCACCGTCCAAACGAGTTCAGCGCGGCCCCAAGCTGATCGCGGGCGCATCCGTGGCGGGTGGCCGCTACCGGCTGCTCGCCGGACACGGCGGCGCGCGCGGACTGCGGTTCTGGCAGGCCCTGGACGTGAAGCTGGACCGCGAGGTCGCGCTGACCTTCGTGGACGCCGACCAGAAGGCCGCCGACAACTCCGGACACGATGGGCCGCAAGCCATTCTGTCGCGCACCCTGCGCCTGGGCCGGATCAACTCACCGGGTCTGGCGCGCGTGCTCGACGTGGTGCGCGGTTCCTCCGGCGGCATCGTGGTGGCGGAATGGACACCGGGCCGGTCGCTGCGCGAGATGGCCGAGACACAGCCCTCGCCCATCGGCGCGGCCCGCGCCATCCGGGCACTGGCCGCGGCGGCCGAACTCGCCCACCGCGGCGGCGGCTCGCTGTCCATCGATCATCCGGACCGGATTCGCATCAGCGCCTCCGGTGACGCGGTGCTCGCCTTCCCCGGCACCCTCGCCGACTCCGACGCGCAGTCGGACGTGCGCGGACTCGGCGCCATGCTCTACGCCCTCACCGTCGCCCGCTGGCCCATCCGCACCGGCGGGATGACGGGCAGCGCGGCCACCGTGGGCGGGCTCCGGCTGGCCGATTTCGGACCCGACGGCACGCCCGTGGAACCCCGCCAGATCCGCCCGGAGGTGCCGTTCGAGATCTCGGCGGTGGCGGTGCGCTCGCTGGAGTCGAACAAGGGCGTACGCACCGCCGCGACCGTGCAGCACGTGCTGGAGCAGGCGTCGGTGGTCGATCAGAAGACCGACTTCATTCCGGTGCTGCGACTCGGACAGCGCGCCCCCAGCGCACCCGACGAGACGCTCGCCGATCCGGAGCTGCTCGCCGCCGAGAAGGAACGCTCGCAGCGGATGATGTGGATCCTGGTCGGACTCGGCGTGCTCGCGGCGCTGGTGGTCGGCGTGGTGATCTGGTGGCTGCTGAGCATCTTCGCGCCGGGGGCGTCCGATCAGCCGCTCAACGAGCAGCGCAATATCGGCCTCACCACGGCCACCTCGGCACCGGCCGTCCCCGGCGGCCCCGCGCCGGAGCCCACTCCGGCCGCGCCGACGGGCGGGGTGCCGATGCCCATCACGGGCGTCTCGGTGTACTCCCCGGAGGGCACGCCCGACAATATCGGCGGTGTGTCGGCGGTGCTGGACAATGATCCGGCCACCTTCTGGCGCACCGACCAGTACTTCCAGCAGTTCCCGGCCCTGAAGAACGGGGTCGGGGTGCTGGCCACCCTGGGCAGTCCGGGCAAGCTCACCAAGGTGGTGATCGACTCGCAGACCCCGGGGACGATGGTGGAGATCCGCAGTTCGCCGACCGCGGCGCCGACCCTCGATCAGACGCAGCTGATCGGGTCGGCGACGCTCGGCGAGGGGGTCACCGAGATTCCGGTGAGCTCCGAGCAGTCGACCCGTTACGTGCTGATCTGGATCACCGCCCTGGGCAACAACGGGGGCCAGTACCAGTCCTCGCTCTCCGAAGTGCATTTCGAAGCCGCGCCCTAGCCGCGCCACCGCGCCCGCCGACTCCGGGCCGCCCGCACGTCACAGCGCCGTGACCACACCGGCCTTCCGCACCGCCCCGCAACCGCCCGATTCGCCCGAAAACGCCCGCTAGCTGCGTCTTTCTTCGCCGGATCGTTGCTGTCGAATCGTGACGCTGGATATGATCAGCCGAACTCTTCGGCAGGGGTTTGTATTGTCGCAATCGAACGAACGCCACGAGGGCTTGTCCGACACGCCCGACCATGCGCTGCTCTCCGCACACGCCCGAGGGGACCGGTACGCGTTCGCGGAACTGCTGCGCCGCCACCGGGATCACCTGTGGCAGACCGCCGTCCGCGCCTCCGCCACCCCGGAGGACGCCGCGGATTCGCTACAGGACGCCCTGCTGTCCGCCCACCGCAAGGCCGCCTCCTTCCGCGGCGACGCCGAGGTGCGCAGTTGGCTGCATACCATCGTGTTGCACGCGTGTCTGGATCGGATTCGTCGCAACAAGCTCCGCCGCACGGTACCGTTACCCGACGAGACGCTGTACGAACCCCCTTATGCCCGAGATGATTTCGCGGCCCGGGAGGCGACGCTGATCGTGGACGCGGCCCTGTTCGGCCTGCCCGCCGATCAGCGCACCGCACTGGTGGCCGTTGAGCTGGAAGGGTATTCGGTCGCGGATGCCGCGAAACTGCTGGGCGTACCGGAGGGCACGATCAAGAGCCGGTGCGCCCGCGGTCGACGGCGGCTCGAACAACAGTTGAAATCCCTGCGCGAGGACGGGAACCGAACCTAGCGCAGCTGCGTCCTACATAGAAGCGAAGTGAATGTCGATGTTCTCGCGGACCCCGGTACCGGTCCGCGACTTCCCATGACAGGCCCGACCTGGAGGGGCAATGGACGAGCACGAGACAGCTGGAGGCGTGATGGCGACCGACACCGTGCCGCAACCTCCCTACTCGCCCGAACTGCTCGCCGACCTGCACGCCGGGAATGTGCCCGAGCAACTGTCGCGGCGGCTCTGGCCGCAGGTGCGCCGCGACCCGAACGCCATGCGCTACCTACGCTCGCTCGACCGGGTGAACGGCGACCTGCGCGCGCTGGGCCGTGACGACCGCATCGTCCACCCTATGCCCGCCGAGGTCACTACCCGCCTGGAGCGCATGATCGACGACCTCGTGAATACCCCCGATCCGAGCGAACGAATGGCCACCGTGCACCGCCTGCATCCCGACCGCGCCAACCCCGCGGCCACCGCCCCCATGCCCGCCGTCTCCCCGTTCGACACCGGCGAACTCACCGCCACCGATCTCGACCCCATCGAAACCGACAGCGACAGCGACGATTTCGACGACACTCCGAGCGAGCCCGCACCGTGGACCGCCCGGCTGCGCTGGATCACCGCCGCCGCGGCAGCGGTCGCACTCGTCGCCGGGGCCTTCGTCGCCGCGGACGCCCTGCGCGGCAACGACGCCACCCCGATGGCCGATCCGGCCCCCCTGCGCTTGACCGGCGACCTCTCCTCCACCACCGTGCTCAGCGCGCTGGGCCGCTACGACGTCACCGGCCCGCTCGCCGCCCGGGAAACCCTCACCGGATGCCTCGCGGCCGCGGGCCTGGACCGCGCCATCCTCGGCTCCCGGGATGTGATCTTCGGCGGGCAGAACGCCGCCCTCGTGCTGCTCACCGGTCCCGAAGCTCCCACCATCACCGCGGTGGTCCTGGGGACCGACTGCACGCCGGACGATCCGCGCCTGCTCGCCAACGCCGATATCGGCTGACCTGCCCGCTCAGCAACCGCGGGAACAACAGCGTTTAGGCTGTTGTTGACCGACACGCTGAGTTTCACACTGCCTCGGAGGGCCCCTTGAGCACGCCTGTACGCGACCTGATCATCGTCGGTTCCGGACCAGCTGGCTACACCGCAGCCGTGTACGCGGCGCGCGCGGAACTCGAACCCCTGCTGTTCGAGGGCACCCAGTTCGGCGGCGCGCTCATGACCACCACCGAGGTGGAGAACTTCCCCGGCTTCCGCGACGGCATCATGGGCCCGGATCTCATGGAGGAGATGCGCGAGCAGGCCAAGCGGTTCGGCGCCGACATCCGCACCGAGGACGTCGACGAACTCGACCTCACCGGTCCGATCAAGAAGGTCGTGGTCGGCGGCGAGACCCACGAGGCCTACGCGGTCATCCTGGCCATGGGCTCGGCCGCCCGCTACCTGGGCGTGCCCGGTGAGCAGAAGCTGCTCGGCCGCGGCGTCAGCGCCTGCGCCACCTGCGACGGCTTCTTCTTCAAGGGCCAGGACATCGTGGTGGTCGGTGGCGGCGACTCCGCCATGGAGGAGGCCACCTTCCTCACCAAGTTCGCCTCCAGCGTCACCATCGTGCACCGCCGCGAGGAGTTCCGCGCCTCCCGCATCATGCTCGAGCGCGCCAAGGCCAACGAGAAGATCCGCTTCGTCCTCAACAGTGAGGTGGTGGAGGTCAACGGTGAGAACAGCGTCACCAGCCTGACGCTGCGCGACACCCGGACCGGGGAGACCTCGGAATTCCCCGCCACCGGCCTGTTCGTCGCCATCGGCCACGACCCGCGCAGCGAGCTGGTGCGCGGCCAGGTGGAGCTGGACGGCGAGGGCTACGTGCAGGTGAAGGGGCAGAGCACCTACACCTCGCTGCCGGGCGTCTTCGCCGCGGGCGATCTGGTCGATCACACCTACCGGCAGGCCATCACCGCGGCCGGGACGGGCTGCCGCGCGGCCATCGACGCCGAGCGCTGGCTGGCCGAACAGGGCGACATCACCAGCAACACTCTCGATCACGCCGGTCAGCCGGTCGAAGTAACCCAGTAGGAGAATCATGTCCGACGCCAAGACCTCCGCGACGATCACCGTCACCGACCAGACCTTCGCGGATCAGGTGCTGATCAGCGACAAGCCGGTGCTGGTCGACTTCTGGGCGACGTGGTGCGGTCCGTGCAAGATGGTCGCCCCGGTGCTGGAGGAGATCGCCGCCACCCACGGCGACAAGATCACCATCGCCAAGCTGGACGCCGACGCCAATCCGGAGACCTCGAAGCACTACGGCATTCTGTCGTTGCCTACCATGGTGCTGTTCCAAGGGGGCAAGGAAACCAAGCGAATTGTCGGAGCGAAGGGCAAAGCGGCCCTTCTGCGCGAACTCGAAGGCGTCATCTGACGACGCTGGATAGGATCTGGCGCGAGTAGGAGCCCGTGGTTCACTGCGGGCTCCTACCTCCGGCCCCTGCCGCTACCGCCGGGGTAGGATTCCTGCACTCGACAGATTGCCGAAATTCGGTCCGGGTCTGAGACAATCGACCGACGCTCCGGTCGTGCGGAAGGTGTGAACCAACGCATGAGTGGGTACCCGGGTTGGCGGAAGGAAAGGGCTCTCACGCATGCACCGACTTCGTCACGGCGATAGTGGACCAGCCGTAGCAGAGGTTCGGAGCACCCTCGCAAGTCTCGGATTCCTGCACACTCACCCGCATTCCGATCAGTCGGGACCGAATGGTGAGTACTGGAAGGATTCGGACGCTGTTTTCGATCATGATTTGGATTCCGCGGTCCGCGCCTTCCAGCAGTATCGCGGTCTGCTCGTGGACGGCGTCGTCGGCCCGGCGACCTATCGGGCGCTGAAAGAGGCGTCCTACCGACTGGGTGCGCGCACCCTCATCTACCAACTGTCCGCTCCGCTGTACGGCGACGATGTCGCGACGCTCCAGCGCCGGCTGCAGGACCTGGGCTTCTACGTGCACCGCGTGGACGGGTATTTCGGCCCGCACACCCACGACGCGCTCACCGCCTTCCAACGTGAGATCGGTCTCGCTTCCGACGGCATCTGCGGCCCGGACACCCTGCGGTCGCTGGATTTGCTGGGCGCTCGCGTGACCGGCGGCAACCCGCACCGCATCGCCGAGGAAGAGGTGGTGCACCGCGCCGGACCGCAGCTCACCGGCAAGCGCATCGTCATCGATCCCGGCCTCGGCGGCCCGGACAAGGGTTTCGCCGTACCCACCGAATTCGGTGATGTGTACGAGTCGGAGATCCTGTGGGACTTGGCCTCCCGGCTCGAGGGCCGGATGGCGGCCACCGGTATGGAGACCTTCCTGTCGCGGCCGTGGGGAGCCAACCCCTCCGACGCCGATCGCGCCGAGACCTCCAACACCTTCGACGCCGATCTCATGATCTCGCTGCGCTGCGCCACCAATCCGAGCCCGTCGGCCAGCGGGGTGGCGAGCTTCCACTTCGGCAATTCGCACGGCTCCACCTCGATGATCGGCCAGGTGCTGGCCGGTTTCATCCAGCGTGAGATCGTGGCGCGCACCTCGCTGCAGGACTGTCGCACCCACGCCCGCACCTGGGATCTGCTGCGGCTCACCAAGATGCCCACTGTGCAGGTCGACATCGGCTATCTCACCAATGATTACGACGCCTCGGTGCTCACCAATCCGCGTATGCGGGACGTGATCGCCGAAGCGATCCTGATCTCCGTGAAACGCCTCTACCTGCTCGGCCAGGACGACCAGCCGACCGGCACCTACACCTTCGCGGAACTACTGGCCGAGGAACTGGCCGCCGCCGACCGCATCTGAGTCGCGAACAGTCACGAAAGACGAGAGCCCCCAGGACATCCTGGGGGCTCTTTCGTCATCCGGGACTGTGCGTCGCGCGGGTAGTCAGAGCGTGAGCACCCGTCCCGGGACGGTCATGGACGCGGCCGCGAGCAACTGGTCGAGCGCGCGCTCCACGTCTTCCTTCCACAGGTGATCGCTGTCGAGCTCCAACCGCAGCCGGGGAAAGCGGTGATGGGAGGCAATGACCTTGAAGCCGACATCCTCCAGGAAGTCGGCCTCGATCATGCAGTTGTCCGGGGTGCAGGTGTGCGACGACGAGGCGGCCGGAATGCCGTGCGGGGGAGTGGAGATGCGCTCCATCAGCCGCATGGAGCCCAGCAGCCGATCCGGCATGGCGGTGCTGGGCGGCTCCCGACGAATGCCGAACGCCTCGATGGCCCGTACACCGCGACGCACCAGATCGGCCACCACGGCCTGGATCAGCTGATGGGCTATGTCGTTGTCCTGGTACGGCATTTCGGACCGCAGCGTGGTCAGCAGGACCGCGTCCGGGCTCACCGGCGAGGTGGGGAAGAGTCCGGCGCGCGGCACCGCGCTCGGCGGCGAGTACAGCGCACAGCCGACGGACTGCCCGTCCACCAGGGCCACCTGTCCGCACGAACCCCACTCCAGCATGACGGTGGACAGCCAGGCTTCCTTCTCGAAGACCGGATCGCTGAATTCGTAGCAGTCCGCGGCCACCGCCGGATCGATCTCCCAGAACACGCAGCGGCGCGCGTGCCCCGGCAGCTTGTCGAGTCCGTCGAGAGTCAGTGCGGTAACACTGCTGGACACCGCGCTCATCCACCTCTCCGCGCGGTCGGCGCGCAGCCACGAGCCGCTGCGAGGCTTACCCGGTGAGTTACCACGACCCTGACGAGATCAGTTGTCACCTACCGAACCTTTCGTTTGGGTCATCCGGAGCGCGCACTATCAGTCCATTCTGGTCCAGGCTCGAGGCAGCTCGGCGAGCACCCCGACGAACAAGACCGTCACTGTGACGTTTCGGCTCCGGGCCCAGGGTTAGGGCTTTGTCTGCTCCATCAGGCTCACAATTCGCTCCAGATCGTCGATGGATCCGAACTCCACGACGATCTTGCCCTTGCGCTTGCCCAGTGCCACGGTGACCCGAGTGTCGAAGGATTCCGACAGCCGCTCCGCCACGTCCTGGAGACCCGGCATCTGGATGGGCTTACGCTTCGGCGCCGGGGGAGTGGCGGCGGTATCCGGGTTCCGGTTGGCGAGGGTGACCGCTTCCTCGGTGGCCCGAACCGAGAGCCCTTCGGCGACGATCCGCGCCGCGAGCGCCTCCTGTGCTTCGGCTCCCGCCTCCAGGGACAGCAGGGCGCGGGCATGTCCGGCGGAAAGCACGCCGGCCGCGACCCGGCGCTGCACCGGGATGGGGAGCTTGAGTAGGCGGATCATATTGGTCACCACCGGACGGGAGCGGCCCAGTCGCGCGGCCAATTCCTCGTGGGTGACGCCGAACTCCTCCAGCAGCTGCTGATAGGCCGCCGCCTCCTCGAGCGGATTCAGCTGCACACGATGGATGTTCTCCAACAGCGCATCGCGCAGCAGCGAGCCGTCGGCGGTCTCGCGCACAATCGCCGGAATGGCAGTGAGCCCGGCCTCCTGGCTGGCCCGCCACCGCCGCTCGCCCATGATGAGCTGATAGCGGGGCGTCGGCGACTCCGCCAACTGGCGCACCACGATCGGCTGCATGAGGCCGAACTCCTTGATGGAGTGCACCAGTTCGGCCAGCGCCTCTTCCTCGAAGACGGTGCGCGGCTGCTTCGGATTGGGCTCGATCAGCTCCGGCGGGATCTCCCGGTACACCGCGCCCGCATCCGCGCCCGGCTCCGCGCCCGCATCCACCGCGGCCTCGCCGTCGGCCGGATCGGGTACGCGATGCAGGTATGCCGTAGCGGGTTGCGGCCCAATGGGGTCCAGGCCGATGACGACATTGGCGGCGGCACTGCCGAGGCCCTGGGTCGCCGCGGGCCCGGTCGGGATCAGCGCGGCGAGACCGCGTCCCAGTCCACCTTTCTTCGCCTGACTCATCGGCCTATCGACCCCTTTCATCCGTGTGTGATTCTCCCGCCGCGGCCGGGGTGGCCCGAGCCGCGATCTCGCGCCCGGCGTCGAGGTAGCTCATCGCTCCTCGTGAACCGGGATCGTAGTTGAGCACCGTCATGCCGTAGCCGGGCGCTTCGGACACCTTGACGCTGCGCGGGATGACCGACTTCAGCACCGCGTCGCCGAAGTGGCCGCGCACCTCCTCGGCCACCTGGTCGGCCAGTTTGGTGCGGCCGTCGTACATGGTGAGCACGACGGTGGAGACATGCAGAGCGGGGTTGAGGTGCGATTGGATCAGGCTGATATTGCGGAGCAGCTGACCCACACCCTCCAGGGCGTAGTACTCGCACTGGATGGGGATCAGCACCTCCTTGGCGGCCACCATCGCATTGACGGTGAGCAGACCGAGCGAGGGCGGGCAGTCGATCATCACGTAGTCGATGTCGTACCCGGCGAGATTGGCGTCCTGGATGGCGGTCTTCAGGCGGCTCTCGCGCGCCACCATGGAGACGAGTTCGATCTCCGCGCCGGCGAGGTCGATGGTCGCCGGAATGCACAGCAGCCGCTCATTGTGCGGGCTCTGTTGAATCGCATCCCGCACCGACACCTCGCCGATGAGTAGCTCGTAGCTCGACGGCACCCCGGAGTGGTGTTCGACGCCGAGTGCGGTGCTGGCATTGCCCTGCGGATCGAGGTCGATCACCAGCACCCGCATCCCCTGCAGGGCGAGGGCGGCGGCGAGGTTGACCGCCGTGGTGGTCTTGCCGACACCACCCTTCTGATTGGCGATGGTGATGACGCGCTGTTCCTTGGGGCGCGGAATGCTGGCCGTGCCCGGATGCAGGATCTGGCTGGCGCGGTGCGCTTCCGCCGCTATCGGGGTTTCGGCGGGGGAGATGTTCCCGAAGGCAGTGCGGCCGAACTCTTCAGCGCCGGTGCCCCCACTCTCCAGCAATCCGGGGACCCGCGACGTTGTTTCCCGTGAAACATTCGCCGGACCGTTCGACATACAGGCTCCTAACCCCGAGAACTTCAAGACACGTGGTCGAGCTGAATTGCGCACCCATGCCACCGCAGCCACGCTCGTGGGCGAGTGGGCGGTGTCGCCACTTGCCTACGATCACGCGACGCTGCGTACTCACCGAGAGGATGCGAGGTGCGAGATCGATACCCATTCCGAAGCCACTTCCGAGCCGGGTGCCGGGCATCGCGGGTCTGCGCTCGCTCGACGCTCCTAGCTTGCCAGCACCGAACACAATACGGAAGCTGAACGGCACTGATCACTCAATGACACGCACTCGCATCGCCGAAGTTCGGGTTTCGCGCACACTTTTCGCGGTGTTTCACATGAAACATGCTCCGCGCACTCGGCTTCGGGAGGCCGATCCGGTCAGTCCGAGTCGGGAGCGATCAGCTCGGCATCGGTCGATGTTTCCCGTGAAACAAGGTCGTGGGTGTAGACGGAGATCGCGATGCGGGCATCGATGGCGGCGAGTCGAGCGAGTGTCGCGGGGGACAGCACGGGCTGCCCGACGTGTCCGTCCACGGCGGCATCGAATCCGAGATCGAAGACTCGATCCTCGGCCTCGTTCCAGCGCGCCCGTGCCGCCGGGGGCAGGTGCTCGATGGCCGCGCAGCACGCCTCCGCGACCGCGTCCGGATCGTCCATCGTGTCGAGGTACGCCTCGAACGAGAGCATCCAGCGCCCCGGCTCGATCTCCCCGCAGTAGAGGAGCGAGACATCGCGCCCGAGAGCTTCCAGCGCCGCACCCAGACTCGTCAGGTCCGCGCTGTCGCGAACCTCCACATCCACATTCAGAAATCGAACCGACATCTCGACACCTCCGCCCGACTCAACGCCCGCGCCGCTGCTGCCGACGCTCGGCGCGGGGGAGCCGCTCGGCACTGATGACGACCGTCGGCGTGGACAGCACGCCCACCCCGCATTCCAGCACCTGCGCCCGCCCGGCCCCGGCGCGGGTCAGCTCGTCGCGATCGCGCGCCAACTCCTCCGCCGCACTGGCTCCCTTGAGCGCGAGCATCCGGCCGTGCTCGTGCACCAGCGGCATGGACCAGCCCGCCAGCTTCGCCAGTGGGGCGACCGCACGGGAGGTGACCACATCCGCACCTCCGGCTTCCTTCTTCACACCGGACTGTTCGGCCCGACCGCGCACAACGGTGACCTCCAGTCCGGCCGACTCGATGAACTCGGCGAGGAACACGGTCCGCCGCAGCAACGGCTCCACCAGAGTGATGCGGAGGTCCGGGCGCGCGATGGCGAGCGGGATGCCGGGCAGCCCCGCGCCGCTGCCGACATCGACGACGGTCGAGCCCGCAGCGATGAGCTCGCCCACCACCGCGCAGTTGAGGATGTGCCGATCCCACAGCCGCGGCACCTCGCGGGGTCCGATGAGCCCGCGCTCCACGCCCGCACTCGCGAGCGCCCGGCAGTACTTCTCGGCCAGCGCGAGTCGATCACCGAAGACCGCCGCCGCCTCAGCGGGTGGCGCGAGATCGGGAGCGGTCACATCGGCATCCGGTTCCACGTGAAACATCCTTCCGAAGAAGTGGAATCAAACTTCCCCGCAGTGAAGCGGCGGGGCGGGGGACTAGAGATAAGCGTAGGGCCCCCGGTTCTCGGAACCAGGGGCCCTACGGGTTTCGCGGCTTCCGTGTCAGCCCGGGAGGACGACCACGCGGCGGTTCGGTTCCACGCCTTCGCTCTCGCTGACGACACCGTCGACGGCCGCCACGGCATCGTGCACGATCTTGCGCTCGAACGGGGTCATGGGAGCGAGGGATTCACGTTCCCCGGTCTCCGCCACCCGGCGGGCCGCCTCGGTGCCCAGCGCGCTGAGCTCCGAGCGGCGCTTCGCCCGCCAACCCGCCACATCGAGCATGAGGCGACTGCGCACACCGGTCGTCTGCTGCACGGCCAGCCGGGTCAGCTCCTGGAGGGCATCGAGCACCTCACCGCGCCGACCGACGAGCTTGGTCAGATCCTTGCCGCCGTCGATGCTCACCACCGCGCGGTCACCCTCGACATCGAGATCGATATCGCCGTCGAAGTCGAGGACGTCCAGTAACTGCTCGAGGTAGTCGCCCGCGATCTCACCCTCTTCGATGAGCGCTTCCTCGGCGTCGTTCACGACATCGGCCTCGGTGTCCGCGGCAGCAGCCGTCACAGTGGAATCCCCTCCGTCGGTCTCAACAGTCATTGTCGTTTCCTTAATCTGCAATTGTCCGGCGCAGCCTCACGCCGATGAAAGCTGGTGACTCAGCGCCGCTTCTTCTGATTGGCGCGACCGCGATTGCCGGAACGCTTCTTGCCGCCGCCGCTCGACTTGGCGGCGGGCTTGGCGGTCGGCTTGGCGCCGTTCTGCGCCGCGGGGGGAGTGGTGTCGGCGGACTCGTCGGAGTCGGCGGCCGCATCGGAAACGGCGGCAGACTTCTTGCGGGTGTCGACCGGCTTCGCGCCCGGCTTCGGAGCATTCGCGGCCCGACGCTCGATGGCGGCGGCCTTCTTCGCCTCTTCTTCCTTCTCCATATGACCGAAGACGAGGTGCTGCTGCACGTAGGTCCAGATGTTGTTGGACACCCAGTAGACCAGGATGGCGACGGGCAGGAACGGACCGCCGACGAGCACACCGAGCGGGAACACGTACAGCGCCAGCTTGTTCATCAGCGCGGCCTGCGGGTTGGCGAGCGCCTCCGGGCTCTGCCGGGCCACCGAGGCGCGGGCGTTGAAGTGGGTGGCGACACCGGCGATGATCATCAGCGGAATCGAGACGGCCGCGATGGCGATGCGGGAGGGCTCCGGGCCGGAGGCGGTGAAGGCCGCCATCATGCTGTCCGGCATGGTGATCATGGCCGACAGCGGCGCTCCGAAAATGCGTGCGCCGAGGAAGGACTGGACGTCGGCCGCGCTGAAGATGTAGTTGGCGGTGTTGGCGTTCTCCTCCACCGACAGGCCCAGCTGACCGAACCCGTGGCCGGTTCGGTTGAACGACCGCAGCACATGGAACAGGCCGAGGAACACCGGCACCTGCAACAGCACCGGCAGGCAACCCATGAGCGGGTTGAAGCCGTGGTCCTTCTGCAGCTTCTGCATCTCGAGCGCCATCTTCTGGCGATCGTTCTTGTACTTGGCTTGCAGCGCCTTGATCTGCGGCTGCAACTCCTGCATCTGCTTGGTGGTGCGCACCTGCTTCACGAAGGGCTTGTACAGCACCAAGCGCAGCGTGAAGACGAGGAAGACCACGGCCAGGGTCCAGGACCATCCGCTGTCGTAGCCCAGCACGAAGCCGAAGGCACGGTGCCAGAACCACAGAATGGCCGACACCGGGTAGTAGATGAAGTCGAGCACGGCTCTATGCACTCCCGTCGTTCGTATCGCCGGTCACCGCGGGCGGTGACCCTTTACAAGTCGATGCCTCGTCCGGAGCAGACGTGCGGGCGTCCTTCCGTTCCGGTACGGGGTCCCACCCACCAGGGTGCCAGGGCGCACATTTGGCCAGCCGCACGGCTGTCAGTCCGAGTCCCACGACGAGACCTCGGGTGCGCAGCGCCGTCACCGCGTACTCGCTACAGGTGGGGGTGAACCGGCACACCGGCATGCGAGTGGGGGAGATGTAGGTCCGATACAGCTCGATGAGGAAGATCAGGGCCCGGGCCGGGAATCGCGCGACCGCGCGCAGCACGGTCATGACTCGCTGCCGGTGAGAACGCCGAGCTTGCGGAGACCGGCGCGCAACTGCCGCTGCAATTCGTCGGACGCGGTGTCCGCGGCGCCGGGCAGGGCGCGCAACACCACATCCGCGCCCTCGGGCAGATCGGCGGCCACGCTTGCGCAGATATGACGCAGGCGGCGGGCCACCCGGTGGCGTACCACCGCGTTTCCCACCGCCTTGCTGACGATCAATCCGAATCGCGGCCCGCCCACCCGAATACTCGGGTGGTCACGGTTCGCCTCCTGCCCGTCGGCTAGTAGTACATGCACGACAAGATCCCGCCTCCCGATCCGTCGGCCTTGGCGCACCGTCCGGGCGAAGTCGGTACGCCGGTGCAGCCGATAGGGCTCAGGCAGCACCTGAGCATCCGAGCGGGGAGGAGTGAGCGGGAGTCCGGAGGAACGATCCGTACGGCGAGCCGGTCATGCGACGCCGAGTCCGGGTAGGACCGGAATCAGGCCGTGAGCCGCGCGCGGCCCTTGGCACGACGCGCGGAAACGATGGCGCGGCCCGCACGGGTCCGCATCCGGAGGCGGAACCCGTGGACCCGCGCCCGACGACGGTTGTTCGGCTGGAACGTCCGCTTGCCCTTGGCCACGGTCAACACTCCTCTAGGTGGTGGGCGCCTGGTGACGCCCGAAGCTTGTCGGTGAAACGTGTCGCGAGAGACTCGCGCGCAATACCCTGGCGGCACGGGCAGCAGACAGCCGCCACCGCACCATAGGGTGACTGTACGAGTGTACTGACCCAGTGATCGGGGGTCAAACTCGGGGTTACGTGATGGCTGTCGCTGTGTTCAGCGTAGGGCCGTCGACCGACGACATGCCGATTATCGCCGCCTCTCCTGGGGGTTCGTGTCGAGCGGGGGTCGTCGTGTACGGTCCTTGGCACCGGCTTTCCTGCGAGTCGCCCGACAGTTGCTGATCGGTTGCTGAAGAACCGCAGGTCCACGCCTGATTTGGGGGCTCACCCGCGGCGACACGCGTATCCCCAGGTTGTCCACATCTGTGGATAATTGTGTGGAAAGACCCCTGGAGTGGCATATTCGTAGGGCCGACGCGTCCTCGCTGTGTCCGGAATGTGGGAGTTCCGAGCAGTGCCCGACCGTCTGCTCCATTCGACCTACTCCGGGGAGGACGACCGTAAGTGGACGCCGAGCAGAACGAGCTGACCGCCGTATGGCCCGAGGTCGTGGCCGAACTCACCACCGGTTCCTCCGATGGTGACATCCAGCCCGTCTCCAAGGCGCTCAAGGCCTGGCTGGGGCTCATTACGCCGATCACCTTCGCGCAGGGATTCGCCCTGCTCTCGGTATCCGGTCCGCTCGCTCAGCAGGTGGTGGAACGCGATCTGCGCGAACCCATCCTGCGCTCGCTCGCCCGTCGGCTCGGCCCCCAGGTCGAGGGTCTCGGCGTGCGGATAGCCGCACCGCAGCACCCGCCCGCCGACCGCGCCCCGAACCCCCGCCACGCCCGGATGACCTCCCGCCCGGAGCGTCCGCGCGAGCCCCGACCGGCTCCGCCGCAGTACGCTCCGGTGCCCGAACCGCCACCCGCCGAGCATCCGGTGCCGCGCTACCAGAGCGCTCCGGACTATCCCGAACCCCCGCGCTACGGGGAGCCCTCGGACTATCAATCCCGAGAAAACTATCCACCTGTGGATTACGGTCAGGGTCCGCTCGATCCGATGGCCGAAGAATTGCCGGACCCCATGCCGGAGCGCATGCCGGAGGCCATGTCCCAGCCGATGACGCCGCCCGCGGCTCCGGCGCCGCGTCGTCGGGAGAGCACGCACCGCACCCCGCCCATGCCGCCCGGACAGGAATCGCTGTTCCCCACCGAACCGGAGCCGGAGCCCGAGTCCATGCCCGCGGCGCGGCGTCCGGTGGACGACGAGGAGCCGGTGGTCAACGTCCGCAACTCGTGGCCCACCTACTTCAACAAGCCGCCCGAGCGCGACACCCCCGCCCCGTCCTCGGCCAGCCTGAACGCCAAGTACACCTTCGAGACCTTCGTCATCGGCGCCTCCAACCGTTTCGCGCACGCCGCCGCGGTGGCCATCGCGGAGGCTCCGGCCCGCGCCTACAATCCGCTGTTCGTTTGGGGCGCTTCGGGTTTGGGCAAGACCCACCTGCTGCATGCGGCCGGCCACTACGCCCAGCGGCTGTTCCCTGGCATGCGGGTGAAGTACGTGTCCACCGAGGAGTTCACCAACGACTTCATCAACTCGCTGCGTGACGACCGCAAGGTGGCCTTCAAACGGCGCTACCGGGAAACCGACATCCTGCTCGTCGACGACATCCAGTTCATCGAGGGTAAGGAAGGTATCCAGGAGGAGTTCTTCCACACCTTCAATACGCTGCACAACGCCAACAAGCAGATCGTGGTGTCCTCGGACCGGCCGCCCAAGCAGCTGGCCACGCTGGAGGAGCGGCTGCGTACCCGGTTCGAATGGGGCCTCATCACCGATGTGCAGCCGCCGGAGCTGGAGACCCGGATCGCCATCCTGCGCAAGAAGGCCCGGATGGACCGTCTCGATGTGCCGCACGACGTGCTCGAACTCATCGCCAGCCGGGTGGAGCGCAATATCCGCGAGTTGGAGGGCGCGCTCATCCGCGTCACCGCGTTCGCCTCGCTGAACGGGCAGCCGTTGGATCTGTCGCTGGCCGAGGTGGTGCTGCGCGACCTCATGCCCGACACCGCCACGCTGGAGATCACGGCGGCCACGATCATGGCCGTGACCGCGGAGTACTTCAACACCACGCTGGAGGAACTGACCGGCCCGGGCAAGGCGCGGCCGCTCGCGCAGGCCCGGCAGATCGCCATGTACCTGTGCCGCGAACTCACCGATCTATCCCTGCCCAAGATCGGTCAGGCGTTCGGCCGCGACCACACCACGGTCATGTACGCCGAGAAGAAGGTGCGCAAGGAGATGACCGAACGCCGCCGGGTGTACGACCAGGTGCAAGAACTCACAGCCCGAATCAAGCAGCGCTCCCGCTGATCCACAGCTAACAGGCCCCCACGTCACTTGACGTGGGGGTCTTCTGTTTTCGGGGTTGTGGATTCCTCGAGGAGTCCTCGAGGAAAGCATGTGGATTCCTCGAGGAATCCCACTGTTGTCCACGGGTTTGCCCCCAGGGCTCTACTCACAGCGGTGCACAGGCGGTAGTGCACAGTTCCCACAGGCCGATTCATCCACGGGGCCTGACCTGCCAGGACACGAGTTGTGCCCTGTGGATTCCTCGAGGACTCCCTGTCAGGTCCTCGAGGAATCCACGAGTTGTCCCCGGATTCGCTCAGATGTGGGCAGAGTGGGGTGGAATCGTGGAACAACTCGAGGACGACTCGAGGATGGATGTTGGACAACTTCGGGCGGTCCACAGACGCTCCCCGTTCATCCTCGAGACACCCCACGGACATCCCCACGCCGCCACCCGCTCTCAGCTGCGGAAACGAGCGGAGTCCACAGAATCCACAGCCCCTATTACTACTTAGATTTCTCTTCTAGAGATCTCTTCTTTAAAACAGGCGGTGTGGAAACTCGGCTCGGGAGCGCACGGTGCGCCCCGGCCCCCTCCACACCCGAACGAGCGGCAGGGAGAAGAAGGACGGTCCGAAGATCGACACCCGAAGACGCCGGAGGGTCGACGTTGGCGACGACGCCTCGCGCGGGTACGGTTTGGTGTCGGTCGTCTATGCCAGACTTCGAGGCGGCCGATTCACCAGCTGCCCTAGGCGTCGAGCCGACGCTGGACGAGCCGAGACAGATCACGAACGATCGAGACTGGGAGAGGACAGACCGGGCGATGGACCTTGCAAGCATGAAGTTTCGGGTCGCTCGCGAGGATTTCGCCGAATCCGTTGCGTGGGTGGCTCGCAGCCTGCCCTCGCGGCCTCCGGTACCGGTTCTCGGCGGCGTACTCCTCGTGGCCGATGAGGGCGGGCTGACGGTCTCCGGCTTCGACTACGAGGTCTCCGCGCAGATGCGGGTGGCCGCCGAGGTCGCCGGACCCGGACAGGTCCTGGTCTCCGGTCGCCTGCTGGCCGATATCACCAAGGCGCTGTCCAACAAGCCGGTGGACGTCTCGGTGGACGGCACCCGGGTGCTGATCCAGTGCGGCAGCGCCAAGTTCTCCCTGCCCACCATGCCGGTCGAGGACTATCCCCAGCTTCCCGAACTTCCTCCCCAGACCGGTGAACTCGCGGTCGACGTGTTCTCCGAGGCGGTGGGCCAGGTGGCCGTCGCCGCCGGGCGCGACGACACGCTGCCCATGCTCACTGGCATCCGGGTCGAGATCGAGGGCCCCAAGGTCGTGCTCGCGGCCACCGACCGCTTCCGCCTCGCCGTGCGCGAGCTGGAGTGGAATCCGGGCCGCCCCGATGTGGAGACCGCCGTGCTGGTTCCGGCGCGCACCCTCTCCGAGGCCGGTAAGACCCTCGGTCCGTCCGACGCGCCCGTGCAGCTGGCGTTCGGTACCGGCACCGACGGCCTGCTCGGCATCGTGAACGGCGGCCGCCGCACCACCACCCGGCTGCTCGACGCGGAATTCCCCAAGTTCCGCCAGCTGCTCCCCAAGGAGCACACCTCCATCGCGACCCTGTCGGTGAGCGCGCTGACCGAGGCCATCAAGCGGGTGGCGCTGGTGGCCGAGCGCGGTGCGCAGGTGCGGCTGGAGTTCAACGAGGAGGGCCTGCTGCTCTCCGCGGGCGGTGACGATGCCGGTCGCGCCGAGGAGTGGCTGGTGGCCGACTTCCGCGGCGAGCCGCTGACCATCGCCTTCAATCCGGGCTACCTGGTGGACGGCCTGTCCGCGCTGCGCTCGGACCGGGTGGCCTTCGGCTTCACCACTCCCAGCCGTCCGGCGGTACTGCTGCCCGCCTCCGACGACGCGCCGGAGCCCTCGGAGTCCGGCGCGTTCGCGGCGCTGACCGGTAATTACATCTACCTGTTGATGCCGGTCCGGCTCCCGGGCTGATCCGCGGATCGAACGTTTGTGCACAGTGTTGACAAACCTGTGAAAAACTCGGCGAGAGCGGGGATTTCGTCGTACGTCGGCGGATATCCCCAGCTCGCTGCACATTTCCACAGGGCGACGGGCACGGTGGAGTAGATGTACGTTCGGGCGCTGTCGCTGCTCGATTTTCGATCCTGGGAGCGGGCCGACCTCGAATTGCCGCCGGGGGGAACGGTTTTCCTCGGCTCCAACGGCAACGGCAAGACCAACCTGGTCGAGGCCGTCGGGTACCTGGCCACGCTCGGATCGCACCGCGTGGCGGCCGATGCGCCCCTGATCCGGATCGGGGCGTCGCGGGCGCGGATCGGGGCCACGGTGGTGAACTCCGGCCGTGAGCTGCGGGTCGATGTGGAGCTCAATCAGGGGTCGGCCAATCGGGCGCAGATCAACCGTTCGCCGGTGCGCCGCACCCGGGAGATCCTGGGGATTCTGCAGACGGTGCTGTTCGCGCCCGAGGATCTGTCGCTGGTGCGCGGCGATCCGGGGGAGCGGCGGCGCTTCCTGGACGAGCTGGCCACCGCACGGCTGCCGCGGCTGGCCGGGGTGCGGGCGGATTACGACAAGGTGCTGCGGCAGCGTTCGGCGCTGTTGAAATCGGCTGGCCGCCATGCCCGTTCCCGTGGCGGTTCCGGGGCGGAGCTGAGCACCCTGGACGTGTGGGACGGACATCTGGCCGCGCACGGCGCCGTGCTGCTCGCGCAGCGGCTGCGACTGGTGCACGAACTTCATCCACATCTCGCACAGGCGTATTCGGGGATCGCGCCGGAATCCCGGCCCGCCACGATCGGTTACCGCAGCGCCACGCTGCCCCCGGAGTTCCTGGACCCGGCGCGAGCGCCACGTGACGATGACGTGGAGGTGCTGGAGACCATCCTGTTGCGCGAGTTGTCCACAGCCCGTCCCAAGGAATTGGAGCGCGGGGTCTGCCTGGTCGGCCCGCACCGCGACGACCTGGATCTCATGCTGGGTTCCGCGCCGGCCAAGGGGTTCGCCAGTCACGGCGAATCCTGGTCCTTCGCGCTGGCGCTGCGGCTCGGCGCGTTCGAGCTGCTGCGCACCCAGGGCAGCGATCCGGTGCTCATCCTGGACGACGTCTTCGCCGAACTCGACCGCCGCCGCCGCACCGCCCTGGCCGCCGTGGCCGCCACCGCCGAACAGGTGCTGATCACCGCCGCGGTGCCGGAGGACGTACCGCCCGAACTGGACGCCAACCCGCTGCGGGTGGAGACCTCCGGGGATGCGGATCGCCGCACCTCTCACATCGCGGTTCCGGCACGGTGAGCGATACCTTCGGCCGCGCCGATTCCACGGGTCCGAATCGGCCGCCGAATGACGGTCGCCCGGTGCTGTCGCGCGGCGCGGTGGCCCGAGCGCCACGCTGCCTCCGGAGTTCCTGGACCCGGCGCGACCGCCACGTGACGATGACGGTGCGGTCGCGGTGCCCGCGCGCTGCCGAGCGTCCGGTGACGCACGTCCGCGATAGTCGTGCCGCCGGGAAAACCTTCCCCTGAGTTGCGCGGGAACCGGTCGCGGTCCGGAGTGCTCCGGCTGTCGAACCCGACCGGGGGTAGCGAATCGAGGTATCCGGTGAACAGCGACACGGGAATAGCGACTCTGTCGGACCGGTACGGCAGAATCGTTGCGACGTGCGGCTCGGAGAGGAAGGCATCGGATGGGTGACCAACCGGAACGGTCCGACGGCGCTCCGGCGGCAGGGGGAGGGTCGGACGGCGAGCTGCGGGGCATCGACCTCGCTCGGCGTGCACTCGAGGAAGCCCGTGCCGCCGCCCGCGCGGCCGGGAAGTCCGTCGGCCAGGGGCGGGCCTCACCCCGCAAGGGCGGCGTGCGGGCGCTGCGCCGCCGCCGCTCGGGCTGGTCGGGCGCGCATCCCGACGACCGCGACCCGCAGGCGCTCTCGGCTCTGACGGGATCGCTCGCGCGCAGCCGCGGCTGGTCCGGAAAGGTCGCCGAGGGCATGGTCTTCGGCCGCTGGGAGTCGGTGGTGGGGGAGGACATCGCCTCGCATGCGCACCCGGTTTCCTTGGAGAACGGCGTGCTCAACATCCAGGCCGAGTCCACCGCCTGGGCCACACAGCTGCGCATGCTGCAATCCCAGATCCTCGCCAAGATCAATCGCGCGGTCGGCCAGGGCGTGGTCACCTCGCTGCGCATCAACGGCCCGGTGGCCCCCAGCTGGCGCAAGGGCGACCGCCACATCAAGGGCCGCGGCCCGCGCGACACCTACGGGTAGTCACCACCGTCCACCCGCGCCGCCGCGGCTTCGGCGGACGGGAGAGTTCCTGGTCAGCGGCGAGTTTCACGTGGAACGTGGGCTGAATTCGTCGGTGCTACCGGCTAGGCTCGGGGGTATCCCGGCGCCGCGTGACACCGGAATCCCTCCGGCTGTCCAGCGAGTCGCTGGTGAACTTTGTCGCGTCGTCTGTGGCGACGTTCCAGTTGCCCGCTGAACGCTTTGGAACCCGGCCCGCCTATCTCCTGACCCTTCGCCGATCGATTTCATGCATCTGTGGCCCACTCAGGGGTGTCATAGGTGCATTCTGTGTCGGGTCTGCCAGTAGGATGGTGGGGTAACTAGCGGCGATATCTCCGGCGCGTTCCGCAGAGCCCGCGCGTGGACCCGTAATTCTCGAGCAGACAGGATTCGGGGCCCCACGTGTGTCGTCTCGCGCTGTGTCGAGAGGATCAGCAAGTAAGGAGAGCTACCGAGCAGTGGCTGCCAACGACTCCAACGCAAGCGGCTCCACCCCGGGCAAAGCGGGAAACCAGGACTACGGTGCCTCCAACATCACGGTCCTGGAGGGCCTCGAAGCCGTCCGCAAGCGTCCCGGCATGTACATCGGCTCCACCGGTGAGCGCGGTCTGCACCACCTGATCTGGGAGGTCGTGGACAACTCCGTCGACGAGGCGATGGCCGGATACGCCTCCCGCGTCGATGTGACCCTGTTGGCCGACGGCGGCGTCCGAGTCGTCGACGACGGCCGCGGTATCCCGGTGGAGATGCACGCCCAGGGCATTCCGACCGTCGAGGTCGTCATGACCCAGCTGCACGCGGGCGGCAAGTTCGACTCCGACGCCTACGCGGTGTCCGGCGGCCTGCACGGCGTCGGCATCTCGGTGGTGAACGCGCTGTCCACCCGCATGCACGTGGAGATCGACCGCGACGGCTACCACTGGAGCCAGGAGTACAAGGACTCCAAGCCGGGCAAGCTCATCAAGGGCGACCCCACCAAGCGCACCGGCACCACCCAGACCTTCTGGGCGGATCCGAACATCTTCGAGACCACCGTCTACAACTTCGAGACGGTCGCGCGCCGCCTGCAGGAGATGGCGTTCCTGAACAAGGGCCTCACCATCACCCTGACCGACGAGCGGGTCTCCGAGGGCGAGATCACCGACGAGGTGGTGAGCGAGACCGCCGAGGCGCCCAAGCATCTCGACGAGAACACGCCGCCCGCCGAGCCGAAGGTGAAGACCCGGACCTACCACTACCCGGGCGGTCTCGAGGACTACGTCAAGCACATCAACCGGACCAAGACGCCGATCCACAACTCGATCGTGTCGTTCACCGGCAAGGGCACCGGGCACGAGCTCGAGGTGGCCATGCAGTGGAACTCCGGTTACTCCGAGTCGGTGCACACCTTCGCCAACACCATCAACACCCATGAGGGCGGCACCCACGAGGAGGGTTTCCGCGCTGCGCTCACCACGGTGGTGAACAAGTACGCGAAGGACAAGAAGCTCCTCAAGGAGAAGGACGGCAACCTCACCGGCGACGACATCCGCGAGGGTCTGGCCGCCATCGTGAGCGTGAAGGTCGCCGACCCGCAGTTCGAGGGCCAGACCAAGACCAAGCTCGGCAATACCGAGGTCAAGTCGTTCGTGCAGCGCACCTGCAACGAGCATCTGACGCACTGGTTCGAGGCCAATCCGGCCGATGCCAAGACCATCGTGCAGAAGGCGGTGTCCTCGGCGCAGGCGCGCGTGGCCGCGCGCAAGGCGCGTGAGCTGGTGCGGCGCAAGAGCGCGACCGATCTGGGCGGACTGCCCGGCAAGCTGGCGGACTGCCGCTCCAAGGATCCGAGCAAGTCCGAGATCTACATCGTGGAGGGCGACTCCGCCGGTGGCTCGGCCAAATCCGGTCGCGACTCCATGTACCAGGCGATCCTGCCGCTGCGCGGCAAGATCATCAATGTCGAGAAGTCGCGCATCGACAAGGTGCTCAAGAACAACGAGGTCCAGTCGATCATCACGGCCTTCGGCACCGGCATCCACGACGAGTTCGATATCAGCAAGCTGCGCTACCACAAGATCGTGCTGATGGCCGACGCCGACGTGGACGGTCAGCACATCTCGACCCTGCTGCTGACCCTGCTGTTCCGCTTCATGCGGCCGCTGGTCGAGCACGGGCACGTCTTCCTGGCGCAGCCGCCGCTGTACAAGCTCAAGTGGCAGCGGTCGGATCCGGAGTTCGCCTACTCCGACCGGGAGCGCGACGGTCTGCTGGAGCGCGGCCTGGCGGCGGGCAAGAAGATCAACAAGGACGACGGCGTGCAGCGCTACAAGGGTCTCGGCGAGATGAACCCGAAGGAGCTGTGGGAGACCACCATGGATCCGAGCGTGCGGGTGCTGCGCCTGGTCACCCTGGACGACGCGGCGGCCGCCGACGAGCTGTTCTCGGTGCTCATGGGTGAGGACGTCGAGGCGCGGCGCAGCTTCATCACCCGCAATGCCAAGGACGTCCGCTTCCTCGACGTGTAGGGGCGGTGGTCCCTAGGGGTTCGATTCCCCTAGGCCCCGCATCCGCCACCACCCCACCAGACTTCCCACGGAGACCAATTCATGACTGAGACCTCCCTGCCCCCGTCGGGTGGCGACCGGATCGAACCGGTCGACATCCAGCAGGAGATGCAGAACTCCTACATCGACTACGCCATGAGCGTGATCGTGGGCCGCGCGCTGCCCGAGGTGCGCGACGGTCTGAAGCCGGTGCACCGCCGGATCATGTACGCGATGTACGACAACGGGTATCGGCCCGATCGCAGCTATGTGAAGTCGGCTCGCCCGGTCGCCGACACCATGGGCAACTACCACCCGCACGGTGACACGGCCATCTACGACACCCTGGTGCGCATGGCGCAGCCCTGGTCGCTGCGCTACCCGCTGGTGGACGGTCAGGGCAACTTCGGTTCGCGCGGCAACGACGGCGCGGCCGCCATGCGCTACACCGAATGCCGCCTGACCCCGTTGGCCATGGAGCTGCTGCGCGAAATCGACCACGAGACGGTCGATTTCCTGCCGAACTACGACGGCAAGACGCAGGAGCCGGTGGTGCTCCCGGCCCGCGTGCCGGTGCTGCTCATGAACGGCAGCAACGGCATCGCGGTCGGTATGGCGACGAATATCCCGCCGCACAACCTGACCGAACTCGCCGAGGCCATCTACTGGGCCCTGGACAATCACCTCGCCGACGAGGAGTCCACGCTCGCCGCGTGCATGGAGCGGGTGAAGGGTCCGGACTTCCCGACCGCGGGTCTGATCGTGGGCACCCAGGGCATTCACGACGCGTACACGACGGGCCGCGGCTCGATCAAGATGCGCGGCGTGGTGGAGATCGAGGAGGACAATCGCGGTCGCACCACGATCGTCATCACCGAGCTGCCCTACCAGGTCAACACCGACAACTTCATCAACTCGATCGCCGAGCAGGTGAAGGACGCCAAGATCGCCGGTGTCGCCGACATCCACGACGAGTCCTCGGATCGCGTGGGCATGCGCATCGTCATCACGGTCAAGCGTGACGCGGTCGCCAAGGTGGTGCTGAACAACCTCTACAAGCACACCCAGCTGCAGACCAGCTTCGGCGCGAACATGCTGTCCATCGTGGACGGCGTGCCGCGCACGCTGCGCCTGGACCAGATGATTCGCCTGTACGTGAATCACCAGTTGGACGTGATCGTCCGGCGTACCAAGTACCTGCTGCGCAAGGCCGAGGAACGCGCCCACATCCTGCGCGGTCTGGTGAAGGCCCTGGATCAGCTGGATGCCGTGATCGCCCTGATCCGCCGTTCGGCCGACACCGAGACGGCCCGTACCGGCTTGATGCAGCTGCTCGATATCGACGAGATCCAGGCGACGGCCATTCTCGATATGCAGCTGCGCCGCCTGTCCGCCCTGGAACGGCAGAAGATCCTCGACGAGTTGGCCAAGATCGAGGCCGAGATCGCCGATTTGAAGGACATTCTGGCGCGGCCGGAGCGGCAGCGTGCGATCGTGCGCGACGAGCTGGCCGAGATCGTCGACAAGCACGGCGACGACCGGCGCACCAAGATCATCGCCTCCGACGGTGACGTCGCCGACGAGGATCTGATCGCCCGCGAGGACGTGGTCGTCACCATTACCGAGACCGGTTACGCCAAGCGCACCAAGACCGACCTGTACCGCTCGCAGAAGCGCGGCGGCAAGGGCGTGCAGGGCGCGGGTCTCAAGCAGGACGACATCGTCAAGCACTTCTTCATCACCAGCACGCACGACTGGCTGCTGTTCTTCACCAACAAGGGCCGGGTGTACCGGGTCAAGGCGTACGAGCTGCCCGAGGCCAACCGCACCGCGCGCGGCCAGCACGTGGCGAATCTGCTGGCCTTCCAGCCGGACGAGAAGATCGCCCAGGTCATCCAGATCAAGTCCTACGAGGACGCGCCCTACCTGGTGCTCGCCACCCGCAAGGGGCTGGTGAAGAAGTCCAGGCTGACCGATTTCGACTCCAACCGCAGTGGCGGCATCGTCGCGGTGAATCTGCGCGACGAGGACGAACTGGTCGGTGCCGCGCTGTGTGCCGCCGATGACGACCTGCTGCTCGTCTCCGCGCACGGCCAGTCGATCCGTTTCGCCGCCAACGACGAGGTGCTGCGTCCCATGGGCCGCGCCACCTCCGGTGTGCAGGGCATGCGCTTCAACACCGACGACGAACTGCTGTCGCTCAATGTGGTGCACGAGGGTGAGCAGGGCTTCCTGCTCGTCGCGACCTCGGGCGGCTACTCCAAGCGCACGGCGCTGGACGAGTACACCGCGCAGGGTCGCGGTGGAAAGGGCGTATTGACCATCCAGTACGACCAGAAACGTGGCAGTCTGGTCGGAGCGCTCATCGTCGACGACGACGACGAGCTGTACGCCATCACCTCCGGCGGCGGTGTGATCCGGACGGCGGCCAACCAGGTGCGCAAGGCCGGACGCCAGACCAAGGGCGTGCGATTGATGAACCTGGGCGAGGGCGCTACGTTGCTCGCAATCGCGCGCAACGCCGATGAGCCCGACGCGGTTTCCGGTGAAGAAGATGCCAGTGGTTCGGCGAAGCAGTAGTTTTCTCGACAGCAGCGGCGGCACAACGGATCGAAGGATTCACCATTGACCACTCCGAATCAGCCGAATGACCAGCGGCAGCATGCCAACGGTGTGACCGAGCGAATCGCACCGTCCCCGATTCCGCCGCGCCCCATTCCGCGGCCGGGATCGCCGGAAGGGCAGCCGCAACCGCCTGAAATGTCGGGCCAGTCCGGTGATTTCGCGCAGGATGGCAACGCCGGACGTCGGAGCGATCCGGAGCAGGCCGCCCCGGATCAGGGCGCCGAGCAACCGGCATCCGGTGACGGGCAGACCACGTCCCGGTTCGAGGAGGGCGGCTGGTCCCAGCTACCGCAGCGGGAGCCGCAGTCCAACCTCTACCGTCCCGGCCAGGCTCCGGTGGCGGGACGCCCGGGCTCCGCGCCCGGGGTCGGCCTGAACGCGGGCGCGTCCAATGCCCGCACCACGGCCGACCTCGCCGCCAAGGCGGCCCGCAAGGAGGCCGCCATGGTGAAGTCCGTCGGCATCGACGGACCGACCCGCAGCATCGCGCGGCCGGAACTGGTCAAGGACATGCCGGACCTGTCCGATCTGCGGCATCCGCTGCCGCAGCACGTGGAGGCTCCGGCGGCGGTCGCCGGGGGTCCGGTGTCACCGTCGGCTCCGGCGGCCGTGCAGCAGGCCGTCTCCAGCGGTGAACCGCTGCGGGCGACCGTGCAGCTGCGCCATATCGATCCGTGGTCCACGCTGAAGGTGTCGCTGGTGATCAGCGTGGCGCTGTTCTTCGTGTGGATGCTCGCGGTGGGCCTGCTGTACCTCGTGCTCGAGGGCATGGGCGTGTGGGAGCGGATGAACTCCACCTTCACCGACATCGTCTCCGACGGCGGCTCGTCCTCGGCGATCGTGGACGCGGGCACCGTCTTCGGCTACGCCGGTGTGATCGGCATGATCAATGTGGTGCTTTTCACCGCCCTGTCCACGGTCGGCGTGTTCGTCTACAACAACTGCACCGATCTGGTCGGCGGCATCCAGGTGACCCTGGCCGATCCGGACTAGCCCACCCGGCATCCGGAGTACCTCTCGAAGCGGCCGGCGGCGGGCTCGTACAAGCCCGCTACCGGCCGTTTTGGTTACTCGGGGAGTCGTACGGTAATCTCATGCCTCGGTTCGGGTGAGACACCCGGAACCGAGATGAGGGCCTATAGCTCAGGCGGTTAGAGCGCTTCGCTGATAACGAAGAGGTCGGAGGTTCAAGTCCTCCTAGGCCCACTCCCGAATATCTCTGTAGGGTGGGATTCATGAAATTTTTCCTCACGATCGGCCTCGTCGCCGCGGTGATTTTCGGAATCAGCAAACTGCGTCAGCGCAACGACGCGGACCTCTGGCACGAGGTAACCACGCGCTGAACAACTTTCGGGGATTCTTCCCCGTCCGGGGCCTTAGCTCAATTGGCAGAGCACTGCCTTTGCAAGGCAGGGGTTAGGGGTTCGATTCCCCTAGGCTCCACAACTATCAGAGCAGGTCAGATAGGGTTTCTGCCCTACTGGTCTGCTTGTGTCCACACTCCGTGTCCACACTTTGTGGATAGCGGGGTAGCGGTCCACCGTGAATCTGAGGGGATTCGGCGCAGACCACGAGGTTGAGTCATGCCCGCACCTACCCCCAATCCCATTCCCCGACCGCGCCCCCGCAAAGACGGCACGGTCTGCTGGCAGGTCCGCTACCGCATCACCCGCGACGGTCGCCGCGTCGCCGCCTCCCAACCATTCGACGATCTCGCCGAGGCCGAACGCTTCGCGAAGATCCTCGCGCGCGTCGGCGCCGAACAAGCCGAGAAGTACCTCGCCGCCCGAGTCGCCGCCGACGCCGCGCCCGCGATCACCATCTCAGAGTGGTTGCGCCGCTACGCCGACCGTCTCACCGGCATCGAGGACGAGACCCGCCGCAAGTACCACCGGATGATCGACCTCGACGTCGACCCGTTCATGGGCGAGTTGCCCATCGACGCCTACACCGACGATCTCGACGCGGCATGGGTCGACCACCTCGTCAACGAGACCGGCAACGCACCGAAAACCGTTGCCAACAAACACGGATTCGTCTCGGCGGCGATGGCCGCCGCCCGGCACCGGCCCACACCGCTGGTGCCGTCGAATCCGTGCGCATATACGCGTCTGCCGCCCGTTCACGGCCGCCGCCGGGACTATTTCACCCTGCTGGATATGGGCTGTTTGAGGCGGCTCGGCCGGTAGCCATGCCCAGCAAGCCGCTCCGCGTGTGCATCCGCTGTCGCAAGCCGGCACCCGCCGGGCGACGCTGCCCATGCGCCCCCGCATGGACCGGACGCAACGGCTACACCGGCAGCGGCAGTACCCGCAAATGGCGCACGCTGCGTGAGGCCAAGCTCGCGACCGACCCGATATGTGAACGGCCCGGCTGCGTCGCCCTGGCCGACGAAGTCGACCACATCGAACCCGTAGGCGCGGGCGGCGACCGGTACGACTGGTCGAACCTGCAATCGCTGTGCCGCCCCTGCCACCAGGCCAAGACCGTTCGCGACTGCTCTGCGGCGCGATAGGCAAGCGCGCCTGCCCGGCTCCATTCGGCACATGTTGTCAACCAGCTTGTCGACAACAGCGGCGACTGTAAAGCTGGTTTACACTTGGTGTCGTATCACTTGCGGTTGTACAGCAAGTGGTTTTACAGCAAGAGGCCCTGGCCCCGCTGCCACGGAACCAGGGCCGACCGGATGGTCTACAACCACCCGGTCTCTTGTACAGCGCGAACAACGCGGTAGAGCGCATACCCAGCGTTTACCAATGAGGCCGTTGCGGAAAGCAAAACCGCAGCGGCCTTCACTTTGTCCACAACCGCTTGAGGCAGTCGCGGCAAGCGATCGAGTCTCACGATCATCGACCTCCATCCTGTGTACCGGGACCGCAGGCCCCGAGTGCCGCGTCTCTCGGCGAGAGACAGTCTGACGACACCGGACGGAGGTCGACGCATTCGACTTCGCTTGTGTCAGCGCTAGATTCGATACTACGCGGGCCGGGCAACTGTCGATTCCCTGCAGACCCCTCAAGTTGCCCCTCAGTTTCGCCACGGCTGCCGAGAACGTCGACAACCGGGACGGGGTGGGGGGTCGCGATCGCTAGCCTGCGAGGGACGGACCACGCCGCGGTAGCCTTCATTTTCCGCGCTCAGCTCAGCGCGTAGGGGGGCTGAGGTGGCACAATGGTGGTGTGCCCTCGCAACGCTTCGGCCTCATTGGACTCGGCGTTCTGGGAGCCTGCGCAGTGGGCTCGCAGGTGGCTGCCGGGTTCACCGGCACGCCGACACTCTCTCAAGTCGGATTCCTTGTTCTGGCGGTGCTTTTCGGCGGTTCTGCTGTCTCGTTCGCAGGCCACCTGAGCGGCAAAGAATTTGCCCCGGCCACTTCGCAAACAAAAAATGTGGCTTTATAACTAAGTGGCATCCATCTATCGTTTAGCGAGGTCAACGCGGTTTTTGGCGTGGATCGGAGGTGCAGCGATGGCAGCTCCGAACCCTCGACCAGCCGCTCTGCGGCTGCTGACGGGCCGTTCCGAGGGCCGTGACAGTGGCGGCCGGACGGTCACGCCACCCCCGGCGTTCCGTCGCATCCCTCCTAAGCCGCCGACGTGGCTCTCGCGTGAGGCCGCGGCCGAGTGGAAGCGCATCGTGCCCGGTCTGGCCCGCCTCGACCCGCTCAAGGAGGAGGACCGTGCCGCGCTGGCGGCGTACTGCGAGACCTGGGCGACCTGGGGCACCGCGATTCGCGACGTGCGGCGTAATGGGCTCACGGTCGAGAATCACTCGACCCGCAAGGACGGCACCGAGTCGACCTGGGTTACGAAGAACCCTGCGGTCGCTGTGGCCGAGACCGCCTCGCAGCAGTTGTGCGCGTGGTGCCATGAGTTCGGTCTGACGCCCTCGGCCGAGGCCCGCGTCTCGCGCGGGGGGCGGCGACGATGGCGACGAAGACAACCCGTTCGAGTAGCCCGAGCCCGCACGGTGTCGAACTCCCGGACGCCGAGGAGCTCGACCGCCTCAAGCTCTCACCCGAGGTCGCCTACTACCTGACCAGCCGCGGCATTCCGCTGCCGGATTGTCCGCCACGGTGGAAGACGCCCGAGCCGCGTGACGAGCCCGGCGCGCGGTTCGATCCCGAGCGAGTCGACAATGTGCTCACGGTGTTCCGCAATCTGCGCCACACCAAGGGCCGTCTCGCCGGGCGCCCGCTGATCCAGGACCCGTGGCAGGTCGCCTACCTGCTCGCGCCGGTGTTCGGATGGGGCCACTACGACGACGACCTCGCCATGTACGTGCGCATCATCCGCACGGTCTATGTCGAGCTTCCGCGCAAGAACGGCAAGTCGACGATCGCGGGCGGTATCGGCATCTACCTGACCACGGCGGACGGCGAAGAGGGCGCGCAGGTGATCGCCGCGGCGACCCGCCTCGATCAGGCACAGTTCGTGTTCGCGCCGATCAAGCAGCTCGCCGAGAAGGCCCCGGCGCTGCGCCGCCACGTCAAGACCTACAAGGCCAAGATCGTGCACCCTCGCACCGGCTCGTACGAACGGCGATTTCATCGCCTCCCGCACCAGCCCGGCCGGACCGCTCCCGCCGGGCACGACCGCCGAAATCGAATGGGACACCACGCCGTCACAAACCACATGGACCGCCACCGTGGACGGCGCCACCGTCTCATGGCGCGAGGAAGCCGCGGCAGTCGCCGCCATCCCGGCCGGAACGCCGTTCGTGATGTGGATTCACTACCCGAACACCGTCACCAGCACCACCGACGATTACGAGTGGGATCAAGGGCGTCGCGCGCCGCTGATCCTGAGCCGCAAGGAGACCATGTGCTATTTCGCGGTCAGCACGGCGACCGGGTGCGCGATCCTCACTCAAGCCGGACTACCGCCCGCATCCGGCGCCACCTCCGGGCAGACCGGGCAAACGATCCGGCAGTCGACGACGACGAATATCGCCGTGGGCGACCTCATCGAGTTCCGGCGCGTCGGCAACGTGTTCACCGCCTAGCGCAACGGCAACGAATTCCTGAGCTGGACCGACACCGGCAACATCGTTGCCAGCGGCCCGACGAATCGCCGGTGGGGGCTCGTCGTCGAGGGCAATTTCCCATTCCTTAATGCCGAGTACCGCTCACCCGCCATCGACTCAATCGAGGCGTACGACCTCTGACATCCGAACACGAACCGCCCCGGCCGGAAGTCTCCGGCCGGGGCGGTTTCGTCGTTTTCGAGCAAGTCAGTCGGTGAGCACTTCCCAGGCCTGTTGCTCGGCCTCCGGCGACGGCTCGCCATTCCACAAGTGAGACTTGAACTGCGAGTCCTTCACCTCGGCGAGCGTCTCGGCCTCGCCGCCTCGTTGAACGAAGTTCTCGACCCACATCGCCTCGGCGCGTTCGCTGAGCGGGGTGGCTTTGACTGCCTTCGCGAGCTGAGTCGCAATAGGGCGCAGCGCGTCGGCAGTGTCGGCTTGCGGCGCGCAGATATCCACCGCTACACCGACCGCCTCGCCATTGCCCATCTTGGTTACGCGACCGCCGAGAACCTGCACCCCCTCGGGGAGGGCTGCGGCCTCGACGGCAGCGGCGAGGTCAGGATCGGATATCGGATGAGAAGCCGAGCAGCTCGTCGCCGCTGTGTCCGACTCTTCAGAAGAGACCGCGCCAATAATGACGACGAGCAACACGACCAGCAGAGCGCCGCCGAGAAGCGCGAGAATCATCTTGTTTGTGCGGCGGCGATTCGCCATCGGATCGTCTGGCGGCGGTACGGGATTGGACAAGGGAACCCCCTAGTGGGTGATCAAATCGTCGAGTCCTGGATCGGGCCGAGAATGCGGGGCGTTATCCAGAAACCGGCGTATGGCACGAAATGTCATGCGCAGGGCTGAGATAGAAATCGCCCCGCCAGTCTTTCGGTCGACTCGGCGGGGCGACTTCATGGCCGCGTTCTTCACTCGATGCCGAGAACGCCCATCGACCAGGTAGCGGCGGCGTCGGAGTCGTCAGGCCCGAACGCGGTCGTGGCGGCCACCGGCGGCAACCATGACAGGGTGCGCAGCCCGGACGCGGGCCGGATTACCCAGCCGCGGCGAGACTCCCACAACAGGTCATGTCCTTTTGACGAGCCCGGCACGAGGCGGCGTGCCCGCCCCACCATGCCGCGGACGCTCGATCGGACCGCGGACCTGATTCGAACATTGATGGGCAGATGGTCCACATCCGCATATCGCCTCATTCGTAGATCCTCTCTCAGCAGTCGCCGGTCGAGACGAGCCTCGGCGTGGTCACATCGGTGAACGTGAAGTCGTTGGATTGCAGGCTACCGGTGACGTGCACCATTCCGCGCCACAACCCGGCGCGGCACTCGGCCGATGCTCGCAGTGTCAGGCGCGGATTCGGGATGGCCGGGGATGCTTGCGTGGACTGCGTGACCCATGACCCGTCGGTGTCTCGCCGCTGCAAGAGCAGCGTGAGGTTGTGGCTGGCAGGCGGTTCGTCGCAGATGACGAGTACCTCGATCCAGATAGTCGGCGGCTGCACCTGCACGCGGCCGTCGGGCTGGAACTCCAGTCCGCACGATTTCGCGGCCGTGGCGGTTCCGGTGGAGATCGTCAGCAGTGCCGCGACGATCAGCAGCACCGAGGTTGCGGCTGCGAGCGCACGCGACGAGTGGGATAGCGGAGCAGTACGCATGATGTTGTCCTGTTGGTTCAGTTGTGGGCGTGGAGGATTCGGCAGCGCATCGACCTGTGGCGGCGCTCTGGCTGCGAACACGACGTCACCGGTTCACCGGCCGGAGATACGGCCGCAGTTGGGGCCGCCGGGACGCATGGCCTCACGCTCGGCGAGCACCTGCCAGAACAGCTCGCGATGTTCCGGGAACAGATCGAAGCACTTCCCGAGGTCGACACCGTCCTCACCCGGCGGCATAGACAGGCTGCGCCGACCGCTGCGCACCGCGAATACCGTTGCGACGCCGTCGACGATCGCCCAGCGCGCTGTGCCGCTCGCGTTGGTGGTGGCGTACATCGTTGGTGTGGTCGGTGCGTTCACGCGGGCCACCCAGCGGGCACGAGCTTGCCGTCGCCGACGAGCTTCTTGTACGCGATCGTCTTCGTGAGGCACTGGCCTACTTGGCATTCGCGGTGTGCCTGCATGGCCTCGTGCGGGTGCTCGGCCGCCCATCGAAAGCTCGCGTGGCTGATGATCTGGGCAATCGTGGCGGCGTCGATATCCGATGGCAGATGAATTTCCATGGCTACCCCCGGATCGGAATAAGCGTGCGGGCGGCCTCGGCGTCGAGGCGAGCCCGGATCTCGGCAACGGTGGGGCCGCGGTGGTGACGTGCCTGCACGGTGCGATCGGCCGCGGCCGCGACGCAGACCAGGAGGAGTAGCGCGATCACCATGATTGCGAGGATGATTTCCATGTCGGGTGCCTCCAGTTCCCTGGAACGGATGGAGTGCACCCGACGCCAGGAGATGGTGAGGGGCGTCGACCTGGCATCGGGTGCTGATTTCACCCTCGCGCGCGGGTTGCTCCGAATGAAGTGGACGGCGGTACACGCCGGTATACGCTCGGTCTACGCATCTCCCACCAAACAGGGGTAACGGGTATGCAAGAGGCATGGACAGGTGCCGACGTGACAGCGCTGCGGAAAGCGCTGGACATCTCGCAGAAGGAATTCGCGAGGAAAATCGGCATCCACGAGAGCACGGTCAAGAAGTACGCCGCCCGCGGCGAGACGATCACGTTGGACGCCGAACTCGCGGAAGCGATGGACACGGCCCTCGCGCTGGCGACGCCCGAGCAGCGGGCGCGATACCTCGCCGCTAGGCAGACCTGTGTCTCGATAGTCCTGCTCAGCGATTCAGACGGCCCGACCGAACCCGTTACGCAGCAATTGGAGCCGGGCGTCTGGACTGCGGACTGCACCGCGATAGCCCACGCCCTCACCCGAAAGGATCTAATGGTGGACCGGCGGCAAGCCACCCGCGCGTTACTCGGCGTCATTGTCGGCGCGAACCTGCTCGAGCCCCTTGAGCGCTGGTTAGGTGCACCGGACGGGCAGTGCGAGATAGCGGCCAGCGCCGCGGAGATCGGCATCCAAGAGGTGGAGCAACTCGAGACCGCCGCGCGGGTCTTCCGCGAGTGGGACGACCAGTACGGCGGTGGGCTGCGCCGCAAGGCGGTCGTCGGCCAGCTCGACGAGGTAACCGACCTGCTCGACCGCACTAATTCGCCAGGATTGCGCCGCCGTCTGACCGCTGTACTCGCGCAGCTGGCCGAGACCGCAGCCACGATGTCATGGGATTCTGGACAGCAGGCCGTCGCGCAGCGGTACTACATCCTGGCGGTCCGGGCCGCCAAGGCCGCCAGCGACGCACCGTTCGCTGCGCACGCGCTTTCCGGTATGGCCCGGCAGTTGCTGTGTCTCGGCCGCGCACACGACGCGCTCGAACTCGTGCGCCTGGCGCAGGATATCGCCGCAGAGGAGACAGCACCCGCAGTCCGGGCAATGCTCGATACCCGCGAAGCGTGGGCATACGCACAGCTCGGTAGACCGACCGCGTTCCGACGGACTTCCGACCGCGCGTTCGAGGCACTCGCCGCGACCAAGCCCAGCGAAAACCCATACTGGATTGGCTATTTCGATGCCGCCGAGCTCGCAGGCACCACAGGTGGCCGTTTGCTCGAGATGGCACAGCGCAACCCTGAGTACGCTGCACCGGCCGCCGAATACATCGGGCAGGCCATCGCCCTCCGCAGGCCGGACCGCTTACGCAGCACGGCCCTCGACCAGCTCGGCATCGCCGAGGCTCGCCTGATCGAGGGCGAGGCCGAGGAAGCGTGTCGACTCGGGCACGAGGCTCTGACCACCGTGGAACGGACCGCATCCGACCGCGTACGGGTCAAGCTCGGCGAGATGTACCAGCGAACCAGCGCACTCGCCGACGTCGCGGTCGTGGCAGAGTTCCGCGACAGGATGCGCCCTTTCATCGCCGCACCTGTATAGAGGTGGGCATGACTCGCATCGGTGTGACCGGACATATGAACATCGCCGCCAACTCGGTTCCGCTCATCTACGACGAGATCCGCAGCGTCCTTGACGAGCACGGCGATGCAGCCGATCTCGTCGGAATCAGCTGCATCGCCCGTGGCGCCGACTCGGTATTCGCGCAGGCCGTACTCGATGCGGGCGGTCGCCTCGAGGTCGTGCTGCCATCGCGAAACTACCGCGAGCGCAAGGTCAAACCCGACCATGCGCAGCAGTTCGACGAGCTGATCCGGCGCGCCGACACCGTGCGAGTGATGGAGTTCGACGAGGCAGGCCGCGACGCATACGAGGCCGCGAACGAGGCAGTCGTCGGTACCTGCGACGCGCTTATAGCCGTATGGGATTCCCAGCCCAGCGCGAAGGGCGGCACCGGGACCGTCGTCGATTTGGCACGCGACAAGGGCGTGCCCGTCGTCATCATATGGCCCGACGGCGCTGCACGTGGCTGACCAATAGGCCGACCACGGACTAGCTACGCGCCCACCCCGCAGAAGGTGGGGGCGTATGCCAACAGCGGCGCATAGCAACGGCGATGCTGCGGCCTACCCATTACGAACATGACCGGCGCGCCGAGGCAGGGATTTCTGCGTCTCGTGAGACGATGTTGTGTTCGCTTGCTGCTGAAGGAGTTATCCGTGCCGACCTTGACGCCAGCTGATCAGGTTGGCCTGCACATCTCCACCCTGAAGAGTGCACAGTTGCAGATCTACAGCAGCAGCGCCGGTCGCCACCCCTTCCCTCTAGCGGTCCTGATCAAGCAGATAGTCTCAGACAGGCTGATCCTGGCAGGAGATCGTCTCAGGGACGGTGATCGACTAATTCTTGGGAAGAACTATCGATCGGCGATCAGTCGGCACTACTACGCGATGTACCTTGCAGCCCGAGCGGTTGTGTTCGCCGAGGAAAAGGGTGACGACTACGAGAAACATAGCGTCTTGCCGCGACACTTACCGCCGAGTATGTCAAACGTAAGTCAATACGAGAACGAGTTGACTGACGCTAGATTGCTCCGTAATCAAGCCGATTACGATATCTATCCGGTAAGTGAAGCGGGCTGGGAAGTCGAAGCTCGCTCCCTTGCAGTTACGGCCGCCCGGTTCGTAAACGCGTTCGAACACTTCGCACTCACGAATGGACATGTTTAAATGCCAACGCCGGATCCCGCACATGAAGCACGGCGACTTCTTCGTGACGCCGACATCGAAGTCATTAATATTGAAGAACGTATGTTTCCGGGCGAGCGCTGGCTTGTTGTTTTCGTTCCAGCGGAGTTTCTTACGATTGCTCAGAGTCTGGCTGGCGCGATCGAGCTGCGCTTGAATACTCTATTCTCGAATGATTCGAGCCTATTTACTATCGTTTTTCGTGTTCCTCCGAAGGTCGATCAAGATATTGAAAGTACGATCGATGGAGGGCGTCTTGCTCGTGAAGACGTGACACGGCTAATCCAACTCCTTGAGGCGCGTTCACGGACATCAGACGCTCTACCAAGCTTGTCTTTTGTGGAGGATCCGAGAGCCAGCCTTGCTGCAGTTGTTGCGTCTCGTCATCATCTTATTTATGGTCGACGAGGCGTAGGAAAGACCACTTTGCTACTCGAAGCGAAGCGTATTGCGGAAAATTCGGGATATATTGCAGTTTGGATCAACGCTCACGTCTTTCGTCAACTTGACGCCACTCGCAGCTTTATGGAAGTTGCAACATCGGTATTAGACGCACTGATTAATCATGGAGGATCGTCGGGATCCCCCGCATTTCGCGATCTGAGCAATTTGCGATCGAAGCTCGGGGAATTCAGCGGTGAGTCACTGACTGGCGGTGACATCGCTGGAGTTATTCCTAGCATCAACCGGGGGTTGCGTAAGGTTCTTGCCTACGATGTTCTGCGCCTGTACTTGTTCGTGGATGATTTCTATCTTTTACCAGCCGATATTCAGCCACAATTCTTGGATTATGTCTTTGGTATGCTTCGGGACACTGATGGATGGATAAAAGTTGCTAGTATTGAGCGGCTTACGCGGCCATTTGAGCCCTCCACGAAGACGGGTTTGGAGATACCGCATGATGCGTCTCGAATTGACCTTGACATTACGTTGGAAGATCCGAAGGCTGCCCAGAATTTTCTTGAGTCAGTGCTAGCTAGCTACACTGCTACGGCAGGCGTGAAGCGGCCATCTTCAATTGCAAAACCAGAAGCGTTAAGTCGGTTAGTGATCGCTTCTGGTGGCGTTCCACGCGACTATCTAAATCTCTTCGCCTCTTCGATAGTTGCGGCAAGAGGGTCGCGTCCACAGGCGAGAGAAATCGGGCGCGAAGATGTCGCCAAGGCGGCCAACGAATCGTCTCAGAGCAAAAAGCGAGATCTGGAGCAAGATGTTTCTTCGGAGGCTTCGGGCCTTCTGCTCGCGGCGCTGGAACGAGTATCAGGCTTCGTGAAAGGAGAGGGATATGCCTATTTCAGGGTTGATATGGCAGAAAAAAATCGGTCGGGATACAAGATACTCGCCCAATTGGTGGACCTACGTTTTATGCACTTGATTCAGGCAAGCCTCTCCGACCAGAGTAAGGCTGGCGTTAAATATGAGGCATACATTCTTGACCTAAGCGAATATGCTGATGTCAGGTTGAAACGAAGCCTTGAAGTTCTAGACCTTGAGGCTGGAGCCTGGTTCTCAAGGCTAACAGGAAAGGCTGGGTCAAAGGAAAAGCTAGTTGGAACTAAATTGCGTGACAAACTGCGTCGTGCCCCGCTGGTTCATGTCGATGAAGTACTGCTCAACGATTGAGGGTGACTTCGGGTAGTTCGGGCGCCCGAGCCATTCGGTCACCGTGTTGGCGTTGCTGGTGTTCAGCAGGCGCGACGGGTCGAGGTGAATTCCAAGTTGGCCATCTGGTCGGTGGTCAGCACCTTGTGTTCGGTCAGGAGTGAGAGAAGGCGACGGTCACGGTCGAGCAGGCGGAATCACGGACCCGCGTCCGGATGCCCGCCGCAGTGCGCAGCACGGCCGCCGCGCCGCGTCCTGCGCGATGAACCTCGGTATTGATACTGAGTCGGTATTTCGCGTCGGCTCCTGGATTGTGGGGTTGAGCGGCGCGGATGCAGACTCTGTGTTCGGCGTTGGGGGTGGCGACTATAGGACGCCGAGCAAACGCCGACCCACCCGTGCCGCCATCTGCGGACTCAAACGCAGCCCTGCGATCGTGGTGGCCGGTCACCGGGTACCACCGCCCGTGACCGGTCGGGCACCCACCGCACGAATCATTATGTCCTGCCCGTCGACCAGCACCGCGCGGTTCGTATGCTGGTCCGTCAGGTCCACTCATCGATAGGCGCGTGCTCACGAAGAGCATGAGCCTTTATTCGTGCCATGTTGTGATCGGTCACCAGGCGGGTCGTGGCGGCGGCGTGGTGGGGGGTGTGCGCCGTAAGGTGGCTCCATGGCCTCCACTGAGATCTCCAAGTTGGTTCAGTCGGTGGTCGAGCCTTATCTGCTGAGCGGGGAGCGTAAGTACAACCGGCGGCAGGTGGCCGACCGGACCGGGGTGCCGTCGACGCTGTCGCGGCGGCTGTGGGTGTCGTTGGGGTTTCCGGCGGATCCGGATGATGAGGCGATCGAGTACACCGACGCCGATGTGCAGGCTGTTCGTGCCTTCACCAAACTGAATGTGCTTGCGCGGGCGGATGTTCCGCGGCAGACGGCGGCGGCGCGGCAGTTGGGGCAGTCCATGGCGCGGCTGGCGGAGTGGCAGGTCGATCTGGTCACCGAGGAGATCTTGGACCGGATCGCGGCCATTACCGAGGCCGATCCCGCGGCCGATCCGCAGGAGGCGGCGCGGGCGGCCACCGAGGAGGTCGTCTCCGAACTCGAGCAGTTGCTCTCCTATGCGTGGCGGCGGCAGTTGGCCTCCTCGCTGGCGCGGTCGCTGGACGGCGGTGCGGTGGCGGGGGACCAGGTGCGGCAGCTGGCGGTCGGGTTCGCCGATATGGTCAGTTACACGCGTCTGACCCGGCATCTGGACCCCGAGGAGCTCTCGGCGCTGCTGGAATCGTTCGAGACCGTCACCAGCAACGCGATCACCGCGGGAGGCGGCTGGGTGATCAAGAATGTCGGCGACGAGGTCATGTACGCGGCCGGGTCCGCCGAGCAGGGCGCGCGCATCTCCCTGGCCATTCAGGAGGCCGCGGAGGCGTCGCCGGGCATCACCACGCAGTTGCGCATCGGGCTGGCCTACGGGCCGGTTCTGCAGCGCTTCGGCGACCTCTACGGCGATGTGGTGAACGTGGCCGCGCGGCTCACCGGTGTGGCGCGGCCGGGCACCGTGCTCATCGACGACGGCGCGGCGGCGCGACTCGACGGCGATTCGGAATTCACGCTGCGGCATCTGCGCAGTGTGCGGGTGCGCGGTATCAGCCGACTGCGCGGGCATGTGCTGCGCCGCAACGAGATTCGCCCACTCATCTAGATCATATTGGTCTAGTCCGGTGCGCCGACTCCAGAAAGGGGGGCGGGCCTCGGCGAAGGGGGGGAGTTAGCCGAGGCCCGCGATAGGTCGGCCCGGGGGGGAGGGGCCGACGGGAACGATCCTACGCGACGATTCGAGTTTGTGTGCGCACGGGGACCATCGCGTTGGAAGAATTTTTCGCCGAACCTGTCGTACCCCGCTGCGAACATGTGTTCGTGCACGAGCTGTCGAGGACCGCGCGCCGCCGCATTCCCCGGGGATGCGGCTCCTCGTGTGCGACAGGCGTTTCGAAACGGGGTAAATGGGATGAAATCACGATCAGCCTGGGCAATACTGGGGCCATAGCGTCCCGGTCACGGTCGACAGTATCTGCGCAGCTCACACACCTACACGAGCTCAGAACCCAAACGACACCAGGAGAATCATGCCCGACGCAATAGTCGCAGAGGGGCTGGTCAAACGGTACGGCCGTGTGGTCGCACTGGACGGACTCGACTTACGGGTGCCGGAAGGCACCGTCAAAGCCCTGCTGGGTCCCAACGGCGCGGGGAAGACCACCACCGTCCGCGTGCTGACCACCCTGCTCATCCCCGATTCCGGCCGCGCCACCGTCGCGGGGGTCGACGTGCTGAAGGACCCGCAGCTGCTGCGCTCCCGAATCGGCACCTCCGGCCAGTACGCGGCCGTTGACGAATACCTCACCGGCTTCGAGAATCTCGAAATGGTCGGTCGGCTGTACCACCTCGGGGTGCAGCGCAGTAAGCAGCGCGCCCGGGAGCTGCTGGAGCGCTTCCGGCTGTCCGACGCCGGCGACCGCCCGGTGAAGGGCTACTCCGGCGGTATGCGGCGGCGGCTCGACCTCGCGGGCGCACTGGTCGCCAATCCGCCGGTGCTGTTCCTGGACGAACCGACCACCGGTCTCGATCCCCGTGCGCGCCTGGACCTCTGGGATGTCATGGAGGAACTGGTCGCGGGCGGCACCACCCTGCTGCTGACCACCCAGTACCTGGAGGAGGCCGACCGGCTGGCCGACTCCATCGCCGTGATCGACCACGGCACGGTGATCGCCGAGGGCACCTCCGACGAGCTGAAGTCCATGGTCGGCGGCGACCGCATCGAATTGACCGTCGACCATGTGGACAATCTGGCGGTCGCCGAACAGGCGCTGTCCGGGCTGGCGCACGGCGAGATCCGGCTGGAGCCGGGGCTGCGGCGCATCATCGTTCCGGTCAGCAATGGTTCGCAGGCGCTGGTCGACGCCATCGGCCAGCTCGCCAAGCACGAGGTGGCGATTCACGACGTGGGTCTGCGGCGGCCGTCGCTCGACGACGTGTTCTTGACCTTGACGGGCCATGAGGCCGAGGAATTGGTGAACGGCTCGGGTTCGGCGGAGCTGGAGAAGGAGGGACAGGCCCGATGAGCGCCATGCTGACATCCGTCGAGAAACCGTCGCTGGCCCAGCGGGCCACCATGTTGGCGAGCGACAGCCTCACCATCACCAAGCGCAATGTCATCAAGATCAAGCGCGTCCCGGACGTGCTGATCTTCACGACGCTGTCGCCGATCATGTTCGTGCTGCTGTTCGCGTACGTGTTCGGCACGGCCATCCAGGTGCCGGGTATGGAGGGCGGCTACCGCGAATTCCTCATCGCGGGCATCTTCGCCCAAACGGTCGTATTCGGCGGCACCTTCACGGGTTTGAGCCTGGCCGAGGATATGCAGAAGGGCATCATCGACCGTTTCCGCTCACTACCCATGGAGCCCGCGGCGGTCCTCATCGGACGCACCGGCGCCGACGTGGTGATCAATGTGGTGAGCCTGGTGGTGATGTCGCTGGCCGGTCTGGTCGTCGGCTGGCGCATTCGCGGATCGTTCGTGGACGCGGTGCTGGCGTACCTGCTGCTGTTGCTGTTCGCCTACGCGATCTCGTGGATTATGGCCGTGATCGGCCTGATAGTGCGAGCGCCCGAGGTGTTCAACAACGCGGTGTTCATCGTGATCTTCCCGCTCACCTTCCTCGCCAACACCTTCGTGCCGATGGAGAATCTGCCCGGACCGCTGAAGCTGTTCGCGGAATGGAATCCGGTGTCGGCGCTGACGCAGGCCACTCGCGATCTGTTCGGCAATACCAGCCCGGCCATGCCGCCGCCGGACACCTGGTCCATGCGGCATCCGGTGGCGACCACGCTCATGTGGGTCGCGGTGATCCTGGTGATCTTCGTTCCGTTGGCCGTGCGGCAGTACAAGCGCTCGGTGAGCCGGTAGGAACGCTCAGCGCGTGGTTTCCGTGCCTGCCCCGGCGAGCGGGGTGGGTGCGGAACCATTGCGGGAATAGCCCAGGCGCGGCGGCTCCGGGGCGGGGGCGGGCGGCTGCGGGCGGCGGTTCAGGACGACCGCGACAATGCTGCCCACCGCTCCGAGTAGTGCCGCCGCGATGATTCGGTTGCGAAAACTCCCCAGCTCCATCCGACCACTGTGACACAGCACGCGTTTTCGCGCAGCAAGGGGTGGTGACCGCAGGTCGCTGGGGGTTCTCTCGCTGGCTACGGCATAGCATGGGCGGCGTGACCTCACCGAATCAGACCGCCGTGGCGACGCTGCACACCAACCTCGGCGATATCAAGATCTCGCTCTTCGGTAACCACGCCCCCGCGACGGTGCGGAACTTCATCGGCCTGGCCGACGGCTCCGCCCCGTACACGACGAAGAATGCCGCGGGCACCGATTCCGGGCCGTTCTACGACGGGGCCGTCTTCCACCGCGTGATCGACGGCTTCATGATTCAGGGTGGCGACCCGACCGGTACCGGGCGCGGCGGACCGGGCTACGAGTTCAAGGACGAGTTCCATCCCGAACTGCGCTTCGACCGCGGCTACCTGCTGGCCATGGCCAATGCCGGGCCGGGCACCAATGGTTCGCAGTTCTTCATCACCGTCGGCGCGCAGCCGCATCTCAATCGGAAGCACACCATCTTCGGAGAGGTGGTGGATCCCGACTCCCGCAAGGTGGTCGACACCATCGCCACCACCGCGACCGATCGCAACGACCGGCCGAAAGATCCGGTCGTGATCAACAGCGTCACCATCGACTGAATTCGAAAGCAGTAGAGATGAATCCGCACCCGCCCGCACCGTCGTGTTACCGCCATCCGGACCGGCCCACCGGTCTGGCCTGCACGCGGTGCGGGCGGTCCGCCTGCCCGGAATGTCTGCGCTCGGCCTCGGTCGGGCAGCACTGCGTGGACTGTGTGGCACAGGGGCAGAAGGATGTTCGGCAGGTGCGCACGGTGGGCGGGGCGACGCTGTCGCGCAATCCCGTGCCGTTCGTGACCTACGCGCTGATCGCCGTGAATGTCGTCATCTACGGCATTACCGCGCTGGAAGCCGGGAACCTGATGGACAATCGGGCCTCCTCGCTGTTCAGGGCATGGCGGTTGGTGCCCGCCTTCGTCGGCGACGGCGAGTGGTTCCGGGTGGTCGGCTCCGGCTTCCTGCACTACGGCCTGATCCACCTGCTGGTGAATATGCTCGCGCTGTACCTGCTCGGCCCGTACTGCGAAGTGGCGCTGGGACGTACGCGCTTCCTCGCGGTGTATCTGGCCTCGCTGCTGGGTGGCTCCGCGGCCGTCATGGCGCTGGTCGATCCGCTCACCGCCACCGTCGGCGCGTCCGGCGCGATCTACGGTCTGTTCGGCGCGGTCGCGGTGATCATGCTGCGCACCAGGCAGAACATGACGCAGATCGCCGTGCTGTTGGCGATCAACCTGTTCATCAGCGTGTCGGTGCCCGGCATCTCGCTGTGGGCGCATCTGGGCGGACTCGCGGCGGGGACGCTGTCCACGGCCGGGATCCTGTACCTGCCGCGCCTGCTGCGCGCCCGCACCCAGTCGACCGCCTCCGCGATCGGTTGGGGATCGGTGGCGGCCGTGGTGGTGCTCGCGCTGGTGGTGAGCGTGCTGGCCGCGCCGACGGTGATAGTGATCAACTGACGTCGCGGCGGCCCGGCCGGATCGATTCGCGGAGCGACCGGAGCGACTCGGGTGAACTACCGGTCAGTGGCCCAGATGGGTGCGCAGGGTTTCGAGGACCTCGTCGGGTGCGGCCCCGAGATCCCAGCGGCCGAAGATGAGCAGCCGCTCTTCGCCGCCGTCGTTCACATCCAGTTCGAGCATGGGCATCCGGCGGCCGAGTCGCCGGTAGGAGACCACACGCGCCCGCAGCACCTGCTCGGGTGTGTAGCGCTTGGGTCCGGCCACGCCGCGCACCACGACCGGATCGGGGGTGCCCGGCTCGACGGCCAGGCGCGGCCGCTGCCGCAGGCCCACTCCGGCCATGACGAGCAGGGCGACGGCGGCCAGGCCGATGAGCAGCCGTCCGGGCGGATCGTCGGACAGGAAGGCCGCCACGGCGAGCACGATCCCGCCGAGGGCGCAGACCGCGAGGGCGGCGGGTGGGGTCGACCACGCCAAGGCGCGGGAATCGGCTGGCGTCACTGTCCCCAAACCCTCCTCGAGTTGTCCACAGATTCATCCACAAGTGTGTATGAATAACACTGTTGTAAGGCGATAGAGCTCACTAGCAGCCGCTATATGTAGCGGTCGTATCCATCCACACCCCGCTCATCTTGTGGAGACTGGGGAGAACTAGCGCCAGCGCATGGTCATGATCAGGCCCACGACCATGAGGCCGAAGCCGATCAGGAAGTTCCACGCACCCAGATCGCTCATCCAGCTGATCTGCTCCGCGGCCAGGTAGTACACCAGCAGCCACACCAGCCCGGCCAGCATGAAACCGAGCATGATGGAGACGTACCAGACCGGCGAGGGGCCCGCCGCCTTCACCTTGACGGGTGTCCGGCTGGCCGGGTTGATCGTGTAGTCCGTCTTCTTCCGGACCTTCGACTTGGGCATGGGTGGCTCTCCTCCGCCTCTCCGTGACTTCAGCGCATGGCTGAGGTATGCGTCCATACTAGGTATTGCCTGCGACGATCGCGGCCGCGCCCAGCTACTCTCGAACCATGCGTGTTCTGGTCGTCGACAATTACGACAGCTTCGTGTTCAACCTGGTTCAGTATCTGGGGCAGCTGGGCGTGGACGCGACGGTCTGGCGCAATGACGATCCACAGCTCGCGGACGTGAACGCGGTGGTGACCGAATTCGACGGGCTGCTCATCAGCCCCGGACCGGGGACGCCGGAGCGCGCGGGGGCCAGTATCGACCTGGTGCGCGCCTGTGCGAAGCACGAGGTACCGCTGCTCGGGGTGTGCCTGGGGCATCAGGCCATCGGTACGGCCTTCGGCGCCACCGTCACGCGGGCCCCGGAGCTGCTGCACGGCAAGACCTCCGACGTCTACCACATCGGCGCGGGGGTGCTGGCCGGACTGCCCGACCCCTTCACCGCCACCCGCTACCACTCGCTGACCGTGCTCGAGGAGACCATGCCGCCGGAGCTGGAGGTGCTCGGCCGCACCGAGAGCGGGATCGTCATGGCCATGCGGCATCGTGAGCTGCCCATTCACGGGGTGCAGTTCCATCCCGAATCCGTGCTCACCCAGGGCGGGCACCGGATGCTGGCCAACTGGCTGGGCGTCTGCGGCGCCCGGCCCGACGAGGGCCTGGTGCGGACCCTCGAGGCGGAAGTCGCGGCGCTGGTGTGAATCGCCCCGACGATGTGGTGCGCCGCCGACCGCATGTGCTGTTGTCGGTGGCGGTGAGCATCGACGGATACATCGACGACGCGCGCACCGATCGGCTGCTGCTGTCGAATTCGGCGGATTTCGACCGAGTGGATCGGCTGCGGGCCGAATCCGACGCCATTCTGGTCGGCGCGGAGACGCTGCGCCGCGACAATCCCCGGCTGCTGGTGAACAGCGCCGAACGCCGCGCCGCCCGGGTCTCGGCGGGGCGATCCGAATACCCGCTGCGGGTGGTCGTCTCGGCCAAGGGCGAGCTCGACCCGGGGTTGCGCTTCTGGCGCAGCGGCGGGGAGCGCATCGTCTACACCACCGAGGCCGGTGTGGTGCGGCTGGGTGATCGCCTCGCGCGGGCGGCGACGGTCGTATCCCTGGGCGGTGCGGTCGATTTCGCCGCGCTGCTGGACGATCTCGGCGCGCGCGGCGTCGAACGGCTCATGGTGGAGGGCGGCGGCGCGATCCACACCGCCTTCCTGTCGGCGGGACTGGCCGATGAGATGCTGATGGCAATCGCCCCGATCCTGGTCGGCGATACGGCCGCCCCGCGATTCCTGCGTGCCGCCGCGTATCCGGGTGGGCCGCATCGGCGGCTGCGGCTGGCCGAGGTCAGCCAGGTCGGTGATATCGCCCTGCTGCGCTACCTGCCGAAGGAGGAGGGTCCCCGTGTCGGATGAGCAGCGCCTGCACCGGCAGTGGATGCGCCACGCCATCGGACTGGCCCGACTGTGCCCGATCAGCGCGACCGCGTTCTCGGTGGGCGCGGTGATCGTCGGCGAGGACGGTGTGGAGATCACACACGGTTGGTCGCGGGAGACCGACGAGAAGGTGCACGCCGAGGAATCCGCGCTGAACAAACTGGAACCGGACGACCCGCGGTTACCGCACGCCACCCTCTACAGCACCCTGGAACCCTGCTCGCAGCGCGCCAGCCTCGACCGCGCCCCCTGCACGGATCGCATTCTGCGCGCGGGCATTCGGCGGGTCGTCATCGCCTGGCGTGAACCGGCCACCTTCGTGGCCGACTGTATCGGCGTCGAGAAACTCCGCGAGCACGGCATCGAGGTGATCGAACTGCCCGACCTCGCCGACGAGGCCATGTCGATGAACCGCCACCTGCGGCTCTGACGAGAATGGCCGCGCTCCTCGCGGGGCGCGGCCATGTCGGTGGTGCAGGTCGGCGGATCTCACGGGGGTCCGAGGGACAGCACGCCGGTCGTGATGGTCACCGTCGCGGTCTTGCCGAGCGAGGAGCCGACCGCGGGCTGCTGGGCGATGACCCGGCCCACACTGCCCGCGTCCAGGGTGGCCTGGGTGTTCTGGCTGATCTGGCCGACCCAGCCGCGCGAGCGCAGGGTGTCGGCGGCCTGGGCGGGGGTCATACCGCGCAGGTCCGGCATGGTGATGGCGTCGCCGGTGGAGACCTGGACGATGACCGTGGAGCCCCGGTCGGCCATGGATCCGCCCGCCGGGTTGGTGCCGATCACCGTGCCCTTGGGCTGGGAGTTCTGCACCTCCTGCACGGTGATCTCGAAACCGGCGCTCTCCACCAGGTTGGGTTCGGCCACCTCCAGCGGCTGGCCCACCACGTCGGGGACGCGCACCTGTTCGGGTCCCTTGCCGAGGGTGATGGTGACCGTGCTGTTGGCGTCGATGCGCGCGCCCTCGGTGGGGGTCTGGGCGATCACCTTGTCCTTGTCCTCGACGCTGGAGGCGTCGCGCTGCACGTCCGAATCCAGCCGCAGCCCTTTGGCATTGAGCTGCTGTTCGGCCTGCTGCTGGGTGAGTCCGGCCAGGCGCGGCACCGCGACCTGCGCGGGACCGGTGGACACCTGGAGGGTGACGGTGCTGCCCTCGTCGACGCGCGAGCCGCCGAGCGGCTGGGTGGCGATCACATTGCCCTGCGCCACCTTGCTGTCCGGCTTCTCCTGGATGGCGACGGTGAAACCGAGCCGCTCCAATTCCTGCTGCGCGGTGGCGGCGGGCCGGTTGGCCAGGTCCGGCACCGCGACCTGGTCGGGTCCGGCACCGGGACCGATCAGCGTCCAGAACAGGACGAAGGCCACCACCACCGCGGCCGCGCCGGCCAGGCCCAGGTACAGCCCGCGGCGGGAGCCGTTCGCGTCGACGATCTCCTGTTCGGAGGTGTCGTCGCCGCGTTCCACGGTCCGGTAGCGCGGTGCGGGGAATTCCTCGTCGAGGAAGGTGGTGCTCTCCTCCTCGGTCATGACCATGGGCGCGGTCGGCTTCTGCCCGCCCAGCACCCGGATCAGGTCGGCGCGCATCTCGGCGGCGGTCTGATACCGGTTGGCCGGGTTCTTGCTCATGGCCTTGAGCACGACCGAGTCCAGTTCGCGCGGCACGCCCGGGTGTACGTGCGAGGGCAGCCGCGGATCCTCCCGGACGTGCTGGTAGGCCACCGCGACCGGGGAGTCGCCGGTGAAAGGCGGTTCGCCGGTGAGGATCTCGTACAGCACGCAGCCGACGGAGTACACGTCCGAGCGGGCGTCGACCTGTTCGCCGCGGGCCTGCTCGGGGGACAGGTACTGCGCGGTGCCGATGACCGCGGCGGTCTGCGTCATGGGGTTGGAGCTGTCGGCGATGGCGCGCGCGATGCCGAAGTCCATCACCTTCACCGCACCCGCGCGGTTGATCATGATGTTGGCGGGCTTCATATCCCGGTGGACGATGCCGTTGCGGTGCGAGAAGTCCAGCGCCGCACACACATCGGCGATGACCTCCATGGCCCGGCGCGGCGGCAGCGGCCCCTTGCCGCGCACCAGATCGCGCAGCGTGTCACCGTCCACGTACTCCATGACGATGTAAGGCAGCGGTCCGCCGTCGACCTCGGCCTCACCCGTGTCGTAGACCGCCACGATGGCCGGATGGTTCAGTGCGGCGGCGTTCTGCGCCTCCCGCTTGAACCGCAGGTAGAACGTGGGGTCGCGGGCCAGGTCGGCACGCAACACCTTGATGGCCACATCGCGGCCGAGGCGCAGATCCCGCGCCTTGTGGACTTCGGACATACCGCCGAACCCGATGATCTCGCCCAGCTCGTAGCGAGAGGAGAGATTCTTCGGGGTCGTCATGGCAGTCCTTGCTGGGCGGCGGGAGCTGGAGTGCTGCTGTGTGCTGGTCGCGTGGTTCCGAACGCACCACCGGCGCCACCGGGCACCGTCGGTGGCCACGATGGTATTTCGAACGGGGGCTCGATGGTGGTCTTGCTGGGCTTGACCGTGGTGGTCGGCGCCGGTTTGGTCGTGCTCGGTTGCTGCGGCGTGGTGGTCGGCGGCTGCGTCGTCGTGGTCGGCGGCGGCTCCGTGGTGGTCGGCAGCGGTTCCTCGGTGGTCGGCGGGACCGTCGGCGGCGGGGGCACGTACCGGGTGGTGGTCGGCGGCTCGGTGGTCGTGGTGGTGGTCGGCACCGGCGGCGGCACCACCACGGCGCTGGTCTTGGTGGGCGGCGTCGAATCCGGCGGATCCCCGCTGAGCAGGACGAAGGCCGCCGCCGCACCCACGACCAGCGCGCCGACGCCGAGACCCGCGAGGGCCTTCTGGCTGTTGGTGAAACGTCCGCCGCCCTGTTCGGCGGTGCGTCCACCGATCGGCGGCGTGCCGGGCGGCGGGGTGTTCGGGCCCTGCATCATGGCGGTGGCGACCGGCGGCTGCTGCGCCCGCTGTGCGTGCGGCGGTGTCGGGTACCGCACGGTGGCGGCGTCGCCGCGCGCGGCGGTGGGCAGGATCACGGTCGGTCCGGGCGGCAGCACCCGGGTGGCGCCGGAGGTCATCGGCCCGGCCAGGCCGCTGGGCGGCGGCGGCCGACGGCCCGCGCGTACGGCGGCCACCGCGTCGGCGAATTCGCCGCCGCTGGTGTAGCGCTGGCCCGGCTCCTTGGCCATGGTGATCTCGATGAGTTCCCGCACGTTCGGCGGCAGGTCGGGCGGCAGCGGCGGCGGGGTCTCCCGCACATGCTTCATGGCGACGGTGAGCGCGCCGTCTCCGGTGAAGGGCCGCTGTCCGGCCAGCGCCTCGTAGCCGACCACGCCGAGCGAGTACACGTCGGAGGCGGCGGTGGCGTCCTCGCCGGTGGCCTGTTCGGGCGCGATGTACTGGGCGGTGCCCATGACCATGCCGGTCTTGGTGACCGGGGAGGCGTCGACGGCCTTGGCGATGCCGAAGTCGGTGATCTTCACTTGGCCGGTCGGCGTCACCAGGATGTTGCCGGGCTTGACGTCGCGGTGCACGACGCCCGCGGCGTGCGCCACCTGGAGCGCGCGACCGGTCTGCTCGAGCATGTCCAGGCCCTGCGCCACCGACAGCCGACCGAGCCGGTTGAGCACGGCGTTCAGCGGTTCACCGGACACCAATTCCATGACCAGGTAGGCGGTTTCGCCGCCCGCCGGGTCCATGGTCTCGCCGTAGTCGTAGATACCGGCGATACCGGGGTGGTTGAGCTGCGCGGTGGTCTTGGCCTCGGTGCGGAACCGGTGCCGGAAGGTGGGGTCGGCCGAGAATTCCGCCTTGAGCACCTTCACCGCGACCCGGCGGTCGAGGCGGGTGTCCAGGGCTTCCCAGACCTGTCCCATACCGCCGGTGGCGATGAGGCGATGCAGCCGGTAGCGGTCGGCGATCAAGGCACCGTTGGTCAGCATTCCAGCCCCCGTCCAGCGAGCACGTTCATATCGTTCAGCCCCCCGCCAGTCCGGCGTCGAGCACCGCGCGGGCGACCGGCGCCGCGACGGAACCACCGGTCGCGGCCAGGGCGCGGTCACCGCCGTTCTCCACGATGACCGCGATCGCGATCTTCGGGTTCTGCGCCGGCGCGAAGGCGATGTACCAGGCGTGGGGCGGGGTGTTGCGGGGATCGCTGCCGTGCTCGGCGGTGCCGGTCTTGGAAGCGATCGTGTAGGGGCTGCGGCCCCCGCCCTGGGTGTTCTTCTCCGATTCCATCATCAGAGTGGTCAGTTGGGACGCCACCTGGGCGTTCACCGCCTGACCCACCGACATCGGTTTGGTGGTGCTGAGCACGCTGAGATCCGGGCCTTGCAGTTGGTCGACCAGGTAGGGCCGCATCCGGACGCCGCCGTTGGCGATGGTGGCCGCGATGACCGCGTTGTCCAGTGGCGTGAGCGCCACGTCGCGCTGGCCGATGCTGCTCTGTCCGAGCGCGGCGCCGTCCGGGATGGTGCCGACGGTGCTGTCCGCCACGGGAATCGGGATCCCCTCGTGCTGTCCGATACCGAACGCGGCCGCTTCGTCCTTGAGCGTCGCGGACCCAACCTTGATACCGAGCTCCACGAAAGCGGTGTTACAGGACAGTTTGAACGCGGTGGTCAGTGATGCGGTCTGGCTGTCGCCGGGGCCGCAGTGGTTGCCGTTGTAGTTCTCCAGCGTGGTGGCGGTGTCGGGCAGGGTGATGCGCGACGCGGCCGTGAACTGGTCGTCCGGCTGCGCGATGCCCGCGGACAGCGCGGCGGCCGTGACCACCACCTTGAAGGTGGAACCGGGCGGATAGGTCTGCGACACAGCGCGGTTCAGCATGGGTGAGCGCGGATCCTGCTGCAGGTCGTTCCAGGTCTGGGTGACCGCGGCGCCGTCGTGGCTGGACAGCTGGTTCGGGTCGTAACTGGGGGTGGACACCATGGTGAGGATGCGTCCGGTGCTCGGTTCGATGGCCACCACCGAACCGGTGTAGCCCTTCGAGGTGAGCTGCTCGTAGGCGACCTTCTGCATGACCGGGTCGATGGTGGTGACCACATTGCCGCCACGCGGATCGCGGCCGGAGACCAGATCGACGAGATGACGGCCGAACAGCTGATTGTCGGAGCCGTTGAGCACCGAGTCCTCGGCGTGCTCGAGCCCGGTGCTGCCGTACTGCATGGAGTAGAACCCGGTCACCGGGGCGTAGGCCGCCGGATCGGTCGGGTAGGTGCGCAGGTACTTGTACCGGTCGTCGGTGGCGACGGAACTGGCCAGCACCGTGCCCTGCGCCGAGATCTGGCCGCGCTGACGGGAGTACTCGTCCATCAGCACCCGCACGTTGCGTGGATCGCTGCGCAGGCTGTCGGCCTTGATGACCTGCACGTAGGTGGCATTGGCCAGCAGGGCGACGACCATGATCATCACGGCCATGGCGACGCGACGCAGGGGAGTGTTCACGCGGTGCCTCCCTTCGGAGGTCGCCGCACCATCTCGGTGGGGGCGTCGGCAATGGGTTCGGGGGCGCGCCTGCGCACCGGGGCGGGTGCGCGGGCCGCGTCGGAGATCTTGATCAGCAGCGCCACCAGCGCGTAGTTGGCCAGCAGCGAGGAACCACCGTACGAGACGAACGGCGTGGTGAGACCGGTCAGCGGAATCAGTTTGGTGACACCGCCGACCACCACGAACACCTGCACGGCGATGGTGAACGACAGTCCGGCGGCGAGCAGTTTGCCGAAGCTGTCACGCACCGCCAGCGCCGTGCGCAGCCCGCGCACCACGAGCACGGTGAACAGCATGAGCACTGCGGCCAGGCCGACGAGCCCGAGTTCCTCACCGATGGTGGTGATGATGAAGTCGGTCTTGGCGAAGGGCACCTGTGACGGCCGTCCGCTGCCCAGCCCGGTCCCCGCCAGTCCGCCGGTGGCCAGGCCGAACAGCGACTGCGAGATCTGGTAGCCGGTGTTGTTGTAGTCGTCGAACGGGTGCAGCCAGGTCTCCACGCGCACCCGCACATGCCCGAATCGGTTGTAGGCGAAGAGGAATCCGATGGCCAGCAGACCGCCGCCGATCACCAGCCAGCCCACCCGCTCGGTGGCGATGTAGAGCATGGTCAGCACGGTGACGAAGATGAGCAGCGAGGTGCCGAGGTCCTTCTCCAGCACCAGCACGCCGATGCACACCACCCAGACCACCAGGATCGGGCCCAGATCGCGGGGGCGCGGCAGCTCCAGCCCCAGCACATGCTTGCCCGCCACGGTGAACAGGTCACGCTTGGCGACCAGCACCCCGGCGAAGAAGATGATCAGCAGCAGCTTCGCGAATTCGCCCGGCTGCACGCTGAATCCGGGCAGCCGGATCCAGATCTTGGCGCCGTTGACCATGGAGAACCGATCCGGCAGCAGCGCCGGAATGGCCAGGGCTATCAGGCCGATCAGACCCAGGGTGTAGGCGTAGCGCGCCAACGTGCGGTAGTCGCGCAGCGTGATGAGCAGACCCATGAATACCACCATCCCCAGCCCGGTCCACAGCACCTGCTGATTGGCGTCGGGGGAGGGGATGGCCGTGGAGTTGAAGATGGCGTCCTGTTTATCGGCCAGATCCAGGCGATGGATGAGCACCAGCCCCAAGCCGTTGAGCAGGGCCACGATCGGTAGGAGCACCGGGTCGGCGAAGGCCGCGAAGCGCCGTACCGCCAAATGCGCGACCCCGAACAGCGCCAGGTACGCCAAACCCAGCTTGGCGATATCCCAGCTGATGGATTGTTCCTGGCTGGCCTCCACCAGCACCAGCGCCACCGTGGTGACGAGGGCGGCGAGGCCGAGTAGCAGCAACTCGATATTCCGCCGGGTGGACGGCGGCGGCGCGGGAGCGAATCCGCCCGGCGGGCTGGGAAAGGCCCCAGCGGACGGCGGTGCCGGTGCGGACATCAGTCCGTCACTCTGCAGTTCTGGCCCGCGATCTGCGGCGCCTGGGTGGTGGTGACGGGGGCGCTGGCCGGCGGCTGCTCGCGGTTCTCCGGCGGACGCAGCTCACCGGTGCGTTCGGTGCCGGGCTCGGTGTCCGGCTGACCGGTGGTGGTCGGCGGCACCGCCGTGGTCGGCGTGCCCGTGGCGGGCGGCTGATTCGGGTCGCTCGGCGGCGTCGGCTCCGGTTCGGCGGGCTTCTCGCACGGCGGCAGCAGTTCCCGCTGCGCCAGCGACCGCATCTGCGTCACGGCGTCCTCGCGGGAGCCGGGCGGCAGGCCCTTCTCGACGGAATCGCGACCGGTGGGCTTGAGATCGTCGAAGGTCAGTTCGCGGCAGCCGGCCGGGAAGTCGGTGCCGGGGGCGACGAGGGACAGTTCGCCGTCGCGGGTGACGCATCCGATCTGATCGACGTCGTGGATGGAGTAGCCCAGCACCGAACCGGGCAGCCCGCGTAGTACCACCACCCGATCGCCGTCCGCGCCCACGTAGTAGTTGCTGCGAATCATGTTGTAGCCGACCGTGAGCCCGGCGCCGATGGCCACGATGAGCGCCACCGCCAGCAGCAGCCAGCGCAGCTTGTGGCCCTTGCGCGGCGGTTCGGGCTCGGACTGCTGGACGGCGCGGCGCGGGGCGGCGCGCGGCGGTCTCATGGCGGCGGCCCGCCCGGCGGCGGTGTTCGGCGGGGGAGTGTCCTCGTCCTCACCGGAGGCCGCGCCCGCCACGATGGGGTGGCTCTGGCCGTAGTCGAGGTCGATCACGTCGGCGACCACGACGGTCACATTGTCGGGACCGCCGCTGCGCAGCGCCAGTTCGATGAGCCGGTCGGCCGCCTCGTCGGTGGTGCCCTCGCGCAGGGTGTTGCCGATGGTCTCGTCGCTGACCACGTCGGACAGGCCGTCCGAGCACAGCAGGTAGCGGTCACCGGCGCGGGCCTCGCGCACGATGAGCGTCGGCTCGATCTCGTTGCCGGTGAGCGCGCGCATGATCAGCGACCGCTGCGGATGGGTGTGCGCCTGTTCCGGGGTGATGCGCCCCTCGTCCACCAGCGACTGCACGAAGGTGTCGTCCCGGGTGATCTGAGTCAGCTCGCCGTTGCGGAACAGGTAGGCGCGGGAGTCGCCGACATGGGCGAGGCCGAGCTTCTTGCCCGCGAACAGGATGGCGGTGAGCGTGGTGCCCATGCCGTCGAGTTCGGGTTCCTCCTCGACCTGATCGGCGATGGCGGCATTGCCCTCGCGCACCGCGCGGTCGAGCTTGCCGAGCAGATCGTCGCCGGGTTCGTCGTCGTCGAGATGGGCCAGGGCGGCGATCATCAACTGCGAGGCGATCTCACCGGCGGCGTGGCCGCCCATCCCGTCCGCGAGCGCGAGCAGCCGCGCCCCCGCGTAGACGGAGTCCTCGTTGTTGCTTCGGACGAGACCGCGGTCGCTGCGCGCTGCGTAGCGGAGAACAAGTGTCACGATCGGAGCTCGATCACTGTCTTGCCGACACGGACGGGTGTGCCGAGCGGAACCCGCACCGGCGTGGTGACTTTCGCGCGGTCGAGGTAGGTCCCGTTGGTGGAACCGAGATCCTCGACATACCAGTCCTCACCACGCGGCGACAGGCGCGCGTGGCGGGTGGAGGCGTAGTCGTCGGTGAGTACCAGCGTGGAATCATCGGCCCGCCCGATCAGCACCGGCTGGGTGCCGAGAGTGATGCGGGTGCCGGCGAGTGAGCCTTGAGTCACCACGAGATATTTGGCGCCCTTCTGGCCCCGGCGAAACGATGGCAGCACCGCGGAACCACTCTGGGACCGTGGCGCGACTCTGATGCCGGATGCCGCGTAGATATCGCTGCGCAAGGTCCGGAGCACCGCCCACACGAACAGCCACAGCAGCAGCAGGAACCCCGCACGGGTCAATTGCAGGATCAATCCCTGCACGGTGCTCCACCTCCTGTTCGACCGTGTTGTAGGTACGGTTCGTCGACCCCCAACCGGTGTTGCCTGTCAGCACGGGCCGGGTTTCGCCACCGCGTGAGTGTTGGCAGCATCATAGGGCCGTAGACCGGTTGCGATCACGATACGACCGAGGATTCTCGGGCCATATCGTGACCTGCACCGCGAGCTTACGGGATCAGACGATCCGGATCAGGATCTCGGAATGCCCGGCGCGGATGACATCCCCGTCGGCGAGCTGCCAATCCTGCACCGGCGAGCCGTTGACCAGCGTTCCATTGGTCGAACCGAGGTCCGAGAGCATGGCCGTCTGACCGTCCCAACGCACCTCGATATGGCGACGGGACACCCCGGTGTCGGGAAGCCGGAAGTGCGCGTCCTGGCCGCGGCCGATGATGTTGGATCCCTCACGCAACTGGTAGGTGCGACCGCTGCCGTCGTCGAGCTGGAGGGTGGCCGAGTAGCTGGAGCCGCCGTGCGGCGGGGCCGCCGGAGCCTGTCCGTAGCCCTGCTGTCCGTAGCCGGGCTGCTGCCCGTAGCCCTGCTGGCCGTACTGGTCGTCGGGTGCGTAGCCGCCCTGGTCGTAGCCGGGGTCCGCGTAGCCCTGCTGCCCGTAGCCCGGATCGGCGTAGCCCTGCTGCTGACCGTACGCCTGGTCGTAGCCCTGCTGCTGCCCGTAGCCCGGATCGGCGTAGCCCTGCTGGCCGTAGCCCTGGTCGTAACCCTGCTGCTGGCCGTAGCCGCCCTGGTCGTAACCCTGCTGGTAGCCCTGCTGGTCGTAGCCGGGGTCGGCGTAGCCCTGCTGGCCGTAGCCCGGATCGGCGTAGCCCTGCTGGCCGTACGCCTGCTGGTCCGCGTAACCCTGCTGGCCGTAACCCTGCTGGCCGTAGCCGCCCTGGTCGTAACCGTTCTGGTAGTCGCCGTAGCCCTGATCGGCGTAACCCTGCTGGCCGTAGCCCTGGTCGGCGTAGCCCTGCTGGCCGCCCGCCGGAGGGGGTGCGTACCCGCCGCGGCGTGGATCGGACTCCGCGGCGTCACGGCTGGGGTCGTAGCCTGAGTTCTGCGTCATGGGGCCAGCTCCTGGTTGCGGGTGTTCGGGTCGTTGTGGTCGTTCAGATGCCGGTGGTGGGCCGGTCCGACGGCCCACGTCCGGGTCCACCCGGCCGCGGGTTCTGAACTGTCCGGTGTGCAGCGTAGGTGATGCCTCGAACGCCACGTGCACTTCGCCGTAGGTCTGCCACCCCTGCTCGCGGATGTAGTCCTGCAGATGTTTGGCGAACGCGCGGGTGGTCAGATCGTGGTCGGCCTCGAGTTGCCGCAGGTCCGACTCGTTGATGGTGATGGTGTAGCTGTTGGGAGCCAACAGATGCCCACCGTCGAGTTCCTGGATGTGATCGGTGGCCTCGCGCTGGAGGGCCGACTCGACTTCCTGGGGCACGACGCTACCGCCGAACACGCGGGCGAAGACATCCCCGACAGCTCCCTGGAGGCGACGTTCGAACCGCGAAACGATACCCATCGCCCCTCCTCCCGGGTCATGACGCTCCCTCGAGAGCGAGCGTTTCTCGTGTCGTGGTCTGCAGACGCCGTGTCATGCACGGCGCGTCCGATACGGCGACACGCGAGAAGGGCGTGTCGCCGTAGGGACACGGTGATTGCATGATATCCACGATCGTCCACACCTGTAACTCTTGGCGAAAGCCCCTGGTTCCCGCCCGGTCCGCAATTGGGTGTACGGCCGGTCACCAGGCGATTTCGTTTTAGGGCATACCCCGTGATAACTTTTTCACGTCGCTCGGGCGAGTGGCGGAATGGCAGACGCGCTGGCTTCAGGTGCCAGTGTCCGCAAGGACGTGGGGGTTCAAGTCCCCCCTCGCCCACCAGTCGAAGGGCTCGATCCGGATTCCGGGTCGAGCCCTTCGCCGTTTCAGGCGACGTTCGTCTCGTCGGAGTTCGTCTCGTCGGGGTTCGTCCCGAGGGGCTGGCAGGGGAAGGCGCGACGGTAGCCGCCGGGGGAGACGCCGAGCCGCTCCACGAAGTGATGCCGCAGATTGTTGGCGGTGCCGAAGCCGCTGCGTTCGGCGATCTTCTCCACCGGGAGATGGGTGGTTTCCAGCAGGGCGCGGGCGCGGGCCAGACGCTGGTTCAGCAGCCACTGCAACGGCGTGGTGCCGGTCGTCTCCTGGAAGCGCCGGTAGAGGGTGCGGGGGCTGACGGCGGCGCGGCGGGCCAGGTCCTCGACGGTGAGCGGCCGGTCGAGGCGGGTGCGCGCCCAGTCCATGACCGGCGCGAGGGCGCGGTCGTCGGTCTCGGGCACCGATTCCTCGATGAACTGGGCCTGACCGCCCGGCCGGTGCGCGGGCACCACCATGCGCCGCGCCAGCTGATTCGCCACCCGGGAGCCGAGGTCGCGGCGCACCAGATGCAGGCACAGGTCGAGGCCCGCGGTCATCCCGGCGCTGGTGAGCACATCGCCGTTGTCCACGTACAGCACCGAATCATCCACGCGCACTTCGGGATAGCGCTCGGCCAGCTGCGCGGTGTGCATCCAGTGCGCGGTGGCGCGGCGGCCGTCCAGCAGTCCGGCCTCGGCCAGGGCGAAGGCTCCGGTGCACAGCGAGACCATGCGGGCGCCGGCGGCGTGCGCGGCACGCAGGGCATCGATCAGATCGGGTGGCAGCGGCTTTCCTTCATCGACACAGTCGTCCGGCACCGATGGGACGATCACGGTGTCGGCACCCACCAGACCCTCGAGCCCGTAGGGGGTACGCAGTGTGAAGCCTGGTGAGCCGGGTTCGCTCCGATCACCGGTGCCGCACAGCCGCAATTCATACCAGGTGGGGGACAGGTCCGGCTGGGGCTTTCCGAAAACTGTTGCCGGAATGCTCAATTCGTAGAGATCCCAGGTGGGCACGCCGATGTCGGCGGGAACGACCAGGGCTACGGAACCGACGCTCATACCCGTCAGCCTATGGCAGGAATTTGGTGATACCCGGCATTCGTGTCACTGGTCGGCTCCCATACGGGCTGCGAATCTTGATCCCGGTCGGCCAAGAATCGTTGAAACCTCAAGGGAGACAAGAGATGAACACCACACCGCAGTCCGTCACGGTACTCGGCCTGGGTCAGATGGGCTCGGCGCTGGCCGCCGCGCTGCTCGATCGCGGCCACCGGGTCACCGTGTGGAACCGGTCGGCGCACAAGGCCCAGCCGCTGGTGGACCGGGGCGCGGTGCCGGCGGCCGATCCGCGCCGGGCGGTCGAGGCGAGCCCGCTGGTCCTCGTCTGCGTCTTCGACCAGGAGGCGATGCGGGAGCTGACCGATCCGATCGTGTCCGAACTCGCGGGCAAGGCGCTGGTCAACCTCACCTCGTGCGGTGCCGAGCAGGCCCGTGCGGCCGCCGAGTGGTTCGGTGAGCGCGGCGTCGACTATCTCGACGGCGGCATCATGACCACCCCGCCCGGCGTCGGCAGCTCCGAGGTCATGTTCCTCTACAGCGGTGCCGCCGCCCCGTTCGAAGCGCACCGCGCGACCCTCGCCGCTCTCGGCGATCCGCTCTACCTCGGCGCGGACGCCGGTATCGCCGCCCTCTACGACTCGGCGCTGCTGAATCTCATGTGGTCCACCATGACCGGCTGGCTGCACGGCGTCGCCCTGGTCGGCGCGGAACAGGTTGCGGCACAGGAGTTCACCCCCATCGCGATCCGCTGGCTCGCCACCGTGAACTCCTTCCTCACCCGCTACGCCGCCCAGGTGGACGAGGGCAGCTACCCGGGCGACGACGCCACCGTGGACGTGCAGATCGCGACGATCGACCATGTGCTGCACGAGGAGTCGACGCGCGGCATCGACACCGCCCTGCCCGAACTGCTCAAGTCCACCATGCTGCGCGCCCGGGAATCAGGGCACGGTTCGGACAGTTTCGCCAGTGTGATCGAAGTTCTCCGGAAGGGAGTCGCCTCATGAGCGCCAAGGTCGGCCGATTCGAGGATCTGGAAAGCGAATTCAACGCCTACGTCGGCTCCATCAACTACGCCACCATGGTGACGGTCGACGCCCGCAACCGCCCCCGCACCCGCGTCCTGATCCCGGTATGGGAGAAGGTCGACGGCAACCCCCTCGGCTGGCTCGCCACCTACCGCACCCCCGTCAAGGAGAAACACCTGGCCGCCAACCCGCACACCAGCTTCTCCTACTGGAAACCCGGCAACAACTCCGTGGCGGTCGAAGCGACAGCCGAAGGCGTCGACGACATCACCCGCAAAACCCACGTCTGGAACCTGTACCGCCGCACCAGCCCCCGCGGCGCCGGCTACCACCTCGGCCAGTTCTGGCACGGCCCCGACGACCCCAAGCTGCGCGTACTGCGCCTCACCCCGTGGCGCATCCAGGTCATCCGCGGCACCGACCTGCGCAGCCGCATCTGGCAGCCGCCCGCCCGGGCGGAGTTGGCGTCGTAAGTCCAGACCCGGTCCCACTGGCCGGGGCCGGAGTGGCGTATTGCCCGAGGACCCGGTAGCGGTCGGGCAGTATCGGCGGCTGTGTCAGCACGGAGAATCGGACGGTCGGCATTGGGGCTGCTGACGGTCGGCATGTTGGGGACGATCGCGGCGGGGCCGGGGGCGGCGGCGCCCGGGTGGGGGCCGTTGGCGGAGCCGAATCCATATCTGGGGCCGGTGGGTTCGGCGACCATGCACGGGGATGCGGGGTCCTCGGATGTGGTGCCGTATCCGGGGCCGGGGACCGGTGCGCGGGGGATCGGGGTGTACCCGCTGGGGGCGGCCTGTCCGACGCTGTTGCAGGGGTCCGACGGGTTGGTGGTGGCGCTGTGTACCGGCGTGGTCGACCGTGCGCCGGTGGTGCATCTGATCGATCCGGCGGATTCGGGGCTGCTCGGTACCGGGTCCGGGGGTCCGGCCACCGGATCGGCGGGGCTTGCCAGTGGGTCCGGCAGCGGGTCGGCGAGCGGGTCCGCCAGTGGGTCGGCGGGGGTGCTCACCGGGTCACTGGCGCAGCTGAAGCTGACCAAGGGTGGGCTGCTCGGGGGCGTGTATGCCTATCTCGACAACGACGACCGGCTCGTGGTGGTGGACGGCGCCCGGAAGCTGTTGCGGATCGCGCACGAGCGCACGGGGGCGGGATGGGAACTGCGCGTGGTCGATTCGGTGGATCTCACGGCGGCCATTCCGGATGGTGACAGCGTCACCGGGCTGGTGCCGGACTGGTCGGGCACGGTCTGGTTCGGCACCGCGCGCGGCATTGTCGGCACGGTGACGCTCGGCGGTGCCGTCGCCACGCTCGGGCTGCCCGCCGGAGAGCAGGTGGCCAACAGCATCTCGGCCGCGCCGAGCGGGCGGGTCGCGGTGGCGACCACGCACGCGCTCTACGAATTCGACGCCGACGCCGCCGGGCGGCCGGTGCAGCTGTGGCGCGCGGCCTACGACCGGGGTCCGGCGCGCAAGCCGGGACAGTTGTCCTGGGGGACCGGGTCCACGCCCACCTACTTCGGGCCGAGCACGGGGGCCGACTATCTGACGATTGTCGACAATGCGGACGGCCAGGTGAGCCTGCTGGTGTTCCGTTCCGGCAGCGGTGAACTCGTGTGCACCCGGCCGGTGCTGACGCGCGGTGGCGCGGGTAGCGAGAACTCGCCCGTCGGGATCGGGGCGTCGGTGTTCGTTGCCTCCACCTACGGCTATCCGTATCCGGCGGTGCCGGAGGGCGCGGGTCCGGCCGAACCGGCGTCGGCTCCCTTCGTCGGTGGTATGACGCGAGTCGATGTGGACGGCGGCGGGTGCCGCACGGTGTGGGAGAACACGGTGCGCAGTTCCGCCGTCCCGCATCTGTCGGCCGGTGACGGTCTGCTGTACACGGTGAGCCGGGTGGGTCTGCCGGTCACGACGCCGCTGGACGGCTACGCGTTCACGGTCGTGGATCCGCACACCGGGGAGGTGGTGAGTGAGCGCGGGCTGCCGTCCACACTGCTCGCCGATCCCTTGCAGACCTCGCCGCTGCTGATGCCTTCCGGCGATGTGCTGCAAGGCACCACGACGGGCATCGTCCGAATCGCGGGCTGAGGAAAACCGCAGGTCGCGGTGAGATGTGACGAAGATCGCAGTGCCGCTCGGCGGCCCCCGGTCGGGGCGTTGCCGGGCGGCGGCGGATGGGTGCGCGGCGGGTCGGCGGGAACGAAATTCGATTGCCGCCGGACGGCGCTCGGGGTACCCGACACCTTTTCGGTGACTTTTGCTAGACGCACGTACGGGCTTAGCTCAGTTAAACAAACTTGGAGTTTGTTTCGAATCTGGCGAACGGTAGGCAATAGCCTTCTGCTCTCGGAAAACGCCAGATGAACGCGGGTTGACCGACCTGGATGCGAGTTTTGACCGAAACGGAGGCAAACGTTCGGGCGGGGTTCACACCAAGCGGTCCTTAGGGTCGCTCGGCGGTGGCGCGGAAGTAGCCACGAAATGATCACGGTGATCGTTACCTAGCCTCGAAAATGGGGAAGCTGGAAATTTGCGATCTTCCCGGATCACCCTCCCGCAGTGCCCGATTCGCCTGGTCGGCTTATACGCCCGCGGTCCGTGTCGAGGGTTGCGTCGGCATAACGATTGTGTAGAGTTGTCGGCAACGCTGGCCGCAGCTGAGCTGGACTCGCTGCGGCCAGTGGAAATCAATTTCCGACCGCCGCCACCGAGGTCGAAGCACCTTTCACCGCAGCCGGTTCCGGTCCGATTCCCGTCGAGTAGCTCGACATGTGCTCACCCTCCTCCTCCGCCAGCGCCGCCCGGCGACCCACGCCGAACACATAGCCGAGGAAGATCAACTCCGCCAGCAGGCCGACCCCGATGCGCAGCGGATCGGGCAGCTGACTCGGTGTCACGAAACCCTCGATGAGGCCCGAGACGAACAACACCACCGCCAGCCCGACGGCGATCACGGCGGTGGCCCGGCCCTGGTGCGCGAGCGCCTGCACCCGGCTGCGCCGCCCCGGATCGACCAGCGTCCACCCCAGCTTCAGCCCCGCCCCGCCCGCCACGAAAATGGCGGTGAGCTCCAGCATTCCGTGCGGGAGGATGAACGTGAAGAACGATTCCAGCCGCCCCGCGTGCCCCATCAGCCCGGCGGTGATGCCCAGATTCACCGCGTTCATGACGAGTACGTAGACCGCGGGCAGCATGAGGAAGCCGGTGAACAGCGCCAGCGCCGCCACCCACGCGTTATTGGTCCACACCTGGGCGGCGAACGCGTCGTTCGGATGCTCGGAGTAGTACGACTCGAACGCCCCGCCCGGCCCGGTCAGCTCCGGCGAATTCTCGGGCAGCCCGAGAGTCCGCCGCGCATGCGACGATTCGGCCACCCACCAGGCCAGCGCCGTAGACCCGAGCAGGAAGGCCGCCGCGACCCCCACCCACCAGCCCCACGCCCGATACACCGCGAGGGGAAACCGGTGCGTGAAGAAGTAACCGATCTCCTTCCCGATCTCGGTGCGCGCACTCAACACCCGCCCCCGCGCCCGGGTCAGCATCGCCGACAACCCGGCGATCAACTCCGCATCGGCCCCCTGCGTCTGCAACGCCGCCAACTGCTGCGAGGTGACCCGATACAGCCGCACCAGTTCATCGGTCTCCGCCCCCGACAACCGCTTCCGCCGGGTCGCGAGCTGATCGAGTCGCTCCCAGGACTGCCTGTGCACATAGGTGTACGCGTCCAGATCCATCACTGCCCTCCTGCCGCACGGCTGAGGAAAGACTATCGGCCGTCACCGACGCGCCCCGCCCGACGCGGCGGCCAGCACCGGCTGGCTACGCTGATGAGTCTCGACGGTGAGTATCGGCGAACTCCAGAGTTGATACCCGGGCTAAAACCCCGTAGGCATCGGCGACTCTGACGTCGTCGGCGAGCAGGTTCGGCGGCATGGGGGATGTCTGAACGCACGCTCATGCCGAAGTGCGGACGTTGATCACGACTCGCACGGACCCGGCATCATGAACGGGTGGAGTCAACGCAACGGACCGAAACACACGAGACTGCCGGAGAACGTGAGACGCTCACCAGCGCCCTGGAATTTCATCGAGAAACGCTGGCCCGGATGTGTTCTGGACTCACCGCCGACCAGCTTCGCTCGCGGGCTGTGGAACCGTCGCGGTTGTCGCTGCTCGGACTCATCCGCCATCTGACCGATGTCGAAATAGGCTGGTTCGCGCGTCCTGGCCGGTGCGGATACCCCGTTTGAGTACTGGCAGGCCGACACGCCGGACGGTACGGACTTCGACGTCGACAACGCGGATGAAGACGAATCACTCCGGTTGTGGCACAGCGCATGTGCCCGATCCCGCGAGATCGCCGATTCCTGCGAGACGCTGGACACCTTCGGTGAATATGGACCGACCAGCGATCGCTACAGCCTGCGGTGGATCCTCACGCACATGATTCAGGAATATGCCCGGCACAACGGGCACGCCGACCTGATTCGGGAACGGATCGACGGTCAGACAGGCATATAGAGCTCGGCGTCAAGTGCACGGTCCTCGAACATCCGCTCGTGCCGCGTCCCGCGCGTTCGAGGCGGCCACGGCGCCTGCCGGCGCACGCACTGATCTGCCGATTTCAGCGCATCGAACGTCGATCTGGATTCGACTATCCGGCGTGGTCGAAGGTGACCTCGGTACGGTGTGGGTGAGTGGTGAGGACATGAGATGTCGCCGGGTGGTGGGTAACCAGCGACAGGAAATGTTCGGCCTGCTCTGGGTGAGAACACCATTGACTGCCGTTTCCGATGCTGGGGGATGTCGGCGTCATCGGATAGTGCAGGGTGAGTGAGAGCTGCCGGATATTGTCATCGCCGCCGTGATCAGTGATCACTTGGCGTGTGATGTCGTAAACGAATTCTTGCTGGTTGTCGTCATAAATGCCCCACTGGAACAGCAGCATGTCGCCGTCGTTGTCGAGGTCGGCATCTGCCACGCGGTGATGGGCATAGAACATGGTCATCGCGTCGATCGCCGTAGTGGCGTCGAGGTCGTCGAGGGCGCGGCCGTGGCTGTCCAGGTACCGGCGGAACTCAATCTCTAGGTCGGCGGCTCGCACCGGCGTTATTGTGCCGGACCGGGGTCGAAGGCGAGGCACGGGGGCACGTCCGGATCCTCGAGACGTCCGAACATGCCGCGACCCGCGCGTCTGCTCGGGCGGTTTGCCGGGGTGGCGGCATCGTGAGGGATGGCCCCCTCACCCGACATCGATGTCACCTTCGCCGGTGACGACCTCGTGCTCCGGCTGGCGGCCCTCGCCTACCTCGCCCGCTTCTCCGCCGTCTCCCGTATCCACACCAAATCCGATCTGCGCCTGTACTTCTCCTGGTGCACCGACCAGCAACTGACGCCGCTCACCGTCGCTCGCACCGAGGTCGAACGGTACATGCGGTGGATGCAGGAAGTCCGACGCTTCAAACCCGCCACCGTCGCCCGCCGCCTGGCCGTCGTAGCCGGGTTCTACCGCACCTGCGTCATCGACGGCGGGCTGGACCGTTCCCCCGCCGAGTACGTGCGCCGGCCGCGGGTGTCGAACGAGTCACCGACACTGGGACTTTCGCATCTGCAGTTCGAGGCCCTGCTGTGTGCGGCCCGAGACTCGGGCAACCCACCGGACTTCGCGCTGGTGGCCATGCTGGGGCTGCTCGGATTGCGGATCAGCGAGGCGTGCCGCTGCGACATCGACGATATCGGCGAGGAACACGGCCACCGGGTGCTGCGCACTGTCGGCAAAGGCACGAAGATCGCGCTCGTGCCGTTGCCGCCGGCGGTCGGTCGCGCCGTCGACCGCGCCGTGGAGAACCGAGTCCGCGGGCCGATCCTGCTCAACCTTCGGGGCCGGCGCATGGACCGGCACTGCGCGACCCGCCGCTTGCGGCGCCTGGCCGAGCACTCGGTGGTGCGGCTGCCGAAGCTGCACCCGCACATGCTGCGCCACACCTTCTTCACCACCATGCTCGATGCCGGCGTGGACCTGCGCGATGTCCAGATCGCCGCCCGCCACGCCGACCCGCGCACCACCATGCGCTACGACCGCGCCCGTACCAACCTCGACCGGCACCCGAACTACATCCTGGCCGCCTACATGGCCTCAGCCACATGACACCTCAACCATCCGCACATGCCGAGTATCGCGCCCCCCGGCGGTCGCTACCGATCGACGCTGCCTCGGAATCGGGCGGCTCGAGACGGCCCGGCGGCGGGCGAACCCAATCCGTTGAGATCTGCGGCATGTCCGGCGGAGAGCGCAACGGCATCAGTCGTCGTCGGGTTTGGCAATGTAGAACGGTGCGTACGAGCCGCTATGCCACGTGGCATCGGGCCAGCCTAGGTGCACTCGAGTGATGATGACCGAGTTTTGCTCGGGGCCGCCGGACAGAGACGCGTGCAGATCGCTGACGATGTCGTCGAGGTCCTCTGCTAGCGCCGGTGTTTCCCGCGTGGCCGCCACGTGGATCACTATCGCACCGGGGTGCGGTTCGACGGCCATGCCGACGATTTCACTGCTGATGAGGCCCAGCGCTGCCCGGCTGGCCTGGACGAGCAAGTAGTTAGTGCGGAGCAGCGTGTCTATCTCGTCCGGCGTCAGATCTGGGTTGTAGTACTGCGAACCAGGATGCCCCATTTGGCCACGATATCTGGGCTGATCGACTCGCCCAACTCTTAGGAACGGTCGTAATTGAGCATCCGCTATTGCCGCGACCCGGGCGTTCGGAACCGGCCGCGGGCTCAGCCGGCGAGTGCATGCACATGCCGATGACCGTGCGCGCGGTGGCAACGTTCGTCATGCAATGCACTCGCCGACTTCGGACTCCTCGATTGAACCCGGTGCCCTTTCAATCGGATGCTGATCGTTTGCCGTGAGAAGATCTGCGCATGTGGAAGGACCTGATCAGTCGGCTATACCCCTGGGTCGAGTTCGGAGAACCAGCTTCCGACATGGAAATTGACCAGATCGAGCAGCAGCTCGGCCAGCCGGTACCCGGTGAGCTGCGGGATTTGCTGCGGCAGGCCGACGGTGTGGAAACCGGAACTGGGCTGGTTTGGTCGATCCAGCGGATCATCGACCGAAATGCCGTGTTTCGGAATCGCGCGGACTTCGCCGAACTCTTCAGGCCCTTCGATGAACTCATGTCCATAGGCGACAATGGCAGTGGCGACCAGTTCGGCTTCCACCGAGGATCTGACGGGTGGGTCGATGGGATCTACGTGTGGGACCACGAAACTGACGAGCGCGTGGGCATCTCCGATTCGCTCAGTGGTTACTTGCGCTGGGGAGCAGACTTCGGAGGCGATTCACGCTATCGAGGGTGATCGGAGTACTCCGACTATGGTCGGACAGGCTGCCGCTCTGACGGGCATCCGCTTCTGCCACTGTCGCGCTGACCGAACCGGCCAGCGTGGCGCTGCGGACGGTCAACCGGCCGAACCTATCCTAGGGGGCCGAACGTCCTTTACCGGCCGAGTTCAGTGCGTTCGAGCCATCCCGTCATGATGATGCTCATGACCGAATGGCACTTGGACGTATCTCTCACCGAGCTGCGCAGATCGTTCAATCTGCTACTGGATCATGTGGAGGCGACCACGGGGGGTGACATTGTCCGATTGGACGAGGACTACTTCTGGTCGATCCCGCAGGACGAGTTGTACGTCGTCGATAGGGTTCCGCCCAACCTGACGATGGGTCAGCTCTCGTGGTCATGGCAGCATTTGACGGACCTGCTCGCTGATCCGGATCAGGCGATTGGATACCACTTGGTCTGGCTCGCAGAGGTACTGCGCGCTGTTGGACAGAAGACGCACTGAAATGCCGCATACCGTGTGTGACGACCGACCCTGCCACAGCATGATGTCAAGCCGAACCGTGACGTCAGCTCTCACCCGATGCGGCATCCGGGCAGTCCCGGATTCACCGATCAACGGCATCATGATTCGCCGAAGGAGCCACGTGGCGCGTTCCCGGATTGGCGATCAATTCGGACCTGCGACCACTGCATGCCGATGCTCTGAGATGAGCGGCGGTGCGAAATCGGCTGTCGTACCGCGACGTACCCCGATCAAAAGGTGCGTCCCGAGTCCGGTGTGATCCGGCCCGCCTCCACCAGCGTCCGCCACGCCGCGGTCTTGCGCGGACACTCACCGACCCGACACGACCGGTGTCGCTGCATCGTTCGCTGGGCCTCGAGTTCCCCCATAGGTCGGTCCGGCGCATCATGCGGGTACCCGACCGGCCACACGGCCGCTTCCATCTCGATCCGCTCCTCCCGCAGCCGTTGCCGTATCTCGGCCACGCTGCGCCCGTCCGGCGTATGGCGCGGGCACAACCACGCCACCGCGTACGCGGCCGCGGTCAGCAGGATTGCGGCAACCACACCGATCGCGAACACCCACCACGACATGGTGATCACCGAATCTCGGTGTCCACGATCCGCAGTGGATCGATGTCGATCGGCGCGAACGCCACGGCGGCAAGCGCGGACCTCGCGTCGGGGTGAATGTCGTCGGGGTCTATTTCCCAACCGTCATCACCGATCAGCGACCATGAGCCGTCGATGCGCTGGAGGTAGCGGAAGCCGTCGCCCGACGGCACCGCCCCGTCCTCATCGAATCGCCCGTGCAGTTCCACCGGCCCGCCCCAATCCGTGTCGAAGTGGTGCGCACCACCGCCAGGAAGCCGTTACGGGATCGACCTGGCGGCGGGGCTGCCACTGAGCTTCGCTGCCCGCAAGGAGGCGGAGGGACAGTGAAGGGACAGGGAGACATGGGGCTATCGCGGGTTTACGCTCGGAACATGGGCGAACATGTGGGGCATCGGATCGCCGCGGAACGCAAGATCGCCGGGCTGAGCCAGCGGGCGCTCGCCACCCGCGCCGCGTACAGCCTGAGCATGGTCAAGGCGGTCGAGCAGGGACGTGAACCGGCATCGCCGGGGTTCATCTCAGCGGTCGCGCGTGCCCTGCGGATCACACCGGAACACCTGACCGGCGCTCCGTACGACGACGGAAAACCGTTGTCGGACGCGGTGAATGCGCTGTCGGTGCTGCTCACCGAGGGGCGCTACGCTCGCGCTGCCGAGCCTGGCCCGCTGTCTCGGATCGAGGCCGATCTCGAAGCGGCCCAACAGCTCTACCGCAGTGACCGGACGCGCCAGACGATCGAGATGTTGCCGGATATCATCCGGCGGTTGCACGGGGCGGTACGTGACCTTTCCGGCGATGAGCAGTCGCACGCGTACACCCTGCTCACCTCCGCCTACGTACTCGCCGAATGGTCCGCCCGCCGCACCGGTCATCTGATGCTGGCGCTTCCCGCGCTGGACCTGGCCGACGGCTACGCCCCCTTCGCCGACGATCCGAACTACGGTGCGTTCTCCGCGTTGGCCCGCGCCCGGGTGCTGACCCATTACGGCGAGGCCGAGGTGGCCGGGCAACTCATCGACTCCGCCATCGAGTCCGCCGACAGCAGCCGCGCCGGGCTGGTATTGGCCGGGTACTCCCATCTGGCCGGGGCGATCAACGAGGCGCGCAAGCTCAACCATCCCGGCGCGGTCGACCACGTTCGAGCCGCGCGGGAGATGGCGGCCCGGACCGGCGAAACCGATCTGTACATGACGGCGTTCGGTCCGCTGAACGTGGAGATCCACGCACACGCGATCGAACTCGAGTCGGGCGATCCGAACCGCGCGGCGGTGGAAGGGGCGCAGCTGACCTATACGGCCGACGCACCGCCGACCCGAATCGGTCATCACTGGCACGACAACGCCCGCGCCTGGCTGCTCAGCGGCAAGCCCGACCGAGCGTTGGCCGCCTTGAACAAGGCCCGGGCGGCAGCGCCACAGCAGACCCGTCTGCACCCGTCTGTGCGCGAAACCGTACACGGAATCGCAGGCGCCCAGCGGCGGCAGACCGACAGCTTGCTCGGGTTCGCTTCCTGGCTCGGCGCGGCGCTGTAGCGGCTCGGCCGCGCGGGAGCCGATTTCGGTTCTGCGCACAAGGCCGGGTACCTCGCCAGGCATATCCGAGACCGACTCGGCAGGGCTGAGTGCCCCCGCCCACTCTCAACACCTGGGGCCTCAACGACTGATCTCACGGTGTCGGCGACATGGCCGATGAATACTCACGTCGACGTGTTGGGGCAGGCGCTGCGGCAGCGTCCATCAGGGCTGAACGCGCACCGGGGGAACGGTGTACTCGCCCAGCGGACCGGGCGCGGTGGCGTGACACGGCGCGCGCGTGTTGCCTCGCCGCGTGTGCGTGGGAAGAATGCGAGTCACCATGGCCCTATTCACCACCGGCGAGGCTGTCGCCGTCGAACTGCCGGTCGCGCGGCTGCCCGCGCGGGCGGTGGCGTTTCTGATCGACCTGGTGGTGCAGTTGGTGGGTGGGCTGCTGCTGATCTTCGTGGCGGAGATGGCGTTGGCCGGGCTGAACGCGGATTCGGCGTGGGAGGACGCGGCGCTCATCGTGATCGTCGTGGGGGTGCTCATCGGGTATCCGGTGGCGTGCGAGACGTTGACGCGCGGGCGGACCGTGGGCAAGTTGGCGCTCGGGCTGCGGGTGGTGCGGGCCGATGGTGGGCCCGTCGATTTTCGGCATGCGCTCACCCGGGGGCTGGGCGGCATCGTGGACTTCTGGATTCTCGGTACCGGGCTGATCGCGATTCTGGTGTCGCTGTGTTCGCCGCAGGCGCGGCGGGTGGGTGACATTCTGGCGGGCACGGTGGTCGTGCACGGGCAGACCCGGATTCCCTATGTGGGACTCGCGGTGCCGCCGCCCTGGCTGCTGGCCTGGTCGCGGCAGCTCGACGTGTCCGGGCTGTCCGACGAATCGGCTCGTGCGGTGCGCCAGTACCTGCTGCGCTTTCCCGGCCTGACCCCGCCGGCGCAACAGCAGCTCGGCACGGCGCTGTTGCACGCGGTCTGTGCGGAGCTGGCCATGCCCGTGCCCGTGGGCCATCCGCCCATGCACATCCTGGGTGCCATCCTGGCCGAACGTCAGCGCCGGGCACTGCCCGTGCCGCCCGCCGCACCGGCTGTGCCGTTCCAGCCGGAAACGCAGTGGTCGCGGCCGGTCGCGACGCACGTCTGAGATCCGACGACAGCTGACAGCGGGCGGCTACCTCGCCGACCGAACCATCAGATCCGGAGTCGCCACCCCGACGTATCGCATTGACCGCTGTCATTGTCGCCCACTGCGAGAATGGTTCCGTCGCCGCGCAGCCCGAGGGTGTGCGTGGACCCGGCGGCGACCGCTATGACATCGCGCCAGGACTCCACATCGCACTGCCCGTGGCTGTTGTCTCCGGCGGCGAAGACCCGGCCGCGGGTGTCGACCGCGACGATGTGATAGCTGCCCGCGGAGACTCCGACCACGTCGTGCCAGCCGGATGCCTGCGTGACGCCATGCGACGCGGCCCCCGCCGCGAGCACCCGCCCGTCCACGGTGACGGCCACGGTGTGCAGATAGCCCGCCGCGACGGCACGCACGTCGCGCCAGTCGGCGACCTCGCACTGCCGCCGTCGGTTGTTACCCACCGCCGTGACCGTGCCGTCCGCGCGCAGGCCCACCGAATGCCAATCCCCGGCGGCCACGGCGACGATCTCACGCCAGGCGTCGACGTCGCACGCCCCCTCCGTTCCCCTTCCCGCCGCCCGGACCGTGCCGTCCGCGAGAACCGCCAGGGTGCGTCGCCAACCGGCGGCGATGCCGACCACACCGGTCCAGGCGTCGACGTCGCACTGGCCGTCCCCGTTCCAGCCGACCGCGACCACGGTGCCGTCAGCGCGCAGGCCCACGGTGTGCGACCGGCCCGTGTTCGAGAAGGTGTGCACGTTTCCAGCGGCCACGGCCACGATGTCGCGCCAGGTATCGGTGCGGCACTCCGGTGCCCGGGGCCGTCCCGCCGTCGAAACCGATCCATCCGTGCGGACACCGGCCGAATGGCGACGCCCGGCGGCGATCACCGATCGACCGCGTGACGCGGCCGCTGCACTATTCGACATACCTTGTCATCGTATCTGTGAAGAGACGGTTGAAGGTTTACCTCGGATTGAGCGGGATCATGCGGGCCAAACCCTCAAAGAGGTAACCAAGCAACCGAACTCAGAGCGCGCCGGTTTGCTTCAGCTCCAGATACTCGTTCGCCAATGCCTCCGGCAGCTGCTCCGGCGGTGCGGCGATCACGCGAACGCCCATGCGCTGCAAGCTTTCCCGGGTCAGGGTGTGCTCGATGACCAGGCTCTCCGCGGCGGCGGCCGTGTACAGGTCGTCGACGGTGGCGCGGCGGGTGGCGGCGGCCGCGACCTCGGGATCGGTGACCGCGACGATCAGCACCCGGTGGCGGCGGGTGAGCACCGGCAGCACGGGCAGCAGCCGCTCCTGCACCACGGCGGCGTCCAGGTGGGTGAACCACACCACCAGGCTGCGGCGGCGGGCGCGTTGCAGGGTCGCGTTCAGCAGCGCCTGATAGTCGGTGTCCACCAGGCGCGGCGCGACCGCGGCCAGGGCGTGCATGAGCTTGAACTGCAACCGCTTTCCGCCGACCCCGCGCACCTCGGTGCGCAACTCCCGGTCGAAGGCCAGCAGATCCACCGTATCGCCACCGGCGGCGGCCAGCCCGGCGAGTAGCAGCGCCGCCTCCACCATGGCGTCCAGGCGGGTGCCGTCGCCGACGCGGCCCGCGCTGATCCGCCCGGTGTCGAGCAGCATCACCACATGCCGGTTGCGTTCCGGCCGCCAGGTGCGCACCAGCACGTCGTCGGCGCGGGCGGTGGCGCGCCAGTCGATGGTGCGCACGTCGTCGCCGACCACATACTCGCGGAAAGAATCGAATTCCGTGCCCTGGCCGCGAATGGTGGCCGTATTGCGCCCTTCCATCTGCTGCAGGCGGCGAATCTTCGCTCCCAGCAGTCGTTCCGACCGGAACGGCGGCAGCGCGCGCAGCCGGGCGGGCACCGCCCGGCGGGTCTGGCGTCCCGCCATGCCGAGCGGGCCGAGCAGCCGGATCGTCACCGGTCCCGCGATGCGGTCACCGCGATAGTCCGGGGTGAGTTCGGTGTGGAACCGAACCCGGGTATTGGCGGGCAGACGCAGTTCGTGCGTGCGGTGTTCGGCGTGCGCGCTGTCGGGCCAGTCGTCCCAGACGACGCCGCGCAACGTGCGCGAACCCTTGTTCAGCACCACCAGTTCCACCTCGGCCGCGCGTCCGGTGCGCACCGTGGTGACCGGTTCCCGGGTCAGCTCGAGGTCGTCGGCGGAGCCGAGCAGCACCAGGTCCACGATCACCAGCACCGCCAGTGCCGCCGTCGCCACCAGCACCCCGAGCCAGGACGGCAGCACCAGGGTGACGAACAGCGCCGCGGCCGCCGCGGCGAGGGCCAACCGGCCGGTCACGACCATCGGCTACACCGGAACGGGAACGGACATGAGCAGTGAGCTCAGCACGCCCTCGGCCGTCACACCCGCCACCTCGTGCTCGGGCCGCAGCTGCAACCGGTGCCGGAGCACCGGCAGCGCAATGGCTTTCACATCATCGGGGGTCACGTAGCCGCGCCCGTTGAGCCAGGCGAAGGCGCGCGCCGCCGCCATCAGCGCGGTCGCGCCGCGCGTGGACGCACCGTGCGCGACGGCGGGGGAGGTGCGGGTGGCCCGGCACAGGTCCACGATGTAGGCCAGCACCTCCGGGCTCAGGGTGACCTGCGCGATCGCCCGGCGGGCGGCCTCGATATGGGCGGGACCGGCCACCGGCCGCAGCCCCGCGCCCGCCAGATCACGCGGGTCGAACCCGGCGGCATGCCGTTGCAGAATCCGGAACTCGTCGTCGCGGCCCGGCAACTGCACATCGACCTTGAACAGGAACCGGTCCAGCTGCGCCTCCGGCAGCGGATAGGTGCCCTCCTGCTCGATGGGGTTCTGGGTGGCGATCACCACGAACGGCTCCGGCAGCGGCTGCGGTACACCGTCCACCGAAACCTGGCGCTCCTCCATGGATTCCAGCAGCGCCGACTGCGTTTTCGGTGGGGTGCGGTTGATTTCGTCGGCGAGCAGCAGATTGGTGAACACCGGGCCGCGTCGGAAGGTGAACTCGGCCGAATGCGGATCGTAGATCTGCGAACCGGTGACATCACCGGGCATCAGGTCCGGAGTGAACTGCACGCGCGTGTGCTCCAACTCCAGCGCGGTGGCCAGCGAGCGCACCAGCAGTGTCTTCGCCACGCCCGGAACGCCTTCGAGCAGTACGTGGCCGCGGCACAGCAGCGCCAGCACCAGGTACATGACCGCATTGTCATTGCCGACGACGGCCTTGCCGATCTCCGCGCGCAGGGCCAGCAGGGCCTGCTGCGCGTCCTCGGCGGTAGGGGTGTGGGTGGTGTCCACTGTGGTCACAGGACCTCCGCTTCGATCCATTCGAGTTGGGCGGCGACGAGTTCGAGGGTGCCCCGGTCCGGGACCGGGTCGTACAGGGCGGCGGTGACGAGTGCCGGTGCGGCCCCGCTGCGCGCGGTCACCGCGGCCAGCACCCGATCGGGCGTGCTGTCGGCGGTGAGGCCGAGCACCGGGCGCAGCCGCCGCAGTGACGCCGAGCGCAGCCGGGCGGCCACATGCTCGAAGTCGCGGGAGCGGCGGTACAGCCCGGCCTGTCCGGCGAGCAGTTCGTGGGCGGGCACCTGCACCGGGAGCGGATCGGGCACCACGCTGCCGCGGCGGCGCGCCCGCCACCACAGCACGATCACCCAGGCGATGGCCCATTGCAGTCCACCGAAGGCGACCCAGCCGGGAAGCCGCTCGAACAGCGAGTCCTGCCCCTCCCCGAACTCCGGTCCGTCGATATCGGGTGGTTGCGGCGGCGGCCCGTCCGGTGCGGTCGGCCGTGGTACCGAGGGGGCGCTGAGGGCGTTCACCAGCCCGAAGATCAGCAGCGCCACCGCGAGCACACCGAGGATCACGGCCCAGAACCGCCAGTCGCGCAACAGTTCCGGGGTGTCCACCGATCGCCGGGAGCGGGCGGTCCTCTTGCGCGGCTTGCGGCGGCGTTCGCTGATCTCGTCCGGCTCCGCGCCCGGCGGCGGCGCGGTGGAGTAGCGGTCGGCCTGCTCCAGGCGGCGATACTCGAATTCGGTGGCGGGGCGACCGCCGTACACGATCTCGTCGAAACTGCGCGCCGCCGAGGGCAGTTCGGTGGGATCGGTGACCTCGCCGCGTTCGCCGAGCGCCGTGGTGGCGGCGTGCGCGGTCTCGTCGGCGGTGCGGGCGCGGCTGACCTCGAGCACCCCGTGCTGCTCCAGTCCGCGGGTGACCGCCCGGAACCGCTCCCGCTGCGCGGTGGCGAAATCCTGTCTGCGCGCCGCCTCCTCGGCGGCAGCCAGATGTACGTCCGCCGCGCCCAATGTCGGAATGGGTGGGGCGCTGGGCATCTCGACCGGATGCCACGTGCCCGTGCCACCGCCCGAGGAGGGGGCATCGGTGCTGTCGCCCGGACGCCTCGTGCTCGGCGCACCCGGCGGATTACGCGGCGGTTCCGGCCTACCCGCGTCGTCGCGTTCTCCACCCGCGCCGGTCATGACGGTGCTCCATTTCCCGTGGCGGTCGCGTGTCGCGGAATGCGGATGTCCCAGCCCTCGCGGCGGCAGCGGCGGTCCACGTAAACGACCGTCTGCGTGGCGGATTCGATGGTGTCGGCGAAGGCGGTCCAGAGCATGACCACGCTGATGATCAGGGCGATGACCGCCGGACGGTGGGTGCCGGTGAACTCGGCGACCAGTTCCAGGGCGAGCAGCATCGGCAGCAGCAGCACCGGCAGCAGCGTGCGCAGCGCCATCCACACGCCGACCAACTGCCATTCCGTGCCCTGCGCCAGGGTTTTCGCGCGCTGCGCGGCGACCGCTGCGGTGTTGGATTCCCCGACGATCACCGGTGTGGTGGTGTACTGCCGCGCCCGCAGCCAGCCCAGCCAGATCACCGCGAACGGCAGCGTGATGACCAGCGGCACGCCCAGCGCCAGCACGCCGACTCCGATCAGCGTGTATTTGAGCTGGAACAGCGCCAGCGCGGGCAGATGCGGCAGCAGCCGCCGCAGCGCGCTCCGCCAGCCCGGCGGCTGCCGGTACACCTCGGCGACCGCGACGACGGTGGTCACCCCGCGCACATAGAGCCGCAGGAACCAGAGGCACACCAGGGTGATGAGCACCGCGCCGACCGCGACGGCGGCATCGGAGTCACCGGCCAGCGCGATCACCACGAGGGTGCAGCCGATCGCGACCGCCGCGCTCACTGCCGCACCGGCCCCACACAGGGCCGCCAACAGCTTGATTCGGTGCTGCACCAGCTCGAACGGCAGGTCCATCAGTTCCCGGAACCGCAGCGGCCGGATCGGCACCGGCGCGGGTTCGGGCTGGGGTTCCGTCGCCGATCCGGTCGTCGGACCGGCGTGGTCGGCGGCTGGCAACACGCGCCGAGTCTATCGGTCCGGCGGCTTTCGGTCGCGACTCGACGCTTTCGGCGGGTGGCGGGCGATTCCCAGTAGGAACTCGTTCGTTGCCGACTGGCGCGGGCGACCGCCGTCGCGCCTCCGGGTACTGCCGGGCCGGTGCCGTGAAGCCGGACGACGAACGCCGGCGCGATGGTGCGCTCCACACGCACGGCTGCCTTTCGGTACAGCGTGCGGTGCGGCGTCCCAGACCGCGGTGGGCTGCCGTTCCGGCGTGGTTCTCGCGACTTCGCTCCTACGCGTCGAGTAGGCGGGCGACGACCCGGCGGTACAGCTCCGGTTCGACGGGCGGCAGGCCGAGCAGGGCGCGCAGGTAGACACCGTCGCCGACCAGGCTGACGATCTCCGCGCGCACCGGATCGTGGATCTCGTTGTCCAGGCCGGTCTTCCAGTTATTCATCACCTCGGTGAGGGCGCGGTCGACCTCGTCCACATCGGTGTCGTGCGGGCCGTCGACGGTGCGCATGGTGGCCAGCATGGAGCGGTACAGGGCCAATTCGAGGGCGTCGGACTCGTTGTCGGGATGCGGGGTTTGCAAATACCACTCGGCTACCGACCGGCCCTGTGACACGGCGGATTCGAGCTGCTGGTCGGCGCGTTCGCCGAGGCGGCGGACCAGCCCGGCCAGCAGGGCGTCCTTGGACTTGAAGTGGTAGAGCAGCCCGCCCTTGGAGACGCCGGCCGCGGCGGCCACGTTCTCCAGGGTCACCTGAGACATGCCCTTGTCGAGCAGCAGGGTTTCGAGGGCGTCGAGGATGCGGTCGCGCGTCGCTGTCACGGGCATCACTGTACCGTCTGGACGGTTGGTCTGATACTGTACCGTCTGGACGGTTCAAACTCGGAAAGCAGCGAAGGATATGACCACCCACAGCAACGCCCGGCCCACACCCGGAACCGCGGCGCTTCCCGACACCGCGGCCGACCGCCGCGCCGTCGACACCCCCCTCCCGGACGGTCGACCCCCGCGCGCCACCGCCCGCACCTGGGCCGGGCTGAGCGTGCTCGCCCTGGCCCTGCTGCTGATCTCGGTCGACGCCACCGTGCTCGACCTCGCGGTCCCCGCCATCAGCGGCGATCTCGCCCCGACCACCCCGCAGCTGCTGTGGATCATCGACGTCTACTCCTTCGTGCTGGCCGGTCTGCTGATCACCATGGGCACCCTCGGCGACCGCATCGGCCGCCGGAAACTGCTGCTCATCGGCGCGGTCGGATTCGCACTGGCCTCGGCGCTGGCCGCCTGGTCGATCAGCCCCGAGATGCTCATCGCCGCCCGCGTGCTGCAGGGCGTCGCGGGCGCGACCCTCATGCCCGCCACGCTCGGACTGATCCGCAGCATGTTCGCCGACCCGCGGCAGCGCACGGTCGCCATCGCGGTCTGGGGTGCGATGGCGGGCAGCGGCGCGGCCGTGGGACCGCTGCTGGGCGGCTGGCTGCTCGAGCACTACTGGTGGGGTTCGGTATTCCTGGTGAACCTGCCGGTCATGGCGCTGCTCGTGGTGCTGGCCCCGGTGCTGGTGTCGGAATCGCGGGACCCGAATCCGGGCCGCTTCGACCTGCTCAGCGCCGGGCTGTCCATGCTGGCGCTGATCCCGATCGTGTACGCGGTCAAGGAGATCGCGGCGCACGGCGTGAGTTCGGTGGCGCTGGTCGCGGCGGTGGTCGGCGTGCTGGCGGGTGCGGTCTTCCTGCGTCGTCAGCGCCGCCTCACCGCACCGCTCATCGACCTGGATCTGTTCGCGCTGCCGCCCTTCCGCGCGGCGGTGCTGACCAATCTGCTGTCAGTGTTCGCGCTGGCCGGTGTGCTGTTCTTCGGGTCGCAGTACTTGCAGTTGGTGCTGGGCCTGGCACCGCTGCAAGCGGGTCTGCTGCTGATTCCCGGCACCATCGGCAGTATGGCCGGTTCGCTGGGCGCGGCCTGGCTGGTGCGCCGCTGGCGTCCGGTATCGGTGCTGGTCGCCTCGTTGCTGGTGGCGGCCGCGGGCGCGCTGCTGTTCTGGCTGCTGCGCGCCGATCCGTCGGCCTCGGTGCTGCCGTTCGTGCTCGGCTTCCTGCTGATCGGTCTGGGAGCCGGTGTGGCGCTGACGGTTTCGGCCGACATGATCATCAGCTCCGCACCCGCCGAGCGGGCGGGCAATGCCGCCGCGATTTCCGAGACCGCCCTGGAAGGTGGTGTGGCCCTGGGCGTCGCGATCCTCGGCAGTGTGGTGATGGCGGCCTTCCGCCACGGCTTGGACCTGACCACGGTGCCGTCCGCCCACGTGGACGCGGCTCGCGAATCCCTCGGCGGCGCCGTCGAAACCGCCCGTCACCTACCCGGTGCGGCGGCCGCCACCCTGGTCGACTCGGCCCACGCGGCCTTCGTCACGGGCATCCACCTGGCGGCCACCGGCACCACGGCGATCCTGCTGCTGGCAGCGGTCATCGTCCACCGAGCCGCAGGTGCGCGGCACGACCGCTAGCCGCGGGTGTAGGCGACCGCCAGCCGCGGGTGTACGCGACCGCTGGCTGCGGGTGTAGTCGAGTCCTGCGAGGCATGGCTCCTGCGGGGCGTGGCCACATCGGCCGCGCCCCGCGTTCACTGCTGCTCGGGGCCGCGCCCGCTCACTGCTGTTCGGCGGTCGGCGGCAGCACCGGCGGGCTGAACAATTCCTCGAGTGGGGTCGGACCGGTATAGCGGCGGCAGGCGCACCGGGCCCACTCCCGCATGCCGCCGCCGTACCCGACCTTGCGCATGTACTCGGCATGGCACTGCCCGGCCTCCCGATCGTGCAGCGCCAGGTCGTGACCGCAGCCGCAGACCGCCCGCTCGGCGGGTGCGTGGGAAGCCGGTTTGCGGGCCGCGCGGTGCCCGAAACGGCCCATGATCCAGCCGGCGCCGAGCAATCCGGCACCGATCACGAGACTGATCGGATCCATGCCGTAAGTGTACGTACTTATATACGTATATGGGCCGGTTGACCGGCTGATCTTTGGCACGGAATGTCGGCGGTTGTGTCAGAACCGTCGGCTTCCGGCGGGCTAGCGTTTTCTCGCGGTTCGCTTTGGTCGGGGGCGCGCTGCCCGAGGGCGTGGGCACTCCACGCTTCCCGGCACAGTTTGGACGCAGGGGACACGGTCTCAGCTGCGCGTATCAGTCAGGAATATCAGCGTGAACATCTCGATTACCCGGTGGCGCGGACGCACGGGCGCGGTTGCGGCCGGACTGCTCACCACCGCAGCACTTACCCTCGGCGCACCGATCGCGTCGGCCGATCCGATCACCGATCTGCTCTGCAATGCCGGATCGTCCCAGTTCTGTCCCGCTCCGCAGGCCCCCGCGCCCGCTCCGCAGGCCCAGCCGGAGCAGCCCGCTCCGGAGCCGCAGGCACCGTCGACCTACTACCGGAACTGCGACGAGGTCCGTCGCGCGGGCCAGGCCCCGCTGCACCGGGGCGACCCGGGCTACGCCCCGCATCTCGACCGTGACAATGACGGAATCGCCTGCGAGCGAGCCTGATCCACCAGGCATGCGGCGGACCGCCGCTGCGGTCTACTCGTTCTTGCCGGGCGGCAGTTCGCGCGGCCCGCGGTATTCGAGGGCCGGGTGCTGCCGAGCGCTCAGCTCGGTCTGCTGGGGTGCGGGCGGGAGGCCGTAGCCGTGGGCGGCCTGCCCGCCCGGCAGGGCGGTGTAGCCGGGGGCGTAGCCCGGGTACTGGGCGTACGGCTGGTCGACCACGGTCGAGGCGACGTGGTGGGCGTACTGCTGCTGGGCTCCCGGGGGGAGCTGGTAGCCAGGCTGTTGGAGCTGGTAGCCGGGCTGCTGCGGCTGGGCGGAGTCCTCGGAGTCGACGGTCACCTTGCGGGTGCGGCGCAGGGTGAAGGTGATCTCCTCGGCCTCTTCGAACGCCTGGCGGACGGTGCGCAGCGGGTGGGTCGCGGTATCGATGGCATTGGCGACGAAGGAGGGCACCAGCGGGCGGATCCAGCGCGCGGCCGTATCGGTGAAGGGCACCGTGCCGATGATCGGAAGCTCCAGGCCGCCACCGGGTTTCGCCTGCTCCGGGCGCGGCGCGGCACCGGCCGGGGCGAGTGCGCCGCCCGCGGCGGCCGGGGCCACGGCTCCCGGCGCGATCTGGGCGGGCAGGTTCGACGGTGTCACGATCCCCTCCTGAGACACGGAGCTGTCCTTTCGGTCTCCGGCCGTGGCGGCCGGTAGTTCGTGCGCCGGCGCGTCGTCCAGCGCGGCGCGGTCGAATTCGTTCACCGCGCGGCGGCCGGATTCGGTGATGCCGATCTCCAGCCCGCCGATGGCGGCGATGATGCGTTTGCGCTGCTGTTCCCGGTTGATGGCGGTATCGGCGTGCGCGGTCAGCCGGGCGGCGGTGATCGCCTGTTCGGCGTGCAGTTTCTCGATCTCGACCCGGGTCTGCGCGCGTCCCACCGCGATGGCGGTTTCGGCCTCCTGCGCGGCGCGGTCGGTGTCGGCGCGGAAGGCGACCCGCCGGTCGAACGAGGTCTCCCCGCGCCACCAGCGCAGCAGCAGCGGCAGCAGGGCCAGCAGCACCATGAGCACGATGGTGGCGAGGCGCAGTGTCAGCGCGCCGCCGTGCGCCGTGGTGTGGTCGTTCATGGCGACCCACCGCGCGCCCAGTCCGCGGTCGCCGTCGGTGTAGGCGGCGTCCCGCGCGTCGGCGAGGGCCCGCTCCCTGTCGGAGACCCGGGCGTCGAGTCCGGCGATTCGCTCCTCGGCGGCGGTGAGCCGGGCGCGTGCGTCGTCGAGCATCTCGTTGGCGGTGCGCTCCTCGGGGCCGCGCCCGGGTACGCCGGTGATGCGGTTGCTCGGGCACTCCGGACCGGGGTTGTATTCGCAGCGCGCGATCACCAGCGCGGCGTCGATATCGGTTTTGGCCTGGGCGATCTGCTGGTCGAGCGCGGTGCGGTCGGTGCGGGCGCGATCGAGTTCGTCGCGGGCGGTGACGACGGTCGCGACGGATTCGGTTTCGGCCCGTGCCCGGTCGTCGAGCAGCCGGTCCACGGTGCCGCCGAACAGTGCGGTGCTCGCCAGTTCGGCCACCATCACGCCCGCCAGCACCGCCACGGCGACACGCCCGGCGAATTCGGCTCGGCTACGGCGTGTTTCACCCCGGGCGGGTGCCGGAATTGTCGCCATCGCCCGCCCGACGGCTCCGGCCAACAGGGTGGCGAACAGCGCGATGAGGACGATGCCGACGATCGGCCAGCCGGCGGCCCCGGTGGCGAGGGCGGTGACCGCACCGGCGACACCCGCGAACAGCGCCACCACCGCGCCGGTGAGCGTGTAACCGGACAGTTCGTGCCGGTCGGTCAGGCGGCTGTCGCCGCCGCCCAGCCAGGTCAGCAGCGTGCGGACCCCGGCGGCGGGATCGGACGGCCCGGGTGAGCGCCGCGCGGGCGGTGTGGAGGATGGCGTGCTGCCGCCCTCATCGGCGGGAACGTGCGGCTCAGGGACGTGTGGGGCGGTCATGGGATCTCACATCCTCTAAGTCCCAGGGTGTTTCGGCCGTGCGAAACTATCGCTTATTCGTTATCTCAGCGTGACAGGCCGAGCCGGGTTCCACCGAGTGTGCCGACGGGGATGTGTTCAGGCTCACACCGGCGAGTTTCCGGCGCGTTTCGTGCGCTTGGTCACCCCGAACCACCCCGGCAAATGTGAGCTACCGCATATTCAACGTTAGCCAGTCGTGTGCTGAGCTGGGTGAACGGCAAACGATTCCGTACGGTCGGAACATTGCCGCTACCTGTCTCCCAGGCGCTCTCGGCGGGGTGGTGAGGTGTCCGGAAAGTTAGCCACCTTACGTCCGGTTTATCCGAAGTGATTGCGGGGAAATCTGTTTCGATGCAGGTGAGAGGGCATACCGGCGTGTGAGCGGGGCGATCCTCCGCTCGGGCCGGTCACCTGGACAACAGTGGCGAACTCGACTGAAACGATGCCGCTCGGCTGCTTTACACTAGAGAACGCGCAGGTAGTGGAGGATCGATGGAGAAGCCCAGCTAGACACTGTTATTAGTGCAACCTAAGTTGGTTGGGCTCAAGTCCTGACTTATCGTTTGCTCTTACGTCGAACGCGACAAGTTCGGCATATCGCCCTAACAGCCGGGACCAGATCGGTGCCCAGACTAAAGGGCGAAAACGGCGCGGCAGGTAGCCAACACGTAAGCGTTGGGTTACCGCCGAGCACCCGACTAGGAATTCGAAGCGGGTGGACAACTAGAGAGTTGACTGCACGGTATGACCATCAGCGCCGCTGGTCAGGAAGCCGACTGTGACTGCAACGTCCGGGCGCAGTCTGACGGAGGCGTTCGACGAAGGCCGCATTCTTCGAAGGCCTGTTTTTTGTGAAGGCAGAGGCATGACGCAACTTCCTGGCCACAGGTCCCCTGGACCCCGCGGGCTCTATGATCCGGCGAACGAACACGACGCCTGTGGTGTCGCATTCGTCGTCGACATGCACGGCCGTCGCAGCCGCGACATTGTCGACAAGGCAATCACGGCACTGCTGAACCTGGAGCACCGAGGCGCAGCCGGCGCGGAGCCGAACTCCGGCGACGGCGCGGGCATCCTGATCCAGCTCCCGGATCGCTTCTTCCGGGCGATCGTCGACTTCGAGCTGCCCGCCGAGGGCTCGTACGCCACCGGCATCGCCTTCCTCCCACAGGCCCGCCGCGAAGCCGCGCGCGCCGCCTACCGGGTCGAGAAGATCGTCCGCGAGGAGGGCCTCGAGGTCCTCGGCTGGCGTGAGGTGCCGATCGACGAATCGTCGCTGGGCGCGCTGGCCCGCGACGCCATGCCGACCTTCCGGCAGATCTTCATCGCCTCGCCCAAGGGCGGCGCCGAGCAGCTCTCCGGCATGGACCTGGAGCGCCGCGCCTACGTCGTCCGCAAGCGCATCGAGCACGAACTCGGCAAGGCGGGCGCCGGCGCGGGCCCGGTCGGCAAGGAGTCGGTCTACTTCCCGAGCCTGTCCGGCCAGACCTTCGTCTACAAGGGCATGTTCACCACGCCGCAGCTGCGCGCGTTCTACCTGGACCTCCAGGACGACCGCGTCGAATCCGCGCTCGGCATCGTGCACTCCCGCTTCTCCACCAACACCTTCCCCTCGTGGCCGCTCGCGCACCCCTTCCGCCGGGTCGCGCACAACGGTGAGATCAACACCGTCACCGGCAACGAGAACTGGATGCGCGCCCGTGAGGCGCTGCTGAACTCCGACGTCTTCGGCACCGACGCCGAGGGCAACAACCGCTTGGAGAAGATCTTCCCGGTCTGCACCCCGGGCGCGTCGGACACCGCGCGCTTCGACGAGGTGCTGGAACTGCTGCACCTGGGCGGCCGCAAGCTGCCGCACGCCGTGCTCATGATGATCCCGGAGGCGTGGGAGCGCCACGAGAACATGAGCCCCGCGCAACGCGCGTTCTACCGCTACCACTCGTTCCTCATGGAGCCGTGGGACGGCCCGGCGTCGGTGTGCTTCTCCGACGGCACCGTCATCGGCGCGGTGCTGGACCGTAACGGTCTGCGCCCCTCCCGCATCTGGGTCACCGACGACGGCCTGGTCGTGATGGCCTCCGAGGTCGGCGTGCTCGACATCGACCCCGCCAAGGTGGTCAAGAAGGCGCGCCTGCAGCCGGGCCGCATGTTCCTGGTCGACACCTCGCAGGGCCGCATCATCGGCGACGAGGAGATCAAGGAGGAGCTGGCCGGCGAGCACCCGTACCAGCAGTGGCTGGACGAGGGCCCGACCAAGCTGAGCGATCTGCAGGACCGCCCGCACGTGCACATGTCGCACGACCGCGTGCTCATTCGCCAGCAGATCTTCGGATACACCAACGAAGAGCTGAACCTGCTGCTCGCTCCCATGGCGGAGAAGGGCATGGAGGCGCTCGGCTCCATGGGCACCGACACCCCGATCGCGGTGCTGTCCAACCGGTCGCGACTGCTGTTCGACTACTTCGCGCAGCTGTTCGCGCAGGTCACCAACCCGCCGCTGGACGCCATCCGCGAAGAGGTCGTGACCTCGCTGCGCACGCTGATCGGACCCGAGTCCGATCTGCTGCACCCGGGTCCGGAGTCCTGCCGTCAGATCACCCTGACGCAGCCGATTCTGGACAACGACGAGCTGGCCAAGCTGGTCCACATCAACGACGACGGCTCCCGTCCGGGGCTGCGCTCGGTGGTCGTGCACGGCCTGTACCCGGTCAAGAAGGGCGGCAAGGGGCTGCGCAAGGCCATCGAGGCCGTGCAGCGCCAGGTGTCGACGGCCATCGACGGCGGCGCGCGCATCATCGTGCTGTCCGACCGCGAGTCCAACGAGAAGCTCGCCCCGATCCCGTCGCTGCTGCTGACCGCCGCCGTGCACCACCACCTGGTGCGCGAGCGCACCCGCACCAAGGTCGGCCTGGTCGTGGAGGCCGGTGACGCCCGCGAGGTGCACCACATGGCCATGCTGATCGGCTTCGGCGCGGCGGCCATCAACCCGTACATGGCCTTCGAGTCCATCGAGGACATGCTGGAGCGCGGCGCGCTGTCGCTGGGCACCGGTTCGGTGGAGTCCGATTTCAAGAAGGCCGTCGCCAACTACAACAAGGCGGCCGGCAAGGGCGTGCTGAAGGTGATGTCCAAGATGGGCATCTCCACCGTCGCGTCCTACCGCGGCGCGCAGCTGTTCCAGGTGGTCGGCCTGTCGCAGGCGCTGTGCGACGAGTACTTCGTCGGCCTGAACTCGCCGCTGGACGGCATCGGCCTCGACGACATCGCCGACGAGGTCGCGGCCCGGCACCGGCTGGCGTTCCTGGAGAACCGCAACGAGCGCGCGCACCGCGAGCTCGAGGTCGGCGGTGAGTACCAGTGGCGGCGCGAGGGCGAATACCACCTGTTCAACCCGGACACGGTGTTCAAGCTGCAGCACGCCACCCGCTCGGGGCAGTACTCCATCTTCAAGGAGTACACCAAGATGGTGGACGACCAGACCGAGCGCCTGGCCTCGCTGCGCGGCCTGTTCAAGTTCAAGTCCAAGAGCCGCAACCCGATTCCGATCGACGAGGTCGAGCCCGCCAGCGAGATCGTGAAGCGGTTCTCGACCGGCGCGATGAGCTACGGCTCCATCTCCGCCGAGGCGCACGAGACCCTCGCCGTCGCGATGAACCGGCTCGGCGGCCGCTCCAACTCCGGTGAGGGCGGCGAGCATCCGGCGCGCTTCGAGCCGGAGGAGAACGGCGACTGGCGTCGTTCCGCCATCAAGCAGGTGGCCTCGGGCCGCTTCGGCGTGACCGCGCACTACCTGACCAACTGCACCGACATCCAGATCAAGATGGCGCAGGGCGCGAAGCCCGGCGAGGGCGGCCAGCTGCCCGCGCACAAGGTGTACCCGTGGGTCGCCGAGGTCCGGCACTCCACCCCGGGCGTCGGCCTGATCTCACCGCCGCCGCACCACGACATCTACTCGATCGAGGATCTGGCCCAGCTGATCCACGACCTGAAGAACGCGAACCCGCAGGCGCGGATTCACGTGAAACTTGTCGCGGAGCCGGGCGTCGGCACCGTCGCCGCGGGTGTGTCCAAGGCGCACGCCGACGTGGTGCTGATCTCCGGCCACGACGGTGGCACCGGTGCGTCGCCGCTGACCTCGCTCAAGCACGCGGGCGGCCCCTGGGAGCTCGGCCTGGCCGAGACCCAGCAGACGCTGCTGCTCAACGGTCTGCGCGACCGCATCGTGGTGCAGGTCGACGGTCAGATGAAGACCGGCCGCGATGTCATGATCGCCGCGCTGCTGGGTGCCGAGGAGTACGGTTTCGCGACCGCTCCGCTGGTGGTCTCGGGCTGCATCATGATGCGCGTGTGTCATCTCGACACCTGCCCGGTCGGTGTCGCCACCCAGAACCCGATCCTGCGCGAGCGGTTCACCGGCAAGCCGGAATTCGTCGAGAACTTCTTCATGTTCATCGCCGAAGAGGTGCGCGAGCTGCTGGCGTCGCTGGGCCTGCGCACCCTGGACGAGGCCGTCGGCCGGGTCGACCTGCTCGACACCACCGCGGCCAAGTCGCACTGGAAGGCCAGCAAGCTGGACCTGTCGCCGATCCTGGACGACGTCGAGACGGCGTTCATGTACCAGGACCGCCGCCGGACCAAGGAGCAGGACCACGGCCTGGACAAGGCGCTGGACAACCAGCTCATCACCCAGGCGCGCGACGCACTGGAGCGGGGCAAGCCGGTCAAGTTCGAAACCAAGATCACGAACGTGAACCGGACCGTCGGCACCATGCTCGGCCACGAGGTGACCAAGCTGTACGGCGGCGCGGGCCTGCCCGACGACACCATCGACATCACGTTCACCGGTTCCGCCGGTAACTCCTTCGGCGCGTTCGTCCCGGCCGGTATCACCCTGCGGGTGCTCGGCGATGCCAACGACTATGTGGGCAAGGGCCTTTCGGGTGGACGCATCGTCGTCCGGCCGTCGGCCGACGCGCCCGCCGAGTTCGTGGCGGAGCAGAACATCATCGCGGGCAACGTGATCCTGTTCGGCGCCACCAACGGCCACGCGTTCATCCGCGGTGTGGTCGGCGAGCGCTTCGCGGTCCGCAACTCGGGCGCCACCGCGGTGGTCGAGGGCGTGGGCGACCACGCCTGCGAGTACATGACCGGTGGCCGCGTGGTCATCCTCGGCGAGACCGGCCGCAACTTCGGTGCGGGCATGTCGGGCGGCGTGGCCTACGTCTACAACCCGAACGGCACCTTCGAGGGCAATGTCAACCCCGAGCAGTCCGATGCCATCGAGCCGCTCTCGGGTGAGGACTTCACCTGGCTGCACGACATCGTGGCGCGCCACCGCGACGAGACGGGTTCGGCCGTGGCCGAACGCATTCTGAGCGACTGGTCGCAGCAGGTGAACAACTTCGTGAAGGTCATGCCGCGCGAGTACAAGAAGGTCCTGCTCGCCATCTCCGAGGCCGAGGCGTCGGGGCGGGATGTCGACGAGGCCATCATGGAGGCCGCTCGTGGCTGACGTTACTGCGGTGCGACGCACCAGCCTTGTTCGGTGCGCCGGATGGCGCGTTAGCTTTTGTCAGGAGTCGTAAATGGGTGACGCACAGGGCTTCCTGAAGCACACCAAACGGGAACTGCCGACTCGCCGTCCGGTGCCGCTGCGCCTCATGGACTGGAAAGAGGTCTACGAGGAGAACTTCTCCCACGAGACCCTCCAGCGCCAGGCCAGCCGCTGCATGGACTGCGGTATTCCCTTCTGCCACAACGGCTGCCCACTGGGGAACCTGATTCCCGAGTGGAACGACCTGGTCTACAAGGGTGCGTGGAAGGAGTCGTTCGAGCGGCTGCACGCCACCAACAACTTCCCGGAGTTCACCGGCCGCCTGTGCCCGGCTCCGTGCGAGTCGTCCTGCGTGCTCGGCATCAACCAGGACCCGGTCACCATCAAGCAGGTCGAGGTCGAGATCATCGAGAACGGTTTCGACGAGGGCTGGGTCACCCCGGTGTACCCGACCCGGCTGACCGGCAAGAAGATCGCCGTGGTCGGCTCCGGCCCGGCCGGTCTGGCCGCCGCGCAGCAGCTGACCCGCGCGGGCCACACCGTGACCGTGTTCGAGCGTGACGACCGCATCGGCGGCCTGCTGCGCTACGGCATTCCGGAATTCAAGATGGAGAAGCGCTTCATCGACCGCCGTATGGCGCAGATGGAGGCCGAGGGCACCGTCTTCAAGACCGGCGTGAACGTGGGCGTGGACATCACCGCCGAGCAGCTGCGTGAGCAGTTCGACGCGGTGGTGCTGGCCGGTGGCGCGACCATCGCGCGCGATCTGCCGATCCCGGGTCGCGATCTGGACGGCATCCACCAGGCCATGGAGTTCCTGCCGCTGGCCAACCGGGTGCAGCTGGGCGACGCCATCACCGACGCCGAGGGCCTGCCGCCCATCCACGCCAAGGGCAAGAAGGTCGTCATCATCGGTGGCGGTGACACCGGCGCGGACTGCCTGGGCACCTCGCACCGGCAGGGTGCGGCCTCGGTGCACCAGTTCGAGATCATGCCGCGTCCGCCGGAGGAGCGCGCCGCGTCCACCCCGTGGCCGACCTACCCCCTCATGTACCGGGTCTCCTCGGCACACGAGGAGGGCGGCGAGCGGGTGTTCTCGGTCAACACCGAGCGTTTCGTCGGCGCGGACGGCAAGGTCACCGGCCTGCAGGCGCACGAGGTCACGATGGTGAACGGCCGCTTCGAGAAGGTCGAGGGCACCGACTTCACCCTCGAGGCCGATCTGGTGCTGCTGGCCATGGGCTTCGTCGGCCCGCAGAAGAACGGCCTGCTCGAGGATCTGGGCGTCGGCTACGACCAGCGCGGCAACGTCAAGCGTGACAACGCCTGGCAGACCACCGTCCCCGGCGTCTTCGTCGCGGGCGATATGGGCCGCGGCCAGTCCCTGATCGTCTGGGCCATCGCCGAGGGTCGCGCCGCCGCCGCCGCGGTGGACAAGTACCTCGAGGGCGATTCCGCCCTGCCGTCCCCCATCACCCCCACGATGGTGGCGCAGCGCTGACCCGCTGAGCGGAGCGACACAACCGGACGCCCATGGGTTTCGACCCATGGGCGTCCGACGTAACCGGCGGAGCAGACCGCCGCCGAACGCCGTCACATCGGTGATGCGTGAGGCTGTGATGCATGACTCTGTGATGCGGCGCGCCCTGTGGTGCTGCTCTCGAACGGCGTATTCCGGCGTGCCGGAGGCATAGTCTCGAACCAGAGATATCCGCTTCCTCGGGTTCAACGGAGACGCCCATGGAACCTCAGTGGCCCACCTCGAATTCGCTTGCGGGCGATGCTGACCGGGAACGCGCGATCGAGGCGTTGAAGCAGCACTTCCAGGCCGGGCGGATCGCCGCAGACGAACTCTCCGATCGAATCGGGTTGGCACTCAACGCCCGCACCTTCGGGGATCTCGATCACGCGATGGAGCAGTTGCCGCCACTGCGGCCGTATGGTTCGGCAGGGCGGACGATCATGCCGCCGGTGCCGCTCGGTGCGTCGCTGTATGCGCCATTTCCGGTGCGGCCGGGAGACAATGCGGTCGTACCGGGTTCCTACAGCGCCTACACCCAGTCGGTGCCGCGGCGGCGCACCGGGTTGGCGATCGCGTCGTTCGCGCTCGGGATGAGCGGATTCCTCTGTGGCATACCGGCGATTCCGGGGCTCGGCCTCGGCATCATGTCGTTGTTCACGGACAGCGACCGTGACGACCGGGGCTGGGCGGTCGCGGGCATCGTCACGAGTGTGGTGTGGCTGGGGTTGTTCGGGCTGCTGTTCTTCGGGTGACCGCGCGTTCGAAGGCGCGCAGGTCCTCCTGGAGTTGGTGGTTGAGCCAGTAGTCGCCGATGAAGCCGAGAATGCCCGCCAGGCACAGCCATTGGATGGGGTCGATCACCAGGGACACCTCGGCCGGTTCCAGGAACATGAGGCCGGTGATCACGGCGATCAGCGGAATCGACGCCGCCACCGCGAGATAGCGGTTGCAGCGGCGGCCCAGTGCGCGCAGCGCGGCGCTGTCGTCGGTGGTCTCCCCGTGCACCAGCAGGCGCGGATAGAAGCAGCGCACCACGCAGAAGGTGACCAGGAAGAACGGATACACCACGGCGATGGTCCCGCTCACCACCAGTGTGGTGGAGAAGTGGATGATCTGGCGTACCGACAGATCCGAGTAGACCAGCAGGATCACCGGTGTCACCACGGCGTGGAACATCCAGCCGCCGAAGGCCACCAGCGCCACCCGGTCGCCGTCGACGAGGGTGTCGCGCCGCGCCTGCGCGAGGATCGCGGTGTCCACGGTCCGACCCCGCCGCACCACCCGCCACACCAGGAAGGCGCGGCGGCACAGATAGTTGGTCACCACGATGGCGATCGGGGTGGTGACGACGCCGAGCAGACCGCTGATGTCCTGGAGTCGCTCCCGCTGGTCGGGCCGCACCCAGGCGTAGAACAGCGGGGCGTTGTGCAGGTTGTTGTACAGCACGCCGAGGATGAGCCCGGCGGTGCTGGCCAGGCTGATGATGGCCAGCAGCGACCAGGGTCCGAGCCGGGCGCGCGGGCTGGTGTGCGGCGGGTCCACCAGATCGCGGGCGCGCCGATCCAGGCACAGGCCCAGCTGCTGCGCCAGTTCGGCCCCGCTGGCCCACCGGTCCTGCGGGCGCGGGGCCAGACAGCCGAGCAGTACGCGGCGCAGGGTCGGCGGCGTATCCGGGGGCAGGTCCATCAGATGCTGTTGCGCGACTTCGCGTTTGCGCAGTTCCAGCATGCGCTCGAGGGAGGTGGCGGAGTCGCCCGCGCGCGTTTCGTCGTCGAAGGGCCGGTGGCCGGTCAGCAATTCCCACAGCATCACCCCGAGGGCGTAGATGTCGCTGCGGTCGTCGAGGTGTTCGGCGGTGGTGGGCAGGTGCGGATGACAGGCGGCGAGTTGCTCGGGCGACATGTACGCCAGTGAGCCGCCGAAGTAGGCGAGTGGGCTGGTCCCGGCGACATGGCGGCCGAAGCTCACATTGAAATCGGCGAGCTTCGGCGCGCCCTCGGCGGTGAGCAGCACATTGGCGGGTTTGATGTCGCGGTGCAACACGCCGTGGCGGGCCGCGTAGTCGAGTGATTCGGCGAGCTGTTTGCCCAGCCACGCCACGGCCTCCGGCCAGGTGGCGGCGGCCAGTTCGGTGCGGATGAGGGAATCGCCGTCCACGATGTCGCCGCGGGCGCGCATGGCCGCGTCGACCGCCTCCAACAGCAGTGCGCCGCTGCGCTCTTCGGGTGGGCGGGTGCGTACCAGGGTCAGCACGTCGTGCAGGGTGCCGCCCGGCAGGTACTGCATGTACAGCAGTTTCAGGTCGCGGTCGGCGAGCAGCCGCTGATCGTAGACGCGCACGATGTGGTCATGGTCCAGTTGCGCCAGCGTCTCGGATTCGGTGCCGCGGTTCTGGGAGATCTTCACCGCCACCAGGCGTTGCATGGAGCGCTGCCAGGCCAGGAACACGCGTGCGAAGGCTCCGCTGCCCAGTTCGCTGAGCAGGTCGAAGTCGCCCATGCGGTCGCCCACCTCGATGCCGTCCAGGGCTTCCTGCGCCCAGGGCACCGCGATCAGGGTGCTGCGGTAGTCGTCGGCGGCGAGGGCGGGCACGGTGTCGTCGGTGTCGACGCGCCCGCTCGGTTCGGGTTCGAGCCCGGCGCGGCGCAGCGCGTGGAATTCCTCGTAGACCAGGTCCGGCGGCAGCGGTTCGGCGCCGAGTTCGACGTATTCCGCGAGGTAGTCGGCGAGGCGCTTGGGGTGGTGGAAGCGCACCCAGCGGTATTCGAGGTCGACCTTGATCAGTTCGATGAGGCACAGCCGCCGGAACTCGGGTGCGTCCGGCAGGAACCGGGCCAGCTCGGGCGGCGTCTGTGCGGTTTCCCAGGCGGCGGCGAACCGCGCGACTACCGATGTCAGCAGTGAACGGGTCGCGCGGACAGCATCCGATCGGATTGCCGACTCCACCTCATGCCCTCCACCCCGACGAGGTACTACAGGTCAGTATGCGCCCGCGAGCCGAGCGAACACCTGCGAATTTCGGTGTGCGATACATCGGTAAGTTCGCACCGGCCGTCGCGAGTGCGGACCGGTCGCCACGGTCTCACTGCGGCTCACACCCCTCCGTAGTGGCGTGCATCACAGAGCCGGTGCGTGAAAGATGTTGGCACCAACGCAAATCGGACGTTTTCCGGCAGTTGGTCGGCGACGACGCCAAGCCCCCTTTATCCTTGTCACCGGTGTGTCGCCGATCTCTTCGCCGCGGTGAGTTCGCGAATCTCATACGGGTGGGGTTACCTGCGTTAACTCGGTGTGCACGGAAACGTCATCGGACGACCGCACCATGATCGGGAATCGGGACGAGATCGTTACGTCCCGGGCAGGTGAACTGGAGCACTATGCGGTTGAAGAAGATTGTCGCCGCTGCGGGGGCAGCGGCGAGTGTGTTGTCCGGCCTCGTGCTCGGCGGTAGCGGATCCGCGGTGGCGGATCCGGGATGCCCGAGCCTGTACACGGTCGCCATCCCGGGGACCTGGGAGACCGGCAAGGACAAGGATCCCGAGCACGGCATGCTGTCGGGTGTGACCGACGGGCTACCCGGCCGCGTGGATTATGTGAACTACGCCGCGACCGCCTTCCCCTGGGAGGGCGATGTCTACGGCGCGTCCAAGGCGGAGGCCACCGCGAACGCCCGCAATCTGGTGCGGGCCATGGCGGCGCGCTGCGGTTCGACCAAGATCGCGATCGTGGGCTACAGCCAGGGTGCGGACGCGGCCGGTGACCTGGCCGCCGAGATCGGCACCGGAATCGGGCCGGTATCCCCGGACCGGGTCGTGGCCGTCGGCCTGCTCTCCGATCCGCGCCGCTCGCCCGCGGACATCCAGGTCGGCCCGGCCGCACCGGGCGCCGGGGCCGGTGGCCCGCGCGTCGGCGGCTTCGGCTGGATCGCCGACCGGGTGCGCACCATCTGCGCCATCGGCGACCTGTACTGCTCGACGGAGGAGAGCGACTTCGTCATGCGGTTCGCCGGATTCCTCGCGCAGGCATCCAATCCCAGCCCGGCCAGCATGTGGCGCTACCAGCAGGAACTGGGCGCCATCATGACCGATCTGATGGCACAGGGCGGGTTCCCCACCTTGCAGGCGCAGCTCAGCGAGGACGCCAACCAGCAGCGCATCGAGCAGTTGCGGCAGTTCTACGGCACCGGCACCCACCAGATGTACGGCAGCTACCCGGTCGGCGGCGGGCAGACCGCCGTCAGCTGGATGCACAACTGGATCGCCCGGTCGGCGTAGTCCGCAGGTGTCGAACCGGCGAGGGCCGTCCCGGTGGGGCGGCCCTCGCTCGTATCAGGACCGCAGCCCGCGGGGGAGCAGATCCCACACGTGGCTGTTCTCGTTGACGGTGGCCGCCGTGCGACGCCCGCTGCGCGAGTACAGGATTCGGGTGACCGAGCAGTAGTCGATCGGAAAGGTGAGCGGCCGTTCGAGGCCCAGCACATCCTGCAGCAGCACATTGATCACCCCGCCGTGCGCGAAGGCGACCACCGTATCGGAGTGGTCGGCGGCGGCGGTGATCGCCGCGACCGTGTCCAGCACCCGGGCGCGGAAGGCGTCGGCGTCGATCTGCTCGGGGATGTATCCGGCCTTGATCCGCTCGTACACCTGCTGGAATTCGCGTTGCGCGTCCTCGATGGGGATGTACACCGGCAGGTCGCGATCGTATTCGGCGAGACCGTCGCAGATGTCGACATCCAGGCCCAGCTTCTCCGCGGTGGGCCGCGCGGTTTCGCGGGCGCGCAACTGCGGGCTGCTCACCACCCGGGCCACCCGGTGCGGGGCGAGCACTCCCGGAACCCGCCCGGCCTGCTGGACGCCGATCTCGGTGAGGTCGGGATCGGCCGCCACGGCGGTGCCGTGCATGTCTGGCGCGGCGGTGCCGTGGATGCGCTGCGGCTGGGCGTGACGGACGAGGATCAACTGCACGTCTCCTACTGTGCCGTACGCCCGACCCGGACCTCCGGCCCGGGTCGGCCCCGCCCCTACTTCTTCTTGCGCTGGGTGACCAGGTAGACGATGCCGAGAATCAGCACCACCAGTCCGATGCAGCAGATCGCGCCGAAGATCAGCCCGCCCTTGCCGCCGCTCTTCTTGCGCTTGGCCTGGTGCTCGAGCGCGGCGGTCCAGGTGTCGGGACTGGCCCACACCGAGTGGTCGAGCAGATTCGCCTGGGTCATCAGGTCCAGGTAGTACATGTGGGAACCCCCCGTTCGGTTCGCGACCCGTGGCACGGGCCGATCTTCGAACGGTAGTCGCGCCCGGGTCACGTCGCGTTAATACGAGCAGTTCAGGCCGCGACATACCGCGCGACACGGGATTCTGCCATCATCGTGAATCACTCTGCGCGGTACGTGGTTTCACCAGCGGGAAGGGCAGCGTCTCGCGAATGCTGCGCCCGGTGAGCAGCATGACCACGCGATCGACGCCGACGCCGAGTCCGCCGGTGGGCGGCATGGCGTGCTCGAGCGCCTGCAGGAAGTCCTCGTCCAGCTCCATGGCCTCCGGATCGCCGCCCGCCGCCAGCATGGACTGCTCGGTGAGCCGTCGACGCTGTTCGAGCGGATCGGTCAATTCGCTGTAGGCGGTGGCGAGTTCGACGCCCCAGGCCACCAGGTCCCAGCGCTCGGTGACCCCGGCGATATGCCGGTGGGCGCGAGTCAGCGGGGAGACCGAGGTGGGGAAATCGATGTAGAAGGTGGGCTCCTCGGTGTGGGATTCCACCAGGCGCTCGTACAGTTCGAGCACGAGCTGGCCCTCGTCCCAACCGAGTTGGTAGGCCACCCCGGCCTTCTCGCACAGCAGCCGCAGCCGCTCCACATCGGTGTCGGGCGTGATGGTTTCGCCGAGCGCCTGGGAGACCGCGCCGTGCACGGTCTTGACCGTCCACTCGCCGGAGATGTCCACCTCGGTGTAGCCGCCGTCGCCGTCGGGCCGCAGCGCCACCATCTTTCCGTTGGCCGCCACCGCCGCCTGCTGGACGAGCTGGCGGCAGGCGTGCATCATGCGCTCGTAATCACTGTGCGCCTCATAGGCTTCCAGAATGGTGAACTCGGGATTGTGGCTGTAGTCCACGCCCTCGTTGCGGAAGACGCGGCCGAGTTCGAAGACCTTCTCCATGCCGCCCACGCACAGCCGCTTGAGGTACAGCTCCGGTGCGATGCGTAGGTACAGGTCCAGGTCGTAGGCATTGATGTGGGTGGTGAACGGGGTGGCGTTGGCTCCACCGCGCACCTGTTGCAGCACCGGGGTTTCCACCTCCAGGAACCCCCAGCCGCCGAGGGTGTCGCGCAGGGAGCGCACCACCGCACTGCGCTTGGTGAGCAGCTCGCGGGTCTCGGAGTTGACCGCCATGTCCACGTAGCGCTGCCGCACCCGCGCCTCGGGATCGGCCAGGCCCTTCCACTTGTCCGGCAGCGGGTGCAGGCATTTGCCGATCATGCGCCAGTCCTGCGCCAGCAGCGACAGCTCGCCGCGGCGGCTGCGGCCGATCTGCCCGCTCACCTCGATCAGGTCGCCGAGATCGAAGAACTCGTCGAATTCGGCGGCGCGACCGGCGCCGACCCGGCCGCGGTCGATCATCAGCTGGATCTCGCCCGACCAGTCGCGCAACAGCGCGAACACGACACCGCCGTAATCGCGAATTCGCAACAGCCGCGCGCACACTCGCACCGTGGTGCCCTGCGGCGACCGCCGGGCGGCGGCGATGGTGTGCGTCGGCGGGTAGGCGACCGGGTAGGCGTCGACGCCGCGTTCGGTGAGCCGCCGCAGCTTGTCCATGCGCACCCGGACCTGCTCCGGACGCCGCGGTCCCGGATCGGCCGCGGCGTCCTCGGCCGGATCGGGCGCGCTGCCGTCGGCGTGCAGGCCGGTGATGGTGTCGGGCACCGCGGAGGTCACGCCGGTGTGCCGGGTCGCGTCCGGCTGAGTGCCGAAGCGCGGCAGGAAGCCCTCGGCCAGCGCGCTGGCGATGGCCACCCGGGGCAGCTGCCGCCGATCCTCGTACAGCGAGAACCGCGGTACCCAGACGGGCTGGTACTTCACATTCGACCGGTACAGCGCCTCCAGCTGCCACCAGCGCGAGAAGAACATGAGGATCGAACGCCACAGGCGCAGTACGGGTCCCGCGCCGATCCGCCCGCCCTCCTCGAACACCGCGCGGAAGACCGCGAAGTTGAGCGAGATCCGGGTGATGCCGTACTGGTCGGAGTTCAGCGCCAGCTGCGAGATCATCAGCTCCATGATCCCGTTGGGGCCCTTGGGGTCCCGGCGCATGAGATCCAGGGAGACGCCGGTGCGGCCCCACGGCACCAGCGACAGCATGCCCAGCACCCGGGGTTCGTCGTTCGGGCCGGTGCAGCTGGCGGGGTCGATCGCCTCCACCAGCAGGCAGTTCCCGTCGAGCGGGTCGCCGAGGCGGCCCAGCGCCATGGAGAAGCCGCGCTCGGTCTCGGTATCGCGCCAGGCGTCGGCGCGGGCGATCACCCGCCGCATCTCCTCCGGCGGCACTTCGGCGTGCCGGCGCACCCGCACCACCACGCCCTGTTTGCGTAGTCGATTGGCGGCCTGGCGCACCTGCTTCAGTTCCGGTCCGGCCAGCGAGAAGCTCCGGGTCTCCAGAATCGCCTCGTCGCCCAGCCGCAGCGCCGACAGACCGGCGCGCCCGTAGGCGGTGGCGCCGGCCTCGCTGGCACCCATGACCGCGGGGGCCCAACCGTATTCGTCGCACAGGCGCAGCCAGGCGTCGATGGCGTGCGGCCACGCCTCCCGCAAGCCGATGGGATCGCCGGAGGCCAGACACACCCCGAGCTCCACCCGAAAGGTGAGCGCCGCCTTGCCGCTGGGCGCGAACACCACCGACTTGTCGCGGCGGGTGGCGAAGTAGCCGAGCGAATCCGCCACGTCGGAGCGCTCCAGCAGGCCGCGCAACGCCGACTCGTCGATACCGGTGAGCGCGTTGGCCGCGCGCTGCGACCGGAACAGCACCACCGCGGCCGCCACCACCGCCGCCGCGCCGAACAGGCCGAGCAGCAGGTTCACGAAGTGCGGCGGATGCCCGTCGAAGTTCTCGTTGCTCACCAGGATGGCCGCGGTCACCCGGGAGACCGCCCACGCCGGTCGCTGGATGCCGCCGGGCAGGCTGCCGGGGAACAGTTCCACCAGTCCCCAGCCGATGAGGCAGCCCGCGGCCAGTCCGCCGCCGAGCACGGCGAGCGCCTTCCACACCGCGCCGGGACGCACCCGGGTGTAGAACTCCGGCCAGGCGGCGACGAGTACCCCGATCGCGCCCAGATGCACGATGAGGGCGACCAGGGCGTGATAGTCGCGCACGGCCGCGAATTCGATGCCGTTGGCCAGCGCGTACAGGGCGAGGTAGCCGACCAGCACCCACCAGGCGATGCGTTTGCGGCTGGCGGTCGCGCCCGCCAGCAGGCCGACCATGAGCGCCCACATGAGGCTGGTGTCGGGGGCGTCGAAGTAGTAGTCGTCGAGGTAGTGCCGCAGTCCGGAGGTCAGGTAGCGCAGGGCGGGGGAGATGCTCCACAGCGCACAGCACACGGCGAAGACACCCAGTGCGAGACCGGCGAGGTGCGGCACCTCGCCGAAGCGCCCGTGTCCCCGGTGCGGAACCTCCGGTGACCGCGCCTCCGGTCTGTGCTCGGAGTCGTGGTGGTGCCGGTCCTGCGTCGAAGTCACCGCACCAGTGTGTCTGGTGCGACGGCACATTGTGGAGAAGCCACCGGGTACGTGTCTCGGGACCGGGGAACCGCGGCCTACCGGCCGGTCGCGAGGTCGCGTTTTGGCGCGGGAGCGTCGGCGGGTGAGGATGTACCCATGTCGGATCCTGTCGATGTGCCGATCGCGGACGAAGTCATTCGACTCGGCCAATTCCTCAAATTGGCGAACCTCATCGATTCCGGTTCGGAGGCCAAGACCGTGATCGCCCAGGGCCTGGTGCGCGTCAACGACGAGGTGGAGACGCGCCGCGGCCGACAGCTACAAGCGGGCGACGTGGTCACGCTCGCGGGCCACAAGGCCCGTGTCGCGGCGGACTGAGCCCTCGCATCCCGCACCCGTGACGACTGGTCTCGGGAGGCGAGGGTAGCTCAGGCGGGCTAGCTCTCGGCGCGCACGACGACGCCGTCGTGGTCGCTGTAGAGCATGTCGCCCGGCACGAAGGTGACGCCGCCGAACTCGACCGGCACGTCCTTCTCGCCGGAGCCGGTCTGGGTGCTCTTGCGCGGATTGGTGCCCAGCGCCTTGATGCCGATGTCGAGGGTGCGCAGGATGGCGGAGTCGCGGACCGCGCCGTTGACGACCACACCGGCCCAGCCGTTGTCCACGCCGCGTCCGGCGATGATGTCGCCGACCAGGGCGGTGTGCACGCTCGCGCCGCCGTCGACGACCAGCACCCGGCCCGCGCCGGGTTCGCCGAGGGTCTGCTTGACCAGCAGATTGTCCTGGAAGCAGCGGATGGTCACGATGCGGCCGGAGAAGGTCTCCCGGCCGCCGAACTGAATGAACTGGGTGTCGCAGCTGCGGATCTCCGGGCCGATCTCATCGGCCAGGTCGGCGGTGGCGACGGGGTTCGCGGAAGTATTGGCTGAATCGGTCACGGGGTTCATCTTCCCCTGTGGTTACCGATGAGTATTCGCGGCCCCTCGGGGCGGCGGGCATACCGGGGTCGGCGTCGTCGGCGACCGTCCGGATGCGTGATCAGGCGTTGGCGTCGCTGCGGTGGTAGGCGGCGATCTGGGTGGTCAGGTGGTGCGTGGAGCTCTTCACGGCCATCTTCACGAACGGCTCGATGGTCTTGCCCAGCAGTTTGCCGGCGATACCGCCCGGCACCCGGTAGTCGACGATGGCGTCGACGGTGCAGGCGTGCTCGCCCTTGGCGTGGAACAGGAAGGTGGACTCGATCTCGAAGCCCTTGATGGACTTCACGCCGATGGCGAAGTTCTCTTCGTGGCGGACGATCTCGATGGTCGAGTGCAGGGTGACGGGGCCGAGTTGAATGGTGCCGTCGAAGGTCGCGCCGACGCCCTCGGTCTGTTCGGTGAGCGGGGTGAACGCGCTGATCTCGGTGATGAACTTCGGGAGATTGCGATAGTCGTTCACGTAGGCGAACGCGGATTCGGCCGAGGCCGCGCAGTCTGCGATGATCTTGACTTCGGTCATGCGCTCGACTGTAACGTGTTCTAGTTTTGTCCGCAGGTCGGGTGTGTCACACCAGGTCTCACGCGGTGACGGCGAGTGTAGCAGCGAGTCCGAAAACGACCGCGATGGCGACCGTCTCCAGCACCGCGCGCCGCAGCGACGACTCGGCCGTCATGCGGTGATCGGCGGCCACCGGCACCCAGCGCCTGCGCCACCACCAGCCCAGCGCGATCAGCGCTGCCAGCAGTACGGTCTTGGCCAGCAGAATGCGACCGTAGCCGGTGGTCACCAGCGCCGCCGGACCACCCACCCGCACCAGACCGTTCACCAGGCCGGTCAGTCCCACCACGCCCACCAGCGGCAGCGCCCACGCCGAATAGCGGGGCAGCAACACCGCCCACTCGCCGCGGGTCCGCACCACCAGCGCCAGCGCCAGCAGCAGCCCGAACCAGGCCGCCGCCGCCAGCGCGTGCACGGCGGCCAGCACCGAACCGAACGCCTGCTGTGACATATGTCCCGTGATCGGCCGCAGCGCGAGGGTCACCGCCGTGAACACCAGCACCAGATCGGGGGTGGCCCGCTCCGGCAGCCGGAAACCGAAGGCGCTGTAGGCCGCCACCGCACCGCTGCCGAGCAGGATGGCGATGCCGATCTGGCCGCCGCTCACGTCGGTGAGGAAAGCGCCGAACTGCCGCGCGCCCAGCTCACCCACCGAGACACCCAGCACCTCGGCGGCTTCGAAGGCGAGCATGGCGAATTCCAGGGCCGCCCACACCCCCGCCGCGATGGCGAGCACGCGCCACGGGATGTCGAGCCGGTCGTGCAGGCGGGGGAGTGCGGCCAGGCCGAGCACCGCCGCGCCCGCGCAGTCGGCCAGTGCCCGGGTCGGGGCCTCCGGCTGCACCGGGTCGGCCCCGGCCAGCGTCCACGCCAGCAGTGCGCCCAGCAGGCCCGCGGGGACGACCAGCAGCAGCCGACGTCGGATGCCGCCGGTCCCCCCACGGCGATCGGTGCGGTCGGACCGGCTCACGAACGTCGCTTACCCCGACCACCGAGCAGCGCGAAGGCGAGGCCGCCGCCGAACAGCACCACCGCGCCCACGATGAAGATCCACAGCGGGAAGCCGCCGCCGTCGCCGTCCTCGCCCGCCTTGGCATTCGCCTTCGGGCCCGGGGTGCCAGTGCCCTCCTGGGTGAGCGTGAAGGTGATCTTGCCGCTCACCGGGTGGCCGTCGGCCGAGGTGACCCGGTAGGCGATCTTGTACTCGCCGACCGGACCCAGTTCGCCGACCGCCACGCTGATGGTGCGGCCGTCCACCGTCGGGTCGCCCTTCGACCAGAGGTTGCCGTCCGGACCGGTCACGGTCATGGACGGGAAGCTGGTCTGCAGATCCTCGTTGAAGGTGACCGTGGCCCGCTCCGGCCCGGTCGCGATCTCCGCCCCGGCGGCCGGGTCGCTGCCCACCACCGACGAATGCGCACTCGCGGTGCCCGCGCCCAGCAGGGCCATACCGCTCACCAGCAGGCCGGTGACCACACCGGCGATCACACGTCGCATCATGACCGGCGGCTCCGCAGGACCGCGCCCAGGCCCAGGGCCGAACCCAGCGCGCCCAGCGCCAGGCCGATGCCGCCGAGCCAGCGGGCGGTGGTGTCGGTGTCGGTCTCCGCGGCGGCGGAGTCGCCGACGGTGTGGCCGTGCCCGTCGCCGTCGCCCGCCGCGAGAGTCAGTGTCGGAGCGGGATGTTCGGGCTCCTCACCCCCGGTCTCCGGCTGATCCCAGCGCACGACCGTGCCGTCGCTGTAGGTCTGGGCGGCGGCGAAGCTCACGGTCTCGGTCTCGGGGAGCCGCCCGAGGGAGATGACGAACCGCTGGAACTGGCCGGGACCCACCCCCGGATTGCCCGGCTCGGCGGTCCAGGTGACCGAGGTCGCCTCACCCTCCGCATTGCGGTCGACCTTCGCGGCCCACCCCGGCAGCGGCTCGGTGCGGGCGCTCTTCAGATTCGGCAGGGTGACAACGAGTTCGGTGGTGGACGCGGTATCGGATTCGGTCGGCACCCGGAAGGTGGCGACGGTGTACCCGCCCTGCTGCGCGCCGGGCGCGTCGACGGTGACATGGGCGAAGGCGGTACCGGCGCCCAAGAGCGTGAGGCTCGCGGCCGCGACGGCCGTGCCGAGCGCACGCGAAACGTAGCTGTGCATAAGTGGATGTGCTTTCTCTGGCAGAGGGTTTGGTGGGGGATCAGCGACTGCCCGGAACGGGCGGTGCACGCGGACCGATCGCACCGACGGCCAGCGCGTGCCGTGCCACCCCCGCCGCATACGGCCACCGGCTCGCCCCACGGGTCGCGGGCACCGCAGGGCGGGTGGTCGCCGCCCGGACCGCCTGGGAGACAAGCCCGTACAGCCGCTCGACCACCGCCAGCAGCACCGCGCAGCACCCGGCCGCCAGCACATGGGCCGTGATCATCCACCGGTCGGCCACCGCACCCGAACCGTGGGTGTGCCCGGACAGCGCCGACAGCGCGCCGTGGCAGGCCAGCTGCCCGGCGAGCAGCCAGCCGAGCAGCGCCATCCGGGATCGCGTCGATACCGCCGCCGACACCCCGGCCGCACCGGAGATCAGCAACAGCAGCGTCACCCCGGCCGACTCGGGAATGTCGGCCCCGGCCGCGCCGTGCGCGGCAATGGCCAGCGCCGCGACGGTGACCCCTACCAGAAATCCGCGTACCTGCGGCGTTTTATCCTGCCGCGCAGGCGATTCCGTACCGCGCACGGCGACCGGCCACCGCCTCCGTCGTAGCCCCGGCGTGGAGCTGGTTGCCGCCGTTGCGCGGCCACGGTGTCCATTCTCGGGACCGCGCGACCGCACGGTTCCGCCGGGCGTGTCGCCTCGGCGGTCGGTGCGGCCACGGTAGGGCATCGAACAGCCGGGTCAGCGGACGCCGAGGCGGGCGAGTACGTCCGACTCGACGCCCGACAGTTCATTGGAGATGGAGGCGTGCACGGCGCGGCGGCGCTGGATCGGCATCTGGTCGGCGGTGCGCACGGCGGCGCTCAGGCTGTCCAGGCGGTCGCGGGTGGCGGTGGCGAACTTCTTGGTGTCCACATCGGCGTCCTTGGACTCCAATTCGCCGATCGTGGTCTCCACATTGGCGATGCGCGCGCGCAGTTTCGCACCCGGTCCGGAGAATTCGCTGAGCTGATCCAGGCCGATGCCCAGCTGCTGCGCCCGACGGTTGTCGATCTGGCCGCGCACGAAGGTCGCGCCGCGGTACGCCAGCGGGGCAAGCACCGGCACCAGGATCCGCGCCACACCGAGGTACTTGCGCACCTGCGCCGCGCTGAACAGCTCCCGCTCGGCCCGCGCCGCCACCTTGAGCGCCGCCTTCTCCTCCGCCTCGAGCGCCTTGATCTGCGCCTTGGCCACCTTCTCCTGGGTGCGTATCTCGGCCCGGTTGCGCTTGCGCTCGTTCTTGGCCCCGAGCTTGGCCTCGATCGCCGCCTTGTGCTTGAGGGCCTTCGCCTCCGCTCGGCGGCTGACCCGCTTCTTGCGCTTGGTGAACAACCCCATAGAACGGCCTCCGTCACGCTGGTTCGCCATGGCGGCACAGGCCCGGGGAATTCGCCCGTCCGCCCATGTCACACGGTTTGCCGCCCACAGTAGCGGGTCCACACCCGCGACCGTGACCGTGATGCCCGTTTACCGGCGCGCGGCACGACCTGATCGGCGTCCGTACGCGGAGGAAGCGGGCCGGAGAGGGGCGGGCGGACGGGGGTGTCGGGGGCTCACGCCATACTGCTATGCGTGGATTCGGGCATTGGCGACCGGCTGGGTCGCGACAGACACGGCGCTGCCGACGATCGGCGACCGGCCGATACGGCGGCCGTCGGGTCCGAGTCGACGGCCGAGTTCCGTACCGAGCGAGTGTCTTTCATCGACGCGCGGGCACTGATCGGCTGCCGTCACCGGCTGCATCTGGACGCCCTGCATCCGGGGGCGATGTCGGGCGTGGCCGAGGACGCCGGGGTGAAGCAGCGGCGGGAGGCGGCGCAGGCGCACCGGGAGAATGTGCGCGACACGCTCATCGCGGCCGATCCGAACCGCTGGGTGGTGATCGACCCGACCCGCTCGGCCGCGCAGCGCGCCGAGGCCACCATGGCGGCCTGTGCGGCGGGCGTCGACCGCATCTGGGGCGCGCTGCTGCCGCAGGAACCCGACACCGGGCGGCGCGGCGGCTGCGAAATCCTGTGGCGGGACGCCGATCGCGGCGGCTACATCCCGATCATCGTGGTGAACCACAAGGTCACCGATCCGCGCCAACCCGACCCGGCCGACTACCACCCCACCACCAGCGACCTGTACCGCTGGAATCCGCAGCCGGACAAGCACGTCCGCACCCGCCCGCAGCAGCGCGACCAGCAGCGGCTGGCCCACCTCTACCGCATGTTGCAGCGCCACGGCTACGCCAGCCCCGCCCTGGTCGGCGGTGCCATCGGCTACCACTTCGACCGCATCCTGGTGCACGACCTGGGCCCGATTCTCGACGACTACGACCAGCGCTACGCCGATCGGGTCGCCGTGGTGCGGGGAGAGCTGCCGACTATCCCGTCGAAGGTGCCCGAGTGCCGCCAGTGCCCGTGGTGGACCCGCACCGCCCCGGCAGCCGCCGCTGTCGATACGACCATCGCCCGCCCCGATTCCCGGCCCGCTGATGGTGCGGCCGCCGGGGCTATCGCGGTGACGTCCGCCGAGACCGCCGACCCGGTCGCCGTGGACGCCCTCGACGGCGCGTGCGAGAAGTGGCTGATCGCCCACCGCGACATCAGCCTGGTCGCCCCCGGCTCGCGCGCCGAGGTGCTGCGCCGCCACGGCGTCGACACCATCGACGATCTGGCCGGATGGACCGGTGACGATCCGGACGACTGGCAGTACGAGCCGTTCACCGAGACCGTGGTCACCGCCCGCGCCTGGGCCACCGGCGCACCCCTGGTCCGCCGCGTCGACCGGGTCACGGTGCGGCGCGCGGACGTCGAGGTGGACGTGGACCTGGAGAGCTTCCAGGAGCACGGGGCCTACCTGTGGGGCACCCTGCTCGACGGCGTCTACCGTCCGTTCGTCACCTGGGATCCGCTGCCCACCCCGGACGAGGGCCGATCCTTCGCCGAGTTCTGGAACTGGCTGATGGGCATCCGCGCCGAGGCGAAGGCCAGCGGGAAAACCTTTGCCGCCTACTGCTATTCCCGCACCGCCGAGGACAAGTGGCTCTACGAGTCGGCCCGCCGCTTCGCCGGGCAGCCCGGGGTGCCCACCGAGAAGCAGATCCAGCAGTTCGTCGACGGGCCGGACTGGGTGGACATGTTCCAGGCCGTCTCGGAGCAGTTCATCTGCCCGAACGGCAAGGGCCTCAAGAAGATCGCCCCCGTCGCCGGATTCGCCTGGCGTGATCCGGAGGCCGGTGGCGAGGCGTCCATGAGCTGGTATCGCCTGGCCGTCGGCTACGAGGGCGATCCGGACCTGTCCCAGCGCACCCGCATCCTCGAGTACAACGAGGACGATGTGCTGGCCACGAAGATCCTGCGGGACTGGATGACCGATCGCGCGGATGCCGAGGTTCCCTCCATCGCCGATTTCGCGCGTCGTACCATCACGACGTGACCGATCACGTCGAACAACTGGAGTTTCAGGCCGAGACGCATCAGCTGCTGGAGCTGATGATCCACTCGGTCTATTCGAACAAGGACACCTTCCTGCGGGAACTGATCTCGAATTCCTCCGACGCTCTCGACAAGCTGAGGCTCGAGTCGTTCCGGGACAAGGATCTGACCGCCGACATCTCCGATCTGCACATCGAACTCGAGGTGGATCGGGACAACCGGGTGCTGACCGTGCGCGACAACGGCATCGGCATGTCCCGCGCCGAGGTCGTGGATCTGATCGGCACCCTCGCCAAGTCCGGCACGGCGGAGCTGCGCAAGCAGCTGCTGGAGGCCAAGAAGTCGCAGACCGAGGCGGAGGAGCTGATCGGCCAGTTCGGCATCGGCTTCTACTCGACCTTCATGGTGGCCGACAAGGTCACCCTGACCACCCGCAAGGCGGGCGAGACCGGCGGCACCCGCTGGGAGTCGAACGCGGGCAGCTCCACCTACACCATCGAGGATCTGGACGAGGCCCCGCAGGGCACCACGGTGCAGCTGCACCTCAAGCCCGCCGACGAGGACGATCACCTCTTCGACTACACGCAGGAGTGGAAGCTCCGCGAGATCGTCCGCAAGTACTCGGACTTCATCGCCTGGCCCATCCGGATGGATGTGAAGCGCACCGTCACCGAGGGTGAGGGCGAGGAGAAGACCGAGAAGGAGATCACCGAAACCCAGACGCTGAACTCCCAGAAGGCCCTGTGGACCCGCCCGAAGAGCGAGGTGTCCGAGGAGGAGTACAAGGAGTTCTACAAGCACGTCTCGCACGCCTGGGACGATCCGCTCGAGATCATCCCGATGAAGGCCGAGGGCACCTTCGAATACCAGGCGCTGCTGTTCATTCCGTCGCACGCGCCGTTCGACCTGTTCGCGCGGGAGCACAAGCGCGGTGTGCAGCTGTACGTGCGCCGGGTGTTCATCATGGACAACTGCGAAGAGCTGATGCCGGAGTATCTGCGCTTCGTCAAGGGCGTGGTGGACGCGCAGGATCTGTCGCTGAACGTCTCGCGCGAGATCCTGCAGCAGGACCGGCAGATCCGGGCCATCCGCAAGCGGCTGGTCAAGAAGGTGCTGTCCACGGTCAAGGATATGAAGGCCGCCGGGCAGGCCGAGGACGGGGACACCTCGAAGTACGAGACCTTCTGGAAGGAATTCGGCCGGGTCGTCAAGGAGGGTCTGCTCTCCGACACCGACAACCGCGAGACCATCCTGAGCATCGCCTCGTTCGCCTCCACCCACTCCGAGACCGAGCCCACCTCGCTCGCGGAGTACGTGGAGCGCATGAAGGAGGGCCAGTCCGCGATCTACTACCTGACCGGCGAGTCCCGCCAGCAGATCGAGAACTCCCCGCATATGGAGGCGTTCCGGGCCAAGGGCATCGAGGTGCTGGTGCTCACCGATCCGGTGGACGAGATGTGGGTCGGCGCGGTGCCGGAGTTCGACGGCAAGCCGTTCCAGTCCATCGCCAAGGGTGAGGTGGATCTGGAGACCGAGGAGGAGAAGAAGGAATCCGAGGCCCTGCGCGAACAGCAGGAGAAGGATTTCGCCGATGTGCTGAAGTGGTTGGGGGAGACCCTGGCGGAGGAGGTCAAGGAGGTGCGCCTGACCAACCGGCTCACCACCTCGCCCGCCTGCGTCGTGGGTGATGTGTTCGACTTCACCCCGATGCTGGAGCGCATGTACCGCGCCTCCGGGCAGGACCTGCCGCACACCAAGCGCATTCTGGAGCTGAACCCGACGCATCCGTTGGTGACCGGTCTGCGCGATGCCTTCGCGCAGCGTTCGGCGGAGGAGAGTTCGGATCTGGCCGAGACCGCCGAACTGCTGTACGGCACCGCGGTGCTCGCCGAGGGCGGCGAGTTGAAGGATCCGGCGCAGTTCGCCCGCATCCTGGCCGAACGGCTCACCCGCACCGTCTGACCTGGCGGGGAGTGCTCGCTCCGGCGGGCACTCCCACCAGAAACAAGATCAGTGGTCGGTTATGCGTGCGGGGCCACTTTTGTGACCATCGACATGTTTAGACGATTTCGGGAACTCGCCTTCGTAGCGTACGTTGTACTTCTTGGTCGTTGGTTTTTCGTGTTCATGCTTGACACATGCTCGCGCGGAACATTGTGCGGGCGTCGCTTCTCTTGGCATCCAAGTAGCAAGTCGCCGTCTGGATCGACCCGGTCGCCGTGACCGCGGCGACCGTTATATAAGAAACACCCTGTCAGGAGAAGGTAATGGTTCAGGGCACCGTCAAGTGGTTCAACGCGGAGAAGGGCTACGGCTTCATCTCGCGCGAGGGTGGCCCCGACGTTTTCGTCCACTACTCGGAGATCGAAGGCACCGGCTACCGCGGCCTCGAAGAGGGCGAGCAGGTCTCGTTCGAGATCACCGAGGGCAAGAAGGGCCCGCAGGCCTCCGCTGTGCGCAAGCACTGAGACATATAGCGCTTAGATAGGCTTAGAATATTCGAGCTCAGCTCTCGAAGACCAAGGCCCGCACCGAATCTCGGTGCGGGCCTTGTGGTTTCCAGCGTCAGCGCGGCGCCATGCGCAGCGCGCCGTCCATGCGGAAGGTCTCGCCGTTCAGGTAGTCGTGCTCGGCGATGTACTGCGCCAGCTGCGCGTACTCGTCGGGACGGCCCAGCCGCGACGGGAAGGGGACGCCCGCCTCCAGACCCTTGCGGTACTCCTCGGTGACACCGGCGAGCATCGGGGTGTCGATGATGCCGGGCGCGATGGTGTTGACGCGAATGCCGAACTGCGCCAGGTCGCGGGCGGCCGGAATGGTCATACCGGCCACGCCGCCCTTGGAGGCGGAGTAGGCGATCTGCCCGATCTGGCCCTCGAACGCCGCCACCGAGGCGGTGTTGATGACGACGCCGCGCTGGCCGTACTCGTCGACCGGCTCGGTCTTGGCCATGGCCTCGGCGGCCAGGCGCATGACATTGAAGGAGCCGAGCAGGTTCACGGTGATGACGGTGCGGAACAGCTCCAGATCGTGCGGTCCGTTCTTGGACAGGATGCGGCCCGCCCAGCCCACACCGGCGCAGTTGACGACGATGCGCAGCGGCACACCGGACTCGACGACCTTGGCGACCGCGGCGGCCACCTCGTCACCGCTGGTGACGTCGGTCGGGATCAGGGTGACACCGGCGGGCACGCTGTCCCCGGCGCGCTCGATCGACTGCGGCAGGTCGAGCCCGAAAACGGTGGCGCCCAGGTCGGCGAAGCGCTTGGCGGTCGCGGCGCCCAGACCGGACGCGCCTCCGGTGACAATTGCGGCGGAGCCCGAAATCTCCACGGTGATTGGTCCTCTCCAACGGTGGACGGCCTCTCGCTGGCCTTCCGTCAATAGCACGATAACGGTGGGCCGCAGCGCCGCTGCGACGGGTCCGGAAGTGGACCGGACGTCTAGTTTGCGAACACTGCTGTTCGTTGAGTGCTACCGTCATCCCATGAAAGCCCGCTCGGCCCATTGGCTACGCCGCTTCGGTTCGCCTCCTGATATCGAAGGACGACGGATTCTGGTTACCGGCGCGGCGCGTGGGATCGGAGCCGCCCTCGCCCGGCAGCTGCACGCGCACGGCGCCCGGGTGGCCCTGCTCGGCATCGAGCAGGATCTGCTGGCGCAGGTGGCCGCCGACTGCGGCGACGCGCCGTGGCGCTACTGCGATGTCGGCGATCCGAGCCAGGTCGATCGGGTGATCACCGCACTGGTGAGCGAACTCGGTGGACTGGACGCCGTGGTCGCCAATGCCGGTATCGCCCGGCAGCTGCCGCTCATCGGCGGCGATCCGGCGGTATTGGAGGAGACGCTCACCGTCAATGTGCTCGGCGTCTACTACACGCTGCGCGCGGCCGGACCGCATATCGCCCACGCGGGCGGCTACGCGCTGCTGGTGTCCTCGCTGGCGGCGGCCATCCACCTACCCCTGGCGGGGGCGTACAGCGCCTCCAAGGCCGCCGTGGACGCGCTCGGCAACACGCTGCGAATCGAATTGCGGCACACCGGAGCTCGGGTCGGCATCGCCTACTTCGCCGAACTCGACACCGAGATGACCGGGCGCGGCTTCGGCACCGAGGCCGCACACGCCATCCTGGGCCGCGACACCGTCTCGAACGTGGCCCCGCTCGGCCCGGCCATCGACGGTCTGGAACGCGCGCTGGCACGCCGATCGCGGCGGGTCGTGTCACCCTATTGGGTGGGCCCGCTGCTGTGGTTCCGCGGCATCGGGCAGTGGGCCGTGGATACGACGCTGCGGTCGGGTGTCGCCTCCGGCGTGGAGATCGCCCGCACCGAGGTGGCGCCCTACACGACCGACCAGCCCGCCCGCCCGCGCCGACTGCGGCGGCCCGCCTGAACACGCACGACGGAGAGCGTATGACCGACTCGGCAGTCACCGCCCGCCTGCCCCGCGGCCGCCACGGCCTGCCCCGGGAGACCGTGGTGCGCGCCCAGCGCGACCGCATCCTGCTCGCCATGGCCGAGGCGATGGCCGAGAACGGCTATGTCGGCACACCGGTCGCGGCCATCATCAAACGCGCCGGGGTCTCCCGGGAAACCTTCTACGAGCAGTTCCGCTCCAAGGAGGACTGCTTCGAGGCCGCCTTCGAACGCGCGGTGGAACTGCTGCTCGCCGGCATCCTCGACGCCACCGGCCGCAGCCCCGAGGGGGAGACCCAGCGGCAGCGGCTGGAGCGGCTGCTCACCTCCTACCTGGACGGACTGTCCGCGCACCCCGCCTACGCCCGGCTGTTCCTGGTCGAGGTCTACGCGGTCGGCAGCGAGGCCATCCACCGCCGCACCAGCCTGCAGGAGACCTTCGTCGCCATCGTCGGCGACGTGCTGGGCGCGGAAACCGAACAGCAGCTATTCGCCTGCCAGACCCTGGTGGCGGCCCTGAGCTCCATGGTCACCGCGTGTATCGCCACCGACGACATCGAGGGACTGCACGACCTGCGGGAGCCCATGCTCGACCTGGTCGCCCGCAGCGGGGACTTGTTCGGCACGCCGCTGGCGCAGGATCAGCAGCACGAGCCCGGCCAGGGCGGGTAGTACGGCGGCGGCGAGCGCGGTGGCCGCGGGACCCAGCCGCGTCACGGTGCCCAGTAGCGTCAGCCCGCCGAAGTAGAGGAACAGCAGGCCGGAGCAGGTGGCGATGGCACGTTCGGGAATATGCCTGCCCACGGTGACGCCGATGGCGATGGCCAGCGCGCCCGCCGCCACCATGCCGACCACCGAGCCGATCCACACCGCCAGCCAGCCCCGGTCGGTGGCCAGCGCCATGGTCGCGAACATGGTGCGGTCGCCGAGTTCGGCCAACATGAACGCGGACAGCACCACGAAGAACGCCGAGCGCGAGGTGGGCCGGGTGGTCGCCGTGCCGGGGTCGTCGGCGGCCGGTGCGGGCAGCACGTCGCGCAGCGTCCACAGGCCCACGGCCAGGAAGATGACGGCGGCGAGCAGCGAGATCAGCTCGGTCGGCAGCGCCGTGCCGAGGAAGTGGCCCACCCCGACGGCCATGAGATTCACGGCCACGCTCGCGGTGGCGATCGCGCTCAGCACCACCCACCAGCGGTAGCGCAGCGCGAAGGTCAGCGCCATGAGTTGCGATTTGTCGCCCAGTTCGGCGAGGAACAGTGCGCCGAAACTCAGCAACACGGTGGTGATCATCGTTCAGGCTCCCAGGGCTCCGGCCTGTCGGCTGAACGACACAGAGCTCTTCAGCCGACACCGCACCGGTAATTCGGATCGGTTGTCATCGGCCGAAGGTCTCGCCCACCGGAATTCCGGTTCCCGCAGCCGGATCCGCGACGGGACCAGTATGTCGACTGCGCGATTGGGGGCTACTCCCCTTCGCTGTCGGCCACTCTACCCCGGCAAACCGCCCGCCGCCAACCCGACGTAATCGAAATCGCAATGCGCGCAATAAGTTTGGGAGTCCTGCCCGGTGGTTTCGGGAACCCTCACGCGGCCAGCAGCATGGCCAGAACCGCGGTGTCGGGGTCGCTGATCGGATCGACGCCCACCCGCGAAACCATGGAGGTCACCACGCCGTCGCAATCGGTCTCCACCCAGGCCGCGCGATGTTCCAGCCCCAGATGCGGCACCCCCGGCAGCAGCACGCAGCCCGAAGCCGCGCCCGCCAGTTCGGGCAGCGACGGCCGCGTCTCGCGCGGCGGATGCAGCATGAGCAAGGCCGATGGCACATGCTCGGCAAACCGTCCCGGCTGCAATGCCTCGTCGCCGAGCACCGGCCCCTCGGCCAGCACCAGCCCCACCGTGCCGGGTTCCGGATCGTCGGGCAGGTCGTCCCGGGTCCCGAACACCGTCGTGGTCGGCAGTAGCCCCGGCAGGCTGGCCACCCGCACGGCCAACACCAGCAGTTGCGCCCACTCCTTGGTGGAATCCGGCCACCGCCCGGAAATCAGGAAACCCCGCAGCGCTCCGCGCGCCTGGAACGGCGTCACGCCGATGTGGTCGTTCGTATTCATCTCTGCCTCCCGAGACCCGAAATCGGGGCGGCCCTGCCCGTCCTACCTGTAGGGATACCCAGGTTGCCCGGGAACTCAACTGGCACACAAGTACCAGAGATTGCTAGCAGACGGGCACGCCGGCGGGTAACCGGCGGCACGGACCGTCGCGGGGCGGCCGAGCTAGACCGTCAGCAGGCCCTTGGTGCGGCCCGGATGGTTGGTCGCGACCCAGCTGACGCCCAGGTCGGCGCAGAGCTGGACGTCGTCGGCGTCGTCGACGGTCCAGCAGTAGGTGGCGCGGCCCGCCGCGGCGGCCTTGTCCACCAGGTCGGGGTGTTCGCGCAGGGTGCGCACCGAGGGTCCGACGGCCGTCGCGCCCACCGTGGTGGCCGCACCGCCGGAGAGATAGAGCGACGACTCACCGAGAAGCACCGTCGGGAGCAGCGGCGCGGCGCGGCGGATGCGCCAGACGGCGGTCGCGGCGAAGGACATGACCACAGCGCGGGAATGGTCGGCGGAGGCGGGGGTGGCGATGCCGTAGCGCTGCAATTCGTTCAACAGCGTGGTCTCCACCAGCGCGCCGTACCGGACCGGATGCTTGGTCTCGATGAAGAGTTTGGTGGGGCGGCTCTTCCAGTCCAGCACCAGCTCGATGAGCTGGGCGAGGGTGAGCACGGCGGCGGGCTCGCCGTCCGCCCCGAAGTCGAGGGCCTCGAGTTCGGCGAGGGTCATCTCGCTGACCGCGCCGGTGCCGGAGGAGGTGCGGTCGACGGTGCGGTCGTGCACGCACACCAGCTGGCCGTCCTTGGTCAGTCGCACATCGCATTCGACGCCGTCGGCGCCCTCCTGGAGTGCGAGTTCGTATGCGGCGAGGGTGTGTTCGGGTTTCGCCGCCGATGCGCCCCGATGCGCGACCACGAACGGCGCACGACTGTCCCGGCTCACTTCGCCAATACCTCCTCATGCTCGAATTCCGGCGAACCGTCCGGGTTTTGGGGCTCACCGGCCGGTGCACTCACGGTGGCCTCATCATTCCCGACGGCGGCGTGCGGCGCGCGTTCGGCGGAACCGCCCGGCCGCACCGGCTCGATGACGGGTTCGGCCGGGGCCGTCGCCACGGTCCAGCGGTGCCCGGCGCGCGGGCGTCCGAGCACATCCAGCCCCTCGCAGCCGCGCAACACCCAGAGCGTCAGCACGGCCACGCCCGCGGCGACCAGGTCGGTGACGGCGGTCCACAGCACGCCGTCGGCCTCGGCCTGCAGCGAATCCGGCAGCCGCCACAGCAGCGCGCCGAACACCATGACGGCGTTGCCGATCCAGACACCCCACCAGATCCGGACGGCCCGCAGCAGCCGCGGATCCGCGCGCCGCCGCGCCACCTCGGTGAGGAAGACGCCGGGCCACAGCAGATTCGCGACCGGGACCAGACAGCCCAGGGCCAGCATGAGCGACGACCGCGGATCCCGTTGCCCGGCCTCGGCGTACGCGGCGCGCCGGAGATCGGCGAGCCGTCCGACCACCGCGACCGCGCTCACCAGCGCCAGCAGCAGGGCGGCCAGGGCGGTGGTGTAGACGAGCGCGTCGGAGAGCGCCAGCAGCCACGGTTCGATGAGTCGGGTGCGATTGCGCAGCAGGATGCCGTAGCGGCCCAGTTCGGCGAGTCCGGCGGCGAGGAACACACCGGCGGTCACGGTCAACAGCAGCGGCACCCGGGCGGCGAGCCGGTCCCAGCGCCCGGCCGGGGCGACGGCGGGCTGCGGCGGCACGTCGCGCAGCCCCCAGCGCGGGATCCGGGTGTAGTGCGGGGTCTCCCACGAGCCGGAGCGGCGCGGGCCGGGCGCGGGGGACTTGCGGCGGCCGGGCGGCCGGGCCACCCACCGGTAGTTGCGGCGGGCGGGCGGGGCGTCGACGGGCGCGGGCGAGAGCAACACGCCGTGACAGCGCGGACACCAGTGCAGCGGCGTGCCCTGCACGGCCCAGCGCGCGCCGCAGCGGGCGCAGGGTTGCACCACCGGCGATCGCGCCGGCGATCGCGGAACGGAACTCACCGGACGTGTCCCCCCTTCATCTAGTAGATCTTCGCCTGTTGCTCGTCGTCGCCGGTGAGCGGACGGCCCGCCTGCTGCCAGGCGACCATGCCGCCGGAGACGTGCAGGACCTCGTAGCCGATGTGCTCGAGGTACTGGGCCACCTGGATCGAGCGACCGCCCTGGCGGCAGATCACGTACACCTGGGCGTCGATATCGATGTCGTCGGTGCGCGCCGGGACGTCGACCATGGGGATGTGGATGGCGCCCGGCGCGTGGCCGAGCCGCCACTCGTCGGGCTCACGGACGTCGAGCAGGACGGCGGGCACGCTGTCGGTCGTGCCCCACGGCTCGGCGGCGTCGAACTCCGCGGGCACGGCGTCGATCGGTACCGAGGGGATGTCGGGGCTCGTCACCCTGTCGATCCTGCCACGGGGGCGCGGCGGCGGGGGAGTTCCATTCCGGTCGAGCGGCAGGTTATCCACATAATCCACAACCTGATCCACAGGTCGAGACCTGTCCGGAATGTCCGGCCGAGCGCCCCGGTAGGTCCCCTCCACGTGCCGGAGCGTTCGGCCGGATATCTCTTTCGACGCAGCACCGGAACGATCGGTTCCCGGTGGAACCGTAAAAAACGACAACACCGCACAAAAACGAAAATCCCCGGTTCACGCAGGCACTTTCGGTAGCCTCGGACCATGGATACGAGCAGGGGGCTACTCGACACTCTGGACACCAACGGACTCAACACCGCCCTGTCCGAGGCGACCTGCCTCGGTATACAGGTCGAACCGGCAAATGCTCGGCTACGGCTCGAACTCGATGTGCTGACCTTGCCGCTGGACGGGCCACCGCCCGCCGACTGCGCGGTTTTCCTCACCCTCTCCGGCGTCAGCCGGGTCGCCGCCTCCTTCCGCCGCCAGCAGTGGGACGACCTGGAGCCGGAAATCCTGCCCGCCACCCTCGAGACGCTCGGTGACGCGGTGCGCAGCTTCGGCGGCGGCGCACTGCACGGCTGGGAGTTCTTCGACCTCGACGACAGCAGCTGGGCGCTGTGGCGGGAACTGCTCAGCTTCGACACCGTGCTCGGTGCGGGCGAGGGCGCGCACATCCTCGAGTTCTCCCAGGAGGAGGGCATCGACCCGCGCGAACTCGATATCCGCGTGTGGTTCGACCGGGTGAGCATCCAGGACTGCCACGGCCACGAGATCCCGGTCGCGGATTTCATCGCGGGCGGCATGCGGTGGTGGGAAGCGCACGACAGGTGCGATCCCCGCACCATGCGGCCGGATATCGTGCCGGCGCTGTAGCCGGGCGCAGTTCCGCGCGACGACCTATGTGCCCGGGCCGATCGGGCACCGCACGCCGGTGCCGTGGTCGGGGCAGTAGCCGCCGGGGTTCTTCGCCAGATACTGCTGGTGATAGCCCTCGGCGTAGTAGAACGCGGACAGATCCGGTAGCGCGGCGATCTCGGTGGTGATGCTGCCGTACCCGGCCGCGGTCAGACATTCCTGATACGCCGCCGCGGTCTCGTGCGCGATGTCGGCCTGCCGGTCGTCCAGAGTCAGGACGGCCGAGCGGTACTGCGTGCCGCGGTCGTTGCCCTGCCGCATGCCCTGGGTCGGATCGTGGTTCTCCCAGAACCACCGCAGAATTCCCGTGTAGTCGACGACCTCGGGGTCGAACGCGACCAACACCGCCTCGGTATGCCCCGTGCGCCCCGAACACACCTCCTCGTAGGTGGCGTTGGGCGTATAGCCCCCGGCGTATCCGACGGCGGTGCTGTGCACGCCGTCGTGCAGCCAGTAGCCCTGCTCCGCACCCCAGAAACAGCCCATGGCGACCACCGCGACCTCCGTACCCGCGGGGAAGGGTGGTTTCAGCGGATGTCCGTTGACGAAATGTCGCTCCGGGACGACCAGCGGTTCGGCACGGCCGGGCAACGCCTGCTCCGGCGTCACCGGCACGGCCTGCGGCAGTCGTATGCGGGCTACGAGTTCGTCGTACCACGACATGGGTTCGATGCTACGGCAGCAGTCTCGGCCCGAAGCGGGGCCTGTTTGCGCCGGTGCTGCGCGGGCACCGTCCACTTGCTGGGATTATCGACCGGCGCCGGAATCAGGGGGGAGCGCCCCCGGTTGCAACCGAGCGGGTGTACGAATGATGGTTGGGTGCGCTCTACACACCGAGGGCACACGGCCCCGACACTGAGGAAGGGACATCGTGGCTGAGTACACGCTGCCAGATCTGGATTACGACTACAGCGCCCTGGAGCCCCACATCTCCGGGCAGATCAACGAACTGCATCACTCGAAGCACCACGCCGCCTACGTCGCGGGCGCGAACACCGCGCTCGAGAAGTTGGAGGAGGCCCGCGAGAAGGGCGACCACGGCGCGATCTTCCTGTACGAGAAGAACCTGGCCTTCCACCTGGGTGGCCACGTGAACCACTCCATCTGGTGGAAGAACCTCTCCCCCAACGGTGGCGACAAGCCGGTCGGCGAGCTGGCCGCCGCCATTGACGACCAGTTCGGTTCGTTCGACAAGTTCCGCGCGCAGTTCACCGCCGCGGCCAACGGTCTGCAGGGCTCCGGCTGGGCCGTCCTGGGTTACGACACCCTGGGCCAGAAGCTGCTGACCTTCCAGCTGTACGACCAGCAGGCCAACGTCCCGCTGGGCATCATCCCGCTGCTGCAGGTCGACATGTGGGAGCACGCCTTCTACCTGCAGTACAAGAACGTCAAGGCCGATTACGTGACCGCGTTCTGGAACGTCGTCAACTGGGAGGACGTGCAGGAGCGCTTCGCTCGCGCCGTCTCCCAGGGCAAGGGCCTCATCTTCGGCTGAGCCGACTCGCTGTGACCTGCGAGGGCCCGCGAACCGCCGAGGTTCGCGGGCCCTCGTCGTCCCCGCACCACCACGATCCCGGCGGCCGCGGTCTCGCGGCCGTATCGACGCCGCCCTCGATTTCAGGCATCTACGCAGGTCAAAACGGGGAAACCCGCCCCTTCCTGCTACGCTGCCGCCTCATGGGTAAGAGCAAGCGCAACAGTCCCAAGCCGGGGAGCAATCGGCAGGCGAAGCTGGCCGAGCGCCGGGCGGCGCAGGAGCGGGCGGCGTCGGTGGTGACGCGGCCGTTCGAAGGCTTGGCCGCGGAATGCGATCTGGTGGCGCTACGGGAGTTCGTGCCGTCGGCGACCGCCACGCTGAAGCTGTCGGCGAATGTCGCCGCCGAACGCCCCGTCACCCTCGCGACCGTACTGCCGGGCGCGGTGTCGGCGCTGGTGCGCGCCGGGGACGAGCCGACCGGGTTCGTGGGTGTGCAGGTGCAGTTCCAGTCCGGTGATCCGGCCGCGGATCTGGCCGCCGCGATTCTGTGGACCCAGTCGGCGGAGCCGGGGGAGTCGTTGGCCGCCACCAGTGCCGAGGGCGCGCCGAGCCTGGCCGAGGTGCTGGATCCGGGTGCGGCGCTGGATCTGACGGTGCATCAGGACTTCAACTGGTGGGTGCCGGCGGGCGTCACCCCGGACCCGCAGGTGGCCGCCACCATCGAGCAGGCGAATCAGGCCATCATGCCGTCGGCGCGGCTGGAGTTGGGCGGGGACGCCATCGGCGCGGCCTGGTGGGTGGACGCCGGTGAGAAGGCGCATCTGCGCTGGGTGCGTCCGGAGGACGAGGACGCCCTGATGCTGGCCCTGGCCCGGCTGCACGCGGCCGGGAACCTGCACCTGGGTGAGGGGTCGCGGTTCGCGGGGTCGTTCCGGACCCACGGCCTGCTGGTGCCGGTCTTCGATCTGGACCGCGAGCGGCACGCCAGCGAATGGGTGCCGGGGGCAACGGAATTCGGTGCGCGACTGGTCGAGGCGCTGGCGGTGGACGAACCGCTGACGAGTGCGGAACGCCGCTCGCGCGATGGTCTGCGTTCGCGTCAGGTCACCTTGCGCTGACGCGCGAAATTTCCTGGGGAATTTTTTGAAAAACCCTCATTTCTAACCTGGCTCTCGGTTAGGTTCTCATCACCCCGGAAGGTCGGGGGAGGTGAGGATCTTCTCGCCGAAGCAAGAGATGAGGAAAACCATGGACGCGATTCTCGAAATCATCACCGGTCTGCTCGGCTCCCTGAGCGCCGAGTGACCGATCTCCCTCGGGAGACGAACGGCAGGCCCGGTCCAGCGCAAGGGACCGGGCCTGCCGTACTCGGGGCACCGCTTTACAGATGACCGCCCGCGGTGGACGGGGCGCCGGAGGCATCCGACGGCGAACTCATCTCGCGTGCGACGAAATTCTCCAGATCGAACAGATTCGCGGCCGCCCGCTCGGCGACATTGACGAGGGTCTTCATATGGGCGACCTCCTCGACCTGCTCCTTCAGGAACCACTGCATGAACTGTTCGCCCAGGTAGTCGCCCTCTTCCCGGGCGGTGCTGGCGAGCTGGACGATCTGCTCGGTCACCGCCTGCTCCTGGGAGAGCGCGAGCTGCAACGCTTCCTTCGCATTGGCGAACTGCGCCTTCGGGGCGTCGACGTCGGACAATTCGACGTTGATATCCCGATCGAGGAAGTACTGCACGATCATCATCGCGTGATTGCGCTCTTCGACGGCCTGCTTGTAGAAATGCTTGGCCAGCACGGGCAGATCGGCATTGTCGAACCACACCGCCATTGCGATGTACTGGTGTTCGGCGTTGAATTCATTCCGGATCTGATCGTGCAGCAGGGCGTGGAACTTGCTGCGCTGGGACTTGGCGTGGCTGGACATAGACATGACATTAACCCTGGTCACAGCGCGTGTCATCCAAGTGCAGCCTTATTGAGGACGGCCTTATTGAGGCAAGTATTGCCTCACCAAGGATGCCCTAAATGCCCGGTGTCAGCAGCTCGTCGGGAATCGGCTCGTCGGCCGCCAAAGCCTCGAAGAACTGCGACGCTTTCGTTTTGTCCCAGAGCAGCACGTTGCCGCTCGCGGTATCGGTGAAGCCGCCGATCGGCACCGTGGTGGCTACCGGATCGTCGCGCAGCGCCCAGCCCAGACGTGCTACATCCCACACATGCGCACCCTGATCGACCCGCAGGGACTTCGTCGTATCCCGCAGTAGCGGCCACGCTCGGAACGGATTGACGAGAGTGCTTGTCGCGGTGGCCTTCTTCAGCAGTGCCGCCATGAACATCCGCTGATTGTTCATGCGGTCGAGATCGGCCAGCGCGGTGGCGCGGCTGCGCACGAAACCCAGTGCCTGCGCACCGTTCAGCCGCTGGCATCCGGCGGGCAGGTCGATTCCGGCCAGCGGATCGTCGATGGGATTCGGCAGGCACATGTCGATACCGCCGACCGCGTCTACCACGTCGGCGAAGCCGCCGAATCCGATCTGCGCGTAATGGTCGATGTGCAGGCCGGTCGCGATTTCCACGGTCTGCGTGAGCAATTGCGCGCCGCCGAAGGAGAACGCGGCATTGAGCTTGTCCCGGCCGTAGCCCGGAATGCTCACGTACGAATCGCGCGGCAGGCTCACCAGGGTCGGCCGACCGGACCGTGGCATGTGCACCAGGATGATGGTGTCGGTGCGCTCCGAACCGACCTCGCCGCCGGTCGCCAACTCCTGTTCGCGCTCGGGGGTCAGCCCGGCGCGGCTGTCGGAACCGACCAGCAGCCAATTCGTCCCGGGCGTGTCGCCCACCCGATCGTCGTAATCGGTGATGGCGTCGATGCGGACCAGATTGTTCTCCACATAGAACGCCGCCGCGATGGGGAGGCTCACCAGGAGCACGAGCAGCGCCAGCAGCCAGCGACCCCAATGCCGCTTGCGTTTCGGCCGCGGCCCGCGCGGTGGTCGGGCACCGCGACCGCGGGTGGCGCGCGGTGGCGACGCGGGCGGTGGCGGGGACGCCGCACGATGGGGGACCGGGCGCTGGGTCGGCGCATGGGTGGGCGCACCCGCGTCGGGGGCGCGCCGCGACTGCCGCGGCGGGGGCTGTTTCGGCGGCGGTACCTCGGACTTCGGCGGCGGTACCTGGGACCACGCCAGCGCGGGTTCGGGCTCGTTGCGCGGCATGCGGCGGGTGCGGTTCACGGCGGGGCCGCCGGGTGGTTCGCGCCGGTCCTCAGGCCGCGGTCCACGCGGTGCCTGCCGTCGTGCCGGTTGTTGCGGCGGTGGCTGTTGCCGTGCCGGTTGTTGTCGCGCCGGCTGTTGCCGTGGCGGTTGTCGCCGCGGTGCCGGACTGCCCCAGCGGGCCTCGCCGGGGTGGGGTTGCCGCGGATATGCCGGAGATTCGCCTGCCCTGCGCGGCGGCGACTCGCGGCGCATCCGTGCATCGTGCCGAGGGTCGTCGCCGTTCATCACTTGAGACTGTACTTATTCACGCTCGAAAGCGGTTCATCTCGATGTGGTCACGTCGATGTGGTCACGGCAGCCAGGAGACGTGTCCGCGCAGGAAGGTGTAGCCGATGTAGGCCACCGTGTCGATCAGCGCGTGCGCCAGCAGCAGCGGCCACAGCCGTCCGGTCCGCTGCCAGTAGCGGCCGAAGATCACACCCATCACCAGATTCCCGACGCCGCCGCCCAGACCCTGATACAGGTGATAGCTGCCCCGAAGCAGCGCCGAGGCCAGCAGCGACCGGTTCTCCGACCAGCCCAGCGCACGCAATCGCGTGATCAGATAGGCGACCACGAGAATCTCCTCGGCCGCCGAATTCGCCCACGCCGACAGCACCAGCACCGGCAGCCGCCACCAATGCTCCAGCGAACTCGGCACGATGGTCACGCTCACCCCGAGCGCGTGCGCCACCAGATACAGCGCCAGCCCGGGGATTCCGATCACCGCCGCCAGTACCAGTCCCGGCACGATGTCGGCGCGCCAGCGCACGCGCAGCAGGCCGAGGGCGCGCGGCCCGATTCCGCTGCGCCACAGCAGATACAGGCCCAGTGCCGCCCAGCCCAGCAGCCGTGCCACGCTCAACAGCTGGAACAGCAGGTCGATCAGCGACTGCGCGGCGCGCGGCGCGTTCAAGGCCACCGTCTGGCCCCCGACCCCACCCGGGGACAGCGCGCTCTCCAGCAGTGACAGCGCCGCGCTCGCTCCGCTCAGCCCGAAGGTGATGACCAGGACGACGGCGATCTCGAGCCGTATCGCCCGCTGCTCCCGATCGGAGGCGGGCGCCGGCCACAGGGGTGCGGATGCGGCGGGAACCATGGGGCAAATCTATGCGCGCGACGGCGCGCGGCGTCGGCCGACAGCCGCCGCGTATGCGGTGACCAGGTGCGGAGCGCTAGTCGATGGTCCGCCGCAGCCGTGCGGCCGAGGAGCGCATGGCGCAGCCCGCGAGCGCGCGCACGGCTCGGCTGAGCGCGTCGACGTCGTCGGCGGGATGGTCGAAGGGCAGGCGGACATCGTGGTCGCGGTCGACGGCCTCGATGCGCAGCGTGATGCCGTAGCGGTCGATGGCGAGCGGGTGGATGTGCCCGCGGCGCAGGTGGGCGGGGATGCGGCGGGCCAGCTGCGCGATGACGTCGGCGTGGTCGGCCTGCATGTGCTGCAGCCAGGCCGCCTCCATACCGCAGAAGGGATCGGGCCGGGCGGCGCGCAGTCCGTCGCGGCACACCGATTCGGCCCCGGTGGTGTCGGCGACCACGGCGGAGTCGACCACCAGGCGCAGCAGGGTGGTGGTGTGGCCGACGTCGAGCAGGTTGGGGTGCGGATGGTCCTCGGCGACATGGGTGGCCAGGGCGCGCTGGGCGTGGGCGGGCACGGCGCGCACCCAGCCGCGCAGCCAGACCAGTGCGCGCACCGGTTCGCGCAGCACCAGGGGTGCGTGGTCGGTGAGTTCGAGGACGGCGGGGGAGCCGGTGGTCCCGGAGTTGGCGGTGAGCATGGCGGCCGTGGAGGTCATGGGTACGGCGATGACGGCATCCCCGCACTGCCGGAGCAGATGCACCGCGGTGGGGATGGGGTCCAGGCCGGGCAGGGCCAGCATGGCCTGTTCGGCATGGGCGCAGGCGCTGTGCACACGTTCGGCGGTATTGGGGGCGACAGCGGCCGGTGCCGGGTGGGGCATACACACCTCCAGGATGAATTAGGTAAACCTAAGCTAAGTGACGTAGGTCGCCAACGCAAGCGGGAACGTGCTTCCGACGGCGTGGCGGCCGCTACCGTGAGTCGGGTGTCGCACGATTCGCCCGCACCCGAGCCGATCCCGCTCACCCTGTCGGTGCCACCCCGCCCCGAACGCGGTCTGACCGACGATCTGGTGCGGCCTGTCGGCCCCGTGCATCCCGAGATCGAGGTGGTGGATCTGACGGCCTCCGATGCGGCCGTCGCCGAATTCCTGGTGCGCGTCGCCCACTCCGACTCCGGATTCGTGGCCCGCACCGACTCCGGCGAGCGCGCGGTCGGCATCATCGCGGCAACCGTCGCCGCGCTCATGGGCGAGGACATCCACAGCGCGCTGGCGAACCCCGACATCGACTTCCTGACCGGCCTGAAACCGCCCGCCGTGGCGGCGCTGCGCGAGGTGCTGCTCGCCATCGAAACCGGAAACCAGGACGCCGTGACCGCGGCGCTCACCGTACTGACCGGCGACGCTCCGACCGCTTGACCACGGACGGCCGCCGCCGGTGCCGCGAATCCAGTCCGCAGTACCCGCGCGGAACGGCCGCGCCGGGACGCCGCCTTCCCATTCCCGGGGACGGTGGCCCGCCGGTCCGCTGATGCGGGCGGGTGATCCGTCGGCCTCGACCGGCAATCGGTGAAGTGCGGACGCGCACGCAAGTAATCTCGTTATCGTGCCGCGTATCGCCTACTTCGGGCCGTCGGGAACCTTCACCGAGATGGCCCTCGCGAAACTCGAGTCCGCCGGAGCCTTCGACGGACCGGTCGAGCGTGTCGCCGCGTCCAGTCAGGGGGCGGCCATCGAACTCGTCCGGGCCGGGGACGTGGTGGCCGCGGTGGTGCCCATCGAGAGTTCCGTGGAGGGTTCGATCGCGCCCACGCTGGACGCCCTCGCGGTCGGACCGCGCCTGCAGATCATCGCCGAGACCGAACTCGACGTGGCCTTCACCATTCTGGGCCGCCCGGGCATCGAGTTGGCGCAGGTGCGCACCGTCGCGGCCTATCCGGTGGCGGCGGCACAGGTGCGGATGTGGCTGGCGCACCGGATGCCGGACGCACGGCCCTACACCTCCGCCTCCAATGCGGCGGCCGCCGAGGATGTGGCGAACGGGCACGCCGACGCGGCCGTGTCCACCGCCTTGGCGGGGGAGCGGCTCGGCCTGGCGGTGCTCGCCGACGGCGTGGCCGACCACGATCAGGCCGTCACCCGCTTCGTGCTGGTGAGCCGCCCACAGGCCGCGCCGCGCCGGACCGGCGCGGACCGCACCTCCATCGTGCTGGAACTGGCCAACAAGCCGGGTTCGCTCATGCGCGCGTTCGCCGAATTCGCCACGCGGGGCATCGACCTCACGCGCATCGAATCCCGGCCCACCCGTACCGGTATGGGCACCTACCGTTTCTACCTGGACTGCGTCGGACATATCGACGACACCGCGGTCGCCGAGGCGCTCAAGGCGCTGCACCGTACCGCCGCTCGGATCCGCTACCTCGGTTCCTGGCCCGCGACCTCGGCGACCGGCGCACCGCCGCCGCCGGACGAACCCGCGGCGGCCTGGCTTGCCGATCTGAAGAAGGGGGTGGCGGACCTGTGACGGGCAAACTCATCCTGGTGCGGCACGGGGAGACCGAGGGCAATGTCGCCAAGATCCTCGACACCAAGGTGCCGGGCCTACCGCTCACCGAACGCGGTGTGGCGCAGGCGAAAACATTCGGTTCCACACTGACGGTGCCGCCGCGGCGGCTGTTCTCCTCGGAAGCGTTGCGCGCCCGCCAGACCGGCGGCTACATCGAGGAGGCGACCGGCGTCGGCCTCGAGGTGCTGGCCGATCTGCAGGAGGTGCAGCTCGGTGAGCTGGAGGGCTCGAATTCGACTGCCGCGCACCTGATCTTCCAGGGCATCTACCACAAATGGCATGCCGGGGACCTGTCCGCCCGCGTCCCCGGCGGCGAATCCGGCCACGACGTGCTCTCCCGCTACGTCCCCACCCTGGAACAGCTGCGCGCGGAATACCTCACGAGTGCCGATTCCACCGATATCGTGGTGGTCAGCCACGGCGCCGCCATGCGCCTGGTCTCCCGCGAACTCACGGGAATCCCAAGGCTTTTCGCGGCCAACAATCACCTCGACAACACCGAGACCATCGAACTGCTGCCCACCCCCGACGGCGGCTGGACCTGCACCCGCTGGGGCCGCTACACCCCGCCCTTCGGCGAGAATACTTCCCCGACCGGCGACGACCCGATGGGCTGACCGGCGCACCGAATCGGAGTATTAGCCGCGCCGATCGACGCACCGACCTCCAGACGGCCCGGGGCACCGCCCCATGCCCAACCGGCGGTCGGCTGCGGCGTCGCAACGGCGCGGAACACGATCGCGGGCACGCGACACGCCAGGATCTGGAAAGCGTGGCAGCTCGTCCACGATCCATCCACTGCGGTGCCGACGGCGGGAGTGGTATGTCGTGTTCTCGGCACGGCCTCCGGCGCGGATGCGGGTCGGTACCGTCGCACCACGCCGGTCCCGTTGACTGCTGCGCGGGTGTACTTCGGCAGGGTCGTCGCCCTGCCGTTCACGGGGCAGCGGTGGGCCGGAACTCCTGGCGCAGTGGCAGATCCGCCATGAGGTGCTGTAGCGCGGCGCGGAAGCGGGCCGGGGTGCCGGTGCTGAGGGCGGTCCACCGGACGCCGTCGTCGGCCGGGCTGGTGGTGGCGAGGAAGCGGCCGTGCCGGGTGTTGAAGACGGCCATGTGGTCGGGGGCGATATCGCGGGTGCCGTCGCCGTGGACGACCGCGACGATCTCGGCGTACGAGTGCACCTGCACCAGCGCCGCGGCCAGGGTGGCGGCGTCGCGAGGTGGATCACCCACGCGGGCAAGGCGTTCGGCCGTGGCGGCGGCGTCGCCGGTGTCGTCGAAGATGGGGACCAGATCCGCGGTGGGCGCGTTCATCCCCGCCAGTTCCAGCGGCTCGGCGGGGCCGAGGGCGACCATGACGGTGCCGGGCAGATCGTGTCCCGCCTGGTCGAGGACGTAGGAGTCGGGGCCGCGCAGGGCGATCACCTCGATATCGTCGCCCTTGGCGAGGCACAGACGATGGATCGACGCACCCACGTACCAGCGGGCCGCCACCTCCCAGTGCGGCCGGTTCAGCACTCGAAGCCGTTCGGCCAGTTCGGGATGCACCTCGTCATCGACGAGCAGGTCGCGGTCGGCCAGACCGGCGGCGGCCGCCGCCATGGCGCGGTCGTGCGCGGCGGCGGTGTCGTAGCGGCCCACGGCGTCCAGCACCACCGGCATGTCGTCGAGCGCCAAGGTCTCCAGCAGGCACTGCATCTCGTCCAGCGACAGGGTGACCGCCCCCAGCAGGGACGGTCCGCGGCCCGCGCCGAGCACGGTCACTCGGCGGGCTCCGGCGTGGCTCCGATAACGGCGGGCGCGATGACCCGGCCGTCGGCGAAGTGGTCGGCCGAGCGGCCGTAACCGCTGCCCTCCCGGGCCTGCTCCTCGTCGTCGCGGGCCTGACCGCCCAGCAGCGGACTGCCGGCGGTATTCGAACGCACCGGCGCGGCGGCCTCCGCGCGGGCGGCGGCCGTCTCGCCGCCGGGCGCGGCAGCCGTCGGCGCGCCCGCGCCGAATCCGCCGCTCGCGCCCCAGCCCTCCGGTACGCGCAGGCTGCCCGCGCCATTGCCGATGCTCACGGTGCCGCCGCCCCCGCCGAAGGACACCGCGTGCGTCGCCGCGGCCATACCGCCGATGCCGACCGCCGCGGCGGCGCCGCCCCCGGCCGTCACCGGCATCGAACTCACACCGTTCCCGGACTGCAGCGCGGTGCCCACGGCGGACATCGCCGTGCCCGCCACATTGCCCGCCGTGCTCACGCCGGTGGTCGCCACACTTCCGGCGAACTGCGCGGCCTGCGAGACCGCGCTCATCACCCCGGGATTGTTGGCGAGCGCGGCCGCCGCGGCCAGCGCCGTCTGCACCGGATTGCCGCTGTCGCCGAACGACTGCGCGGCGGCGGCCGGATCGGCCGACCCCGCGCCCATGGCGATGGGCGGCGGCATCAGGAATTCACCGGGCGTGGTGACGATGGCGGTGGTGGCGGCCTCGTAGGTCTCCATGACCAGCGCGGCCCGGATGTCCAGGGCCAGTTTGGCGGCCTCGGCGGCCTGCGCGCTGCCGTTGAGCGCACCGCCGGTGGAGTGGGCGGCGATCCGCGCGGCCTCCACGGCCGCGATCTCCGGCAGGCTCGGCATGGCGATGGACGCCACGGTGTACGCGGTGGCGTTGGCGGCGGTCTTGGCGGCAAGGGTCGCGGCCATCACGCCCTGCTGTTCGGCCCACACCGTGAATCCGCCCAGCCGTCCCAGCACATTGAGTCCGTTGATGCCCTGCAATCCGACGCCGATCTCGGCCATCACGCGGGCCACGGTGGTGGTGGCGTCCACCCAGGCGGCGGTGATGGCGCTCCACGAGGTGGAGGCGGCGGCGATCGGAATGGCGTGCGCGCCCGCGTTGAGCGTGACCGAGTTGACCTCGGCCATGCGCGGCAGCCAGAACACTCCGGTGATACCCAGCGTCATCGGTCCCCCTACACCGGTATCGAGGCTATGCCGACCGCGCGGATGGCGTCCTGCGCGAGGTACTGGGCCAGTTGCGCGCGTAGCGTCGCGGCGGCGTGGTGCAGTTCCAGCACACCCTGCGCGATCGCCCGGTCATGGCTCAGCGCGGCGTGGTTGAAGTGTCCGGCCGCCAGCAGCGACACCTCTTCGGTGCCGGACGGCAGGACGTGGGTGGTCGGTCCGGCCGCCGTGGCGACCGCCGCCAGCCGCTCGGCCAGCAGATCGAGTTCGGCGGCTGCCGCGAGAACGACCTCCGGCTGCACCAGGACGTGGCCAACCATGCTCGAGCGCTCCTTCCGCCAGCTGCCCCCGGAGACCCGACGGCCCCCTACGAGAGATTGGACGCACCGCGGGCGCTATCGGTTCCAGCAAATCTGGAGCACACCTACGGCGTCAGCCCCATCCCAGCTGATGAAGGCGGTCGTCGTCAATCCCGAAATAGTGCGCTATCTCGTGAATCACTGTGATCGCCACCTCCTCCACCACCTCTTCTTCGGTGTGGCACATGTCCAGGATGGCCTCGCGGTAGATGGTGATGGTGTCCGGCAATGCGCCGCCGTAGTGGCTGAAGTCCCGATCGGTGAGGGCTATCCCGTGGTACAGCCCGAGCAGATGCGGATCCTCGGCGCTGCGGGGTTCGATGAGAATCACCACATTGTCGATGGCCTTGGCCAGTTCGGGCGGAATCAGGTCGAGGGCGTCGCCGACGAGCTCCTCGAAGCGGTCGTCGGACATGGTCACCGGCATGCGCTACCCGATCACCGCGGCGGCGGCAGGTTCGGCGGGGCCGCGCCGGGCAGCGGCGGCGGGGTGTAGCGGCCGTTGTTCGGCGGCGGCACGGGGGCCTGTCCGTCGATTAGGATGTCGCCGCGCGCCGAACCGGTGATGGCCGCGAAACCCTGATCCGAGCCCTTGCCGAGCATGCAGTTGAGGCTGCGGCTGCCGGCCAGCCAGCTGCGTGTGTCGAGGAAGTCCCAGAACAGCGTGAGGGTCTTGTTGCGCAGCGCTTCGGGGGAGCCGAGGTACGCGGTGGAGTCGGTGGCGCACCGCTCCTCCATGTACTTGTCCTGATCCTCCGCGGCCGGGGGACCGTCGGTGAAGTGGGCGCCGAGGTCGACGGTGGAGACGATCTCGAAGGCGTGCGGCTGCGTGCAGTCCACCTGATCGGTGGGCAGATTCCGGTTGATGCCGACGCAGGCGCCGACCTCGTAGACCTTGGACTGATCGCGTTCACGGATGCTGCCGGTGGTGGCGTACGCGGCCGAGCCTGTGCTCGACGCGACCTGCAGCCCACAGCGCAGGGTGCGTTCACCCGCCGTCCAGCCCGGTTCGCCGGGATTGATCAGGCCGACCACGAACTTGCCGCGCGGATCGAACTTGCCGCCGAGATAGCGCTGCGCGGCGCTGACACAGTGCTCGTCGCGCAGTTCGGTGAAGCGCAGCGAATCCGGGAAGCGGGATCCGGCCCCGAATTCGCGTCCCGGGTACTTGCTCAGGTCGATGTCCGCGGTCACCTCGAACAGGTGCTTGCTGCCGCAATCCACTTTCTGCAGGTCGCTGGCGTCGGCCTTGCTCCAGGTCAGGCAGTCGCCGGTCTTGGCGGTCCCGAAGGCCGCGCCCGCCACCGCCCCGGTCGGCTGCGGCCCGGACGGGCTGTGCGCCTCCACCTTCCCGTGGTCGAACCCGCTGACGAACAGCGTCACCAGCGCGGCCACCATCGCCCCGACCGCGACCGCCAGCAGCCCCCACCGCAGCGTCGGCGCGGACAGCGGTCCCCGGTCGACGACAGCGCGCATCGGGCCGAGCACCTTGTCGCGGGCGCTCGGCTTCCTGCGCACGGGCGGCGCGGGCCGCTTGGGTTCCGGGGGTACGTATGCGGGCATCGCGCTCCATCATGGCAGCGCCGACCCACCCTTCGCCACGTGCTGTGCTGTGCCGCCTCTCCGGGACTGTGCCGCCTCTCCGGGACTTCAGCGCGCGGCTGAGTGCCGTCGACCGTCGTGCACGCGTGCCAGCGGTCGGGCGCCGAGCCGATTCTGGGCGTACCCGGGGAGTTACCCGCGCCATGCGAGATCAGTTGTCACGGTTGGTGAGGTGTGAGCAGTGTCTTGTTCCGAGATGCGTTTTCCGAGATGCGCGATCCGCGAACCTCTGCTCGATTGCCGAGCCCGATTTCAGGCACCCCCGGGGTGCCCGCGCGGTGAGGTCGGTCGTCACGCCCGGATGAGCGCTGGGCAGCGCGCGCAACCGACCGGTGGGTGCGCTATCGCGTGATCAGGTCGGCCGCTTTCTCTCCGATGAGGACCGCTGGGGCGTGGGTGTGGCCGCGGATGATGATCGGCATGACGGAGGTGTCGGCGATGCGGAGGCCCTGGAGGCCGCGGACGCGGAGTTCGGGGTCGACGACGCCGGTGTCGTCGGTGCTCATGCGGCAGGTGCCGACCGGGTGGTAGAGGGTGTGGGAGTGGTCCTCGAGGCAGCGGCGCAGGATCTCGTCGGTGGGGGTGTCGGCGGGGACGTCGGGTTGCATGAGGTCCCCGATGTGCTGTTTCAGCGCGGGCATGTGCGCGAGGTCGACGCACGTGCGCAGTCCGGCGAGCAGGGCGGCGCGGTCGAGCCCCTCGGGATCGGTGCAGTAGCGGGGATCGATGCGGGGTGCGGTGAACGGGTCGGTGGAGCCGAGGGTGATGGTTCCGCTGCTGGCGGGCCGCAGCAGGATCGCGCCGAGGGTGATGGCGTGCCCGACGGGTTCGAGCAGGCCCTCCCCGACATAGGGGGCGGGACCGAAGATGAGTTCCAGGTCGGGCAGCTCGAGTTCGTCGCGGCTGCGCACGAAGCCGTACGCCTCGCCCACATTGGAGGTGAGCATTCCGCGCCGCCGCAGCAGATAGTTCACCAGCTCCGGAATGCGTTCGGCGGTGAACAGACTCCCCGCGCGGGTGCGGTAGACGATGGGCGCGACCAGATGGTCCCGCAGATTCCGTCCCACCTCGGGGCTGTGGTGCACCACCGGAATCCCCAAGCCGGACAGCTGTTCCCGATCGCCCACCCCCGACAGCATGAGCAGCTGCGGGGTGTTGATCGCGCCGCCGCTCAGGATCACCTCACGCCGCGCGTGCAGCCGATGCGTCCGCCCGTCGCGCCGGTATTCGACGCCGACGGCCCGCTCGCCCTCGAACAGGATGCGGGTGACGTGCGCGTCGGTGCGCACCTCGAGGCCGCGCCGCCGCCGCAGCGCGGGCCGCAGGTAGGCGTCGGCGGTGCTCCACCGCGCACCCCGCTTCTGTGTCACCATGGTTTCGGAGAACCCTTGTGGCACAGCGGCATTGGCGCGCTCGACGGCGTACCCCGCCTCGGTCGCGGCTATTAGGAAGTCGCGGGTGAGCGGGCGCGGGCTGCGCTGCCTGGAGATGTGCAGCGGCCCGTCGCCGCCTTCCTCGTCGCCGCTCGCGCCCTCCACGTGCTCCATGCGCCGGAAGTACGGCAGCACCTCCTGGAACGACCAGGCGGGCCCGGCCGCGCGCGCCCAGTCGTCGTAGTCGGCGGCGAACCCGCGCACCCACATCATGGCGTTCATGGCGGAGGAGCCGCCGAGCATCTTGCCGCGCGGCCAGTAGACCCGCCGCCCGCCGAGCGCGGTCTGCGGCTCGGTGCGGTAGTTCCAGTCGTTGACCCCTTGAAACAGTTTGGAGAATCCGGCCGGAATCCGAATGAACTTGTCCTTGTCGGCCGACCCCGCCTCCAACACCACCACCCCGACCCCGTCCCGCTCACTCAACCGCGCCGCCACCGCGGCCCCCGCCGACCCGGCTCCAACAACAATGAAATCCACAGTGTCCTGCACGGATTCGGGCATGGGGTGACTCCTCGGGAACGCAGTGCCGACAGTTCGCGCCACCCACTATGCGGGACACCGACAAACGCGACACTCGATTTCGCAAGGCTCGGGGTAACTCCCCGGGTACGCCCAGAATCGGTTCGGCACCCGACCGGCGGCACGCGTGCACGGGGACGACGGCACTCAGCCGCGCGCTGAAGTTCCGGGGAGGCGGCACAGCTCGGCATTTGATCGGCGGCACGCGTGCACGACGGTCGACGGCACCCAACCGCGCGCCGAAGTCCCGGGGAGGCGGCGCAGCATCAGGTGGACCCCGCCCTTTACGCTCTACCTATGATCGACCTTCGATTCCTGCGGGAGAATCCCGATGTCGTCCGCGCCTCGCAGCGGGCGCGCGGTGAGGACCCGGCCCTGGTGGATGCCCTGCTGGCGGCCGACGCGGCCCGGCGTGCCGCCGTCGCCGCCGCGGACGGTCTGCGCGCCGAGCAGAAGGCGCTGGGCAAGAAGGTCGGCAAGGCGTCCCCGGACGAGCGTCCCGCGCTGCTGGCGCACGGGCAGGAGCTCTCGGCGAAGGTGAAGGAGGCGGAGGCGGCCGAGCACGCCGCCGACGCCGAACTCGAGGCCGCGCAGCGGGCACTGTCGAATGTGGTGCAGGAGGGCGCGCCCGCGGGCGGCGAGGACGACTACATCGTGCTCGACACCATCGGCACCCCGCGCGAGTTCGATTTCGAGGTGAAAGACCACCTGGCACTCGGCGAGGCGCTGGGCCTGATCGACATGGAGCGCGGCGCGAAGGTGTCGGGTGCGCGCTTCTACTTCCTCACCGGCTACGGCGCCCTGTTGCAGCTCGGCCTGCTCCAGCTGGCCGCGCAGCGGGCCACCGCCAACGGTTTCAGCATGATGATCCCGCCGGTGCTGGTGCGCCCGGAGGTCATGCAGGGCACCGGTTTCCTGGGCCAGCACGCCGCCGAGGTCTACCACCTCGAGGAGGACGACCTGTACCTGGTCGGCACCTCGGAGGTGCCGCTCGCCGGGTACCACCAGGGCGAGATCCTGGATCTGAGCGCGGGCCCGAAGCGCTACGCGGGATGGTCGTCGTGCTTCCGCCGGGAGGCGGGCAGCTACGGCAAGGACACCCGCGGCATCATCCGCGTGCACCAGTTCGACAAGGTGGAGATGTTCGTCTACGCCAAGCCGGAGGACGCCGACGCCGAGCACAAGCGGCTGCTGGCCTGGGAACAGGAAATGCTGGCCGCCATCGAGGTGCCGTATCGCGTGATCGATGTGGCGGCCGGTGATCTGGGCAGCTCGGCCGCGCGCAAATACGACTGCGAGGCGTGGGTGCCGAGCCAGGGCACCTATCGCGAACTCACCTCGACCTCGAATTGCACCACATTCCAGGCGCGGCGGCTGAATGTGCGTTATCGCGACGAGAACAACAAGCCGCAGATCGCCGCCACGTTGAACGGCACCCTGGCGACCACGCGCTGGATCGTCGCGATTCTGGAGAATCATCAGCAGGCCGATGGTTCGGTCCGGGTGCCCGCCGCGCTGGTCCCGTTCGTCGGAACCGAGGTGCTGACGCCGTCGCGCTGATTCGCCGAACCCGCACGGTAACCACCGGTTCGCGCATCCGCGTGTCGATTCGGCCGGTTGTGTCTACTACAGGTCACGACTGTGTCTAGGCTATGCATCGTGCGAGGAATCGGGTCTCGCGGCGATACCCGAACGCGGGTGCGGACCGCATCGGCGCTGGCGACAGCGATGGTCATGGCTCGGACCACCGGGGCGTTCTACGTCATGGGCGGGGTCCTGGGTCTGATGATCACTGCCATCGCTCCCGGTGATGAGGGCAATCGGCCGCTGGTGGGCAGTGCGGCGTTCATGGCGCTGCTGCTCGGAATCAGTCTGCTCATCTGGGGTCCGCGGATGCCGCATTCCGCGCATCACGTGTATGTGGGTGTGGCGACGGTGCTGGTGACCATTGCGGTGCACTGGTTTCCGAATACCGTCGGCGCGATCACCTTGGCGGCGTTCTATGTTTTCGTCGCCTGCGATGCCGCCATATTCTTCAGCTGGCGCTGGCTGGCCGCACATCTGACTTTCGCGGTGGTGGCCTGCCTGTGGGTGGTGCCCTCGCGCGGGTTGCCCTGGTGGTCCGGATTCATTCCGGCGGGTATCACGGTGGGTGTCGGCATCGTGGTCGGCATTCTCACCCGGATGGCCGCGGACGCGGATATCGATGTGCTGACGGGTCTGCTGAATCGGCGCGGATTCGACCGCGCCCTGAATGTGGCCATCGCGCAGGCGGGTAGGACCGGTCAGGGGCTGGCGCTGGTGCTGGTGGATCTCGACCGCTTCCAGAAGATCAACGACCATCTCGGGCATCGCGCCGGCGACGCCGTACTGCAACGCGTGGGCGATACCTGGTCCAAGCTGCTGGCCCCCGATCAGCGGTTGGCCCGCTACGGCGGTGACGCGTTCGCGCTGCTGCTGCCGAACACCACCGAGCAGGCCGCGATCCTGCTCACCGAGCAGCTGCGCGCGGCGGTGACCACCGGCTGTTCGGCGGGCGTCACCTCCTGGCAGCCGGGCGAATCCGGGTCGCTGCTGGTGAGCCGCGCGGATGTGGGCCTGTACCGGGCCAAGCAGGCGGGCCGCAATCGCACGGTGCTGGAATCGTCGCGGCAGCTGCCGCTGGCGGTGGAGCTGCGCGAGGCCATCGACCGCGGCGCGCTGGACGTGCAGTACCAGCCGATCGTCACCCTGGGCGAGGGCGGCGCGAAAGCCGTTGGCGTGGAAGCGCTGCTGCGCTGGTCGTCGCATGCGCAGCCGGAGGTCACCACCGAGGGCCTGATCCGGGTGGCGGAGGAGTACGACCTCATCTCCGATCTGGACGAGCTGGTGCTGCGCCGGGCGTGCGCGGACGCGGCGCGGCTACAGGAGACGTTCGCGCAGCTGGACCTGACGCTGAACGTGAATGTGAGCGGCCTGGAACTGGCGCAGGGCGAGTACGCGGAGCGGGTGTCCGGGATTCTCGCCGACACCGGCTGGCCCGCCGATCAATTGGTGCTCGAGGTGACCGAGAGCGAATTGGCGGCGGAATCCGAGACGGCCATCGCGAATCTGCACGCGCTGCGTGAGCGCGGGGTGCGGATCGCCATCGATGATTTCGGCACCGGCTATTCGTCGCTGAGTCGCCTGGCCACACTGCCCAGCGACATTCTCAAGGTGGACCAGTCCTTCGTGGCCGCCATTCGCTCCGATTCCCCCGCGCCGCCGCTGCTGGGTGTGATCGCGGCGCTGAGCAAATCGCTGGATCTGCAGGTGATCGCCGAGGGTGTGGAGACCGAATATCAGGCGGCGGTGCTGACCGAACTCGGTTTCGCGCTGGCGCAGGGGTATCACTACAGCGATTCGCAGCCGGTGGCCGAGCTGATCAATGATCTGAACGAGCGCAGCGGGCTGGTGGGCGCGGGCGTGGAGCCCGGCAACGGCTGGGTTCCGGTGGATAATCCGCTTGACGAGGGCGTGGGTGGCGGGCAACGCTGAGCACATGCGTTTGCTCGTCTATGCCAGTTGAGTCGCCAGCTCAGCGCGCGCCGGTGTCCCGGGTTGTGGACTCGCGGTGCGTGCGGTGCTGTTCCGCGGCTCCGCCGATCTCATTCCGCTTTTCGCGCTCTATGCCCTGATCTTCGCTGATCACGGGCTGTCCACCGCGCAGATTTCCGGGCTGCTCGCCATCTGGTCGGCGACCGCCTTCCTGTTGGAGGTGCCTTCGGGCGCGTGGGCCGACACGGTCTCGCGCCGGGGTCTGCTCATTGTCAGCGGTCTGCTGCTGGTGGCCGGTTTCGGCATGTGGACGGTCTTTCCGTCCTATCTCGGTTTCGCCCTCGGCTTCGTGCTGTGGGGCACCTCGGGTGCACTGCTGTCGGGCACCTTCGAGGCCCTGCTCTACGACGAACTCGCCGCTCGCGGTGAGACCGCCGACTACGCCCGCATCATGGGCTACACCCGCGCCGCCTCGGAGACGGCCGCCCTGGTGGGCATCCTGGCCGCCGCGCCCCTCTACGCGTGGGGCGGCTACGCTCTGGTCGGCTGGTCCAGCGTCGCCATCGCGGCCCTGCACACCGCCCTGGCCCTCACCCTGCCCACCGCCCCGAAAACCGTCACCGCCGAGCAGGCCCAAGACCTGGCGGACGCGGAAGAACCCACCGCACCGCCGCAGCCGCACGCCGACGACTCCGGCAGCACGCCCCACCACCGCACGCCGTCACCCAACCCAGCTGCGTTGTCGGGTCCTGCTGCGCTGTCTGGTCCGCCTGGGTTGCCTGTCCCGGCTGCGTTGTCGGATCCCGCTGCGCTGTCGGTTCCGGCTGGGTCGCCTGTACCGGCTGTGTCTGGTTCGGCCGTCTTGCCGGGCCCGGTGCGGGCGCCAGGCTCGGCCCCGCAGTCTGGCTCGGTCGCGCAGTCCGGCTCAGCCCCGCAATCCGGCGTGGTCGGTGCCACCACTCCGGCCGTGCGAAACGAGGTTGCCGCAGCGACCGACGCTGTCGGGGCGCGAAGCGTCGCCGACGTACCGGTCTGTGGCGCACCGCCGCTCGCGGCCAGGATGTCCGCTGCCGGGAAGCCTCCGGCCGCACCCGCATCGGTCTTCGGCCGCTACATCTTCATGCTCCGCACCGGACTCGGTGAGGCGGTGCGGGTCAGGCCGGTGCGCCATGCCCTGTACCTGGGTGCGCTGCTCTACGGCATGACCGCTTTCGACGAGTACTTCGCCCTGCTCGCCGACGATGCTGGCGTACCCCCGTGGGCTACGGCGCTCTTGGTCGGCCTGACGGTGGTCGGCGCTCTGCTCGGTGCCACGCTCGCCGGTCGCACCGAGGCCGTCCGCGCCCGCACCATGGCCATCGCTCTGGCCGTCGGCGGCGTCCTGTTCATCGGCGGCGCACTGCTGCCGGGTCTGGCCGCGTATCGCCCCGAGGCCGTATACCCGCTGACCATCGCGGGTTTCACGGCCATCGGCATCGCCTACGGCATCGTCTACAACGCGGGCGTGGTGGCGGCCGCCCGTCTCCAGGACGCCATCGAGGGTCCGGCCCGAGCGACGGTGACCTCGGTATCGGGCCTGCTGGAGGAGGTCTTCTCGCTGGCCGTCTTCGCCTTCGTGGCCCTGGCCTCGCTCTGGCTCCCCATCCCGCCCATCGTCGCCCTGCTCGGCCTCCCGATCCTCGTCACCGCCCTCCTGGTCCCCGCCTGGCTCCCACCGCGCGCGGTCGGAGAACCGCACGATGCTCGGTGACGAAGCATGTCGCACCGGTCGGCGGCCGGAATTCCAGCGTGAGCTTGTCGTGCGTGGTCACCAGCGCGCCGTGGGCATCGCGGATCTCCTCATCGCCGCGACGGCGGAGTTCCATCGGCCCGGTCGTTCATTGCGATCGCGACTTCGATCGGATCGCCCAGGCCACGAATTGTTGTCCCGGGCGTTGCGGGCACAATCGGGCGAATGGGGATGCGGCGGCGGATCGGGTTGGTGTGCGGGGGGAGTATCGGCGCGGCGGTGGCGGGGCAGGCGCGGATCAATGGGGAGTTGGGGGAGCGGCTGGGGGATGGGGTCGCCGCCGCGGTGATCAGTTTCGGGACCGGGCTGGTGGTGCTCGGGGTGGCGTTCGCGCTGAGCGGTCGGCTGCGGGCGGGAGTCGGGGAGGTGCGGCGGGCGCTGGTGAGCGGCGGGCTGCGGTGGTGGCAGTTGCTGGGCGGGCTGTGCGGGGCGTTCTTCGTCGCCTGCCAGGGGCTCACGGTTGCCGCCATCGGGGTCACGGCGTTCACGGTGGCGGTGGTGGCCGGGCAGTTGGTGAGCAGTCTGGCGGTGGACCGCTTCGGTATCGGACCCGCCGGGCGGACCCCGGTGACCGCGCTGCGGGCCGGAGGTGCGGGACTGGCGCTGGCGGCGGTACTGCTGTCGGTGGCGGGGCGCGACGGCGGCAGTGACGGCGCGCTGTCGGTGCCGGAATCCCTGCGCGGCGGCCCGCACCTGCTGTTGATCGCGCTGCCGCTGCTGGCGGGTTTCGGGGTGGCGTGGCAGCAGGCGGTGAACGGTCGGGTCGGTGCCGTGGGCGGACCGCCGACGGCGACACTCGCGAACTTCCTGACCGGCACCGCCGGACTGGTCCTCGTCGAAGCGGTGCTGCTGGCCGGAACCGGTTGGCCCACCGGGTTTCCCACCGAGCCGTGGCTCTACGTCGGCGGCGTGATCGGTGTCGCCTTCATCGCGCTGGCCGTGGTCGTGGTGCGCTGGATCGGCGTGCTCCTGCTCGGCCTCACCTCGGTGGCCGGACAGCTGCTCATGTCCCTGGTCCTCGACGTCGCGGTCCCCACCGGCCCCGGCCTCTCCGCCACCGCCGTCCTGGGCTGCGCCCTCACCTTCGTCGCCGTCACCCTCGCGGCGCGCACCCCCACCTAGGAGACCGTTCGGTCAGGGGGAATCGGTGGCGGCATCGTGCGAGAAGCCGCCGCCACCAGTTCCCCCTCGGCGAATCAGAGCTTGCGAGAGCGGAGTTCGTGGCCCTTGGAGGTTTTGCAGCGGCCGGATTCGAGGTCCCACTGCCAGCCGTGGAGGTTGCAGGTGAGGGTGTTGCCCTCCACCACGCCGAATTTGGAGAGGTCGGCTTTCAGGTGGGGGCAGCGGCGCTGTACTTCCCAGCCGTCGAGTTCGGTGGAGGCGGAGTCGTCGTGCGCCTCGGCGAACCAGCCGTCGGCGTAGGCGATGCGCTCGTCGGTGAGGCACTTGAAGAAGGTGTACAGGAATTCGTTGTAGCCGCCGATGCGCCAGGTAGTGAAGCGCGTCGACAGGAAGATGGTGTTCACCCAGTCGGGTTCGTTGTCGCGCAGCACGGTGCGCACCAGTTGTGGGTCGATGCGGAAGCCGTAGCGGTGCTTGCCTTCTCCCTCGATGGGCTCGCGCACCACGCGCCGCGGGAAGTCCAGCACCACGGTCTCCTCGCCCAGCACCAGGCTGACCGGGTAGCCGATGCCGTCGCAGATGAGGTCGCTCTGCGCCATGATCGGCTCGAAGAGTTCCTTCAACCGCGGTAGCAGCGGCTCGTCTCCGGTTGCCCAGGAAGCCTTTTCGGCGGCCAGCACGGGCGCCATGCGCTGCGCCATATCCTCGATGTAGGCGGCCTTGTCACCGTAGATGGTCTCCGGCGCGACCGGGTGGCTCAGCTCGAGCAGATCCTTGCCGCGCAGCTCCACGGTGGAGCCCGGGATCATGAGGATGCCGCCGGTGTTGCCGTGGATCTCCATCTGCTCCAGGAACACCATCTGGTCCGGGAAGATATTGCCCTCGTCGCCGCGGTCGTCGTTGAGGTAGCGCAGCTCGTCGTCGAGGAAGACCGGCGGTCCAGCCGAGGGCACCACCCAGGTCGCGCCGACCTGTTCGATGTAGGAGCGGGCCCGGTCCATGCCGCGCTGCCGCTTCTGCTTGCCGAAGTTGGCCTTGGTGCGGGTCGGGATGTCGTACACCATCGGGTACCAGATGGCCCCGGAGTACTGCAGCAGGTGGATGTCCACATGCCCGAACTGCTCGTGCAGCACGTCCATATCGACGGGCCGGGCGTCGTTCATGTTGAAGCAGACGGTCTCACCGTCGGAGACGACCAGGCCGGAGTCGCCGATGGGCCCGTCGGCGGGCGCGCGCAGCGCGATGATCATGACGTCCAGCTCGCCGCCGTTCGGGCCGGTGACGGTGTGCTTGACCGAGTCCTCGGTCTCCACGAACGTGTGGAAGCCGAGCTTCTCGAGTTCGCGCTTGAGGTCCGGCACCGGGTAGTCGGGCAGCAGGACGGTGGCGTCCTTGTTCACCTTGTCGGTGAGCAGCTGAGCGTCGAAGTGGTCGCGGTGCAGGTGCGAGACGTAGAGGAAATCGCAGTTGCCCAGTTCGTCCCAGTCCAACCGGGTGTTGTCCGGAAACGGGAACCACGAACCGAAGTACGCCGGGTTCACCCATGGATCGCAGAGGATCGTCCCCGCCGCGGTTCGGATGTGGAATCCGGCGTGTCCGACGCTGGTGATCTGCACGAGCTTCTTCCTCCCTGACCGTTACCAGCCACCCAGCGTACTGGTTAGGGAGAAACGTCGCCGATGCAGTAACCCTCGTCGCCGGACTTCAGGGTGAATGTCCGTTTCTGCTGGACACCGGCCGCATTGGTGACCGGCACGGACACCGTGATGTAGCCGCCGTCGGGCCACGCGGACTCGATGGACTGATCTATGAAGGACGTCACGCCGGTGAGCTGTCCGGGGTTCAGCGCCAGCGGCGGCGTAGTCGCCTGACCGGTCTGTTCGGGATCCCAGCTGCCCGGCGTCGCGGCGCAGACCAGCGGGTACGCGCCCTCCTGATCCGCGGGATCGAGGGGTTCGCCGGTGAATCGCGCCAGATAGCGGCGCACGGTGTGCCGCGCGTCCGCGCCGTTGAATCCGAGCTCGGTGTCGAATCCGAGGTCGTTGCCGCTGCGGTAGACGCGCGGGCACGCGTAATCGCCGGCGAGGGTGCGATCCGAGGCCACCACGGTGACCGCCGCTCCGCTCCAGATCATCCCGGATTCGCCACGTACCGGCGGGTTCTCGAGCGCCGCGAGGATCGATTCCGGCTCGGCGTACATGGCCGCCGCGTTCGACGGCGCGATGGTCCAGCACTTCTCCGTGATCGCGTCGACATCCCCGGCCCGCAGGTCCGCCACCCAGGCCCCGACGGCCGCGGTGCCGTCGGGATTCTCCGCCGCCGCATTCCCGGGCGTGTCGCCGCTGGTCGTCGTGGTGGCCGCGGTCGTGGTGGTGACCTGGGCCGGGCTGGCGGGTGCGCCATCGTCCCCGGGTATGCCCGAGACGGAATCGCAGCCCGCGAGCACCGCCGCCGACGCCACCGCCAATCCGCCGACCAGGATTCCCCGCCGTCGCGCCCCGAGCTCCGGCAGCCCCCTGCGGCAGTAGTCACGCAGCGATGTTCGGGCGTTTCCCACTCCTGCGAACCTCTTTCGTGTCCCCGCGGCCGTCCTGGTGTCACAGCCGACGATCGATGTTGCCTGGGTCACTGGTACCAGCTCCGGCAGCGACTACGCTAGCTGAACTGTGGAACCCGTCTACTTCCCGATCATCGGGCTGGCCCGCACCGTGTTCGCACTGCAGGGCCTGAAGTTCACCGTCACCGGCGACGAGCACATTCCCGCCGAGGGCGGTGCGGTCATCGCCATCAACCACACCGGCTATATGGATTTCACCTACGCCGGACTGCCCGCGCGCACGCCCAAGCGCTACATCCGGTTCATGGCGAAGCAGGAAGTCTTCGACAATTCCATCTCCGGGCCGATCATGCGGGCGCTCAAGCACATTCCGGTGGACCGGTCGGCGGGCGCGGACTCCTACCACGAGGCGGTGCAGCGGCTGAAGGCCGGAGAACTGGTCGGGGTGTATCCGGAGGCCACCATTTCCCGCAGCTTCGAGATCAAGGATTTCAAGTCGGGTGCGGCGCGCATGGCCATCGAGGCCGGAGTGCCGATCATCCCGATCGTGATCTGGGGTGCGCAGCGGGTGTGGACCAAGGGGCACCCGAAGCGCCTGGGCCGCACCAACACTCCCATCTCCATCAAGGTGGGCGAGCCCATCGCACCGTTCGAGCCGGCCGCGGAGCTGACCGCCACCCTGCGATCGACCATGCAGGAGATGCTGCTGGACGTGCAGCGGGACTACGTGCACGAACCCGGTGCCTACTGGGTGCCCGCCCGATTGGGCGGCAGCGCACCGACTCTCGAAGAGGCGAACGCCATGGACGCGGCGGAAGCCGCCGAGAAGGCCGCCCGCCGCACCCAGCAGTAGCCCGCCGCCCCTCCCCTGCGCCGCCCGAGGGGACGGGCTCACCGTCGTTGCCGAAGCGGAAGGTGTATGTCGGGCGGCAACAGTGAACACCGTTGTCATGGATCCGGCCGACACCACCCTCGATCTCGCCACGCTCGGCACGCGGGCGGTCAACGCACTGCTCATGTCGCCGAGCGCACCTCAGGGCGTGCTGGTCGCCAACCCGGGCGGCGCGCACGCCCTGGCCTGCGGCCTGTATCGCGAGATGGCCGTCACCATCGACGGTTCCGTCGGCTACTACTGCGCGGGCATGAACCAGCATGCCGCCATCACCGTGAACGGCGACGCCGATGTCGGGGTGGCGGAGAACATGATGTCGGGCCTGGTCCGGGTGCGCGGCGACGCCGCCCAGTCCGCGGGTGCGACCGCGCACGGCGGCCTGCTGGTCATCGAGGGCAATGCCGGTGCGCGCTGCGGCATCTCGATGAAGGGCGTCGACATCGTGGTCGGCGGCGACAGCGGCCCCATGAGCGCCCTCATGGCACAGGCGGGCCGCCTGGTGGTGTGCGGTGACGCCGGTCCCGCCCTGGGCGAATCACTCTACGACGCCCGCGTCTACGTCCGCGGCGAAGTCGCCTCCCTGGGCGCCGCCTGCGTCCGCAAACCCATGCGCCCCGAACACCTCACCGAACTGCGCGAACTCCTCCACACCGCCGGATTCCCGCACGACCCCACCGAATTCACCCGCTACGGCTCCACCCGCCAACCCCCCTGGCCGCACGTCCCACCCCCCACCCCCCACTGACCCCTCAACTCGGATCCGACCCCCGCACCGCATTCAGCCAGGTCACCGTTGTCCCCGCCACCACCGTGACGGCCACGAACGCCAGCGTCCCGCCGCCCGCCACATACACCCAGAACAGCCCGACGAACGGAGCCACCACGGCCGACTGCGCGTCGAGCAGCAGGCGGCGACGCCAGCGGGTGGCGGTGGCGGCGAGTTCGCCGGCGTCCGGATCCGGCCGCGAGGGATTGTCGACGAGTCGCCCCACCGGCTCCGAATCTCGGCTCCGCCCAGCGGGATACACCCGGAACCCGTCGATATGGATTGCCCGCCCGGCAATGTCGACCCGAGCACGCGTCAGCATCAGCAGCGCCGGATCGAAATAGACCGGCACCCACAGCGTTCGCCCGTCTGTCGTGCACTCCAACCACGACCGGCTCACCAACCGGAACTGTTGGCGAATTCGCCGCGCGGTCATTCCGGCATAGACCCCGCCCGTGCCCCGCAGCGCGTAGCCGACCCGGAATCCGGTGTAGCCCAGAATGATCAGCACCAACGCGGCCAGCAGCCCGCGTAGCTCCATATCGCCGAACGGCGCCCAGGCGAAGCACATCGCCAGGGCGCCGATCGTCACCACTACCGGATAGGCCAGCGGGTGGCCCCGGAACCTCACTTCAAGAAGCCGATTTTCGTGTAGTCGTAGGAGGCCAGGCCGGGGGCGCCGTAATTGGCGAGATTGTCACGCACCGCGACATTGCCCGGCGACTGCCACAGCGGCAGCGAATGGCCCTCGTCGAAGACCATCCGGTCGACCCGGTTGGCCAGTTCGACGGCCTTCTCCGGATCGAGTTCCGACAGGGTCTGCTCGATCAGATCGTTGAGTTCGGGGGAGCCGATGCGCCCGTAGTTGCCCTGCAGATTGTCCGGGTAATACCCGTAGATCTGCGGCAGGCTGCTGAACGGGAACGGATCGCCCACCCAAGCCCACTGGCCGACGTCGAAATTGCCCGGCTGGATCACATCGGTGAAGAAGCCCTGGCCGGGCTTGGTGTCGATGGTGAGCTTGACGCCGACGGCAGCGAGGTTCTGCTGAATGATCTGTGCCACCTGCACCCAGGTGTCGGCGTTGTACATGACATCGCGGATTTCCAGGACGCGGCCGTCCTTCTCCCGGAATTCGCCGTTGAGCTTCCAGCCGAGCGCGTCGAGTTCCTGAGCCGCCGCGGCCGGGTCGAAGGGCAGGGCGTTGTCCTGGTAGCCCTTCTGCCCGACCAGATAGACGTGATTGTCGAGCGGCTTGGGGTTCTCGACGAGTCCGTTGAGGATGGCCGTCGCGATGCCCTGCCGGTCGATGGCCTTGGCGATCGCCACGCGCAGTTTCGGATCCTCGAGAATCGAGCCGGGCGCGCCGTTGAAGGTCAGGTGGGTCCACGAATTGCCGGGAGCACGGCGGATCGCCACGCCCGGCGTGTTCTGCGCCGTCTTGAGTTCGTCGCGGTCGGCGATGCCCGTCGCGTCGATCTCGTTGTTCTGCAACGCCGGAAGCCGTGCCGCGCTGTCGAGCACACTGAAGGTGATGGTGTCGAGCTTGGGCTTGTCACCCCACCAGGTGGGGCTGTGGTCCAGGACGATGCGTTTGACGGCACGGTCGACGGACTGCACCCGGAACGGTCCGGCGGTCAGGGTGATGCCGTCCATGAGGCTCTTGTTGAACGCCTCCGGGGTTTCGGTGACCGACTTCGGATACAGGAAGCTGTTCCCCGCGAACTGGCCCTGCCACTCGCCGTAATGCTTGGCGAAGGTGATGACGGCCTGGCGGTCGTCGACGCCGCGCTCGACCTTCTCGACCCGATCGAAGCCACCCGGCGCGGCGATCAGGAACTCCTTGTTCTTCCCGCTCATGGCTTCGGCCTGGGAGCGGATGTCCTCCCAGGTGATGGGGCTGCCATCGGACCAGACGGCCTCGGGGTTGATGGTGTAGGTCACCTGCTGCGGTTCGGTGCTGGTCAACTCGACGCTGGTGAAGTAGTCGGTGTTGACCGAAAGTTCACCCGCCGCATCGGTGCTGAAGGCGCGCGGCATCATCGGACGTAGAACGGCCGCGATCTCGGCGTCGTTACCGTCGTTGGACAGCGCGTTCCAGTTCTCCGGAATGGCGCTCACCGCGAGCCGCAGATTCCCCCCGTCGCGCAGATCGCTCACCGGGTGCGGATTGATGTCGTTGGTGGTGCCGAGTTCGGCGACCGCCCCTTCGGGCGCGCCGTCATCGCCGCCCGCGCAGCCGGTGGCCGCCACGGCGACGGCCACCAGGGGTACCGCGAGTCGCAAGCCTATCGAGCGCAACCGCATCGATCGCTCCTTCCGTTGGGGGAACTGCCGGATCACTTCAGGAAACCGATCTTGGTGTAGTCGTAGGAGGCCAGTCCCGTCGCCCCGTAGTTGGCGAGATCCGCCCGCACCGCCACATTGCCGGCCGACTGCGTGAGCGGCAGTGAGAAGCCGATCTCCCACAGTTTGCGGTCGATCTCGTTCGCCAGGTCGATTGCCTGCTGCGGATCCAGTTCGGCCAGCGCCCGATCGATGAGGTCGTTGATCTCCTGGGAACCGATGCGGCCGTAATTGCCCTGCAGATCATCGGGGTCGTACCGGTAGACCTGCGGCAGGTTCTTCAACGCGAACACGTCACTGGACCACACCCAGTGCGCCATATCGAAATTGCCGGGCCGGATCACGTCGGTGAACAGCCCCTGGCCGGGCTTGGTCTCGATCAGCAGCTGCACGCCGATGCGGGCCAGGTTCTGCTGCATGATCTGGGCCATCTGGACCCAGGTGTCGGAGTTGTACATGACATCGCGGATCACCAGTTTGCGGCCGTCCTTCTCGCGGACGTCACCGTTGAGCGTCCAGCCGAGCTCGTCCAGTTCCCGTGCCGCGGCATCGGGATCGAACGGGAGGCTGTTGTCCTGATAGCCCACCTGGCCCTGCACGTACACGTGATTGCCCAGCGGTGTCGGGTTCTCGACCAGACCGTTCTGCAGGGCGGTCGCGATGCCCTGCCGGTCGATCGCCTTGGAGATGGCGACGCGCACGCGGGCGTCCTCGAGGATCGAACCAGGTGCGCCGTTGAAGGTCACGTGCGACCAACTCGCACCCGGGGCCCGGCGGATGGCGACACCCGGAGTGTTCTGGGCGATCTTCATATCGTCGCGGGTCGCGAGGCCGATCGCGTCGATCTCGTTGTTCTGGAGCGCGGGCAGCATCGCGTCGTCGGCGAGCACGCTGAAGGTCATGGTGTCGAGCTTGGGTGTGTCCCCCCACCACTTCGGATTACGGGCCAGCACGATGCGTTGCAGGGCGCGGTCCACCGACTGCAGGGTGAACGGTCCGGCGGTCAGCGTGATCCCGTCACGCAGGCTCTCGTTGAATGCCTCCGGCGTCTCGGTGACGGTCTTCGGGAACAGGAACCCCTCCCCGGCGAACTGTCCCTTCCAGTCGGCCCAGTGCTCCTTGAACGTGATGACCGCCTGCCGGTCGTCGACGCCGCGTTCCACCTTCTCCACGCGGTCGAATCCGAAGTTCATGCGGATGAGGTACGCCGGGTTCGACCCGTTCAGGGCCTGCGCCTGGGAGCGGAGGTCCTCCCAGGTGATGGGGGTGCCGTCGGACCAGACCGCGTCGGGGTTGATGGTGTAGGTGACCCGCTGCGGCTCGGTGTCGGTGAGCTCGATACTGGTGAAGTAGTTGGTGTCCACCGAAAGGTTGCCCGCCGCATCGGTTCTGAACGCGCGCGGCATCTGCGGCCGCAACAGGCTGCCCACCTCGCCGTCCGCGTCGGTGTGCAGCACGTTCCAGGTCTCGGGCAGGGAACTCAACGCGAGCCGTAGATTGCCACCGTCGCGCAGCTCGCTCACATCACGGGGGTTGATGTCGTTGGTGGTGCCGAGTTGGGCGGCGGCGCCCGTCGACGTGTCGGTGTCGTCACCGGCGCACCCGGCGAGTACGACCGCCGCTGCGATCAGGGGCACGGCCAAACGCGTTCCCAGCGAACGGATTCCCACGGCTTTCTCCTATCGTGCTACCACCGGGACCGGTACCGCGTCGATGAGGGCGCGGGTGTAGTCGTGGCGGGGAGCGGTGAAAATCTGTTCGGCCGGACCGTATTCGACGATCTCGCCGCGATACATGACGGCCACCTCATGCGCGAGGTTACGCACCACCGACAGGTCGTGGGAGACGAACAGGTACGACAGGCCACGCTCGATCTGCAGGTCTCGCAGCAGGTTCAGCACACCGGCCTGAATCGACACGTCCAGCGAGGACACCGGCTCGTCGAGCACCAGGATCTCCGGGTCCAGGGCGAGCGCGCGGGCGATATTGATGCGCTGCTTCTGGCCGCCGGAGAAATCCGCCGGATAACGGTCGGCGTGTTCGGGCCGCAATCCGACCTGCCGCAGTAGTTCCGGGACTCGTCGGTGGATCTCCGCACGCGGGCGACCGTCGATGCGCAGTGGCTGCGCCAGTGCGTCGAAGATCGGCAGGCGGGGGTCCAGGGAGGCCGAAGGATCCTGGAACACGATCTGCATGCGCCGCCGGATATCCCGGCGCTGTTCCTTGGTCAGCGACTCCACGTCCCGGCCCAGGATTTCGATGCCGCCGCTCTCCGGCCGCACCAGGTCCATGATCTGGGTGAGAGTGGTGGACTTGCCCGACCCGGACTCTCCGACCAGTGCCAGCGTGCGGCCAGCACGCACCTCGAAGCTGATGTCGTCCACCGCCTTCACCTCGCCGACGCGGCGGCGGAAGACGACGCCCTTGGTGATGGGGAAGGTCTTCTTCAGGTTCGACACCCGCAACACCACACGGGAATCGGTGTCGGAGCGGTGATCCGGTTCGGGAATGTCGCGCCGGTAGGCGGCGAACAGCTCCGTCGAACCGACCTCCGCGGTGCGGATACAGGCGGCCCGGTGGCCGGGCTCGGTGTCCTGCAGCGGCGGTTCGGCGGCGCGGCAGTCGTCCACCGAGACGGGGCAGCGGGGCGCGAAGGTGCACCCCGGCGGCAGTGCGTGCATGGCGGGCGGCGCGCCGACAATCGGAATGAGGGGAGTCCGTGCCGGTCCGTCCATCCGCGGGATGGAACCGAGCAGACCAACCGTGTACGGCATCCGCGGCGCGTTGAAGAGTTCGGCGACGGGCGCGGTTTCGACGATCCGCCCGGCATACATGACCGCCACGCGATCGGCCAGCGTCGCCGCGATCCCCATATCGTGGGTGATCATCACAACGCCCGCGCCGGTGATATCGCGGGCCTGGCGCAGCAGATCGAGAATCTGCTTCTGCACCGTCACGTCGAGGGCGGTGGTGGGCTCGTCGCAGATGATGAGTTCCGGATCGTTGGCGATGGCCATGGCGATCACCACCCGCTGGCGCATACCGCCGGAGAACTCGTGCGGGAACATCTTGGCCCGGACGACGGGCTCCGGAATGCCCACCAGTTCCAACAGTTCCACCGCCCGCGCGGCGGCCTGCTCCTTGCTCATCTTCTTGTGCGCCAGCAGCGCCTCGGCGATCTGATCCCCCACCCGGTACACGGGGGTGAGAGCCGAGAGCGGGTCCTGGAACACCATGCTGATCCGGGTGCCGCGCAGCGCCGACAGATGTTTGTCGTTGAGCCCCAACAGCTCCCGCCCGCGCAAGCGGATCGAACCGCGCACCCGCGCCTGATCCGGCAGCAGGCCCATCACCGCCAGGGAGGACACCGACTTGCCGGAACCGGATTCGCCGACGATGGCCAGCACCTCGCCATCCTGCACGGTGTAGCTCACGCCGCGGACCGCGTCGATGCGTCCTTCCTCACCGGGGAAGGAAACATGCAGGTCCGAGACCTCCAGCAGGGGTGCCGTGGTGGTACGCGTGTTCTTGTCGTCCGTCATGCCGCCGCCTTCTCCGCCTTCGACTTCTTGCGCGACCGCGCCCGAGCCGAACTCGGGTCGAAGGCGTCGCGCAAACCGTCGCCGACCAGGTTCGCGCACAGCACCGTGGCGACCAGCAGGCCACCGGCGAACATGAACAGCCACGGATAGGTCAGCGCCGACTTGGTGCCGGCGGCGATGAGCGAACCGAGCGATACGTCGGGCGGCTGCACGCCGAAGCCGAGGAAGCTGAGGCCGGTTTCGGCCATGATGGCCGCGCCTACCGACAGCGTGGTGTCGATGATCAGGATCGATGCGATGTTCGGCACGATATGGGTGGTGATCACCGTCCAGGTGGAGGCACCCATATACCGTGCGGCCCGGACGAATTCGCGCTCCCGCAGGCTCATGGCCAGACCGCGCACGATACGCGCGCTGATCATCCAGCTGAAGACGCTCAGCAGGCCGATCAGCAGCAGGATGGAACCGCTGCCCTTGGTACGCGGTGCGAAGATCGCCACGATGATGAAACTGGGCACCACGAGCAGCAGATCGACCAGCCACATGACGGCCCGATCCGTCCAGCCGCCCAGCAACCCCGCCAGCGATCCCGCGAGAGCGGCGATGGTGGTGGAGATGAGTGCCACGCACAGACCGATGATCAGCGACTTCTGCAGTCCGCGCAGCGTCTGCGCCAGCACGTCCTGACCGATCTGGTTGGTGCCGAACGGATGGTCCGCACTCGGCGGCTGGAGCAGCGCCGTGTAGTCGAGTTCCTGATAGTCGTAGGGCAGCAGCGGCGGCAGCGCGAACGCCGACACGAACATCAGCACCAGCACGACCAACCCGACCACGGCGGGCTTGTTGCGAAGGAAGCGGCGCAGCACCAGCTTTCGGCGTCCGGCCGCGGCCGGTGCACCCTGGACGATGAGTTCGGCCTCGGTCATCCCACACGCACCCGGGGGTCGAGGATCGCGTACACCACATCGGACAGCAGGCCCGATACGAGGACCACCAATCCGGCGAAGGCCGTGATGGTCACGACCGGATACAGGTCCTGTGCATTGATGGAGTCCACCAGCCATTCACCGACACCGTGCCAGCCGAAGATCTTCTCGGTGAAGGTCGCGCCCGTGATCAGGCCGCCGAAACTGTAGGCGAACAGCGTGGCCATGGGGATCAGCGCGGTGCGCAGGCCGTGCTTGTACAGCGCCCGGCTGCGGGTGAGGCCCTTGGCACGGGCCGTGCGGATGAAATCGGACTGGAGCACATCCAGCATGGCGTTGCGCTGGTAGCGGCTGTATCCGGCCATGGCGCCCAGCGCCAGGCCCAGCGTCGGGACGACCATGTGCTGGAGGCGGTCCACGAACTGGTTCCACAGGCCGTGCACGGCGGTCGCGGAGGTCTCACCGGTATAGAGGAAGATCTGTTTGCCCGTGGCCATATTGATTTCCAGCGCACCGAATTTCAGCAGGGTGGCGAGCAGGAACACCGGTGTGGACAGCACCAGCAGCGAGATCACCGTCGTGAAATAGTCGCTGAACCGGTACTGCCGTATCGCGCCCGCCGCACCGATCAGCACGCCCAGTACCGTGCCGACCACGGAGCCGATCAGGAGGAGCCGCAGGCTGACGGCGATCCGGCGCGGCAGCTCCTCCGAGACCGGCTGCCCGGCCAGGGTCTGGCCGAAATCGCCGTGGAATACGCCGCCGACCCACTGCACGTACCGGGGAACGACCGGCTCGTCCAGTTTCAACTCCGCGCGCTTGGCATCGATCACCGACTGGGGTGGTCGGGGATTGCGCTGCTCCAGGCTTTCCAAGGGGTTGAAAGACCAGGATGCCGCCACGAACGTGAGAAACGACGCCAGTAGCAGCAATACGACATAGTTGAGCGCACGTCGCAGCAGAAATCCGGCCATCAGTCCCTCTCGGGTCGAGTCTGTAGCCCCAGATCATAGGGACCGACCTGAAGATATGCGCAGTACCGCGCAGCCAATGCCGGGCAAGTCGTGGCGGGCGGGGGTTGGGTGGGGGTGCTCACGCCGTGATCGAACCGATTGTGAACGGTGTGTGGGGGATAGTCGACGGTAGGGCTGCGAATGGGCATCTTTCGGGCAAGCGGGGCCCCTCTCGAGGCAGGATGGAACAGGTGACTCTCTTTCACCTGCCCAAACCCAAGATGGTCGCCACCGATGTCGACGGCACGCTCATCGACCACCGGGAGCAGGTGAGTGCCCGTACCAGAGCGGCCGTGGCGGCGCTGATCGCCGACGGTGTGCCGTTCGTGCTCGCCACCGGGCGTCCACCCCGCTGGATCGACCCGGTGGTGGACGGGCTGGGGTATGCGCCGCTGTGCGTGTGCGGCAATGGGGCGGTCATCTACGACAGTGCGCAGGATCGGATCCTGTCCACGCGAGTGCTGGATGTGGACACCCTCGAATGGCTGGCGGAGCTGGCCGAGCGGCTGCTGCCGGGGTGCGGGCTGGCGGCCGAGCGGGTGGGGGTCAGCGCGCACGATGCCGCCACGCCGCAGTTCGTGAGCTCGCCGGAGTACGAGCACGCCTGGCTGAATCCGGATGACACGCGGGTGGCGCGGTCGGAGGTGATCGCCGCGCCCGCCATCAAGATGCTGATCCGGCTGGCGGGCGCGACCAGCGCGTTCATGCGGGAGGTGCTGGAGCCGCACCTGGTCGGGCGTGCGGATCTGACCTATTCGACCGATGACGGGCTGGTCGAGCTGTCGGCGCCGGGCGTCACCAAGGCCACCGGGCTGGCCACCGTCGCCCAGCGGCTCGGGGTGCAGCACGCCACCCTGATCGCCTTCGGCGATATGCCCAACGATGTGCCGATGCTGCGGCTGGCGGGGCACGGCGTGGCCATGGCCAACGCGCATCAGGAGGCCAAGGAGGCCGCCAACGAGGTGGCCGCCACCAACAACGAGGACGGGGTGGCCCGCGTCCTCGAACGCTGGTGGGCGTGAACGACTCTCGCCGCTGAGCGACCGGGTTACGGTGCGGGCAGCGGCGCCGGGATCGGGTCGGCGGCGGGTGCCTGCGCCAACGGCTGCGGGATCGGCGCACCGGCGGGGGACTGGCTGGTCCCGAAGGTGTCGAGAATCGTCGTGATGATGCCGGTGACCCGGTTGAAGATCAGCGAGCCGTACTGGAAGTCGGCGCGCACGCCGTCGGGCACCTCGTACTCGCTGCTGGTCGGCATGCCCAGCAGGCCGGTGAACGCGCCCAGCTGGATGAAGCGTTCCAGGATCTTGCCGACCACCTGGTAGACCCGGCCGTCCGGGGTGGAGTAGGCGATGCCGTTGGCGAATTGCACGTATTGGCCGCCGTCCACGGTCGGCCGCGGTTCGGAGATCGGCGCGCCCAGCGGTCCGGCCGCCCCGCCCTGCTCGTTCCAGGTGCGGGCCACCGCGCTGCGGTCCAGCATGTCGAGCAGCAGGGTGGTCAGATCGGCCAGCGCCGCCAGGTCCGCGTCGGCCTCCGGGTCGATGGACTGCTGCTGATCCGCGCGCTGATCGGTGCGCGACCGCGGCGGTGACGGCAGCTCCTGCTGTGGGGAGACCCCGCCGGAGGCGTCCTCGGCGATCGAGCGGATCCGGTCCATCAGCCCGTAGGCCGCGTCGCCGGGGCAGCTGGTGTTGCCCACGTCGCGGTGCGCGAACACGATCGGCAGCCGGACCTCCTCGCCGAGTGCGTAGGGGGTGTAGCTGCTGCCCTCCGAGATCATGGTGGTGGTGCCCTCGGGGTCGAGTCCGGCCACCCTGGCCCGCCAGCCGATGAATTCGCCCATGGACCGCACGGCGGCCTCGCTGGGGGCCTGCTCCTCGTGGTTGCCCATGAAGGACACGCCCGCGGTGTTCTCGTTGAACCCGCCCGCGTGTGCGCCCTGCACCGGCTTGTCGAGTCCGCCCGCGCGGCCCTCGAAGATCTGGCCGTACTTGTCGACCAGGGCGTTGTAGCCGATATCGCACCAGCCCAGGGTTTTCGCGTGATACGCGTAGATGGCGCGCACGATGCCGGCCGACTCGGCCTTGGAGTAGTCGTTGCGGCCCGCGGTGTGGTGCAGCGTGATGCCCGCGACGCCGTCCTTGTCGTAGGTCGGGTCCTGGCAGCGCATGTTCTCGTCCGCGCCCCACTGTGCGCGTGAGATCACCTTCGGCCCGCCGCCGGGCAGCGGCGCGGCCACCTCGGACAGCGTCGCGTCGATGGCCCCGCGGCCCGGATCGATGAGGACCGCCGACAGCGCCTCCAGCCCGATCTGCGCGGGATCGCCCGCCGCCGCGTCGGTGCGCGGCACGACGGCCGGATCGGCGGGTGACTGTGCCGGATCGCCGGGCGGCTGCGCCGGGGCGACGGGCTGCGCCGGGTCGGTACCGACGGCCCCGGCGGAGGTCGTGGACGTGGGCTTGCGGGTCACCAGGATCTGCACGGACTTGGTATCGCCGACGTAGATCGGCTCGGTGCCGGTGCGGGCGTCGGTGACGCCGTCGGCGGAGGTGGTGTCCACCGGTTCGGCCTCGTACCAGGGCCCCCAGGTGCCGTCCGGGGCCTTGGCGCGGATCATGGTCGTGGTGCCCACCAGCTCCTTGGCGGTGAGCGCCACCATGCTGAACGGGGTGTCGCGGGTGATCTCCTTGACCTGCGCGCCGACCTGGTCGACGAGGTCGCTGGGCACCACGCCGGGGGCCAGCGCGGGACGGTCGGGGTCGCCGCCGATGACGGGGGCGGCGGGCTGGGCGGGAGCGTGGGTTTCCTCGCCGGTCTCGGGGTCGAGGTGCGGCTGCTGTACCGCGGGAACGTCGGCGGCGGGCGCTTCGGGCGCATTCGCGCCGGGTACCGCGGGACCTTCGGGAGCCGCGGGAGCGGGGGCCTGAACCGTTCCGGATTCGCCTGGCGCGGTGTGGAATTCGCTGTCCGGCGCGGAAGGGGCTTGGGGATCGGGGGTGATCTGGGAGTCGGCCGCGCCGGGGTCGGCGATGAATCCGGGTGCGGCGGTGAAGGGGCCGACGGGGGTGCGGGCGGGCTGATCCAGTCGGGGTAGCGGGATCTCGCTGGGTAGTTCGACCCCGGGTGGTAGCGGGAGGTTCTCGGGAATCCGGATGGACGCCGGTAGCGGCAGCATCCTCAGGTCGGATAGTCGTAGGTCCGGTAGGGGTAGGCCGGTGATGTCGCGGAGCGGCAGCACCACGTCGGGTGCGGCGGCCAGGGCGAGTTCGGCCACGTTCGCCGGTATTGCCGCCAGGTTGCGCTCCTCGGTATCGCGGTATGCCGGGGCATCGCTGAGTGCGAGAGCCCCGATCGGCGCGGTGACCGCCAAGATGGTGACGACCGGGAGGACATATGAGCGTTTCGGCTTGCGGTACGGCACGAGCATCTCCCATTCCAGGTAGAACCGTTGATCGTCACCCGGTGTCGGGGGTTGATTCCTGACGAATCAACGATCACACTAGTCCCATCTGTAACAGACCCTAAACCTTCAGTGGAGGATTACCAAGCGGTAGCTCGAATGTAGCCCCGGAATCACGGAAGAACGGGTATGACATGCCGAACGGGTACTTGCTACAGCGACGTAGACGACGGAAGACGGTCAGTCTGTGCGTGGTGGCCGCGGCGCTGGCCGGGGGCACCGCCGCGGTGCTCTGGGCCTGGCCCGACGGCGAGGTGCGCAACCAGGTCGCCGCCGGACCGTACGGCCACGGCCGCGGCCTCAGTCAGCACGGCGCCTACAACCAGGCCCGGGACGGCTGGACCGCGGAACGCATTCTGGCGCACTACTATCCGGGCGCCGAACTGGGCGCCATCGGCCCGACCAATGTCCGCGTCCGCCTCATGGCCCAGGACGACAGCACCCTCGACGTCTGGTCCGACTCCGGCTTCTTCGTGGCGGGCCGCCGCGTCATCCCCGGCCAGGCCGCCCATCTCACCGCCACACCGACCGGCGCCGATGTGGTCATCACCAGCGGCTGCGACGGCGACGTGCTGTGGACGGGCAGCACCGACGACCCGTGGGTCTACCCGATCGAGGCCGGACCCGACCGGCCCGCCGCCGAACACCTCACCCTCTGCGGCGGCAGCGCCTACCGCGGCGCGCTCGGCGTCGCCCTCGACGGCGCGGCCGCCCGCACCGTCAACGACGTCGACGTGGACGACTATCTGATGGGCGTGGTGCCCGCCGAGATGGTGCCCGCCTGGGCCGATCACGGCGGCGCGGAGGCCCTGCGCGCCCAGGCCGTCGCGGCCCGGTCCTACGCGCTGGCCGAACAGCGCTACCCGTACGCGCAGACCTGCGACACCACCGACTGCCAGATGTATCCGGGCACCGAGAAGGAGGACGCGCGCACCTCCGCGGCCGTGCGCACGTCCACCGGCCAGGTGCTGCTGCGCGACGGCCGCATTCTGCGCAGCGAATACTCCGCCGCGCCCGACGGCGGCTCCGCCATCGACATCCGCACCCTCGAGGTGGGCCCGACCCCGGCCGAACTGGCCCCGGCCCCGCTGCCCGCCGAGGTGCCGCCGACGGATGGACCCGACGGCGAGGGGCTCGGTCCCGAACTCACCGAGGCGGTGGAGGTCGTCCTCGACCTCATCGACCTCATGGCCGCGCCGCCCGCACCGGTGGATCGCGCTGGGCTGCCGACCAATCCCGTGCGACAGCCGACCCCCGGCGGCACCATGGCCCCGAGCACCGCGTCTACCCCGACCCCGCCACCGGCCACCACGTCGGCCACGCAGACTGCTGATTCGTCTGCGCCGGGCGGCCTTCTGCCCACGCCGGGCGACGTCACGCCCGCTGCGGGCGCGTCGTCGGTGGCACCCGGCAGTGCGGCGTCCACACCGGGCTCATCACCCGCGACCGTCGTGGATGTGCCGGCCCCGACCGTGGTCGACGAATCCGTGCCGCTGGGCTACGGCTCAGGTGAGTGAGGTGTCGCCGAGTGACTCGGCGAGGGTGCGCAGCAGTGTCGCCAGCTCGTCGCGGTCCTGACCGGACAGGCCGGCGAGCAGTCGCCGCTCGTTGGCGACGTGCAGCGGCAGTACCTCGTCGACCAGGGCGCGGCCGCGGTCGGTGAGCTGAACCCGGACCGAGCGCCGGTCGATCGGATCGGGCACGCGCACCACCAGTTCCTTGGCGGCGAGCCGGTCGATGCGGTTGGTGATCGCGCCCGAGGTGATCATGGCCGCCCGGTTGAGCGCGCCCGCGGTGAGTCCCTCCGCGCCGCCGGAGCGGTGCAGGGTGGCGAGCACGTCGAACTCCCAGCGCTCGAGCCCGTGACCTTTGAAGAATTCGGTGAGTTCGCGGTCGAACACGCGGGCCAACCGGGTGATCCGGCCGACCACGGCCATGGGGGAGGCGTCCACGTCGGGGCGCGTCGCCCGCCATGCGGCCAAGATCTGGTCGACTGCGTCGGCCATCACCACTCCTCTCGAGGGAAATAATCTCAACATCAAGATACTTGACGCTGAAGTACATCGATGCTTTTATTTCAACGTTGAGATTATCAATGGGGAGTGAAGAGATGACCGCCACCCGCGCCGGAGCCGCCTACGCCGGCACCCTCGCCCTGACCGCGCTCGCCCCGCTGGTGTGGGGATCCACCTATATCGTCACCACCGAATTCCTGCCGCCCGACCGCCCGCTGTTCACCGCGCTCATGCGCGCCATGCCCGCCGGACTGCTGCTGCTGGCCGTCACCCGACTCCTGCCGCGTGGTGAATGGGTATGGCGCGCAGGGATTCTGGGCCTGCTGAACATCGGCGCGTTCTTCCCGCTGCTGTTCCTGGCGGCCTACCGGCTGCCCGGTGGCGTGGCGGCCGTGCTCGGTTCGGCCCAGCCGCTGTTCGCGCTCGGGCTCGCCGCCCTGCTGCTCGGTGAGAAGCCGACCGTCCGAAAGATCTCCGCCGGAGTGATCGGCCTGGTCGGGGTGGCGCTGGTGGTGCTGAAGGCCACCGCGGTCCTCGATACCGTCGGCGTGCTCGCCGGACTGCTGGGCGCGGCGTCCATGGGCGCGGGCACCGTGCTCACCAAGCGCTGGGGCCGCCCCGCGGGCGTCGGACCGCTCGCCCTCACCGGCTGGCAGCTCACCGCGGGCGGACTGGTGCTGCTGCCGCTGGCGCTGCTGGTGGAGGGTGCGCCGCCCGCCCTGGACGGGCGCGCCGTCACCGGTTACCTCTACCTGGGTCTGCTCGGCACCGCCGCCGCCTACGCCCTCTGGTTCCGCGGCCTGAGCCGCATGCCCGCCAGCTCGGCCGCCCTGCTCGGACTGCTCAGCCCGGTCTCGGCCGCCCTCATCGGCTGGATCGCGCTCGGCGAGGCGCTCAGCCCCATTCAGGTGCTCGGCATCGTCATCGCACTCACCGGCACCCTGCTCGGCCAGCTCGGCGCCGCGCCGAAGCCCGCGGTGCGGGCGGAGATCCCCGCACCGGCGGTCACTTCGCGGACGCCCACCCGCACGTAACGGCCGTCTCCCGGCCCGGCGACCGCGTTCGGTCGCCAACGGGATACCGCCGCATCCGGCGGATCTCACCCGGTGGTCGCTCACCGGCCACCGGCGCGGACTGCTCGAGGTGGTGAACGTGACCAGGCGGCCGCGCGTCCCACCGCCCCGCCGTGATTCCGCCGGTTACTGCCGGAGTGACCGGTAACAAGTCCCCCCGAACGCCGGGCGGGAAACCCGCAATCCCAACCAATTCCGAAAGGTTCGACAGCTATGCACATCACGGTATTCGGAGCAGCGGGCGGCGTCGGCAGCCGCGTCGTCGCCGAGGCGCTCCGGCGCGGCCACGACGTACGCGCGGTGTCTCGCAATCCCGAACGGCTGCACGGTCTTCCGGCGGCAGCCGAGCGCCGGGCCGGGGATGCCTCCGACCCGGAACAGATCGCGGCCGCCAGTGTCGGCAGCGATCTGGTGATCAGCGCGACGCGGCCGGTGCCCGGTCGCGAGCACGAACTCGCCGAGGTCGCGGCGGCCCTGCTGAAAGGCTTGACCGGCACCGGGATTCGGTTGCTGGTGGTGGGCGGCGCGGGCAGCCTCACCGTCGCGGGCACGGGCAAGACGCTGCGCGAACAGCCGGACTTCCCGGCCGCACTGCAACCGATCGCCACCGCCTGCGATCGGCAGCTGGAGGTCTTCCGGGTCGCGGACGGCTCCGTGGACTGGACCTATCTGAGCCCGTCGGCCCTGCTGGAACCCGGTGCGCGCACCGGCCGATTCCGCCTGGGCCGGGACGAACTCCTGGTCGACGCCGCGGGCGACTCCAGCATCTCCATGGAGGATCTGGCGGTGGCATTGCTGGACGAGGCCGAGCGCCCGCGGCACTCCAGGACCCGATTCACCGCTGGCTACTGAGCGAAAACGCCTGGGGCGGAACCGCACACGGTACCGACGTGCATCAGCGCCACGTCGGGTACACACCGCGGAAAACACAGCTCCCCTCCGGCCGGGCCGGAGGGGAGCTCGCAGGTGTGGGGTCCGATCAGAACACGCGGAACCCGGCTCCGACGCCGCCGCGGTGGTCGATATCGCCCAGTACCAGGGTGATATTGGTGGACACCTCGGGCCGGTGGATGAAGTCACCGCCGCCCGCGCAGGCGCCGGGATCGATGGACAGCGGTCCGATCCGCACTTCGGAACCGGCCACGATCATGCCGACCAGCTGGTCGCCCAGCAGTACGGGACCGCCGGAATCACCCTGGTCGGCGCACACCTGGCTGCGGAAGTAGCCCGGTTTGGTCTCCCACACCACACCGCAGGTGAAGCCGGTGGTGCGCCCGTTCTTGCAGACGTTGTCCCCGATGTTCGGCGGCGCGCCGACCCCGTTGATCACCGTCTGCGCCACCTGCCGGGTGGGCGCCACCCGCTCGGGATCGAAGGCGATGACCGCCCAGTCGTTGCCCGCGCTCTTCTCCGCGATCACGCCGATGGTGCCGCTGTCGATGGAGTACTCGGCGGCGATGCGCGCCCCGACCTCGCCGCAGTGCCCGGCGGTCAGGCCGACCAGGCGGTCGTCCCGGTCGAAACCGATGGCGGTGAGCGTACATTCGCCGATCGTGGTGGGGTCGTCGAGCTGTTCGACATAGATCCCGGAACCGCCGCCCAGGACCGCCGCGGGCGCCGCCTGTGCGGCACCGGCGGTGAGCACGGAGCCCCCCAGCGCCATCGCGGCCACGACCGCCCAGCGAAGTATCCGGGCACGGCCGATCGCAATCATGAAGTTTTTCCCTTCCCCCCAAGAACCTGGTGGAGCAGATAGTGCGAGAAGTTCGTGGTCAGGAGCATACTGTAAAGGCTTGACCTTGACGTAGCGTCAACTTGCATCCTGGATTCCGTCGATGCGAAACGAAGGAGAAAGGACGTGACGGCGACAACCGAATGGTCCATCCAGGACCTGGCCAAGGCGGCCGGGACCACCAGCCGGACCCTGCGGCACTACGGCCAACTCGGCCTGCTGCCGCCGAGCCGGGTGGGCGCCAACGGTTACCGCTATTACGACCAGGGCTCCCTGGTGCGACTGCAACGCATCCTGCTGCTGCGCGAACTCGGCCTCGGCCTGCCGGTCATCGCCGAAGTTCTCGCGGGAGAACAGGATACGAGCACCGCACTGCGCACGCATCTGGATTTGCTCCGGCAGGAGCAGGACCGGATCGCGCGCCAAATCGCTTCGGTGCGAACAACATTGCGCAAAACGGAAGCAGGTGAGCAACTCATGGCAGACGAAGTATTCGACGGCTTCGACCACACGCGGTACAAGGACGAGGTCATCGAGAAGTGGGGCCGGGAGGCCTACGAGAGCGGCGACCGCTGGTGGCGGGGGCTGAGCGAGGCCGACAAACAGGCATTCCAGCAGACCCAGCTCGATATCGCCGCCGACTACGGCCAGGCCCACGCGGCCGGGCTGCCGGTCGACAGCGCGGAGGTCCAGGCCATCACCCAGCGGCACTACGAATGGGTGACCGTGGGCTGGCAGGGCCGCTGCCCCGAGGCGGAGGCGTTCGTCGGTCTCGGCGAAATGTACGTGGCCGATCCGCGTTTCGCCGTGAACTACGACAAGCACGGCGCGGGCACCGCGGCCTATGTGCGCGACGCCATGAAGGCGTACGCCGACGCCCGGCTGTAACAGCGGAAACATGATCGCCTCCCGTGGGCGGCCGCAGGTAGAGTGCGCGCCGTAAATCCACGGGAGGGGACCAGGTAGATGCATCCGTCCAGTCCGCGCGCGTACGTGCCGCCGCGAGCGAACCCCTTCACCGGCATCGCCGGGGGCGTGCTCGCGGCGCTGGGCGGCCTGGCGCACGGCCTGCTGGCACTCACCGCCGGATTCGTCCTGCTGGCGGGCTCGGACCTGGTGCCCCCGGACCAGGACCCGGACCTCGCCGCCCAGGCCGAGCTGGGCAAGCCCGACGACGCCGTGCTGACCGCCGCCCTACTGATCCTTCCGGTATCGCTCGTGGTGGCAATCGGTTTGATCACGGGAGCGGTGCTGCTGTTCAGTCGTCTCGCGGCGGGCCGCTACACCATCATCACCATCGCGACCATCGCCCTGCTGCCCTGGCTGGCGGTCATGCTCGCGGGCCAGGCCCTCGGCGCCATCGGCGTCCTGTTCCCCCTGACCACCGTGGTCCTCACCGCCTGGGCCAGCACCGGCCACTGGCTCCGCGAACGGTAATTGCCAAGGAATAGCGGAGATTTCATTTCGCATCCCGCAACGCGGTATTGCCGGCCGGTCGTTCCGCCTGGCTGTCGAAGCAAGCCCCCGAAGACTTGGGCAGTTGACCGAAAAGGTGCAATGCGGTGGCTACCATTTCTGTGTGTCGGTCGAATCCGCAGGTGGTGTCAATTCTCCGATCTGTGATAGATGTTCTGCCATCGGAATCGATCATGACGCCGATCACCTCGCGGGGGACGGGAGTTCCCTCCGCGCAGTGGGAGAACGCATTCCAAGGGGAATCTGTATGAAGAAGTTTGCTGCCGCCGGTTTCGCCGCTTTCGCGGCCGCGGGAATCATGATCGCGGGCGCGGGTCTGGCCGCCGCGGACGAGGGTGACGGGGGCACCGGCGGCGGCGCTGGCGGCACCGGTTCCGCGTCGCAGCTCACCGATGTGATCACCGCGCTGATCACCGGCAGTGCCGGGAGCACCCCGGGTGGCGGCGACGAGTAATTCGGCCGGTCCCGGGCAGGACGACAGGCGGGTGGCGCTCCACACGGAGCGCCACCCGCCGGCGTCTTTCCGGGCCGTTCACCGGGTCCGTTCGGCATCCCGGGGGACGGAGTGCTCGGCTCCACCCGGCTACCGCGCGCACTTCCGATACGCTGGGCTCCCGTGACCGTCGCATCCCCCTTCGATCTCATCGTCGTCGGCTCCGGCTTCTTCGGGTTGACCATCGCAGAACGCACCGCCAACCTGCTCGGAAAGCGGGTGCTGGTGGTGGAACGCCGCTACCACCTCGGCGGCAACGCGTACTCGGAGGCGGACCCGGAAACCGGCATCGAAATCCACAAGTACGGCGCCCACCTCTTCCACACCTCCAACAAGCGGGTGTGGGATTACGTGAACCAGTTCACCGAGTTCACCGGATACCAGCATCGCGTCTTCGCCATGCACAAGGGCCAGGCGTACCAATTCCCCATGGGCCTCGGACTGCTGTCGCAGTTCTTCGGCCGCTATTTCACCCCGGACGAGGCGCGCAAGCTCATCGCCGAGCAGTCCGCCGAAATCGATACCAAAGACGCGGCGAACCTCGAGGAAAAGGCCATCTCCCTGATCGGCCGACCGCTCTACGAGGCATTCATCCGCGATTACACCGCCAAGCAGTGGCAGACCGACCCCAAGGAATTGCCCGCGGGCAATATCACCCGCCTGCCGGTGCGCTACACCTTCGACAACCGCTACTTCAACGACACCTACGAGGGCCTGCCCAAGCACGGCTACACGGCGTGGCTGGCCAAGATGGCCGAATCCGATCTCATCGAGGTGCGCCTGGACACCGACTGGTTCGAGGTGCGCGACGAGATCCGCGCCCAGAACCCGGACGCCCCGGTCGTCTACACCGGCCCACTGGACCGCTACTTCGACTACGCCGAAGGCGAACTGGGCTGGCGCACCATCGATTTCGAGACCGAGCACCTGGAAACCGGTGACTTCCAGGGCACCTCGGTGATGAACTACAACGACGCGGACGTGCCCTACACCCGCATCATCGAGCCGCGCCACTTCCACCCCGAGCGCGACTACCCGACCGACAAGACGGTCATCATGCGCGAATACTCGCGCTTCGCCCAGACCGGCGACGAGCCGTACTACCCCATCAACACCCCGGACGACCGGGCCAAGCTGCTTGCCTACCGCGAGCGCGCCAAGACCGAGACCGCCGCCGCCAAGGTGCTCTTCGGTGGCCGCCTGGGCACCTACCAGTACCTGGACATGCACATGGCCATCGGCAGCGCGCTCAACATGTTCGACAATGTGCTGCGCCCGCACCTGGAGTCCGGCGCGCCGCTGGTGGACACCGCCGAATGACCGCCCACGTGATGTTGGAAGAGATGACCACCGACACCCGCGCGATATCGCTGCTCCAGCGCATCATCCTGCCTCGGCCGGGTGAGCCCCTCGACGTGCGCAAGCTCTACCTCGAGGAGTCCGACACCAACGCCCGGCGCGCGCACGCGCCGACGCGCACCTCGCTGTCCATCGGCGCGGAATCCGAGGTGTCGTTCTGCACCTACTTCAATGCCGTGCCCGCCAGCTACTGGCGGCGCTGGTCGGTGCTGACGTCGATGGTGCTGCGCCTGGACCTCTCCGGCCACGGCCGCGTGGACGTCTACCGCTCCAAGGCGGACGGCTCCCGCATCCACGTGCGCGGTGACGAATTCAGTTCCAGCGGTACCGAATCCACCACCGTGGAGTTCGAGGTGGAGCTGGCCCCGTTCGAGGACGGCGGCTGGATCTGGTTCGACATCACCACCGACACCGCCGTGGACCTGCGCGGCGGCGGCTGGTACGCACCGGTCGAGGCCCCGGGGCAGGGCAGCATCGCCATCGGCATGCCCACCTTCAACCGGCCCGGCGACGCGGTGAAGACCATCGCGGCCCTCGGCTCCGATCCGCTGGTGCTGGAGAAGATCCGGGCCGTCATCATTCCCGACCAGGGCACCCGCAAGGTGGTGGACGAGCCCGGATTCGCCGAGGCCGCAACCGCTCTCGGCGACCGGCTGACCTTCCACGACCAGCCCAACCTGGGCGGCTCCGGCGGCTACAGCCGGGTCATGTACGAGGCGCTGAAGACCACCGACGCCGAGTACATCGTCTACATGGACGACGACATCGAGATCGAGCCCGACTGCATCCTGCGCGCACTGGCCTTCTCGCGTTTCGCCAAGTCGCCCATCCTCACCGGCGGGCAGATGCTCAACCTGCAGGAGCGCTCACACCTGCATGTCATGGGTGAGGTGGTGGACCGCTCCATCTTCATGTGGACCGCGGCCCCCCATGTCGAATACGACCACGATTTCGCCAAGAACCCGCTGCGCGACCGCGACAACTCCAAGCTGCTGCACCGCCGTATCGACGTGGACTTCAACGGCTGGTGGACCTGCGTCATCCCGCGCCAGGTGGCCGAGGAGATCGGGCAGCCGCTGCCGCTGTTCCTCAAGTGGGACGACGTCGAATACGGCCTGCGGGCCCGCCAGTCCGGATATCCGACCGTCACCCTGCCGGGTGCGGCCGTGTGGCATATGGCGTGGAGCGACAAGGACGACGCCATCGACTGGCAGGCGTACTTCCACCTGCGCAACCGCCTCGTGGTGGCCTCGCTGCACCTGCCGAACGACGGCCGTCCCATGGTGGTCAACACCGTCAAGGCCACCCTGAAACACCTGCTGTGCCTGGAATATTCGACGGTCGCCATCCAGAACGAGGCGATCCGCGACTACCTGGCCGGTCCGGAGCGGCTGTTCGATCTGCTGCCGACGGCGCTGGGCAAGGTGCACGCCATGCGCAAGCAGTACTCGGACGCGGTGATCCTGCCGTCCTCCACCGAACTGCCGCTGGCCAGCCACGCCGATGTCGGCGCGGTCGGCGAACCGGCCAACCCGATCGCCAAGGTGGCCCGGCTCGGCAAGGGCGTGCTGCACAACTTCCGCAAGGCCAAGCCGCAGCACCACGAGACCCCGCAGTTGAACGTGCCCACCCTGGACGCCCGCTGGTTCCTGCTCTCGCAGGTCGACGGCGTCACCGTCACCACCGCCGACGGTCGCGGCGTGGTGTACCGCAAGCGCGATCCGCGCCTGGCCCTGGAGCTCCTCAAAGATGCCATGCGGTTGCGCAAGGAGCTGGCCGAACGCTTCCCCGAGGTGCGCGAGCAGTATCGTCGCGCGCATCCGTGGTTGACCAGCAAGGCCGCATGGGAGAACGTCTTCGGCATCGACACCACGAAGAACGCTGGCACCACGAAGAACGCTGGCACCACGAAGAACGCTGGCACCACGAAGAACGCAGGGACCACGAAGAACTCAGGAGAGCGCCCGTGACCGCCGCCCCCCAGCCGCCCGGCCCCGACCGTGAGCTGCCCATCTCCGCCGTGGAGTCCGAGCGCGCCGCACTCGCGGTGGCCGAGCCGGACGGCTGCTGCGGCGGTGGCTGCTGCGATCAGCCGCAGCCGCCCGCCGAGGTCGCGATCATCAACGCGGTGCAGAGCCGGATCGGCACCCCGCAGGTGATCAGGGCGGCGCGCGGCATGTCGCATTTCGGTGAGCACGCGCTGGGCTGGATGGCCATCGGTGCGGCCGGCGCGCTGGTCGACCGGAAGCGCCGCCGCCAGTGGGCCGGGGTCGCCGTCGGTGCGTTCGGTTCACACGCGGCCTCGGTGGTGATCAAGCGGATCGTGCGCCGCCCGCGGCCCAACGATCCGTCGGTGCAGGTCAACGTGTCGACGCCCAGCAAACTGAGCTTCCCGTCCTCGCACGCGACATCCACGACGGCGGCGGCTGTGTTGCTCGGCAGGCTCACCGGGCTACCCTTGCCTGCGGTGCTCGTCCCGCCGATGCTGCTCTCCCGGGTCGTTCTCGGAGTGCACTACCCATCCGACGTGCTCGCCGGTTCCGCGCTGGGCGCCGCATCAGCCGCCGCAGTGCTTGCCGCCGAAAAGAGACTCGCCAAGTGACGACACAGGAAAGAGCCGACGTTGATATGAGCGAAGAGCCGACCAGCACCGACCTGGCCGAGGCGGTCGTCAAGGGTCCGCCGAAGACTGTGGTCGGCGGTCTGATCAAGGCCGCGCGCCCGCGCCAGTGGGTGAAGAACGTGCTGGTCCTGGCCGCGCCGCTGGCCGCGGGCAAGACCGCCGCCGGTGATCTGGTGATCGGCGACTGGACGGTCATCTGGCACGTCGGCATCGCCTTCGCGGCGTTCTGCCTCGCGGCGTCGGGCATCTACCTGGTCAACGACGCCCTCGACGTGGAGGCCGACCGGGCGCATCCGACCAAGCGCTACCGCCCGATCGCCGCCGGTGTGGTGCCGGTCAATCTGGCCTACGCACTCTCGGCGGTGCTGCTCGTCGGCTCGATCCTGCTGTCGTTCGTGGCCTCCTGGAACCTGGCCGTGGTGATGGCCGTCTACATCGGCATCCAGCTGGCCTACTGCTTCGGCCTCAAGCATCAGGCCGTGCTCGACATCTGCATCGTCTCCTCCGGCTTCCTGCTGCGCGCGGTGGCCGGTGGCGCGGCGGCGAATATCGCGCTGTCGCAGTGGTTCCTGCTGATCATGGCGTTCGGTTCGCTGTTCATGGCGGCGGGCAAGCGCTATGCCGAACTGAAGATCGCGCTCGACACCGGAGCCAAGATCCGCAAGTCGCTGCAGTACTACACGCCGACCTACCTGCGTTTCGTGTGGACCCTCGCCGCCACCGCCGTGGTCGTGTTCTACGGTCTGTGGGCGTTCGAACAGGGTCGTGCCAAGGACACCGAGTGGTTCGCCATCTCGATGATCCCGTTCACCGTCGCGATCATGCGGTACGCGGTAGACGTCGACGGCGGTGAAGCCGGTGAGCCCGAAGAGATCGCCCTGGGGGACAGAGTCCTCCAGTTCCTCGCAATCGCCTGGATCGGAGCGGTAGGTGTCGCTGTCTATCTCACCTGATGTGGTAGCGGGACAAGTGCGGGAAGAAGACGGGGACAACCCGACGCGGGCATTGCCGGTCGGGCGGTCTCGGCATGCCGATCCGTCGGCACGCCGCTTCACGCGACTATCCCGCGCCACATTCGCCGGTGGGATCGTGCTGGCCGCGACGCTGTTCGCGGTCGGCGGCTGGCAGCGGCGCTGGATCGCCGACGACGGCCTGATCGTGCTGCGTACGGTGCGCAACCTGCTCGCGGGCAACGGGCCCGTGTTCAATGCGGGCGAGCGCGTCGAGACCAATACGAGTACGGCCTGGACCTACATCGTCTGGTTCTTCAGCTGGCTCACCCAGATCCGGCTGGAGTACGTGGTGCTCGCGATCGCGCTGACGCTGTCGGTGGGCGCGATCGTGTTCGCCATGCTGGGCGCGGCCCGGCTGTGGGGCGGCCCCGGTTCCGTTCTGCTGCTGCCCGCGGGCGCGTTCGTCTACATCGCGGTGCCGCCCGCCCGCGACTACGCCACCTCCGGTCTGGAGTCCAGCCTGGTCATCTTCTGGCTGGCGCTGTTGTGGTGGTGGATGATCCGCTGGTCGCAGGCCGAACGGGTGCGCCTGGCGAACTTCTTCGGACTGGTGTTCACCGCCGGTCTGGCCCCGCTCATCCGACCGGAGATGACGCTGGTCGGCGCGCTGGCCCTGCTCATGATCTTCTGCGCGCCGCTGCCGCAGACCCGGTTGCGGCCCATCGTGTTCCGCGGTCTGATCGTCGCGGTCGCGGGCCTGCTGCCGGTGGGCTACCAGATCTGGCGCATGGGCTACTACGGCCTGCCCTATCCGAATACCGCGGTCGCCAAGGACGCGGGCGGGGCCAAGTGGGGGCAGGGCTTCGTGTACCTGTGGAATCTGCTGGGGCCGTACTGGCTGTTGCTGCCGTTGGCGCTGCTGCTGATCGCGGGCGTGGTGGCGTGGCGGACGGTATCGCCGTCGCGGTACGCGGTCTCGGACTCGGACTCGGCGACCGGCGTGCGCGCCCGCCTGCACCGTCTCAGCGTCCGGCTGCGCACGCCCGGCGCGGTGGTGGCGCTGGTGCTGGTGAGCGGAATCCTGCTCGCGCTGTACCAGATTCGGGTCGGCGGCGACTTCATGCACGGCCGGGTGCTGCTGCCTCAGCTGTTCCTGCTGCTGCTGCCGGTCATGGTGATCCCGGTGCGCGCGCCGCGGTGGAATCCGGCGGGGGAGACCGCGCTGCGCCGGGTCGACTGGGCGTTCGTGGTCATCGTGGCCGCCTGGATCGGCACGGTGGGCTGGGCGCTGTTCGCCTGCAACACCACCGCCATCAAGAGCGGCACCACCATCGACTCGTCGGGCATCGTGGACGAACGGGTGTACTACGTGCTCAACACCGGGCACGACCACCCGATCCGGGCCGAGGACTACCTCGACTACCCGCGCATGCGGGCGATGGTCAACGACATCGCCAACAGCCCGAACGGCGGCCTGCTGCTGAACTCGCCGTCGTTCATGTTCTGGTACATCGCACCGCCGCCGCAGCCGATCCCCGAGGGCGGCGCCGGACATACCGTCTTCTTCCTGAATCTCGGCATGACCAGCATGAACGTTCCGCTGGACGTGCGGGTCATCGACCAGATGGGGCTGGCCTACCCGCTGGCCGCGCACACCGAGCGGCTGGTCGACGGCCGCATCGGCCACGACAAGAACCTGTACCCGGACTGGGTGATCGTGGACGCCGGCATGGTGGACAAGAAGCCGTGGATGCCCTGGTACCTGGACGAGAAGTGGGTGACCCAGGCCCGCACGGCGATGTCCTGCCCGGATACCGTCGCGCTGCTCATCTCGTCCCGGGAACCGCTCACCTTCGAGCGGTTCCGGCACAACATCAAGCACGCTCTCGACTTCGCGTCCTACCGCATCGAGCGGGTGCCGAAGTACGAGATCCAGCGCTGCGGACTGGTGGATCCGACGCAGGAGCCACCCGCACCGCGCTAGCAGCGACGTGCCGCGCCCCCTTCGAGCGACGAAGGGGGCGCGTCGCGTTTACCGGCCGGACGATCGGCGATAGCCGAACCGAATGAGGAGGTTCGACCTCCGCATCGCTCCTCGGTGCGACGGGCTCGATAAACGACAATTGTGTGATTCACCGCATCCCCACGGTCAGGGGCATGACCTCGGTAGGGTTCGAGATACGGTCCGCCGTCCGATCGCTTCCGTGTCGCCGCCCGCGACACGCGAACTTTCGGGCAAACCGTGCGTTGTCTCACCTTTATCTCGTTTTGGTAACGCTCCGTGATGCAGGGCGCGATACGCTCATCGAGATGAACGCCCGCCGCGGTCGCATGCCCGCATGCGCCGTGGCCGTTAGCGCAAGATGCCGCCGAGTTCTTTTCGGCAGGGGAAGGTCCGGCGGCACAGACCGAAAGGCCGGACACACATATGCGAGGCGTGGATAGACGTCAGAGATCCCGCGGCTGGTTCAAGAAGTCGGTAGTGGGCGTGGCTCTGGCGATGTTGCTGCCGTTCGGGGTGTCGGTGGCAGGCGCGGGTACCGCCTCCGCCGCGTTCAACCCGGACGGATTCGACTTCTGGGTCGACTCCAGCATGGGGCCCATCAAGTCGCGCGTCTTCCGCGCGGCCGACGGCAACACCAACCGTGTCGTGTACGCCCTGGACGGCATGCGCGCCCGTGAGGACCTGAACGGCTGGGAGATCGACACCGAGGTCGCGCGGTCCCTCACCGCCGCCAATATCAACGTGGTCATGCCGGTCGGCGGCCAGTCCAGCTTCTATGCCGACTGGAACGCGCCCAGCACCATCTTCGGTTTGCCCGCCGGTTCCTCCTCGGGTTCCTCGGGCTCGGCGTCGGGCTCCTCCTCGGGTTCGGGCGCGCTGCAGCTCGCCGCGGGCGGTCCGGGCAAGAGCTACACGTACAAGTGGGAAACGTTCATCACCCAGAACCTGCGCAACGCCCTGCGTGACCGCCTCGGCTTCAGCCCGTACCGCAATGGCGTGTTCGGTCTGTCCATGGGCGGTTCCGGCGCGCTGACCCTGGCGGCCTACCACCCGGACCAGTTCAGCTTCGCGGGCTCGTACTCCGGCTACCTGAACATCTCCGCGCCGGGCATGCGCGAGGCCATCCGCATCGCCATGGTGGACGCGGGCGGCTACAACGTGGACGCCATGGCTCCGCCGTGGGGGCCGCAGTGGCTGCGCATGGACCCGTTCGTCTTCGCGCCGCGCCTGGTCGGCAACAACACCCGACTGTGGATCTCGGCCGCCAGCGGCCTGCCCAACGGCGACCCGGTCGCCTTCTCCACCCTGAACGGCATGGGCCTGGAGGCCCTGGCCCTGGCCAATACCCGCGCCTTCCAGGTGCGCATGGCCACCCTGGGCGCGAACAACGTGCACTACGACTTCCCCGCGTTCGGTATCCACAACTGGCGCAACTGGGAAGACCAGGTCAACCGCATGATCCCGGACCTGTCCGCCAATATCGGCTGAGGCAAACCAGGTATTTCGAACGGCCCCGCATCGCATTCCGGCGATGACGGGGCCGTTTCGCATTCGGTCTCGTTCCAGACTCGCCGGGGGCGACACGCGGAACAACATCGGTCAGGCGTCCGATACTCGATTCGTATCGAAGATCAAGTGAGCGCGTCATGAGCGCTCGAATGATCTGCACTGCTCGAAGAACTGCTCGAAAACGACGCCCGGGGTGGCTACCGCCGGGTGACTGCTCGGACGGAGGACGAGGTCGATGCGTGGTACGAGGTTGCGGAAATCGGTATTGGGGATCGCGGCGGCGCTATTGCTGCCGCTGGGGATCTCCGTGCCGCTGGCACCGCAGGCGGTCGCCGCCTTCGACCCGTCGGGCTTCGACTTCTGGGTGGACTCCCCGGCCATGGGTCCGATCAAATCCCGCATCTTCCGTGCGGCCGACGGCAACACCAACCGCGTCGTCTACGCCCTCGACGGCATGCGTGCCCCGGAAACGCTCAATGGCTGGGAGATCGAGACCAATGTCGCCCAGGTGTTGACCAGCTGGAATATCAATGTGGTCATGCCGGTGGGCGGCCAGTCCAGCTTCTACGCCGACTGGAACGCGCCCAGCAACTTCTTCGGGGTGCCGCCCGGTGCGGCGGGCTCGGTCACCGGTTCGGGCGCGACCGAGGCGTTCATGGCCGGGCCGGGCAAGAGCTACCGGTACGAGTGGGAGACCTTCCTGACCAACCAGCTGCGCTGGGCGCTGCGCGACCGCCTGGGCTTCAACCCGTACCGCAATGGCGCGTTCGGCCTGTCCATGGGCGGCTCGGCGGCGCTGACGCTGGCCGCCTACCACCCCGACCAGTTCAGCTTCGCGGGCTCGTTCTCCGGCTACCTGAACATCTCCGCGCCGGGCATGCGCGAGGCCATTCGCGCCGCCATGTTGGACGCGGGCGGCTACAACGTCGACTCCATGGCCCCGCCGTGGGGCCCGCAGTGGCTGCGCATGGACCCGTTCGTCTTCGCGCCCACCCTGATCGCCAACAACACCCGACTGTGGATCGCGGCGGGCAGCGGCGTGCCCATGCAGCAGGACCTCCAGCAACCTTTCGGGGTGGCCGCCGATCGCGTGGTCCGCGGCGCGCCGCTGGAGGCGCTCGCGCTGGCGAACACCCGGGCGTTCCAGGTGCGCATGATGTCGCTGGGAGCGCAGAACGTGGTCTATTCGTTCCCCAATGTGGGTCTGCACGCCTGGACGAATTGGCAGGACGAGGCGTATCGCATGATTCCGGACCTGTCGGCGAATATCGGCTGAAATCTTTCTCGTTCAGCCCCCTTGCGCACTATCACGATTCGGCAACCGGAGGCGTTTCGTCGCCGGTCGCGACGGTCGCTGCGCCTTAGCTGAGCGGCAAGACGTGTGCGTTTCGGGTTGCGGTCAACGATGATCGGCGGAGGGCGAAGTGTGATGCGGTTCGGTCTTGGTTCCATACGTGCCACGGTGGCGGCGGCGGTCGCCGCGCTGGCGGTCCCGCTGGCGGCGGCGGTGGGCGGGGTGGGTGCGCCCGCCGCGGCCGCCTTCAATCCGGCCGGCTTCGATTTCTGGGTCGATTCCAGCATGGGGCCGATCAAGTCGCGCATCTTCCGCGCGGCCGACGGCAACACCCAGCGGGTGGTGTACGCCCTCGACGGCCTGCGGGCCCGCAACGATCTGTCCGGCTGGGAGATCGACACCGAGGTCTCGCGGGTGCTGACCGCGTGGAACATCAATGTGGTGATGCCGGTGGGCGGTCAGTCCAGCTTCTATTCCGACTGGGTGGCGCCCAGCAACACCAACGGCCAGCAGACCACCTACGCCTGGGAGACCTTCCTGACCCGGGATCTGCGCAATGCCCTCGCCGCGCGGCTGGGCTTCAACCCGCGCGGCAACGGGGTGTTCGGCCTGTCCATGGGCGGCAGCGCGGCGCTGGTGCTGGCGGCCTACCACCCGGACCAGTTCCGTTATGCCGCATCATATTCCGGTTATCTCAATATTTCCGCGCCGGGTATGAAGGAGGGGTTGCGGGCGGCCATGCTGGACGCGGGCGGCTACAACATCGACGCCATGTGGGGTCCGCCGTGGAGTGAATTGTGGCTGCGCAACGATCCGTTCGTTTTCGCGGAACGCCTGCGCGCCAATGGAACCCGCCTGTGGATATCGTGTGGAAACGGACTGCCCGGTGCTCGGGATCAGGTGCGTCAGCCCATCGACGCCTACCACATCGGCAATGCCATGGGCCTGGAGACCGTCGCGCTGGCGAATACCCGAGCGTTCCAGGCTCGCCTCGACAGCCTCGGTCCGCACAACGCCCACTTCGACTACACCTCGGACGGCATCCACAACTGGTTCTACTGGCAGGATCAGGTCCTGAAGATGCTGCCGGACCTGAGTGCGAACATCGGTTAGCCGTAACGTTTTTCCGTTTGCCGCGACAGTTGGTGCGAACCACGATAAGGTCACCGCACGATAACGGTCATCGAGTGGGCGGATTTCGGCCACGTGATTGGCTCGGTCTTGCTAAGGCAATCACGGTCGAATATCGTCCAGCGAGCGCAAGTGTGACCACATCGTGGTAGCGCCGTCGTTGGCATGGAGAGTCGGGATCCGTGCGAGCGGCTCGAGCGCACCGGCCACAACAGCAGAAAGAGAGCAGTATTCATGCGTTTCGGCAGGACCGCCGCGCGGGTGGAGTCGGGACGGCGGGGCGCGACCCGCGGTTGGAGCAAGCGGATGCTGGCCGCCGGTGCGGCCGCGCTGGCACTGCCGCTCGCCGCCGGAGTGGCGGCCCCGACGCTCGCAACCGCCGCACCCGTCCACGGACCGGTATTGCGCGCCCCGGCGGGCGGTTTCGAAGAACTGATGGTCCCGTCCAGCATGGGCCCGATCAAGGTCCAGGTGCAGTGGGCCAGCCAGGGCGGCAGCGCCGCGCTGTACCTCCTGGACGGTATGCGCGCCCGTGACGACCGCAATGCCTGGGCCAATGCCGACGAGGGCGGTGCGCCGCAGCTGTTCGCCAATGACAACGTCACCATCGTGATGCCGGTCGGCGGGCAGTCCAGCTTCTACACCGACTGGTACTCGCCGTCGAACACCAACGGCCAGAAGTACACCTACAAGTGGGAGACCTTCCTGACCAAGGAACTGCCGCAGTTCCTGGAGGGCTACGGCGTCTCCCGCACCAACAACGCCATCGCCGGTCTGTCCATGGGCGGTTCGGCCGCCCTCATGATGGCCGCCTACCACCGCGAGCAGTTCAAGCACGCCTCCTCGTTCTCGGGCTACCTGAACATCTCCGCGCCGGGCATGCGCGAGGCCATCCGCATCGCCATGCTGGACGCGGGCCGCTTCAACGTGGACTCGATGGCCGCGCCGTGGAGCCCGCAGTGGCTGCGCATGGACCCCTTCGTCTTCGCGCCGCAGCTGAAGAACCTGCCCATGTACATCTCGGCCGGTTCCGCGCTGCCGGGTCAGTACGACCGCCCGGCCTCCGCGGTCGGCGTGTTCAACACCGGTAACGCCATGGTGCTCGAGGCGCTGTCGCTGGTGAACACCCGCGCCTTCCAGGCTCGCCTGGGCCAGTTGGGCATCGGCGCCCGCTACGACTTCCCGGCGACCGGTACCCACACCTGGCTGTACTGGCACGATCAGCTGGCGAACGCCCGCCCGGATATCCTGCGCGCGCTCGGAGTCTGACAGCCAGACCGTACGACACAGCGGCGGCCGACCTCGGAATCGAGGTCGGCCGCCGTTTTTCGTAGCCGACCGGCGGGGCCGCGGCGTCACAATTGCGCCGAAAGCGCATTCCGTGCCGGACATCTTCCGCCAACCGGGACCGATTACCGCGCGTCTTCCCGGTCTTTCCTCTTTTTAGAGGTACAAACACTCCTGTGACTGGTGTTGTTCGTGAGGCGAGAATGGCGCGACGCTGGGTCGCCTGCGCCGTCGCTCTGCTGCCGTTGGCGGCGGGGATCGCCGTCGCGGGTCCGGTCGTGGCCGCCCCCGAGACCGCCGTATCGGCTCCGGCGACCGTGCAGCGGGCGGTGTGGCTGACCGACCGGCGCGTGGCGCTGTGGGTGCACTCGCCCGCCATGAACGAGGCGGTCCAGATACAGCTGCTGCTGGCGCGGGACTGGAACACCCGCCCGGACGCCAAGTTCCCGGTGCTCTACATGCTCGACGGGTTGCGCGCCCAGGACGACGAGAACGGCTGGACCAAGGACGCGAGCGCCGACGAGTTCTTCGCCGACAAGAACGTGACCGTGGTGCTGCCGGTCGGCGGTCAGTCCAGCTTCTACGCCGACTGGCTGCAACCGAACAACGGCCACAACTACAAGTGGGAGACCTTCCTGACCAAGGAACTCCCGCCGCTGCTGGAGGGGCAGTGGCGCGCTACGAATGTGCGTGGCGTGGAGGGCCTTTCGATGGGCGGAACGGCGGCCATGTTCCTGGCCGCGCGCAATCCCGGCTGGGTGCGCCACGCCGCCTCCTACTCCGGATTCCTGACCCTCACCACGCTCGGTATGCCGCAGGCGGTCAATTTCGCCATGCATGACGCGGGCGGATTCGATTCCGAGGCCATGTTCGGGCCGCCCACGAGTCCGCTGTGGGCCGAGCACGATCCGTATCAGCTGGCGGACCAGCTGAAGAACATCAGCCTGTACGTTTCCAGCGGCAGCGGTACCGCGGGCGCGACCGACCCGCTCTCCGATATTCCGGGCATCACCACCAATTACGCCGGGATGGGCCTGGAGGTGCTGTCGCGGCTGACGACCCAGAATTTCGTCGCCAAACTCAACAAGATCAGCATTCCGGTGCAGGTGAATTACCGGGCCTCCGGCACCCACACCTGGCCGTACTGGGATTTCGAGATGCGGCAGTCCTGGCCGCAGGCCGCGGCGGCGCTCGGCGTGGACGCGACACCCGCCAACTGTTCGGTGGGCGGCGCGATCGCCGGGGCGGTGCAGGCCAACAATTGGCTGGGCGGCTGCCTGACCGGCGAATATCAGGTGCCCGGCGGTATCGCCCAGGACTTCACCGGCGGACAGGTGTTCTACTCGCAGGCCACCGGCGCGATCCCGACCGGCGGCATGATCGGCGGCAGCTACCAGGGCGTGGCCGGACCGGGTTCCGGGCTGGGCATGCCGACCGGCGGTGAGGCGGCGCTACCCGACGGCCGCGGCCGCTTCCAGCCCTTCCAGCACGGCTTCATCTACTGGACCCCGGCGACGGGGGCGCATCCGGTGCGCGGCGCGATCCTCGACGAGTGGGCGCGCCTGGGCTACGAGGGCGGCGCGGCCGGTTATCCGACCGGGGCCGAACAGGCGACCCCGCACAAGGATGGCGTGGTGCAGGGCTTCGAGCACGGGCCGATGTACTTCAGTCCCGCGACCGGCGCGCATCTGGTGCAGGGGCTGATCCTCGGCAAGTACGCCCAGCTCGGTTTCGAGAACAGCGTCTTCGGCTTCCCGACCGCCGGGGAGGTCGGCCTGAAGGACTTCGGTCGGATGAGCCGGTTCGAAGGCGGCAATATCTACTGGAGCCCGCTGTCGGGTGCGTGGGGCGTGCGCAACGGCGCGGTCATGGACGCTTGGGGCGCACTGGGTTTCGAGAACGGCCAGCTCGGCTTCCCGACCGGCGACGAGACCCAGATCCCCGGCGGCAGCCAGCAGACGTTCCAGTTCGGCACGATCGTCGTCAAGGACGACAAGGCCCAGGTGGTCGCCCTCGACGGCCGCCCCATCGCCCTCCCCGGCCCCCCGCCCGCGCCGAACGACCAGCCACAGCCGAATCCGGCCGCTCCGGCTACCCCGCCATCCGGCCAAGAAAGCCCGGCCGCTCCGGCTGCTACCCAGCTCGGCGTGGAGACCGCTCCGGCCGCCGCACCCGCTGTTCCACCCGCTGCGTCCGAAGTAGCCGCGCCTGAAGTGGCCAGGTCTGAAGTAGCCGCACCCGAACTCGCCGCATCCGGTACGGCCGCGTCCGAAGCTGTTGTGCCGCAGCCTTCGACGGCTGTGCCCGTCCCCCATCCCCGGTCGGCCGTGCCCTCGACTGCCGCGCCCGCCCCGCCCGAGGTGATCGTGCCGCAGCCGCCCGCCGCGGTGCCGCGGTCACCCTCGCCGGAGGTGCCGTCCGCCGCCCCGCAACCCCTCACCCCCGCCCCGGCCGCCGCGCCCCCGAACGCCATGCCCGCGCCCGAACCCGTGCCCGCGCCCGAGCCGGGACCCGCGCCCGCCGTCGTACTCGACATTCCGCCCGCGACACCGGGCGGTCCGGCCGTGGTGCTCGACATCCCCCCGGCGACTCCGCCGCAGCGCCCCTGATCCGCCCTGCGCCCGGACAGCCGGTGCGCGGCGCGAAGACACGCGTCCCCCGTCATATCCGGCCGGTCGATGGAATGACGCAGGTCACCACGTGTGGCGGCGCTAAGAACTGCATGAGGTTCGTTTTGCTGGGCACCACTTCTCGCTACCTTGCCGCTAGCCTGGTGGCGACCTTGTGCCCCTGGACACCTGTGCCCTGATAGATCCGAGGAAGCGAATTCATGCAACGGACCCGTGGAAAAGTGATCGGCGTGGTGGCGGCGTGCGCCGCCGCCGGATTGCTGGCCGCCTGCGGCGATAACGATTCGACCGCGACCAGCACGCCCACGCTGTCCTCGACCACGCAGGCGAGTTCGGCGGCGCCCTCGACCACCGAGTCGGCCCCCGAATCGCCGCAGTCGACCGAATCGGCCGCACCCCCGGCGGAGGAGAACACCGAGCGTCCGCAGCCGGTGCCGACCGAATTCGTCACGCCGCAGAGCGACGCGCCCGCGCTGAGCGACAAGGACAGGACCTACATCGAGGAACTGAAGAAGCGCGGCGTGACTCCGTCCTCCCCGGATATCGCGCTCAGCGCGGGCAACCTGGTCTGCCAGGGCAAGTCCGAAGGCGCGCCGGAGGACCAGATCATCACCTACGTGACCGCCATCGCGGGCTCCGATCCCACCTTCGATCCGAGCAAGATGCCGGTCGAGGAGGCCGGGAAGATCTACTACGAAGTCGCCTCCGCGAGTTACTGCCGGTGACCCCGCGCCGCCGCTCCGCACGCCGGTCCGCACCGGCGGGATGCCTGCTGTTCCTGGCGGTGGTCGCGCTGATCATCGTCGTGGTGATCCTGCTGTGGTACCTGTTGGCGGGGCGGCTGCGCCTGCCCGGCCCGACCCCGCCCGGGCCGAAGGAGCCGACCTCCCAGCCCGCGTCCTGCCCGGATGTGCTGATGCTGTCGGTGCCGGGCACCTGGGAGTCGTCGAGCAACGACGACCCCTACAACCCGTCGGCCAATCCGATCTCGCTCATGCTGAACATCTCCAACCCGATCCGGGAGCGGTTCCCGAACGAGCGGGTGGAGGTCTACACCGTCCCGTACGTGGCGCAGTTCTCCAATCCCATCGCCATTCCGCCGGACGGCCAGCAGTCCTACAACAAGAGCCGCTCCGAGGGCATCGCCCGCGCCACCGACAAGCTGGCGCAGACCCATCGGGACTGTCCGCTCACCACCTACGTGATCGCGGGCTTCTCGCAGGGTGCCGTGATCGCCGGTGACGTGGCCGCGGATATCGGCGCGGGCAAGGGCCCGGTGCCCGCCGACAAGGTGCTCGGCGTGACCGTGCTCGCCGACGGCCGCCGGGTCGACGGGCCGGGACAGGCCATCGAGATCGGCAATGCCCCGCCCGGGGTGGGCGCGGAGGTCGCGCTCAAGGGCTTGAACGTCCCGGGCATCACCATGACCGGACCGCGGCCCGGCTTCGGCAAGCTGGCCGACCGCACCTACACCATCTGCGCCCCGGGCGATCTCATCTGCGATTCCCCGGATCAGGCGCTGAACCCGGTCAACTTCCTCAGCAGCGTCGGCACCCTGGTGCGCGCGGCCGGGAATCCGGTGCACAGCCTCTACAACGGGTACGTGGTGGACGACAGCGGCACCACCGCCACCCAGTGGACGGTGAACTGGGCGGCCGGGCTCATCGAGGGCGCTCCACACCCACCGCATTCGTGACCGGAACCACCTGGTCGGGGCGTTGTGGCGAACAACCCCCCGCATTGGGGGCTTGTGCCCGTCGACCGACCCCGTGGTTTGGCGCACAACCTGTAAAGTGCTCCGAGATTGTGACGCCGGTCGATGAGGCCCGGCGGCGCAGAGCAATCGATCTCAGCCAGGAGCATCAGTTCAATGACAGGAGTCGCCGTACCGGCCGGTCGCGAGACCGTGCCGAGTACACCGCCGCGGGCATTCCGCTTCGCGGCGGCCGGCGAGGGTAACCCGTCCGAAGGCGGGGCGCGCAAGTTCATCAAGCTCGCGCAGCGGGCCGAGGATTTCGGGTACGACGCGTTCGCCGTGCCCGATGCCCTGGGTCCGCAGGTGGGTCCGATCGCGGCCCTCGGTGCCCTGGCGGTGGCCACGGACCGCATCCGGCTCGGAACCTCGATGCTGGCGAACGGTTTTCGGCATCCGGTGGTGCTGGCCAAGGAGGCCGCCACCCTGGACGTGCTGTCCCGGGGCCGGTTGGAGCTGGGTGTGGGCGCGGGCTGGCTGGCCGACGACTTCGACGCGGCGGGCATCGACTTCGACGCACCCGCGGTGCGGCTGGAGCGCCTGGACGAGACCCTGACGATCCTGGACGTGCTGCTGCGCGGCCAGGAGTGTCACTTCGAGGGCAAGCACTACCGGGTGCGGGGGATCAAGGGTGCGCCGCGGCCGCGGCAGGGCCCGCGTCCGCCGCTGGCCACCGGTGGCGGCGGACCGCGTCTGCTGCGACTGGCGGCCCGGCACGCCGACATCATCTCGGTGGTGCCGCCCACCACACCCGAAGGACGGATGCTGCTGTCCGGTATCACGCTCGACCGAACCGTCGAGCGGGTGCGGATCATTCGGGAGGCGGCCGGGCCGCGCTTCCCGGAGATCGAATTGAACTGGGCGATCACCGCGGTGATCGTCACCGACGATCGGGAGCGCGCCGCCGCCATGGCGCTCGACGCGATCGACAAGGGCCTGCATCCGAACCTGGATGTGGACGTACGGCTGTCGGTGGAGCAGATCCTCGAGTCACCGTATGTGGCGATCGGCACCCACGAGCAGATCGCCGACCACATCCGCCGGGTGCGGCAACTCACATCCATGTCCTACGTGGGTGTATTTCCCACTCAGATGGAGGCATTCGCACCGGTGATCCCCTTGTTGCGACATGAGTGAGCAGGCAGATCGGATCGCTCCGGACACTGGTCCGGCGCCTGCTCTGTAACATGTCCCTGGTTTGAGTACATCTAGCCAATAGGCGGTCACCGCGCAGACCGCAACAGAATTCTGCAGGTTGGCTCTTGCACGTTAGAGCACCGGCGGGCGAAAGAGAGTCGGGGCCTCACAGGTAACAGCGGCCGTATCGCCGCCCCTGCTTCGTGTGCCTCGGAGGAGAAGGAATGGACGAGACTTTCGACGACTACCTGGACGAAACCGGGAAGATCACGATTCCCGAGGGCCGGACCCTGGTCGATTACGTCGAGAAGCACACGATCGGTAACGACGCCAATGATCTGGCGTACCGCTACATCGACTACTCGCGGGAGCGCGACGGCGAGTACCAGGACCTGACCTGGAGCCAGTTCGGCACGCGGCTGCGCGCGGTGGCCGCCCGACTGCAGCAGGTGACCAAGGAGGGCGATCGGGTCGCGATCCTCGCCCCCCAGGGGCTGGATTACGTCATCTCCTTCTTCGCCGCCATCTACGCGGGCTGCATCTCGGTGCCGCTGTTCGATCCGGACGAGCCGGGCCACACCGACCGCCTGCACGCCGTGCTCGGCGACTGCACGCCCTCCGCGATCCTGACGGCCAGCTCCTCCGCCGCCGGTGTTCGCCAGTTCTTCCGCGCCCTGCCCGCCGCCCAGCGTCCGCGCATCATCGCCGTCGACGCCATCCCCGACAGCGTCGGTGAGACCTGGGTGCGTCCGGACATCACCGTGGACGACATCGCGTACCTGCAGTACACCTCGGGTTCCACCCGCGTCCCGGCCGGTGTGGAGATCACCCACCGCGCCGTCGGCACCAACCTGCTGCAGATGGTGCACGCCCTGGACCTGAACTGGAATTCCCGCGGCGTCACCTGGCTGCCGCTGTTCCACGACATGGGTCTGCTGACGGTGATCCTGCCCGCCGTGGGCGGCAAGTACATCACCATCATGTCGCCGTCGGCGTTCGTGCGCCGCCCCTCGCGCTGGATCAACGAGCTCGCGGCCGTCGCCGACGGGGCCGGAACGTTCGCCGCGGCACCGAATTTCGCCTTCGAGCACGCCGCCGCGCGCGGTCGCCCGAAGAACGGCGAGACCCTGGACCTGTCGAATGTCATCGGCCTGATCAACGGTTCCGAGCCGGTGACGGTCTCCTCGATGAAGAAGTTCAACGAGGCGTTCGCCCCGTACGGCCTGCCCAAGACGGCCATCAAGCCCTGCTACGGCATGGCCGAGGCCACCCTGTTCGTGTCGGCCACCCGGCACGAGGACGAGGCCAAGGTCATCTACGTCGACCGCGACGAGCTCAACGCGGGCCGTGTCAAGAAGGTGGAGCAGGGCACGCCCAACTCCATCGCCCAGGTGAGCTGCGGTTACGTCGCGCATTCGCAGTGGGCCACCATTGTCGACGCCGAGACCATCGACGACCCCGAGGGCGCGCTGGAGCTGCCCGAGGGCCGCGTCGGCGAGATCTGGCTGCACGGCAACAACATCGGCATCGGTTACTGGGGTCGCGAGGACGAGACCCAGAAGACCTTCCGCAACCGCTTGGTGCGCCGCCTGTCCGAGGGCAGTCACGCCGAGGGCACCCCGGACGACGCGCACTGGATGCGCACCGGCGACTACGGCGTGTACATCGACGGCGAGCTCTACATCACCGGCCGCGTCAAGGACCTGGTGATCGTGGACGGCCGCAACCACTACCCGCAGGACCTGGAGTTCTCCGCGCAGGAGGCGTCCACCGCACTGCGTCCGGGCTTCGTGGCCGCCTTCGCCGTCCCGGCGAATCAGCTGCCCGCCGAAGTCTTTGCCGCCGACAGCCATTCGGGCCTGTCCTTCGACGCCGACGACGCGTCCGAGCAGCTGGTCATCGTGGCCGAGCGCGGTCCGGGTGCGGGCAAGGCCGATCCGCAGCCGATCGCCGACGCGGTGCGCGCGGCGGTCTCGCAGCGGCACGGCGTCACCGCCCGTGACATCCTGCTCGTTCCGGCGGGCTCGATTCCGCGCACCTCCAGCGGCAAGATCGCGCGCCGCGCGTGCAAGGCGGCATATCTGGAGGGCACACTGCGTGGTGGTTACACGCAGCAAGCTTTCCCCGATGCACCAGACGAGGAGTGAGGCGTAAGCCTCGAAACGCAATGGCGCGGGCCCGTGCGCGGCCCGCGCCATTCACTGCATTCAGTGCCGTGCACCCGACGCAGACAGGTAGCTTGAAGAACTGATGGCTGAGAGCGAGGGCAGCGTGCCCACCGAGACGACCGAAACCGCGGCAACCGAGTCGGCCGCGGGTGTCGAGCGTGCCGCCGGCACCGACATGTCGGTGGCTGAGCTGCGAGAATGGTTGCGGCGCTGGGTGGCCGACGCCACCGGTCAGCCCATCGAGAACATCACGGTGGACCGGCCGATGGAGGAATTCGGCCTCGCCTCCCGCGACGCGCTCGCCCTCGGCGGCGATATCGAGGACCTCACCGGGGTGGTGCTGAACGCGACCATCGTCTACCAGCATCCGACCATCGCCTCACTGGCCGAGCGGATCATCAACGGTGAGCCGGACGCGCCGGAGGACACGCCGGACGATTCCTTCTATACCGCCGGATATCAGCCGGGCGAGGCGCACGACATCGCCATCGTCGGCCTGTCGACCCGACTGCCGGGTGCCGGGGATACACCCGAGTCGACCTGGGAATTCATTCTCAATGGCGGCGACGCCATTCGCGACCTACCCGAGGGCCGCTGGGACGAGTTCAAATCCGACCCGCAGGCCCTGGCCGCCATCGAGAACGGCAATACCAAGGGCGGCTACCTCGATCAGCACGTGGTGAAGGGCTTCGACGCGGAGTTCTTCGCCATGTCGCCCATCGAGGTGGAGCGCGTCGATCCGCAGCAGCGGCTCATGATGGAGCTGACCTGGGAAGCCCTGGAGCACGCGCGGATTCCCGCGAGCGATCTCAAGGGCGGCCCGGTCGGCGTTTTCATCGGCTCCTCGACCAGCGACTTCATGCTGGTCACGGCGCTGGGTCTGGGTAAGGAACCCGATCCGAACGTGCCCCTGTCGGCCGAGGCGTACGCCCTGCTGGGCGCGTCCACGGGCATCATCGCCAACCGCGTCTCCTACTTCTTCGACTTCCGCGGCCCGTCGGTGACCATCGACACCGCGTGCTCGTCCACGCTGGTGGCGGTGCACGACGCGGTGCGGTCGCTGCGCAACGGCGATTCCGATGTGGCGCTGGCCGGTGGCGTGAACATGATTCTCGCCCCGATGGCCAGCCTCGGTTTCGATATCAACGGCGCGGTCGCCAAGGACGGCCACATCAAGGCGTTCTCCTCCGATGCCGACGGTATGGTGCGCTCCGAGGGCGCGGGCCTGGTGTTGCTCAAGCGCCTGGCCGACGCCGAACGCGACGGCGACAAGATCTACGCGGTCATCAAGGGCTCGGCCGTCAACAATGACGGCCGCTCCAACGGCATCTTCGCGCCGAACCCGGACGCGCAGGCCGACGTGCTGCGCCGCGCCTACCGCGATGCCGGTATCGCGCCCTCCACCGTCGATTACATCGAGGCGCACGGCACCGGCACCCTGATCGGCGATCCCATCGAGGCCGACGCCCTGGGCCGGGTGGTGGGTCGCGGTCGCGAGGCCGACAAGCCCGCCCTGCTCGGTTCGGCCAAGACCAACTTCGGCCACCTGGAATCGGGAGCGGGTGCGGCCAGCCTCGCCAAGATCATTATGGCGTTGCAGCACAATGTCATTCCGCCGAATATCAACTTCGCCGGCCCGAACCCGTACATCCCGTTCGACCAGGCGCACCTGAAGGTCGTCGAGCAGCCGACCGAATTCCCGCGCTACAGCGGCAAGGCCACCATCGGCGTCTCCGGCTTCGGCTTCGGCGGCACCAACGCCCACGTGGTCATCCAGGAGTACGTGCCCACCCCGGCCGTTCCGGACAGTGCCGACACCGCCGATCTCGACACTGAGGCCACCGACGTGCTGGCCGAGGCCGAGAAGCTGGTGGAAGCCGCCGCGCCCGAGCCGGAATGGGCTCCGCGCGAGGAGCCGCTGCCGGTGATCCTGCCGGTGTCGGCCTACCTGCCGTCCCGCCGCAAGCGCGCCGCCGCCGACCTCGCCGACTGGCTGGAGAGCGACGCGGGCCGCGACACTCCGCTCGAGGATGTGGCGCGGGCGCTGGCCAAGCGCAGCCATCAGCGCTCGCGTGGCGTGGTCATCGCCAAGAACCACGACGAGGCCGTCGCGGGCCTGCGCGCCATCGCCGCCGGTAAGCCCGGTCCGGGCGTCTTCACCGCCGATTCCCCCGCGGCCGAGGGCCCGCTGTGGGTGATGGCCGGTTTCGGTGCGCAGCACCGGAAGATGGGCAAGCAGCTCTACCAGGAGAACCGCATCTTCCGCGAGACCGTCGACCAGGTCGACGAACTCGTGGTGGACGAGGCCGGGTATTCGGTCAAGGAGATGATCCTCGACGACGCCCAGGACTGGGATATCGGCACCGGTCAGGTCGGCACCTTCACCATTCAGGTGGGTCTGGCGGCCGTGCTGCGCGCCCACGGCGCGGAACCCGCGGGCGTGGTCGGCCATTCGCAGGGTGAGGTCGCCGGTGCCTACATCTCCGGCGGCATGAACCTGGAGGACGCCGTCCGGGTGATCTGCTCGCGCGGTCGCCTCATGGGCGAGGGCGAGGCCATGATCACCGACGACCAGGTGCGCAATATGGCGCTGGTCGAGCTGAGCGCCACCGATATCGAGGCCATGCTGCCGGAGTATCCGGATGTGGAGGTCGCGGTGTACGCCGCGCCGACCAATACCGTGATCGGCGGCCCGCCGGATCAGGTGCACGCCATCGTCGCCAAGGTGGAGGAGCAGGGCAAGTTCGCCCGCGTGCTCCAGACCCGCGGCGCGGGCCACACCTCCCAGATGGATGTGCTGCTGGGCGAACTGGCCGCCGAGCTGGCCGGTATCGAGCCGACCAAGCTGAAGGTGGACCTGTACTCGACCGCCCACAAGGACGCCGTGTACCGCGCGGGCCACGCCCCCGTGCACGATGTGGACTACTGGGTCACCAATATGCGCGGCTCGGTGTACTTCACCAATGCCGTGCGCCAGGCGGTGGACACCGGTATCACCACCTTCCTGGAGCTGGCGCCGAATTCGGTCGCGCTCATGCAGGTGCTGGGCACCACGTACGCGGCGGGCGTGCACAATGCCGCGCTCATCCCGACCCTGAAGCGCAAGGAGGACGAGTCGGCGGCCGTCATCGCCGCGCTCGCCCAGCTCTACGTCAACGGCCACCGGGTGAACCTGCCGTCGCTGCTGCCCGCGGGCGACTACGCGGATATTCCGCGAACGGCGTTCGTGCGCAAGGAGTACTGGCCCAAGGTGGGTCTGGCGTCGGGCTCCGGCAATACCCGGGTGCCGGGCGCGCACGTGTCGCTGCCCGACGGCCGGCACGTGTGGGAGGTGCAGGCCGGTGTGGTCACCGACCTGGGCGCTCTCGTGCAAGCCGCTGCCGCGCAGGTGCTCTCGCAGGTGCAGACCGGCGCGTCCTACGCCTACGGCCCCATCCCGGCGTCGGGCACCCTCACCACCACGCTCACCCCCTACCCGGGTGGTGCGGCGGCGCAGGTGCACGCCAAACAGGGCAACGCCTTCACGCTGCTCTTCGACGGCGTGGTGACCTCCGGCGCCCCGTTGCCGGAACCCGTTGCCGCGCAGCCGGTCCAGCAGGCCGAGGAATCCGCTCCCGCCGAGGTCGCGGTGGTCGAGGCCGCGGGTGAGCGCTGGGATCCGAACGGTTCGCAGACCATCGAGGACCGCCTGGCCATCATCGTCGCCGAATCCATGGGTTACGCCGTGGAGGACCTCCCCATGGAGATCCCCCTCATGGAACTCGGCCTCGACTCCCTGATGGCGATGCGCATCAAGAACCGCGTCGAGTACGAATTCGACATCCCGCAACTCCAGGTCCAAGCGGTCCGCGACGCCAACCTCCTCGAGGTCGGCAAGGTGCTGCGCTACGCCATCGAACACCGCGACGAGGTAGCGGCCCTCGCTGCCCGCCAAGCCTCCGGCGAAGGCGAACTCGCCGTGGACGCCGACTTCGTCTCCGCCGCCCGCGCCGCCATGGCCACCGGCGCTGATCCTTTGGCCGCCGCCCTCGGCACCTCGGAAGCCGACACCACCGGCCAGCCCGCCGCGCCGGGCCAGCCCGCGCCCGGTTCCGCTGCGCCGGGCCAGCCGTCGGCCGACACCGCTGCGCTTGGGCAGTCTGCGCCAGGGGCGCAGGGTGGGCAAGCGCAGCACACTCCAAGCGAGAGCGATTCCCAACCGGAATCCTTCGAGGCCGCCCCACCCCCGGCGGAAACCGACAAGGACAACGTCCCCCCGCGCGACGCAGCCGAACGCCTCACCTACGCCACCTGGGCCGTGGTGACCGGCAAGTCGGCAGGCGGCATCTTCAACGCCCTGCCGATCCTGGACGACCAGACGATGGAGAAGCTGGCAGCCCGCCTGTCGGAACGCGTCAAGGCCCAGATCGACATCGACGAACTGCGCGACGCCGAAACCATCGAGAAGATGGCCGATATCGTGCGCGGCTTCCAGGACAAGGCCGACGTGGACGGCTTCGTGCGCACCCTGCGCGCGAAGGAGCCCGGCTCGGATGCGTTGCCGATCTTCGTCTTCCACCCGTCCGGCGGCAACACCCTGGTCTACGAGCCGCTGCTGAAGCGCCTCCCGGCCGGTACCCCCATGTACGGCTTCGAGCGGGCCGAAGGTTCGATTGAAGAGCGTGCCCGCCAGTACATTCCGGAGATCCGCAAGATCCAGCCGGAGGGGCCCTACGTCTTCTACGGCTGGTCACTGGGCGCGGTCTTCGCGCTGACGGTCGCCCAGATCATGCGTGCCGAGGGCGCGGACGTGCGCCTGGTGGGTCTGATCGATCTCGCGATTCCGACCGAGCCCGAGGACAATTCGCCCGAGGCCCGGGTGGCGCGGATTCGGCGCTTCCAGGCGTTCGCTCAGAAGACCTACGGTTTCCAGGGCGAACTGGACGACGAGCAGATCGAGGAACTGGCCGCGGCCAGTGACGCGGAGCAGTACCAGATCATTATCGAGCTGGTGAAGTTCGCGGGCGTCGATATCCCGGGCGGTGTGCTCGAGCACCAGAAGCATTCGTGGATCGAGGGTCGCGAACTCCAGAAGGTAGAGCCGTCGCGTTACGAAGGTCACGTGGTTCTTTACCTGGCCGACCGCTACCACGACGGGATCATCGAACTGGAACCGCGATTCGGCGACCGTAAGCCGAATGGCGGCTGGGATGAGCACATCCCGAATCTGGAGATCATCCACATCCCGGGTGACCACCTCCAGATCATCGACGAGCCCCGCATCGCCACCATCGGTGCCGACCTGACGAAGAAGCTGACCGAGATCGATTCCGCGAACTAGGTTTCGCGAAAGGAGACCAGTGAGCACTACCGCCGAGAAACTCGCCGACCTGCGACAGAAGCTGGACGTCGCGAGGGAACCGGCGGGGGAAGCGGGAGTCGCGAAGCGGGCGCGCAAGGGCATCCCTTCCGCCCGCGACCGGATCAATATGCTGCTCGATCCGGGCTCCTTCGTGGAAATCGGCGCGCTGGTTCGCAACCCCGGTGACAAGAAGGCGCTGTACGGCGACGGCGTCGTCACCGGACACGGTCTGGTGGACGGCCGCCCGGTGGCGGTGTTCTCCCACGACCAGACCGTCTACGGCGGTTCGGTCGGTGAGATGTTCGGCCGCAAGGTCGCGGGCATCATGGAGTTCGCCGCCAAGGTCGGCTGCCCGGTGGTGGGCATCAACGATTCCGGCGGCGCGCGCGTGCAGGAGGCGGTGACATCGCTGGCCTGGTATGCCGAGCTGGGCCGCCGCCAGGAGCCGCTGTCGGGCCTGGTGCCGCAGATCTCCATGATTCTGGGCAGCTGTGCCGGCGGCGCGGTGTACGCGCCGATCAATACCGATGTGGTGGTGGCGACCGAGGCCGCCTACATGTTCGTCACCGGCCCCAAGGTGATTCGCGAGGTCACCGGTGAGGATGTGAGTCTCGAGGAGCTCGGCGGCGCGCACAGTCAGGCGCAGTACGGCAATATCCACCATGTCGCCAAGGATGAGGCGGCGGCGTTCCAGTGGGTGCGCGAGTATCTGTCGTATCTGCCGTCGAGCTGCCAGGAGTTGGCGCCGATCGTGAATCCCGGTCTGGAGCCGGAGATCACCGAAACCGATCTGGAACTGAACTCGATCGTGCCCGACGCCGACAATGCCGGGTACGACATGCACGAGATCCTGTTGCGCATCTTCGACGACGGCGATTTCCACGAGTTCGGTGAGTCGGCGGGCAAGAACATGATCTGCGGGTTCGCCCGGGTGGACGGCCGCAGTGTGGGCGTGGTCGCGAATCAGCCGATGGTGTACGCGGGTGCGCTGGATGCCCGCGCGTCCGACAAGGCCGCGCATTTCATCCGGCTCTGCGACGCCTTCGAGATCCCGCTGGTGTTCGTGGTGGACACGCCGGGCTTCCTACCCGGGGTCGAACAGGAGAAGATCGGCGTCATCAAGCGCGGCGGCCGATTCCTGTTCGCCTTCGTCGAAGCCACCGTCCCCAAGGTGACCGTGGTGATCCGCAAGTCGTACGGCGGCGGTTACGCCGTCATGGGATCAAAGCAGCTCGGCGCGGATGTCAATCTGGCCTGGCCGACGGCCCGCATCGCGGTCATGGGCGCGGAGAGCGCGGTCAGTCTGATCGGCGCGAAGACCATCGACGCGGCCCCCGAGGAGCAGCGCGCCGCCATCCGCCAGCAGATGATCGACTTCTACAACGCCACCGTCGCCACCCCCTGGGTGGCCGCCGAACGCGGCTACATCGACGCCGTCATCGAACCCGCCACCACCCGCCTGGAAATCCGCCGGGCCCTGCACCTGCTCCGCGACAAAACCGTCGCCCGCAACCCCCGCAAACATCACCTGCTGCCGCTGTAACGACCTGCTGCCGCCGGTAACCACCTGCTGCCGCTGTAACCGGGCGGTGGCTGTAACCGGCGCGGCTGTAACCGGCGCGGCGGCTGTAGCCGGTGCCGCGGCGTCTGGCGGAGCCCTTCCGCCCCTTCTTCATCCCCGCGCCCGCGGCGCGTCAGCGCGGCGGGCGCGATCCCCGCACGACACCCCGGATTACCGGGAATCGGTCAGTCGATAGCCCCGCATATGAGAGCCTTCAGCTATGAGTAGCAAACCGAAGGCCGTACTCGAAGGCGGGCCCGACGGCCTGAAGACGCGGATCGTCCCCATCACCCCGCCGGGCGTGGAGCTGCGGGTGGCCTTCGAGGACGGCTACGAGCGGTTCAAGGTGACGCCGCGCTGGGCCGATACGCCGGAGGGCAGCCTGCCGGTGTACGAGTGGGTCGCCCATATCGCCCGGTGATGCGCGGCGTCGGCGATGCGGGCGGGTGCGCGACGCGGTAACGCGAGGGGCGCGCTCCGCCACGTCAGCACGCGTGTCAGGTCGGTGTCAGGTCGGCGTCAGCCCGGACGCCGACAGTGAACGGCATGACGAAGAACAACACCTCCGCGGCCACCTCGACCACCTCGATCTGGACCGGCATGGTGCCGGTCGAGGACACGGCCCTGGCCGTCACCGACACCGGCGGTGCCGGAATCCCCGTGCTCTACCTCAACGGCCAGTTCGCCACCCAGGGCTACTGGAAGCGGGTTCTGCCCGAACTCGGTTCCGAGTTCCGGCACATCACCTATGACGAGCGGGCGCGCGGCAAGTCGAAGCGGTCGGCGGACTACTCCTTCGAGGCCGCCGTCCGCGATGTGGATGCCGTGCTGGCGGCCCGGGGCGTGGACCGGGCGCTGGTGGTGGGCTGGTCCTACGGTGCGGTCGTCGGCGCGCACTGGGCGGCCCGGAATCCGAATCGTGCCGTGGGCGCGGTGCTGGTCGACGGGGCGTTCCCGTACGACTGGCTGGACGACGCCATGGAGCAGCGGATCCGCAAGCTGTTCAAGCGGTTGAACCTGGTCATGCCGCTGCTGCGGCCGACCGGGCTGACGCCGCGCATGTCCGCGGCACAGCAGGCCGAGAGCAATATCGAACTCGGCAAGCTCTCCCGCGAGCGCGAGCTGGGGCCGGTCCTGGACAGCATCAGCGTCCCGACCCGCTATGTGGTGGCCTCCGGCTCGTCCTTCGGTAGCCGCGGCGACGAGCAGGAACGCCTCCGCGCCGGCCTCGACGCGGTATGCGCCCGCAACCCGCACATCCGTATCAGTGTGAAGGTGCCGAGCAACCATTCCCACGTGCTGCGCAAGGACTTTCGCGCGGTCGCGGCGGCGATCCGGGAAGTGGCGGCCACGGGGCAGCGTTGACGGGCCGCGGTGCTCGCGAGCGCCATGGACGAGGGGGGATGCGCGATCCTCGCCGCCATGGTGTCGGCGCGCCCGGCGCACGGGTTCCGCACCGAACACGGCAGCGCCCCCCTTCCAGCGGGTGCCGGAAGGGGGGCGCGTGTGCGGGCGCGGCCTGCCTCAGACTCGCATCTTGCCGGGACTCCACCAGCCGGAACGGGTTTCGGCGCCGGTGGTGATCTCGGCCGGGGTGGCCGGGTAGAACTGGTCGTAGCGTTCCAGCGAACCCCAGTCGCGGGCCCAGTCGTCCTTCAGATAGGTCGGAATGGTGACCGATCCGGCGATCATCTGCGAGAAGCCCAGCGGCCCACCGAATTCCTCGGCCTGCCAGGTATTGGTGGAGCTGATGGCGAGCGGCCGGTCCGGCAGGATGCGGTAGTTCGGCACCTCCGCCACGCCGTAGCGGTGGTCGAACGGCTGCTGGCAGGGGAACTGCAGACCCACGGCCCAGTCCAGCAGCACCGGCTGGGTGCCGCCGATGAAGCTGTTGAGCGACTGCAGCTTCGGCACGCGCGGCGGGGTGAACGCCAGCCACTGGTCGCCGATGAGGATCGGGTCCTTGGCATGGATGCGCACCACGTCGACGTCGCCGGGCAGTTCGTCCAGCGGCACCCGCACGTTCCGCCAGGACGGGGCGGGGCCGATATCGCGCGGCCGGTACGAGCCGAGCTGTTCGACGCTGCCGTCGGGCAGTCGCCGCCCGTAGTCCAGGAACAGATCCTGGCCGTAGGTCATGCGCCCGGTGTCGTCGAAGGACATGACGCGTCCGGCCACCGACATGACCACCAGCGGCGCGTCCGCGGAGCGGGCGGGCAGTTCGTACCAGCTGGAATACAACTCGGCGGGCTGCTGCACCCCGTCCTGCCAGCTGCCCATCACCGGTGTGGTGGCGGGGTCGAGTCCGAAGGGCAGGGCGGCGATGGAGCCGTTGACGCCCTCCGCGCCCAGTCCGCCGCCGGTTCCGGCGTTCTCGCCCTCGGCGAAGGCGGGACCGATGGTCTGGGTGGAGGTGTTGCCGGTGCCGGGCTTCACCTCGACGGCGTCCGCGTCCAGCTGCTGGGGAATGCCGTTGGGCGAGAACCCGATCGGCTTCTCCCCGGCGAGCGGGTCACCGTTCAACGGGGGCCGCTCCGGGTCGATGACGGGTTGCAGGTTGCCGCTGTTCGGATCGGCTTCCACCAGTACGTCATTGGCGAGTCCGCACGAATTGCCGCCCAGCGCGTCGATATTCGACCGGGCCAGCGAGTACGCCGGGTACTGCGAGTACGCGCCCTTCACCAGCGACAGCACCTCGAACAGCACCATGAACGCGGCCACCACGGTGAGCGGGATGGCGGCGAATTTGCGAATCCGCCTGCCGCGCTTGGTGCGTGCGTCGGCGGGCGGTTTGGCGTAGCCCTCGCGCAGCGACTGCCAGGCCACCAGCGCCAGCGCCAGCCCGAACAGCATGAGCATGAAGGTGTTGGACTGGTAGCCCTGGAGGGAGACCCGCTTGTCGAACCACGGCACCCCGAAGCTGGACACGTACCAGTACCCGTTGATGCCGGAGAAGGCGACGGCGAGGGTGAACAGCAGCCCCGCCAGGAACACCGACCGATTCTTGCGCGATCGCAGCGCGGTGGCCGACACCGCGACCGCGGTCACCGCCGCCAGCGAGCCCGCGATACCCGCGTACGCGCCGAAGTGGTGCGTCCACTTGGTCGGGTTGAACATCATGAAGAAGATGGTTCCGAACACCACGCCCATGAGTCGCCAGGTCGGCGCGCTGGCGATACCTGGGATCTGCCGCCGCCGCAGTAGCACCAGCAGGGTGGTGATCAGGCACAGGATCATGATCAGGAACGCGAACCGCCGCGACAGCGAACCGTCCACGGTCTCCACGAACAGGTAGTAGTAGCGCAGGTAGTCCTCGTACCAGGCCAGGTTGGGGCCGGTGGCCTGGCGCACCCGGTTGGCCTCCATGATCCCGGCGAAGGTCTGGTCGCCGAAGACCACGACGAGCACCAGGAATCCGGCCGCGGCGATGGGCGCGAGCAGTGCGGTGGTGCCGAGTTCCCGGTGTTTGCGCACCACGATCCGCACCAGCGGCCGGATGGCGACCAGCAGCGCCGCCACGCACATGAGCCCGGTGGGCGCGGCGGCCAGTGTGAACGCCGCGATCAGTACCGCGACGGCCGCGGGCAGCAGCCGCGAGGTGGCGATGGCCCGCTCGATGGACACCCAGGTCAGCAGCGCGCCCAGGGCGACGATGGGTTCCGAGCGCAGGCCGTTGTCGTAGGGCAGCCAGAACGCCAGGAACACCAGTCCGCCGGTCCACAGCGCCACTTTGGAGTTGCGCACCCCGCGCCCCAGCCGCGGCACCACCTCGCGGCTGATCACCAGCCAGCAGAGGATGCCGCACAGCAGCGCCGGAATCCGCACCCACGCACTGGCGGTGGAGATTTCGGCGAACGCCTGGATGACGTAGTAGTACCAGCCGAACGGCGCTTCCGGTACGCCGTACCAGCGGAAGTAGTTGGCCATGTAGCCCGCGTGCGGCGCGACCCGGGTCATGGTGAGGATGTAGCCGTCGTCGGAGGTGTTCGCGCCGACGAAATGCCACAGCGTGAGGGTGCCGATCACCGCGCCGTCCGCCCAGGTGGGCTTCAGCCAGTGCCGCGGGAAGATGCGCCGGTGCCCGCGCCCGTCGGCGGTGTCGAGGACACCCAGCGCTCCCATGGCGATCAGGGTGAGCAGCACCGCGCCGATGAGCGCGACCAGTTTCACCACGGTCGGTGTGGAGGAGAACCGCGAATCGACGGTCATGTGGAACGACAGCCCCGCCGGAACCTCGCCGACCATATCGGTGAACACCCCGACCACCTGCGGCCGTAGATCCCCGAACAGCTGCCCTTCCAGCGGCACCACCACGGTCTCCGTGCCCCCGCCGGGCAGCGGCCGCTCGATGGTCCGGGTCAGCCCCTCGAACTTGGCGTAGGTGCGGGTGCTGTCGGAGGTGATGACGATCTGCGAGCAGTCGCTCATCTCGGACCGCTGCGCGGATGCCACCACCGCATTGCGGTCCACCACGTCCACCGTCTCGCCGGAGACCCGCACGAACAGCGCCTGCAGGTCGGCCTCCCGCCCCTGCGGCGGCGCGGTCGACAGCAGGATCCCGCCCCGTGGATCCGCCAGCTGCGTCACCGCCGCGCAGGGGATGCTCACCTCCAGGTCGATCGGCACCTGCGACATGAGCGGGGCTTGGATATTGCCCAGCGTGCCGTGCTGCGGCCAGTCGATCACCGCCGTCGTCTGCTTGACGGGCAGGAACGGCGTGGCCAGCGCGAGCAGCGCCCCCAGCACACCCGCGACGATCGCGATGATCTTCGCGGTGCGAAAATCACGCGGCGTCGCGGCGGGCGCTTCGGGCGGCGTCGGTTTGGTCAGAACAGCGGCGGTGGCGTCGGGCACGGTGAGTGATGGTATCTGGCAACGCCGTGAGTGACCGCGTTCACTCGGCGGTTGCGCCGCGTATGCCGATTCAACCGATCACCTGGCCCGGATCGGGGCATCGTCCGCCAGCCCGGAGCGGGTCTCCACGGTGACGTCCAGCTCGGCCGGTTCGGCGTCGCTCACGTACGGCGTGAACTTCTCCAGCGAACCCCAGTCGCGTCCCCAGTCGTCGTCGAGGTAGGTGGGCACGGCCTGGGCTTTCAGGAGCAGCTCGGTCCAGCCCAGGGGGCCGCCGCCGATATCGTCCTGCCACGCGTTGGAGGCGTCGGAGCCGACGCGGTCGGGGAGGATGCGCCACTGCGGGACCTCGGCGACGCCGTCGTGGTGGTCGAAGGGGCGCTGGCACGGGAAGGCGAGGCCGACGTGCCAGTCCTCCAGCACCGGGGCGGTGCGGCCGACGACCGCGTCGAGGGTGGCCAGCCGGGGCAGGCGCGGCGGGGTGACCGCCAGCCACTGCTTCTGGGTGATGTCGGCGTCGTGGGCGACCAGGCGGACGGCGTTGGCCGAGGCGGGGATGTCGCGCAGCGGCACCCGCAGATTGCGCCAGGAGGGGGCGGGGCCGATATCGATGGGGCGGATGCGTCCGACGTTCGTCACGGTGCCGTCGTCGGCGCGGGTGCCGTATTCCATCCACAGGTCCTGCCCGTAGGTTTCGACGCCGTCGGCGTCGATGTAGCGGATGCGACCGGCGGCGGTGACCACGAGCACCCGGTAGGCCGGGTCGGCGCGCATGCTGTCGGTCAGGTCGAGTCGATACCAGCCGGTGGTGAGGTCGGCGATCCGCTGTTCGCCCTGGGTGTAGCTGCCCAGGACCGGGGTGCGCGCCGGATCGAGTCCGAAGGGCAGCGCCACATTCGAGCCGTTGATCCCGGCCTGCTGGCGGCTGCCGCCGCCGGTGCCCGCGCCGGTGGTGTTGCTGGTCTTGTTGTCCTCGGTGCCGACGGAATTGGCGCTGCCGGTGACCGTCTCCTCCTCGTCGGCGGTGAGGTCGGCGGCCACCCCGTCGGGGGTGAAACCGGTGTTCTCGGCGTTCAATCCGTCGGCGGGCGACCCGTCGAAGGGTTGCAGCAGCGAATCGGCGGTATCGGTCTCCACCAGCACCTCATTGGCCAGCGCACACGAATCCCCGCCCAGCGCACGCACATTCGATTCGGCGATGGAGTAGGCCGGGTACTGGGTGACGGCGGCCTTGGCCAGCGACGCCACCTCGAACACCACCAGCGCGGCCGCCGCGATGGTCAGCGGCATGGTGGCGAACTTGTCGAAACGCCGTACGCCGCGTGGGGTTTTCGCGTACGGCTGCCGGTAGTGCTGGATCAGCGCGACGATCAGGAACACCACCGCGAGCCCGAGGAACAGCGTCGAGAAACCCTTGCCGGCGATGGACGGCGCCTTGTCCCACCACGGGACACCGTAGCTGGACACGTACCACCAGCCGTTGGACCCGGTGAAGGTGATGGCGAGCAGGAAGAACACCGCCGCCGTGAACAGCGAGCGATTGCGCGGTGAGCGAATCCCGTTGACGCCCACCGCGACCGCGGTGAGCGCGGCCAGCGAGCCCGCCAGCCCCGCGTACACGCCGAAGTGGTGGGTCCACTTGGTGGGGGTGAACATCATGAGGAACAGCGACATGAACACGATGCCGAGAATCCGCGCCGACGGCCCGCGCGAGGTGCCCGGAATCCGCCCGTTCTTGCGCAGCATCACCAGCACGCACACCCCGAGGCAGAGCAGCATGATCAGCACCCCGAAGCGCCGGGACAGCGATCCGTCGGGGGAGAGCATGAGCAGCGAATCCCACCGTGTGCGCTCGTCGAACCAGGCCACATTCGGCCCGACGAGCGTGCGCACGCGCGTCGCCTCCATGACGGTGGCCAGCGTCTGGTCGGCGAAAACCACCACCAGCACCAGGGTTCCGGCCGCCACCCCCGGAGCCAGCAGCGCGGCGTAGCGCAGCACCGCCGCGCCCCGGCCCGACCTGCCGCCCGCCGGGGCGTCCGGCCGTGCCCGCTTGATGATGTGCTGGAGCACCGGCCGCGAACCCGCGATGAGCGCGGCGATGCAGATCAGTCCGGTCGGCCCCGCGGCCAGCGAGAACGCGGCGATGAGCACGGCGACGGCGGCGGGCAGCAGCCGCCCGGTGGCGATGGCGCGTTCCATGGAGCACCAGGTGAGCAGCGCGCCCGCCGCGATGAGCGGTTCGGGCCGCAGCCCGTTGTCGTAGGGCAGCCAGGCGGCCAGAAACACCAGTCCGGCCGTCCACAGCGCCACCCGGTCGCGGCGCACGCGAGCGCCCAGACGCGGCAGCACTTCTCGGCTGATCACCAGCCAGCACACGATGCCTGCGAGTAGCGACGGCAGCCGCATCCACGGGCTGGCGTCGCTGACGCGCGTCACCCAGGCCAGCAGTTCGTACGGCCATCCGAACGGTGCCTCGGCCACCCCGAACCACCGGTAGTAGTTGGCCATGTACCCCGACTCGCGCGAGGCGCGAGCCATATTCAGGATGTAGCCGTCATCGGAGGTATTGGCCCCGATGACGTGCCACAGCACCAGCGTGCCCAGCACGGTGACGTCGGCGAGCGAGAACTTCCACCAGTGCGCGGGCAGGAAGCGCCGGTGCCGCCGTCCGTCGGTGGTGTCCATCAGATGCAGGGCGATGAGCGCGATGATGGTGAACACCACCGCGCCGATCATGGCCAGCCGCTTGAGCAGGCTGGGGCTGGAGGTGAAACGCGCGTCGATATCGACCGCTGCCGTGGCCGCGCCCAGCCGGTCCCGTGGCACATCGGTGAAGATGCCCACCACCTGCGGCCGCGCGTCGCCGCCGACCTGCCCGGCGAACGGCGTGCCGTCCTGCCGTGTCGCACCGGTGATCTCGGTGCGCGTCTCGGCGGCGGACGAGGTCACCGTCAGCGCCCCGCAGTCGGCGAGTTCGGCCAGCGGGGCGGACAGCAGCGGAATATTGCGCACCAGCACCTGCACGGTGCGGCCGGTCTCGGGTTCGTCCTCCACCCGGACCACCAGGCCCTTGTCCACCGCCTGCCCGGACGCCGCCGGGACGGTCGAGAACAGCGTGCCGGTCTGCACTCCGTCGCGCACCACCTCGCACGGCAGTGAGACCGTGAGCTGCAGCGGCGTGTACGACACCAGCGGCGCCTCGAGATTCGCGGTCTCGCCCTGCGGCCAGTGCAGCGTCGGCCGGTCCTGCTCGATCGGCAGGATGGGCATCAGCACTGCCAGCACGACGGCCAGCAGACCGGAGATCAGGGCGACCAGGCGGATTCGGGGTAACGCTCGGGTGTCTGCGCGCACGGACGTCGATGCTATCGACCCTTGCTCGTCCGATACCGCAACAGCACCACCCCGGAGCGAAATGCCGTGGTCTCGGCGAGTCGCAGCTCCGGAATGGCCGTGCCGTCCGGGAACAGTCGCGCACCCCGGCCGAGCACCACCGGGTGGGTGAAGAGCCGGAACTCGTCGACCAGTCCCGCCGCGACCAGCTGGTGCACCACACCGATGCTGCCGGTCACCACGATGTCGCCGCCCGGGGCTTTCTTCAGCGCCTGGATCTCGTCGGCGAGCGGTCCGCTCAGCACGGTCGAGTTGTCCCAGCCGGGTTCGGTCATGGTCCGCGACGGCACGTACTTGTGCACCTTGTTCAGGTATTCGGCCACCCCGGTGGTGTCGGTGTCGACGACCGTGGGCCAGTATCCGCGCATCTCCTCGAAGGTCTTGCGCCCGAACACCACGGCGTCACAGGCGGCGAACTGCGCGCGCACCGCCTCCACCTGGTCGGACTGATCCGGGCCGTCGGCGACGGTGAACCAGCCCCCGGCCGCGTCGATGACGCCGTCGACGGTGATGTTCTCGGTGACTATCAGATCTCGCATGATGAGCCTCGACTTTCCGCCGGGCGGTCGATCCGGTGGGCCAGCGGCTGGCGACCCGCGCGGAGCGACGGTTCCGGCCTTTCCGATGGCGCCCTGTCACAGGGCCGTACACCACTGGCGACTCCGCGGCGTCGCGGAATTCATCGGTGGCTCAGGCTCAGACGAGTCCGCGCACGTCCCACACCCAGACGCCGTTGACGCGCTGCCCGTGGAAGCCGAGCAGCTGGTCCACGGTGAGGCGCAGCACCTCGCCGTGTTCGGTGGGCGGCAGCACCAGCACATCGGCCTGCCAGTACCGCAGATCCGCCAGCGCCTGGGCGCGCGACGCGTCGTCGACGATCGGAACCCGGTTGGCGCGTTGGGCTTTCATGAGCAGGGTGGCGGTGGGCCGGTCGTCCGGGCCGTAGCGGCCTTTGGTGTCGGAACCCGTGGGGCCGACGAAATAGCCGCCCGCCAGCGGGAAGCTGAAATCGGCGGCGGTCTGCCAGCGCAGGGCGCGGGCATCCGGTGGGGTCGGCGGCGGCACGATCACCACGGAACCGTCGGTGACATACCGGTTCACGGTGCCGTCGGCGAAGAAGGCCGGGGTGGGCGTGCGCTGCACCACCGGAAGAACGGTCGGGGTGAGCGGCACCAGCGCCAGCGTCAGCGCCGCGAACCAGGCCAGCGGCCGCCAATCGGTGGCCGACTCCCGCCACTGCTGCACCGCACGCTGTGTCGCCAGCGCCAGGATGGCGGCGATGGCCGGTATGGCGGCGAAGGTGAAGCGCGATTCCAGCACCGAATTCACCAGCGGCAGTTGCTCGAACCAGTGCCAGGGCAGCGTGATGCCGGTGTCGTCGCGGCCGATCGTGAGGCTGGATCCCAGCGACAGCAGGGTGAACGCCACGATCACGACGCTCGCCGCCCGCACCACCCGGTTGCGCCACAGCAGGATCGCGCTGACGGTGACGAGCAGCAGCAGCGGCCAGCCGAAGTAGGAGTTCTCCTCGGTGGGGTTGATGGCCACGTTGGTGCCGGGGGAGAGCATGCCGCCCAGCGATTCGGAGGGGAACTGGAACAGCGCCTCGAGGTCGTTGCCCATCGGCCCGTGGTCTATGGACCGGTACGACTGCGGACCGAAGAACTGCCACCACAGCGGAATCTCGGTGAGCGCCACTGTGATCAGTGCGGCCAGGGCGACCGTGGGGGTGATGCCGCGCAGCACCCGCCAGCCCAGTCGCGGCCGGTGCAGGTAGTAGACGAGCGCGAACACCCCGAACGCCATGGCGTAGATGAGCAGCGGTTCCTCGCCGAGCGCGATCTGCAGGGCGACCAGCAGACCCAGCACCACCGCATCGCGGCTGCGCGCTCCGAGTGCCGTCGCCCCGGCGTCCGCTGCCGCGCGTTTCGCCAGGCGGATGAACTGCGCGGTGATGAGCGGCAGCAGCGCGAGCACCACGAAGTTCGGGTGGGCGTTGCCGTGCGAGATCATGCCGGGCGCGAACCCGCAGAACAGACCGCCCACGGCCGCCGCGCCCCGGGCGTCGACCAGGTACCGCGAGAACAGCCAGTACCAGGCGAAGGCGGTACCGGCCAGCCCGAGGGTGAGTACCAGCACGAAGGTGACGGTCGGCCCGAACAGCAGGGTGATGGGGGTGAACGGCACGCCGACGCCGAACATGGCGGTATTCGCCATCATGTTCACGCCGTCGGGATAGTTCTGCAGTACGGTCCCGAGCGGATTCTCAAGGTTGGCGACCTTGTGCGCGGTGACCGCGAAGAACCACTCCCACATGGTCTGGTCCTGACCGCTCTTGATCAGGTATCCGTCCTCGGGGTGCCGCCACTGCCCGGAGAGCACCAGCACGGCCAGCGCCAGATAGCCGCCCGCGATCAGGACGTCGGTGCGGGCGAGCCGGAGGCGGTGTGCGATGCGCCGGGATCGGGATAGGCGCGGGCTGGTCTCCGGGACGGTCCGCTCCAGCACTGCCACGGCCGATCCGGATTTGTCCGTCCAGTCGGTTTCCCGCCCCGAATTCACAAGCTGACTCCTCTTACCGGCACAACAGCTCGCCACGCTACCGGCTGCGGCTGAGATTCCGCTGGCAAGTCCAGGAGTTATCCACAGATAACATCACCAATCCACAGATTTCAGGCGGTTTATCCCCAGATGGGACGAGCGCTGCCCGGGGTGGACCGCAAGCGCCTACCGTTTCGGTATGCGATTGCATTTCGACCTCGAGGAGGACGAGGAGTTCACCGCCGCCGCCGAGTTGCTGGTGCGGCGCTGCGCGGAGTGGGCGCGGCGGCAGGGGACGCCGATCGTGGAGCCGATCGCGGGCATCGCGCTGGAGGCACGGCACCTGAGCAGTGACGGTCGGCTCGCGCACTGGACCCCGGATGCGGTCTGCGACGTGCTGCTGGACTGGATTCCCGACGCCGCGGCCGAGATCGACCGACCCGCCCACGCCCCCGACACGCTCCGCGCACTGCTCGCCTATCTGGCTGCCAGTGGGTTGCTCGATCCCCGAGGCAGCGGGCTGGACGAGCTGCTGACGGTGATCACCGAGACCGAGCCGGAATTCCGCGCGGAACTCCACGACGCCCTCACGCTGGCAGGCATCGCCGAGCCGCCCGATGCGGGCGGTGAGTTCGGCGCGGGCCGGGTGGGTGGCGCTCGGAATGCGGATCAGGTGGACCGGGTGGACTGGGCGGGCGGCGCTCGCGGGGCGGAGCGCGTGGACCGGGTGGACGGGATGAGCAGCGCTCAAGGTGCGGACCGGACGGGTCAGGCGGGCGGTGCGCCGGGTGCCGGTTCGGTCGACCGGGCGGGTGGCGCTGCGAATGCGGACTGGGCGGGTGGCGCGCACGGGGCGAGTCGGTCGTACGGCGCTTTCGGGTCGCACGGCGCATTCGGGCCTGGCGGCGTTCCCGGATCGAGCAGGTCTCTCGACGCGCACAGGTCTTTCGGTGCGCACAAAGCTCTCGACGCACACAGCGCCGACGCGGATATCCCCGAAGCACTGCTGCGCGTACTGACCGGCGATCTCGACGCGGCCGACCTGGACTCCGCCGATCTGGATCCGGCCGAGGTGGACGATCTGGTGGCGCTGTTGGAATCCGGGCTGATTTCCGACAGCCCGGACCTGCTCGTCGGCGACGAAACCCCCGTGCGGACCTTCGCCCAACCCCCGGTCGTGCTCCCGGACCACGCGGACCTGGTCGCGGCGGCCGAGGCGACGCCGGTGGTGCGGCAGCTGCGGCTGCTGCTGGACTGGGTCGGCACCGGCCGTGCGCTGACGACCCACCATCGGCTGCGCATTGCCGACGCCCGTGAACTGGTCGCCCTGCTCGATACCGGCGACGAGCTCGAGGGTGTCCGCGACGCGACGCGGCTGCGGGAGCTGACCCGGCTGCTCGCGTGGGCGAAACACCTGCGCCTGGTGCGCGTCGCACAGGGCGAAGTGCGGCCGGTGGCCAAGAATCGCTCCCTGCTGCGCGATCCGCTGGCCCTGTGGTCGCGCGCCTTCGATGCCGTGCTGGAATCGGCGGAGATCACCTACGGCGCGGCGCGCTCCGGTGAGCCGCCCCTGCTGTCAGAACTGCACGACCTGGTGCTGCCGGACATGCTCAACACCCTGTACGGCATGCCGCATCCGATGCCGCTGCGCCGACTGGAGGAGCCGGTGTGGGCGCAGTGGTCGGAAGCCTTCGCGGATTTCGCGGCCCCGGCGCTGCTGCGGGACGAGCGGCAGCGGATCGGCGCGGAGCTGCTGACCGCTTTCCAGGTGCTGCACCGTCTCGGTGTCGTCGAGCTGACTCGGGGCATTCCCGATCCGATGTACCTCTCGGATCTCAACGACCCCGAATTCGATCCGGTGCCCTGGCTCGATGCCAAGGCGCGCAAGGCATTACGGACCGACCTGCGCAAACCGGGCACCCTCCTGGCGCTGACCGGCCTGGGGACGGCCGCCATGCGAGACCGCATGCTCGCCGAGGGCCGCGAGGCCGGAGCCGTCGGCGACCTGCGCGACGCCGACGCCGCCGGACTGCTCGGCGTGATCGCCGACCACTACACCGCCGAGACCGGCCGGTTGGAGATCCAGGGCTGGCTCGACGCCCACCACGGCGACCGCGAGCCGCTGCTCCAGGCGATTCGCGACTGCCCCTTCCGTGGTCGCGCGGCCGCCATGCTGCGCATCCTGATGCTGGCGCTTCCCGACGGCCCCCGCCTGCTGCGCGGCCTGCGCGGCGATCCGGTGCTGACTCCGCTGGTGATCACCCAGCTCGTCTCCGACGGTGAATTGAGCATGGCCGACGTCACCGATGACGAGGGTCTGCTCGCCATGACGGAAAGCATGCTGCAACTGCTCGAACTCGGCGGCCCGGCAGCGGTATTGGAGCAACTGGCGGATATGCCGTCCGCTGAGCGCGGCGAGCTGGCCGAAACGCTGGGCGCGTCCGGACATCCGGCACGGACGGCGCTGGCCGAACTGCTGACTGTCATTCGGACGCCGACAATGTCGGGGCGGCGGAATAGCGGCGGCGGTTGATTCGGGCGAATCGGATGCGAAGTTCTCGCAGGTCAAATAGTTTTCCTGTTCTCCCGCAAGACAATTCGCGATAGAATGGAGATATGAACGGGGGAGGGGAAATTCAGGAGCGCGGCATCGCCCGCGATATGGTCGCCGTGGCGACCGCCGCGCTGAACTGCGATCTCACCCGCATGAACGACGATGATTTCGTCGCATGGATGCGCGAGGTGGAAACAGCACGTCGCCTACTGGATGCGTTGTCGCACAAGCTGGTAATCGAAACCTCCGACCGATCATTGGGCGAGCGGGCCGGTGTGGCGGGCACCCGGGAATTCATCATCGAGTCCTTGCGTATATCCCGGGCCGACGCCAATTCCCGCTACCGCATGGCCGAGAAACTGGGCCGATTCCACCTGCTCGCCGGACTCGACGGTGAAGTCGAACTGCCGAATACCGCACGCGCCCAATCCGATGGGGAGATCTCCGCCGACCACGCCCGGCAGATCATGAAGGTGATGAAGCGGATTCCGCACGCGGTGGAACGGACCGATCGCGAAGCGGCCGAACGAGTGCTGGCCGACACCGCCCGCAAGGTGACCCCCGACGATCTTCCCCGGGTGGGCGACGAGATCCTGGGCTACCTCGACCCCGACGGCGCGCTGTCCGACGACCGCGACCGCGCCCGACAGCGCGAGCTGCTGCCCGGCCGCCAACGCCCCGACGGCATGTCGCCGCTCCACGGCCTGGTCGACCCGACACTGCGGGCCTTCCTGGACATGGTCTTCGCGAAATGGGGACGACCGGGCATGAACAACCCCGACGACCCCGATAGCCCCCGCACCGCCGCCGGTGCCGTCGACCCGGCGCTGATCGAGGCCGCCGCCCGTCGTGACCGGCGATCGGCCGGGCAGCGCAACCACGACGCCCTCACCGCATTCCTCGCTTCCAGCGGCGGCCCGAAGCGGCTGGGCACTCATCGCGGCCTGCCGGTCTCGGTCATCCTGACCATGAATCTCGGCGACGTCGAACGTGCCCTGGGCATCGACTCGATCGTCGAGCCCGGTGACGCGGTCGCGCGCACGGCATCCGGCACCCGTATGTCGATCACCGAGGCCCTGCGCATGGCGCAGCGCTCGATCCCGACCCTGGTGGTGTTCGACCACACCGGAATGCCCCTGCATCTCGGCGGCAGCCGCCGACTCGCCTCCCCCTGGCAGCGCCTCGCCCTCATTGCCGCCGAACGCGGCTGCACCCGCCCCGGTTGTGACGCCCCGGCCGTCTACTGCGCCGTCCACCACAAACGCGAACACGCCGCCGACGGCCCCACCGACATCGACAACCTCACCCTCGCCTGCGACCCCTGCCACGCCCGCATCACCAACACCGACCAAGGCTGGACCACCCCCACCCCGCCACGCATAGACGGTGCCGCCACCACCGGGCTACCCACCACCGGCCCCGCCACCTGGATCGCACCCCACCACGTCGACCCCACCCGCACCCCACACATCAACCACCGCCACCACGGCGACGAACTACTCGCCCGCGCCCGCCGCGAGCTCCTGGCCGACTACACCCAAGCCGCCGAGCAGCATCGGCACTGGTTGACCGCTGCCGACACCGAGCCGAACCGCTCGCAGACCCCAGCGGCCGCCGACACACCAGGCCCGGACGCACCACCTCGCGACGGCCCCCGCATCTGCATCCGAAGACCGCGCCGCGGCAGTTGAATACCCCGAGCGTTGAACCCACCCCGTGGCCCATGCCTCCTGGGTGCGATCAGCCCTGCCAGATACCGCTGCCGATAAAGCTCTCCCACTGCCCCGGGGTGAACCACAGCTCCGGTCCGCCCGGCTGCTTGGAATCACGCACCCCGACAGCGTTTTCGGCGTGGCAAACTTCCACGCACTGCTTCCCTGCATCGGATCTGCTCGACTTGTACCACGCATCACGAGTTGGCTCGGTCATTCCGCGCACTCCTCAGCTATACGGCTTACCAGAGGCGGCTGGCGAGGAAGCTGCTCCACTGCTCCGGCGTGAACCACAGCTCCGGTCCGCCCGGCTGCTTGGAATCACGCACCCCGACAGCGTTTTCGGCGTGACAAACCTCCACGCACTGCTTACCGGTCTCGGATCGACTGGACTTGTACCATTCCCCCTTGATCGGCTTCCTCACCCCGCGTACTCCTTCGCCACCCGATTCACCAGATCTCTGGTGTCCTTCTCTGTCAACGCTACCGCCCGTAGTTGCGTAGTCGCCTGCCGATACTGATCGACAACATCCGCTCGTTCGGTGGTCATGGGGGCGTTCACTACGTCCAGGTACACCACCGGCGGCACCGTCAGCCCGCTTGCGCCACGCGGAAACTCCAACAGAGTGAAGCTCTGCACGATCAATCCTCGATGTGGTCCCACCCCGAAGGGCACCACGCGGACGCTGATATTGGTCTGCTCACCGACCTCCACCAGCCAGCGCAATTGATCCGCCATCACGGCCGGGCTGGCGGGCTGGTGACGCAAGACCGCCTCGGACAGCAGGACTTCCACCCGGAACTCGGCTTCGCTCAACCGACTCTGCCTGTGGGCCATCAATTCGAGCCGCCGTTCGGTATCGACCGGAGAGAGATTCGGCTCATCGATGAGAATCACAGCTCGCCGGTACTCAGGGATCTGGAGCAGGCCCGGCACGAGCACGAGTTGATGGCTGACCATTGCGTTCGCTGCCGATTCCAGCCGCAGGTAGTGCGGGAACTGCGAGACGAACTGGTCCGAGTACGGTTGCCAATAACTTTTCGAGTTGCCCTGGGCCTGGTCTGCCCTCTCGTGCGACCGCAGTACTTCCCACAGTCGAATGGCCTCCGCGCGCTGATCGCGATCTCCGCCGTAGAACTCGATCAATTGCTCGATCTGCGGGGTGCTCAGCCGCGTCGGCCAGCCTTCCTCGAGGCGCATGATCGTCTGGCGCGACGTGTCGATGTGCTTGGCGGCGGCAAGTGGCACCTTTCCGGCGGCTTTGCGCATCGCCTGGACGAATGCTCCGAAATCCATGCGGGCGACCGTCGTTCCGGCCATTTCGTCAGCCTCACTATCGTCCGAGTGTCCAGCGCGGACAGTGTCCACCATGGACACTCCAGCGTATTCCGTGGACTGTCCACACGGCGCGAATTCCGAGATGTCTACTGGTTCCACACCCGGCGACGACAGCGCGAATCCGCCGCCCGGTGGTCGGAATCCGCCGGTACGCACGCGAGGAGATCTGCGAATGTATTGGGAAGTCTGGATTGTGGGCTTGGCTGTGCTGGGTGCGCTCGTCTTCGTCTGGGCGATGCGCGGTATCGGCGAGGACTGGCGGGGGGAGCGTGATCTTCCCCCTTTCGTCCTGCCGTACGTCGAAGGCACTGGCAGCGTGGAGGTTCCGCGCCCACGTCGTCGTGGCGGCGTGCACCGTTGCGGGCGCGGCAGACATCGCTGCGGCAGCGGGCTCGGGCTTCGTGCGCCGGTGGTGGACGCTGCGATGGGGAACGGGTGATGTCCGAGTTCCAGCCGACCATGGGTGCTGATCGGGCGTATCCCAGCTGGGGCTCCTACCAGCTCGCCCGCCACGTCCTCGGAGCCCATCTCGGTTGCCGAGCGGCCGACTGCCCGCACAAAGGCCCGGCCGTCGAGGCTCTGATCGCGGCAGTCGACGCGGAATTGGGGGAGGTTCGCGCACTGGTCGAAGACGCGGTGTCCGCCGAACCTGCCGACGGTCCGCTCGCCCGCCGGTCGGCCGAGTTCGTTTCGCGCTTGGCCGCCGTCATCCGGCCGGTCGATCGCATGTCGACCGCGACGCCCGATTCGGCTCGATGACGCGGTGTGTTCGGTCGAACCGCCCCCACCCGGCCGACGAGGCGACACCGATATGAACTCCGGCCAGGGTTGACCCCCGTCTGTGGTCAACCCTGGCCGTGGTGCGAGTCGTCAGTGCTCCACGACCACCAGCGTGAAGGGGCCGATATCGGTCACGGTGAAGCGGGGGTCGTCGAACAGGGTCGCCGGGAAGGTCACCTGGTAGCGCTTCACGTTCGGCTGGTTCGGGTAGACGTCCTCGGCCAGGCGCAGGGTGTAGTTGTCGCCGGACTGGCGGAAGAGGAAAGCGTCGGGGGCGCGCCAGGGGGCGGTACGGAGGGCTTCGAGCAGTTCCTCGGGGGTTTCCAGCGTGGACCAGCGCTTGATCTCGTCGGCGCGGGCCGGGAAGTCCGCCAGGGGGTTGGCGTAGTGGGAGGTCAGGGCCTGGAAGCCGAAGTAGGGGTAGATGGACAGGAAGCTCAGGTCGGCGGTGAGCACCACCGATTCGTCGCGGGGGCGGCCGATCTGCTCGCGCAGGGCGGCGTCGATCTCGTCGTAGTACGAGACGGCCGACGGTGGCCGCTTGTCCGCGCGCACGCCGTCGCCGTCGGTATCGGTGTAGGCCGTGGTGATCTCCGGTGCGAGGATCTCCGGAATCTGCTGGCCGAAGCCGATCGCGCCCAGCACGGCCACGGCCGCCCCCACGGCCCGGAACCGCTCCGGCTCGTTCAACACCTGGTAGATCGCCCGCGCGCCCTCCACGAAACCGAACGCTCCCGCCGCTGCCAGCAGCACCATCAGCACCGGCTCCAACCGGAACGACAGCAGCGTGGTCCCGGCCGCCGTCACCAGCATGGACAGCAGGCACCACAGGTACACGGCCACCACGCCGACCGCCAGCGCCTGCGCCCGCCGCGAACTGCCCACCCGCAGCACCAGCCAGATCACGCCGATCAGGCAGAGCCCGCCCAGCAGCGAGAATTCGAACATGGGCAGCGGCAGCCGCGCCCCGCCCTCGGGCAGATAGTGGAAGGCGGTGCCCGAACTGGGGAAGCCCTCGTCGAGCACCCGCAGCAGGAACGGCAGCCACACCACCAGCGCCAGCAACCCCGCGACCACCCCGATCGCGGTCAGCCGCAACAGAATCGGACACAGCAGCCGCCAGACCCCGGGCACCTCCCGCTTGGTGCGCCGATGCACCCGCAGCGCGAAATGCCGCTGCCACAGCGCGATTCCGGCAGCGGCCACCGCCATCAGGCAGACCGCGAACACGGCGGCGGCGAAGTACAGCGTGTAGAAGGTGGCCGCTAGCCCGAGGAACAGCCCGGTCCCGACCACCGCCCCCCAACCGCCCGCGGTCAGCGCCGAACCCGCGGTCTTGGTCCCGGTGGTTCCGGCTTCCGTGGTCTTGGTCCCGGTGGTTCCGGCTTCTGCGGTCTTGGTCCCGGTGGTTCCGGCTTCTGCGGTCTTGGTCCCGGCGGCTCCGGCTTCCGTGGTCTCGGACCCGGCGGCTCCGGTTTCCTCGGTCTCGGTGCCAGTGGTCCCGGTTTCCGCAGGCCCGGAACCCGTCGCTCCGGAACCGATAGTCCCGTATTCAGCACCCCCGTATTCGGCGGGCCGGTGCAGCGCCCCCCAAGCCAGCACCAGCACCGGCGGCAGCAGCACGACGAGCACCGCGCTGTACGCCTCCGGCGCGGCATACGCCACCGTCACCGCCGTCGTGGCAGCGGCGACGGCAATGGCCCAGTCCGCCCGAATCAGCTCGGACCACAGCACGAGCGCCAGCGCCGCCGCCACGGCCAACGCGATGATGGCCCACGGCTTGAACGCCTCCCACCCGTCCAGTCCGAACAGATTCGCGAATCGCCCACCGGCCCAGAACCATCCGGCCGGATAGAACGGCGGCAGATCCACGTAGTTCATATCCCGCAGCGCCGCACTGTCGGTCAGCCGCGTCAGATACTGCGTCCGGAACTCCTGATCCACCGACAGCCCGAACAGATACAGCTTGGTAGCCCCCAGCGGCATCCCCAGCGTCACCGTCACGAACGCCGAAATACCGCCCCACGACAGCACTTTCGCCACCCACGGCCACTTCCGCGCCCGCACCAGCCAGATCGCCGCCACCAGCATGGCGACCGCGACCACCTGCCCCACCGTCGTCAGCGCCCGAGTCACATTGGACGAATTGAATGCGGGCCACTCCACACTCGCGAACGCCACCAGCCCGACCCCGGCGACCACCGCGGCGACCACGGCCGCGAGCACCGCCGCACCGAGCGCACCCCCGGCCTGCCGCGCCAGCAACGCCCCCCGCGTCCGCCCTTCGACCGTGCTCACCGATTCACCCCGCTCACGCCGCGCTCAGCCACGCCGTATGCCGTCAGCCGCTCGATATCGCGCACTCCGCCTCCGGATCCTCGGGTCACCACTGGTTGCCGCGCGTCAGCCTAACCGTCCGCCGCACGCGTACCACGTTTCCACGGCCCGGAACGAGAACTGCCGCATCTCCACACGAAGATGCGGCAGTCCGACCATGGCCGACGGGCACGGTTCCGCCGCGCGCCGAATACGTTCGCGCGCGGGTTCGCGACCCGATTCGCCGAACTCGACACGACACCCGGTAGGAACGACGCACGCTGCACCCGCCCGTGACCGGGCCTTGTCCCCGGAATCGACATCGAGGCGCGGCCCGCCGACGCGAAGACCGGCTCCTACACCGGCAGCTTGCGGAACACCGCGCGCGGGATGTGCCGCAGGATCATCATCACGTAGCGGAAAGTGCCCGGGGCCCAGACGATTTCCTTGCCCTTGGCGGAACCGTTGACCGCGAGCGCGGCCACCTGCTCCTTGTCCACGGTGAGCGGGGCTTCCTTGACGTGCGCCGACATCCGGGTCCGTACCTGGCCGGGGCGGATGACGGTGACGCGCGGCCCGTGCGGGCGCAGCGCCTCACCGAGGCCCAGGTAGAAGCCGTCGAGTCCGGCCTTGGTGGAGCCGTAGACGAAGTTGGAGCGGCGCACCCGCTCACCGGCCACCGACGACATGGCGATGATGCGGCCGTAGCCCTGCGCCTTCATCTTCTCGCCGACCAGCACGCCGACCGAGACGGCGGCGGTGTAGTTGAGTTCGGCGGCGATGACGGCCTTGCGCTGGTCCTGCCACAGCTCCTCGGCATCGCCGAGCATGCCGAAGGCCACGATGGCGACGTCCACGTCGCCGTGCGCCCACGCCTGCTCGATCACCTTGGGGTGGCCGTCCATATCGAGTGCGTCGAAGTCGACGAGTTCGACGTCGGACGCGCCCGCGTCCTTCATCTGCGCCACCGCCTGCTCGCGCAGCGGGTCGTTGGGCAGCGCCGCGAGGACGATGCGTGCGGGGGCCTTCTTCAGGTACTCCGAGCAGATCGCCAGACCGATCTCGGAGGTGCCGCCCAGCAGCAGAATGGTCTGCGGATTCCCGACCGCATTGATCACTGAAGCTCCAGCCTTCTCGCCATATCGGACATGAAAACGCCTGTGGGGTCGACGGTTCGGCGGACCTTGATCCACTCGTCGATCCGGGGGTACATCTTGTGGAAGGTCTCCGCGGTGGTGCGGGAGTCCTTGCCGGTGTAGAGCCGTCCGCCGAATTCCAGCACCCGCCGGTCGAGGTCGTTGACGAACTCGTTGAGTCCCGCCTTGATCGGGAAGTCCACGCAGATGTTCCAGCCCGGCATGGGGAAGCTCAGCGGGGCCTGGTTACCCGGACCGAACAGTTTGAAAACGTTCAGGAACGAGTAGAACCCGGACTGCTGGATGTCGACGATGATGCGCTTGAACTCGTCCACCGACTCCGGCGGCACCACGAACTGGTACTGCAGGAATCCGTTCGAGCCGTAGCCGCGGTTCCACTCACCCAGCATGTCCAGCGGGTGGTAGAACTGCGTCAGATTCTGCACCTTGCCCCGGTAGGTACCCGACTTGCGGTACCAGAGCTCGCCGATCGGCGTGAAGGTGTACTTGTTGGCCAGCCCGTTCGGGAACACGTCCGGCAGCGTGAAGAAGGTCTTGCCGTTGAACTTCAGCGGATCCTTCTGCAGCTTCTTCGGCAGCTGATCCAGCTTGGCCAGATTGCCGCGCGAGATCGCGGCGCGACCCAGCTTCGGCATCGGGCTGATGGCGTCGAACCAGGCCGAGCTGTACTCGTAGCGATCCTCGGACCCGTCGCTGTGGAAGGCGATGGTGTCGTCCAGCGTCGGCGTGACATCACCGTCGGCAATGAAATAAGCCGTCTCGGTGGGCGTCATCTCGATGGTGGCCCGCAGGATGATGCCGGTCAGACCGCACCCGCCGACCGTGGCCCAGAACAGCTTCGCGTTCTTCTTGGGCGTGATGTGGTGCACGGTGCCGTCGGCGGTGAGCAGCTCCATGGACCGCACGTGGTTGCCGAAGCTGCCCGCGCTGTGATGGTTCTTGCCGTGGATATCCGAGCCGATGGCCCCGCCCACGGTGACCTGCCGGGTGCCCGGCAGCACCGGCACCCACAGGCCGAACGGTAGCGCGGCCTTCATGAGCTGATCCAGGTTCACGCCGCCGTCGACATCGACCAGGCGGGTGGCGGCATCGATCTTGTGGATCTTGTTCAGCGCGGTCATGTCGACCACGAGTCCGCCCGCGTTCTGCGCGTTGTCGCCGTACGAACGTCCGAGCCCGCGCGCGATGACGCCGCGGCGCAGATGTGCGGGCTTGGCCTCGTTGTCCTCCGCGACCATGGCGACCGCCTTGGCGATCACCTCGGGATCGGACGTGGAGAGGACTTCGGATGTTGTCGGTGCGGTGCGACCCCATCCGGTGAGCTTCCGGGTCTGCGTCGGCAGTGCGTACGCTCCCTCGGAGGCCGAGCTCGTCTCGGCGGCACCGGCGGTGGTGGTCTGAGCTTTCGTGGACATCGGGATAGAGGCTACAGGCATAACCGCCCATCGGCTGGTGCCGTTACCTGTGCGCGGCATTACCCTTCTGCTCTGTGACCGCGGAACCCCACCTGCCCCTGCCGCCCGAGCTGCCCCTGGTCGACGAGCCGGGCGGTACCGATGTCGATCTGAAGACCCAGATCGTCCGCTTCACGCTGACCGGCGGCTTCTCCGCGGTGGTGGACTTCGGGCTGTACGTGCTGCTCATGAGCGTGGCCGGGGTACCGCGCGATATCGCCAAGGCGGTCAGCTTCATCGCGGGCACCACCACCGCCTACCTGATCAATCGCCGCTGGACCTTCCAGGCGCCGCCGAGCCGCAAACGTTTCATCGCGGTGGTGGCGCTGTACGCGGTGACCTTCGCGGCGCAGGTCGGCATCAACGCGCTGCTGAACATCGTGCTGCCGGAGATGAAGGTCGATGTGGCCGGTCACACATTCACCGGTGCCGTGCTGGTGGCGTTCGTGATCGCGCAGGGCACGGCCACGGTGATCAACTTCATCGTGCAGCGCGCGGTGATCTTCAAGATCCACTGAGCCGGGTAGCCTCGCGGTGACGTCCGGGACGGCGCCCGGACCCGCGCTACGGCATCAGTACTCGACGAGCGCGCGCGCCTCCTCCTTGGTCCGGAAGTAGTCGCCGCCCTTGGCTCGGACGTTGTCGGTGCCCCACTGGCGGGGTTCGCGGGAGGCGGGCACGAGATGCGGTATGTGCTTGCGGCAGTGGATGTACGCCTCCTCGACGTCCACCACCACCCAGCGTTCGATGACGCGCCCGCGCTCGCCCTCGGGTAGTCCGTCGATGTAGCGCCGCATGAGCGCGTCGTCGACGATGCGGGCGGAGCCGTTGATGTGCAGGCCGATGAGGTCGTGCACGAAGTCGATGAGCAGGATGCCCACGTGCGGGTTCTCGAGGATGTTGCCGAGGCTGGCCATCACCCCGTTGCCGCGGTATTCGGGGTAGGCGACGGTGTGCTCGTCGATAACGTGGAGGAAGCCGGGCTTGCCCGCCCGGAAGCTGGTGTCGCACTCGCCGTGCTTGTCGGCGGTGGCGATGAAGGCCATATCCATCCGGCGGATGAAATCGATCATGTGGGTATTGAGCCGGTCCCGCACTTGATCTTCGTAGAAACGCTCGGCGCGATCCTGTGTCCCGTAGCGTTCCTGTAGTTCGCGTTCGCCATCGCTGCCGCTTCTGATACCGGGCATTGTGCGCCCCCTCTGGTAGCTGGAGTCCGGATGGGAGAGGCTCGGCCGCGAACTTCGGCCATCCGAAATGCTATACGGTTTAACTATTTTGGTGTGGCGAATGGCTGAAACGACGCATTTTCCCTGGTAGGGCTCGCTCGACTGCCGCCGGTCAGACCTTCCCGTGCGAGGGTCCCCCGGGATGCGGGTTCTCACAAGGGTTCGGAACGGCTTAGCTGCGGGTGTGCTGATCACTCAGCTGGACGTACGTCTGCGAGTTCGGCTGTGCGCGCGAGTATTTCGCAATCCTGAATTGTCCATTTTGCATAGTTTTGTCCGGGTTGGCCGAGCGTTAGCCCCCTGGAAAAGGACCGAGAGGTCAGTTTGCTTTGCGTTCCAACGCCATTCGATCCAGCACCGTCACCGACCCCCGGCTCAACCGCACCACCCCCGCGTCCTCGAGTTCGCGGAGCACCTTGTTGGCGGTTGCCCGCGTCGTGCCCGCCATGGACGCCAGATCCTCCTGGGTGAGCCGAATCTGCGGCGCCCGGCCCGGATCGCCGTACACCCGCGCCAGATGCGACAGCCGCCGCAGCACCCGCGTCTCCACCGGCAGGTACAGCGCCTCCAGCACCGCCGCGGACAGCCTGCGCACCTGCGCGGCCAGCGAGACGGTGAGAAACCGCTCCACCTGCGGATGATCGGTGCGCAGCCGCTCCAGCCGATCCCGGCTGAGGGTGAGGGTCTCGGCGTCGGTGACCGCCACGATGGTGGCGGTGCGGCGCGCGTCCGGACTCAGAATCGCCTGCTCGCCGAACATCTCACCCTGACCGAGGATGGTCAGCGTGGCGGTGTGGCCCAGCGGCGTCGTCACCCGGACGATGAGTTTCCCACTGGTGATCAGGTGCAGGCAGTCCCCGGGATCACCCTCGTGACAGACGATGTCGCGCCGCCGGAACTTGCGCGGCGTGCACGCGGCGACCAGCTCCCGTCGTTCCGCGGGGGACAGCCCGTCGAACAGTTCGAATTCCATCTCACCCTCACCGCAGTGCCTCGAGTTCGTACACCGTCACCGGGTCGCGTTTGCCCTTGATGTCGAAGGCCCCCCGATCCCGGACCACGGCCCGGTCACCGAGCCGCGTTCTGGTCAGCGGGCCGACCACCACCGTTCCCGGTTCGGCCAGCGACTCCAGTCGCGCCGCCAGATTGGTGGTGTCGCCGATGGCCGTGAAGTTCCGCATCTGCGGCGCTCCCACATTGCCGACCACGGCCGGACCCGTATTGACTCCCACTCGAAACATCGGCCAGTCGTCCCGATGCGCAACATCCACCCGCTCCCGCACCCCCGCCACGGCCCGCTGCAACGCCAGCCCGGCCCGCGCCGCCCGCAGCGCGTGATCGGGTTGCCGCACCGGCGCGTTGAAGATCGCCATCACCGCGTCGCCCACGAACTGCACCACCGTTCCGCCCTCGGCCAGGATCTCCGGAACGATCGCGGTGTAGTAGGTGTTCAGCATCCGCATCACCTGCTCCGGCCCCACCCGCTCCGCGAACGGCGTGAACCCCCGCAGATCCGCCATCAACACGCTCACCTCGTGGATCTCACCGCCCAACCCCGCCTGCGACGGATCCGCGATCAACGCCGTGGCCACCGCGGGCGACATGTACGACCGGAACAGCCCGTCCAATTGCTGATACAGCCGCGCGTTCTCCAACACCACCGACGCCTGCGCCGCGAACGACCGCGCCACCGCTTGCTCCGCCGCACCCAGCGGCACCGGCTGTCCGGGAGCCTGCGCACCGGCAGTCCCGGGTGCGGTGGAACCCGCTGTGTCACGACGGAGTCCGGTGGCGTTCAGCGCCCGTGTCACCGCGCCCGGCGAGTCATCAGGCCCGGCCGAGCCCGGAGACAGCCGCTGCCCGCTCGGCGCGGGCCGCCAACCGAACCCTCGCCGTGCGTCTGAGCGGCCGTGTCCCGTATCGGTTGCGGCAGGATGGTCATGCCGAATATCAGGCACGCCCGTGCCGTGCACCGGCCCGGCGACCTCGGTCGCGGCCTTCGCGGGGGCGGCGGTGCGTGCCAGTTCCAGCACTCCGGCATGAAACCCCTTGACCATCAGGGGAAACGCATGCGCGCCGGGGTTGGGTGGCCCGCCGTCCTCGAAGTGCAGGCGGCCCCGGCGCAGCACACCGATGCGCACGGTGTCGCCCTCGAAGGCATAGGTCGCCAGACGCTGGATCTCGGCGAGCAACTGCTGCTCGCCGCGGATCACCGAGGAGCGTTCACCGACGGCGACCAGTGCGCCCAGGCGGCGCACCTGTTCGCGTTCGCTGCCGACCGCGCGAGCGCTCTGCTGGAGCACCGCCACCTGGCGTTCGGTGAGGCCGAAACGGCGGGCGAGCTCCTGGCCGACCGCACCGAGTGGTTCGGCCGCGGCGACGCCGCCGCTGGCGCGCTGGTCCAGGGCGGCGACCATCTCCTCGAGCGCGCGGGCGTAGTCGCGGTGGATGGCGTCCAGGGTGCTGCGCAGCGTCACGCTGTCGAACAGGCCCCGCGCCGACCCCTCCCGCACGAAGGTCAGGTGGGTGCTGAGCGCGATGAGCGCGAACGCCACCCCCAGCAGCACATGCCACTCCCACCACGACACCCGCCAGCTGCGCCCGAACCCCACCGCGAACAGCGCCTCCGCCAACAGCACGAACGCGGTGAGCACGCTCAGCACCACCGTGCCGCGATTGCGGTAGTACAGGTAGGCGTAGCGCACCGCCGCCACCAGATAGCAGGCCGCGCCCACGAACACCGCCGCCACCAGCGGCCCCTGCGCCTCCGACGGATCGGGGACGGCGTCGAAGGGCGGCACCCGGGTCAGCGACAGCAGCGCCCACACCACCATGAGCGTGATGGGCAGCGCGGCGAGCAGATCCGTGTACCGGTGCACCCGCGCGTCCGGCGGATACTCCACCGCCGAGGCCAGGGCCGCGAAGCCGCCCAGCACCATGCCGACCGGCACCGCGGTGGTGAACCCGACATTCGGCGCGGACAGAATGATCCCGGGCGTCGCCAGTGCGTGCAACCCCAGGAATCCGGCGTTCAGCTGGAATACCAGCGACACCAGGATCAGCCGCATATCCCGATGCGCCCGCGCGGCCCGCAGCAGCAGCACGCCGAGGACCAGCGCCACCACGGCCGCGCCCAGGATCAGCCAGAAATGCACACCGTGGTGCTGGAATTCGTGATCCAGGTGCGGACGCGCCACCAGCACCCACAGGCCGAGGGCGGGCAGGCTGACATGCACCAGCCACAGCAGTATCCGGACGGGTGACATGCGGGCACCGACCTCAGGCCGGGGTGAGCGTTACCGGCACGCCGTTGAACACGGCATTGCCGGAGGGGGCGTCGACGAGCGAATCATCGGTCAGCACATTGGCATTCACGCCGGCGTGCGCGCGCGCCACGGCCTGCGAGCTGTCCGCGTGCCCCCACCCGTGCGGCAGGCTCACCACGCCGGGCATGATCTCCTCGGTCGGTTCGACGGTGACGATCACGGTGCCCGCCGCGGACTTCACCACGGCCTGCCCGTTCAAGCCCAGCCGCGCCACGTCGTCGGGGTGGATGTGCAGGGTGCACCGGTTGGATCCGCCCACCAGCGACGAGACATTGTGCAGCCAGCTGTTGTTGGACCGCAGCTGCCGCCGCCCGATGAGCACCATCTCCGGCGCGTCGTCGCGCAGCCGCGCCCGCAGCCGCCGCACATCGGCGAGCAACTGCGGCGGCGCGAGCTCCACCTTCCGTGATGCCGTGCGCAGCACCCCGGGCAGTCGCGGCCGCAACGGGCCGAGGTCGATGCCGTGCGGATGCTCCAGCAGCACACCCAGATTCAGCGCGCCGTGCCACCGGGACGGGGCTGCGCCGTCGTCACGCCGCACGCCGCCGTCCGTCGCGTCCGGTACCGATGCGGTGCCGGTGTCGTCACGCGCCGGTTCCTTTTCGGCCGCCGATGCCGGTGCGCCGCCGACATCACCCGTGGGTGGCGTCCCACCCTGCCCTACGGTCTCGTTTCGCACCGCTGGCCCAGCGGGGGACTCCGTGGCGGCGGCGGTATGAGATTCCGTTCCGGTCGCACGTCGGACGCCCGCCGCCGGATTCCACTCGCCGTACGGCCCGAGCCGCAGCATCATGTCGATGCGCTGCTCGGTCGTGTTCTCGCCCAGCAGCTCCGGGCGGCGTTCGAGCAGTCCGGCCTTCTGCAGGGTGCCCGTGATGACCATCTCGTCCACCGCCTCGAGCGGGGTGACGCCCTCCGGCGGCCGCTGTCCGCTCACCGCCATGGCCAAGCGGGCGAGGATCTCGGCCTCCGAGGGGTGGTCACCGAGCGGTACCAGGGGGCGCGAATAGCGGGCATAGTTGCGCACCGCGAAGTTCAGCAGCGCGAAATCGTAGTGCGGGGCCTGCACGATGCGCGGCGGCGGCAGGATCACATCGGCGTGGCGGGTGGTCTCGTTGAGGTACCGGTCCACGCACACCATGAATTCCAGTCCGGCGAAGGCGGCGTCCAGGCGCGGTCCGCTGGGCGCGGAGAGCACCGGATTGCCCGCCACCGTCACCATGGCCCGGATCTGTCCATCGCCCGGCGTGCCGATCTCGTCGGCGAGGGTGGCGACGGGCAGCTCACCCATGGCCTCCGGCAGCTCGCGCACCCGGCTGGTCCACCGCCCGGTGCGGAAGGGGCGGGACCGTACGATGCCCAGCGCCGCCCCGGTGGCGAACATGGCACCGCCGGAGGTGTCGAGATTTCCGGTGAGCACATTCACCACATCCACCAGCCACTGCGTGACGGTGCCGAATTCGGCTGTGCAGGTGCCGATCCGGGCGTAGACGGCGGCTGTCGGCGCGGCGGCCAGCTCGCGAGCGATCCGGGCCACCGTCGCGGCGGGCACGCCGGTGCGCGCCGACACCACGTCGGGGGTGAAATCAGCGGCGGCCGCGCGGATCTCGTCCAGCCCCTCGACCTCGACGCGGACGTCGGTGAGCTGCTCGGCGAACAGCGTGTGCACGATCCCGAACAGCAGATACGCATCACTGCCCGGCCGGATGAACAGATGCTCGTCCGCGAGCTTGGCCGTGCGGGTGCGCCGCGGATCCACCACCGTGAAGCGTCCGCCGCGTTTGCGCAGCGCCTTCAGCCGTCCCGGGAAATCCGGTGCGGTGCACAGCGATCCGTTCGACTCCAGCGGGTTCGCGCCGAGCATGAGCAGATAGTCGGTGCGATCCAGATCCGGCACCGCGACCGTGAGCGGATCGCCGAACATGAGCCCGCTCGCGACCTGCTTCGGCATCTGATCGGCGGTGCTGGCGGAGTAGATGTTCCTGGTGCCCAGTGCGCGCAGCACCAGCGGCAGGTACAGGGCCCCGGCCACGGTGTGCGCGTTGGGGTTTCCCACGTACACGCCCACGGCCTGATTGCCGTGCGCGTGCGCGATGGCGGGCAGCCGCTCACCGATGAGCGCGAAGGCCTCCGCCCAGGTCGCGGTCCGCCATTCGTCGGTGTCGCGGTCGCGGATCATGGGCTCGGTCAGCCGATCCGGATCCTCGTCGAGAGCTCCGAGGCTGGCCCCTTTGGGGCAGATGAAGCCGTGACTGAACGGGTCGGCATGGTCGCCGCGTACGGCTGTTACGTGGTCGTGGGCGTCGAGGGTGAGTTCGAGACCGCACACCGCCTCGCAGAGCGGGCAGGTGCGCAGCAGCGTCCGGGGGCTGTCCGTGACGGGGGTCATACCTCATCATCGCCCGCCACCCCGACAGGCGAAACCGGAAGCGGACGATTTGTGTCGGGACGCCGACACAACGAACGTCCGCGCGCGGACAGACCCGCCGCCCGTTCGCGGCCAGGCTGGGTACATGCGGTTTCTCGAACGAACACAAGCCCTCGAAGCACTGCACGCCGCCTGCGCGGACATCGCCGCGGGCACCGCCACGGTGGTCGAGGTGACCATCGCGGGTGAAACCGGCCTGTTCGTGCGCACCTCACCCCAGCCCGGCCCGCTCTGCCGCTCCACCCTGCGCAACCATCCCGCCCGCCTCACCCCGAGGCAGCAGGACGTCCTGGAACTGGTCTGCGCGGGCCTCACCAACCCGGAGATCGCCGACCGCCTCTACCTGTCGGTCCGCACGGTCGACCACCACGTCTCGTCCATCCTCGCCAAACTCGGCGTCCCCAACCGCCGCGCCGCCCGCGCCGCCGCCCTCCACCACCAGGCCACCGCCCCGCACGCCCGCCGCCACGCGGCGCACACGCGCCGCCACCGCAGCACCCCGGCGGCGGTGCCCCACCTGTCCCACACCGCCTGAACCAGCCACCCCGAGCGCTACTGCCTGCCGGTCGGGCGCGCCTGGTCGTCGTCGGCCGGGGCTCGCCGCGCCCGGCATGGCCGGACGGACGGCCGCCCGGCCTGACCGTCCGGCCCGTGCACTTCTGCCCGCCCGCCTCACCTTCTGGGCGGGGGCCAGGCGAGATCCCTGCCACTACCGAGTACAGCCCCCTCCCATGCGGGAGGGGGCTGACGCACGTCCACTCGCGGCGATCGACTACACCGCCATCCTGCTCCGCGCACGCGAAAACCGCGGGTGCCGGGGAGCACCCGCGGTCAGCGGAGTCCTAGAACGACGTACTTCAGGAAGCGATACGCGCCACCTGCGGCTTGCGCCCGCTCACGGCCGCCCGCACGGCGGCGGAGATCGCCACCACCGGCGGCACCCAGCGTGCCTCCTGCGGAGCGACTCCCCAGCACGCCGACCCGGCGGCGGACAGCTGCGTCGGCGGCAGCGGGATGCCCGCGCCGTCGGAGTGCACGATGGCACCGGCGGCCCGCAGCGCCTCGAGCGCCATGGCGGCCTTCTGTACGCCGGTGACCAGGTGGATTTCGCGGCGCTCGGTGCCCGGGATCTCGATGACCGGCCCCGAGAGGTTGTTGGCACGCAGGAAGCGACGGACATAAGCGGCGGTCTCCCCGGATACCTCGATACCCGCCAGGTTGTCGTCGGTGATCAGGCAGATGCCGTTGGCCGTTTCGGCGACCGTCCAGCCACGCTGGGTGTATTCCTGCGTAGATGCGGCCAACACTGCGGCCGTGACGGAAGACGAAAACGTCGTACGCACTGGATTCTCCATTCCCCGGTAGATCTAGGTCCTGCTCTGTGCGTGGTATCGCCGCCCGGTGTCCGAGGCGTTACAGGCTCTTTTTCACGCGTCTTCGTTCGCGGCTACAAAAGAGACAGCTTCGCGTTGTAGGTGGCGCTACTGCGCCTGTGTCACAGCGGTGACATTTCCGGGTCGGTACCCACTACCTGCGATAACGCCGAAGCTGCTCGCGCCCACGCGTTTCCGAGCGTGATGTGCCCGGAAATGGGAAGTGTCGGAGAACACACTGCGTCGGACTGTAGCGCGGATGTGATTGCGATCAGACTTGGCGTGCCGGAAGGCCGGTGGGAGAGGAGCGTTTTCGTCCATGACCGATCGATCGGGTGGGGATCAGTCCGAACTGGACGAGTTCGAGGCGGAATCGCGCTGGCTGGCGTTCAAGGAGTCGGCGGTCAAGCGCATGTCCCGGCACGCCGCCGAGGCCGATGCGGACGAGCAGCGGCCGGTCGAACCGTTCGCCAGCCCAAGCGCATTCGGCTCCTGGAGCGTCGAGGCCGCGCGCGCTCTGGTGGACCTGCAATTCCGCCGGACCGCCACCCGCACCCTGCTGCCGCTGGCGTATCTGCTGGGTCTGGCGGGCGCGGTGGCCATTCCCATCGCCACGACGGTGTTACTGCTGAGGTCCTCGATGTGGGTGGGAGTGGTGTTCGCGGTGGTGTTCGCGATACCGTTGGGGCTCACCATCGCCGCCACCGTGCGCCTACTGCTGGAATTCCTGGTGAACGCCTCGCGGCTGGCGGGCAAGGTGGAACATATCGCCGAGCTGGCCGACGATCTGTTCCAGGCCCTGTCGGATGTGGCCGAACCGGTCAATCAGCTGTCGGAGGATATGCGTGCCGTGCAGTTCTGGCGCTTCCGAAAGCGTAACTCCCGCAAGTAGTCTCGTCTCCGAACGGTCGTTCGTGGCGGCCCCGGCGTTCCCCGCGTCCATGGATCGGCGAGATTTCCTGTGTCACAATGCGATCGCAACTTGTTAGGGGGACGGATGGCTCTACCGCAGGGGATCACCGGATCGACCATGCCGCGTCGACAACTCGGTCGTCAGCTTCGCGACCTGCGCAATCGCGCGCGGATGACGACCCGGGTGGCCGCGCAGCGGCTGGAATGGTCCGAGGCCAAGATCTGGCGTATCGAGACCGGTCAGACATCGCTGCGCAGCCTCGACGTCGAGGCCATGTGCCGCATCTACGGTGCGCCCGAGGACGCCATCCAGCCGCTGGCCGCGCTGGCCCGGGAGACCAAGGCGCGCGGCTGGTGGACCGAGTACAGCGACGTCATCGACGAGGGTTACGAGGTGTACATCGGCCTCGAGGAGGCCGCTGCCCGCCTCACCACCTATGAGAACGAGCTGGTGCCCGGGCTGTTGCAGACCGAGGACTACATGCGCGCGGTGCTCGCGGGCGCGTATCCGGGCATCACCGCCGAGCAGATGGACCGCCGGGTGCGGGTCCGCACCACCCGCCAGCAGTTGCTGACGCGCTCGGATTCCCCGCTGCAACTGGATGTGGTGATCTCGGAGGCGGTGCTCTGGCATCGGATCGGGGGCGAGGGGGTCACCGCCGGTCAGCTGGACCGCCTGCGCGATCTGAGCGAACTGCCGAATGTGCGGCTGCGGCTGGTGCCCGCGGACTGCGGATACCACCACGGAATGGATGCGGGCCGATTCGTCCTGCTCGAATTCCCCGCACCCGCGGGCGAGGTGCCCGAACCCCCGGTGGTGTACGTGGAATCCCTCACCGGCTCCTCCTATCTGGACAAAGACCACGATGTGGAGCGCTATCGCGAGGCATTCCGGGCCGTCGCGACGGTGGCGGCGGACGCCGCGCCCGTCATCGAGTCCGCGCGTGCCTCGGTCTGAGCTGTCCGCCCATTGTGCTGTTTCACAGAACTCGCGCGCACCCATTGTCCCCGCGCGTGACGGCGGTTACAGTCGGTGCTAGCAGGGTGCTTGCAACTGCGAGCGCGAACCCTGTGGAGTGAGCCAGACAAAGGAGTCTGACCATGCCAGGTGAGAGCACCGACAGATCCTCCGGGGAACTATCCGCGGCCGGCCCCACGCGCGGCCGACAGATGCTCGTCGACGACCGCTTCACGGCGGTCGCCGCCAAGTTCTTCCAGATCTTCCGCCGCTCGCGTGCGGGTGGCGGCGCCTTCGCGGTTTTCCTCGACGGCGAGCCGGTGCTCGACATCTGGGCGGGTTGGGCCGAACCCGGACGCCGCTGGGGCGCCGACACCATGGCGCTGTCGTATTCCACCGGCAAGGGTGTGGCGGCCACCGTCATCAACCGTCTCGCCGATCGCGGGGTCATCGACTACGACGCTCCCGTCGCCGAGTACTGGCCCGAATTCGCGGCCGCGGGCAAGGGTGACATCACCGTGCGGCAGGCGCTCGCCCATCGCGCCGGAGTGCAGCGCATGCGCGGACTGCTCGACGATCCCGAGGAGCTACTCGACCACGACAAGGTGGCCGCGGCCATGGCGGCGAGCGCGCCGGATCCGCTGCGGCACCGGGCTTCCGGATATCACGGGCTGAACTTCGGCACGCTGGTCGCGGAGATCGCGCAGCGGGCGAGCGGACGGCCCTTCGCCGACCTGGTGCGCAGCGAACTCGTGGAGCCGCTGGGCGACAACGACTTCTGGTTCGGGGTGCCCCGGCAGCAGCGGCATCGCATCGCCCGCCTGTCGCCCCGGCTCAGCGTCGGCAAGGTGCCGTTCGACCGGCTGGTCGGGCTGCCCGCGCGGGTGCGGGCGCTGCATTCGGCGCGCGGGGCGGTGTACGACGGCTGGGCCGACATGTCGGTGGGGGAGCGCCCCTACGACGCCATGATGCCCGGCTGGAACGGGACTTTCACCGCGCGGTCGCTGGCGCGCATGTACGGCGCCATCGCCAATGACGGCGTGGTCGGTCACCGCCGACTGCTCAGCGCGCAGGGTGCGCGGACACTCGCCGAGATGCCGGTGAACAGCCGTTTCGACTACGTCCTCGGCGCACCACCGCAATTCGCGCTCGGCTATCACCGCGCCATCGTCGGAGCGACGCTGACCCGCAAGGCGTTCGGGCACTTCGGCATCGGCGGCTCCGGCGGCATGGCGATCCCCGGCCGCGGCCTGGGCATCGGCTTCGTCACCAACCAGCTCGGTTATTCGGCCATGACCCTGGGCGATGCCCGGCTGCCGATGCTGGCGGCCATGACGCAGCGGGCCGCACGGGTGGCGCGCGGCGAGGGCGCGGCGATCGCCGCCTGAGTCCGGCTCCCGGCGCGGTGTTGCCGCGCCTCCGGGTTCAGTTCCCGCCCTTCAGCTTTCGCCAGCCCCCGGCGCGGTTGTTGGCGATGATCTGCCGGAACATGGCGAGCAGCGCCGGGGCGTTCAGGGCCTCGCCCTCGCGAACGGCGACGGTGCGGGCCGTCTTGTTGTCGTGCCCGCCGGTGATGATCCCCTCCGGATCGGGCACGATGGCCCCGTCGTAGAGGAAGACGTTCACATGGTCCTTGGCGGCGAGCAGCGCGCAGATATTGCCGTCCAGCACGAAGTAGGGCCGCACCGTGCGTTTGATGGTCTCGACGACCTCGGGATCGGCCTCGTGCACCAGCTCCCGCACCTCGCGGCATACGGCCTGCTGCCATTCTGGTAGCGCGTCGATGTAGGCATCGACCCGCGGATCGACCGCGTAGGAGGGCATGCCCGCAGCATACGGCTCAGCGCAGCGACTGTTCCAGGACTTCGCGATGTGTGGGCGCGGCCGCACGGTGCAGTTCGCGGCCCTTGTCGGTGAGGCAGACGAAGATGGCGCGGCGGTCTTCGGTGCACAGCGTGCGGTTGACCAGGCCGTCGCGTTCCAGGCGGGCCACCGCGCGGGAGAGGGCGCTCTGGCTGAGGTGGATGTCTCCGGCGAGGTCGCTCATCTTGTAGCTCTCACCGCCGGCCTCCATGAGCCGGTCGAGGGTTTCGAATTCGCTGAGCCCGATGTGGTGGCGGCCCTGCAACTCCTTCTCGAGGGCGCAGGAGGCGGTCGCGTGCCGGCTCAGCAGCTCGCGCCATTCGGCTACCAGCCCGGTGGCTTCGGGCCGGTCGACAGGCGCTGTCGGCTTCGGCATGGGGCCATCCTAGTGGTCGGCATCGAATCATGCAACCGCATTTAATGCTTGCACATTTAATGCGCGTGCATGTACTGTTTCGGCTCATGACCACAACGGCTCTGAAATCGGCTGCCGCATCCGCCGATACGAACAGCTGGCCCCTGCGCCTCTGGGGCATGCTGATCACCCTGTGCATCGTGCTGTTCCTCGACGGTCTGGACGTGTCGATGATCGGCGTCGCACTGCCGTCCATCGGAACCGAACTCGACCTCCCCACCTCCACCCTGCAATGGCTGGTCAGCGGCTACGTGCTCGGCTACGGCGGCCTGCTGCTGCTGGGCGGACGCACCGCCGACCTGCTCGGCCGCCGCAAGGTCTTCCTGATCGCGCTGGCCGTCTTCGCCCTCGCCTCGCTGGCGAGCGCGCTGGTCAGCTCTGGCCCGCTGCTGATCCTCACCCGCTTCATCAAGGGCCTGGCCGCCGCCTTCACCGCGCCGACCGGCCTGTCCATCATCACCACCAACTTCGCCGAGGGCCCGGCCCGCAACAAGGCGCTGTCGATCTACACCGTGTTCGGCGCGGGCGGCTACTCCATGGGTCTGCTGTTCGGCGGCCTCATGACCGGTATCGGCTGGCGCTGGACCTTCCTGCTGCCGGTGCCCATCGCGCTGGCGGCCCTGATCGCGGCCATCTTCCTGGTGCCCAAGGACAAGCCCGCCGACGAGGGCGGCCACGACATCCTGGGCGCTGTGCTGTCCACCGCCGCCATGCTGCTGCTGGTCTACACCGTGGTCACCGCCCCCGAGGTGGGTTGGGCGTCGGCGCGCACCATCGGCTCGTTCGTACTGGCCGCGGCGCTGTTCGCCGGATTCATCGCGGTCGAGAAGCGGGTGCGGTATCCGCTGGTCCGCCTGGGCATCCTGCGCAAGGCCACCCTGGTCCGCGCCAGCCTCGCCATCATCGCGGTGGGCGGTTCGTACTTCAGCTGGCAGTTCATCACCACGCTGTACTTCCAGGACACCCTCGGCTGGTCGCCGCTGCACCTGGCGCTCGCCCTGCTGCCGGTGGGTCTGCTGGTGGTCACCTCGGCCTTCGTCTCCGACAAGCTGGTCGACCGCTTCGGCACCGGGCCGATCATCGCCATCACCATGGCGGTCATGGCCGTCGGCTACCTGATGTTCCTGCGCGTCGACACCGCCCCGAACTATCTGACGGTCCTGCTGCCCGCCATCCTGCTGATCGGCATCGGCTGGGTCGGCTTCCCGGCCATCAATATCCAGGCCACCAGCGGTATCGACAATGACGAGCAGGGGCTCGCCGCCGGCGTGCTGCAAACCGCCATGCAGGTCGGCGCGGCCATCGTGCTGGCGGTGACCACCGCCATCGTCACCTCGGGCGCGCACACCGACCCCAGCCCGGCCGCCATGCTGGACACCTACCGTCCCGGCCTGGAATTCGCCGCGGGCGTGGCCATTGTGGGAGCCCTGGTCGCCCTCACGGTCTACCTGCCGAAGCGGCGCAAGAACCGTGCGGTCGAGCAGACGGAGGCCGAACTGCAACTCGTCGGCTGACCCGATCTCCGGCTCGGCGACGGCTCTCCCTCGTCGCCCGCCGGGCCGGATCGCTGGGGCGCATCGCACACGCGATGCGCCCCAGCGCTTTCAGCATCACCGGCGATATCGCCACCCGCCGCCCGGCGGTGACTCCTGTGTCCGTGACTCCTGTGTCCGTGCGGCGCGTCCTACCGTCGTTGCCGTGGTCGGGTTGTCACGATGTCAGCGTGAGTCGCGACAGGCTGGCTGCGGTGTTCGCACGTCGTCGGGCGCGGCTGCGGTCGCGGCGCTACGCCACCGCGGCGCTGAATCCACCCACCGCGCCCGGCGCGACCGTGCCCGTGACCACCCCGGACGGGGCGCGATTGCGGGTGCGCGTCTACGGTCCGGCCGAGGGGCGGCCGATCGTGCTCGTCCACGGCTGGGGCTGCTGCCTCGAATACTGGAATCCGCAGATCAACGCCTTCGCCGAGGAGTACCGCCTGATCTGCTACGACCAGCGCGGGCACGGGGAGAGCGGTCTCGGCGCGGATGGCCCGAGTATCGATCAGCTCGGCGACGACCTGGCCACCGTGCTGGCCGCCACCCTGCGTCCGGGTGAACCGGCGCTGGTGGTCGGGCACAGCATGGGCGGAATCACCGTGCAGGCGTGGGCCGCCCGCCACCGCGACCAGTTCGACTCCCACGCGGCGGGTGCGATCCTGGCCAACACCACCTCGGGCCGCATCGCCACCGGCACCGAACTGCTGCCCGGCTTCAATGTGCCCCTGCGGATTCTCGGCCGCCGCGTCCAACTCTCGGCCCGGCTGCTGGTGTCGCTGCTCGGTCTGCCGCTGCCGATTCCGGGCGGCCCACTGGTGAAGTGGCTGATCCGCTGGCGCATCATGTCCCGCAACGCCACCCCGGACGAGGTGGCCTTCGTCCTGAACATCGTGCGCTCCTGCCCGCCGCGCGGCCGCGCCCGCGTGGAGCGGATGCTCGCCGAATTCGATCTGGGCCCGGCCGCCGAACACCTCACCGTCCCGACCACCGTGATCGCCGGAGACCGCGACCGCCTGCTCCCCCTGGCCATGTCACGCGCCCTCGCCGACGCCCTGGCCCGGGTCGGCAGCCTGGTGGACCTCCACATCCTGCCCACCGGGCACGCCGCGAATATCGAAGCCACGAACCGTTTCAACGCCGAACTGGCAGCCGCGGCCCGCCGCGCCTTCGACACCCCGAGCGCGACCACCGGCTGATACCGGGCCACGCGGTCGCGACGCCGGCTGGGCGTCGGTTCTCGGCCTGCGGCGAACGGTCAGCGTCCTGACCGGGGTGCCATGAGCGGCGGGCGGCACGCCTCGCGAAGTGGTGGGTGCCGCGACCGTCCAGTCGCACGGCAAACCACGCGGATCCCGGCTCCGGACGTGGCGGCCGGTGTCATCGCGAGCGATCGGACGGCGCGGAGCCGGGGGTTTCGTGCGCCCGGGATTCTCAGTGCACCGGGATTGCCGGTGCACCTGGGTCGTCAGTACGACAGCGCACTTGGGTCGTCAGTGCGACAGCGCACCTGGGTCGTTAGCGCGACAGCGCACCTGGGTCGTTAGCGCGACAGCGCACCTGGGTCGTTAGCGCGACAGCGCACCTGGGTCGTCAATACAACAGCCGTGCGTCCGACAGTGGGGGTGCGGCGGCGTCCTTGGCCGAGCGGATGACCGTGAGCGGCTGCCCGTCTCGACCCACCGTCGGCCATTCGATGCCGATGGCCGGATCGAACGCGTCCACCTCACCGTCGAATTCGGGGGTGTACTCCAGGGAGCACAGGTACGTCACGGTGGAGTCGTCCGCCAGCGACAGCAGTGCGTGCCCCAGCCCCTCGGCCAGGAACACCGACCGGCGCGTCACATCGTCGATCACCACGGCGTCCCACCGGCCGAAGGTCGGCGAGTCGGGCCGCAGATCCACCACCACATCCAGGAACGCGCCCCGCACACAGGTCACGTACTTGGCCTGCCCCGGCGGATTCGCGGTGTAGTGGATGCCGCGCAGCACCCCGGCGGCCGAGGTGGAGACGTTCACCTGCTGGAGATCGAAGGGCCGCCCCACCGCCTTCTCGAATTCCGACGCCTTGAACTGCTCGAGGAACACCCCGCGCGCGTCACCGTGCAGCCGCGGCGTGAACTCCCACGCGCCGGGCACCGACAGTTCCCGTATCTCCACCGTCAGTGCTCCCGTCCCAGTGCGCCCTGCTCCCACTCCCGGCCGTGCTCCAGCAGATTCAGCAGGTAGGTGCCGTAACCCGAGCGTTCGAGCGGTTCGGCGATGGCGCGCAGCTGTTCGTCGTCGATGAAGTTCATCCGCCAGGCCACCTCTTCGGGTACCCCGATCTTGAGGCCCTGCCGCTCTTCGATGGTGCGCACGTAATTCGCGGCGTCCAGCAGTGAGTCGAAGGTGCCGGTGTCGAGCCAGGCGGTGCCGCGGGCGAGCACCTCCACCCGCAGTCTGCCCTGTTCGAGATAGGTGCGGTTGATATCGGTGATCTCGTATTCGCCGCGCGCCGAGGGCCGCAGCCCGCGGGCGATCTCGACGACGTCGTTGTCGTAGAAGTACAGCCCCGGAATGGCGTAGTTGGAGCGCGGCCGCTTCGGCTTCTCCTCGATGGAGATGGCCTTGCCCTCGGCGAATTCCACCACGCCGTAGGCGGTGGGGTCGGAGACCCGGTAGGCGAACACCGCGCCGCCGTCGAGCCCGTCGAAGCGGTGCAGCGTGGTGCCGAGTCCGGGTCCGTGGAAGATGTTGTCGCCCAGCACCAGTGCCGCGCAGTCGGTGCCGATGTGCTCGGCGCCCAGGACGAAGGCGCGGGCGAGCCCGTCGGGTTCCGGTTGCACCACATAGGAGATGGACAGCCCGAACCGGCTGCCGTCGCCGAGCAGGCGCGCGAAGGCGTCGCTGTCCTCCGGTGTGGTGATGACCAGGATGTCCCGGATTCCCGCCAGCATGAGCGTGGACAGGGGGTAGTACACCATCGGCTTGTCGTACACCGGGACCAGCTGTTTGCTCACCCCGCGCGTGATCGGGTGCAGCCGTGAGCCCGTGCCGCCCGCCAGGATGATTCCGCGCATGTCACAGCAGTCTGCCAGTTGGGTCGCGGGCGGGGGCGGGGAGGTTCCGACTCGACCGCGAATCGATCACGGCCGGTTTACCGCAATGCCCTTGTGGCCATTAAGTGTTGCGTACGTCACGTTCTCATGGTGTTCTGAAACGACGCTATGTGAGATGTCAGCGCCGACTCTCGCGCGCCGGGTGCCCGAGCCCTGTTCGGTCCCTGGACGAACGGCTCGGCGCGCCAACAACGAGGTAGGTGCGCGATGACAGCGACAAGTGACAGCGTCCCGGTGGCCAACCCGCACGGCATCAGCGTGTACGCACACGCCCTGGCGGCGGCCTGCCGCACCGTGGTCCGGCCGCTCGGTGGCCTGGTGCCCGTCAACGCGCGCACCATCCCGGTGGCGGCGACGGTGATCAACGGGCTGTCGAAATTCCGGCCGCAGCCGCGCGGGGTGGAGCGGGAGCAGGTGCGGCTCAGGGACTTCCGCATGGAGATCGTGCGTCCCGCCGGAGCCCGCAGTTCGCTGCGCGACGGCGCGATCATGTACATGCACGGCGGCGGCTTCTTCCTGTGCGGGCTGGACACACACCGCCCCGTGGTGGCCGCGCTGGCTCGGCGCACCGGGCTGCCGGTGGTGAGTGTGGAGTATCGGCAGCTGCCCGATACCGACATCTCCGGTTCGGTCGACGACTGCCTGACCGCCTACCGCTGGCTGCTCAGCCGGGGCGCGGATGCCTCGCGCATCGTCTTCGCCGGTGATTCCGCCGGTGGCTACATGACTTTCGCGACCGCCCTGCGCGCCCGCGATCAGGGGCATCCGGTGCCTGCCGGGCTGGTCGGCCTGTGCCCCGCCCTGGACCTGGACTGCACCGAGAAGCGCGCCCACCCGAACATGCGCCGGGACCCGCTCATTCCGCTGTCCGCGCTGGAATCGGTGGTGCGCATCGGAGCTACGGTCGACGGCTGCCTGGACCCGCGGCTGTCACCGGTCAACGGCGTGCTCGCCGGGATGCCCCCGGCCCTGCTCATCGTGGCCGAGGACGAGGTGCTGCGCCGCGACAGCGAACTCATGGCCCAGCGCCTGGCCGCCGCGGGCGTCCCGGCCACCCTGGAGGTCTGGCGCGGTCAGGTGCACGCCTTCATGGCCATCTTCCCGGGTATGCCGGAGAGCCGGGCGGCGCTGGCGTCGGTGGCCCGCTTCGTCCGCGCCCGCCTCGAAGCCGAGCAGCTGATGCGCACCGCCTGAGCGCCCCGAACACGGCGAACCCGCCCGGTCTCAGACCGGGCGGGTTCGCTTGTGGCGCTTGCCGATTACTTGGCCGGCGGCACGAAGGGCGAGTTGATGATGTTGAAGTAGTTGATGATCTCGACCACGGCCACCGGGGCGGTGATCAGGATGGTGCCGACGATGCCGACGAAGCTGGCGGTGGCGGCGGCGCCGACGAGGCAGCCGATGACCGGGCCCGCGCCGAACATGGTCGCGATCGGCAGGCTGGCGGCGAGGCCGACGGCAGCACCCAGCACACAGCCGACGATGCCGCCGAGCACGGTGGTGGTCAGGCCCGCCAGGGTGGCGGCCATGCTGATGTTGTCCTTCATGCGCGAGTAGGCGGCCTTCTCACGCTCGTACTCGTTCTTGAAACCGGCCTGGTCCTGGAACGGCAGGGCGACCGGCTTGTAGACGGCCTTGTCCATCTCGATCTCGGGGGTCAGGGTGGCGGTGTTGCCACTGATCTCCGCGGCGACCGGGAACAGGAAGTCGTCCACCTGGACCATGAGCGGGCCACCGGCCATCACGGTGCCATTGGCATCCTTGATCTTGAACAGACCGTCCTCGACGGCGACCGAGCCGCCGGCGGCCGAGATCTGGAGAGCCTTCTCCTTGACCTCGTAGGAGACCTCGACACCCTGGGCGGGGGCCGGAGCCGGGTCGGCGTGCACGGTGCCCGCGGTGACGCCCAGGGCAGCGATAACCATGGCCGACGTCGCGGCGAATTTCCTCATCAGCATTCTTTGAAACCTCGATACGAAGAGCTCGGGGGGACACGGGAATACAAATCGAGGTCAGCTAACGATCGGTGAACCTACTGTGACCGTTCATTCAATTCTTGTTCACCACAGCGCCGTACGCGTTGGTCGGCTCCTGGAAACACGCAGGTCGCGACCGGCTTTCTCGAACCTTCCGGACGGAATCGACAATCCGGACCGGCAAGTTTGTGTTCGAGATCACAAATAGTCGAGGTATATTCGTGACCGAATCGGGCGAATGTCGCGAGTTGGCGGCGAAATTGCGACATTTCGGCGCGGATTCCAGCCTACGGCGGTATTCGGTGTTTCCACCGCGTATCCGAATGCGCGCAGCCGGAACGCCGCCGCTGTGCTCGTCGGGTTACCTGACCGCCCCGGCCCGCCGCGAAACTCGGTAGGGTTCTGCTGTGCGACTGCTCGTAACCGGTGGCGCCGGCTTCATCGGCGCGAACTTCGTTCATCAGACCGTGAACCGACGGCCCGGCGTTCATGTCACCGTGCTGGACAAACTCACCTATGCCGGAAACCGGGCCTCACTGGACCCGGTGGCCGACCGCATCGAGTTCGTGCACGGTGACGTCGCCGATGCCGCGCTGGTGGACCGGCTGGTCGGGGGCGTGGACGCGGTGGTGCATTTCGCCGCCGAATCACACAACGACAATTCCCTCGCCGATCCGTGGCCGTTCGTCCAGACCAATATCGTCGGCACCTTCGCGCTGCTCCAGGCGGTGCGCAAACATCAGGTGCGCTACCACCACATCTCCACCGACGAGGTGTACGGCGATCTGGAACTCGACGATCCGACCGCGTTCACCGAGAACACGCCATACAACCCGTCCAGTCCCTATTCGGCCAGCAAGGCGTCCAGCGACATGCTGGTGCGCGCCTGGGTGCGCTCGTTCGGCATCCGGGCCACACTGTCCAACTGCAGCAACAACTTCGGCCCGTACCAGCACGTCGAGAAATTCATTCCGCGGCAGATCACCAATCTCATCGACGGTATCCGCCCCCGCCTCTACGGCGCCGGACATCAGGTGCGCGACTGGATCCACGTGGACGACCACAACAGCGCGGTATGGGAAATCCTGGAGCGCGGGCGCATCGGTCAGACGTATCTCATCGGCGCCGACGGCGAACGCGACAACAAATCGGTGGTGCGGCTCATTCTGGAGGCATTCGGCCGCGATCCGGACGACTTCGACCACGTCACCGACCGCCCCGGCCACGACCAGCGCTACGCCATCGATTCCACGCTGCTGCGCACCGAACTCGGCTGGACACCGGAATACCGCGACTTCCGCGCGGGACTGGCCGCCACCATCGACTGGTATCGCGCCAACGAATCCTGGTGGCGGCCGCAGAAAGCCGCCACCGAAAGCGCCTACGCGGCCGCGGGCGAGAAGGTTCTGTAAGCCGCGGAAGTCCGGTAGGCCGCGCGATATCCCGCACGCCGCGCGGCTTCTACCCCGGCTACCTCAGCCCCAGACGATGGAGCAGTATTTCGCGGCCGCGGCGATGAGCGCGAATACGGTGGCGGCCACGATGACGACGGCCGGTCCGCGTGACGGCGTCCGCCCCTCGGAATCGGTGAGCCGCAAGGGCATCCAGCGCAGCACCACCGCCATGGCGGCAATGGCCAGCGGCACGAAATACCGGCCCTGCACACCGTCGATGATGTAGTAGCCCACCGGGGTGAAGGACATGTACAGCGTCACGTAGATCATGGCGACGCTGGCCAATACGGTCAGCGCCACAATGGCGGTGCGCGCGTTACTCGCCCCCGGCAAACGATCGGCAATGCCGACGCTCACCGCGAAGGCGAGCAGACAGGCCAGCATCGTGATGGCCGGAACATCGATGTAGGCGAAGCCCAGTTCGCCGAAGAACTGGGTGAACCAGCGCTGGTCGCGCAGCCACACACTGTCGCCGAACACGCTCAGGAAGCGCAGCGGATCGCTCAGGATCTCCGAGAGCTGATCGCCCGGCCGCACGGTGCCCCACTGGTGCCGGGGCCGCATCAGGCTCATGCCCTCACCGGTCGGGGCGGCGACCTTCATCCACGCCGCGAACACGCCCGCACCGACGGCCGCGACCACCCAGGGCAGGAAGCGCAGCGGTCCGCGCAGACCGTAGCGCCGCGCCGGAATCAGCACGGTCAGCATGGCCAGCAGCACGTAGGTCGGCTTGCTGATCGGCAGCAGCACCGTGGCGGTGAGCGCCGCGACGGTCTCCGGCCGGGTCAGCCGGTCGCCGAGGAACAGCCCCTTCACCAGCAGCGCCGACACCAGGATGGCCAGCGCGTTGGTCATGGTGTCGGCGGTGACCGTGCCCGCCTGGAAGACCGCGATGGGCAGCACCGCCACCGTGAACGCCAGCCACTGCACCCGGTGCCCGCGCAGCGTCCGCAGCGCGAAGCCGACGATCAGCACGTAGGCCAGCAGACCGGACAGCCGGGTCACGGTATTGAGCGCGCCGACACTCAGGTCGAGCGCCTCGGAGAGCCGAATGCCCAGGGCCGCGGGGACATACGGAACGGGGGAGTAGGCGGCGGTATTGGTGAACCACACATCCCGGGTCTCCGACGTCACCGGTGCCGCGCCCAGGCGGTCGTAGACGCCCGGATCGGCGACCATCGGATCGGGTTCTTCGGGATTGTTGTTGTAGTCCTGGAATGCGTAGCTCATCAGCGCGTCGATGCTGGTCGGCACCTGACCGCCGTAGGCCACGTCGCGATCGTCGGCGATCTGTTCGGGGGTGAACCCGCCGTGCGCCACCTGATACGCCCGCCCGAACTGGGTGATCTCGTCGTGGCCCCAGAACGGCGGGGTGGCGACGGCGAACAGCGCCCCGAAGACCCCGGCAACCACGACGAAGGCCAGCGCCGCCGTACCGAACCGCCGTTCGACGGCGTCGACGATGCCGCTCATCCGACCGGCCCGCGTCGCACCGACTCCCACCTTGGCGGGCTGCGCGCGCTCGTCGGCGGCGACGGCCGCGTCGGTCGCCGTCGACGTGGCGCTCACGTCTTCGGGCGCAGCCGGTTTCGCGGCGCTCACCGCGTTCGGCCGCCGCACCTCGTCCCAGATCGGGGTATCGGTGGCAGCGGCCGGTCCGTCGCTTTCCGATGCGGCAGCGGCTGTCGTATCGGAGGTCGTCGCGGTGCTGTCGCCGCGCGTCCCGTTGCCGTTCTTCGATTCCACCGCGCCATTCTCCGACTCCACGGCCGAGTCTCCGGCCGACGCCGCGCCGGATTTGTCGGATACCGAGGTCATCGGCGCGAACCGCCGGAATGCTCGGGCTCCCGTTCTCCGGCTCCGACGGCCGAGTAGCGCAGATAGATCAGTCGCGCGGCCTCGTGCCGGGAGCGCTTGATGCCGTCGAGAATCAGACCGGCCGTCCACGCGAGCGTGCCGAACAGCAGCAGCGTGAAGCCGAGGAACAGCGTGGGGAATCGCGGCACCTCGTGAATCCGATAGAACTCCACCACGATCGGAACGATCAGAACGACCGACAGCAGCCAGGCCAGCGTGCCGAACAGCCCGTAGAAGGCGACCGGCCGCTCGTGCCGCGCCAAACCGATGATCAGGCGCAGGATCTTGAACCCGTCGTGATAGGTGCGCAGTTTGGATTCACTGCCCGCCGGGCGATCCCGGAAGCCGACCGGCACCGCGGTCTGCGGCACCCGCAGATGCTGCGAATGCACCGTCAACTCGGTCTCGATCTCGAACTCGCGCGACACCGCCGGGAAGCTCTTCACGAAACGCCGGGAGAACACCCGGTACCCGCTCAGCATGTCCTCGACGTTCTCGCCGAACACCTTGCCGACCACGCCGTTGAGCACCTTGTTGCCGGTCTCGTGACCGACCCGGTACGCGGACTCGCCCGCGAGTTCCCGCCGCACCCCCAGTACGTGGTCGTACGGACCCTCCAGCAGCGTCTTGATCATCAGCGGTGCGGCCGCGGCGTCGTAGGTGTCGTCGCCGTCGATCATCAGATAGATGTCGGCCTCGATATCGGCGAAGGCGCGGCGCACCACGTTGCCCTTGCCCTTGCGGTACTCGGTCCGCACGATCGCTCCGGCCTCGCGCGCCCGCTCCGCGGTCGCGTCGGTGCTCAGATTGTCGTAGACGTACACGACGATGCCCGGCACGGCGGCCTTCAGGTCGGTGACGACCTTCGCCACCGCGGCCTCTTCGTTGTGGCACGGCACGATGGCGGCAATGCGAAGCTCGGTGGACTCCACCCGGTCAATCCTTGCGATCGGAAGGGATAACGACATCGGGAGGGTACAGGCAGTGACCCCCGCCGCACCCGCTCACCCTCTCATCCCTCCGGCATACCCGCACCCCGAGGCCGCATGCCTCGCGTGTCGGCTCCGACTCGCCGTACGACGGCGCTGCTGCCGCCGCCCGGCCGGGTGTGCGCGGTCCGGACTGTCTCGAGCCCGCGACGGATCGCGCATCTCCGTTTCTGCGGTACCGTCGGCCCGGTGTCCACCAGTGAGCCCACGGTCACCGAGCCGGATCGAGGCGTGTCCCTGACCGGCAAGGCGCGCGCGTTCCTGCGCAAGGGCGGCGCCTTCCTGGTGGTCGGCGCCATCGGATTCCTGGTCGACGCGGGCACCTACAACGTGCTCGTGTTCTGGGGTGGCGAGGGCCCGCTGTTCCACGCCCCGCTGCCCGCCAAGATCATCGCCATCGGCGTGGCCACCGTCGTCACCTATTTCGGCAACAAATGGTGGACCTACTCCGATCACGGGGGCGAGACCGGCACCCGCCACATCCTCGTCTACGCCCTGCTCAATGTCATGGCCATCGGACTGCAACTGAGCTGCCTGGGTTTCTCCCGCTATGTGCTCGGGCTCGACAGTCCCTTGGCGGACAACATCTCCGGAACTCTGGTGGGCCAGGCGGTGGCCATGGGCTTCCGATTCTGGGCGTACGGGAAGTTCGTATTCACCGGCCCGCGCGACAATGACGGCTAGCGCGGGTTCACGGTGCTCGGCGGCGGACGCATTGATATTCTCGCCCCGCCGAGCGCGTTCGTGGAACTGCGTCCACGTCATGGTTGAGCCGGTTTCTGTGGTAATTCGAGGGATAAGGGATTCATGGTGGACCAGTCGGGTGGGCAGGCCGTGACCGAGATCAGCGACCGGGAGACCGTGGCCGCGCCGGAGGCCCTGCGTGCCGATCACGCCGCACCGGAGCGGCTCGTGCTGGCGCGCGGCGTCTTCACCGGCCCCGCGCCGCGTATCAGCGACGATCTGTACGCGGTCGTCAAGGGCGGCAAGGCGACCCGGGAACGCTTCACGCTGCGCCTGCCCAAGGGCGCGAGCGCGCACACCAACACCTACTTCGGCCGTTTCGCCGCCAGCTACTGGCAGCGCTGGACCACGGTCACCGAGGTCGAGGCCACCCTCACCCTGGAGGTGACGGGCAAGACCCTGGTCCGCCTGGCCGCCTCCGACATCGCGGGGCACCGGCGCGTGGTCGCCACCGCGGAGACCCGGGAGAGCGGCCGCGTCGCGCTGCGCGCCGCCCTGGACATGTATGTCGACGGCGGGGCCATGTGGCTGGAGATCGACGCCGTCGGCGGTGAGGTGCTGATCAGCGACCTGCAGTGGACCGCGCCCGCGCCGGAGCGGGTGCGCCCGGTGGCCATCGCCATCTGCACCTTCAACCGGGCCGAGGACTGCGCGCACACGGTGGCGGCGCTGGCCTCGGATCCGACCGTGCTCGACGCCATCGACGCCGTCTACGTCGTCGACCAGGGCACCGACCTGGTGCAGGACCGCCCGCTGTTCCAGCAGACCCAGCCGCGTCTGGGTGACAAGCTGCGCTACATCCGGCAGCCGAATCTCGGTGGGGCGGGCGGCTTCACGCGCGGGCTCTACGAGGTGTCGGCGGCCAATGAGCACGCCGACGTCATCCTCATGGACGACGACATCCTGTGCGAGCCCGAAACGGTGCTGCGGCTCAACGCCTTCGCGAACGTGACCGTGGAACCCACGCTGGTCGGCGCGCAGATGCTGTTCCTCTACAACCCCGATTACCTGAACGTCGGTGCGGAGGAGACCGATCTCGGCAAGCTGCGGCACGGCCAGAAGGTGTCGAAGGCGCTGCGCAACACCAGCATGCTCAAGAAGCATCAGGAGCGCCGCGTGGACGCCGGGTACAACGCCTGGTGGACCTGCCTCATCCCGGCCGAGGTGGTGGCGCGCATCGGGCTGCCGGTGCCGATCTTCTTCCAGTGGGACGACGTCGAATACGGTCTGCGCGCCCGCGAGCACGGGTTCGTCACCGTCACCCTGCCGGGCGCCGCCGTCTGGCACGCGGACTTCTACTGGAAGGACTTCGACGACTGGGCGCGCTACTTCTCCTCGCGCAACTCCCTCATCGTCTCCTCGCTGCACGCCGACCTGGACCCCAAAGCCGTTACCCGGCAACTGCTCCGCGAGATCGGCGAGTACCTGGTCGGCATGCAGTACGGCCTGGCGCACACCACGCTCCAGGGCATCGAGGACTACCTGAAGGGGCCGGAGGCGCTGCGCGACGGCGGCCAGGCCGCGCTCGCCGCCGCCCGCTCCTCCCGCGCCGACTATCCGGAGACCGTCAAGCATTCGGCCGCCACCGCCCCGGTTCCCAACGCGCACATCGGCATCCGCCGCGCGGGCGGTGAACCCAGCCGCCCCCTGCTGATCCTGTTCAAGCGTGCCATCACGCAGTGGACCGGTCGCACCCAGCCCGGACCGGTCGGCGTCACCCGCGAGGACGCGCACTGGTGGCACATCTCGCTGTTCGACCACGTGGTGGTCACCGACGCCTCGCAGTCCGGCGTCCGAATCCGCAAGCGGGACAAGGCCACCGCCCGCCGCCTGCTGCTGCGCGCCATCCGGGTGCTGCGGCAGCTCCGCCGCGAACTCCCCGACCTGCAACGCCGCTACCGCGCCGCCATGCCGGAACTCACCAGCCGCCGGAACTGGGAGCGCCTCTACGGCATCGACGCCGAGTGACGACGCGCTGATCCCCCCGCCCCCACAGCGATCCGGCGACGCTTCGCCCCATTGAATCTGCCACGCCCGCCGCGCACCTGCAACCGGGTTTCAGGGCCTACCGCGCGGCGGTGAGCAGTGCGCGGGTGGCCGATGGCAGGTCTGCTTCGAGCCAGTCGGGCAGGCCGTCGCCGTGGGCGTGCCTGCGGATGGCGGCATAGGGCAGGTCGACGATGGCGCGGGCCACCGCGTCGAGTTCGCGCGGGCCGTCGCTGCCGTAGATGCCGCGGGCGATGCGGTGCAGGTGCTCGATGAGCGGCGCGTTCATGGTGGTGAGGCGGTCGCCGAACGCGGTGTCGGGTGCCCCGTCCAGCAGGTCGCTGGGCCGCAGGTTGAGCAGCAGGCGGGCATCGTCGAGGGATTCGCGGCCGAAGGCGACGGAGGCGGCGCAGATGGCCACCGCCGCCTCGATCGGATCGTCCACGGCGGCGGCCTCGAGCACCCGGGCCTGGAAGCGCTCCAGCGCGCGGATCCACGCGGCGGTGAGAACCCCGTTTCTGTTGCCGAAGCGGTGGTAGAGGGTGCCCACGGGCGCGCCGCTGGCCTCGGCGATGGCGGCCACCGAGGCCGCGCGCGGGCCGTCACGCAGCACCAGCGAGCGGGCTGCGTCGAGGATCACGTCGGTGTCGTGCTTCCGGGGAGGTGCCATGAACTAGTACAGTCCTTCTATATGGAGCGTTTGCCCTATATTGATCAGCATTCCAGGATAGTCGCCGCCGATCGGGAACGGACCTGGGCAGCCCTGCTGCGATCGGCCAGCGGTAATCCCGACGATCTCAGCACACTGCCGCACGGATTCGGGCTCGACGAGGCCGAGCCGCCCCGACGTTTGACGCTCACCGGCGCGAATCGGATCACCAGCTACGGCATCACCTGGCGGCTGGAGGAGGTGGACGCGCACCGCACCCGGCTCACCGCCGAGAGCCGCGCCGCATTCCACGGCCGTATCGGAAAGCTCTACCGCGCGCTGGTCATCGGGACCGGCGCGCACGCCTTCGTCGTGCGGCGATTGCTGCGCCGCACCGCGGCCGCGGCGGCCCGGTCATGACGCCCGGACAGGTGTGGGGCGCCGACTCCGGCGAACTCGCCGCGCGCATGCCCTGCGACAGCCTGATTTCCGGGCCGTCGTTGATCTGTGACCGGGCGGTCGCCATCGACGCCCCGCCCTCCGTGGTCTTCGCCTGGCTGTGCCAGCTGCGCAAGTCCCCGTACAGCTACGACCTGCTCGACAACTTCGGCCGCCGCAGCCCCCGGGTACGCGATCCGGAATTGACGAATCTGGCGGTGGGGCAACGCTTCATGGGCGCGTTCGACCTCGTCGACTTCACGCCCGGCGAGCACATCACCCTGGGCACGTCGCACGTGGCGGTCACCTACGCGGTGCGGGTGCACGCGGACGCGGGCAGCCGCCTGCATGTCCGGGTGCTCTTCCGGGGGCCGCGCGTCATCACCGTCCCGCTGGCATTCGGCGATTTCGTCATGATGCGCAAGCAGCTGCTCACCCTGAAGGAGTTGGCCGAGCGGGAGGCACGGGCGGCGGCCTGACCCCTCGGCGCTGCGGAGAGCCGAGGGGTCGGGCCGTCTCGATCAGCCGGCGGAGCCGCTGGGGCCCGAGGCGGGCGGATCGTTGTCGACCTCGGCGTGGTCGTGACGGATGGTCTGCGCGAACGTCGGCACCGGGCGACCCGGCTCGAATACGGGCGGTGGCACGTCCACGGTCCCGTCCAGCCGCGTCGTCGGCGGCTGCGACTCCCAGCTGCCCGGCTCGGTGAAGGCTGGGCAGTTCACCTGCACGTCCACCGTCGCGCGGGGCGATACATAGGTGGATACCGGCACACTGTCGTAGATCGTGTTGCCGCCTACCCCGCAGGTCGCGACCGAGTCGATCCGGTACGTGTCGTCGGTGTCGTTGCGACAGGTGAAACCGTCGCAGGAGACGCCCGGCGCGAGTTCCTGAGCGGTCGCGGCGGGTGCCGTCATGGCGACGGCACCCGCGAACAGTGTGGCGGTGCCGATCCCGATGAGAAAACGTCTCTGCCCCATAGGAATTGCCTCCTTCGGTCTGAAAACTTCCTTACCGAAGGCTTATCGGGCGAAGATCATTTCAGTTACGCAGCGACGCAAGCTGTTTCGTTCACAGGAAGAGATCCGTGGTCAACGGCCCATCGCCCGGCACCACCCGGTACCTGTCCAGATCGGTGACCCCGTGCGCCGCCAGCACCTCGTCGTCGATGAAGAAATTGCCGCTGGTGTCCTTGGCAGGGGAGGTGAGCACCAGATAGGCCGCGTCCGCGTAGATGTCCGGCGTGCGGGAGGTGGCGATCATCTGTTCCCCGCCGAGCAGATTCTTCACCGCCGCGGTGGCGATGGTGGTGCGCGGCCACAGCGAGTTCACGCCGATGCCGTACTTGCGCAGTTCCTCGGCCAATCCCAGCGTGGTGAGCGACATGCCGTATTTGGCGATGGTGTAGCCGAGTGAACTGCCCGCCCATTTCGGGTCCAGGTTGAGCGGCGGGGACAGGGTGAGGATGTGCGGGTTGCGGCCCGCCGCGGCGGAATCCTTCAGCGCCGGGATGCAGAGTTTGGAGAGCAGGAAGCTGCCTCGGCAGTTGATGTCCTGCATGAGGTCGTACTTCTTCATGGGCAGCACCTCGGTGGGCGACAGGTCGATGGCCGAGGCATTGTTGACCACCATGTCGATGCCGCCGAAGCGCTGCGTGGTGAGCTGGACCGCCTCGGCCACCGCTTCGTCGTCGCGGACGTCGCCGACGAACTTGAGTACCTGGCCGCCCGCCTGCTCCAACTCGGCCGCCGCGGTGTGGATGGTGCCCGGCAGCTTCGGATGCGGCGTATCGGTCTTGGCGATGAGCGTGATGTTCGCCCCGTCCGCCGCCGCCCGCCGGGCGATCTCCAGCCCGATCCCGCGGCTGCCACCCGACATGATCATGGTCTTGCCCGCCAGCGGCTTCGCAGCGTCTGTCATGGGTACCACTCCTGTTCGTCTGCCTTCGCCCCGTTTCGATCATCCGCGCGTCGGCACGCGAACGGGGTGAAAACCTGCCGAATCGGACACTAAGCCACGGTCGGTCTATATGCAACTAGGTGCATAGTGACCGCACGACCGATGCTGAAAGACCGGACGGTCGGCGGCGCCCCCGCCGACCGTCGCGGTTCTCGCCCTCAGTGGTGGCCGCGGTCCTTGTACATGCGCCGCTGCTGCTTGGCGATATCCCGCCGGACCTTCGTGCGCTCCGCCCGCAGCCGGTGATCGGTCCGCGCCGCCATCCACTCGTTCTCCCGCGAAAGCTTGCGGTAGCTGTCGAAGCGGCGCTGCGGCAGCGCACCCGAATCGAGGGCCTCCCGAACCGCACACCCGGGCTCCCGTTCGTGCGCGCAGTCGCTGAAACGGCATGCCGCGGCGAGGGATTCGATATCGCTGAAGGTGCGGCCGATACCCGCGCTCGCATCCCACAGGCCGACCGAGCGCAATCCGGGCGTATCGATCAGCGCGCCCCCGCCGGGCAGCGGGCGCAGCTCCCGGTGCACCGTGGTGTGCCGCCCCCGCTTGTCGTTCGCGCGCACGGCCTCGGTGGCGAACACCTCCGCGCCGAGCAGTGCGTTGGCGAGCGTGGATTTTCCGGCTCCGGACGGACCGATGAGCGCGACCGTGCCGGTCAGCACCGACACGAGCACATCCATCCCCAGTCCCGTCGACGCGCTGACGCCCAGCACCGTCGCCCCCGGCGCGACCGCCCGCACCTGCTCCAGCGGAACGGTCACGGCCGCATCGGCTTTGGTCAACACCACCACCGGTCGCGCCCCGGATTCCCAGGCCAGTGCGAGCAGGCGCTCGATCCGCCCGAGATCCACATCGCCGTCGGCGGGCGAACAGATGAGCACGGTGTCCACATTGGCCGCCAGCACCTGATCGGCCGACCGCGCCCGGGAATCCGAATGCCCCGACACCGCCGCCCGCACAATGGCGGTGCGGCGCGGCAGCAGCATGCGCACCACCGCGTCGTTCAACATCCGCCGGGTATCCGGCCGCGCACCGGAGTCACTGCCCAACCCGACCCAGTCGCCGGTGCACAGCCCGCTCACCTCGGAGTCGGCGCGCGGGCAGCGGGCGCGCACGACCACCGCCGTCATCCGGTCGGGCAGTCGGGTATCGGAAATCGGTACCGCCACTTCGCATTCGCTGCGCTCCATGCGCAGCACACGGGCCGGTACGAGGGTGTCGCCGAGCAGCGGCAGGCAGTCGGCGGCGACGGCCGGAGTCCAGCCGTAGGGAATGAGCAGGTCGTAATCGACCACAGACATGATGGGAGAGTCCTCGATAGGGCACCGAGCCCTTCCCGGGACTCAGTGCGGGCAAGTGGAGATGGATACGATCCGGGCGAAACCTCGCCCCGGCACGACAATCCGCGGTGTCGTTCGCACGTGTATCCACCTCCCATCTCTCCTCGAGCGGTCACCGACCGCGAGCCCGACAACGAACGGCATCACCCTGCCAGCGGCGGGGCGACGACCGCAACCTATTTTTCCGGCGTCGGCTTGTGGAACTGTTCGCGGCGGCCCAGCCGCTGCAACCGCAGCCACTCCATGAGTCCGGCCGGGTCCTTCTGCTGGATCAGGAAGAACCACCCGAACCGCGCCACCTCCTGCGGCAGCAGCTTGCGCATCCCCGGCTGTGACATCAGATACCCGCGATTGCGGTAGGTGAAGTACCGCTTCACCGGATCGTCCGGGTACTGGGTGTGCATGCGCCCACCGAGAATCGGCTTGAACTCCGCCGACCCGTTGGGATGCAGGTAGGCGGTCTGCAAGCAGGTGCCGAACGGCAGCCCGGAGCGCACCAGCCGCCGATGCACCTCCACCTCGTCACCGCGCACGAACAGCCGCAGATCCGGCACGCCGATCACATCCACGGCCTCCGCGGAGACCAGCGCGCCGTTGAACAGCGAGGCGATACCCGGCAGGAAATCCTCCTCGCCGAGTTCGGAGCGCAGCCGCCGCCACACCAGGCCGCGCCGCAGCGGGAAGGCCAGCCGATCCGGTTCGTCGATATCCGCCACCACCGGCGACACCTCGACCAGACCGTGCCGCTTCGCGCAGTCGAACAGCGTCTCCAGCACCTCCGGGCCCTCGGGCCGACCGTCGTCGTCGGCCAGCCACACCCAGTCCGCGCCCATGGTGAGCGCGTGCAGAATGCCCAGCGCGAAACCGCCCGCACCGCCCAGATTGTGTTCCGAGCCCAGGTAGGTGGTCTCGATGGGCTGCTCCCGGACCAGCTCGCCGACCTCGGGTTCGTTGCCGTTGTCCACCACGATCAGGTGATCGATGGGGCGAGTCTGCGCGCTGAGTACCTTCAGTGACTCGGCGAGCAGTTCGCGGCGCTTGTGGGTGACCACCACCGCGATGATCCTGGCACCGTCGTAGATCGGCGAATGCTGATCGGTCATGCGGGATTTCGCTCCATCTCACGTTCGCGTTGCAGTTCACGCAGCACATGCGCCACGTGATCCCCGGCTTCGTCGCCCTCGTAGGCGCGCACCACTTCTTCGATTCCGCCGTGCATCCGAACATGCCCGTGGTCGATCCACAATGCCGAATCGCACAACTGGGCAAGAAATTCGTTCGAATGACTGGCGAATACCAGGATGCCCGAACGTGAAACAAGTTCTTGGAGGCGCACCCGCGCCTTCTTCATGAATTCCGCGTCGACCGCGCCGATGCCCTCGTCCAGCAGCAGGATTTCCGGGTCGATGGAGGTGACCACGCCCATGGCCAGGCGCACCCGCATGCCGGTGGAATAGGTGCGCAGCGGCATCTCCAAATAGTCACCCAGCTCGGTGAATTCGGCGATCTCGTCGATCTTGGCGAGCATCTGCTTGCGGGTCTGCCCGAGGAACAGGCCGCGGATGATGATGTTGTCGTACCCGGAGATCTCCGGATCCATGCCGACGCCCAGATCGAAGACCGGCGCGACGCGGCCGCGAATGCACGCGGTGCCTCGACTCGGCTCGTAGATGCCCGAAAGCAGGCGCAGCAGCGTCGATTTGCCCGCACCGTTGTGGCCGACCAGACCGACCTTGTCGCCCTCCTTCAAGGACAGCGAGATGTCGCGCAGCGCCTCCACCACCACCACATCGGACTGGTTGCGCCCGATCGCGCCGCCCGCCTTGCCGAGGAACGCCTTCTTCAGCGACCGCGACTTGGCGTCGAAGATCGGGAACTCCACCCACGCGTTCTGGGTCTCGATACTCACATGTTCGGTCATGCCATCACACCCAGTACGGGACGCGGGAACGGAATTGCTTCATAGCCAGTATCGCCACCGCCCAGCCGACAACGGTAATCACCGCCACCACGATCCAGCTGCGCAGATGGATCGGGTCGCCCAGCAGCGGGGCGCGCACGATCTCCAGGTAGTGATACGTCGGCACCAACTCCACCAGTTTCGCGCGCTCGCTCACCGCGCCGCCCTGATCGTGCAGCGCCTTGGTGGTCCACATGACCGGGGTGAGCACGAACAGCATGAGCGTGGTGCTGCCGAGGATCGGCGCGATATCGCGATAGCGGGTGCTGAAGATGCCGAAGAAGATGGTCACCCACATGGCGTTCAGGAACAGCAGCAGAATGCCCGGAATCGCCAGCAGGATGGTCCAGTCCAGATTCCGCCACACGCCGAACAGCACCAGCATCAGGATGTAGATGGCGGCGTTGTGGATGAAGAAGAGGAACTGCCGCCACACCAGCCGGTAGACGTGCACGCTCAACGCCGAGGGCAGTTGCTTGATGAGGCCCTCGTTGGCGATGAACACATCCGAGCCCTCGAGGATGCTCGCCGAGATCACGCCCCACACGATCAGGCCGACCGTGACATAGGGCAGGTACTCGCGCAGCGGCTGATCCAGCAGCGTGGAATAGAGGATGCCCATCGCCGTCGCCTGCATACCCGTGGCGATGGTGATCCAGAACGGTCCCAGCACCGATCTGCGGTAGCGCTGCTTGATGTCCTGCCAGCCGAGCGACAGCCACAACTCGCGCTGGGAGAAGCCCTGGCGGAAATCCTTGAACGCACGGCGGAACGACTGGGAGTCCGACACTAGCGGCACCGGGGAGTCGGCGGTGGGCGCCTCGAGCGTCGCCGAGTCGGTGGGAGCAGCAGCAGGCACAGCACCTGACTGTACCGCCTCCCCGAATCTTCAGCGGGCGGCCGTCAGCCGTTGGCTGTTGTGCATCCGTGCCTGCGTTGGGAGCCGAGTCAATTCTGGGCGTACCCGGGGAGTTACCCGCATCGTGCGAGATCAGTTGTCACGTTCGATGCAGCGGGGTGCTGGTGTGGCTGGTGTCGGGCGGGTTGGGAGCGCGGGCGCTCCCAACCCGGTGTTCAGATCAGAGATACTGCCCGCTGCCGCCGGTTACGCCGCCGCCGGGGTGGCGGGGGTCGGGGGTGTGGGTGCCTGGGGGGAGTTGGCGCATTTGCTCGAGTTGGGCTCGGGCGGCCATCTGTTGGGCGAAGAGGGCGGTTTGGATGCCGTGGAAGAGGCCCTCGAGCCAGCCGACCAGTTGGGCCTGGGCGATGCGGAGCTCGGCGTCCGAGGGGACGGTCTCGTCGCTGAAGGGGAGGGCCAGGCGTTCCAGCTCGTCGCGCAGCTCCGGGGCGAGGCCCTGCTCCAGTTCCTGGATGGAGGTGCGGTGGATCTCGGCCAGGCGGGTGCGGCTGGCGTCGTCCAGCGGCGCGTGCCGGACCTCCTCGAGTAGCTGTTTGATCATGGTTCCGATGCGCATGACCTTGGCGGGCTGCTCGACCATATCGGCGAGCGACTCTTCTTTTTCGTCGGATTCGCCGGTTTTGTCGTCGCCCATCACATCGCCGGTGAGCGCTTCGTCGCCGGTCGAACCCGATTGCGCGCTCGCCGGAATGATCAACGGTCGGCCCTCGGGACCAATCACGACAATGGAATCCGGTGTCCCGTCCGATTGCGTCATATTCCCTATCCTGCCGTCTCCCGGTCGAACGCGCTAAGGCACCCGCCGACGGGAGTCGAACACAGCAACACGGTTACGCCGGTCTGGCAACTGCCTTTAGAGTGGCCTGCATGACTTACGACGTCGCAAGGGTGCGGGGCCTCATACCGTCCCTGGGCGACGGCTGGATCCATCTCGACCCGCAAGCCGGCATGCTGGTCCCGGATTCGGTATCGCGGGCCGTATCAACAGGTTTCCGGACCTCCGCCTTCTCGCACACCAACCGGCACGGCGCCGCCAAGCGCAGTGCCGCCATCCTGGAGGCCGCCCGCGAGGCGGTCGCGGACCTGGTCGGCGGCGATCCGGCGGGCGTGGTGCTCGGCCCCGACCGGGCGGTGCTGCTGGCCTGGCTGGCCGAGTCGCTGAGTTCCCGGCTGGGTCTGGGCACCGGGATCGTGCTGTCGCGTCTGGACGACGAGGCCAATGTCGCGCCGTGGCTGCGGATCGCGAATCGGTATGGCGCGCACGTGCGCTGGGCGGAAGTGGAGATCGAGACCTGCGAAATGCCCGCGTGGCAGTTCGAGGAGCTGATCGGACCCACCGCCCGGCTGGTCGCGCTGACCGCGGCGTCACCGATCGTGGGTTCGGCCCCGGCGGTGCGGGTGGCGGCCGACCGGGTGCACGAGGTGGGCGGCCTGCTGGTGGCCGACTGCTTCGGCGCCGCCCCGTACGCGCTCATCGACATCGACGAACTGAATGCCGACGTCGTCGCGCTCAGCGCCCCGGCCTGGGGCGGCCCGCAGATCGGCGCGCTGGTGTTCCGTGACCCGGCCTTCCTGGACCGCATCCCCTCCATGTCGCTCAACCCCTACGCCAAGGGTGCGGAACGGCTGGAGGTCGGCGGCCACCAGTATGCCCTGCTCGCCGGGCTGACCACCTCCATCGACTACCTGGCCGGCCTGGACGAGCGCGCCACCGGCACCCGCCGTGAACGCCTCGAGATGTCCATCACCTCCCTGCAGGACTACCACGACCAGCTCTTCGAGCACCTCATGGAAACCCTGGACACCATCCCCAACCTCACCGTCATCGGCCGCGCCTCCACCCGCATCCCCACGGTGTCGTTCACCATCGCGGGCATGCAGGCCGAGAAGGTCTCGGCCAAACTGGCCGACGCCCGCATCGGCACCCTCAGCGGGTCACACGGCGGCAGCCGCCTGCTCGACGCCCTCGGCGTCAACGACGAAGGCGGCGCGGTCACCATCGGCCTGGCCCCGTACACCACCAGATTCGAGATCGACCAACTAGGCCGCGCGCTCGCGGCGCTCGACACCTAGCGGTCGCGGCGAACAGCACCCGCCGTCGGGGCGGGTACGGGCTCGGCCCGTGCGTGACCCATGGCTGATAAGTGCCATTCGCCCATCAGCGCCATCCGGGTGGGTCGGCCACCGTCGCGCGATCACGGGTGAACGGCGTTGCGGTACCCGTTCCGCCGAACCCGCAGGGGCCCGCTCATCGGTGTGTGCTCTCGCCGATCGCGAGGATGACCTTGCCCACCGTCTTGTCGGAGTCCAGCAGCCGGTGGGCTTCGCCCACCTCGGTCACCGGCAGCTCGGCGTGCACGACCGGCGTCACCGTCCCGTCGGCGACCAGGGGCCACAGGTGCTGCCGCAATTCGGCGATGATCTCGGCCTTGGAGCCGCGTCCGGTGGCGGGGCGGCGGCGCAGATTGGTGGCGTGGATGGTGCCGCGCTTGCCCAGCAGCGCGCCCAGATTCAGTTCGGCTTTCACGCCGCCCTGCATGCCGATGACCACCAGCTGCCCGTCCTCGGCCAAGGCGTCGACATTGCGAGACAGATAGGACGCGCCCATCACGTCGAGAATGATGTCCGCGCCGGAACCCTCCGCCCGCAGCACCTCCACGAAATCCTGTTCCCGGTAATTGATGAGAATGCTCGCGCCCAATTCCGCGCAGGCGTCCAGTTTCAACCGCGAACCGGCGGTCACCGCCACCCGCGCCCCGCGGCTCACCGCCACCTGAATGGCGTGCGTCCCGATCCCGCTGCCGCCACCGTGAATCAGCAGCAACTGCCCGGCGTGCAGCCCGGCCCGCATGACCAGATTCGACCACACCGTGGCCGCGACCTCCGGCAGCGCCGCCGCGGCGGCCAGATCCAGCTCCGCCGGCACCGGCAACACCTGTGTCGCGGGCACCACCACGCGCTCGGCGTACCCGCCACCGGACAGCAGCGCGCACACCCGGTCGCCGGGGCGCAGATCCCGCACTCCCGCACCGACTTCCGCGATCACGCCGGAGCACTCCAGCCCGATGATCTCGCTGGCTCCCGGCGGCGGCGGATAGAACCCCTGCCGCTGCAGCAGATCCGCCCGGTTGACCCCGGCGGCCACCACCTCGATCGCGACCTCACCCGGCCCGGGCGCGGGCAGGTCGGGAACCTCCGCCCACCGCATGACCTCGGGCCCGCCGAATCCGTCCAGAGTCACCGCGTACATACCAGCGAGCCTACGACGCCCGCCGCTGCCGGATTCCCATCCAGCGCTCGGGCAGCGCACAGCATCCTGTCAGCTTCTACCGGCAGGCTGGGACCCGCAGCTCGAGAAAGGAGTTCCCATGGTGGGATTCATCGTGACGCTGGCCATGTTCGGAATGCTGCTCATGATGGCCGTGTCCGCACCGCTGGCCGGTACCTCGTCGCGCGCCCTGGTACGGGTGCGCCGCCGCTGATCCTGCGACCGGAGAGCCGAATTTCCGCAAGGTTTTCCGACGTCGACGCGCCGTGTGGTCCAAACCACTAGCGTCTCGTGAATGAGCAGTTTCGTCGACTTCCAGTTCGAGATCTACTTTCAGGGCCTCGGCGGTACCGTCCCCGCACTACCGATGACCGCGGCCGGACTGGAAGCACGCGCCCGGGAGGTGCTCGACCCCGCGGCGTTCGCCTATGTGGCGGGCAGTGCCTCGGCGGAACGCACCGCCGCCGCCAATCTCGCCGCCTTCGACACATACCGGCTGCTGCCGCGCATGCTGCGCGGGGCCACCGGACCCGGTGTCCGTGACCTGTCGGTGGAGGTGCTCGGCACCCGCTTCGCCGCGCCCGTGCTGACCGCGCCGATCGGCGTGCTCGGGCTGTTGCACGAGCGCGGTGAGACCGTGGTCGCCGACGTGACCCGGGAGCTGGGCATCGGCATGGTGCTGTCCACCGCCGCCTCCTCCACCATCGAGGAGGTGGGCGAGCGGGCGGGCGACTGGTGGTACCAGCTGTACTGGCCGAACGATCCCGAACTCGCCCGCTCCTTCGTCGAGCGCGCCGAGAAGGCCGGAGCCAAGGCCATCGTGGTCACCGTCGACACCCCCGCGCTCGGGTGGCGGCCGCGCGACCTCGAGCACGGACATCTGCCGTTCCTGCACGGCAAGGGCATCGCCAACTACCTGTCCGATCCGGTCTTCCGGGCCCGGTTGGCCGCCGCGCCCGAGGAGGGCGAGGAGGCCATGCGCAATGCCATCCTCACCTGGGCCGGACTCTTCGGCAATCACGCCCTGCGCCCGGCCGATATCGGCCACCTGCGCGAATGGACCGAGCTGCCGATCGCGGTGAAGGGCGTCCTGCACCCCGACGACGCCCGCCAGTGCGTGGACGCCGGAGCCGACGGCGTGATCGTCAGCAATCACGGCGGCCGCCAGGTGGACGGCGCGGTCGCCGCCCTCGATGCGCTGCCGACCATTGTCGCGACCGTCGGCGACCGGGCCGATGTGCTCTTCGACTCCGGGATCCGCACCGGGTCCGATGTCATGGTCGCGTTGGCGCTGGGTGCGAAGGCCGTCCTGCACGGGCGGCCGTGGGCGTACGGTCTCGGCATCGCGGGAGCCGACGGTGTCCGCCACGCGCTGCGCTGCCTGCTCGCGGATTTCGATGCGGCCATGGGGCTTTCGGGTTGCACGTCGGTCGGCGACCTGTCCCGCACCATGATCTCCTCCTTCCGTTGACACCATGCGCTCGGCAGCACCCAGACCGGCCGGAGCGCCGGAATACAATGAGCCGGTGGTCGACGGTCCCGGGGGTCGCACAGCGACCGAACCGAGGTGGCTCACCCCGGCGCAGCAGCGTGCGTGGCGGGCCTATATGGAAGGCTCGCAGCGCCTCATGGCCGAACTCAACCGGCAGCTGCTGGCCGACAGCCGACTATCCCTGGCCGATTACCGCATCCTGGTGAAACTGTCCGAGGCGCCCGGCCGCGCCATGCGCATGAGCGACCTGGCCGACGGCGTGCTGTCCTCCCGCAGCCGCCTCACCCACCAGATCCGCCGCATGGAAGCCCAGCACATGGTGCGCCGCACCTCCGCCGAGGAGGACGGCCGCGGCGTCCGCGCCCACCTCACCGAGGAGGGCATGCGCCGCCTGCGCGCCGCCGCACCCGGCCACGTCGACGCCGTCCACCGCGACTTCATCGACCTCCTCACCCCCCAGCAACTGGAAGCCGTAGCCGCCGCCTTCACCCTGATCGGCCGCGCCCTCGACCAACGCCCACCCCCGTAACCACCGATCTCGCCGATCCGCTCCGAGCCGCCGCCCCCACGCGGCCGGCCCGGAGCGCGGCGGGGGCGATCAATCCACCACTGCTAATATCGGTGCCCTGGAAGCGTGGCAGAGCGGCCGAATGCACTCGCCTTGAAAGCGAGCGTCGTGAGAGCGACCGGGGGTTCAAATCCCTCCGCTTCCGCCAAGTCCGAGCGGGTCGGAACCAGTTCCCGAAACCGGTGCCGACCGCCGGTCACCACAGCGGTCGACGGGCGGCCGGTGGATCGGATCACCCCTCCGGTGCCACCGACGAAAGCCCTTCGGCCGCTTCCGAACTCGTTCCCCGCGTAAGCCGCCGCACCCCAGTGTTCCGATCGGTCGGCTTGTGTGCGGTGTCACGACACGATCGCTTCGGCGTCAGGCTTGCCTCACGATGCCTCTGGCACACTGGCGACCGTGCCCCGCCACCAGTGGTGTCGTCTCGTCGGCGCGATCGCCTGCGCCGCACTGATACTCGGTGCGGCGTCTCCGGTCGCCGCCCGCCCACCCGCGGATTCCGGTTCGGCGGAAGGTAATTCGGCCGTCCCGGAGGTCTCCGTCGCCGCGGCGCCCGCCATCGAACGGGTGGAACCCATCGACGACCGCTTCCTCACGGTCTTCGTGCGCTCCCCGGCCATGGGCCGTGTCGTCTCCGTTCAGGTGCTGCTGCCCGCCGACCGCAGCCGACCCCGCCCGACCCTCTACATGCTCGACGGCCGCAGCGCCGCCGAGGACGTGAACAACTGGACCGCCCGAGGCGGCGCCCTCGAATTCTTCGCCGACAAGCCGGTGAACGTGGTCTTCACCCTCGGCGGCGCGTCCAGCTACTACACCGACTGGAAACGCCCTGATCCGCATCTCGGCGTCAATCAGTGGGAGACCTTCCTCACCCGCGAACTGCCGCCCCTGATCGACGCCCACTTCGACGGCAACGGCCGCTACGCCGTCCAGGGCGTCTCCATGGGCGCGGAGGCCGCCATGATGCTGGCCGTGCGCCGCCCCGGCCACTTCTCCGCCATCGCCGCCCACAGCGGTTGCTACGCGGTCAGTTCCGACTACGGCCGCGCCCAGGCTCAGGCCGTCGTCACCACCGACGGCGGCGACACCGCCAACATGTTCGGTGAGGAGGACGACCCCCAGTGGGCCGCCCACGACGTCCACGCCCACGCGGAAGCCCTGCGCGGCACCAGCATCTACCTCTCCGCCGGTATCGGCCTGCCCGGCCTGCACGACCTCCCCGGCACCCCGGAATACCCCGACTCCATCCTCTTCGGCGGCCCCCTGGAGGCCGGCGCCTACGCCTGCACCCTCCAACTCATCGACCGCCTCAGCCAGATCGGCATCCCCATCACCGCCAACCTCCGCCCCACCGGCACCCACTCCTGGCCGTACTGGCGCGACGAATTGCCCCGCGCTTGGCCCACTCTCGCCGCGGGGCTCGGTATCGGCTGACCGCCGCGGTCAGAGCGTGTCGTCACGTATCGGCACGAGCCGGTAGGTGACCCAGGAACTGAACGGGAAATGCGGTTTGTCGATCTTGACGCACAGTCTCCGGACCTCCCCGGTGGCGGGCGATACGACGGGCAGCTCCGGCCGCGCCGCGACGGGGTCGGGTGGATCGGTGGTCCACATGCGTTCGAAGTCCGGATGTGCGCTACAGCGGTCGACGAGCTCGGTGACAGCGGTCTCCGGCACCGAGATCGGACCCATGACGCGCAGTCCGTAAGCGAAGCCGTGCGCCAGCCGCTCCCAGGTCGGCAGGATCTCGCTCGCCTGCGGTGCGGTGAACAGCCAGGTGAGCAGATTCGCTGTGGTCCCCATCCCCGGAAACGTCTCGGCCCACGTGGAATTGGCGCCGAGCACATCGCCCTCGGGCAGGGTGAGGTAGGCCGCCGGATACGGCAGATCCTCCAGGTCCGCGAGGGCGTCGGCATCGGGTCGGCTCGGTGACGGCCCCAGAATGCGGGTGAGTGTCCCCGGATACAGGGCGGCGATGATCCGCTCCCGATAGAGGTAGGCGATGGCGAGCGCGTCGAACAGTGCCCCCACGAACTCCAGACTCGGAACCAGCCGTCCCGCCTCGACCTTCTCGATCGAGGATTTCGACCACCCGGTCGTCGCCGCCAGCTGCGCCTGCGTCATCCCCAGCGCCTTCCGCCGGGTCCGCACGAACTCGGCCAACCGCCCTCTGGACATCGAACTTCCACTCTCCTGTAGGCCAACTCACAGCGTCCCCGACCCGAAGTCGCACCCGTACTGCGACTCCGGTGCGTTGACACCACCGCCACCGGAAACCAGGCTCTATCCGGAGCTCGATCGAGCCCGCGCACCGGGGGTCGGTGCCCTGGAGGGGAGCGCACCGACCCCCGTCCGAGCAACCCGAACCACCACCCGGAAACGCGAAAACCCCCACAGCCATTGGCAGCGGGGGTCTTTCACTGCGCGCCCGGAGAGACTCGAACTCCCAACCTTCTGATCCGTAGTCAGATGCTCTATCCGTTGAGCTACGGGCGCAGGACTATTCATTTGTGACGCCCGGCGAACCGGGCTTGGCGGAGGCGAGAGGATTTGAACCTCCGGTCCCCGTGAAGGGACAACTCATTAGCAGTGAGTCCCATTCGGCCGCTCTGGCACGCCTCCTGGACGCCTTCTTGCGAGGCCGCCGGTCCTTTCGAACCGCCGGGGACAAAGGTTACACAGCAGCCGACCAAGACGCAAAACGGCTGGTCAGAGGAATGAAATGGGGGTCAGCGGAGGTGGCTGTCGAACCAGTCGAAGATTCGGGTCTGGGCGTCGATGACCGCATCGTCGTCGAAGGCGTCGCGATCGAAGCCGGGATGGTCGGGGCGGTGGCGCAGGCCGGGGTAGCTGACCACCAGGGTGGCGACGGCGGCGCGGGCGGCGGCGTCGCGCAGCTGTTCCACATGGTGGGGCGGGGTGACGGGGTCGTCCTCGCCGTACAGGCCGAGCCAGGGGGCCTTCAGTTTCGGTGCGGCGTGGACCAGGGCGTCGGCCTGCGGTGTCAGCGGGCTGTCGATACCGGGCGCGGCGATGCTCACGGCCGCGCCGATGGGTCGGCTGGTCGCCACCAGCAGGGCCGCGGTTCCGGCGGAGTCGAAGCCGAGCACGCCGACACAGTCGCGGAAGACGCCGTGTCCGATCAGCCAGTCGAAGCAGGCGTCGAAGTCGGCGAACAGGTCGTCGCCGAAGACCTTGTCGGCCTGCGCGCCATTGGTGCGGTGGAACAGGTCCGGGGCCAGCACCGTCCAGCCGTCGTCAGCCAGGGACCGCATCATGTCCAGCAATGGATCGGTGAACTCACGTGATTCGTGCAGCACCACGATGCCGCCCCGGGCGTGACCATCCGGTTCGATCACGGTGACGGGGACCCTCGTGGTGTCGTGGACGGGGGCCAGATCTCGGTAAACGCCCGACATAAAGCCAGGGTAGTGAAGCTAGGTAAAGTTCCGGATAAATCCTGGGCCGACATAGGGTGGAGGCGTGAGCGCGCACATTCGTCCGGACCTCGACGCCATCCCCGCGTACGTCGCGGGCCGCAGCCTGCCCGGTGTGGTGAAACTGGCCAGCAACGAGACCACCTTCCCGCCGCTGCCGTCGGTGGCCAAGGCCATCGCCGAGGCCGCCGAACAGGTCAACCGGTACCCGGATATCACCGCCACCGAACTGCGCACCGCCATCGCCGAATTCCACGGCGTCGGCATCGAGAACGTCGCGGTCGGCTGCGGCAGTGTGGCGCTGTGCCAGGAGATCATCCAGATCACCTGCGGCGAGCACACCGACGAGGTGGTGTTCGCGTGGCGTTCCTTCGAGGCGTACCCGATCGTCACCCGCATCGCCGGGGCGCGCGCCGTCCAGGTGCCGCTGGACCACGGCTACGCGCACGATCTCGACGCTCTCGCCGCGGCCGTCACCCCGAACACCCGGGCCGTGTTCGTGTGCAACCCCAACAACCCGACCGGGACCGCGCACGGCCGCGCCGCCGTCGAACGCTTCCTCGACGCCATCCCGGACACCGTGCTGGTGGTCCTGGACGAGGCGTACTACGAATACCTGCGCTTCCCGGCCGATCAGCATCCCGACGGTGTCGAACTCGGCCGCACCCGCCCGAATGTGCTTGTGCTGCGCACCTTCTCGAAGGCGTACGGGCTCGCGGGCCTGCGCGTCGGCTACGCCGTGGGCGATCCGGCCGTGGTCACCGCGCTCATGAAGGTGCGGGTTCCGTTCAGCGTCAACCGGCTCGCCCAGGCCGCCGCCATCGCCTCACTGGACGCCCGCCACGAACTCCTGGAGCGCACCGACGCCGTGATCGCCGAACGCGAGCGCATGCGCACGGCCCTGGCAGCGGCGGGCTACCGGGTGGCCGACAGCCACGCCAACTTCCTCTGGCTCCCCCTCGGCGACCGCAGCGCCGAATACGGTGAGGCCAGCGCCGCGGCGGGCGTCCTGGTCCGCCCCTACGGCATCGACGGCGTCCGCGTCACCGCCGGTGACCCACACGAGAACGACCTGTTCCTCGCCTTCGCCACCCACGCCGATACCGTCGCCCGCTTCCTGAGCTGACGCCGCCGCGGTGAAGTATCACGAGTGCTGAGCGGTTGTCCCGCACCTGATGCGGTGCGGGACAACGGCGTTCACTTCCAGGCGGTCAGATCGGGCAGATCGCCGTTCAGGTCCGAGCCGTCCGAGCGGCCGATCAGCCAGGTGGCGAGAGCCGTTGCGGTACCGGTGATTTCGGTGACGGCGGTGGAGCCGACGGTGGCGGTGTAGCCGGTATCGGTCGCGGTGATGGTGAAACCGGGCGCGTCGGGGGCGGCGGTGCGGGCGCGGTCGGCGAGTGCCTCGGTGAGCAGGCGGGTGGTGAACGGGGTGGGCCAGTCGGCGGGGGAGTAGGCCACCGCCAGATCCACATGGTGGATCTCCACCTCGAGCAGGCGCATCCACACGATGCGGGTGGCCGGGATCTCCGTGCCCTGGCGGTTGCGGACGGAGGTGGCCCAGCGGTCCTCGGGCAGCACTCGGGCCAGGTCCAGCCAGCGGTCGGAGGCGGCCCGCAGATCGTCGAGCTGTTCGCGCAGCGGACGCGGCGCACCGGCCTCGATATCGGCGTCGCGCAGGTACGCGCTGGCGTACTGCGGGGTCTCGATGCCGGTGCGGGCCCACAGCAGCAGGTTGACCAAACTGTCCGCATTGCGGGACAGATGGGACAGCACATGGCCGCGGGTCCAGCCGGGCAGGAGCGAGGGTTCCACCAGATCGGCGTCGCGCAGGTCGGCGACGGTGGTGAGCAGGCGCTCGGTCGCGGTGGCGACAGTGTCGAGCTGCGTGGGGATCGCGGTGAATTCCGGTGCGTCGCTGGTCACATCACCCGACCATACCCACGGGCGGGGTGGCGCGCCGGTTCGCCGCCGCGACCTGCGCGCCCAGCGCCAGCAGCCACAGCGACATCGCCCCCACCTGCACGCGCTGCGCGATCCCGAGCCCGTGATCGCCGGGCAGATTGTCCGCGATCAGCAGCCACGCCGTGGCCACCGAACCGATCACCAGAATCCACAGCCCCGCATGCCGCACGATCGGCCACTGCCGATACCGGAACGCCGCCACCGTGAACGCCAGCATGGCGATGAAGATCGAGAACACCGCCAGCGTGCTGGTCAGCGCATGGACCTGATGCAACTGCGGAAACAGCGGACTCTCTCCGGCCGGCACCTCGGCCGCCGGATCCAACGGTGCCTGCGCATCGGCGATGGTGGCCGCCCCGAAACACCCCAGGGCGACCCAGCCGACGGTGGTGTACCCGCGCCGCGGGAACAACAGCAGCCCGCCGCCCGCGGCGACCACCAGCATGGCCCCGGTCAGCGTGTCCGCCGTGGTGAAGACACCGCGAAACGGCGCACCCCGCTCGGCGAGCTGGCTGAGAAACGAGGTGAACGGATCGACCCCCACCGGCAACACGAACTCCAGCACCCACGCCGAGTAACTGCACCCCGCCAACCCGATGACCACCGCGAGCCCCCACCGCAGCACCCGCCGGAGACGCGATTCCGACGCTTGTCGGCCCATACCCGCGGCCACGTCGCCCGCGTTCTCACCCCGCTCATTCTCGGGAGGCGTCATCGCCACTCGCTTTCGCCGCCGCACCGCCCTTCGTCACGCGCACCGCCGCCGCACGGACGGCCCGGCACATCACGCACTCCAGACCGCCCAGGCGGTTTCCTCATTCTCGCCCATCCAGCCGCCCTCGCCGACGCGCCGCGCGGGCTCACCGCATCCCATCGGCAAGCGCCACCCGCTCCAGCGTGGGCCAGGTTGCGGCCTGCCGGCTTGCCACCCAGCACATCGCAGTCTGTTGTCGCGGCAGAAGTCGTTCGCCGCTCGATCCGGTGTCCGCTGCGTTCGACTCGGTTCGGTGGTGCACCCTGCGGGCACAACTCGCTGGTCCGCACCCGACCCACGCGAGCGCGCCTTCACTCCGTGCGCCCCAACGCCTTCCACACCAGATCAGCCGCGCTCTCGGCTCGCTCGTGCTCCCACACCCGAACGACCGTCCACCCCGCCTCCCGCAACCGCGCGTCGGTATCGCGGTCGCGCGCCACATTGCCCGCCAGCTTCTCGGCCCACCATTCGGCATTGTTCTTGGGAAAGGTGGCGTGCTCGGGACAGCTGTGCCAGAAGCAGCCGTCCACGTACACCGCCACCCTGCGGCGCGGGAACACGATGTCGGCCCGCCGCCGCAGCCCCCGCACCGGAGCCCGATCCACGAAGAACCGCGCCCCCCGCCGATGCAGTTCCCGCCGCAGCGCGACCTCCGGCGCGGTCCCCACGCGCCGCTGCCGCGCCATCCGCGCACTCGTAGCCGCATCCGTCCGCGGCCGTCCCGTCGCCCGCGCTCCCTCGCTCATCCCACCTCCCGGCTCGACCCCCCATCCTCCCGCCCGGAGCGCACCGCCCACCACTCGGCGACGGGGAACTGGTGGCGGCATCGCCCGGGAGGGCTCCGCCACCAATTCCCCCTCGGCGCTACGCCGCCTCGCTGGGGCGGCCGCCCATGCGGTCGAGGTGATTTTCGACGTCGTCGATGAAGCCGGGTGGGAAGCGGAGGGAGCCCATGCGGGTGCGGCGGAGGAAGCCGGCGGTGGCGCGGGCGGACAGGAGGCTGGAGTCGTCGAGGAACCAGCGCAGGTCCTCGTAGGGCGCGTGCACCGGCCAGGTGGAGACCGGGACGCGGTGCACGGTGCCCGCGTGGCCCCAGGCGGCGGTGGGCCAGCGCTGGCCGGGCAGCAGGGGTTCGCCGGGGATGGCGTCGGTGGCGGGGGCGGACAGGCAGGCGCCCACCCAGGAGGCCATGCGCACCGCCACGGCATTGCCGACGAGTTTCCAGCGGTGGCCTTTGCGCACGGTGGGCACCGACAGCGCGGGGGCGGTCCAGTCGCGGTCGAAACCCTGGAGGCGTTCGGCGTCGGTGATGCCCGGGGTGACGATCTCTCCGGAGGGCAGCCGCACCGCGGGCGGGCTCGCGATGCCCAGGGCGGAGCCGCCCTTCAAGGTCGGCACGGCGTTGACGGCCCAGCCCAGCCCGCGGGTGCCCTCGGTCCAGTAGAAGCCGCACGGATCGTGATCGGCGGAGCCGACCACCCGCTCACCGGCGTCGGTCCCGAACAGCACCGGCCGGGGATCCTCGGTGCGCGAGGCCAGCATGAGCACCCGCTCACGCCGCTGCGGCAGTCCGAACGCCCGCGCGTCCACCACCCGGTACGCCCACAGGTAGCCGAGTTCCTCCAGTGCGGTGGTGATGTGCCGCATGGCCGCCCCGCCGCCCAGTTGCAGCATGAACGGCACATTCTCGATGAGCAGCCAGCGCGGTCCGCGTTTGCGCCGCACCAGCCGGAACACCTCGTCCACCAAACCCGAACGGGAGCCGGTGATTCCGGCGGTGCGCCCGGCCTGCGACAGATCCTGGCACGGGAATCCGGCGGCCACCAGCTCGGTTCCGGCGGGCAGCGCGCGCAGCCGGGTGACATCGGAATGCACGGGCACATCCGGGAAGTGCGCGCTCAGCACCGCCTGCGCGCCCTGGTCGATCTCGCACAGCAGTTCACTGCGCCAACCGTGCGCGGCGAGCCCGAGTTCCAGTCCGCCGATACCGGCGAACAGGCCCACCATCCGCGCCACAGCTGTCCTTTCACCCCGAGTACCGATATGTCGTCAGAACGTTACTCGAGTCGCGGCGAACCGGCGGTGATCCACACCGCGCCCGCCACCCGCCCGGCCCCCGCGCTCGACAACACGCCGACGGAATTCCATCACCCCGCACGGCCTGTCGCGCATGTCGCCTCGGCGAACACGAAATGCGGCGTGCGCCGCCACCGCTCCCGGCGAGCGGCCGGTGGTCGCGCATTTCCGGACACGCCGTGGCGAACTCGCTGAACGCTGCCGTGTGTTCGCCGGGCGAGCGGGGGGTGGACGTACGGTAGATGCGTGACGACGGACAGCAACGGCGAGGAAATCCGGGCCGGGGGCACCCGGTGGCCCGCGATCCTCACCTGGCGGGCGCACAACGGGTCCCGGATGGAGTCGGTGCGGGTGGTGCTGAACGGCAACCGGATTCGCGCGGCGGGCCGCATCATCGCCGGTGCGACCGAGGAGAGCGAGGCGTTCAGCGCGTCCTACGACCTCGTCACCGACGAGAACGGGGTGACCAAGCGCCTCTCCCTGCGCAGCACGGTCGCGGCGGGGGAGCGGCACGCCTCCATCGCCCGCGACGAGGAGAACTACTGGCTCATCGACGCGGGCGCCACGCACGTGCGCTCCACTTTCGGCGGCGCGCTCGATGTCGACATGGTGCTGAGCCCGTTCTTCAATACGCTGCCGATTCGCCGCCACGGCCTGGCGCACACCTCCGAGGACATCCAGGTCCCGGTGGTCTATGTGCGGCTGCCGGACCTGCTGGTGCAGGAGGCCAGTCTCACCTACAGCTCCGGCCCGGACGGCATCCACGTGCTGTCCCCGGTCTCCAGCGCCACGGTCACCGTCGACGCCGACGGCTTCCTGCTCGACTACCCGGGGCTGGCCGAGCGCATCTAGGGCTACTCCAGGGCTTCGATGACGCCGCCGCGGCGTCCGGCCTCGGCCAGCTTCGCCAGCCAGTCGTGGTCGCCGGGCCGAATGCCCTCGATCGCCCACCGCCGGAAGGTGTCGTAGTCGTTGCGCGCGTCGTGTCCGGCCTCGGTGAGCTGGGCCAGGGAGTCGGTGTCGCGCAGGCTGTCCCGGGCGGCGGCGAGCACCCGCAGGGTGTCGTCGAGCACCTCGAGCAGCGCGTCGGCATTGGGTTCGCAGATGGCGCGGACCAGGGCGGGCGCGGTGGCGGCCACCCGGGTGCCGTCGCGGAAGGACCCGGCGGCCAGTCCGAGTGCCAGCGCGCCGCCGCCCGCACCCTGGATGGCGAGGGCTTCGGCCAGCACATGCGGCAGGTGAGAGATGCGGGCGACGGCGCTGTCGTGTTCGGCGGAGAGCACCGGCACCACTACGGCCCCGCAGCCCAGCGCCAGCCGCGCCACCCGGGTCCACGGGTCGGCGTGTACGCCCGGATCGACGCTGATCGCCCAGGCCGCGCCCTTGAACAGGTCGGGTGTGGATGCGGCCCAGCCGGACTCGCTGGTCCCGGCCATGGGATGCCCGCCGACGAAGTGTGCGCCCAGTTCGTGCCGGTGCACGGCATCCAGGACGGGCTTCTTCACACTGATCACGTCGGTGAGCGGACACGCCGGGGCGAAACTGCGCACATCCGAGAGCACGGTGTCGAGGGCGGGCTGCGGCACGCCGATCACGATCAGCGCGTCGCGGTCCGCGGCCCGGCCCAGTACCGCCCCGATGTCGGCGCTCACGTCGAAGCCGTCGGCGCGCGCGGCCCGCACACCCGGCTCCGACCGGTTGAATCCCCACGCCTCGTACCCCGCGGCGACGGCGGCACGCAGCACCGAACCGCCGATCAAGCCCGTCCCGAGGACGCAGACAGCTGGTTTCCGATCGCCCGTCATGGCACCAGATTCGCATACGACTTCAACATTTCCCCCGAAGCGGACTACCGTTGCGCCCATGGCAGCACAGCGCTCGAGCACGAATAGGGCGACGTCGGACGATTACGACGACGTGGAAGGGTTCGCAGTGGCGGTTGTCCGCGAAGAGGCCACCTGGAAGGTCACGCCGTTGACTCAGGCGGCACTCTCCAGTTTGACCGAGGCCGAGCGGGAATTGCGCGAGTTGCGCAGTTCCGGCGCGGTATTCGGTCTGCTCGACGTAGACGACGAATTCTTCATCGTCCTGCGTCCAGCGCCGACCGGCAGCCGTCTGCTGCTGTCGGACGCCACCGCCGCCATCGACTACGACATCGCCGCCGAGGTGTTGGAGGCGCTGAATGTCGAGATCCCGGATATCGATCCGGACGAACTCGACGACATCGAGCCGTGGGAGGAGGGCGACCTCGGCGTGCTGGCCGACCTCGGACTGCCGGAGCCGGTGCTGAGCGTCATCCTCGCCGAAACCGACCTCTACCCCGACGAGCAACTCGGCATGATCGCCCAGCGCCTGGGTTTCGCCAACGAGTTCTCGGCGGTCCTGGACAAGCTCCCCCGCTGAATGAGCGCGGCCGGATCTCGCGGTGCCGCCGAGCGGGCCGATGAGACGCTGATCCGCGCGGCGATCGCGGCCGCCGCGGCCGCGGACCCGCGCGACGTCCCGGTGGGCGCGGTGGTCTTCGACGCCGCGGGCCGCGAGCTGGCGCGTGCCGCCAACGCCCGCGAGGCCCTCGGCGACCCCACCGCGCACGCCGAGGTCCTGGCCCTGCGCCGGGCCGCCGCGGTGCACGGCGACGGCTGGCGGCTGGAGGGTTGCACCCTCGCGGTCACCCTGGAGCCCTGCACCATGTGCGCGGGCGCGCTCACCCTCGCCCGCATCGGCCGCCTGGTCTTCGGCGCCTGGGAACCCAAAACCGGTGCGGTCGGCTCCCTGTGGGACGTCGTCCGTGACCGACGTCTCAATCATCGCCCCGAGGTCCGCGGCGGTGTCCTCGAATCCGATTGCGCCGCACTGCTCGACACCTTCTTCCACGCCCAGCGCCCCTGAGGAGGCGATTTCGGTTTCCGCGGGGTCGTCCGGTAAAGTCACCAGCGGTGGCGTGTCCGAGCGGCCTAAGGAGCACGCCTCGAAAGCGTGTGAGGGGTAACCCCCCTCCGAGGGTTCAAATCCCTCCGCCACCGCCAGAGCCCTTGGCCTGCTAACGCAGGTCAGGGGCTTTTTCAATCCCCCGCTAGGTCGCTGAGACCCGATTTCCTAACGATTTCCCAACTCAGGCCGCGTATGCGTCGTGCATGAGCTTGGCGGCCTTGTCGAGATCGGAGTCGAACAGGTCGGCGTACACACGCAAGGTGACGGCCGGGTCCTTGTGCCCGAGCATCCGCGCCAGGGCGAGTACGTTGACGCCCGCGCTGACGGCCAAGCTCGCGCAGGTGTGCCGAAGGTCGTGCGGTGTGATCTCCTGGACCTTCGCCCGGTTGACTGCGCCGGTGAACCACCCGTCTGCCGACTTCGGGCGCGGCAAGAACTTCTCCGGGGCGTCCGGATGAGGGAACACGAGCGCATCACGCGCTCTGCCTGAGCACACCACCGACAGCTCATCGAGCACGAACTTCGGCACGGGCACGGACCGAACGGCCTTGCCCTTCGTCTCGCCCACCGCATGGTCTACGCCCAGTTGCACGGCGTTGTCCGCGACGGTCAGGCGACGACGCAGGAACTCGATATCTTGGACTCGTAGCGCTATCGCCTCACCCCAGCGCAGCCCGCAGTAGGCCAGCACCAGGACGAGAACACGGTGCCGCTTGGATTCCTTCGCGAGTTTCGCCACGTCAGCGCTCGTCAGGTAGATATGGCGTTTGCGGGTCTTCCGGGGAAGGTTTTCGACACCGCGAACGGGATTGGTCCGTAGGCGCTTCTCCTTCACTGCGGAGTCGAGTACTCCGGCGAGCACGCCGTATGCGCGGATTACGACGGTTGGGCTGCATCCACGCTCGACCATTTCGGCAATCCAGGTCTCGACAGTGCCGACATTCAGTTTGGCCTGATCGCCGATTTGCACTGTGCCCCAACGGGTTTTGACGTGCACTCGCCACGACGATTCAAGTGTTCGGTAGTTCGACGGCGCTGTATCGGCCTTCTTTCGGCGTAGCCACCCGGCCGAGGCTGGGTCGCCGTCAGGGCCTGCCGCGAGTTCGGCGATTGTGATGCGCCCTAGCGCCGGATTGACATATTCGCCGGTAGATTTCTGAACCTCGAGGTTGTGCTGGAACGCCTTCGCGTCCCGCAAGGTGGAGAACGGCTTACTCGGGCCGGGGTGGGGCTTACCGGGTGCTCGGTGCATGACGACGTACCGGCGACCCTTGGTCTTCGTGTCGTACCAGAAGATTCCGGGATGCTTGGTCTTGTTGTACTTCGGTCGGGCCGTGCTCGTTCCGCTCACCTACGCCTGCGCCTTCTGGTCGTCTGAAATAGCCTGTCGCAGTTCGTGTTTCATGTCACGTGACACTCGTCCTCGCTTTTGTGCATTGGCGTCGTCGCCTGCGCGCCGGTCACGCTCCTGGGTGAAGGTCCCCTTCCAGAGTCGAGCCGACTCATAGGCCAACCGCAGAGTGCTGATTCCGAGATCGCGGGCGACCCGATCCTCTGTCGGCCCGGACTCCTTGAGGGCGGTCTGAATGTCCAGGGTGTCAGGGTCGTCAGGACGTGTCGGGAGTTCCTTCCATGCGGCATGGGACTTCTTGAATGCTGCTATGGTCTGCTGCTTTCCGCCCCGCAGGTGGCCGACCTTCAAGCCGATCGGCTGGCCGCCGAGTGCTTCGAGCACCAAGTCTGCGCGCACCGCCGGGAAGTCGTCGTTCAGTTTGACGAACCCCTCAGCCTCGAAGAGTTCCGTCAGCGCCACCGGACGCCCAAGCAGGCCGCCGAACGCGAAGGTCAGCGCCAGCAAGGTTGGAACCGTAGGGCTGATCCGTCCGGCCTCGAGATCGGTCACGCGTCCGGTGTTCCACCGCAATCCGACCTGCTTGGCGCACTTGGCAAGCGCCTCGGTGTTGTGGTCCGCGCGAAGCCGCTTCGCGTTGTGTCCGACGATCTCCGCCAGCGTTGGCGACCCGTCGTCTTTGTCATCTGCTGTCATGTCGCGTCACGCTACTCGGAAAATCGAGCCTTGACAACGGGGCATTTGTACTGCTGTCCTGTCATTACTCGAAATGTCGAGCGTTGATGGAGGATGGATGAGCAAGACATCGCGTCGTTCGCCGCTGGCGACGCCGAAGGAAGTCGCCGAGTTCCGCCGGAGTACCGAGGCGGCCCTGGCTCAAGAGCGGTTCCGGGGCACCGGGCCGCGTTTTCGGAAGCTGAATCGTCGCGTGTTCTACGACTGGGATGATGTTTACGCCTGGGTCGATGCGAACGCGAAGCAGCGCACCGACGATCGGCCAGGCGCGGCGTGACCACTCTTGACGAACTGCGTGCACAGGTTGGCTGGTGGCAGTACCGAGACCACGCGCTCGCCTACGCCCGCGCTGGTCTGCCGGTGCTGCCGCTGATCGAGCAGGGCAAGGCTCCGGCGACCGCCCACGGTAAGGATGACGCCACCACCGACCCCGCACAGGTCGCTGCATGGTGGCCGCAGGGGTCATGCCGCAACATCGGCGTGCGACCTCCTGTCGGCGTCGTTGTGCTCGACGTAGACCCGCGCAGCGGTGGAACTCTGGAATCCCTTGGGGCACTGCCAGATACGTGGATCGCTGAAACGGGCGGCGGTGGCTGGCACTGCTGGTTTCGCCATTCGGGCAGAGTGCGTGGAAAGGTGGCTGGCCTGGCCGGTGTCGATATCAAGAGCAACTCCGGGTATCTGGTGATGCCGCCGAGTCAGCACCCCAACGGGGGGCATTACCAGTGGTTGACCGCGCATCCGATCGCGCCCCTGCCCGTCCACCTGGTCGACGCCGTGGCGGTGTCCGCGCCGACCCCGAGATGTCCGCCGACTGGCGCGGCGAGGGCCACCGATTCGGCGGGATTACTCGCCACTGTCGCCGGTGCTGGCGAGGGCAACAGGAACTCCGCGCTGTTCTGGGCGGCGTGCCGGGTGTTCGAGCAGTACGGCACCGACGCCGCGCGGCTCGCCCAGTTGGTCGACGCCGCCCGGTCGGCGGGGCTGTCCGATATCGAGATCGAGCGCACCCTACGGTCTGCGGAACGGAGGTGCGCGTGAGCGTCGACTATTCGTACGTCATGCGCGGTGTGAACTCCGCCGGGGACCGCTCTCAGGACCCGAGCGAGGGTAGTGGTCCCCGGTCCGCTGCCCCTAGGGTCGGGGACCAGGGACCACGGGCGAGTACTCGCGTTGACCAGGGAAAACCAGTGCTTTCGACGGTTCGTGATGGGGCAGTGGTCCCGGACCACTCCGAACCGATCGGTCCTCGTGGTCCCGGACCGGTCTCGGACCACGAGGACCATGCGCACACAGTGAACTACGGGCAGTACTACGACGTTGCCGCGATGCTCGCCGGGACGCTGCCCGAGCCACCGAGACCCAACTACGGCACCCGCACCGATGGGCGCGCGCTGTTCTACGCCGGTGAGGTCAATACGTTGTTCGGCGATCCCGAATCGGGAAAGACCTGGGTTGCGCTGTCGGCGGCGCGGGAGATCCTCGGCGAGCACGGAGACGGGCGGGTGCTGGTAGTCGACATGGACCACAACGGCCCTGTTGCGACGGTTTCTCGACTGTTGGCCCTGGGCGCCTCGACGGTGGCACTCGGTAATCGTGAACGGTTTCTCTACGTCGAGCCGGACAGTCGTTTGCACCTGTCGGCGATCGTCGCCGACATGGTGGTGTGGTCGCCGAACGTCGTTGTCGTCGATTCACTCGGGGAGCTGCTGCCGCTGTTCGGGTCGTCGTCGAACTCAGCCGACGAGTACACGCACGTGAATTCCGCTGTGCTCAAACCGTTGAGCAAGACCGGCGCGGCGGTGCTGGTGATCGACCATCTGGCCAAGGGTGACGCTTCGCGCAAGCTCGGGCAGAGCGGCACGACTGCCAAGCGCCGCGCCATCGGCGGCGTGGCTCTGCGGGTGACGGTGCAACACGCGTTCGCGCCGGGCTCGGGCGGATCGGCCTGGCTCACCGTGAACAAGGACCGTCACGGCGGCGTACGTCAGCACTGCCCACCTGGTCGCGAGCCCGTCGCAGGTCGATTCGAACTTAAACCCAGCAGTATCCAGGGGTTGCTCGAGCCGATCATTCACGAGCCCCAATCCGCCGATCGGGCACCGAGTTTCACGATTGGTGGCGAGCCACTGGACAGCCTGGCCGCCGACGTAGCCGAACTCGACAAGCTCGACCCGCCGCCGCAATCCAAGCGCGATGTCCAGGACCGCATGAGCTGGGGCGGTACCCGCGCCAGTCGAGCACTTGGGGCATGGCGACAGGCGCAGGGATGAACGCACGCCGGGGTAGGGGTCGCCATCGCTGGCCCCTACCTGACGGACCACGCGGCGGTAGTGGTTTTCCTCCGCGATCAACTCGAGACACAAGGGGGTACGCCCGACCGGAAATAGTTCCGGAACCCGATCGCACAGCAGGACAGCTGACCGTCCGGTGTCCGCTGTCCTCATCGCAAGTTTCGCAACCCCCATACCTCACAGCAGGAGGACTGTCGAATGATGGACATGGCCGACGCAATTCGGCCGATTGATCAGGCCCGCGCGGCGCGCGTGCTGCTCGGTGTGCTCGATGACGATATCGACATGGTCAACCGCGCGCTGCGGGAGGCGAACGACGAGCAGGCGGTACACCTGATGATCGCCTCATTGGCCCGCACAGCAACCGAATTGACCATCTGCATCATGGGCGAGGATAACGCGCGGGCAGTGGCTCAGCGGAGCGTTCTGGATGCACAACTGGCCGAGGGTGGTTCGCGTGAGTGAGCCGCTCGAGAGCGACACGAACGAACCGCCACCGCCCCGGCGGGTGCTGCTGCGCCGTGGTGGCCGAGGGTGGCCGCCCGAGCCGGACCAGTGGGCAACCGTGGGCGCGGACACAGCCGATCAATGGGACGAACGGGTTTGGCGGGCAAGGCCGTAGACTGTATTTGCCCCTCCTGGGCGTGTGTGTGGCGAGTGGCAATCCGTCCGTCACCCGGGTTCGGTCTGATCAACCGAGCGCCGGACTGACCAGCGGTACGGCTCGCCGCCCCGCCCCGTGGTGGGTAAGACTTGGACAAGGCCATCGGTACACGGGTCCGTCCCCTAGGTCGCGCTGATCACGCGGCGCTCGGTGTGGCCAGCCCAATCCGCCCGTCTGCCAAGCGATTCTGATACTCGCTATGCCTCACCCTGCCCGAATGCGCTGGCGCACAGGTGAGGCTGCACACGGAGGAACAAACCCCGATGATGACCAAGACCAAGCTCGCCGAGCTACAGAAGGCCGCTATTGCTGCGACCGACACCGCCCGCCGGATCGCCGAGGGCGCTGGACCCGACCATGCGGCCTGGGATGCCAAAGCCCGCGACGAATACGACTCGGAGATGACGAAGGCGCGCGGACTGCTCGAGCAGATCAAGACCGGCAAGCGCGACCTCGAAATCATGGACACCGCCAAGGGCCTGGCCGCCGACATCGGATCGCCGACCCGCACCGGTGACCACCGCAGCGGCAGCGCCGGGCATATCGCGCTGACCGGTACGTCGGTCAAGGCGATGGCGCACCGGATCGCCGAGCGCATGACGCCCGCCGACGACATGGGCCGCAAGGCCCTGCTGCCCGCTGGGTCGACCGTGACCACCGTGCCGATGCTGGCCGAGTCGCCGATCGCGCTCGGTCGGCCAGCGCTGTCGCTGCTGGACGTGCTCGGCGCTGTCCAGCGTGCCCCCAAGTACACCTACCTGCGGCAGATCACGCGCACCAACAACGCGGCCCCGGTCGCGCAGGGTGAGACCAAACCGACTTCGGTGCTGGGCCTCGAGGAAATCGACGCCGAGCTGCACGTCGTCGCGCACATGTCCGAACCGATCCCGAAGTACTGGCTCGAGGATACGACCGCGCTCGAACAGTTCGTCGCCGATGAACTGCTGTTCGGCCTGCGCCAAGCACTCGAGGCTCAGGTGATCACCGGTGACGGCCTAGGCGAGAACCTGACCGGCATGGCGAACGTGTCCGGTATCCAAACCCATGCGTTCGCCACCGATCTGCTGACCACCATGCGCGGCGCGATCACGAAGTTGGAGACTGTCGGGCATGAGGCGGGGGTATTCGTGCTCGCGCCGGCCGACTGGGAGAAGCTCGAACTCGCCCGCACCGACACCGCTGGTCAACTCGAGCTCGGCGGGCCGGTTGACCGCGCGGCCCGCAAGCTGTGGAGCGTGCCGGTCGTGCTGTCCCTCGGGTTGCCTGCCTCCACGGCGCTGCTGCTGGACCTCACCGCGGTCGATCTGTCCACCGACAGCGCGGGCGTGGAAACGAAGTGGTCGGAGAATGTGAGTGACGACTTCTCCAAGAACCAGCTCCGAGCGCGTGTGGAAGGCCGATTCGAGGTCGACGTACGTCAGCCACTCGGTGTGGTGAAGATCGCCACCGCAGCGGCGTAGCCCGCTCAGTCGGGTGTCCCCGCCCGGAAAATCAGGGACCCGGGGGTACTTGACTCGACGGTGGTCAGGGAATCTTTTTGTACGGGGCCGAGAACTGGCCGCACTGCCGCCGACGGGCCAGACCAGGGGCCGAATGCCGTATCAGGCCGTCGGTGGCTCGTCCTCGTCCTCGATGCGCTGTCGGATCGCCTCCACGGTCCGGTCCTTCGGAATTCGCTCGGGCCACCACACCACGGCCACCAGCACCGCCGAGGGCAGGCCGAACACAATGATCCATCCGAGCACGATCCATCCGCCACTCATCGAATCTCACTGTCCCGCACCGAGATCGGCTCAACGTCGATGACCTCGACGGCCACCGCAGCTATCGCCGACATGGCATCGGCGTGCAGCTCCGCATATTCGTCGAGACTGACCGGCCACCCGTCCGGACCGACCATCGACCATGTACCGTCCGCGTGCTGGAGATAGCGCGGTCCGTCGTCATCCGGTGCCAGCCGCAGCTTCCGAGCGTCTTCGCCATCGTCGCGCCGTGCGGGGACTCCCATCGCCCGCCCCTTCCCGCCGTCCGGTTGGTACGCACCCGCCGCCGGGGACCAACGGGGCACAGTGTCAACCCGGCGGCGGGGCTCGCACCGAGCCTCCCGTACGGGCGGGATGCGGCAAGAGTGGCAGGAAGGGTGGCAATATCGGGCGCACTCGCGGCCCGTCGCGCCGGACGAAACAGCGCTAGTGGCATCCGGGGTGGCATCCCTCGAGCAAGGGGCGCGCGGCGAGGGTGGATAGTGGCAGTCTTGGTGGCATGTCGGCCGACACGGGAACACTGATCAGGCAGTTGCGTGTTGCTAAAGGTTGGAGCCAGGGGAGGCTCGCCAGCGAGCTGTCCAAGGCGTCCGGATGCAACATGACCCGCGAGTACATCTCGCGACACTGGGAGTCGGGCAAGACCGAGCCGTCGCCGTTCTGGCTGGGACATCTCGCGACAGTGCTGGACTGCCCGCCGGAAGTGTTGGAGGCCGACGTGAATCGCCGCGAATTCCTATCTCATCTCGCCGCGACCTCGATAGCGCCTGTCGTCGCATCGGACCTTCTGTCCCAAGGGTTTACGACGAGACTGCACGATTCCGGTCCCAGCGTGGAGGCGTGGGAGGCGAAGCTTTCCCAGTACGGCACCGACTACATGCGCCAAGGCGCTGCGCAGATTCAGCAGCGGCTCGCCGCTGACCTGGTCGTGCTACAGCAGCAATTGGACTCGCCGCGCATGTGGGCTGTCGCGGCACGGCTTATGACCCTGTTCGCTAAGACGTACCCGGGCAGCGACGGGAACAAGGCGATCTCGTGGTACCGAATGGCTTCGGAAGCGGCCGACCGATCCGACGACACCGACCTTCGGGTCTGGGTGCGTGGCCGGGCCGCAATCGCGCTCGGCTACGAAGGTGCATCACTGCCCGTTGCCCATCGGTTCGCCGACCAGGCTCTAGCAATCAGCGATCGGCATAGCCTCGGACGCCTGAATGCCCTCTGGGGTAAGGCGCACGCGGCGTCCCTCCAAGGCGACATACGGACCGCACACGAATTGATCGACACGGGCCGCCGTGAATTCGACGTGTCCTACAGCGAAGAGCAGACCAGCGACTACGCCGTGCCCTGGTGGCGTGTGAATGTCTTCCTTTCCCTACTGGCTGCCCGCATCGGTGACGAACGGCTTGCCGTCAAGGCGCAGGACGACGCTCGCGCCGAACTTCCCCGAGAGCTGCCGAGATTCGCAACTCACCTCGACATGCACAAGGGGCTCATGCTGGTACGCGCCGGAGACCGAGACCAAGGTGTCAAGCTCGCCCGCGCCGCGCTCGACGCCCTACCGCCCGAGAAGCACTCACTGACCCTCCGAATGCTGATGGACGAAATCACAGGTGCGCGCTGAACAACCGTCATAAGGGCTTGACCTGCGGGAACCTTGCCACTCATTCCTAACGATTTCCCAACAACGGCCGCAAATCGGCGGTGGTCTCGCGTGAAACACAGTGATGTGATTTTGCAGCTCAGACAGCATTTCTGCCCCTGACCTGGGGTGGCGGATAGGGTTCAAATCCCTCCGCCACCGCTCCCGCCCCTCACCTGCTCGCGCAGGTGAGGGGCTTTTTGCTGTCACCGGATGAGCAGCTTCGCCACCGTTTCCGGGTGGTACACGAATCCCGCGTGGCTGGTATCGAGGCTGTCCACCTCGAAGTGATTCCCGGGCGTCGCCGCGTCCGCTTCCGCGATGAGCCGGTCCTGCATGTCGATGGGCAGGGACCGGTCCCGGATCAGCCGCACGTATTGCCGACGGACCTGCCCGCCGAGGTCGGGGTGCAGGCGGGCGTCGCCCATCATCGCGGCCAGGGATTCGTCGGGTTGCAGGGCGTTGAGGAAGGCGAGGAATTCCTGTTCGCTGCGGTCGGCCATCAGTGCGGCGTGCAGGCGTGCGAGTTGGTCTCGGTCGGCGCCGCGGTAGTTGGCGCGTCCTACGCCGAGTTCCATCGCGTCCCCGACGTTCAGGTCGGCGAGTCCGGGTAGCAGGCTCCGCGTGAACTCGGGTTCGGACATGTACTCGATCGGATTCGTCAACGTGGTGCAGGCCCACGCGGAGATGTACACGATCCGGTCCAGCAGATCCGGTACCTGGTTGGCGACGACGCTGATACTCGTGCCGCCGAGGCTCGCGCCGACGAGCACGACCGGGCCGTACTCGTGCACCCGCTCGACCACGGCTCGCACCGCGTCGGCATTGTCCTCGAGGGTGACCGCGGCGAGCGCGGACGGCTCGGTGGCGAGCCGGTCGAGCTGCTGCGGCGCCTGGTAGGCGATCGGGAACTGGGCCTCGAACCCGTGCCCCGGCAGGTCGACGGCGAGACAGCGCTGTCCCCGCAGCGCCAGTTCCCGTTGGATGGGTGTCCACATGGACGAACTGTTTCCCGAGCCGTGGACGAAGACGAAGGTGGGCATGCCAAAGGCAGAATTGCGCATAGGAATTCCTGTCGAGTGCGGTATCGGACTACTCGACGGCACGAACGTGGCGACGCGGGTACGCGGCCACGCTGGCAACCACGACGGGCTGCGGAGTGCGTCGAGTCAGCCGACGCGCAGGCGCATGAATTCGATGAGCACGGGGCGACTGTATCCGATCTTGATAGGCGTCGCCATCCGGAATTGCCTACCGTCCCCCCGATCCGGGGGTGACCAGCCCGGATTCATACGCGAGCACGACCAGTTGCGAGCGGTCGCGCGCCCCGAGCGTGGCCAGCAGGCGGCTCACGTAGGTGCGTGCCGTGGCGGGGCTGATGTGCAGACTCGCGCCGATCTCGCTGTTGCTCTCGCCCATGCCCACCCGGGTGAGCACCTCGCGTTCCCGCTCGGTGAGTCCGGCGACGAGTTCGGGTCGGATCGACCCGATGCCCCGCGCGACGCTGCTCAGAATCCGCCGGGTGATCGACGGGGAGAGCAGCGCGTCACCCGCGGCGAGGGTGCGGATGGCCGACCGCAGTCCGTCGGGGGTGATGTTCTTGAGCAGGAATCCGGCGGCCCCGGCGCGGATGGCTCCGAAAACGTTCTCGTCCTCGTCGAAGGTGGTCAGCACCACCACGCGCACACCGGCCAACTGCGGGTCGGCGACGATTTCGCGGGTGGCGGCGATGCCGTCCAGGATCGGCATCCGGATATCCATGAGCACCACGTCAGGGCGATATACGCGCACGACCGCCACCGCGTCGCGACCGTTCACCGCCTCGGCGACGACCTCGATATCGCCGTCGTGTTCGGCGAGCGCCCGCAAACCGGTGCGGACGAGTTCCTGATCGTCGGCCAGAACTATCCGGATCATTCGGTCACCTCGACGGGTATGCGGGCGTCGACCAGGAATCCGCCCTCCGCGCACGGACCAGCGGTGAGCGAACCGCCGAGCAGCCGTACCCGCTCCCGCATGCCGTCCAGGCCGGAACCGTGTACCGCGCCGGGTACCGTGGCCCGCCCGTTGTCGCCGACCGTGATCCGGAGCAGGCCGTCGCTCAGTTCGGCGGTGACCGTGGCCTCGGTGGCCCGCGCGTGCCGGACCACATTGGTCAACGCCTCCTGAACCAGGCGGTAGGCGGTCGCGTCCACCCGCGCGGGCAACTGTTCGGGGGTGGCGTCGAGTCGGCAGGTCGTCGTCAGCCCGGCCCGTTCGGCGGTGGCCGCCAGATCGGGAACGCCGGACAGCGACACCACACCCGTCTCGGCGTCGTCGCGCAGCAGCCGCACCATGGCGCGCATATCGTCCAAAGACCGGTCGGCGGTGTCCAGTACGTGGCCGATGGCGGTGCGTGCCGCCGCGTCGTCGCGCCCGACGGCCTCGGCGGCGACCCCGGCCTGCAACGAGATCACCGACATGGCGTGGCCGACCGTATCGTGCAGTTCCCGCGACAACCGCACCCGTTCGTTCTGGATTCGCCACTCGGCCCGAGCATTCGACTGCTCCGCGGTCAGCCGCGCGATCTCCGCCTGCTGCGCCGCCCGGGTGCGGCGGGATCGCATGGCGGCCCCGAGCGCGATGGCCACGGCGATCAGGGCCGCGTGCGAGACCCCTTCGTATCCGGCCAGATACGCCGTGGACTCCCCCTGCCCGATCCGGACGGCGAGCGACACCGTGAACACCAGCGCACCCGCCCCCACCGCCACCCATGTCCGGCCCGCGTCGGCGGCCGCGTAGAGCGCGGCGACCATGGGCACCGCCACGCCGATCGGCGGATGGTCCAGGGCGTGATAGGTGAAGGTCGCCGCCGCCGTCGCGACCACCACGACCACCGGCATCCGGCGGCGCAACAGCAGCAGCGCACCGAATCCGACCGCGAAGAGATACGCGCCCACGGACTGCCGCCCGCCGTGCCCGAAAGCGATGATCAGGACGATCACGCCGGTGACGGTGAAACCGAGCAGCGCGTCGCGCGGCCACGGCGCAACCCCGGTCCGCTCCGGACGCTCCGCTTCGGTCACGGTTCGATCCTACGAAGCGCCGCCCGCCGCGCATACGTCCGAAAGCGCCGACCGATATCGCTTCTCGACGTAATACCCAGCGTCGGAACGCGACCCGTATTCGATACCGGCACCGGATGTCGCGCCCCGCCGTGATTCCTAGCGTCGAGGACATGACTACGACCACTCGGCGCAGACGACACCGGCTGCCCGCACTCGCACTCGGCGGCTACGCGGTCATCGCGTCCTTCCTGTTCGCCACGGCGGCATCGGAGACGATGCTGCTCTACCCCAATGTCTTTCGCGATATTCCCGCATCGCTGGAGCTGACCGAGGAATTCATGAGCGCGGTCGCGGTCGGCGACGTCATGCGACCGCTCGGGGCCGCGGTCCTGGTGACCGCGCTCATCGCCGCCGCGGTCGCGGTGCGCTACCGGATCGCGCGGAAATGGCTGGCCGCCTCCCTGACGGCGCTGGTCAGCGGCCAGTTCTTGCTGTCGGTGCTGTACCAGTGGCCGCGGGCCACGGTCCTGTTCGACGAGCGCGGCAGCCACACCCTGGCCGAAATCGAACGCGCGGCAACGGAATTCCAGGTCGGTCAGTACCTGCGCCTCACCGCCGCCGGGTTGTCAGCGCTGTTCGCGATCCTCGCGGCCCTCGAATGCCATCGCACTCGGGTGCTGGCCGCCGCCGAGAGCGCGAAAACAGCTCGCCCCCCATCCGATGGATGAGGGGCGAGTCGATGAGCGTCGTCAGACGCCCGCTGGTTCCTTCTCCAGCGCCACCGCGGCGTCCTGCGCCCTGTTGTTCCGCATCTCGGTGAGCTTCGCGCCCTCCACGTCGATATCGGGGAGGATGCGGTCCAGCCACTTCGGGATCCACCAGGCGTAGGGGCCCATCAGCACCAGCAGCGCCGGGATCACGACCATGCGGACGATGAAGGCGTCGAAGAAGACGCCCGCCGCCAAGGCGAAGCCCATGGACTTGGCCACCACGTTCTCCTGGAGCATGAACGCGCCGAAGACGGAGATCATGATGATGGCCGCCGAGGTCACGACGCGGGCGCCGTGGTGGTAGCCGCTGATCATGGCGTGCTTGGAGGACTTGCCGTGCACGTACTCCTCGCGCATGCGGGTCACCAGGAACACCTGGTAGTCCATGGCCAGGCCGAATACCAGGCCGATCAGCATGATCGGCAGGAAGCTGACCAGCGGATGGCCCTCGAACAGCCCGAACGCGCCCTCCTGGAAGATCAGCACGGTCGCGCCGAAGGTGGCCGCCATGGACAGCAGGAAGCCGAGCGCGGCGGTCAGCGGCACCAGGATGGACCGGAACACCAGCACCAGCAGCAGGAACGCGGCCCCGGCCACCAGCGACAGGTACGGGACGACGGCCTTCAACAGCGCCGCCGACACATCCGCGTAGATGGCGGTGGTACCGGTGATGCCGTACTCCATGCCGTACTTGTCGTGGAACTCCCGCTCGGCGTCGCGGGCGTGCTCGACCAGATCCTTGGTGGTCTGATCGTTGGGTCCGGCATCGGGGACGCCGGTGAACAGCGCCGCGTTGCCGTCCTCGCTCGGCATGGTCGCGGTCAGGTAGTCCATGCCCTCGTAGCCCGCCAGCCGCTCACGCAGGTCGGTGACCGCGGCCTCGCGCTGGTCCTGCGGCACGTCGGTGAGATCCACCGCCACCATCAGGGTGCCGTTGGAGCCCTCGCCGAAGCCCTTGGTCTGCAACTCGTACGCCTCGCGCATCGGGTTGCCCTCGGGGAACGAGTCGCCGCCCGGCAGGCCCAGTTGCATATTCGCGGCGGGCGCGGCCAGCAGGCCGAGCACCACCACACCGGCGGCCAGCGCCAGCACCGGAGCCTTGGCGATCAGACGGGCGAACCGCATGCCGTTGGTGACGGCGGTGTCGTCCTCGGGATCGTGCTTGGCGACCAGCGGCAGCTTCGGCTTGAACAGGTACTTGCCGAACGCGCCCAGCAGCGCGGGCAGCAGGGTGACGGCCACCAGCACCGCGAACGCCGCCGCGACCGCGCCGAAAATACCCATGTAGGTGAGGAATCCGACGCCGACGATACTCAGCGCGGCCAAGGCGATGACGACCGTCAGGCCCGCGAAGATGACCGCGGAACCGGCGGTGCCGACCGCGGTGCCGGCGGCCTCCTCCGGCGAATCCGCCACGCTCAGCTCATGCTTGTACCGCGAGACGATGAACATGGCGTAGTCGATGGACAGCGCCAGGCCGATCATGGACGCCAGGATCGGCGTGAAGGTCGGCAGGGTGAGCCAGTGGGTGCCGAACAGGATCACCGAGATCGCGGAGCCCAGGCCGATGAGGGCGGTCAGCACCGGCACGAAGGCCGCCACGATGGCGCCGAACGCCACCGCCATCACCACCAGCGCCACCGCGATACCGATGAGCTCGGCCGCACCGCCGGTTTCCGGCTCCTGGGCGATGCTGCCGGTCAGGTACACCTCGAGTCCGGCCGCCTGCGCATCCGCGGCGACGTCGTGCGCCTTCTCCCGATCGGCCGGGGTGACATCGGCGAAACTCGGAATCGAGTACTTGACCTCGACGGTCGCCACCGAGTCCGGCACGGTCTCGCTGAGTACGTTCAGCGGCGCGCTGGCGCAGACGGCGGTGAAGCCGGGGCTGTCGCGGTCGCCGGTGAGGCAGTTGATGCCCGCGGGTTTGCCGATCTCCTCGGTGGCGGTGATCGGATTGACGACGGGCTTGCTCTTGTCGACGATGTCGAGGGCGGACAGCTTGTCCACGAACGCCTGCAGGGCCGCCGCGTTCCGCGGATCGGTGAGCTTCTCGCCCTCGGGCGCGCCGACCACATAGGTGCCGGTGACCACGTTCATGTCGAAGGCGGCCGACATGCCGGGGAAGTGCTCGTCGAGGATTTCGGTGGCCCGCTCGGACGGCAGTCCGGGCATGGTGAACTGGTCCTGGAACGGTTTGGAGAGCGCACCGCCGATACCGCCGAGCAGTATCAGCAGGGTCAACCACACCGGTATGACTATCCACTTTCTGCGGAAGGCGAACCTTCCCCAGCGATAGAGGTATACGGACACGAGGGGTCTCCTGGCGATTGGCTGTGCGTGTGCTGGTGTCGAGCTACTCGTAGACAGCACTCCCTGCGGGTGCCGCGTGCGCACTCCGCCTCCAGACTGACGTTTTCTGCCTACCGTGCGGTAGGTAGACTACCCAGCGCCTAAGCGGAGGAACAACCTCAATTCCGGTGGCGCTACTCGCAGTACAGACTAGTGGTGAGAGGATCATCCCATGACCGGACGAGAACCTGCTGTAGATATCGCCGCAGGTAGAGGCACTAAAGACGTCATCAGGGATGTGGCACTTCGGCTGTTCTCCACCAGGGGCTTCGAGCAGACCAGCCTGCGGGAGGTCGCCGATGAGGTAGGAATCACAAAGGCGTCCCTCTACTATCATTACTCCTCGAAACAGGATCTGCTGCTGGCCGTGATCGAACCGGTCTTCGCGGATATGCGCGCCATGGCCGCCGAGATCGACGAGCGGGAATACAGCCGCGACGCCGTCCGCGAGATCCTCACCCGCCAGCTGCGCTCCATGCTCGATCACCGCCCCATCGGCCGGATGTTCGTCAACGACGGCGTCGCGGTCGGCAATGCCATCGGCCGCAACTACGAGCAGATGCTCGAGATGCACAGCAAGCTGTGCCGGTGGCTGGCCGGACCGGACGCCGATCCGGAAGCGCTGCTGCGGGCCAGCGCGGCCCTGGACGTCGTCAAAACCGCGCTGTTGTCGCAGCAGATCGCGCCGGACGTGGACGAGGAGCTGGTCGAACGCGTACTCCTGGACGCGGCGCTCGGAGTTCTGATCCCGGCGCGCTAAATTCTTCTTTCGCCGTACCGAACTCAGGAGCCCCTTGTGCACATCACCGCGAAAGTCGACTACGCGGTGCGAATACTCGTCGAAATCGCCCGGGCGCAATCGCAATCGGTGAAGGCCGACGTGATCGTGGCCGCCCAGGAGATCCCGCCGAAGGTGCTGGAGTCGGTGGTCGCCGAATTGCGCAAGGCCGGACTGGTCACCAGCCGCCGCGGTCCCGAGGGCGGCTACCGGCTGGCCCGGCCCGCCCGCGAGATCAGCGTGGCCGATGTGATTCGCGCGGTGGAGGGGCCGCTGGCCTCGGTGCGCGGGCAGCGGCCCGAGGATGTGGTGTACCCCGGGGTGGCCGAGCCGTTGCAGCGGGTGTGGATCGCGCTGCGGGTGAACATCCGCTCGGTGCTGGAGCGGGTGAGCATCGCCGATATCGGCAACGATCTGCTGCCGACCTTCCTGGATGAACTGCTGCGTGATCCCGATGCCTGGACCCGGCGTCCGCGCCCGCTGGACACCGCCCCGCACGGGGAATGGCGCGACCCGGAGGCGGGCCCGCACGGCGAGTGGCGCGATCTGGACCGGCCGGATATCTGACCCGCCTGCGAAAGGATTCGTTTCACTTTTCTCGGCGGCGGCGCGCTGCCCCCACAATTCCCGGGGACGGGTGCGCCGCATCGGGGGTAGCCTGCGAACATCATGTTGATCAGACTTCTCCGCACCTTCCTGGCGCCCTACCGGTCACAGCTGGCGGGGGTCATTGTGCTTCAGCTGATCTCGGTCCTCGCCATGCTCTACCTGCCCAGGCTCAACGCCGACATCATCGACTACGGCGTCACCCAGGGCGATATCGGCTACATCTGGAACACCGGCCTGTGGATGCTGGCCGTGACCGGTGTGCAGATCGTGGCGCAGGCATCCTCGGTGTACCTGGGCGCGCAGGCCGCCATGGGCGCGGGACGCGATATGCGCGCGGCCCTGCTGCACCGCGTCGGCAGCTTCTCCGCGCGCGAGGTGGGCATGTTCGGCGCGCCCTCGCTGATCACCCGCAACACCAATGACGTGAACCAGGTGCAGCTGCTCATCCTGATGAGCGCCACCATCCTGGTGATGGCCCCGATCATGTGCGTGGGCGGCATCATCATGGCGCTGCGCGAGGATCTGGGCCTGTCCTGGCTGCTGCTCATCGCGGTGCCCGCGCTGGGGCTGTCGATGGCCTTCATCATCACCCGCATGGTGCCCGGCTTCCGGCGCATGCAGGAGCGCATCGACGCGGTGAACCGGGTGCTGCGCGAGCAGATCACCGGTATCCGCGTGGTGCGGGCCTTCGTGCGGGAGCGGCAGGAGACCTGGCGCTTCGGCGTCGCCAACTCCGAGCTGACCGAACAGGCGCTGTACGTCGGCCGCTATATGGCGCTGATGTTCCCGCTGGTCATGCTGATCTCCAATGTGACCGCGGTGGGCGTGATCTGGTTCGGCGGCCACCATGTGGACGCCGGGACCATGCAGATCGGTTCGCTCACCGCCATGCTGTCCTACATCATGCAGATCCTGACGGCGGTCATGATGGCCTCCTTCCTGGCCATGATGGCCCCGCGCGCCGCGGTGTCGGGCGAGCGCATCGGGGCGGTGCTGGACACCGAATCCTCGGTGCTGCCGCCGCCGCTGCCGCGGCCGTTCGAATCCGATCCGGGTTCGGTGGATTTCGCCTTCGCCGAATTCAAGTTCCCGGGTGCGGAGAAGCCGGTGCTGCGGGCCATCCGGTTCCGGGTGGATCCCGGCACCACCACCGCGGTGGTGGGCTCGACCGGTTCCGGCAAGACCACGCTGATCAATCTGATTCCGCGGCTCATCGACGTCACCGACGGGGCGGTCTACGTGGGCGGCACCGATGTGCGGCATGTCGACCTCGAGCAGTTGCGCGCGCAGATCGGCCTGGTGCCGCAGAAGGCGTACCTGTTCTCCGGGACGATCGCGTCGAATCTGCGCTACGGCAAGCCCGACGCCACCGACGCCGAACTCTGGCACGCCCTGGAGATCGCGCAGGCGGCCGACTTCGTGCGGGATATGCCGCAGGGCCTGGAAACGCCGGTGGCACAGGGCGGTACGACGGTGTCGGGCGGCCAGCGCCAGCGCCTCGCCATCGCCCGCGCCCTGGTGCGCAAACCACGTATCTACCTGTTCGACGACTGCTTCTCGGCCCTGGACGTGGCCACCGACGCCCGGGTCCGCGAGGCGCTGCGGCCGGAGACCGCGAACGCGGCGGTGATCACCGTGGCGCAACGGATCTCGACCGTGCGCGAGGCCGACCAGATCGTGGTGCTGGAGGACGGCGCGATCGTCGGCCTCGGCACCCACGACCGACTGCTGCGCGACTGCACCGAATACCGCGAGATCGTGGAATCGCAGCTGAGCCCGGAGGAGGCGCGATGAGACACACTGGGCGGAGCCTCTCGTCGCGCCGACCGGGCGCGGGTGTCCCGCAGGAAGGAGCGGCGAAGTGAGGCCCGGGGCACCGAATCCGGGCGCTCCGGACGCGAAAGCCAAATCGTTCGGACCGTCGCTGAAGCGGCTGCTGCGGCGGCTCGCGCCCGAACGGGCCTCGCTCACAGTCATTTTCGTGCTCGCGGTGGTCTCGGTCGTGCTGAACACCCTGGGGCCGCAGATCCTGGGCAAGGCCACCAACCTCATCTTCGACGGTGTGGTGGGCAAACAGCTTCCGGCCGGACAGTCCAAGGAGCAGGTGGTCGAGCAGCTGCGCGCCAGCGCCGACACCACCTTCGCCGACATGCTCTCCGGCATGGACGTGGTTCCCGGTGTGGGCGTGGACTTCTCGGCCGTCGGCATGGTCCTCACCGGGGTGCTGCTGCTGTTCATCGGCGCGTCGCTGTTCGGCTGGCTCCAGTCGTACCTGCTCAATATCGTCATCAACCGCACCGTGAAGCGGTTGCGCGGCGATATCGAGGCCAAGATCCACCGGCTGCCGCTGCGCTACTTCGACCAGCTGCCGCGCGGTGATCTGCTCTCGCGCGTCACCAATGACGTCGACAATGTGTCACAGACGTTGCAGCAGACCATGAGTCAGCTGGTCACCTCCACGCTGACGGTGATCGGCGTGCTGTTCATGATGTTCTGGATCTCGCCGCTGCTGGCGCTGATCGCGCTGCTGACGGTGCCGCTGGCGGTCATCGTGACCGCCCAGATCGCCAAGCGCTCCAAACCGCACTTCGTGGACCAGTGGAAGTACACCGGCCAGGTCAACGCCCAGGTCGAGGAGGCCTTCACCGGTCACGAGATCGTCACCGCCTTCGGCCGTGGCCGCGAGGTCGGCGCGGAGTTCGACAAGACCAACGCCAAGCTCTACCACGCCGCGTTCCGGTCGCAGTTCATCTCCGGCCTGATCATGCCCGCCATCATGTTCCTGGGGAACCTGAACTACGTGCTCATCGCCGTGGTGGGCGGTCTGCGCGTGGCCTCGGGCAATCTGTCGCTGGGCGAGGTGCAGGCGTTCATCCAGTACTCGCGCGGTTTCACCCAGCCGCTCACCCAGATCGGCTCCATGATCAATCTGTTGCAGTCGGGTGTGGCGTCGGCCGAGCGCATCTTCGAGATCCTGGACGCCGAGGAGCAGGTGCCCGACCCCGAGGTGGAGGATTCGCGGCCGGTGGACCGCGGCCGGGTGGCCTTCGAGGAGGTGTCGTTCCGCTACGAGCCCGACACCCCCGTCATCGAGGAGCTGTCCCTGATCGCCGAACCCGGCCACGTGGTGGCCATCGTCGGCCCGACCGGTGCGGGCAAGACCACGCTGGTGAACCTGCTCATGCGCTTCTACGAGCTGGACGCGGGCGCGATCACCGTCGATGGTGTGGACATCACCCGCATCACCCGCGACCACCTGCGCGAACGCATCGGCATGGTGTTGCAGGACACCTGGCTGTTCGGCGGCACGATCCGGGAGAACATCGCCTACGGCAATCCGAAGGCGTCCGAGGACGAGATTCTGGAGGCGGCGCGCGCGGCCTACGTCGACCGCTTCGTGCATGCGCTGCCGCACGGTTACGACACGGTCATCGACGAGGAGGGCTCCGGCGTCTCGGCGGGTGAGAAGCAGCTCATCACCATCGCCCGCGCCTTCCTGGCCACACCGTCCATCCTCATCCTGGACGAGGCCACCAGCTCGGTGGACACCCGCACCGAACTGCTGGTGCAGCAGGCCATGGCGGCGCTGCGCCGGGACCGCACGAGCTTCGTCATCGCGCACCGCCTGTCCACCATTCGCGATGCGGACCAGATCGTGGTCATGGAGCAGGGCCGGATCGTCGAAATCGGCACCCACGAACGCCTGCTCGCCGCCCGTGGCGCGTACTACCGGCTCTACAACGCCCAGTTCGCCGCCGCCATTACCGACGAAGGCGGTGCGGACGAGCCGGACGCGGACGCGGTGCCGCTGGCGAAGACCTGACACCAGGCTCTCCGCCACGTACTCTCGCTAGAGTAATGCTCTAGCGAAAGGTGTAGTCATGCCCGACACCGAGCCCACGCGGGTGCTCATCCTCGGCGGTTACGGCACGGTCGGCCGCGAGGCCGCCGCACATCTGGTCGATGCGGGCTGCCGGGTGACCCTCGCCGGGCGCAATCCCGAGCGGGCGCGTCCCGTGCCGGGCGCGGAGTTGCTGCGCGTCGATATCGCTGACGCCGCCCAGGTCGCCGCCGCGCTGACCGGCGCCGATGTCGTGCTCATGTGCGCCGAGCTCGACAACGCCCGCATCGCCCGAGCGTGTTTCGAGCGCGGCATCGCTTACCTCGATGTCACGGCCACGCTCGACGTGATCACCGCGATCGAGGAGCTGAGCGACCTCGCCACGGCGGCGGGCGCGACCGGGGTGCTCAGCGTCGGCCTCATCCCCGGGGTGTCGAATCTGCTCGCCCGAACGGTCGTCGCCGCCTCGGGATTGCGCACCGTGCGCATCGGCGCGATGCTCGGCTCCGGTGAGGCGCACGGCCCGGCCGCCGTGCGCTGGACCCTGAACGGCCTCGGCCGGCTCACCGGTTCCTGGCGGATGCGCTTCCCCGAGGGCGCCCGCACCGTGCACCGCTTCCCGTTCTCGGACCAGTACACCCTGCGCCGCACCCTCGGCCTCGATACCGCCGACACCGGCCTCACCCTCGACTCCCGGGCCGTCACCGCACTGCTGGCCGCCGCCCGCCGCCCCGCCCTGGCCCGGCTCATGCGCGGCCGCACCGCCGAACGCCTGCTCACCCGCGTCCACCTCGGCTCCGACCGCTTCGCCCTGGTGGCCGAATCCGATACCGCGGCGGCCTATTTCGCAGGCCACCGGCAGAGTGCCGCGACCGGCCTGGTGGCGGCACTGCTCGTCCAACGCGTCTCCGGCTTCCCCGCTGGCATTCATCACATCGAGGAACTGGTGGATCCGGCGGAGTTCCTGCCCGCCCTGGCGGCCTACGGCTTCGACCTGCGCCTCGCCGCACGGCTCCCGGGGTGACCGCGACCCGTCTCGGACGCGCGACGGGGGGCTGGGAGGATATTCGGGTGTCTTCCCCCGAATCCTTCGCTTTCAAGGTCGGCACCCGGTTGGACGGTCGGCACGGCCGCACGGGTGTGATCAGCACGCCGCACGGCGACATCGCCACGCCCGCCTTCATTCCGGTGGGCACCAAGGCGACCGTGAAGGCGGTGCTGCCCGAGGCCATGAAGGAGCTGGGGTCACAGGCATTGCTGGCCAACGCCTACCACCTGTATCTACAGCCGGGTCCGGACATCGTGGACGAGGCCGGTGGGCTGTCGAGCTTCATGAACTGGCCGGGACCGACCTTCACCGACAGCGGCGGCTTCCAGGTCATGTCGCTGGGCGTGGGCTTCAAGAAGGTGCTCGCCATGGAGGCCGTGGGCGTGCAGAACGACGACGTGATCGCCAAGGGCAAGGAGCGGCTGGCCCACGTGGACGATGACGGCGTCACCTTCCGCTCCCACCTGGACGGGTCGAAGCACCGCTTCACCCCCGAGGTGTCCATGGGCATCCAGCATCAGCTGGGCGCGGACATCATGTTCGCCTTCGACGAACTCACCACGCTCATGAATACCCGTGGCTACCAGGAGGAATCGCTGGAGCGCACCCGGCGCTGGGCGCAGCGCTGCCTGGACGAGCACGAGCGGCTCACCGCGGCCCGCGCGCACCGGCCCTATCAGGCGCTGTTCGGCGTCATCCAGGGTGCGCAGTACGAGGACCTGCGGCGCAAGGCATGTCGCGATCTGGAGGAGCTGCGTGGCGCCGCCGGAACGGGTTTCGACGGATACGGCATCGGCGGTGCGCTGGAGAAGCACAATCTCGGCACCATCGTGCGTTGGTGCTGTGACGAACTGCCCGAGCGGAAGCCGCGGCACATGCTCGGCATCAGTGAGCCCGAGGACATGTTCACGGCGGTGGAGAACGGCGCCGACACCTTCGACTGCGTGAACCCGTCGCGGGTGGCGCGCAATGCGGCCATCTACGTCGACGAGGGCCGATTCAATATCAACACCAGTCGCTTCCGCCGCGACTTCACCCCCATCGACGACACCTGCGACTGCTATACCTGCGCCAACTACACCCGGGCCTACCTGCACCACCTGTTCAAGGCCAAGGAGATCCTCGCCGCCACCCTGTGCACCATCCACAACGAACGCTTTACCGTCCGGTTGGTGGACCGTATCCGCGGCAGTATCGAGCGCGGTGAGTTCGACGCCTACAAGACCGATTTCCTCGGTCGGTGGAAGGGCCGAATCAAGGCTCCCGCCAATTGATCTCGGCCGGGTGTGGGAGCCGGAGCCCCCACACCCGTCGCGGTCAGCTCGCGAGCGCCGATTCCGCGCGCGGCGCGTAGGACGGCTCGTGCCGCTTCAGGTACCCGATCACCCAGTAGGTGAGGGGCAGCACGATGACCTCCGCCAGGGTCTTCCACAGGAACCCGACGATCACGTAGTTGATGAACGAGCCCCACGTGCTGATGCCGATGGCCGTCGCCGCGATGGAGCAGAAGATCAATGTGTCACCGAATTCGCCGACCACGGTGGAGCCGAGCAGTCGCGCCCACAGGTGCTTCTCCTTGGTCTTCTCCTTGATCGCGACCAGCGTGGCCGAATTCAGCATCTCGCCAACGAAGTATCCGGCCAGTCCGGCTAGCACCAGTTGCGGCGTGGTGCCGAGCACACTGCGGAAGGCTTCCTGGTTCTCGTAGAACCCGGCCGGGGGCAGCTCGATGGCGATCTTGAACGCCACCACCATCAGCAGCAGGATGCCGAAGCCGTAGTAGATGGCCCGCCGCGCGGCCTTGAAGCCGTACACCTCGCTGAGCACGTCGCCGATGATGTAGGCGAGCGGGAAGAGGAACCACGCGCCGTCGGTGGTGATCGGGAGTAGTTCGATCGGCCCGAGGCTGAACGAGTGGTCGGAGAGGAACTGCACGCCCTTGGTGGCGCAGATGTTCGAAATGATCAGAACTGCCGTGAACAGTGCCACGACCGGTGTGTAGTAGCCCCCCGCCGCCTTCGCGAATGCCGCGTGTTCGGTGGCGGGGCGTCCAGGTCCGACCGTCTCGGCCGGTAATGCATCACTCACGAAGTGAACAGGATACCGGTCACTGCCATCGGTGGAATAGGCTGGGCAAATGACGAATAGCGGTGACTCCGACGAGTGGTGGAAGCAGTACGGGGGTGAGGGCGTCACGCCCGATTCGTCTTCCTCGCCGTCGGTGCTGCAGCCCCCGGTCGCCGGTTATTCCTCGGCACCGCAGTACCAGGCTCCGCCGATGACACCGCCACCGCAGCAGCAGTATCCGAATTACCCTCCGCCGCAGGCGAATCCGAGCACGCCCGGATACCCGCAGCCCACTCCCGCGCCCGCCCCCGGCCCGCCGTACGGCTATCAGTCCGGTGGGCAGGCACAACCGAGTTATCCCCAGGGCGGCTACGCGCCGTACGGGTACGCGCCCCAGCGGAGCACCAACGGCCTGGCGATCGCGTCGCTGGTGGTGTCGATCCTGGGCTTGACGACCCTGTTCTTCTGCTTCCTGCCGATCGGATCGCTGGTCGGCCTGATTCTGGGCGTGGCCGCGCTCAACCAGGTGAAACAGTCACAGCAGGAGGGCCGCGGCCTCGCCCTGGGCGGCATCTGGGTCGGTGCGGCCGGACTGGCGCTGGGTGTGCTGGCGTGGATCTTCATCGGAGCGGCGGTCATCTCCGGCTCCTAGCCCGGCCCCGGACGGACGAGAGCGGGGGCGCATCCGACCGGATGCGCCCCCGCTCTGGTGCTGTCGCCAGCTCTCGACGGCTCAGCTGTCGACGACTCAGCTCTTGACGACCTGGGTGCCGCCCGCGAACTTGTCGTGCCAGCCCTGCTTGTTCGGGTCCTGCTCGATGGTGACCGCGATGTAGATCCACAGGCCGATCGAGATGAGCAAGCCCAGGCAGGGAATGATATTGGCCAGGACGAACAGGTTGCGCTTGGCCGAGGTCGCCGGATCCAGGGTGCCGCCGCCGGGGGCGAGCACGCGCATGCCGAGCAACTTCTTGCCGAGGGTCTGGCCGCTCTGCTGGGTCTCCATGAAGACGAAGTAGCCGAACAGCAGCGCCGGGGTCAGTACCGACCACAGCGTGCCGAGCGTGCTGGAGCTGGAGTTGAGCACCCAGCCGATGATGCCCGCGGGGATGCCGACGATCAGGCCGTCGATGATGCGCGCTCCGAGGCGGGGCCACAGCTCACCGGGGGCCGTGCCGCCGAACCCGCCACCGAATCCCGGTGCGCCGTAACCGGGCTGCTGCCCGTACTGCGGCGGCTGGCCATACGGCTGCTGCTGCCCGTAGGGGTCCGGCTGCTGCCCGTACTGCGGCTGCTGGCCGTAGGGGTCCGACGGCTGCTGGCCGTAGGGGTCCGACGGCTGCTGGCCGTAGGGATCGGACGGCTGCTGCCCGTACTGCGGCGGCTGCTGGTTGTAGGGGTCGGACTGGCCGTAGGGCTGCTGCTGACCGTACTGCGGCTGGCCCTGGCCGTAGGGCTGGCCGCCGGGGTTCTGCCCGTACGGGTCGCCGCCCTGCGGATACTGATTGGGGTCGTACCCACCGCTCGTCATTGTCTCGCCGTCCTCATGTGAAGTTTCGTCCGGTGTGGTGTCGAATCCGTACGTTACGGACCTGGACTGCTCGCAACAAGCCAATCCGGATCGAGTGTCCACGGTTCGCGCGGCAGGTCCGCCGGGCGGAAACGGGGCAGCAACTCGGCCGGGCTGTGCGCCGTGTAGCCGAGCGACCTGGCCAGGTATCCCACCACCTCGTCGACGGTTTCGCCCCGGTCGAGCCGGTCACCGAGGGTGACCGCGCCGTCGCGTTTGGCCAGCCGCTGCCCGGCTTGATTCAGCACCAGGGGCACATGGGCGTACTGCGGTACGGACAGGCCGAGCAGGGTCGCCAGATATGCCTGCCGGGGTGTGGAGGGCAGCAGGTCGTCACCGCGCACCACCTGGTCGATGCCCTGCTCGGCATCGTCCACCACCACGGCCAGGTTGTAGGCCGGAATGCCGTCGCCGCGCCGCAGCACCAGATCGTCCACCGCGCCGCGGTAGGAGCCGTGCAGTTCGTCGGTGATCTCGAATTCGTGGACCTTGGCGCGCAAGCGGAGCGCGGCGGGCCGACCCGCGGCCCGGCGTTCGGCGCGCTCTCGAGCGGTCAGATCGCGGCAGGTGCCCGGATACGCACCCATCGGGCCGTGCGGTGCGGTGGCCGCCTGCTGGATCTCCCGGCGCGTGCAGAAGCATTCGTAGGTGAGCCCGGCATCGGTGAGCCGGGCGATGGCCGCCTCGTAGCGCGGTATCCGCTCGGACTGCCGCACCACCGGCGGATCCCACTCCAGCCCGATGGCCGCCAGGTCCGCGAGCTGCCGTTCGGCGGCTCCGGGCCGCACCCGGTCCAGGTCCTCGACGCGCATGAGGAAGCCGCGCCCGGTGGAGCGGGCGAACAGCCAGGCCAGCAGGGCGGTGCGCAGATTCCCCAGGTGCAGATCGCCCGAGGGGCTGGGCGCGAACCGGCCGTTGCCCACGGCGGTGGCCGGGCATGCGGCGGGCGCGGTCTGGTCGGTGGACACGTAGGTCCATGCTAGCGGCGGTACTCACAGCCCTGGCCGTCGGCGAGATGCCGGGGGTGGGTGCACCTGAGCGGCGGCCGATGCGGCGCGGGTGGTCAGCGGATTACTCACGCTCTCGGTCCGATGCCAGCAGCGTCAGCCGCACCCGCAACCTCTCCTCGGCGATGGGTGTATCGGTGTCGAAGGTTGCGAGGAGCTCCTTCGCACGGGCGACGAGTCCGGCGCTGTCGATACCGTACGGCGGTGGTCCGAAGGCCGTGAGGCGGTGCACGGCGCGCTCGAGGAGGGTGCGCGCACCCTTCCGATTCCCCCGCTGAATGTGGGTCAGGCCAACGGCATACTGGGCCAATCCCTGCCACAGCATCCTTTCGGCGAACGGCCCGTTCTTCCACGCGGCCTCCAGGACCTCATGGGCATTGAAGGCGAGTCCCGCATCGAGGAGTTGCTGGGCGTACTCGAGCGTTTCCGCGGGTGGGAGTTCGAGATCGTCCGGTATGCGAGGTACGCCGACACTGCCCATGGGCAGCGGGCGGCCAAAACGATCACGGGGACGCGCATTCCGCGCACGTCCGCTCTCGTCACGGTCCCGGGAGTCGTCGGCATGCGGTGCATCGGCCATGGCCTCCATCATCCCGGATGTGCGCGACAGCGGCGGCGGTCCGGTTTGCCACCCGGATGCGCACACCTACCCGCAATAAATATGCGCCACCCGATATTCGCCCGTTTAGGCATTCTGCAATTATTTGGCAAATAGTTTGCCAGCAAACTTTGCCACGCATTCGCTGGTTGAATTCGAAAGAATGCGATCTCCTGTTGACGAACCCTGCTACTGTTTAGCCCGGGAATGGTCATCGGGGGAGCATTCCCATCGTGAAGTGCAGAGAACGAGTTGACGGCACAGTTGCGTGCTACCTCAGGCGCACTGCGGAAGTCGGATTTCACCCGCTTCCGGCCTGTCACGAGAACGATGCCAGCAAGAACTCACGCATGATGCAGCAAAGGAGCTAGAACCGTGAAGGTGGATTTGGCAGGCGCCTCATGGCGCAAGAGCAAACATAGCGGCCCGAATGGAAACTGTGTGGAAGTGGCGTTTCTGCGGGACGGCAACATCGCGGTCCGCGACAGCAAGGACCACGGCCACGGCCCGATCCTGGCATTCACGCCGGGCGAGTGGGATGCGTTCGTGATGGGCGTATCCGACGGAGAGTTCAAGCGCGCCTGATCCGACGAACAGGTGGCCCCGAGTCAACGCGGACTCGGGGCTGTATCTTTTTGCCTCCGCTTCGCTCAGTCCAGAACCGAGACGCGCCGCCAACCCCGGAGCGTGCCGGTCGGGGGTGCTGGGTCAATCGGTGTGGTGGCCGTTGCCTTCTTCCTGGGCGCGGCGGAGGACGGCCAGTTGTTTGTGTTCTTCCTCTTGTTCAGTGGTGCGGTGTAGGTCGCGCTCGGCGTCGGGGTCGGGGCGGAAGAAGGCGCCGGTGCCGGGGCGGCCCGCTATGCCCAGTTCGTTCATCTTTCGGGGGACGCGGGCGCCCTGGTATTCCAGCGGGATCGGGTGGCCGTGGGCATCGACGGGGCCCAGGGGTTGGTGCAGTTCGATGTACTCGCCGTGCGGAAGTCGGCGCACCACACCGGTTTCGATGCCGTGGTCGAGAATCGCGCGGTCACTGCGTTGCAGGCCCAGGCAGAGCCGGTAGGCCACGTAGTAGGCCAGCGGCGGCAGCAGGAGCAGGGCGAAACGGAATCCCCAGGTCGTCGCATTGAGCGAGATATGGAATCCCAGCGCGATGATGTCGTTGACGCAGGCCAGCGTGAGCACGAGGTAGAAGGTCAGCGACATGGCCCCGATCGCCGTGCGAGTGGGCACGTCCCGGGGGCGTTGCAGCAGGTTGTGGTGGGCGCGATCGCCGGTGAGCCGCTTCTCGATCCACGGATAGGCGATGAGCAGTACGAAGATCAGCGGCATGAGGATGGCCACCGCGAACGCGCCGGGCACGGTATGGCCGAAGATGTACAGCTCCCACGGCGGGAACAGCCGCAGGAATCCGTCGGTCCACATGAGGTAGAAGTCCGGCTGCGTACCCGCCGACACCTGGGAGGGGTTGTACGGCCCCAGATTCCAGATCGGATTGATCTGCAACAGCCCGCCCATGAAGGACAGAATCGCCAGGTTGAACGCGAAGAACGCGCCCTGGTCCAGCGAGAACACCGGCACGATGCGGGTGCCGATCACATTGCGTTCGGTGCGCCCCGGGCCCGGGTACTGCGTGTGCTTCTGATACCAGACCAGCGCGATGTGCGCGGCCACCAGCGCGATCATGATGCCGGGGAACAGCAGCACGTGCGCGATGTAGAGCCGCGGAATGATGATGGCCCCCGGGAAGTCCCCGCCGAACATGAGCCAGTGCAACCAGGTGCCGATGATCGGCGTGCTCATGGTGATGCCCGCGAAGGCGGCGCGCAGCCCGGTGCCGGAGAGCAGATCGTCGGGCAGCGAGTAGCCGAAGAAGCCCTCGAACATGGCGATGATCAGCAGCAGTGAGCCGAGTACCCAGTTGGCCTCGCGCGGTCGCCGGAACGCACCGGTGAAGAAGACGCGGGACAGGTGCACGATCATGGACGCGGTGAAAAGCAGTGCGGCCCAATGGTGTACCTGCCGCACGAACAGTCCGCCACGCACATCGAAGGAGATCTCCAGTGTGGACTCGTAGGCGCGTGACATGGTGACGCCACGCAGCGGCTGGTAGGTGCCGTCGTACACGACGTGCGCCATGGACGGGTCGAAGAACAATGTCAGATACACGCCGGAGAGCAGCAGGATGATGAAGGTGTAGAGCGCGATCTCACCCAGCAGGAACGACCAGTGGGTCGGAAACACCTTGTTGATGGATCGTTTCAGGAATGCGGCGGCTTGATACCGCGCATCCATGGCATCGGCTTGTTCGGCCGCTCGACGGCCCGCACGTGAAGTTGCCATTCGCGGTCACCCCGCCCCCGCAGGAGAGTGAAATACTTCTACTACAGACGGTAGCACGCAGTGCCGTTGGGCCGGGCCGGAATTCCGGCCGATATGGTCGCGGGCGTGAACTCGCTGGCGCCTCGGGACGCGACCATGTACTGGCTGTCCACCCGCACCCGCACCCGCAATGATTTGTTCCTGCTGTACTGCTTCGCCGATACCGGTGTGCCCACAGCGGAATTGCGTACCGCCATTGCCGAGCGAACCACCCGCATTCCAGATTTGCTGGTCCGGGTGCTGGACGTTCCTGCGAACCTTGCGTATCCGCGGTGGACGCCCTGCGAGTTCGCTGACAGCCAGCTCGTCGAGCACACTCTCGATAAATCCGACTGGTCTGAACTTCTCGCCGACCTCGGCAAACTCGTGGGCACCGGTCTCGACGCCGCCGACCGCCCCTGGCGGCTGCATCTGTTCCGCGGCATAACCGATGCCCCGACCATGAACGGCCCCGCCCTGATCGCGGTCCTCCAGGTTTCCCACGCCCTCGCCGACGGCCGCCGCGCCGCCGCCCTCGCCCGCGCGCTGTTCACCGAGCACGACGGGGGAGCGCCGATTCCCTTGCCGCTCATCGAGAATGACGCGAGAACAGACTGCGCGAACGACGTGGGTCGGACGGACGGGAGCGGCAGCCTGGCCGCGTGGCGGGCCGCCGTGTTCCCGGATCGCGCGACGAGTTGGCTCGCGGCGGCAACCGCCTTGCCCGCCATACCGATAGGCATGGCCCGCACCGTCTTTCGCGGCTACACCGCCTACCGCGCGCAGCGCGAGCTGGAGGAGCTGACCGTGCGGGGTGAACTTCCGCCACCATCGCCCGGCTACCCGCCGAATCTGCTGCACGGCAAGGGCTCGGTCCCCGCACACGCGGTCCGTGTTCGCGTGTATGACGTGACCGACCTGCGCACCCCCGGGTACACCGTCACCGTCGCCGCACTCACCGCGGTGTCATTGACCCTGCAGCGCTACCTCAGCGCCCGGGGCCGGCCAGCCGACGCCCTCGGCGCTCAGGTTCCCATGGCCGTCTCCGGCGACTCCGGCGGCCGCCGCAACAGTTACCGCGACCTCTCGGTAGACCTCGCCATCGACGAACCCGACCTGTGCCGTCGGGCCGACCGCATCGCCGCGACCATGGCCACCCGCCGCACCCGGGCGACCCACCCCCTGCACGCCGCCCAGGACGCGGTGACAGCCGCCCTCCCGGCCCCGATCCTCCACCGCGACGTCACCACCTACCCGATCGACATCCTCCCCGACCAGGTTTCGGGCCACACCGTCGTCTCCAGCGTCCACCGCGGCCCCGCCGACCTGACCCTCGGCAACGGCCGCGTCCACTTCACCGCCGGTTTCCCGGCCCTGGGATCCGTCATGCACCTCACCCACGGCATCCACGGTCTCGGGGACACGGTCACCTTCTCGGTGCACGCCGATCCCGTCGTCATCCCGGACCTCGACGCCTACGTCCGTCTGCTGGCCACCGCTGTGGCCGAGGTGGTCGCCGCGCTGCGCTCCCTCGCCGGAAATACCGAAGGGCTCCGTCCGGAGTAATCCGGACGGAGCCCTTCGAGAGCGGAGGATAGGGGATTTGAACCCCTGAGGGCTGTTAACCCAACCCGCGTTCCAGGCGAGCGCCATAGGCCACTAGGCGAATCCTCCGCTGAGCAATATAGCGGCTGATCCGGGTGTACGGCAAAACGGGCAGCTGAGGGGCTATTTCTGCGGGAGGGCGGCGAGGGCCTTCTGGACCTGCTCCTTGGCGATCTGGCCGACTTCCTCGGTGCTGATCGTGTCGGCGCTGGCCCGCTTGATGCTGATCTCCACCTTGACCGACACATTGCTGTCGCGCACCGCGACCGTGTAGTCGAGGTTGTTTCGGTAGCTGGAGTCGCGGGTCTCGGTGTGCCAGTAGCCCTCCTCGCCCAGGCCCGTCACATCGCCGGAGGCCAGGCCGCTGCCGGTGGAGCGGGTGTCGTATTCCTTCCAGCGCTTGTAGTCCGGATCGGGCTGGTAGTACTTGCTGCCCGCGGCCAGGAAGGACACCTCGAGTGTGATGTCGGCGTCATTGTCGACGTACTTGTCGGAGCTCGGCTCGGTGTAGCTCGCCTTGCACTCGAGCTTGCCGCCGGAGTACGAGGTGGGCTGGGTCTCGGTGTGCGTCGGCGAGCCCTCCGGAGTGCGCGACCACCTGGTCAACGCGGTCGGGTCGATCAGCGAGCAGGCGTTGGTGACATTGTCCATCGTGTACTTGCCGTCGGCATTGGCGTTCTCGGTCTCACCGCCGGCGGTGTTCGGGGAGTCGTCGCCACCGCTCATGAGGGCGATGCCGCCGATGGCGACAGCGACGATCACCACCAGGCCGATAATGCCGCCGACGATCAAACCGGCCTTGTTGCCGCCGGACGGCGGGGGCGTCGGATAGCCGGGGTAGCCGGGCTGGGGAGCCGGACCGGAGGTGTAGGGCTGCGCGGGCCCGGCGGCGAACTGCTGCACCGGGGCGGGACCGGAGGTGTAGCCCGGCTGGTAGGTCTGCTGCGGGGGCGGCGTGTAGCCCATGCCCCCGCCGTAGTTGAGCATGGTGGGATCCGGTGCGGATGGCTGCGGCGCACCCTGGTTGAGCATGGTCGGGTCCGGAACCTGTTGTCCCGGCGCGTAGTTCAGCATGGTCGGATCACCGGCGACCGGCTGGGCATCGGCTGCGGCGGGTGGGGTGGACCACCACTGGGCCGTCTCGGAGTGGTTTCCGGGGTTCTGCTCGCCGCCCGGTGGTGGATTCGTGCCTGTCACTGCCTGTTCCCCTCGATGTAGAGCGGGCCCTCCCCGCAATGTCCGACAGATCGTAGCGACCCCGGGCGGCGGGCGGCTCGGTGAGCGGCTACACTGGCCGACGGATCCAGCGCGGCGCGCATCCTGTGAACTCCCCCAGGGCCGGAAGGCAGCAAGGGTCAACGGGCTCTGCCGGGTGCGCTGGGTCCCCTTTCATTTCCGGGCCGGTTTTCTCCGCTCGCCGATCGGCTCCGCGTATATCCCTCCCACTTCCGCCTGCTCGCCGAGTAACGTGGGCGGCTGGGTCCGCGGACCCCCATCGCGGACCCCAAGGAAATCGACCCCACGCCGTTGGAAAGGCCCGAGGATGCCCCGGCAGACGCAAATCGGTTTGATGAGCCATGCGGAACTCGTATCGGAACACGAGACGCAGGACGCGAACTACGCGAAGCTCAAGACCGAGAAGCTCACGCTGGATCTGACCCGGGGTAAGCCCGCGCCCGAGCAGCTGGATCTGTCCGCGGATCTGCTCTCGCTGCCGGGCGCCGACGACTACCGGGACGCTTCGGGCACCGATGTGCGCAATTATGGCGGACTGCACGGTCTGCCGGAGCTGCGCGCCATCTTCGGCGAACTGCTGAACATTCCGGTGGAGAATCTGCTGGCGGGCAACAATGCCAGCCTGGAGATCATGCACGACATGGTCGTGTTCGCCATGCTGCACGGCACCGCGGATTCGGAGCGGCCGTGGGTGCAGGAGCCGGTGCGCAAATTCCTGTGCCCGGCACCAGGTTACGACCGGCATTTCGCCATCACCCAGTCGCTCGGCTTCGAGATGATCCCGATCCCCATGCGCCACGACGGTCCGGACGTGCCCGCCATCGCCGAGTTGGTGGCCGCCGATCCGACCGTCAAGGGGCTGTGGGCGGTGCCGAACTACTCCAACCCCACCGGTGTCACCTTCTCCGAAGAGGTGGTGCGCGAACTGGTTTCGATGCCGACCGCGGCCGCCGACTTCCGGCTGTTCTGGGACAATGCGTACGCCGTGCATCCGCTGACCGATACCGCCGACCCGGTGCTGGACGTGCTGGGCATGGCGGCTGCCGCCGGTAACCCCAACCGTCCCTTCGTCTTCGCCTCCACCTCGAAGATCACCTTCGCGGGTGCGGGCGTCAGCTTCGTCGGCGCGTCCACCGCCAACCTGGACTGGTACCTGAAGCACGCCGCCAAGCAGAGCATCGGCCCCGACAAGGTGAATCAGCTGCGTCACCTGCGCTTCTTCAAGGACGCCGAGGGCGTGCGCACACATATGCAGAAGCACCGCGCCATCCTGGAGCCGAAGTTCACACTGGTGCTGCGCATTCTGGAGGACCGTCTCGGCGCGTCCAAGGTGGCGTCGTGGACCGAGCCCAAGGGCGGCTACTTCATCAGCCTCGACGTGCTGGAGGGCACCGCCAGCCGGGTGGTGGCGCTGGCCAAGGACGCGGGCATCGCGCTGACCCCGGCCGGTGCGTCCTTCCCGTGCGGTAAGGACCCCGACGACAAGAACATCCGCATCGCCCCCAGCTTCCCCAAGGAGGCGGAACTCGAGAAGGCCATGGACGGCCTGGCGACCTGCGTGCTGCTCGCCGCCACCGAGAAGCTGCTCGCGGACGGCAAGTAAGCACACACCAGCGGCGCGCATCGTTGTCCGGTGCGCGCCGCTGGCTTCTCCGAATGAACCTTCTCCGAATGAACTCAGCCGTCAGGTGGGTTTGTGCGCGAGGACGGCGAAGATGGTCACCGACAGGTGGATGTCGCCGGAGGCGGCACCGGCCTCCAGGTCCGCCACCAGCTGGTCGCGCTGCTCCTGGGTGATGGCCCGGCGGGCGACGGCCATATCGGCGACGCGGGCGACCAGTGCGCCCGCGCCCGCACTGCGGTCCTGGACCAGCGCGTGCGAGCCGATGTCGTCGATGACCAGTCCCGCCCGGGTGAGCTGCCCGGCGAGCTGGCGGCCCGCGTAGGGATTGGTGGTGCTGGCGATCATGGTGTCGATGACCTCGTTCACCACGCGGCGGTCGCCGGGATGCACGATGGCGGTGCCCCAGTCGCTGTCCATCACCACGACGCGACCGCCGGGCGCGAGCACGCGGGCGATCTCACCGGCGGCACGGGCGGGCGCGGTGAGGTGCTGGAAGACCCGTTCACACAGGGCGACGTCGAAGGTGTCGTTGCCGAACGGCAGCCCGTAGGCGTCACCGGACATGAATTTCGCGCTGGAGCCGTGGTTGGCGGCCCGCCGTTCGGCGGCGGCCAGCAGGGCCGGGTCGGGTTCGACGCCCATGGCCAGGCCGGTGGGGCCGACCCGGTCGGCGAAGGTCAGCACCTCGGACCCGGTGCCGGAGCCGATGTCGAGGGCGCTTTCGCCGGGCTGCGGGGCGAGCGCCTCATGAGCCCAGTGCCGCAGGCTGCGGATGGCGGGTAGTGCCGCGCGTAGGTCGCGGACGTCGACGAGTTGGTCTTGGCCGTTCTTGTCGAACCGATCCGGTGCCAGCCCGGACCGCGTGCCGTTATGCGGCACGGAGCCCACTGTGGGGGAGGCCATAGTGTCAGGCATGGGCCGAGCCTACTTGTGTTCGGGGACGACGCATCACAAGGTCTGTGATATGCGTCACGATAGCGCTCTTCGCCCGGTTGCGCACGGATGCGGCCGCCGTCGCACCCCTTCTCGCTCGACAGTGCGTGCCGAAGTGCGATGATCGATGCCATGGCGACCCGCAAGCTGTGTATCGCGCAGGATCCGCAGGCCGATGAGCTGCTCTCCACCGACGACTTCGCATTGCTCGTCGGCATGGCCCTGGACCAGCAGTTCCCCATGGAGCACGCGTTCCGCGGCCCGCAGAAGATCGCGGACCGGATGGGCGGTTTCGACATCCACCGCATCGCCGCCGCCGATCCCGCCGAGTTCGAGGAGATCGGGGCCACGCCGCCCGCCATCCACCGCTACGGGCGCTCCATGGCACGGCGGGTGCAGGAGTTGGCGCACTACATCATCGAGCACTACGACGGCCGCGCCGCCGGCCTGTGGACCGACGGCGACCCGGACGGCAAGGAAGTCCTGAAGCGCCTCAAGGCCCTGCCCGGTTTCGGCGACCAGAAGGCCCGCATCTTCCTGGCGCTGCTGGGCAAACAGGACGGCCTGGCGGCGAAGGGCTGGCGCGAGGCCGCCGGCGCCTACGGCGAGCAGCACTCCCGCCGCTCGGTCGCCGACGTCACCGACGCCGAATCCCTGGCCCAGGTCCGCGAGTTCAAGAAGCAGGCGAAGGCCGCCGCCAAGGCGGGCTGACCGGATCCGCCGCCCGCGGGATTTCGCCACGGTCAGCTGGACGCGGCAGCGGCGAACGGGGTGGCCGACGGTGGGACGGCAACCGCGCCGTGTGGCTGCCACACACCGCGTCGACGCAGGATGGGCAGTACGCCCTCGCCGAACCAGTACGCCTCTTCCACATGGGGATAACCCGACAGGACGAAGTGGCGAATGCCCACCCGCGAGTATTCGATGAGCCGTTCGGCGACCTCGGTGTGCGAGCCGACCAGGGCGGTTCCGGCGCCGCCGCGCACCAGCCCCACGCCCGCCCACAGATTGGGCGCGATCTCCAGCCGATCGGTGCTGCCGCCGTGCAGTTCGGTCATGCGGCGCTGTCCCTCGGATTCGCTGCGCGCTAGACTCGCCTGCACGCGCGCCACGTCGGCCGGGTCGATGCCGGCGAGCAGTCGATCGGCCTCCGCCCACGCCTGCTCCGAGGTGTCGCGGGTGATGACGTGAATTCGTAAGCCGTAGTCGAGGATTCGACCTCGGTCGACGGCCAGGCCGCGAATCCACTCCAGCTTCTTCGACACCGCGAACAATGGCTCGCCCCAGGTGAGGTAGGTGTCGGCGTGGGCGGCGGCCACCGGACCGGCGGCCGTCGACGACCCGCCGAAGAAGATGGGCGGCACCGGGTCCGGATGATTGTGCAGCAGCGCGTCGTCCACTCGAATGTGCTCGCCCGCGAAGCTGATCGGCTCCCGGGACGTCCACAGCCGCCGCACCACGTCCAGGAATTCTCCGGTGCGCCGATACCGCTGCTCCTTGTCCAGCCGATCCCCGTACGCGCGCTGCTCGTGGCTCTCGCCGCCGGTCACCACATTGAGCAGCAGCCGCCCTTCGGAATGCCGCTGGAAGGTCCCCGCCATCTGCGCGGCCAGGAATGGGCTCACCAGTCCGGGCCGCAGCGCCACCAGGAATTTCAGTGTGCGCGTGGACTCCACCAGCATGGCGGTGGTGAGCCAGGCGTCCTCGCACCACGCTCCCGTCGGAGTGAGCACGGATTCGAAACCGTTCTCCTCGGCGGCTCCGGCGATCTGGCGCAGATACCGCAGCGTGGCGGGCCGGTCTCCCGACATGGCGGTGCCGTGACCACCCGCGACGAGTTCGCGGGAGTCGCCGTAGGTGGGCAGGAACCAGTGGAACGACAATGACATCGGCTTTCTCCGAATCAGGCGGGGGTGAGCAGGTCGTTGAAGCGGGTGTCGACGAAATCGGCGATGGCTATCCGCTCCGGGATGAGCCCCGCCGCGGCGAAGGCGTCGGCCACCTGCTGCTCGGCCGCGACGGTGGCGTCGTCGATGGGGTGGTCCCGGTACGGTGCGCGGGCCACGGCCAACCGCGTCACCTCCACGGGCAGCCCGGTGACCTGCGCGAAGGTCGTGGCCCACGCTTCGGTATCGCCATTGACCCAGGCGTGCGCGCGGGCGATGCGGGCGAGCAGGTCGCGCAGCGCGGCCGTGGTCGCGGGGCTGTCGAGCGCCCGCCGCCCGGCCACGTAGAAGGAGTCGCCGGGCACATATCCGTTGCCGTCCACCAGGATCCGCGCATCCGCCTGCTGCTGCGCCTGCGCGGTGTAGGGATCCCAGCTGGCCCACGCATCGACGCGTCCGGTGCTCAGCGCGGCGAGCGCGTCGGCCGGTTGCAGGTACTGCGGTTCGATATCGGCGAAGCCGAGTCCGGCCGCGGTCAGCACGGACAGCAGATGGTGGTGCGCGGAGCTGCCCTTTGCGACAGCGATCTTCTTGCCGCGCAGGTCTTTCGGGTCCCGCAGAGGTGAGTCGCGGGGAACGACGATGGCCTGACCGCCGGTGCCGATCAGATATGCCGAGACGATCCTGATTCCGGCCCCGGCGGCGGCCGCGAACACCGGCGGGGCATTGCCGACCCCGCCGATGTCGACCGCTCCGGCATTGATCGCCTCCAGCATGGGCGGTCCGGAGGTGTACTGGGACCATTCGATGCGATAGGGGATGTCTTGCAGCTCACCCGCCGCCGCCAGCAGGGCCTGGGTGCCGGTGCCCTTCTGGTCGCCGATGCGCAGCGTCACCGCGGACAGGTCCACGGAACCGTCGGGGCGCAGCGCGTCGCCGTTGGGGTCCGTTCCGCCGCAGGCGGTGACGAGGGCCGTGGCGAGGGCGAGCACGGCGGCGAGTCGTCGGGTGGTCATGCGGTTCCTTCCGGGGCGACGCCGAGGGCGGCGAGCAATTCGCGGCGCAGCGCGAGGAATTCGGGGTGGTCGCGGCGGCGCGGCCGGGGCAGGTCTACCGCGAGGTCGCGGGCGATCCGGCCGTCGCCGAGCACCAGGGCGCGGTCGGCCAATAGCAGCGCCTCGTCCACGTCGTGGGTCACCAGCAGCACGCCGGGGCGATGCCGCTGCCACAGCTCGAGCACCAGGCCGTGCACGCTGATGCGGGTCAGCGCGTCCAAGGCGCTGAAGGGTTCGTCGAGCAGCAGCAGATCGGGTGCGCGCACCAGCGCGCGAGCCAGCGCGGCGCGCTGCGCCTCGCCGCCGGACAGGGTGCCCGGCCAGACCTCGGCGCGTTCGCCGAGCCCGACCTCCGCCAGCGCGGCGCGGGCGGCCCGCTCCGGCTCCGGATGCCGCAGTCCCAGCGTGATGTTGGCCAGCACCCGCTGCCACGGCACCAGGCGTGGCTCCTGGAAGGCCACCGCCACCGCACCGGATACCGCCAGCGTTCCGGTGTGGTCGGTATCCAGCCCCGCCAACGCCCGCAGCAGCGTGGATTTGCCGGACCCGCTGCGCCCCAGCAGCGCCACGAACTCCCCGCGCCGGATCTCCAGATCGATGCCACGCAGTATTTGCCGCGCACCGAATGTCTTGCCGAGCCCACGGATTCGCGCGACGGGAGCAGTTCGATCCGAATGCGCCCCCGCCGCCGCGTCCGCCGGACGGGTGGCCGCGGTGATCATGGCCGCCGCTGGATGCGAGGTGGCGGTACCGGCCTCCCGATGTCCGCCGCCGGGCGTGGCGGCACTGTCGACCGCCCCGGCGCGAATACCGTTCAGGCTGCCAAGAATCCGTGTCGCCATGCGAGGGCTCTCCTTTCGATCAGCCGGACCGCGGCATCGGTGAGCAGTCCGAGCACGCTGTAGACGAGCAGGCCGACGACGATGACGTCGGTGCGCAGGAATTCCCGGGCGTTGTTGATCAGATAGCCGAGCCCGGCGTCGGCATTGACCTGTTCGGCCACGATCAGCGCCAGCCAGGCCACGCCGAGCGCCTGGCGCAGCCCGACCAGGGTCTGCGGCAGTGCGCCCGGCAGCACGATGTGGCGTATCAGCGCGGGTCCGCCGAGCCGCTGCACCCGCGCGAGTTCGGCCAGTTTGCCGTCCACGCCGCGGATTCCGGCGAAGGTGTTGAGGTACAGCGGCACCGCCACGCCGAAGGCGACCAGTGCGATCTTGGGCGGCTCACCGATGCCGAACCAGAGGATGAGCAGCGGAATGAGCCCGTAGAACGGCAGGGTGCGCAGCATCTGCATGGGCGGGTCCACCGCATACTCGCCGATCCGGCTCAGCCCGGCCACCACGGCGGCCCCGACTCCGAGCGCCGCGCCGATGGCGAACCCGATGACCGCCCGCCGCAGCGAGACGGTGACGGCGTCGGTCAGGGTGCCGTCGCGCAACAGCTCCAGCGTCGTCTCGAGCACGGTGGTCGGCGCGGCCAGCAGCCGTTCGGGCAGCACGCCGGTGGCGCTGGCGAGCTGCCAGGCGACGATGAGGACCAGTGGGCTGACCAGCCGCGGCCAGGGGCCGGGCCGGGAGCGGTGGGGCGTCGACCGTGCGGCGGGCCGGGCAATGAGTGCTGACAACGCGAAACCTCGGTGGGGACGGGGAATTCCGCCGAGCGGCGGGTTGCTCGATGGTCCGCCGGACCGGGTGCGACCCGCACCGGTTGGAATCGGCGTGATTCTTGGCCGCCCCGGCATCGGCGCCTAGCTGATGTTATTCGCCGTTCACATCGACAAATCTTGTTAACGCCATGTTGTCGCCAGGAAAAGTGACCGGACATTCACAAGAATGTGGTAGAACTCACTCGGTTACGAAGGGTGGATTTGTCATGGAACCAACGGCCCGACAGCGCGCGGCGCTGGGCATGATCTGCGATACGTTCCTGCCGGGGGATGGGGCATCCCTGCCCGCGGCGACCGAACTCGGGGCGGTCGACACGATCTTCGCCATCCTGGGCCGCAATCCGCGCGAGGCCGAGCGGAAGCAACTGGCCATGCTGCTGGACCGGTGGGATTCGCGGTTGGCCGGACTGCTCACCGGCAGCGGCCCGCGCCGCTTCTCGTCGCTGTCGCAGCAGCAGCGGGAACAGGCGCTGCTGCGCCTCGGGGACTCCGGCCTCGCGCCCGCGCGGGCCGTATTCCAGGCGCTCAAACAGGCGGCGCTGCTCGCCTACAACGTCACGCCCGGCCCGACCGGAACCAATCCGCTCTGGGGGCGCATCGGCTACCCCGAGCCCACCGGCCCGCTGCCGTCGGCCCCGCGGCCCGCGCTCACCCCGCTGCGTTTCACCGAGAACACCTCGCTGAGCTGCGATGTGGTCATCGTCGGATCGGGTGCGGGTGGCGGCGTGGCGGCGGCGGTGCTCGCCGAGGCCGGTCTCGACGTGGTACTGCTGGAACGCGGAAACTATTACGACGACCGCGATTTCGGTGCGGGCGAGCTCGACGCGCTGACGAAGCTGTACGCGCCCGGCCCGTCCGCCACCGCGGAGGGACAGCTCACGCTGGTGGCGGGCACCTGTCTGGGCGGCGGCACCGTGGTCAACTGGAGCACCTCGTTGCCGACGCCGGACGCCATCCGGCAGGAATGGGCCGAGCTGGGCGTCCCGCAGTTCGCCGACACCGAATTCGGCGACGCGCTCGAGGCGGTGCGCAAGCGGATCGGCGTCACCGAGCAGCGCTCGCCGCTCTCGGCCCGCGACAGCGTCCTCGAACGCGGCGCACGGGCGCTGGGTTGGGCGGTGGATCCGTTGCCGCGCAATGTCTCCGACGCCTGTGACGCCGGGGTCGAATGCGGCCGCTGCGGTTACGGCTGCCGTCTCGGGGCCAAGCAGACGGTGACCAAGACCTGGCTCGCCGACGCCGCCGCCCGCGGCGCGCGCCTGGTGGTCGACGCCGACGTGCGCCGCATCGAGGTGAAGAACGGCCGCGCCGAGTCTGTTTCGGCGCGCACCTCGACCGGGGTGGAGATCGACGTGCGGGCGCGCGCCGTGGTGGTGGCCGCCGGTGCCATCCAGACACCGGCGCTGCTGCGCCGATCCGGCCTGCGCAACAAGAACATCGGCAGATATCTGCGGCTGCATCCCGCCGCCGCCGTCTTCGGGGTGTTCGACGAGGACATCCGCCCGTGGGAGGGCGCGCTCCAGGGACGGATCAGCCGCCACCACGCCGACCTGGACGGCCGGGGCTACGGCGTCATCTACGAGACCGGGCCGATCCATCCGGGACTGGCCACCGGCTTCATGAACTGGCGCGGCGCGGCGGGCTTCCGGGACACCATGCTCGACTTCGCCCGGTCGAATTCGATCGGCGTCATCACCCGCGACCGCGATCCGGGCGCCGTCACCGTGGACGGCAGCGGCGAACCGATCGTGAAGTACCGGCTCTCCGACTACGACGCCGCGCATCTGCACACCGGAATCGTCGGGGCCGCGTCGATTCTCGAGGCCGCCGGAGCGCGCCGGATCTTCTCGGGACATCAGGCGGGCATCGACTACGAGCCGGGGGTGCGCGGCTCCCACGACGACTTCGCCGCCGCGTGCCGCCGGGCGGGCTACGCGCCCGGGCGGTGCGCGATGGGCGCGCTGCACATCATGGGTTCGGCGCGCATGGGCGGCACCCGCGAACTGTCGGCGGTCGATCCGGACGGTGTCACCTGGGATGTCGCCAATATCGTCGTCGCCGACGGCTCCTGCTTCCCGACCGCGCCGGGGGTGAATCCCATGGTGACCATCGAGGCGATCGGCTACATGAACGCCACCCGTCTCGCCGCGCGATTGAGCTAGTCCCGCACGGCATCCGGGACCGATCACAGGGCTCGGATGCCCTCCAGCAGCGTATGCAGGACGCCGGTGTCGGCGTGCCCGGTCGGCGCGGGCGGCGGCGACCGGTGCAGCAGCCGCCCGTCGTCGATGAGGTCACCGATGAGCACCTTGGTCACGGTCAGCGGCAGCCGCAGATGCGCCGACACCTCCGCCACCGACAGCGGGGTGCGGCACAGTCCGATGATGGCCGCGTACTCGGGTTCGGTGCGGCGCGCCGCCGCGCCCCGGTGGATGTCGACCACCAGCGTCGTCATGTCCAGATCCGGCCGCCGAGCCCGGCCGCGACCACGGGTGACGGCGTAGAGGCGGACCAGCGGGCCCGCGTCCTCCTCGTACCAGTGCTCGCGCGCGTCGCTCATGGCTGTGGCCGGTCGACCGCCGTGAACCGTGGATCGACCGACAGATGGGTGCCGACCCGCTGCACCGTCTGGTTCATCTCGTAGGCCACCAGCCCCATATCGGCGGTCTCGGCCGCCAGCAGGGCCAGGCAGGCGTTCGCACCGGCGGCGGTGATGAACAGCACCGCGTGATCGAGTTCCACCACGGTCTGACACACCCCACCGGCCTTGAAGTGGTGACCGGCGCTACGCGCCAGACTGTGCAGAGCCGAGGCCATGGCGCCGAAGCGGTCGGCGTCGGCGCGGTCGAGTCCCTTGGAGAAGCCGAGCAGCAGGCCGTCGGCGGACAACAGCACCGCCGATTGCGCGTCGGGCAGCCCGCTGACCAGTTCGTCGAGCAGCCAGCCGAGGTCGATTCGCTGTGAAGTGGTCATTGTCGCCTTCTGTGGGTAGAGCTATTCGTTTGGAGTGTGGCCGGTCTCGGTGCGCGCCCGACGGCCCTGGCGGGTGCCTTTGGCTATCGCGCTCATGAGATCGCGCGCCTCGTCGGCGGTGCGCTGGCGCGGCGGGGCGGGGGCAGCGGTGTCGGTGTTCGCCGCGCGGTCGGCGTTCGCCTCCGGGCCGGAGTGGCGGTGGCGGCGGGGCAGTTCCGGCCGGTCGTCCCGCGACGGCAGCGGCCGGGCGGACGATGGCGGTGCGGTGGACGGCGCGATGTCGACGGTGCCGATCAGGGTGATAGGGCTCAGCGGCGGCAGGCCCGGCCGTGACGCCCGCAGTGGCGGCATGGGTGGCATGGTGATCTCGGCCAGGCGTCGCATATCCACCGAGGTCGTCCCGATGGGAACGATGACCTCGGGAACGGCGCCGACCTCGGGAACGCCGGTGTCGACCGGCCGCGCGGCCTCCAGCACCGGATGCGGCACCAGCACGACCGCCCGCACCCCGCCGTAGTCGGATTCGGTCAGCCGCACCGAGATCCCGTGTCGTCCAGCCAATGTCGCCACCACGAACAGCCCGAGCCGGGAATCGCCGGACAGCGTCGCCACGCTGAAGTCCGGCGGATCGGCGAGCATGGCATTGCGTTCGGCGAACTCGGCCTCCGACATGCCGAGCCCCTGGTCGATGATCTCGATCGCCACCCCGCGGCCGACCACCACCGCCGATACCGTGACCGGTGATTCGGGTGGCGAGAAGGCGGTCGCATTGTCCATCAGCTCGGCCAGCAGGTGGATCACATCGGCCACCGCCTTGCTGGCGATCCGCACCTCGGGAATGCGCCCGGTCGAGATCCGGGTGTAGTCCAGGCTTTCGGCGACCGCACCGCGGATCAGGTCGATCAGCAGCACCGGATTGCGCCAGCGGCGGCCGGGCTGCTCACCGCCGAGAATGACCAGGTTCTCGGCATTGCGGCGTGCCCGGGTCGCGAGATGGTCGAGCTGGAACAGCAATTCGAGCTGATCGGCGTCGGTCTCCTCGCGCTCGGCCCGGTCCAGCAGGGCGAGCTGCCGGTGCACCACCACCTGGCTGCGGTGGGCGATATTGAGGAAGACGGCATTGATACCCGTGCGGGTCTTGGACTCCGCCACCGCGGCCGCCACCGCCGCCCCGTGGGCGCGGTTGAAGGCGTCGGCCACCTGGCCGAGTTCATCGGTGCCGAAGTCCAGCCGGGCGGCGTCCCGCTCGGCGTCCACGGCCGCGCCCGATCCGGCGCGGCGGATCAGTTCGGGCATGCGCTCATCGGCCAATTCCAAGGTGTGGCGGCGCAATCGGCGCATCCGGCCGATGAATCGGTTGGCCAGCAGCAGCGCCAGCAGGAAGGCGACGGTGGCCACCAGCAGCACCGCGCCGCCGCCGAGCAGGGCATCGCGGGTGGCGTCCGTGCCGCGCTGCTTGGCGACGGCGTGGGCGTCGCGGCTCTGGTCCTCCCACAGCTGCTGGAGCGCGGAATTGACCTGCGCGGTCGCCGCCTGCCAACCGGCCAGATCGAGGGGGAGCGCGGTTTTCGGCTTGGCTCCGTCGGTGACCGCGCCGCGCAGCACGACGGCGTCCTGCATGGCCGTGACCTGCTGCCAGGCCGGACCGGCCGTGATGCCGTTGAGCTGGTCGAGCCGCTTCCCCTGCAGCACCGTGGCCGCGTAGGCCACCTGATCGCGGAATTCGCCCACCCGGCGCGAGAATTCGAGGAGCTGCGGTTCGGTCAGCTCACCTGTGGTCAGGGCCACCGAGCCCAGGGTGTCGGCCTGCGACAGCGCCTCGGCCGCGCGCAGCACGTCCACGCCGTAGCCCAGTTCGACCGCGATCTCGGCGTCCGGGGCTACCCGGGCCGCCAGCATGGAGGCGGCGATGATGGTGCCGATCACCTGGGTGAAGAAGGTGAATACCTGATCGGCCGGAACCCGCAGGCCGTCGATACCGGCGCGCAGCGTGGGCACCATCTCGAAAAGCCGGTTGTAGCCCTCGATATCGGCCGCCGAGTTGTTCGGGTTGAGTTCGGTGGCGGCATCGCCCTTGGCCTCCAGCGCGACCAGCGCGGCATCGGACTGCTGGCGCGCGGTGGCAAGTTGTGCGGCCGCGCCCTCGTCACCGGCCAGCCGCAGCAGGGACAGCCGGCGTTCCTCCTCGAAGGCCGAGATCATGAGGATGGCCGGGCCGGTGGTGCTGCTGGCCAGGTCGGCCCATTCCGTGGAGCTGCGCGCGTCGTCCACCAGATACACGGCCGCGCCGCCGCCGATGGCCAGCAGGGTGACGCTGGAGATGAGCACGATGGACAGCAGCCGGGCCCGGATGCCGATCCGCCCCCGCAGGTCACGGAGGTCGCGTGCCAGTGCATCGGACCGTGCGGCGGACGCTGTGCGCAGGTTGTGCCGAATGCCCACGTAGATCTTCCCTGCTTCCGGATGGCGCGCCTGCCGGTATTCGATGCCCGTGTGCTCGAGATGAGCGCAAGGTCACACTTTCTCGACGAAAGAGTAACGGAAAGATGCCGACGCAACCACACGTCTCACTCACCGGCATCCGGCGAATATGTGGCTACTACAAGGTGATTGGCGCGGCACCGGTCGTAGCGACGGCGGCAGCGGCTCGGCCGTCGCCACGGCCCGGGGTGCACTGTTCGAAGCTGGCGGGCCGGATTCGTGGGATGTTATGTTGATCGACATGACTGCCAGCCGCCCTCGCGCCACGCGGGTCACCTATGTGACCGTCGCGCTGGGTGTGCGGCTGCCGCGCCAGCGCGAGCTGTGTTGCTCCCGCCGTCGCGCAGTCGAGTTCTGATCCCGGGTCGCCATCGCCCTCGGGCATCCTCGCTGCCGCTGCCGATATGTCCTGTCGACACGTCCCGTCCGAACACGGGACCGCAGCAAGGAATTCGCGTCATGTCCAGCCCCGCCCTCGAGCGACCGCATACACCGACCGCGTCCACCCGCCCGGCCCCGGCACGTCCCGCCGTGCCCCCGGAACTGCGCATCTCCGACAACCCGGCCGCCGCGGTGCTGCGGGCCGCGGCGCGCGGTCCCATCTTCCGCGACAGCGCCGCCCGGACCACGGGCGCAAGTATCGCCACCGTCAATCGTCAAGTGTCCGCGCTGCTTTCGGCCGGGCTGTTGCGGGAGCGGGCCGATCTCACGGTCTCCGGCGCGGTCGGCCGCCCGCGGGTGCCCGTGGAGGTCGACACCGACTCCTTCGCGACGGTGGGTGTGCATATCGGCTGCGGTGTCACACGGATCGTCGCGGCGGATCTGTCCGGCCGGATACTGGGCGGCCTCGAGATCGCCACGCCGCAGACCGGGCAGCAGGCCGCGCTGACCATAGTCGCGCGCAGCGCCCGAGCCTTCCTGGACCGGATACCGCGCCGGCGGCCGCTGTGGGTCGGGGTCGCCGTATCGGGACGGGTGGACGCCGCCGCCGGCGAGGTCGACCACCCACGGCTGGGCTGGCGGTCCGCGCCGGTCGCCGCCGTCTTCAGTTCCGTACTGGACCTTCCGGTTTCGGTATCCGCGCATGTGGAGGCGATGGCCGCCGCCGAACTGCTGCTGACGCCACGCGAGACGGACAACCGCCCCGGCAGCAGTCTCTACTTCTACGCGCGCGAAACCGTCGGTGTGGCGGTGACATTGGACGATCGGGTGCATACGCCCGCCAACGGTCCGGGCTCGATCGCGCATCTGCCCACCGGTTCGCAGGTGGAATGCCCGTGCGGCCGTCGCGGCTGCCTGGAGGTCACCGTCGGTGAGCGCGAACTCCTCGCGCGCGCCGTGCGCCACGGCATCCTGCCCAAGCCCGAGGCGCACCGCCGCCCCCGCATCGCCGACCTCTACCGGGCCGCCGACACCGATGCCGCCGCGCGCGACCTGCTCGCCCAACGAGCCGAGATACTGGGCCGAACCGCCGCGCTCATCCGCGACATGTTCAACCCGGACCGCGTCATCCTGGGCGGTCAGGCGTTCACCGGCTACCAACCCGGAATCGCCCGCGTCGCACGGGCTTTCCGCGGGAACACCAGCCTGCCCGATGCCGATCTGCGCATCAGCCGCTTCGGCGCGCGGGTGCAGGAGAGCGCCGCCGCGGTCACCTCGCTGAGCGTGGTCTACGCCGACCCACTCGCGGCCCTCCGCCGCGCCGTCCGCACCCGCTGAGCGGCACGGGTCCGACCCCGCCCGAGGGCACAGGATCGACAAGGTTTGCGCAGGTCACAAGCATTCCACTACGTCAGCGACATCGAGGGTATGGCGAGTATCAAGTTCGAGTGCTTCGCTGCTGACGAAATGCGAGTCCTTGTCCGCCACCAATCGTCGTATGCACGACGATCGCGTTCGAGAAGGTCGTTTTAGAACTGGTCAAGTCTGGAGACGGCTGAGGTGATTATTGACCTGAAACGTATCGGTTGTGCTGCTTGATGTTTCGGGTGTGGGTGATGATCTCCGGATGGACATGCGCAGGCTTTCCCCGGCTCAGCAGGAGGCGGTGCGGAAGCGGGTGATGGGAGCGTTGACTGACGGGATGTCGCCGGGTGAGGCGAGGCAGGTGTTCGGGGTGTCGGCGGGGTCGATCCGTAACTGGCGCAACCGATTCGCTGAGGGTGGGGCCGATGGCTTGGGTTCCGGGCGTCCCGGCAGGCGTGTGGGTGAGAAGACGAAGTTGTCGGCGTCGCAGGTCGAGGCGTTGGTCGTGTTCACGCCGGAGCAGTTGGAGCTGGGTGGGTGTTGTGGACCCTGCGCAAGGTCGCTGTGTTCGCACGTCGGCTGTTCGGGGCGTCCTACACCGAACAGGGTATGGGAAAGTGCTGCGCCGCGTGGGATTCACTTTCCAGCGACCAGACCGGCGGGCGATCGAAGCCGACCCCGCCGCGATGGAGCAGTGGGTGGCGGCGACTTACCCGGCGCTGCGCACACGCGCGAAACGGGAGGGGGCGGTCATCGCGTTCGGTGACCAGATCGGGGTCCGCAGCGATCGACTTGCGGGCCGCACCTGGAGCCGGCGCGGGGTGAAGCCGGTGGCGCGCACCGGCAAACGGTTCTCCCTCAACGCGATGTCGACCATCTCCACCCACGGTGACCTGCACTTCACGATCGTTAGGGCCGGTCCGACACCAGGTCGTTCCTCAAGTTCCTGACCCGGCTGCTGCGTCAGTACGACCAGAAGATCCAACTCGTTCTCGACGGCCACCCCGTCCACTGCGCCGAGGCTGTCCGCGCCTGGGTAGCCGAACACGCCGAGGAGATCGAACTGCACTACCTGCCCGCCTACGCCCCGCACCTCAACCCAGACGAACTGGTCAACGCCGACCTCAAACGCACCCTCGCCGACCAGATCATCACCACCCCCGACCAGATGAACCACGCGGTCAAGTCCTTCTTCCACCGCGTCCAGAAACTCCCCGACCACGTCCGCGCCTACTTCCAAGCACCACACACCAAATACGCTGCAACCGTTTAGTTTCGGACAATATCTCACTGGGCGTGGGATTGCACCCTGTCATAGTCATGCATCGAACAGCCCCCGCTGCCCCCCTGGTGTCGTCGAGCGACGGCGGCGAGTCTTCGGCCAGAACCTTAACATCCGCGCCTCGACCTTGTCGGTGAACGTAGCCACCGGCCCAGACGGGCCAAGAGCAGCCCTGGGCGATTCTCTCAGCGCGAGATCAATCAACGTGTCCACGTTCACTCGAATCTCAAGGTGGGGCGCCAATGGGCGCGGCGAGGCATCAGTATCCGGATCTAGTTCGAATACGAATATCCAAGCGTTTTCACTATCATTCCGGGTATCCCCCAGAGAGAAGGTGCCATCCCCGTTGTCTATCAGCGTTGGGTTGGCCAGATGTCTCAGCCAGCTTTTCCAGACACTCTGCGGAATCGCGAACCCGGTCCCGGCACATCGTTGATGACCACTCAGAGCGAATTTGTATGCCATCTGGTAGAACGTGCGCTTGAACACATTGGAGAGGTTTGGGCCCTCCATCTTCTTCGAGAGAGCGGCACGACCCGCTGGTGTGGGCAACCAGCCGTGGAAATCAATTCCCTCCACTAAGGCAATGTCGATAGCACCGACAGCATGCTTGTACGAGCCGTGGAAGTCCATAGTCTGGATCTCAAGGACCCCGTACCGCTTGATCTTCGGCACGGGGTAGATAGACTCGACTTCGGCAAGAGTCCAGTCGAATGAAAACTCCGGCGAGCTATCGGTCTTGCTGATGCTCAGCTCGCCACCGAGTTTCTCCTGGAAGTAAGCGACCACGTGGACTCCACGATCCAGCCATTCCCGGATTCCGTCGCGCACCGCCTGATCGGCTAACGTCGGCGCCGCGATGAACTGAAGCGGTTCTGTGGGTCCGTAGCCAAAAAGCTTCCTCGAAGCTGCGGACATGAACAGGGGGTCTAACGCTCGGTTGGGACACACCAACCAGTCGTAGCGCTCGTTGTCTACAGCTGTGTTGACCACGCAAACCCCGCGCGAGGTCTCGGCCTTTACGCATGAAGTTTCAACCAGCTTGGCAGCCGTCAAGAAAGGGCAGGTCCCCGTCGCCTGGTCATTCCTCGCAGCTTCAGTGCTGACGACTTCGGGGTACACACGATGCCCGAAAAATTCCGCGATGAAGTTGGCGCCCTCTGGCTCCACCGACGTATCTGACCGCATGACCGTCGAGTATGCCGGAACCCTCCGACAGGTTCGGTGCTCTAGAGGAGACGCAAAGCGTTTGCGCTGGCCTCCGCGTTGCGGGTGGCAGCTTGCGTGAACTCCTCACTCAGCTCGAATCCGATTGCGCTGCGTCCAAGTTCAGCCGCGACTCCGAGTGCACGCCCGGTCCCAGCGAACGGGTCCAGGACGAGCCCACCGACGGGCGACGAGCTTTCGATCCTCGGGCGGATCAAGTCCGGGGGGAAGGTCGCTGAGTGCCCATCCGAACCCGAGCGAACGTTCACGGTCACAACGTCGCGCGTACCTTCTTCGACCGCACTGGTGTCGTAGTAGTACTTCGCCCTTCCTTCCTTCGGCCTCAGCACGAAGTGAAAGAAGTGCTCATGAGCCAGGCGCAGGCGGTCTTTCTCGGGCCGCGGTGCAACGTTGGGCTTGTGCCAGATCAAGTCGTTCCGCAGAATCCAGCGCTTGTCTTGCATGGCAATCGCGAACCGCGATGGAATGAGCATTAGCTGCTTCTCCTGGCGGTATCCGCCCATCGGGGTTTTACGTCGGGTACGCGGGTTGTCCCCGAGTCCCTGGCGGCCGTCGGATCGTATGCTGGACCACCGAGCGAAGTACGTATCGCCAAGGTTGACCCACACGCTGCCACCAAGCTTCAGGGCTGGCCTCAAGCGCTCGAAGATCTCCACCAAATGAGAAATGAACCACTCCGGAATCGGTTCCATCCCGAGCAAACCACCGTGTTCGCGATACCACTCGTAGGGCGGTACGTCCGTCGCATGATTGCCCTCGGCCACCCACTCGTCAAGCACATCTTCGCTGTGGTCATGGCCGTAGGTCCGCATCCCCCAGTAAGGAGGTGACGTGATGATGAGGTCTATCGACTGCGGATCGAGACCACTGGCCAAATCGTATGCGTCCCCCTGCCGCACCTCGACAGTAGGGTCATCGATTGCTGAGTCATAGCTGCTCAAGGACGTCACGCAGGCATCATAAGGTATCACGACACGAACAGGTGTTCTCCTCGACCTAGTTATCCACAGCCCCGTCAACGATCCGCACACACTGATACCGACGTGCAGTCGAGGGCCGCTCATCTGATCAGCAATCAGGCGTCGTACTGCTCCAACGACCAGACGCGCGAACCGAGTTGCGCGGCGGTCATTTGCGACACGTGCAACCCAGACGCGCGTAGCAGGATCTCAAGACGCTCGTGACGCCCTCCGCGCGTGTTGCTCGATCATTCGATGCACGCGACGATCGCGAGACGTCAGAACGTCTACTAGTGTCCTGAGTCGGAAGTTCACCGGCGGCATAGACTGTTCGGGTGCCGTCGCCGAAGGTCGAGCCTGTCCAGTTGTCGGATTCCGAGCGTGAGGTGTTGGAGGGGTGGGCTCGACGTCGAAAAACGGCTCAGGCGTTGGCGGTTCGGTCACGGATCGTGCTGGAGTGCGCCGCCGGTGGCGGTAACACCGAGATCGCGCGTGAGCTAGGTGTATCGCGAGATATGGTGCGCAAGTGGAGGACTCGATTCCTGCGTGACCGGCTCAAAGGCTTGTCCGACGAGCCGCGACTGGGTGCGCCGCGCAAGATCACCGATGAGCAGATCGAATCGGGTGATCGCCAAGACGCTGGAATCTCAACCGACCAACACCGATTCGCACTGGTCGACCCGGTCCATGGCCGCCGAGGCGGGCATGAGCCAGTCGGCGGTCTCACGGATCTGGCGGGCGTTCGGGCTCAAACCACATGTAGTGGAAACCTGGAAACTGTCGACCGATCCGCAGTTCGTCGACAAAGTGCGTGACGTGGTCGGACTGTACATGAGCCCGCCGGAGAACGCGCTGGTGTTGTGCGTGGACGAGGAATCGCAGATCCAGGGCCATGGACAGGACCGCGCCCACGATGCCGATCATGCCGACCACCCCGGCGCGGATGACCCACGACTACGTCCGCGACGGCACCACCAACCTGTTCGCCGCCCTCTATCTGGCCAGCGGCTCGGTCATCGCCGAATGCTATCCGCGCCACCGCCACCAGGAGTTCCTGCGGTTCCTTGAGGCCATCGACACCGCCGTGCCGGTCGAGTTCGACCTGCACCTGATCCTGGACAACGACGCCACCCACAAGACCCCGAGGTGAAGAAATGGCTACTGCGACACCGGCGGTTCCACCTGCACTTCACCCCGACCTCCGCGAGCTGGCTCAACCTGGTCGAACGCTGGTTCGCCGAGTTGACCACCCGCAAGCTCCGCCGCTCGGCTCACCGCTCGGTCACCGAACTGCGCGCCGACATCCAGGCATGGATCAACACCTGGAACGACGACCCGAAGCCGTTCGTCTGGACGAAGACCGCCGACGAAATCCTCGAAACCCTCGCTGCCTACTGCCAACGAATTGACGACTCAGGACAATAGGTTGGCTTCGGCACAGACACACTGTGCCACAACCAGATTCACACCAGGTCAGCGGCCTGCCGAGAGGGCACCTGACCAGTTACAGCAGGTCTTTCTCGCGCGAACGCACGCGTAGCAGCTCCACACAGACCTAATGCGAAGCATTTACTCGTAACCTGAGCTATAGCGAGAGACCCGTACACAGTGGTTACATACACCAGATTTCTTGCACAAGGGCCCCGCTCATCTAATTGGTAATTAATTTCCTTATCAACTTGCCATCGAATTGACTCGACACGATTCTGGCCGGATGCAATACTGTCACACATGCCTGCGATGACTGAGCTGGAAGAACGTGAAATTCGCGAGTATGTAGCTTCTCAAACGCCACCGGATTCCGGCGACGAAGTCTCTCTGGTTCAGAAGGTTGGTCGGCGAAGAGTCGCCCGCCGAAACCATGACCTCTACGACGTCTGGATGTCAAGTGGACAACGATGGTGGGTAATTACAGATATGACCAATCTGTATGCGCAGGATGACTTCAAGAGTATCGATCAGGCTTTTACCTACCATCTTGGCCTCAACCTCGTCCTGCATGAGCAGTTCAATGTGGAGCCAACCGATGAACAGGTCGAACATGTCGCCAAATCATGGCGCCGGTACGCGGGGGCGGTCGATGCAATGGCAGAAGCTGAAGAATCCGAGGATTTTCAAGCCGTAGGCATACGTTGCCGCGAGGCCGTGTTAGCGTTGGTCCGCGAGAACATGAACGCGGATTGGGTTCACTTTGAGGGAGACCGGCCACAGGTGGCTAATGCCAAGGCGTGGTTTGGAATTTTTGCGAACAGCCTAACTGCAAATAGTAAGCCGCGAGCCTATCTTAAATCAATGGCAGATAAGACGTGGGACCTAACCGTGTGGTTGCAGCATTATGCCAAAGCTTCCGAGCTGGATGCCGAGATAGTTCTCGGTGCGACCCGAGAACTTATGAGACTATTTACGCTTCTGCGCGTACGTCATGATCAGGACGAGGAACAGCGGTGTCCAGGCTGCGACTCATACCAGGTAGTGGAAGAGAGTAGTGGTCTCATCGAGCGCGACGGCCAATTTGGCACACTATTGCATGATGAATGTGTTTCATGCGGGTGGAAGTCTGAACAAATATTCGACCAATGGCCGATCGATAGACTGAAACGCTTGATCGACTACAAGACCGGCACTTGGAGCCCTCCGAAGAAATCAATGGAAGAGCTCGAAGTCACGGATATTGACGGGTGACGTTATGTATCCGAACACGAAGAGGTGGCTCGCTGACACCCGCGTTATAATATGAACATTTCGCGAGAGATCTACCTGAGATTATTTAATCGGGTCGCATGATTGTGTTGCAGATGGAAGTTGATGATTGAGGTAGTGGGCAGAAAGCGGACACTCTGGCCCTCGCTGCATTGTTCGATTTCTTCGGTGATTTCTGCCGCCCACTGACCCTCGATCTGTGTATGGCATACTGGGGCGAGGAGTATGGTATGTCGATGCATTCACCGGGCGGTGGTCCTGGCTACGAGATACAGCGGCGCATTGCACTGCCTCGAAATGTCGAGTTTGAACCTTGGTGGGTAGGGCAGCGGATCACTACTGCTGATGAATTGAATTATTCGACTACCGCGACGTTCATGCGAAAATCGCTGGACGCAGGAATCCGCGATAATTCCCCTGTGGCGATTGGATGGAATGGCATTTGGGTCGGTCGGCTATGGTGCGACTTCCATCTGAATGTGAGGCGATTGGTGGTGTAATGTCAGTACGAAGCGGCCCATCCGTCCTCGATCATTCGGTAGAGTTAGTCGACGGCAAGCAATGGGTATGTGGACCGCAGCTGGTCAATCGCTCGGGTCCCATAGTGTGTCAAATAACTCGGGACTGCGGGGTGATTTCGCGGCAAGTACCTATACATTGGTCGATATGGGCTTGCGGTAACCTGGTTTTGTTGATGTTTAAAATGGGGTTTCAGCTCTAGCCGGAGAGGGCTGGCAATTGGATGAGGGATTGTGGCAGAAATTCGCGCCCAACTACTGATCAGACGGCTATGAGTGTTTGGGTGCAGCGCAGATCGCGGCCCGCAGCGAGCATGGCGCCAGCGTTCATCACGTCGGCCAGAGCGAGATTGACCAAATCCCTTTCCTGCGCTGAGGAATCCGCCAGAGGCATGCCGGGGACTCTGTCCAGTTCATGCCCTACGGGGTGGTCAAGCCGCTGTAGGTGCCGCCCCGAGGAATTGCACCGACGTGCCGCCGCGCGAACTACTTCCCGGGTGTGAACAGCCCCTCCAGCACCGTGATGAAGTACGGGAAGTGCCCGGCGAACCGGTACAGGTCGCGGTCGCGTTCGAAGCCGCCGAACCAGTACAGGCCGGGACGGCCGTCCGAATTCGGGTTGAGGTCGCGGAAGGCGCGGGTCCAATGGTCGGTGCGGCCCGCGGCCACCGCGAAGGGCAGCGCGCGGGAGAAGACCAGTTCCTGGTCCGGTGGCGGAATCTGCTCGCGCGACAGCGCATCCAGGGCGCGCTGCATGCCGCGCACGCGGTCGGTGAGTTCGCGACCGGCCGCGGTGCGCGCGGGCAGATAGCGGGGGAGCAGCAGGGCCGCCACACCGCCGAGCGCGATCGCCACCCCGACCAGGGCGTGACCGGGCCCCAGCGCCAGGCCGACGGTGGCCGCCGCGCCGACCGCGACCAACCCGACGCCGAGCCAGAATTCCGTCCCGCGCCGGGCGCGATCCACATACAGTCCCTGCGCCACCGCATCGGCCACCAGCGCCTTGCGCACCGCCGTGGCGTCCAAGCGCCCCCGCAGTTCCGACAGCAGCACCGACTCCGAGCCCTCCGGCAGCAGCGCCGCGTACACCGCCCGCTCATGGTCGGTGAGCTGCCCGTCGGCCGGATTCACCCGGGAGATCCGCCAATCCGTGTCGTCGATCGCCGTCACCCACAGGTACCGCCGCACCGCCAGATCCACCACCGTCGCGGCGAGATCGCGCGGATCCACGTAGCCGTCCAGCAGCAGCCCCGCCGTACCGGGCAGCACCCCGTCCGGGGAGGTGAACAGCACCCGATTGCCCTCGCGCAGCAGCGGATCGACCGCCTCGGCCTGCTGCGGTGTCGCCTGCCTGCGCGACCACACCACGAACCCGGCGGCCACCGCCACCCCGAGCAACTGGACCGCGAAGGCGGCGAGCACGGGAGTCGTGATGGAGAACGGACCCGGCGCGTCGGCATCGTCGATATCGGCATTGGCCGCCACCGTCCCGGGCGGCAGTTGCAGGGTCACGTCGATGACATCGCCCTTGCGCAGATCGGTCTTCTCCAGATGGGCGAAACCGTCCGGTTCGACCCGGATGTCCGCGCAGTCCTGCGGCTGTCCGGGTGGCCCGATGGTGCACTTCGTCACGCCCATCCGGAAATCCGGACTGCTCACCGTCGCCACCACCGACGCCACATCGGTATTCAGCACACCGGTCCAGTGGAACACCTGCGCTCCGGTGGTATCGCTGACCGTGTTGTGCACCGTGTACTCGAACGTCGACTCCCCGGGACGCGCGGTAATCGTGAAGCGGTCGTCGGCGACCGTCGCCTCCCCGGCGCCGGCCGAGCGCACGTCGGTCACCCGGAAGGTGCGCGCCACGCTCTCGCTGACCTGCACCCGCAGCGGCAGTACCTGGCGGAACTCCTCGCCCTCGGGCACCGTCACCGTCTCGGTGACCCGCAGCAGCCCGTCATCGCCGAGATCGACATCGGCGACGATCCGCACCCCGTCCGGAGCGGGCTGGGCGTGGGCGGCCGGGGCGAGCAGGCCCAGCAGGGCGAGCAGCGCGACGACCAAGCCCCCCCGAAAAATCTGCATGGAAGGGTACTTTAGACAGCTTGCTATCCTTCCTCAGCGGCTGTCGGTGATATCGAGGTGACGAGGGGGTCCGGGGGAATGACTCGACCACCGTACGGACAGGGGCCGATTTCCCCTGGTGGACGGCCTGTTCCGCCGCCGCCCGGTCGCCGTCCCGGCGCTCCCGGTCCACGCCCCGAGCCGGGTTATCCACAACGGCCCGGTCCCGGTTATCCACAGCGTCAGGGATTTCCGCCGCCGCCCGGCTACCAACCGCATCCCGGACCGGGCGGGCCGCAAGCATCGCCCTACGGCATTCCGCTCTCGCCCCCGCTACCCCCGGTCGGCTATACACCGCACCAGCGCCCGCCGACGCAGCCGCCCGCGCCGCGGGGCCCCACCCCGTACGGCCCGACCGCGCGCCCGACCCCGCCGCCGCGCCGTCGTCGTTGGGGCACAGTGCTGTTGATCGTCGTCGTGGTGGTGACCGGTGTGCTGTTGCGCACCGCCCTGAGTGCCGGAGTGGACAAGCTCGGGGCGGGCGACTCGGTGGACACCGGTTACGGCCCGGATATCGGAGCGCTCGGCGTCGCCGAGACGGCGGGCAATCCGCTGCTCACCGATACCGACGCCACTCTCGTTCCGGCGGACTGCGATTACGCGCCGTGGAGCACCCAGGTGGAGCAGGCCCGCGCCTTCTTCGATTCCGCCGCCACCTGTTTGGAATCGGGCTGGCGCGCGGTATTCGCCGAGGTGGGTCTGTCCTTCGAAGCGCCCAAGGTCACGGTGACCGCGTCCACCACCGGCATCACCACGCTGTGCACCGGCAACAGCAGCAATTTCGCGGCCTTCTACTGCTCCGCCGACAAGACCATCTACATGCCGATCAGCCAGTTGCAGACCGATGTCTTCAAGAACAACTGGGTGGTCTACCTGTCGGTGTTCGCGCACGAGTACGGCCATCACGTGCAGGCGCAGTCCGGCATCCTCGGCAAGGTGCACGCGCAGCGCCGCGAAGCGGGCGTCCGCTCCGACACCGGTCTCGAGCTGTCGCGCCGAACCGAGTTGCAGGCCAACTGTTTCGACGGCATGTACCTGTCTTCCTCCCGGGACGGCGGGGCGCTCACCGCGGCGCAGATCGGTGTCGCGCGCAACGACGCCTACCATCGCGGTGACGCACCGGGGGATATGCGCGACCACGGCACCACGCAGAACGGCGGAGCCTGGTTCGAGCTGGGTCTCGACGAGAATCGCACCTTCGCGTGCAATACCTTCACCGCCCCGGCGAGCGCGGTGAACTAGCGAGAACTCGGGCCCGTCGCGTGGCGACGGGCCCGAGTCGTGCATCGCGACCCCTCGGGCTCAGTGCCCGAGCGGCCCCTCACCGATGCGGCGCGGTGAATGTCCGTGCACCCCTTCGGCATAGGCGGTCTCGGCGTGCAGCGCGAAGTCGATGCCGCCCACCTCGTCCTCACGGGAGACGCGGAAGCCGATCGTCGCGTCGATCACCTTGCCGATCAGGAACGAGATGCCGAAAGCCCATGCGGCCACGGCCAGGACGCCCACCGCCTGCTTGCCGAGCTGGGTGAGCCCGCCGCCGTGGAACAGGCCCGCCGCGCCGCCCTCGCCGGTCATCACCTCGGTGGCGAGCAGGCCGATCAGCATGGTGCCCACCACGCCGCCGACGAAGTGCACGCCCACCACGTCGAGCGAGTCGTCGTAGTTGGCCTTGAACTTCCAGCCCACCGCGAACGCGCACACCACACCCGCGACCAGACCCACGACGATCGCGCCCAGGGTGTTCACGAAGCCGCAGGACGGCGTGATCGCCACCAGACCGGCCACCACACCCGACGCCGCGCCGAAGGTGGTCGGTCGACCGTCGCGCACCTGCTCCACGGCCAGCCAGCCCAGCATGCCGAGGCAGCCCGCCACCAGCGTGTTCAGGAAGACCGCGGCCGCGGTGCCGTCGGCCGCCAGCGCCGAACCGGCATTGAAGCCGAACCATCCGAACCACAGCAGACCCGCACCCAGCAGCACGAACGGCAGATTGTGCGGGCGCATGGCGTCCATCTTGAAACCGACGCGCGGACCCAGCACCAGTGCCAGTGCGAGCGCCGAAGCGCCGGAGGCGATCTCGACCACCAGACCGCCCGCGTAGTCGAGTGCGCCGAATTCGGCGAGCCAGCCCTCGGAATTCCACACCCAGTGCGCGATCGGCGCGTACACCAGCGTCGCCCAGATCGGCACGAAGATCATCCACGCGGAGAATTTCGCGCGGTCGGCGATGGCGCCGCTGACCAGTGCCACGGTCAGAATCGCGAAGGTCAGCTGGAAGGTGACGAACAGCAGATCCGGAATACCGCTGTTGGCCTCGGTATCGGTCACCCGCACCGTGCCCGGATCGAATCCGGAGAGGGCGAAATGATCGAACCCGCCGATGAAGCCCCCGCCCGCGTCGGGGCCGAAGGCCAGCGTGTAGCCGACCAGCAACCAGACCACGGTGACCAGCGGAATGGAGATGAAGCTCATCATCAGCATGTTGAGCACGCCGCTGGAGCGCACCATGCCGCCGTAGAAGATCGCCAGGCCGGGTGTCATGAGCAGCACCAGCGCGGTGCTGGCCAGCAACCACGAGGTGGCGGCGGCGTCGATTGTGGGCACGGGGTAACTCCTTCCACGCGTTTCGCGTTTCAGGGAAGTTACCGAAAGCTCACGTTTCCGCGTTGTTACGAAGAGCGTTCGTGTGTTACGGATTGTGCACGCGATGTTACGAAATGCTCACACGCGCGTCGGAGCGCGGCTTTTCCCGGGCTGGACGTCGCGATTTCTTGTTCAGCGCGCGCAGGCCGCGCGGTCCGGGCAGCGGGAGACCGTCGTCACGCAGCACCATCCATTCCGCGGTGGTCATCCACTGCTGCTGGGCGCGGGCGTCGGCGGTGTCGTTGAATACCCGGCGCCCGCGATCGTCGCGCAGCTCATGGGCCAGCACCGACCAGCGCGGCGGGCGATCGTGTTCGGCGAACTGATCGCGCAGATATGCGGCCACCAAGGTGCCGATCGCGTTCACCGGCCGCAGCGACACCCGATTTCCGTATTTCGCCGAATAGAAACGCCGTCCGGCGCACAGGGAGCGCGGCGAATCGTTGTAGGCGATCCAGCCCGCGCGTTGGGCGCGCTCGATGAGCCACAGGTGTTTCACGGCGGTCGGCGGAATATCGCCGACGTGCTCGTGAATAAGTGCCACAACGGGTTCCGACAGCAGAATGTCGCGACGGGTCGGACCGTTTCCGTGCAGCGTCCAGTATTCGTCGGTGAGGGTGGCGATCACCCGGCCGAAATCGTCGATGCCGCGCTGGGCGCGGCGGCCGAGACGCTCGATGCGCTCGGCCTCGCGGCGCATGTCGTTCTGGGTGATCAGGGTGCGGATGGCGGGCAGGGTGGGTACCTGGCCGCGATGCAGGAGTTCGAGGATCGCACCGGCGGTGGCGGGGTCGGCGGCTGCCGTGACCGGCAGCGATTCGCGGTGCAGATCGAACTCGCGCGGGCTGATGGCTCGGCTCAGCAGATCCGCCGCGGTTCGATTGCCGGCGAATTCGGTACCGGAAAGCCAGGCGGCTGCGATGTCGTCATGCGACGGCACGTTGGGCGTTTCCTCCGAGAGATTTGGTTGCGCCCCGGTCGGGATGAGGGACCGGCCGGGGACACCAACCTGATGAAGGTTTGGCTACCGAAGTTGCCGATGTCCACGGTAGCCAAGCAATTGCGATCTTGCCGCATCCGTTGACGGTATCGTTATGTCCGTAATGCGGAGTTGAAACCGGGCGCAGGTCTGTAGACAGCGATCATGCACTACAGCGTTATCCGGCAAATTCCGTTCCCGAACTACGCTGAGAATTTGCTGTGCATTCTTCTCGCACCGGGGGACTGCGCGACGTCGGCGAACGGGGCGCTCGGTTCCTACGTGATTCACATCACGTTTGCGAGTGGGTGGCGAACGGGCAAAGGGGCGGATTTTCGGTCGAATCGGACGCGCCGAACCGGGTCGGGACATCGGCGCATGCGCTGTCGGTGTCCGCCGGTAGCCTCTCTGCCGTGGCTCTCTACCGGAAGTACCGACCGGCAACGTTCGCTGAAGTCGTGGGGCAGGAGCACGTCACCGATCCCCTGAGTACGGCGCTCGACACCGGTCGCATCAGTCATGCGTACCTGTTCTCGGGACCGCGCGGATGTGGCAAGACCTCATCGGCGCGCATCCTCGCGCGCTCGCTGAACTGTGTGGAGGGGCCGACGTCCACACCGTGCGGAGTGTGCGCGTCGTGTGTGGCGCTCGCCCCGGGCGGACCGGGCAACCTCGATGTCATCGAACTCGACGCCGCGAGCCACGGCGGCGTCGACGACACCCGCGAACTGCGCGACCGCGCCTTCTACGCGCCCGCCGAATCCCGCTACCGCGTCTTCATCGTCGACGAGGCGCACATGGTGACCACTGCGGGCTTCAACGCGCTGCTGAAGATCGTGGAGGAGCCGCCCGCCCACCTCATCTTCGTCTTCGCCACCACCGAACCGGACAAGGTGCTGCCCACCATCCGGTCCCGCACCCACCACTACCCCTTCCGGCTGCTGCCGCCCGCCACCATGCGCGGACTGCTCGGCCGCATCTGCGATCAGGAAGGGGTGCGGGTCGAGGAATCGGTGTACCCGTTGGTGATTCGCGCGGGCGGCGGTTCGCCGCGCGACAGCCTCAGCGTGCTGGACCAGCTGCTGGCCGGCGCCGGATCCGAGGGGGTCACCTATCCGCGCGCGGTGTCGCTGCTCGGCGTCACCGATATCGCCCTCATCGACGACGCCGTCGAGGCGCTGGCGACCGATGACGGCGCCGCCCTGTTCGGTGTCATCGACCGCGTGGTCGAATCCGGCCACGACCCCCGCCGCTTCGCCACCGACCTGCTCGAACGCCTGCGCGACCTGATCCTGCTGCGCGCCGTCCCCGACGCCACCGACCGCGGCCTGGTCTCCGGCCCCGGCGACGTCCTCGACCGCATGCGCGCCCAGGCCGACGCCATCGGCCCCGCCACCCTCACCCGCTACGCCGAACTCCTGCACGAGGGTCTCGGCGAGATGCGCGGCGCCACCGCCCCCCGCCTGCTGCTCGAGGTCATCGCGGCCCGCATGCTGCTGCCCTCGGCCACCGACACCGAATCCGCGGCCCTGCAACGCCTGGAACGCATCGAACGCCGCCTGGCGGGTGCACCCCTGCCCCCGGCCGCCGGTAACGCCGCGCCCGGTAGCCCGACCGCTGGCAACCCGACCGTTGGCAACCCGACCGCCGCCGACCCCGGCGTCGCGGGCAGCGCGACCCCGCAGCACGGCGCGCAGCCCACGGCCGGACCCTCGGCGGCGCAGCCGAACCCCGGCGGCTCACCACGCCGTCGCGGCGCGGAAGCCCTCGCCGCCATGCGCGCCGAGAAGTCCGGCACCCAGGCATCCCCCGCACCCGGAACCCGCCAGCCCGAGCCCACCCCACCGAGTGGAGCGGCACCCTCCGGCAGCGCGACGGGAGGATCCACATCCGCGACGAGTGCCGCCGGGCCTTCGCACGGGGCGGCGGGTAAGCCCGCGCCGACGTCGACGGGAGCCCCCGCGAACCGGGCGGCGGCGGGCAATTCCGCTCCGACATCCTCGAACAGCACACCGGCGGATACCCACGACGCACCGGACGCCAGCGCTGCCGCGAAACCGGAGGGTGGTGTGACCGATGCGGGGGGCAGCGCACCGGACCTCGACGCCATCGCGCAATCCGGCGACCCGGCGGCGGCACCGTCCGCTGCGCGCCTGCCGTCCGGCACCTCCGCCGCCCGGCCACCCGAACTCGACCCGGTCACCGGCGGCCCGTCCGACCTGCCGAAATCCGCGGCCCGGCCGGAAGTTGCCGCCCCGCAACAACAGTCATCCGCCGAAGCGGCCCCTAGCTCACCGGGCGGCGGCGTTTCCCAGGCTGGCACGGGATCGGCCACAGGGTCGGCGGCCGCATCGGTCACCACCGCGTCGGCCGCCACCCAACCGGCTACATCACCTGCCGCCCAACCGGTTTCGCCCGCATCCCCCGACCCGGCCGCCGATTTCGAGCGAGCCCGCGAAACCCTGCTCATGCTGGTCGGGTACGCCAGCGCCCGCGCGGTCGCCGAACCGCAGTGGACCGAGAAGCTCACCGCCTGGGCCGCCCGCCTGCACACCCTCACCCCGGCCGCCAACGCCGAAATCCAGACGGTGCTGACCGAAGACGCCGCCGCTCTGCGCGAACTGCTCGGCTCCGCCGCGCGCGTCGTCCATGGCGCGGACCCGGCCGTCCCGAGCGTCCCCGTGACCGGTGGTGCGGCCGCTCCGGCGCGATCCGCCGACCCCGCCACTGCCGCATCCGTCGACACGCCCGGCGCTGCCGCCGGTTCCACCGGGGCACCGGACGCTTCGAGCGGCGAAGCTGTTGCGCCCGCGTCGCCGGCACACGCCGCGCGGCCATCGGCCGCTGCGGACAGCCCGGCCACGCGGTCGGATGCGGACGCCCGCGAACAGGCGTCGGAGGGCGTCGGTAGCGCTGCCGCGCAGCGTGACGCGGACGGCGCGGCACGGGGCACCAGCGCCCGCGCGGAAGGGGCGGCCCCGCAGGCCGTGCCCGCTTCCGTGATCGATGCCGGACTCCAGGATTCGGCTGCGGTGGCCGGCTCCACTGCCGGACGCGGCTCTTCCGACGGTGGGGCGCACGGTGCCGCTGGCGAGCATAGGCAGCCAGGCGATCGGTCCGATGCGAACGCTGCGGCGCAGCGCCGGAACACCGGTGTGCCGGAAGGGGACTCGGCCCCTGAACTGCCGAACGCACCGGCCGTCGCGGGTACGGCGGTCGACCCGTCGGTCGGGGAGGACTCGACCGGCGGTGCCCCGCGCGGCGCCGATGGGCAACGTGATCGGGTCGGTGACCGTGCCGCCGGTCCGGACGCCACGGGACAGCGGCGGACCGCCGAGGTTCCCGACTTCGTCCCGGGTGCCGACGCACCGGACGGGGTCGCGGGCTGGTCGGATGTCTCCGGTACCTCCGGTGCCGCGCGGGCCGGGGCGGTGGGGACGCCGGGCGGGGGCGATACGACATCGACTGCCACCCGCATGGCCGGGCCGGGACACCCGGGGGAGCCCGCCACCGGACGCGAGGGCGCCGAGTCACCTGCCGTGGCCGCCGCGCAGGAGCACGAAGCGGGCGACGTGCGGCGTGGGGCGGGAATCGGCGGCGCGACCGCGGACGCGGTGCCCGCTGAGGCTGCTACGGACACCGAGGGCGGTGCTGGCGGTGATGCTTTCGTGGCCGCGCGGGCTGGAGAGGGCGCGTCTGTCGTGCCGGAATCGGAGACCGCCAGCGGTGCGGCTCGGCCTGGGCAGGACGGCGCTGTCGAGGCTGAGATCGGACGTGGCGCCGAGGTGGCCGGTGCGGCGGAGCCGACGGCGGGCAGCGGTGTGCCTGACACAGCGGCGGGTGCCGGGAAGTCCGAGCGTGCCGGTGCGGCCGATGGAGCGGCGGGGGCCGACATGTTGGCGACTGTGGAGGGGGCCTGGGTCGAGATCAAGGCGAAGGTGCGGGAGTTCGGGCCCGCGCTGCCCGCCCTGCTGGCCGCCGCCGCGGTCGCGCGGGTCGAGGGCGATGTGATCGTGCTGGCGCATCAGCACGCGGCGCTGGCGCAGCGGTTGTCGGAGGCGAAGAACCTGGAGGCGGTGCGGTCGACCGTGCGGGCGGTACTCGGGCGGGAGTTCGAGGTGCGCTGGGAGGTCGGCGGTGCCGCGCCGGGTGGTGCCGGACGGAGTGCCGGGAACACCGGACGCGGGGCGGGCGCCGGAGGCGGGCAGGCTGCGGCGAAGAAGGCTCCGCCGAAGTTCTCCCGGCCGAGTCAGGCCAAGGCCGCCGCGGGGGCGGCCGAGCCGCGGACCGATACGTCCGGCGGCTGGGGTGCCCCGCCGTCGAGCGCCCGGGACGGGGACTCGTCCGGGGGCACTCCGGCATCCCCCCTGGACGACGATATTCCGCTGCCCGACGGGCCGGACCTTCCCGACGACCCGGGGCCGTCGGACTACTCGCCGGTAGGTTATGACGGGGTCCCACCTGCTTCGACAGAGGAGGAGGAGCGGGAGATGTTGGCCGATGCGGCCGTGCCCGTACCGCCCGGTGATCGCCGCGACCCGGATGAGATGGCCTTGGAGTTGTTGCGGTCGGAGTTGGGTGCCAGCCCGCTGGAGGCTTGACAGCACCCGTGTGAGGCACCTTAAGTTAACCGGAGTTCGCATCCGGCGGTACTATGATCGGGTGGCCGTGAGTTCTGGCTCGGCGAGGTTCTAAGGTATGCCCAGGCGCAAGGGCTGCCGGAGCGTCGACAAGCCGGTTCGTGACGCGGTTTGTACAGCGTCAGGACGGTCGGTCGACAAGGCCGGTCGGCGAGGTAACCGCGGCCGCCCCGCACAACGCGGTGACGGCGCACCTTTAGAGAGGACAACTCCGATATGACCACAGAGGCCTACATTTACGAGGCCGTCCGCACTCCGCGCGGCAAGAACCGTGGCGGCTCGCTGCATTCGGTCAAGCCGATCGACCTGACCACCGGTCTGGTCCAGGAGCTGCGGAACCGGTTCCCGAACCTGGACGAGGACCGCATCTCGGACATCATCCTCGGCGTGGTCTCGCCGGTCGGTGACCAGGGCGCCGACATCGCCCGCACCACCGTGCTGACCGCGGGTCTGCCCGACACCGTCGGCGGCTTCCAGCTCAACCGCTTCTGCGCCTCCGGCCTCGAGGCCGTCAACCTGGCCGCGCAGAAGGTCCGCTCCGGCTTCGACGATCTCGTCATCGCCGGCGGCGTCGAGTCCATGTCCCGCGTGCCGATGGGCTCCGACGGCGGCGCCATGTTCATGGACCCGGCCACCGCGTACCCGAACTACATCGTTCCGCAGGGCATCTCGGCCGACCTCATCGCCACCATCGAGGGCTTCACCCGCGACGACGTGGACGCCTACGCCGTCCGCTCGCAGGACCTCGCCGCCAAGGCATGGAAGAACGGCTACTTCGCCAACTCCGTCGTCCCGGTCAAGGACATGAACGGTCTGACCGTGCTGGACAACGACGAGCACATGCGTCCCGGCACCACCGCCGCCGACCTGGGCAAGCTGAACCCGGCCTTCGCCGGTATCGGCGACATGGGCGGCTTCGATGCCGTCGCCATGCAGCGCTACACCTACGTCGAGAAGATCGAGCACGTCCACACCGGTGGCAACAGCTCGGGCATCGTCGACGGCGCCGCCCTGGTGCTGGTCGGCAACGAGGACGCCGGAAAGGCTTCCGGCCTGACCGCCCGCGCCCGCATCGTGGCCACCGCCACCTCCGGCGCCGACGCCACCATCATGCTCACCGGCCCGACCCCGGCCGCCGAGAAGGCCCTCGCGAAGGCAGGACTGAAGCGTGAGGACATCGATCTCTACGAGATCAACGAGGCCTTCGCCTCCGTCGTCCTGAAGTTCCAGAAGGACTTGCAGATCCCGGACGAGAAGCTGAACGTCAACGGTGGCGCGATCGCCATGGGCCACCCGCTGGGCGCCACCGGCGCCATGATCACCGGCACCATGGTCGACGAGCTGCACCGTCGCAATGCCCGCTACGCGCTGATCACCCTGTGCATCGGCGGCGGCATGGGTGTGGCCACCATCATCGAACGCGTCTGACGCCCACTGACTTTTCTCTAGGAGAACGAGAACCAATGACTGAGAACATGATCGGCTGGGAGAAGGACGCCGACGGCATCGTCGTGCTGACCATGGACGACCCGAATCAGGGCGCCAACACCATGAACCAGCTGTACAAGGACTCGATGCGGGCCACCGTGGACCGCCTCGTGGCCGAGGTCGACGACATCACCGGTGTCGTCATCACCTCCGCGAAGAAGACCTTCTTCGCCGGCGGCGACCTCAAGAACATGATGCAGACCGGCCCGGACGACGCCGCCGCCATCATGGAGGAGCTCACCTTCATCAAGAGCGACCTGCGTCGACTCGAGCAGCTGGGCAAGCCGGTCGTCGCGGCCATCAACGGTGCCGCGCTCGGTGGTGGCCTGGAGATCGCGCTGGCCACGCACTACCGCATCGCCGCCGACGTCAAGGGCCTGAAGATCGGCCTGCCCGAGGTGAAGCTGGGTCTGCTGCCCGCCGGTGGCGGCGTCACCCGCGTCACCCGCATGCTCGGCATCGCCAACGGCCTGATGGGCGTGCTGCTGCAGGGCAACGAGTTCAACGCGCAGAAGGCCAAGGCCACCGGCCTGGTCAACGAGGTCGTCGGTTCCATCGAGGAGCTGGTCCCGGCCGCCAAGGCGTGGATCAAGGCCAACCCGGACAAGGGCGTGCAGCCCTGGGACGTCAAGGGTTTCAAGATCCCCGGTGGCACCCCGTCCACCCCGTCGCTGGCCGCCAACCTGCCGGCGTTCCCGGCCAACCTGCGCAAGCAGCTCAAGGGCCAGAACATGCCGGCCCCGCAGGCCATCATGGCCGCCGCGGTCGAGGGCGCGCAGGTCGACTTCGACAATGCCTCGCTCATCGAGTCGCGCTACTTCGTCTCGCTGCTGACCGGCCCGGTCGCGAAGAACATGATCCAGGCGTTCTTCTTCGACCTGCAGTCGATCAACAACGGCGGTTCGCGTCCCAAGGACGTGCCGAAGCGTGAGATCAAGAAGGTCGGCGTCATCGGCGCGGGCATGATGGGCGCGGGCATCGCGTACGTCACCGCCAAGGCCGGTATCGACGTCGTCCTCAAGGACGTCACCATCGAGGCCGCCAACAAGGGCAAGGACTACTCGGTCAAGCTCGAGGAGAAGGCGCTCTCGCGGGGCAAGACCACCGAGGAGAAGTCCAAGGCGCTGCTGGATCGGATCACCCCGACCGCCGATCCCAAGGATTTCGCGGGCGTGGACTTCGTCATCGAGGCCGTGTTCGAGAACCCCGAGCTGAAGAACAAGGTCTTCCAGGAGATCGAGGACATCGTGGACGCCGACGCGCTGCTCGGCTCCAACACCTCGACCCTGCCGATCACCCTGCTGGCGGGTGGTGTGAAGCGGGCCGAGGACTTCATCGGCATCCACTTCTTCTCGCCGGTCGACAAGATGCCGCTGGTCGAGATCATCAAGGGTGAGAAGACCTCCGACGAGGCGCTGGCCCGGGTGTACGACTACACCCTCGCCATCCGCAAGACCCCGATCGTGGTCAACGACTCGCGCGGCTTCTACACCTCGCGCGTCATCGGCAAGTTCATCAACGAGGCCATCAAGATGCTCGACGAGGGCATCGACCCGCAGACCATCGAGCAGGCCGGTCTGCAGGCGGGCTACCCGGCGGCTCCGCTGAAGCTGTCGGACGAGCTGAACTTCACCACCATGCAGAAGATCTACAAGGAGACCGCGGCGGCCCTCGAGGCCGAGGGCGGCGAGATCGACGCCGCCTCCGCCGCGACCGCCGCGATCCTGGACAAGCTGGTGGGCGAGTTCGACCGCAAGGGCAAGGCCGGTGGCGCGGGCTTCTACGACTACGAGAACGGCAAGGCCACCAGCCTGTGGTCGGAGCTGCGCTCGCTGTACAAGACCTCGACCGAACTGCCCGAGGGCGTCACCTTCCAGGATCTGAAGGACCGCATGCTGTTCGCGGAGGCCATCGAGACCCAGAAGTGCTTCGACGAGGGTGTGCTCACCACCACCGCCGACGCCAACATCGGCTCGATCTTCGGCATCGGCTTCCCGGCCTGGACCGGTGGCACCCACCAGTTCATCGTGGGCTACCCGGGTGGGCAGGAGGCCTTCGTGGCCCGTGCCGACGAACTGGCCGCCAAGTTCGGCGACCGTTTCCAGGTGCCCGCGTCGCTGCGCAAGTAACTCTCCTGCGGGCGCATATGCGCCACTGACGCGGTGCGTACCGTGTCTGCCGGGGTGAACCACACGGCCCGGATCGCGAATATCGCGGTCCGGGCCGTGTCCCGTTTTCCCGACCTCCACCGACCCTGCTGATTCGAACCGGTCGGCACGCCGAGATACGCGGCGAATCGTCCACACACCCCGCACACCCGCGCTACGTTTGAAATATGCGCGGGTAGAACGCTGGGCTGGCCCGTACGTTTCGGTATGCGCTTGTTCCGAGTTCGAGGTGGGCGGAGATGAATCCACAGTCACGTTCGGGGAAACCCCGAGCAGACACAACTCCAGCCGACACGAACACGCAGAACTACCTTCCGGTCGGCCTGGTCGACGAGCTCGAGGTGATGGGACTCTTCGACGCCGAGGAGATCGGACGGGGCGGGTTCGGCGTGGTGTACCGCTGCGCCCAGCGGGCCCTGGACCGCGAGGTCGCGGTGAAGGTGCTGTCCTCGGAGATCGACGACGAGAGCCGGGAGCGCTTCCTGCGTGAGGAACAGGCCATGGGGCGACTGTCCGGACACCCCAATATCGTCGAGATCCTGCAGGTGGACGTGACGGCGAGCGGACAGCCGTTCATCGTCATGCCCTTCGCCGTGCACGGTTCGCTGGAGCGGCTCGTGCGCGACCGCGGGCCGCTGAGCTGGTCGGACACCGTGCGGGTCGGGGTCAAACTGGCCGGAGCCATCGAGAGCGCGCATCGGGCGCACGTGCTGCACCGCGATGTGAAACCCGCGAACGTCCTGCTCAGCCGGTACGGGGAACCACAGCTCACCGATTTCGGCATCGCTCGCATTCCGGGCGGATTCCGCACCTCGACCAGCATGATCACCGGATCACCCGCCTTCACCGCGCCCGAGGTGCTCAAGGGCGAGGAGCCGACCGTGCGCTCGGATGTCTACGGCCTCGGGGCCACCCTGTTCGCCCTGCTGACCGGGCACGCGGCCTTCGAGCGGAAGGTGGGGGAGAAGGTCGTCTCCCAGTTCCTGCGCATCACCAGCCAGCCGCTGCCGGATCTGCGCGAGCAGGACATCCCCGCCGACGTCGCCGCGGCCATCGAGGCGGCCATGGCGCCCGATCCACGCGACCGGCCCGCCAGCGCGGTGGAATTCGGGGAGATGCTGCGCACGGTGCAGCGCGAGCACGGTCAGGTGCCCGATGAGATGGCACTGCTCGACAGTGGCCCGCCCGAGTCGGACGTGTCGGCGGAATCTCCTGCCGCCCAATCCTATTCACCAGTGCGCAGTGGCACGGTGGTGACGTCGCCGCGGCGGTCGCTGAGCTTCCCGCCGCTCGGCGGAACCCGCGCGGGCACCGCCACCGGCAGCCAGGCCGCCCATACCGGCACCACGATGCCCCCCACCGCCGTCACCAAATTCCGGCCGCCCACCCCGGCGCGGGAACCGGTGGCGCGCCCTCGCCTGCTGGAACCGCTGCGGGCGGCCGGGCAGCGGCGGCTCGCGCTGATCCACGCCCCGGCGGGCTTCGGCAAGAGCACCCTGGCCGCGCAGTGGTGCGCCGAACTCACCGATCGCGGCGTGGCGGTGGCCTGGATCGGCATCGACAGCGACGACGACAACGAGGTGTGGCTGCTCGCCCACATCATCGCCGCCATCCGGCGGGTGCGGCCCGAGCTCGGCGCGGGCCTGGAGCAGGCCCTCGAGGAGCGTCCCGCCGACGCGGTGCCGTTCGCGGTGTCCACGCTCATCGACGAGATCCACGCCAGCGGGTCCACCGTGGTCGTGGTGGTGGACGACTGGCATCGCAGCACCGATACCGGCGCGCAGCGGGTGCTGGAGGCACTGCTCGACAACGGTTGCCACCACCTGCGATTCGTCATCACCAGCCGGGATCGGTCCGGGTTGCCGCTGAATCGGATGCAGGTGGCCGACGAACTGGTGGAGATCGGGTCGGGGCAGCTGCGGCTGACCGAGGCGGAGACGCGGCAGATGCTGGCCGACCGGTCCGCCTGCGAGCTCACCGACCGGCAGATCGAGCAGATCCACACCGCCACCGACGGCTGGCCCGCCGCCTTGCAGCTGATCTGCATGACACTGCGTTCCGAACACGACCCCGAGCAGCTCATCGCGCGACTGTCCGGTGATACCAAGGCGATTCGCGAGTACCTCGCCGAGAACGTGCTCGACGGGCTGGAACCGCGCATGCTCGGCTTCCTCAGCGCGGTCGCGGTGCCGGAACGGGTGAACGCCTCGTTGGCCGCCGCGCTCACCGGCGATCCGGACGCCGCGGGGCTCTTGGAGCAGGCGGAGGAGCGCGAACTGTTCCTGCACCGGCTCGACGACGATCCGACCTGGTTCCGGATGCAGCCCATGTTCGCCGAACAGCTGCGCGCCCGTCTGGACCGCACCGCGCCAGGGGAACAGAAGGTATTGCACCGCAAGGCGGCTCGCTGGTTCGCCGAGCACAATATGCTGCGCCAGTCGGTGGATCACGCACTGGCCGCCGCCGATTTCAAGATGGCGCTGGACCTGGTCGAGAACGGCGGCATGGATCTCATCGACCGTTCGCGACTGGCCACCCTGTTCGGAACGGTGTCGAAACTGCCTGTGCAGCAGGTGACTTCGCGCTCCAAGCTGCTCATGGCCTTGGCGCGGGCGAATGTGAACCTACAGCAGTCGAGCGCGGCGCGTTCGGCGCTGGGGCGGCTGTCGAATCTGCTCGCCCGCACCTCGCCGACCGATGCCGAGGCGGTGCGGCAGCGCTGCCAGGCCGCGGTGCTGGCGGCCGTCGACCAGGTGGCGCGCGACCGCACCGAGGGCGTGGCCGAACGCATCGCCGAATGTCTGCGCCTGGCCGACGATCTGCCCGCGTGGACGGTGTCCACCGCCGCGAATCTGGCCTCCTTCGTGCGGTTGTGCGATTTCGACTTCGACGGCGCGCGCGAGATGCAGGAGTGGGCGGCGACCTATCACGCCCGCTCCGCCGATCCGCTGGGCGAGGTGCTCGGGTTGTGCGGGCTCGGCGCCGCGGCCTACGAACAACTCGATATCGCCACCGCCACCGCGGCTTTCGAGCAGGCGTGGCAGACCGCGCGGGATCGGTCCGGACCGCGCTCGCATGCGGTGCGGGTGGCGGCGGCGCTCCTGGGTGAGATGACCTACCGACGCGGCGATCTGGAGGCCGCCGAACGGCTGCTCGATCAGAGCCACCAGCTGACGGCTCGAATCGGGCCGGTGGACTTCCTCATCACCACCTTCGTGATCGGTGCGCGGGTCAAGGCCGTGCGCGGTGATCTGGAGACCGCCGCCGCCCGCCTCGACGAGGGGGCGCGCATCGCGGCCGACCGCAAGGTGGCCCGCCTCGCGGCCCATATTCGCGCCGAACGCCTGCGCCTGGGTCTGCCGCCCGACCCGCTCACCGGCGGTCAGGTCACCGAACCGCTGGTGCGCGCCGTCCGCCACACCACCGGAACCGCCTGGCTCACCGCGGAAGCCGAGGAGATCGCCACCATCCGCGCGCTGCTGGCCCGCCACTACCGCGGCTCGGACGGCTACTTCGGCAACGACGACATCGCCCCGCTCGGCACCGATGACACCACCGTCAAACGCGCCCGCGCCCTGCACGCCCGCATCCGCGAACAACGCCGTCCCCGAGCCGAATTGGATTCCGCCCTGCTGCTGGCCGAATGCCTGTCCACCGCGGGCTGGGCGGGCGAATCCATCAGCGTGTTCACCCCGGTGGTGGTGCGCTGCGCCGAACTGAACTGGCCCCGACCACTGCTCGACGCGGGCCCCGGCGTGCTCGGCATCCTGCGCACCCTCCGGCACGAAATGCCGTTGGGCACCGGGGGACAGGAGCCGCAGGAGCTGCCCCGCCGGTTCCTGGACTCACTGCTGTGACGGAACCGTCCGCGGTTCGCGTCGAGGGCGGTTCGCGTCGAGGGCTACGGCTGCCACCAGGGGCGTAGCGGCACCGTCCATTCCTGGTCGGCTCCGAGCTTGACGCCTAGGACCTGGTGCAGCTGCACCACATTGCGTTCGAAGCCGAGCTGACAGCCCGCCATGTAGAGGCCCCAGACCTTGGCGGTGCCCTCGCCGACCTCGGCCACCGCCTTGTCCCAGTTCTCGACCAGGTTGTCGCACCATTCGGAGAGGGTGAGCGCGTAGTGGCGGCGCAGGTTCTCCTCGTGCAGAACCTCGAGGCCGACGTTCTGGATCTCGGAGATGATGCGGCCGGAGCCGATCAGCTCCCCGTCGGGGAAGACGTACCGGTCGATGAAATCGCCCGCCTTGGTGGTGCGGGTGTTGTCGGGCCGGGTGATGCAGTGGTTGAGGAACAGACCGCCGTCGCGCAGCTTCGACTTCATGAAGGTGAAGTACGCGGGATAGTTGTGCACACCGATGTGCTCGGTGAGGCCGATGGAGGAGATGGCGTCGAAGTCGCCCTCCGGCACGTCGCGGTAATCGGAGTGGCGCACCTCGGCGAGGTCGGTCAGGCCCTCCTCGCGAATCTTGCGCTGCGCCCACTCGGCCTGCTCGGCCGACAGCGTCGCGCCGATGACCCTGACCCCGCGCTTGGCGGCGTAGCGCACCATGCCGCCCCAGCCGCAGCCGATATCGAGCAGCCGGTCGCCTTCCTGCAGGCGCAGCTTGTCGAAGACCAGCCGGTACTTGTTCTCCTGCGCCTCTTCGAGCGTCTGATTCTCGTTGTCGTAGGCGGCGCAGGTGTAGGTCATGGACGGGCCGAGCACATACTCGTAGAAGGTGTTCGACACGTCGTAGTGGTGGTGGATGGCCTCGGCGTCGCGCAGCTTGGAATGGCGCAGCCCCTCCAACGCCACCCGCCGCCAGCGCGGCATGGCCTCCTGGGGCGGCGGCGGCACCGGCTTCATCAGCTCCCAGCCGAGCGAACGGGCGATGACCACCAGTTGCAGCGCGGTCGGGCGGCGGAACTTCAGCCCCGCCATGGCCTTCAGCAGCGCGTACGGGTCGCCGGGATGCACACCGTGGGCGAGCATGTCACCGGCGATGTAGGCCCGGGCCATCCCGAGGTCGCCGGGTGCGGTGGCGATGTAGTTGACGCCGCGCGGGTTCTTGATCTCCAGGCCGAATTCCGAATCCGCGGGCCCCGTCGTACTGCCGTCGTAGGCGGTGAACCGGATGGGCATATCACCGTCGATCAGGGTCTCGAAGATCTCGGCAATGGTGAGTTTGGTTCCGAGTTCCGCGAAGACATCGGAACGATCCTTGAATGTCGTCACTTGCGTTGCACCGCCTTCGAATACAGATCCAGTAATCGATGCTGGGGGTCGTAGCGTTCCTTCAGCTCGGTGTAGGTGTGCCCGCCGTAGAGCGCCGCGAACTCATCCTGGCCGTAGTAGGCATCCGAGTACAGGGATTTATGACCGTCCAGTTCGGAGACTTTCCGCTCTATGGCGCGGTTGGCCGCGCCCTCGGGCTGTCCGGGAACGGTCGGGACGGCCGACCAGAAGCCCACGTTCACATAGGTCCGCTTCGGTTCCAGCGGATACAGGGGCCAGGGCCGATCGCCCTGCTCGCGGTCGGTGTCGCGCAGGCGCAGGGGGCACAGCCAGATCGGCTCGATGGGAATCTCGCGCAGGAACCAGTGCATGAACTCCGCGGTGCGCTCGATGGGCACCTCGATGTCCTGTACCACCCGCTCCCGCGGTGGATTGCCCTTGCGGGCCTCGAGCTTGTCGCCGATGTCGTACTTGTGGTCCAGGGCGATGAGCTTCCAGTAGAAGCTGCTGCGCCGGTACTGCCGGGGCCAGAAGCGCCGGATCCGCGGATTCTGGGTGCCGAACGCCCGTGAGCACCAGAACCAGTCGGTATCCCAGCGCCACAGGTAGTCGTGGATGGTGAGCCGGTCGCGCTTCGGCGCGGGGCCGTCGTGCTGGATGGACCGGTAGTAGATGTCCATACCGGTGTAATCGCTGACCGGGCCGGGTTCGTCGGTCTGCCGACCGAGGATCAGGTAGCTCTCGTCGGCGGTGAACACCACGCCGTCGAGGTAGTCGACCCGCTCGCCGTCGTGGGCGCGGTCGGCGACGATCCGGCCCATGGCGGCCTCGAGGTCGCCCAGATCGTGGAAGCGCAGGTGGCGCAGGGCCACATAGGGCGGCACCGGCTCCAGCTCGATCTTCAGCCGGGTCGAGTAGCCGAGTGTGCCGTAGGAGTTCGGGAATCCCCGGAACAGGTCGGCGTGCTCGTTGTCCGGCGTGGCGGTGATGATCTCGCCCGACCCGGTGAGGATATCGATCTCCAGCACCGATTCGTGCGGCAGGCCGTTGCGGAAGGAGGTCGACTCGATGCCCAGGCCGGTCACCGCGCCGCCCAGCGTGATGGTCTTGAGCTGCGGCACCACCAGCGGTGCGAGCCCGTACGGCAGGGTGGTGGCCACCAGGTCCTCATAGGTGGTCATGCCCGCCACATCGGCGGTGCGCGCCTCCGGGTCGACCGCGATGACCTTCGTCAATCCCGATACGTCGAGTCCGGGGGCGGTGTTCTTGGCGCGGGCCCGGAACAGATTGGAGGTCTTCTTCGCCAGGCGGACATCGGCGTCGCGTGGAATGGCGCGATAGGACGCCAGCAGTCGTTCGACCCCGGCCTGGTGCGCGGCGAAACCCGATTCCACTGCGGCCGGTGCGCGGCCGGCCTTCCCCAACAGACTCACTGCCACCTGTGGAACCTATCGCGGACCCGGCGAGTCGGCCAGCAGGATCACACCGGCGGGGCGGTTTTTCACGCACAGTTTGCATCCGTGTCGATGGGCGCCACCTGCGGCGGGGCGAATCTATTCCGATCCGGACCGTGACAATAGTTACTCTAGCTAACTTTATGGTCCCGAATGACGCCGCCGACATCGGAGCGGACCGATCCCGTCGCACCGGCGGCGGCGTAGCATAACCGGGCGGCAAGAGGCCGAGAGCCGGGAATCAGTAAGGAGCTCATGGTGGGACAGGTCAGCGCGTCCAGCTCGATCGTGGTGGCGGCCGAACCGAAGCGGGCGCTGGAGGCGATCGCGGACTACGAGACGGTGCGCCCGCGCATCCTCTCCTCGCACTACCGCGACTACAAGGTGGTCGAGGGCGGCAAGGGCGCCGGCACCGTGGCGGAGTGGACGCTCCAGGCCACCGAGAAGCGCTCCCGCAATGTGCGCGCCGCCATCTCGGTCTCCGATTCCATGGTGACCGAACGGGATTCGAACTCCTCCATGGTCACCACCTGGACCGTCACCCCGCAGGGCACCGGCTCCCTGGTCAACGTGCGCACCAGCTGGAAGGGCGCGGGCGGTATCGGCGGCATCTTCGAGGGCATCTTCGCCCCGCTCGGCCTGAAGAAGATCCAGGCCGAGGTGCTGGAGAACCTGAAGCGCGAACTGGCCTGAGCCCGCGATCGGGTCAGCCCGCCGCGATATCGAACAGATTGCCCTCCGGATCGGCGAGGGTGGTCCAGCGGACGCCGTACTCGTCGAAGTCGCCGATGTGCTTGGCCCCCAGGGCCACCGCGCGGTCGATCTGAGCGGGCAGATCATCGGCGACCAGATCCAGATGCACCACGTTCTTGCCCGGATTCTTATCCGGCACGGCCAGGAACATGAGGGTGGGCGACGCGCCCGCCGTGCGGCCGACGGTCGCGAAGAACTGATTGGCGTCGGGGTCGACCGGCCGGTCCAGCAGTTGTGACCAGAACGCGGCCAGGGCGGCGGCGTCGGCGCAGTCGATGGTGATATTGGCGATGGTGAGGGACATGGTGGTGCTTCCTTTCCAGGTGGGGCGAGTTCAGAGTCGGCCGATGGGCCAGCAGATCTCGGTGTGGTAGTCGGCGGGCGCGGCGTCGCCGGGGCCGATCAGGTACACCTCGCGAATCGGTTCGGCCAGGGCGGTGTCGTGTTCGGCCACATGGCTGCCGAGGGCGCCGTAGGTGCGATCGAAATCGTCGAACGGACCGTGGTGGACGGCGATGGCGAAGCGGCGGGCCGGGAGATCGACCACCGAGCCCAGCGCGGCGGCGCGTTCCCGGTCGCGTTCCGCGACGGGAACGAAGGCGACCACTTCGCCCTTGTCCTGCTCGAAGAACTCCACCGCGTAGGTGGCTCCCGCCGGACCCGCGGGCGTGAGGTCGGCCGCGGCGAGCGATTCGGACAGGGCGGTGAACGCCGTCTCGCACCAGGCGTCGATGCCGTCGCGCGCCACCGTCTCCGCCATGGCCAGGGCGGGGAAGCTCGGGATCGAACGGTATTCCACGGCGACCGCGGTGGACGGCGTCAGCAATGCGCGCAGCGACGCCACCACATCGCGGGTCCGCAGCAACTCGGCCTCCATGCGTGCCAGGTGCCCGCGCAGCGCGGCGTCCCGGGTGTCCCGGTCCGGGGCGGCCAGCACCTCCTGAATTTCCGGCAGCGGCATATTCAGATCCCGCAGGCGGCGGATCAGATGCGCCCGCTCCACCTGATCCGTCGAATACCGCCGGTACCCGCTGTGCGCGTCCACCACCGCGGGCTCCAGCAGCCCGATGTCGTGGTAGTACCGCAGCGCCTTCACGCTGAGATGGGTGAGCCGGGAGAACTCCCCGATCGGAACGATCGCTGTCATGCCCTAAGGGAACACCCTCCTACCGGGGGAGAGTCAACGACCTTCGGTGTGCGGGGGCTGCGCGGGTCGCCGCCGTCGCGAGCACGACTACGCTGGACGGCGATCCCCACTCAGAGAGGAACACGTCCGTGGAACCCGGTGGACAGTTCGACATGCAGGCGTTGCTCGCCCAGGCCCAGCAGATGCAGGAAGCGGTCATGGCGGCGCAGCAGGAGATCGCCGCCTCCGAGGTGGAGGGCGAGGCGGGGGGCGGGCTGGTGCGCGCCAAGATTCGCGCCACCGGCGAGGTGCTGTCGCTGGCCATCGATCCCAAGATCGTCGATCCGGAGGATGTGGAAACGCTCCAGGATCTGGTGATCGGCGCGGTCAACGACGCCATGGCCAATGCGCAGAATCTGGCCGCCGAGCGATTGGGTCCGCTCGCCGGCGGTATGGGTGGCATGGGCGGCGGCGCGCTGCCCGGCTTCTGATCGAGGACGCCGGTGTACGAGGGTCCCGTTCAGGATCTCATCGACGAACTGGGCAAACTGCCCGGTGTCGGACCGAAGTCCGCGCAGCGCATCGCCTTTCACCTGTTGGCGGTGGAGCCGCCGGAGATCGACCGGCTGCAGGCCGCCCTGCAGAAGGTGCGCGACGGCGTGCGCTTCTGCGAGGTCTGCGGCACCGTCTCCGACGGCGAACTGTGCCGCATCTGCGCCGATCCGCGCCGCGATCTCAGCATGATCTGCGTGGTGGAGGAGCCCAAGGATGTGCAGGCCATCGAGCGCACCCGGGAGTTCCGGGGGCGCTATCACGTGCTGGGTGGCGCGCTCGACCCGCTCAGCGGCGTCGGCCCGGACCAGCTGCGCATCCGGGAACTGTTGACCCGCATCGGAACCCAGGCCGACGGCGTGGACGTCACCGAGGTGATCATCGCGACCGACCCGAATACCGAGGGCGAGGCCACGGCCACCTATCTGGTGCGCATGCTCCGCGACTTCCCGGGCCTGTCGGTGACCCGCCTGGCCTCGGGGTTGCCGATGGGCGGCGATCTGGAGTTCGCCGACGAGCTCACCTTGGGACGCGCGCTGTCGGGGCGGCGCGCGCTCTGAGCCGTCCGGCCGCTCAGCTCCGGACGTCGCCGACCAGGTAGCGGACGCCGCCGGTCCAGATCTCCAGGGCGGCCGGCTCGGGGCAGGGGATCTGCTGGTGATTGCGGGTGATGCCGGGGCCGGTGCCGGTGACGAGCAGCGACGCGACGCCGACGCTCGCGGCGGCCACGGTCGCGAGGACGACCAGACGCTTGCTGATCAGCACCGGAGGGCGCGTTTGCTGGCGTAGCTCCATGATTCTCCCTCGTCGGATGGGACATGGGAAAAGCGGGAACGTGCTGTGGGCAGCGAAAGGCTAACGCTCGCGGGCGGCGCGAGCGGGGCATCAGGGGCCGCGAGGCCGAATCGAGACGCGTTCGATCGCGTTACGAGACCGACCGGTCGGCCTCGATCAGAGTTCCAGCCGCTCCCAGTCGAGCGCGTCGAAGTCGGCGCGATCCTCGGTGGTCCACGCCCAGATGAGGTCGGCCACCGCGGCCGCATCGTCCACCGAGGTGGCGAAGTGCCGGTCGGGGGAGCCGTCGCGGTATTCGAGCGTGTACCGACCGTCGGGGTGACGGTAGGTCTGCACGTACCGCTGATCTCCCCGCTCCACGATCAGATACGGTCCGGGATCCGCCAGCGCCGGCAGCCAGAGATCGAGCAATTCCTTGGTGACATAAGGGAATTCGCCCGCACCGCCGTGTGTGACCGTGGCCGGGATATGCCCGGCGGGATCGGCCAGCCAGGTCAGCTGCGGATCGTAGACGGCGTAGCCGCGCGGCGTGGCCAGCTCGAACAGCAGCGCCCGCACATGGCCGATGGCGTCGTACGGCGTGGAAACGACCAGCGTGGCACCGTTGTCCTTGCCGCCGAGCGGAGTGGAACTCAGGAAGCTGTCGGCTTCCGGCAGCTCCCCATCGCGCCGCTCCAACTCCGCGGCGATCTCGGCCACGACCCCGGCTTCGGGCTGCCCCTCCTGCGCTGTGAGGTAGGCGTCGACCTCGGCGGGCGTGCGCGCCACACCCGAGGGCAGCAGGATCTGGTCATAACTCACCCCGCCAGGCTAGCTGGCCCGCCTCCCCGCCCAGGGGTCAGCTGGTTCGGCGTAGGTGGAGAGTCTCGGCGGTGGACTCTGGGTGTGTGCACTGGCAGCCGCCCGCTATATCGCCGCAGTCCACGATGAAGGTGTGGCGGGCGTGGGCGGAGTCTGGGCAGTCGGGGTCGGTGCATTCCACCGATCGGTCGGCGTGCTCGACCAGGGTGCCGTGACAGTGGTCGAGGGCCGATGTGCAGGACGAGCAGACCGAGTTGGCCATGGAGCCTCCTTCAACCGTTCCCTACGTCCTAGCACTCGGCACCGACAGTCGCGGGAATCCGCGGCGTGTCGTCCGGACTGTCCGGAAAATGCCTGACGTCGGGGGAGTGCCGGGCGTGTCGTGTACCCCGGGGCGTGGTGCGGGCGAAAAGCGGTGCGTGAAGTGGGTTCTGTGGGCTGATCTGGGGGTGCTACCGGGGCCGGCGTGGTGAACTTGGTTATGGGAATCAAGGTTTCCCTCGAACATCGCACCACCTACACCTTCGAGCGGCCGGTGCGGATCCATCCCCATGTGGTGCGGCTGCGCCCGGCACCGCATACGCGCACCACCATCGAGGCGTATTCGATGCGGGTGACACCCGCCGAGCACTGGGTCAACTGGCAGCAGGACGCGTTCGGGAATTTCCTTGCGCGCCTGGTGTTCAGCGAGCCCGCGCGCACCCTCGACATCGTGGTCGGGCTGATCGCCGACCTGGATGTGGTGAATCCGTTCGACTTCTTCGTCGAGGAGTTCGCCGAGCACTTCCCGTTCACATATCCGCCGGACCTGGCGGTCGACCTGGAACCCTATCTGCGCCCCGTGGACGAGGGCGAGACCGGCTCCGGCCCAGGGGAACTGGTGCGCGACTGGGTGCGCCGCCATCCACCCGGGGGCCGGCCGCGCACCATCGACTTCCTGGTGACGCTCAATCAGGCGCTGCACCGCGATGTCGCCTACACCATCCGGATGGAACCGGGTGTGCAGACGCCCGACCACACCCTGCGCGCCGAACTCGGATCCTGCCGGGATTCGGCCTGGCTGCTGGTGTCCATCCTGCGGGGGTTCGGCCTGGCCGCCCGCTTCGCCTCCGGCTACCTCATCCAGCTCGCCCAGGACGCGCCCTCCCTCGACGGGCCCTCCGGCCCGCCGGTCGACTTCACCGACCTGCACGCCTGGGCCGAGGTCTTCGTGCCCGGAGCGGGCTGGATCGGCCTGGATCCCACCTCCGGCCTGTTCGCGGGCGAGGGCCACATTCCACTGGCCGCCACCCCGCATCCGGTCTCCTCCGCGCCCATCACCGGCGCGACCGACCCGGTCCGGGCCACCCTGGACTTCTCCAACACCGTTCGCCGCATCCACGAGGACCCCCGGGTCACGCTGCCCTACACCGACACCCAGTGGTCTCGCATCACCGCCACCGGCGCGGCCGTCGACGCCCGCACGGCCGCCGCCGATATCGGTCTCACCCTCGGCGGCGAACCCACCTTCGTCTCCATCGACGACCGGACCGGCCCCGAGTGGACCACCGCCGCCGACGGCCCGCACAAACGCGAACGCGCCGCCGACCTGGCTCGCCGCCTGCGCCGCATCTACGCCCCCACCGGCCTGACCCAGTACCGCCAGGGCAAGTGGTACCCCGGAGAACCCCTGCCGCGCTGGGAGATAGCCCTGCTCTGGCGCGCCGACAATTATCCCCTCTGGACCCGCCCCGACCTCCTCACCGACCCCTGGCTCCCGCCTGCAGCCGAGCTCGCCGCCCGGCACGGACAGGCCGCCGGACCGCCCGATGAGTCGGCCCCGAACGACGTGGTGCGCCGCGCTCGGCGGGCCGACGCGGAAGCCGCGCGGGCGGTGATCGCGCACGTGGCGGCGGGATTGGGGTTGCCGACCACGCAGGTGCGGGCCGCCTACGAGGATCCCCTGCTGCGTGTCGTGGCGAAAGTCCGTGCGCCGGAAGGTGAACCGGTGCAGGACGAGGACGATCTCGCGCCGGGCGAGGATTCGGTGCAGGCGCGCAAGGCGCTGCTGGCGCGGCTCGACGCGGCGGTGAACGAGCCCGCCGCCTACGTGCTGCCGCTGCACCGGCGCGGTGACGAGGGCGGGTGGGCGAGTGCGGACTGGCGGCTGCGACGTGGACGCATCGTATTGACCGAGGGGGATTCTCCGGCCGGGTTGCGGCTGCCGCTGGGGTCGATCTCCTGGCGGACGCCGCCGGTGCGACCGGAGCCGGATCCGATCGTGCTCCAGTCCTTCGGTGCGGACGGCACGGCATCGAACCCCGCCGCCGTGGTGGAGCCTGCCGATCGCGCGCCCACCACCGCGTTGGTGGCCGAGGTGCGAGACGGTCGGCTGTGCGTATTCCTCCCCCCGGTGGAGGATCTCGACGCCTATCTCGACCTGGTGCGCCGGGTGGAGGCGGCGGTGACACACGTCGGCCATCCGGTCGTGCTGGAGGGCTACCCGCCACCCACCGACCCCCGCCTGCACGCCCTGTCCATCACCCCGGACCCGGGGGTGATCGAGGTGAACATCCAGCCCACCGGCTCCTTCGCGGCCCAGTCCGAGTTGCTCGAAACCCTGTACGAGCAGGCCGGACTGGCCCGGCTGACCACCGAGACCTTCGACATCGACGGCACCCACGGCGGCACCGGCGGCGGCAATCACATCACGCTCGGCGGCCGTACCCCCGCCCGCTCGCCCCTGCTCCGCCGCCCGGACCTGCTGGTCTCCATGCTGACCTACTGGCAGCGGCATCCGGCCCTGTCCTACCTGTTCTCCGGCCGGTTCATCGGCCCCACCTCGCAGGCCCCGCGCGTGGACGAGGCCCGCGACGACGTGCTGTACGAACTCGAGATCGCCTTCGCCGAGATCGCCCGCCTGTGCGGCGGCAGCGGCGCGGACGCGGTGGGCGCGGCACCGTGGCTGGTGGACCGCGCGCTGCGCCACCTCCTCACCGACCTCACCGGCAATACCCATCGCGCCGAGTTCTGCATCGACAAGCTCTACAGCCCGGACTCCGCGCGCGGCCGCCTCGGCCTGGTGGAACTGCGCGGCTTCGAGATGCCGCCGCATTTCCGCATGGCCATGGTGCAGTCCCTGCTGGTCCGAGCATTGGTGCTGTGGTTCTGGGAGCGTCCGTACACCGCGCCGCTCATCCGGCACGGCGCGAATCTGCACGGCCGCTACCTGCTGCCGCACCATCTGCTGGCCGATATCGCCGAGGTCGCCGCCGACCTGCGCGCGCACGGCATCGATTTCGACACCAGTTGGCTGGACCCGTTCGCCGAGTTCCGTTTTCCGCGCATCGGCACGGTGGTACTCGGTGATATGGAGCTGGAACTGCGCACCGCCGTCGAACCGTGGCACACCCTCGGTGAGCAGACCACCGCCAGCGGCACCGCCCGCTATGTGGACTCCTCGGTGGAGCGCCTCCAGGTACGGCTGGTCGGCGCGGACCGTGGCCGCTACCTGGTCACCTGCAATGGTCACCCGGTGCCGCTGCTGCCCGCCGGGAAGGCGGATGTGCAGGTGGCGGGCGTGCGCTACCGGGCGTGGCAGCCGCCGAACGCCCTGCACCCCTCCATCACCGTGGACACCCCGCTGGTCTTCGATGTGGTGGACACCCGGTCGGAACTCTCGCGCGGCGGCTGCACCTATCACGTCTCGCATCCGGGCGGCCGGGCCTACGACGCGCCTCCGGTGAACGCGGTGGAGGCGCAATCGCGGCGCAACCGGCGGTTCGAATCTTCCGGACATACTTCGGGACCCGTCGATATCGCCGATCTGCGTGCCAAAATGGCCATACAGGCCACCGATGTCGGTGCGCCCGGGATCCTGGATCTGCGGCGGGCGCGGACGGTGTGGGGAGTGGTCGGCGACCGGTAGGCAAGCCTGGGAAGTGGTGGCGGTGACAGTGCTCGACCCGACGCAACCCGGCGCCGCCGACGGACCCGACCGCTGGGACAAGGTCGCGGCCCGCCGGGAGGTGGCCGAAGAATTCGCGAAATACCGTGCGGCAGCGGCGGATACCGGAGCTGTGGACGCCTGCGGCCTGCCCACGCCCGGCTACTTCGACGAACTGGTCGACGACGCCGGCCGGGTCCGGCCGATGTGGACCGAACTGTCCGCCGAATTCCTGGACCAGGGTCGTTCCGGACTGCACCGCATGGACACCCGAGTGCGGCGGCTCATCGAGGACGACGCCATCACCTACACCGAGATCAGCGGATATCCGGATCGCGCCGAACCGACGGCGGCGACCCCGTGGCGGCTGGACCCGATCCCCCTGCTGGTCTCCGCCGACGACTGGACCGGATTGGAGGCGGGGCTGGTGCAGCGCTCGCGCCTGCTGGACGCGGTGCTCACCGATGTGTACGGCGCGCGGCGCACCCTCACCGAGGGCCTGTTGCCGCCACAGCTGGTCTTCGGGCATCGCGGGTATGTGCGTGCCGCACACGGGATCTCCCTGCCCGGACGGCAACAGCTGTTCCTGCACGCCTGTGACGTCAGCCGCTGGAGCGACGGCGAGTTCCGCGTGCTGGCGGACTGGGCGCAGGCGCCCTCGGGGGCGGGTTACGCGCTGGCCGACCGCCGCGTGGTCTCGGCCGCCATTCCCGAGGCGTTCGAGCTGGCCAGCCCGCGCCCGCTCACCCCCTTCGTCCGGGCCATGCGCCTCATGCTGGTGGAGGCCGCGCCGCGGGCCGGGGACGAGGAGCCGGTGGTCGTGGTGCTCAGCCCCGGCGTCCATTCCGAAACCGCCTTCGATCAGGCGTATCTGGCGTCGGTGCTGGGCTTTCCGCTGGTGGAGAGCGCCGATCTGGTGGTGCGGGACGGGCGGTTGTGGATGCGGTCGCTGGGCACGCTGGAACAGGTCGATGTGGTGCTGCGCCGGGTGGACGCCGAATTCTCCGATCCCCTGGACCTGCGGCCGGATTCGCGGCTGGGCGTGGTCGGGTTGGTGGAGGTGCTGCGGCGCGGCGCGGTGACGGTGGTGAACACGCTCGGCAGCGGGTTGCTGGAGAGTCCGGCGCTGGCGTCGTTCCTGCCGCGGTTGTCGCGGGCGCTGCTGGACGAGGACTTGAAACTGCCCGGCGTGCCGTCCTATTGGGGCGGTGACGATCTCGAGCGGGCGCACCTCATCGCACGTCTGGATCGGCTCATCCTGCGTTCGACCGTCGACGACAGCACCGTCTTCGGTCCGGTGCTCTCGCGGGCGCAGGTGCAGCGGTGGCGTGCCCGCATCGAGGCCGAGGGGTGGCGCTGGGTCGGCCAGGAACCGGCCCGCTTCTCGGTCGCCCCCGCCGTGACCGGGCGCGGGGGATTGGCCGCCGCACCCGTCGCGCTGCGGCTGTTCTCGCTGGCGGGCCGGGTCGGCTATCGCGCCATGGCGGGTGGGCTGGGGCAACTCCACCACGGTGGCGCGCCCCGGGCCGAGGTCTCCGAAGCCGCCGCCAAGGACATCTGGGTCCGCACCGCCCCCACTCCCGTCCCCGCCGCCGAGATCCCCGACGAACGCGAACGCCCCACCCCCGCCGCCGCACACGAGGCGGTGAACTCCCCCCGCGTCCTCGACGACCTGTTCTGGCTGGGCCGCTACAGCGAACGCGCCGACGCCACCGTCCGCCTGCTCACCGCCGTCCACGACCGCTACCAGGACTACCGCTACCGCCCCTGGCTCGAGGGCGCCGAAGCCATGCCGACCCTGGTCACCGCCCTCTCCCGCCTCACCGGCACCCCCTACCCCCTGCCCGAGGCCGCAGCGCCGGACTCGCCCACGGACTCGGAGACACCACCGCGAGAGGCATCCGCGCCGGATGCGGCCTCCGGTCGCGCGATGGCGGCCGAGCAGGTGCAGGGCCCCGGCGGACAGTCCCAGCGCATGGGTTCGGCAGCACCGACCGGCGGCCCGTCACCGCCGCGGCAATCCCCTACGGCACAGCGGATGCGGCGGCACGGCTCATTCGATCATCCGACGGAGCCGATCGCGCTGCCCGGGGCGTCGTGGCGGGATCATCGGTATCTGGTGACCCTGACCATCGATCGGGAGCTGCCGGGGGCGTTGGCGTATGCGGTGGAGCGGTACGCGAATACCGCTCGGGCGGTGCGAGATCAGGTGACGCCGGGCGTCTGGGCGACCCTGGGCGCCATCGACCGGGCGTTCGCCGAGTATCGGACGACGCGGGGGGATCGGGTGGCGGCCCTGAGCGAGGTGCACGCACGGGTGCTGTCGGGGCTGGAGTCACTGGCGGGGATCGACGCGGAGATCATGGTGCGCGATACCGGGTGGCAGGTGCTCGACATCGGGCGGCGCATCGAACGGGGGCTGGCGGTGACGGCGTTGTTGGCGGCGGCGTTCGCCGAAACGCATCCGCCGGGGATCAGCCGGGTGCTCACCGAGGCCGTGCTGCAGGCGACCGCGTCGTCGGTGAGTTACCGTCGGCGGCACCGGGATTCGCTGCGGGTGGCGGCGGTGGCCGAACTGCTGCTCTTCGATGCCGCCAATCCGCGGTCGCTGGCCTATCAGCTGGAACGGGTCGAAACCGAGCTGCTGGCCCTGCCGGGTGGTTCGGCCACCACCCGCCCGCAGCGGCTGCTGGCGGATGCGCGGCGCATGCTGCGGCGGCTCGATCCGGCCGATCTGGAGGCCACCGATGCCGAGGGTCGTCGCACCGACCTGGTGGACCTGCTCGACGGTCTGCATCTGCGGCTGCGCACGTTCGCCGAATCCTTCGAAGCCACCCGGCTTTCCGTGCCGCGTGATATTCAGCCGCTGTGGGGCAGCACCCGGGTGGTCGGATGAGCGGTCGAGCATGCGCGAAAGGACACGGCATGAGCGAGCGACCGGAAGAACCGGTGGCGCCGGATCGTATGCGGGAAGTTGCCGGCGGTGCGAGCCCGCGCCGCTACCGCGTGCTGCACCGCACCGTCTACACCTACTCCGACGCGGTCGGCAGCTCCTACGGCCGGGCCTACCTGTCGCCGCGCGAATTCCCGGGGCAGCGGTTGCACGCCCACGAGATCCGCATCGACCCGGTGCCGTCGGACCGCTCGGTCGGCGTCGACGTGTACGGCAATATCACCCTGTACTTCCACGTCACCGCCGAACACCGCCGCCTGGAGGTGACCGGCGAGTCGGTGGTGGAGGTGACGCGCCCGGAACATCCGGGCGGCACACCGCCCTGGGAGTCCGCGCGCCCCGACGGGAAGCGCGGCCCGCTGGCGGTCGACTTCGCCCTCGACCTGCATCCGCCGGAGATCACGCCTGAGGTGAAAGCCTATGCCGCCGAATCGTTTCCACCCGGCCGCCCGCTGCTGGACGCGGTCGCCGAACTGAATTCCCGCATCCACCGCGACTTCACCTACACCTCCGGCTCGACCACCGTCACCACCCGCGTCGCGGATGTCTTCGCCGCCCGCGAGGGCGTCTGCCAGGATTTCGCCCGCATCGGCGCGGCCTGCTTGCGTTCCCAGGGGCTGGCGGCCCGCTACGTCTCCGGTTACCTGTCCACCCGTCCGCCGCCCGGCCGGGAACGCCTGATCGGCGTGGACGCCACCCACGCCTGGACGGCGGTCTGGCTGCCGGGCGGCGACGCCCCCGGCGACCCGGGTCGCTGGATCGGCTTCGACCCCACCAACGACCAGTTCGCCGACGACCGCTATGTCACCCTGGCCTGGGGCCGGGACTACGCCGATGTGCCGCCGCTGCGGGGCATCATCTACACCGACGCCAAGGAATCCACGATCGCGGTGTCGGTGGATATGGCGCCGATCGAGGTGTGAGATGCGAGATTTCAGCTGTCCACAGTGCGGCCAGCGCCTGGCCTTCGAGAACTCGCTGTGCCTGAGCTGTGGCAGTCCGCTCGGCTTCAGCCTGGCCGACCGCACCCTGGTGGTGCTGGCGCCGACCGGTGAATCCGAGGGTACCGTCGACGCGAATCGCTTCCGGCTGTGCCGCAATCAGCATCTGGCGCAATGCAATTGGATCGTTCCGGTGGTCCAGGGTGGTGTGCTGTGCGAATCCTGCCGCCTCACCCGCACCCGCCCGGAACCACTGGACGGCACCTGGCTCACCGCCTTCGGCGAGGCGGAGGCCGCCAAGCGTCGCCTCATCGTGGAACTCGCCGAGCTCGGGCTGCCGCTGGTCGGCCGCGACACCGATCCGGAACGTGGCCTCGCCTTCGACCTGCTCTCCAGCGCCGACGAGCAGGTCATCACCGGCCACGACAACGGCGTCATCACCCTCGACCTGGCCGAGGGCGACGACGTGCACCGCGAACAGCTCCGCGTCGAAATGGACGAGCCCTACCGCACCCTGCTCGGCCACTTCCGCCATGAGATCGGCCACTACTACTTCCCGGTCCTGGTGCAGCGGCTCACCCCGCACAATCCGTCCGGGGACGCGTCGCGCGGCGACACCCTCGACCGCTTCCGGGAACTGTTCGGCGACCCCTTCGCCGACTATCAGCAGGCTCTCGACCGCCACTACGCCGAGGGCGCGCCACCCGGCTGGGAGGACAGCCACGTCTCCTCCTACGCCACCATGCACCCCGCCGAGGACTGGGCCGAGACCTTCGCCCACTACCTGCACATCCGCGACACCCTCGATACCGCCGCCGCCTGCGGATTCGCCCCCGCCGGGGCCACCCTGGACCGCCCGCAGGTGGGCCGTTCCGGCTTCGATCGCATCATCGACCTGTGGCTGCCGCTGGCCTGGGCGCTCAATATGCTCAACCGGTCCATGGGGCACCGCGATCTCTATCCGTTCGTGCTGGCCGAGCCGGTGCTCGACAAGATGCGATTCATCCACGAACTCTGCGCCGAGCGGCAGTGAACGCGCGGCGCGCGGTGTGGCGCGCCTCGCCCCCGCTTCCGTCGGCGTATCGCCGACCTGTAAACTTCGATCATCATGCAGCGGGCACTTCTCCTTTGCCGCCGCGACGGGGTCTGATTCGGACCGGCTCCTGTCGCGGGGATCTGCCGTGCCGGTCAACCCATAACACTGGGATCCAGTCACACTTCGGAGAGAACACGCATGTCACCCGCTGACGCTTTTACGTCCTTCAATGTTGCAGCCGGCACGCGCACCATCACGCAGCCGTCCAAGCCCGCGCCCGCCGACCAGCCCGCCTGGAACAGGCAGAAGAACTCCTCCATGCCGGTGTTCCGGTACCGGCCCTTCGCCGAGGAGGTCGAGCCGATCACCCTGCCCGACCGCACCTGGCCGGACAAGGTCATCGACCGCGCGCCCTCCTGGTGTGCCGTCGACCTGCGCGACGGCAACCAGGCGCTCATCGACCCGATGAGCCCGGCCCGCAAGCGCCGCATGTTCGACCTGCTGGTGCGCATGGGCTACAAGGAGATCGAGGTGGGCTTCCCGTCCGCCTCGCAGACCGACTTCGACTTCGTCCGCGAGATCATCGAGGACGGGGCGGTGCCCGACGACGTCACCATTCAGGTGCTGACCCAGTGCCGTCCCGAACTGATCGAGCGCACCTTCGAGGCGTGCAACGGCGCGCCCAACGTGATCGTGCACTTCTACAACTCGACCTCCGTCCTGCAGCGGCGGGTGGTGTTCCGCGCCGACCGCGCGGCCGTCAAGAAGATCGCCACCGACGCCGCCACGCTGTGCCTGGAGATCGAGCAGCGCTACCCGGACACCAACTGGCGCTACGAGTACAGCCCGGAGTCCTACACCGGCACCGAGCTGGACTACGCCCGCGAGGTGTGCGACGCGGTCTCCGAGATCATCGCGCCCACCCCCGAGAAGCCGCTGATCATCAACCTGCCCGCCACCGTCGAGATGGCCACTCCGAACGTGTACGCCGACTCGATCGAGTGGATGAGCCGCAATCTGGCCCGCCGCGACTCCATCGTGCTGTCGCTGCATCCGCACAACGACCGCGGCACCGCCGTGGCCGCCGCCGAACTGGGCTACCAGGCCGGCGCGGACCGCATCGAGGGCTGCCTGTTCGGCAACGGCGAGCGCACCGGCAACGTCTGCCTGGTGACGCTGGGCATGAACATGTTCTCCCGCGGCATCGACCCGCAGATCGACTTCTCGAATATCGACGAGATCCGCCGCACGGTCGAATACTGCAACCAGCTGCCCGTGGCCGAACGCCACCCGTACGGCGGCGACCTGGTGTACACCGCCTTCTCCGGCAGCCACCAGGACGCCATCAACAAGGGCCTGGACGCCATGAAGGCCGCCGCCGACGCCGCGAACGCCGATGTCGACGACATCACCTGGGAGGTCCCGTACCTGCCCATCGACCCCAAGGACGTGGGCCGCACCTACGAGGCCGTCATCCGGGTGAACTCGCAGTCCGGCAAGGGCGGCGTCGCCTACATCATGAAGACCGACCACGGGCTGGTGCTGCCGCGCCGCCTGCAGATCGAGTTCTCGCAGGCCATCCAGAAGATCACCGACGGTGAGGGCGGCGAGGTGACGCCCAAGGAGATGTGGGATGTCTTCGCCGAGGAGTACCTGAACCCGATCACGCCGCTGGAGCGCATCCGGCAGCGGGTCACCGCCTCGGAGACCGACAACGGTGTGGACCACATCGAGGCCGTCGTCAAGGTGGACGGCGTCGAACAGGAGATCTCCGGCGAGGGCAACGGCCCGCTCGCGGCCTTCGTCGACGCCCTGTCCGGCATCGGCTACGACGTGCGCATTCTGGACTACTCCGAACACGCCATGTCCGCCGGTGACGACGCCCAGGCCGCGTCGTATGTTGAGGTGGCCATCGGCGACACCGTGACCTGGGGCGTCGGCATCGCCACCTCGATCACCACCGCCTCGCTGCGCGCCGTGGTCTCGGCGGTGAACCGCGCCCAGCGCCCCTGACGGTGACAACGACCCCGATCCCGCACGACACGGCGGCCGCCCACCAGCGCAACCCGGGCGGCTGTCGGCACCCAACCGCCGGCACGCACGCACGACCGACGACGGCTCTGAGCCACGCGCTGAAGGCGCGGGGAGGCGGGCGAGCGCCACAGTATCCGGTGCGGGTGGGGGCGTGATGCTAGCGTTGGAACGCACTAGCGCCGAGCTCTCTGTTCGCGCCGTCGAACAGATGGGGGACACGTGACCACGAAAGACCAGAATTCGACCTCGCCGCCCTGGTTGCAGGGGCCGGACGCCGACGAATCCGCCGCGGCCGACGCCGCGGTGCATGCCGATGACCAGGATTCGGCGGCCGAGACCGCCGACGATGCCGTCGACGCGAAGGAACCCGCGGGCGAGGCGGAGCCGGAGTCCGGGTCCGGGTTCTTCCCGCCGGTGCCCGACTCCATCGACCAGACCACCGCGTTCCAGCCCGACGGGCCGTTCGCGCACGGGCAGTCGGGCGGCTTCCCACAGCCGGGGCCGTTCGCCCCGCCCGGTCCGCCGGGTGAGGGGCCGTTCCAGGGCTCGTTCGCCCCGCCCGGAGCCCCGGGCGAGGGACCGAATCCGTACGGGCCGAACGGGCAGTTCCCACTCGGCCCGAATACCGGCGCGTACCCGGCGCCCGAGCAGGGGTCGTGGGCCCCGCCCGGCGGCCCGGGCTTCCCGCCCACCGGCGCGTACCCGCCGCCGGGCTTCAATCCCGGTGCGGGCGAAGGCGGCCCGCAGTCCGGACCGTACGGCGAGATCCGGCAGGAGACCCCGTACGGGGAGATCCGGCAGGAGATCGGCGCCGACGGCATGGTGCGCCGGGTCTTCGACCAGCCGGGCGATCAGTCCGCCGGCGGTGAGCAGACCGAGCATTTCGGCGCTCCGGGCCAGAGCGGGCAGGCCCCGGCGGGTGCGGACCACTCCGGCGGCCCGATCTACAGCTGGTCGCCGCCGCCCGCGCCGCCGCAGCAGCCGCAGCCGCAGCAGAATTTCCAGCAGCAGCCCGGGCAGAGCTATCAGCAGCCGGGGTGGAACCAAGCGCCGCAGGGCTTTCCGCAGCAGGGTGGGCCGCAGCAGCCGCCGCCGGGGCACTCGGTCAACGACCTGAACCTGTTGCGTCGCGCCCGGCGCGCGCCGCGCGGCGGTTGGCGACGTGCCGTGCACAAGATGTCCGGCGGTGCCATCAATCCGGGCGAGTCGCCCGCGGACATCATCCACAACGAACTCGTCGACCGGGTGAACCAGCCGGTGCGCGGCGACTACCGGATCGCCATCCTGTCGCTCAAGGGCGGCGTCGGAAAGACCACCACCACAGTCGGTCTCGGCTCCACCTTCGCCTCCTTGCGCGGTGACCGGGTGATCGCCATCGACGCCAACCCCGACCTCGGTACGCTCGCGCACCGGGTGCCGCGGCAGACCCGCTCCACCGTGCGGAATCTGCTGGAGGACAACCACATCACGCGTTACTCGGATGTGCGGGCGCACACCTCGCAGGCTCCGAGCCGCCTGGAAGTGCTTGCCTCCGAACAGGATCCGGCGGTTTCCGAGGCGTTCAGCGAGGCCGACTACCGCAAGGCCATCGGTATCCTGCAGCAGTTCTACAACATCATCCTCACCGACTGCGGTACCGGTCTCATGCACTCCGCCATGGCCGGTGTGCTGGATATGGCCAGCTCGCTGGTGCTGGTGACCTCGCCCGCCATCGACGGCGCCCGGTCGGCCTCGGCCACGTTGGACTGGCTGGACCACCACGGCTACCACAAGCTGGTGGAGCGAACCGTGGTGGTGGTCAACGCCTCTCGCAAGGGTTCGTCGACCGTCGACCTGGACCAGCTGCGCAAGCTGTTCCTGGACCGCACCCGCGCCGTTCAGGTGGTGCCGTTCGACGACCACCTGGCCGAGGGTGCGGAGATCGACCTGGAGCTGGTCAGCAAGCCGACCCGGCGCGCACTCCTGGAACTGGCCGCCATGGTCGCCGACGACTTCGGCTACCACGCCATCCAGCAGCGGGGTTACCAGCCGCCGCGTTGACAGGGCGCGCCCCGCGTTCCGCGACAGCGGCACTACCGGTGTATTCGGTTGCGCCCCTGCGGTGTCAGCGCGGCCTGTCGGTGGCGGTGGCCTGCTGCGCGGCGGTGCGGAAGGCGGCCAGGACGGCGGCGACCGCGGGGCGGCGGTCGGCGTGCGGACGGGTGGCCAGGTCGTAGAGGCGGGCGGCGCGGACACCGGCCAGTCGCAGCATGACCAGGTTCGGGTCGCGGACGGCGAAGCGGGGCATGAGGGCGATGCCGCAATCGGCCGCGACCATGGCCTCGATCACGGAGAAGTCGTTGAGACGCTGGGTGATTCGCGGTTGCACGCCGGTGACGGTGGCGATGGAGCGCAAGACGTCGTCCACGGGGAAGCCGCCGCGCACCGACAGCCACTCCTCATCGGCCAGTTCGGCGGGCACGACCGCGCCACTGCGGGCCAGGCGGTGTTCGGGCGCGACCAGCACATCGATCGGCTCCCGCATGAGCACCCGGGAGTCGACCCGCGGCCCCGCCACGGACGGCGCGTGCTCGTCGCGGTGGGTGAGCACCACGTCGTAGTCCGCCAGCAGCCGCAGCACCTCCGAGGGCGGCAGGTCCTCGTCGGCGGCGACCACGTCCACACCGCTGCCCGCCAGCTCGCGCAGCACCCGCGGCAGCAGTAGCGCGGCCCCCGACGGGAACAACGCCACCCGCACCTGCCCGCGCGGCGAGCCGCGATACGACTCCATCTCGGCGACGGCCCGATCCATGGCCGCCAGCACCTCGTCGGCGCGCACCACCAGTGCCCGCCCCGCATCGGTCAGCCGCACCCGCCGCCCGTCCGGCTCCAGCAGCACCACCCCCGCCTCCCGCGCCAGCACCTTCAACTGCTGCGACACCGCCGACGGCGTCATGGACAGCGCCGCCGCCACCGCCGCCACGGTTCCGCGATCCGCCAACTCCCGCAGCACCCGCAGCCGCTCGACCGCCATCGCCCCGCCCGCGGGCTGCGCCACCCGCCGCGCCCACCCGGTCCGCTCCGGTATCCCCGACGGCACAGCCTTCCCCTCTGCCACCGCGTCGGTACTGTCCGGCGGAGTCCGCCCCGCCGCATCCTGCGCCGCGACGGTCGCGCCGCCGACCCGCCGAGGTGGCCGCACGGTCCTGGGCAGCCCGCTCCCTGCCGCCGCCTTGCCCTCCGCACGCGCCGCCGATCGCCGCGCGGTATTCGCCCGCGCACCCGCCACGGGTAGCGAGGTCTCCGTGGACGCGATCGGACCGTCGGCGGTATCGGACCTCGTTGGGCGTTGGGTTGCCGCCGTGTTCACCGGCGTATCGGTGTGGACAGGTTCGGGCGCGGCGCTACCCGCGGGCGAGTCGGGTCGGGCGGTGTGCGACGAACCCGCAGCGGTATCGGACCGCCCGCTGGCTTCGGGTGCGGAGCCCATGCGGACCTCGGGCCGCGTGGTCGGCGGTGGCGACGTGATGCGTGCGCGTGTGCCCGGCCCCGTGGTGACGCGTGAGGGCGCGGCTCCGGGGATGCCGGGTTGCGTGCCGGGCGGCGCGGTGGCGGCTGTGGTGTCGGTCTCGGTCGCCGATCCGGCGGCGGGGGTATCGCCGGTGGTCGGCGGGTTGTGCTGCGGCATACTTCAGTTTTACTACACTATTAGTGCACAACAATTCGATTGTTCTTACCTATAGAACGCTTCACGATGCGTGCATGAGTAGTCGTGACCGCTTGATCGGGCTCACCGTCGTCGTGCTGTGGGGATTGAACTTTCTGGCGATTCGGGTGGGTCTGGATCATTTCCCGCCGTTCTTCTTCGTGGGATTGCGGTTCGCGGTGATCGCGGTGCCGGTGTTGCTGTTCGTGCCGCGGCCGCGGGTGCCCTGGCGGTATCTGCTGATGTACGGCACCGGGTTCGGGGTGTTGCAGTTCGCCTTCCTGTTCACCGCCATGCGGGCTGGGATGCCGACCGGTTTGTCCTCCTTGGTGTTGCAGTCTTCCGCACCGTTCACCGTTCTGCTCGGCGCTCTGCTGCTGCGCGAGCGGCTGCGTCCGATCCAGCTGGTCGGCATTGCCGTGGCCATGGCCGGGATGGCGGTCATCGGATGGGATCGCGCGCACTACGCGGCGCTGCTGCCGCTGCTGCTCACCCTGGCCGGTGGATTGAGCTGGGCGTTCGGCAATATCGGGTCGCGGCTGGCGATGGCGGATGCCGAGGGGGTGAACCCGCTGCACCTGACCCTGTGGATGGCGGTGGTCCCGCCGCTGCCGATGTTCGCGCTCTCGGCGCTGACCGAGGGCCCCACCACGGGCTGGCGGGATCTGGCCGAATCCTTCACCGCGACCGGCTGGCCCGCCCTGGCGGCCCTGGCCTACATCGTCCTGCTCGGCACCATCGCGGGCTCGGGCCTGTGGACCCTGCTCATGAGCCGCTACCCGGCGGGCACCGTCGCCCCGCTGTCCCTGCTGGTGCCGGTGGTCGGCATCGCCGCCGCCTGGGCCTTCCTGCACGAAACCCCGACCGCCCTGTCACTGCTGGGCGCGGCCGTCGTCATCATCGGAGCCTTCACCGCCACCTCCGCCGGCCGCCCCGCACCCGCGCGCTTCGCACATTCGCTGGCTCTCGGGGAGAAGTCCCGCACCCCAACCGACCACAGGGCGGAATCCGCTGCCTAGGATCGGTCCCGGCTGGGAGGTAAGGGAATGGCAGGACAGCGCATGTCCGTGTCGCGGCGGTCGGTGCTGCGCGGCACGGTCGCGGCGGGCGCGGTGACCGCGGGGGCGGTGACGACCGGGCTGCGGTCCGCCCCCGCGCGGGCGGCGGCGGGCCGTCGGGTGGCGGTGCTGGGCGGCGGCGTGGCGGGAATGACCGCCGCGCACGAACTCGCCGAGCGCGGCTTCGAGGTCACCGTGTACGAGCGGCGGGCACTGGGCGGCAAGGCGCGCAGCATGCGGGTGCCGGGCAGCGGCCGGGGCGGTCGCCCCGATCTGTGGGGCGAGCACGGCTTCCGCTTCTTCCCCGGCTTCTACCACCACATTCCGGATACCATGCGGCGAATCCCGTTCGCGGGCAACACCAATGGTGTGTGGGACAACCTGATCGCCGCACCCGAGGCGCGTTTCTCCCGTCGCGACAACGACGACGTGATCATGCCGCTGGGCAAGGCGGGCCGGGTCTGGGCGACGCCGGAGGACTTCCGCGAGACGGTCAGCTCCGCCATCTCCACCACGGCGAAGATGCCCTATCAGGACGCCCTCTACTTCGCCAACCGGCTGCTGGTCTTCAACACCAGTTGCGACGCCCGCCGATACGGCCAGTGGGACAAGGTGTCCTGGCGCGACTACGTGGGCGCGCGCAACCGGTCGAGCGAATTCCGCATGCTCATGTCCCGCACCCTCACCACCCTGCTGGTGGCGGCACGGGACGATCTGGCCAGCACCCGCACCATCGGCAATATGGGCGAGCAGTTCCTCGGCAATCCGCTCGAGATCGGCAATGACGGTGCGCTGGACCGGATTCTGGACGGCCCCACCAATGAGGCGTGGATCGACCCGTGGGCGGCGCGGCTGCGTGAACTCGGCGTGCGCTTCGTCGCGGCGGAGGTGCGCGGACTCGAGGTGAGCGGCAACCGCATCGGCTCGGCCCGGGTGGTGACCGCCGCCGGCGCGGCCGAAACGGTGGCGGCCGACCACTTCGTGTGCGCCCTGCCCGTGGAGGCGGCGCGCACCCTGCTCACTCCCGAGATCCTGGCGCTGCGACCGGAATTGGCGGGCATGCACCAGCTGATGGTGGACTGGATGACCGGCCTGCAGTTCTTCCTGCGCCGACCGACCGCCATCGCGCGCGGCCACGTGGCCTACGTGGACTCGCCGTGGTCACTGACCTCCATCTCCCAGGATCAGTTCTGGCCGCGCGTACGACTGTCCGAGCACGGGGACGGCACCGTCGTCGACTGCCTGTCGGTGGACATCTCCGACTGGAACACCCCCGGCCCGCTCTACGGCAAGACGGCCAAGGAGTGCACCCACGACGAGATCGTCCGCGAGGTGTGGGCGCAGCTGAAGGCCCACCTCAACGATCGCTCCGAACTGCTGCGCGACGAGGATCTGCACTCCTGGTTCCTCGACACCGGCATCTCCTGGAATGCCGCCACCCGCCGCAACGAGAACGCCGACCCGCTGCTGATCAATACGGCCGGCTCGTGGGCGCTCCGCCCAGAGTGCCACGGCGCCATCGAAAATCTGTATCTGGCAGGCGATTACGTGCGGACGAACGTGGATCTCGCCACCATGGAGGGAGCGTCGGAGTCGGCGCGCACGGCGGTGAACGCCATCCTGGACGTCACGGGCGCCACCGCTGCGCGCTGCCGCCTGTTCACCCTGTACCGGGCGGCGGAGCTGGAGCCCTTCCGGCAATTGGATGTCGCGCGCTACGCCAGCGGCCAGCCGAACCTCTTCGACGGCCCGGTCTGATTGTTCACAAACCCCTGGTGCCGCAGCCGGATCGGGGCGTTCAATCGAATCCATGAGCGAGATCACCGACCCCGAGGAACTGCGAGAACTGTTGGGCGCGGTGAATCCTCGCGCCGCCGCCAAGGAACGCGTCCAACTGCATCCGCGCGACCGCGAGTGGATCGCGGCGTCCCCGTTCGTGGTGCTGGCGACCAGCGACGCCGCGGGCAATTGCGACGCCTCCCCGAAGGGTGACCCCGCCGGATTCGTTCGGGTCCTCGACGATCGGACCATCGCGATTCCGGAGCGTCCCGGCAACCGTCGCGCCGACGGCTACCTCAATATCCTGGACAACCCGCACATCGGCGTACTGTTCGTGATCCCCGGCCGCACCGAAACCCTGCGCGTCAACGGCCGCGCCCGCCTGGTCCGCGACGCCCCGTACTTCGACGACATGATCGTGCGCGGCCACCGCCCCATCCTCGCCGTGGAGGTCGACATCGACCAGATCTTCTTCCACTGCGGCAAGGCGTTCCTGCGCTCCAACCTCTGGCACCCCGACCGCTGGCCCGCCGACACCCTCCCCACCCAAGCCCACCTGGTCAAAGAACTACAACCAGACACCCCCCAATCCCTCGAGGAACTGACCCACTACTACTCCGAACCCAACTACGCCCAGTCCCTCTACAAGTCCTGACCCGCCGAGGGGGAACTGGTGGCGGGGGTCTCCCGCGCGATACCGCCACGGATTCCCCCTGACCGTTCGGTCTGTGCGAGCGGGATCACGCGGACCGCGTGTGGCGGGGTGCGGTGGCGGCAATAGACTCGCGGCGTGGCAGACATTTCGGTGCGCGGGCGGGTGGCGCTGCGGGCGGCGACCGCGGCCTCGTGGGCCTCGCAGAAGGCCGGGCGCGGTAAGGGGTCGATGATCGGCGGGCTGATCGCGCTGAAGATCGACCCGTCACTCATGACGCAGCTCGGCCGGGGACGGCGCACGGTGCTGGTGACCGGCACCAATGGCAAGTCCACCACCACCCGGATGACGGCGGCCGCGCTCGGCACCCTGGGCCGGGTCGCCACCCAGGCCGACGGCGCGAATATGGACGCCGGCATCGTGGCCGCGCTGACCGCGAATCGCACGGCGCCGCTGGCCGCGATCGAGGTGGACGAGCTGCATCTGCCCCATGTGGCCGATGCGCTGAATCCCTCGGCGGTGGTGCTGCTCAACCTCAGCCGCGACCAGCTGGACCGGGTCGGCGAGATCAATATGATCGAGCGCCGCCTGCGCGCCGGCATGGCCCGGCATCAGCACGCCGTGCTCATCGCCAACTGTGACGACGTGCTGGTCACCTCCATCGCCTACGACCACCCGAATGTGGTGTGGGTGGCGGCCGGCAGCGGCTGGCAGGTCGATGCCACCAGCTGCCCGCGCAGTGGCGAGCCCATTCTGTGGGAGGGCGACCACTGGTACAGCACCGGCGCGGATTTCAAACGCCCGCAACCGGATTGGTGGGTGGACGAGCACACGCTGTACGGCCCGGACGGACTGGAGCTGCCGCTGAGCCTGGCGCTGCCCGGACGCGCCAACCGGGGTAATGCCGCGCAGGCGGTGGCGGCGGCCATCGCGCTGGGGGCCGATCCGGCGCGGGCCGTCGCGGCGGCGGCGACCGTGAAGGAGATCGCGGGCCGCTACCGCACCGTTCAGGTCGGCGACCACGCGACCCGGCTGCTGCTGGCCAAGAACCCCGCCGGTTGGCAGGAGGCGCTGTCCATGATCGACCCCGCCGCGAAGGGTTTGGTGATCGCGGTCAACGGCCAGGTGCCCGACGGCGAGGACCTGTCCTGGCTGTGGGACGTGCGGTTCGAACACTTCGAGGGCACCCGGGTGGTGGCGGCGGGCGAGCGCGCCACCGACCTCGCGGTCCGCCTCACCTACGCCGGGGTGCAGCACACCATCGTCGCGGACCCCGTGCGCGCCATCCGTTCCTGCCCCCCGGGCCAGGTGGAGGTGCTGGCCAACTACACGGCATTCCGCGACCTGAACCGCGACCTGGAGGAGAAGGCGGGGGTGCGCGCATGAGCGAGCGAAGCGATCGACCGGAAGACACGACCGAGCGGCCGAGGGATACCGCCGACCACGCCGGGCCCGCGGACACCGCTGCCTCGTCGCAGGCGGCGGACATCACCGCGGAGCGGATCGCGGCCGCCGCCCGCGTGGAACAGGCTGCGGCGCAAGGGCAGCGGTCGAGTGAGTCCACGGTGCGTATCGGTTTGGTGCTGCCGGATGTCATGGGCACCTACGGCGACGGCGGCAATGCGGTGGTGCTGCGGCAGCGGTTGCGGATGCGCGGCTACGACGCCGAGATCGTCGAGATCTCGCTGAGCGAGCCGGTTCCCGACTCGCTCGACATCTACACCCTGGGCGGTGCGGAGGATTCCGCGCAGCGCCTGGCCACCCGCCACCTGCAGCGCTACCCCGGCCTACAGGCCGCCGCCGGGCGCGGGGTGCCGGTGCTGGCCATCTGCGCGGCCATCCAGGTGCTCGGCCACTGGTACGAGACCTCCTCGGGCGAACGCGTGGACGGTGTCGGCCTCATCGACGTCACCACCTCCCCGCAGGCCGAGCGCGCCATCGGCGAGGTGGTCACCAACCCGATCCTCGCGGGGTTGAGCCAGCCCCTCACCGGCTTCGAGAACCACCGTGGCGGAACGAAACTCGGCGGCGCGGCCACCGGTCTGGCCCGCGTCACCCGCGGCGTCGGCAATGGTGTCGGCGACGGCCTGGAGGGCGTGGTGCAGGGCTCGGTCATCGGCACCTACATGCACGGTCCCGCCCTGGCCCGCAACCCGGAACTCGCCGACTACCTGCTCGCCAAGGCCCTCGGCGTCGACTCCCTCCCGCCTCTCGACCTCCCCGAGGTGGAGCAGCTGCGCCGCGAACGCCTGCGCGCCTGAGCGAACGCGTTGCCGGTGCGGGTCGGATCCCCGGCATCACTCGGTGCCGGTGTGATGCGATGGCGCGCATCGAAATCGAGAGATCATAGCCGCCGAACATGGTGCTCGCACGGATATTGCGAACGTGTTGAGGTGTGGGCGGCGGCCCGGTAGTGTCGCGCGCGGCCATTGGTTGATGAGGAGGTGGCCGGTTGCGGAGGCGCGCCGTCTTGAAGGCTGCCGGGGTGGCGGCTTTGCTGGCGGGCGTCGGGACGGGGGCCGCCACGCGCGGTGCCGGACCGGCGTCGGCGAATTTCCTGTGGCATGCGCTGTTCGAGGCATGGGTGCCGGAAATCTTCGCGCCGCTACCGGATCCGCCGGAGCACACCGAGGCCATCGTCATCGGCTCGGGGTTCGGCGCGTCGGTCACCGCCCTGCGGTTGGCCGAGGCCGGGGTGCGGAACACGGTGCTGGAGCGCGGATCACGGTGGCCCAACGACCCGTGGCGGGAGATCTTCACCGGTGACGATCTGCCGGACGGACGCGGGTTCTGGCATCGGAACACCTTCACCGGCGTGACCAAGGTGCCCATGTCGTTCGCCAGCTTCGGCGGTGTCCTCGATGTGACCGAGTACCCGGGTATCGACGTGTGGCGGGCCGCGGCGGTCGGCGGCGGCTCGGTGATCTTCACCGGGGCCATGGTCGCGCCCGAGCGGCATCTGTTCGATGCCGTCTTCCGCGGCGTCGTGAACTACGACGAACTGGACCGCGTCTACTACCCGCGGGTGCGGCAGATGCTGCGGCTGAGCCCCATGCCCGCGGATGTGTACGGCTCCGCGCCGTTCACGCATTCACGCATCTGGGATCAGCAGGTGCGGGCGGCGGGCTACCAGCCCACGCCCAACGATTCCGCCTTCGACTGGAACATCATTCGCGGCGAGCTGGCGGGCACCACCCGCGCCTCCGCCATCGCCGCGCGCAGCAATCTCGGCAATTCCAACGGCGCGAAGTTCGACCTCAACCAGAACTACCTGCGCTACGCCGAGGCCACCGGCAATACCGGCATCTATCCCGGCCACCGGGTGGACGCCATCGCGCAGGACGGCGACCGGTACGCGGTCACGGTGACCAAGCTGGCCCCCACCGGGCAGGTGCTGTCCACCCGCACCCTCACCTGCGACCGCCTGTTCCTGGGCGCGGGTTCGGTGGGCACCTCCGAACTGCTGGTGCGCGCCCAGGCGACCGGTGCGCTGCCACACCTCAACGAGCACGTCGGCGACGGCTGGGGCACCAATGGCGACGCGGTGCTGGCGCGCGGCGCGAACGCCCTCACCGGGGTCGGCAACGGCGTCCCGAGCGCCAGCCGCATCGTGGACGAATCGGGTGTGCCGCTGACCCTGGAGAACTGGTACGTGCCGGGCATTCCGGTGGACACCGGGGCCATCGCGTCACTGGGGATGGTGCTGGACCCGACCCGCGCCCGCTTCGGCTACGACCGCGCCGCCGACCGGGTCGGCCTGACCTGGCCCGCACACGCACAGGACCAGGTGCTGGCCGCCTGCCGTGCCGTCGACGACCGGATCGCCGAGCGCGGCCGCGCGATCGTGGACTACACGCCCATCGGCTACGACGCCCAGGCGTTCTTCACCGCCCACCCGCTCGGCGGCGCGGTGCTGGGCCGCGCCACCGACGCCTACGGCCGCGTGCACGGCCATCCGGGCCTGTACGTGATGGACGGCGCGGCCCTGCCCGGCAGCACCGCCACGGCGAACCCGTCCCTGACGATCACCGCCGTCGCCGAACGCAATATCGAGGCCATCCTCCGCGCCGGACGGTAGCCGCCGGATCGCCCGGCCCGGTTCGGTTCCGCCCGCGGCACCGGCGCGGCAACTACTCTCGGCTTGGCTGTTTCGAGGTGGAAGGGGCCGTCGTGAGCCAGTTCAGCGGCGCGGAGGGTGAGTACCCGCGCAAACCGCCGGTGCTGTGGACAGATTTCGCCATGCTGGCACTGGCCGTCGTCTCGGTGGTGCTGGTCGGCTGGGTGACGTTCTTTCCGGTGGCGGACAACACCTATCGGACGATCGTGGTGGTGGACTGGATCATCTGCGGCGTCTTCGCGATCGAGTTCGTCTGGCGCTGGCGGCGCGAGGGCTGGCCGTGGTCGTTCCCGTTCGTCTACTGGTACGAGGTGCTGGGCATGATCCCGGTGACCAGCCCGTTCTTCCGCGGCTTCCGGCTGTTGCGGGTCGTGGTGGTCGTGGTGCGCCTGGCGCGGGTGGCGGACCGGGCGTTCGGCGACCGGGTCACCGCCGCGGTGGTGAACCGCTCGGTCGGGACCATTGTCGAGACCATCAAGCGCCCGGTGACGGTGGCCGTCATGGACGAGGTCGCCCAGGTGTTGCGGACCGCCCATTTCACCCGCAATATCTCGGCGGCGCTGGAGGAGAATCGCGCCGAGCTGGATCAGATGATCCTGGAGACCATCCGCAAGGATCCGCAGTTGGGTCGCGTGCGCTATCTGCCCTTCCACGAGGAGATCATTCGCGGCATCGCCGACGCCAGCTTCCGCGTGGTGCTCGACGTGCTGGCCGACCCGCGCACCGACGAGCTGGTCGCCGATGTGTTGCGGGAGAATGTGGATCAGATGCGCGAAGCGGTGCGCGCGGGCGTGCGGGTGCCGGATTCGTTCGACCATCGGCCGCCGCCCGTCCCGGACCGCGCGGCCGTGCTCGAGCGCTGACCGGTCCGGGACGGCTGCCTACCCCGCGTGGCCGTGTCGGATCTCGTCGCGGAACTGCGCGTGCCGCACCGTTTCCCAGACGATGAGCACGGCCAGCACGGCGCACAGGATGCCGAGGGCCGCCAGGGCGGGCAGCGCGGCGGCGACGGGGATCAGCGCCAGCAGCGCCACCGCGGCCACCAGCCGCTGCGTGCTCACCTGACCCGTCGCGTACTGCTTGAAGCCCACGAGGGCGACCAGGTACAGCACCACGCCGCCGAACAGCCCGTACAGCGGAATGCCGTACAGCTTGTCCTCCAACGTGTGTCCGTCGGCCCCGCCCACGTAGTTCAGCACCTTCTTGAGGCCCACGGAGAGTCCGATGATGCCGACGATCATGGGGAAGTGCCAGTAGGTGTAGCAGGCTCGCGCGATCTTGATCCGCCGTGCCCCGTCGGCCCGGTGCATGGCCTGCTCGACCGTGAGCGCCGCGATATCGAAGTACGCCCACCACAGCAGCCCGGAGATGGCCAGTCCCAGCATGGATCCCAGCGCGATGGGCCAGGAGATGGGCAGTCCGGACACACCGATGCCGATGGACACGATGGATTCGCCGAGCGCCACGATGATGATGAGCCCGTGCCGTTCGGCGAAGTGCTTGACGGAGTTGAGTCGCCAGTCGGTGCCCGCGATCATCGTCCACAGCATGTCTCCGGCCACGGCGAGCATCCACAGCGCGATCTGCCAGGCGCCGTGCGTGAATGCCGCGAGCACCAGCAGTCCGCCGCCGATGGTCAGCGACCCCAGGCCCCAGCGCACCACCTGTCCGCGCAGTTGGGCGTCCTCGGAGCTGGCGACCATGAACACGACGATGTGCACCAGCCGCACCACCAGGTAGCCGATGGCGAACACCAGGGGTGCGTACCAGCCGCCCGGAAGGTCGTGGAATGCCTCGGGAATCGCGAGCGCCATGAGGAAGGTCGCCCCCATGGCCACGAATATGCCGAGGCGGGTCACGCCCTCGTCGGCTCGGACCACGTTCCCTAGCCAGGAGTACGCGACCCACAGCCACCACATGAGGGCCAGCACCACGAGTGCCCGCAACATGTTCACCGCGGTGGTCTCGTGGGCCGCGAGATCGGCGACCATGGTGAAGGCGAAGACCAGCACCAGGTCGAAGAACAGTTCCAGTTGAGTGACGGCGGAGCCCTCGGACACCGCTGTTGTCCGCGATCGGCGCGATTCGCTCATGAAGGACATCGTGGCAGGAATCGCCCGAAAGGCGTGGACCTCCGGCGGATTTCCGCCGCCGGCGTAATGGTCAGGCGAGTCCGGGTTCGAACGATCCGCCGTACAGCGGCCCGGCGTACCCGCGCGGCTCGTACGCGCCCTCGGGGTACGGTTCCGGCTCGGCCTCCGGCTCGATGCCCGCGTAATCCTCGATGTAGGCGATGAAGTTCTCCACCAGCGTCTCGCTCTCGCGATTGGCGGTGCGCTTGAGCAACATGCCGGGCACCGGAATCGGGAGGCGGATCTCGGAGTGGTACCAGACCTCGGTGCCGTCCTCGGTATCGGCGATCTCGAACCAGCCCTTGCCGCCCGCACCGGCGCTGGATTCGGTGACCTTCCACTCGATTCGATCCTGGGTGCAGGTGTATTCGACCACCTGCCGGTCGGGTCGGCCCATGAGATTGGCCGACACGTAGACCCGCTTGGGCCGCCCATAGCTGTCGCGAGTCGCGACACGCACATCCTGGTGGGAAGGCGACCAGTCGGGCAGTCGCTCGACCGTCAGCAGCGCCTCCATCACCTGTTCGGGATCGACGTCGACAACGAATCGGTGATCAGTCTTAGTACGCATTACAACCCTCCAGCTTCAGGGGCCGATTGTGACGAGCGTCGCTCTAGGAGTCAACCTACCGGTCCGATAGCTGGTACCGCCGGGAACTGGTACAGGATCGAATCCTGCTGTCCGGCAAGGGGATCGGGCTGGACCGAAGTATCTTCGAGAAACTTCGGAAGGGGTGCGGTGAACCGCCCTCAGCCGGGGGCTTTCACTTCCCAGTCCGGGCCTGGGAACACCAGGCTCTCGTGGCCGTCGTCGAAGCGCACCACGTAGGGCGGCGCGCCGTCGTCGCCGCGCACCTCGACGATCTCGCCGGTGCGTTCCCGTAGCCCGACGGCATGGGTGTGGACAACAAGCTGGTCACCGACATTCGCTCGCATGATGTGCATTATCGGCCGTTCGTGATGCGCGTCACAAGGGGTCGGCGCCCGTCGAAAACCTGCTTGACACCACTTCGGGCGTAGTACTACATTTCTAATCACTACGAACGAAGTACAACAATCGAGGCGGTAAGAGTATGCGAAACCTGGTCTACTACGTGGGCGTCTCCCTGGACGGCTACATCGCCGGGCCGGGCGGGGAGATCGACTTCTACCCCCTCTCCGACGACATGACCGCGTGGATGACGGAGCAGTACCCGGAGTCGCTGCCCACCCACATTCGCGAACAGGTCGGACTGGCGGTGGACGCACCCAACCGGGAATGGGACACCGCGGTGATGGGTCGCGGCACCTACGACCCGGCCTACCTGCACGGCATTACGAACCCGTACGCCCATCTGAAGCAGTACGTGGTCTCGACGACGCTCGGCTCCGTGGACGAACCGAACGTGACCGTGGTCGACAGCGATCCGGTCGAACTCGTACGACGGTTGAAGCAGGAAGAGGGGAAGAAGATTTGGCTGTGCGGCGGCGGCACACTGGCGGGGCAGCTCATCGACGAGATCGACGAGCTGATCATCAAGAGCTATCCGGTGCTCGCGGGGACCGGCATCCCGGCGCTCACCGGCGCATTCACCCCGACCCGGTTCCGGCCCACGCGGCGGCGGGAATTCGACAACGGGGCGCAGGTCACCTGGTTCAGCCGGGCGTGACCCGTGGGGTCACGCCGGGTCGGCAAGGAAGGAGAGCCGTATCTTCCGGTTCGGGTTATCGACGTTGAGGTCCACGAACGCGATGGACTGCCAGGTGCCCAGCGTCATGACGCCGCCGAGCACCGGCACCGTGGCATAGGGCGGGATCAGCGCGGGCATGACGTGCGAGCGGCCGTGCCCGCGCGAGCCGTGGGCGTGCCGCCAGCGGTCGTCGGCGGGCAGCAGATCGCGCAGCGCGGCCAGCAGGTCGTCATCGCTGCCCGCGCCCAGTTCGATGATCGCGATACCGGCCGTGGCATGCGGTACGAAGACGTGCAGCAGCCCGTCGCCGCCGCCCGCCGCCTCGCGTAGGAACTCCTCGCACAGCCCGGTGATGTCGTGCACCACCTCGCTGTGCCCGGTCTTCACCTCGAGCACCGTGCTCTTCATCGTTCACCTCCCGAATTCGCTCCCCGCCATGGTCCCGCCGGGCCGCGCTCTCGCCAATAGAGGTTATGCATGAAACCGCGCCGCCCGTTCGCGACCGCGCCGGTGGCGGGTGGACACCGCCGCACCCGCGTCACCACCGAAGTCAATCTGTTCGTCATATTCGCGCGGCATTACATGGGTCACAGCCGGGAGGTGGGCGCAAAACCCCTGGACGCTCATCGGTAGGCTGGGTGCTCGATAGCAGCAGTTTGTCGATCTTGGAGGATTCCACCGTGGCTCTCGTCGTTCAGAAGTACGGAGGATCTTCGCTCGAATCGGCCGAGCGCATCCGTCGCGTCGCTGAGCGGATCGTCGAGACCAAGAAGCAGGGCCACGACGTGGTGGTCGTCTGCTCCGCCATGGGCGACACCACCGACGAGCTCCTCGATCTCGCCCAGCAGGTGGCCCCCGCGCCGCCCGCCCGCGAGATGGACATGCTCCTCACCGCCGGTGAGCGCATCTCCAACGCGCTGGTGGCCATGGCCATCCATTCACTCGGCGCCGAGGCCCGCTCCTTCACCGGCTCCCAGGCCGGTGTGGTCACCACCGGTGCGCACGGCAACGCGCGCATCATCGACGTGACGCCGGGTCGGCTCCGCGAGGCCCTCGACGAGGGTGTCATCGTGCTGGTCGCCGGATTCCAGGGTGTCTCCCAGGACAGCCGGGATGTGACCACGCTGGGTCGTGGCGGTTCCGACACCACCGCGGTCGCGCTGGCCGCCGCGCTCGAAGCCGATGTCTGCGAGATCTACACCGATGTGGACGGCGTGTTCACCTCGGACCCGCGCATCGTTCCCGATGCGCAGAAGCTCGAACAGGTCTCCTACGAGGAGATGCTGGAACTGGCCGCGACCGGGGCCAAGGTGCTCATGCTGCGGTGTGTGGAGTACGCGCGCCGCTACAACGTGCCCGTGCATGTGCGCTCGTCGTACACCGACAAGGTGGGCACCTACATTTACGGATCGATGGAGGACATCCCCTTGGAGAAAGCAATCCTCACTGGCGTCGCGCACGACCGCAGCGAGGCCAAGGTGACCGTCGTCGGCATTCCGGACGAGCCGGGTTACGCCGCCAAGGTGTTCCGCGCGGTCGCCGATGCCGAGATCAATATCGACATGGTGTTGCAGAACATCTCGAAGGTGGAGACCGGCAAGACCGACATCACCTTCACCCTGCCCAAGAGCGAGGGTCCGCGCGCCGTGGAGCTGCTGACCAAGCGGCAGGGCGAGATCAACTTCTCCCAGGTGGTGTACGACGACCACATCGGCAAGGTGTCCCTGGTGGGTGCGGGCATGAAGTCGCACCCGGGCGTCACCGCCACCTTCTGTGAGGCGCTCGCGGACGCGGGCATCAATATCGACCTCATCTCGACCTCCGAGATCCGCATCTCCGTGCTGGTCAAGGACACCGATCTGGACGAGGCCGTGCAGGTGCTGCACCGCGCCTTCGATCTGGGCGGCGACGAGGTGGCGGTCGTGCACGCCGGAACGGGGCGCTGACATGATCGGGTCAAGCGCGGAGGCGGCAGCGCAGCGTAACCACGTAGCGCTCCCGATCATGTCGAAAGGACACTGAGCCATGGGTGTACGCGTAGGTGTGGTCGGCGCGACCGGGCAGGTCGGCGCCGTCATGCGGAAGCTGCTGGAAGAGCGCGATTTCCCGGCCGACGAGGTGCGTTTCTTCGCGTCGTCGCGGTCGGCGGGCAAGACGCTGCCGTGGCGCGGTAAGGAGATCGTGATCGAGGACGCCGAGACGGCGGACCCGACCGGGCTGGACATCGCGCTGTTCTCGGCCGGTGCCACCATGTCCCGGGTGCAGGCCCCGCGCTTCGCGGCGGCCGGTGTCACGGTCATCGACAACTCCTCGGCCTGGCGCAAGGATCCCGAGGTGCCGCTGGTTGTCTCCGAGGTGAACCCGGAGCAGACCCGGAACCTGCCCAAGGGCATCATCGCCAACCCCAACTGCACCACCATGGCCGCCATGCCGGTGCTGAAGGTGCTGCACGACGAGGCCGGACTCCAGCGCCTCATCGTGTCCAGCTACCAGGCGGTGTCGGGCTCCGGCCTGGCCGGTGTGGAGGAGCTGGCCTCGCAGGTGCGCGCGGTCATCGACGACGCCGAGAAGCTGACCCACGACGGTTCCGCCGTGGAGTTCCCCGCGCCGAACAAGTACGTCGCGCCCATCGCCTTCGACGTGATCCCGCTGGCGGGTGCGCTGGTCGACGACGATTCCGGCGAGACCGACGAGGACCAGAAGCTGCGCAACGAGTCCCGCAAGATCCTGGGCCTGCCGGAGCTCGCGGTGAGCGGCACCTGTGTGCGTGTCCCGGTCTTCACCGGCCACTCGCTGTCCATCAATGCCGAGTTCGCGCAACCGCTCTCGGTCGAGCGCGCCACCAAGCTGCTGGAGAATGCCCCGGGCGTCAAGCTGGTGGACGTCCCCACCCCGCTGCAGGCGGCCGGTATCGACGAATCCCTGGTCGGCCGCATCCGCCAGGATCCGGGCGTCCCCGACGGCCGCGGTCTGGCCCTGTTCATCTCGGGTGACAACCTGCGCAAGGGCGCGGCGCTCAACACGATTCAGATCGCCGAGGTGCTGCTCGAGAACCGCTGACGCGGCGGCTCACCGCACGAGACCGATCGCCCCCGATCCCGTTGGGATCGGGGGCGATCTCGTTTCTCACTCCGTCGCCAGCGGGCCGTGCCGGTCCAGGTGCAGGTAGGTGTAGACGGTGGTGATCAGGCAGACGATGGTCGCCAGCAGCAGCAGCCCGAGGCCGTCGGTGATCATGTTCATGAGTCCGCCGATGAGCCCGCCGAGCAGGAATGACGACCAGATCAGGAAGTGGCCCAGCCAGGCGGCGGCGGTGGCCGCGCCCGCGAGGTGGCGTTCGAGCCCCTGGCCCATCTTCACCAGGGCTCCGGTGAAGTAGGTGATCGGCACCGACACCTCCCCGTTCTTCACGAACGAGGTGTTCAGCGCCCCGGTGCCGAAGGCCACGAACAGGATCGGCACCAACTCGATGTCCGGAGCTCCGGCGGGTGTCTCCGTGAAGTAGTCGATGACCGTGGCGACGGCGAGGCTCATCGTGGTGAGCAGCGTCGGCCCGTGCGGATGCTGGGTCCAGAAGTGCCGCCGACACCAGGACGCCACGAATACTCCGGCCACGAAACTGACGATGAGCAGGATGGCGGCCAGGGCCATGGAGCTGCGCCCGTCGAACCAGTTCACGATGGCGCGCTCGGAGTTGCCGGTCATGAAGGTGACGAAGTAGCCCTCGGTGTGCAGAAGTGCCGCCGCGCCGATGACACCGGCCATGGCGGCGAGCACCCAGGACAGCCGTGCTTCAGCGTCGAACATGCCCGCGTAGGGGCTGCTTTCCGTTTCCGGCACAGGTAGAGCTCCTTCCGGGGGGATGTGAGCGCTACCAGTCTTACCGATGCATCCTGAGAATCAGCTGTCGCCGGGCTGTATTGCTAGCCAGTTGCTATCAATCGATCCACGATTCGCTGCGCAGGGGGAATCGGAGAATTCAGTCATCTTGACGATGCCCGATGTGCCGGAGAGTTTCCTTTCGTGGTGCGCGCCGAGAGGATTCCCTCGCGCTCCAGGCGGGCGGTGATGTTCTGTACCGTCGGTCCCTCGCCGAAGCTGGAATATCTGGTTGTCGTCACCGCGCAGGCCGCGAACCACATTGCGGCACCACCGATTCCGACTCCGAGTAGGAAGAACCACAGTTCGCCGGGCATGGTCACCTCTTGACGTCCGTATCGTTCGTGTCGATCGACAGCTCCCACCCATGACGGTAAACACAGAAAAATTGCGGTGCAATAAGAAAAATCCATGTTCCATACTGTGCGCCGTAAGCTCGCCCGGTCTGCAATCCTTGTCGGCAGATCCGATCGGAAGGAGTGAGCATGGATTCGTTACGAAGGCGCTGCGGGATCTGCCGGGCGCACACATCGATCCTCTGGCGGTGATCGCCGGCAAAGCCCATCAGGTAGAAGGAGTTTGACCCGGTGGCCGAAAGTACCCTTGGGGCACGGGTAGCGGAGTTGCGCCGGCGTAGAGGGCTATCGCAGAAGGAGCTTGGCGCCGCCATCAGGCGGTCGGAAAGCTGGGTGTCGCAGGTAGAGCGGGATGTACTGCCGGTCGAGAGACTGTCGGTACTGCAACGGCTCGCCGATGTTCTCGGAGTCGCGGTCCGAGATCTGCGGCCGGAAGCGGCCGAACCGATGTCGACCGACCGTGCGGGCGGCGAACGCGTGGGTTCAGCGGTCTTCGAGCAGTTGCGACTCATGCTCACCGGCCATCCGGCGCTGGATCGGCTGTTCGACGACGAGACCGGTCGCGAGCCGGTCGAGGTGCCGCAGCTGGCCGAACGCGTCGATCTGGCCTGGCAGCTGGCACACGAGTCACGGCTCGTCGAAGTGGGCAGCAGCCTGCTGGAGCTCATTCCGGATCTGGAACAGGCGGCACGCGTCGCGGCGACGCGGCGGGAGGTGCTGGGCCTGCTGTCGCGCGCCTATCAGGCGGCGGCAACGGCATTCACCCGGCAGGAAGAGGTCGACGCCGCGTGGGTGGCGGCCGATCGAGCGCTGGCCGCGGCCGAACGCTCGGGCGACGCGCTCAGCGTGGTGGCCGGAACCTACCGCATGGCACAGGCATTCCTGCGGCTACAACGGTTCGAACAAGCCGAGCAGGCCGCGCGGACCTGCGTGGCGGCACTGGAACCGTTGGTGGACGACGATCGGCGGAGCACGCCGGAAGTCCTGTCGCTCTACGGATCTCTCCAGCTCATGCTGGCGGTGATCGCGGCGACGGAGGGCAACCGCGCACAGTCGCGGGCCGGGCTCGCCGCCGCACGCGGTGCCGCCCTGCGCATCGGAGACGACCGCAACGACTTCGACACCGAATTCGGGCCGACCAGTGTCGCCGTGCACGCGGTGGCGGTGGCCGTCGAACTCGGTGACGCCGGTGAGGCCCTCGATATCGCGCGGGCCGTGAACGCTTCCACGCTCACCCCGGAACGACAGGCGCGCTTCCTGGTGGATGTGGCGCGGGCGCACGCGCAGCGGCGGCAGGCGCATCAGGCGCTGGAAGCCCTGCTGACGGCCGAACGGCTGACGCCGGAGCTCGTACACACCCATCATCGGGCTCGGGAGGTGATGCGCGATCTGCTGCAGTTCGCGGGCCGCCGCCCGTCGGAGGAATTGCGGGAGTTGGCCGGGCGCGCCGCGGTGACACCCTAGTCACCGGCTCCTAGTTACCGGCTCGGATGCCAGGAGTGCGAGGGTCGGGGCCGAGGCATGCCACGATCAGGCACCCCGGCGGTGCGTCGGCGAAGGGCGGCGCGAGCGGAATGTCCAAGCAGGACAGCACATTGCAGCCCGGATAGGCGGCCGGTCCGAGACCGAGGACGGCGAGCGCGATATCGCCGTCGAAGTACCGGCGCGGGTCCAAGCGCAGGGGCGGCTCGACGTAGCGGCCCGGGTCGGGTATCGGGCTGTCCCGGAATGCCCGCAGCAGCCGTCGGAAGAATTCGTGCGGCACCTCCATGCCGTATTGCAGAATTCCGGTGACCCCGCGGTCGGTATGGGTGCCGAAGACGCCGGTCCACACCACCATGAGATCCAGGCTGGGCACGATGTACACATGCTGTAGTCCGAGTCCGGACATGGAATACACGTCATCCGGGAGGAATTCCGGATTCTCCGCGCAACCCGGACCGAGCCAGAACAGATAGCCGTAACAGGAACTGGTCGCCGACGGTGTGATCGCCTGTCGCAGGTACGCTTCCGACACGATGCGCCGCCCGCCCCAGTCGCCGCCCGCGGCCACCAGCATGCCGATGCGGGCCAGATCGTTCGGCGGAATCATGAGATGCGCGTATCCGTAGGTGTTTCCGGAACGGTCGCGCGCCCAGTAGTAGTCGGTCGGCGGAATGCCGAGCGGATCGAAGAATTCCCGCTGGGCGAAGCGCTGCAATGGTTCGCCGACCGCACGTTCGATCACGTAGGCCAGCAGGTCGACATTGCGCTGGCTGTAGACGAACCGGGTGCCCGGCTCGTAATCGAACGGGACGCCGAGCGCCTGCACCGCGCTGTTGGGGTCGATCGGGATGACGCCGCTGAACCCCTCGGTGATAACGCCGATGCGCAGCCCGGAGGATTCGGTGAGCAGGTGCTCCACCGTGAGCGAGCGGTGCTTCGCGCTGCCGAGTCCGGGCGGCAGGTAGCGGTCGATGGGCGCACCGATATCGAGTCTGCCCCGATCCCAGGCGATTCCGGCGAGCAGTGCGACCACGCTCTTGGTGATGCTCCAGACGTTCCAGGGGGTGTTGCCGGTCTGTGCGTTGGTGGGGCCCTCGCCGATCAGGCAGTTGTGCCGGAAGACCTGTACGTTGAGCCGATTGCGGGTGGCGGCGAAGGCGAGGGCGTCGGCGAGCAGGGCGGAGTCCAGGCCGGTGGATTCCGGTCGGGCGCGCTCGAATTCGCGTCCCGACGGCGTGGCGCACGTCGTGCTCGCCCGCGGGCCGGGGTCGGCTTCCGCCCGCACGGTGCCGCCGACCAGCGATCCCGCCGTCAGTAGGAGTGCCGTGACCGTTGCGAGCCCCCTGCGCACCATGTGCACAGGCTATCTGTCAAGCCCCCTGGGCAGCGGTAGAAATACCGGTCACCGCCGGGCGAATCGGCGAATCGCGTACACCCCCGCGCCCGCCGCCAGCACGGCCGCGCCGGTGAGCACCGAACTCGTCGGCAGCGACAGCCCGACCACCACGCAGCCGATCGCGCCCACCACCGGAACCGCCCGGGGCGGACGGTTTTCCGCGGCCGTGAGGGTGGCGGCCGAGACATTGGCGATCAGGTAGTAGACCAGGACCGCGAACGAGGAGAACCCGATGGCGGCCCGGATGTCGAAGCTCACCGCCACCACCGCCACCACCGCGCCGACGGCCAGCTCGGCCCGGTGCGGCACCCCGTAGCGCGGATGCACCGCCGCCAGCACCCCCGGCAGCTGCCGGTCGCGGGCCATGGCCAGGGTGGTCCGGGAGACGCCGAGCACCAGCGCGAGCAGCGAACCGGCCGCCGCGACCACCGCGCCCACCCGCACCACCGGGGCGAGCGCCGGCACGCCCGCCGCGTCGACGGCGCGCGCCAGCGGATCGGCGTAGGCCGCCAGTCCTTTCGACCCGAGCACCAGCAGCACCGCCACCGCGACGAGCGCGTACACCGCGAGTGCCAGCCCGAGCGCGATGCCGATGGCGCGCGGAATGGTGCGCCGCGGATCCCGCACCTCCTCACCGAGGGTGGCGATGCGCGCGTATCCCGCGAAGGCGAAGAACAGCAGACCCGCGGCCTCGAGCACGCCGCGCACCCCGATCTCGCCGTCCGCCCGGGCCGCTCCGCCGTGCTCGCCGAACAGGCACACCGCGACCACGGTGGCCAGCACCACCAGTACCGCCGCCACGATGAGCCGGGTCGCCAGCGCCGACTTCTGCACGCCCACATAGTTGATCGCGGTGATCACGGCCACGGCCGCCACGGCCACCACCCGCGCGTGCTCCGGCCACGCGTAGGCCCCGACCGTCAGCGCCATGGCCGCACAGGACGCCGTCTTGCCGACCACGAATCCCCACCCGGCCAGATATCCCCAGAACGGTCCCAACCGCTCCCGGCCGTACACATACGTGCCGCCCGACACCGGATACAGCGCCGCCAGCCGCGCCGACGACGTGGCGTTGCAGTACGCGACCACCCCCGCCACCCCGAGTGCGAGCAGCAGCCACGACCCCGCCGCCGCGGCCGCCGGGGCGAGCGCCGCGAAGATCCCCGCCCCCACCATCGATCCGAGCCCGATCACCACCGAATCGCTCAACCCGAGCCGCCGATGCAGTGCATCGTCCTGAGTCGCCATGCCCACATCGTCGCCGCCCGGGCCCCTACGCGCGACCCGACCCGCACGGCACCGGGCACTCGGCAAAGGGTTCTTCGGAAAAGGGTTCCTCGGAAAAGCGAAGCGCCGCCAGTCGGGGGGATTCCTGGCGGCGCGGCTCTCGCAGCATCGCTGCGAAGGGTGTCGACGTCCCACAAGCGCCTCTCGGCGAGTGGTCGCTCGAAGCGACGAAGGGTGCGGCCCGGGGCTGTCCGGACGCCGACAGTGGTTCACAACGGCGGGGGTGCGGGATGTATTCCGGGGCCGGGGATGTGATTCGCGCGACCCCGGCGGGGCCTTGTGGACCGCTCGGCGTGTCGGCGTATCTAGGCTGAGGCAACGTCTACCTGCGTAGATCATTTTTCTGGAGTGATTCCAGAAAATTTTCTTGACTTATTCCAGATTAGAGGGAGACTGGGTTCATGCACACCGGGTACGACGCGCGGGAGCGATTGCGCGAAGTCGGCCTGCGGGTTACCGCCCCGCGGGTCGCGGTGTTGGACGCGGTGGTCGCGGCGCCGCATTCGGATGCGGACTCCGTGGCCGCCACGGTGCGGGAACGGCTCGGGTCGGTGTCCACGCAGGCTGTGTACGACGTGCTCAGGGCCTGTGTGGGAGCCGGGCTGCTGCGGCGGATCGAACCGGCGGGTTCATCGGCGCTGTACGAGGCCCGCACCGGGGACAACCACCACCATCTGGTGTGCAGGAGTTGCGGCACGGTCGTGGATGTCGACTGTGCCGTGGGCGCGGCCCCCTGTTTGGAACCAGCCCGGACCCACGGCTTCTCGATCGATGAGGCCGAGGTCGTCTTCTGGGGGCTGTGCCCGGCCTGTCGTCCGTAAGATGCCTCGCAGCCCGAGGCAGTACAGCCGAGGAGACGTCGAATGACCAAGCCGACCACCACCAATACCGGTATCCCGGTCGTCAGCGACAACGAATCGCTCACCGCCGGCACGCAGGGCCCGATCCTGCTGCACGACCACTATCTGATCGAGAAGCTGGCCCAGTTCAACCGCGAGCGGGTGCCGGAGCGGATCGTGCATGCCAAGGGCGCGGGCGCGTTCGGTGAACTGGTGGTCACCGGTGACGTCAGCCGATACACCAAGGCCAAGCTGTTCCAGCCGGGTGCGCGCACCGAGTCGCTGGTGCGGTTCTCCACCGTCGCCGGTGAGCAGGGCAGCCCCGACACCTGGCGCGATCCGCGCGGTTTCGCGGTGAAGTTCTACACCGAGGACGGCAACTACGACATCGTCGGCAACAACACGCCGATCTTCTTCATCAAGGATCCGATCAAGTTCCCCGACTTCATCCGCTCGCAGAAGCGCCTGCCGGGCAGCGGACTTCGCGACCACAACATGCAGTGGGACTTCTGGACCCTGCGCCCCGAGACCGCGCACCAGGTGACCTGGCTGATGGGCGACCGCGGCATTCCGAAGACCTACCGCCACATGGACGGTTTCGGTTCGCACACCTACCAGTGGGTCAACGCCCAGGGTGAGCGCTTCTGGGTGAAGTACCACTTCAAGACCGACCAGGGCATCGAATTCCTGACCCAGGCCGAGGCCGACCGCATCGCGGGGGAGGACGCCGACTTCCACCGCCGCGACCTGTGGGACGCCATCGAGCGCGGCGAGTTCCCGAGCTGGACGGTGAAGGTCCAGGTCATGCCGGTCGACGAGGCCGAGGGCTACCGCTTCAACCCGTTCGACCTGACCAAGGTGTGGTCGCAAAAGGACTACCCGCTCATCGAGGTCGGCAAGTGGACGCTCAACCGCAATCCGGGCAACTTCCATGTCGAGATCGAGCAGTCCGCCTTCGAACCGTCGAATGTCGTTCCGGGCATCGGCTTCTCGCCGGACAAGATGCTGCTGGGCCGCGTCTTCGCCTACGCCGACGCGCACCGCTACCGCATCGGCGCCAACTACGCGCAGCTGCCGCCCAACCGGGCCAAGGCCGCCGAGGTGAACTCCTACTCCAAGGAGGGCCCGATGCGCTACGACTACAACCCGGCGGATGTGCCGGTGTACGCGCCGAATTCGTTCGGCGGCCCGCACGCCGATCCGGAGCGGGCCGGTGACGAGGGCCTGTGGAACTTCGATCCGACCATGGTGCGCGCGGGTTACGTCCAGCACGCCGAGGACGGCGACTTCACCCAGGCGGGCACGCTGGTCCGCGAGGTGCTCGACGACGCCGCGCGAGATCGCCTGGTGGCCAATGTGGTCGGGCACGTGCTGGGCGGTGTGCGGGAGCCGGTGCTGAGCCGGGTGTTCGAGTACTGGAAGAACGTGGACAGCGATCTCGGCAAGCGCATCGAGGAGGGCGTGCGCGCCGGGCTCAACGGCCACTGAGTGAAATCCGCGCTGCCTCCGGCTCTTTCGGCCGGGGGCAGTCGTGTGTCCGCCGCGTGGCCCCGGTCACCGTGCGCGGCGCGCCTCCAGCCCGTCGATGAGCAGTTCGAGTTCGGTGTCGAAGAATTCGTCGCGGCTGCGCGCCGAATCCAGCTCGCGGTGTCGGGCGTAGCTGCGGTGCAGGCGCGGGTACGGTTCGCTCATTCGCTGCGAGGCGGTCATGATCTGCTCCATCCACTCCTGTTCGCCGAGGCCGCTGCGGGTGACCGTGGTGATCATGGCGGTCTCGGTGGTGGTGGCCCCGATCAGGTACGCGAAGATGGCGTTGGTGGCGCGGTCGGAGGTGGTCGCGTCGAATCCGGCCACCTCGAGAATCCCGAGCATGCCGTCGGTCATTCGCATCACATTCGGGCCGAGATAGACCAGCCCGGCGGTACTCAGCACGGCGGGCATCCACACGTGCCGCAGCATGGTGGCGCGCATGCTCCGGCCGAACTCCATCAGGTCGGTGCGCCAGTTCTCCGCCGCCAGCCGCTCGGGTAGACGTATCTCGCCGAATACCTCGTCCACGACGAGTTCGAGCAGTTCCTCCTTGTTCGCCACATGGGTGTAGAGCGAGGTGGCTCCGGCATTGAGCCGGGTGCCGAGTTTCCGCATGCTGAGCGCCTCCAGGCCCTCGCTGTCCAGCAGTGCGATGGCCTCCGCGACGATCTGTTCCCGGTTCAGTGCCGGGGTGTCGCGCCGCGTGCGCTGGGGACGCGTCCATACCGTCGCAAACTGCTCAGCCTTCGCTGTCATGGCCTCTCCTCTTCTGTCCGCGGCCAGCATAACCGCTGTTAGAACGCTGTTCGACGCACCGAACAATGTTCTCGCTTGCGAACACTGTTCGGGTGACCGTACAGTGTTCGCAGATGCCGAACAGTGTACGGCGAACTGGATCGAAGAGGGATTCGACATGAGTGATATCGCAGGCGCGGCGGTGAGCACCGAAGCGCCACAACGTAATCCGAAGCGCTGGTGGATTCTGGTGGTGCTCTGCCTGAGTTCCCTGGTGCTGGTGATCGACAATATGGTGCTGAACGTCGCCATCCCGCAGATCTCCACCGAACTCGGCGCGACGTCCCAGGACATCCAGTGGATCATCGACGCCTACATCCTGGTGTTCGCCGGACTGCTGCTCACCTCGGGCAGCCTCTCGGACCGGTTCGGACGGCGGCTCGTCATGGTGGTGGGCCTGGTGGTCTTCGGCGTGGCCTCGATGCTGGCCGCCTATGCCGACACCCCGCAGTTGCTGATCGCGGGCCGGGTGCTGATGGGCGTCGGCGGTGCGCTCATCATGCCGAGCACGCTGTCCATCCTGATCACGGTGTTCGACGAGCAGGAGCGGCCCAAGGCCATCGCGTCCTGGAGTGCCGTGGCCATGGTCGGCATGGTCGGCGGCCCGATCGTGGGCGGTGTGCTGCTAGAGCACTTCTGGTGGGGTTCGGTGTTCGTGCTGAACGTGCCGATCGCGATCGTCGCCATCGCCGCGGCCCTGCTGCTCATGCCGGAGTCGAAGGGGCCGTGGACGAAGCCGGACCTGTCGGGCATGGCGCTGTCGATCGTCGGCACCACCGCGCTGGTGTGGACGATCATCGAATGGCCGACCGCGGGGTTCGACGGCACCTGGGGCGCACTACTGATCGCGGTGGCCGGTCTGGCCGCGTTCGTGGTCCGGGAACTGCGGGCGGAGTACCCGATGGTGCCGTTGCAGCTGTTCCGCAACCGGGTGTTCACCGGCTCCAGCTTCTCGCTGGTGCTCGTCACCTTCGCCAATGGCGGCCTGCTGCTGGTGCTCACGCAGTACCTGCAGTTCGTGCTGGACTACTCGCCGATGCGCACCGCGCTCGCCTTCACTCCGTTCGCCCTGACGGCGCTGGTGTTCAACGGTATCGGCGCGGGTCTGGTGCAGAAGGCCGGTGTGCGCCCGGTGATGTTGGTCGGAATGGCGGTGCTGGCAGGCGGTTTCGTCATGCTGTCGCTGCTCACCACCGATTCCGGATTCTGGAAGCCCGCCCTGGCCATGACCTTGGTCGGCGCGGGTGCCGGTCTGGCCATGCCTGCCGCCATCGGCGCGCTGATGAGCGCGATCCCGCCGGAACGGGCCGGTGTCGGCTCCGCGCTCAACGACACCATCCAGCAGACCGGCGGCGCGCTGGGCGTGGCGGTGCTGGGCGCGGTGTTGGCCGGCACCTACACCGAGGAGATGCCCGCCACGGCCCCGGCCGCCGCCCGTGAAAGCATCGCCCCGGCCCTGACCAGCGGCGACGGCATGCTGATCACGGCCGCCAAGGACGCCTTCACCACCGCCATGTCGGCCACCTTCCTGGGCGGCGCGGCCAGCGTCCTGGCCGCGACGGTCATCGCCTTCTTCCTGATGCGGGGTGCGAAAGCAGCTGGGGGAGAGGGAGGACCGGTCGAAACATCCGAACAGGAGGATGCGCCGGGCGGCGGAGACGACGATCTGGTGACCTCCGGGTAGCGCCGAACGCCAACCGAATACGCTTGCGCCCCGGCGGCTTCGCCGGGGCGGAGCGCTGTCATCGACCCTCTCGTTCTCCGCCGACCAGCCGCAGCACGCTGCGGCGCAGGGCCCGCTCCGCCGCGGGCTGGTCCATTCGCCCGGCCGTGACCTCTGCCCCGGCCGCGTGGCTCACCGCGACAATGGCCGCGGCGAGCCATTCCGGCGTTGCGGCGCTGTCGAATTCGCCCTGCCGCTGACCGCGACGGAGCAGCGGCAGCAGGTGGTCGAGGACGGGATCGTGGAGTTCCCGGCTCTCCTCGGGTGCGGTGGGGGCGATGAGTTGCAGCGTCGGATGCGCCTCGAAGGCGCGCCAGCCCACGTCGAGAATGCGCAACAGCGCGTCGACGGCGCTGCCGCTGTCGAGGTCGGCGGCAGCCATGGCGGCGACCGTCGCGGCGGTGGTCCGTTCGACCACGGCCGTGAGCAGTTCCTCCCGCGAGGAGAAGTGCGCGTAGATGGTTTGGCGGGTGACGCCCGCCGCCGCGGCTACCGCGGCCAGTCCCGCATCGGGCCGCTCGGCGAGCAGCCGGGTGGCGGCGTCGAGAATCGCCGTGCGGCTGCGTTCCGCATCGGCGCGTCGGCGTGGTCCCGGACTCATGGAATTCTTACACCCTTGTCAAAGTTTCGGCCGCGCTCTAACCTTTACAGCGTTGTCAGAATTCTATGGCAGGAGAGCCATGAACATCGACTCGCCATCCGATCCCGCGCAGTTCATCAGGGATTTCTTCACCTCCTTCACCGACGCGGCGATGAGCGACGGTGACCCGGCGGAGGTCGTCGACCGCTTCCACAGCCCGGGATATCGTGCAGGTGGCCGACGGTCTGCGCATCGACCGCGACCGCCTGATCGCCCACCTGCGCCCCATACGAAAGACGCTGGCCGAGTATCGCTTCGACGTCCACGAGGCCATGGCCGACGGCGGCCGCATCGCCGCCCGCATGACGATCCACGCGCGACGGCGCAACGGTGACGAGATCACCACCGACGTGCACTTCTTCGGGGAGTTCACCCCGGACGGCCGCATGCGCCGCGCCCACCAGCTCACCCGCACCGGCACCGCCGCTTGATCACCGGGAACTCTCATGCGTATCCATATCCTCCGTGCCGCATCCCTGCTCGCCACCGGGTTGCTCGCCGGTGCCTTCGGCTATGGACTGGCGAATATCGCGCCCACCTTCCATCGCGTCCCGCTGCAGCTGCGGCTCGAGTTCCACACCGAGCTCATGCGGGCCAACAGCATCAGCATGCAGCTCACCATGGCGACGGCGGCACTGAGCTGTACCGCTCTCGCCATGGCGGCCCGGGGCCGAAGCCGGGTGCTGGCCGGGGCGGCGGCGGTGCTGGTCGTGGCCTCCTTCGCCATTACCCGGCTGGGCAACGTCCCCATCAATCACAAGATCAACGCGTGGGTGACCGACGGTGCACCCGCTGATTACGCGGCGATCCTGTCGCGCTGGGACTTCTTCCACGGCCTGCGCACCGGTACGGCGATCGCGGCCTTCGTGTTGATGATCGTGCTCGCACTGTGGCCGCACCGGTCAGGGCAGCAGCTCCTCGATGCGCGCGGTGCAGAAGCCGGTGATGTCCGTGTCCGGGGGTAGTCGGACGCGGTCGGCCATGCGCAGCAGCGGAATCGAGAGCAGGACGGCGGCGAGGATCTCGTTGTAGTGGAGGTTTCGGACCGGCATGCCGGTGGCGGCTTCGTAGTGGGTGATGGTCTCCGCGCGGGTGGGGGTGCCGGGCAGGGGGGTGTGGCCCTCGAAGACGCTGCTGGCCCAGTCCAGGAACAGCAGCCAGGCCAGATCGTATTCGTGGTCGCCGAGGTGGGCGGTCTCCCAGTCGAGGACGCCGGTCACGCGATAGTCCTTGTCGTAGAGGATGTTCGACATGCGGGCGTCGCCCCAGCACAGCACCACGTGTTCGGGGTCGTAGCGGTGGGCGCGCAGCCAGTCGACGGCCCGGCGGTAGGTGGCGGGTGGGTCGCCGGTGGCCCAGGCGAGGGCGGCGTCGAGGTAGTTGACGAGCTGGTCCACCGGTCCGGACCCGAATCGGGGCATGGCCAGGAAGTCCAGACCTAGTGCCCGCCAGTCCAATCGGTGTATCGCCGCGATGGTGTCCACGCAGCCCCACCACATCCGCGCCCGGTTCTCCGGACTCGCGGCATAGTAGTTGCCCGCCACGTGATACGACGGATAGTCGCCGGGCGCTTCCCCGTCGAGACGGTCCATGACGAAATACGGGCTGCCCAGGGCGGTGTCCGAGCGGTCCAGCCACCGAACGGTGGCGACGGGCAGGACGGTGTCGGCCAGGCGCTCCATGACAAGCACCTGGCGCAGCAGGTCGTAATCCGGGAACAGCGACAGCTCCGGCGGACGTCGGAAAACCAAGGGGATGCACCGATTCTCATCGACCACCTCGAACAGGTAGGTCTCGGTGGCGAATCCGCGCGGACTGGGTGCCCAGTCGCGGATGCGTGCGGTCGCGCTCACCGGCAGGCGCTGTCGCAGAATGGGTTCCAGGGCGGCCGGTAACCGCTCCCCGGGCAGGCGTGCGGTCGACACGATTCTCCTATCCCGCGAATCCGTAGCGGGCATGGCGACCCATGCAGACCATTTCCACCAGGCCGTGTCCGACCTCGCCGCCGTGCTCGACCCGGCAGAAGGTCTCACTCAGCATGCTCACCCGGCGCAGCTCGTCGGTATCGGACAGGTCGACGGTGAAGCCGTCGCTGTAGTACGGCCCGCGCCAGAGCCCGGAGGCGTAACCGCGGTAGTTGTCGTACCCGGCCAGGCCGGGCCAGAAGTCCTTCAGCGCGGTGACCGCGAATTCTCGGGTTCGCCCGTCCGCGCCGTGGGCGCGGAAGGTGCCCTCGCGCAGGATTCGGAAGTCTTCCCGGAACCGTAGATCGTGCTCCACCGACACGATCGGAATCGGCGCGGCCGCGGAGTCGATACGCGGGACGACGGTGCCCTCGAAATGCCACCGCTGTCCGTCCGCGGTCTCGCGATGCGCGAAATGCACCAGTTCGTCCGCGAATTCGAAGATGCCCATGAAGTACAGGACGCCGTCCGGGACCTCGGGGGGCTGCATGCCCTCGCCCTCGGCCAGGCTGCCGCCGCCTCCGCCGTGTCGGGTGCCCCAGGAGTGGTCGCGCCCGAACCACCAGGTGTCCGGATCCAGTTCCAGGCGTTCGCCCTCCACCTCGAGCCAGCCGGAGACGCGCCCGTTCTGGTAGTACCGCCGTGCGTCCTCACGCACTCGCCCGCGCGACCGGAAGAACGCGGGTTCCTGTTCGTAGGCCGGGAATTCGGCATCGAAGTCCAGGTGCAACCGCACTCCGTGTTCATTGTCGTCGAGGCTGGCGTGCACCGTGCGCAGCGGTTCGCCGATCTCGTAGCGGTAGGGGCCGACCTGCCAGGAGCCGAGACCGTCGTAGCGTCCGGCGATCTCGCGGGACATGCGCACCACGTGGGTTTTGCCGCCGTCCAGGGTGACCATGGCGTAGGCGTCGGTGACATTGCGGTTGGGATAGCGCGCCATACCGGTCATGACGGTGGCGGTGCCGCCGGTGTCGAAGCCGTACAGCACGATTCGCTCGGTCCAGCGCAGATCGCTCTGCAGGACGTGATCGAAGGTGGTGGGCAGCTGGTGGCAGAGGAGTTCGTCCTGGGGAGTCAGCATGGGAGTGCCTCTCGTGCGGCCCGGCGTGCGAGCCCGCTATTAGAATACGAGGCATAGCGTATTTCAATCGGGCGCGCCGATAGGCTGAATCGGACGAATACTCGACATGAGGGAGGGTTCGCGTGACCGCACCCGCAGGCACCCGCACCGGGCCGGGGCGGCCCCGAGACCCGCAACTGGACGCCCAAGTACTGGCCGCGGCGCAGGAACTGCTGGTCACCGAGGGCTACGAGGCCACGACCATCGCGGCCGTCGCGCGCCGGGCGGGGGTGGTGACGACCTCCATCTACCGGCGCTGGCCGAGTCGGCGCGCGCTCATCGAGGATGCGGTCTTCGCGCTGGACCCCGGCAACCATCCGGTGCCCACGGGCGACCTGCGGGCGGATCTGCTGGCCTGGACGCGGCTGTGCCACGGCGCCGCGGCGCATCCGGCGGCCCGCTCGGCCATCCCCGGTCTGCTCGCCGCCTACCACGACGACCGGGCGAGCTACCGGCGGATTCTCGATCGCGGAGAGCAGCCGACCCGGCGGGCGCTGCGGGAACTGCTGACGGGCGCGGCGGCCGCGGGGCAGGCGTCAGCCGGATGCGATGTGGACGCGATCTTCGAACTCCTGCGCGGTGCGACGCTGATTCGCGCGCTGACGCACGGCGAAGAGGGCGCGGACGCGTTCTGCGAGCAGATAGCGGACGCGCTGGTCGTTGTGGCGCGCACGCCTCAGCGCAGCAACCCGAACCAATAGATCAGGGTGGCCAGAATGAAGACGACCACGGTTTCCATATCGCTCCCAATCTGCTTGCCGCACTTGTTTCCATGATGCCTCCAGGCACCGGAGGCCGGCCAGGCCATCCATGAAACAAGATCGCATGGCGACCGGATCGTGATACACGAAAGAGCCCGCCGGACCTGATCGGCCCGGCGGGCTCTACCCTCCGCCCGCGAAACCCGACACCCCTCGTGGTCGAGTACCGCGGCCCCACCCCGACCCGCCGCCATCGCTCCTCCCCGAGACGATCTGAGCGGGTGCTACCCCCCCGCGGGATCCGCCGGGCTCGGCACCTCCCCGTGCTCGAGCCCGTCGGGCTCCCGCCGTGCCCGTCCGGCCCGCCGCCTCCCCGCGGCCGAGCCCTTCGAGCGTCCCCCCGTCCGATGGTCCGCGCTCCCGGACGCGAGACCACCGGTGTTCCGGCCACCGCCGCCGGACCCGACACCCCTCGTGGACGGGTCCGCTCGACGGTGGTGGTTCGTGTCGCCCGGGCACGACCCGACACCCCTCGTGGACGGGTCGCGCCCCGGCTGCCACCCTCGATGGTGGTTTTCCGGGTGACACCGGCTGTTCCGGTGTCGAGACATACGATGTCGCGCCCGGCTTGGCACGCCCTTAACAAGACCTTGCAACCTGAAACTCGCAGGCCGGCAGTTGTTTTCGGCGCTGCGGGCGCGGTGCTCAGCGTGAACGCTCGCCAGCTGCCAGCGTGGTGTAGCTGTTGGATAGCGGGCTGGGGAGATTCCGCGCCTGGAAGGCCACGGTCAAGACAAGTGCGGCGAGCGTCAGATTCCTCGCGTTCATGGCAAATATGTAGCAGAAATGCAGGTAGATCCGATCGGGACACGCAGAGTCGGCGTGGCGTGCAAAACGCCGATATCGGCGGGTCGCGGCGTGTCGTCATTCTCTGCGCGGCGTGTGTCGATTGGTAGCGAGTTGGTAGCGCGCTGGCGCAACCGGATTGGGTATGGTGCGCGGCGAATTCGCTCGGAGAACTTCCTATTTCAGCATCGGCGGCATTTCACATGCCGCCGATGCGCTTTCGTATGCGCACTCGAGGAGGAGCTGTTGAACGTGTGGCGATCGCGGTGGTGGCACCCCGTGCTGCCGCTTGCCGTCCCGGTCCTGGCCGTCGCGGCCGGATCCGTACCGGCGCAGGCCGAGGTGATCACCGACTACCCCGTGGTCATCGATGTCAGCGCCACCCCGGGCGGCCTGTGCGACGGCCCGCTCCAGGGCACCACATCGGTCTGGTACCCGCCCGGCATCCCACTCCGGGCCGATATCGAGTGGCGGATGCGCGCCGGCGACCGGCTGCTGCGCAGCGGTACGGCGCGCGTGGACGGCGAGGTGCTGACCATTCCCTTCGAGATCGCCCGGCACGAGGTTCCGGCCTCCGGCCCGCTGCGGGTGGATGCCCGTGCCCATCTCCCCGGCGGCGCCGTCACCGAGTTCGGCACTCCGTGGCCGCTGTACCCGGCGCGGGAATGCGATGCGCTGCACGTGGTCTCGGTCGGCGACGCGGTCATGTGGGGGCAGGTGCTCGACCTGGAACACAAGTTCGCCCACCTGACCGCCGAAACCCTGGGCGCGCGGACCGGCCGCGCCGTGGAACTGCACGACTACTCGGTGTCCGGCGCGGTTCTCGACGCCCCGACCGTGCCCGCGGGCAACGACGACGCGGGTTGTCTCGAACAGCATTACGCGCGCGAGGTGTACGGCACCGTCGCCATGGAGTCGGTGCCGCTGGACGAACGCCTGCCGGATGTGTTCTGCCAGTTGGAACGTGCCGCCTCGGAGGCGGAGGCGGGCGGCTACCGGGTGGACCTGGTGCTGGTGAACGGCTGCGTCAACGACCTCGACCCCTTCTTCGGCATTCCGCTCGGCGTCACCCCGGGCAGCGCCGACCTGGTGAGCGCCGTGCGGCGCGAATGCGGTGGGGAGGGCGCGGATCCGGTGAATCCGGCCGCGGACGTGCCCTACTACAGCGGGGCCAAACTCGGCTACGGCGGCCGCGGCATGCGCGCCGCCCTGGAACGTGCGCACGACCTGCCGGGCGCGCCGAAAGTGCTGGTGTCCAACTACTTCCACGGTTTCGATGCCGAGCTGCTGCCGGACGGGCTGCCCCGCTGGTCGGAGTTCGTGCGATTATCCGCGGCCGCCTTCGGGCAGGCCGCGCACGAGGCGAACGCCGCCGCCGGAGTCGATTTCGCGGTGGCCGCCGACGGACTGGTGGCGCGCGACGGCGTACCCGGCGCGACGAGCCGACTATCGCTGAATCCCTTCGGCGACGAGTCGGTCACGCTGCGGGCCTTGACCTGTCCCGAGACCGATCACGAGGCCCCGCAGTGCCGGATCCCCGTACTGGGGCGGCCCGATGTGGACGGGGCGCGACGATACGCCGAGGCGTTCCTGTTGCATCCCCGGATGCGGGAGTGGTTCGGCGGGGGCGGGCCGACGGGCGAGGGCTTCACGCTCTCCCACGAGTCCGGGCCGGTCGGGCAGACGGTGCATTTCGACGCCACGGCGGCGGGCAGCGCCGTCCGCGAGTACGACTGGTACTTCGGGGACGGCATCCACGTCACCACCACCGCGCCGACGGTCGCGCACACCTACACCGGCCGCGGACCCCATCGGGCGCGGCTGGTGGTGACCGACGTGGAGGGCAACCGCACCCTGTACGAGGCTGGCGCGTCCATCACGATCGGCTGACGGCCCCGCCCCGCAGCGCGGCCGCCAGTTCGGCGATGGCGGCATCGGTGACCGGATAGCCCGGGAAGTAGCAGCACACCCGGGAGATGGTGTCCCCGAACCGCTCTCGAATGGTGGCCGCGCACGCGGCGGGGGTACCGCTGACGGCGATGGCGTCGACGAGGTCGTCGTCGATGCGCGCGGCCATCTCCGGCCAGCGCCCCTGTTTGGACAGTGCATTGAGTTCGGGCTGCAACCCGGCCCGCCCCTCCACCGCGAGGACCGGTCGATAGGCCGGGGTGGAACCGTAGAACGCCAGCAGATTCCGCACCGCCCGCCGCGCGACCTCGATCTCCGCGTCCGTGGTGCCCATGGCCACGATGGCTTCGGCGATGATCTCGAACGGGCGCTCGGACCCGTCGAGGCCGGCCGCCACGGCGGGCAGTGTCCGCTCCCGGTAGTGCCGAGCGCTGTTGAACGGCATGACGAGCAGCCCGTCGGCCACCTGCGCGGCCATCTCGGTCATCCGCGGTCCCAGCGCTCCGACCAGCACCGGCGGCACCCCGCACGGATTCGGTCCGGGGGAGAACTGCGGCGGCATGAGCGTGTGCCGCCAGAACGGTCCGCGGTGGTCGAGCCGCTCCCCGGTCTGCCAGGAGCGCAGAATGGCCTTGACCGCCAGCACGGTATCGCGCATCCGTTCCACCGGCCGCGACCACGTGCTGCCGTAGCGCTTCTCGATGTGCGTGCGGATCTGGCTGCCGAGTCCGAGCCGGAATCGCCCGTCGGACAACAGGTGCAGATCGTAGGCGGCGTGCGCGAGGTGTACGGGGCTGCGCGGGAAGGCCATCGCCACATTGGTCATGAGCGAGAGTTCGGGTACCCGGCTCGCGGCCACCAGTGGGAAGAACACGTCGTTCGGCCCCTCGAAGGTGAAGACGCCGTCCACCCCGAGCGCCCGCAGTTGCGCGGCCCGGGTGCTCGCTTCCAGGGCGGAACCGTTCAGCCACACGTCGATCGGTAGTCCCACCCGTATCTCCTCACTGATCCCACACACCCCTCCCGGGACCGAAGAGGGTGCAACCGGTCCCGGAAGGGGTGGGGTGGTACCGCTCCGGCAGGGAAGCACAACAGCGCGGTACCGAGTCTCGCGGTGCTACATATCGGCGGTGATGAACTCCGCGGCCTTCTCGCCGATCATGTAGCTGGGCGCGTTGGTGTTGCCGCCGGTGATGCTGGGCATGATGGAGGCGTCGGCGACGCGCAGGCCCTCGATGCCGCGCACCTTCAGCGTCGGGTCCACCACCGCGCGTTCGTCCACACCCATGCGGCAGGTGCCGACCGGGTGGTAGATGGAGTGGATGCGGTTGGGCAGCTCCGCCCGCAGCGCGCTCTCGTCCATGAGGTCGGGGCCGGGGGCGAGTTCCTCGATGACGTCTCCGGCGATGGCCTTGTGCGCCATGATCTCCCGGATGATGCGGATGCCCTCGACGAGGAATTCGGTATCGCGGGAGTCGGTGAGGTAGCCCGGGTCGATGAGCGGGGAGGCGTACGGATCGGCCGAGGCCAAGCGCAGTTCACCCCGGCTCTTCGGGTAGATGAGGCTGGGGAAGATGGTCAGGCCCGGCCGCCGGTCCACCATGTGCAGTTTGTCCTCGTCCTGGTTGGGGATCGGGTAGGACCACGGCAGGGTGTGGATCTGCATATCCGGGTAGTCGCCCTCGGCGAATTTGGTCTTGACGAAGCCGACCGCCTCGAACACCGTGCGGCCCATCCACGAACTGCCGGGCCGCCGCAGCTCGCGCAGGATGCCGCGGGCGAAATAGGTGGGGATGCCCCGGTGGATGGCCTTCTTGGAGATGTAGGTCATGGGCACGAACAGGTGGTCGTGCAGGTTCTGTCCGACCGGCAGGTCCGCGTGCACGTTTATGCCCAGATCGCGCAGGTGCCCGGCCGGGCCGATGCCGGAGAGCATGAGGATCTGCGGCGAGCCGACCACGCCGCCGGAGACCACGACCTCCTTGGCGGCCCGGATGATCCGCCGCGCGCCCTTCTTGTCGGCGACCTCGACACCGGTGGCGCGGCCGTTCTCGATGACCACGCGGGTGACGTGCGCGTGCGTGACCACGGTCAGGTTCGTGTTCGGCCGGTCGGTGATGAAGCCGCGGGAGGAGCTGTAGCGCAGACCGTTTCGCACGCTCTGCTGGAAGATGGAGATGCCTTCCTGCGATGTTCCGTTGTAGTCGTCGATGATCGGCGCGCCGAGGGTCTCGGAGGCGGCGATCATGAACTCCTGGGTGATCGGGGTGAGGTCCTGCTGCCGGGTGACCTCGATGGGGCCGCCCGCACCGCGCACGTCGGACGCGCCCTCCTCCCAGTTCTCCAGCCGCTTGTAGGCGGGCAGCACCTCGTCGTAGCTCCAGCCGGTGTTGCCCTCGGCGGCCCAGGAGTCGTAGTTGGCGCGGTTGCCGCGCACGAAGAGCATGCCGTTCACGGAGCTGGAGCCGCCGAGCACCTTGCCGCGCGTCATGGGGATCTTGCGCTCGTTGGCGTGCTTCTGCGGGACCGAGTACTGCTTCCACACCACGCGCTGCTTCAGCTGCGGCACGGTGTGCACCATGGTGATCATGCCGGGGCTGGTGACCAGCCGGGTGTTGTCCTTGCGCCCCGCCTCCAACAGGATCACGCTCGCCCCGGCCTCGGCGAGGCGGCCTGCGACCACCGCACCGGCGCTGCCCGCGCCTACGACGACGTAATCGGCTTCGGTTGCGGCGTCCGCGGAGCGCGGAGAAGCGGTCATGTTCGTTACCTCATCCTCGAGTGTGCCTCTGATCACTGTAGAACAAGTTCTAGTCTCAGCACACCCGGCGGGACTTGTCCAGATCCATAGATCAACTCACGCGCAGGCAGTGCGTGCGGATCTCACTCAGTGAGATGCATTTCCAGGATATGGCAGGCGAAGAACGGGTTTCATGGCCGGTGCTGGCGGGTAGCTGGATGAGCTCTCGTGCCCGACGGTGAAATCGATGGCCGCGACCCCTGGTCCGCGACGGGGTCACATGGTTGAATCTGCTGTAGAACGTGTTCCAATTTCGCATCGTGACGCCGACAGGCCGCAGGAGGAACAATGACTGTTCCGTCGATACCGACCGGATTCGATTTCACCGATCCCGCACTCTGGGCGGATCGAAGTCCGGTCGAAGAATTCGCCGCGCTCCGGCGCACCGCACCGGTCTGGTGGAATGCGCAGACTCCCGAACAGGCGGCCCCGTTCGAGGACGGCGGCTACTGGGTGATCAGTCGCCTGGAAGACGTGAAGGAGATTTCCCGCCACCCCGATCTGTTCTCCTCGAACGAGAAGGGCGCGATCATCCGCATACCGGGCGACAGCACGCCCGAGCAGCTGGATCTGACCCGTAACGCGCTGCTGGTCAATATGGATCCGCCGAAACACACCAAGATCAGACGAATAATCTCCAAGGGATTCACCCCGCGCGCCGTGGAAGGATTGCGCGCCGCGCTCACCGAGCGCGCTCACCGAATCGTGGCCGCCGCCAAGGAAACCGGCGGCGGAGATTTCGTCGAACAGGTCGCTTGCGAACTCCCACTGCAAGCCATCGCCGAATTGCTCGGCGTACCGCAGGACGACCGGCACAAGCTCTTCACCTGGACCAATGAGACGCTGAACTACGACGATCCGGAGTACGGCGGCGACTCCAACGCCGCATCCGCCGAGATCCTGGGCTATGCCTGGAATATGGCCGAACAGCGGCGGGCCTGTCCGGTCGACGATATCGTGAGCCAGTTGGTGAACGCCGATGTCGACGGCGAGGCGCTGGGTTCGGACGAGTTCGGATTCTTCGTGATTCTGCTGGCCGTGGCGGGCAACGAGACCACGCGCAATGCCATCACCCACGGCATGAAAGCCTTCATCGACAATCCCGATCAGTGGGAGCTGTACCGGGAGCAGCGGCCGCGCACCGCGCCCGACGAGATCGTGCGCTGGGCGACGCCCGTGACCGCCTTCCAACGCACCGCCACCCGCGACACCGACATCGGCGGGCAGCGCATTCGGGCGGGCGATCGGGTCGGATTGTTCTACAGCTCCGCCAACTTCGACGAGGACGCCTTCGACGAGCCCTTCCGATTCGATGTGCTGCGTGATCCCAATCCGCATGTCGGCTTCGGCGGCACCGGAACGCATTTCTGTGTCGGCGCGAATCTGGCGCGGCTCGAAATCGATCTCATGTTCAATGCCATCGCCGACGCCATGCCGAATCTGAGCGAGGTCGAGCCGCCGCAGCGGCTGCGGTCCGGATGGATCAACGGCATCAAGCACTGGCCGGTTCGCTACGCGTAGTCCGGCCGTCGGGTAACGGTCACGAACTCGTTCTAGGATCGGGCCCATGACCGACCTACGCGAGATTCCGCTGCGCACCCTGTCCGACGAACCCACCACCCTGGCCGAACTGGCCGGGGACAAGGTGGTGCTGCTGGTGAACGTGGCCTCCAAGTGCGGCCTGACCCCGCAGTACGCGGGCCTGGTGGAGTTGCAGCAGACCTACGGTCCGCGCGGCTTCACCGTGGTCGGCGCACCCTGCAATCAGTTCATGGGGCAGGAGCCCGGCAGCGCCGAGGAGATCCAGACCTTCTGCGCCACGAACTACGGCGTGGACTTCCCGCTGCTGGAGAAGGTGGAGGTCAACGGCGAGGGCCGCCACCCGCTGTACGCGGAGCTGACCGAGACCCCCGATGCCGAGGGCGCGGCCGGGGATATCCAGTGGAACTTCGAGAAGTTCCTGATCGGGCGCGACGGCAAGGTGCTGAGCCGTATTCGCCCGCGCACCGAGCCGACCGACGCCGCCGTCACCGGCGCGATCGAGGCCGCGCTCTGACATCCGCGACATGCGAACACGCCGGGGCGGCGGGGGAGTTCCCCCGCCGCCCCGGCGTCCAGCTCAGTGCCGCTGTCGGCGGCGGTAGCGCACGGCGCAGGGCTGTTCCAGCTGCACCACCATCTTGGAGTGGTCGTTGCGGTAGCTGTCGGAGGGTTGTGCGAGTTCGAATTCCCAGTCCCGCAAGAGGATGGAGAAGATCGCCTTCAGCTGCATGAGCGCGAACGCCGCGCCCACGCAGCGGTGACGGCCCGCGCCGAAGGGGATCCAGGTCCAGCGATTGGCCAGATCCTCCTGGTTCGGGTCGAGATAGCGGTTCGGATCGAAGCGGTCCGGTTCCGGGAAGTCCTCCGGAATGCGGTTGGAGACAGCGGGTGTCGCGGCCACCAGGTCACCGGCTGCGATGCCATGGCCGCACACCTCGAATTCGTCCCGGGCCACCCGCATCAGGATGATGAGCGGCGGATGCAGCCGCAGCGTCTCCTTCAGTGCCGCCTCCAAGCGCGGAATCTGGCGCAGCGCATGGAAACTCACGTCCTGGCCGTCGGCGTAGAGGGTGTCCAGCTCGGTCACCACGCTGTCGAGCACCGCGGGATTGCGGAGCAGTTCGATGATCGTCCACGCCGCCGTGCCCGAGGTGGTGTGGTGCCCGGCGAACATCATGGAAATGAAGATGCCGGTGATCTCGCTGGCCGAGAAGCGTGGCTGCCCCTGCTCGTCGCGCACCGACACCAGCACGTCGAGCATGTCCCGGTCCGCCTTGCCCTCCGGCGGATTCGCCATTCGCCCGGCCATGATGTGGCGCACCAGTTTCACCAGCTGGTGGCGGGCCTCGTCGCGGCGGCGGAAGCTGTCGATGGGCGCGTAGGGGTCCACATAGCAGTAGGCGTCGGTACCCTGCTCCAGCTCGTGGTAGAGCCGGGCGAAGCGGGCGTCGAGTTCCTCACGGAACTTCACGCCGATCAGACACGCCGAGGAGGTGTAGATGGTCAACTCGGCGAAGAACTCGAGCAGGTCGATCTCGCCCTCGTCGTCCCAGCGCGCGACCATGCGGTCCACCTCGCGGGCGATGGTGCTGGCGTGTCCGCGCATCTGCTCGGCGCGCAGGGCCGAGTTGTGCAGCATCTCCTTGCGCCGCTCCGGCGGGGCGTCGAACACCACGCCCTCGCCGAAGATGGGCTTCATGAACGGATAGGCGGCGGCCTGGTCGAGTTCGTCGTCCGAGGCACGGAAGAAGAACTCGTTGGCCTGCGCGCCGGACAGCAGGATCACGTCCTTGTCGGCGAGTCGGAAGGAGCCGATATCACCGCATTCGGTGCGCACCCGGCGCATGAGGGCGATGGGATCGGTGCGGAACTCCTCGAGATGGCCGTGTTCGTGTTCGCCGCCGGAGACCTGTCGCGGTCGCACCAGGGTCATCGGAAACCTCCCAACGGTACCGGTGTTGGACACCTGTCTGGACGGTACTACGGAAGGTGTTGCGCGGCAAGGGATCCCACCGAATTCGGTGTCATTTCGAAAGATTTCCGCGCGGGATTCAGTGCGGCAGCACGAGCCGTGCCGACTTTTCCAACTGGTCGGCGATTTCGATATAGGACGCATAGCCCATTCCGGCGCGCACCAGCGCACCGGCGTACAGCGATTCCAGCGTCTCCACGATTTCCGGATCCGCATCCGCGCCCAGGGCGGCCACGAGCCGATTGCGGATCTCGGTGCCGATGCGCAGGCGCAGATGCGCCACATCGGGATCGGTGCCGAGCAGGGCGCTGGTCACCGCGCCCGCCAGCGCCGGTTCGTCGGCCACCAGCATGGCGATCTGGCGCAGCACCGCGATCACGCGCGCGGTGCTGTCGACATCGGTCTCGACCGGCGGTTCGGTGGCGGCGAGCCGCCGCCAGAACAGCTCCGCGACCAGGTGTTCCTTGGAGGAGAAGTAGGTGTAGGCGGTGGCGGTGCCGACCCCGGCGGCGGCGGCCACCATGCGCACCGTGAGACCCGCGAAACCCTCGCGCGCGAGCACTTCCATCGCCGCCCGGGTGAGCTTGTCGACGGTGTCGGCCTGCTTCTCGGTGAGGCGGCGGCGGGTGGCCTCCATGCTCACCACCGGACGGGCGGAAAGGGAATCAGACACGTGTCTGGATGCTACTATGGGTCGGCTCCCCGAGCAACTCGCACGATGTTCGCGAGGTATCAATACGGGTGCCCCGGAACTGTTTTGGATGAGGCAGGCAAGGATTTCATGACACAGGCCGCCGCGGGGATTTCCGCCGCCACCGCCGAATTGTTCGCACTCGCCGAACAGGCCACCGGATTCATGCCGCCGGCGGAGGGCCGCGCCCTCTACGCCGCCGCGCGCGACCACGCCGGTGACGGTGTCATCGTCGAAATCGGCACCTACTGCGGAAAATCCGCGATCTATCTCGGCGCGGCCGCCCGCGAAACCGGGGCGACCGTCTACACCGTCGACCACCATCGCGGCTCCGAGGAGCATCAGCCCGGCTGGGAGTACCACGACACCACCCTCGTCGACCCGGAGACCGGCGTCTTCGACACCGTGACCGCGTTCCGCCGCACCATGGTGCGCGCCGGACTCACCGACACCGTGGTCGGCATCCTCGGCTCCTCCACCGCCGCCGCCCGCATCTGGCGCACCCCCGTGCGCCTGCTGTTCATCGACGGCGGCCACACCGAGGAGGCCGCGCAGCGCGACTACGACAACTGGGCGCACTGGGTGGCGGGCGGCGGCCTGCTCGCCATTCACGACGTCTTCCCCGACCCCGCCGACGGCGGCCAGGCTCCCTTCCACATCTACCGCCGCGCCCTGGACTCCGGAAAGTTCCGCGAACTCGCGGTGACCGGCTCCCTACGCATCCTCCAGCGCACCGCCGCCTGCAACTAGAGCCGTCGGCTGTCGGTTCCCGCGCGTAGCCTCGGGGACGTGGAGGAATCGGCATCCTCGCCCGCCTATCAGGAGCGGCCGTCGGCGGCGGTCGCGGGGGCCGTGGTGTGGACACGGACCCTGCGGTCCGCGGTCGAAGCGCCGGTGCTGCCGGACGGGTGCATGGATCTGCTGTGGATGGACGGCGCGTTGCGGGTGGCGGGGCCGGATACCCGGGCGCGAGAAGTCGCCTTGGCGGCCGGGACGCGGATATCGGGGATTCGGTTCGCCCCGGGGACGGCCCCGGCGCTACTTGGGGTGCCCGCGCACGAACTGCGCGATGCCGGGGTGGAACTCGACGCGTTGTGGTCGCCCGCCGACGTGCGCCGTGCGGCCGAGTCGGTGGCAGCGGCCGACGACCCGATGACCGGGTTGGAGGTGGTGTCGGCCGAACGCGCCGCGGTCATCGAGCCTGCCGATCCGGTGGTGCGTTGGATCGCGGAGCAGCTCGCGGCGGGCCGCTCGGTGGCGGAGACGGCGACGGCGACCGGGTTCGGCGCGCGCCGACTACATCGGCTGTCGCTGGCGAGCTTCGGTTACGGTCCCAAAACCCTGGCCCGGGTGCTGCGGCTACAACACGGCCTGGCGCTGTCCCGCGCGGGTGTGCCGTTCGCTGAGGTGGCGGCCCGCGCGGGCTACGCCGACCAGGCACACTTCGCGCGTGAGGTGCGCGACCTCACGGGAATGCCCCTGCGCCGACTGCTGACGGTGCAGGGGGCCGATCAGGCGTCCAACGCGGCGTAGAGGTCCACGCCATTGCCGTCGGGATCGTGCACCACCGCGTAGCGCTGTCCCCAGGGTGCGTCGAAGGGTTTCATTTCGGCGTGGTGGCCCGCCGCGACCAGTTCCTCGAAGAGGCGGTCGACGTCGGCGGGTGAATCGCAGTGGAAGGCCAGGCCGATGCGGCCGTCGCCCTGCGGCGGTCGCCAGTTCGGATGGAAGGAGGCGATGACCGCCTCGGTGTCCAGGGCCAGGCGGAAGCCGCCCGGCAACTCGGCCTCCACATGGCCTTCCCCGAGGACGGGGCCGAATTCGAGTCCGAGTCGGCGGTAGAAGGTGAGGCTGGCGTCCAGATCGGAGACGACCAGGCCGATGACATCGAGTCGAGGTGCGTTCTTGGTCATACCCCGACGCTAGAATCCCCTACGGCCCGACGTCTTGAAGAAATCGGACACCCCGCCTATTCGCCGTCCGGGCTCCACACGATGCGCCCGCCCTGGAAGTCCTGGGCCTTCCCGCCCTGATAGTCGTATTCGTCGCCGGTGGGCAGCCCGTAGCGACCGTTCTCGCCGCCCGCGGCGACCCACTGATCCCGGATCGCGCCCCACACGATGTGCGTGCCGGTGGCCTTGGACCAGTACACCGCTCCGCCCTCGAACAGGTTGTAGCGGCCGTTGCCCTTGTTGGTCTGGGCCTCGTCGCTGATGGGGAAGCCGAGCGGGCTGTTCTCCCAGCCGACCGCTCCCCACTTGTCGCGGATCACGCCCCCGACGTAGTGCGCGGCGGTGCCGACCGACCAGTAGACGGACCCGCCCTGGAAGTGGTTGTAGCGGCCGGGCTTTCCGAGCGTCGACTCCTCGTTCGTCACCGGATATCCGAGCGTCCCGCGCTCCGACCCCAGCTGCCGCCACTTGTCCCGGATGAACCCGGCCACCGCGTGCGCGCCCACCGCCTCGGTCCAGTAGATCGACGCGTTGTGCGCGAAGTCCTGGTACTTGCCGCCCGCGGCCGCATCCGACTCCGGCCCGACCGGATCGCCCAGCGCCTCGGGACCGCCCAGCGCGTCGTAGGTGACCTCGATGGCCCCACCCACCTCGAACGCTCCGACCGGGCGCGCCCCGGCACTGTTCGTGCCCAGCACCAGCAGTCCGGCCGCCGCCACGGCCAGCGCGAGCGCGCTCCGGGCACGCGGGGACGACTTGCTCTCGCGACGAATCGAACTCAACGCACTACCTCGGATTCCCGGCTGGACAGTTACGCCGTCATCCTGCAAGGCCCGGCCGTTCGCGGCAAGACGGTAGAGCCGTCGTCCATCGACATCACACCCGGAAGCCGGCGCGGTCGTCCGCCCGGCCGCCGAGTGCCCGCGCGGGCGTCGGCGTGCTCCGGACCGCGAACGCCGGTCGACCCGACCGGCCGCGAGACCCCCCGGAACGCGTCCGTCAGCCGCGGACCTCCGCGCATTCGCAGGTGAGGTGGGTCGTCACCGGCGCCTCGGGCAGCAGGTCGCGGAAGATGCCGTTGGCCGGGGTGGCGCGGCTCAGCGCGTCGGCGGCGAGGATCATGGCGGCCCCGGTCCAGGTGGTGCGCTCCTCGGGCCAGCGTTTGCCGTCGGCGAAGACCAGACCGGTCCAGTAGGAGCCGTCGGACTCGCGCAGGTGCTGCATATTCGTGAACAGGCGCAGGGCGCGCTCGCGCTCGCCGAGGGCGTCCAAGGCCAACACCAGCTCGCAGGTTTCCGCCCCCGTCACCCACGGCCGGTCGGCGACGCACCGAATGCCCAGCTCGCCGACCACGAAGTCGTCCCAGTGCGCGCGGATGCGCCGGCGGCCCGCATCGCCGCGGATCGCGCCGCCGAGGATGGGGTAGTACCAGTCCATGGAGTAGCGGCTCTTGTCCAGGAAGGCTTCCGGATGCTCGCGCAGCGCGTGTCCCAGCCGCATGGCCGCGACCTCCCACTCCGGCTGCGGGTCGCCGACCCGCTCGGCCAGCGCCAGGGCGCAGCGCAGGCTGTGGAAAATGCTGGAGCAGCCGGTGAGCAGTGCCTCGCCGGAGCTTCCGGCGGGGCCGAGCGACCAGTGGATCTCCCCGTAGCGCCCACGCTGGAGACCGATCACGAAATCCATGGCGCGGCGCACCGTCGGCCACATCTCGTCGGCGAAGGCGCGGTCGCCGGTGCGGGTGAGGTGATGCAGCACCCCGGTGGCGATGTAGGCGCAGAAGTTGGTGTCGGCGTCGGCGTTCTCCACCGTGCCCCGGCGGAACTGCATGGGCCAGGAGCCGTCCGGCCGCTGGGTGGCGGCCGACCAGGCGTACGCCGCCCGCGCGTGCTCGTACAGTCCGGCCACGGTGAGCGCCATGGCCGATTCGAGGTGATCCCACGGATCGGTGTGCCCGCCGTCGAACCAGGGAATGGCACCGTCGGATTCCTGTGCGGCGGCGATGGATTCGGCCGTGCGCAGCAGCTCGGCCGTGGTGAGCACCCCGGGCACGCCGGGTAGGTCAGTAACCGCCAAGGCGCACCGCCGGTTTCGTGAAGTACAGCGCCACGCTCTTGCCGATGAGCGGATCGAGCAGCCGTTCCGCCACCCGGGTGAGCGGCGGTGCGGACATCATGTCCCACACCAGCATTCGGTGATACGCCGATACCAGCGGATGTTTGTCCGCGGATACCCCCACCGCGCATTTCAGCCACCAGTACGGCGCGTGCAGAGCGTGCGCGTACTCGGTGCGCACGTGTCGCACCCCGCGCGAGCAGATCTTCTCCCGCAGTTCGTCGGCCTTGTAGATGCGCACGTGGCCGCCCTCATTGGCGTGGTACTCGTCCGACAGCGCCCAGCAGATGCGCTCCGGCAGCCATCGCGGCACCGTGACCGCAAGCGCCCCACCGGGTTTGAGCACCCGCACCAGTTCGTTGACGGCCTGGCCGTCGCGTGGGATGTGCTCCAGGATCTCCGAGGCGATCACCACGTCGAATTCGCCGTCGCCGTAGGGCAGATCGAGGGCGTCGCCGCGCACCGTCTCGGCCTTGGCGTAATCGGGGCTCTCCCCGGCCTCGGCCATGGCCTCGAACATGACCTGCACATCGGCGAGATCCGCCGCGTTCTGATCGAAGGCCACCACGTCCGCGCCGCGCCGATACGCCTCGAAGGAGTGCCGTCCGGCCCCGCAGCCCACGTCGATGACCCGGACGCCGGGTCCGATGCGCAGGCGGTCGAAGTCGACGGTCAGCATGTGCGTGCCTCCTGGGTGGGCGCGCCGAGTGGCGCGATGGCGGGGCGGATGAGATGCCGGGCGATGGCCCGCTCGTAGACGGTGACCGTCTGCGCGGCGACGGCCTCCCAACTGAAGACGGTCAGCGCGCGGCGGCGTCCGGCCGCGCCCAGGTGGTATCGCCGGTCCGGGTCGGCCAGCAGCGCGCCCAGCACGCGGGTCAGTTCGTCCACATTGCCGGGCTCGACCAGTTCCGCGCAGTCGCCCACCACTTCCGGCAGGGCCCCGGCCCGGCTGGCGACCAGCGGCGTGCCACTGGCCATGGCCTCCACGGCGGGCAGCGAGAACCCTTCGTACAGGGAGGGAATGCAGGCGATCTCGGCCGAGCTGAGCAGCCGCGCCAGTTCCTCGTCGGCGAGTCCGCTGACGGCGGTGACGATATCGGCGAGGCCGAGTTCGGCGATGAGCTTCTCGGTGGGTCCGTTGGGTTCCAGCTTGGCCACCAGCCGCAGTTCCAGGTCATGGGAGTTGCGCAGGCGCGCGATGGCTTTCAGCAGGTGACCGATGCCCTTGAGCGGCTTGTCGGCGCTGGCGACCGCCACGATGCGGCCGGGCACCCGGGGCAGCGGATGCGGCCGGAACAGGTCGGTGTCCACGCCCAGCGGCACGGTGCGCAGCTGCTGGGGCGCCACCCCGAAGTCGGCGCGGATATCGGCCGCCGACGAGGAGGACACGGTGATCAGGTCGGGCAGCTGGCGCGCCACCCGCATCTGCATTCCCAGGAACCCGTACCACCTGCGCACCAGCGGTTTGCGCCGCCACGGGGCCGCCGCCAGATCCACCGCCCGGTCCCGGGTGATGGGGTGGTGGATGGTCGCCACCAGCGGCAGATGCCGGGCGATGTCGAGCAGTCCGGTGCCGAGGCACTGATTGTCGTGCACCACATCGAAATCCCCGGCGCGGGCGCGCAGCAGCTTCGCGACCCGCAGGCTGAAGGTGCGCGGCTCCGGGAATCCGGCGGTCCACATGGTGCCCAGTTCCAGCAGGTCCACGCCATCGCGGAGCTCGCCGGGACGCGGGGTGCGGAAGGGGTCGGACTCGCGGTACAGGTCCAGGCTCGGCACCTCGGTGAGCCGCACCCGGGGGTCGAGCAGTTCGGGATACGGCTGTCCGGAGAACACCTCCACCCGATGCCCCAGTTCGGCCAATCCCTGGCTGAGGTACCGGACGTAGACGCCCTGCCCGCCACAGTGTGTCTTGCTGCGATACGACAGCAGGGCTACGCGCACGTCGGTGTGCCTTTCCGTGATGAAGCGTGGTGAAGCGAAAAGCGGGCTGGGCGAGTCGAACTCAGTCGTGCAGCCCGAGCGGTGCGAGTTTGCCCGCCAACCGGTCGAGGTAGGCGAAGACCTCGTCGTCGGATTTGTCCGGCAGGCCGTAGAGCACGTCGGTGACCCCGGCGTCGGCCCAGCGGGCCAGCCGCTCCGGGTCCGGTTTGAAGTCGAGCGCCACCACGCGGGGCGCGCCGGTGCGTCCCGCCTCCCGCCAGTGCTTCATGAGCAGTGCCGTGGACGCCTGCACATCCGATTCGGTCGGCGTGGTGATCCAGCCGTCCCCGGTCCGGGCGATCCACCGGAAGGTCTTCTCGGTGCCGCCCGCGCCGATCAGCACCGGCACGTGCGCCTGCACCGGTTTGGGCCAGGCCCAGCTGGGGCCGAAGGAGACGAACTCGCCGGAGTAGCTGGCCTCCTCCTGGGTCCACAGCGCCCGCATGGCCTCCACGTATTCGCGCAGCACCGTGCGCCGTTTGTTGCCGGGGACCCCGTGGTCGGCGAGTTCGTCGGTGTTCCAGCCGAATCCGGCCCCGAGCGTGACCCGCCCGCCGGACAGGTGGTCGAGGGTGGCGATGGTCTTGGCCAGGGTGATGCAGTCGCTCTCGGTGGGCAGCGCCACCGCCGTGGACAGTTCGATGCGCGAGGTCACCGCCGCCGCGGTGGCCAGCGCCACCCAGGGGTCGAGGGTGCGCGTGTACCGGTCGTCCGGCAGTTCGGCATTGCCCGTGAGCGGGTGCGCCGCTTCCCGTTTCACCGGAATGTGGGTGTGCTCGGGCACGAAGAAGGAGCGGAAGCCGCGCTCCTCGGCGGCCTTCGCGGCGGTCGCGGGCGCGATGCCGCGATCGCTGGTGAACTCGACGATGCCGAATCGCATGCGTGTCAGTACCTCTCAGTTGCCCTTGGCGGCGGTCACACCCGCGCGCCGACCGTAGAAGCTGCCGTCGCCGAGCGAGCAACCGCTGGCGTACCCGCCCGCGCAGATGCCCGAGGTGACCCGCCCGGCCGCGAACAGTCCGGGAATCGGTTCGCCGTCCACGTGCAGCACGCGCGAATCCAGGTCGGTGCGCAAGCCGCCGAGGGTGAAACCGCCGGTGTAGCCGCGCAGGTCGTACGCGCCCAGCGGGGTGCCGATGGGCTTGACCCATTCCGGCTTCTTGTGCAGGAACGGGTCCTCGCCCTTGGCGGCGTGGTGGTTGTACAGGTCGATGGTGGCCTGGAGTGCGTTCTCCGGCAGGCCCATCTCGGTCTCGAGTTCGGCCACCGTCTCGGCCACCCAGGTGGGGGCGATGCGCAGGAACGACATGGAGGACTTGGTCTCGAAGGCCGCCTCCAGGGCGGCCTCGTCGATGACCAAATACGCCTGGTTGTGCTGCTCCTGCAATACCGCCTGGCCCATCCGGCCCGGATAGGTGTCCTCGGTGATGAAGCGCTGGCCCTGCCCGTTCACCAGAATGCCGCGCACGATGACCTGCGGGTCGGCGATGAAGGCGACCTCGGTGGCGTCCATGTGCGCGAGATCCGCGCCGAGCGCCTGGGCCACCCGGATGCCGATGCCGTCGTGCTCCTCCACCGTCGCGGCGGGACGGCCGAAGATCTTGGGCGCGAACTGTTCCACCATCTGGTGCGCGTAGGCGAAGCTGCCCGTGGCCAGCACCACGCCGCGTTCGGCGCGCACGTGCACCGGTTTTCCGTAGCGGGTGGCCGCCACCCCGACCACCCGGCCGGAGTCGTCCACGATCAGCCGCCGCAGGCGCACGTCGTATTCATGGCGGACACCGAGCTTTTCGGCGGTGTCGGCGAGCGGCTTCATGAGCATGTAGCCGCCGCCCTTCTCACCCAGCTTCTTGTCCGGGGTCAGGGGCAGGTGCCCGCGCGGTGCCGGGTCGGCGATGGTGTTGAACGGCGCGGCGTTCTCCCCGCCGGAGTACATCAGCCCCTGGTCGGCGGGCGGTTCGTAGCCCGGTTCGCCCCAGAACTCCTCCTTGAACGGCACGCCCTGGGCGACCAGCCAGTTGTAGTGTTCGACGCTGCCCTGGCAGTAGTCGTGGATCTTGGCCTTGTCCACTCCGGGGCCGAGGGCGGCGGTGAGGAATTTCTCCATGTTCTCGGGGGTGTCGGAGAAGCCGAGCGCCTGCTGCAGCGGGGTGCCGCCGCCCAGGTAGATGAAGCCGCCGGACATGGCGGCGGCTCCGCCCCAGCCGCCGGTGCGCTCGAGCACCAGGGTGTCGGCGCCCGCGCGGGCGGCTTCGATGGCGGCACAGGCGCCGGCCACGCCGAAGCCGACGACGACCACGTCGGCCGTGTGATCCCAGGTCGGCACCTCGCTGGCCCGGAGCGGTCGCACGGTGGTTGTCTCGGCCATGGTGTTCGTATTCCTCACTGTTGAAACGCCGATACTGTTGAAACGCCGATTACTTCTTCTGCTCTTGCGCGATGACCTTCCCGACCTTCTGGTCGAGCGTGGTGCCCGCGGGCCAGCCCACGTAGTGGCACAGGAACAGCGCGATCTCACGCAGCTGCTCCGCGTCCAGCTCCTCGTTGCGCAAGGCCGCGCCGAGCTGGATCTCGGCGATATCGAACAGGCCCTGGGCGGTGAGCGCGCCGAGCAGCAGCAGCCGCCGGTCACGAATCGACAGGCCGGGGCGCGACCAGATATCGGCGAAGAGGTGATCGGCGGTGACCGCGAAGTGCGCGCCGGGCCCGTCCTGGAACTCCCAGCCGTACACCTCGGACATCTTCTTCAGGCCGCGCTGCCGACGCTCGTCCGGTGCTGTGCTCACTGCTGCTCCTTCTTCGCGACCGTGCCGGGACCGACGCCGAGGCCGGTGCCCAATTCTTCGAAAGCCTGTGCAGCCAGCGGTAATTCGACGCCGAGCCGGGATCCGAGCGCCAGTGCGAGCGCGAGATCCTTCTCGCCGAGATCGCGGACATGGCTCAGGATGGGGAACCAGAAGTCGTCGGCGGCCACCGGTGCGGTGGTGTCCCGCAACATGATGGAGCCGGGACCGCCGGTGTATGAGTCGGAATGGCGCACCACCTTGCCCAGTTCGGTGATGTCCAGCCCCGCGGCCTCGGCCAGGCGCTGCGCCTCCGACGCCGCGGTGAAGGCGATGAAGTGCAATAGATTGCGGGCCAGCTTCATCCGTGTCCCCGCGCCCACCGCGCCCGCGTGCACGATGAGCGAGGCCCAGCGCCCGAACGGTTCACGCACCGTGGCGAAGGCGGACTCGCTGCCGCCCACCATGACCGCCAGCGCCCCGTTCTCGGCCGCCGGAGCGCCGCCGCTCACCGGGGCGTCCACGAATTCCACCCCGTGCTCGGCGCAGTCGGCCGCCACGGCGACGGCCGTATCGTCGGAGATGGTGGAGTGCACCGCGACGACCGTCCCCGGCTTCGCGGTGCGTAGGATGCCGTCCGGACCGGTGACGACCGCGCGGACCTGCGCGTCGTCGAGCACCGCCACCGACACCACGCCGCAGCGCTCGCCCACCTCGGCGGCGCTCACCGCGCCTTCGGCGCCCGCGCTGGTGAACGGCTCCACCACCTCGGGCCGCATATCGCACACCACCAGTCCGCCCGGCCACTCCAGCAGCCGCCGCGCCATGGGTGCGCCCATATTGCCCAGGCCGATGAATCCGACCGCGGTCTCGCTCACGATCGGAACACCTGTCCGCCGTCGACATTCAGGATCTGGCCGGTCACCCAGGCGGCGTCGTCGGACAGCAGGTACAGGCAGGCCCCGACCAGATCCTCCGGGGTGCCGAGGCGTTTGATCGCCAACTGCTGTCGCACCATGGAGTCGACGATATTGCCCGGCACCACATTTCGCGTGGCCTCGGTGTCGATCGGGCCGGGCGCGATGGCGTTGACGCGGATCTTGGAGCCGCCCAGTTCGTGTGCCAGCTGCTGGGTGAGGCCGTTGATGCCGACCTTGGCCAGGCCGTAGAAGCCGGAGTAGGTCCAGGCGGCCGTGGAGGACTGGTTGACGATGGACCCGCCGCCGTGCTCCGACATGGGTTGCCAGACCGCGCGGGTCATATTCAGCGCACCGTCGAGGTTCACGCTCATGAACTTCTTGTAGTAGTCCCACGGCACGGTGAGCAGCAGGTCGAGCTTCATATCGCCGTAGATGGCGGCATTGTTCACCAGGTGGTCGACGCCCCCGAATTCGGTGACGGTGAATTCCACCGCGGCGGCGGCGGATTCGGGGTCGGAGACGTCCACCCGCCGGAACACCGCCGTGCCGCCCTCGGCGGCGATCTCCTTGGCGGTCGCCTCGCCGCGCTCGCTGTTCAGGTCGGCGACGACGACTTTCGCGCCCTCGGCGGCGAGCGCACGCGCGTACGCCGCGCCGATGCCCTGTGCGGCACCGGTGACGATTGCGGATCTTCCCGTGAAGCGGGCCATGGTCGAACTCCTTCAGCAGCCGGTCGCGATCAATTTGGTCTCGGTGTATTCCTCGAATCCGGCGACGCCCATCTCGCGTCCGATCCCGGACTGCTTGTATCCGCCGAAGGGCGCGTCGGCGGAGTACCAGATGCCGCCGTTCACGCTCAGCGTCCCGGTGCGCACGCCCTCCACCACGCGCCGCACCCGCTCGGGGTCGCTGCCCCACACCGAGCCGGACAGGCCGTAGGGGGAGTCGTTGGCCAACCGCACGGCGTCGTCGTCGCCGTCGTGCGGAATGATCACCAGCACCGGTCCGAAGATCTCCTCCTGTGCCACCGTGGCCGAGTTCGGCAGGCCCGCGATGAGGGTGGGTTCGATGTAGTAGCCGGTCGCCGCGTCGGCGGGGCGGCCGCCGCCGGTGACGACGGTGCCGCCCTCGGCGCGGGCGAGGTCGAGGTAGTGCTCCACCCGGGCCCGCTGGCGCTCGGAGATCACCGGGCCGCAGACGGTTCCGGGAAGCGACGGGTCGCCGGGCGCGATACCGCCGAGCGTGCGCGCGGCGATCTCCACCGCCTGTTCGCAGGTTTCGCGCGGGACCAGCAGTCGGGTGCTGATGGCACAGCCCTGGCCGGCGTGCACGCAGACGCCGAAGGCCGCGTAGCTCACCGCCGCCCGCAGATCGGCGTCGTCGAGCACGATGAACGCCGATTTGCCGCCGAGCTCCAGGAACACCTTCTTCAGGGTGGCGGCGGCGGTGGCCATGACCGCGCGGCCGGTCTGGGTGGAGCCGGTGAAGGAGATCATGTCCACGCGCGGATCGGCCACCAGCTGGGTGCCCAGGGCGTGGTCGTCGGAGGTGACGATATTGACCACTCCGGCCGGAATGTCGGTCTCCTCGGCGATGATCCGGCCGACGGCCGCCGCGCACCAGGGCGTATCGGGTGCGGGCTTGAGCACCACGGTGGCGCCCGCCGCCAGCGCCGGACCGAGCTTGGCGAAATTGATCTGGTGCGGGAAGTTCCAGGGTGTGATGGCTCCGACCACCCCGATGGGTTCACGCCGCACCCGCCGGGCGCTCTTGATGCCCATGGGCTCGGCGACGCCGAGATCGGTTTCCCACGCGTAGTTCTCGGCCAGGTCGGCGAAGTACCCCAGATCGCCGACCGGTCCTTCGAGCTGCGGACCGCTGGTGAGCATGCGCGGCGCGCCCGCCTCGGCGATGGTGATCTCGCGCAGTTCCTCGATGTGCCCGCGCAGCGCGTCGCGCAGCTGGCGCAGGCAGCGCGCGCGGAAGGCATGGTCGCGGGGCCAGTCGGTGGTGTCGAAGGCGGTGCGCGCGGCGGCGATGGCCGCGTCCATATCGGCGCTGTCGGCATTGGCGGCCGGGCCGAGCGCCTCCTCGGTGGCCGGGTTGACGGTGGTGAAGACGCCCGCGCCGCCCGGTAGCAGCTTGCCGCCTATCAGCAGCTGTGACCCAGCGCTGGTGACGAGGCCGTTCATCGGTAGCTCCTCTGCTGTCCGGACACGTGTACGGACTATATGTTCGGAGTTCGAAGCCACGCAAGAACCTGTTTCAGTATGACGATCCGCCGCGGGGCTCGCGATTTATCCGGAAATGGGCGAACCCGTTGTTTCACTCGGGCCGCTCCAGTACCGTACAGACACATGTCCAGCTATGTGTCTTCCATGGCGGGCGGGTGCCGACACTGCTCGGTGAACGCGTTCTCGAACGGGAGGTGTGCGCGATGACAGCCGCATCACTGGAACCGCTACTCTTCGACCCCTACGACTACGCCGTCCACGAGGACCCGTACCCGCTGTACCGGCGGCTGCGCACCGAAGCGCCGCTCTACCACAATCCCGAGCTGGGTTTCTGGGCGCTGTCCCGGCACGCCGACGTCTCGGCCGGGTTCCGCGACAATATCGGCCTCTCCAGCGGCAACGGCGTCTCCCTGGACCCGGCGGCCTGGGGACCGCACGCCCACCGCACCATGTCCTTCCTGGCCATGGACGACCCCGCGCACCTGCGCCTGCGCAAACTCGTCTACCAGGGCTTCACACCGCGTCGGGTCACCGAGATGGGCGACCGCATCCGGGAGATCACCCTGCGCCACCTCGAACCGGCCCTGGCCCGTACCGATTTCGACTGGATCGACGACGTCGCGGGACGGCTGCCCATGGACGTCATCTCCGAACTGCTCGGCGTCCCCGAGGCCGACCGCGCCGAGATCCGGCGCATGGCGGACCTGCTGGTTCACCGCGAGGACGGTGTCCTCGACATTCCGCCCGCCGCCATGGACGCCGCCCTGCACCTGGCCGGGTACTACGCCGAGATGGTCGCCGAGCGCCGCCGGTCCCGCACCGCGGATCTGACCTCCGCGCTGCTCGACGCCGACGCCGACGGCGACCGGCTCACCGACGAGGAGATCATCGGCTTCATGTTCCTCATGGTGGTGGCGGGCAACGAGACCACCACCAAACTCCTCGGCAACGCCCTGTACTGGGCGGCGCGCCACCCCGAGCAGTACACCAAGGTGGCAGCTCACCCGGAACTGGTGCCGGACTGGGTCGAGGAGACACTGCGCTACGACGCCTCCACCCAGATCCTCGCCCGCACCGCCACCGCCGAGCTGAGCTACGCCGACGGCACCATCCCGGCGGGAGCCAAGGTGCTGCTGCTCATCGGCGCGGCCAATCGCGACGACGCCGTCTTCCACCAACCCGACCGCTACGACATCGAGCGCGGCGACAAGGGCGGGCTCATCAGTTTCGGTCGCGGCGTGCACTTCTGCCTGGGCGCGCATCTGGCGCGGCTGGAGGCGGAGATCGTGCTGCGCGAATTCGCCACCCGGGTACGGGATTACGGCGTGGACGAGGCCGGGAGTGCGCGCGTGCACTCGATCAATGTGCGCGGTTTCGCGAAACTGCCCGTCACGGTGGAGGTTCGGTAATGCCCCGATTCGCACCCCATCCCGAGCGCCGTCCGGTGCTGATCGCCGGAGCCTCCTCCGGCATCGGCGCGGGCACCGCGCTCACCCTGGCCGAACAGGGATATCCGGTGGCGCTGGGTGCGCGCCGGGTCGACCAGTGCGAGGAGTTGGCGGGCAAGATCCGCGCGGACGGCGGTGAGGCGTTCGCCCAGCGGCTCGATGTCACCGACGGGGCGTCCGTCGACGCGTTCGCCACCGCCGCCGAGAACGCGCTCGGCCCGATCGAGATCGTCGTCTCCGGAGCCGGGGACCTGGAGTTCGGCCGGATCCACGCCACCGATCCGGACGTCTTCGACCAGCAGCTGCGGGTCCACCTCGGCGGCGCGCAGCGGCTGGCCCACCGGCTGCTGCCCGGCATGATCGAGCGCCGCCGCGGCGATTTCGTGGTCATCGGCTCCGACTGCGCGGATCGGCCCCGCCCCGGCATGGCCGCCTACAACGCCGCCAAGATCGGCGCGGAAACCCTGGCGCGCCAGCTCCGCATGGAGTTGGAGGGCACCGGTGTGCGCGCCTCGGTGGTGCGGCCCGGCCAGACCCTGACCGGCATGGGCATGAACGCCGCGCCCGAGGTGGTCGGCCCGCTGCTGGAGGACTGGGTGAAGTGGGGTTTCGCCCGCCATTCGCACTTCCTGCGCGCCGCCGATATCGCCGCCGCCGTCGCCGCCGTGGTGAGCACGCCGCGCGGAGCGCATCTGGTGCTGGTGGAGGTCCAGCCGGAGGCCCCGCTCAGCGATGACGGGAGCCGGTGATGCGTCTCGTCGTGGATCTCGATCTCTGCCAGGGGCATGCGGTCTGCCAGGACGAGGCCCCGGAACTGTTCGAGGTGCCCAAACAGGGGCAGGTGCGCATTCTGCGCGCCGACCCCGGTGCCGATCTGGAGGCGGCCCGCCTGGCCGTCCGTTACTGCCCGACCCAGGCGCTGTCCCTGGTCGACGACGACAAGGAGTCGTAATGCCTTTCCCGCGTGCGGAACTCGATGAGATGGTGCGCCGCTGGGTGGAGGATAACCAGCGCTGCGAGGCCCTCGGCGACTGGAAGCCACTGGCGCACTTCTACACCGAGGACGCCACCTACGGCTGGAACTACGGCCCGCAGCAGGAGTTCATGGCCGTCGGCCGCGACGAGATCCGCGAGATCGCGCTCGGCCAGGAGATGTTCGGGCTGGAGGGCTGGACCTACCCGTACCAGGAATTCGTCGTCGACGACCGCAGTGGCAGCGTCATCGGCCTCTGGAAGCAGGTCAACGAGAAGCACCGGCCCGACGGGCGGCCCTACAGTCCGGAGGGCATCGGCGGCAGCTGGTTCCGCTACGCCGGGAACTTCCAATGGTCCTGGCAGCGCGACTTCTTCGACTTCGGCAATGTGTCGGCGCTGTTCGTGGAGATGATGACCGACAACGCGCTCTCGGCCGGTATGCAGAAGCGCATCGAGCGGTCCGTCTCCGGGCAGCCGCTGCCCGGCTGGTATCCGGTAGGTCAGGGGCCGGTCCCGCAATGGTGACAGTTCCCAGCCGATTCGACAGCCTCTCCCGCGCGGAGTTGGCCGTGCTGGTGCCGGAACTGCTGCTGTGCGGGCACCTCATCGACCGCTCCGGCATGGCGCACACCATCGCCGCCTTCGGACGCGCGGGAATGACGGCCGTGGCCATCGAGGAATGGCAGCTGGCGAGCCCGGTCTACGCGCGGCGCATGCGCGAGGCGCTGCGCATTCCGGGCGACGGCGTGGACGCCGTCTTCAAGGCCATGCAGCTGGATATCGGCGCGCCACCGCAGTTCATGGACTTCCGGTACCGGGTGATCGACCACGACCACGGCGAATTCCATCTCGACCACTGCGGTGCGCTGGCCGATGTGGAGCCCATGGGGGAGGACTACGTGGTGGCCATGTGCCACCACATCGAGGACCCCACCTTCGACGCCACGGCCCTGGCCACCAACCCGCGCATCCGGGTGCGACCCGTGCACCGGCCGCCGCGGGTGCCCGCCGACCGGCATCCGGTGTGCGCGTGGACCGTCACCATCGACGACAGCCATACGCCGCCCCCGACCCCGGCCAATGCGCACCGCACCGCGAATTCCCGTGCGGCGCTGCTGGAATTGCCGCCCATCGAACGGGAGGGCCCCGGGCTGCACGATTACGCCGGACCGCTGCTCGCCGACCTCCGCTTCGGCGACTTCTCCCGATCGGCGCTGGTCCGGATGGCCGACGAGGTGTGCCTGCAACACCACCTGCTCACCCTGGGCTTCCGGATCGCGCTGGCCGAGCGCGCCGACGAGCCGACCGCCCTGGCCATCGCGCGCAAACAGTTCACCGGTATCGCCGGACTCACCGCCGAGCGCATCCGACGCGCCCTGGGTCTCGGCGACGACATGGCGGCACTGGCGAAAGTGCTACGGCTGCATCCGGCCTGGAACCCGGCGGCCTACGTGGGAGTCGACGTGGCCGTGGAGACCGTCGGCGGACATCAGGCCGTGGAACTGCGGCTGCGCCGCGATTGCGACGCCGTCGCCGACGGCGCGTGGCCCGCACTGCTCGCCTCCGACCATCTGGAACCCCTCGATGCCATGGCGCGCGGTGTGAACCCGCGCTTCCACACCCGCCTGCGCGCGGCCGACGACGACCTGCTCGTCGTCGAGATCGCCATGGCCGCAACGCCGTTCCGGGAGGCCGACGAGGTGGCCGTCACGCGATTCAGCACCGGCGCGGACTTCACCTTCACCGAACACGGCAGCACCCCACTGCCGCTCACCAACGGATAGACCAGAAAGCGACAAGCCATGGCGTGTAATTTCGCCGATCTGTACGAGCACTCCGTCGACGCCATGCCGGATCGGGTCGCCGTCATCCAGGGCGACCGGCGGCGCACCTTCGATGAACTCGAGCAGCGCGCCAACCGGCTCGCCCACCATCTCGCCGCGGCCGGTGCGGGACCCGGCACCCACATCGGCTTCCTCATGCACAACAGCGTCGAGACCCTGGAGACGCTGCTCGCCTGCTTCAAGATCCGGGCTGTCCCGATCAATATCAACTATCGGTACCGGGCCGACGAGCTGCGCTACGTCTTCGACAACGCCGACCTCGAGATGGTGGTGCACCACCGCTGCTACGCGCCGCTGGTCGAAGAGGTGCGGCCCCAGGTGCCGTCGTTGCGGCACGCGCTGGTGGTCGAGGACGATCAGGGCGGCGCGGGGACGGCGAGCACCTCGGTGCCCTACGAGCAGGCGCTCGAGAACGGATCAGCGGCACGGGATTTCGGGCCGCGCAGCCCCGACGATCTGTTCCTGATGTACACCGGCGGCACCACCGGCCTGCCCAAGGGCGTCATGTGGCGGCAGGAGGACATGTGGCGCGTGCTCGGCGGCGGCATCGACTTCTACACCGGCGAACCCGTCGCCGACGAGTACCAGCAGTCCCGCACCGGCGCATCCGGGGACCAGGCCACCTGGTTCATTCTGCCGCCGCTCATCCATGCCGCCGCCATGATGCCCACCTTCACCGCGCTGTGGTCGGGCAATGCGGTGATCTTCGAACCGCGCTTCGATCCGGCGCGGGTCTGGCGGGTGGTGGCGCGGGAGCGACCGCAGGTGCTGGTCATCACCGGGGACGCCATGGCTCGACCGCTGCTGGACGCGTACCGGTCCGAGCCCGCCGATGTCTCCGCACTGTGGGTGATCGCCTCCGGGGCGGCGCTGCTGTCGCAGTCGGTGAAGAACGAACTGCTCACCACCTTCCCCTCGAAGATGGTGTCGGATTCCATCGGCTCCTCCGAAACCGGTTTCGGCGGTATCGGATTCGCGCAGCGCGACGACGATCCGACGCGCGGGCCGCGGGTGAACGTCGGACGCGGGGCCGTGGTGGTGGACGACGACGGACGGCCCGTCGCGCCCGGCGGTGAGGGCTGGGTGGCCAAGACCGGCAATGTGCCCATCGGCTACTACAAGGACCCGGCCAAGACGGACAAGCTCTTCCGCACCGTCGACGGGGTGCGCATGGTCATCACCGACGACCGCGCCAAGGTGGAGCAGGACGGCTCGGTCACCCTGCTCGGACGCGGGAACATGGTGGTCAACAGCGGTGGGGAGAAGGTGTTCGCCGAGGAGGTGGAGGCCATTGTCAAGGCGCACGAATCGGTCTACGACGCCATAGTCGTCGGTGTTCCGCACGAGCGGTGGGGACAGCAGGTCGCCGCCGTGGTCTCCACCGCCGACGGAGGGGTGGACTTCCCCGCCCTGGAGCGGCACGTGCGCGCGCATCTGGCCGGATACAAGCTGCCGCGTCGGATCTGGGTGGCCGAGACGGTGGTGCGGACGCCCAGCGGCAAGCCCGACTACCGCTGGGCCAAGGACTACGCCGCATCGCACGCGCCCGATTACGAGGTCGTATCCCGGTGATCGGGATATGTGTCCGGAACCCTGTACGTATGCTATGAGAACCTGTTCTAATTCCATCATGGTGGAGGCCCATACCGTTCTCGGGGAAGACGTCCGCATGCCGGTGGAAATCCGCGCCGCGGACACCAGTTCAGCGCTGTTCCCGGTCGACGCCGCGGCGGCCCGCGTGCTGCTCGCGGCCACCGGGCTGGAACCGGTCACCGTGCTCGGCCGGGCGCTGTGCAATCTCGCCTTCGTGCGCTACGTCGACGGCGATCTGGGCCCCTACCACGAATTCGCCTTCTCGCTCATGGCGCGCCAGCCCGGCCGCAAGGGCAGCACCGGCGCCTATATCCACTGGCTGCCGGTGAACCAGAGCTTCACCTGCGCGGCGGGACAGGAGATCTGGGGATTCCCCAAACTCATGGCCGATATCGACATCGTGCCGACCCGGCGCGGCCATCGCTGCGAGGTGGCGGTGGACGGCCGAAAGGTGCTGGCGCTCACCGTGTCCGACGGCATCCCCGCGCCCGGCGCGGCGGGTGGGGCCTCCATCGACGCCTACACCTACCGCGACGGCGTCCTGCGCCGCACCCCCTGGGCCATGCATCCGGGCGGGGTGCGCATGCGGCCCGGCGGTGTCCGCCTCGAACTCGGTGATCACCCCGTCGCCGACGAGCTGCGCTCGCTCGGCCTGCCCCGATCCGCCCTCTTCGCCAGTCGAATCGGCGCGCTGCGAATGACTTTCGCCGACGCCACCACGGTACTGCCCTCCCGGGAGAACTCATGACCAAGACAGCACTCGTCACCGGCGCGGCCAGCGGTATGGGCCGCATGGTCGCCCAGCGCCTGGCCGCCGCGGGTCACACCGTCGCCGCCCTGGACCTCAATGGGGAGGGGCTCGCCGAGACCGCGCGGCGCTCCCCGAACATGCACACCTACACCTGCGACGTCTCCGACACCGATCAGGTGTTCGCGGTGGTGGAGAAGGTGCGCGCCGAACTCGGCACCCTCGACCACGTGGTGCACGCCGCGGGCATGTGCCACGTCCACGCGTCCGCGCTCGACCACGACGTGGCGCAGATCCGGAAGATGATGGACGTCAACTACATCGGCACCGTGAACATGTGCCAGGCCATCATTCCGGCCATGAAGCAGGCACGCGCCGGCACCGTGGTGCTGTTCGCGTCGGTGGCGGGCTGGCTGCCCTCACCCGGTATGGCCGGGTACTCGGCGTCGAAGTTCGCGGTCGTCGGATTCGTGGAGAGCCTGTCCTATGAACTGCGCGACAGCGGCGTGCGCCTGCTCGCGCTGTGCCCGCCCATGGTGGAAACGCCCTTCCTGGACAAGGTTCGGGAAGAGAACGCCTCCGTCCTCGGCGGCGCGGGCGGGATGAGCCCGGAAGGAGTGGTGGACGCGCTGGAGCGGGCGCTCGCCAAGCCCACCAATCCACTGTTCGTCTTCCCGGGCCAGGCCAAACCCACCTACTACGCCCGCCGCTTCATCCCCGGCACGCTGCGCAAACTGGTCGCCAGCAAGGTCAGGCCGGTCGACTGACCCTCACACCGCGACCTCGTCGGCGAGGAACCCGCCGGACTGGTGCCGCCACAGCTTGGCGTAGGCCCCGTCGGCCCGCAGCAGCTCGGCGTGCGAACCCTGCTCCACGATGCGGCCGCGATCCAGCACCACCAGCTGATCCATGCTGGCCACCGTGCTCAGCCGGTGCGCCACCACCAGGGCGGTGCGGCCCGCCATCAGCTCCCAGAGGGCCTGCTGCACCAGCAGTTCGCTCTCGGAGTCCAGGGCGCTGGTGGCCTCGTCGAGCAGCAGGATGGGCGCGTCGCGCAGGATGGCTCGGGCCAGTGCGACTCGCTGCCGCTGACCGCCGGAGAGCTTCACGCCGCGCTCGCCGACCAGCGTGTTCATCCCCTCGGGCAGTGAATCCGCGAATTCGGTCACGTGGGCGGCCTTGGCCGCGCGCATGATCTCCGCATCGGTGGCCTCGGGCCGGGCGAAGCGGATGTTCTCCCGCAGCGTGCGGTGGAACATGGCCGGTTCCTGTGGCACATAGGCGATCAGGCCGCGCAGCTCGGCCTGGGTGATCGTGGCGATGTCCTGGCCGCCGATGCGGATCGCCCCGCCCTGGATATCGGTCATGCGCAGCAGCAGTTGGGTGATGGTGGTCTTGCCGCCGCCGGAACGGCCGACCAAACCCAGCCGGGTGCCCGCCGGCACCTCCAGTTCCAAACCCTGGAACAGCGGTCGCGCACCCGGGTAGGTGAAGTCGACCTTGTCGAAACGCACGCTGAAATCCTTGGGGCGCAACGGTTGCGGATCGACCGGATCGAGCACCTCGGGTTCGCGCAGCAGCAGTTCGGTGAACTGCGCTGCCTCGGTGAGCGAACTCTCCAGCCGCCGGTAGATCTGGTTGAACTGGAACATGATTCCCGTGGCGTTCCAGAAGTACGTGAACGCCACCAGCACCACCTCGACCCCGGCCTTGCCGCCCACCAGCCGCAGTGCCACCAGCAGGCCGAGCACATTGGTGAGCACGAACATGGGCGCGACCACGGTGTCGATGCGCAGATTGGCGTAGTCCCAGGAGATCAGCGTCTTGCGCCGCTGCTCGGTGACCCGTCTGCGGTGCTCGGCGGCCTCCTGGGGTTCCGCGGCGAAGGCGCGCACGGTCTGCATATTCGACAGGCTGTCGGCCACATGCCCCGACACCCGGGCGATGGACTCCTCCCGGGCGTCCACCAGGCGCTGGCGGCGTTTCACCAGCGGCGTGATGATCAGTCCGGTCGTCACGATCAGGCCGATCAGCACGAAGACCAGGCGCGGGTCGTAGCGCCACAGGATCACCGAGGCGAAGAGCAACGGCACCAGCGCGGCGAAGATCTCGAAGACCAGCGTGTCCACGAACTGCTCGAAGCGGGTCGCGAAACTCAGCGATCGCTTGGTGAGCGACCCGGCGAAATTGTCGTGGAAGAACGCGGCGTCCTGCGCCAGCAGCCGGTCCATGGCCTGGATGTAGAGACTCTCGATGCCGAGTGCGTCGGCGCGGTTCAGGCAGTGAATGCCGATGCGCCAGCACACCTCCGACGCCAGCAGCAGCCCCGCCACACCCAGCAGGTAGGGCGCGACCGTATCGAAACTCGCATCGCCGGTGGCGGCGATCCTGGCGATCAGCCAGGCCACCACCAGGGGTGCGATGTACAGCTGACAGATATTGCCCAGCGCGGGCGCGAACAGCGCGGGTAGGGCGAAGCGCGGCCGCCTCGCCAACTCCCGGAAGTAGTAGCGAAGAACCAGCCTGACAGCGGGTGCGCGGGTAGCCATCCGCCTCCTCTCGAATCGTGTTCGAGCACAAGCCCCGTCCTCCGAACAGCGCCGATCGGCGTCCCGGTGTGCCTGGTGGCCGGGACGCATGCGAGAAGGGGGAGCCTCCATGCTGCCCCGCCTGCCCCGGTTCGGCCACCGAATTTCCGAACCGCCATCCGCCTGCGGCCCGCACGTCCGCGATCTCCGCTGTCGGCGCGCCCGGCCTCGTCACACGCCGACGGCCCCCGCCCGGCAGGGCAGGGGCCGTTCCTCGGCTGGATGTAACGCGCTGTTGTAACCCTCAGCGTCCCTGGAAGTTCGGCTTGCGCTTCTCGGCGAAGGCGCGCGGCCCCTCCTTGGCGTCCTCGCTGCGGAACACCGGCACCCCGACCTTGGCGTCGATCTGGAACGCCTCCTCCTCGTGCATGCCTTCGGTATCGCGCATCACCTTCAGAATGGCCTGCACCGCCAGCGGCCCGTTGTTGTTGATGAGTTCGGCGATCTCCAGGGCCTTGTCCAGCGCGGTGCCGTCCGGCACCACGTGGCCGATCAGGCCGAATTCCTTGGCCTCGGCGGCGGTGATGTGACGGCCGGTCAGCAGGATCTCGGCGGCGAGGGTGTAGGGAATCTGGCGGGGCAGCCGCACCGCCGATCCGCCCATCGGGAACAGGCTCCACTTCGCCTCGGAGACACCGAATTTCGCGCTCTCACCGGCAACGCGGATATCGGTGCCCTGCAAGATCTCGGTGCCACCGGCGATGGCCGCGCCCTCGACGGCGGCGATGAGCGGCTTGGACAGCCGGTAGCCCTTGAGCAGGCCGGGCATGCGGGTCGGATCGAACGAACCACCGGCCGTCATATTGTCGCCCGGATTGGACCTGGCCATGTTCTTCAGGTCCGCGCCCGCGCAGAACGCCCCGCCCGCGCCCGTGAGAATGCAGGACCGGATCTCCGGATCGCTGTCCACGCGCTGCCACGCCTCGGCCATGATGGACAGCATCTCGGCGGTCAGCGCGTTCTTGGACCGGGGTCGGTTCATGGTCACGATCAGCGTCGCACCCCGCTGCTCGACCAGGGCGTGCGGTTCCTCGGTGCCGTCGGTGTTGCTACCTGTTGCAGCGGATGCGGTGGTCATCGTTGGCCCTTCTTGTCCTTGCGTTACCGGAGATTCTGAGACGAAAGTACCCGGCGGCGTTGTACAGAACAATAACGTGTTCTAGTTTGGAACGTGGTGACCGCCGTCACGGGCGGGGCGAGCATTTGGAGAGAGGTCCCCATGGACACAACGAGTACGCGCAGTGAGTCGCGGGCGAAGCTGCCGCCGCGGATCACGGAATCCTTGATCAACCGGCTCACCGCCATGGTGACCGCGGGTCAGGCGGGCGAACCCCGCGAACCGTACGAGATGATCGAGGTCTATACCGGCGATATCGTCGGCGAACTGCCGCAGTCCTCGCCCGAAGACGTCGAGAAGGCCGTCGCCACCGCCCGCGCGGCACAGCGCGAATGGGCCGACTGGCCGCTGGAGAAGCGGCTCGCGGTCTTCGAACGCGCCCACGAACTCATTCTCACCGAGATCGAGACCCTGGCGACGCTGATCCAGATCGGCTGCGGCAAGTCGCGGCGCATGGCCATCGAGGAAGTGTGCGACACCCCGATGGTCATCGCCCACTACCTCAAGACCGCGCGCAAGGTGCTGAAGTCGAAGCGGCGCACCGGGCCCATGCCGATCATCACCTCCTCCACCGAGGAACACCGGCCCAAGGGCGTGGTGGCGGTGATCGCGCCGTGGAACTTCCCGTTCGCCATCTCCATGTCGGACTCCACCCCGGCGCTCATCGCGGGCAACGGCGTGGTCATGAAGCCGGACAACAAGACCGCGCTGTGCACGCTGTACGGCATCGAACTGCTGCACAAGGCCGGTATGCCGCGCGGGCTGGTGCAGGTGGTGTGCGGCGGCGGCCCCGACGTCGGCCCCGCCCTCATCGACAATGTCGATTTCGTCATGTTCACCGGCTCCACCGCCACCGGGCGGGTCATCGGCGAACAGGCCGGACGCAACCTCATCGGATGCAGTCTCGAACTCGGCGGCAAGAACCCGATGATCGTGCTCGACGACACCAACCTCGACGAGGCCATCCCCAGCGCCATCTTCGCCGTCTACGGCAACAGCGGGCAGGCGTGCATGCATATCGAGCGCATCTACGTGCACGAACGCATCCACGACGAATTCCTGCGCCGCTTCGTCGCCGCCGCGAAGGAACTGGGCGACAAGGCGGGCGCGACCTACGACTTCGGCCCCGAATACGGCTCGCTGGTCTCGGTGGACCACATGAACCGGGTGGCGGCGCACGTCGACGAGGCCCGCGCCAAGGGCGCGACCGTACACACCGGCGGCAAGGCGCGCCCCGATATCGGGCCCGCCTTCTACGAGCCGACGGTGCTCACCGGGGTCACCCCGGAGATGGAGCACGCCACCAAGGAGACCTTCGGCCCCGTCGTCGCCATCTACACGTTCGGTGACGAGGCCGAGGCGATCCGCCTCGCCAATGCCACCACCTACGGACTCAACGCCAGCGTGTGGGGCGGCGACCTGGACCGCGCCCGCCGCGTGGCCGAGCGGCTGGAGGCGGGCAGCGTCAATATCAACGACGGTTTCGTGACCACCTATGCCGCCAAGGGCACGCCGTCGGGCGGGGTGAAGCAGTCCGGCGTGGGTACCCGGCACGGCGACGCCGGGCTGCTCAAGTACACCGACACCATCAATATCGGCGTGCAGAAGAAGCAGATCCTCGCCGCCCGCTCGGGGATGCCCTACGAGAAGCAGCTCAAGAGCACGCTGGTCACCCTGCGGCTCATGAAGAAGCTGCGCATGGGCTGAGATGCGGCCGCGCTAGCGCCAGCCGGTGATCTCCACACCCTTGGCGACATCGACGCGGAAGGAGAGGTTCACCGTCTCCGTCTCGCCGGGCGCGATCTCGAGCTTCCAGGTGATCTCGCCCAGGTCGGTGGTCTCCGCCGGCGTGGGGGAGGTGCGCACATCCTTGACGGTGATGGCCTCGTCGCGCGACACCGGCGACTGGTCCAGGACGGTGACGGCGATCGCGGCGGGCGTGTGATTGGCGATGGTGGTGCGGTATTCGGCCTCGCGGCGGCTGGTGCTCGACAAGGTGGCCTTGCTCGCGGTGCGGCGCACCAGTTTTCGCTCGATGCGAATGCGATCGTCCACGCCCAGCGCCAATTCCAGCTCCTCGCCGGGAGCCCAGGTGTCGATGCGCGTGCTGCCGACGAACTCCTCCCCACGGAAGATCGACGCCTTGCCCGCGCGCAGGGTGTGTTCGGAGTTGTTGGTCACCTCGGCGCGCAGGTATGCCTCCTCGGCCTGGACCGGGGCGGTGATGTAGCCGAGGTTCGCGGGAAACTCCAAGCGCGCCAGCGTGGCCCGGTGCCCGCGAGCTCCGGTGGGGATGGCGGTGGGGCGCACGGTGCGATAGGTGCTCGCCGTCGCGCCCTGCTCCAGGTCGGCGAACTCGTCGGCCATCGGTGCCATGGCCACCATCTCGACCTCGTCGGCGGCACCGGCGAATGTCATGGCGGGGCCCGCGGCCCGAGCGCGCATCGCCATTCCGGGCGCGGGCGGCGCGCCCACCGGCAGCGGCCGGTTCCGGTCGAGGAACCACGGCCGCAGCTCCGGCACCGTCACGGTGACCGCCGGGCGCGCCGTGGACAGCGACAGCTCGCACTCCGGCCAGTTCTCGCCGGTGCGCTGGGTCACCAGGCCGTACCACATCACCTCGACGTCCTTGTCACCCACGCGAACGTCGTACGCCGGTTCCCAACTCGCGTTCTCGACCACGTAGGAAAGCTCCAACTCGGCCGCACCCGTGCCGGTCGCCTCCAGCTCGACCACGACTTCCGTACTGTCCCTGCTGGATTGGCGACCCATCGACTGGATGCGCCGGTCCAGGGCGTCGAGCTCCTCCTGGGCTTCGTCGCGCCGGACGGCGATCGCCCGCCGCGCCTTCAACGCCTGTGCCAGCTGCGCGTCCAACGCGCCGCCGACCGTCGCGATCCGGCCGGGCTCGGCCTTACCCTTCGCCAACGCCTGCGCGAAGCTCTCGGCACTGCTGCGCGCCAGCTCGGTGAGCATCTCGACCTTCGTCGCCGCGGCCTGCTCCTCATCGGCGATGCCGTCGATCGTGGCCTGCAACGCCTTCCGCTGCGCGGTCAGCTCCCGTCGCTTGGCATCGGCCGGATCGGGGTGGTGCGCGGTCCGCACATCCACCCCGACGATCCGCGCGGGCCCGGCCCCGGTGACCCGCACCGACTCCGCGTCCAGCGCCACCGGCAACCCGGCGAATACGATGCGCGGTCCCTCGGCCACGTCGAACTCGGCCCGCCGGGTGACCCTGGCCTGCTGCGGATACACGGTGACGGCGACGATCGGCGCGGTAACGGTCGGCATGCCGCCGAGGCTAGTCCGCCGTCAGCGTGAATGCCGCCGTCCGCACCACATTCCCGTGCCGGAAGTCCAGGAACAACCGGTAGGTACCCCGTCCCGGCACCGCGGTGTGGAAGGTGACCTCCGGCCCCGCGGCCGTAACCCCGTCTCCCGGTTCACCATTCGGATGCACGTGCACATAGGCGAGATCGCCCGCCCGCAGTACCACCAGGTGACCGTAGGCCGCCAGATACGGCTGGAGATCCGTCACCGGCGCACCGTCCTTGCGCACGGTGAGCGTGAGCAGCCGCCCCGCACCCGCCTCCAGATCGCCGTCCAGGGCGACCTCGTACCCGTCGACCGCCGCGATGCGGCCGGTAACGGGCACCGGCCGCGGCCGGTAGTCGCCCGCGACGGCGAAATCCGCCCCGAGCGTAATGGTCTTGCCCAGCGCCGTCGGCGCGATATCCGTGAACGCCCGATACGCCCCCGCCTCCGGCAACGTCAACCGCACCTCCCAGGTCCCGTCCTCCCGTCGCACCGGATGCACATGCCAGAACCCGTCCAACTCCCGCCGCACCACGATCAGATGCAACTCCCGATCGTGAATAGGCGCGAAATCGGTCACCGCCTTCCCCTCCGGCCCCACGATCCGGAACCGAAAGTCGACTTCCCCTGCGCGCACGATGTTCTCGACCAGTTCGAGCGTGTACCCGTCCTGAGTCACCTGCAACCCGCCCGGTGCGCCATGAGCGGCGTGATCGCCGTGCCCGGCGTGGTGCTGGTGCCCGCCATGATGTCCCGTGGTGCCGCCGTGAGCCCCATGGTCGGCGTGGGTGGTGTGCGCCGCATGCTGTGCGTGCGTGGTGTGTCCCGCGTGGGCGGTGTGCTGAGCGGTCATGGCTGGTACCTCCGAACGGTCGCGCTTCTTCGTTGCCATGAACATATACCCCCAGGGGGTATCTGGCAAGTGTCGTCGTATGCGAGGTGATCCACGAGCGGCGATCGGGAAAAATTCTTTCGCGGGCGGCGATGAGTCTTCGGGACCTGCTCCGTCCTATCTGTTGAACGCGCTACCAACCCGGCGCGACCGACCAGAAGGACCAGACATGACCACCGCCAACCCCTCCGCGAACTTCTCCGACGCCGCCTACCGTCCCGGCAAGATCCGCAACCGCGTCCTGTGGACCCTGCAGATCGTGCTCGGCCTGTTCTTCATCATCGCCTCCGGCGGGCCGAAGCTCGTCATCCCGAACACCCTGATGGAAAACGCCCCGGAGAACCTGACCATCCCCCTCGGCCTGCTCATCTTCATCGGAGTCGTCGAGGTCGCGGGCGGTATCGGCCTGATGGTTCCCCGCCTGAGTGCCCTGGCGGCGGCGGGCCTGTCCGTTCTCACCGTGCTCGCCGCAGGAACCCAGGCATTCATCGCCGACGCCCCCGAGATGGCGATCTTCCCCCTGGTCCTCGCCGCGATCTTCGCCTGGATCGCCTACGAGCGCCGCGCCACCATCACCGACCTGCGCAAGTCGCTCTCGCGATGACAACCCCATAAGCACGACCGGCGATCGGTGGGTGACCACCGATCGCGGTCGCGTGTCCGGGTCGATCGCCTGTCGGGTTGGCGGCGATCGATCCACACGGCCAGCTGGCGCCACGCCTATCCGAGCGGGGGCGCCAGCTGGCCATCGTGTGCGTGCAGTGCATGGCGGCCGTAATGCTTGCCCGGCAGCACATTTCATCGGTCGTCTTCGAGCCAGGTCAGAAGGGCGGGCGGTCCGCATCCCCTTCGAAGCCGCCGACATCGCACAAAGTGCTCCCGATCCGGATGGTGTGACGGGCGCGGAGGTTGCGTTGGCTTGGTGATATGTAGACGTGGAGTAGCTCGGTGAGCGCGTTGATCACCTGGCCGGGGTTCAGTAGTGGTGGATCGGGTTGCGGATCAACGGGTTCCACCCGTGTCGCGGCCACCGGTGTATGCGGGAAGAGGAATTTCGCGCCTTCGGGGCTGGTGGTGATCGAGTCGCCGGTGGGCGTGCTCCATTCGATGCGCCGGTGTGGATGGTGGGTGACCGTCCACCCGTTGAGTCCGTGGTCGGCCAGGGTCTTGAGGCGATGGTGGCGGCGGCAGCGGCAGCCGAGGTTGTGCACGGTGGTGGGTCCGCCGGTGACGGGGGAGCGGTGGTCGAAGGGCTGTTGGTGATCGAGGTCGGTGGCCGCGGCCGAGACCGAGCAGCCGGGAGCCCGGCAGGTTCCATCGAGTGCCCGCACGCGTGCCGCGACCGTGGCGCTGGGCCGGTACCGCCATTCTGGCGGGTTCGCCGGTGCTGGTGGGGGAGCCGGGATGCGCGGGGGCGGGTCCGCGGGTTCGATGATGACAGGGCCATCGCCAGCCGGTTCGACGATTGCGGCGCTGTCGCTGGTGGGTTCGGTTGCGGCCCTTGCGTGATTGGTGGTGTTGGCGGATTCGCCGCGCGCCGAGCCACGGTGGGCGGCGGCGGGTGTAGTCGCCGCCGAGGCACGGCGGTTGGCAGGCACGGTTGCCACCGAGCTGGGATCGGTGTCGTCGCCAGCGTCTTCGGGCACGGTCGCAGTCCGCGACTGCCCCGTGTGGAGTTCGGTGGTGTCGCTTGTGTGGGGTGGGGTGGTGCCACTCGTGTGCGATGCGGCGGAGCCGCGACGCATCTCGTCGCTGGTCTCGGTGACCACATGGAAGCGGGCGTGGCGGGCGATCTGCCGCGCCAGATCGGCGTCGATCGCCCCGAAACCGGCCAACAACCCCGGATTGTCCTGCACCCCCGCCAGGGTCGCCGCGCTGACACCGACCTGCACCAACGCCCGCCGCGCCACCGGCACCGGCACGGTCGGGTCCCGGCGGGCACACTCGGGCAGTCCGCAGCCGCAGATCAGTCGCCCGCTCCCGTCGGCCAACGCCACCAACGCATCAGCACGCCGCTGGTTCATCGAGCGCGGATCGGCGGCACAACACTGACTGACCGCCATCTCCCGCAACCGTTCGAACAACGTCCACCCCCCGGCCGCGGGCAACACGGCATCGACCAGCGCGGTCCCGTCGTCGGCCGCACGCACGGCCACATACCGTTCGCGTTCGGCCTCACGCCGCCGCCGCGCCTGCCCGGCGGGGTCGAGCTCGAGCAGCCGCTTACGGATGATGCGCCGCAACCGCGCAGGATCACTGCGCTCGGCACGAGCGACGACCGTTTCTTCCAGTTCTGTGACGGTGTCGTCGGGTGTGTTGACCAGGGTGTCGTGGATCGCGCGTACCCGCGCCAGATCGATGCGCCCCTGCGCGAACGCGACCCGGGTCGCGGGCAACCGCCCCAATCCCATCCCGAGCGCGATCAACCCGTCCGCGCTGCGCTGCGAGACCCGCACCGCCACACCGATTTCCGTGGCCGCCGACTCCCCGGCATACCGTGCCGCGACCCCGGCCTCGAGCTGCTGGGCGCGCCGCAGCCGATACAGCCGCGTCATCAACGCCACCTCCTCGGCCTGGGCGGCGGCGATCTGCGCGTGTACCTCCCGCAGCCGCGCGACCAGCTCGTAGCTGGTGGCCTCGACCGCGACGGTTTCGCTCATGTGTTCGAATCTACCGCCCGCGACCACGACACGAAACCCCAGCTAGACCGACATGCCGAACCAATTTCGATAGGCGATGCCGCACAACGGTTCGGCAAGGTCTCACCGAGTAGAGGCGGAAAAGAAAAATGGCTCTAGATCAACCTTGTCGATCCAGAGCCATCTTCGTGTCTCAACCACACGAGTCGGGGTGACAGGATTTGAACCTGCGACCTCTTCGTCCCGAACGAAGCGCGCTACCAAGCTGCGCCACACCCCGTGAAGCGAACGGGGAGTAGCTTAGCGCACGGTGGGGGTGGACGTTAAATCGGCTGGTCAGGGGATCAAATGAGGCGGAGGGTGGTGAGGAGGCGGCGGGCGAAGGTGGGGTCTATGGAGCGGTCTACGCCGGTGTCGGCGGCGATGGTGAGGACTATGGAGTTGGTGGTGCCGCCGGAGACGGCGAAGGTGTAGACGGAGAAGGTGTCGGCGCAGCGGGGGTCGGGGGCGGTGAAGGTGCCGGTGGTTTCCATGAAGACGCCCTGGAGGGAACCGTCGGTGTTGGTGAGGGGTTCACCGGGGGTGGAGGTGACGGCGGAGCCGGTGGTCCAGCCGATGCGGGCGATCTTCTCGCCGATCTCGCGGGCCGAGGCGGTGGCGTCGGGGTTGGTGGTGGCGCTCAGGAACATGTTGGTGCGCACGAAATCGGTGCAGTAGTTGACGCCCTCGGTGGTGAGGCCGGAGACGGGGACGGTCTCGTCGGCGCTGGCGAACTCCTTGATCGACTCGTCGAGCACCCAGTCCTGCGGGACATCCCAGGCCGCGCCGATATCGGTGGGGGAGATCACCTGATAGCCGGGGATGACGGGCGACGGCGTGGTCGGTCCCGTCGTCGGCTGGGTGGTTCTGGTCGTGGTGGTCGGCTTGGCCGCGGAGGTGGTGGTGGTCGGACCCGCGACCGGTTCCTCGGAGCCGCGGTTCACCAGGATGACGGCCACCGCGGCGACCAACGCCAGCACCACGATGCCGATACCCGCGAACAGCAGGCCCTTTCGGCCGCCACCGGATGGTGGACCGTACTGGTTCGGAGGGAATGGCGCGGGGCTGGACTGGTACGGGTTCGGCGCCGACGGACTCGCCATCGTTCCGAACGGATTCGGAACGGTTCCGGACGGGCTCGAAAAAGGTCCGGAGAGATGCGGAACAGGTCCGGATGGAGGCGAAGCAGGTCCGGATGGAGGCGAAGCAGGTCCGGAAGGATGTGATTGTGGCGCAGCGGGATTCGGCACCGGCCCGGATTGCTGCGGTGCGGGTCCGGGCGCATACGGCGGATAGCCCCCGTACCCGCCCGGTGCCCCGTACCCAGCCTGCGTCGTCGGGTCGCCGGGCTGCTCCGGGTAGCGCGGCTGCGACTGCCACCGCGAACCGGGTTCGGGATCGCCCTCCCACCATTCCGGATTCCGCTGTGTCCCATCGTCATCGCGGTCGTTCGAGCCACTGGTCATGGTCGACCCCCTGTTTCTTGCGGCCGTCGATCCGCCTAGAGGGGGCGGAGAGTGGCCAGGAGTTGCTTGGCGAAATCTGTGGTCACGGCCTTGTCCACACCCGTGTCCGCGATGATGGTCAGCACGAAAGCGCCACTGTCGCCGGGGAATCCGAAGGTGTAGATGGCGTAGGTGGACGCGCAGCCCGGGCTCGGCGCGGGAGCGTTGCCGGTGGTTTCCACGAAGACGCCCTCCAGCTTGCCGTCGGAGGTCCGGAACGATTCGGCGGGGCCCGGCGTGGAGTCCGTGGAGGTGGTGTACGCGAATCCGATCACGCGGGCGGTGACGTCGGAGATCGCCCGCACCGGATCGGATTCGTCGGATTGGGTCAGGAACATATTGGTGCGCACGTAGTTGGGGCAGTAGCCCGCGCCCTCCTGCGCCACCCCCGCCACCGGCAAAGCGTCAGCGCCGTAGCCGATTTCGACGGTGCTCCGGTCGATCTCCCAATCGGCGGGCACATCGTAGGCCGCGCCGTTCTCCGGAAGCACGACCACCTGGTAGCCGGGGATCACCGCGGCGGGCGTGGTGGGGCGGGCCGCCGTGGTTCGGGGAGCGGTGCTCGTGGACGGTGCGGAGTTCTCCGTGGTCAGTGCGCTCACCATGGACGGTGTGCTGCCCGGCGAGGCGGAATCGGCGGAATCCCGGTTCACCAGCGCTACCGCAGTGACCGCGCCGACGACCACCAGCGCCAGCACGCCGAGGGCCGCGAAGAGCAAACCCTTGCCGCGCTTGCCATTCGGAGGTCGGCCGTAACCGTGCGCCCCGTATCCGGGCGGGCCACCGTACGGCGGCTGGCCCCCGTACCCGGCGTGCACGGTCTGGTCCATCGGACTCGCCTGATACGCGGCGGTCGGCGGCCCCGAAGGATCGGGTCCGGCCCACGGCTGGGGTGGCCGATACCCGGCGGTCGACTCCACTCCGTACGGGGTAGTCCCGGCGGGCGGGCCCGCAGCGTACGGACCGGCCTGTGGATGAGGCGGCGCCGCGTCTGGAGCGGGCGCGCCCTGCCACCACTGCGGCTCCGGCTGATTGCGGTCGTCGCCACTCATGGTCGTCCCCTGCCTGTCGTATCACCGCGTTGTATATCGCGGCCGACGCCTATCGCGCAGCAGTGGCCGAAGACGCGGTGATCCCGCGCCCGCTATCGGCGGCCGGCTTCTTCGGCGGAGCGCCCACCAGGGTGAGGAGGGTGGCCTCCGGGCGGCAGCAGAACCGGTACGGGGCCCACGGCGAGGTGCCCAGGCCCGCCGACACGTGCAGGCGGGTGTGCGCGCCCCAGCGCGACGCGCCCTTGACCCGGGAGCGGTCGATGCCGCAGTTGGTGACCAACGCGCCGTAGAACGGCAGGCACAGCTGGCCGCCGTGCGTATGCCCGGCCATGACCAGGTCGTAGCCGTCGTCGGCGAACCGGTCCAGCACCCGCGGCTCGGGGGAGTGGGTGAGGCCGATGCTCAAGTCCGCCAGGGGATTCGGTGCGCCCGCCACGGTGTCGTAGCGATCCCGCTTCAGGTGCGGGTCGTCGACGCCCGCGGTCGAGATCTTCACCCCGGCGACCTCGATATCGCGGCGCACGTGCGTCAGGTCCAGCCAGCCCCGCTCACTGAAGGCGGCGCGCAGATCCTGCCATGGCAGCGGGTCGCCGAAGACCCGCTTGTGGTCCTTCTCGAAGTACTTCAGCGGATTCTTCGGCACCGGCGCGAAGTAGTCGTTGCTGCCGAAGATGAAGATGCCGGGCCGCGCCAGCAGTCCGCCCAACGACTGCACGACGGACGGCACCGCCTTCGGATGCGCCAGATTGTCGCCGGTGTTCACCACCAGATCCGGTTCCAGCCGATCCAGCTCCCGCACCCACGCCTGCTTCAACTGCTGGCCGGGCGTCATGTGCAGATCGCTGATGTGTAGCACGCGTAGCGAGGGCTTACCCGGTTCGAGCACCGGTAGCGTCGCCTCCCGCAGCACGAATGCGTTCCGTTCGATGAGCGAGGCGTAACCGATTCCGGCGACCGCGGCCCCGGCGGCTCCCAGAGCGGCGTTTCGCAGGGCGGAGGTCGAGATAACGGGCATTCGCCCAGAATAGGCGACCTGCGGGGGAAACATCGACTTGTATGAGGCGTGGACCACTCCGGGGCGTCGACACCGGGAAAAAGAGTGGCGGGTGCGGGGGCCGCGAGCGGTAGCGTGGGCGCATGTCGGAACTCAAGGCGAAGCTGCGTACGGACCTCACGGCCGCGATGAAGGCCAAGGACGCGCTGCGGCTCAACACGCTGCGCATGCTGCTGTCGGCCGTGCAGAACGCGGAGGTCGCGGGTACCGAGGCTCGGGAGCTCTCCGATGCCGAGGTGATCACGGTGCTGTCCAAGGAAGCCAAGAAGCGCAACGAGGCCGCCGTCGTCTACGAGCAGAACGGTCGCGGGGAGCTCGCCGCCAACGAGCGCGCGGAGGAGTCGATCATCGAGGAGTACCTCCCCACGCCGCTCACCGACGCGGAGGTCGCGAATGTCGCCGACACCGCCATCGCCCAGGTGGCCGAGCAGAACGGGGAGCGCCCCGGCATGAAGCAGATGGGCCAGGTCATGAAGATCGCGACCGCCCTCGCCGCGGGCCGCGCCGACGGCTCGCGCATCTCGTCGGCGGTCAAGGCTCGGCTCTAGCCGAGGGCGTCACTTCCCGCCGGGAACAGCGAAATCGCCCGGGGTGCACAGTGCACCCCGGGCGATTCTCGTCGGTGTTCCCGCTAGCGCGGGATGGGTATCGGTAATGGGATCGGTGGCAACTGCGGGAGACCCGGCAGGCTCGGCACGCCCGGTGGTGGCACCGGCGTCTGCACCGGGGCCGGGCGCTCACTGCCGTCGCTCACGTAGATGGTGACCACCGAGCCCGGAATCGCCGATCCGTCCGGCGAGATGCTGAGCACGGTGCCCTTGGTCGGCCCGGGGGCGGAGGCGACCGACACCTGGAAGCCCGCGCCGATCAGGGTCGAGGTGGCCTCGCCCTGGCTCATGCCGACGACGTCGGGGATCTGGGCATTGTTGGAACCGCGCACGTACTTGTCGTCCAGTGGCGGGAACGCCAGCGGCGGGAAGCGGTCGAGCACGTTCTTCATCGCGCCCATCCAGGTGCGGGCCGGTTCGTTACCGCCGAACAGGTCGCCGCTGTAGCAGTTGCGCAGCGGGAACGAGCAGATCTCGCCGGGCGTCGGGGTGTCGCCGTAGATGTAGGCCGCACCCGCGAACGAGTTGGTGAACGCCAGGAACGCCGAGGAGCGGTGCGATTCGGTGGTACCGGTCTTCGCCGACAGCGGCCCGTTCCAGCCCACCGAGCGGGCCGCGCCCGCCGCCGTACCGCTGATGTCGTCCTTGCCCATGGCATTGGCGAGGGTGTGCGCCAGACCCGGCTCCACCACCTGCTCACACGCCTGCTGCGTCAGCGGCACCGGTTTGCCGTTGCGGTCGAGCACCTCGCGGATCGGGGTGGGCGGGCACCATTTGCCGCCGGAGGCCAGCGTCGCCGCCACATTCGACAGCTCCAGCGGATTGATGGCGACCGGCCCCAGCGTGAACGAGCCCAGGTTCTGGTTCTTCACCATGTCGGCCAGGCTCTGGTTGCCGAAGCCGGAGGTGCCGGGCTGGGTGTAGGAGCGCATGCCCAGCCGCACCGCCATATCCACCGTCGGCTCGACGCCCACGTCCCGGATCAGCTTGACGAAGGTGGTGTTGGGCGAGGTCGCCAGCGCCTCGGTCACCGACATGGGCGACTTGTAGGAACCGGCGTTCTTCACGCAGTAGGTCTCGGGCGGGCAGCCGGGGGTGTTGGAGTTACCCATGCCCCGGGCCTGGAAGGTGGACGGCACATCCAGCTGGGCGCTGATGCCGAGGCCCTTCTCCATGGCGGCGGCGGTGGTGAACAGCTTGAACACCGAGCCCGCGCCGTCACCGACCATCGAGTACGGCTGCGGCTGCACCGTCTGATTCGCCGCCGCGTCGAGTCCGTAGGTGCGGCTCGACGCCATGGCCAGCACCGGATGCGAATCCTGGCCGGGCGCGACGATATTCATGACCTGGGCGATGTCGTCCAGGTTCGGGTCGGCGTTCTGCGTCACCGACGCCTTCACCGCATCCTGGACGACCGGGTCGAGGGTGGTGCGGATCAGGTAGCCGCCCTTGTCGATCTGGTCGCGGCTGATGCCCGCGTTGGCCAGGTACTGGAGGGCGTAGTCGCAGAAGAAGCCGCGGTCGTAGGCCGCGATGCAGCCGCGCGGCAGCCCCTTGGGCTCCGGCAGCACGCCCAGCGGTTCGGCCTTGGCCTTGCGGAATTCGTCGGCGCGGCTGGGGATGTTCTGGATCATGGTGTCCAGCACGGTGTTGCGCCGCTCCAGCACGCCCTGCGGATTGGTGTAGGGGTTGAGCTTGGAACTGGACTGCACCATGCCCGCGAGCATGGCCGACTGCACCACGTTCAGATCCTTGGCGTCGATGCCGAAGTAGGTCTGTGCGGCGTCCTGGATGCCGTAGGAGGAATTGCCGAAGGGCACCAGGTTCAGATACCGGGTGAGGATCTCGTCCTTGGTGAGCTGCTTGTCCAGGGTGAGCGCCATCCGGATCTCGCGGATCTTGCGGGCCGGGGTGGTCTCGATGGCGGCGCGGCGCTCGGCGTCGGTCTTGGCCACCACCAGCAGCAGGTAGTTCTTCACGTACTGCTGGTCGAGCGTGGAGGCGCCCTGCTGCACTTCACCACTGGAGGTGTTGGTGAGGAAGGCGCGGAAGGTGCCCTGCCAGTCCACGCCGTGGTGGTCGGCGAAGCGGCGGTCCTCGATGGACACGATCGCCAGCTTCATGTCGTTGGAGATCTTGTCGCTGGGCACCTCGAACCGGCGCTGCTCGTACAGCCAGGCGAACGGGGTGCCGTTCGCGTCGACCATGGTGGACACCGCGGGGACAGTGCCCTCCACCAGTTCGGCGGAGACATTGTCGACGGCGTCCGCGGCGCGGTTGGAGATGTATCCGAATCCACCGGCGAGCGGGAAGAGCAGCCCGGCGAGCAGCACGGCGGCCAGTACGCAGCTGCCGGCGAGTCTCGCGAGCGTTCGTGATATCGGCACGAGTCCTAGCCTAATTGGCCTCGCGGGCACTCGGTGTGCGCGTGTCGTCGGCGTCGGTTTGTCACAAATGAGGCCGACTGCCCGGTTCCATGTCTCGATTGCATGGACGGACGTACCAGAAAATCTCGGCACGGTCTTGCGCAGGGCGCGCACCACTATCTAGATTGAGAACCCAGTGTGATAGAGCTAACACTCAAAGTGGAATGTGGTGCGGAACGCAGCGGGGTTGGGTAGCTGCGCGTCGTACGCGATTCTGGAGCGCCGTGACCCGGTGTTCGGACTGCAAAGGGGCACACCAAATGCACATGACTACCCCGATCGCTCGATTGGACGTGGAGCAGGCCGAAGCGAGAATCGCCTGGGTTTCCCAGGCCCGATGCAAGGAAGTGGATCCCGACCAGCTGTTCGTGCGTGGCGCGGCGCAGCGCAAGGCGGCCACCATCTGCCGGCATTGCCCGGTGTTGATGGAGTGCGGCGCTGACGCCCTCGACAATCGCGTCGAGTTCGGAGTGTGGGGCGGCATGACCGAGCGGCAGCGCCGGGCGCTGTTGAAGCAGCACCCGGAGGTGACGTCCTGGGCGGATTTCTTCCGCGTCCAGCGTCAGCAGAAGGTAGCGATGTAACCCGTATACCGATTAGCAGAACGGACCGAGCCCGCGTATAGCGGGCTCGGTCCGTTTCTGGGGCAAAATCGGTCGTTTCGCACAGACCGTACCAATCGGAAGAGGGTCACTTATGTCCGATTGCTACTGCTCCAGCTGGTGCCGCGGGCTCGGCGAGCTGTGCGCCCACCGCCCGCAGCGCCTCCAGATCGGCGACCTCGAATGGCAGGGCGGGCACGGCGGCGATCGGCACCCGCGGATGCGCGCCCGTGAACCGGTGCAGCAGGTGCTGTTCCCGCCGAGCCGTCTCGGCGCGGTGTGCGTGGATGCGGAGTACGGCGGCGGTCAGCGTGGCCGCGGTCGCCTCGGCGTTCTCGGTGCCGTCGGCCGGGGCCAGCCGGTCGGCGGCCACCAGCGCCTCCTGCGCCGACAGTGAACTCAGCACCGGGTGGGTGCGATTGAGCACCAGCCCGGCCAGCGGCATCTTGTCCGTCGAGAGCCGATCGACGAAGAACGACGCCTCCCGCAGCGCGTCCGGCTCGGCCGTCGCGACCACCACGAAGTGAGTGCCCGGCCGCGACAGCATGGCGTAGGTGCGGTCCGCGCGATCCTGGAAGCCGCCGAACATGGACTCCAGCGACTGCAGGAACAGTGAGGCGTCCTTGAGCAGCTGCCCGCCCACGATGGTGGACACACCGCGTAGCGCCAGGCTCATGGCCCCGGTCACCAGGCGGCCCACGCCGCGACCCGGCATCATGATCACGCGAATCATGCGGCCGTTGAGGAAGTTCCCGAGCCGCTTGGGCGCGTCCAGGAAATCCAGCGCATTGCGTGAGGGCGGGGTGTCCACCACGATCAGGTCCCACTCGCGCTTGGCGGCGAGCTGCCCCAGCTTCTCCATGGCCATGTACTCCTGCGTCCCGCCGAAGGACGAGGCCACCGTCTGGTAGATCGGGTTGGCGAAGACCTGCTCGGCCTTCTCCGGACTGGTGTGCTCGAGCACCATCTCGTCGAAGGTGCGGCGCATGTTCAGCATCATGGCGTACAGCTCGCCCTTGGCGTCGGGGCCCAGCTGCACCCGCTGCGGGGTGTTGCCCAGGTCCGACACGCCCAGCGACTGCGCCAGCCGCCGCGCCGGGTCGATGGTCAACACCACCACGCGACGGCCCTCCTCCGCGGCGCGCAACGCGATGGCCGCGGCCGTGGTGGTCTTGCCCACGCCACCGGACCCGCAGCACACCACGATGCGCGAGGCCGGATCCTTGATGATCTTCGAAAGCTCCAGCGGGACCGTACTTGCCGGAAGAATCATGTCAGCGAACCCCCTGCGCGCTCAGATATTCGGCCAGCTCGTAGAGCCCGCCCAGATCCATGCCGTCGGCCAGCGACGGCAGGTACAGCCGGGAGATGTCCACCGCGGCGAGTTCCGACGCGCTCTCGTCCTGCGCCTGCAAACGCGCCGAATGTTCCACGGCCTCGGTGACCAGGCCCTGGAAATCCTGCTCCGACAGCGTGATTCCGGCCTCGGCCAGACCCGACTTCAGCGCCTCGGCGTCGAGTTCGCCCCGGGCGGTCTCGGCCCGCACGCCGCGCGGAAGGTAGCCCTCGCTCGCCCGGTTCACGATCACCGTGCCGATATTCAGGTCGTTCGCGGTCAATTCGGCGACCGCGTCGGCGGTTTCCTGCACCGGCAGCGCCTCCAGCAGCGTGACCAGATGGATCATGGTCTGCTCGGAGTGCAGCAGCTTGGAAACCCCCTCGGCCTGCGCGGCGATCGGCCCGCCCTTGGCGATCTCCGCCATGGCCTGGGTGACGTCCAGAAAGCTGGCGATGCGGCCGGTCGGCGGGGCGTCGATGACGATCTCGTCATAGGCCGGTTTGCCCGACTTGTCGACGCGCACCGCGCATTCCTTGATCTTGCCGGTGAGGATCACGTCCCGCAGCCCCGGCGCGATGGTGGTGACGAACTCGATGGCGCCCACCCGGCGCATGGCGCGCCCGGCGAAACCCAGGTTGTAGAACATGTCCAGGTATTCCAGGAACGCATGCTCGACATCCAGGGCCAGCGCCACCACCTCGCCGCCGCCGTCCGCGGTGGCGATGCGGGTCTCGGTGGGCGGCAGCGGTGGTACGTCGAAGAGTTGGGCGATGGACTGCCGACCCTCCACCTCCACCAGCAGCACCCGACGACCACCGGCCGCCAGTGCGAGCGCCAGTGCCGCCGCGACCGTCGACTTCCCGGTCCCCCCTTTCCCCGAGACATAGTGCAGCCGGGCCTTCTCGGCCCGCTGCGGCCATCCTGTTTGGACCCCTGGCTCCGCCGAAACGGGCACTGCGATCGGTACTCCCACGTTCGCGAGCCTATAACTCGTTCCTTATTCCTGCCCAGAGGATGACCAGGACTGTCTGGTACACCACGTTTCGACCGGCCGATTCGCCATTCGTCCGGCACGGTCGGGAGGGCCGGGGATGCCTTGCGCCGCACCCGAGCTCTACGCTCACCCCATGAGTGATGTGACCGCGTGGGAATACGCGACCGTGCCGCTGCTGACGCATGCGACCAAGGCGATCCTCGACCAGTGGGGCGCCGACGGTTGGGAACTCGTCACGGTGCTGCCCGGACCGACCGGTGAGCAGCACGTGGCCTACCTGAAGCGGCCCAAGAACTGATGAGCGCCGCAGCGGCCACCAACTGGGCCGAGAACCTGGAGAAGCTGGGGCTCACCCTGCCCCCGGTCGCGGCACCCGTCGCGGCGTACATCCCCGCCATCCGCAGCGGCATCCACGTCTACACCTCCGGGCAGCTGCCCTTCCGCGACGGTGAACTCACCGCCGTCGGCAAGGTCGGGGCCGAGGTGAGCCTGGAGCAGGCCAAGGAGGCGGCCAAGTACTGCGCGCTCAACGCGTTGGCGGCCGTGCACGGACTGGTCGGGCTCGACAATGTGGTGCGGATCGTGAAGGTCGTCGGATTCGTCGCCTCCGCACCGGGATTCACCGACCAGCCGGTGGTCGTCAACGGCGCGTCGGAACTGCTCGGCGAGGTCTTCGGCGAGGCGGGCGTGCACGCGCGCTCCGCGGTCGGCGTCTTCGAACTGCCGAAGAACACCCCCGTCGAGGTCGAACTCATCGCCGAGGTGCGTTGACCGCTGCCGACCGGCACGGTGACAGCGCGGTGAGTCCGACAATGGACTCACCGCGCTTGGTGCACTAGGACTGGATCATGACCCTCAACCATCCCGCGTACGAGCGGGTGCGACAGGTGACGCCGAGCGCCGCGGTGCTGCTGGCGGACAATCCCGGCCAGATGACGCTGGAGGGCACCAACACCTGGCTGCTGCGGGCGCCGCAGGCGTCGGGGTGGGTGGTGGTGGATCCTGGTCCCAAGGACCGGGCGCACTCCGAGGCCATCGCGCGCGCCACCGACGGGGATATCGCGCTCACCCTCATCACCCATCACCACCACGACCACACCGGGGGCATCGATCGGCTGGTCCGGCTCACCGGCACCCCCGTGCGGGCGGTGGACTCGGGCTTCCTGCACGGCGGCGGCACCGAACTGGTGGACGGCGAGGTCATCGAGGCGGCGGGCGTCCGGCTGACCGCCGTGGCGACCCCGGGGCACACCGCCGACTCGATGAGCCTGCTGCTCGACGGCCCCGACGACGCCGATGCCGCGGTACTGACCGGCGACACCGTGCTCGGCAGCGGCACCACGGTGCTGGAATCCCGTGACGACGCCCTCGCCGACTACCTGGCCTCCCTGCGCCGACTGGCCGAGATCGCCCCCGGCCGCACGCTGCTGCCCGCCCACGGACCCGACCATCTCGACGCCGAACCCGTGATCGGCTACTACCTGAAGCACCGCGAGGAACGTCTCCAACAGGTCCGTGACGCATTGGAGAAGCTCGGCCCCAAGGCCAAGCCGCTCCAGATCGTCGCGCACGTCTACGCGGATGTGGACAAGCGGCTGTGGCCCGCGGCGCACAGCTCGGTGAAAGCCCAACTCGCCTACATCCGCAGCCACGGCTGACAGTTGCGAGGCTCCGCCGTCACCACGGGTGACGGCCGCTCGCCGGTACTCGGTACCTCACCGGGCGCGGACACGCGTAGGACCGGGACGCCACCTCGGCGGTGACGACCCGGTCCGTGCGAGTCCGAGATTCGCCCGCGTCAGCGCGCGCGGCGGGCCAGCCGCTCCGAGTCGGAGATCAGCACGCTCTTGCCCTCGAGGCGCAGCCAGCCGCGGTGCGCGAAGTCGGCCAGGGCCTTGTTCACGGTTTCGCGGGAGGCGCCGACCAGCTGGGCGATCTCCTCCTGGGTGAGGTCGTGGGTGACGCGCAGGGCGCCCGCCTCCTGGGTGCCGAAACGCTGTGCGAGCTGCAGCAGCGCCTTGGCGACACGACCCGGCACGTCGGTGAAGATGAGGTCGGCGAGGTTGTTGTTGGTGCGGCGCAGACGGCGCGCCAACACTCGCAACAGCTGCTCGGCGATCTCCGGCCGCTGATCGATCCACGACTTCAACGCGTCGCGATCCATCGTGACCGCCCGCACCTCGGTGACCGTGGTGGCCGTCGAGGTACGCGGGCCCGGGTCGAAGATCGACAGCTCACCGAACATGTCCGACGGGCCCATGATGGTCAGCAGGTTCTCCCGACCGTCCGGGGACCGGCGGCCGATCTTCACCTTGCCGGACGTGATGATGTACAGGCGGTCGCCGGGCTCACCCTCGTTGAAAATGACATGGCCGCGCGGGAAGTCCACGGGCTGAAGCTGTTTGGCGAGGGCCGCCACGGCGGTTGGCTCGACGCCTTGGAAGATGCCTGCTCTGGCGAGGGCCTCGTCCACGAATGTGCTCCTTATGGGAAATGGCTCTGTCCTGGACCGAAGCTGATTCGGCCGACAGTGCAGTCTACTTTGCAATATGTCCGGGTAGTGATAGACACCACGCGCCGCGTTCAATCTCCGACACGCGGAGGCCCTTTTCACGACGCCCACTGTCGGCCCTCGCGACACACAGAAGCCCACTACAGCGACACGCGGTGCGTTTCCTGCGACACACGGGTCCGGTGCTCACGACACGCAGAACATAATTCTGCGACACGCGTAACTTTCGCAACCTGCGGGTCGGCCGCGTCGCATTCGAGCGGCCGCTGTGCGGCGCTCAGCTGGCCTGCGCCACATCCATGGCTTCACCGCGGGTCCGCCGCGGCCGCGGGCGCGCCGCCGCGGCCGGAAGTCCCAATTTGGTCAGATCGCTGACCTCGGCATTCGTCGCCCTATCCAGGTACTGCCGCACCTCTTCGTCCGGTTCGAGCAGCTTGCGGAGCCGGTTCTCGACTCGTTCCATCCCCAGTGCGAACAGCATCAGCACCACCGGGAAGAGCACCACAGCGAGTCCTTGCATACGGGTGAGTAAACACGCCCAAGGTCTCAGATGGAACACGGGAGGTGCGCAGCCCGGTTGTCGGCCGGTTCTGGTTCCGTAAGGTGGACGCGTGCGTGTCTCCGAATCCAGCGCTGCCGCGCGAAGCGGTAAAGCGCGGTCCGCCGATGCCGTCGTGCCCGCGGCGGCGAGTGAAAGCGCCACCGCGCCGCGAGCGTTCGAGCGACCGGTGAAAGCGAATCCGCGCCGCAATGAGACCCGTACGGGTCTGGTGCGCCGCGCCCGTCGGATGTACCGCGATCTGACCGTCGCATTTCCCGACGCGCACTGCGAACTCGATTTCACCACGCCGCTCGAATTGGCCGTGGCCACAATTCTTTCCGCGCAGTGCACCGATGTGCGGGTGAACATGACCACCCCGGTGTTGTTCGCGAAGTATCCCGATGCGCGCGCCTATGCCGAAGCCGATCGCACCGAGCTGGAGGAGTACATCCGGCCGACCGGTTTCTACCGCAACAAGGCGTCCGCGCTCATCGGCCTCGGCCAGGCGCTCATGGAGCGCTACGACGGCGAGCTACCCGATACGCTCGACAAGCTCGTGCAGCTGCCCGGCATCGGGCGCAAGACCGCGAACGTCATCCTCGGCAATGCCTTCGATGTGCCCGGTATCACGGTCGACACCCACTTCGGTCGCCTGGTGCAGCGCTGGAAATGGACCACCGAGGACGACCCGGTCAAGATCGAGCACGCGGTCGGCGCCCTCATCGAGCGCAAACACTGGACCATGCTCTCGCACCGGGTGATCTTCCACGGCCGTCGCGTCTGCCACGCCCGCAAACCTGCGTGCGGGGCCTGCCTGCTCGCCAAGGACTGCCCGTCCTACGGCACCGGACCCACCGATCCCGCCACCGCCGCCGCCCTGGTCAAGGGACCCGAGACCGAGCATCTGCTCGAGTTGGTGGGGCTGTGAGACCCGAGCGGTCGGGGGACGAGCAGAGATCACGTGGACTGTCGCACCGGCCGGTGCTGCGGTGGGGGCTGCTCGCCGTCGTGGTGGCCGTCGCGCTGACGGTGGCGCTGTGGCCGCGCGACGCGAGCGACGACACCACCGCCGAGGGCGGCGCGACCCGCCCCGTTCCGGTCGTATCCGAACAGGATCGCGCCGCCGCCGCGCTGGCCGCGTGCCCGCGACCCGGCGGCGTGTCCGTCGGCGACGGCCCGCTGCGCGGCATCACGCTGACCTGCCTGGCAGACGGGCAGCCCGTCGATCTGGCCGCCGCCTTGGCGGGCAAACCCGCACTGCTCAACCTGTGGGCCTACTGGTGCGGCCCGTGCGCCGAGGAACTACCTCTGCTACAACAGTTTTCGGATCGAGCCGCCGGTGCGGTTACGGTGCTGACCGTGCACAGTGATCCCGATGCGGTGAAGGCGTTGGCGCGACTGACCGATCTCGGCGTCCACCTGCCGGGCGTGGCGGACGCCGACGCCCGGGTGCGGGTCGCGGTCGGGACCGGGCCCTACTACCCGCAGTCGGTGCTGCTGCGGGCCGACGGCACCGTGGCCGATATCGTCCGGCGCACCTTCACCAGCGTCGACGACATCGCGGCGACCGTCGACGCCCAGCTCGGAGTGCAGGCATGACATACGAGATTTCCACCGACGGCGTTCCGCAGTGGCTGCGCGGGGTGGTCGAACACGATCCGGCCGACCCCACCGGCATCAATCCGGTGCTGCGCCGCACCGTGATGCGCAAGGCCGTGCGGAAGGTCGCCGGTGCCGCCGGCATGACGCGCGACGCCGCCGTGCTGGTGCTGTTCGGCGGACAGCCCGACCCCGACCCGAACGCGCCCGGCGGTCTGCCCGAGGACGCGAATGTGCTGCTCACCCAGCGCGCCGCCACCCTGCGCCAGCACAGCGGGCAGGTCGCCTTCCCCGGCGGCGCGGTCGACCCCGGTGACGAGGGACCGATTTTCACCGCCCTGCGGGAGGCCGAGGAGGAGACCGGACTGGACCCGGGCGGCGTGCAGCCGCTGTCCGTCCTCCCCAAGATCTTCGTGCCGCCGTCGGGCTTCGACGTCACCCCCGTGGTCGGCTACTGGCGCACCCCCGGGGAAGTGGGGGTGGTCAGCGCGGCCGAGGCCACCCGGGTGGCCCGGGTGCCGCTGTCCGAACTGCTCGATCCGGCCAACCGGTTCGTGGTCCGGCATCCGCTCGGCTACATGGGTCCGGCCTTCGCGGTGGACGGCATGCTGGTCTGGGGATTCACCGCGGGCGTGCTCGCGGGGCTGCTCGCGGTATCCGGCTGGGAGAAAGAATGGGACCATCACGATGTGCGTGATCTACAGGCCTCGTTGGCCGCGGTAGGGATGACGTTATGAGCGCCTCGGCCTGGCTCGACCTCGGTGTCCTGATCATCGCGCTACTGGCCGCCTCCTCCGGGTGGCGGCAGGGCGCGGTCGCCTCGGCGCTCGCCTTCCTAGGTGTCGTGCTGGGGGCCGTGGCGGGCATCCTCATCGCGCCGCACATCCTCATCCACCTGAGCGAGGGCCGCAGCCGCGTGCTGGTGGGCGTGGTGCTCATCGTCGTGCTGGTGATCATCGGCGAGGTGGCGGGCATGGTGCTGGGCCGCGCCGCGCGCAGCGGCATGCGCGATCCCTTCACCCGCAGTGTGGACAGTGTGGTCGGCGCGGGCCTGCAGACGGCCGCGGTACTGGCCACCGCATGGCTGCTTGCCCTGCCGCTGACCAGCTCCTCGCAGCCGAATATCGCCGCGGCCGTGCAGAATTCGCGGGTGCTGGCCGAGGTGAACTCGGTGGCGCCGGACTGGCTGCGGCAGCTGCCCAACGAATTCTCCAGCCTGCTCAACACCTCCGGACTGCCCGATGTCATCGGCCCGTTCGGCCAGGTGTCGGTGGCGGCCGTGGAGCCGCCCGACGCGAGCGTGCTGCAGTTGCCGGTGGCGCAGCAGTTGCAGCTCAGCGTGCTGCGCATCCGCGGGCAGGCACCCAGTTGCCAACGCGCACTGGAGGGTTCCGGATTCGTGGTCGCGCCCGAGCGCGTCATGACCAACGCGCATGTGGTGGCGGGCACCAACAAGGTCAGCGTGGACACCGTGCGCGGGCCGCTGTCGGCCACCGTGGTGCTGTTCGATCCGATGAAGGACATCGCGATCCTCGACGTGCCCGGATTGGCCTCCCCGGTCATTCCGCTGGCCCCGGAAGCGGCGGCGGCCGGGGAGAGCTCCATCGTGCTCGGCTACCCCGGCGGCGGCGCCTACTCGGCCAGCGCCGCCCGGGTGCGGGAGACCCTGGACCTCAAGGGGCCGAACATCTACCGCGACGGGAACGTGCAGCGCGAGGTGTACACCGTGCGCGGGCTGGTGCGCGCGGGCAACTCCGGTGGGCCGCTGGTGGACACCGAGGGGCAGGTGCTCGGAGTCGTGTTCGGCGCGGCCGTCACCGACGAGGACACCGGGTATGTGCTGACGCTCAACGAGGTTCGCGGCGAACTGGACAACGCGTCCGCCTTCACCGCGCCGGTGGCGACCGGGCAGTGCGTGCTGAGCTGACCGGCGCGGCGGTTCAGGCCAGGAGGTTCAGGTCAGGAGCTTGGCCAGTTCCGCGGTGACCGCCTCGGGGTTCTCCTGGTGGGCGAAATGGCCCGCGTCCGGGATGCCGACCAGGCGGCGTTCGGGGGAGAGGTGGTGGCCGCGGCGGACGGTGGCGGCGAGGATGTAGCGGTCGCCGTCGCCGTGCAGGGCGAGTACCGGGATGCGCACCGGTTCGCGCATGGTCGCCATGAAACGCTTGCCGTCCGGCCGCCACTGACTGCGGAAGGCCCAGCGCTGGTACTCCAGGGCGCAATGCGACGCGCCCGGGATGCGAATGGCGGCGCGCATCCGGACGGCGGTGTCGGCGAACTCGGCGCTGTGCGACCAGCGTTCGCTCACCCGCTGCCGCAGCAGCCGCTCCAGCTCCGCGCCATCGGCCTTGGTGAGCAGCCGCTCCCCGTAGCGCGGCAGCTGGTAGCGCAGGAAATTGGGCAGCCAGGCCCGCCGCTGCCGCCCGTCGCGCAGCACCATGTGCTTGAGCGCCGCCGGATGCGGTGAGCTGATCAGGGCGATGGACCGCACCACGCGCGGATGCAGCACCGCGGTCGCCCAGCACACCAGACCACCCTCGGCGTGTCCGACGAGCGTGGCCTCGGTGTGCCCGAGCGCGCGGATCAGACCCGCCACATCACCGGCCAGGGTCCAGCCGTCGTAACCGCGCGGCGGCTTGTCGGAATCCCCGTAGCCGCGCAGATCCACCGCCACGGCCCGGAAACCGCGCGCGGCGAGTCCGGTGAGCTGGTGTCGCCACGACCACCAGAAATCGCCGAAACCGTGCAGCAGCACCACCAGCGGCGTGCCCGGATCGATCGGCGGCACACCGGCACCGGGCTCCGCCTCGACCACATGGAAGCGAATGCCGTTGGCATGCACGTCCCGATGGGTCCACGGGCCCTCGTAGCGGACGGTGGACGGATCCGGAAGCGAGTTCGACGACACTCCCGGAAGCGTAATGGAAGACCTACGCCCGGAACTTGTCGAGCGAGGCCGGCGCGGCCTCGTGCGCCCCGGGCGCGCCGAAACCGCTGGGCAGCACGGTCTTCGCCTCCTTGAGCGATTCGATGGTCTTCTCGGGGGCGCGCAGCTTGCGCACCTTGAGATAGCCCAGCCCGCCGAAGGCCGCCACGGCCACCACCATCAGCAGGAAGACGAGGAGGAACGCCAGCCAGCGCCACATCCACATATCCAGCAGCTCGGCCAGGAAGAAGAAGAAAAAGAACGAGCTGAACAGCAGGATGGTCAGCGCGACGATGAAGTAGACGCTGCCCTGCAGGCCCTTCTTGATCTCCCCGGTGACCTCGGCCTTGGCGAGCTCCACCTCGGCCCGCACCAGCGTCGACATCTGTTCGGTGGCATCACGAACCAGTCCGCCGATGCTTTCGGAGCGAGCATCGACCTCGGACAGTGGAATCGAGGTGAGGGTACGGGCATGACGCCCTTCCTGACCGTTGCCGCCCTGTGTGAAGCTCAATTGCTCGACCCTTCTCCGTGTCAGTCGACCCGTCCCGGTACCGCCCGGTCAGTCACTCTCTTGTTCCTGCAGTGCCCGCTCGTCTCGCGCTGCCTGGTGAGCACGGCCACGACGCAACAGTAGCGCCGAACCTGCCAGGGAAGCCGCCAACGACGTGAGCAACACCGCCGCCTTCGCGAGTTCCACCGTGGAGCCGTCGCCGACATCCGCGAGTGCGAGTTCTGCCACCAAGAGGCTAACGGTGAAGCCGATGGCTCCGAGGACCGACAGGGCGAACATATCCCGATAGGCGAGATCGGTGGGTTTCTTGGCCAGTCCGAGCCGGATTGCGGCCCAGGAGAATCCGAAGATGCCCACGGTCTTGCCCACCAGCAGTCCGAGCACGATGGCCAACCCCAGGCGGTTGGTGAAGATCTCCGAGAACACGTCGGCGTTCAGCGTGACGCCGGAGGCGAACAGTGCGAACACCGGCACGCAGAAGCCCGCCGAGATGGGCTGGAAGAAGTGCTCCAGGTTGGCGGCGGGCACGCAGTGCTCGTCCTCGTCCGGATCCGGACGCACGCGCGTCAACAAGCCCAGCGCCACGCCCGCCAGGGTCGGGTGGATGCCCGCCTCGTGCAGCGCGTACCAGGCCACCAGCGCCACCGGCACGTACAGGATCGGCGTGCTCACCCGGTACTTCTGTCCCGTCCACCAGATCGCGAAGCACAGGATCGCCGCCAGCAGCCACAGCATCTTCACCGTGGTGGTGAACAGCACGGCGATCAGGATGATGGCGATCAGATCGTCGACAACCGCCAGACTCAGCAGGAAGACGCGCGCGGCGGCCGGAATCCGGGAACCGGTGAGCGCCAGCACGCCCAGTGCGAAGGCGATATCGGTGGCCACCGGAATGGCCCAGCCGCGGTCCATGCCCTCCACGCCCCAGCCGACCGCGACGGCGATGAGCGCGGGCAGCAGCACGCCGCCGAACGCCGCGATGATCGGCAGGGACGCGCTCTTGCGGTCGGCGAGTTCGCCGACCACCAGCTCACGTTTGAGCTCGAGTCCGGCGACGAAGAAGAAGATGGCGAGCAGACCGTCCTTGGTCCAGTCGGCCAGGGTGAGGTCCAGATGTAGCGGCGGAATCGCCAGCCGGGTGTCGACCATGGTCGTATAGCTGTCGCCCCACGGCGAGTTGACCCAGATCAGGGCGGCCGCGGCGGCGATGAGGAGCAGTGCGCCACCGAATGTTTCGGTCCGTAGGTAGCGGGAGAGCTCGGAGCGGACCTGGGTGATCACTCGGGCACCTTTCAGCCGGTTCGACAGAACAGCGGCGTGCGAAACCCATCCGGGAGCGATCGGCCACATGCCGCATGCCGACCAGACTTCCCGGCACACCTTTACGGGATTCTAATGGTTTGCCGGAAATGTTCCGACTTGGAGTGAAACGGCCCTGTGACTGTGCAGGTCACAGGGCCGTTCGCGCGCCGCGGGCGGTATCAGACCCGGCGGGCCCGGATGGCCTCGAAGACGTTCGGGTCGACCAGGGTGGAGGTGTCGCCGAGTTCGCGGCCCTCGGCGACATCGCGCAGCAGCCGGCGCATGATCTTGCCGGAGCGGGTCTTGGGCAGCTCGGGCACGATGTGGATCTCGCGCGGTTTGGCGATGGGCGAGATCTCGCGGGAGACCTCGGCCTTCAGTTCGGCGACGAGACTCTCACCGGTGTCGGTGGCTTCGGCGGTGAGGATGACGAAGGCCACGATGCCCTGACCGGTGGTGGCGTCGGAGGCCCCGACGACCGCGGCCTCGGCGACACCGGCATGGCCGACGAGGGCGGATTCGACCTCGGCGGTGGAGATGCGGTGGCCGGAGACATTCATGACGTCGTCGACGCGGCCGAGTACCCACAGGTCGCCGTCGGTGTCGAGTTTCGCGCCGTCCCCGGCGAAGTACCAGCCCTGCTCGCGGTAGCGGGCCCAGTAGGTGTCGCGGTAGCGGTCGTTGTCGCCCCAGATGCCGCGCAGCATGGACGGCCAGGGCTGGTCGAGGACCAGATATCCGTTGGCCTCGGTTTCGCCGAGTTGGACGGGTTTGCCGTCCTCGTCGACGACGGTGGCCGAGATGCCGGGCAGGGGGCGCATGGCGGCGCCGGGTTTGGTGGCGGTGACGCCGGGCAGGGGGGAGATCATGATGGCGCCGGTTTCGGTTTGCCACCAGGTGTCGACGATGGGGGTGGTGTTGCCGCCGATGACCTCGCGGTACCAGCGCCAGGCTTCGGGGTTGATGGGTTCGCCGACCGAGCCGAGCAGGCGCAGGCTGGACAGGTTGTGGGCGTCGGGGATCTCGCGGCCCCACTTCATGAAGGTCCGCACCAGGGTGGGGGCGGTGTAGTAGATCGTCACCCCGTACTTCTCGATGATCTCGAAATGCCGATGCTCGTTCGGAAAGTTCGGGGTGCCCTCGTAGACGACCTGGGTGGCCCGATTCGCCAAGGGGCCGTACACGATGTACGAGTGGCCGGTGACCCAGCCGATGTCGGCGGTGCACCAGTACACGTCCTGGCCGGGCTTGTGGTCGAAGACGTAGTGGTGGGTGTAGGAGGTCTGCGTCAAATAGCCGCCGCTGGTGTGCAGGATGCCTTTGGGTTTTCCGGTGGTGCCGGAGGTGTAGAGGATGAACAGCGGGTGTTCGGCGTCGAAGGGCTGCGCCTCGTGTTCGGGGGACGCCTGGGCCACGGTGTCGTGCCACCACAGGTCGCGGCCGTCGGTCCAGGGGACCTCGATGCCGGTGCGGCGGACGACGAGGACGTGGTCGACGCTGGTCGCGCCGCCGTCGGCGGCGAGGGCTTCGTCGACGGCGGCTTTGAGCGGGGCGGCGGTGCCGCGTCGCCACTGTCCGTCGGTGGTGATGACGAGTTTGGCTTGGGCGTCGTCGACGCGGGAGCGTAGTGCGGTGGGGGAGAAGCCGGCGAAGACCACGGAGTGGGTGAGTCCGAGTCGGGCGCAGGCCAGCATGGACACGATGGCTTCGGGCACCATCGGCATGTAGATGGCCACCCGATCCCCGGCCACCAGGCCCAGTTCGGTCAGGTAGTTGGCCGCCCGTGACACCTCGGCCAACAGTTGGGCATACGTGATGTCACGGGAGTCGCCGGGCTCGCCCTCCCAGTGAATGGCGACCTGCTCCCCGTGCCCGTCGACGACGTGGCGGTCCACGCAGTTGTAGGCGACGTTCAGCGTGCCGTCCACGAACCATTTCGCGAACGGGGCATCACTCCAGTCCAGGACCTGTGTCCAGGGCTGCTGCCAGTGCAGGCGCTGCGCCTGTTCGGCCCAGAACGCCTCGCGGTCGGCGTCGGCCCGATCGTAGAGAGAGGCATCGGCATTGGCCGCGGCGGCGAAGGCCGCGCTCGGCGGGTACGCGTCCAGGTGATCAGCGGTGGGTTCGGTCATCTCTCTTCTTCTCTCGACATCTTCCCGCGGCGGTCCGCGGGGGTGACCGCGGCCACGTTCGACAGTATCCGACTGTGACCTGCGTCGTATTCGGCTGTCTCGAAGGGTGCCCGGATGTGCAATGTGTCACGCGGATACGTGGCAAAGAGTCGGGCATGTTGCCACATTGCTAACAAGGTGAACAATCCCTCATCGAATCGCTGACAACGGCGGACAGGGTGGCTACTGTCCGTTTCACCTGAGACGACCCCGCGGTGTGCTTCGGTGGACCCCGGCGCGCGCCGTGCCGTCTTCCTGCGATCGGGAGAATGCCTTGAGAGCGAAGATGATTGCCGCGGCGGCGGCCGCACTGCTGGCCACGAGCCTGACCCTGACGGCCTGCTCATCCGACAGCGGCGGCAGCGCCGATATCGTCACCGTCAACGGTGCCGAACCGCAGAATCCGTTGGTGCCCACCAACACCAATGAGAATATGGGCGGCCGGGTGGTCGACCGGCTGTGGGCGGGCCTGAAGTACTACGACGCCGACGGGGTGGCGCACAACGAGGTCGCGGAATCCATCGAGACCACCGATCGCAAGAACTACACCGTCACCCTGAAACCGGACTGGAAATTCACCGACGGCAGCCCGGTGACCTCCAGGTCCTTCGTGGACGCCTGGAACTACGGCGCGCTGTCCACCAACGCCCAGCTACAGAACTACGTGTTCACCCCCATCGCCGGATTCGACGAGGTCGCCAAGGAGAACCCGACGCAGCGCACCATGTCGGGACTGAAGGTGATCGACGACCGCACCTTCACCATCGAACTGAAGGCCCCCTCGATCGACTTCGAGGACTCCCTCGGCTACGCGCCGTTCTATCCGCTGCCCGAGTCCGCCTACGCCGATATGACGGCCTTCGGTCAGAACCCGATCGGCAACGGCCCCTACATGTTCGCCGGACCCGGCGCCTGGGAGCACAACAGCAAGATCGACCTGGTGCCCAATCCGGACTATCCGGGCGGCCGACCGGCCAAGAACAAGGGCCTGCGGTTCGTGATGTACCAGTCCTTCGACACCGCCTACGCCGACCTCCAGGCGGGCAACCTCGACGCCCTCGACACCATCCCGGAAAGCGCCCTCACCGTCTACCAGAACGACCTCGGCGACCGCGCGATCACCAAGCCGACCGCGCAGAACCAGCACATCGGGGTGCAGTCCAACGTCCCGCACTTCGGCGGCGAGGAGGGCCTGCTGCGCCGCCGCGCCATCTCCATGGCCATCGACCGGGAATCCATCTGCGACAAGATCTTCCACGGCACCCGGCTCCCGGCCCGCGACTTCACCGCCGCCACCCTGCCCGGTTTCGACGGTGACCTGCCGGGCTCGGAGGTACTGAAGTTCAACCCCGACGAAGCCAAGAAACTGTGGGCGCAGGCCGATGCCATGTCCCCGTGGTCGGGCCGGTACGAGATCGCCTACAACTCCGACGGCGGCCACCAGGCGTGGATCGAGGCCGTCGCCAACAGCGTCAAGAACACCCTCGGCATCGACGCCATCGCGGTGCCGTACCCGACCTTCAAGAACATTCGCGACGAGGTGAACGCCGAAACCATCGGCAAGGCATTCCGGTACGGCTGGCAGGGCGACTACCCGACCATGCTGCAGTTCCTCACCTCGCAGTACTACAGCTTCTCCGAGACCAACAACGTCAACTACAACAATCCGGAGTTCGACCGGCTGCTCGACGCCGCCCTGGCCGCGCCCACCCAGGAGGAATCGCACCGGCTCGTCGCCCAGGCCCAGACCCTGCTGATCCAGGACATGGCCGACATCCCGGTGCTCGACTACGTCGCCGCGGCCGGTGTCTCGGACAAGGTCAGCCATGCCGAACTCGCCTGGAACGGACTGTTCGACTTCGAGAACATCGAGAAGTAGCCGCCGCCGCGCCGGGTCCGAGCACATCGGCCCGGCGCACCACTCTCCGGAGGAAATATGGCTTGGTATGTCCTGCGGCGCCTACTCCAGATGATCCCGGTGTTCCTCGGCGCGACCTTCCTGATCTACGCGATGGTCTTCCTCATCCCCGGCGACCCGATCGCGTCGCTGGCCGGTGAGAAACCCCTCACCCCCGCCATCGAAGCCCAGCTGCGCGCCCGATACCACCTCGATCAGCCGCTCATCACGCAATACCTGCTCTACCTGAAAGGTATCTTCACCCTCGACTTCGGCACCGCCTTCTCCGGTCGGCCGGTCAGCGACGAACTCGCCCGCGCCTTCCCGATCACCATCAAACTCGCCTTCATGGCCGTCTTCATCGAAGGCGTGTTCGGCATTCTGTTCGGACTCGTCGCGGGCCTGCGCAAGGGCCGCCTGTTCGACTCCACCATGCTGGTCGCCAGCCTGGTCATCATCGCCGTGCCGGTCTTCGTGGTCGGCTATGTGGCGCAGTTCCTGCTCGGCGTGAAATGGGGGATCGCACCCACCACCGTCACCGGGGACGCGAGTTTCGCCGAACTGCTGGTACCCGCCTTCGTGCTCGGGTCGCTGTCGTTCGCGTACGTGCTGCGGCTGACCCGGAATTCGGTGGCCGAGAACATGTCCGCCGACTACGTGCGCACCGCCACCGCCAAGGGTCTCGGACGACGGCGGGTGGTCACCGTCCACATCCTGCGCAACTCCATGATCCCGGTCGTCACCTTCCTGGGCGCGGATCTGGGCGCGCTCATCGGCGGCGCCATCGTCACCGAGGGCATCTTCAATATTCCGGGCGTCGGCGGGACGCTGTACCAGGCGATCACCCGCGTGGAACCGCCCACGGTGGTGTCGTTCGTGACCGTACTCGTGGTGATCTTCCTGCTGTCCAACCTGCTCATCGACCTGCTCTACGCCGCACTCGATCCGAGGATCCGCTATGTCTGACCTCGTCAAGGAATCCGAGGCCGGTACCCGGCCCGGACAGGGGCACTACGTCGCGCCACCCGACGAGGTGGAGGTGCTCGCCACCGACCGCGTGGTGGAAACCGGTGAGCCGACCAGCATCTGGACCGACGCCTGGCGACGGCTGCGCCGCAATCCGATCTTCATCGTCGCGATGCTGCTCATCCTGATCGTCACCGTGGTGGTGCTGTGGCCCGGGCTGTTCAGCGATCAGGACCCGCGCGAATGCGTGATCGACAACAGCATGGCGCCCTCCCGGCCCGGGCACCCCTTCGGTTTCGACAAACAGGGCTGCGACGTGTACGCCCGCACCATCTATGGTGCGCGCGCGTCGGTCATGGTGGGGCTGGGTGCGGCGGCGCTGTTCATGTTCATCGGCGGCACGCTCGGGGCGCTGGCCGGATTCTTCGGCGGGCTGCTCGATTCGGTGGTGTCGCGCATCGCCGAGATCTTCTTCGCCATCCCCATGGTGCTCGCCGCCATCGTGCTACTGCAGATGCTGCGGCCCACCACCATGTGGAATGTCATCCTGGTGCTCGCCTCGTTCACCTGGCCGTTGGCCGCGCGTATCGCCCGCGGCGCCGTCATAGAGGCCAAGAGCAGTGAATATGTCACGGCGGCAAAGGCATTGGGGGTGTCGCGGCTGGGCATTCTGCTGCGGCACGTGCTGCCCAACGCGGCCGGGCCGATCATCGTGGTGTCCACCATCTGGCTGGGCGTCTTCATCGTCACCGAGGCGACGCTGTCCTATCTCGGCGTCGGCCTGCCACCCGACATCGTGTCCTGGGGCGGCGATATCGCCAAGGCCAAGAACGATCTGCGCACCTCCGCCATCCTGTTCTATCCCGCTGCGGCGCTGGCCATTACGGTGCTGAGCTTCATCCTGCTGGGCGATGCCGTGCGCGACGCCCTCGATCCCAAAGCCCGGAAGAGGTGAGCGCCGTGACCGCTGACGACACGCCACTGCTGGACATCCGCGATCTCAATGTCTGCTTCACCTCCGACGGCAAGCGGGTGCCCGCCGTGCGGGATGTGAGTCTCACCGTGTACCCGGGGCAGACCGTCGCCATTGTCGGAGAATCCGGCTCCGGGAAGTCCACCACGGCACACGCCATCATCGACCTGCTACCCGGCACCGGACAGGTGACCTCGGGATCCATCCGATTCGACGGCAAGGACCTCACCCGGGCGTCGGCACCGGAGATCGTCGCCGTGCGCGGGCGCGGCATCGGACTGGTGCCCCAGGATCCCATGTCCAACCTGAACCCGGTCTGGAAGATCGGCTTCCAGGTGCGGGAAACCCTGGCGGCCAACGGCATCGCCAAGGGCACCGAGGCGCGCCGCCGCGCCATGGAACTGCTCGAGGAAGCCGGGATGTCCGACGCCGAGCGACGGATGAACCAGTACCCGCACGAATTCTCCGGCGGTATGCGCCAGCGCGCCCTCATCGCCATCGGACTGTCCTGCCGGCCGAAACTGCTCATCGCCGACGAACCCACCTCGGCGCTCGACGTCACCGTGCAACGGCAGATCCTCGACCACCTGGACCGGCTCACCACCGAACTCGGCACGGCGGTCCTGCTGATCACCCACGACCTCGGCCTGGCCGCCGAACGTGCCGAACACCTGGTGGTCATGTATCGCGGGCGGGTGGTGGAATCCGGTCCGGCACTGCGGATCCTGCGTGACCCGCAGCACGCCTACACCAAGAAACTGGTGAACTCCGCACCCTCGCTGGCCTCGCAGCGGCTCTCGACGGTGCGCCACCGCGTCGAGGTCCGTGAGCACGCGGTGGAGGTCGCCGAGGCCGAAACCGCCACCCTGCCCGATGATGTCGTGATCGCCGAGAACCTCGTCAAGAGATTCCGGATCCGCGGCAAGCGGCCTTGGCAGTCGACGGACTTCACGGCTGTCGACGATGTTTCCTTCCGGCTGCGGCGGGGCACCACCACGGCCATCGTCGGCGAATCCGGGTCCGGGAAATCGACCGTGGCGCACATGGTGCTGGGGCTGCTGAACCCGACCGCCGGGCGGGTGCTGTTCGACGGTGCTCCGGTGGCGGCACTGAAAGGTAAGTCGGCCTTGGGATTCCGGCGACGCGTGCAGCCGGTGTTCCAGGACCCGTACGGGTCGCTCGACCCCATGTACTCCATCTACCGCACCATCGAGGAACCGCTGCGCGTGCACGGTGTCGGCACCCGGTCCGAGCGCGAGGACACCGTCCGCGACCTGCTCGACAAGGTCTCGCTGCCCGCTTCGGTCATGCGGCGCTACCCCAATGAGCTCTCCGGCGGCCAGCGCCAGCGCGTGGCCATCGCCCGCGCCCTGGCCCTGCGACCCGAGGTGGTGGTCTGCGACGAGGCCGTCTCCGCACTGGACGTGCTGGTGCAGGCACAGATCCTCACCCTGCTCAACGACCTGCAGGCCGAGCTGGGCCTGTCCTACCTGTTCATCACCCACGACCTGGCCGTGGTCCGCCAGATCGCCGACGATGTGGTGGTGATGCGGCAGGGCCGGGTGGTCGAGGCCGCCGCCACCACGGAGGTCTTCGACAATCCGGAATCCGACTACACCCGCCGCCTGCTCGACGCCATCCCGGGGCGGGAACTGCTGGCGAGCTGACTGCGTCGAGGGGGCGGGCGGCCCGGTCACCCGGGACAAGTAGCCTCATAACCCGTGACCGACCCGCTCCAGCCCCTAGTCGACCTGCCCGGTGTGCGCGAGGCCGCCGACAAGGCCCGCGACGCGCTCGCCGAGGTGCACCGGCACCGGGCCAACCGGCGCGGCTGGCCGACCACGGCGGCCGAGGCGGCGGTGCGGGCGGCGCGGTCGTCGGCTGCCATCGACGGCGGCAGCATCGACATTCCGGCCGACGGGCGGGTGGAGGACCCGGTGCTCGCCGGATCGCTGCGGGTCGGGCAGGCCCTCGACGGGGAGGCGCTGCGCACGCTCGCCGGAGTATGGCAGCGCGCGCCGCTGCAAGCCCTCGCGCGGCTGCATCTGCTGGCCGCCGCCGATATGGTCGCCGACCAGCAGTCGCTGGGACGTCCGCGGGATGTGCCGGGAGTGGCGGAGCGACTCGACCTGTTGGCGCAGACGGTGCTGACCACGAACGCCCCCGCCCCGGTGGTCGCGGCCGTCGTGCACGGGGAGCTGCTGACGCTGCGACCGTTCGGCACCGCCGACGGCATCGTGGCGCGGGCGGCTTCCCGGCTGGTCGCGGTGTCCAGCGGGCTGGATCCGCACAGCCTCGGCGTGCCGGAGGTGTTCCTGCTGCGCCGCCGTCAGGCGTATCTGGATGCGGTGGCCGCCTTCGGCACCGGTACCCCGAACGCGGTGGGCGGCTGGGTCATCTTCCACTCCGGGGCGCTGGAAGACGGTGCCCGCGAGGCCCGTTCGATCGCCGACGCGGCATCCGGCTGAAAAGTTCCCCGCACGAAGTCCCCGCACATCAGAGCGGGCGGCGTTGTCGCTGTTGCGACCTCACCGCCCGCTAGCACGGACCACCCGGTTACCAAGCGTGCTGTATCGGGTTGTGTGATTCGGCCTCGGCGAGCTCTCCGGACCCCGCCGATTCATCCCCACAGCGTGTGCGGGGCCGTCATCGACGGAATCACGGATAACGCAGGCCCACAACACTCGTGCCCTTGTCGCGGCGTGCTCCGCGTGGGTGCCTGGTGTCCGTGCTGGGAAGGGTGGGATGGGAGATAGGACCTTCTCTTCCGATCCGATCTTGGCCTTCCGTCCTTCCTTGTCACCATTGTTACTCTGTGACCGCACTCACAGCAAGAGCTGCGGAAACTTTCCTCGAGCGGTGTGTCGCGCGGCGTTTCACGCCAGCTCAGCGCCGCTTGCGCAGTAGTCGGTAGCTCAGTGCCCCGGCGGCCACCGCGCCGAGTCCGACGGCCACGCTCGCGGCCACCGTGGTGGTCGAGGGGGCGGGGATACGCGACCACAGCGACACCGGATTCTCGAAGGTCAGCACCGGCCAGCCGCGCTGATGCGCCTCCCGCCGCAGCGCCCGGTCCGGATTCACCACCGTCGGATGTCCGACCGCCGCCAGCATGGGCAGATCGGTCACCGAGTCGGAGTAGGCGTAGCAGCGAGACAGGTCGTAACCCTCACTCGCGGAAAGCTTTTCGATCGCTTGAACTTTGCCCTCGCCGTAACAGTAGAACTCGACTTCGCCGGTGTACTTGCCGTTCTCGACGACCATGCGGGTGGCGGCCACATGATCGGCGCCCAGCGCGGCGGCGATCGGCGCGACGATCTCCTCGCCCGAGGCCGACACCACGATCACGTCGTGGCCGCGGATGCGGTGGTCGGCAATGAGATCGGCGGCCTCGGCGTAGATGAGCGGGTCCACGATCTCGTGCAGGGTCTCGGCCACGATGCCCTTCACCTGCTCGACGTCCCAACCAGCGCACATGCTGGTGAGATGCGCGCGCATCCGCTCCATCTGGTCGTGGTCGGCGCCGCTGAGCAGGAACAGGAAATGGGCATAACTGCTTTCGAGCACCGCGCGGCGGCTGAGCAGACCCTGATCCAGGAACGGCTTGCTGAACACGAAGGCGCTGGATCGGGCGATCACGGTCTTGTCGAGATCGAAGAAGGCGGCGACTCGTCCGCGTTCGGCTGTCACGCCGTCCAGAATAGGTTTTCCGGGGCGGTGGGGTGGCGGGCGGTCGGTCCGGACGGGTTTGCCAGCCGGAAGCCGGCATGTCCGGTTCGGAAAACGACTCGCGCGACGGACTTGCATTCCGGGCGGGGCTTGGGTGTAGTATCGCAATTACCTGGACATGGTCCAGGCGCGTTCAGCCCGACCCCCCGGGGCTGAACCCCGACGGCCCCAGCCTCCTCCCCCCCCGGCTGGGGCCGTCCTCTATTTCCGGACCGATTCGCCTCGGTCCCGCGGGGCGTAGTTCTCCACAGGCCGCGTGTTATCCACACTCGCCGCTGCGGGTCTGTCGTCGGTCATCCGCATCTGTGACGCTGACCTGCATGAACCCTGTTGTCGCCGCCGCGCCCGCGCTCATGCTCGTCGACCGGCCGGGCTTGCGCGCCGAGATCCGCCGCATCGCCGCCGCTGCCGATCGGCGCGTGGACGAGCGGGCGCTACCGGTCGGGCGGCACGACTGGATGGGGGCGTCCGTGGTCCTGCTCGATACCGCCGCCGCCCGCGAATGCGCGGCCGCGCGGTGTCCGCGGCGGCCCGGGGTGTTGTTGGTCACCGAGGACGAACCGGGTTTGCCCGACTGGCAGACCGCCACCGCCGTCGGTGCGGAACAGGTGCTGGCCTTACCCGATGCGGCCGAGGCGCTGATCGCGGCATTCGCCGCGAATGCTCACGGTGGCGGCGGTCGCGGGGTGGTGGTCGCGGTGGCCGGAGCCTGCGGCGGGGCCGGTGCGTCCACCCTGGCCGCGGCCATCGCACTCACGGCGGCGCGCCGTCGGTTCCGGCCGCGCACGCTGCTGCTGGACGCCGCACCCTTCGGCGGCGGGCTCGATCTGCTGCTCGGTCTCGAGCAAGCACCCGGACCCCGCTGGCCCGACCTCGCCGTGGAGCACGGCCGCGTCGCCGCCGACGCGCTGCACGCGGCACTGCCCGGCGTCGGCGGCATCACCGTACTCGCTTGCACCAGAGACGGATCCGCGCCCGCTCCACCGCCGACGGCCGTGCGCGCCGTCCTGGATGCCGTGCGCGGCGCGGGGGATCTGCTCGTCTGCGACCTCTCCACCGAACGTGGCGCACACGCCGACCAACTTCTCGACTCGGCCGACCTGGTGGTGCTCATCGCCCCCGCCCAGCTCCGCGCGGTAGCCGCCGCCGAACCCACCACCGCCCGCCTCCGCACCCGAAATCCGAACCTCGCCCTGCTGGTTCGCGGGCCGGCCCCCGGTGGCCTGCGCCCCGCCGACATCGCCACCGCCCTCGACCTCCCGCTGCTCCACACCATGCGTGCCCTCCCCGCGCTCTCCCATCAGCTGGAACGCGGCGGCCTGCCCCTGCACGCCCGCCACCCCCTCCACCGCGCCGCCACCGCCGTCCTCGGTGTGCTCACCTCCACCGGCGCCCCACCGCGATCCGGGTGCGCAGCGCCCCGCGAGCCGATACGGCACACGTTCGCGGCACAGCAGCCGAAACCGCCCGCAACCGCGGTCGATCCTGTTGCACCACACGATGTCCCGGCCGGGCCTGCCGTCACGCCACTCATACCGGAACCGGGGCGGCGATGAGCGCGCTGGTGACCGCCGAACTGCTGGAGCGAGTGCGGGAGCGGCTGGCGGACGGGGTCGGAGATCCGGACCCGGCGCAGGTGGCGGCGGCTGTTCGGGCCGAGGCGGGCGGGGTGCTCGGGGATACCGATCTGCTGCGGGCGCTGCGCTTGCTGCAGACGGAACTGACCGGAGCGGGGGTGCTGGAGCCGCTGCTGCACGACCCCGAGGTGGCGGATGTGCTGGTGACCGGACCGGATGCGGTGTGGGTGGACCGCGGGCAGGGGCTGCGGCGGACCTCGGTGCGGTTTCCGGACGAGGCCGCGGTGCGGCGGCTGGCGCAGCGTCTGGCGCTGTCGGCCGGGCGACGACTGGACGACGCGCAGCCGTGGGTGGACGGTCGGCTCGCCGGAAGTGAGACGGCGGTGGGGAATTCCTTCGGCGTGCGGCTGCATGCCGTGCTGGCCCCCATCGCCCACGGCGGCACCTGCCTGTCGCTGCGCATACTCCGCCCGGCCACACAGGGCCTCGATGCCCTGGCTGCTGCCGGTGCCGTCCCGCCCGATGCGAAACGCCTGCTGGAGAACATCATCCGCGCCCGCCTGGCCTTCCTCGTGGTCGGCGGTACCGGCGCGGGCAAGACCACCTTGCTCTCCGGACTGCTCGCCAAGGTGGACGCGGCCGAGCGCATCGTCTGCGTGGAGGACGCCGCCGAACTCGCCCCACCGCACCCGCACGTGGTCCGGCTGGTGGCGCGCACCCCGAATGTCGAAGGGGTGGGCGAGGTCACGGTTCGCGACCTGGTCCGCCAGGCGCTGCGCATGCGTCCCGACCGCATCGTCGTCGGCGAGGTTCGCGGCGCGGAGGTGGTGGACCTGCTGACCGCGCTCAACACCGGCCACGACGGCGGCGCGGGCACCGTGCACGCCAACTCGCCCGGCGAGGTCCCCGCCCGCCTGGAGGCCCTGGCGGCCCTGGGCGGTATGGACCGCCTCGCCCTGCACAGCCAGCTGGCCGCCGCCATTCAGGTCGTCCTGCACGTCCACCGCCGCCCCGACGGCTCCCGTGCCCTCCGTGAGATCGGCGTCGTCACCCGTACCCCCTCCGGGACCGTCCACATCGAGCCCGCCTGGACCGCCACTACCCGCCCCGCCCCCGCGGCTCCCATCCTGACCCGGCTCATCGACGAACGTCTCGATCGATGAGCACCCCGGTACGGCGTCCGACCCAATGCCATCCGGCACGGGACGAGTGGTCGGTCGCGAGACGACGGACGGAGCGATCCGATGCGTGAACTGCTCGCCTATCCGAGCCCGGCGCTCGCCTGCCTGGCGCTCGCGCTCGTGACGTTGCCGCCGCCACCCGCACGCCGTAGGTGCGCGGCGCTCTTCGGCCCACCGGTACCGAAGCGGAAAGCGTTGTCGCCGTTCGTCCTCCGGGTGGTGGTGCCACTGATCCCGCTCAGCCTGTGGCTGGTCGGTTTCGGCACCATGCTCGCCGCGGCCGTACTCGCCGCGACCTTCGCGGTCCGCCATCACCGTCGCCGGCACGCCCGCCGCCATGCCGCCGAACTCGCCCACCTGCTCGACGGCCTGGAGGTGATCATCGGTGAGCTGCGGGTGGGAGCCCACCCCAGCGCCGCCGCCGAGATCGCCGCCCGCGAGACCGCCGGGGACGCCAGCCACGCCTTCGCGGTGAGCGCGGCCCGCAGCCGCCTCGGCGGCAGCGGCGCCAGCGGCCTCCGCCACCCGAACAGCGCCATAACCCACGACCTTTCCCGGGTCGCCGATGCCTGGCAGGTCGCCGAATCCCACGGCTTGGCGCTCGCCGAACTGCTCACCGCCGCCCGCACGGACCTGCTGGGCCGCAAACGCTTCCAGGCCCGCACCCGTGCCGCCCTGGCCGGAGCCCACGCCACCGCCGCTGTCCTCTCCGCCCTGCCCCTCCTGGGCCTGGCCCTGGGCCACCTGATGGGCGCCGCCCCGCTCCACATCCTCCTCACCACCCCGCCCGGCCAACTCCTCCTCCCCCTCGGCACCACTCTCACCTGCACCGGCCTCCTCTGGACGGACGCCATCACCCGAAAGGTCCTGCGATGACCACGCTTGGACGGAAGTCACTGCCATGAGCGCGTACTCGACGCCACTCCTGCTCGTGGCCGTCGCCTTGGTGCTGCTCCCGGGCCGGGATGTGGGGCGGCGGCGATTGGGTGGGCTGGTCGACCGGCGGCGGCCGGATCGGGGAACGGCGGTACGGGCGCGGCCGGACCCACTGGGGGTGGCGGCGGCATTGGATCTGTTCGCGGCGTGCCTGCGAGCCGGGCTGCCGACCGCGGCGGCCGCGGATGCGGTGGCGGTGAGCGCGCCCGAGCCGGTGCGCACGGTCTTGCGGCGGGCGGCGGATCTGCTCGCGCTGGGAGCCGATCCGGCGGTGGCCTGGGAGCGGGCGGGCGCCGGAGTGTGCGATGCGGCGGTGACGGCCCTGACCCGGCTGGCGCGCCGGTCCGCGCGCTCGGGAGCTTCCCTGGCCGTCGCCGTCGGCGAGTTGGCGCAGCAGCGGCGGGGCGAGGTGGAGGACGCCGCGGCCGCACGGGCCGAGCGGGCCGGCGTGCTGATCAGCGGCCCGCTCGGACTGTGCTTCCTGCCCGCCTTCGTCTGTCTGGGCATCGTGCCGGTCGTCATCGGGCTGGCCGGTCGGGTCATGGCGGGCGGACTGCTGTGAACACCACGACTGTGCCGGTGCGGATTCGCCGCACCGGACCGAGGAGAGGAACACCGCATGCGATCCACGGTTCGAAACATGACTCTGCGCTTGCGAACTCGTCTACTGCTGGCGGCGACGGCCGAGAACGGGATGAGTACCGCCGAGTACGCCATCGGAACGATCGCCGCGGCCGCGTTCGGGGCCGTGCTCTACGCGGTGGTCACCGGCGACAGCATCGTCAACGCGCTCACCCGGATCATCGACAAGGCGTTGAAGACCTCGGTCGGTTGACGAGATCGCGGGCGTCCTCGGGGGTTTCGCGCCCGAATCCCCGCGGATGCCGCGCCGACGCCGGGATGGCGACGGTCGAAGCGGCGCTCGCCCTGGCGACGATCCTGCTGGGCATGGCGCTGTGCATCGGTGCGCTGCTGGCCGCCTCGGCTCAGGTGCGCTGTGTGGACGCCGCGCGCGAGGCGGCCCGCCTCACCGCCCGGGGTGCGCAGTCCGAGGCCGTCCCGACCGCCGGGCGCGTGGCCCCGCCGGGAGCCGACATCACCGTGCGCGCGGACGCGGACCTGGTCGTCGCGACGGTGACCGCCCGCCTGCCGCTGCTACCCGGCCTCGAACTGCGCGCCACGGCGGTGGCGGTCAGCGAGCCGGGAGTTCGGTCATGAGCGACGTATCGCCCGCCCGACTTCGAGCCGATGCGGGCTCGGCCACGGTCACCGCCGCCTGGGCATTGGCTGCGCTGCTGACCGTGACACTGCTGCTCGCGCAGCTCGGTGTGGCCGTGGTGGCGCGACATGAGGCCCAATCGGCGGCGGACCTGGCCGCACTGGCCGCGGCGGGCGGCCTGGACCGGGGCACGGACGCGGGCTGTGCGGAGGCGAACCGAGTCGGGCAGCGCATGGGGGTACGGATTCGGGGGTGCGTGGTCGCGGGCTGGGATGTGACGGTCACCGTGGAGTCGGGGATAACCCTCGGCCCGCTGGGTACGCGGATGGTGCGGGCCTCGGCTCGTGCGGGTCCGGTCGTGGGCCCGGGTTAGCTCGGCGACCGCCCGGCGGTCGCAATACCGGGAGGTTGGTCTACAAATACCGAACGGTTGGTGATGGAAAATTGATGATCACCATCACATCCGGCGCTGTTGTGCACGACACAAGCTCATGATCAATCTCTAATTCCGGTCCGGCCGTGCCGTTCATTAATGCTGGAAATGATCAGAACGCATTACATGCGCAAACCGCGATTCGAATAAATGCACAGGTGAATACCCGTCTACATTCGAGACCGAGAGCAACGGGTCAGTTAACAGGATCACATCCCTTTTTATTCACATGCGGGCTGCGCTGTGCATGACTCGCGGCGAACCGTCCGGATCGTCCGACCCGGCCCCGACTCGCCGCCACGACACGCCGAAGCGTGCAGGTGGCGAAACGATCTCACCCCGACGACGGCCGCGTCACGATTCGGCGTGACCGTCGTCACCATCGCGCAGCTGTGCCAGCACTGCCGCCAACAGCCGCTCGGCCCCCGCCTTGTCCAGCGGGTTGTTGCCGTTTCCGCACTTCGGAGACTGTACGCAGGACGGGCATCCGTTCGCGCATCCGCAGGACCGGATGACCTCCAGCGTCGCCGTCAGCCAGTACCGCAGCCGCGCGAACCCGCGCTCGGCGAAGCCCGCCCCACCCGGGTGACCGTCGTAGACGAAGACCGTCGGCAGTCCGGTATCGGGATGCTCCGCGGTCGACACGCCGCCGATATCCCACCTGTCGCACGTCGCGACCAGCGGCAGCATGCCGATCGCCGCATGTTCGGCGGCATGCAGCGCCCCCGCGACACGCCCGGCGTCGATCCCGGCGTGTTCCAGTAGTTCCGGGGTGACCGTGTAGAGCACCGCCCGTGTCGGCAGCGGCTGCGCGGGCATATCCAGCGGCACCATGTCGAGCACCTCGCCGCTGGGCAGTCGCCGCAGATAGCCCACCACCTGCCGGGTGACCAGCACGCGCGCCAGCGCGGTCGTCACCGCACCGTGAATCCGCTGGTCATCGACAGCTTCCACCTCGACGGTCGTGACCGCCCGGGCACTGGTGGTCCAACTCGGCGTCTCGGCGTGCACCAGCGCCACCCCGCCGTCGAGATCCAGTTCGTCCACCACGTAGCTCTCGCCCTGGTGCAGGTGAACGGCCCCTTCGTGCAGGGTGGCCGGGGCGCGTCCGGCATCGGTGGTGCCGAGCAGCCGCCCGCTCTCCCCGTCCACGACCGCCACCGTGGTGCCGATGCCGCCGCGGACGTCGACCGCGTCGTGCGGATGCGCGTCGGCGGTCACGAACCAGCGGGCGCCGCCATCGCGCGCCGCCCGGGCGCGCCGCCGGATCAGCCCCTGTTCCGCCAGGTCGGACAGCAGTTCCCAGGCTCCGAACGCATGGACTTCGGCATCGCTGAGCGGCTGTTCCATGGCCGCGCACAGCAGATGCGGCCCGAGTACATAGGGATTGTGCGGGTCGGTGATGGTGGCCTCGATGGGCTTGCCCAGCAGCGCTTCGGGATGGTGCACCAGATAGGTGTCGAGGGGATCGTCCCGGGCGATGAGCAGCACCAATGCCCCCTGGGTGCGCCGCCCCGCCCGCCCGGCCTGCTGCCAGAAGGAGGCCACCGTGCCCGGATAGCCGGTGACCACCACGGCATCCAGCCCGGCGATGTCTACGCCCAGTTCCAGGGCGTTGGTGGTCGCCACGCCGAGCAGTGAGCCGTCGGAGAGGGCGGCCTCCAGCGCCCGCCGATCCTCGGCCAGATATCCGGCCCGATAGGCGGCGACACGCGAAGTGAGCTGGGGATCGACCTCCGAGAGCAGGTGTCGCGTGTCCATCGCGACCAGTTCCGCGGACCGCCGCGACCGCACGAAGGCGAGCGTGCTCGCCCCCTCGGCCACGAGTTCGGCCATCACCCGCGCCGCCTCCGCGCCCGCCGAGCGTCGCACCGCGGCCCCGTTCTCCCCGGTCACGCCCTCGATCAGCGGTGGCTCCCACAGCGCCACGGTGCGAGCGCCCTGCGGCGAGCCGTCCGCGGTCACCGCCGCGCACGGTGCGCCGATCAGCCGCGCCGCCGTCGCGGCCGGTTCGGCGGCGGTGGCCGAGCACAGAATGAAGACCGGATCGGACCCGTACCGCTGGGCGAGTCGCCGCAGCCGCCGCAGCACCAGTGCCACGTGGGAGCCGAAGACACCCCGGTAGGTGTGGCATTCGTCGATCACCACGTAGCGCAGATTGCGCAGCAGCCGGGCCCAGCGCTGATGTCCGCGCAGGATGCCGAGGTGCAGCATGTCGGGATTGGTGAAGACCCAGCGGCTGTGCGCCCGCACCCACTGTCGGATCTCGCCCGGCGTGTCGCCGTCGTAGGCGGCGGGATGGATATGACGGAGCGGCCCGTCGGTCAGCTCGGTGGCACAGCGCAGCTGATCGGCCCCCAGCGCCTTGGTGGGGGACAGGTACAGGGCCGTCGCCTTGGGGTCCGCGTGCAGCGTGGTCAGGACGGGCAGTTGGTATCCGACCGATTTGCCGGAGGCGGTGCCGGTGCTGACGACCACGTTTCGACCGGAAAAGGCCAGCTCAGCGGTATCGGCCTGATGGGTCCACGGCGTGTCGACACCGGACGCCTGTAGCGCTTCGACCACGTCCGGCGATGACCATTGCGGCCATTCCGTGACCTGTGCCGCACGGGACGGTAGCTCGCTGATATGGGTGAGTCTGGCGTCACCGTTTTCGAAGCCGATCAGGACACGATTCAGCAACGATCTACCGTAGCTCGTACCGTCGATGTGCACTGCTCGAGCTGCCGGTTTCATCGAACATGCCCCGCGACACGCGGGCGGGGTGCGAACGGTGTGTACGTCTGTGGGTCTACCTGCCATTTCACTACAGAGTAGCGACCCGCGTCACAGCCTGTTTGCCGGATGCTCGCTCGGTTATCACGAAGCAAACCTACTTCAAGTACGGATTTGGGCATTATGCCCCTCACCTGCGCATTCGCAAGATCAACTTTTTTGCAAATTGTGGGTAACTCCGCTGTTGAATTCACCGAAGACATGGTTCACTGGTTCCTGGTCGCAAGCTTCTGTGTTCGAGGGACGGATCCAAAGTCCAAACCATCAGCAGGATCGATGTTGCGAACGGTGTGCTTGGTGCTTTCCTGCAGGGGGAACAAGAGTACAGCGCTCGGAACGGACCCGGTGGACGAACCTCGTTGTCCGCCGTTCCGGTATGGAAAGAGAAGGAACAGAATGGCACAGGGAACTGTGAAGTGGTTCAACGCGGAGAAGGGGTTCGGCTTCATCGCGCCCGAGGACGGGTCCGCTGACGTCTTCGTCCACTACTCCGAGATCCAGGGTTCGGGCTTCCGCACCCTCGAGGAGAACCAGAAGGTCGAGTTCGAGGTCGGGCAGGGCACCAAGGGCCCGCAGGCCACTGGTGTTCGCGCGCTCTGATCTGAGCGGGCCTACCCAACAGGTATCCGTCCCCCACCGCCACCCGGCGGTGGGGGACGACCCATATCCGGACCCATTACACTCGATCACAACCCGGGGCCACATCGCCGCTGCGCCCGAGACGCAGCGCTTCAACACGGTATAAACGTTGCTGGCAGCGATATATGTAGTCGCAGCCGCTTGCCCCAGCCGCGTATCGCGCGCACCAGCGCCACGCGGATCGACAGGAAAGGTGTGTTCGCCGGTGGCAACACGAGACCGCGGTGCAGCGCCGAACTCCAACGCAGCGCCCGACCGGGGGCGCCCCCTGCGTCGTCTCGTGATCGTCGAGTCGCCGACGAAGGCCCGCAAGATCGCCCCCTACCTCGGTCGCAACTATGTCGTGGAGGCGTCGGTCGGTCACATTCGGGACCTGCCGCGCGGCGCGGCGGATGTGCCCGCCAAATACAAAGGACAGGACTGGGCGCGCCTGGGCGTCGACGTCAACAACGACTTCGAGCCCATCTATGTGATCAGCCCGGATAAGAAGGCCAAGGTCAGCGAGCTCAAGAGCCTGCTCGCCGACGCCGACGAGCTCTACCTCGCCACCGACCCCGACCGCGAGGGCGAGGCCATCGCGTGGCATCTGCTGGAAACCCTCAAGCCGAAGGTTCCGGTCCGGCGCATGGTGTTCCACGAGATCACCGAGCCCGCCATTCGCGCGGCCGCCGCCGACACCCGGGATCTGGACCAGGATCTGGTCGACGCGCAGGAGACGCGGCGCATCCTGGACCGTCTCTACGGCTACGAGGTCAGCCCCGTGCTGTGGAAGAAGGTCATGCCGAAACTGTCGGCGGGCCGGGTGCAGTCGGTGGCGACCCGCGTGATCGTGCAGCGCGAGCGGGAGCGCATGGCGTTCCGTTCCGCGGAGTACTGGGACATCGCCGCCAAGCTGGACGCCGGCGGCGAGAGCGAGGCCGGGAACCCCCGGGTGTTCGGCGCGCGGCTGGTGAACGTGGACGGGGCGCGGGTGGCGTCCGGTCGCGACTTCGGGCCGGACGGTCTGCTCAAGACCGCCTCCGGTGTGGTCGTGCTCGACGCCGATCACGCGCGGCGCCTGGCCGAGGGGCTGCAGGGGGTGGACCTGGCGGTCACCTCCGTCGAATCCAAGCCCTACACGCGCAAGCCCTACGCGCCGTTCATGACCTCGACCCTGCAGCAGGAGGCGGCGCGCAAGCTGCGCTTCGGCTCCGAGCGCACCATGCGGGTGGCGCAGCGGCTGTACGAGAACGGCTACATCACCTACATGCGTACCGACTCGACGACCTTGTCGGAGTCGGCGATTCAGGCGGCGCGGGCGCAGGCCACGCAGTTGTACGGTGCGGAATTCGTGAGTCCTACTCCGCGCCAGTACAACCGGAAGGTCAAGAACGCGCAGGAGGCGCACGAGGCCATCCGCCCGTCGGGCGACACCTTCGCCACGCCGGGGCAGCTGCATTCGCGGCTCGACAATGACGAATTCCGTTTGTACGAACTGATTTGGCAGCGGACCGTGGCCTCGCAGATGGCGGACGCACGCGGTACCACGCTGACGGTCCGCATCACCGGTGTCGCGAATACCGGTGAGGAATGCGTGTTTTCGGCGTCGGGCCGCACCATCACCTTCCCGGGCTTCCTGAAGGCGTATGTCGAGAGTGTCGACGAGGAGGCGGGCGGTCAGTCCGACGACGCCGAATCGCGGTTGCCCGCGCTGTCCGAGGGGCAGGGCGTCACGGCCGTGGAGCTCAACCCCGACGGGCACACCACCAATCCGCCGCCGCGATTCACCGAAGCCTCGCTGATCAAGGCGCTCGAAGAGCTCGGCATCGGTCGCCCGTCGACCTATTCGTCGATCATCAAGACCATTCTCGATCGCGGGTACGTGTACAAGCGCGGCAGTGCGCTGGTGCCGTCCTGGGTGGCGTTCGCGGTGGTCGGCCTGCTGGAGGCGTACTTCGGCCGTCTGGTCGACTTCGACTTCACCGCGGCCATGGAGGACGATCTCGACGCCATCGCAGGCGGGCGGGAGCAGCGCGGAAACTGGTTGTCCAGCTTCTATTTCGGCGGCGATCACGGTGTCGAGGGTTCGGTCGCGCGCAGTGGCGGGCTCAAGAAGATGGTGGGCGAGCAGCTCGACGACATCGACGCGCGACTGATCAACTCCATCAAGCTGTTCAGCGATGCCGAGGGCCGCGACGTGGTGGTCCGGGTCGGCCGGTACGGGCCGTATCTGGAGCGCATGGTCGCCAATCCTGATGACCCGCAAGGGGATCCGGTCTCGCAGCGGGCGAATCTGCCCGACGAGCTGCCGCCGGACGAGCTGACCCCCGAGGTCGCGGAGAAGCTGTTCGCCACTCCGCAGGAGGGCCGCCGCCTCGGCAAGGATCCGGAGACCGGACACGAAATCGTCGCCAAGGAAGGACGTTTCGGGCCGTACGTCACCGAGATCCTGCCGGAGCCCGAGGCCGATATCGACACCGGCGGCAAGAAACCCGCCAAGAAGGCGGCCGCGCCGAAGCCGCGCACCGGGTCGCTGTTCAAGTCGATGGATCTGAGCACCATCACCCTCGACGACGCGCTCAAGCTGCTGTCGCTGCCGCGGGTGGTGGGCGTCGATCCGGCTTCCGGCGAGGAGATCACCGCGCAGAACGGACGTTACGGGCCGTACCTGAAGAAGGGCACGGATTCGCGGTCGCTGGCGGGGGAGGAGCAGATCTTCACCGTGACGCTGGAGGAGGCGCTGAAGATCTACGCCGAGCCCAAGCGGCGCGGCGGGCAGGCGGCGAGTGCGGCACCGCTGCGTGAGCTGGGTGTCGATCCGGCGTCGCAGAAGCCCATGGTGATCAAGGACGGTCGGTTCGGACCGTATGTCACCGACGGCGAGACCAATGCCAGTCTGCGCAAGGGCGACGAGGTCGAGTCCATCACCGATGAGCGCGCCTCCGAACTGCTCGCGGATCGGCGGGCGCGCGGGCCGGTGAAGAAGGCCGCGAAGAAGTCGGCCAAGAAGGCCGCGGCGAAGAAGACCACCGCCAAGAAGACCACAGCGAAGAAGGCCGCGGGCACGACGGGCGAGGGCGCGGCGGCCAAGAAGACGGCCGCGAAGAAGACCGCCGCCAAGAAGGCTCCGGCGAAGAAGGCGACGGCTGCCACGAAGTCCTGACCGATGCGTCCTGACCCCTCGTTTCGGGGGGTTCTCGCTGTCGGTGCGTTCCCGTAGCGTGTGAGCACGCCGAAGCGCACCACCGGAAGGACTCTCGATGACCGTCGACCGCGAGCGTGAAGACCTCATCGCCAATCTCGCCGAGCAGCGGCGGCTGTTCGGCATCACCCTGCGCGGTATCGACGACGACCAGGCGCGGCAGCGGACCACGGTCAGCGAGCTCACCCTGGGCGGGCTGCTACATCACCTCGTCGACACCGAACGGCATTGGGTCACGGTCGCCGTCGAGCGCGACGAGAACGCGAAATTCGATCTGTCCGACATGGATTCGCGGTATCGGCTGGGGCCGGACGAGACGGTGGCCGGGCTGCTCGCCGAATGGGATGTGGTCGCCCAGCGCACCGAGAAGCTGATTCGCGAGGTGGACAGCTTCGACACCCCGATCCCGATTCCGACCGCGCCCTGGGCGCCGGAGCGGGAGTACTGGCCGGTACGCAATATCCTGTTCAATATCTTCCGCGAGATCGCCCAGCACAGCGGGCACGCCGACATCATCCGTGAGGCGCTGGACGGGGCGAATACGACGTATCAGCGGGTCTGACCGCTGGGTGCCGCGATGACGGCGAAGGCTGTCGGCACCAGCCGCTAGGGTGTACGACGTGGCGGGTGTCTTCGATCGACTGGTGGGCCAGGACGCGGTCGAGTCCGAGCTGACGGCCGCGGCCGTGGCAGCACGGAACGGGACCGGATCGTCCTCGGCCATGACGCACTCCTGGTTGTTCACCGGGCCGCCCGGTTCGGGACGCTCGGTGGCGGCCCTGGCGTTCGCGGCCGCCCTGCAATGCACCGATCCGGAGCGTCCCGGCTGCGGGAAGTGCCACGCCTGCACCACGACCATGGCCGGAACCCACGGTGACGTGCGGCGCGTGGTGCCGGAGGGCTTGAGTATCGGCACCAAGGAGATGCGCGCGATCGTGCAGGTCGCCTCGCGGCGGCCGAGTACCGGGCGCTGGCAGGTCGTGGTGGTGGAGGACGCCGACCGCCTGACCGAGGCCGCCGGAAACGTCCTGCTCAAGGTGGTGGAAGAGCCGCCGGAGCGGACCGTCTTCCTGCTCTGCGCGCCCTCGGTGGATCCGGAGGACATCTCGGTGACCCTGCGTTCGCGCTGCCGCCACGTGCATCTGGTCACCCCGTCGGTGGACGCCATCGCCCGGGTCCTGGTGGAACGCGACGGGCTCGATGCCAAGACGGCCGGGTGGGCGGCGTCCATCAGCGGCGGTCACGTGGGCCGGGCACGTCGGCTGGCGACCGACGACGAGGCGCGCGGCCGCCGCAAGCGGGCGCTGGCACTGGTCGGCGCGACCGCACGACCCGGTGCCGCCTACGCGGCCGCCGATGCCCTGGTGAAGTCCGCCGACGAGGAAGCCAAGCAGGTCAGCGCCGAACGCGACGGCAAGGAACGCGAGGAACTGGCCACCGCGATGGGCGCCGGTGGCACCGGCAAAGGCACCGCCTCGGCCACCCGCGGTTCCGCCGGAGCCCTCAAGGACCTGGAACGCCGCCAGAAATCCCGCGCCACCCGCACCGGCCGCGACGCCCTCGACCGCGCCCTCATCGACGTCGCCGGTCTCTATCGCGACGCCCTCGCGGTCCGCCTGCGCGCCACCACCCCCGACGCCCAGGGCGTCGCCCTCACCCACCCCGACATGTCCGACCAGATCCGCGAACTGGCCACCGAAGTCCGCCCCGAGGGCCTACTCCGCTCCATCCAAGCCGTACTCGAATGCCGCGAAGCCCTCGATACCAACGTCAAACCCCGCTTCGCGGTCGCCGCCATGGTCGCCACCCTCATAGCCGCCCGCTCCACCTAGCCCCCGACCACCGGTTTTCGCGATCCAGCCGCGAGACGATAGACTCGCACCGCCGAAAGGCACGCCGCCTTAGCTCAGTCGGTAGAGCGCTTCACTCGTAATGAAAAGGTCGGGGGTTCGATTCCCCCAGGCGGCTCCAAAGCAGCAGGTGGCGAGCAGGTTCCTCTCGCCACCTGCTGCCGTTTCGGGGTTCGAATCCCACCTATATCCCAACAAAGTCACTCGACGTGCACCGCCTTGTGCAGTGCTTCGGCTGCTGCGGGGTGCACTCGGCCGCGGGCCATGTATCGGCGCTGGGTCATCGACGGGTCGGCGTGACCGAGGACATCGGCGGTGACTCGCGCGGACAGGCCGGCGTCATCGAGGATGGTGGCGACCGCGCCGCGGAAGCTGTGAGCGGTGATGTCGTCCGGAATACCGAGCGCGTCGCGTACCCGCTGCCATTGGTGCTGGACATTGTTCGGGTCGCGCAGTGTCCAGTTCTCCGAAGGGAATACCAGGTCGTACTCGGGGGGCTTGGCGGGCGGGTGCGCCTTCTTCCGGTTCTCCAGCATGGCCTTGCGTTGGGTCAGCATCACAACGGCGAAGTCCGGCAGGGCTATCCGGCCCTTGCGGTTCTTGGGATCGTTCTCGATCTCCTGCCGGACGAGTCCTACGTTGGTGATTCTGACCACTTTTCCGGACGTCCGTAGCGTCTTGCTCTCGAAGTCGATGTCGGACCACAAAAGGGCGAGTATCTGGCTCCGGCGTAGGCCGGTGCCGGCGAGCAGGGTAACCCAGTCTGTGAGGTCGGCCGATGTGCAGAAGTCGGCGACGGTCGGCGGGGCGTAGGACCTGATCGGCGTCGGGCGCTCGCGCTCCTTCTTCATGAGTCTGCGCGGGCAGGGCAGGATCGAGGTTCTGACCGCGGCGAGGATGAACCGGAGTTCGTCAATGGTGATGTCGCGTGCTCCGCCAGCCCGCCCCTTGGGCTCGAGGTTCTCGGGCAGCTCGACCTCTCGGACGGGATTGACGGCGAGTGGAGTCTTGCGGACGGCGTACTTGAACATGCCGGACAGGACCGATCGCGCGGTGTCCATGGATCCGGGCCCTTGCGTCTTGCCGACCTCGATGAGGAACTTTTCGGCGGCGGCCGTCGTGACCTCATGTAGACGGAGGTCACCGAATGCCCTGTTGAACATCGTCGCGACATCGTCGTAGCGGTCCAGTGTGCTGGCGGCGCGTTCGAGCGCGACCAGATGATTGCGGTAGAACTCCCAGAGCTTCCGCACCGATATCGAGTCGGTCAGCTCTCCCTGGACTGCAACACGGATCTCCCGGGCTGCGGCGAGTACGGCTTCACTGGCGCGAGAGCCATTGCGGTCCGGCACCTTTCGCCCGCGTGTGTCCAGCCTGAGCGGAGATCGGCGCGTGACCTCGCGCCGCTTACCGGAGCCGTCGCGGACCAGGACGCGAGCCTCGAAGTGGCCGGGCGCAAGCTCGGTGAGCATGACGGCGCCCGGAACTCCGATGGGCCGCGGCGGTCGGCCACGAGGCATGGTTACTGGCCTTCGTCTCGGTCGACCTGGGCGTCGATAGCTGCATCGAGTTCGTCCAGGTCCCAGAGGAGGTTCTTGCCGACTCTGCGTGGCAGGGGCAGCCAGGGATGTTCGGCGCGCTGCCGATGCCAGCGGCGCAGTACCTCTGGGTGCCTGTGGATATGTGCCGCAGCGTCTTTCGTGCTCGCCCATCGGCGGGTATGGGCCTGACCGCTGCTGTTGGTGGCGGTGGTCATCGTTTCTCCTTTCGCGGATCGCTCAGTGGTGCAGGGAGTTCGAGCCGGCCATTGCTTGGCCTGGTTCTGTGGTGTCGCCTGAGTTGGTCTCGCCGGGTGTGGTGTCGGTGCTGTCGGGTTGGGCGACGATTTTGGCGACGGTCGAGTGGTGGAGGCCGAACGCATCGGCAACGATGCGGGTGGACCGCACGGTGCGGTACATGGCGCGGATGCTGTTGTCGCGGTCGCTGTCGGCGGACTTGTCGCCCACTGTCGCCTTCGCGTCGGCTGTCGTGTCGCCGGTGATGCCGACGGCGTCGGGTACCGAATCCCTAGTGTCGGGTGGGGTGTCGACTACAGCGGACGTGGTGTCTCGGGTGTCGCCTGCGGTGTCGGCAGGGTCCGGATCGGGTTGTGCCGGTGTGGATTCGGACAGCAGGGCGAATCCGCAGATAACCATGAATCCGTCGATGGCGAGTGGGCCGACGCGGGCGCCTACGCTGTCGTAGCCCCAGGACAGTAGGACGTGGTAGACGTGTCCGTAGCTGATGATCGCGGAGCCGAGGGCCACGGTGCCCGCTCCGGCGTAGCGCGCGAGTTTCCACCACAATCCGGGGAGCCAGCGAACGCGCAGCAGGACTTCGACCGAGAGCATGAGCACGATCGGCCAGACCGCGGAGCCGATCTGGGGTGCGATGCCGGGACTCCAGCCGTCGGGTTGGGTGTCGGCGGGCAGCCAGGTGTAGAGCCAGTTCGCCATCACGGACAGCACGGCGCCGAATCCGAAGCCGAGCCAGGCGACCGTCCGGCCGCCGGTGGGTGCGTGCGGGTGTCGGGTCTCCTGTCGGGTGAGGCGACGCTGTCGCCTCGGTGGTGTCGGGTCCGCGACGGCGTCGGGCGGGGCGGCGGTGTCGGTGTCGGGGGTGTCGGCCGGTGGGCGGCTATGGTGCACGGCGTCGTTGCCGTGCACCACGAGCGAACCGGCGCCGTTGCCGGTCACGCCTCACCTCCGCCCGCGGTGGTGGGGGTGTAGGCGGCGGTGTAGAGGCGGGCGCGGTCGTCGGCGGGGTCGGTGCCGGTGTAGGTGACCGACAGGGTCGCGCCGATTTGGAACTCGGCGCCGGCCTTGCTCAGGGCGGTACCGATGGCGCGTTCCATGCGCGGGGTCGGGTACAAGTTACGCAGCCCCGCCGGGGTGTCGAGGGTGATGTACAGCTGCATCACCGGGTTGCCCTGCTTGTCCTTCTGGACCTCGCCGGGGGCGCCGTTGAACTTCAGCCGCGGCTGTTCACCGATTTCGGTGATACGTCCGTACACGGTGGTGCCGGGGGTGGCGTTCTTGCCGAACGCGCTCGGCGGTTTGGCGGCGGCGGCCTTGAAACGCTGTCCGTAGTCGATTCCGGTCATGATGTGGATTCCTTCCTGATCTATCGGGGATAGGTGGGTCAGCGGCTGCGGGTGATGGCCCGTGTCCGCTGTGGGGGTTGGCGGTAGTGCCGATCCAGGTAGGGGACGCGTTCGAGGGCGTCGATGCCGTGGCCGGCGTCGAGGTGGTCGGACAGGTCCTTGCCCGCGGCGGCTTGCAGCACCCGGATCTCTCCGACGTGCCCGTGCAGGGTCTCGGCGACGCGGGCGGCGTGCCGGTAGCCGGGCCGGTCGCGGTCGGCGACCACGATCACCCGCCCTGCTCCGTGCAGCCATCGGGCGTGTTCGGGGGTCCAGGAGCCGGCGCCCATGGCGTTGCAGGTCGCGATCTGTCCGGTGTCGAACGCGCGCACAACGTCCTTCTCGCCCTCGCAGACGTAGATCTCTCGCCCAGCCGCGACGGCGTCGACGAGTTCGGGCAGCCGGTACGGGATCGGGGCGAAACCGGTGTGCTCCCATTGGTTTCCGGTCCAGCGGGCCTGCCAGAACCCTTTGCTGTAGCCGCGCTGGTGCGGGGTGCGCTGACGGGCGACGGCGCCTTCGACGCGCCCGTCCGGCCACCGGTAGACGTAGGTGCACACCGTTTCCACCGGTCCGACCGCCTCACCCAACTGCGGCTTGTGCGGCGGCGGGAACTGGGCGTAGTCGATAGCCTTGTCCACCAGCGACATTCCCGCCCCCTGCGGCCGCGGCCGTGGTGTCGGCGGCTGGTTGCGGCGGTGCGGGTCACGCTGTGGGAGTTGGTCCCACATGTCGCGGACCCGCAGGTTCAGGCGCGACAGGACGTCCTGGTCGTCGCAGCCGGCCCAGCACCGCAGGATGGTCTTTCCCTGGGCGGGGTCGTAGCGGACACCGAGCGACGGATTGTGATGCTGGCCGTCGTTCTCATGAACCGGGCAGTAGTAGTTCGTCCATTTCGGTCCCGCCCTGCCTGGCCCCATCTGCGCGGTGAGGGCTGAGGTGATCAGCTCCCACGAACGCCCGTGTGTCGGTTGCGGTTCCATGCCCGATCACCGCCCCCGCTCGATTCCGGGCCGGTGGGTGCGCTGCTGGGAGCGCTCCCAGTGGGCCAGGTCGCGGGCCTGGTGCAGGCTGCGGCGTTGGATGTCGGTGACGCCGGTGTCCCAGCCCTGAGCGCGGTTGTGTTCGACGTCGTCCAGGAGCCGGTTCATCGTGTCTGGGCGGGCACGCCAATCGGAGTAGGCGTCGGTGAGGTACTGCCAGTGTTCGGCGTGCGGGCCGGTCTGCCACCGCTGGTCGCATTCGTTGGCCGTGCGATAGATCTCGTCCAGCTTGGCCTCGGTGACGTCGGGTTCGTATGCCGTCCGCCACCGTTCGGCCTGGGCGGCGAACTCGGTACGCATGGCCTCTTCGTATTCACGTTCCATGGCTGCTCACCGCTCCCGCTGCACCGGAAGCTGCTGCGACGGGCTGTGGGCCCGGATCGCGGAGCGTTCCTCGTTGGCGATGTTGCGGGCCTGGTCCAGGCTGCGCCGCTGGATGTCGGTGAATCCGGCACCGTGGTAGACGTCGCGGTGGGCATCGATGTCGGCGACGAGCTTGGCAGTGTCCTCGGGGTAGTCGCGCCAGTCGGTGTAGGCCGCACACAGGAAGTTCCATTCCCGGGCATGCGGGCCGGACTGCCACCGCTGGTCGTACTCGTTGACACGGGCGTGGATCTCGTCGGTGTCGATGGTCGTGCTGTGCCGCATGGTATGCCAGGACAGGGCGATGCAGTCGGAGAACTCGGCGCGCATGGCTTCTTCGTGTTCGTGGTGCATGGCTCACCGGTTTCTTTCGATCCGGTGGCGCAGGAGCGTGGTGGGTGGCCAGGTGCCGTTGCCGGTCAACTCTCGGGCCTGCTGGCAGGTGCGCCAGTCGATCGGCAACATCCCCGGCTCTCGACCGCCTTCGGTGACCTGGTCGTGGAGGCGGTGCATGAGCTGGGGTGTCCGCTCCCACCGGCTTACAGCGTTGTCGAGCTGCTCCCACGGGCCAGTCACCCCGGCGGGGCTGGCCCACCGGCGCGCGATCCGGTCGGCAGCGGCGAGCAATTCGGCGCGGTGGGAGTCGAACTGGACTCGCGCGGCGATCTTGCGGGCGTTGCGAACTACGGCATAGTCGGCGCGCATCTCGGCTTCCAGCGCGAACGCGCCCCGGTCGAGGTAGTACTGCGGCTGCACGGGATCGGTGGATTCGACGTTCATCACCGGCTCCGCTCGATCGGGTCGCGCTGCGGACGCGGTGTGCCGTTGCCGTTGCGGTGGTGGCCGTTAGGTCCCGGCATCGGCTGGGTGTCGCCGGGCTGGGTCTGGTTGCGTTCGGCGTCGACGCGGGCCTTGCTGCCGTAGCGCTTGTGCTCCGGGGTGGCCTGGGCCAGTTTGCGCACCGCCTCGTCGCGTTCGGTCTTGTACTTGTCGCGCTCGACGCCGGTCTGAATCGCCTTCTCGCGCAGGTTCTTCAGCTCGGCGTCCTGACGCACGTTGGTGTTGCGCAACGCCTGGACCTCGGCCTCGGCGGCTTCGCGCTGGCGCTTCTGCTCGTCGCGGTCGGCGGTGACCGCGTCCAGGCCGCGGCGCAGCACGGCCACGTCGCGAGCGAGGGTGTCCCGGTCGGTTCTCAGTTCGGTGAGCTGGCGTTCGACCTCCGAGAGCCGCTGATCGGCGATGTTCGTCGTGGGCGGGGAGGCGGTCGCGCCCGGTGGCGGGGTGGGTCCGCGGTCGCGGTCGCGGCGGGCCTGGTCCCGGTAGGTGGTGAGTTCGTCGGCGACGAATCCGGGCGTGCCGGCGACGGTGTAGCGCGGATCGTGCTGGCCACGTTCGGTGACGGTGACTTCCACTCCGGTGGTGTGGTTCGACGTCAGGGTGTGGGTGGTGCGCTGTGCCCACTCGGCGGCCTCGGCCTCGTTCGGGTGCAGTCCGAGCCGATGCCGCTGGGTGCCGTCGCGTTCGGTGACGCGCAGCAGGGCAGCGATGCGCGAATTGTCGGCGGCGGTGTTGAACTCGCGGCTGATCTCCTCGTTGGTGAGTCCGGCCGCCTGCGCGCGGCGGGCCGCGGCCTGGCGTGCGGCATCGAGCTGGGCGCGGGCCTCGACACTGAGCTGCGCCGCGTTGCGCGACCACTGCCCCTGGATGTGCCGGATGTTCTGGACGGCTTCGGCGCGGGCGATGTCGCTGCGCTCATCGGCCCCCGACGTATCCGGTTCGGGTGCGGCGGTGCTGTTGGTGGTCTGCCGCTCGGCGGGGCGGGTGTAGGCGGGGCGGCGTTCGATGCCGGTGGCGGCGTGGGCGCGGGCGACCTGTGCCCGATACCGCAGGGCGTCTACGCCTTTGACCTTGTGGGCGTTGCCGAACAGGTCGCCGAGTTCGTACTCGGGGAACTTGGTGGCTGCGGCCATCCCGTCCAGCGCGATGCCCTGTTCGGTCGTGGTCAGCCCTTGCGACCGCAGAATGCGTTCTTCCAGGTGGTCGTAGTGGCGGACCAGGGCCGCGTGGTCGCGGCTGCGCTGCTCGGCGCTGGTGTCGGGAGCGATGGCGCGGCCGGTGACCGCGGCCGAGTGCTGCCGGTAGGCGTCGATGGCCTGGGTGGTGCGCGTGAGTTCCAGTGCGCGCAGCTGTTGCTGTTCGCGGATCTGCTCGCGTACTAGCTGGGTGATGTTCTTCTTGGCGCGGCGCCGCTCCAGCCACGATGTGGCGTGGGTGAGCTGGGTCAGCAGCTGTGCCATCCGCGCGGTGAACTGGCTGGTCTCGCGGGTGATGTCGTCCATCTCGGACATGAGCGGGTGTTCCTTTCGGGGATAGGGGGTTTGGGGCTATCGGGTGCGTTCGATGGGGTCGCGGTGGTCGCGCTGCTGGATCTGCTGCCAGCGCGCCTCGGCGGCGGCATCGGTGAGCTTGAGCCGGGTGGCGTACCGGCCACGGGTGTCGTTGAGACGGATGTCGGCGCACGAGAGGTGCTCATCGGCGCGCTGCAAGGCGTGCATGACCTGCTCGGTGGCGTGGACGGGGTCGATCGGGTCGCCGAGGTCGTCGACGGCCAGGTCCTCGGGCTTGCGGTGCAGGCGGCCGTAGTCGATTCGAATCCGCGTCATCTCCCGCCGCAGTTCGCCGATCTGCTCGCGCAGGTCGAAGAGTCGGTGGTAGAGATCGCTGGGGGCGGGTGTGATCCAGTCGGGATGGGTGCGGTCGGACATGGGTGGTCACTCCTGTCTGGTGGTGGGGGTCTATGCGGTGGTGCGGTGGGTTTCGTGCCGGGTGCGGACCGTTTCCAAGCGGGTTATGGTCCGGCGGGTCGCGTGGCAGATGCCGCGTACTGTGGCGGCGATGCCGCGGCTGATTGCGGTCGCGATGACGGCGAGTACCTGGGGGATCGGTGGGCGCCAGGCGGCGTTCCACCACAGGTAGGCGATCCAACCCAGTCCGTAGGCGGCCAGCGGGATCACGACTGCGGCGGGCTGTCCCCATCCGGCGAAGACGACGGCGGCCAGCACGGCCAGGGAGCCGCCGAGTCCGGCGCGTAGTAGCCGCGGCCGCAACCGTCCGTCCGCTGCGGGGCTCGGCGAGTAGTCCTGGGTGTCGTCGGATTTCACCAGTCGCAGAACGGGTTTCACCGGTCGTGGTGCGGCGGGTTCGGTGGGTGCGTCCTGGCCGATCGGAAACGGCGCTCCAGCGCAGGCGGCTTCTGCGAGAAAGTCGCTGATCTCGTCGGCGAGGATGTCTCCGAGGGCTTTCGGGTCGCGCGATTCGCGGTCCTTGTCGTGGTCGTCGTCCTCGTGGTCGTCGTGGTCGTGGTTGCGGATGATGCGCATTGCGGTTGTGCTCCAATCGGTCTCGGTGGAATGGGGTTATGCGGCGGAGGTGGCGGGATCGCCGGGTGTGGCGGCGGTGTGGTCACGGCGCAGTGCTTCGGCGGCGGGAGTGCCGGGCAGCGGCGACAGGTCGGTGAGGTCCACGGGGACGATGCGGCCGAACCAGGCGCGGCCGGCCTTGGCGTAGACGAACTCGCCGGTGGCGAAGCGGCGGACCCGGTCGGGGTCGACCAGCCACCGCTCACCCACCGACACTTGGCCTTCGTCGCCGGTGCGCTGGCCCTTGATCAGGTGCCGTGACGGCAGGATGGCGCGGACGGAGCCGACGTGTTTGCACAGGTCGCCGCCGTTTTCGCAGTAGCCGATGAGGACACCGCCGGCGCAGGACTTCAGCAGCCGGTTCAGCATCCAGGCGTCCGGGGCCAGGCTTTCGGGCGATTGCCCGGAGAAGTTGAGCGCCACGCCCTTGGAGCGGCCGCGTTCGGCGATCTCGACCAGCCCCAGAGATCCCTTCTTTGTGGTCAGGGCCGATGCCTCGTCGAGGTTGATGGTCACCGAGCGGCGACGGTGTTTGGCGGCGCGGCCGGCGCGCTGCATCACCATCCGTAGCGTGGCGGCGACCTGGGCGCGGGCGGCGTCCTTGTCCAGGTCGGGCACGGTCATGAACAGCACGTCGAGGTCGTCGATGTTCTTGCCGCCGTCGAAGACGACATCGCCGTTCTGGTCCTTGAGCAGTTCGAACAGGTTGCTGCACTTGATCAGTGCGTCGTCGATCTGCGGGACCTTCTCCGCCTGCAAGGCATCGACCTGGCGCACCACATCGGGGGCGTTGCTCCAGATGTCCTTGAGCGTCTGGGGATTGAGTCGGGCCAAGAATTCGGTGGAGTTGCGTGGCGGTCCGATCGGGGCGTTGATGACCAGGGACACGATGCGGGTGCGCATGTCGTCGAAGTGCTGGCCTTCGCTGGTAGTGGCCTCTCCGGCGTTGAGCAGGTCGCCGATGATGGCGCGCAGGTCGCGGGCGGGCATGTTGTTCCAGATGTCGAGGCGGTCGCCTCCGGGCATGACCAGCGCGATGCGGGCGGGGTCGATACCGAGGGTCGTCATGACGGCCCGCATTTCCAGACCGAGGTCGCGGTCGTCCTCTCCGCCCTTGCAGGCGATCATCACCATCTGTGGGCGCGGGTGACGGTTCCGCATGCCGGGCACGTCTTTCCATTGCTGCCAGGCTCGCCATTCGTAGTCGAACACGGCGGTGGCGTCGCGCTTCTGCAACTCGGTTTTGCCCCCGCCGGTGGTCGCGACGGTGACGCGGTGGCGGCGGATCTCCTTGTGCGGCACCGTCAGCCAGTGCTGGTGCCGGTCGGTGAGTTCCCGCCACAGTCCCGGCGGCTGGGAGGTGGTGCGGTCCGCGAGGGTGCCGAGCACGATCGACGCGCCCGCGCTGTAGGGGGCGCCGAGCTTGGCCGCCCGTGCCGCGGCCCGGAATCGGCGGGCCTCCAGCGCATCCTGGACGCGTTCGGTGCGGCCGAGCGATTTCAACCCGACCGTGTTGGTTTTGAGTACGAACCGTGCCCACCAATAGGTCGCGGCCAGCATCGCGACCGGTGCGCCGAGGGCGAGCATCATCCGCAGCCCGGCCAGATTCCCGGCCGCGATCTGCTCGGCTCCGGCCCAGAACAGGCTCGCGGGCGTCGACCACGAACCACTGGTCAGCGCCGACAGCACGGGCAGTCCCAGCGCCGCGATCGCGAAGTTGCGCAGCCGGTGCGGTGTCAGCGGCCAGGACGCGGCCACCGTCATGATCATGATGAGCATCGCGACGACCACGACGCCGGCGACCAGCGACACCCCCGCCACGTGCGTGAGCTGGGACAGGTCCGGCGCCTGCCAGCCCGCGGGCACGACCTCCGGAATTCCGGGCGGTGCCTGCGGGCCAATCTGGTCGAACCCGCTCGTGGGCGGTGCCGGTGTCGTGGGTGAGATGTCGAAGATGACGGGCGGGTCGACAGGTCCGCAGTCCTGCGGGGTGATCAAGGGTGTGCAGTTGCTCATGACGCTTCCTGAGGGAGATGAATCGCCGTGCGGCGGAGTCGGTTTGCCTTTTTCGCGGCGCGCAGCTCGCGACGGCGGGTGATGAATTCCTGCCATTCCTCGTCCAGGTCGCCGACGGCGAACAGCAGCTTGACCTGGGCCAGTTCTCGGGGCAGCCGGGCATGTGCGGCGTCGACCGCGCGCATGACGGTCTGGGTCCGGCACAGATACAGCAGCCCGATCAGCTGGTGCGGCTGCGCATCTCGGGCCGCTCGGACCGCACCGCGCAGGGCGGTATCGAGGTAGGTGGGGTCCTTCTTGGTCAATTCGACCTCCAGCGCCCACCAGCCATGGGTGCCGTCCACGACGCCGAGAAACCAGCCGTCGTGAATGTGGGGGCGGTCCGGCCGTGGTTCGTGCCCGCTGCTGAATTCCAGCGCCGGTTTCGTGCGCAGCCGTTCGGCCTCGGCGCGGGCACGTTTGCTGGCCTCATGGCGCAGTACGCGTTCGGAAACCCACAGCTCGGGGTCGGAGCCGACCAGCATGATCCGCGCCTGCACGACGGCGCGGTCGTGGTTGGCGTACATCAGCGAGGGCTGCCAGTCCTGCGGCCGCCACCCCAGATAGCGGGCAGCGACATCGCGTTTCGGGTACACCCACGCCCGGCCGCGCTGCACCTTCGCCAGCGGATGCACCGCCCCGTGGTCGATCAGGGCCTGCACGATCGCATACGCGGTGGACTCGTAGACATTCAGGAACTCGGCCAGCAGATCGATCTGCATCCCGCGCATGTGCGATACTGCCGACAGCACCTGAGACTGGCGCTCGGTCAGCATGCGCCGACGCGGCGGGGCCAGGATTCGGCCCATCGAACCGGCGGGTACACCTAACTCCTCGGCGATCTCGCCGACTCGATAGCCCTGGGCGCGTAACTCGGCCGCCTCACCCAAGCAGGTCTCCACCTGCCGCAACGAGATGCCGAGCAGTTCGCGGATCTGCCCATAGGTGAGACCCGCACCCCGCAAACCGGCGATGATCTGCGGCCGATAGCGGCGATCCAGTGCCGCATAGCGTTCGGACTCGTTCGTAGTGGTCATCGCGTACGCCTCCGATCGGTTGCGGGTGTGTTCCAGCGGTCCTCGACCTGGGCAAGTCGCCGATCGAGTTCGGCGGCAGACATCGCCCGCGCCCACTCCGGCAGCGGCGGTCCCCACCGCCCCATGCGCCGCCGCTCTGTGCGTCGGGCCGCGATGTCGCGGCGGGCAGCCAGCACCACCGCGCGCAGGTCTTCGGGGGTGTCCGGGTCCGGTTCCCGGCGCGGGGTCACACCGCACATCGGGCAGCGCCGCGCCGCTCCCCCTTCGCGTTTGAGCTGCCGCTCCCGGCTACGGGTGCCTGTCCAGGTACGGGCCAGAGAGAAGCCGATACCGGCCTCGCGGATCACGGCCATCAGCCGCGCACCGTTGCCACTGCGGTGATCCGCCAGCCGCGATTCCAGATCCGTGGTCCAGCCGGTGTAATGCTTGGCGTGCCCGTAGGGGCGGTCGAAGTGCAGCAGATACACAGTGCCGTCGACGTTTTCGCGCTTCATCGCGACCGCTCCACACGTGCGCTGATCTCGCGAACCTCGCGGGATTGACTGGCGATCCTGCGGCGGGCCTCGGCCGTGGATTCGACGAAATAGCGGTCAAAGGTGTCACGCTCGCGGTCGCTCGCGGCCCACTGCTCGTTCCACACCGACGCGTGCACCTCATCCCAGTGCCGCAGCTTCTCCCGCTCAGCTGCGTCGTTGACGTAGCCCTTGCTCCGCTGCACCGCGCTGGCGGCGTCGAGCATGTCCGTCAGGACAACGTCGATCTGGCGCAGCCGGCTGCGCTCAAGGCTGAGAGCGTGCAACTCCTGGCGTAGGTCGTCCGCAGTACTCATCGCGTCACCTCGCTGCCCTGGGCAGACGAGACCGCTGGGGGCGGAACGCAATCGATACGGCGGCCGACCTCCTCGGCACGGCAAACATTGACGCTGGCAGGGAAATCCGGGGTCTGTCCCTCCAGCTGGACGCCGAACACGATCCCGGCGCCGAACAGCAACAGCCCGACAGCGAAGTGCAGACGCCACCGAACCGGGGTCGCCTGAAAACCGGCCCGCAGCAACCCATTCGGGTCGTACTCGGGCCGACCGAACGCCGACAGGCAACTGTGCTCACGGGCGTATGACTGCTGGTTCATCGCGACCGCCCCAACCAGCCGCGCCGGGGGCGCACCAGCATGAACCCGAAGATCAACAGTGCGGGAACCAGCACCACCTCGGGTGCGACAACGAGCGCGAACGCCATCGACATCGCGAAAAACAAGTACAGAGCGGTCCTGGCTCTCATGCCGCACCGTCCGTGTCCGTGGTGATGACCGGGCGGGCCAGCGCGAGTACCTCATGGAGGTTGACGCGCCACATGTTGCCGTTCAGCTTGTAGCCCTGGAGCAGCCCCGCATCGATCCAATGCCGGATCGTCTTGCGGTCGACATCTACGAGGGCCGCAGCCTTTTTCAGACTGATCAGTCCGCGCTCACTACGGACCTCGGCGGCGGAAGAATGCCTGGTGGCCAACTGAAATCACTCCTCTGGGTGGATGAATCCGGAAAATCTGTCCACTCAGGGTGTTTTTTGGCGCGGTCCCGCCGCGTCCCCAGCAAGGCATGACCAATCCCAGGGATGCGCCTAATAGTCTCTTCTGTGTCTCCTCAGCGTGTTAGAGTCTTCTCAAGCCTCCGAAATCTCTTGCAAGGCAGATGATTATGGGCACTGTCCTGAAGGCACTTCTCCAGCAACGCCATCTCCAGACGGTCTCGGCGTTCAATCGCGAATACAACCGGCTCGCGAAGAAGCTCGATCCGGCCTTGATCAACTGCGGTCCAAAGAAGGCGCAGTTCTACCGGTGGCTATCTGGTGAGATCTCCGGCGTGCCTTACCCGGACCACTGCCGAATTCTTGAGGCGATGTTTCCGGACTGGTCGGTATCTGAGCTGTTCGAGGAGTACTCGGGTAACCCGGCGGACCTCGCACGCGAACCGCGCGCCTCGGTCTCCGCGGCGCGCCCGACGACCGGGGCCAACCTCGCCGATGTCGAGGCCGTCTACGCGACCAGGCTCGACTTCCTCCGAGCGATGCCGCCCCAAGAGCTGTTCAAGACGGCACGGACGATCGACATGGCCGGCCTGTCGCTGAACATGCTGTGCCAGCAGTACTCCGACACCGACGTCCTGCGACTGCTCGAAAACGGAACAGTCATCCGCTGCCTGTTTCTCGATCCTGCTGGGACCTTCATTCGTGCCCGAGAGATCGAAGAGGATCACTCGCCAGGTCTGCTGACCAACCTGACCGGGACCAATATCCAGACGCTTGAGCGAGTCATGCGGCGGGTTACCGAGCAGACACCGGGATCGTTGCTGATCCGGGTTTACAATCAGCCCATCCGGTTCAACATCACCCTCATAGACTCGACAATCTGTGTCATGCAGCCCTACCTGCCCAAATCCAGGGGTGTCGAGTCACCGACGTTCGTCGCCCGCAAGTCCGGTACTACGGGACTGTTCGATACTTTCTCGGAGGTATTCGAAAGCATGTGGGCAGACGGCAAAGAAAGGGCAACCGAATGAATGGTTCAGACGGCTTGCTGGAGATCGCCCGCGGCGCAGCAGCCGAAGGTAGCCGACTGCTCACTACCGCCGGGCCTGGAGAAGTGCGTTCTAAAGGAGATCGCGACTTCGTCACCGACCTTGACCTCCGCATCCAGAACTCAATTCGGACAAGTCTTAGCCGCGCTACGCCGGACATAGGGTTTCTCGGGGAGGAGCAGGACGCGAGCGACGGGGACGCCGCCCTGGAGTACCGGTGGGTCTTGGACCCGATCGACGGGACTTCCAACTTCATCCATGGGCTTCCCCTCTGCGCCGTCTCCCTTGCCCTCACCCACGAAGACGTTCCACTCCTCGGTGTCATCGCCGCGCCGTTTCTGAACCTGGAGTACTACGCCTCGACCGGGAACGGTGCGTTCTGCAACGGCCACCGCATCAAGGCCAGCCATACACAGTCCCTTGGGCAGGCAATCGTTTCGATCGGCGACTACGCCGTAGGCGAGAACGCAGACGAGAAGAACCGGCGCCGGCTGGCGCTGACGACGGCGCTCGCGACGCACGTCGAACGCGTACGCATGTTCGGGTCGGCCGCTCTCGATCTCGCTTGGGTCGCGGAGGGGCGAACCGATGCCTGCGTACTGTTGACGAACAAGCCGTGGGACATGGCCGCGGGCGTCATCATTGCCCGCGAGAGCGGGGCTGTGGTAACCGATTCCGGTGGTAAGCAGCACAGCGTGAACTCGCGGCACACAGTCGCGACCTCTCCAGCTCTCGCAAAACCGCTACTCGATCTGGTGGCTGGCGCGTTAGCTGGCTACGCTGGCGAGTCCTGACAGCGTGTATCGGTCGGTCTCCCTGGGTTGAGATCCGTTGACATCGGCAGATCTGACGTCATCGGTGAACGTGCCCGGCGACGTGGGGCGTTTCTTAGCGCACGCTCACGCCGATGCCCTTGCGTCGTCGCCAAACCGGAGAGTGGGGAGTCAGCCGGTAGCCAGGGCCGCTCACCGCCACGGCCATCTAGGCTTTGACCATCCGCTCTCGCAAATCCCTACGGCCGGTCCCTAACATTCCAATTAGTATGTGGCCTAAGCCTGCTGGCGTCCCCGAGTCCCTAAGGATCAATCCGGTGCCTCATGACAAATTCGAACACGTTCCACCCCGCGAGTCCGATCTTATCGAGGCAATTGTTAGCGCATTGCGTTATAGTGGAGCTGATCGGGTGTACCAGGAATTTCCGGTCGGTCCGCAATCCAGGGTAGATGTCGCAGTGCTCTACGGTGACCAAATAGAATTTATCGAAGTCAAGCGGACCACTCCGCAGACACGGCAACGGCTAGAGGATGCCCTGGCTCAGATTCGGCAGTATGGCGAAATGTACGCGGAATACAATGATGGAGTAGAGCCGCGGCTATCTCTCTTCTTTCCTGGCCCAGTTTCGCAAGGCAGGCTGCGAGGCAGTCGATCACATGACATCCGTATACTCGACATGGACTGGTTGCGTTCAGTATCTCAAGCTGCGGACCGGATGGGCTCTATCGGAGAAACCCTCAATACCTCGAAGGTGACGACTGCTTTCTCAGACACCTCGTCACTCGCAGCGGATCTGCTAACAAAGTTGCAGGGTATTCCGTCAGGTAGAAAGCACTGGCAGCAGTATCAGAAACTTTGCGTCAACATTTTTGACTATTTATTCTCTCCACCTCTAAGTCCCGGAATATATGAGCTTAGCAATTACACCAAGATTAACAGGAGAGACATTATCATGCCAAACTACGCAACTGAAGGCTTCTGGAGATACATGCGAGAGAAGTACCATGCTGATCATATTGTGATAGATGCAAAGAATTATACTGACAAAATCTCGAAGGATTTGTTTCTGCAGATGGCTAATTATCTAACCGAACAAGGTCCTGGACTTTTTGGTATAATTGCTAGCAGGGTTGGGGAAAGCGACTCCTCGGCCCATATCGTGAGGGAGCAATGGATGATGCATCGCAAACTCATAATAACGTTCACAGACGATGATATCGCGCAGATGATTGATACAAAGAAAGCTGGCGAGAGGCCTGAGGCTCTAATACAGCAGAAGATTGAAGACTTTCGACTTAGTATATGACGCTGCGCGGAATGGTGGAGCGCTGTAATTTCGCATGCGCTGATCTAACCGAACAGCTCGGCCGGTCGAAAGGCGGCCGACCGAGGCTATCTGAAGTTGCTCGAACTTCCGTAACTCCCGAATCAGGGTGACGCCGAAGACTGGTCGAAGACGCTGCGCGGCACCAATTGTTCAATCTCTAGCGCCGCCAGCAGGCTAGTGTGAAGCCTCTCCCGGGTGTCCTGCTGTATTGTGGTAGATCACCAGCGTCCAGCTTTCTCCAACAGGTCCACGAAAGGTGCCCACAGTCGCTCAGGTGTCAGCGGCAGATCGTGGTAGAGAAGCCCTTGCAGGTCCCGTTCTTCGCCACCGATTTCGGCCCAAAGGTTGTTGTCGGTGGGGTCGGCAGCGTTGAAATGCGCAATCGGGGCAACCCATATCCGCTGGACCCACTTGCCCTGACCATGAGGTGCGGGTGTGAAGAATAGGTTGGAATGTGCGCGCTGACTCATTGGCACAGAGTCGGTTTTCGCTACTCGTGGTCCAGCGATAACTGATCCGACGACAAGCGGGAATCCGGGTTGCATGTGGAAATGAGAGCGCGACTCGACCGTGACCTCGAGAAGGTAGTCACCGAATCGTACCTTCCATGACTGAATAGAATTGAGTTGATGGACGGTCATCTGAATCTCATCGCCCAACACCGTCGCTGCCGCCGCTGTCATAGCCTTCATCGAGTCATGAAGGTCCAAGATCGCGCTGGTGCAGAGGTCTTCGGCGGCAGCTTGGGCCGCAGTCGCACGCTCGCGTTCGGCGACCTCGTTGGCACGTGCACGGGCGATGCCACCCGCAGCCGATGCCAGTCGATTCTGCCACTGCGTCAACGGAGTTCGAACTCGGTCTAGCGCTTCTTCCACTGCTCGTGCATCGCTGTACCGGTGGGCGGGGTCCTTGGCCAAGAGGCGCAGAACAACTCGTTCAAGCGCAGAATTCACCGTGGACGGCAATGGTGGTGGTGGGTTCTGAAGTACAGCCTGCCGGAGTGTATCCCCATACGAATCGAATGGGCGCTTTCCCGAGAGCATCTCGTACAATACAACGCCTAGTGCGTATAGATCAGATCTGACGGTCGCGATGCCGGACAGCATATATTCGGGAGACATGTACGGGGTCGATCCCTCACCTTTCCGCGTCCAAGTCGCAGTCGAGTCGGCTAGATCGCGAGAAATACTGAAGTCGGCGAGGACCCATCGACCGTCAATTCGAAGTATGTTGCCGGGCTTGATATCCCTATGAACGATTCCAATCCCGGCGAGTTCGCTTAGCCCAGCTGTGATATCCGCAGAGATCGAGAGCGCTTCGTCTAGGCCCAATCCGCTGCCATGCTGCTCAAGATGGCGTTCGAGGGTTGTTTCAGCGCGCGGCATGATAATTACGACTGTACGTTCGATGATGGCGACACCGAGATTTACCAGTAGGTGCCGTGCGTCCGGAGCAGCAGCGACCGATCGACCGATCTCGATTTCCCGACTGTGGATTCGCAAGGCGTCTTTGCCGTTACCGATGTCGACCACCTTGACCGCGACTGCCGTTCCATCCTCACCGAGCCCTTCGAATACCTGTCCTGCGCCGCCCTGCCCGAGCATCTTGCCGGTGTCGTACACCCAGGTGTGTCCCTCAGAGTCGGTCAGTTCCGCAACTCTGCTCACGCGCTCTCCGATCGTTCACTGAGCTTCCGCACTGTCAGGAGAAACTACATGTGCGTTCGCGCTAGACAGCCCAGTGGCGGAGAAGTTCTTCGAATCGGCCTAGCCGATGGAGGGCGACGCCTAGATCAGCGCAGCGGCCAGCTCCCTGGTGTCGAGGCAACGGCTGAGTAGATACCCGACGGATCCAACGCCGGCATGCCGTGAGGTATGCGGGTTGAGTCGGACACGGAGCGCCTATCAAATCGATCTTGGGCATGAGATACTGAACCCGTGAGCGCATCCCGTGTTGGGGGTGTCGAGCTGTTGGCCAGCCACCCCGAGGATGACCCGCTACTTCGTGTCTGGGTCGCGGTTGACGGTGGTGACGACGCATTGGCGGTTTTCGTGGCGTTTCTTGCTGTGGAAGGCACACGCGAGGCGTATGACCGAGGTGCCTACACCGTCATACGCGCCCGCCGCCGCGGTCACTGTAAGGAACTTATCGAGCTTGCTCGCCTGGAGTTGACGGCGGAGCAACCTCCGGTCCAGCTGAGGTTCAGCGGGAAAGCGACGCCCGCAGGTTACGCGGTAGCCCATGGCCTGGGTGCCACTCCGCCTCCGTTCATGAGGATGCAGCTGCCAGAAGGGCAGGAGTACAGCGTAGAGAACCAGGAAGATGCGGACGCGTTCGGGTTCGAGGCGCTGTGCGCGGCAGCCAGAAGACTGGGGTTGCCAGTACCAGAACTCTGAGTGCGGCAGTCTCGGCGGCACCTGACACGGCGTCCGACAGTCTCGGGCGTTGTGAGGATTCACCGATCAACGCCGTCGTGATTCGCCAATGCAACCAGGTTGACTGACGCGGACATCGTTCCGCCGCCCACTGGGTCTGGGAGACTGTGACTACGCCCTGCAACAAGTAGGTGAGCGCGACAGTCCGCAGACTTTGGAGGAACGATGAATCCGACTGCCAGATCAGCGGTTCGATCACTGCCTGCCGAAGTCCGCCCGCCGATGGCGGATGCGCTCGATCAGATTGCCGAAGGAAGCTGCGCGGGTGTGACGGTCATCTGCGGATTCCCCGCCTCCGGCAAGTCCACAGCCGCCAAGTATCTCGCTGCTGTGATCGATGCGGTCATCATCGACAAAGACTCATTCGCGCCCGACCTCGAAGAATCGGTGATGACCGAGCTGACCGGCAACCCACACGACAAGGACAGCGCCACCTACATGCGCGTTGTCAACCCGCACATCTACGCGGCCTTCGTCCGCCAGGCTCTCATGATCGGGCACCGAGTGCCGGTAGTCGTCGACGCGCCGTTCCTCGGACACGTCCAAACGGCTGCGGCTCGCGGTATCTCTCTTTCCAGGCAGATCATTTCCAGTGCCTCGATCTCCGCACCGCCGGTACGAACGGTTTGGGTCTCCACTCACCCCAATCAGATTAGAGAGCGTATGACACATCGCGGCGCGCACAGGGATTCCGGAAAACTGTCGGGGTGGGACGACTACCGAGCGAACGTACTCGAATCCGGTATCGAAGACGCTGCGCGAACGATGGTCGACTACGTCGTCCGGAACTACTGAACCAGGCTGCTCGCCTGTCGGCGTCCGTCGGTTACTGGCCCAATCTCCTCTTTGTGGTCCTTCACTTCGGTGACATCGACGCAAGCTGGAGCACTGCACTGAGCGCGTCCTGACGCGCGAACACGACGCCACAGGCGTCGGACATCCCAACTTGCTCACCTGTCCTACGCGAGGTCTGCACCCAACCCCTACTTTGTGGTCCTGCTTCTTGTGGTCTCCTTTCCTTGTGGTCCTCCTTCCTCTCCACCCCACGTGCCGCTTCACTTTGCCTCCCAACCTGCACGACTAATTTGCTTCTCGCTCGTACGGCCGACACTCTCTGTGATCAGCGAAGCCGCAGAGAGTGTCGGCCGTACGAGCGAGAAGCCTGTGCCGAAGGCGCAGGTCAGACCCGCTTCGGATCGAGTTCCAATCGGAACCGCATTCCGATGCATTCCGAATCGATTCCGCATTCATTCCGCATTGGTTCCGCATCAGTTTCCGGGCAGACAACGCTGGCCAGAACTATCTGGTCTGGGCGGATTGCCGGCTGCTGGACCCGGATAGCGGCACCTGGCGGGTGCTGGCAATACGAGCGCCAGTTGATGAAAACGATTGTCTGCGAGGGTGGTTCGCAGCAATCCGTCTCCGATCCCGGCTTCATCCAGGCACAATGCATGTCCGTGAGCCCCGTTGTTCAACAGCTTCTCACGCTTGCTGCCGTGGTTCTGGGCGCGGCTGGTACCTTCTCGGCGACCATGCTGATCGAGCGGTCGAAGTGGAGGCGGAACCTGGACACCAGATGGGACGACAAGCGCTTGGCCGCGTACGAGGGGTATGCGAACGCGTTGAAGAAGACCCACGATGTGTGTCAGCAGTTGTCGGCAGCCAAGGGCTACCCGGCTGATCGGCGGCCAGTCGACCTTGATTCTGGTCTCCGAGCCTATGCGGAAGCTGATGCGGAGCGAACGCTCAAGTGGGAGGCGGTACTCCTCTTGGGATCTCCAGCCGCTATCGCTGCTGCTCGGCAGTGGCAGAAGGCCATCTGGGAATTTCGCTACTTCGTCCTGGAAGACGAGACCGATCACGCACGTTATGTGCGGCTGTTCGAGGCCATGGGGCGCTTGCGGAACGAGTTCTACGAGTGCGCCCGAGCTGATCTCGGTATCAAGAGCGGTTCTCTCCCCACAGAATTCGGAGCTTGGTTTCCGCCTGGGTACAGCCCGCCTGCGCCTGACGGCGCCGACCGTCCAGGCCATGGAGCGTAGCAAGCAACTACCTCTGCCAGGGTGGGGAGTACCAGGATAGGTGACAACCTGATCTTGTTTCAGCCCCTACGGGCCGGCGCCCATACTAGTGCAAAGATAGTTGAAGTTCTGCTTAATGAGGGTGGCGTACTCGCGGTTCAGACACTGAAAGGCTCACCGTCAGCGCCACAGTGGCGAGCGGATGAGCCCATCGGTTCCTGTGGATCCGAGGGTAGGGGTTCAGGTGTTTCCTGCACTGGCGCAAGCGGTTTGACCCTGCCAAGGGGCAGTGTCAGTGGGGTGTTGTAGCGTTCGCGATCATGTTGAGAGACTTGCTCAGCGAGGTGTTGAAGCTCCAGTCCAACAGAACTGCGGTTCTGGCCGATCCCGCGATGAATCGGCGCTCGCAAGTGGTCGAACACGAGATTCCCGCAGTCATACAGCCGTGGGTGTCATCGAGCTTTCCGCAGTGGAGCACCGCCGGCAGCGGGGGCAAGGGGAGTGCGTCCGAGGTGCCGTGGACTCGGGTCTTCGATGCCGAGCTCAGCCCGAGCGCGACCGTCGGGTGGTATCTGGTTTATCTGTTCGATTCGGCCGGCACCGCGGTGTACCTCTCGCTGATGCAGGGCACCACAACCTGGAGTACGGCTATCAAGGACTTCGTCTTTCGGGACACGAAAGATCTGGTTCGCCTTGTGCACTGGGCTCGATCGGTCCTCGAGAAGGACGAGACGAAACCCGCAGCCTTCAAGGACATTCCAAGCTTGGGTAGCAATCGGTTGGCGCGCGGATACGTGACCGGTACCGTGCACGCGATCCGGTATGCGGCAGACTCCATTCCTTCCGATGATCAACTGCGCGCCGACCTGGTCGCCATGGGCGGATGGTTGGCCAAGGTCTATGCGGCCGATGCAGCAACCGCGTACCTGCCCGGGGACGAGGCTCCGGAAATCGCCGATGCCAACCGCGCTGTGGATGAGGCTGCCGGGAATATTCGTCATCGCCCGAAGGGCGGGCAGGGCTACCGCCTCAACACCGCCGAGAAGTTGGCCATCGAGAAGCACGCAGTCAAGATTGCCAAGGAGATCTTTGAAGCAGACGACTACAGCGTCCGCGATACCGGTTCCACCCGACCCTATGACCTGCTGGCAACCAGGATATCGGAAAAGATCTACATCGAGGTGAAGGGCACGACATCCCCAGGGGGAGAGGTCATTCTCACTCGAGGTGAGGTCGAGCATCATCGTGAGCACTATCCGAATAATGCGCTGGTCGTGGTGCATTCGATCCAACTCGACCGTTCGGGCCCGGTTCCCGTCGCGTCGGGAGGTATCCCGGTAGTGCATTGCAAATGGAAGATCGAGGAAGAGGCGTTGACTCCGATCTCCTTCCGCTACTGCGTCCCCAACACCGAGAGCAGCGAGACCAATGACAAAGCAGGAGTTGACGGAACCGCCTAGCAGCATGAGATGTGAACGCTGATGAGCATCAAGAGTCGGCGCCCGCTTGGACCATTGCAGGAGCGGATTATCGCCTACCTCGACGATCAGGACTTCGCGGTATCTATCGACGAGATCGCTTGCGCAGTGCTGCATGGCGACTGCTTAGAGCCTCCGAGTGATCGCGAATGGCGATCGGTCTATCAGTGCTTGAAGCGCTTAGAAGAGCGGCAGCTCGTGCTCGGATGGAGGACATGGATCAGAGATGAGCGCGTAGTCACAGTCTGGCGATCGATCACAGACCGTTCGGGACGAGTGCTTGATCCGGGTGGATGAGACAGCGACCGTCGAGGTCAAGCACAGATCCTCACGAGCATGCCAACTTCGTAATGTGCGTTGTTGTCTCTCGTTCGCTGGGGAACAGCCCGCAACCACAGCGTCAGCGGGCTTCGGGGTACCGCCAACGGTCGAATTCCGTTCTGGCCCCGATACGTGGTTTCCAGACCGTAAGCGAATGACCGTCACATCCATGATCAGGAGAACGATAGACTTAGATGACGGCAGCGCAGGTGTGTCCGATCCAGGCAGAGTTCGCGTACATCGATGAGACGGGCGATACCGGGCCTGTGTCCAAAGGCGGGTCGAGAACTTACACACTCGGATGCGTCCTGGTTCCGATCTGCACCTGGACCGATTCGCTCGACCATCTCGTCACTCTCCGACGGAACCTCAGGGACTCCTATGGCCTTGCCATGAAGCAGGAAGTCAAGGCGAACCACCTGGTGGGGGTTAAGAAAACCTACAGTGACCTTGGGCTCGGTGACGGCCAGGTCAGGGACATCTATCAGCGCCACATCGATTCAATAGTGGATATGTCGAGTGGCGTCTGCTCCATCGTGATCCACAAGTCGGAGATCATCCAACCGGACATGGATGTGTTCAGGTGCGCCTGGGAGTACTTGTTCACCCGGCTCCGGAAGCGTACCGAGTCAGGACAGCCAATCCTGATCGTCCACGACCAGGGCGAGGACGACAAGGTGAGGAAGCATCTGCGCCGCTTCCGGCGTCACAACTGGCAAGGAGCAGGAAGCGGGTTCGGTGAGGCACGCATGCTGGTTGAAGACGCTGTCGCACGCGATTCGCAGCACAGCTACTTCATTCAACTCGCGGATCTGGTCGCCTACGCAGCGTCGCGCCATGCGGTGCCGGCAAACGGCAAGACGAGAAAGATTTGCGACACCACGATGTGGGACAGGCTTGCGGCGATTCAGATCCAGGAGGTCAGCGACCGAGGGGACGGCATCTACAAGTGGCCCCGTTAAGCACAAAAGGGAAGGCACCCACGGGTGCCTTCCTTGACGTCTGACCTACCCCGGTCAGGCAACCGGATCAGCCAGCAAAACCTAGTATCTCATATCCTGGGTGCCGACAGGGGCGGTTGATACTGCTGAGATCTTTCGTACCGAACTGTCTCGCATCGTTCGAAGAGAGAAGTACAGTCTGGGACCCAACGGCCACGGCGTCGGCATCACCGCCGCATCACTTCGGGGCTGGGTGAGGTTCGCGCTAAGCAGGATGGGGCCACGGCTTGATGGTCGTAAACACCGTGACGTCTCTCGCGGCGACTGTGTGGGTAGGGCCCCAGGCGCAGGTCTGAGCTGGCCGACTAGCAGGTGTCTGGTGGACTGGAATGTTTGGGGTTGTGTGTACGAGATCGGCTTCGGCTGCTCTGGCCATTTCTTTCGCTCTTCAACCTACATGGAGAGAAGGCTCAACTGCCGTTCATGATGGTTCAGACTGATTGTTTGACCGTCATCAGTGGTGAATGCCTCGGGTACAGAGTCTTGGATGTACTGATAGCTCTGTGGGGGGCGAGCGATGCCGAAATCTTCACACAATGACAAAGGTTCCGATGGTGTGAATACTTGGCCAACCTCTATCCCGACCCCGAGAGCGTTGTCCGCGTAATAAGCGAAGAAGTCCCGCTTAGATATTCCGGCAACGGCGCGAAACTGTCGCCACAAATCAGTAGGCGATGATATTTGTTGACCGCGAACTTCGAACGCTGCGATGACAGCCTTCACTGGGACGGTCGCGTAAACGACTACGTGTGTGACGTCCTGGGCAAGGGGGCGTTTTCTGAATTCGACTCGCTTCGTTCCATTCACGATAGCGTTTGCGTATCGTGGATGTATTGACATCAATGCGATGCGCCCAACTTTGATTGAATCCATTCGATGCCCTTTGGTGAGATCTTGGAGATGCTTTGCGGTGTTCGCCCTTTTATCACGCCAACTCGGAGGAGATCGTCGATTTTCCATACAGGAGATAGTATTCGATCCAGCCGAAAAAGCAATACCAATACTGCTCTATTTGGTCGTGTCATGTCGTATATTTCTGTCGCGGTATAGACGGTGCGCGTCCCGACTTGTCCAATGATTTCTTTCCAAGATGTACATGCCGATACTGATTCGGCTACACCAATGACTGTGGCCGCCGCTGGGCCGCGGCCTGTACGAATGAAGACCAAGGCATCGCCCGGCATGACCTTCCTAGATGGCGAGTGGCAGAGATAGGCCTTGCGGATGGCGTTGCCACATGCCTCGCCACCCTGGAACAGGTCGCCCTGCTCATCTGCCTCCGGGAATAGTCGATGGTGCCAACTATCGCGTATCGGTATGAAATGAGCGCGCGTAGGTCTTATCTCTCCCGGCCCGAACCTCTTTGCATATTCCAGCTCGGGTAGCAATAGCTCGGAGGGGGAAGGCGACAGTCTTTTGAGGAGAACCATCTCGTTTCTGGCAGTCGAGGCTGTATCCACGACCGAGAATCCGAAATTCGCTAGCCAGTCGATAAGATCGATTTTGTCGGGCAGAACCTCCAGGTACATTCCATTGAGTCGCTGCCGGCGCGCGTACGACACCAAAGCTTTCAATAGAAGTTCGCCGCGTTTAACGCCCCTGAAGTCGTCAGCGACTTTGAATGTGCAGATCTTTAGTACTGGTGAATCCAGGCCGTGCGGCCTGTCCTTCTCTATTTTGAGAACTGCTACGCCCTCCGGACTGGTCGGTGACCCGAGGATAATCACGTCCCGCCATTCCCGGCATACCTTACGGAGCCACCATTCGCTGAAGTCATCGTAGTCGGCCCTTAGTGAATTGAAGATGTCTGCACTCAGGTCAATTGTATGAGCTTCCGTCAGTTCTGCCGCAGGTGCCTGTAATTCAGGCGACGCTAGTGGCCTCAGAAGCTCAATCGCCGCATCGATGGAAAGCGTTTGAGGAAGGTCTGACCGCGCTGCTCGACTCCTCATCTTGCGATCGTTAGTAACAAGCCAGTCGGCGCCGGAGCGCTTGAAGGTCGACAAAACCTCAAGATCTGCGAGGTTGTTGTCGGTAAGGATGTCGGGGAACACGCCTCTTATTTGTTGGTCGGTCTTGACGTGTTTCAGTACGACGTATTTCTCAAGGGCCTTAAGTCGTTGGCTCCGGGTTGGCGGCGGAGCTCCTAGTAGGTCTGACACGGTTCCGTGGCTGAGGGCAAGCCGGTAGTGGAGCTTCTGGCTCAGCCGAAGAAGCTCGGCGGCTTGTCTGCCGAATGGATGCCCGGGCGCAGTGTGGTCCTCGGCCGCAATGAAGACGTTGGAATCGATCAGGAGGGTGAGCTCCTCCCCTCCGCGTGGACTCTCTGCCATGGGGGCTCCCCTCCCGCGACCAATAGCTCGCCAGGCCTGAAGTCGTCCGACGACTCCTCTTAAGGGTAGCGACCCGTGTTACCTCGTCGGCTTCAGTTGCGCAGATTCGAGCATCATCCGGCTGGACAACCTATCTCGTGCTCCCCTGCTATTAGTCGGACTCGCCGGCAGCTTCAAGGTCACTACCGCCTAGGAGCATGCCATCGGGGATACGTTCGCAGGCTGCGTATTTGTACCGTAGGGGGCCAACGAAGTCCCAACAAATTCGATGGCTGTCAGGTTGTCTCGGCATGCTCTCGATAGCTCTGGATTGTCGAAGATGCGCTACATCCACAGGTAGGCGACAGGATTTGGATGTCGTTGACAGTGCCCGGTCGTATGGAGTAGTCACACCGGGCCGTAATGAAAAGGTCGGGGGTTCGATTCCCCCAGGCGGCTCCGGAACAGCAGGTGGCGAGTAGCTTTCTCTCGCCACCTGCTGGCGTTTACGGGGCGGTGGTGACTCGCGCGGCTAGGCCGGTGTCATCGAGGATGGTTCACGCTTGGTGTTGGGCGCGAACGGGATCACGGTGCGGGCTGGTCGACATGGTCACCGACGCTGTGGTGCGGGGCCAGGTCCAGGCATACCGCAGAATGACGGCGAGCAGGGCCAATTCCAGTACGACGCCGAGTCCGTAGAAGTACAGCCAGGACTCACCCAGCGCGTTGAACGCGGTGACGGGGGCGTAGAGCGCGGCCACGATGAGGTTTGCGATGCGATTCACCCTGGCGGGCAGCGTCATCGACAGCATGACCATGAGGATCGGGACAGCCATGAGGGTCAGCGCCGTGGTCGAGAAGGTCTGGGAGAGGTCGAACTCGAAGACCTTGCCGTCGAGGATGTCTTCGACGACGCCGGGTGTGAAGAAGTTGAGAATGTCCACGTAGGCGTACAGGAACATGACGCTTGTCCACGTTGCGGCGAGCTTGGCTCGCACCGGCATCGGCTGTTCGTCCAGTGTGGTAGCGGGTTGACGTGTTCTCATCATGGGCTCCGTTGTGGTGTGGATCGATAGGTCCACGATCACCGAGCCCGGCGGCGGACACACCGGCCCGGAGGCCGGAGTTGACCTGGCCGAAGGCATGAGCCCCATCTCGTACTTTCGGCTGGTATGCCGAGGCTCGCCGATCCCTAGGATGAAGCCGTGATCACTGCCCGGCGCTCCATCTGGCATGAGCCGCGGCCTGCTGATGTCCCACCCATCGGTCGGCTCGACTGGCTGCTGGTGGGCGTGTTCGCGGCCGCCGTCTTGGTCGAGGGCATCGTGCGGCCGGGCTTGGCCTGGCGACCCCTGGTGGTGGTGCTCGCCCTGGCACTGCTGCCCGCCCTGCTCTGGCGGCGGGGTCGCCCCCTGACTGCCGCCCTGGTCGGGTGGGGTGTCGCCGGGCTGCTCTCGGTCCTCCAGCTGACCGCGCACCCCGGGGACCTCGGCCTCTACGCCATGATGGCCGTCCTGATCCTGCTCTACTCCCTGGTGCGGTGGGGTTCGGGACGGGAGATGGCCTTGGGGGCGGCGTTCGTGACAGTTGTTGTCGCGCTGGGGATGTACGCCGCCTCCGCGGGCTGGGCCGACGTTTTCGGCGGAAGCGTTCTGCTGCTGTTGCTCGTCGCCCTCGCAGCGGTGTTCCGCTACCGTGCCGACCTCTGGCATCGCCAGCAGCGCGAGATCCGCAACCAGGAGCGGGTGGCGCTGGCACGCGAGCTGCACGACACCGTGGCCCACCATGTCTCGGCCATCGCGGTGCAGGCGCAGGCCGGTGGCGCGGTCGCCGGCATTCAGCCCGAGAAGGCTGCGGAGGTCTTGACCGCGATCGAGTCCGAAGCGTCGCGAACCCTGGCGGAGATGAGATCCATGGTGCGGGTGCTGCGTGCGGAGGAATTCGTCGGCTACTCACCGCAGCGGGGTGTCGCGGACCTGCCTGCTCTGGCGCGCGCCGACGCGACGCCCACCGTCGAGGTCTCGCTGGACGGTTCGTTGACCCGGCTGGCACGCCCCGTGGACGCCGCGCTCTACCGGCTCGCGCAGGAGTCGCTGACCAACGCCGTCCGGCACGCCCGGCGCGCGACCCGCGTCGGAATCGACGTATGCCGGGAGGGCGACGCCGTCAGGCTGCGGGTCAGCGACGATGGACAGATCGAGCCGGGGCCGGTCCCGGAGCCCGGATTCGGTCTGCTGGGCATGGCGGAACGCGCCCAGCTCCTCGGCGGGTCGCTCTCCGCAGGGCCGGGACCCGAGGGCGGCTGGGTGGTCGAGGCCGTGCTGCCGGTGCGGGCGCTGCCATGAGCATCCGTGTTGTCGTCGCCGACGACCAGGACTTGGTCCGGACCGGTCTGGTGATGATCCTCGGTGCGCAACCCGGCATCGAGGTCGTGGGGGAGGCGGCGGACGGGCTCGCGGCGCTCGACCTGGCGAACCGGCTGCGTCCCGATGTCCTCCTCGTCGACATCCGGATGCCCGGGCTCGACGGCGTCGAGGTGACCCGGCGTCTGGCCGGGCCGGACGTGACCGACCCGATGGCGGTCGTCGTGATCACCACCTTCGACCTCGACGAATACATCCTCGGTGCCCTACGCGCCGGTGCCAGCGGCTTCCTGCTCAAAGACGCCGGGCCGCAGCTCCTGGTGCAGGCTGTTCACGCGGCGGCCAACGGGGACGCGCTGATCGCACCCAACGTCACTCGTCGGCTGCTGGCGACCTTCGCCGATCAGGCGCCGACGGTACCGGTCCAGCCCATCGACCCGCTCACCGAGCGCGAGCAGGAGGTGCTGGCGCTGGTGGCGCGGGGCCGGACCAACGCCGAGATCGCCGCCGAGCTCTTCGTCGGCCTGAGCACGGTCAAGACCCACGTCGCATCGTTGATGACCAAGCTCGGCGCCCGCAACCGCGTCGAGATCGCGATATGGGCGTACGACACCAGACGCGCGAGAGCCGATTAGCGGGTACGGATCGCAGCGTGGGTTCGGTCCCTCTACGCGGTTCCGAGATCGAAGGCCCAACCCGGTACGCCGGGGCGGACCTCATTGTTTCCGCCCTCGGGGGTCCTGCGTCACCCGCATCGTGTGCCATGCTGCTGGAATGGCGCGCGCGGGGATGTGGACGGTGGGAATGGCATTCGCGCCGGTGGGGTTCGGGGTCGGTGTGGTGGTGGCCACCAGCATCCTCAATGAGGTGGCCGATCGGTCGGTGGCCACCGATATCGCCGGTAACTGGATGGTCGTCATGGTGTTCGGCGCCGTGTTGTTCCTACCGGGGATCGTGTTCGCGCTGTTCGGCGCCTCGATGCTGTGGAGCCGCACCGGCACGGTGACGGCGATCCTCGGACTCGTCTTGCTGTCCCTGCCGCCGTTGCTGTTCGCCGCGGCCGGAATCGAGGAAGCGGTTGGACCGCAGCGTGATCCGTACTCACCGAGTTGGACCGCGCGCTTGTCCCTGTCCGCCGCGTTGGTCTACGCGCTCCCGTTCGTCGCGTTGGTGCACGGCAACGCGTTCGCGACCTGGACGGTCTGGGCGGGGCGGGCGGCTCGGCGATGATCGGTGCCACCGTGGTGATGCCCCGACCAGTACCGGCTGGGTGTCAGGGATGAGACAGGCCGGTCTCCGCGTAACGAACATCGCCGGCGGACTACTCAGCCCGGATCGCTCGATGTAATGCGTCGCCGCGCTGCCGGGGAAGACCGTGTCGGCGGACATGTGAGCACGAGGTCGGCTCATCGGCCGGAGATCCGGCCGCAGTTGGGTCCGCCGGGGCGCATGGCCTCGCGTTCGGCGAGGATCTGCACCTGCAATCATCGCTCATCACTGCGGCATTGGGCGGCGATCCCGGCCCATACCTCGACGCGGCGGCCGAGCAAGCCGACAGGCTGAGTGACGCCGCACCTTCGGCCTCGGTGGTCCGCAACAAGACGTTCGTGTCATCGAATGTCCAGTTGTGGCGGATGTCCGCTGCCATGGAACAACGCGAACCCGGTCGTGTTCTCGCCTTGCGCCGACCCTCTCGCCCGACGACCTGCCCGTCCAGGGCCGTCGAGCACAGCATTTCGTGGAGATCGGCCGAGCCCACGCGATGCAGCGGAACTACCGCGAGTCGCTCCACTCACTGCTGCGCGCCGAACACACAGCGCCGCAGCATGTTCGGAGTATGACGCATGTGCGCGAACTGGTCGGCCACATGATGCGCTCGGCGCGCAGGGACCTCACGACCGGCGAACTCGGCCGACTCGCGCAGCGGGTCGGGGTGGTACCCGTCTAGGGCATGCCGCACATGTTTTGGCCAGTGCGAGGACTTTGTGCATGAGATCGTGCGGGTGCTCGCACACGAGGAAGCCCGCAGCACCGAAAGCCTGCGGCGTGGTGCGGAATCATCTAGACGCCGGGCAGGCCCTTGGCTGCGGCCGGTGAAAGGAACTCGACCCGCACGTCTCGCGTGTAGCTCTTCCGCTCGTCGAGGAAGACCCGAGTGTGTGGCTGCCGCTCGTGTTCCTCGAATGCCTCGCGGTCGGCGTAGACCTCATAGAAGATCCGTGCCAAAGGGTCGCCGTCTACCGCGTGCGTCGCATATACCAATGTGCCGGGCTCGAGCTCGGCGATCGCCTCGACCGTCTTCGCCACGAGGCGGTCGAATTCCACTGCTGCCGCGTTGTCATTCAGATCGAATCGCACCACAAGCGCAAACATCTGCCCGAGCGTACGCGGGTTCCTCCGCACAAACGCCTGCGCATGTCCGACTGCGCCTCGGCATGGCGGTCTAGGATTCGGCGCGATGGACCCTGTGTTCGAAACCGCGCCCTACACAACCGAATGCATCGGCTGCGGGGCCAAGTGAGCTACCGATCATCGACAGATCAGTGTTCGACCGTCGCGGTCTGGCTGGCCGGAAGAGTCTTATCAGCGGCAGTTGCGGACGTCGGCAATCTCGTCCGGAATCTCAGTCGATTGGTCGGCGTGAACGGGGCTGCTGTCGGCATGCTTCGCTCGGAGTGCGGCTCGTCGTTCGGCGTCGCGGGCCGCGCGGCGGTCGCGGGTTCGTGCGGTGCGGCGGGAGGGTGATGGCTGCTGCTGTGGTTCAGCGTGCTCAGGGGGCTTTCGGGAGGTGCCCATCAGCCGGGATATGGCCGTGCTGATCGCGTCCCATGCGAAGGCCGCGATCATCAACAGGACGAGGCCTCCGATCGCGAACCATTTCAGGTCGCCGATCAGAAGATCGAATCCGAGCTTGACGAAACCGAACAAGAGAATCCCCCACGGAAGGCACGAACGTGCCAAAACGACTGTAACCGGAGCAATAGTAACCCTTCGGGGCGTCGTTCACCGCGCCATCGGAGTTCGGTTGCCCGGGCGAATGGTGTTTCGTGCCAGCAGCTTCGAGCCGACCCGTACGCGGGTTCGACCGGCGGCCCCGGGACCGTGCTGCTGGGTGGCGGCGAGCAGGCGGAGATCATGGCTTCCGGCGCTGATCTTCCTGTACGACGACGAGAGTCGCTGGCAGCAGTGCGGTTCCGGGTCGGGCGGTACAGCTCAGGACAGCAGTCCGCGACCGGTCGTGAGCGGCAGGTCGAGGGCGGTGAGCAGGCCCGGGCGTGCTTCGATCACCGCGGGGACGGCGCTGACCAGTCGGGCGGCGGTGCCGACCACGCCGGCCAAGGCGTGGTCGCCGTCGCTGTAGAGCTGGAGGTCGAGACGGTAGTCGGGATCGCCCTCGATTTCGACTCGGTAGCAACCCTTTCCGGCTGGTTGGGGCCAGTCGGGGGCGAGGTCGGGATGGAGCCGGGTGACGTGTTCGAGGGTGAGGATCTCGCGGCCCGCGCGAACGCCGTGCACCTGGAAGCGCAGCGCCGCCGCAGTTCCGGGGGCCACTGTGCGGCCGCCGACGACGAGTTTCTCCGTCGCCGGGAGCCGCTCGAAATGCTGTGTCACGGAATCGAGTTCGACGCCCAGTCCGGCGGCCAGCTGCCGGACGACGCTGCCCCAGGCGAGGGTGAGTACACCGGGCTGCAGCAGCATGGGCAGGTCGTCGAGGTCGCTACCGAAGCCCATGATGTCGAACACGACCTTGGGGTTGTCGTAGGTGGAGTAGTCCATGATCTCCGAGCAGACGATGCGGTCGATGCGCTCGGAGCCGCTGGACAGCACCAGCGGCAGCCAGTCGTTGGCCCAGCCGGGGTCGATCCCGTTGACCCACAGCGAAGCTCCTCCCTCCTCGGCCGCGGCGGCAATCGGCGCGATGGCCTCGTCGGGGAGGACGCCGTAGGGGTACTGCAGGAAGACCGGACTGCTGGACACCACGTTGATGCCCGCGCGCAGGAAGCTCTTCAGGTCTTCGACCGCCTCCATGAGCCGGTCGTCGGCCATGGCGGTGTGGACGATGCAGTCCGGTCGCAGGGCGAGCAGTGCCGCCGCGTCTTCGGTGGCGGTGACGCCGATCTCGCGGTCGAGCCCGGCGAGTTCGCCGGCGTCACGGCCCGCCTTCTCCGGGCTGGACACCCAGACGCCGACCAGTTCCAGTTCGGGCCGGGCGATGATGGATCGCAGCGCGCGCCGTCCTACATTGCCGGTGCTCCACTGCACTACGCGATAGGTCATATCGATGTCCTTGTGCCGTAGGTGATCACAGGTCGGGCAGGCCGAGTTCGAGGTTGGGCCGTTCGATGCCGCCGTCCACCTCGAGCACCTTGCCGGTGATGTAGCCGCCGGCGCGGGAGCTGAGATAGACGATGGCGGCGGCGATCTCCCAGGGCTCGCCGAGCCGTCCGAGCGGAGTGACCGACTCCATGGCCGATTTGATCTCCGGTTGCCGTGCGACGACATCCAGCGCGGAGGTGAGAACCGACCCGACCGCGATGGCGTTGACTCGGATCTTCGGGGACAGATCGGTCGCGGCCAGCCGGGTCCAGTGTGCGAGTGCGGCCTTGGCGGTGCCGTAGGCGAGGAAGCCGCGACCGGCGGTGCGCCCCATCATCGAGCTGATGTTCACCACGGATCCGCCGCCCGCGCGCAGCAGGTGCGGGACCGCGGCCCGGGTCAGGGCATGCGCGGTGGAGACGTTGAAACGGAATGCCTCTTCGAGAAAGTCGGTGTCGGTGGTCATGAAGGTGTTGGGCATGGTGCCGCCGACATTGTTGACCACGATGTCGAGGTGGCCGAGTTCCGCGGCGGCGGTGTCGGCGAAGGTTCGCACCGCGTCCAGATCGGACAGGTCGCAGGGGACGGTGACGGCGCGGCGGCCGAGGGCGCGGATCTGTTCGGCGACCGCGTCGAGCTGTTCTTTGGTACGGGCGGCGATGGCGACGTCCGCGCCCGCTTCGGCGAGCGCGAGGGCGGTGGCCGCGCCGATGCCGCGGCCCGCACCGGTGACGACGGCGACGCGGCCGTCCAGGCGGAAGGTGTCCAGGATCATCGAGAAAGTCCCTCTCCGAGCTGACCGTTGTGACTGTAGTCACCAGCAGCATTAAGAACTTGTACTTAACTGTCAAGAAGAATTTCTTTATCCCCTGGTGGGGCGCTACTGTGCTGGAAGGCGAGTGCGGAGGGTGGAGCATGGCGGCGGCGGATGCGCGGAAACGGATCATTCTCGCGGCGGAGCGGCTGATCGCGGAGCGTGGGCAGGAGGTGCCGCTGCGGGATATCGCGGCGGCCGCGGGTCAGCGGAACAATTCGGCGGTCCAGTACCACTTCGGGTCCCGTGACGGACTCATCGCGGCCGTGGTCGAGATGCGGCTGGCCACGCTGGAGGCGCGGCGGCTGGAACTACTTGCCGAGCAGGCGGGTTCGGGCACGCCGCCCGGTGTGCACGGGTTGCTCGAAGCGCTGGTGGTCCCCATGTTCGAACTCGGTGAGCGGCACGGCGTCCACCACTACGCCCGGTTCCTGACCCAGATTCACACCCATCCGGCGGTGACGGACGCGGCCAATCTCGACAGCGCCGCGCGGACGTCGGTGCGGGTCATCATGCAGGGTCTGGACCGTGAGCTCGTCGACCTGCCGCCGCGGCTACGGGTGCGCAGGCTGCGCGCGGTGACCACGATGCTCTTCGCGCTGCTCGCCGACTTCGAGCACGCGGTCGAGGCTGGAAAGGTGCGCTCCGGGGATGTGGACGCCTGGGGAGAGATCATCGACATGCTCGCCGGGGCGCTTACCGCGCCGGTCGCCGATCCAGCCGGTGTCCGGGTGCGCGGCTACCGCTGACGGTCGACGTCGGCCATCAGCCGGGCCACTCGTCCATGCGTCCGTGGAAGGTGGAGCGGTCCGGTGGGGGGTCGGCGGGGGTGGGGTGGGATTCCTCCAGGTAGATGCGCATGCCTTCGGCGATTTTGCCGGCGGCGTGTTCGAGTTGTTCGGGGGTGATGTATTTGCCGAAGGCCGCCGCGTCGAGGAGTTGTCTGCGGACCTGGTCGAGGTTCATGCGAGCCCAATCGAGGCGGGACAGTTCCGGCATGGATGGGGAGATTACCTCGAGTCGAACAAACTTTCGATAGTAGGGGAGGGCTACGACATGTTCGTGAGGATCGGGAGGGGCTGGGTTTCGGTGGCGGAGGCCAGGGTGTCGATGGCGGCGGTGAGGCGGATGGTGGCCGCGCCGAGGGTGGCGGAGTAGGAGCGGCGACCTTCGGCGGCTTCGTCGGGGGTGGTGGTGTCGACCATGTCGAGGGCTCGGGCCCACCGGGACAGGTGCGCGTTCGCCTCGGCGGCGGACAGGTCGGGGTGGATGGTTCCCCGGAATTCCGGCTGGTGCGCGGCCGTGAAGCGGGCGCAACAATCCCACAGCCAGGTCGCCGGGGGGAGTGGTTCGCCTGCGGTGTCGGCGGCACGGGAGTTCACCAGGTCGGAGACGGCGTCGATGGCGGCCATCATCAGCGAATCGGTCACGGCGATAGCGTGTCACCTGCGGTGATGGGTGGCCGGTAGGTGACACGGGCGTGTCGACACCGACTCTGTTCGGGTGGGCGTGCCTGGCGCACCCGGTGCCACGCCACTACCGTTGATCGCGTGGACGCCACCCTCGCGCATACGCCCGAAACACCGCCCCGCTCCCGGTGGCGGGCCATGGGGCTGCCGCTGCTCGCCGGTGGCGCGGTCGCGGGAATCGCCGCCGCCGTGCACTTCCGGGACCCGCATCAGGAGGGGTCGTGGGGGATCTGCCCCTTCTACGAGCTGACCGGTTTCTGGTGCCCCGGCTGCGGTGGCCTGCGCGGACTGCACAATCTCACCGACGGGCGGGTGCTGGACGCGGTGCAGAGCAATCTGCTGCTGTTCCCGCTGCTGCTGGGATTCGTTGCGTGGTGGGGATATTGGATGGTGCGCAGTTGGCGCGGGCAACCGGCGCAACTGCTGCCGCGGGGGCTGCCGCGCCCCCTGCTCTGGGTGACGCTGGCGTTCCTGGTGGCCTACACCGTGTTCCGCAATACGCCGTGGGGGAGTTGGCTGGTTCCGGTGTGACCGGCGGCGTGGCCGAACGGGTGGACGTCGCCGATCGGGGCATGCTGTCGGTATGGGTGATTCGCTGAAGAAACGAGTGCGCGAGAAGCTGCTGCGGCAGCTGAACGAGGACGGTGCGCCCGATCCGGACCAGGACGATACCCGGCAGGTGTCGGTTCTCACGGATCTGGAACTGCTGGACGCGGTGGCCGAGGACGACCCCGTGGTCGAGGAACTCGCCGCCCGGTACTACGTGCCGTGAACCCGAAACTCCGTCCCCCGAGCCCGGCTCGGGGGACGGAGTCGTGTCCGGATGCTCAGACGCAGGGCGCTGCCCCGGCCGTGTCACCGTCGAACGGTCGCGTCTCCGGCACCGGGTTCCAGTGCCCGTCGGTGCACGCGTACTCCCAGCCCGGCCCCCGCTCGACCAGGGCGGCGACGGCGTCGACGAGCCGGTCCACATCGGCGGACGTGGTGCCGAGGCCGATGCTGGCGCGCAGCGCGCCGTCCACCCCGAGCTTGGCCAGGAGCGGGTGCGCGCAGAAGCGGCCGTCGCGCACCCCGATGCCGTGTTCGGCGGAGAGGTAGGCGGCCACCCGTCCGGGTTCGAAGCCGTCCAGGGTGAAGGCGACGATGCCGACGGCGTCGGTGCTGTCCCGCCAGATGCGCAGGAACCGCACGCCCGGAACGGTTTTCAGTCCGTAGCGCAGGCGGTGTGCGAGGTAGAGCTCGTGTTCGGTGACCGTGGTCTCGTCGAGCGCGGCCAGTGCGTCGCAGGCGGCGGCCAGGGCGGCCACGCCGAGGACGTTGGGGGAACCGGCCTCGTGCCGCTGCGGTGCGCACGCCCACTCGGTGTCGTCGGCGGTGACCTCCCGCACCGCGCCGCCGCCCGCCAGATACGGGTCGGCGGCATCCAGCCAATCCCGGCGGCCGACAAGCACTCCCGCGCCGAAGGGGGCGTAGAGCTTGTGGCCGGAGAATGCCACGTAGTCGATATCGCTGGCGCACAGGTCGATCCGCCGGTGCGGGGCCAGCTGGGCAGCGTCCACCAGGATGCGGGTGCCGCACTGGTGCGCGATCCAGGTCAGTCGTTCGATCGGCAGCAGCTCCCCGGTCACATTGGATGCACCCGTAATGGCAAGCAACGCAGCGGGTTTGGTGCACAGCTCGGCGACGACGCGCTGAATGGTCTCCTCGATGGTGTCGGCGGCCCGGACCACGCGCCGCCCGTGCCGGGTCCACGGCAGGAAGTTGGCGTGATGTTCGATATCCAGCACCACGGTGTCGCCGGGTACGCAGGCGGCCAGCAGATTCAGCGAGTCGGTGGTGTTGCGGGTGAAGACCACGCACTGGTCGTCGGCGGCATTCACGAACCGCGCCACCGTCTTTCGCGCGGATTCGTAGCAGTCGGTGGAGATGCGGGAGGCGTAGCCCGCGCCGCGGTGCACGCTGGCGTAGTAGGGCAGCAGGTCCCGCACCCGCTCGGTGACCTGCTCGAGCGCGGGGGCGCTGGCGGCGTAGTCGAAGTTGGCGTAGGCGGCGGTGCCGCCCTGTACGAGCGGCACCCGCAGATCGCATCCGGAGACGGTGGCGAGGGCGGCGCAGCTCTGGTCGGCGAAAGCAGTCATGACGAAATCCCGTCGGCTCAGGGACTCGTGATCGTGAGGTGATCGGAGTCCGCGCTTGCCGTGTTCGTATGAATCACGGCCCGGTCGTCACCCGGAGCACCCCACCGCGGAGGAGGGTTGCCGACCAGCTAGCCGGGGCTTAGCGCTGGTACTCATGACCTGATTGCAGAGGTTGGCAGACGGGCGCGGAACTTGTCAACCCCGCGCCGAGAATCATCCGAAAGTTGGATCGGGTGGGCCGCAAAGTAGGAACCGGGGGTTCGCCGGGGCCGGTAATCTCGACTGTGAAGTTAGGGTAGCCAAAGTATGGGCGGCCCGGGATCGACACCGAGGGAGCACGACCATGCTGGACACCGCGACGCCGTTCTCGACCCTGATCCGCACCGCGACCGAGCGGCAGCACACCGAGGCCGAACACTCCTCGTTCATGCGCGACATGCTCACCGGCACCCTCGGCGTGCGGGCGTTCTACCGCTACACCGCCCAGCTGTGGTTCGTCTACGACGCCCTGGAACGGCATTCCGCCGACCTCGCCGCCGACCCCGTCGCCGGACCGTTCGTTCGCCCGGAACTCGCCCGCCTCGCCGCCCTGGAAACCGACCTCGCCCATCTCGGCGGCCCGGACTGGCGAGCCGACCTGCGCCCCCTGCCCTCGACCCGCACCTACGCCGACCGCATCGCCGAATGCGCCCGGGACTGGTCGGCCGGATACGTCGTTCACCACTACACCCGCTACCTGGGCGACCTCTCTGGCGGCCAGGTCATTCGCGGCACCGCCGAAAAGCTGTGGGACCTGCCCAAGAAGGGCGACGGCGTGCGCTTCTACGTCTTCGACCGGATCGGCAACCCGGCCGCCTTCAAACGCGAATACCGCGAACTCCTCGACGCCCTGCCCATCGGCGGCGACGACACCGAGCGCGTACTCGACGAAGCCCGCCGCGCCTTCGCCATGAACACCGACATGTTCGGGGAACTGGCCGAGGAATTCGCCCGCGACTGACCGGCGGCCTGAGTCAGCGCAGGGGTTCGGGGCGGTGGTAGCCGCCGTTGTAGTAGAGCAGGGGGGCGGCGCTGGGTTCTTCCTCGGCGTCGTCGTGGACGCGGGTGACCAGGCCGACGACCAGGGTGTGGTCGCCGATGGGGATGAGGCGGTGGATGGCGGCGCGGACCCAGATGGGGGTGCCGTGCAGGACCGGTTCGCCGGTGTCGAGGGTGGTCCACAGGGAGCGGTCGGTGAAGCGCTGGGCGGCGGCGCGGCTGAAGCGCTGGGCGATGTGGCGCTGGTGTTCGCCGAGGAAGTGCACGACCACGGATTCGGCGTGCAGCAGGGCGTCGATGCTGGAGGAGGTCTCGGCGATATTGAAGGTGATCAGGGGCGGGTCCAGCGATACCGAGGCGAATGAGGTGGCGGTGAAGCCGACCGGTCCGTTGTCGGACATGAGCGTGACGACCGTGACGCCCGCCGGATAGTGACGCATGGCGGCGCGGTACTGGTGAGCTGCGATACCGCTCAGATCATCGGGGACCCGTAGCTCGGATGGAGAATCGGTCACATAGGCAAGGTACGCCCCGAGCGCCCGAGGTATTCCGGTTGCGCTCGAGTCGAACGGAACATCGATCGCGCGCGGGGACGACCGAGCCGAGCCGGAACGCGGGGCCGCCGGATTCAGTCGACGTCGATGGCCAGCCCCGCCGTGATCCGCACCAGTTCCCCGAATGTGGTGCGGAACAGCGTATTCGGATGCCCGCCCGCCGCCCACAGCTCCGGATGCCCGGCCAGAGCGTTGTCGATATAGGTGGGGAGATTGACGGGATGGCCGACCGGAGCCACCCCGCCGATCGGCTGGCCGGTGACCTCCCGCACCATGGGCGCGGGAGCCCGGGTCAGCGCGCCCTCCAGCCGCTTGCCGGTGCGATCCAGATGCACCTGGTGCGCGCCGGACACCAGCAGCAGCACCGGATCCTCGTCGAGCAGGAACACCAGCGATTTGGTGATGGCACCCACCGGCACCCCGAGCGATGCGGCGGCGGCCTGCGCGGTGTGGGTCGGTTCGGCCTGGGTGATGATCACGCCGTGATGGCCGCGCGCGATCAGCGTATCGGAGACCTTGGCAGCGACGGGCGGTAGGGACCTGCGCATGGCACCAGGGTAGAGCGGTTGCGGTGAATGTGCGGGGGGATCGGAAACGGTGCGGAAACCGGTGCGGCGCATCGGATTCAGCCCCGCCGCAATGCTGCCCTGTCGGCCCGCCGCCGCCCCCCGATACGCTGGGCGAATGACTGAATGGAAGGCTTTCACAGTCGAGAGCAAGGACCGGGTGGCCCAGGTCACCCTGACCGGACCCGGCAAGGGCAATGCCATGGGACCGGACTTCTGGCATGAGCTACCGCAGATCTTCGGTCAGCTGGACGCCGACCCGGAGGTGCGGGCCATCGTCCTCACCGGTTCCGGCAAGCACTTCTCCTACGGCCTGGACCTGCCCGCCATGAGCCCGCTGTTCGGTCCGCTGCTCGGCGAGCGCGCGTTGGCCGCGCCGCGCACCAACTTCATGAGGCACATCCGTGAGATGCAGGCCGCGGTGACCGCGGTCGCGGACTGCCGCAAGCCCGTCATCGCCGCCATCTCCGGTTGGTGCATCGGCGGTGGGCTCGATCTCATCGCCGCCGTGGATGTGCGGCTGGCCAGCGCCGAGGCCAAGTTCAGCCTGCGCGAGGCGAAGGTCGCCATCGTCGCCGACATCGGTTCGCTGCACCGCCTGCCCGGCATCATCGGGGAGGGCCACGTGCGCGAGCTGGCGCTCACCGGCAAGGACATCGACGCCGCCCGCGCCGAGAAGATCGGCTTGGTCAACGACGTGTACCCCGACCAGGACGCGGTGCTGGAGGCGGCACACGCCATGGCTCGCGAGATCGCCACCAATCCGCCGCTGGTGGTACAGGGCATCAAGGATGTGCTGGACCAGCCCAAGGCGGGCCGCGTGGCCGACGGCCTGCGCTACGTCTCCGCCTGGAACGCCGCCTTCCTGCCCTCGGAGGACCTCACCGAGGCCATCCAGTCGGTGTTCGAGAAGCGCGAGCCCGAATTCCGGGGCAGGTGATCGGCTGACCTGAGGAGCGAGACCGCCTGTCCGGCAGCTGGTCTCGGCCGGGAAAGTCGGCATCCGACGCGCGAAGCGGGTGGCACGGAATACCGTGCCACCCGCTTCGTCATGTCGGCGACGCCGAACCGGGACCTCAGTGGCCGCCCTGCTCCTTCAGGCGGGCGTACGCCTCGGTCACCAGCGACTCGGCCTTCTCGCGGCCCTCCCAGCCCTCGACCTTGACCCACTTGCCGGGCTCCAGGTCCTTGTAGCGCTCGAAGAAGTGCGCGATCTCCTTGCGCTGGAACTCCGGGATGTCCTCGACGTCCTGGATGTGATCCCAACGCTTGTCACCGGCGGGCACCGCCACGACCTTCTCGTCCCCGCCCGCCTCATCGCTCATGAGCAGCACGCCGACCGGACGGGCCTCCACGATGACGCCCGGGTACACCGGCTCGGGCAGCAGCACCATGCAATCGAGCGGATCGCCGTCGGAGCCGAGGGTGTCCTCGATGAAGCCGTAGTCGGCCGGGTACATCATCGGGGTGTACAGGTAGCGGTCCAGCTTCACGCGGCCGGTCTTGTGATCGACCTCGTACTTGTTCCGCTGACCCCGGGGGATCTCGATGGTGACGTCGAACTCCACGTCATCTCCTCTTTTCTGGTGCCTATGGCTGCCGACTCGCCAGCTCGTTCGAAGGAACGACTGCGCAACGAGGATAGTGTGGTGCGCGAGCGTGTGGGTGCGGCAGGGACGCCGGACGATCCCACCACTGGTACCAGGGAGACAGCGGCACGTGGTCGGTGCGGACAAGAAGAACATCGGTGGATTGGCCGCCAAGCGGCGTCGCAGAAACTGGATCATCGTGGCATCCGTGCTGGTCATGGTGCTGGTCGCGGTGACCTCGGTGGCGTTGATCCTGAAGCCGTGGACCGAGGAGTTCCGGCACGGGGGCTTGACCATCGCCGCCGCGCCCGCCCCCGCCACGGTGTCGCCGCGGGTGGCGCCCGCCCCCGCCGATGCGCCCGCACCCTCGAAGGCCGGTCTGGCGGCGGCGCTGGGGCCGGTGGTGAACAACCCCGACCTGGGTGTGTTCGCCGCGGTGGTCTCCGACGGCGATACCGGTGAGGTGCTGTTCAGCCTGGACCCGGACAAGCCGCAGATCCCGGCCTCCAATGCCAAGATCCTGCTGGCCGCCGCCGCACTGCTGGCGCTGCCGCAGGACCAGCGGGTGACGACCGAGGTGGTCACCGGGGCCGCGCCGAACGAACTGGTGCTGGTGGGCGGCGGCGATCCGACGCTGACCGCGCAGCCCGACGGCAAGGGCTACTACCAGGACGGGCCGAAGCTCTCGGATCTGGTGGCGCAGATCAGGGCGTCCGGGCGGACACCGGACACCATCGTGGTGGACACCTCCCGCTACACCGGGCCGAGCATGGCCCCGGGCTGGCTGACCGAGGACATCGCGGGCGGCTCCATCGCGCCCATCGACCCGGTCATGCTCGACGGCGGTCGCCTGGAACCGCTGCGCGCGTACTCGCCGCGCACCCCGACGCCCGCGCTGGACGCCGGGCGGCGGCTGGCCGTGGAATTGGGCCTGGATCCGGCGCGGGTCCGGCTGGGTACCGCTCCCGCCGGGGCGACGCGGGTCGCGGCCGTCCAGTCCGCGCCGCTGCGTGACCGGCTGCGGGACATGATGGTCGACTCCGACGATGTGCTGGCCGAGACCATCGCCCGTGAGATCGCCGCCGCCACCGGTGCGGAACAGTCCTTTACGGGTGCGGTGACCGGTCTCACCACCACCCTGCGCGCCGCCGGATTCGACCTGACCGGCGTCACCCTGGCCGACGGCGGCAGCGGACTCTCGGTCGACGACCGCATTCCGGCGAGGGTGCTCGACCGGATCATCACTGTCGCGACACTCCCGAACAGCGCGGGGAGCCAAGGCGATTCGAGTGTGCGGGGGGCGGCTTCGGTCACCGCCTCACCACTGTCGGCGCTGCTGGACTACCTGCCGGTGGCCGGTGCGACGGGGACGCTCACCGACCGCTACACGGTGCGCGATCGCGCCGGCGCGGGCTGGGTACGTGCCAAAACCGGAACTCTGGACGTGGCAAGCTCGTTGGTGGGGTATGTGCTGGATCGCGATGGGCGCGTACTCACCTTCGCGTTGATGTCGAACGAGCGGCTGCCGGGAGCGAGCCGCCCCGCGTTGGACGCCATCGCGGCAACACTGCGTAATTGTGGATGCTCCTGACGGGTGGATGACTATGACCGGACCCGAACACCATTCGGCCGATGCCGCCAACCCGGGTACCGGTGAGTCCCGTGCCCAACTGGTGATCGACCCGAAGACCGGGGAATTGAGCCGTAAATCCAAGCCGGGGCTGACCGGCGCCGTGGACTGGCAGCTGGCCGCCCGCACCGGAGCCCTGCTGGTCCCGGCCGGGCCGCGGACCACGCGGTACTCGGCGGAGCAGGCGGTGGCCGAACTGGCCGATGCCTCGGTGCGCGCCGAGGCGCCCGTGCGCGAGGTGAGCCGGCTGCAGGACGGTTCGGTGGTGCCCGCGGCGCGGGTCGTGGACCGGCCCGGTTGGATTCAGGCCGCCGCCGCCTCCATGGCGGCGCTCACCGGCAACGAGCCGGGCGCCGACGATCGCGGGCGGTTCGTCGGCAAGCCCGCCGGGGTGCAGGCCGGGGCCATGCTGGCCTTCCTGTCCACGGCGATCCTGGGACAGTACGACCCGTTCAGCGGGCCGAACGGCACGCTGCTGCTGGTCGCGCCCAACATCATGGGCGTGGAGCGGGCGCTCGGCGTTCCGGCCAGCGACTTCCGGCTGTGGGTGTGCCTGCACGAGGTCACGCACCGGGTGCAGTTCTCCTCCGCGCCCTGGCTGGCCGACTACATGAAGCGCAATGTGGAACTGCTCGGCGAGGTCGGCGACGAACCTCTCGCCGATGTGCTGGCCCGGCTGGTGGAGGCGGTGAAGGAGCGCCGCCGCGGTGTCGAGGACCCGTCGTCCGGCGGCGTCATCGGCCTGCTGCGCGCCACCCAGGCCGCACCGCAGCGCGAGGCGCTGGACCGGCTGCTCATGCTCGGCACCCTGCTCGAAGGCCACGCCGACCATGTCATGGATGCCGTCGGCCCCGCCGTGGTGCCCTCGGTGTCGCGCATCCGCTCGGCCTTCGATCAGCGTCGCCGCCGCCCCGGCAATCCGATCCAGCGGCTGCTGCGCGCCCTGCTCGGCATGGATGCCAAGGTGGCGCAGTACGTGCGTGGCAAGAAGTTCGTGGACGAGGTGGTCGGCATCGTCGGCATGGACGAGTTCAACGCGATCTGGACCGACGGTGACACCCTGCCGCGCACCGACGAGATCGGCGAACCGCGCCGGTGGGTGGATCGCGTCCTGGCGTGATCGCCCCCGACCGCACCCGAGCGCCGCGCGGAGCGGGCGCCGAGCTGGTGCGGTGATGCGGCGTGCGACCATCGGGGACATGAACCGTCCACGGCTGCCCGAGACGCCGGCGGCGTTGGAAATGCGCCGTGCGGTGCGGGATTGGCTGGGGGAGTACGCGGTCGACGGGGTGGTCGCGGTCGCGGTGTCGGGCGGGGCCGATTCGCTGGCGTTGACCGCCGCGGCGGTGGTCGAGGCCGATGCTGTCGACGCCTTGGTCGTGGATCACGGTTTGCAGGAGGGGTCGGCGCGGGTGGCGGCGGAGGCGGCCGCCGTGGCCATGCGGCTCGGATGCCGGTCGGCTCGGGTGCTGACGGTCGAGGTGTCCGGCGGCGGGGGGATGGAGGCGGCGGCGCGCCGGGCTCGGTACGCCGCGCTGGACGAGGCGCGGGGCGCGGCCCCGGTGCTGCTCGGGCACACCCTCGACGATCAGGCCGAAACCGTGCTGCTCGGGTTGGCGCGCGGGTCGGGGGCGCGGTCCATCCAGGGCATGGCGGCCTTCGCCGAGCCGTGGGGACGGCCGCTGCTGGGGGTGCGGCGGGAGGTGACCCGGCGGCTGTGCGCGGAGCTGGGGCTGACCCCGCACGAGGATCCGCACAACAGTTCCCCGGAGTTCACCCGGGTGCGGCTGCGCACCGAGGTGCTGCCGCTGCTGGAGGAGGTGCTCGGCGGCGGGGTGGCGACCGCACTGGCCAGAACAGCGGCTCAGCTTCGTGAGGACGGCACGGCCCTGGACGGTATAGCCGAGAAGTTGCTGGCCTCCGCGCGCAATGGCGAGGGTCTGTCGGTCGAGACGCTCGCCACTGCTCCGCCCGCGCTGCGGCGGCGGGCGATCCGGGCATGGTTGCTCGACGGTGGCGCGAAAGCGTTGACCGACAAGCATTTACGCGCGGTCGACGCGCTGGTCACGGATTGGCACGGGCAGGGGGCGATCGCGGTCGGCGGCGGAGTCGCCGGGACCAGGTTGGTTGCCGGGCGCGAGCATGGCAGGCTGATACTGAGCTTGGCCGAATACGAGCCCAGGTGATTCGGGATACACATCACTGAAGGGAAACCAGCGCACGTGTACGGGGATGACATCGCGTCGGTGCTGATCAGCGAGGAAGAGATCGCGGCCAAGGTCGACGAACTGGCCGATCTCGTAGCCAAGCGTTATCCGGCCGACGCCCCGGAGGGCGATCTGCTGCTGGTGGGCGTGCTCAAGGGTGCGATCTTCTTCATGACCGATCTGGCCAAGAAACTCTCCATCCCGACCCAGATGGAGTTCATGGCGGTCTCGTCCTACGGTTCCTCGACCTCGTCCTCGGGTGTCGTGCGGATCATGAAGGACCTGGACAAGGACATCGCCGGGCGCAATGTGCTGATCGTCGAGGACATCATCGACTCCGGCCTGACGCTGTCCTGGCTGCTGCGCAACCTCTCCAGCCGCAATCCCGCCTCGCTGGAGGTGGTGACGCTGCTGCGCAAGCCCGACGCGCTGCGCACCCAGGTGGACGTCATGCATGTGGGCTTCGACATTCCGAACGAGTTCGTGGTCGGCTACGGCCTGGACTACGCCGAGCGCTACCGCGATCTGCCCTACATCGGCACCCTGCATCCGAAGGTGTACGGCGGAGCCTGATCCGACCCCCCTCGTCCTGGGGTCTGTCCGAATTGCTTCCGGCGGGCGGCTTTCAGCCGACTGTGAGGAAAATCACCGACTCTCTTCGGTGGCCGATCGACCTGGGAGAGTCGGTTGTTGCTGCCGTGTGTGGGTGGCCGCCCGCCGCCCGGTCGGCGGCGGGGCGTGGTCTGAATTACTGCTGGTCGATTGACCTTATAGATCTTGGTCGGCCGACCACTTCGGCGGTCGCCGGGCGTTCGCGGAGGCGGTTACCGCGCGGTTCGCCACGCGTCATATGCTGTCTGTAACAAACCTGATGGCTGTTTTCGTCGTGGATTTCAAACTCCGGGGTTGAATACGGCTGGAAATCCAAGACCGATTCTGATAGCAAGGGGCTATGGACCCGCATTTGCGCGACCTGCGGTATTTCGTCGCTGTCGCTGAGGAACTGCACTTCACCAACGCCGCCCAGCGGCTGCACATCGCGCAGCCCACCCTGTCACGGCAGATCCGTCAGCTCGAACGCCAGCTCGACGTGGTCCTGTTCGACCGCAACCAGCGCAGCGTCGCCCTGACCGTGGCGGGCAAGGAACTGCTCGAGGGCGCACGCAAGATCCTCGAACTCTGGGAGGTCACCAACGTGGCGCTCCAGGAGGCGGGCGAGGTGCTGCGCGTCGGCATCCAGTCCTCCATCGGGCGCGGCCTGATCACCGACCTGGAGTCCGCCAGCGGCCACCGACTGGCCCTGCACTCGGCGTCCTGGACCGACCCCTCCAGCGGTCTCGCCGGCCGCCAGGCCGATCTGGCGCTGATGTGGCTGCCCGTCCCCGACACCGCCCGCTACCGCTGGCAGGTGCTGCGCACCGAGCCGCGCTGGGTGCTGCTGCCGGAGAATCACGCCCTCGCCAACCGCGAGACCATCGAGTTCGCCGACCTGCTCGACGAGCCGTTCATCGCCATGCCCGCCGAAGCCGGCGCCGCCCGCGAGTTCTGGCTCGGCGCGGACGCCCGCGGCGGCCGCCAGGCCCGCATCGGCGCGGAGGCCGCCACCGCCGAGGAGCGGCTCGAAGCCGTCAGCCTGGGACTCGGTGTCTGCCTGCTCGCCGAGAACAACGTCCCCATGTACCGCTGGCCCGGCCTCACCGCCCGCCCGGTCAACGGCCTGCCCCCGTGCGAACTCGCGGTGGCCTGGCGCGCCGACGACGACCGCCCCACCATCCTCGAATTCGCCACCCGCGTCCTCGAGGGCGGCTTCCATGTCCGCCTCCCCGCGACTTCAGCGCCCAGCTGAGAGCCGTAGACGGTGAGCACGCGTGCCTGCGTCCGACGGCGCGCCGATTTCGGGCGTGCCCGACGAGTTACCCCGAACGTCACCAGATCAGTGGTCTCGTCTCGATCGAGTTCGGGGCGGTGCGGCGGCAGCGGGTCGGAGGCACTGCCGCCGGACGAACGCGTGAGCCTTCCAGTGGTGCGACGCGGATTCGCTCAGTAGCTGGAATCCGACCCGCTGTGTCGGAGTCAGCGAGCCGTGCGACGCCAGGGGTGGGCCGATTCGAGTTGTCCCGCCAGGCGCAGCAGGGTGGCCTCGCTGCCCGGTTGGCCGATCAGCTGGGCCGCCACCGGGGTGCCGGTGCGGGGGTGGATGCCCATCGGGATGCTGAGGGCGGGCCAGCCGACCAGGTTCCACAGCGGCGTGAACGGCGAATAGCGCACATTGGCAACGACATTGGCCAGCCACGGGAGTTTGTGCCAGCGGCGGGCGCGTGGCGGCGCGGTCGCCAGGGTCGGGGTGATGACCACGTCGTAGCGTTCGAAGTGGTCGAGCAGCCGGGCCTCGATGCGATCCACCTGGGCGGGGCGCAGCAGCCCCGAGCGCAGCGCCAGCTTGCCCAGCGCGATGTGAGCGCGGGTGCGTGCTTGCAGGCGGTCCGGATACGCGACGGTCGCGGCCTCGCGGGCGGCATTGGCCACCCAGCGCAGCATGAGTGCGAAAGTCGCGCCCTGGTACGGCAATTCCGCCGATTCGACATGATGGCCCGCCGTCGCGGCGGCGGAGGCGGCCTTGCGGGCGGCGGCGTCCCAGTGCCGGTCCACGCGGCCCAGCGGCAGCGGGGGCGCGGTGGCCAGGCCGATCCGCAACGACGGCGGCGACTCCAGGTCGGCCAGGTCCGGACGGTCGGCGAGCACCGAGAGCATGAGCGCGGCATCGGCGACAGTCGTGGCCAGCACGCCGTTCTCGGTCATCCCGCCCCATGAGTCCACGCCGATCTCGGCGGGCACCAGCCCGCGCCCCGGCTTGATCCCCACCACACCGCAGCAGGCCGCCGGAATCCGCACCGAGCCGAGTCCGTCGTTGCCGTGCGCGACCGCCACCATGCCGGAACCCACCGCCGCGCCCGACCCGCCGGACGAACCGCCCGCGCTGAACTTGGGGTTCCAGGGATTGCACGTGACACCCGCGGGTGAATCGGTGGTGCCCCACAGGCCGAACTCCGGAACAGCGGTGAGGCCGACGACCACCGCGCCGGCCGACCGTAGTCGCCGCACCACCGGATGATCGGTCTCGGCCGCCCGATCCGGGCCCGCCAGCGACCCGGCCCGGGTCACCTCCCCGGCGACATCGACATTGTTCTTCACCGCGACCGGCACCCCGGCCAGCGGCAGCACATCCAGATCCGCCCGCTCGGCCACCGCCCGCGCCTCCGCCCGCACCGCCTCGGCCCGAACCACGCTGAACGCGTTCATATTCCGATCCCGGGCCTGGATGCGCGCCAACGCCTCCTCCACCAGCAGCAGCGGCGACAACACCCCGTCCCGCACCGCTGCGGCCATTGCTCCCGCGGTGCTGGTGTCGACTCGCGCCGTGCCGGGCGTGCTCGTGCTTGTCGCGGCGGGGGTCCTGACCGCTGCGGCCGTCGATCCTGTGTTGCTGGTTTCGACTGGCGTGGTGCCGGGCGTGCTCGTGCTCGTCGCGGCGGGGATCTTGTCCGCCGCGGCCGCGAACGTCTGGCTTGCGTCAGCTCGCGAGGCTGCGGCGTTTGCCGTGTCGGCCGAGGCGTCGGCGCGAGCCGTGCCGACGGCGCTGCGGTCATCGCGTGCGGTCCCGCGCGCGCCGACCTCGGTGTGGAAGGCGTGTGCGTCGGTTGCCGTACTCGGGTCGTCTTCCGTGCGTGGCGTGCTGTCCGCACTCACTTCGGTCCGGTGGGCGCTGGCGTCGGCCTGTGCGGTGGTGTCGAGCTGTGCCGTGGCGGGCGCACTCGTGTGCGACGCGGCCGGTACCCCGCCGACAGGATCCGTGACGGCCGGGCTCATATCGCCCTGTGCCGTGGCCGCGCCCGCCGCCGTACCGGTCGGGGTGTCGGCGTGTGCTGTGTCAGCCGCGTTGTCGTCACCGCGTGGCGAGCGGTCCGCACCCACCTCGTTCCGGTCGGCGCGTGCATCGGCCGGTGCGGTGGTGTCGAGCTGTGCGGTGGTGTCGGGCTGTGCCGTGGTGGCTGCGTCGCGGTCGGCTCCCGCCGTGTCACGTGCGCCGATGGCGCTGGTGTCGGCGCTGGTGTCGGCGGCGGCGTCGGTCGTTGCTCGGGCGGTCGGGGGTGGTGTGCTCGGCGCGGGGTCGTCGGTGTCGTCCGCCGGGGTGTTCGCGGCCACGGGTTTCTCCTGACCGGGCGTGGCGGGGGACGGCGGGGTGGACCGGTTCGGGGTGGTGTGCTCGGCGGTTGCCGGGGTGGTGGGATTCGGGGCCGGGGCGGGGTCGCGCCCGGGGGCGGGTTCGGGCCGGTGGGTCGGGGTGGCTTCCGGCCGGTCGGAATCGGTTTCCACAGGTGAGATGCCGTCCGCTAGCGCAGTGCCCTCGTTGTACATGCTGGTGTTCCCCCGTCGCCTGGTCGTCGAAATCGGGTGATCCGCTGTGCAGCCGCAAGTTATCATTTCCGGCAGTTGCTCGGGGGATGATGGTGTCGGGTGTGGCGGATTCTATCCGCCGCTCCCACCAACCGACCAGTGCGGATTCGATGGGTATCCGTGCCGAGCCAGGCAGGTGCGGGCATGACTTCTGATTCCGATCACCGTTCCGGCCAGCGTACGGCCGGAACGGAATTCACGGCGGTCGCCGCCTTCGCCGCGGCCTGGGACGCGGCCGCCGAGCCACCGCGGATCGCCGACTTCCTCCCGGACGCCACTACCCTGCGCCGTGGGGCCCTGATCGAACTGATCCGGGTCGACATGCGGCACCGCTGGCTGCGCCGCCCGGGCCCCGACCCCCGTCGGCACCTGCGCAAACGGCTCACCGAATACTGTTCCGACTTCCCCGAACTCACCCCCCGCGACCTGCCCGCGGGCCTGGTCTACGAGGAGTTCGTCGTCCGCCGCCACAGCGGTGAGCGCATCGACCCCCGGGACTGTCTGCGCGAGTATCCCGACCAGGCGACCGAGCTGCGCAAGCTGCTCAATGCCGATGACGAGGATCAGAGCACCCGCCGCTCGGCCTTCGAGGACTCCCGCCGCACCGTCGCTGTCGAGCCGGACACGGCCCCGTCGGGAGGGCCCGGCCGGGACCGGCGGGGAAGTGGGCTCGACGAATCCACGCGTGCCGGTGTCGATCTCGGTGCGAGCACCCGCGGGCCGGGCGAGCCCACGGATGCGGCGACCCAGCCGCCGGACGCGACCGGGTTGTTCGGCTTCGACGACGAAACCCGCACCACCGCGCACGGCACCACCACCCGGTTCGATCCCGCCGCCGCCCCCGATACCGGCGAGTTGCTCGACCGCATCGAGATCGGCCAGCGCATCGACGAGTTCGACCTGCTGACCGGGCTCGGCTCCGGCGCGTTCGCGCGGGTGTTCCTGGCCCGGCAGCGCTCCCTGCAACGGCTGGTGGCGGTGAAGATCTCCGCCGACCACGGCACCGAACCGCAAACCCTGGCCCAGCTGGATCACGACTACATCGTGCGGGTCTTCGACCAGCGCCTGATGTCGGGGCTGATGACCGAGTCGGGCCGGCGGCTGCGGCTGCTGTACATGCAGTTCCTCCCCGGCGGCACCCTGCTGGGCGTGCTGCGCTGGGTGCGCGCCACCCCGCCCGCGGAACGCTCCGGCCAACTGCTGCTCGACGCCGTCGACGCCGCCATGGAGGAGAAGGGCGAGATCCGTCCCACCGATTCCAGCGTGCGCGCCGAGATCGCCGAGCTGAGCTGGCCGGAAACGGTGGCGTGGCTGGGCCGCAGACTCGCCGAGGCGCTCGACTACGCCGACGGCCACGGTGTCCTGCACCGGGACGTCAAGCCCGCCAATGTGCTGCTCACCGCCGAGGCGGTGCCGAAGCTGGCCGATTTCAATATCAGCTTCAGCCGCAATCTGGACGGCGCGAGCCCGGTCTCCTACTTCGGTGGCTCCCTGTCCTACATGTCCCCCGAACAACTCGAGGCGTGCCATCCCGGACGCGCCCGCAGCGCCGCCGACCTGGACACCCGCGCCGACATCTTCTCGCTGGGGGTGGTGCTGTGGGAGCTGCTCACCGGTGCGAAGCCGTTCGACGACACCACGGCCGGGCCCGACCACCACGGCGACCGCACCACCCTGGAGGCCATGCTGGACCGCAGACGCGGCGGGGTGGAGGCCGCCGCCCTGGAGCGGGTGCCGCCCGACTGCCCGGCCGCGCTGCGCCGCGTCCTGCTCACCTGCCTGGCCCCGGACCGCGACCAGCGCTGGAGCAGCGGCAGCGTGCTGGCCAAACAGCTGGACATGTGCCTGGACGAGCGGGCCCGCGACCTGGTGGACCCACCGCCGCACAGTTGGCGGCTGCGGCTGCGCTCCTGGCGCATCCTGGTGATCACGCTGGCCATCGGTATCCCGAATGTGCTTGCCTCCCTGTACAACATCGGCCACAACGACATGCTGATCGTGAGCCGCCTGACCGAGGACGCCCAACGCACCTTCACCCTGGTCACCGCCACCGTGAACGGTCTGTTCTACCCGATCGGCATCGTGGTGATCTGTTATCTGGGCCGCCATGTGATCACCGTGCCGCACGGGCTCAAACGCGGCCGGGCCTTCGACGCCGAGACGCTGCGGGCGGCCCGCAAGGATGTGCTGCTGCTGGGCGAGCGCGCCTCCTTCGTGGTGTTCACACTGTGGGTGCTGGCGGGCATCACCTTCCCGATCTCGCTGCGCCTGGCCACCGGTGAGATTCCCGCGCGCGGCATGGTGCACTTCCTGGTGTCGCTGGTGGTGTGCGGGGCGATCGCGGTCGCGTACCCGTTCTTCCTGGTCACCTTCTACCTGGTGCGCTGCATCTATCCGATGTTCCTGCGCCACGGCGACATCAGCGCCGACGACGCGGTGTGGCTGCACCGGCTGGGCAGCCGCTGCACCGGGTACCTGGCGGTGGCCGCCTCGGTGCCGCTGCTGGCGGTGGCGGGTGTGACCTTCCTGCGGCCCTCCGACATTCCGGAGATCATTGTCGCCGTGCGGGTGCTGTGTGTCGGCGGGATCGTCGCGTTCGTCGGGGTGTACTGGCTGTTCCGGGCGCTGGAGGCGGATCTGCGCGCGCTGGAGCGGGTGGTCGACCCGGACCGGAGCATGTACGCCGACCAGTCACCCGCTCGGGGCGTGGCGGCACCGTGACCGTGGACGATTTCCATGCGGAGGCGGTGGCCCGGTTCGTCGCCGACTGGGAGGCCGTGTTGCGCGGCGGCGGCTTCGAACCCCCACCGCTGCACCGCTACGTACCCGACGGCACCGAGGTGCGCCTGGCGGTGCTGGCGGATCTGGTGCGCATCGATATGCGGCAGCGCTGGCGGCGCACCGGGACGGGTAAGCGAATCACCGAGTACGGCAACGAATTTCCCGAGGTGGCCGACAGCCCGCACTTCGTCGAGCTGGTGTGCGAGGAATACCTGGTGCGCCGCCGCTATCGGCAGGTGGACCTGGAGACCTTCAGTGCCGAATATCCGGAGCTGGCCGGGGAGATCCGGGCGCGGTTCGCCGACCGGAGCGCCTACGCCCCGCCGAGCCTCCCGGCGCATATCGACATCGGGCATCGGCTGGACGATTTCGACCTGCTCACCGATCTCGGCGGCGACGAACGCAGCCGGGTGTTCCTGGCCCGTCAGCTGTCCATGCAGCGCCTGGTCGCCGTCCGGGTGGACACCGGAGCCGACGCGGATGCCGCGACCGTCGCCCGCCTGGACCACCAGTACATCGTCCGGGTCTTCGACGAGCGTCACCTCGAGGACGGCGGAAAGCCGTTGCGGCTGTTGTACATGCAGTACCTGCCGGGCGGCACCGTGGCGGATCTGCTGGCGCGGCTGCGCCGGAACGGGCAGCGACCCGCGAACGGGGCCGCACTGCTGGGCTCGGTGGACGCCGTCATGGAGGCCAGGGGCGAGATCCGGCCCGCCGATTCCAGCGTGCGCACCGAACTGGCCGCCCTCAGCTGGCCGGAAACCGTTGCGTGGGTGGGGCGTCGGCTCGCCGTGGCGCTCGACTACGCCGATCGGCACGGGGTGCCGCACCACGACATCCGGCCCGGCACCGTGCTGTTCACCGCCGAGGGCGTGCCGAAACTGGCCGATTTCGGACTGGCGTCGCGATATCCGGACTTCGACGACTCCACCGCGGACGCGGTTCGGCTGCGCTACCACTCACCGGAATACCTCACCGCACTCCTGGATCCGGCAGCCTCGATGCCCGACACGCGCGGCGACATCTACGCACTGGGTCTGCTGCTGTGGGAAATGCTCACGGGCACACTGCCCTTCGCCGACCTGGACCCCGATGAGCCGCCAGCCGAAGACCTGCGGTCAGGTGGAGCGCGGCACGGTGACGGACCGGCGGAGGGCCATCCGACGAGCGACAACCACGCTGGTGACAACGACACGGTCACGCCTCCCGGCGCGGATCGTCCACGCCTGATCGCCGCGATGCTGCGGCAGCGGAGTGCCGGGGTGCCGCCCGCCGCGCTGGACACGCTGCCCGCCGACACCCCCGCCACCCTGCGCCGGGTGCTGCTGGAGTGCCTGCATCCCCATCCGGACCGGCGCTGGCGCAGCGGCGCGGAACTCGCGGGGCAACTCGATCTGACCCTGGACGCCCGCGCCCGCGATCTGGTCGATCCGCCGCCCGCCAGCCTCCGGCGCCGGGCACGCGGCTGGGCGCTGCCCATTGCCACCCTCTGCGTGGGCGTGCCGAATGTGCTTGCCAGCGTGTACAACATCCGGCTCAACCAGCGTCTCATCGTGGACCGCCTGGCCGAGGCCGACCAGCAGCGGTTCGAGACGGTGGCACTGGTGAACAACTCCATCGCCTTCCCGCTGGCCGCCCTGCTGCTGATCTGGCTGTGCCGCCGCCCGCTCACCGTCCCGTTCCGGCTGGCACGCGGACACGAGTACAGCGCCGCCGAACTCGCCCGCGCTCGTGCGGATACGCTCACCGTCGGCGACCGCGCGGTGCTGGTGCCCTTCGCCATGTGGCTGCTCGCCGGCATCATCTGGCCGCTGGCCCTGGCCGGCTCGGGGGTACCCCTGGCCCCCGGCCAGTTCGCGCATTTCTTCGCCGCGCAGGTGGTGTGCGCGACCATCGCGCTGGCGTATCCGTTCTTCCTGATCACGCTGTTCGCGGTGCGGTCGCTGTATCCGCAGCTGCTGGTGCGCGGCGGCATCGGCCCCACCGACGGGACACAGCTGTGGGCGCTGGCGCGGCGCAGCAACTTCTATCTGGCGGCGGCCGCCTCGGTGCCGCTGCTGGGGGCCGCCAGCGCCACCTTCGTACCCGCCACCGACCTGGAATCGGTGATCGTCCCGGTCCGCTGGCTCAGCGTCGGTGGCATTCTGGCGTTCGTGATCACCTACTGGCTGTTCCGGCTCCTGGAAGCGGATCTGCGCGCCCTGGTGCGCGCCATCCCGCGAGGCGTGCGGTGAGGCCGCCGTTCGGGCGGCTCGTGAACCTGTCGCACGTGCACGATCCGGCGCGGACGCCGCTGTACCCGGGCGATCCGGCCTTCACCGTCGAGACCGTGGCCACCGTGGCCGCGGACGGGTATCTGCTGCGCTATGTCCACCAGGCCGAGCACACCGGAACCCATTGGGGCGCACCCGTGCACTTCGATCCGCGGGGGCTCGCCGCCGACGAACTCGATACGGCGGATCTGCTGCTGCCCGCCGTGAAGATCGACGTGCGGGAGCAGTGCGCCGCCGACCGCGACTACGCCGTCGGCGTCGACGACCTGCGGGCGTGGGAGCAGCGGTACGGCCGCATTCCCGACCAGGCCGCCGTGATCGCCTGGACCGGTTGGGACGCCAGATGGGGCAGTCCGGACTTCCTGGGCGAGGGCGAAGCGCACGGCCGCCAACCCGGATTCGCAATCGATACCGTCGCGTGGCTGCTGGAGACCGGCCGCCTCGGGCGGCGCGGTGCGCTCGGCATCGACACCTTCGGCCCCGATCGCGGCATCGACGACACCTACGCGGTATCGAAACTGCTCTACCGCGAACACCGCATCAGTCTCGAATGCCTCGCCAATCTGTCCGAACTGCCGACCACCGGCGCGTGGGTGTTGGCGGGCGGACCGATTTATCGCGGCGGGTCGGGCGCGCCCGCAACGATTTTCGGCATCCTGCCGCAGTAGGGTGCTGGGATGGCCCGCACCGGCGTCGAAACGTCCCTGGCGGAGCTCGCGGTGCGGGTGGCCGCCAGTGTCGACCGCCGCGCCGATCGGCGGTTCGTCCTCGGTATCGCCGGACCGCCGGGAGCCGGCAAATCGACCCTGGCTCGCGGCGTCCGCGACGAGTTGAACGGCTACGCCGCCAGCCGTATCGCCGAGGTCGCGCCCATGGACGGCTTTCACTTCAGCAATGCCCGGCTGCGCGCCGACGGCGCACTGGCGCGCAAGGGCGAACCCGACACCTTCGATGTCGAGGGCTATGTGAACCTGCTGCGCACCGTGCGGGAGACACCGCCGGGACCGGCGATAGCGTGGCCCACCTATTCCCGGGAACTGCACGAACCGGTACCCGGCGGGGTGGTGTTCGACGAACAGCGAATAGTCGTCACCGAGGGCAATTACCTGCTGCTCGATACGGGCGCCTGGGCGGCCGTCCGGCCGCTGCTCGACCAGAGCTGGTATCTGGACGTGCCGCGCCCGATCATCGAAAAGCGATTGGTGCGCCGCCATATTCGCGGCGGTCGCAGCGCGGCGGACGCGAAGCTCAAAGTGCAGCACAGCGATCTGGCCAATGCGCGGCTGGTGGAGCGCACCCGCTCCACCGCCGATCTGGTGCTGCGCAAATCGGGGCGCGGTTATCGGGTGGATTGAGCGGGCAGGTGGCGTAGCCATTCCCGAGTGCCCGGATATCGGCAGGACAGCGTCGCGATATCGGCGGCGCGACGCAGCGCGGTGACGAAATCCGGTTCCACGGAATGGAAATGGCAGAACGCGCCGTGCAGGATATCGCCCGCGCCGAGCGTGTCCACGGCCCGCTCGGCGCGCACCGGGATCTCCCCGCGGCCCGCGGCGGTGGCATAGCGGATGGGCCGCGCCCCACGCGATACCGCGACCGCTCGCGGCCCCAGCGCCAGGAGCCGATCCAGTACCGCGTCGGTGCCGGGCGCGGTATCCGGCGGGGTGAAGGCCGCCGCGCAGATGGCGATATCCACCAGCGGCAGCAGCTCGTGGTGTACATCGCGCCAGCGGCCCGCGTCCAGCACCACCGGTATGCCGTGCCGCCGGGCCGACGCGGCGGCGTGCAGGGCGAGTTCCGGATAGTGGCCGTCCACGAGCACCACGGCCGCATCGGCCCAGTGCGCCGCGTCCGGGGTGGGCAGCGGGTCGCGCTGCTCCGAACCGTCCATGGAGACGATCGTGCGGCTGCCCGCACCCGTGGCGACCACGATCGACGACACCGGCGGGCGCTGCGCGCGCTCCGGGGCGGTATCCACCACCGTCACCCCGTGCGCTCGCAGATCCGCGCGGATCGGTTCGACCAGAACGTGTCTCCCCAGCGCGGTGATCAGGCTCGAAAGCTGCCCCGAGAGCCCGGCGTAGGCCACCGCCGCATTGGCCGCCGGACCGCCCGCCCCCAGGAACATGCCGTCCGCCCGCACCTTGGTGTCCTCCTCCGGATACCGCTGCACGGCATAGGCGATATCCAGCGTGGACAGGCCGACGAAGACCGCACCGCTACCCATGTGCCGACCCTAGCCGGAGTTGCCGCGCACCCGGTCCTCGTACGCCTTGCGCGCCTGGGCATCCACATCGCCCAGGAAGGCATCCGATGCGCCCAGCGACCGCGCGATGAAATCACCCACCGCCTCCGGCAGCAGTCCCACCACCTGCGAGATGACACCGGCCACCGCCGTCACCCGGACCTTGGACCGTGGCTCCACGATCAGCTCGGCGATGGCGTCCGCGATCTCCTCCGGCTCGGCCGGGCGCAGGATGCGCGGTGCCGAAACACCCGAGCCCAGTTCGGTTTTCGTCAGCGTCGGCAGGACCGAGGAGAAGCGCACGCCGCTGCCGCGATACTCCTCGCGCAGCGTGTCGGTGAAGCCGAGCACCGCGTGCTTGCTGGCGTTGTAGGTGGCCAGACCCGGAATATGGGTCTCCCCGGCCAGCGAGGCGATATTGATGACGTGCCCGCGCCCGCGCGGCAGCATGCGCGCGATCGCCAGCTTGGAGCCGAGAATCACGCCGTACACATTGATGTCGAGAATCCGGCGGGTGATCTGGTCCGGCTCGTCCACCAGCCTGCCGGTGGGCATGATCCCGGCATTGTTGATCAGCACGTCGATCGGGCCGAGTCGCCGTTCCACCTCGTCGAGGAAGTGCTCGAACGATGCCTGATCGGTGACGTCCACCCGGTCGTAGAGGTCGAAACCCCGTGCCACGCCGGACTCTTTCACGGTGACCTCGTCGATGTCACCGATGGCGATCCGCGCGCCGAGCGCCTGCAGCGCGGTGGCGGTGGCCAGGCCGATACCGCGCGCGCCGCCCGTGATGACGACGATTTTGCCTGCGACAGAACTGAAGTCGGTCATCTACTTCTTTCCCGAGAAGGTGTTGAACACGGCCTGGACGCTGAGCCGCCGCATACCGCGTGAGCCCGCCGCCCGCATGGCGGACATGGCGATGGCGAGCTTGGTGGGCGAATACGGGAACCAGAGCAGTTCCTTGGTCTGGGTGGGCAGCAGCGGTTTGGTGATCGCCTGCTGCCGGCAGTACTTGCGCACCCCGTTGGGGCCGCCCCAGCGCGCACCCACGCCCGACAGCCCCCAGCCGCCCATGGGCAGCGCGAAGCTGAACATGTTCGAGAAGACGTCGTTGATATTCACCGCGCCCGCGTTGAGTTGCCGGGCCACGCGTTCGGCCCGCGCCTTGTCGCCGCTCCACACCGACGCCGACAGGCCGTAGATCGAATCATTGGCCAGCCGAACGGCTTCCGACTCGTCGGACACCTTCATGACCGGCAGCGTGGGACCGAACGTCTCCTCGGTCATACAGGTCATGGAGTGATCGACATCGGCCAGCACGGTCGGTTCGAACAGCGTGCCGACACCGGTGCGTTTGCCGCCGGTCAGCACCCGGGCGCCGGCGTCGACGGCCTGCTGCACATGCCGCTGCACGATCTGCGCCTGGTTCTCGTTGGCCAGCGCGCCCATGTCGTATTCGGGTACGCGGCCGTCGACGCCCTGGCGGATCTCCTTGACGGCGGCGGTCAGCTTGGCCAGGAACTCGTCGTACACCGGTGCTTCCACGTACACCCGTTCCACCGAGATGCACACCTGACCGGCATTGAACAGGCCACCGAAGGCGATACCGTGCGCGGCGCGGTCCAGATCGGCGTCGGCCAGCACGATGGCCGGATCCTTGCCGCCGAGTTCCAGGCTGAACGGGATCATCCGTTCGGTGCAGGCGGCGGCGATCTTGCGTCCGGTGCCGGTGGAACCGGTGAACTGCACGTAGTCCACGTTGTCCACCACGGCCTTGCCGGTCTCGCCCGCGCCGGTGACGATGGCGAAAACCGGGGGCGCACCGATCGCCTCCCAGCCGCGCGCCAGCTCCAGCGCCGACAGCGGCGTCACCTCGGACGGCTTGAGCAGCACCGCGGCCCCGGCCGCCAGCGCCGGAATGACGTCGATGGCGGGCATGGCGAGCGGGAAGTTCCAGGGCGTGATCACGCCGACCACCGGGTACGGGCGGAACACCGTCGTCAGCGTCTTCACCCGGGCCAGCGGGCTGTGCGGTGACGGGTGTTCGTCGGCGAGGAATTTGGCGGCGCGGCGGGCGTAGTAGCCGGTGAGATCGACGGCGAAGGCCGGGTCGATGAGGGAGTCGATGCGCGCCTTGCCGGTCTCGGACTGCAGGACGTCGGCGAGGTGATCGGTGTTGTCCACCAGCCAGTCCTGGAGTTTGAGCAGCCACTCCTTGCGGCCCTCCGGCCCGATGGCCTCCCACTCCGGCTGGAACAGGCGCAGCTCGCGCACCTTGGCGGCGACCTCGTCGGCCGAGTGGACGGGCACGACGCCCGCCAGTTCACCGGTCGCGGGATTGCGCACCTCGAATTCCGTCGGCGCGGTGGCGGTCGCGGTAGTGGTGGGTGCCGCGGTGTCGGCGGGCGCTGTGTTCGGGGGCGCTGTGTTCGTGGGCGCCGCCTTGGCCGCGGTGTCTTTCGCGGCTGTCGCCTGCTTCGTGGGTGCCTTCTTGGCCGATCCGGGTGCTTTGGCGGTCCCGGTGGCCTTGGTGGGCTCCGCGTTCCCCGTGGACGCGGCCTTGGCGGTGCGCCGGGTGCCGGTGGATTTGCGGGGCGCGGCCTTGCGGGCACCCCCGGATTCGGAATTGGTCACGATTGCTCTCCCACGTGCGCTACGTTGCGGCCGTGAGCTGTGCGACAGCTCACGAACTATGATCGTGACACAATCCACAAGGACATTCTTGGCCCAATCGGTCAACTAATTCGGCCGGTTTTGTACCAGAAGCACAAACTCGGAGGTGCTCGTGGCGACCACCGCCACCCCCGCGGTCATTCGGCAGTGGATCGCCGACTTCGTCGCCGAAACCCTGCGCACCGACACCCTCGACCAGGTGGTGACGCGGCTCGACAATGCCATCATCGCCCGTGTGCCGGAATTGGCCGACCGGGATATGCGCCGCGATCTGGCCGCGAGCACCCGCGCCCACGCCCTGGAGGTGCTGAGCACCCTCACCCAGGACCATGCCGACTATCCGATCCCGGCGGAAGCGCACGCCTTCGCCCGCACCATCGCGCGGCGCGGCCATGATCTGCGGGTGCTGCTGCGCGTCTACCACGTGGGGCAGGAGGCGGTGATCGAGTACATGAGCGAGACCATCGACGAGCGCCGGCTGCCGCCCGATATCGAAAGGTCGGTGCTGCTGCGGCTTTTCGACCGCTCCACCCGGTGGGTCAGCACCTGCGTCGAAACCCTCACCGACACCTACATCACCGAACGTGAACGCGGCCTGCGGGCGGCGCTGAACCAGCGCGGGGAGATCGTGCGCGCCCTGCTCGACGGCGCCGACCTCGATATCGAGCACGCCTCCGCCAAGATCGGCTATCGGTTGGCGGGCCGACACCTGGCCCTGGTGCTGTGGACCGATGCCGACGCGGTCGCGCTCGGCTCCGCCGACGGCACCGGGGAGGTCGGCGACCGGCTGGACCGCGTGGTGGCCCGCTGCGCCGCCGCGGTCGGCAGCGGCAGCGTGCTCACCATTCCGGCGGGAGCCAGTGCGCTGTGGGCCTGGCTGGCCGTCTCCGACGACGGTGTGCCGCCGGTGGCGGACTGGCCGGTCGAACCGCCGGTTCGGGTGGCCGTCGGCCTGCCCGGATCCCAGCTGGCGGGCTTCCGACGCGGCCATGCCGAGGCGGTCGCCGCCCGCCACGTCGCCGAACGCGCCCGGCCCGGGCTGCCGCGCGTGCTCGACTACCGAGAGGTGGAGGTCGCCTATCTGGCCGGGCTCGACGAACCCGGTATGCGCGCCCTCATCGACCGCGAACTGGGCGTGCTCGCCGCCCCGGACGCCCAGTCGGCCCGCCTGCGCGAAACCCTGCACGCCTATCTGCGGGCCCGCCGCAGCCCCGACGCCGCCGCGAAAGCGCTCGGCGTGCACAAGAACACGGTCCGCTATCGCCTCCAGCGCATCGAGGAACTCCTCGGCCACCCCGTCGACCGGCCCGGCCCCCGCTTGGAGATCGCGCTCGACTGCGTGGCGGTGTACGGGGTGTAGCGGCTCGCCGGGTTACTCCCCGCTGGCGGCCTCGCGCACCGGTTGCGGTTCGGTCTCCGGAATCGCGCCGCGGGCGGGCAGTTCCGCCAGCAATTGCGTGGTGGCGGCGGCGATGGCCGCCACCGCCTTGTCCACCGCCGGTTTCGTGGTAGTGGTCAAACCCGACACTCCGCCCACCTTGCGCACGTATTCCTGTGCGGCGGCGAAGATTTCCTGCTCAGTGGCCGGGGGCTCCAGGCCGCGCAGCAGGGTGATATTCCTACTCATGGCCCAGAGGGTAGCGTCCGATTTCGTTGTGTGACAGGGCATGAATCAGACATTTGCTCGGCGGACACACGCCGTGAACATCGCGGGCGCGGCGTCGCGATCCGGCGCGTACGCTGGGGATTCGAGGTGAACCTTCCCACGCCCTGTGGCGAATAGCGGACGTCTCGAGATCCATGCGGAACAATCGGGGTATGCCCGCCCGCGACGTGCCCACGCTGACGACCTTCCCCTACCCGGAACTCGACCAGCGCGAGGACGACCACTGGTCCGGTGCGCAGGTCAACGACGACGAACTGCGCGCCCTGGCTCTCGGTGGTTTCTACTCGGCGCGCTGGGACGCCTTCCACGACGCGCTGCTGCTCGGACCCGAACGCGAACATCCCCTCGGCGACCGCCGCGAACTCGCCATCGACACCCTGACCGGAGCCTGGGGCATCACCGACGGCACCGAGGCCATGGCCTCCATGGAACAGTTGCTCGACGGTATGCACGGCCCGCTGTACGCCCTGGTGCACCCCTTGGTCATGGCGGCCGTCAACTCCCCCGAACGCGACCGCTTCGGCGAACGCGCCGACCGCCACCGCGCCTTCCTCCGCCAGGTCGGCGCCTTCCGCGGCATGGAGAACACCGAGGCGCTGGTCCGCGACTACGACATCTGGTCCCAGGCCATCAAACTCGGCCTCACCGACCATCTGGTGCGCCCGCTGCCCACCGATATCCAGGCGTGGGACCTCGCCCGGGTGGTCGCGGTGGCCCGCATGGCCTACACCGCCGGCTACCTCGACGCCGACGTGGCCTGGGACTATCTGCTGCGGGCCCTCCCGCTGGCCCAGCGCAAATACCGCAACTGGCGGCAGTTCGGCGATGCCTACCTCACCGGCTGGACCTACTGGCAGGCCTGCGAGGACCTGGCCGAACTGAAATCCGGCGGCGTCGATCGCCGCATGGAACTGCTGCGCCTGTGGAACCGCCCCAGCAGCCCCTGGCGTCGCATCACCCTGCAACCGGAGGACTGAGGGCTCCGCATCGACGATCGTGCCCGCCGCGCGTCGGCGCGGCGGGCACGAAAAACTCAGCGCTACCGGTGAATTCGGTCCCGGTGCTGTCAGTCCGGCAGCGAACGCAGGATGCCGCGTCCGTACCGCTGGAACTGGGCGTCGTCCACCATGCCCAGGGAATGCCGCTCGACCAGCAGCTCCCATTCGGCGTACAGCTTCGCCACCCCCGGATCGGCGGGTCCGGCCGCACCGTCGGCCGATTCGCGCTGAATGGCGAAATTGAGCCCGCCGGTGATCCGTTCGGTATCCGCCCGGTCATTGCCGGTGAAGTGCAGCGTCACATTGCCGTCGTGGATATCGACGCCGTATTCACCGGGCGCGGCGCCCGTGGTCTCCGAATCGTCGGTGGTGCGCGCCCACAGCAGTGCCGCGATGGGCATCTCGTGTGCGTACCGGCGTCCGGAGCCGGTGGAGATGAAGATCATCCGATCGGTGGTGACCGCGAGCAGTCCGGCTCCCCGGCCCGCGGGCGGCTGGGCCGTCACCACGGCCGTCTCCAGCACGTACTCACCGGGCGTGACGTAGCGGTTCAGCGCCGCGACCGCGGTCTTGGCCTCCCGCTTGGGAGCCATCCGCCGGGCCGCGCGGTCCACGTCGGCGCGCGCCGGTCCGCCGCGTCCCCAGGCCGGGGTGGGCGGTGTCAGGTCGGGGGCGGCGACCTCGAGGCGCTGGGTGGCCAGGATCTGGTTGTTGATCCGCTCCACGATCACGGTGGCCGCGGGCACATCGTGTTCGGCGATGAGGACGGGTAGGGGAGTGCGGTCGGCGGGGACGCCCGTCAGTACGGGGGTGGGGTACCTGAGATAGATTTCTATGACGACGGCGTCGTCGGCGCGCCGGTTCAACCTGACCTTGAGAAGGTCGCCTACCGGCACATCGAGAACGCGCTCGCCGTCTGTTCCTGGTCTCAGCACCGTCAGCCGCCCGTTGCCGTGACGGACTATCGCTGTGGGTGTCCGTAGCTCGACGATGTCCATACCCCCTACGCTCGTGTTGTGTTGTCGGTCACGATAGGGCGAACATGCCATGATTGTGGCCACTTGGGCCGACGCTCACCATGCTCGCCCGAAGGGTTTTGCGGCAGATGGTTGGGGAACCACCCGCGTTCTCCGGCCGTTTACCTGTTGAACTGCACAAGCTGCCGAACCTCGCGATGTAACGATGTAGACCGTACGCGGTAACGTGGCATGTCCGCATCCGTTCCGTATGGAAACGGGCGCGCTCGTGACGCAAGCTCTACAGCATCGCAGGCAAAAACCGGAATCACCGGAAAGGACTGGCCCGCCGGCCGACGCTCTATGAACCGCAAGACTGTGTTCCGCAACCTGGCCATAGTCGCGGGCTTCCTGCTCGTGATCTACCTGGTCAGCTACTTCAGCAACGACACGCGCGGCTGGAAGAACGTCGACACGTCGGTGGCGCTTTCCCAGCTCCAGGACAAGGACAACATCGATCAGGTCCAGATCGATGACAAAGAACAGCAGCTGCGCATCACGCTGAAGAACGGCAATGATGCCACCGACGGCCAGACCAAGATCATTGCCAAGTATCCGGGCGGCAGTGAGGTGTCCGCGCAGATCCTGCAGGACGTGCAGGAGACCGGTGCGAAGTACAACACCTCCGTCAAACAGGACTCCTGGCTGAGCCAGATCCTGCTGTTCATGCTGCCCATGATCCTGCTGCTGGGCCTGTTCATCTTCGTCATGGCCCGCATGCAGGGCGGGGGCCGCGGCGGCATGATGGGCTTCGGCAAGTCCAAGGCCAAACAGCTGTCCAAGGACATGCCCAAGACCACCTTCGCCGATGTCGCGGGCGCCGACGAGGCCGTCGAAGAGCTCTACGAGATCAAGGACTTCCTGCAGAGCCCGGCCCGCTACCAGGCCCTCGGCGCGAAGATCCCCAAGGGCGTGCTGCTCTACGGCCCGCCCGGCACCGGCAAGACCCTGCTGGCGCGCGCCGTCGCGGGCGAGGCCGGGGTGCCGTTCTTCACCATCTCCGGCTCCGACTTCGTCGAGATGTTCGTCGGCGTCGGCGCCTCCCGGGTGCGCGACCTGTTCGACCAGGCCAAGCAGAACAGCCCCTGCATCATCTTCGTCGACGAGATCGACGCGGTCGGCCGCCAGCGCGGCGCGGGCCTGGGCGGCGGCCACGACGAGCGCGAGCAGACGCTGAACCAGCTGCTGGTCGAGATGGACGGCTTCGGTGAGCGCACCGGCGTCATCATCATCGCGGCCACCAACCGCCCCGACATCCTCGATCCGGCGCTGCTGCGTCCGGGCCGTTTCGACCGTCAGATCCCGGTCAGCAACCCGGACCTCGCGGGCCGCCGCTCGATTCTGCGAGTGCATTCGCAGGGTAAGCCGATCGCGCCCGACGCCGATCTGGACGGGCTGGCCAAGCGCACCGTCGGCATGTCCGGCGCGGATCTGGCCAATGTCATCAACGAGGCCGCGCTGCTCACCGCGCGTGAGCACGGCAACCTGATCACCAGTGCCGCGCTGGAGGAATCCGTGGACCGCGTGATCGGCGGCCCGCGGCGCAAGTCCCGCATCATCAGCGAGCACGAGAAGAAGATCACCGCCTACCACGAGGCCGGGCACACCCTGGCGGCGTGGGCGATGCCCGATATCGAACCCGTCTACAAGGTCACCATCCTGGCCCGCGGCCGGACCGGCGGCCACGCCATGACCGTGCCCGAGGACGACAAGGGTCTGATGACCCGTTCGGAGATGATCGCCCGCCTGGTCATGGCCATGGGCGGTCGGGCGGCCGAGGAGCTGGTGTTCCACGAGCCCACCACCGGTGCGTCCTCGGATATCGACCAGGCCACCAAGATCGCGCGGGCCATGGTCACCGAATACGGCATGAGCGCCCGGCTGGGCGCGGTGCGCTACGGGCAGGAGCAGGGCGATCCGTTCCTGGGCCGGTCCATGGGCACCGGTTCGGACTACTCGCACGAGGTCGCCCGCGAGATCGACGAGGAGGTGCGCAACCTCATCGAGGCCGCGCACACCGAGGCGTGGTCGGTGCTCAACGAGTACCGCGACGAACTCGACTCCCTGGCCAGCGCCCTGCTCGAGCGCGAGACCCTGCACCGCAAGGATCTCGAGGCGGTGTTGGAAACGGTCGACAAGCGCCCGCGCATCACCGCGTTCAACGATTTCGGCGAGCGGGTGCCCTCGGATCGCCCGCCGGTGAAGACCCCGCGCGAACTAGCCGCCGAGCGCGGCGAGCCGTGGCCGGAGGAGACGCCGGATCTGGCCAAGCAGCCGCCCGCGCCGGTACCGGGCAACGGCTACCCGCAGCCCGCCGGCTATCCGGCCGGACAGCCCTACGCGCAGCCCGCCCCCGCGGGCTACCCGGCCCCGCCCGCCCCCGCCTACGGCGGCCGCCAGACCGGGACGCACGGTTCGCGGCCCGACTACGGCGCCCCGGCCGGATGGTCCGCTCCGGGCTGGCCGCCCCAGGACGAGCCGCAGCAGGGACAGCACTCCGCGCCGCCCGCCGTCGGCGGCTGGGCGCCCGCGGGCGGTCGGCAGCCGGAGTACGGCTACCAGCGGCCCCCGCAGCAGCCGGAGTACGGGCAGCAGGGCTATCAGCCCGGTCAGGCCGCCCCGCAGCCCGGCGGGAACAGCGAGGACGACGACAACGGTTGGGACGGACCGAACGGTCGTCGCTGACGGCCGCTTGGATACTCTCGATGGGTTCGCGGTCCCGGGCTCGGTTCATCCGGCCCGGGACACCGAGACCGCGAACCGGCCGTGCCGGTCAGGCGCGGACCTTGAACACAGGAGGTGCCGATTGTCGGCCAACAACCGCGTCGTCTCCGGCCCGATCGCGCTCGACACCGGTCGGCCGTTCGACCAGGAGCGCGCCGAAGCCGCCGTACGCGAGTTGCTGATCGCGGTCGGCGAGGACCCGAACCGTCCGGGGCTCATCGACACCCCCGGACGCGTCGCCCGTGCGTACCGGGAAATGTTCGCCGGTCTCTACACCGAGCCGGACGCGGTGCTGAACACCACCTTCGACGAAGGCCACCAGGAACTCGTGCTGGTCCGCGACATCCCCATGTACTCGACCTGTGAACACCACCTGGTGTCCTTCCACGGCGTCGCCCACGTCGGCTACATTCCGGGCCCGCACGGGCGCGTGACGGGCCTGTCCAAGCTCGCCCGCCTGGTGGACCTCTACGCCAAGCGCCCGCAGGTGCAGGAGCGCCTCACCAGCCAGATCGTCGACGCCGTCATGCGCAAACTGGACCCGCGCGGCGCGATCGTGGTGGTGGAGGCCGAACACCTGTGCATGGCCATGCGCGGCATCCGCAAGCCGGGCGCCAGCACCACCACCTCCGCGGTGCGCGGCCTGTTGCAGAGCAGCCCTTCCTCCCGCGCGGAGGCCCTCGATCTGATCCTCCGGAAGTGAGCTGTGTCTAATTCGACGGCACGGCTGCTCGAGCCGCGTGGGGGTCGGTCCTGCGTGGTGATGGGGGTCGTGAACGTCACCAGCGATTCGTTCTCCGACGGGGGGCGCTATCTGGACACCGAGCTGGCGGTGGCGCACGGGGTGGCGCTGTACGAACTCGGGGCCGACATCGTCGACGTGGGTGGGGAGTCCACCCGGCCGGGGGCGGTGCGGATCGATCCGGCGACCGAGGCGGCGCGGGTGGTGCCGGTGATCCACGGGCTCGCGGCGGCCGGGGTGCCGACCAGCGTGGACACCATGCGGGCGAGTGTGGCCGAGGCCGCCGTCGAGGCGGGCGTGACCATGGTCAACGACGTCTCCGGCGGCCGCGCCGACGCCGATATGGTGAAGGTCGTCGCCGCGGCGGGGCTGCCGTGGATTCTCATGCACTGGCGCGCCGAGGCCGACTACCGGCACACCGGGGCGGCCGAGCATTACGACGACGTGGTCGCCGAGGTGTGGGCCGAGTTGCGCGCCCAGGTGGAGTTGGCCGTCGCCGGGGGCGTCGGTGCGGACCGGCTGATCCTCGATCCCGGGCTCGGATTCGCCAAGAATGCCGACCACAATTGGGAACTGCTCGGTGGGCTCTCCGAACTGGTGGGCACCGGGCTGCCGATCCTGATCGGCGCCTCCCGCAAGCGGTTCCTGGGTGCGCTGCTGGCCGATGCCGCGGGCCCGCGTCCGCCGGACGGGCGCGAGACCGCGACCGCGACCATTTCCGCGCTGGCCGCCGAACAGGGCGCCTGGGGAGTCCGGGTGCACGATGTGCGCGCCTCACTGGACGCCGTCGCCGTCACCGATGCCTGGCGGCGCGCCGAATCCCGTCGGCGCGAACGATTCTCGGACCGCCGCCTGGACGGGGGCGTCCGATGAGCACCGATCGCATCGAACTGCGCGGGCTGCGGGTGTTCGCCCATCACGGCGTCTTCGACTTCGAGAAGCGCGACGGTCAGGAATTCGTCGTGGACCTCACGCTGTGGACCGATTTCTCGGCGGCCGCGAAGTCCGACGACATCGCCGACACCATCCACTACGGCGAACTCGCCGACAGCGTGGTCCGGATCGTGTCCGGGCGGCCGCGCGATCTCATCGAGACGGTGGTGTCCGAGGTCGCCGACGCGGTCATGACCGACCCGCGCGTCCATGCCGTGGAGGTGGTGCTGCACAAGCCCGCCGCGCCGATCCCGCACAGCTTCGAGGATGTGCGGGTGGTCACCAGCCGCCGCCGGGAGGCGTCGTGACCCGCGTGGTGCTGTCCATCGGCTCGAATCTGGGTGACCGGCTGACGCACCTGCGCGCCGTGGTGGACGCCCTGCGCCCCCGGCTGCTCGCGGTGTCGCCGGTCTACTCGACCCCGCCCTGGGGCGGTGTGCCGCAGCAGGACTACCTGAATGCCGTGCTGCTGGCCGAGGATCCGGCGCTGGAACCCGGCGACTGGCTGCGCCTGGGACAGGAGCTGGAACAGGCCGCCGAGCGGGTGCGGGAAGTCCGCTGGGGGCCACGCACTCTCGACGTGGACATCGTCTGGGCCGCACGGCGGCGCGACGGGGCCGCGGCGGTCGTGCGCAGCGCCGATCCGAGCCTGACCCTCCCGCATCCGCGGGCGCATGAGCGCGCCTTCGTGCTGGTGCCGTGGCTGGACGTGGAACCGGACGCCGTGCTCGAGGCCGCGGGGCAGGCGCGCCCTGTGCGAGAGTGGTTGGCGGAGTTGGATTCCGCCGACGTGGACGGGGTCCGCAGGACCGCGCTGTCGTTGGGGTGGCCGTGATGAGGCGGGTGCTGTGAGACCGACACGCGTACTGGACCTGGTCGCGAATGTGCTGCTGGCCGCGATCGTGGCCTGGATCGCCACGCGGGCGGCCTATTCGAGCTTCCCGCCCATCTCGGTGTTCGCGGGGGCGTCCCTGCTGCCGGTGGCGGTGCTGGAGGTGGTGTTGGCGTTCATCATTCGGGCTCGGGTGGGGGACGGGCGGATCGGCAGCGATTCGCGGCAGCTGCATCCGATCACGGCCGCGCGGGCGGTGGCGCTGGCCAAGGCGTCGGCGCAGGTGGGATCGCTGGTGGCGGGTGTTTGGCTGGGCTTCCTGATCTGGGTGCTGCCGCAGCGGTCGGAACTGCGTGCGGCGGAGGCGGATACGCCGGGGGCGGTGGTGGGGCTGCTCGCCGGTGCGGCGCTGGTGGCCGCCGCGCTGTGGCTGGAGTATTGCTGTCGCGCGCCGAGTGAACCCCCGGACGAAGCGGCAACATCATAGCTAACGTTTTGTCGGGAATCGCAGGCAACCTGGGCATCTGACCGTCTCGGACAAGCTACGCTGACGGACATGGTTTCACCCTCCCGGAGCAGTGCTTCCCGTCGCCGGCGGGAGGACGCGGGAAAGTTCTTCACCGGTGTTCTGATCCTTCTGGGTCTGGTTGCCAGTGTGTTCCTGGTCTTCAGCGACAACGTCCAATTCGTGCGCATCGGACTGGTGGCGGCCCTTTGGGCGGCCGCCATCGGAGCCCTCGCCGCGACGCGTTATCGCAGGGAGGCGGCCGTCGACAAGGCAAAAGTCGGTGACCTCCAGAAGGTCTACCACCTGCAGTTGGAACGCGAGGTTGCCGCCCGCCGCGAATACGAGCTCGGTGTCGAGTCCCGAGTCCGCCAAGAGGTGGGCGCCGACGCCGCCGAACTGGCCGCGCTGCGCGCCGAACTCACCGTCCTACGCGAGTCCCTGCAGCGTCTTTTCGACGGCAACCTGGACTATGACCGCCCCGCGCTGCGCGCCGACGCGGTCCGAGTCCAGGAACTCCCCGGTTCGCCCGCCACCGCCTCGCTCGGTGCGGCGAACGATAACTGGGAGGACGCCACTCCCTGGGATCCGTGGGAGTCGCGGCACCCCGTCACGCCGGTCTTCGAACCCGACCACCCCGAGCCGCCCGCCTTCGCCAGCCCCGACGACGAACCGGTGACCGCCGAGACCGCCGCCGTCTCGGCCGCCGACTACGACCAGGCCCGCGCCGAATACGCCGCCATTCGCGAACAAGCCGACCGGGCCGCCGCTTTCGGCCCCGCCCCCGCCGACGACTTCGACCCCTTCGACGACTCCAAGAATCGCGCCGACGCGGCCCTGGACCCCGGCATCTCCGGTGGTATCGACATCGACGGTGCCGACACCGCAGCCGCCGCCGACACCGCGGCCGCCGTCAACGGCAAGTTCGTCCCCGTGAGCGGTCCCCCCGAGGGCGAATTCGACGATGCGGACGGCGCCGGCGGCGACCGCGCCGCGACCGCCTCGGAGACCCCGGAGGAACCCCCGACCCGCACCCCACCGCACCCGACCAACGGCGCGCACCCCACCCCCATGGGAACCGCCAGCACCCGCCGTCGTCGCCGCGCCGACGAGGATTCCGACTCCGACAACGGCCGTCGTCTCTCGGTGGCGGAGATCATGGCCAACCTGCGTTCCGAGGGCGACCGCTGACCGTACGCACGGCACGTCCGGGGCAGGGCGGCGGCCGCGTGTCACACGCGGCCGCCGCCCTGCCGTGTCGAGTGGCACTTCCCACAGTTCGTGGCCGCCGCGAATCGGCACCGATATTCTCGTCGGCGTAACGTCCGGTACCCGCGTAGCGCGGGACTGGAACGGCACTTTCGAGAGGACAAGGGTGACCTCGGACAAGGCTGTCTGCGGGACCGACCCTGCGCCTGCACGGTTGACGGTGGGAATCGTCTCGGCGGGACGCGTCGGGTCCGCGTTGGGTGCGGCACTGGAGCGTGCCGGTCATGTGGTGTTCGGTGTTTCCGGTATCTCGGACGCCTCGGTGCATCGTGCCCGGACCCGGCTGCCGGATTCGGAGATTCTGCCGGCCGAGGAGGTGGCGCGTCGCGCCGAACTGCTGCTGCTGGCCGTACCGGACAGTGAGCTGGCCGGTCTGGTTTCGGGGTTGGCGACGGCGGACGCGGTGCGGCCCGGCACCATCGTGGCGCACACCTCGGGTGCGAACGGTATCGGCGTGCTGGCCCCCTTGACCGCACGCGGCGCGCTACCGCTGGCCATTCACCCGGCCATGACGTTCACCGGGCACGACGAGGATGTGTCCCGGCTCGGCAACGCCTGCTTCGGCATCACCGCCGCGGACGATATCGGCTTTGCCATCGCCCAGTCGCTGGTGATCGAGATGGGCGGCGAACCGGTGCGGGTCGCCGAGGAGCATCGCACGCTGTACCACGCGGCCCTGGCCCATGGCAGCAATCACCTGGTTACGTTGATTCTGGACGCGGTGGAGGCATTGCGCGCCGCGCTCGCCGGTCCCGGCCTGCTGGGCCAGCAGCTCGTCGACGACCAGCCGGGCGGCCTCGCCGAACGCGTGCTGGCCCCGCTGGCCTCGGCCGCTCTGGACAATGCCCTGCGCCGCGGGCCGTCCGCGCTGACCGGTCCGGTGGCTCGCGGCGATGTGGACGCCGTGGCCGCGCATCTGAACGCACTCGAGTCCACCGACGCGGAACTGGCCGCGGGCTACCGCGCGCTCTCGCTGCGCACCGCCCAGCGTGCCCGCACCAATCCGGCGCTGCTCGAACTGCTGGCATCCCCGAGCGGTCGGCGCGATGCCGCCGAGGGCTCCGACCAGGCGAAGGAAGGCAACTGATGGATCCCACGCTGCGTGGCACCTACAAGCGCGGTGAACTCACCGTGCTGCACGATCCGGCGATCATGAGCAAGGTCTCCCATGCGCTGCGCCAGGTGGGCCGCCGGATCGCGCTGGTGCCGACCATGGGGGCACTGCACGAGGGGCATCTGGAACTGGTGCGCCGCGCCAAGCGCACCAACCAGACCATCATCGTCTCGATCTTCGTGAATCCCTTGCAGTTCGGGGCCAACGAGGATCTGGACAAGTACCCGCGCACCCTCGACGCCGATGTGGAGCTGTTGCGCGCGGAGGGCGTCGAGCTGGTCTTCGCGCCCAGCGCCAACGACATGTATCCCGAGGGCCCGCGCACCACCGTGCACCCCGGCCCACTCGGCGACGAACTCGAGGGCGCGGTCCGTCCCGGCCATTTCGCGGGCGTCCTCACCGTGGTCGCCAAGCTGTTCAATATCACCGACCCGCACGAGGCGTTCTTCGGCGAGAAGGACTACCAGCAGCTGACGCTCATCCGCCAGATGGTGCGCGATCTGAACATGGGCCTGAAGATCGTGCCGGTCGCCACCGTCCGCGAGCACGACGGCCTGGCGCTGTCCTCACGCAACCGCTACCTCGATCCGGAGCAGCGTGAGCTGGCCACGGTGCTCTCGGCCGCCCTGGCCGCGGGCCGCCACGCCGCGGGCCTGGGCGCGGACAAGGTCCTCGAGGCCGCCCGCATGGTGCTGGCCGAGGCTCCGGCCATCGAACTCGACTACCTGGAGCTGCGCGGCTCCGATCTCGGCCCGGTTCGCGCGGAGGGCAATGCCCGCCTGCTGATCGCCGCCCGGATCGGCAGCACCCGGCTCATCGACAATATGCCCGTCACCATCGGCATTCCGATCGACGGCCACCCGACCACCCCCGACCAGCCTGCCCAGGCATCTCTCTAGGAAGGGCGACGACGATGTTGCGCACCATGATGAAGTCGAAGATCCACCGCGCCACGGTGACTCACGCCGATCTGCACTACGTCGGTTCGGTGACGGTCGATCAGGATCTGCTCGACGCCGCCGATCTGCTCGAGGGTGAGCAGGTCTGCATCGTCGACATCACCAACGGCGCTCGCCTCGAGACCTACGTGATCGCGGGGGAGCGCGGTTCCGGCGTGATCGGAATCAACGGGGCCGCAGCGCATCTCGTGCAGCCCGGCGATCTGGTCATCCTGATCGCCTACGGCATGATGGACGAGCAGGAGCTGAAGAGCTACGAACCCCGCGTGGTGTTCGTGGACGACCGCAACCGGCAGGTGGAGCTGGGTTCGGATCCGGCGCACGCGCCGGAGGGCTCGGGCCTGACCTCGCCGCGCTCGCTGTCGTTCGCCTGACCGCGGGCGCGGCCATGCTGCTGACCATCGACGTCCGCAACACTTCGATCGAGCTGGGCCTGTTCTCCGGCGGCGGTGACCATTCGAAACTGGTGCGGCACTGGCGGATGCACACCAATCCGCTGTTCACCGCGGACGAGTTCGCATTGCAGGTGCGCGGTCTGATCGGCGCGGATGCCGAACAGGTGACCGGTGTTTCGGCATTGTCGACGGTGCCGCCGGTTTTGCGGGAACTGCGCGAGATGCTGTCCCGCTACTGGGGTCATGTCTCCCATGTTGTCGTGGAACCCGGTGTGCGAACGGGAATTCCGCTGCTGGTCGACAATCCGAAAGAGGTCGGCGCGGACCGCATCGTGAATTGCCTTGCCGCGTATCACCGTTTCTCCTCCCCGGCGATCGTGGTGGATTTCGGCACCGCCATCTGCGTGGACCTGGTTTCCGCCAAGGGGGAATTCCTGGGCGGCATCATCGCCCCGGGGGTGGAAATCTCCACCGAGGCGCTGGTGGAGCGCAGTGCCCTGCGGCGTGCGGAACTGGCGCGCCCGCGCTCGGTGGTGGGCAAGAACAGTATGGAGTGCATGCAGTCGGGCGCGATTTTCGGTTTCGCGGGCCTGGTGGACGGGCTGATCGACCGTATTCGCGACGAGTTCGACGCGTTCGCCGGTGACGACGTGGCCGTGGTGGCCACGGGCGCTTCCGCGCCGCTCATCGTGCCGGAATCGGAGACCATCGAACACCACGAACCGCATCTGACCCTGGCGGGACTGCGGCTGGTGTACGAACGCAACCAGCAACGCCGCCGATAACGGACCGATCGGCCGGAACGTGACGCAGTCGTCTCCCCGGCCGTCTGTTGCTTCGCGGGAATCCGCTGTTAGACTCTCGCTCGTGTATTTCCGTGTGAGCACCCAGGAGTGTTGTCGAGGCTGATTCGCCTCGGCTGTCGTCGAGGCTTCCGATAGCCCCTCGACCAACCACACATTCCTGGAGTTTCGCTCATGCGTTCCTCTGCACTTTCCCTGTCGAATTCCGCCGTGCGCACCCGCACCGAGGCCCTGCTGCCCGAGGTGACCGAGCGCGCTACCGCCTCCGCCCTGCCGACCCGCCTGCGACCCGCCGACCTGCTGCGCCTGACCGACGAGGGCGCCGAGGACGTGCTGGCGGGCCGCTACGACCACCTGCTTCCGGAGAACGGCCTGTGGCCCACGGAGAACCGCTGGGCGGTGCGGCTGCTCGCCGACGACGAGGTGGATGTCTGGCTCATCAGCTGGGTGGCCGAGAAATCCACCCGGTTACACGACCACGCCGGTTCGCTGGGCGCGCTGACGGTGCTCTCCGGCGCGCTCGCGGAGTTTCGGTGGAATGGCTCCGACCTGCGCCGCCGCATCCTCACCGCCGGTGATCAGGCGTCCTTCCCGCTCGGCTGGGTGCACGACGTGGTGCGTGCCGACGATGCCGAGGCGGGCGACGTCGGCCCGCTGAACCCCACGCTCAGCGTGCACGCCTACTCCCCACCGCTGTCGGCCATGTCCTATTACGACGTCACCGGCCACGGCACCCTCAAACGCACCCACACCGTCCTCACCGACCAGCCCGAAGGTGAACTGCAATGAGCCACTTGACTATCGACGGCATGCTCGAGCAGGCGCGCGGTCGCCTGCGGCGTGTCTACGCCTTCGAACTGCCGCAGGCCGTCGGGCGGGGCGCGATCCTGGTCGACATTCGCCCCCAGGCGCAGCGCATCAAGGAGGGCACCATTCCGGGGGCCCTGGTCATCGAGCGCAATGTGCTGGAGTGGCGGCTCGACCCGGCCAGCTCCGCGCGGCTGGCGCTGGCCACCGACCACGACGTGGAATGGATCGTCGTCTGCTCGGAGGGCTACACCTCGAGCCTCGCCGCCGCCTCGCTGCAGCAGTTGGGATTGCATCGCGCCACCGATCTGGTGGGCGGATATCAGGCGCTGAAAGCGGCCGGACTGCTCACCGTGGCGGCGGCCGCGCCGCACTTCCAGCGCGAGGTCGCCACCCTCGCGTGGCTCTAATTCGATATCCGCGATCGTAGGTCGATCGTGGCCGTATCGTTATGCCCGGCGAACGGTCGGGCGGGGAGAAAAACGATTTCCGCCGCACGATAGGGTGGTGCTCCGTGAGCACCCCCAATCCCTCTTCTTCCGGTACCGCCGACTCGGCCGCCTCCGGGCAGGCCAAGGCCGCCGCCGCGCGTGCGGCCGTGGAACACGATGTTCCCGAGCAGATGCGGATTCGCCAGGAGAAGCGGGAGCGCCTGCTCGCCGAGGGGCGGGAGGCGTATCCGGTGGTGGTCGAGCGCACGCACGCGCTCGCCGAAATTCGTACCGCTTACCCGGATCTCGCGCCGGACACCCAGACCGGCCTCATGGTCGGGATTGTCGGCCGCGTCATATTCATGCGCAATACCGGCAAACTGTGCTTCGCCACGCTGCAGGAGGGTGACGGCACCAAACTGCAGGCCATGATCAGTCTCAACGGGGTCGGCGCGGAATCCCTCGCCGCCTGGAAGGCCGATGTGGACCTCGGCGACTTCGTTTCCGTGCACGGCGAGGTGATCGCTTCGCGCAGTGGCGAATTGAGCGTGATGGCCGATTCCTGGGCGATGGCGGCCAAGGCCCTGCGCCCGCTCCCGGTGGCGCACAAGGAGATGAACGAGGAGTCGCGCGTCCGCCAGCGCTACGTGGATCTGATCGTGCGCCCGGAGGCGCGCGAGATGGCCCGTACCCGGGTGGCCGCGGTGCGCGCCCTGCGCAATGCCCTGGAGCGCCGGGGCTTCCTCGAGGTCGAGACCCCGATGCTGCAGACGCTGCACGGCGGTGCGGCGGCGCGCCCGTTCGTCACCCACTCCAACGCCCTCGACCTGGACCTCTACCTGCGCATCGCGCCGGAGCTGTTCCTGAAGCGCTGTGTGGTCGGCGGCCTGGAGAAGGTCTTCGAGATCAACCGCAACTTCCGCAACGAGGGTGCGGACTCCACCCATTCGCCGGAGTTCGCAATGCTGGAAACCTACGAGGCGTACGGCACCTACGACGATTCCGCGACGATGATGCGGGAATTGATCCAGGAAGTCGCGCAGGAGGTCTACGGCACCCAGGTGGTAACCCTTGCCGATGGCACGGAATACGACCTGTCGGGGGAGTGGACCACCGTCGAGATGTACCCGTCGCTGTCGGAGTCGATCGGTGTCGAGGTGACTCCGGAAACGACCGTCGAGGAATTGCTGGCCCTGGCCGATCGGGTCGGTCTGGAAATTCCCGAGGGTAAGGGGTACGGCCACGGCAAACTGGTCGAGGAACTGTGGGAGCACGTCTACGGGGACAAGCTCTATGCTCCGACTTTCGTGCGCGACTTCCCGGTGGAGACCTCTCCGTTGACACGTCAGCATCGCAGCAAACATGGGGTTACCGAAAAGTGGGATCTGTACGTCCGTGGCTTCGAGCTCGCAACCGGCTATTCCGAACTCGTTGATCCGGTGATCCAGCGGGAACGCTTCGTCGATCAAGCGCGTTTGGCCGCCGCCGGTGATGATGAGGCGATGCGGCTGGACGAGGACTTCCTGGCCGCGATGGAGCACGGTATGCCGCCTACGACCGGAACCGGTATGGGAATCGATCGGTTGCTCATGGCGCTGACTGGCTTGGGAATCCGAGAAACGATACTCTTTCCAATTGTGCGTCCGTCGGCTCGCTGAGTGCGCCGGATTGCATTGCCGATACCCACTTCGGGAGTATCGGAATTCAGCGGTATTCTGACTTCGGGTAATCGGCCTGGTTTGCAGGGTCGCACGATTTCGAGAGGACGTTCATCTCATGGCAAAGAAGGTCACCGTTAGCCTGATCGACGATGTCGACGGTGAGTCCATCGCGGACGAGACCATCGAGTTCGCTATCGATGGGGTGTCGTACGAGATCGACCTGTCGTCGGATAATGCGGCCAAGCTGCGTGACGGTTTGGAGACCTGGGTTGCCGCCGCCCGCAAGGTGAGCGGTCGCCGTCGCACCAAGGCTGCCGCGGGCGCCACCGCGGGTCCGAAGAGCCGGGTTTCCATCGATCGTGAACAAAGTGCGGCGATTCGGGAATGGGCGCGCCGGAATGGGCACAAGGTGTCGGCTCGCGGACGTATCTCCGCGGACATCACCGAGGCTTACAACAAGGCCGCCGCGAAGTAGTTGTATTAGCGACCGTCGCTCGGGTGTTCGTGCGAGCCCGGGCGGCGGTAGTTTTATTCATACGCTTTACACATAACCGGTCATGGGTGCTGGCTGCCGATCTCGGAAGCACGATCTTGCTCGGGCCGAGTCCGCACGGCACCATTGACTGTGTGCGAACGACGTCACTGGCTGGGTGGAGAGACGAGGTAACGGCGCAGTGACCGCATTCCAGGGCTCATTCCTGCGGGTCAAGGATCACCAGGGCCATCAGCACGAGCTGATGCTGGCCCCGGACCGCCCCCGCGTCACCATCGGCCGCTCGCCGCAGGCCGACCTCGCCCTCTCCTGGGACGTCGAGGTCTCCCGCCTGCACGCCACCGTCGAATACCTGGGCGCGCACTGGACCATCGTCGACGACGGGCTTTCCCGCAACGGCACGTTCGTCAACGGCGACCGGCTGGTCGGTCGCCACCGCCTCGCGCCCGGTGACGTCATCCGGATGGGTACCACGCGGGTCACCTTCCACGACTTCACCGGCGCCTCCGGCGACATCACCCAGACCTCCACGGGCTCGCTGCCCACGCTGCGCTCGCTCACCGAGACCCAGCGCGCGGTCCTGGTCGCGCTGTGCCGCCCGTACAAGAACAATGCGGGCTTCGCGACGCCGGCCTCGAATCAGCAGATCGCCGCGGAGCTGTTCCTCAGCGTGGACGCCATCAAGACGCACCTGCGCGCGCTGTTCGCCAAGTTCGGCGTGGAGGATCTGCCGCAGAACCAGAAGCGCGTCCGCCTCGCGGGTCTGGCCATGCAGAGCGGCGTCATCTCCGACCGGGATCTGTAGCCCGCCTTATCCGGTGGACTCCCGCGGATGTCCACGAGAGCCTCGGCCATGGATACCGGCGTCCGGAGCGGCTTGACTAGGGGCGTAGCGATTCGGATTCCCCGGAATCCGCCCCAGTCAGGAGAGTTTCCATGTTCGCGCTTCGCATTGCCGCTCTGGTGGCGGCGACCCTGTCCACCGGCCTGATCGCGGGGCTGTTCTACGCCTATGCCAACTCGGTCATGTTGGCGCTGGGTCGCAGCGACGACCGCACCGTTGTCGACGTGATGCAGAAGATCAACGTGGTCATCATCAATCCGTGGTTCATGATCGCGTTCCTGGGCACGGTCGGATTCACGGCGCTGGCCGCGGCCCTGCATCTGGGCAAGGACTTCCGGACCGTGCTGCTGTGGATCGCGATCGCCCTGGTGCTCAATGTGATCGCCTTCGGCGTGACCGCGGGCGGCAACGTCCCGCTCAACAACCAGCTGGCGGCGGCCGGTGACCCGGCGGGCATCGCCGATCTGGCGGCGGTCCGGGCGCAGTTCGAATCCGCCTGGGTCCGTTGGAATATCGTGCGCGCGGTGCTGCACACCCTGGCCTTCCTGGTGCTGCTGGGCGCGTTGTTCGTGGCGGGGCAGCAGCACGGCGAGGCCGAGGCGACGCCGTCGAGCGCCGGAACTGTCTCATACACGCCGCGGCAGGTCGGCTAGTTTCTCGCCGTTTCCGCCGTTATCTAGAACGTGTTCCGGTTACATTTCCCGGAACACGTTCTAGTTTTGGAGGGGATATGCGCCGCACCCTGTTCCGGCGCTCGCCGGGAACACTGCTGATCATGGCCGTGCTGGCCGCGCTGTGGACCGCCGCGAGCACACCCGCCCGGGCCGAGTACCCGGTGGTCTACAACTTCTTCGCGGGCATCCCCAACGAACTCGCCGTTCCCGGCGGCGCACTACCCGGTTCCAACGACTGGAACTGCGAACCCACTGCGGCGCACCCGAACCCGGTGGTGCTGCTGCACGGCACCGCGGGCGGCGCGCAGACCAACTGGGGCGCGTACGTCCCGCTGCTGGCCAACGAGGGCTACTGCGTCTACGCGCTGACCTACGGCAGCCTGGACGTGCCGTGGCCGCTGTCGGCCATGGGCGGGATGCGGCCGCTGCCGGAGAGCGCCGCGCAGGTGGGCGCCTTCGTGGACCGCGTGCTCGCCGCCACCGGCGCCGCGCGGGTCGACTTCGTCGCGCACTCGCAGGGCAATATCGTCGGCAACTACTACATCAAGCGGCTCGGCGGCGCGGGCACGGTGGACAAGTTCGTCGGGATCGCACCGCCGTGGCGGGGGCTGTTCGGCGATCAGATGCGGGTGATCCGGGCCTTCGGCCGCGAACTGGGCGTGGACGCCGACAGCGTCGACAAGATGGCCGCCATGGGCCTGGTGTGCCAGGCGTGCCCGCAGATGCTGGGCGGTTCGACATTCCTGGACGCGCTCAACGCCGATGGCGTGTACCACCCTTCGGTCACCTACACCAATATCGCGACCTCTTACGACGAGGGCGTGTTCCCCTCGGTCGCCCTCGTGCCCGGTCCGAACGCCACGAACATCCTGGTGCAGGACGGCTGTCCCACCGACTTCTCCGATCACATGGCGATAGCCGGGAGTTCGCGCACCGCGGCCTTCGCGCTCAACGCGCTCGATCCGACGCAGCTCCGTAACGTTCCATGCGGTTTGATCCCCCCGCTGACGGGCAGTTAGTTCGTATGTTCGCTCTGGGCGTAGCCGGGCCGGAAACGAACCCGGGTACCACCCCGTTATGAGGGAATGAGTCGTACTGTCGCCGGTTCGCAATAGGGTGGACGGACGACGGGCGGAACCCCTGGCAACTAGAGTGGAGGCCAGGGGGATGCAACCCCAGGGCTTCATGGCAGGCTGGCCTTCAGTCGAACACTGAAGCGCCGGACGCCGTAGATAGCGGAGCAGGAGAGTGAGGGAGCGATGTTCGAGAGGTTCACCGACCGCGCGAGGCGTGTCGTTGTCCTGGCCCAAGAAGAGGCCCGGATGCTCAACCACAACTACATCGGCACCGAGCACATCCTGCTGGGTCTGATCCACGAAGGCGAGGGTGTCGCGGCGAAGTCCCTGGAGTCGCTGGGCATTTCGCTCGAGGGTGTGCGCAGTCAGGTCGAGGAGATCATCGGCCAGGGCCAGCAGGCCCCGTCCGGTCACATCCCCTTCACCCCGCGTGCCAAGAAGGTGCTGGAGCTGTCGCTGCGCGAGGCGCTGCAGCTCGGCCACAACTACATCGGCACCGAGCACATTCTGCTCGGCCTGATCCACGAAGGCGAGGGCGTCGCGGCGCAGGTGCTGGTCAAGCTGGGCGCGGACCTCAACCGGGTGCGCCAGCAGGTCATCCAGCTGCTGTCCGGATACCAGGGCAAGGAGCCGGTGGAATCCGGCACCCGCGGTGAGGCGGGCACCCCGTCCACCTCGCTGGTGCTCGACCAGTTCGGTCGCAACCTGACCCAGGCCGCCCTCGAGGGCAAGTTGGACCCGGTCATCGGCCGCTCGAAGGAAATCGAGCGCGTCATGCAGGTGCTCAGCCGCCGTACCAAGAACAACCCGGTCCTGATCGGTGAGCCCGGCGTCGGCAAGACCGCCGTCGTGGAGGGCCTCGCCCAGGCCATCGTCAACGGCGAGGTGCCGGAGACGCTGAAGGACAAGCAGCTCTACACCCTCGACCTGGGTTCCCTGGTCGCGGGCAGCCGCTACCGCGGTGATTTCGAGGAGCGCCTGAAGAAGGTGCTCAAGGAGATCAACACCCGCGGCGACATCATCCTGTTCATCGACGAGCTGCACACCCTGGTGGGTGCGGGCGCGGCCGAGGGCGCCATCGACGCGGCCTCCATCCTCAAGCCCAAGCTGGCCCGCGGTGAACTCCAGACCATCGGCGCGACCACCCTCGACGAGTACCGCAAGTACATCGAGAAGGACGCCGCCCTGGAGCGCCGCTTCCAGCCGGTGCAGGTGGGCGAGCCGACCGTCGAGCACACCATCAACATCCTCAAGGGTCTGCGCGACCGCTACGAGGCGCACCACCGGGTGTCCATCACCGACGGTGCGCTGGTGGCCGCGGCGACACTGGCCGACCGGTACATCAACGACCGGTTCCTGCCGGACAAGGCGATCGACCTCATCGACGAGGCCGGTGCGCGCATGCGCATCCGTCGCATGACCGCGCCGCCGGACCTGCGCGAATTCGACGACAAGATCGCCGACGCCCGCCGCGAGAAGGAAAGCGCCATCGACGCGCAGGACTTCGAGAAGGCCGCGCGCCTGCGCGACAAGGAGAAGCAGCTCGTCGCCAAGCGCGGTGAGCGTGAGAAGCAGTGGCGCTCCGGCGATCTGGACGTCGTGGCCGAGGTCGACGACGAGCAGATCGCGGAGGTGCTGGCCAACTGGACCGGTATCCCGGTGTTCAAGCTCACCGAGGAGGAGACCACCCGTCTGCTCCGCATGGAGGACGAGCTGCACAAGCGGATCATCGGCCAGGAGGACGCGGTCAAGGCCGTCTCCAAGGCCATCCGCCGCACCCGCGCCGGTCTGAAGGATCCCAAGCGTCCCTCGGGGTCGTTCATCTTCGCCGGTCCGTCCGGTGTCGGTAAGACCGAGCTGTCCAAGGCGCTCGCCAACTTCCTGTTCGGCGACGACGACGCGCTCATCCAGATCGACATGGGCGAGTTCCACGACCGCTTCACCGCCTCGCGCCTGTTCGGTGCCCCTCCGGGCTACGTCGGGTACGAGGAGGGCGGCCAGCTCACCGAGAAGGTGCGCCGCAAGCCGTTCTCGGTCGTGCTCTTCGACGAGATCGAGAAGGCCCACCAGGAGATCTACAACACCCTGTTGCAGGTGCTCGAGGACGGCCGTCTCACCGACGGCCAGGGTCGCACGGTCGACTTCAAGAACACGGTGCTGATCTTCACCTCGAACCTCGGCACGCAGGACATCTCGAAGGCGGTCGGCCTCGGCTTCGCGCAGAGCAACACCGAGGGCTCGAACTACGAGCGGATGAAGCTCAAGGTCAACGACGAGCTGAAGAAGCACTTCCGCCCCGAGTTCCTCAACCGCATCGACGACGTGATCGTCTTCCACCAGCTCACCCAGGATCAGATCATCGAGATGGTGGACCTGATGATCGGCCGCGTCGCCACGCAGCTGAAGAACAAGGACATGGCGATCGAGCTGACCGACAAGGCCAAGAGCCTGCTCGCCAAGCGCGGCTTCGACCCGGTGCTCGGTGCGCGTCCGCTGCGTCGCACCATCCAGCGCGAGATCGAGGACCAGCTGTCGGAGAAGATCCTCTTCGGCGAGCTGGGCGCGGGCCAGACCGTGCTGGTCGACGTCGAGAACTGGGACGGCGAAGGCCAGGGCGAGGACGCCAAGTTCACCTTCACCGGCAAGATGAAGCTGACCAAGAAGGACTCCGCCGAGGAGAAGCCGGTCGTCGCCCTCGCGGGCGAGTCGTCGGCCGCTTCCGGCGAGTAGGTTTCGTCGCTGGCCGAAAGCCCCGCTCACCTCGATGGTGAGCGGGGCTTCCGCGTGCGTACGGGGAACTCGCGCGCTCAGTTCCCGTCGGCGGCGACCGGCTCCGCCACGATCATCCAGCTGCCGCCCGCGCTGTCCGCGGTGACGTGAATCCAGACGCGCTGATCGGTCCGACGGACCAGGTAGGTCGTCACCTTGCCGTTGTAGATGTCGCCCAGGCCGGAGCTGTAGGCCACCCGCACCTCGCGGTCGATCGTGTCCAGCACCTCCTGCGGGATCTTGGATTCGGTGACCCGCACCCCGCCCGCGTCCTCGACCGCGTCGTCGATCGCCTCCATCAGCGCGAATTTCGAGAACGCGGCATCGTCCGCGGCGTAGATGGGGGACTGGTAGACCTTGCCGACCACCCATTTCAGCCCGTCGCCGGTCCACACCGGCACCCGGTCGCGCTCGACGATCGGGTCCGGGGTGTTCGGGTTCTCGAATCCGGCGGGAATGGCGAAGTAGGGGAATTCGCCCAGCTCGGCATCCGACAGCGGGACGCTCTCCGGATCGAAGCCGCTGCCCGCTCCGGCGGTGGCGGCGGTGGTCGTGATCGTGGTGGCGGCCGTCGCCGCGGTGGTCGTGGTGGTCGCTGCCGCGCTGTCCTCGCTGCCCGCACAGCCGGTCACGGCCGCGCACACCACCGCCACCAGCGCGCCCGCTCGGGCCGTGCGGGCGGTCGCGTTCTGTCGCCACTGCATGGGTGATCCTCCCTGTTCGGTCTGCGTCGGCGACGCTATCGGTGGGCGAGCGTCCAGGAGTCTCAGCGTGGTCTCATATCTACCGATAGAGTGCCGGGCAGAAGACCGACCGGAGGAGTAGCTGTTGACGGCGACAGCGGACCCGCCGCAACTCGCCGAACTCACGACGGCGCTGGCGACACACCGCCTGATCAATGTGTGCGGACCGCTCGGTGTCGGGAAAACCCATCTGGTCGAGAGTCTTTCCACCGCGACGCGCGTCGACGCGCTCGCCCTCGCCGACGGACCGGGTTTGCTGGCCGATCCCGCTGCCGGGCACGGCGCGGGTGAGCACCGACCGGCCGAGACTGCGGTCGCTCGGGGCACCGCGTCCAGACCCGGTGTGCGGCCGGAGACCGCCCGATCGGCAGCGCCGCCGCTGGGTACACGTCGCCGGGGCGGTGAACGCGCCGATCGGCCGTCACCAGCCGCCGGTGACGGGGTGGCCGATGTGCATCGGGGGACTGTCGGTGCGGTGATCGCGAGCGAGGCGTGCATGGGCGGTGGGGCACTGGTTGTCGACGAGGCGGATGCTCCCGGGCGGCTCGGGACGGTTCGCGCGGTCGTGGACCACTATCCGGGGCAGGTGGTCGTGGTGACCCGGAAACCGTTGGCCTCGTATCCGGTGTGGTCGGGGCTGGATATGGCGACGATCCGGGTCGGGCCGCTGCCGGATGCCCGCATCGATGAAGCGGCACGGGACGCGGGGATCGCGGATCCGGCGGTGCGCGCGTGGGTTACGCGGACAGCGGGCGGGATCCCGCTCGTGGTGCACGCGGCCGCGCGAGCCCTCCGGGCGGGCGTCCCACCGACCGTGCCGGGCGCGCTGGCCGACCGGATCGCACAGGAACTGCTCGAGCGGCTGGGCCGGGAATCACCGGGCCGTCGGTGGCAGCACGCGCTGCGCCGCCTGGCCACCGCCGGAAGCGCCGACGAGGCCGGGTTGGCGGGCGGACCGGAGCTGTTCACCCTGGTGTCCGGGCTCAGCGTGGTGGTGCCCGGGCCGCTCGGCCTGTCGATCGCCGAACCGTATCGGGAGATACTCGAACTCGCGTACGCGTGGCGGCAGCCCGACGGCCACCGAAAGGTGCGCGACCGCACCGCGATTCGCGCACTCGCCCGCCTGAGCGAGGAAGCCGACGCCGAACGCCGCGCGGCGCTGGCCGAGCAGGCGCTGTTCCTGACCGCGCCCGCACCGGTCCGCGCGACACTGTTCCCGCCGGTGCCCGGCAACCGACCCGTCCACCAGGCCACCGCCGCGGACGCCGACGATATCGCCCGCCTCATGCGGCAGTGGAGCCACCGCAGCGGTTTCGCCCCGGACCGGGCCGAACGCGTCGTCGACCGCTGGTCCGCGACCGACATCAGCAGCTTCCACCTGGTTCGCGACGAGGAGGGCCGCTTGGTCGGCCTGGCCAACCTCATGCCCATCGCGGACCACACCGCCGACAGCATCGAGCCACTGCTGCAACAGCATTCGGATGCGATCATCGGTGACCGCCGGGGCGGGCTGCTGCTGGGCGCGGCGTTCGGGACCGATCGGGCCGCGCACGCCCGCATCCTGCGCCATACCCTGGCCGTGGGCACGCGCGCCGGAGATCTGGTGGTCTCCACCGCGAACCCCGACTACCTGAATCTGTTGCGCGCGCTGCGTTTCGATCCGCACGGACCGCTGCGGGACGATCTCTACCGCTCCGGCCGCGCCCCCGAGGTGTACAGCAACGACTTCACGGCCGGGTCGGGTCGGCACTGGTTGCAACGGTTCGCGGGGATACCCGACGCACCGACGGCCGAGGTCGTCGCCGCCGCCCTGCACGCCATCGACGATCCTGCCGCCCTGGCCACGAGTCCACTGCTGACATCCCCGATCACCCCGACCGCCACCGCGCTGCGCCGCTGGCTGCACGCCATGATCGCGGAGTTGGCCGCCGCCGCCGACCCCGTCACGGCGGAGTCGGGAACCATCCTCGCGGCCTACTACACGCGCCCGTCCGCGACCCATGTGCAGGTGGCATCACGGCTGCACCTGAGCCGCGCCACCTACTTCCGCCGTCTGCGCCACGGTCTGGCCCTCATCGCCACCCGACACCGGCATGACCAGCGAGCAGCGCACGGCTGACTCGTGCGGGTGGCCCGGATACCGGTCGCGTCGGATCGGGAGGCCATGCGGCTGGTCGCGTCGGATCGGGAGGCCATGCGGCTGGTCGCGTCGGATCGGGAGGCCATGCGGCTGGTCGCGTCGGATCGGGAGGCCATGCGGCCGGTCGCGTCGGAGCGGGCCGTTGGGCGACGCGGCGTCAGCGCCCGTTCGCCGAGAGGCTGCCCTGCCCGGACCGGAACGGCCTGGTCACGAAGGCCAGCGCGCCGAGGACCGCCAGGGCGTGCCCGAACATGGTGCCGTAGTACGGGGCGGGCAGCGCCGAGTCGACCAGCCACCCGATGCCGGCGCCCGCCGCGAAGCCGAGCCAGCCGCCGATGAGCCCACCCGCCACGGACCGCGCCACGGGACCGTGCCCGAGCACGACGCCCGCCGCCACCGCGACCACCAGCCCGATCGCCGTGACCGTCAACCCGGGCACCAGCATGTCCGCTCTCCGTTCCGTGGGCCTGCGTATTCACCCTCGACCCTGCCGGAAAACCGCTGGTGGCGGTATCGGGGTTTCCCCTGGAATCACACCCCGACCCCTCCGCCTCGAGGACTACCCCCGGATGCTTCGGAGGTGGGCGAGCACCGGTTCGAAGGCCGAGGCCAGTTCGCCGGGCACGAGCAACTCGTCGATGCCGTACTTCTCGCGGTAGTGGGTCAGCAGCGCCGCGGACTCCTCCGGATCGGCGGGCAGCAGCGCCGCCGCACCAGCGCCGCGCAGCGAGTCGGCGGTGTGGCCGAGCCGGGCGGTGACGAAGTAGGGCAGGGCGGTGCCGACGCCGACCAGTTGCAGGGTGAAGGAGACGACTCGGTCGGTCCGATCACGGACGGCGGCGACGATCTCGGCGAGACCGGATTCCGGTGTCGCCGGATCGACCGCGAGATGTACGCGATCGGCGTATTCGGCCGCGACCGCGAGCATGCGGGGGCCGGACGCGGCGACGACCATCGGCGGTGCGGGCCGAACCTGGGCCCGCACCGCCGCGATGGCCTCGATCACCTGGCGGCGGCGGTCGGCCCCGGAACCCCAGGGCATGCCCAGCTGCTCCGCCTCACCGCGTGCCTCCGGGCGGCCGGTGCCGAGGCCGAGTTCGAAGCGCCCGTCCGAAAGCATCTGCAGGGCAGTGGTTTCCCGGACCAGCGCGGCGGTGGTGCGCAGCGGGGCGGCGAGCACATTGGGCCGCAACCGCAGGGTGGTGGTGACCGCCGCGGCGGCGGCCAGGGTCGGGAAGGGCGATGGGGTGAACAGGGTGTCGGGCAGCAGGACGGTGCCGTAACCCTGCTCCTCGGCGCGCTGTACGCCGCTGGTCCATTCACCGCCGGAGCGGGGCGTGAGGACGATTCCGAACCGCATGTCTTGGTGGCTGCTCATAGTTTGAGCATCCGCGTCGCGCTCGGTCCGGGCATCTGCCGCACGACCACGATCGGGCTACGTCTGTGGACGTACGGTCCGGGCCTACTGCCAGCCGGGCCGGACCAGTCCGGACTCGTAGGCGATGACCACCAGTTGCGTGCGGTCGCGGGCCGCGAGTTTGACCAGGATCCGGCTGACGTGGGTGCGTGCGGTGGCCGGGCTCATGTAGAGCCGCTCGGCGATCTCGGCATTGGTCAGCCCCTCCGCCACCAGCGCCATCACCTCGCGCTCACGGTCGGTGAGTTCCGAAAGCGTCGTCGCCGGAGCCGGTTTCGCGTGGGTGGCGAATTCGGCCACCAGCCGTTTGGTGACACTCGGGGAGAGCAGCGCGTCGCCGCCCGCCACCACCCGGACCGCCTTCACCAGATCCGCGGGTTCGGTGTGCTTCACCAGGAAGCCGGTGGCCCCGGCCCGCATCGCCTCGAAGACGTATTCGTCCAGTTCGAAGGTGGTCAGCACGACCACCTTCACCTCGGTGAGCCGTTCCTCGGCCGCGATGATCCGGGTCGCCGCCAGCCCGTCCAGCACCGGCATCCGGATGTCCATGAGCACCACATCGGGGGTGAGCTCACGGGCCAGCCGGACGGCCTGCTCGCCGTTGTCGGCCTCGCCGACCACCTCGATATCGTCCTGTGCGTTCAGCAGAGCCACGAATCCGGCGCGCACCAGCACCTGGTCGTCGGCGATCACCACCCGGATGGTCACGGCACCTCCTGTGCGCGTTGCGTATTCGGCCGCTGTTCCACCCGGGGCAGCGGCAGTCGGGCGTCCACGTGGAAGCCGCCATCGGAGTCGGGCCCGGCGGACAGCTCGCCGCCCAGCGCGTGGGCGCGCTCGGTCATACCCGAAATCCCGTGGCCGCCGGGCGAACTGAGCGCGGCGGGCGCGGTGGGCCGGGTGTTGTCGACGGTGACGTGCAGCTGTTCGGGCGAATAGTGCACGGTGACGAGCACTTCCGCGCCCGGTGCGTGGCGCACCACATTGGTGAGCGATTCCTGGATGATGCGCGCCGCCGCCACGTCCACCACGGCGGGCAGTCGCCGTCGCGTGCCGATCACATTGCTGCGCACCTGGATTCCGGCGGTGCGCGCGGCTTCGGTGAGCCCGTCCAGATCGGCGATGCCGACGGTCGGCGCGGTGGGCGCGGCCCCTGCTCCGGACCGGATCGACCGCAGCAGCGCGTGCACCTCGCCGAGCGCGTCCCTGCTGGCGGTCTTGATGGCCGACAACGCCTCCGCGGCCTGCTCGGGTCTGCGGTCGAGCAGTTCCAGCGCCACCGACGACTGCACATTGATGAGCGAAAGACTGTGCGCGAGCACATCGTGCAGTTCCCGGGCGATCTCCAGGCGTTCGGCGCTGGCCCGCCGTTCGCGTTCGGCCAGTTCCCGCGCCCGCTGCTCCTGCTCGTGCCGTCGCGCCGACTCCGCCCGCTGTCGGCGCGCCACCAGCACCGACCGCCGCTGCCGCAGCGCCTCGGCGAGCGCGACCAGCACGAGCAACCAGGCCAACAGTCCGAACTGCTGCCAGGCATTGCCGGTGTAGCCCCGCCACTCGGGCACCGGCCACACCATCAGCAGATAACCGGGGACCACGAACGGATAGGAGTACCACCGTGACCCGATGCGCCCCGCCGTCAGGAAGGCGACGATCAGGGCGAAGAAGACCGGCCCGTACCCGTAGCCGAACAACAGGTACGCGGCGGTGACGGCCAGGACCGTGTAGAACACCGGCAGCGGGTACCGCCGCCGCGCCAGCAGCAGCAGCGGCCCGGCGATCAGCAGCCCGCAGCCGAGCGGGTCCAGCGCTCGCAGCGCCTCACCGCGTGCGTTCGCCGCATACCCGGCACCGACCTGCACGATCACCAGCACCAGCACCAGCGCGGCATTCCAGCGGACGGTGTACTCCGGGCGTGTCCAGCGTGCCCAGGCGGCGGCGATCGGTGACACCTCCGGCCTCGGCTGATCGGGCGATTCGGTCGCCGCCGCATTCGAGGTCACCTCTGCACGGTAGCCCGCTACGTACCCTCCCGACTGGTTCCCGACCGGAAATACGTCTGCGTACGTATGCCGTATCGCGCGCCGCAGCGGATGTGTCACCGCAGCTCGAGGGCGGATTCTTGAAGCCATGAACGATTCGATCGCGGTCACCGAGAGGTTGACCAAACGCTACGGCCCGCACACGGCCGTGGACGCCGTCGACATGAGTGTCCGCCGCGGCGAGATCTACGGCTTCCTCGGCCCGAACGGCGCGGGCAAGACCACGACACTGCGCATGCTGGTGGGCCTCATCCGCCCCACCGGCGGCACCGCGACCGTACTCGGCCGTGCGCCCGGCGATCCGGCCGCGCTGCGCCGCATGGGCGTCCTCATCGAGGGGCCGGGGTTCTATCCGTATCTATCGGGACGCGACAACCTGCGCGTACTGGCCCGCTACCGGGGAGTCGGCGGGAATGCGGGATCCGGCGGCGTGGCGGAGGTGCTGGATCGGGTGGGCCTGACCGACCGCGGCGATGACAGATTCCGCACCTACTCCCTCGGCATGAAGCAGCGGCTCGGTGTCGCCGCCGCCCTGCTCGGCCGCCCCGACCTGTTGATCCTCGACGAACCCACCAATGGTCTCGATCCGGCCGGTATGGCCGAGATGCGGGAGCTCATCACCGGTTTGGCCGCCGACGGGCACACCGTCGTGCTGTCGTCTCACCTGCTCAGCGAAGTGCAGGAGATCTGCGACCGTGTCGGCGTCATCTCCCGGGGCAGGCTCCTGACCGAGTCCACGGTGCGCGAGTTGCGGGGCGCGGCAACCCTTTTCCTGCGCGCGGAGCCACTGGAGACCGCCTTCCCGGCGGTGCGCCGGGTGGTGGGCGACCGCTCCGCGCTGCTGACCGCCACCGGCATCAGAGTCGATGCCGGTGTGGCAAAGGCGCCGGCGGTCGCACGCGCGGTCATCGCGGCCGGAGCGGATCTGCTGGAACTGCGCACCGATGAGAAGTCCCTGGAAGAAGTGTTTTTCGAGATGACGGAGCAAGCGTCGTGAATGCCCTGCTGGCAAGTGCCCGTGCCGAATTCCTGCGGCTGCGCAAGTGGCCCGCCTACTGGATCGTGCTGGGCGTCTGGATTCTACTGAACCTGACCTTCGCCTACCTGTTCAACTATCTGGCCTACACCACCGGCGACAGTAGCGGCCCGCCCAGCGGGCAGCCGCGCGAGGAGTTGCTGCGGTTGATGCTGCCGGCCGCAGTGCCCGAGGTGTTCACCCAGGGGATGGCCATGTTCGGCGGCGCGCTCATGCTGGTGCTCGGCGCGCTGGCGGTGGGCAGCGGGTATGGCTGGGGGAGTTGGAAAACCGTGTTCACCCAGGGGCCTTCGCGGGTCGCCGCCGTCGGCGGGCTGGTGGTGAGCCTGGCGGTCACCGTGGTGTCCCTGGTCGTCGTCGCCTTCGTCGTCGATACCGGGGTGGCGGCGCTCATCGCCGCGAGCGAGTCGCAGTCGCCGGCGCTGCCCTCGTTCGGACGGATTCTGCTCGGCCTCGTGGTCGGCTCCGCGATTCTGGGCATGTGGACCCTGGCGGGCGCGCTGATCGGCGCGATCGCCCGCGGTCCCGCGCTGGCGGTCGGTCTCGGCCTGGTGTGGGTGCTGGTGGTGGAGACGCTCCTGCGCGGGGTGGCGAACATCTTCGATCCGATCGCGCCGATCACCGACTATCTGCCGGGTACCGCCGCCGGTTCACTGGCCGGATCCATGCGCACCGCCGACGGACCCGCGACCCCCGGCGTGCTGGACATCCTGACCCGCACCGAGTCGTTCGTCGTCCTCGCGGTGTACGCGGTGGTCTTCGCGGGCGGCACGGCGTGGCTCATGCGCCGCCGAGACATGGTGTGAGGCAGTGTGTTCCGGCCGGACACGGTCGCCGACGCCATGTCGGCGACCGTGGCGTATCCGGTGGGGGCGACGTGGATGGTTCGGGCGTGGTTACGTGTGGGCGGTCGGAGTCTGGGTTACGCGGCGGCGTGGGCGGTCAGGTCCGTTCGGCGAGGACGGCGTGGGCGAGGTGGGACAGGGCCGCGGTGATCTGCGTACCGGTGAGTCCGTGCGCCCGCTGCTCGAGGTAGACCTCGGCCGCCAGCGGCGCGAGCAGTGGCTCGATGAGCGCATCGGTTTCGGGCACCTGTGCTTCGGCCAGCAGTGCTCGAATATGGGTGCGCCAGAACCGGTACGCGCCGGAGGCGAAGCGGGCGCTGCCGGTCTCGGCTCCCAGCACGAGGTGGGCGTGGCGGTCCAGCAGTTCGACGAAGGCACCGTAGAAGGCCGCGAGCCGATCGGCGGGCGGGGCACCCGGCCCCAGTGGGGGTTCCCCGCGCAGCAGTTGCTCTTGCAGTTCGCGTTCGTGCTCGTCGAGCAGTGCGACGGCGATGGACCCGATGTCCGGGTAGCGGCGGTACAGCGTGCCGCGGCCGACTCCGGCGGCCTTGGCCACTTCGTCCATGGTGACCGTACGTGGGTCGCGGTCGGCGAAGAGGTCGGCGGCCGCGGCCAGGATCTTGGCGCGGTTGCGGGCGGCATCGGCCCGTTCCACCGGCGCGGATGCCGATGTCGCGGTGGCGAGCAGATCACGGGCCGCTGGATTCATGCCGATCACCGTATCCTCCGGAATAAGTGGACACAACGTCCGGTTGTATCCTACTGTCCAAGCAAACGGACATAGTGTCCACTTTGGAGGTAGGAAATCATGCCCGCGCTACTGCACCTCGACGCTTCCGCCCGCCGCACCGCCATCAGCCGCGAACTCGGTGCGGCCTTCGCCGACGCCTGGCGAGCCGAACACCCCGACGGCGACTACCGTTACCGCGACCTCGCGGCCGAGCCGGTGCCGTTCATCGGGGAGGGCTGGACCGAGCTCTGCGACCGCGTACTCGCGCACGGCAACACCGATCTGGACCGGCTCGCGGAGCTGGCCGAGACGCCCGCGCAGCGCGCGGCCTGGGCGATCGTCGAACCGCTGCTCGCCGAGGTGCGCGCCGCCGATGTGGTGCTCATCGGGACGCCCATGTACAACTATTCGATTCCGGCGAGCCTCAAAGCATGGCTCGACCAGATCACCTTCCCGCGAATGTCCTTGGCTCCCAGGCGCTTCGTGGTCGCCACCGCCCGCGGCGGCGCGTACTCGCCGGGTGCGCCCAAGGAGAGGTTCGACTACCAGGAGCGTTATCTGCGTGACTTCTTCGCGGGACACTTCGCCGTCGAAGACGCCGTGTTCATCACCGCCGAACTGGCCAACTCCCGCCAGGACCCGGCGCTGGCGCACCTGCGCGACAAGCACGACGCCTCCTACGCCGCCGCCCTGGAGACCGCCCGCCGACTCGGCAAGGAGTACTGACATGGCCTGGCTGGTACTGGTTGCGGCCGGACTGGTGGAGATCGCCTGGTCGCAGTCCATCAAACCGACGCAGAACTTCACCAGGCCGGTGCCCACCATCATCTGCCTGGCGCTCATGGCGGTCGCGGTCTGGCTGTTGTCCTACGCCATGCGGACGCTGCCGGTCGGCACCTCATACGCGATCTTCACCGGTATCGGCGCGGTGGGCGCGATCGGTCTGGGTGTGCTCATCCAGAAGGACCCGCTCAGCGTGGGCCGGATGCTCGCGCTCGCGCTCATCATCGGCGGCATCGTGCTGGCCAGGGTGACGAATCCGGGGTGAACGCAACGATCGTCGGCTACCGCGACTCACGAATCGGCACAGCGGTATAGGTTCGAACCCGTAAGCCTTCGAATCCTGAAAGGACAGTGATGCCTACACGTACCGCGCGTACCGCCTGGACCGGCGGTCTGCAGGACGGCTCGGGCCAGGTCGAGCTGAGCAGCTCCGGCGTCGGCAAGTACGACGTGTCGTTCCCGAAGCGCTCGGCCGACAGCGCCGACGGCACCACCAGCCCGGAGGAGCTGATCGCCGCCGCGCACTCGTCCTGCTACGCCATGGCGCTCTCCGCCGAGATCGGCCGGGCCGGCGGCACCCCGCAGGCCCTGGACGTCACCGCCGATGTGACGCTGGGCCCGGACCCGGCGGGCGGTTTCCGGATCGCCAATATCAAGCTGACGGTCGTCGGCCGGGCCGAGGGCATCGACGCCGACGGTTTCCTCGCCGCCGCCGAGGCGGCCAAGGCCGGTTGCCCGGTGAGCAAGGCGCTCGCCGGTGTGGACACCATCGAACTGGCCGCCTCGTTCGACTCCTGAACGGCCCGTACGCGCCGAGGGGCGGTGTCTTCGGACACCGCCCCTCGGCCGTACCTCCGGCGGTCCGCGCCGGTCCTCGAATTACCGGGCGGGCTCGGCGATCTCGCGAACCTGTGCGCGGCTCGCGAATTCGGTCAGGGCCGCGAACGCCAGCCCGAGCGCCACCCACAGCGTGGTGGTCACGGACAGCGACGCCACCCGGAACTCCCACAGCAGCGACGCCGGGAAATCGTCGGCCACCTCGTTCACACCGGGCAGCGCGATATAGCCGACGGCCACAATGGCCACGAAGGCCGCCGTCGCGCCGATGAGCCGCACCGTTTCGAGCCGACCCCGCAGCAGCTCGAACACGTACACGGCGACACCGACGGCCGCGAACCCCAGCAGCACCACCGCGACCCACAGCCAGGTGCGGTCGTTGATGGTCTCCGGATCGCCCACGGCGGGTGGGTTGGCGGGATATTTGAAGAACGGCACCGCGACGAGCGCGAGCCAGCCACCGGCGGCCAGCCCGAGCGCCAGTCGCGGACCCGATGCATTCGTATGCCGCCGCGCCACATTGGCGACGGCCGCGTAGATCGCGCCCAGCGCCATCCCGGTCAGGCCGAGCGCGAGGAACTGTCCGAACTGCTGGCCGGTGCGGCTGACGAGCGCTTCCTCCTCGTCGCCGTGTGTATGGCCGCCCCCGTCGCCGTGCGGCTGCGCCGACTGGGCTTCCTCGATGGCGATGGCCGCCTCCACCTTGGGTTCCCCGATGAGGAAACCGACGGTGCCCGCCAGCAGACCCGCGATGAGTCCGGCCAGTAGGCCCCGTAGGAGGAGGGTTTTCAGGGAACCGCTCAGTGGCATGGGACGCCCAGCAGGTGTCGGCCGTCGTGCATGAGCTCGTGCATGAACATCCCGGTGCGGGAGATCGCGCCCTGATCGAAGCCGACCAGGTACAGCGTGAGCAGTGCGAGAAGGACGACACCTGCCGTGACGAGCCACGCGTTGAGCGCGTCACCGGCCCGGCCGGGGGAGTGGACGATGGCCATTCGAGCCTCCTTCGGGGATTCCGCGTCCCCGTCGAGATGGGTGCGACGGTGCCGGTGTCTGGCTCTCCGGCACCCGCCTCGAAGGCTCGGTGCGAGGATTACAGTGGCGCGACCGCCCCGGAATCACACCGGGTTACGCGTCACCATCGCATTGTTCACCCAGAACTGTCGCATCCTCGCCGACCGACCGTCAACAGCGGGTGTGATCAGGCGTTCTTGCCCGCCACATCGAGCACCACCTCGAACTCCAGCAGCGAGGCCCCGGTGGCGACCGGCTTGCGTGCCTCGCCCGCATGCGCCTCGCGCGCCGGGCCGTCCCGCCACGCCGCGAACGACTCCTCCGAATCCCACTGTGTGACAACGAAGTACCGGTTCTCCCCGGCGGTCGGCCGCAGCAGCTGGAATCCCAGGAAACCCGGTGAGTTCTCCACCGCGTGCGCCCGCGCGGCGAACCGCTTCTCCAGCTCCGGGCCCGCGCCCTCAGGGATCTCGATTGCATTGATCTTCACGACTGCCATACCGCGAGAGTAGGCCCGTCCCCTTCTCCGTGTCTTCAGCGCACGGCTGAGAGCCGTCGACCGTTTCACGCGCGCGCCCGCGACCTGTGCCGCATCCGTGTCGGGCGTGCCCGACGAGTTGCCCGCGTCGCGCGAAACAGGCTGTCGGGTCCGGCGCTTGTTCACCCCCCCGTGATCCGGCACGTATGGTCGCGGTGATGTTGTACGACGAAGGCGGCACGGGGGCACCGATCCTGCTGCTGCACGGTTTGATGGGCAGCGCCCGCACCTGGCGGGGTCAGCTGGACTGGCTGCGCGAGTTCGGGCACGTGTACACCTTCGATGCCGCCGGGCACGGCCGTCCGGCACCGGCGGAGCTCACCACCGAGGCGTTCGTGGCCGATCTGGCCGCCGCCACCGCCCCGGTTTCCGAGCCCATGGTGGTCATCGGGCATTCGATGGGCGCGCTGCACGGCTGGGTTTTCGCCGCCACCCATCCCGAGCGGGTACGTGCGCTCGTGGTGGAGGACATCGCCCCCGATTTCCGCGGGCGCACCGCCGCGAACTGGGCCGCCATGATCGCCGCCTGGCCGCAGCCGTTCCCGGACGACGCCGCCATGCTCGACCACTTCGGGCCGGTCGCCGGTCGCTACTTCATGAACTCCTTCACGCGCGGCCCCGACGGCTACCGCCTGCACGGCGCGGTCGACACCTTCCGTGACATCTCCGAGGAGTGGGGCGGTCGCGATTTCTGGTCCGAGTGGCGCTCGATCACGGTCCCGGCTTTGCTCATCGAGGGCGAGCACACCATCACGCCGCCGGGCCAGATGCGGGAGATGGCCGCGGTCCACCCGAACGCCCGCCACATCGTCGTCCCCGACGCCGGTCACCTGGTGCACGACGATCAGCCCGCCGCCTACCGCGCCGAGGTCGAGCGTTTCCTCCGCGCCGTTCTGGACCCGTCCGAATCATGATCACGTCATGGACAATCGGGACATGAGCGAGAACGGTGACGGCGCGAATCGCCCGCAGGGCACCCGGACGGCATTCGGACTGTCTCTCGGCCTGTGCCTGGGCGCGGCCTTCGGTCTGCTGACCGGCAATCTCGCCTTGGGGATCGGTGTCGGCATGGCGCTCGGTGTGGCGGCGGGTGCGCTGTACGAGCACCGCGCCCGGTAGCCACCGCGCTCACCGATCGAGCGTTCTGCGGGCGGGTGCCTTCAGTCTGGCCGAGGGGTCGTCGTATGCTCGGCTCACGCATCCCAGAGTGAATGGTGACCAACGATGATCGACTTCGCGATTCCTGCCGAGCTCGCCGCCGAACGCGATCGGGTACGGCAGTTCGTCATCGACAAGATCGTGCCCTTCGAACGCGATCCACGGCTGACCGCGCACGGACCGACCGACGAGCTGCGCCAGGAGCTGGTGGAGCTGGCTCGGGCCGAGCGACTGCTCACCATTCAGGCCCCGGTCGAACTGGGCGGGCGCGGGCTCTCGCACATCGAGCAGGCGGTGCTCTACGAGGCGGCCGGTTGGTCGACGCTCGGCCCGGTCGCCATGAACTGCGCCGCCCCCGACGAGGGCAATATGTTCCTGCTCTCCAAGGTCGCCGACCCCGAGCAGACCAAGCGCTACCTGCAGCCGGTCATCGACGGCCACCAGCGCTCCGTCTTCGCCATGACCGAACCGGGCGGCGCGGGCTCGGACCCGAACCAGCTGGCCACCGAGGCCACCTTCGACGGCGAGAACTTCACCGTCAACGGCACCAAGTGGCTGATCACCGGCGCGGACGGCGCGAAGACCTGGATCATCATGGCGCGCCTGGCCGCCAACCCCTACCTGCCCGAGGGGCCGACCCTGTTCCTCACCGAGGGCGACACCCCGGGCATCGTCATCGAGCGGGTCATGAACACCATGGACCGCAACTACGTCGGCGGCCACGCGGTGGTGCGCTTCGACAATCTGACGCTGCCCAAGGACGCCGTGCTCGGTGAGACCGGTCAGGCCCTACGCTACGCCCAGCTGCGCCTGGCCCCCGCCCGGCTCACCCACTGCATGCGCTGGCTCGGCGCGGCCGAGCGCGCCCAGGCCATCGCCGTCGACTACGCCAAGACCCGCACCGCCTTCGGCAAGCCCATCGGCGAGCACCAGGGCGTGTCGTTCATGCTGGCGGACAACGAGATCGCGCTGCACCAGTGCCGCCTCACCATCTGGCACGCCTGCTGGCTCATGGACCAGGGCGAGAAGGCCCGCCACGAGAGCTCCATCGCCAAGTCCTACGTCTCCGAGGAACTGTTCAAGGTCACCGACCGCTGCGTCCAGGTGCTCGGCGGCATCGGCATCAGCGACGAGACCGTGGTGGAGATGATCTTCCGCGACATGCGCGCCTTCCGCCTCTACGACGGCCCCACCGAGGTGCACAAGTACGCGATCGGCCGCAAGATCCTGCGATGAGGGCGAAAGCCTCGTTCGGAGCCCAGCGAAGGCAAATGCCCACCACGTAGGATCCCTGCATGAGTTCGGATCTGCATGTCGATGTATCGGGCGGGGTCGCAGTCCTGACGCTCAACCGGCCCGCCCAGCAGAATGCGCTCACCCCCGCCATGGCCGCGGAACTGGGTGCGGCGCTGCGGCGCTGCGATACCGAGGACGCCATCGGCGCGGTGGTCATCACGGGTACGCCGCCCGCGTTCTGCGCGGGCGCGGACCTGTCGGCCAAGGTCGGTGAGGTCAGCGGCAGTATCGATCCCGCGCCGTTCCGGATCCGCAAACCGGTGATCGCCGCGGTGAACGGCCACGCCGTGGGCATCGGCCTGGAGATCGCCCTGCAATGCGATCTGCGCTACGTCGCCCGCGACGCCGTGTACGGCCTGAACCAGGTGCGTCGCGGCGCGGTCGCCGACGGCTACGCGCACTGGACGCTGCCGCGCCTGATCGGTATGGCCCATGCCGCCGACATCCTGCTCACCGGCCGCACCTTCGACGGCGAGGAGGCCGCCGCCATCGGCCTGGCCAACAACAGCCTGCCCGGTGGCGAGGTGCTGCCCACCGCGCTGGCCGTCGCCCACGACATCGCGAACGGATCGGCGCCGCTGCCGACCGCGCTGTCCAAGCGCCTGCTGTGGGAGGGGCTGGGCATGACCCCGGAGACGGTGGGCCGCCTGGAGACGGATCTGAACGGTTTCGTCGCTCGGTCCGCCGACGGCGGCGAGGGCATCGCCGCGCTGCGCGACCGCCGCCAGCCCAAGTGGTCCGGTTCGGTGAGCGGCGAATGGCCGTCCTGGGATACCGGTGACCAGCTCACCGACCGCGATCAGCCCCGGCTGGACTGACGGACCGGGCGGTGTCGCGTCAGTCGCCGCCGCCGATGAGCATCATCAGGAACAGGAACGCCACGAAGACCATGAGAATGGTCCCGATGATCCCCAGCACGTAGCCGACGAGTACCTGCACGCGCCCGCCGAACGCGCCCCCGGACGCCTCGATGTCGTTGAGCGCCCGCCGTCCCAGCGCCCACGCCACCGGACCCAGTGCGCCGCAGCAGAACACGCTCAGCGTCCCGAGCAGCAACACCGTCGTCGCATGTGGATGCTCGACCGGCTGTCCGATGGGCTGGTTCTGGATGACCACCGGCTGATTTTACGTTCGCCGACCCCGGAACCGCTGACTTACGCGCCGTCTCGGGCGCGCCGCCCCCGCCGCCGACCGCGCGACCGGTATCGAGGTCCGGTGATCGGCAGGCGCGGATACCGCCCCGACCAGCGAGATCAGCCGCGGTCCCACCGTCGCTCCGCCGTACCGGTCGGCACGCGAACCATACGGTCACACAGCGGCTTTCCGTGCCCCGGCGACCGATAGCACTGTGCCCGAACCAGATTCGGCAGACGACCCTACCGTGCTCGCGGGCAGGGGCGGCTGCGGATATCGGGCGCACACACTTCGGGACTGTCGCCGACGCGGGGTTGTCGTCGACGCGGGGCTGCCGCCGATGCGGGTTGTCGCCGACGCGAGGTTGTCGCCGATGCGGGTTGTCGCCGACGTGGGGTTGTCGCCGATGCAGGGCTGCCGCCGCTGGACTGCCCCGGCCGGTCGCGGAACGGGGATCAGCCGCGGCGCTGGCGGGCGATATCGGAGAGGACGACGCCCGCGGCAACCGAGGCGTTGAGCGACTCGACCGGCCCCGCCATGGGAATGCTCAGGATGGCATCGCAGTTCTCGCGCACCAGCCGCGACAGCCCCTTGCCCTCGGAGCCGACCACCACGACCGTCGGTGCGGTGCCGTCGAATTCGTCGAGGGTGGTGTCGCCGCCCGCGTCCAGGCCGACGATCTGGTAGCCCTGCGCGGCCCAATCCTTCAAGGTGCGAGTGAGATTGGTGGCGCGGGCGACGGGCAGGCGAGCGGCCGCACCGGCACTGGTGCGCCAGGCCACGGCCGTGACGCTGGCGCTGCGCCGCTGCGGGATCACCACGCCCTGGCCGCCGAACGCGGCCACCGAGCGGATCACCGCGCCCAGATTGCGCGGGTCGGAGATATTGTCCAGGGCCACCAGCAGCGCGGGCTCCCCGGAATCGCGGACCCGGTCCACCAGATCGTCCGGGTGGGCATAGCGGTACGGCGGCACCTGCAGGGCCAGGCCCTGGTGCATGCCGTTGCTGCTCATCCGGTCCAGGTCGGTGCGCGGCACCTCCAGGATGGAGATGCCGGTGTCGGCGGCGATCTGCACCGCCTCGGTGAGCCGGTCGTCGTTCTCGGTGCCCTGCGCCACGTACAGGGCGCTGGCCGGAACACCGGCCCGCAGGCACTCCACCACCGGGTTGCGGCCCAGCACCAGTTCGGGACCGTCGTCACCCTTGCCGCCGCGCGCCGGGCCCCGGCCGCGCGGCTGCTGGGACTGCGCCGCCTTGGCCGCGGCCGCCGCCCGCTTGGCCGCGGGGTGCTTGGTCCGCATATGCGCGGGCGGGGTCGCGCCGCGCCCCTCCAGCGCCCGCCGCCGCTTGCCGCCGGATCCGACCACCGCGCCCTTCTTGGAGCCCGACTTGCGGACCGCGCCGCGCCGCTGTGAATTGCCTGCCATCACTTCGCCTTCCGTGTCATGCGGTGCTCCCGCGCCCGATCGTCCGTGCCGACCGCACCGGCGCGGTCCCGCTGTGCCCGGCTGCCGTGTGCAAGCCCGTACCGGGTCCTCGTCCTCGTTGTCGCCCCCCATCATCCCGCTACCGGGCTCCGTGCGGTTACCCGGCACCCGCAGCGCGGTTACCCGGCACCCGCCGTGGGGCCGTTCCGGTACCCGCCGCGGGGCTGTTCCGGTACCCGCCGCGGGGCTGTTCCGGTACCCGCCGCAGGGCCGTTCCGGCACCTGCGCTGGGGCCGGTCCGGCATCCGAGGTGACGCGGTTCCGGCACCCGAGGCGGGGCCGCCGTTCCGGCATCCGTCGCGGGCCGCTCCGCCCCGTGGTGGATGCCGCCCAGGCAACCGCCGCAGTGCTGCCCCGGGAATCCGCCGAGCCGACCGTCACCGCGTCTCCGCATCCAGCTGGTCGTGCCGTCCGTCTCGTCTTACCGCGTGCCAGTGGCGGTCGGCTCGGCGCACGGCACGGCCGCACCTACCGGGCCGGCACGCGGTCGGCTGTCGGTCCCTCGCTCACCGTTCCTTCTCGGCGAGCGACCATTCCGGCCCGTCGGGCGTGTCGGTGACCTGCACCCCCGCTGCTTCGAGCCGGTCGCGCACCGCGTCCGCGGTGGCCCAGTCCTTGGCGGCCCTCGCCTCCTGGCGTCGGCGCAGCTCCGCACCGATCAGCACGTCGAGCGCGGCGATGGCGGCGGTGTCGTCGGCGGGCGCGGCCCAGTGCGGGTCGAGCGGATCCACACCGAGGATGCCGAGCATGGCGCGCAGCTGGCTCGCGATCTCGCGGGCCGCACCGAGATCTCCGGAGTCGAGCGTCTTGTTGCCGTCGTGCACCAGCCGGTGGATCTCCGCGAGGGCCTTGGGCACCGCCAGATCATCGTTCAGCGCGTCGGCGAATCCGGGGGTCCAGGTGCCGACCGGCACCTCCCCGGCCCGCTCGGTCACCCGCTGGATGAGCGATTCGATGCGCCGGTACCCGGCGGCGGCCTCGGCGAGCGCCTGATCGGAGTACTCCAGCACCGACCGATACTGCGCACTGCCGAGGTAGTAGCGCAGCTCCACGGCCCGCACGCCCACCCGTTCGAGCACCTTGGCCACGGTCAGCGTATTGCCCAGTGACTTGGACATCTTCTCGCCGCCCATGGTCACCCAGTGGTTGTGCAACCAGTAGCGGGCGAAACCGTCCCCGGCCGCCCGTGACTGGGCGATCTCGTTCTCGTGGTGCGGGAAAACGAGATCCATTCCACCGCAATGGATGTCGAATTCACCCCCGAGGTAGTACTCGGCCATGGCGGAGCATTCCAGATGCCAGCCCGGCCGCCCCGGCCCCCACGGCGACGGCCAGCTCGGCTCGCCCGGCTTGGCGGCCTTCCACAGCGTGAAGTCACGCGGGTCCCGCTTGCCGGTCCCGGCGCTCTCGCCCTGGTGCACATCGTCGAGCTTGTGCCCGGACAGCCGCCCGTACTCGGGGAAGCTCAGCACGTCGAAGTAGACATTGCCCTCGGAGGCGTACGCGTGCCCGCGCGCGATGAGCCGCTGCATGAGCTCGACCATCTGGGTGATGTGCCCGGTGGCCCGCGGTTCCGCCGACGGCGGCAGCACATTGAGCGCGGCATAGGCGCTGTCGAAGGCCCGCTCGTAGGTGGCGGCCCACTCCCACCACGGCCGCCCGGCCTCGGCGGCCTTGGTCAGGATCTTGTCGTCGATATCGGTGACATTGCGGATGAAGGCCACATCGAAGTCATTGGCGGTGAGCCAGCGCCGCAGCACGTCGAAGGCGACATTGCTGCGCAGGTGGCCGATGTGGGGTTCACCCTGCACGGTCGCGCCACACAGGTACACCGAGGCATGGCCGGGGACCAACGGCGTGAAGTCACGCAGGGTCCGCGTCTCGGTGTCGAACAGGCGCAGAGTCACGACAAGGCATCCTAGCTTGTGAATGGTTGCGGATTACGGGCGGAGGAGCCGAGAATCCCAGGGCCGAGAGCGTCAGGGACGACAACAGAGCATGGCGGTGGCGACCGCGGCGATTCCCTCACCGCGTCCGGTCAGTCCCAGACCGTCGGTGGTGGTCCCGGACACCGAGACCGGCGCGCCGAGCAGATCGCCGAGCACCTGTTGCGCTTCCGTGCGGCGCGGCCCGATCTTGGGCCGGTTGCCGATGACCTGTACGGCCGCGTTGACGATGCCGTAGCCCGCCTCGTCGAGCAGCCGCCGCACCTCCTTCAGCATGGCCGCGCCGGTGACGCCCTCCCATTCGGGGCGTCCGACGCCGAAGACCGCGCCCACATCGCCGAGCCCGGCGGCCGACAGCAGGGCGTCGCACAGCGCGTGCGCGGCCACATCGCCGTCGGAGTGTCCGGCGCAGCCGCTGTCACCGTCGAAGAGCAGTCCGGCGATCCAGCAGGGGCGGCCGGGTTCGATGGGGTGCACGTCGGAGCCGATGCCCACGCGCATGGCGGTCGGATCGATCATCGCGGCACCGTCGCGGAGGATGATTCCGACCGATCGCCCGGTGTGTCGGGCGCGCCGCGCGCAACGTCAAGGGGGCTGGCAGAGATGTCAAGGGGGCTTCTGTGGCCAAGGCCATCCTGGCGTGTCGCGCCCTGCCGAGCCGCGAGGGTATCGGCGAGCGTGAGATCCAGGGGAGTGGTGATCTTGAAAGCCAGCGGGTCGCCCGGCACCGTATGCACGGTCGCGCCCAGCAATTCCACCAGTCCGGCGTCATCGGTCGCCCGGGTGTCGCCCGCGTACGCGTCGCGCAGCAGGGCCGCGTCGAAGCCCTGCGGCGTCTGAATCGCGCGCAGCGCGGAACGGTCCGGCGTTCCGGTCACCTCTCCGGCCGCGTCCACCGACTTGATCGTGTCGGACACCGGCAGCGCGGGCACCACGGCCCGCCGCCCCGCTCGCAGTTCGGCCACCACGCGGGCGATCAGCGACGGCGGCGTGAGGGCACGGGCCGCGTCGTGGACGAGCACATGGGTGGCGTCCGGCGCGGCCGCGAGACCGGCCCGGACGGAATCGGTGCGTTCGGCCCCACCGACCACGACGCTCACCGCCACCGCGCCCGAGGCGGGCAGCAGTCGGCGAGCGTCATCGACCAGCTCGGCGGGGACCATCACCACGACGTGGTCCACCACCGCGGAGGCGATGAGACCGTCTACGGCGAGTCGGAGCATGGGACTGCCGCCGACCGGAACGAAAGCCTTGGGGAGTGATTCCCCAAGGCGAACGCCCATGCCGGCGGCAGGCACCAACGCCACGACACGAAGGCCGTCGCGCGATGTATTCACTGTCAGGAGGCCGCCGCGAGAACCTCGTCGAGCAGGGTCTCGGCCTTGACATCGTCGGTGCCCTCGGCGAGAGCCAATTCACCGACAAGGATCTGACGGGCCTTGGCCAGCATCCGCTTCTCGCCAGCGGAGAGGCCGCGGTCCTGCTCCCGACGCCACAGATCGCGAACGACCTCGGCAACCTTGTTCACATCGCCGGAGGCGAGCTTCTCGAGGTTGGCCTTGTAGCGGCGAGACCAGTTGGTCGGCTCCTCGGTGTGCGGAGCACGCAACACCTGGAAGACCCGATCGAGGCCTTCCTGACCGACCACGTCGCGAACGCCGACATATTCAGCGTTCTCGGCGGGAACCCGAACGGTGAGGTCGCCCTGTGCGACCTTCAGGACCAGATACTCCTTCTGCACACCCTTGATGGTGCGAGTTTCGATAGCTTCGATCAGCGCCGCTCCGTGGTGGGGGTAAACGACGGTGTCTCCGACCTTAAAAATCATGTGTCCCGTGCCCCTTTCGATGTTCACAGTTTAACATGCGACTCGGTAACGGCGCGATCAACGATGCAGGTCAGGGCCACAACTAGGCGGCGGCGGGGGTTGACAGAACCGATTGAGTGTGCATCTGCGTTGTGCCATAAGGAGATACCGGCCACACGTGTTCGCGCGTTCATCCCTTGGCGCATCACGCAATTCCGCATCCGCGTGTGAGCGAACCGCGACACCGCCCCCGCGCGAGGCGCCGGAAGTCGCCCACTACTCTCTTTGACTACTACTCTCCATAGTGGAGTGAGCCCGGTCGACATGGAGGACAACCCGTGACTGCCCTGAAAGCCACCACAGCGTCGAAACCGCGGCGTGCCGCGACACTGATCGCACTCGCTGCGGGCGCGGCGCTCGCGTTGACGGGCTGCAGCGCCGGCCAGATCTCGCAGACGGCGGATCAGGTCGCCGCCGTCAACGGCAACAGCGCCGACGTCGGCAAGATCGCGCTGCGCGATGTGCGGATCCTGCTGCCGCAGTCGGCGGAGTACGACAACGCCAAGGGCGGCAAGGCGCTGCTGGCGTTCAGCGCCATCAACCTCGGCGAGCACCAGAGCGACACCCTGGTCAGCATCGAGGCCCCCGACCTGGGCACCGTCCAGATCGACGGCAAGGTGGAACTCGGTCCGCAGTCGACCGTGGTCGCGGGCGAGGCCGCCGGCGCCGGTGACTCGCACGCCGATCCCGCGCACTCCGACGACGCGCACGGCGCGCCCGTCGCCGAGGCGCCCGCCGACGAGGTCGCCGACCCGGCCGCCGACCCGCTGAAGATCGAGATCACCGGCCTCCAGCAGGACGTCACCGCGGGCCTCACCTACCCGGTGCGCTTCAACTTCAAGGAGAACGGCACCGTCCTGGTGAACGTTCCGGTCGACGCGGGCGTCGAGCTGGAGCGCGCCGTCACCGACAAGTCGCGTTCGGGCGAGGGCGGCGGAGGCGGCGGCCACTGAGCCATCCCAGCGTATACATCGGCCGGTCCGCACCAAGTGCGGACCGGCCGTCGTATTCGCGCCGGATGCCCGTGCCATCGCCGATCTCGCTGGCGGCAGTTCTGCTCGGGGCCGCGCTTCGGACCCCGGCATCACCCGTTGCCGGGCGCGCGATCGAGTCGCCGGGAGACGTGCGGGCGCGGCGGGGGCGGGACTGTCGGGGCGCGTTATTAGGCTGCCCGCGTGGCCAAGGTGAAAACGCTGTACCGCTGCTCCTCCTGCCAGCACGAGGTCGCCAAGTGGGTGGGCCGGTGTCCGGAGTGCGGCGGCTGGGGCACCATCGACGAGGTCGCCGCGACCTCGACGGCGGCGGCCGTGGGTCGCCGGGCCATGCTGCCGAGCACCGCGGCCGCGCCGATCTCCAGTATCGATTCCAAGACGACGCGGGCCCGCTCCACGGGCGTGTCGGAGCTGGATCGGGTGTTGGGCGGGGGCATCGTGCCCGGTTCGGTGGTGCTGCTGTCGGGGGAGCCCGGGGTGGGCAAGTCCACGCTGCTGCTCGAGGTGGCGCACCGCTGGGCGCGGCAGCGTGACGAGAAGTCGCTGTACGTGACCGCGGAGGAGTCCGCCGGGCAGGTGCGCCTGCGCGCCGACCGCACCGATGCCGTGCACGAACGGGTCTACCTCGCCGCCGAATCCGATCTCGCCACCATCTTCGGCCATGTGGATCAGGTGAAACCCACACTGCTGGTGGTCGATTCGGTGCAGACCATGCTGGCCGCCGACGCCGACGGCGTCATGGGCGGCGTCACCCAGGTCAAGGCGGTGACGGCGGCGCTCACCTCGATGGCCAAGGCCAGCGGCATCGCCGTGCTGCTGGTCGGCCACGTCACCAAGGACGGTGCGGTGGCGGGTCCGCGCACGCTCGAGCACCTGGTGGACGTGGTGCTGCAGTTCGAGGGCGACAAGCACTCCACCCTGCGCATGGTGCGCGGCATCAAGAACCGTTTCGGCTCCACCGACGAGGTGGGCTGCTTCGAGATGCGCGAGAGCGGCATCGCCTGCGTGGACGACCCGTCCGGGCTGTTCCTGCACCACCGGGGCGTGGCGGTGCCCGGTACCGCGGTCACGGTGGCCATGGACGGCAAGCGCCCCATGCTGGGCGAGGTGCAGGGCCTGACCGTGGACACCCAGGTGCCCGCGCCGCGCCGCGCGGTGAGCGGGCTCGACTACAACCGGGTCGCCATGGTGCTGGCCGTACTCCAGAGCCGCTGCGGTCTCTACGTGGGCAAGCAGGATGTGTACGCGGCCACCGTCGGCGGTATGCGGCTGGCCGAACCGGCCGCGGATCTGGCGGTGGCCCTGGCCATCGTGAGCGCGCACCAGGATCGGGCGTTGCGGCCCGGCATGGTGATCCTCGGCGAGGTCGGACTGGCGGGGGAGGTGCGCCGGGTGGCCGGGCTGACCAGGCGGCTGGCCGAAGCCGAACGGCTCGGCTTCACCGAGGCGCTGGTGCCGCCGGGGGTGGACCGCGCCGGACGCACCATGACCCTGCGCGAGGTCTCGGACCTGGGGTCGGCCATCGCCGCCAGCGGACTACGCCGTCGTCGGGCGAAGGCGCCGGTCGAGGCGGTCGGCGACTGATGGCCGGGCGGTGGGTGAGCGGGCTGCTCGGTCGCTCGAATTCCGCTGCGGCCGGGGACGGTTCGGCAGCGAGCGCGAATGACGGCGCGGCGCGGGACAATTCCGCGAACGCGCGCCGCGATGTGCTCTCGCGATTCGTGCCCGGCACGCAATTGCGGGACGGGATCGATCGAATTCTGCGGGGCCGCACCGGTGGATTGATCGTGCTCGGTTACGACGATCGGGTGGAGCGCATCTGCGACGGCGGATTCGAATTGGATGTCGAATTCGCGCCGACCCGGCTGCGGGAATTGTCGAAAATGGATGGGGCGGTGGTGCTTTCCACCGACGGCACGCGAATTGTGCGCGCCAATGTGCATTTGGTGCCCGATCCGGCGCTGCCGACCGTCGAATCCGGCACCCGGCACAAGGCGGCCGAACGCACCGCCGCGCACACCGGATATCCGGTGGTGTCGGTGAGCCGCTCCACCGGCCTGGTGACCGTGTACGCGCACGGCGACCGATATCTGGTGGAGGATTCGCCGCTCATTCTGTCGCGCGCCAATCAGGCCATGGCAACCCTGCAGCGCTACCGGGCCCGCTTGGACGAGGTGACCCGGCGGCTGTCCGCGCTGGAGATCGAGGACTTCGCCACCCTGCGCGATGTGCTCACCGTGCTGCACTGCCTCGAGCTCATGCGCCGCACCGCGGGCGAGATCGACCAGGCGGTCGCCGAACTCGGCGTCGACGGCCGTCAGCTCGCCCTGCAACTGACCGAACTGGTGGCCGACACCGCGCAGTTGCGGCGGCTGCTCGTCCGCGACTACCTGGTGGCGGAGCGGGCCGGGGAGCCCCGCATCGACCGTGCGCTGGCGCGACTGGACGCGCTCGGCGAGCCGGAGCTGCTCGTGCTGGCGGATCTGGCTCCGCCGCTGGGCTATCCGGCCACCCTGGAGGCCCTGGACACACCGGTGGGGCCGCGCGGCTATCGGCTGCTGGCCGAGATACCCCGGGTCCCGTTCCGGCGGGTGGAACCGCTCGTGGACGCCTTCGGCGGCCTGCGCGGACTGTTGGACGCCACCCAGGCCGATCTGGAAACCGTGGACGGCATCACCCCCGCCACCGCCCGCCGCATCCGCGAGGGCCTGTCCCGCCACGCCGCTGGCGGCGACTGCTGAACCGGTGCCGGCCGCCGTGGTGGCAGGCCGGTGTCGGCGCTCAGGTGATGTTGAACGGCTCCGGGGAGCTGGTGACCGAGCCGAGTTGCGCCACAACGCTGTACGGTCCCGGCGGCACCGGCACGCGCTCGCCCGCGCAATTGGGCTGCGAGGTGGAGCCCGACCAGGTGACGGTGAAGGCGGCCTGCTGACCGGGCTGCAGGGTGCGCACGTCGGGGGTGCCCTCCGGGTAGCAGTCGGTGCTGGCCCACATGCGGCGTTGGCCGTCCAGCGAGGTCACCGCGACCTCCTGCAACCCTGAACCCATATCGCGCTCACAGGCCTCGCTGGAGATATTGGTGATGACGATGCCGAAGACCGGCTGCTCACCCGCCTTGTAGGTGGGCGCGCCGACGCTCACCTTCACCGCGAGGGACTGGTCCGGGCACTGCTTGCCCTGTGCCGCGGGCCCGGCCTCGGCGGTGGCATTGGCCTGGGACTGCGCCGAATCCGACTCCGATGTGTCGGAGGAACTTCCGGCCGCCTTGTTGGTGGCGGCCGTGGTGGTGTCCGCGGCGGCGGAGCTGTCGTCGCCGTCGCCGCGCAGTAGCGCGAAGGCCAGCCAGAGCACCAGTGCGAGGGCGACTACCAGCGCGCCGATCGCGAGCAGTCGGCGACGCCAGTAGATTTCCGGCGGCAGTGGTCCATTCGGTTCCAGCACGGCAACTACGGTAAGGGCACAGTTGGGCGCATCCGGCTCAGGGTCGCGGCGTGTCGGTGGGGAAAAGCCCCTGGGGCCGGGTAGATTTCAGCCCCTTCGGACACCCGACCAGCTTGCGGGGTCCCCACCTGCGCCGAACGTCCGTTCCGGCGGCTAGACGACCTCGCCGATATTGCCGATCACCCGGCGCAGCGTGATCTGTCCTTCGCCGAGCTTGTAGGTGACGCACGCGATGGCGCACTCACCGGCGGCCACCCGCTGCGAGATGACCATGGACCGCTGCATGAGCAGGCGCGCGGTCTCCTCGACGTGCCGCGCCTCCAGGTCGTCCACCGTCTCCAGCCCCTCGCGGCGGCCCAGCAGGATGGACGGCGTGACCCGCTCGACCACGCTGCGGATGAAGCCGCCGGGCACATTGCCGTTGTCGAGGGCGTCGATGGTGGCGCGCACCGCACCGCAGCTGTCGTGGCCGAGCACCACGATGAGCGGCACGTTCAGCACCTGCACGCCGTACTCGATGGATCCGAGCACCGAGCTGTCCACCACGTGTCCGGCCGTGCGGACCACGAACATGTCGCCGAGGCCCTGGTCGAAGATGATCTCGGCGGCCACGCGGGAGTCACCGCAGCCGAACAGGATGGCCTGCGGGTGTTGCCCGGCAACCAGCTTGGCGCGATCGGCGGCTCCCTGGCTGGGGTGCAGCAGATTGCCGTTCACGAAACGCTCATTGCCCTCGCGCAGGGCTTTCCAGGCACTGATCGGATTGGATTGCGGCATGTGTCCCATTCTCCACATCGCATGGGTTACCGGCGAGTCCGCGACGTTACGGCGCGGCAAACACCCCCTTGCGCCCGGCCGCCACCGGCCGTGAGCACCCCGCCGACCTGTACTTCGGCGACTGCGGCAGCGTGATGGGACCGGCGCGAAGGGCGCGTGCGATCGGTCCGCGCCCGCCCGCACCGGGCACGGATTCGTCGGCGGCGGTGACTACCATCGCGTGGCGTCGGATGTCCCGGCTCCGACGGGCCGGGAGGAGGGCGGGAGATGGACAGCGACGCACTGGTCGAGTGGTACGAGCAGACCGCGCGGGATCTGCCGTGGCGGCGGCCCGAGGTGACCGCGTGGCAGATTCTGATGAGCGAGATCATGCTGCAGCAGACGCCGGTGGCGCGGGTGGAGCCGATCTGGCGGGAGTGGGTGGCGCGCTGGCCGGTGCCCTCGGCCATGGCCGCGGCGTCCCAGGGCGAGGTGCTGCGCGCGTGGGGCAAGCTCGGCTATCCGCGGCGGGCGCTGCGGCTGCACGAATGCGCCCAGGCGCTGGCCCGCGACCACGGCGACGAGGTGCCCGCGGATGTGGACGTGCTGTTGGGGCTGCCCGGGATCGGCGCGTACACCGCCCGCGCGGTGGCCTGTTTCGCCTACGGGCAGCGTGTGCCCGTGGTGGACACCAATGTCCGCCGGGTGGTCGCCCGGGCCGTGCACGGCCGCGCCGAGGCGGGCAATCCCGCCGCCCGCGACCTGGTCGAGACGGAGGCCCTGCTGCCGGTGCGGGTGGACCGCGCCGCGGTCTTCTCGGCCGCCCTCATGGAACTCGGCGCGGTGGTCTGCACGGCCCGCAACCCCGACTGCGACTGCTGCCCGCTGCCGTCGTGCGCCTGGGTCGGCGCCGGGCGACCGGCCTCGGACGTGGTCCGCAAGGTGCAGAAGTACGAGGGCACCGACCGCCAGGCCCGCGGCCGCCTCATGGACGTGCTGCGCGCCGCCCACGGCCCCGTCGAACGCGTCCGGCTGGACCTGGCCTGGACCCGCGATCCGGGCCAGCGCGACCGCGCCCTGGACTCGCTGCTGGTGGACGGCCTCATCGAACAGACCTCCGACGGCCTCTTCGCCCTGGCGGGCGAGGGCGGGGACTGAGCCCCGGCCGCAACCCCGGGGCCGACCTCATCGACGGTCGGCCGCCTCACTCGGTGGCGATGTCGGGCCTCGATCACCGACAGGTCGGTGATCGTTCGGCCGACAGCGATGGGCGCTCAGGTGCATGTGCTTCCGTGCACGCACACCCTCCGCGACGCGACGAGGTGGCGTCGTCGCGGAGGGTGCGCGTCGGCGCGATCCGCTGCCCCTCATGCGGCGGATCGCGAGTCTCGGGGCCTGGAGCTTCGGGCGGGCGGAAGACCGGCGCGGCCCGTGAGACCGCCAGCCAGCGCCGCGCTCGGCATCTTCGGATGTCGATCCGCTCGGCGGAGAGCCGCCGTTGTCCTTGCGCCGCGGCGACTCAGGCCGGGACGAGCGCCCGTCCGCGAGTTCTGGTGCGGCGGCCGACCATCCGGCAGATCACGTAGATCGCGAACGAGATGGTGGTGACGAAGGTCGAGATGGGCACACCGGGAGCCAGCGAGAGCAGGATGCCGCCGACCGCCGCGACCTCAGCGAACACGATGGACAGCACGGCGGCGTGCGCCGGATTGGCCGTCAGCTGCGCCGCCGCGGCGGCGGGCGTGATGAGCAGCGCGAGCACCAGCAGCGCCCCCACGATCTGCACCCCGAAGGCGGCGGTGATGCCGACCAGCACCGCGAACACCACGGCGAGTGCGCGCACCGGAACCCCGCGCGCCACCGCGACTTCCGGATCGGTGCTGGCGAACAGCAGTGGGCGGTAGACGAATCCGAGCACCACCAGCACGCCCGCCGTGCAGGCGGCCAGCAGTCCGAGCCCGGAATCGCCGACGCTCACCACCTGCCCGGTGAGCAGCGAGAATTTCGACCCCGCGCGCTCGGGCCCGAGCCACAGGAACAGCACCGACAGACCCAGTCCGAACGACAGCACCACCGCGATCACCGAATCGCGTTCGCGCGCACGGGCACCCAGCACCCCGAACAGCACGGCCGCCACCACCGACCCGGCGATGGCCCCGAAGCCGACCCCGATCCCGGCCAGCAGCGCCGCCGCCGCACCGGTGAGCGACAGTTCGCTGGTGCCGTGCACCGCGAAGGACATCTGGCGGCTCACGATGAGCGGCCCGATCGCGCCCGCGAGCAGGCCCAGCAGCGCCGCCGCCAGCACGGCCTGCTGCACGAAGTCGTAGGACAGCAGATGCGCGGTGGTGGAGAAGTCGAACATCTTGGCGAAGACGTCGGCGAGTTTGTCGTTCACGCGCGCACCTCGCCGTCACCGTGGCAGTGCTGCGCTCCGGCCGCGCCGAGCGCGTCCATGGTGTCGCCGGTGCCGACCACCACCAGGCGGCCGCGCACCCGCAGCACGTCCACCTCGGTGCCGTAGAGCTGCGAGAGCACCTCGGTGGTCATCACCTCGTCGGGCGGGCCGATCCGGAATTTGCCGTCCACCAGGTACAGCACCCGATCCACCAGCGGCAGCACCGGATTGATCTCGTGGGTCACGAACAGCACGGCGGTGTCGTGGGAGCGGCGGCGCTTGTCGATGAGTTCGGAGACCAGCCGCTGGTTGGCCAGGTCCAGGCTGAGCAGCGGTTCGTCGCACAGCAGTACCCGGGGGTCGCCGACCAGGGCCTGGGCCACCCGCAGCCGCTGCTGTTCGCCGCCGGACAGCACGTCCAGCGGGGCGTCGGCGAAGTGGTCCGCGCCCACGTCGGCGATGGCGGCGGCCACCTTGCGCCGTCGTTCCTTGCGCCCGCGCAGGCCCAGCCCCCAGCGGTGCCCGTCCACGCCGAGTCCGATCAGGTCGACCCCGCGCAACTGCACGCCGGCGTCGATGGTCTTCTGCTGCGGGATGTAGCCGATATCCGGATTGCCCGCGCGGGCCGGACCGCCCGCGATCTCGGCGGTCCCGGCCGACAGGCCGAGCTGGCCCAGCAGCACCTTCAGCAGTGAGGTCTTGCCGGAACCGTTGGGTCCGAGCACGGCGATGAACTCGCCGGGCGCGATTTCCAGATCGAGCCCGTCCCACAGCGTGCGCTCCCCGAACGCCAGCCGGGCCGCCGTCAGCCGCACGGCCGGGGTGCTGGTCGGCGATGCCGTGCCGCCGAGGCTGTCGCCGACCGGGCCGCTGGGAGAAACCACGCTGTTCACAGGGGTATTCATGTCGTCGCCCCGTCCATTGATTCCCGTCGCCCGGTCAGCCCGGGGAGCCGAGGTGGAAGCGTCCATTATCTCTTCTCCGATCGCGACGTTGGCGGACATGGGGACGGGCGGACGGCTTCGCCAGCTGCGATCAGCTCAGCGCCTTGGCCAGGGCCTCGGCGTTGCGGGTCTGCCACTGAATGTAATCCAGGCCCTCGGGCAGGGTTTCGGTCACCTCGACCACGGGGATGCCCGCCGTCTCGGCCATGGCCTTCAGCTCCTTGGTGGTCTTGTCCTCGGTCTGGATGTTGTAGATCAGGGCCCGGACCTGCTTGCCGGTGAGCAGGTCGCGCACGGCGGCCACCGACGCCGGGGACGGATCGGTGCCCTGTTCGACGGCTTCCTGGAATTCGTGCGGGGTGCGATCGTCGGCCTTGGCGTCGAGCAGCAGGTAGTACGCGAGCGGCTCGGTCTGTACGACCGGCGTATTCGGGTGTTCGGCGGCGATGCGCTCGATGGTGGTCTCGATGGCCGTCAGTTTGTCGTTGAAGGCGACGGCCCGGTCGGCGTAGCTCTGCTTGTTGTCCGGGTCGAGCTCGCCGAGCACCTCGGCGATGTGGTTGGCGACCTCTCCGGCGACGTGCACGTCGTACCAGACGTGCTCATTGCCGTCACCGTGGTCGTGCCCGTGCTCGTCGGCATGCTCGTCGCGGTGCTCGTCGGGCTTCGCCTCGGTCGCGGCGGGAGCATCGTGGGCGTGCGGGTCCTCCCCGGCGACCTCGACCGCGTTGACGGTCCTCTTGTCCTTGCCGGCGATGGCCTTGTCGATGAACTCGTCGTAGCCGCCGCCGTTGTAGACGATCAGATCGGCGTCGCTGATCTTGGCGGCCTCGACCGCGGTGACCTCGTAGGAGTGCGGGTCGGCGCTCGGGTCGGAGATCAGCGACTCGATCTCGATATCGGGCCCGGCGACCTGCTCGGTGATGTCTCCCCAGACATTCGTCGAGGCCACGATGGTCAGTTTCTCGGGATCGTCGGAGCCGGTCCCGCAGGCGGTGAGGGCTGCGGCGGTGGCGACACCCACGGCGATTCCGGCGAGGCGAACTGCGATTTTGCTTGTCACGCGGGGTACTCCACTTGCACTGGCTCAAAACGGAAACGATTTCCATTTAAATGTAGCGCACGGTGTCGGACACTTCCGCATCGCGGCCGTCGGTTGTGTCCGGCGACACCGCGGACAATGCGCGAGACCCCCGCGGGCGGGTTGCCCGCGGGGGTCTCGACCAGCTCCGGCCGGTTATGTCTGCGGGGCCAGCACCGCCGCCACCGGCTGGCTGAGCAGCTGGGCGCAGCGCAGCAGGCCCAGGTGGCTGTACGCCTGCGGGTGGTTGCCGAGCGAGCGCTCGGCCACCGGGTCGTACTCCTCGGAGAGCAGACCGGTCGGCCCCGCCACGTCGACCAGCTGGGCGAACAGCGCCTCGGCGTCCTCCCGTTTGCCGATGAGCAGATACGCCTCGACCAGCCAGGCCGCGCACAGGTGGAAGCCGCCCTCGCCGCCGGGCAGACCGTCGTCGTGGTGGTACCGGTACACGGTCGAGCCGCTGCGCAGCTCCGCCTCGGTGGCCACCACGGTGGCGTGGAAGCGCGGATCCGACGGTTCGATCAGTCCGCTGAGCCCGATGTGCAGGGTGGCGGCGTCCAGATCGGTGCCGTCGTAGGCCGCCGTGTAGGACTGCACCTCGTCGTTCCAGCCCTCCACCTTCACCTCGTCGGCGATGGTGTCGCGCAGCTTCTCCCAGTCCGGGTCCAGCGGCCGCCCGAACTGCCGGGCCAGGGTGATGGCCCGGTCCGCGGTGAGCCAGCCCATGACCTTGGAGTAGACGTGGTGCCGCGGATTGCCGCGGATCTCCCAGATGCCGTGGTCGGGTTCGCGCCAGCGCCGCTGCACGGCCGAGACCATGGCGACCACGAGCTCCCAATCCGCGTCGGGCAGGGCCTGACTCGGATCGGTGATGCCCTTCTTCTCGCGGGCATGCGCCAGCTGTGAGATGAGGTCCACGATGGGGCCGAACACGTCCAGCTGCACCTGCATATTCGCCGCGTTGCCGACGCGCACCGGCCGCGATCCGGCATAGCCGGGCAGCTGGTCGATGACGGCTTCCGGCGGCAGCGTCTCGCCGTAGAGGGTGTACAGCGGGTGCAGCCGCTCGGGGCCGGGCAGTGTTTCCAGCACCCGGTGGGTCCAGGCGAGCAGTTCCTCGGCCTCGTGCAGGGAGCCGAGCGAGACGAGCGCCGACGCGGTGAGCGAGGCGTCGCGCAGCCAGCAGTAGCGGTAGTCCCAGTTGCGCACGCCGCCGATGTCCTCGGGCAGCGAGGTGGTGGCCGCGGCCAGGATGGAGCCCGACGGCGCGTGCACGAGTCCGCGCAGGGTGAGCGCGGACCGCTTCATGAGGTCGGGTTTCAGCGGCGGCAGGTCGAGTTTGCCCGCCCAGTCCTTCCAGTACCGCTCGGCTTCCCGTCGCCGGTCCGCCTCCGGTGTCATGGCGGGTGCGAGATCGGAGGTGCCGCATCGCATTTCGAGCACGATTGGCCCGTTGCGGGGATCGACCACGGCGCGCGCGGTGTGGTGGATGCCGTCGTCGACGATCTCCCACTCGATACCGGGGGAGCGCAGCACGATGGGATCGTTGGTGCCCTGCACCCGGATTCCGCCGGCCTGGCGGATCAGCTTGACCGGCACCTGACCGAATTCCGGTCGCGGCGCGAAGGTCACGACGGCTCGCGCGTCACCGGTGATGACGCGGGTCAGGTCGGTGCGTTCGGGTACCACGTCGTGCGGCAGGTAGTCGACGACCTGCAAGCTGGCCCAACGGGTTTCGACGGTCATGGTGCCGTCGATGTAGCGCTGCGACAGCGGCAGTCCGGCGCGCTCCGGCGAAATGCTGAAGTGTCCGGCGCTGAATCCGCCGAGCAGGTGCGCGAACACCGCCGCGGAGTCCGGCTCGGGGTGGCACAGCCAGGTGATGGTGCCGTCGGGGGTGACCAGGGCCTTGGATCGAGGGCTGGCCAGCATGGTCAGCCTTTCGATTCGGGGGGCGGAGGCACCGGCCAACCACGTGCGGCGCTCTTCCAGCAGGAAGGCCAGCGCCTTGGACACCGTCTCGGTATTGGCGACATGGTATTTGGCGAGGCTCTCGCCCTCGCCGACCTTGATGCCGACATCGGGTCCGGAGAGGCGCTTGAACGCCTTCTCGTCGGTGACGTCGTCGCCGATGAACACCGCCGCGGACGCGCCCTGCTGATGCCGGACGATATCCAGGGCCGCGCCCTTGTCGGTTTCCACCACCGCGAGTTCGATGACCTCTTTGCCCTCGGTGACCTGGATGCCGACCCAGCTGGCGGGACCCTGGCGCACCTGAACGAGGGCCCGGCGCCCGATTTCCGGGCTCGCGTTCCGGACGTGCAGGGCCACGCTGGCGGGTTTGATCTCGACGGTGACGCCCGGGTTGTCCTGGGCGATCTGGGTCAGGGTCGACTGCACTTCCTGCAGTAACTGTTTGGCGTCGTTGTCGATGGCGTGCACGAAGCCGACATCGAACTCCGAGCCGTGGCTGCCGATGAGCTGCACCTCGACGGGCAGCCGCGACAGCGCCGCGAGATCACGGAGCGCACGGCCCGAGATCACGGCGGCGGTGGTGCCGGTGAGTCCGGCGAGAGCGCGCAGGGCACTCACCGACTCCCGATGGGGATAAGCCTTCGCCGGGTCGGAGACGATCGGGGCGATCGTCCCGTCGTAGTCCGATGCGACCAGCAGCCGCGGCACCCGCGCGACCGCCGCGAGTGCCCGGCGAAGTTCCAGTGGCAGATCCTGTGCGCTCACGCATCCAACCTAGTGATCGGAGGAGAAATTTCAGGGCGCGAGAAACTCTACTGGGTGCTGATTGCCCACATGTTGGGGGCGTGATACATGGCGTTTACATTCGGGCGAACTGTCCCGGATGCGCGCTGTGAACGCCGGTTGGCTACTCGTGAGTCACTCCGCGGCAGCGGCTTTCACCTGCGAAAACGCGGCGGTCCGGCGCGGCGGTGAGATATGCCACGCCGGACGGGTCGCAGTCGAGGTTGCTGGCCGCGATTGATTAGCTGGACGTGTCAGGGCTACTTGCCGTCGCCGATGAGCAGGTCGACGGTCAGCTCCAGCCGCTCGGTGACATCGGTCGCCGAGGCGCGCCGGGTCAGCCACGCCACCAGATTCGACATCCACACATCGGAGATGACGCGGGCGATGGCCAGCTGGCGGTCGGTGGGGGTGTCCTCGGCCAGGGCGCGAGCGAAGAACCGGTCCATCACCTTGCCGACCCGGTCGACCTCGGCGGCGGCGGAGGCGTCGGCGAACATGAAGGCGCGCGTCATGGCCTCGGTGAGCAGCGGATCGCGCTGCATGGCCCGGGTCACCTGCTGCAGCATGAGGTGCATGCGCTCCTGCGGGGTGTCGCCCGGCAGCGGTTTGCGCTTGCTCTCGAACTGCTCGAATTCCCGCGCCAGCGCGGAGACCAGCAGGTGCACCTTGGACGGGAAGTAGCGGTACAGCGTGCCGACGGCGACGTCCGCTCGTTCGGCGACCGCGCGCATCTGGACCGCGTCGTAGCCGCCCTTGGAGGCCAGCGCCATGGTCGCGTCGAGGATGCGCTTGCGCCGGTCACGCTGGGCGGCCGAGCTCAGGTCGTCCTCACTGAGCGTGGTCACCGGCGCGGTGCGGCTGGCGGCAGCCGGTTCGGCGGCCTGCGATCGGGAGGGACTGGCCATCGGTTGAAAGTCCTTTCCTTACGAGTTCGTACCGCGCCCAGGCGACGTCTTGACTTACGCCCGGCTCGAATATTAGAACATGTTCTAGGTGTGGGAGTCACGCCGGAAAGGCGGTATGGAGTGTGACCATCGCCACCACTGACGAGCATAAAGCCGTCCAGGAGTCGATGCGCGGATGGGCCGCCGCGATGCGCCCAATTGCAACAATGCGGACCGGCGCGCCGGACTATTGGCGCGAATACTGGTCGCGCCTCGCCGATCTCGGAATATTCCGGGTCGCGGTGCCCGAGGAGACGGGCGGTGCGGGCGGAACGGTCGGAGATCTCGCCGTGCTGGTGGAACAGGCGGCGCATGATCTTGTCGGCGGTCCGGTTCTCTCCACGGCATTGGCTGGACTCGTTGCCGGGGAGACGCTCGACGAGAATACGCCGTGCGGCGTGGCTCTCGGGGGCGAAATCGAGATATCGGCCGGTGAAACGGATCTCACCCTCACCGGGGAGTGGGACGTTGTGATCGGTGCCGCACCCGGTACGGCCGTGCTGGTCCCGGTGCGTACCGGTGACCGCGGCCGATGGTGTCTGCTCGACGCCGACGCGGCGGGATTGCGGGTGGAGCCGCTGGAACCGCTGGACCACAGCACTCCTCTCGCTCGCGTCGTCTGCGCGAATGTCACCGTCGCGCCGGAAAAGATCTTCTCGCCGCGCGAGAATGTACTCGATCTGGCCGCCGTGCTGGTGGCCGCCGAAGCCGCCGGGATCGCCGGCTGGTGCCTGGAAACCGCCACCGAATACGCCAAGGTGCGTGAGCAATTCGGTAAGAAGATCGGCGAATTCCAAGCGGTCAAACACATCTGCGCGTGGATGCTGTGCCGTGCCGAGCAGATTCGCGCGGTGGCCGCCGACGCCGCCGACGCGGTCGATACCGGAAGTTCGGAACTGCCGTTGGCCGCCGCCATCGCACTGGCGGTCGCACTGGACGCCGCGGTGGAGACCGCGAAGGACTGTATTCAGGTTCTGGGTGGAATCGGTTTCACCTGGGAGCACGACGCGCACCTGTATTTGCGGCGAGCCGTCGCGCTGCGTCAACTGCTGGGCGGTTCGGCGCACTGGCGGGCGCGGGTCGCGGAGTTGACGCTCCAGGGGCAGCGCCGCACGGTCGGACTCGAACTGGGCGCGGATGCCGCGGTGGCGGGTGAACCGCTCCGGGAGGCCGTCGGTCTGGACGCGGAGCAGGCGGCGGTACTGGCCGCCGAGCTCTCGGGCATCGCCGCGCTGCCCGCGGCGCAGCAGCGAAACGCGTTGGCGGACACCGGGCTGCTGGCCTCGCACTGGCCGCGGCCCTACGGTCGCGGCGCGGGCCCGATCCTGCGCTCGCTGATCGAGGAGCAGATCCGCAAGGCCGGTATCGAACTGCCCGATATCGCCATCGCCAACTGGGCCGTTCCCACCCTGCTGCAATACGGCACGCCGGAGCAGATCGAACGATTCGCGGGGCCGACGCTGCGCGGCGAGGTGGTGTGGTGTCAGCTGTTCAGCGAACCGGAGGCCGGTTCCGACCTGGCGGCATTGCGCACGGTGGCCCAGCGCGTGGACGGCGGCTGGAAACTGCGCGGGCAGAAGGTGTGGACGTCGTTGGCGAAAGAGGCGACGTGGGGAATCTGCCTCGCGCGCACCGATCCCGCCGCACCCAAACACAAGGGCATCAGTTATTTCCTGGTGGAAATGAATAGTCCGGGCTTGGAAATTCGGCCGCTGGTGCAGATCACCGGCGAGGCGAAGTTCAGCGAGGTATTCCTCGATGATGTCTTCGTGCCGGACGAATGCTTGGTCGGACAGCTGGGCAATGGCTGGAAGATCGCCCGCTCCACCCTCTCGGCCGAGCGGGTCGCCATGGGCGGCAAGGGAATCGGCGAGGAACTGGAGGCGCTCATCGCCGCCGTGCCGACCTCCGGACCGGGTGCGGAATTGGTGGCCGATCGCCTGGGCGGACTTGTTTCAGAATCGGTCGCTGGGACTTTGCTGGAAGCTCGGGCAGCGCGCAAACTGCTCAGCGGCGGCGATCCCGGCCCACAATCGAGTGTTCGCAAACTGGTCGGTGTGCGGCATCGGCAGGCGGTAGCCGAATTCGCTGTCGAATTGTCGGGCGTGCCGGGCGCCCTGGAATCGGACGTGGTGAAAGAATTCCTGCTCACGCGTTGTTTGTCCATTGCGGGCGGAACCGAGCAGATTCTGTTGACCGTTGCCGGTGAACGAATTCTCGGGCTGCCTCGCGAATCGCAGTAGCCAGCCACACTCAACCGGGAGCATTGCATTGGACTTCACACGGGACGAGAGCCAGGACGCTGTCGCCGAGGTTGTCGTAAGTTTGCTGGAGCGCGAGAGCGCGCGCGATATCGCGTTATGGCCCACTCTCGTCGACAGCGGGCTACTGGCTGTCGCGCTACCGGAGAAATACGGTGGCGACGGTATGGGACTACTGGAGGTGTCGGCCCTGCTCACCGAGCTGGCCACCGACGCCGTGCAGGTGCCCGCGCTGACCACCTTGGGCTTCGGCGTGCTGCCGCTGGTCGCGGCGGGCGTGCCGGATGCGTTGGCGCAGGAGGTGTTTCCCGCGGTGGCCGAGGGCGCGGTCATCACGGCGGCACTGAACGAGCCGGGCGCGCCGTTCACGGTGAAGCCGGAGACCACCGCGGTCTCCGACGGGACCACCGTGCGCGTCTCCGGGCGCAAGGTGGCGGTGCCCTACGCCGACACCGCGCGCTGGATCCTGATCCCCACCGACAACGGCATCGCGGTGGTGGACGGGGACGCGGCGGGACTCACCCGCACCGCCAACCCCACCTCCGACGGCGTACCGGAGTTCACCCTCGTCCTCGACGACGTAGCGGTACCGGCCGAGCGGCTGCTGCCAGGCGGACTCGCCGAACTGCACCGCTATGCGCTGGCGTGCCTCGGATCGGTGGCCGACGGTCTGCTCAAAGGGGTGATCGCGCTGACCGCCGAACACGTGCGAACCCGCCAGCAGTTCGGCCGGCCGCTGGCCGAATTCCAGGCGGTGGCACAGCAGATCGCGGATGTGTACGTGGTCTCGCGCACCCTGCACGCGGCCGCCGTCTCGGCGAATTGGGCGTTGGCGCAACCAAGCGATTCCGCCGAGCACAACGAACGTACCGATGACGACCTCGACGTGCTGGCCTACACGGTGGCCGCGGAACTGCCCGCGGCCCTGCAGAAGTGTCATCACCTGCACGGCGGCATCGGCGTCGATGTGACTCACCCGCTGCACCGCTACTACTCACAGGCCAAGGACATCGCCCGCTGGCTCGGCGGCGAATCCTTCCGGCTGGACCGACTGGGAGCCAGATGTACATCGAACTGACCGCCGAACAGCGGCGGTTGCGCGACGATCTACGTTCGTACTTCACCGGTCTCGTGACTCCCGAAGAGGAGGCCGAGATGCTGGTGAACCGGCACGGCGACGCCTACCGCGCGGTGGTGCGTCGAATGGGCTCCGACGGCTGGCTCGGTGTGGGCTGGCCGAAGGAGTTCGGCGGCCAGGGCTTCGGGCCGCTGGAACAGCAGATCTTCTACAATGAAGCCGTGCGCGCGGACGTGCCGGTGCCGCTGGTCACCCTGTTGACCGTCGGCCCGGCACTGCAAACCTTCGGCACCGAGGAGCAGAAGCGCACGTTCCTGCCCGGAATCCTCTCCGGTGACATTCATTTCGCCATCGGCTACTCGGAGCCGGAGGCGGGCACCGACCTCGCCGCGCTGCGCACCAGCGCGGTGCGCGATGCCGACGGTGACTGGATCGTCAACGGGCAGAAGATCTTCACCACCGGTGCGCACGAGGCCGACTACATCTGGCTGGCGGCGCGCACCGGCACGGTGGAGTCCCGCCACCGCGGCATCACGATCCTGATCGTGGACACCAAGGATCCCGGCTACTCGTGGACGCCCATCATCACCTGCGACGGCGCGCACCACACCAACGCCACCTACTTCGACAATGTGCGCGTGCCCGCGTCCATGACCGTCGGCGAGGAGAACGGCGGCTGGAAGCTCATCACCACCCAGCTCAATCACGAGCGGGTGAGCCTGGGTCCGTCCGGCAAGATCGAACAGCTCTACGACCGGGTGCGAGAGTGGGCGCGGACGCAGGGTGTGCTCGGCGAGCCCGACGTGCGGCGCGCCCTGGGCCGCCTGCACGCCATGGTGCGGCTGAACGAACTGCTGAACTGGCAGGTGGCGTCCAATATGGAACGCTCCGACGCCGATCCGCGCGATGTCATCGCCGACGCCTCCGCCACTAAGGTGTACTCCACCGAGGCGCTGCAGGAGGCGGGTCGCCTGGCCGAGGAGATCGTGGGCCGCTTCGGCGACCCCGCCGACCCGGCCACCGCCGACCTGCTGACCTGGCTGGACCGGCGCACCAAGCAGAACCTGGTGGTGACCTTCGGCGGCGGCGTGAACGAAGTAATGCGCGAGCTGATCGCCCAGATGGGCCTGCGACTACCTCGCGTCCCCCGATAGGAGTTCCCCTGTGTCACAGAGCTTCACGGCCGACGACATCGTCGCGGCCGCCGAGAAGATCAAGGCGGCGGGCCAGTCCGCGCCGCGTCTGGCCCGTGATCCGGTGAACCAGCCGATGATCAACAACTGGGTGGAGGCCATCGGCGACACCAATCCGATCTACGTGGACGTGGCGGCGGCGCGGGAAGCCGGGCATCCCGATGTGGTCGCGCCGCCCGCTATGGCGCAGGTGTGGACCATGTTGGGCCTCAACGGCGTCCGGCCCGCCGACGATCCCATGAACGCCACCAACGACCTGCTCGACGCCGCCGGGTACACCTCGGTGGTCGGCACCAACTGCGAGCAGATCTACCACCGGTACCTGCGGGTCGGTGAGCAGGTGAACGTGCGCAGCTCGCTGGATTCGCTGGTGGGGCCCAAGCGCACCGGGCTGGGGGAGGGGTGGTTCGCCACCTACCGCACCAGCTGGTACGTGGGCGACGAGCTGGTCACCGAAATGCTGTTCCGCATCCTCAAATTCGCGCCGGGAGCGGCGAAACCCGATCCGGCTGCGGACCTCGCGAAGCGGGTGCGGCCCACCGTCTCCAAGGACACCGAATTCTTCTGGGCGGGAACCAAGCTCGGCGAGCTGCGCATCCAGCGGCGCCCCGACGGCACCCTCCAGCATCCGCCGGTTCCGGCGCTGTGGAAGGACAAATCCGAGCAGACCGACTACGTGGTGGCCTCCGGGCGCGGCACCGTGTTTAGCTTCGTCGTGCATCACGCGCCGAAGGTGCCCGGCCGCACGCTGCCGTACGTGGTGGCGCTGGTCGAACTGGAGGAGGGGGTGCGGATGCTGGGCGAGCTGCGCGGTATCGACCCCGCCGAGGTCGAGGTGGGACTGCCGGTCGAGGTCGGCTTCGAGGCGCTCGACGACGACAACACCGTGCCGTACTGGAAGGCTGTGCGATGACCGCTCTGGAGCCCGCCACCGTGCGGGTCGGAACCACGCTGCCCGAGTTGGTGATTCACGCCGACCCGACCTTCGTGATCAGTTCGGCGCTGGCCACCCGGGATTTCCAGGATGTGCATCACGATCGCGACAAGGCGGTCGAGCGCGGTTCCAAGGATATCTTCGTCAACATTCTCACCGACACCGGCCTGGTGCAGCGTTTCGTCACCGACTGGGCCGGGCCGCGCGCCATCGTCAAGTCCATCGCGCTGCGGTTGGGCGTACCGCTGTACGCGAACGACACCCTGACCCTGACCGGCACCGTCACCGCCGTCGAGGGCGATGAGATCACCATCGAGGTCGTCGGCCGCGACAGCCTCGGCGACCACATCACGGCCAAGGCCGTCATCTCGCTGCAGGAGGCAGTCAAGTGACCACAGCAAGCGGTGGTCGGCCGACCGGCGGACTGAGCGGCCGCGCGGCCATCGTCGGTATCGGCGCGACGGATTTCTCCAAGGATTCCGGGCGCAGTGAACTGCGCCTGGCCGCGGAGGCGGTCACCGCCGCGCTCGCGGACGCCGGACTGACCCCGGCGGACGTGGACGGCCTGACCACCTTCACCATGGACACCAACACCCAGGCCGCCGTGGCCCGTGCGGCCGGCATCCCGAGCCTGAAGTTCTTCAGCAACATCCCCTTCGGCGGCGGCGCGGCCGCGGCCACCGTGCAGCAGGCCGCCATGGCGGTGGCGACCGGTGTCGCGGATGTGGTGGTGGCCTACCGCGCGTTCAACGAGCGCTCCGGAAATCGCTTCGGCCAGTTCGCCACCCACCTGGCCACCGGCAATCCGTCCTCCTCGGGTGTGGACAACGCCTTCTCCTACACCCACGGCCTCGGCACCCCCGCCGCCCAGGTGGCGATGGTGGCCCGCCGCTATATGCACGTCTACGGCGCGACCAGCGCCGATTTCGGCCGCGTCGCCGTCGCCGACCGCAAACACGCGGCCGTCAACCCCGCCGCCCACTTCTACGGCAAGCCGATCACCCTGGAGGACCACCAGTCCTCCCGCTGGATCGCCGAACCTCTGCACCTGCTGGACTGCTGCCAGGAAACCGACGGCGGCGTGGCCCTGGTCATCACCAGCACCGACCGCGCCCGCGACCTCCCCAACAAGCCCGCCGTAATCCTCGGCGCCGCACAGGGTTCCGGCGCCGACCAGTACGTCATGACCAGCTACTACCGCGACGCCCTCACCGGCCTCCCCGAAATGGGCCTGGTAGGCGACCAACTCTGGTCCCAGAGCGGCCTCACCCCCGCCGACATGCAAGCCGCCATCCTCTACGACCACTTCACCCCCTTCGTCCTCATGCAACTCGAGGAACTTGGCTTCTGCCCCCGAGGCGAAGCCAAGGACTTCATCGCCGACGGAGCCATAGAACTGGGCGGCCGCCTCCCCCTCAACACCCACGGCGGCCAACTCGGCGAGGCCTACATCCACGGCATGAACGGCATCGCCGAGGGCGTCCGCCAAATCCGCGGCACCTCCGTGAATCAGGTCGACGGCCTGGAGAACATCATCGTCACCGCCGGCACCGGCGTCCCGACCTCCGGCCTGATCCTCAGCACGAACTGACTCGCTCCAGGCACGTCACGTTGGGCGCTCCAAGCACGAGATCACCAGGGATGCGGTCCGGGAGTACCTCATGCGGCATCGTCGATGGACGGAACCGCTGGTCGGCGACGAGGATACATTGGACATGGGTGGTCCGATCGGCAAGGACGACATCCATGATGCGATGAACCGGCCAGCATGATCGTCGTCGCCGGCACCTCGGGTCTGCTGGCACTGATGCGGTATTGGGCAAGCTGGCCGATCGAATCGCCGTCACGCGCATCGTGCTCGGGGAAATCGGTGCCGCACAGTTGCATTCGGCCCTGGAGGTCCGCACCGCGTACCACGACCTCAACCTCGATATCGTCGATGCGACCTGCGTGGTGCTGGCCGACCACTTCGACACCGATCTGATTCTGACTCTGGATCGCAGGGATTTTCGCGTGATCAGGCCACTGCGCCGATACGCGGCATTCCAGGTTCTGCCCGACGACTTCGTCGGGGGATAGTGACGCGAACAGCCGCACCGCTGGTGATCGGCCGAAGGACTATTTTTCGGCGGGGAGGCGTTCGGGTGGCTCCTGAATGTAGGGGTCGGGTCGGAACGGTTCGCATGTTTGCCGGGCCAAGTCGTTCTGCTGGCCAGGAAGTTCGGCGAACTCTTCGGTGGACTGGTCTACTACCAGCGGTCGTGGTGTCGAAGCCTTCTGCCCGCTGGCGGAGGCCTCGGTGGTCATGGCGACGGTGTATCGTATGGGGGAATAGGAATCGGTGGGAGTGCTCAATGTCAGTTCGCCGTCGTCGCCCATCTCGTAAACGCCAGGTGTGTTGTAATCGCAGACGGTGATCACCCATTGAGCACCGCTTTTCTGCTCGATGCTGACTGCCCGGTATGTCTCGCCACCGGTTTCCGGTATTAGGTTTCCTGGTATGCCAATATAGGGTCGACCTTCTTCGCTCACATTGTCGTAGATATCCGACAGATAAGACTCGTCCTCGCTGACGATGTAATTGTTTATTGCGACCTCGACTTTGAGGGCAGTGGTGGCTGCATCGGCTTCGGCTTCATTGACTGGGACTGCGATGTTCGACCTGAACTGCAGTGGGGGATAGGGGAATATTTCTGCTTGCGTTGTCGATGTCGCGACTGAAGTCGTACCGGTTGCATCGGGTGGTGGTTCGGTCGAGCAGGAGGATGTCACCATGGCCGTGATCAGCACCGGCAGGGCCAGGCTAATGCGAGTTGTGAGATTCGGTTTCAAGTGTTTCCACCGCCTAGTCTAGGGTTTCTGCTGGCCAGTTCGTATGACCTCTAAGCTGGATCCGTCCACGCCTACTCCCATCACCGTTTCCATGCCGTGAACTAGGCGGTAGGTGGTATTCAGGTCCGTGAGCCCTTGCCTGTTGAGGTAACGCCAGAAATCCTTCTTCGTATTCTCGTTAACGGGGTCATCTAAATCTATTGGTTGGTTTGTAGCTGGGTTGATAAATTGCTGATCGAGACGCCCGTTTTCGAATGCTGATTGCATTATTGCTCGCTCGAAGTCTCTATATGCCTGGTCGTTCAGTTTGGATTCACTGGGATACTGAACCGCCAGCTTGTCGGGTTTGTCAATATAGTCTTTGATAAGCGCGTCGACGCCCGCGTTGGCAAGGAGTTTACTGTTGGAGTTCACCGTGTCGATGGTGAATTTCTCTCCATCGGTCAGGTCTCTGCCGATCATTCCGGGTAGCTTCTCAGTCAAGGCAAATTTGGCAGCATCTCCGGCATTGCCAACCAGGACATCTCCGATAATATTAGCTGCCGCAAGTTTACGGTCGTAGATTTCCTGCTGCTTGTCATTGTACTTGCTGATATCTTGCTCATCCTGGTAAGTGAGCGCGTTGGCTGCGGCATTCGTGATCCGGCTGTCTAGCCCGGCGAGCTGCTCGATATGTGGTCTCAGGTATTCGCCCGGCGATTGGTCACTTTGGGAAAATGCGGCATTCAACAAACTGGCCTCGTAGGCTTGGCGACCCACCTCAAGGGTCAGGCGACCCTCCTCCGACTGGCTGGCCAGGTACAACAGTCGGTTGGCGCTGGTGGGCTCGAGTTGCGCCTCTCCGTAGTCGGCGAGATAGGCATTCCGGGGGTTTCCGGCAGAGTCGATGTAGGCGTCAATATTAGAACCCATCACATTCGCGAGTGCCCGGGACAGCTCCGGGTTATCGGCGAATCCCTTCTCAGTCCGCTCGAATTCGCTCACGTCGAGACCACCGGGGCGGTTCACCTGTGGCTGATCACCGCTGGGCTCGTACTCCTCGCGTGGTGCGAACAGATCGGGCAGGTGGGTAAGGGCCTCCCGGGCGCGCAGCGCTTGTTCGGTCGGCTGTCCGTCCGGGCCGACCTCGTGGGATTCGGTGCCGATCCAGTTGATCATCCCGCCGGCGGCCGTCCCGTCGTCCTCCCAGTCGCGCTGGAATATCCCGCGGATCACGTCCGGCTCGTACGGTTTGTAGCTCTGCCCCGGAACGTCCTTGCCGAACAGTTCCTCACTGCCGTTTCCGGTCAGCACCGCATAGCTGGACTCGTGGTTGCGGGCACCGACCGACAACAGATCCTGGGCGGCCTGCTCCGTATTCGCCTTCCATTCCGCGTCACCGGTGACAGGATTGATCTGCCACTGCCCGTATTTCTGCTCAAAGGCGTCGTTATCGACCAACCATGCCTGGTGCGCGGCCTGACGGTCCAGTTCGACGCCGAATCGCTCACCGGGGATAAAGCTCTCATCGGATGCTGCGAGGAACGATCCGAATCGAGCGACATCGTTGGAGTACTCAACGACCCGCGAGCTCTCCATCCAGCCCATCGGTCCCGCGCGATAGTCGTCGGGCACGTCCGAGGTGTTCCCGTCGGGGCCTTCGAGCAAGTTGTTGGGCCGAGTTCCCACGAACTCGCGGATTTCGGGGTGGAGCTGGTCCCAGCCGCCTGTGCCGGTGACGTTGCCGTTCTCGTCACGGGCGACGACGTTCTCGTTGGAGAGGGTCAGCAATCCGTTGGCGAGGTCTTCGCGAAGTGCCAGCGCCTCGGGTGATCCGTTCTTCTCCAAGCGGTCGGCGAGGTCGAGGAGACCGTCGCGTCCGGCTTCGTCGTACAGGTTCTGCAAGTAGTCGAGTGTGGGCTGAGGAACGGTTACTTCCTCGCCGTTGGCGATGGCGGCGAGCTGCTCCGGGGTCAGTTCCAGTGCGGCGATGCGAGCGCCGATGCGGGCGGTCTCCTCATCGGATAGGCGGCCATCGGCAATGGTCGCGCCGTCTTCCTGTCCCTGAGCTCGGCGGTCAGGGGCGTCCGGGAGCTCCTTGAAGGCGTTGGTGATGCTGTTGGCGACGGTGTCGGCAGCGGTCCCGGCAGCGGCCAGTCGTTTCTTCAGTTCGGTCCCGTAGTCACTGGCTTGGCGTTCGAGGGCGGCGATTTTGGTGGTGACGTCCTCGCTGCTGGGTTTCACCCCGTTGACCTCGGCACTGGCGGCGAGGATCTGGCTGTCGCTGACGGCTACCTCACCGGTCTCCCGCCACTCGTATCCGGCGTCTTGGATTGTCTGTACCTGGTCGGCGACGGATTGCTTGGCGGTGCTGACAGTTGCGAGGTTATCGGTGATGGCGGTACCGGCCGCGGTGATCGCAGTACCGATCTTGTCGCCGTTTGTGGTGAGGGTGGTGCCGCGATCACGGAGGGAGGTGCCGAACTTGCCGCCGATCGCGGTGTCCGAGCCCTTGATTCCATTGGTGGCATTGCCGAGTTGAGTGCGGAACCCCTCGGCCTGCTGTGTCCAGAACGTGGCTTGCCCCGTAAGCGCTTCGAGATCCCAGGATAGGACCTGTGACACGGTCGGACTCACCGCCCACCACCCGCCTGCTGGATTCTGGTGGCGGAGGCGGCATCCTGACCGAACTGCGTGACGATGCCGTTATTCGTGAGAGTGGCCACGAAACGAAGCTCTTCGGACGCTGCCTGAATAACTGCGACGGCTTTGGATTCGCCCGAGACACAGGCCGCATTGACGCTGGTGCCCGCGAGCAGTTCGGTGGTCGCCAACGCCCGGTTCGATTGGCCATCGGCTATTCCATCGAGGCCGCCGGCGGCGGTGTCGAGCGTTGACACCACCGTGCGTGCGCCCTCTTTGTCGAGGAAAACGATATCATCGGCCACCAGGCACCCCCCGGGTTCGTTCGTTTCGAGCTGCAACGTTAGCCGATGAAACGGTGACCGTCAGCGCACACCCCAGCTACCCACACCACCGAAACGTGCCGGGTATCGCGCCGCGTACGCCCGGCGGAGGTTTGCCCGGCCCCAGGTGTAAGGTCGTCGGCCAGCAGCGTCTTGTGTGAAGGGGGCATGATGTACTCACCACAATCCGGCGCGGATACATTGCGCGCCAGGATGAGTCGGCTTGCCGACGCCCAGAACTCCAGCCACGCCACATTGTCGGCGGCCGGGATCACCGTCGACGTCAAAGCCAGCGGTGAGGTCATCGGCATTCACTTGGCCTTCGACATTCACCAGGTCCCGGATTTCACCCGCTTGGGACAGGTGATCACCACATTGATCAACCGAGCACGGGCCCAAGCCCAGCAGGAGATCACCCAACTGGTTCGTGAGGTGCGGTCCGATCAGCGGATGGTGACCGTGCTCGAGAACGCCTTCGACGCCCCCGAGCGTGACCGCGCCGCCTCTTCTCCTGTGGAGGCATGGGATGACGAATATTGGGAGCGACAGAAGTCGCCGTTCGCGCCGGACTGACAGGTCGCATTGTCCTTCGAACTGCTGGTCTGTTTCTCGGGCACAACCGGTGAAACCGGCGGGCGTGATCGTCGGTCGCCATACGGTCACCACCAGGCACCTGGCCTGAGCGCCGGGCGATCGTGAGCGGGAGGCGCAGGCTAGTGCGCTTGTCGGCCAGTTAGCGGCGACGCTTGTCGGTTTGCCGTGGATGCGCGGTCCCCGCCTGCGTGATCCACACGGTTCGCCGCGCGTCGTCGATCGCGTACCAGATGCGGCCGCCACCGGTTACCTCGTATTGCCACTGCTCCATCGCGACGCCATCGATGTCGACGTGGCCGAGATCGAGTCGCAGCGGATGCTGCCGTGCCAGGCTGTCTCGACAGCGTGGATCGGCGGTGATTGCGACCCAAGCGCGATCGAGATTGCCAGGGGCGTGGGTCAGCAGCGTTTCCCAGCCCTTCGCGGCTTGGCGGTCGATCAGTCGAACGACCCAGCCCGTCGGCCTCCGTACCTCGTCACCTCGCCCGAGCTTCTCAGCCATCGGCGCTACCCGGCCGCTCGACATCAACAGCGTCGACTGTGTCGAACGGTCCGCGTAGGCGGTTGGTCAGTTCGGGGTCGGAGTAGATTTCGGCCGTGGCCTGCCATTCGCGCATTGCGCGTGAAAATGGCAGCAGCAGGCCGGTTTCCGCGCCCGCGAGCAGATGATCGAGTAGTTCCTTTACGCACTGAGGGCGGGCGTCGGCGGGGAGCCAGACAAGCCACGGCAGCTCCTCCGCGAAGACCTCCTCCGCCAACGCGCGGTTCGACTTCGCGACGATCGCGAGCGACCGAGCAGCCAACCCGAGGCCCTTGACCATGGCTTCGAACCGCTCCGAGCGCATGAGCACCAGGTTCTCCGCATCCCGCCGCTCGAGAATCACGTCCGCGTCATCCAGCGCTGGGAACACGCTGGTCTGCTTGTTGATCAGGGTGGAGAAGGGAAAGCTGCGCGTGGTCATACGGCCAGTGTACATCTCGGTTCGAAAGTAGTTCGAAAGTCATCTCAGGTTCGAGCGTAGGGTGAGGGCTCATGGAGTCGGACAGCAAGCTGGAGGATCTACGGTCAGTGCTCTCGTGCGTCTTCGAAAAGCTCGGCGCGGAAAGCCTCACCGAGCCCGACCGGGTCGAGTTGGTGGCGCGCGCCGAGGTGGTTCAGAACCAGATCGACGCGATCCAGGATGCCGGCGGCGAAGAGCACGTGCGGACTAACGCAGCGCCGGAGCCATCAGGTGACTGGTTGTTCTGAGGCGGCGCTGTCGGTATGACGCGTTCGAACTCCTCTTGGCCTGTAGCTGATTCGGCAGGAGAGTTGCTGATTCGGTGCGAGTCTGAAGGGCACGACTCTATGGGTCGGATGCGTAATCGGCGGTGATCCAGCGGTCGGGGCGAATTGTGAACAAGACGGAATCGAACTCGCCCATGCGGCGGACGTGATCTCGGCCGCTTTCGTCACCGAGGTAGCGGATGGCAATGGCCTCGCGGATGCCGATCGGGGAGGGTGTGGTGATATCGACCACGGTGCCTTCGACAATGATGTATTGGTAGGGCCACAGCGCCCTGTGGACGACGAGTGTCACAGCGCCGGCCTGCCGGATGAGCCTGGCTTTGCGTGTCGACGGGACAGTGCTGATCTGGAGATTCCCGCCTGGGATGTAGTTGTACCAGATCGGCATACTGGCGGGTGGACGCCCACCGTTTGCGTCGACAGACAGCACGGCAACATGCTGTCCCGCAAGGAATTCCTGCCGTTCGGCTTCGGTGAATGCTCTCGGCATAACCGCCTGAATCCTCCCGTTCCCGTCGGCATAGTGAGACCTGCGCTCGTTTCTCCTGCGCGACACCAGGCTATGAGCTCATGCTCTTGGGAGCGAGTGGTTTTCGGGATCGATCGGGCCTGGAGGTACCCGAGAACAACCACTTGTTGCGGTTGTGCGCCGATACTCGTCGCATCGACACGCTGGGGAAACGCTGGGTGCGGGACCGTATGGCGCGGTACCGGGCGGCCGGGTACCACAATGGTCGCGTGGATTCGGAGCCCAATGATCGGTCTCGATCTCATACCCGCCTGATCACCGACGCCCATCGACGCCTTGCGGAGACGTTCGCTGCGGTCGTCTCTCCTCGGTGGTCCGAGCGCGCTGTCGCCGCCTGTTTGAGCCGGCTCATGACCAGCACCGTCACCGAGGCGTGGCGCATCGCGGTCATCGACGCCTGGGTCGAGGACGAATGGACGTTCGTGGTCGTGTATCGATCGCCGTATTTCGATGGACCTCTCGCGTTGCGGAGTTCGACGTATGACGCTCATACCAACGCGTTCTCGAGCATGTCCTCGCCTCGGTTGGCCGATGCGCCGGATCCGGTGCAATTCGGCCGCGACGTGGCGGATTTCGACATCGGGGAACCACTGGGTACCGTGCGGGAGAATCTCCGCGTCGACGGCGACGGGATTCACTGGTGGGGGAGTTCGGCGCCACCTGCTCGGTGAGGTGCTCGCACGCTCGTGGACGCCGTCGCCGACGAGTTGATCGACACCGTGGCCCTGGGATCTCGATTCCCGGATATCCATGGGCTGCGCGAAATCTGGAGCGAGTCTTGGTAGTTGGATGATCGCTGGTGCCGCTACCTACGAGAGGTCGGCTGGGCGTGACGGTGATTGCGACTGCTCCGAACCACTGTCGCGAAAGTCGCATGGGTGGTGGCTCGGACGTGGCGTCGGTGGGGTCGAGTACGTTGCCGCCATGGAGTTTTCGTTGCCGCATCCGGATGTCCTGTGGGCTCGTGTGCGGGACATGGACGGAACGTACGTGAATTTCGATGGCCGTAGCCATCTTGCGAGCACCGTCGACGGTTTCACCGATGTCTGCAAGCCTGAGGGCAGTAGGTTGGTTGCCGAAGACGGGGCCGGTAACTGGTTCGCGCTCGTTCATCTCGATCGCGGCCGCGCTGTGCTCTTCGGCTGCGATGAATCGACCGATCTGCACGACACGGAGTACGACCCGTGGGCCAGCGCGCCCGAATGGGTTGCCGCGATCGATCGCGGCGTCGACCATCCCAGGGTGTTCAGCGAGTTCGTCACCTTTGCGCGCTGGTGGGATGGGCAGCGGTGGCTAGGGACGCCGTTCGCGCCGGAGGTCGTCGGCGAGCTCGCTGACAGCCCCGATGTCAGCGATGGTCTCTACATGGGATTGCGCGGTGTGGCCGGTGAGTGGTTTCCCGGAAACGGGCCGGCCACCGACCGTGTGTCGGCGCTTGCCGCCGTCAGCGATTACCGATCGCCCGAACCCGGTATGCGTTATCGGCGGACAACGATCGAGGATGCGAAATCGACCGAGGCGACCGGAATTTTCGTTGAGTTCGACGCTCGGGGAATCGAGCGTCGGCGGGTCGAGCATTTCCGGGACGGCAGCATGGGGTTCGCGGGTGTCGGGTTCTCCACCGGTACCACGCGGATGTCGCGTGATCCGGTGGAACCTGTGGAGCGGACGACACGACGTCCCGGCGTCACGGCGGTTGATATTTCGGCCGAGGAGTTTCAGGTGGAGTGGGTTATCGCGGTCGGGGAAGATCTGGGGTAGTGCTGGTGGTATCCGTCAACCACTTCATGATCGCCTGGTTCGTTTCTTCCGGCCTTTCCTGCTGGATCCAATGGCCGCAGTCCAGATTGACGATTTCGACGTTGGGGACGAACTCTGACAGTTTGTCCGCCTGCTGGACCGGGTCGCGGTCGCCGTAGATCATGAGCGTGGGTTGTCGGATGATCGGGTTCGCGTCCGCCAGCAGGTGCCAGTTGCGGTCGAGATTTCGGTACCAATTGATGCTGCCCGTGAAGCCTGAGGTTTCGAAGGCGGAGGTGAAGACGGCCAGTTCGCTGTCGCTCAGCAACTGTTCTCCACGTGGGGTTTCCGCGTTGGCGAGGTTGATCATCAGCATTCCCGGCTCCGGCTCTTCGAGTGGCACGTTCTTGCGGTAGAGGTTGCGGAGGAAGCGGGACGTGTTGGCCTCCAGTGCGGCGTCCGCGACGCCTGGCTGTCGATTGAAGTGCACGAAATAGAAGTCACCCCCGAGCATTTCCGCCATGGACTCGATCCAGGGCCGTTCGCCGCGCTCCTGGTAGGGCAGGCTCAGATTTATCACCCTGTTCACGCGGTGTGGATGCAGCAGGGTCAGGCCCCAGACGACCATCGCGCCCCAATCGTGGCCGACGAAGGTGGCGTCCTCGTATCCGTAGTGATCGAGTAGGGCGACGAGATCACCCGACAGGTGTTCGATGTCGTAGTCCGTTACCTCGGTCGGGCAGGACGAGTTGCCGTAACCCCGCTGGTTCGGGACGACGACGTGGTAGCCCGCGGCGGCGAGGGCGGGCATCTGATGTCGCCACGAGAAGGCATGTTCGGGCCAGCCGTGACAGAGCACTATGGGGTTTCCCGCATTCTCCCGGCCTGCTTCGAAGACTTCGAGTTCCACTCCATTGACCGGAATGAGGGTGGGCTCGGGAAAATCGGTCGGATAGGTCATGGTCATGTCGCCATCTTGCGGAGCAAAACCGGTCACCTCATGACCGGTTTATATGAAATTCTTGCCGATGTGCGAACAGACCGACTGGTGGCCACCCTCCTGCTACTGCAACAGCGCAAACAGGTGACGGCGGCGGAGGTAGCGCGCGAGCTGGAGGTCTCCGAGCGCACCGCCCGCCGCGACCTCGACGCCCTGGCCATGGCCGGGGTGCCGGTCTACTCCACCCAGGGTCGTGGTGGCGGCTGGCGGCTCGTGGGCGGCGCTCGCACCGACCTGTCCGGTTTGACCGCGAGTGAGGCCCGCGCCCTGTTCCTGGTCGCCGGTCCGGCCTCCGCCGGGACGCCAGCCGTGAAAACGGCCCTGCGCAAGCTCGTCCATGCCCTGCCGGAGCCCTTCCGGGTGCAGGCCGAGGCGGCGGCGTCGTCCGTTGTCGTCGACCCGCAACCATGGGGGTCGAGCAAGGTCGTGTACCGGCCACCCCGCTTCCTCGACGAACTCCAGAACGCGGTGATCCGAGGCATCCAGCTGCGGCTCGGCTACGTCGACAGCACCGGAGCGGAAACCGAGCGAACCGTCCACCCATTGGGCGTCGTCGCCAAAGGCCCCTCCTGGTACCTCGTCGCCAACACCGAAGCCGGTCGGCGCACCTTCCGAATCGACCGCGTCTCATCCGTCGTTCCGACCGACCATCCCGTGCACAGACCCGACGACTTCGACCTCGCCGAGAGCTGGCGCGAAATCGCCGACGAGGTCGATCGCGAACGAACCCCCCTCGAAATCCAGGCGGTCTGCGTACCCCACGGCATCGACATCCTCCGGCGGGCGTTCGGCGGTCGGCTCGACGTGGGCGGCCCCACCACCGACGGCCGCATCGAGGTCGTGATCCGCGGCCACAACGAATCCATGCTGGCCGGTGAGCTTTCCGGACTGGTCGAATGGCTCGAGGTGACCGGCCCACCGGGCGTACGCCATCACTTGGCCGCGATCGGCCACGCACTCGTCGAGAGATACGCGTGAGACACTCCGGCGGCGAATCTCGATGGTTCCGCGGTGGCGGCTCGGTGAAGATGGATCGATGATGCCGGCGGAATTGGAGCGGATTGCGGAGCAGCAGGATCGATCGGCGACCTTCACGCTGCTTCGGAGGCTGATCGACTCCGACGGGACGGAGCGGGAGCGGATCGTCGACACACTCGGTCGGCTGGGTGACCCGCGCGCGGTCGCGTCGCTAGCCGAGATCGGACGGGACCGTACTCGGCCGGTCGAGCTACGGCGTGCGGTATTGCGGGTGTTGGAGGATGCGGCGATGTGTCCGGAGGGGCCGAGGCTGCGTGCCTGGTGGGAGTCCGGGGACGACATGGTCCGCGCGTGTGTGCTGCGGCAGGCGACACGTGGCGAGGCCGATCTGGTCGAACCGGTCGTGCGCGATCCGTCCCACCGGCTGTACCGGGAGGCACTGACCGGCATCACCGTCGGTTTCGAGGAACCGCGCTGGCAGCAGTACAAGATCGCGGGCCTCGGCCATTCCGATCCAGCGGTGCGCCGCATCGCCGCCGAGAGCCTGGGCTGGGATGAACCGCTGGCCGCCGAACCCTTTCTGCATCGGGCCGCCACCGACAGCGACACCGACGTCGCCTGTGCCGCGATCGACACCCTCCGCTACTACCCCAGCCGCGCCACCTTGCGGCTGCTGCACGAGATCGGCCGGGGCGATGATGCGCGCGCGGCGGCAGCTGAAGCCGCCGAGGCCGACCTGCTCGACGACTTCCTCGATCAGCGCTCGCGAATCGGGGACTGGCTCGCGCCGGTCGCCGATCTACTCGGCGCACCCGACTCCGACACCCCGCGAGCATTCTCGCCATCGGGTACAGCACAGCTCGAGCCGGCCGTACCGACGGCCGCGACGTTCATCACCATGTACTCCGATCTCGACGGCCCATGGGCGGCGAAACTCGCCGCGCTGCACGACTACGACTGGGGAACGGTGCCCACCGCCGACCGCCCCGGCTTGGCCGCGTTCCTGTCCAACCATCCGGACCCCCGGGTCCGCGACCTGTGCTGTGCCGCGCTGTCGACCTGGCAGGAGGTGGATGCCCTGCTCGCTTTGGCTCACGACCCGGCGCTCGTGGTCCGCAAATCCGCCGTCTACCACCTGAGGTTCGTGCCGCCGTCACGCGAGATCGCATCGCTCACCTGGGATTTGATCGCGTCCGGCGAGGTCGCCGGTACCCGCGCAGACGAGGCGCTCGCCACTTGCGCGGCGCACACAGCACCCGGAGCGCTCGACGACCGCTCGATCGAGCTGGGACGTACCGATCTTCGGGAAAGCGTCCGCGCCACGGCGGTATCCCTGCTGAAGAACAACATCGTCCCGCTGCTCCCGCTGCTCTCCGAACCACCCCTGCTGACCTGGTCGGTGCACATCCGACTCCTGGCCGCCTGCCGTGAACTGAGGCTACGGCCGCCCGCCGCCAAGACTCTGCGAAGCGTCGACAATCTGCACTTGGCGGCGGCTCTCACCGACTGACGGATGGTCGAAGGTCTCACCCGTCCGCCGGGCGGCGGTCGCCCAGCCCCTGGATGAGCCAGGCGTAGAGGAGGATCACCACTATCGGGGCGGCGATGGGGGCCCAGGCCAGGTGGATCGGTAGCAGGGCGGCGGCTCCGGCGGCGAGGGTGAAGACGATGGCGCCGGCTACCGAGGGGATGGTGGTGGGGACTACTCCGACGGGGGCGGAGACGGTGGCGGTGTTGAGGAGGTAGGTGGTGGCTACCAGGCCGATGGCTCCGGCTTCGACCGCGCCGGTGTCGAGCCAGGCGACGACGCCGAGAGCGGCCAGGACGGCGGCGACGGCGAGGACGCGCCAGCGCCAACCGGCTGTTACGAGGGCGAGAACCGGGAGGGCCGTCCAGGGTTCGAGGAGGCCGACGGCGGTGGTGAGGAGCAGGCCGGACAGGACGGCGAGGAATCTGGTCATCGGCGCACCCGGACGGTTCGGCGGTGTTCGGGGATGAGGCGCATGACCTGGTCGAGGCGGGTGCCTTCCGGCCAGGCGACGATGTCGACGCCGACGGTGCCCATATCGCGGTACATGGAGGCGCGTTCCAACTGCCACATGCGGGCCAGCGTGTGGTCGAGGCCGTCGGCGAAGGGTGCGCCGCGCAGCACGTCCACCACCACGACGACGTGCCCGCGTTTGCGCAGATCGATGAGCGCCAAGGCGAATTGGGTGTCCAGCAGGGTGGAGAAGGCCACCACGATCGCGCCGATCGGCACGGCGGTGTGCGGGGCGAGGGTGCCGGAGGTGGGGATGTGTTCCTCGCCGACGTCCAGGACGGCGTCGACGATGCGGTAGAACTGGCGGCGGCCGATATCGGGTCGCAGCCAGCGCGGGGACTTGCCGAGGCAGACCACGGCGGTGCGGTCACCGGCCTGCAGCGCCGACTGCGCCACCTGTGCCGCGCCGCGCACGGACAACTCCAGCGAATCCGATGCCGGGCCGGGCGCCTGTAGTGAGGTGTCCACCAGCACAACCACATCCGCGGCCCGGTTGGTGAAGCGTTCGGTGACGAACAGCCGTCCGCGGCGCGCGCTCACCGGCCAGTTCACCGTGCGCAGCTGATCGCCCGGTGCGTACGCGCGCACATCGGCGAATTCCACGCCCGGCCCGTGCCGCCGGGTGAGATGGGTGCCGATGCGTTCGGGTAATTCGGTGCGGGGCAATCGCATTCGCTGCGGATCGGCGATCGGGTACACGAAGACCTCCCCGGCGGGCAGCCGCACCGACGCCACCGCCAGCCCGGCCGGGCTCAGCGCCGACACCCGGATGGGCACCGGAAAACGTCCCCAGCGTGGCGACGACAGCGCCACACGCAGTCCGGCGGGTGCGGTTCCGGAGTCGACCGCCTCCTCCACGCGCATCTCCATACCGTGGATCGGCTCCGGATGCAGCCGCAGCAGCGCATGCCCGGACTCCACGAATGTCGCGACCGCCAGGGTCACTTCCTCGGTTTCGAAGCAGCGCAGGATTCCGGCCCCGTCCACCTGGATGCGGGTGCGCGACTGTTGCAGCGGCGCGGTCGCCAGTACTCCGAGCATGGGGGCGGCGAAGACGACCAGCTGCCATTTGCCCAGCACGATGGCCAGCACCAGCGCGGGTGCGGAGGCCACGGCCAGCATGTACACCAGCGGCGCGGGCCGCCACCGCAATTCGGCCTCGGTGGCGGTGCTGGTGTCGCGGTGCCTCATGTCGTGGTGGCGCGCGGCACCGGCAGCCGTCGCAGCAGTTCGGCGATCACGTCCTCGCCCCGGATGCGGCGCACCCACATCTCGGGGCGCAGTGTGATGCGGTGGGCCATGGCCGGAATGGCGAGGGCCTTCACATCCTCGGGGACCACGAAGTCGCGGCCGTTCAGCAGCGCCCGCGCCCGCGACATCTGCACCAGGTCCAGTTCCGCGCGCGGGCTGGCGCCCACCTCCACCTGTGGATGGCCGCGGGTGGCCGACGCCAGCGACACCACGTAGCCGACCACGTCGGGGTGCACGCTCACGAACTCGACGGACTGCCGCATCTCCAGCAGGCCCTCGGCATCCACCACCTGCCCCACCTGGGCCGGGGCGGAACCGCGTTCGAGCCGCCGCCGGATCATCTGCGTCTCGTCCTGTTCGGACAGATAACCCAGGCGCAGTTGCATGGCGAAGCGATCGAGCTGGGCCTCGGGCAGCGGATAGGTGCCCTCGTACTCGATCGGGTTGTCGGTGGCCATGACGACGAAAGGCTGTGGCAGCGGGAAGGTTTCGCCGTCGATGGACACTTGCCCCTCGGCCATGGCCTCCAGCAGCGCGGCCTGGGTCTTGGGCGGGGTGCGGTTCACCTCGTCGGCGAGCAGCATATTGGTGAACACCGGTCCGCGCCGGAAACTGAAACGGCCCGAATGCATGTCGTAGATGGTGGAGCCGATGAGGTCGGCGGGCAGCAGGTCGGGGGTGAACTGCACGCGGGTGAAGTTCAGGCCCAGCGCGGCGGCGAAGGAGCGTGCGATGAGGGTTTTGCCCAGGCCGGGCAGGTCCTCGATGAGCACGTGCCCGCCGGACAGCACCGCGATCATGATCAGCTGCAGTTCTTCGCGTTTGCCGACCACCACCCGGGACAGTTCCCGCAGCACCGCGTCGGTGCGCTTGATGGTGATGTCCATCGGTGAGGTCATAGTTCTTCTCGCATCTCGGGTGTCACATGTTCTGGAGGCGGCGCAGGATCTCGTCCAGCGCCGCGCGGCCCGGTGCGCGGGTGGTCTGGTCGCGCAGTGCGGAATTGGCCGGGTCCACCCAGCGCCACAGTTCCGGACCGAACTGCAGCACCCCGGCCGCTTCGGCGGCCCGCCGGTTCTTGGTGTGGCGGTGGCCGCTGGAGAGTTCGAATTCCTTGGCCAGCAGCGGTCGTAGGTGGCGGTCCCAGTCGGCGCGGGTGCCCTCGGAGCGTTCGGCCAGCATCTGTGCCCGCGCCTGCCAGCGGCGCAGCATCTCGGCCGGGCCGTTGTCCACCTCGTTGTCGGCCAGGTCGTCGCGTTCGGTGCGGCGGGCCCGCTCCACCAGCGACCAGATGAGCAGCGCCAGCGCCCCGGCCACCGGAACGGCGGCGACCATCAGCAGGGTTTCCCGCTGATTGCCGAAGGCCAGCACCTCGAACAGGGCCACCAGCAGCAGTGCGCCGATCACCACGGTCGTTCGGTTCATATCCGGACCCCCATCCAGACATGTTGTGCAGCAAGAATTTTCATACTTTTTGCCCCTGCAGATCCTGCAATACGATACGCAGCAGCTGCTCGGCCCGCATCCGCTGCCACTCCAACATGGAATGCGGGCTGAACCGGGCCTCCTCGAACAGCGCCACCAGCTCCCGCGCGGACGCGTCGTGCAGCACACCGCGTTCGAAGGCCCGCGCCAACACCTCGGACGGGGTGTCCGAGACCAGCGGGGCCACCTCGCGCGCCTGCGCCAGACCCCGTTCCATGGCCACGTAGCAGGCGATGATGGCGGTGCGCGGATCCTGGCCGGGCGCGATCATGGCCGCCAGGCCCATCTCCGCCACCTTGGCCAGCGAGACCATTTCGCGGGCCGCCGCCGGTGTGGGCGGCGTGGTGTGCGCCATCGGCCTGCGCCGCGAGCCCACCGCGACCACCACCAGACCCGCCATGGCCACCGCCACCAGCGCTACCGCTCCGGCCCCCACCAGCATGAGCGCGGTACCGGAGAGCCGGGGTGCGGTGCCGGGGTCGGGGGGCGTGGTATCCGGTACCGCGGTGGCGGTGTCCGAGGCGGTCGGGGCCGTGCGGTTCTCCGTCGGTGCGTCACGTGCGGGGCCGACCAGGAGTACCGAGACCACCGCGGTGAGCAGTAGGGCGAGGGCGGCCAGTCCGATCAGGATCAGCAGTCCGAGCCGGTTGAGCCGCCAGTGTTCGCCGCCGGAGTCCCGATCGGGTTCCGGCATGGCCAGCGGCAGCCGATGCTGGCTGTTGATGACGCCCGCGAGCAGGATCACCATCGAGACCAGCAGCAGGACCGGCATGAGGGCCACCGCCACCACCGGGGGTGTGTGCGGTGCGCGGGGGCCGCCGGTGCCGGGGATGTGGCCGCGCAGGGCGAGGACGGCCAGCACCAGGAGCGCGATCAGTCCGATCGCGCGCGATGCCACGGCTCGCACCCCGGTCACGAGCACCCCCAGCCAACCTGAGTCCTGCACAAAACAGGGTCATAGTTACATGCCAAGCGGTTCGTCGGGCGGGAAATGGCGAACACGGATTACCCGCGATCACCGCATAGGTCACCGGCTTTCGCGAAGTACCCAGATCACCGCGGATTCGCTTGTGAACTCGCACAACACCTGTGGGATCCGCAGCGCCGATCTGAAACGGGTTATCTCGAAGTTCGAATAGTCCGCGGACCCGTCGATGCCGACGTCACCGACCCCGCTCAGGCCGATTCCAGCAGCGGATCGACACGCCCGGCATCCGCCCGCCGCGCCACCAGCCGACCCAGCGCCCGGAAATCCCAGCCCGCGCTCAGCCAGGGTTCGGGATCCAGGGTGTTGCGGGCGTCGATGAGCACCCGGCGGCGCGCCACCGAACTCAGCAGCGCCGGATCGAGTTCGCGGAATTCGCGCCATTCGGTCAGATGCAGCACCACATCCGCGCCGAGTACCGCGGCCGTCGCGTTCGGCGCGTACCGCAGCTGGGGGGCGATCCGGCTGGCGGACCGGTTGGCCTCCGGGTCGTAGACGGTGACCTCGATTCCGGCGTGGTGCAGCCGCACGGCCACATCCAGAGCCGGGGAGTCGCGCACATCGTCGGAGAGCGGTTTGAACGCCGCGCCCAGCACCGCCACCCGGCCGGTGGGCCGCTCGTCGCCCAGTATCTCCAGGGTCTCCCGCACCACGCGCTCGCGGCGGCGCAGATTGATGGCGTCGACACTGTCGAGGAAGCGCACCGACTCCGGCACGCCCAATTCACCGGCGCGGGCGATGAGCGCGCGCACATCCTTGGGCAGACAGCCGCCGCCGTATCCCAGTCCCGCACCCAGGAATTTGCGGCCGATGCGGTCGTCGTGGCCGAGCGCGTCGGCCAGCAGGTTCACATCCGCGCCGGTGATCTCGCACAGTTCCGCCATCGCGTTGATGAACGAGATCTTCGTGGCGAGAAAGGCATTGGCCGACACCTTGACCAGCTCCGCGGTCGGCAGATTGGTGACCACCACCGGCGCGCCCTCGGCGATGGCGGCGGCGTACACCTGCCGCAGCGCCCATTCCGCGTCCGGCGTGGTGACGCCGAAGACCAGGCGATTCGGGTGCAGGGTGTCGTACACGGCGTGGCCCTCGCGGAGGAATTCCGGATTCCAGGCCAGTTCCACGGCGATGCCGCGCGGTGCGAGTTCGTCGATGCGGGCGGCGAGGGCCTCGGCGGTGCCCACCGGGACGGTGGACTTGCCGACGATCAGGCAGTTGCGGGTCAGCTGCGGCACCAGCCCCTCGATCGCCGCGTACAGCTGCGTGAGATCCGCCGCGCCCGTGGGGCTTTCCGGGGTTCCGACGCACAGGAAATGCACGTCGGCGAAGCTCGCGGCCTCGGCCAGCGAGGTGCCGAAGCTCAGGCGGCCCTGGTCGACGTGCGTGCTCAGCAGTTCCGGTAGGCCGGGTTCGTGGAAGGGCACCCGCCCCGCCGCCAGCGCGGCCGCCTTGGCGGCATTGTTGTCGACGCCCAGTACGTCGAATCCGAGTTCGGCCATGCCCGCGGCATGGGTCGCGCCGAGATATCCCGTGCCGATGACGGATATGCGCAACATCAGCAGGCCTCCTTGGTGAGCCGCTCGTCGCCACGACGCTCGGCGATGACCTCGCGGTAGTAGCCGACGAGCAGGTGGTTGACCGCCGCCCAGGAGCGGTTCCGCACACTCTGCTGGGCGGCGGCAGCGGTCCGGTTGCGCAGCGCGGGATCGTTCACGAGCTGCTCGACGAAGCCGACCATGGCGTCGGCATCGCCTGGGGGATAGAGGAATCCGGTGCCGGGCTCGACCACGTCCACGGGTCCCCCCGCGGCCGGTGCGACCACGGGCACGCCGGAGGCGAGGGCCTCCTGCGCTGCCTGGCAATAGGTTTCGTGACGGCCGGTGTGCACGAAGACGTCGAGGGAGGCGTACGCGGCGGCCAGCTCCTCGCCGTGCAGGACGCCGAGGAAGGCGGCGTGCGGCAGCAGTTTTCGCAGCCGCGCCTCCTCCGGCCCGCCACCCACCACGACCAGTCGCGTATTCGGCAGCCGCCGCAGGTGCGCGAGCAGTTCCAGTTCCTTCTCGGGAGCGAGGCGGCCGATATAGCCGACCAGGGCTTCGCCATGGGGGGCCAGGCGTTCTCGCAGTTCCCGGGAGCGGCGCGCCGGGTCGAACTGCTCCAGGTCCACCCCGCGCGGCCAATGCGCCAGGCCGGGCACGCCCATGAGCTCGAGCTGCCGCAGGCTCGCGGTGGACGGGGCCAGGGTGCGGTCCACCCGCAGATGGATGCGGCGGGTCAGCTCGGTCATGGCGCGCACGCCGCCGGGCAGGTCGTAGCGCTGCGCGAAGCCCACCAGATCGGTCTGGTAGATGGCGACCGAGGGCACATCCCGTTCGGCGGCGACCACGGCGGCCTGGTAGCCGAGGGTGGCCGGGGAGGCGATGTGCAGCACGTCGGGCTGGAAGGAGTCCATGATGCGGCGCAGGCGGCGGCGCGTCTCCAGCCCGATCCGGAAGTCGCGGTAGAACGGCAGCCGCGCGCCGCGGGCCACGTGCACCGGGAATCCGGCGTAACTCCGCGGACCGGTGGGGGCGAGCAGTTCGGCCTGGTGGCCCTCGGCGGCGAGATGGTCGAGTACCCGGCGCACCGAGTTGGTGACGCCGTTGACCTGTGGCAGGAAGGATTCGGCGACGACCAGCACCCGCAGTCGGTCTCCGCGCTGGTCGGCAAGGGGCAGAGGCTCGGAGCTCGATTCCCGGGCCTTGTTCAGGATTCGCATCGGGTCCCCTCCGGTCGGTGCTGCCTCCTGCAAGCACCGTAAGAAGCCGCCCGCAACGTCAGCCCCCGTGTGCGCTAACGGGACATGAACCCCGAACGTCGGTCCGGTCGGTGAGTTCACTCGGCCGTCAGACCCGCTTCGCGCACATGATCAATGCTGGTCGCGACCGTGAAATCGAAGGGTGCCGAGCCGGCTCAGCGCCCGCTCGAGATCCGCCACCCCGGCCACGTCCCGCCCCAGCTCGCTCCGGGCGACCCGCGCGTACACCCACAGCTCCAGGTCGGCGTCGTACAGCACATCGACCAGGTGTACGAACCGCATGACCCATTCCGGATCGACCGCACCGAGCGCGGGCACCTCGCAGACCGTCCAACGGTGAAATCTCCCGGTGAGTTCCAGGAAGTCCGCCGCCGACACCGGGATTCCGCACAGCCGCGCGAAATCGACGGTCAACGCCCCGGATTCGGCCCGCCGCGCGCGCACCATGCGGTGACCGATCGGCACCGCCACGTCACCGCGCACGCCGCAATCGCCGACGATGTACGCCCCACCCGCGAAGCCCCCGCCCGTCCCGCCCGCCGTGCGATAGTCCCGGGGACCGTCCACCGACACCACGTCGAGATGCTCGCGAATCCGCTCGATGGTCGGCACGAACAGGTGGTGGAACAGCGGATTGGGCAGCAGCCGCTCCGGCGGATAGTTCGAGGTCACCACCAGTGTGATGCGCCGCGCGAACAATGTATCGAGCAGCCGCGCGACCAGGGTGGCATCACCCGGATCATGTACGTGGAATTCGTCGAAGCACACCAGTTCGGCACCGTCCAACAGCGCGTCCACCGCCCCGCCGATGGAACCGGTCTCGTGCACGGCCCGATGCAATCGGGCGAAGAACCCGTGGAAATGAAAGCGCCGCTTGCGATCCGACCGCACCTCGGCGAAGAACCGATCCATGAGCATGGTCTTCCCCCGCCCCGGTCGCCCGTGCAGATACACCCCGCGCACCCGCCGCCACCGTCGCCCGAGCCGCCCGTCGAGGGCTGCCAGCCGCTGCGCCGCTACCGCCTGATCCGCGTCCAAGGCCACCGCGTCGACGCTCATCCCGCCCTCCTCGCCTCGACATCCGTCGAGGTCCCTCTACAGGTGTAGAGGCGAGCGAGAAGGCCCGCCAGGGAAGGTGATCATGTCCACACCGCCGGACCGCCATCCGGATGGCCCTCGGTGACGAATGACAGGAGTATTGATGGCTGGATTGTTGGAGATATATCATGAGCTATATGAAAACGATGATCGATTTGAATGACGAGGCGCTGGCACTGGCCGCCAAGGAGCTCGGAACCACCACCAAGAAGGACACGGTCAATGCCGCGCTCGAGTTCGTCGCGGCGCGCAGGCGGCGAATCGAGCAAGTGCTGAACGATCCTTTCGGCCTGGGGGTCGGCTCCGACATCGGGGACACCGAGATCATGCGCCAGGCTCGCCGTTGAGCGAGACCACCCCCCTGCGACTGCATCTGATCGACACCTCGGCAGCCGCCCGGGTCCGGCACGATGTCGTGCGAAAGGTGATCTCCGGACTCATCGTGGACCGGGCCGCCGCAACGTGCGCGACGGTCGATCTGGAGGCCGGATTCTCCGGCCGGAATCTGGCGGAGGTTCAGAAGGTCGCGCATGCGCGCCGCGCCGGCTACATCAACCTGCCGATCAACGAGTCCATCGCGGACCGTGCGCGTGAGGTACAGCTGTTGATGGCCCGGCACGGGCTGCATCGCGCAGCCGGGGTCATCGATCTATTGACGGCCGCCGTAGCCGAATTCCACGGTGCCGTACTCGTGCACTACGACTCCGACTTCGAGCACATCGCCGCCGTCACGCGGCAGCCGCACGTGTGGGTGGCACCTCCGGGGAGCATCGACTGAGACCGCGCGAAGGGGAACTGGTGGCGGCATCGGTCGAGTAGTCACCGCCACCAGTTCCCCTTCGGCGATTACGCGAGGGTGAGGGTGACGTCGTTGAGGACGGGGGCGTCGTCGCGCTCCACGACGGTGGCGGTGATGTGGAGGTCGTTGTCGGTGCGCCAGATTCGGGTGCGGATGGTTTCGCCGGGGTAGAGGACGCCGGCGAAGCGGGCGCGGAAGCCCTTGACGCGGGTGGCGTCTCGGTCCAGGACGGTGTCGGTGGCGGTTTTGAGGACCAGGCCGTAGGTGCACAGACCGTGCAGGATGGGGTTGGGGAAGCCGGCGTTGCGGGCGAATTCGGGGTCGGAGTGCAGGGGGTTGCGGTCGCCGCACATGCGGTAGAGCAGCGCCTGCTGCGGGAGGGTGGGGGTGAGGACGTCGAAATCGGGTGCGCGGTCGGGCAATTCGGTCTTGGAGGAGGGGCCGCGTTCGCCGCCGAAACCGCCCTCGCCCTTGGCGAAGATGGACGAGCGCGCGGTCCACAGGGGTTCGCCGTCGGAGCCGGTGACGGTGTCCTCGCGCCACACCACCGCGGCGGAGCCCTTGTCCCAGATATCGGTGACGCGGCCGACCGTGGTGGCCTTGCCGGAGGCGGGAATCGGGCGGTGCACCACGATCTCCTGACTGCCGTGCACCACCTTCGCCAGATCGATGTCGATACCGGTGAACCGCACCCTGGGCGGCTCGGTCTCGTGGAAGGTGGGCGCGACGGTGGCGAAGGACGGCAGCACCTGCGGCTCCCGATCATCGAGATACCGCAGTTCCGCCGCATCGGTCCACCGCGCGCCCGCCCCCAGCGCCAGGTGGTAGTGCTGCACATCGCTGGGCGACCAGGCGAACTCCCGCCCGGGGATCTCCGCGCCGAGCGCGCTGTTCAGGTCGATGGGCATGTGGTCTCCTCGTGAATCTCGGTGGGGCGGCGCTCCCAGGGCACCGCCGCGTCGTTGTCGGGGCTGTGGCCGCGCGGACGAACCCATGCGGCTTCGATCCTCTTGCCGCTTCTGTATCGGCGCAACCCCTGTGCTCGCTCGTCGGGAAGGTCCGAGCGGCCGCGTCGGGACCGATCGACCGGCGTCGCGTAGGGGTTGCCGCGTTCCTCGCGTTGTTCGGATATCAAGTCCCGCAAGAGGATTGCCGTTCTTCCGGGTGCGCGCTACCGTGGCCGTTCGGGGTCCACTTCGGGTGGCGGTCGCCCGTCGGGCCGGTATGCCCCCGGCGGGCGACCGCCGTGTATTCGGATGTATCGCGTATTCGGTTGTACCGCCCGTGGTGTGCAGGGCACCGGTGGGCGGGGGTGGGTTGGGCGCGCTCGCTGTGACCCGGACGCGCCCAACCCGATCCTGAACCGGGTTGGGACGGTTCAGGACGCTTCGGCGGCGGCCTCGCTCTGCTTCGCCTTGGCGGCGATATCGAGGACGGCCAGGTAGGCGAAGGTGATGGCCGGGCCGATGGTCGCGCCGGGCCCGGCGTAGGTGTGGCCCATGGCGGGGGTCGCGGTGTTGCCGGAGGCGTAGAGGCCCTCGATCACGGTGCCGTCCTCGCGCAGCACGCGTCCGGCGGTGTCGGCGACGAGCCCGCCCTTGGTGCCGAGGTCGCCGGGCACCATCTTGGCCGCGTAGAACGGCCCCTGCGCCAGCGCCGCCAGGCACGGGTTCGGCTTCACGGTGGGGTCACCGTAGTACCGGTCGTAGTGGCTCTTGCCGCGCCCGAAGTCCTCGTCCACCCCGGTTTCGGCGAACGAGTTGAACCGTTCCACGGTGGCGGTCAGATTCGCCGCGGGCACCCCGATCTTGGCGGCCAGCTCCGCGAGGGTGTCGGCCTTGACGATGTTGTCGTTTTCCATCCAGCGGGACGGAATCCGCTGACCAGGCTGCAATCCGGCGAAGATGTAGCGGTTGCGGTAGCGCTGGTCGAAGACCAGCCAGGCGGGGATGTTCTCGCCCGGACCGTCACCCTGCCCGTATTCGCCGCCGTACATGGTGTGCACGGCCTCGACGTAAGGAGCGGACTCATTACCGAATCGCTTGCCGTCGGCGTTGACCATGATGGTGCCGGGCAGATTCCGTTCGGCCAGTGCGAACCACGGCTTGCCGCCCTTGAAGATGGTCGGCCCCCACCAGGCGTCTTCCATGAAGTCCACCGCGCCCCCGGCCTCCATCCCGGCGATGATGCCGTCGCCGGTATTGGCCGCCGCGCCGGTGGTCCATTCGGTGCCGATGGGCTGCCGCTGGTACTTGGTGCGCATCTCGGCGTTGTGCTCGAAGCCGCCGCTGCCCAGCACCACGCCGTAGCGGGCGCGGAAGACGACGGGTTCGCCGTCGCGCAGCGCCTCCACGCCGACGACCCGGCCGTCCTCCACGACGAGCTTGGTCATCGGGGTCTCGAGCAGCACCGGCACGTTCGCGTCCATGAGCCCCTTGCGCATGGCGGCGATGATCGCCTGCCCCATGCCGAGGATGTGCTTGCCGGTCCATTTGGCGAGATAGGTGCGCGCGCCGACCCGCATGGCGCGCATGATGCCCTTGGGGTGGCGGCGGATGAGGTTCAGCCGCACGAAGTCGGCCTGCATGACCACGACGTTGAGCGGGGCCTTGGCGTAGGGCGGCTCCAGTTTGAAGCGCTCCTCACCGAGGATCTTGGCATTGAACGGCGCGGGTTCGCAGGAGCGGCCCTCGCCTCGGCCGCCGGGTGCCTCCGGGTAGTAGTCGGAGTAGCCGGGCACCCACTTCATCTTCAGCGGGGTGTGGTCGAGCACGAAGTCGAAGGCTTCCGCGCCGCGGTCGATGTAGGTGTCGATCCGGTCCGCGGGCACCACGTCGCCGATGATGCTGTGCAGGTAGGTGCGGGCTTCCTCGCGGTCGTCGGGTCGTCCGGCGGCTTTCAGCGCCTTGTTGCCGGGAATCCACACGCCTCCACCCGAGCGTGCGGTGGATCCGCCGTAGTGGGGTGCCTTCTCGATGAGCACCGCACGCAGCCCGTGGTGGGCGGCGGTGAGCGCGGCGGTCATTCCGGCGGCTCCGCTGCCGACCACCACCACGTCGTAGCTGTGCTCGCTACTAACCGGATCGTTCATGTAGAACACGTTATAGAATCAAACCAGGTTTGGTCTATCTTGGTCTGGCAGCTGGGACTCTCGGGGCGAAACCCCGATACGAAACTCGTTTCAGTTCCTATGCTCGGTACGGCCCGGGTCAACGGCCTGACCCTCGATGGAAGGAAACAAGCGTGCTGTCCGACGCGGTACGGAAGGAACTGGCAGAAGAGCTCGCGGTCGCCGAACGGGATCGGGTGCCGCTCGATCCGCTGGTGGCGCGGTATGCGGACATCGACGTCGTCGACGCGTACGAGATCCAGCTCATCAATATCCGGCAGCGGGTCGGCGGCGGCGCACGTGTGATCGGTCACAAGGTCGGGCTCTCCTCCAAGGCCATGCAGCAGATGATGGGCGTGGACGAACCCGACTACGGCCACCTGCTCGCGGAAATGGAAGTGTTCGAGGACATTCCGGTGGACACCTCGAAATACCTGTACCCGCGGGTGGAGGTCGAGGTGGGATTCGTGCTGGGCACGGATCTGCCGGGCGAGGACTGCACCGAGGCCGACGTGCTGGCGGCGACCGTCGCCTACGCACCCGCCATCGAGTTGATCGACACCCGCATCAAGGAGTGGAAGATCGGCCTGTGCGACACCATCGCCGACAACGCCTCCTCGGCGGGCTGGGTGCTGGGTCCGCAGCGGGTCGCCCCGGATCAGTTGGACATCAAGAAGATCGACGCCGTGCTCACCCGCAATGGTGAGGTGGTGGCGGAGGGACGCAGCGACGCCGTACTCGGCGATCCGACCATCGCGGTGGCGTGGCTGGCACGCAAGGTCGCCTCGTTCGGGGTGCGTTTGAAGAAGGGCGACATCGTGCTGCCCGGTTCCTGCACCCGCGCCATCGACGCCCGTCCGGGCGACGACTTCACCGCCGAGTTCGCCGGACTCGGTTCCGTCCGTCTGCGTTTCAGCTGAGCAGACGTTTCCGCTGAGAAGACACCGAGTAGGAGAACTGCCGTGACTGCGAACAAGGTCACCGCCGCGATCGTCGGATCCGGCAATATCAGCACCGATCTGCTGTACAAACTGCTGCGGTCGGAGAAGATAGAGCCGCGCTGGATGATCGGCATCGACCCGGACTCCGAGGGCCTGAAGCGGGCCCGCGGACTGGGCCTGGAGACCTCGGCCGAGGGCGCGGACTGGCTGCTCGCCCTGCCCGACAAGCCCGATCTGCTCTTCGAAGCCACCTCGGCGTACGTGCATCGCGCCTACGCGCCCAAGTACGAGGCCGCCGGTATCCGTGCCGTCGACCTCACCCCCGCCGCCGTCGGCCCGGCCGTGATTCCGCCGGTCAACCTGGATTCGCTGGTGGAAGCCCCGAACGTCAATATGATCACTTGCGGCGGGCAGGCCACCATTCCCATGGTGGCGGCCGTATCCCGGGTGGTGCCGGTGGAATACGCGGAGATCGTGGCGTCGGTGTCCTCGGTGTCGGCCGGTCCCGGCACCCGCGCCAATATCGACGAGTTCACCAAGACCACCTCCAAGGGCGTGGAGACCATCGGTGGGGCCAAGCGCGGCAAGGCCATCATCATCCTGAATCCGGCCGAACCGCCGATGATCATGCGCGACACCATTTTCTGCGCGATTCCCGAGGACGCCGACCGCGACGCCATCGCCGAATCCATCCACGCCATGGAGAAGTCCATCCAGGAGTACGTGCCCGGCTACCGGCTGCTCAACGAACCGCAGTTCGACGAGCCGTCGCTGGTTTCCGGTGGCATGGCGAAGGTTTCGATCTTCGTGGAGGTGGAGGGCGCGGGCGACTTCCTGCCGCCGTACGCGGGCAACCTCGACATCATGACCGCCGCCGCCACCCGGGTGGGCGAGGTCGTGGCCGATCAGATCCTCTCGGCTCGGGTGTAAGGAGATTTCATCATGGACAACGTGTTCAAGCCCTATTCGGGCGAACTCGATGTGCGCGTCACCGACACCTCGCTGCGGGACGGCTCACATCACAAGCGCCACCAGTTCACCGTCACCGAGGTGCGCGATATCGTCGCCGCCCTCGATGCCTCCGGGGTGCCGGTCATCGAGGTCACGCACGGCGACGGCCTGGGCGGCTCCTCGTTCAACTACGGGTTCTCCAAAACCCCGGAGCAGGAACTGATCAAGGCCGCTGCGGAGACCGCCAAGCGCGCCAAGATCGCCTTCCTCATGCTGCCGGGCGTCGGCGTCAAGGAAGACATCAAGATCTCGCAGGACAATGGCGCGAGCATCTGCCGCATCGCCACCCACTGCACCGAGGCCGACGTGTCGATCCAGCACTTCGGGCTGGCACGGGAACTCGGGCTGGAGACCGTCGGCTTCCTCATGATGGCGCACAGCACCACCCCGGAGATGCTGGCCAAACAGGGCCGCATCATGGCCGACGCGGGCTGCCAGTGCGTGTACGTGGTGGACTCCGCCGGCGCGCTGGTGCTGGAGCAGGTCACCGACCGGGTGGCGGCGCTGGTCGCCGAACTCGGTGACGACGCGCAGGTCGGCTTCCACGGTCACGAGAACCTGGGCCTGGCCGTGGCGAACTCGGTGTACGCGGTGCGCGCGGGCGCCACCCAGATCGACGGTTCCGCACGGCGTTTCGGCGCGGGCGCGGGCAATCTGCCGGTGGAGGCGTTCATCGGCGTCTGCGACAAGCTCGGCATCAAGACCGGCGTCGACTTCTTCGCCGTCACCGATGCGGCCGAGGATGTGGTCCGCCCGGCCATGCCCGCGGAATGCCTGCTCGACCGTCAGGCGCTCATGATGGGGTACGCGGGCGTCTACTCCTCGTTCCTGCGGCATGCGGAGCGGCAGGCCGAGCGGTACGGCGTCTCCGCCGCCGAGATGCTGGTGCGCGCGGGTCAGCGCAAGCTGGTCGGCGGTCAGGAGGATCAGCTCATCGACATCGCCCTGGAGTTGCAGCGGGAGCAGGCGGCCAGCGCCTGAACCCGGGCCTCCCCGCCGACGGGAAGACGGCGCTGCCGCTCACCCGCGCCGGATGGCTACCCTGAGACTGCCGCTGAGCTCGGAGGGACAACTGAACTCGGGGGCATGCCGGGCCGCGACCCACAGGTCGCGGCCCGGTTCGCTGCACCGGCCGCGTACCGCCACACCGCGAGTAGATCCTCGCGCTCGAGCATGGGACTGTCGGCAAGGATCTCCTCGACGCCCACACCCGCCCCGAGGAGATCCGCCAGCAGCGCCACCGGATACCGCAGCCCCCGGACCGTGGGCAGCCCCCGGCAGATGTCGGGATCGGATGTGATGCGCTCCATGTCGGCCATGGCCTCGAACGCTACGCGCGAACAGTAACCCTTCTCTGAGGCCGCGATGTCCGGGCCCTGTGGTCTCGGCTACCGTCCGGTCCGTCTCTTCCGAAAGACTGTGAGACCAAATTTGGAGATTCTGAGCCATACATCGTCTTCGTGATCATTCGTAGTGTTGCCGTATCGGATCGAACGGAACAACGGTGGGAGTGACAATGCGAGCGGTGATTCAGAAGTCGGTCGGCGGGCCCGAGGTGCTCGAGGTCGCCGAGATCGAACGGCCGGAACTGCTGTCGGGTGAAGTGCTGGTGCGGGTGCACGCCAGCTCGGTGAACCCGGTCGACGTGGCGGTGCGGGCGGGCGCCATCCCGCTGCTGGGCGAGCCGCCCTTCGGCGTCGGCTGGGATATCTCCGGCGTGGTCGAGGCCGTCGCCCCGGGTGCGCGGTACGCGGTCGGCGAGGAGGTCTACGGCATGCCGTTCTTCCCGCGCGCCGCCACCGGCTACGCGGAATACGTGGCCACGCCCTCGCGTCAGGTGGCGCGTAAGCCCAAGTCCCTCAGCCACGTCGAGGCCGCCGCCCTGCCGCTGGCCGCGCTCACCGCCTGGCAGGGCCTGGTCGACAGGGCCGGGATCGCGGCGGGCGACCGGGTGCTGATCCACCGGGCGGCCGGTGGTGTCGGCCATCTGGCCGTGCAGATCGCCAAGGCCCGCGGGGCGCACGTGATCGCACTGGCCAGCGCCGCCAAGCACGACTTCGTGCGGGAACTGGGCGCGGACGAGGTGATCGACTACCGCACCACCGACTACGCCGAGGTGCTGCGTGACCTCGACGTGGTCCTCGACTCCAATGCCGACGGTGAGCGCTCGCTGCGGGTGCTGAAGCCGGGCGGTGTGCTGGTGAGCATCATGGAGCACTTCAACCCCGAGCGGGCGGCGCAGGTGGAGGACGCGGGCCGCCGCTTCGCCGGAGTCTCGGTCGAACCCGACTACGCCGCGTTGGAGGCCATCGCGGAACTGGTGGACGCGGGCAAGATCCGCCCGCACGTCTCGCGCACGCTCCCACTCGAGGAGGCGGCCACCGCCCACGAGCTGGTGGGGTCGGGGCAGACTGTGGGCAAGATCGTGCTGGCGGTGAACTGACCGCCGCGGATCGCGGGCGGCCCGCCACCCCTGACGGTGGCCGGACCGTGCGCGCGGTCGTCGCAGGAAGGAGTGAGTGGATGGACGTGCTCAGTGAGGCGCTGGCGTCGATGCGGACGGGTGCGCCCAACTCGGTGCGCACCGATGGGCGCGCGCCGTGGGCGATGCGGTTGCCGGAGGTGCTGGGCGCGGGATTTCACGTGGTGCTGCACGGGACGTGCTGGATCATCCCCTCCGCCGAGTCGTCCGAGGCGGTGGCGCTCGGGCCCGGCGATGTGATCTTCCTGCGCGACGGCGCGGGCCACATCCTCGCCGACCGTCCCGACACTCCGCCGGAAGAGCCTCGGCCGGAACAGTATTCGGGACGGCCGCCGGTGGGCGCGGTATCCATCGGCGGGGACGGCCCGCTCACCAGCCTGCTGTGCGGCAACTACCACCTGGACGGGTCGCGGCGGCATCCGCTGCTGCGGCAGCTGCCGGAGTTCATCCACCTGCCCGCCCGGCACGGGCACCACCCGGAGCTGACCGCCGCCGTGCAGCTGCTCGGCGCGGAGCTGGACAATCCACGTATCGGCTCGCACGGCATCGTGCCCGCGCTCATCGATTCCCTGCTGCTGTACATTCTGCGGGCTTGGATAGAGGAGCAGCCCGCCTCGGAATCGGTGGGCTGGGCCGCCGCGCTGCGGGATCCGGCCGTCGCCCCCGCCCTGGCCGCCATCCACGCCGACCCCGGGGCCGCCTGGACGGTGCAATCCCTGGCCGACCGCGCGGGCCTGTCCCGCGCCGCCTTCGCCAAACGCTTCGCCACCATGGTCGGCGAACCGCCGCTCGCCTACCTCACCCGCTGGCGGCTCACCACCGCCGCCCGGCTGCTGCGCGAAGACGACATCCCGGTCGGCCAGATCGCCGCCCGCACCGGGTACACCTCCGAATTCGCCTTCGGCAAAGCCTTCAAGCGCGAATACGGCCTGCCGCCGGGGCAATACCGCCGCCAGATCCGGGTTGCCGCCTGACGGGACGACAACCGGCCCCCGCGAACAGGGTTCGCGGGGGCCGGTCGACGTCAGCGTATTGCTTCGAACCCTCCTACAACCAGGTGTCCAACGTGGTGGTGGTGAGGAAGTGCTCCAAATCGGCGCGCCACGGCGCGGGCTTGGTCTTCTCCGGCTCGATGGCCGTGTACTGCCCCCGGTAGAACAACAGCGGCCTGCCGGAAGCCGTGGCTTCCGACAGGGCCAGGACCCGTCCGATCACGATGAAGTGATCGCCGCCGTCGCGCACATCGGCCACCGTGCACTGGATCGTGGCCAATGCGCCGTCCAGCACCGGGAGGTCCAGATCCGAGGTGTGCCAGGGGGTTCCGGCGAACTTGTCGGGTTCGCGGGAACCGAAGCGGGCGCACACCTCCTGCTGGTCCTCGGCGAGGATGCTCACGCTGAACCGCCCGTTGCGTTCGATGGCCGCCCAGGAGCGTGAGCCCTTGGTGGGGCAGAACAGCACCAGCGGCGGTTCCAGGGACAGGGCGGCGAAGGACTGACAGGCGAACCCGATCGGCGTCTTCACTCCCTCGACCTCGTCGAAGGTGGTGATGATCGTGATGCCGGTGCAGAACTGCCCCAGCACATTCCGGAACCCGCGTCCGTCGATCTCCGGGTACTCCTCGGTCGTCATCTCCGCCCCGTCGCTCACTTGAATCCCACGCTGAAGTCGTGACCCCACAGGCTGACCGCCGTCGATTCCCGCGCGATCCACGACTCGTCCTCGACTTCCAAACCCTCACAGCCGAATTCGATATCGAACCCGCCGGGCGTCTTCATATAGAACGACAGCATCTTGTCGTTGATGTGCCGCCCCAGCGTGGCCGACATCTTCACCTTCTTGCGCAGGGCGCGGTCCAGGCAGAGCCCGACATCGTCGGAGTTCTCCACCTCCACCATGAGGTGCACGATACCGGTGGGGTTGGGCAGCGGCAGGAAGGCCAGCGAGTGATGGCGCGGATTGCAGCCGTAGAACCGCAGCCAGGCCGGATCGCCGTCGGCGGGCCGCCCCACCATCTGCGGCGGCAGCCGCATGGAGTCGCGCAGCCGGAAGCCCAGCACATCCTGGTAGAACGCCTGTGCGGCAGCGTCGTCGGTGCAGGTGAGCACCACGTGCCCGAGCCCCTGCTCGGCGGTGACGAACTTGTGCCCGTACGGGCTCACGAACCGCCGCGCCAGGTACTGCGCCCCGTGGAACGCCTCCAGCACATTGCCGGAGGGGTCCTCGAAGCGGATCATGTTCTCCACCCGCCGATCCGCGAGCTCCTCCTTGGTGGCCTCCTTGAACGCCACCCCGTGCTCGGACAGCCGCTCCCGCAGCGCTTGCAGCGCCGGGGCGTCCACCACCTCCCAGCCGGAGACCAGCAGCCGGTCCTTGTCGCCGGGGACGATCACCAGCCGCGCCGGAAAGTCGTCCATCCGCAGGTAGAGGGCATCCGGATCGGGGCCGGGAGCCTCCATCATGCCGAGTACCTTGAGCCCGTAGTCGCGCCAGGCCGCCATATCGGTGGCCTCGATGCGCATATATCCGAGCGCTCGAATTCCCATGCTCACTTCTCCTTGACACCGAGCAGGAAGTCGGTTGCCAGCCGGTTGAATTCGTGGAACTTCTCCAGCTGAGCCCAGTGGCCGCAACCGCCGAACACGTGCAGCTGCACCCGCGGAATCATCTTCAACGCCACCAGTGCGCCGTCGATCGGGTTCACGCGATCCTCACGGCCCCAGATCATCAGCACCGGCTGCCGCAGCTTGTAGGCGTCGCGCCAGATCATGCCCTTGGCGAAATCCGCTCCGGCGAAGGACTTCCCCATGGCGCGGGTGGCGGCCAGTGCCTCGGGCGCGGAGGCGGAGGCGAAGCGTTCCTCGATGAGTTCCGGCGTGATGAGCGACTGGTCGAACACCATGATCCGCAGGAACGCCTCCAGGTTCTCCTTGGTGGGCTCGACATTGAACTTGGACAGCAGCTTCACGCCCTCGGTGGGGTCCGGCGCGAACAGGTTGGTGCTCAGTCCGCCCGGACCCATGAGCACGAGCTTGCCCGCCCGGTCCGGGAAGTCCAGCGCGAACCGGGTGGCCGTGCCGCCGCCGAGCGAATTGCCGAGCAGGTGAACGCGTTCGGTGATCTCCAGGGTGTCCAGCAGATCCTTCAGCGCGGTGGAGCTGTGCACGAAGTACTGCGGGTGGTCCACCGGCTTGTCGGAGCGTCCGAAGCCGGGCTGGTCCACGGCGAGGACGTGAAAGTCCTTGGCCAGCACCGGAATGTTCTTGGCGAAGTTGGACCACGAGCTCGCGCCCGGACCGCCGCCGTGCAGCAGCACGATGGTGGGGCCGTTGCCGACGCCCGCCTCGTGGTAGTGCAGCGTCAGATCCGGCCGCACCTGCGCGTAGCGCGAGGTGGATTCGAAGGTGATTTCTCCCACTGCGGTCATCGGCTACACCATCGTATCCGCGATCGGGAGCCCGAAGGCGTGGGTGCCGTACATGACGTAGGCGCGCTCGGGATCATTGGCGGCGTGCACGCGTCCGGCGTGCGCGTCCCGCCAGAACCGCTGCAGCGGAGTGCCGTTCGCCAGTGCGGTGGCACCGGACGCCTCGAACAGCTTGTCGATGGAGGAGATGGCGCGACCGGTGGCGCGGACCTGGTCGCGGCGGGCGCGAGCCCGCAGGTCGAAGGGGACTTCGCGACCCTCGACGAGGTAGGCGTACTCATCGGCCACATTGCCCGACAGCTGCCGCCACGCCGCGTCGATATCGCTGGCGGCCTCGGCGATGCGCACCTTGCCGAACGGATCGTCCTTGGCGTTCTCGCCCGCGTAGGCCGCGCGCACCCGCTTGCCCTGATGTTCCACGTGCGCCTCCAGCGCGCCGTAGGCCATGCCGACGATCGGGGTGGAGATGGTGGTGGGGTGGATGGTGCCCCACGGCATCTTGTACACCGGATCGGTATTCTGCTCCAGGCCAGGAGATTTCAGATCGCTCATGGCACGGAAACTGAGGAAGCGGTGCTTGGGTACGAACACGTTCTCGACCACGACCGTGTTGGATCCGGTACCGCGCAGGCCGACCACGTTCCACACGTCGTCGATGCGGTATTCGGTGCGGGGGATGAGGAACGAGCCGAAATCGACCGGCTTGCCGTTCTTGATCACCGGTCCGCCCACGACCACCCAGTCGGCGTGATCGGAGCCGGAGGACCAGGCCCACGAGCCCTTCACGGTGTAGCCGCTGCCGTCCTCGGTCACCACGCCCGCACCCATGGGCGCGTACGACGAGGAGATGCGGACGTCGGTGTCCTCGCCCCAGACCTCTTCCTGCGCCCGCTGGTCGAACAGGGCCAGGTGCCAGTTGTGCACGCCGATGATGCCCGCCACCCAGCCGGTGGATCCGCAGGCGCTCGCGATCTTGCGCACGGTGTCGTAGAAGACGACCGGGTCGGCGGCGTGCCCGCCCCACTGGCGCGGTTGCAGCAGCTTGAAGAACCCGGTCTCCTGCAGATCCTTGACGGACTCCTCGGGCAGGCGGCGCAGGTCCTCCGCCTCCTGTGCGCGGTCGCGCAACGTGGGCAGCAGCGCCTCGACCCGCTCCACTACTTCTTGCGTCATCTCGCCAGTTGCTCCTGCCTGGTAGATCGGGAACGTATTCGTCTGGGTTCGAGACTAGAACACGTTCCTATTCCGTGTCGAGAACACGGCGACTCCCGTGGTCGAATGGGGCTCTCGCCTGCTCATCGATCTCTGGCTAGCGCATAACCCCGACTATTTTGTAACGTGTTCTAGTACTTCCAGAGGAGGATGGACGATGGCAACAACCCCCCAGGGGCCCCGCGGAAAGGTCCGTGAGATCGACGTGGGCAGCATGCCCACCCGGTATGCCCGGGGCTGGCATTGCCTGGGCCTGGCCGACACCTTCCGCGACGGAAAGCCGCACTCGGTCAACGTCTTCGGAACCAAGCTGGTGATCTTCGCCGACAGCAGCGGCGAACTGCAGGTACTGGACGCGTACTGCCGCCACCTGGGCGGCGACCTGTCGATGGGCGAGATCAAGGGCGACGAGGTCGCCTGCCCCTTCCACGACTGGCGCTGGGGCGGCGACGGCAAATGCAAGGCGATCCCCTACGCGCGCCGCGTGCCACCGCTGGCCCGCACCCGCGCCTGGACCGCGCTCGAGCGCAACGGCCAGTTGTTCGTCTGGCACGACCACGAGGGCAACCCGCCGCCGAACGAGGTGACCATTCCCTACATCGACGGCGCGTTCATCGACGCCGACGGTAATCCGCTGGAGCGGATGAGCGACGCCTGGACCCCGTGGACCTGGCACACCATGCTGATCGAGGGCTCCAACTGCCGCGAGATCATCGACAACGTCGTGGACATGGCGCACTTCTTCTATATCCACTACGCCTTCCCGACGTACTTCAAGAACGTCTTCGAGGGCCACATCGCCACCCAGTACCTGAAGACCAAGGGCCGCCCCGATATCGGCTCCGCGGCCGAGGCCGGTGTGGACGTGCTGCTGGAGTCGGAGGCGTCGTACTTCGGGCCGTCGTACATGATCAACCCGCTGAAGAACATCTACAGCGGCTTCGAGGTCAACTCGGTCCTCATCAACTGCCACTACCCGGTCACGCAGAACTCCTTCGTACTCCAGTGGGGCGTCACCCTGGAGAAGCCGAAGGGGCTGCCCGACGAACAGGCGCAGGGCTTCGCCGAGAAGATGACCGACGGCATCAGCGAGGGCTTCCTGCAGGACGTCGAGATCTGGAAGCACAAGTCCAAGATCGACAACCCGCTGCTGACCGAGGAGGACGGCCCGGTCTACCAGCTGCGCCGCTGGTACGACCAGTTCTACGTGGACGTGGCCGATGTCGACCCGCGCTCGACGCAGCGCTTCGAATTCGAGGTCGACACGTCCAAGGCCAACGAGGCATGGGAACTGGAGGTCGCCGAGAACCTGCGCAAGAAGCGGGAGGCCGAGGCGGCCGCGACCACGCAGGAGGCGAACGTCTGATGACCAACTGGGCGAAGGCACCCGATTTCGCGGACAGTCCGGAGCGGCAGGCACTGGTGCGCGCCCAGACGGTCGAGGACAAGAAGCACTACATGGAGGCGGGCTTCACCCCGCTCGCCTGCCAGTCCTGCGGGACCGAGGTGCTGGTGCGCAAGCACAGCACCCACCAGAAGACGGTGCAGTGGACGGTCGACCCGGCCGCACACTGCCCGGTCTTCCGCCGCATGGCCGAAGCCGGGCCGATCTTCGGCAAGCCCGACTCCTGCCCCAATCTGGAGAAGACCATCGAGCACGCCGTGGCCGAGGGGATACTCGAGATCGATTCCTGACGTATTCGGCTAGTCCAGCCGGAAATCCGCGAAGTCGAAGCCCGGGGCGACCACGCAGCTCACCAGCACGTAGTCGTCGCCGAGCGGGCGGGCCGCCTGCGAGACGCCGCCGGGCACGATCGCCTGCGGTCGCTGGCCCCGCTCGACATCGGGGCCGAGGATGATCTCCTCGCCGTCGATGTTCAGCGCCAGCGGTCCGCCGCGATGCCACAGCCACAGCTCGTCCGAGGTCACCGTGTGCGGGGCGGACTTCTCGCCGGGCAGCAGCAGGAAGTAGATGGCCGTGGCGCTGGCGCGCGGTCCGCCGTAGCCCGGTGGCGTGAATTCCACCGGGCTGCGCCAGGTTTCCCGATACCAGCCGCCTTCCGGATGCGGGAGCAGATCCAGTTCGGCGGCCAGTGGCGGTCGGTCGTCGCTCATGCCCACCAATCTAGGCTCATGCCCGCCACGTTGAGGCCGCCGCGCTGGGCAGTGCCGCGCTGACGCTGCCGCGCTGGGCAATGCCGCGCTGACGCTGCCGCGCTGAGCCCCGCCGCATGACCGTCACCAACTAGCCCTCGATGCGCCACGTGATGCCGTGCGGCGCTAGCGCGTCCAGCACCTCCGCGGCGTCGAACGCCTCGGCCGGGGCCAGCGCGCCGGACTTGGCCGTTCCGGCGGTCAGCCGGACGCCCACCTCCACCGCCATGAGGGCGGAATCTCGGTAGGAGTCCACGCCGCTCACCACCCCGCGCACCCGCTCGCCGCGTGCCCCGAAAGCGTCCACCACCAGGTCGTAGCGCAGATCCGAACTCGGCTCGTCCGGCATGGCGGCCAGCGCCTCGGCGGTGAATCCGCTGAGGTGACCGAGGATTCGGGTATCGAGCGCACCGGCCACGTACGACACCTCGGAATGTCGGGGCACGGTCAGCACCGGCGGCTGCGCGAACTTCGCCACCTCGGTCGGGGCGCTGTCGCCGGGGAAGGTCATGGCGGTGTGGCGGGCGGTGGGCCCGGTGCGCAGTTCGCCGCCCTCGTAGTGCCAGCCGCCGGAGATGAACCAATCCCGGCTGGCCAGAATCGTTTTCGCGCTGCCCTTGGAGCCATTGCCACCACTGCGGCTCAGGTGGCTGATCACGATCTCGGCCGGGCCGGACACCCGGCGCGCGGTCAGATGGGACAGCAGATCGCCGGGCAGGTTGCTGTCGGTGATGCCGGAAACCACTGTGACACCGGCGGCTTCGGCGCGTGGCCCGTACTCGTCCAGGACGCGTTTCAGGAACAGCTGCTCCCCGGAGGTGTCGGTGTAGTGCGCGCCCGCGTCGATAGCGGCGGCCAGGATCGGTTCGCCGAGTTCGACATAGGCGGGCAGGGTGCTGATCACCGTGTCCGCTCCGGTGAAGGCGCGGACCAGTGCGGCGTGATCGCGCACCGCGGCGACTCGGATATCGGCGGCGGGGATTCCCGCCGCCGCGGCGGCGGCGCGCAGCCGGTCGGCATCGCGGCCGACCAGGATCGGGGTGAGCTCGCGGCGGCGGAGTTCGGCGAGCACGTATCCGCCGGTGTGGCCGGTGGCCCCGTAGACGGCGATGGTGGGCTGCGCGGTGCTGTTCGTCGATGTCATGGCACCGACGGTATTGCGTCGGAGTGAGCTTATGAATGGTTGTGAAGCTCAGATATATGTTCTTAACGCTCACTCGGTGAGCGCTATGGTGTAGCGGTGGACGTTCTCAGCGAGACCATCGCCGCCATCCGCACCGGCAACCCCACCTCCGGCATGTTCATTCGCCACGCACCCTGGGGGCGGCACTACCCGGTCATGCCCGGCGCGGGCTTCCACGTGATCCTCCAGGGCTCGTGCTGGCTGCTGCGGCCCGACGCCGAACCCGTCGCGCTCGGGGTGGGCGATGTGCTGCTCATGCCGCGCGGGGCCGATCACACGCTGGTCGACAGCCTGGACAGTGCGGTCACCGAGACGGCGCGCCCCGGCGAGCCGCGTGAGATCGCCGGGACCGGCGCGCGGACCGCATTGCTGTGCGGCGCTTACGAACTCGGTCGGCAGCGCAGCCATCCGATACTCGACGACCTGCCCGAGTTCATTCATCTGCCCGCCCGCCCCGGCCGCCATCCGGCGCTGCGCGGAGCCGTCGACCTGCTGGCCGCCGAGGTCGCCGAACCGCGGCCCGGCACCGATGCGGCCATTCCGGCACTGCTGGACACCCTGCTGCTGTTCTTCCTGCGCGCCTGGTTCGACGAGCAGGCCGAGGCTCGAACCGCCGGGTGGGCAGGCGCTTTCGCCGATCCCGCCGTCGCCGCCGCGCTGCGCGCCATGCACGCCGACCCCGGCCGCGCGTGGACGGTGCCCGAACTCGGGGCCGCCGCCGGGGTCTCGCGTGCCACGCTGGCCCGCCGCTTCACCGCCACCGTGGGTGAACCGCCGCTGTCGTATCTGACCCGCTGGCGTCTGCTCACCGCCGCATGCCTGCTGCGCGACACCGACACGCCCCTGGCGGCCGTGGCGCGCCGGATCGGCTACCGGTCCGAATTCGCCTTCGCCAAGGCGTTCAAGCGCGAATACGGCCTGGCCCCGGGGCAGTACCGGCGGGCCGTGGACAAGCCCGAGGTGATCGCGGTCTGAACGGCTGTGTCCCGGCCGACTTGTGTACGACAATCAAACAGGGTAGGCAAACCTAATCGTATTGTGTCGCCAGTCGAAACGAGGACGACGTGGATCTGTCCAGACGCCAGTTGTTCCAGGCCGGTGGCGGGCTCAGCCTCGCCCTGCTGCTCGCCGCCTGCGGCGGCACCGAAACCGATGCGCCGGTCGATGAGTCCGGACCGCCGCGGCGGGGCGGCACGCTGCGGGTGGGAGCGCTGGGGCGGCCCGGGGCCATCACCCGCGACCCACACGGGTCGCAGGCCAACGAGAGCGACTACCTGATTCTCAGCCTGCGTTACGACACCCTCACCGTGCCGGGCGAGAACACCATCACCGCACCGCGATTGGCCAGTGAATGGCAGGCGTCGCCGGACCTGAAGACCTGGCGCTTCACCATCGCGCCCGGTGCGACATTCCACGACGGCAAGCCGGTCACCGCCGCCGATGTCGTGTATTCGCTGCGGCGACTGCGGGAAACGCCCGCCGGGGCCTCGCGTCTACCGGGCATCCAGGCGCGCAATATCACCGCCGACGGCGACGGCACGGTGGTGCTCGTCTCCGACTACCCGAATGCCGAACTGCCGCAACTGACCCGGCTCACCACCTTCGTGGTGCCCGACGGAACCACCGATATCGAGAACGCATCGGGCACCGGGCCATTCGTGCTGGAGTGGTTCCGCGGCGGCAATGCCCGGCTGGTGCGCAACGAGAAGTGGTACGGCGGCGAGGTGCATCTCGACGCCATCGAGGTGAGCATTTTCGAGAGCCCGCAGGCCATGGCCACGGCGCTCATGTCCGGGCAGATCGACCTGGCGTCCAATGTGGGCGCGGTGGCGGCTCGAACGGCGGAGGGCCGCGGGGATATTCGCACCGTCCGGCGCGCCGACGACATGGCCATGCCCATTGTCATGCGCACCGCCGAGGGCAGCCCCTTCGCCGATCCACGAGTGCGGGAGGCGCTGCGGTTGGCCGTCGACCGCGAGGCCATGGTGGCCCAGGTGCTGTCGGGCTACGGCACCGTCGGCAACGACATCCTCGGCACCGGCGATCCGGAGTACGCCCGCGACATCCCGCAGCGGACCCGAGATCTCGACGCGGCGAAGAAGCTGCTGCGCGAGGCCGGATTCGACACCGCCAAGACCTACTCGCTGTACACCACCGAGGACATCGCCGGGCTGGCCGAATCGGCGACGCTGTTCGCCACCCAGGTCCGCGAAGCCGGGGTGAAGGTGGAAGTGGTCAAACAGGAGTCGGGCTCGTTCTGGGACGACACCTGGTTGAAAGGCGACCTCTACACCACCTACTGGGGCACCAACGACTCCGTCCTGTTCTTCGCCAGCAAGACCATGGTCTCCGACAGCGGGCAGAACGAAGCCGGTTGGCGCGATAGCGAATTCGACGACACCTACCGCACCGCCGTGGCGACCGCCGACGCCGGGGCGCGCGCGGACCTGCTGCGCAAGCTCCAGAGCATCCAGTACGACCGCTCCGGATACCTGCTGTGGGGCATGGCCGACGGCATCGACCTCGCGGGCTCGGCCGTCCGCGGCCTGCCGAAGCTCCCCGGATACGGAAGGGTGCAACTCGAAGGCGCATGGCTGGCCCGCTGACACCCCTCGACCACACCGCCGACCCGGACGAGCCGGGCCGGGCGGCGGTGCCGGGCTCAGCTGTGTCGGGCGCGGCTGTGTCGGGCGCGGCTGTGTCGGGTGGGGCTGTGTCGGAGTCGGTGTCTTCGGGCGGGATTGTGCCGGACGCGGCGGCATCGGCTGGGCCGGTGTCGGACGCGCTTGGGCAGTCTGCGCCAGGGGCGCAGGGTGGGCAAGCGCAGCCGCGCACCCCGGAGGCGGACTCGTCCTCGATGGCTGGTCCGGGCCGCGGGTCCGCGGCGGAGCACGGCGCGCTACCGGAACAACGGAGTCGGCGCCACGAAGGCGGCGATGGATCGTTTCGCTCGGTGCGGCGAGACGGGGGGTGGCGCACCGCGGGACGACCGGGCTCATGGCGTTCGGGTGCGTCCCGGGATCGCACGCCGGCGCATCCGCGACCGCTGCGCTGGGTGGGACGCGTCGCACTGCTCCTCGCCAAACGCGCACTGCTGCTGGTGATCCTGCTGGTACTGGTGTTCGTGACCGTCGACCTGCTGCCCGGTGATGCCGCGTCGGCCACCGCCGAACGGGGCGAGAGCGCCGCGGACGTCGAGCGGCGGCGGGTCATGCTGGGGCTGGATCGTCCGGTGCTGCAACGCTGTTGGGAATGGCTGAGCGGGCTGCCGACCGGGGACCTCGGTCTGTCGGCGCGGGGTGTGCCGGTGCGGGAGCTGGTGTCGGGGGCCTTCCCGAACACCCTGCTGCTCGGCGGGCTGGCGCTGCTGCTCACCGCCGTGGCCGCACTCGCCCTGGGCTGCTGGGCGGCGCTGCGCCCCGGCAGTCCGCTCGACCGCGCCATCTCCGGCACCGCCACCGCCATGCTGGCCCTGCCCGAATTCGTGGTGGCGGTGGCGCTGGTCGCGCTGCTCTCGCTCTGGGCCGGATGGCTGCCCGCCGTCACCATCACCGGTGCGGACGGCGGCCCGGCCAGCCCGGACATGCTCATCCTGCCGGTGCTGGCGCTCACCATTCCGCAGACCGGCTGGAACATCCGCATCGTGCGCGCGGCCCTCGCCGACGAGGCCCGCGAGCCGCATGTGGAGGCCGCCGTCCTGGACGGTCTCGCACCGTCGCGAATCCTGCTGCGCCACATGCTGCCCGGCGCGCTGCCCGCCATCGTCACCGGACTGGCCACCTCCACCGGCATGCTGCTCGGCGGGGCCGTCGTGGTGGAGGCCGTCTTCAACTATCCCGGCGTCGGCTCGGTCCTCGCCTCCGCCGCCGCCGACCGCGACGCACCCCTGGTGGCGGGCGTGACCGCGCTCGCCGGTGCCGTCATCACCCTCATGCTGCTCACCGCCGACCTGATCCGCGACGCTCTCGGAGGCCGCCGATGACTCGACTCCGGCCCGCCGCGACGGATACTGGTCACGCCGCGAATGCCGACCGCGCCCGGCTCCCCCTGGCCGAGGTCGGCTGCGGCGGGCGAGTTGTCCGCAGCAGGCCCGCTCCGGGGGCGCGATCGCACTCGGTTCCCGTCCCACCCGGCGGCGCGTGGCCGGTCGGCACCCTGAAGCGGCTCGGCGGCTCGGTCCTCCCCGGAGGGTCGGGTGAGGTCCGGTGATGCGCCCGCGCCCGGCCGCTGTCCGTCCTCGCACACGGCTGCTGTTCATCGCGCGGTTGCTGCCCGCGCTGGTGCTGGTGGCGGTGGCGCTGGCCGGGCCGTGGCTGGCCCCGCATCCCATCGACACTCCGGTGACCGGACCGTACGCCGAACCCGGCGGTGCCGCTACGCTCGGCGGCGATCTGCTCGGGCGCGATGTGTGGAGCCGGGTGCTGGCGGGGGGACGGGAACTGGTGGTGTCCGCATTGCTGGCCGCCGTGCTGGTCACCGTGGTCGCGGCCGGGCTCGGCGCGGTGAGCGCGCTGCGGCCGGGGTTCGGGCGGGTGGTGGACCGGACGGCCGATCTGCTGATCCTGCTGCCCGCCGTGCTCGGGCTGTTGCTCATCGCACTGTCATGGCCGGGCGGGGGAAGAGTGGCGATCATCACGGCGGCGGTGGTGCTGGGGGTGCCGTACGCGGTGCGGCTGGTGACCGGCGCGGCGGCCCCCATCGCGGCATCCGGCTACGTCGAGGCCGCCGCCGCGGGTGGTGAGCACCTGTGGCATCTGGTGTTCCGCGAGGTGCTGCCCAATCTGCGTGCCATTCTGCTGGCTTTGTTCGGGCTGCGGTTCGTGGCCGCCGTCTATATCGTGGCGACCGCGGGCTTCCTCCAGATCGGTCCGCAACCCCCGGCCGCCGACTGGGCACTCATGATCCGGGAGAACGGTCCCGGCGTCCTCCTCAACCCTTGGGCGGTGATCGCCCCTAGTCTGCTTATCGGGGTGCTCGCCATGAGCGTCAATCTCGCGGCGGCCGCCCTGGCACCACAGGTAGGACGAAAGGCGGTGAGCCTGCGATGAACTCCGCACGGCTACCCAAGCGGCAGCTCCAGACCGGCGACGAGATCACGCCGGAGCACGAGGAACAGACCCTCACCCTGCCCGCCGACGGCGCGGCGCCCGCGGATCGCCCCGGCCTCGCACGCGTCGTGCGCGCCGTCCAACTCGGTAGGGAGGCGACCAAACGCTGATGGCCGACGCCGGTCCCACCACACCGCCCGGCCGCCCCGCCGTGCGGGTGCGCAATCTCGCGGTCGCCGCGACGGACGGGCGGATGCTGCTGCGCGACGCGTCCCTCGATGCCGAGCCCGGTCGAGTCGTGGCGCTGACCGGACTCTCCGGCGCCGGCAAGACCACCCTGCTGCGCGCGCTCACCGGCATTCTGCCGCCCGGCACCACCCGCACCAACGGCACCGTGGAGGTGCTCGGCCACGACGTATTCGCCCTGGACACCACTGCTCTGCGCGAGCTTCGCCGCACCCGCATCGCCTTCGTGGGCCAGGATCCCGGCTCCGCCCTCAACCCGCGCATGCGCGTACGCGCCCTCGTCCGCGAACTCGCCACCGATCCGTCCTCGGTGACCGACCTGCTCGCCGAGGTCCGCCTCCCCACCGACCTCCGCTTCACCACCCGCCGCCCCACCGCCCTCTCCGGCGGTCAGCAGCGCCGCGTGGCCCTGGCCCGCGCCCTGGCCCGCCGCCCCGACGTCCTCCTGCTCGACGAACCCACCGCGGGCCTGCACCCCGAACTCCGCGACGACATCGCCGACCTGCTCCGCACCCTGGCCCACACCCGCGCCCTGGCCATCGTCCTCACCTGCCACGACCGCGCCCTGGTCGACCGCATCGCGGATGCCGAAGTCCACCTCGAATCGGGCGACCCCGCGGTCCATACCGGCACCCGCGCGGCTGACCGGGCCGTTCCGCCGTTCGTGGACGGCTCACCAGCGCCGACAGTGGACCGGTGCGCCGAATCAGGCCCCCGCCGTCGCGGCGGAAGCCCGAACCTCGACAACAGGCGGTGCGCCGCCGCTGTGGCGTCCACCGGCGCGCCTGCCGAATCACCCCGGCCTGCGGCAGCCGTGGCCGCCGCTGACGCCGACCGGCCGCGGCGAGAGGCAGTGCTGCCCGTTCGCTCGGATGATCCGGTGCCTTCCAACGGTCTGCCGAGCGGCCCGAGCGACTGCGGCCCGACCGCCGCGGCGACAACGGCCGCCGACGTCGACACATCGACCGAACCGGTTGCGACGGTCGTCGGCACGCAGGGCGACCCGAGCGGTTCCGGCCCGTTCCCGGCCGCTGCCCGCAGTGCCGTGCGTGGCGCGGAAGCCACTGCCGGGGTAGAGGATTCGCTGCTGGTGGTGCGAGGTCTGGAGGTGGTTTTCGAGAGCGGGCAGCGGGTGCTGCACGGAGTCGATCTCGCCGTCGGGGCGGGGCGGGCGGTGGGGATCGTGGGGCCGTCGGGGTCGGGGAAGACGAGTGTGGCGCGGGCGGTGGTGGGGTTGCATCCGCCCGAGCGGGGGACGGTGACGCTCGACGGGGTGGCGTTGCGTGGGGAGTCGCGGCGGCGGAGCCGGGAGCAGCGGCGGCGGGTGCAGTTGGTGCCGCAGTCGCCGCTGGGGGCCTTGAATCCGAGCCGGAGCGTGGGGGAGACGCTGGGACGGCCGCTGCGGCTGCATCGGCGCTGCGCGGTGGGGGAGCGCGCGCGGCGGGTGGCGGAGCTGCTGCGGCAGGTGGAGCTCGCACCGGATTACGCGCGGCGGTATCCGCACGAACTGTCCGGCGGGCAGCGGCAGCGGGTCGCCATCGCGCGGGCACTGGCCGCCGAGCCGGATGTGCTCATCTGTGACGAGGTGACCTCCGCACTCGACGACCGCACCGGCGCGGCGATCATGGACCTGCTGGCCGGGCTGCGCACGAGTCACCGGCTCGCGCTCGTGCTCATCGCGCACGATCTGCCGCTCATCGCCGAACGCACCGACACCGTCACCGTGCTGGACGCTGGACGCGTGGTCGAATCCGGCAGTACGGCAAGTGTTTTCGCCGCACCGGCGCACGAGACCACCCGCGCCCTGCTGGCCCCGGACGCGTTGACGCGAGCGGGTTGACGGCCGCCGCTGCTCAGCTGAACGGACTCGCGGGCCGGGCCTGCAACTCCCCGTCCACCCAGATGTCGACCTTCTCGTTGTAGAAGCACACCAGCCCGGCAACCTTCTGGCTCTCCGGCAGCGGCGTCGGGTACCCCCACACGATGTCCGGATACTCCCGCTCGCCGATCCGCACCGTCCAGTACGAGGCGGTCCCCTTGTACGGGCACTGGCTGGTGGTGTCCGACTCGCGCAGCAGATCCATGCGCACATCGGTCATCGGCAGGTAATACCGTGCGGGCAGCCCGGTTTCGAAGAGGATGCGCGGATTGCGGGAGTCGGCGACGGTGGTGCCGTCGATATCCACGCGGATATGGCGCGAGCTCGCGAGGACGTCCACCCGGCTGTAGGGATCGCGCGGGTGGACGTAGATCGGCTCGTCCTCCTCGAACCAGGCGTCCATGGCGTCGAAGTCCAGCCGCACCAGCTCCCGCAGTTCCGGTACGGGGGAGTCCAGGTAGCGCACGGCCGCGCCGAAGGCGGTGGCATTGTCGGCCAGCACGTCGAAGGCGGTGCCGTCGCCGAGTTCGGTGGAGCCGCGGGCGTCGCCGGACGGCTCGAGCTTGGCCGTCAGGTCGGCGGCGGGCAGATAGTAGGTGGGGTAGTGGGGGTGTTCCCACACCAGGACGGGATGGCGGGTGTCGGCGACCAGGTGACCTCCGAGATAGGTCCGCACGCGCTTGGCACACGGCTCGACGCGGACCCCGCTCCGATTCGTCTCGCTCATACCTTCCGACGCTACGCCGAATTCGTTTGCGCCCGCCCGGCTCCGGCCGTCGGCGCACCTCGGGGACGTCGGATCACCCCGCTCCGCCCTGCCGAGTTCGGGACCGCGAACGGCGGGTCCCCTCGGCGGCCGAGCTCACACCTCGGGTTCTGGTCGCATGACCAGGGCCGATATGGTGTAGCCGCAACATTCGAGCAACAACCCAGAAGGTGGCGGTCAGAGTGACGGTGCCGATCACACAGGAGCGGGAGGGGCTGCGGCCCGGACTGCGGCGACGTCATATGACGATGATCGCCATCGGCGGCGCGATCGGCGCGGGCCTGTTCGTCGGCTCCGGCTCGGTCATCCGGACCGCCGGACCCGCGGCGGTGCTGTCCTACGCGGCGGCCGGGCTGCTGGTGCTGTGCGTACTGCGGGCGCTGGGCGAGATGGTGGTGGCCCGCCCGGTGGCCGGATCGCTGGCCGAGTACGCGCGCATGTCCATGGGGCCGTTCGCCGGATTCGTGGTCGGCTGGCTGTACTGGTACCTGTACGTCATCCTGGTCGGCGCGGAGGCCGTGGCCGGTGCCGCGATCCTCGGCGCATGGGTCGAGCTGCCGCAGTGGGTGCTGTCCGCCGCCCTGCTGGTGATCATGACCGCCGTCAATCTGGTGTCGGTGAAATCCTTCGGCGAATTCGAATTCTGGTTCGCCTCCATCAAAGTCGTGGCCATCGTGCTGTTCCTGGTGCTGGGCGCGGTGTACCTGTTCGGGCTGTGGCCCGACGCCGACGGCGGCCTGCACAATCTGACCGGGCACGGCGGCTTCGCGCCCAACGGCGTCACCGGGGTGTTCTCCGCCATCGTGGTGGTGATGTTCGCCTTCGGCGGCACCGAGATCGTCACCGTGGCGGCCGCGGAATCCAAGGAGCCTGGCCAGGCCGTCGCCCGCGCCACCAACAATGTGCTGTGGCGGGTCGGCCTGTTCTATGTGGCCTCGATCTTCCTCATCGTCTGCATCCTGCCCTGGAACGACGCCGAGGTGTTGCAGAGCCCGTTCGTCAGCGCCCTGGACCACATGGGCGTTCCCGCCGCGGGCACCATCATGCAGGTGGTCATCCTGACCGCCGTGCTGTCGGTGCTCAACTCGGCCATCTACGTCTCCTCCCGCATGCTCTACGTCCTCACTCGTGACGGCGACGCCCCCGCCGGTCTGGTGAAGGTGAACAGGCGCGGCGTCCCCGCCCGCGCGGTGCTGCTCGGCACCGTCGCCGCCTGGGGTGCGGTCATCGCCTCCTACGTCTCCCCGGACCAGGTCTTCACCTTCCTGGTGAACTCCATCGGCGTGGTGCTGGCCTTCGTCTACGTAGCGATCATGTTCTCCCAGCTGAAACTCCGCTCCCGCCTGCGCCGCGAGGACCCCTCCGCCCTCACCTACCGCATGTGGGGCTACCCCTACCTCAGTTGGCTCGTCATCTCCGCCATCGCCATCGTCTTCATAGCGATGGCCCGCAACCCCGACCAGCGCAACCAACTCCTTGCCTCCACCATCAGCCTCCTGGTGGTGGCCGCCCTCTACCCCCTGCGCGCCAAGTTCGGCAGCAAGCCCCCGACCCGCGAGGTGGAAGTCCTGCACCATTAGTCGTGGCGGCGTATGTCGGGTTCGTCATCGGGATCGTCCGAACCCCGCCCGATCGGTTCGGACTTCCCCGGCCCGCCGAAGTCCTCCTGGATAACCGTTCCCGGCGGTACACCCCCGTACCCCAAGGTCGCGAACGGATGGTTGAACTCCCCGCCACCGATCCCATACCGCTTGATCTTCCGCCGCCGCAACCACAGCAGCCAGATCGGCGCTAACGCCACCACTACCGCCATGATCAGCACAACCCACGCTCCGCCGTCCATAGCGAACCCCTCTCGCCGCCGGGTATACCGTCCTGCGGAGATTGTGCGGCACCGCGTTCCGGAAGACCCGCAACCGCGCTGCGTCACGAGGGTGGGAACGGCCACAGGGGTGGGGCGACCGGAGACCGGGGTCAGTCGTCGCCGAGGGTGATGGCCTGGGCCTCCGTGACGCTGTGTGGCGCGGGGTCGTGGTCGTCCACGCCACGCAGGAGTCCGCGGCCGGACAGCAGGACCGCGACGGCGGCGGCGGTGCAGGCCGCGCCCACCCAGAACGGCAGGGACATGTGCTGCTCGCCGAGTTTGCCCGCCAGGTAGGGGGCGGCGGCACCGCCCGCGAAGCGGACGAAGCTGTAGGCGGCGGAGGCGGTGGAGCGTTCGACCGGGGCCGAGAGCATCACGGCCTCGGTGATGAGGGTGTTGTTCACGCCGAGGAACAGGCCCGCGAGGACGGTGCCGACCACCAGGACCGGTTTGTGTTCGGTGAGCAGGGCCATGACGGCCAGATCGGCGGCGAACAGGGCCAGCGCCAGCGCCATCATCGGCACGGTGCCGAAGGCGCGCTGGAGTTTCGGCGCGAACCAGACCGAGGCCACGGCCAGCAGCACACCCCAGCCGAAGAAGATGAAGCCGATCTCGTAGGTGCCCATGTCCAGGGGGAACGGGGCGTAGGCGAGCAGGGTGAAGAAGCCGTAGTTGTAGAGCAGGGCGGTAATGCTCACCAGCAGCAGCCCGGGGTGGGTCAGGGCCTTGAACGGTGCGGTGATGGCGGTCGGCCGGGCGGGCCTGGGCGTCTCCGGCAGCAGGATTACCAGTCCGATGAAGGCCACCGCCATGAGTACGGACACCCCGAAGAACGGTGCGCGCCAACTGAAGTGGCCGAGAAACCCGCCCACCAGCGGTCCCGCGGCGATGCCGATGCCCAGCGCCGCCTCGTACAGGATGATGGCGCGTGCCACGCCGCCGCTGGCCGCACCCACGATGGTCGCCAGTGCGGTGGCGATGAACAGCGCGTTGCCCAGCCCCCACCCCGCGCGGAAGCCGACGATCTGCCCGACCGTATCGGAGCCGCCCGCCAGAGCCGCGAACGCGACGATGATCGCCAGCCCCGCCAGCAGCGTCCTCTTGGCCCCGAAGCGGCTCGACACCACGCCGGTGATCAGCATGGCCACGCCGGTGACCAGCATGTAGCTGGTGAACAGCAGCGTCACCTGCGACGGCGACGCGTGCAACTGCTCACCGATCGGCTTCAGGATCGGATCCACCAGCCCGATACCCATGAAGGCGATCACGCTGGCGAACGCCACGGCCCACACGGCCTTGGGCTGCTTGGTGTTGGAAGGTGGGGTGGGGGTCCCGCCGGTGGCGGGCCGGGCATCCGACATGGTGCTCACAGGAGTCTCCCTCATCGTCACGGCATTCGTTGTATATGCTAACCAAAATGATTGCGTATGCTAACTATCTCTCGCCGTGACACGCAGCACAGATCGGTGGCAGAGCGAACGACCCGCTGCCACCGGCCCGCGTACGACGCCGTCCATCTCGAAGGCCCCATCGGCGGTGAGCGCCAGCAGGGGCGGCGGTCTACGCCCACTGAGGATCGTCCAAGTGCTTGCCTCCCTTCGGGTTCCCGAGCGTCGGTGTGGGCGTGTTCAGGCTCCATTCGCCTTGCTGGGCGGCAGATCCGGCAACGGTGGCATGTCGCCCCGCGCATAGGTCTCCTCCGGCGTCACGGTGATGACATCAACCTGCTTGACCAGTGATCCGGGTACCTGTCCGCCCTCGAAGTGCTCAGGGCCGGGGACTATGACCGCTTCCGCGTCCAGCCGGGAAACCTGTGCCTTCAGCCGAGCCAGCGGTGGCCGCCCGAATTTCGGGTCGTAGACGATCATGTCGGCGAAGTCGTAGCCGAGCCGTGCGGCCAGCTTCCGAATCTGGCTCTCGTCCCAGAACTGGGCCACACCGCTGATCTCGGTTCGCAGATACCCGATTGCTGTTGCCTGGTAGCGCATCTCGGTTCCTCGCTGTGCGTCGTCGGCGGCATGGTAGATCTCCAAATACACCCCCGGATGACCGTCTACAGGGTCATCGTCGTAGGCGCTGATCTCCAGCACGCCGCCGGGGAACTCTCCGAGCCTGCTGCGCCTAGCCATCCCGCTCCCCTTGGTTCGTCGGTGGTGACGACCGGGGGCGGGACGACTGCACCGCCCCCGAACGCCTGAACAGACGCTACGAAGCGGTTGCAAGGCAGGTCCACGATCATGCTCAATCGTGCACATTTCAGGTTTCCATCGGTCAATGACGACACAGCTGATCCAGAATCGAATGACACCGTGCAACAACGAGCACGGCTCACAGAGAGGCGCTAGCCATGTCGTTACGTTTTCTCGGCAAGGGCGGAAGCACTGGCAACGGATGCCCTACCTTGCTGGCAGATGACCAGCGCGGGTACGTCGTTCAAGCGTGGAGGACCGACCGGGTCGATACCGTCGAACTGCCCCACCTACTGCTCGGGTTCCTGGAGCCGGATACCTTCATCGGTGCGCCGATGACCGATACCGGTCGAGGAACGTTCCTGGTGTCCGGCCTGCCGGTCACCGATGACGAAACGCTGAACCAACTCGATATGGCCGACGATGAGGGCGTGATCTCGGTTCCCAAGCGAGAGAGGACGTTCTACGGTGCGGCTAGTACCTGATGAAGGGTTTCCGGACCTGCTACGGACCTGTAAGCGGGATGCCTTCCACCTCGAAGTGCTCGACTCCTACGCCGAGCCGCACGAACACGAACCGCTCAGGAGGTTCCTGGCAGGCGAGCCAGATGATTGCGCCTGGTTCCGGCCCTGGACGGATCTCGTGCAAGAGACGGTCGGCCGGGCTGTTTCGATGACCAGGGTGCGTATCGTCACCGAGCCGCATGCCGACTACACCCGCTTCGCCCTGAAGGTGGCGGAACTGAACACCCAAGCGGGGGAAGACATCAGGTACTTGCCCAGACACCATGCGGGAGAAGTGCCGCCAGATGATTTCTGGTTGTTCGATGATGAATTAGTGATCTTCTCAGCGTTCGGTGAGGCGGGCGGCTGGTCCGGCGCGGTTACCGCCGATCCGCACATCGCCGCCTATTGTCGTCAACTCAAACACCGGTTCTGGTCGTTGGCTACGCCGTACACGGAGTACGTCAACCAGTGACGGAATCTCTGCATCAACAGCGCGAATCTCTCGGGGCCCGGCTTCGGGAGATTCGTTTTCATGCTGGGCTCAGTGGTGCGGAACTGGCGCGCCGAAACCGTTGGGACGCCAGTAAGGTTTCCAAACTCGAGTACGGCAAGATCAAGCCATCTCGCGAAGACCTCGAAGCGTACTGCCGACACTGCGACGCTGAGGATCAGCTAGCAGACCTGATAGCCACTCGGCAGAACATCGACTCCGCATATCTCGAGTGGCGGAAGGTTCTGAGCACAGGGACCAGGAGACGCCAACAGGCGTCGATCAAGTGGGAGTCAGAGGCTCGGATACTTCGCTGGTTCGAACCAGTACTGATCCCTGGTCTACTGCAAACCGCAGACTATGCGGCTGGAATTCTCCGGAAGGTGATCGAGTTTCAGCAGATACCGAACGATCTCGATCAGGGCGTGTCCAAGCGCATGGAGCGCCAGCAGGTCTTGTACCAGCGAGAACACCTGTTCCACTTCGTGATTGCCGAACAAGCGTTGTACACAACGGTCGGGGACGACCAGACCATGGCAGGGCAGATGGACCGGCTGATGGCTGTTCTGGGGATGCCACGGGTAACGCTGGGCATCATTCCACGTGCAGCACCCTTTGAGACTGTCACCACCGGTTTCGTGATGTTCGACTCCAAAAGGGTCTTGGTTGAGGGGATTACGGCCGAGCTGAGCATTACTCAGCCTCGGGAGATCAAGGTCTACCACCAGACCTTTGATGTCCTGGTGAATCAGTCGGTTACCGGGGACGCTGCCCGAGCATTGATCCGTAAAGCGCTTGAAACGCGGTCTACTGGTCGGCGGTAGCCCTGCCTTTCCGCCGTGAACGGCACACAGGCCGGGTGGCCAGGGCGAATGCCCGGTACCACCGGCCTGTGCCGAGGAAACTCCACGCTAAGCCGGTCGTGCCAGCGGCCGCGCGGGCGATCCGAACAACTGCGCCAGACCGTGCGCCCGCTTGAAGAACAGGTGCGCGTCATGCTCCCAGGTGATCGCGATACCGCCGTGCATCTGCACCATCTCCGACGCCACCGCATTGAGCGCGTCGGTGCAGTACAGTCGCGCCGCCGCCACATCCACCGGGTCCACGTCGCCGGCGGCCAGCGCCGCGATGGCATGGTGGGCGATCGACCGGGCCGACTCCACCTGCACGTACATATCGGCCATCCGATGCTTGAGCGCCTGGAAGCTGCCGATGGGCCGCCCGAACTGCACCCGCGAACCGGTGTAGTCGACGGTCAGGTCCAGGCACCGCTGCGCCGCCCCGACCTGCTCGGCCGCGACCGCCAGCCAGGCGGTCTCCCGCAGCCGATCCACGGCGACGGTGCCGAGCCGCCGCGTGGCCACACCGTCGAAACCGATCTCGGCCAGCCGCCGCGAGGGATCCTGGGTCGGCACCGTCGTCCGCGCGACCCCGTCCGCCGTGCCGTCCACCTCGAACAGCCCGTCGGCGGTCAGCACCAGCAGGGTGTCGGCATACGCGCCGTCGAGCACGTAATGCGCGGTGCCGGTGAGCTTTCCGTCCGTGACCGCGACCCCGAACTCGTCCCAGCCGCGCCGCCCGGCCCAGCACAGGGCGAGGGTGCGCGCACCCTCGGCCACCTCCGGCAGCAGCCGCTCGTTCGCCTCGGCATCCCCGGCGAGCAGCAGCGCCCGCACCCCCAGCACCGCCGACCCGAGCATGGGCGGCGCACTCAGCGTGTGGCCCAATTCCTCGACCACGAGCAGAGATTCGACCAGCCCGGCCCCGATACCGCCGAACTCCTCCGGAATCGCCAGCGCCGCCACCCCGACCTGTTCGCACAGCAGCTGCCACAGGTGCTCGTCGTATCCGCGCGGCCCCTCGATCCCACGCCGCACGGCGGCACTGTCGCCGTGCTTGGCCAGCACCGCGCGCACGGTGCTCGCGAGTTCCTGCTGCTCCGCACTCAGACTCATGCTGATTCCCTCTCGGCCCGGACGAAGCGCCGCACGACGCCCCGCCGCGTACAACCGTCCACGCTGTTCTCGTTCCGACGTCCGCTGGGCGTCGGGCGATGGGGCCGGGCTGTCGTGCCCGCCCGTGAATCGCGCCCGCCGCGTTGATTCCCGTGTGCGTGCCCCGCCGCGTGGTGACGCCCCGCCGCTCGCCGCCCGACCTGAAACCTCACGCCGCCGACCCTTCCGAGCGCAACGCCCCGGCGATCCGGGCACGATGGAAATCCGGTGTTCCCCACGCCGAGCGCAGCGCGGTCACCTTCGTGATCCACAGCGACAGATCGCATTCGGCGGTGTACCCGATGGCCCCGTGCACCTGAAGCGCGGTGCGCGCGGCCCGGTACGCGGCCTCCCCGGCGGCCAGTTTGGCCGCGGAGATGTCGCGCGCCGTGGTCGCGGTCGCGTCCTGTGCCGAGAGTGCCGCCCGGTAGAGCAGCGGCTGCGCCATATCGAGGCCGATGAGCACGTCCGCCAGCTGATGCTTGATGGCCTGGTACTGCCCGATCGGCTTGCCGAACTGGTGGCGCTGCTTCACGTACTCCACGCTGATGTCCAGCAGCGCCCGCCCCGCGCCCAGTAGTTGGGCGGCGGTGGCGAGCGCGCCCGCGTCGAAGGCGGTGTCGATGGCCGCGCGCACCCCGTCACCCTCGGCGAGCACGGTCTCCTCGATGACGGGGAACAGCCGCCGCGCCGCGTCCACCGAGCGAATGTGCTCCTGCGGCGCGGCCAGTGACACCCGGTCACCGGTCGCCACCAGCACCACATCGGCGGTATCGGCATCCAGGGCGAGCGGTTCCGCGGCGGTGCCCGGCGCGGGCAGGGCGATGGTGCCCAGCGTGGCCCCCTCGGCGAAGCCGCCGAGCCAGCCGCCGGTCCGTTCGGTGACCGGAAGCGCCTGTAGCAGTGCGGGAAGCACCGCGGCCGTCTCCACCAGCGGTCCGGGTACGGCGGCCCGGCCGAGTTCGGTGCACGCCACCACCAGTTCCACCGGACCGGCCCCGAAACCACCGTTGTCCTCGGTGACGGTGAGCCCGAGCGCACCGGCCTCGGCCAGCTGCCGGATGAGCGTCTTCCCGGCGGTCGCGTCCCCGGCGGCCCAGGCGCGCACGGTATTCGGCGTCTTGGCGGCCTCGCACATCTTGCGCAGGCTGGCCGCGAAGTCGAGTTGTTCTGCTGTCAGAGCGAATCGCATGTCGTTCTCCGGTCGACTATCGCGGCAGGCCGAGCAGGCGTTCGGCGATGATGTTGCGCTGAATCTCATTGGTGCCCGCGTAGATCGGGCCGGCCAGCGAGAAGAGGTAGCCGTCGGTCCACGCCGACTCCTGTTCGGCGGCGGCACCGTGCAGCTCCAGCGCGGTTTCGTGCATGGCGATATCGAGGTCGGACCAGAACACCTTGTTCACCGAGGATTCCGCGCCCAGCTGGCCGCCCTCGGCGAGCCGGGTGACGGTGGCCCAGGTGTTCAGCCGGTACGCCTCCGCACCCACCCAGGCGTCCACCACGCGATCCCGCGCCGCGGTATCGGCGGCGTCGGCGACGGTGCGCCACAGGTCGATGAGCTTGGCCGCGGTGGCGGTGAACCGTCCGGGGCTGCGCAGCGAGAGTCCGCGCTCATTGCTGGAGGTGGCCATGGCGACCTTCCAGCCGTTGTTCGGTTCGCCGATCACGTCCCGGTCGGGCACGAACACATTGTCCAGGAAGATCTCCGCGAACCCCGGCTCTCCGTCCAACTGCGGGATCGGACGCACGGTGACGCCCTCGGCGGTGAGCGGGAACATCAGATAGGTCAGCCCGCGATGCCGCTGCGCCTCCGGGTCGCTGCGGAACAGGCCGAAGCCCCAATCCGCGTAGGACGCCCGCGAACTCCAGGTCTTCTGCCCATTGAGCAGCCAGCCTCCGTCGGTGCGCTTGGCGGTGGACCGGATCCCGGCGAGGTCGCTGCCCGCCTCGGGTTCCGACCACGCCTGCGCCCAGATATCCTCGGCGCGAGCCATTCTCGGCAGAATGCGAGCCAACTGCTCGGGCGAGCCGTGTTCGAACAGGGTCGGCGCGAGCAGGAAGATGCCGTTCTGACTCACCCGCCCGGGCGCTCCGGCCGCGTAGTACTCCTCCTCGAAGATCACCCATTCGGTGAGCGAGGCGTCCCGGCCGCCGTACTCGGCGGGCCAGGCCACACACGACAGCCGGGCGTCGGCCAGCGTGGCCTCCCATTCCCGGTGCGCCTCGAAACCCGCCTGGGTGTCCATGGATGGCAAGGGAGCGGCGGGTACGTTGGCGGCCAGGAACTCCCGCACCTCACGCCGGAATTCCTCGGTCCTGGCATCGAATTCGAGATCCATCTACTTCACCCCGTTCCGGTCGGCGGCCGCCTTCATGGATCTGGCGTTCATGCCGCCGAGTGAATCCGCGCCGACCTCGGCATTGTGCGCATGTGCGAAATGGTGCAGTCCGAAGACCGAATCCATGCCGGCGCGCATGCCCATCAGGTCCTCGCACTGGTTGACGGCCTTCTTGGTGAGCGCCAGCCCGAACTGCGGCATCTCCGCGATCCGCTCGGCCAGCGCCAGGGTGTGGCCCTCCAGCTCCGCGCGCGGCACCACGCGATTCACCATTCCCCACTCGTATGCCTGTGCGGCACTGAAGCGTTCACCGGTGAACAGGATCTCCTTGGCGCGGCGCGGGCCCAGCACCCACGGATGCGCGAAATACTCGACACCCGGAATGCCCATGCGCACCACCGGATCGGAGAAGAACGCGTCCTCCGACGCCACGATCATGTCGCAGGACCAGGCCAGCATGAGCGCGCCCGCGATGCACGCGCCCTGCACCATGGCGATGGTGGGCTTGGGGATCTCCCGCCAGCGGCGGCACATACCCAGGTACACCTCGGATTCGCGGGCGAAGCGCTGGTCGCCGCCTTGGCGATCGACGTGGTCCCACCACAGCGCGGCCTTGTTCTCGTAGGTGACGTGGTGATCGCGCCCCGGCGTGCCGATATCGTGTCCGGCGCTGAAATGCTTTCCGGCGCCGGCCAAGACGATCACCTTGACCTCGGGATCCTCGACCGCCCGGGTGAAGGCGGCGTCGAGGGCGTAGGTCATGACCGAGTTCTGCGCATTGCGGTAGTCGGGTCGGTTGAGGGTGACGATCGCGATCGGTCCGCGCGTCTCGTAGCGCACCACCTCGCCCTCGTCGGGGATCGGCCCTGGTTCCTGGCTCACGCTCTCTCCTCGTTCTCCGCACGGCCGGTGTCGTCGCGCAGCTGCCGCTTGAGCACCTTCCCGGCGGCGCTGTAGGGCAGCTGATCACGGAATTCGACGTAGCGCGGCACCTTGAAATTGGCCAGCAGCGTCTTGGCGTGCGCCACCACGTCGTCGGCGGTGAGGCCCGATCCGGCCTTGCGCACCACGAACGCCTTGCCGACCTCGCCCATCCGTTCGTCCGGCACCCCGATGACCGCGGTCTCGGCGACGCCGTCGAGCCGAGCCAGGGCCTGTTCGACCTCGGCGGGGTACACATTGAACCCGCCGCAGATGTACATGTCCTTGAGCCGGTCGGTGATCTTCAGGTAGCCGCGTCCGTCCAAGGTGCCGACATCGCCGGTGTGCAGCCAGCCGTCACAGTCGATGGTGTCGGCGGTGGCCACCGGATCGTCGAGATAGCCCAGCATCACCTGGGATCCGCGGATGAGCACCTCGCCGTTGTCGGCGAGTGCGACCTCGAAGTCGCCGATGGCACGACCGCAGGTGTTGGCGATGGTCTCGGCGTCGTCCTCCGGACGGCACATGGTGCCGAAGCCGCCGGACTCCGAGAGCCCGTAGGCGGTGAGCACCACATCGAATTCCAGTTCGGTGCGCATTCTTTCGATGAGTACGACCGGCACGGTGGCCGCGCCGGTGACTGCCACCCGCAGGCTGCTCAGATCGGCGTCGCGGCGCGCGGGATGCTCCAGGATGGTCTGGTAGATGGTGGGCGGCCCGGTCAGCACGGTGATGCGGTGGTCCTGCACCAGCCGCATGGTCTCGGGCACGTCGAAGGTGGCCTGCGGCACGATGGTCGCACCGGTCACCAGGCACGCGAGAATGCCTGCCTTGTAACCGAAGTTGTGGAAGAACGGCGGCACCACCAGGTAGCGGTCGGTGCTGTTGAGGGTGGCGCATTCGGACCAGGCCCGCGCGCCCGCGAGTGCCTGGCGGTGCGCGATGAGCGTGCCCTTGCTGCGCCCGGTGGTGCCGGAGGTGAACAGGATGTCGGAAAGGTCGTCCGGGGAAACGGATTCCGCGCGGGCGATGGCGTCCGCGGCGGTGACCTGTACGGCCAGCGCGGCCAGGTCACGCCACGTCAGGGTGTCGTCACCGGTGCGCGCGGCTGCATCGCCCGCGGCGGACACGCCGACGCCACCCGTGCCGATCGCGGCGGCATCATCCGTGACAGCCGTGCCAGCATCATCGGTGCCGCCCGGGCCGGTGTCGCCCGGTATCACGATGGTCGTCCCGATCTTCAGATCCGGTGCGGCTGCGCGCAATTCGGCCAGTCGGTCGCGGCCCAGGAACGGCCCGGCGATGAACAGCGCCTTGGCGTCCACCCGCGCCAGCACATCCGCGGCCTCCTCGGCGACGTAGCGGGTGTTGAGCGGGACGATGACCGCGCCCACGTAGTGGGTGGCCAGTACGGCCGTCACCCAGTGGTGCGTATTGGGAGCCCAGATGCCGATCCGGTCGCCGCCGCCGATCCCGCGCGCCAGCAGCGCCCGGGCCGTCTCACGCACCGAGTCGAGCAGTTCCGCCCAGCTCAGTCGTACGGCACCGTCGACGACGGCGGGGGCGTCGCCGTAGGCGCGCGCCGCGTCGTGCAGAGCCAGCGGAGTGGTCTGCGGAGGTGGTGTCATCGGAATTCCTGCCGTCCGGGAATGGGTCTAACAAAGCAAGTGCTTGGTAGGTTACTCTACCGACGTGAGCATGATCCAGACCCCCGAACCGGCCAGTGGGATGGAGGCGGGACGCGACGCCGAATTCCGCGCCGAAGTGCGTGAATGGCTGGCCGAGAGCCTCACCGGGCAGTTCCGCGAACTCCGCGGTCTGGGCGGTCCCGGCCGCGAACACGAAGCCTTCGACGAACGCCTCGAATGGGATCGCGCCCTGGCCGCCGCCGGGTTGACCTGTCTGGGCTGGCCGGTGGAATGGGGCGGTCGCGACGCCACCCTGCGGCAGCAGATCATCTTCCACGAGGAGTACGCCAAGGCGGACGCGCCCAGCCGGGTCTCGCACCTGGGCGAGGAACTGCTCGGCCCCACCCTCATCGCCTTCGGTACCGAGGAGCAGAAGCGGCGCTTCCTGCCGGGCATCCGCGGTGTCACCGAACTGTGGTGCCAGGGCTATTCCGAGCCCGGCGCGGGATCGGATCTGGCGGCCGTCTCCACCGCCGCGCACCTGGACGGCGACGAGTGGTCGATCACCGGGCAGAAGATCTGGACCTCGCTGGCGCACCTGTCCGACTGGTGCTTCGTGGTGGCGCGCACCGAGAAGGGATCGCAGCGGCATCGGGGCTTGTCCTACCTGCTGGTGCCCATGAAGCAGCCCGGTATCGAGGTGCGGCCCATCATCCAGCTCACCGGGACCGCCGAGTTCAACGAGGTCTTCTTCGACAATGCCCGCACCGCCGCCGATCTGGTGGTCGGCCAGCCCGGCGACGGCTGGCGGGTGGCCATGGGCACGCTCACCTTCGAGCGCGGCATTTCCACCGTGGGACAGTCGATTCGATACGCCCGCGAACTCGCCGACCTGGAGGCGGTGGCGCGGGAGAACGGGGCGATCGACAATCCGGTGATCGCCGACCGGCTGGACCGGGCCTGGGTGGGGCTGCGGGTGCTGCGCGCCCACGTGCTGCGCACCCTGGACGACGGCCACGGTTCGGCCACCGTCGACGCCCGCACCGCCGCCGGGCACGCGTCGGTCACCAAACTGCTGTGGGCGAATTGGCATCGCGGCCTGGGGGAGCTGGCCATGGATGTGCTCGGCGCGCCCGGCCTCATCGCCGACGCGTCGGGTGACGACCTCAATGCCTGGCAGCGGCTGTTCCTGTTCAGCCGCGCCGACACCATCTACGGGGGATCGAACGAAGTGCAGCGCAACATCATCTCCGAGCGGGTGCTCGGACTTCCGCGAGAGGCTCGGCCGTGACCGATTTGTCCATTGCTCCCGAACCGACCCCCGGCCACGGCCTGCTGGCCGGCAAGATCGCCGTGGTGACCGCCGCCGCGGGCACCGGCATCGGCTCCGCCACCGCCCGTCGGCTGCTGTCCGAGGGTGCGGACGTGGTCGTCTCGGATTGGCACGAACGTCGGCTGAAGGAGACCGAGGCGGCGCTGCAGGCCGAATTCCCGGATCGCCGGGTGGCCTCTTTGGCCTGCGACGTGAGCAGCACCGAACAGGTGGACGCGCTGTTCACCGGGGCCGTGGCCGCGCTGGGGCGGATCGACATCGTGGTCAACAATGCCGGGCTCGGCGGTGAGACGCCCGTGGTCGACATGACCGACGAGCAGTGGGACCGGGTCGTCGACATCACCCTGAACGGCACCTTCCGCGCCACCCGGGCCGCGCTGCGGTACTTCCGCGCGGCGGCCCACGGCGGCGTGATCGTCAACAATGCCAGCGTGCTGGGCTGGCGCGCCCAGCACGGCCAAGCGCACTACGCCGCCGCCAAGGCCGGGGTGATGGCGCTGACCCGCTGCTCCGCCGTCGAGGCGGCCGAATACGGGGTGCGGATCAATGCCGTGGCGCCGAGCATCGCGCGGCACGCCTTCCTGGACAAGGTCACCTCGCCCGATCTGCTCGACCACCTCACCTCGCAGGAGGCTTTCGGCCGCGCCGCCGAGCCGTGGGAGGTGGCGGCGACCATCGCCATGCTCGCCAGTGACTACACCACCTATCTGACCGGTGAAGTCATTTCGATCAGCAGTCAGCGCGCCTGATTTCATTCGCCTTCTGTCGGATCGCTGATTTATCCACAGGAAAGAAAATGGCTGGCGCGCCCATGCGCTCGGTGTGCAATCCTGGTTTAGGCCGATGCCACACGTCGAAGGGCGCGACCCATGGGTCGGGATCAGCGACAACAAGCCCAGGAAGCACTGGAACTCGAGCTGGTGCGCGAGGTGGTACTCGCGCGCCGCCGTATCGACAATGCGGTACTCGCCGCTCTCACACTGGGAGCGGAATTACTGGACCACGATTCCGAACGCGCCACCGCCATGCGCGCGGCGCGGATTCTCGAACAGCACGCGGTGGCGGAGGACGACGTCACCCGCGATCCGCGTGGCGCGCTCCGCCACGACCTCGCCCGTGATCGCGAACGGGCGCGCCGAATCGGCCTGTCCCGCGACTCCTTCGGCGACAGCGAGGAGGCGCGCCGCCGCCACAAACGCACCGCCCTGCTGTGCGAGGTCCGGGCGGATCTGCTGGAGGTGGTTCGGCGCTGCCGTCAATTCCATTACGACAATGTGGCTTTCGCCGACGGCATCGCCGAGGGGCTGTGTGCCGCCACCGACAAGCTGGTGGTGGGCGCGGATATGGAGACCTACCGCGCGTGGCAGCGCGGCATGGTGCTCAAGCTCAGTGAGGAACGCGGTGACGGCGGTGTCCCCCGGGTCATGGCCACCGTGGACGCGGGCCCGGGCCGCGATCCACTCACCGTCGAATGGGACAGCCCCGAACGTCGCCTCGCCCTGGTGGCCCGCATGGCCCGGGCCGGAATCTCGCCCATAGTCATCTGTGACCGCCTGCTGGCCGACCTGTCCGTTGCCTCGCCGCTGCGCTACTCGGTGCGCTGACTCGACCAAGCAAATGCTTGGTTGTATATTGGCGAGGTGACCCCACCACCTGACCCCTCCAAATCAGCACGTCGCAGCGAGCTGCTGGGCCTGGCCGCCGATCTCTTCGCCGAGCGGGGCCTGCGCGCCACCACGGTCCGCGATATCGCCGACGCGGCGGGGATTCTATCGGGGAGTCTCTACCACCACTTCGATTCCAAGGAAGCGATGGTGGACGAAATCCTGCGCGGCTTCCTCGACGACCTCTTCGGCCGCTACCGGGAGATCGTCGACGCGGGCCTGCCCACTCGCGACACCCTGGAAGCCCTGGTGATCGCGTCGTACGAATCGTTCGACCGATCGCACGCCGCGGTGGCCATCTACCAGGCCGAGGCCAAACGCCTCAGCGGCACACCGCGATTCGGCTACATCGAGGAATACAACAAAGAGTTCCGGGAGCTGTGGCACCGGGTGCTGACCAATGGCGTCGCCGACGGCAGCTTCCGGCCGGAACTGGATATCGAACTGGCCTACCGGTTCCTGCGCGACACCGTCTGGGTGTCGGTGCGCTGGTACCGCCCCGGCGGCCGCATCACGGTCGACAGCCTGGCCAAGCAGTATCTGACCATCGTGCTCGACGGGCTGACCAATCCCGAACAGCCCAGCAAGTAGGAGTTCTTCATGTCTGCACCCACCCGCCGCCGGTACGCCCCCATGCGCGAGGCGTACGTGATCGACGCCGTGCGCACCCCGGTCGGCAAGCGCGGCGGCGCGCTGGCCGAGGTGCACCCGGCCGACCTGGGCGCGGCGGCGATCCAGGGACTGCTGGGCCGCAGCGCTGTCGACCCGGTGGCGGTCGACGACGTGGTCTTCGGCTGCTGCGACACCATCGGCCCGCAGGCGGGCAATATCGCCCGCACCACCTGGCTGGCCGCCGGCTACCCGGAATCGGTGCCGGGCGTCACCGTCGACCGCCAGTGCGGGTCCTCGCAGCAGGCCATCACCTTCGGCGCGCAGGCCGTCATGTCCGGCACCGCCGAGGTGATCGTGGCGGGCGGGGTGCAGAACATGAGCGCCATTCCGATCTCGGCCGCCATGCTCGCGGGTCAGCAGTACGGCTTCGACGCGCCCTTCGTCGGCGCGCAGGGCTGGGACCACCGCTACGGCACCGGTGAGGTGTCGCAGTTCAATTCCGCGAACATGATCGCCGAGAAGTGGGACATCTCCCGCGAGGCGATGGAGGCGTGGGCGCTGCGCAGCCACGACCGCGCCCGCAAGGCCATCGTCGAGGGCAAGTTCGACCGCGAGATCGTGCCGGTCGGAGACTTCTGGATCGACGAGGGTCCGCGCGAGACCAGCATGGAGAAGATGGCGGGCCTGAAGCCGCTCGCCGAGGGCAGCCGCATCACCGCGGCGGTGGCCAGCCAGATCTCCGACGGTGCGAGCGCCACCCTGCTGGCCTCGGAGTGGGCGGTGCAGGAGTACGGCCTCACCCCGCGCGCCCGCATCCACCACGTGAGCGCCCGCGGCGCGGATCCGATCCTCATGCTCACCGCACCCATTCCGGCCACCAGGTGGGCGCTGGAGCAGACCGGGCTGACCATCGACGACATGGATGTCATCGAGATCAACGAGGCATTCGCGTCGGTGGTGCTGGCGTGGATCGAAGAGACCGGGGCCGATCCGGAGAAGGTGAACGTCAACGGCGGCGCGATCGCGCTCGGCCATCCGCTCGGCGCGACCGGTGCGAAGCTGTTCGCCTCGCTGCTCAACGAGTTGGAGCGGGTGAACGGCCGCTACGGGATGCTCACCATCTGCGAGGGCGGCGGCACCGCCAATGTGACGATCATCGAACGCCTGGGCTGACCGTCGGTCGCATTCGGACGCCGTGCACCCTCGGGTGCGCGGCGTCCGCCGTTTCGGCGGGTAATGGCGGTGGTGTCCGGGCCGATGAGTCTGTTGGATAACGAAAACGCCAGAGCCTCGGTCTCTCTCGGGTACCGCGGCGCAGAATCGGTGTGGTCATGAGTGAGAACCTGCCCAGACGGGGGTTCCTGATGGGGGCTCTCGGTATCGCCGCATCGGGCTTCGCCGTGCCCGCGGCGGGTGCCCCGGTCCCGCTGCCGCCCGCACCGCTGCCGGTGCCCCCGATACCGCCGCCGCCCATCACGCCGCTCAACTATCACTCACCGCCCCTGCAACCCTTCGTGGACGCCCTGCCCATTCCGGAGACCCGCCCCGCCGCCGGGAACTTCGCGGCCCGGTCGGGGACGCACCGCTTCCATCGCGACCTGCCGGAAACCCGCACCTGGGGCTACGACCGGGCGTATCTGGGACCGAATCTGGAAGCCTGGCGAGATCACCCGGCTCGCATCAGCTTTCGCAATGAACTCGGCACCCATGTGCTCGCCTCGCACGTGGACCTCACCATGCACGGCGTCACCGAGCTGGATCGCACCGATCCCCGCATGACGGTGCACGTGCACGGCGGCGCGAACGCCCCGGACGCCGACGGACATCCGCTCGTCACCTGGCGCAACGGCCGCCGCGCCACCTACGAGCCGAGCAATCGCCAGGAGGCCGCCACGCTGTGGTATCACGATCACGCCATGGGGATCACCCGGCTCAACATCCAGGCGGGTCTGGCCGGAATGTATTACGTGCGGGACGAATTCGACACCGGAGCGGCGGACAATCCGCTCGGACTGCCCGCCGGGGAGTTCGAGATCCCGCTGATCGTGCAGGACCGCACCTTCAACCCGGACGGGAGCATCCAGCCCATGGTGGGGATCTACATTCCCGAGGGCTACAACCAGTCCGGGCAGTTGGGTGACGTGGCGTGCGTGAACGGGGTGGTCTGGCCGCGTCTGGAGGTGCGCCGCACCCTGTACCGGTTCCGGCTGCTCAACGGGTCCAATTCGCGCCCTTATATTTTCGAGCTCACCAACGGGCTGCCACTGTGGGCCATCGGCACCGATCTCGGACTGCTGGACGCGCCGGTTGCGACGCCGTCCATTCGCGTCAGCCCGGGGGAGCGGGTGGACCTGCTCGTGGATTTCAGCGGCATGCGCGACGGCGAGTCCGTGGACCTGATCAACACCGCCTACAACGATCTCGGCAATACCGTGTTCATGGTGCCGGAGCTGCGGCCCATCATGCGGTTCGCGGTGGCCGGGAGCGGGCCGCCCGCGATCGTGCCGCCGGTGCTGCGCGGTGGTCCGGGACTACCGGAACCGCTTGCGCCGGTGCCGGTTCCGGATTCGGTGCGCACCATGACGCTGCTCGGACTCAACGACGATTCGCGCGCGGCCGCCGTCTTCCCGACCATGATGTCGCAGAACAATCTGCCGTTCCTCACCGAGGACATCGACCGCGCGCGGGCGGGATCGGTGGAGCAGTGGGACATCGTGAACTGCACGCCCTTCGACCATCCCATCCACATCCATCTGGCGCGGATGCGGGTGCTCGGGCGGCAGCCCATTCTCACCTCGGCCTACTGGTGGTCGAATCTGCCGCCCGCCTTCGGAATTCGCTGGGCTCCGTCGGCCGATCCGTACGCGCTCGGCCCCCAGCAGCTGCCACCGCCATGGGAATACGGCTGGAAGGACACGGTGGAGTGTCCGACCGACACCATCACCCGGGTGCTGGTGCACTGGCCGTCGGTGGCGGAGCTGGGCTTCGATCCGGATGCCGCACTGCGTGTGCCGCCGGGTGCGGAGGCGATCGCACCCGGCGGCATGCACGGTGGACATTCCGTGGCGGCTCCGGAGATTCGCGGCTACGTCTGGCACTGCCACAATCTCGACCACGCCGACCACGACATGATGTCGCAGATCCGGATCCTGTCCTGACTCAGTGGACCCAAGCCGCCAGTGCCGCATCCAGATCCACGGCGCCCCGGGCTCCGACCCAGGCGATGTAGCCGTCCGGGCGGACCAGCATGGGCCGCTGGTCGGGGTCCGCGGCGACGGCGATCCGGACCCGGTCGTCCTGCCCGTGCACCGCCGTCGCGGCGGCGGTGACCAGCACGAACTTGCCGTCGCGCAGCGCCTCGTAGAGCCGGCCGTCGGTGAGCTCGACATCCGCGGCGCGGGTGCCCACCAGGTGATCCGTGCCGTGCTTGCGCGGATAGGCGAACCCGATGCCCGACAGCGATCCGGCCACCTTGTGCGCGACGGGCGGCAGCGACAGCGCGCCACCGGCCAGGGTGTTGCGCACCAGCTGCCCGAGCTTGGATTCCAGCATGGCCGCGCGGATGATGGCGCCGCTGCTGCGCAGCACCTCCGCGCCGACCGGATGCCGTTCGGCGTGGTAGGTGTCCAGCAGGCCCTCCGGAGCCCAACCCTGCACGGCCGCGGCGAGCTTCCAGCCCAGATTGGCGGCGTCCTGGATGCCGGTGTTCATACCCTGACCGCCGGCGGGTGAATGCACGTGCGCCGCATCGCCGGCCAGGAACACCCGGCCGACCCGGTAGGACTCGACCTGCCGCTCGTCGCTGTGGAAGCGCGAGAGCCAGCGCGGGCTGTGCATGCCGAAATCGGTGCCGAGCGCCCGGGTGACGACCTCGCGCAGTTCCTCCAGCGTCACCGGTTCGCTGTCGGGCACCTGATTGCGGCGGTTCCAGGCGAAGATCCGGTACCAGCCGTCGCCGAAGGGCGCGATGAAGGCGAAGGCGTCGCCGACGCCGTTGACCGCCAGCAGATCCTGGGGCGGTTCGCTGAGCTGCACGTCGGCCAGCGTGATGGACTTCAGCACCGACTTGCCGGGGAACTCCAGGCCGAGGGTTTCGCGCACCCGGCTGTGGTAGCCGTCCGCGCCCACCAGGTACCGCGCCCGCACGGGGTGGACCGCATCCTGGTAGCGCACCTCGGCGTCGACGCCGTCACCGGTGTCGGTGAAGGTGATCAGCTCGGCGGCGGTCACCAGATTCGCGCCCGCCTCCAGCGCGCGCTTGCGCAGCACGTCCTCGACGTGGGTCTGCGGGGTGATGAGCAGGTAGGGGAAGCGGCTGTCGAGCAGCTTGCCCAGATCGACCACGGCGTGCTCGAACAGTCGCAGCTTGTCCAGGGTGGCTCCGCCGCTGACCACCTCGTCCGCGATGCCGCGGGCGTCGAACTGCTCCAGGGTGCGGGCGTGCACGCCGAACGCGCGGGTGAGTTCCGAGCCGTGTGCGTGCTTCTCCACCAGGGTCACCGTGACGCCCGCTCGCGCGAGATCCCCGGCGAGCATGAGTCCGGTGGGTCCGCCGCCGATCACCAGGACATCGGTCTTTTCGGGAATCATCATGTCCTCCAAGGGTTTTATTCGGTCAACATCTGTTGGCCAACGCTTGTTGACAACAATAGAGCCACGACGGCGTTTGGTCAACACTTGTTGGCCTACACTTGTTGACATGACTGCGGAACGAACCAGACGGTCCGACGCGACTCGGGCCGCGATCCTCACCGCCGCGCGCGAACGCTTCGCCCGCGACGGCTACGACCGCGCCACCATTCGCGCCATCGCGGCCGACGCCGGCATCGACCCGGCCATGGTGATGCGCTACTACGGCTCCAAGGACAAACTGTTCGCCCTGGCCGCCGAAATCGACCTCCGCCTGCCGGACTTCGCCGACGTCCCCGCCGCCGACCTGGGCACGGCCCTGATGTCCTTCGCCGTCCAGCGGTGGGACGCCGACGAATCCCTCGCCGCCCTGCTGCGCGCCGCGGTCACCAACGACGGTGCGGCCCAGAAGATGCGCGAGGTGTTCGGCGGCCAGGTGGTGCCCATGATCGTGGCGCGCGGCGCCGAACCGGCCGACGCGATCACCCGCGCGGGCCTCATCGCCACCCAAATGCTCGGCGTCGCCCTGTGCCGCTACGTCCTGCGCCTGCCCCCGGTGGTGGCCATGAGCGCCGACGAACTCATCGCCTGGCTCGGCCCCACGGTGCAGCGCTACTTCGACGGAACCCCGAACCCATCCGCCTGAAACCGGTGCGAGAACACCCGATCCGCCCCCGACGAGCACCGGATCGACCACCATGGACCGTGCGACCCGAGCCACGTCGCGATCTGAGCCGCGCAGGAACGTGAAGCGTGAGAACGACGCCGATCGCGCGATGGTGTGGCTGTCACGGACGCGGGAGGTGAGGTCAGCATGTCGGCATCGGCCGCCGGACGGTTCGAGGAGATCGCCCGCACGGCCCGCCGCGTGCAGGACGGGATCGAGCGGGTGCGCGGAACCGCGGCGGCGGCCGGGATCCGCATCGAGGTGGCCGCCGATGGCCGTATCACCGCCCTCGAGCTCGCCGACCCGGTGCTGGCACAGTCGATTTCGGCCGCGCACAACGAAGCCCTACGGCAGGCCGCCGACCAGGTTGTGAACCTGCGCCGGGAATTGGTCACCGACCCGACCATTGCCGCGGCGCTGCACCACTTCATCGAGATCGAGGCGGAGTCCGCCGAGCGCACGCAGCCCCACCCGCCGACGCAGCGGCCCGCCCGACCCGCACCCCGCCACCCGCGGCAACTTCCCGGTGAAGACCTCGACCTCACCGACGAGAACCCGCACGCCCTACCCCCGCACATCCGTCGGCGTTACGGCCTCTAGCCCGCCGCAGCGGGACCGGTTGCTCGTCGCCGATCGTCGGCTCCCGGCCGGGTGCACATGTCGAAGTCTCATTCACGCTCGTGGGGGTCGGGCCTCCCGGTATCGGACGCCGCCCCTCCGCCGTGGCGCGAAGCCGAGCGTTTGCTCGCCTACGATGCTCGCAGCATTGTTCGGACCCGTAGAAAGCGGAGTGAGTATGGACCTCGGCGTGCGTTGGACGCTGCACGGCGACGGGCGGACTCCCGCCCCGGGCGCGGTCGTCAAGCCCGATGAGCGGTTGTCGTGGCCGCGCACGTTCGGGCTCGGCGCCCAGCATGTGGTCGCCATGTTCGGCGCGAGCTTCGTGGCCCCGGTGCTGATGGGGCTGGATCCGAACCTCGCCATCATGATGTCCGGCGTCGCCACCGCCATCTTCCTGCTCGCCACCCGCGGCAAGGTGCCCAGCTACCTGGGCTGTTCGCTCTCGTTCGTGGGCGTGGCCGCGGTGATCAAGGCCGACGGCGGCAGTATCGCCACCATCACCGGCGCCTGCCTGGCGGTCGGCGCGGCCCTGTTCCTCATCGGTCTGGCGGTGCGCAGGTTCGGTGCGGGCATCATCCACGCCGCCATGCCGCCGGTGGTCACCGGCGCGGTGGTCATGCTCATCGGCTTCAACCTGGCGCCGGTCACCGCCTCCACCTACTGGCCGCAGGACCAGTGGACAGCGCTGCTCACCATGCTGTTCACCGGTCTGGCGGTCGTCGCGCTGCGTGGCTTCTGGGCGCGCATCGCGATCTTCCTGGGGCTGCTGTTCGGCTACGGCCTGTCGTGGGTGCTGGACCGGATTCTCGGCCCGATCACCTCCGCCGAAGGCAGCGGGGCGGTCACCGAGCACTGGCGGCTGGATCTGTCCGGGGTGGCCGACGCCGCCTGGATCGGCCTGCCGGACTTCCACGCCCCGGCCTTCGAGCTGTCGGCGATCCTGGTCGCGCTGCCCGTGGTCATCGCGCTGGTCGCCGAGAATGTCGGCCATGTCAAGGCCGTCGGCGAGATGACCGGCGACGATCTGGACGGCAAACTCGGCACCGCCATCGCCGCCGACGGCGCGGCCTCCATGCTCTCCACCGGTTTCGGCGGCCCGCCCAACACCACCTACTCCGAGAACATCGGCGTCATGGCCGCCACCCGCGTCTATTCGACGGCCGCCTACTGGGCGGCGGCCCTGTTCGCGCTGCTGTTCGGCCTGTGCCCCAAGTTCGGCGCGGTGGTCGCCGCCATTCCGGGCGGTGTGCTCGGCGGCATCACCGTCATCCTGTACGGCATGATCGGCCTGCTCGGCGCGCAGATCTGGACCAATGCCAAGGTCGACCTGCGCAATCCGCTCAACCTGGTGCCGTGCGCCGCGGGCCTGATCATCGGCATCGGCAATGTGAGCATGGAGATCACCGAGAACTTCACCCTCTCCGGCATCGCGCTGGGCACCATTGTCGTGATCACCGGCTACCACGTGCTGCGCCTGTTCGCCCCGGCGCATTTCAAGGTGGAGGAGCCGCTGCTGGACGAGGGCACCTCCTCCTACGACGAGCCGCCCACCCGGTAGCCGCCCGCCGACAGCGGGATGACAGTCATCCGACAGCGCCCACCGGCATGGTCGAGCCAGGAGGTGCTGTGACGATGATGTTCATCGAATTGTTCATATCCCGTGGAGCTCTCGACCCCGAGCGGCGGCGCCGGGTGGCGCAGCGGCTCGGCACGATCGAGGAACTGGGCGACGGTGACGGGACGGGGGAGCGGATGGCTCCCCGCTCGGCGGCGGTCTACGCCGAGATGTTCCAGGTGGTGGTGCACGAGCCGGAGACCTGGGTGGTGGCCGAGAACGAGTTGGCGGCGACGGATGCGCCGCGCTGCCTGGTCCGCATCTCGGTGCCGGGGCCGTGGCGCAAGGATCTGAGCGAAACCCTGATCTCGTATGCGACCCGGATCATCGCCGACGAGTTCGACGACTCGGAGTTGCCCTACCGTCTCCCCACGGTGCAGGTGCACGTGATCGGCGTGACCGAGGGCAGTATCGGCATGCTCGGCAGGGCCGTGTCGTCCACCGATCTCGTCGACATGCTCAGTGATCCCTACCGTGATGACGCCGAAGCCGGTCGGGCACTGCGTGATCCGCTGTGCGGCGTGCTGGTGCCGCTCGACGAGCACACTCCCACAGTGGAATTGGACGGCGAGCTGTACGCGTTCTGCTGTGACGGCTGCCGTACCGAGTTCCTGGCGAAACGCGAGCGTGCGCCCAAAGTGTGAATCGCAGCCGTTTCGTGGATGATCGCTGTAGCTCCGAAACGGAGCTATGTGAGTGAGGAACACGCAATATGCGCAAGATGAGCAAGATCGGCGGCTTCGTGGCCGCCGCTGGGTTGGTTGTGGGATCGCTGGCCGGTGCCGGCGCCGCGAATGCGGCGGGGGATCAGTTCGCCTCGATAGCCTTCAGTCCGTTGACGTGGCAGTCCGGCGTTGGCGTCAACACGCCGAGCTTCGAAACGGCCGAGCAGGCCGCCCTCGCGGACTGCGGTATGGACGACTGTGAGATCTGGGCGTCGTGGGCCAATGGGTGTGGGGTCATCGTGGAGAGTGGCGACGGCTTCGCCGTGGCGAGCGGCCCGACCCGAAAGGCGGCCGAGGACGCGGCGTATTCCAGCCTGGGCGAGTACACGCCCACCGCGCCGCTGGCCAGCTTCGGCTCCTCCGAACTGAGTGGTGCGTGGGTGCACACCGTGGTGTGCACCGCCAACGCCGTCTGAGTACCTCAGGGCTGATGGGCGGCTGATTCGAGCGGCTCTCCGGAGCCGAGTGCCGCCACGGCCCGGGCCCGGTCCAGGGTGCGGCCGCGCGTGTAATCGGTCTCGTACTCGCGACCGCGATCGTCGAGCCGGAGGCGCAGCCGTGCGACATCGGGATTGCCCGAGTTCGGCCCGCCGCGAATCGCGTCGGCGATGCCGAGCAGTTCGGCGGCCCCGCGCGGATCGCCGCGCCGCCAACGCAATTCCGCCGAGCCGACCGCCACCTGGGCGAGCATCGGCGGATCCGGCATGGATGCGGCCAGGGCTCGTGCCTCGGACAGGTGGCGGTCGGCGGCGTCGAGATCGCCGACCGCCGCGACGAGGAATCCGGCCGCGGTGGCGTAGAGGGCGCGTTCCGGCGGTGCGGCGCAATGCGGTTCGGCCAGGTCGAGCTGTCGCCGGGCCGCGTCCAGATCGCCGTCGTAACGGGCCAGGGTGGCGAGGCCGACGCGTGCGAGGGCGTGGTCGCGCGGTGCGGCCGCCCGGTCCAACGTCTCGAGCAGTTGCGCGCGCGCACCGACGCGGTCACCGGCGTCGATGCGCACCATGGCGAGCCACACCCGCTGTCCGTCATGGGTGCCGAGTTCTCGGGCGAGCGCGGTCGCCTCGTCCAGCATGCCGAGCGCGGCGTCGAGTTCCGCACCCGCCGTGATCAGTACGCTCGCCCGGGACATCAGCGACAGCGACAATCCCCACCGCTCTCCGGCCGCCCGGAATCCAGCCACGGCTTCCTCGAGATCGCCGCTGCCGCGACCGATATCGCCCGCCGCACCGTGCAGCAGCGAGCGCACCAGCCAGCTCATGCCGCGCAGCCACGAATCCCGGTGTGCCAGATTGGGTTCTACCGTCGCGACACCGGCTGAGAAGTCGCCGTCGCACAGCGCCCGCAGGGCGCGGACGAGAACCGTGAAGGGGTCCGGCGGTTCGGCCGCGAGAGCCGGATCGGTAACCGTTGCCGCGCCGACGGCGGTCACAGGACCGCGAATGGGTTCGCCAGCGGTCGGCGTGTCCGGTGCGACGAGTGTCGCGAGATTCCCTGGTGTGGGCGTGTTCTCGATCCCGGTGGTCACGTCGGTGTTCGCGACGGCGGTGTCGTCCTCGGCCGGGGCACCGGCGAATACCGCATTGAGCAGCAGCGCGGTGTGTGCGCGTGCCCGCGCGTCGCCGGGTCCCGCGCCGGGCAGGCGCAGGGCCGCGCGCAATCGCGCGGTAGCGGTGGCGTGATCGCCATGCACGGTCCAGAACATGCCCAGCGCGGCGGCCAATCGCAGGGCGGTGTCCGTATCGCCGCTCGCGGTGGCGAAACGCAAGGCGGCGTCCAGGTTCTCGCGTTCCTCCGCCAGACGCGTGAGCCACGGGAGTTGCCCGGAGCCGCGCAGGTGCGGTTCCGCCCGTACGGCCAGCTCCAGATAGCATGCGGCGTGGTCGGCGCGGGCGGTGCGCAGGCGACCGGTGTCGGCCAACCGCTGGCATCCGTACTCGCGAATGGTGTCCAGCATGCGGAATCGTCCCGCACCGAAGGTCAGCAGCGACTTGTCCACCAGGCCGTGCAGCAGGTCCACGGTCAGGCCCACATATTCGGCGGCCTCGACCGTGAAACCCGCGGAAAAGACCGAGACCTGTTCCGCCGCAGCGCGTTCGGCATCGGTGAGCAGGTCCCAGCTCCACGCCACCACCGCCCCCAGCGTGCGGTGCCTGGGCGGCGCGGTGCGGCTACCGGCGGTCAGAATGCGAAATCGATCGTCCAGGCGGTCCACCAGACTCGCCAGGGACATGGACCGCAGGCGTACGGCGGCCAGCTCGATCGCCAGCGGCAGGCCGTCCAGCAGGCGGCAGATCCGTTCGACGCCGCCGGAATCGGTTGTGAAGTCGGGCCGGACCGCTGTGAAGTCGGGCTGGACCGCCGTGGAGTCGGGCTGGACCGCTGTGAAGTCGGGCTGGACCGCCCGCGCTCGCTCGATGAAAAGCGCTGCGGCGGAGGCTGGGTCGAGCGGTTGCACCGGATAGATAGCCTCACCGGTGATGCCCAGCGGTTCGCGGCTGGTGGCGAGTATTCGCAGGGAGGGGCAGCGACCGAGCGCCTCGTCCGCCAGCCGGGCGGCCGCGCCGACGACGTGTTCACAGCCGTCCAGGATGAGCAGCGTCCCAGGGGCCGACAGGGCCTCGGCTACCCGCGCCGAGATATCCCCCTGCTCCCGGATGCCGAGGGTTCGCGCGAGCAGCCGCGGCAGACCGTCGGGCTCCGCCGCGGCGGCCAGATCCACGATCCACACGGTGCCGGACACCTCGGCGGCGACGGTCACGGCGAGCCGGGTCTTGCCGACCCCACCCGGACCGACCAGTGTGGTCAGGCGGCCGTCGCGCAACCGCTCGGCAACCTCACGCCGTTCGGTGACGCGGCCGATACAGCTGGTCAGGGGAGCGCGAAGGTTGCCGCCCACCCGCCCGGCCGCGCTTCCCGCGCCCGGCAACGGGACGCCGCGCGGCGGTCGCGGGTGTGGCTCGCGTGGTTCGGTGTGTGTGTCGAGTGGTGGATTGCCGCGCAGCAGTCGCAGATGCAACCGCGGCGGTTGCAGATGCAACTCGCGTGGTTCGGTCGGCGGGTGCGTGTCGAGTGGCAGGTTGCTGCGCGACGGTTGTGGGTGCGGCTCGCGTGGTTCGGCAGGCGGGTGTGTGTCGAGTGGCGGGTTGCCGCGCAGCAGTCGCAGATGCAGCTCGCGTAGTTCGGGCGGCGGGTCCACGCCGAGCTCTTCGGCGAGCACGGCGCGGTATGCCTCGTAGGCGGTCAGGGCCTCGGCCTGGCGGCCGCCGTGCGCGAGGGACCTGATCAGCAGTACCCGTGGACGCTCCCGCAGCGGATCGGCGGCGACGAGTTCGCGTAGTTCGGCCGACAGCAGCGCCGGGTCGGCGCGGCCCAGTCGCGCTTCGGCACGGTCCTCTACGGCCTGCCGCCGCACTTCGGCCAGCCGTGCGATGGGCGCGGTCGCGAACGGCAGCCGGGCGACATCGGCCAGCGGCTCCCCGCGCCACAGCGCCAATGCCCTGGTGAGCAGCTCCTCGGCCGCCCCAGCCCGCCCCGCCCGCAGCGCGCGCCGCCCTTCTCCCGCCAGCGTCTCGAAGCGGACCGCATCCACGGCGTCGGCCGGAATGTCGAGCCGGTACCCGCCCGCCTCCGCACACACCACCGCCGCCGGCAGTGTTCTGCGCAGTCGCGATACCGCCGACTGCAAAGCCGCCGCCGGATGCTCGGGTACCCCGTCCGCCCACAACGCCTCGACCAGCGCCGCGCCCCCCACGACACGTCCCGCGTCCAACGCCAACCGCGTCACCAGCGCCCGCAGCCGCGCACCGCCCACCCCGACGGTCCGGCCGTCCACCTCCACCCGGAGCGGCCCCAGCACATCTACGCGCACACCGCCATTCTCCAGATTCCGGGGCGCGCCGACCCCGCGTCCGCCACCCCTGCCGTTCCCGCCGTTCAGCACAGCGGGCGGTATCCGCGAGCGATGACAACCGCACGCAGGGGCAGCGGGGCTCGAATCCTCACCGATAGACAGCATAGGTCGAATGCTTTGCCGCAGGTCGGCGCTTGCAGGTGCGAGGGCGGTGTTGCCCAGTCCGCTGAAAAGCGCGAAGGCCGCCCCCGGGCGAGAGGAACCGGGGGCGGCTCGCGCGACCGGTAGGTGGTGGTCGCGCCGCGGATCGGACGGGATGGTCCGGATCCGTCGGGTTGCGCGGCGAATCGTGTCTGCCGCGCGGCTCAGGGGGTCACGGGCACGGGCCGTGACGCACAGATCGGTCACGGGTCCGGGCCGTGATGCACACGTCGGGCGGTTGCAGGGGCCTGCGGTCGCAGGGTTCAGGCGGTCGCGGATTCGGGGTCGGTGACGCGGTAGGAGTTCAGGTCGTCGATGCGGGCGACCGCGTCGTCGATGATGCGGTCGATGAGGTCCGCGACCGTGGGGAGGTCCTCGATGATGCCGGTGACCTGGCCCGCGGCCAGCACACCCGCCTGCGTATTGCCCTCGACCAGACCGGCTTTCAGCAGCATGGGGGTATTGGCCGCCATGATGACCTGCGACCAGGTGAGGTCCTTGTGCTTGCGCATGGCCAGACCGTCCTTGACGATGGTGGACCATGTCATGCCGGTCATGCCCTTGAACTTCAGCGCGTTCGCCGCCGCGGCGACGAACCCGCGGGTTCGGCCCGAATGTTCCAGCCGCTGCACCAGTTCGGTATTGAGCACCCGGTGCGGCATGCCGTCGACCTTGGTGGAGACCACGGTGTCCTGGAGTCCGCGCCGCAGATACTCCTGTTTCACCGCGTCCGGCACGCTGCTCTCCTGGGTGAGCAGGAAGCGGGTGCCCATGGCGACCCCGGCCGCGCCGTAGGACAGCGCCGCCGCCAGCCCGCGCCCGTCGAAGAAGCCGCCACCGGCGACCACGGGAAGGTCCACGGCGTCGAGCACCGAGGGCAGCAGCAGGGTGGTGGCGACCGGACCGGTGTGCCCGCCGCCCTCCCCGCCCTGCACGATCACCGCGTCCGCACCCCACTTCGCCACCTTCACCGCGTGCTTGGCCGCGCCGATGGACGGAACCACCACCACACCGGCGTCCTTCAGCCGCGCGATGAGCTCCTGCTTGGGTGCGAGGGCGAAGGAGGCGACCCGCACCCCCTCGCGAATGAGCAGTTCGATGCGTTCGGAGGCGTCGCTGGCGTCGGCGCGGATATTCACGCCGAACGGCTTGGTGGTCTGCGCCTTGGTCTTGGCGATGGCCGCTTCCAGCTCGGCGAAGGTCATGGTGGCCGACGCCAGAATGCCCAGGCCGCCCGCATTGGCGGTGGCCGAGACCAGGCCGGGGCCGGCGACCCAGCCCATCCCGGTCTGCACGATGGGATGTTCGATGCCGACCAGTTCGGTCAGCGGGGTGCGTAGCCGGGCGGTCACGATGTCACTTCCTTCTCCCGGAAACCCTTGGGATCCAGCACCGTTCGAATGATCCGCAGTTCCTCCTCGGTGGGCAGCCGGGTTTCGCCCGCCTCGGCCAGACCGGCGATCTCGAAGGAGGTGTTCTCGGCGACCTCGTCGGCGGTGACGCCCGGATGCAGCGACAGCGCGCGCAGCGTGTGCGCGGGTCCGCCGAAGTCGAAGACGCCCAGGTTCGACACCACCCGGTGCAGATGGTGGAACCGGTAGGCCGGATTCTCCGGATCGATCCTGTCGTAGCCGATCCCGGAGACGATGTCGACGCTCTCGCAGAACACCCGCTTGCTGTGCTTGGGCACGAAGTAGCTGGTGGCGTGGTTGATGGTGTTGCCGGGAGCGCCGCGCACCCCGAACATCTGCCGGGTCGGATGTTGCAGCGGACCGAAGGCCGACAGGTTCTGATTGCCGTACCTGTCCAGCTGATTCGCGCCCATGACCACATGGCGGCGGCCCGAGGCCACCACGTCGAACACCTTGGAGAACGGAATCCAGCCCTCGATGGGCGCCTTGCCCCCGATGGGCGGAACCTCGGCGAGCAACAGCGCCTCACCGTCGGAGAGCAGCAGATCCGGCTCGAAGGTCAGCCGTGCCAGCCGCGCGCCGATGGTGGTGACGGTGGACATGGGGCTGGCCATGATCTCGCCCGCGCCGCGGAAGATCTCGGCCGCCGCGACGACGCAGACCTCGGCCCGGGTGACGGTGGTGGCGTTCATTTCTGCTCCTCGGCGAAAGCGCGGACGGCGGACTGGTATTCGTCCTCGGAGACGTCCAGGTAGCGCGCCCTGAACTCAGCCCACGATTCGGGCGTCTTGGCGGCCTCCACGTAGTGGCGCTGGAACCGCTCGTCGCGGCCGTAGCTGCCGGAGAAGGTGAAGTGCGCGCCGCCCGGGGCCTCGACCACGCCGTCGACCATCATGCGGTTGAGGATGATCGCCTGCTGCGGAACGGCTTTCACCAGCTCGTCGGTGTCCACGAGTCGATCCACCGAGAGGTACCGGCGCTGCGCCGCCAGTGCGTACAGATCGTCGAAGTAGGGATCGACGCCGGTGTAGGCGGCATTGCCGTGCTTGTCGCCCAGGTCCAGGTGGACGAAGGAGGCGTCCAGGTCGAGTGCGGGCATGGCGACCAGGGTCTCGGTCTTGCCGTCGGTCGGGTAGGGGGAGTCGACCGTCTTCAACTCGCCCTCCCAGAAATCCAGGACGGCCGAACCCAATCCGGCCCGGATGGGCAGGAACGGCAGGCGGGCGGCGGCGGCCTGCAGGCCGCACTTCACCATGCCCTCGTCCATCTCCCGCACGGTGATCGCGCCCTCGGTGCGCGCCTTGGCGAACCACGGATCGTAGAACGGCGCGGAGTCCAGGGAGACGAAACCGTAGTACGCCTTGCGCACCTTGCCCGCCGAGCACAGCAGCCCCAGGTCCGGCCCGCCGTAGCTGACCACGGTCAGATCGGTGATGTCCGACCGCAGCAGTGCCCGCACGAAGGCCATGGGTTTGCGCCGGGAGCCCCAGCCGCCGAGGCCGATGGTCATTCCGCTGCGCAGTTCGCCGACCACGTCGTCCAGGGACATTCGCTTGTCGCGCATGGCTGCTACTTCCCCTTCTTCTGCGCGGCCAGATCGTCGTCGAAGCGCGCCCGGATCTCGTCGGCCACGCCCGCGAGATTGAGTTCCATGGTGAAGCCCTGCTCGTAGCGGTAGGAGCGGTGCACGTCCTGCACGTCGATGCCGTTCAACGCCCGCTTGGCGGCGCGGATGACCCGGCCGTCCTTGTTGGCGATGTTCTTGGCGACCTCCATCGCGGCGGCGTCGAGTTCGGGCCGCGGCACCACCTTGTAGACGGAGCCGTAGTGGTACAGCTGCTGCGCGGTGAGGGTGCCGGCGGTGTAGAACATGGTGCGCATCAGGTGCTGGGGGACCAGGCGTGCCAGATGGGTGGCCGCGCCGAGCGCACCGCGATCCACCTCGGGCAGGCCGAAGGTGGCGTCGTCGGAGGCCACGATGACGTCGGAGTTGCCGACCAGGCCGATACCGCCACCGAGGCAGAAGCCGTTCACGGCGGTCACGACGGGGACCTCGCAGTCGTAGACGGCGGCGAAGGCTTCGAAGCAGCCGTGGTTGGCGCGGATCAGGGCGGTGTGCCCGGTGTCGCGGTTCATCTCCTTGATGTCCACGCCCGCGTTGAATCCGCGCCCCTCGGCGCGCAGCACCACCACCCGGGTGTTCTGGTCGCGCCCCGCCTCGCGGACGGCGTCGGCCAGGGCGAACCAGCCGTCCGAGGGCAGGGCGTTGACCGGCGGGTAGTCGACAGTGACGACTTCCACGCCGTCGGATTCGGTGTGACGGTTGATCCCCATCGAATGTCCCATCGTTGGCAAAACAAGCAAGTGCTTGGTAGGTTAGCACGGTGGCAATCGAAGTGAACCTCTCCGGCTCCGTCGTCCTGGTGACCGGCGGTGTGCGCGGCGTCGGAGCCGGGATCAGCCGGGTTTTCCTGGAGGCCGGCGCGACCGTGGTGGCCTGTGCGCGCCGCCCCGCGGATGCGCCCGTCGAGGTGGACGGCCGGGCGATCGACTTCCTGCCGTGCGATGTGCGCGATCCGGATTCGGTGCGGAAACTCGTCGACACCGTCGTGGTGAAGTACGGGCGGCTCGACACGGTGGTGAACAATGCCGGTGGCGCGCCCTTCGCGCTGGCCGCCGACGCCAGCGCCAACTTCCACTCGAAGATCGTGCAGTTGAACCTGCTCGCGCCGCTGCTGGTGTCGCAGGCCGCCAACGAGGTGATGCAGCGACAGCGCGGCGGCGGTTCCATCGTGATGATCTCCAGCGTCAGCGGGCACCGGCCCTCGCCCGGCACCGCCGCCTACGGTGCCGCGAAAGCCGGTGTGGACAGCCTGGTTTCGTCGCTCGCCGTCGAATGGGCACCCAAGGTGCGGATCAATTCGGTCATCTGCGGCATGGTCGAGACCGAGAGCTCCCACCTGCACTACGGCGACGACGACGGCATCGCCGCGGTGAGCGGCACCGTCCCGCTGCAGCGCCTGGCCACCCCCGAGGACATCGGCCGCTCCGCCGCCTTCCTGGCCTCCCCGCTGGCCTCCTACATCAGCGGCGGCACCCTGCTGGTCCACGGCGGCGGCGAGAAACCCGCCTTCCTGGACGCCTCTACCGCCGAGGTGCCCTCGGCAGCGGGGGGCTAGCCGGGTGGGACCCCGAGAACCGCACTGCCGCCGGGGGCGCGGGGGCTGGGCCCCCGGTCGGTCGGCACCGCTCTTCCATCGGGGGCGCGGGGGCTGGGCCCCCGATCCTCAACTCTTCTGACACAGAGGTATCGATATGACGGACAACAAGATCTGCGACGGGCGTGTGGTCATCGTGACCGGTGCGGGCCGGGGCATCGGCCGCGCGCACGCCCTCGCCTTCGCCGCCGCCGGGGCCAAGGTCGTGGTGAACGACCTCGGAGCCGAACTGGACGGTGCGCCCAGCCCCGATTCCCCGGCCGCGCAGGTGGTCGAGGAGATCAAGGCGCTCGGCGGCGAGGCCGTGGTCAACGGTGACGACATCTCCGACTGGGAGGGTGCGCGCCGCCTGATCGCCACCGCCGTCGAGACCTTCGGCCGCCTCGACGTGCTGGTCAACAATGCGGGCATCGTGCGGGACCGGATGCTGGTGAATCTCGGCGAGGACGAGTGGGACGCCGTGATCAAGGTCCATCTCAAGGGCCATTTCGCGCCCATGCGGCATGCCGCCGAGTACTGGCGCAACGAATCCAAGGCGGGGCGGCGGCCCGAGGCGCGCATCATCAACACCAGTTCCGGCGCGGGTCTGCTCGGCAGTGTCGGCCAGGGCAACTACGCCGCCGCCAAGTCCGGTATCGCGGGCCTGACCCTGACCGCGGCGGCGGAGTTCGCGCGCTACGGCATCACCGTCAACGCCATCGCGCCCGCCGCGCGCACCCGCATGACCGAAACCGTCTTCGCGGACATGATGGCGGCCCCGGAGGACGGTTTCGACGCCATGGCGCCGGAGAATGTCTCACCCCTGGTGGTCTGGCTGGGCAGTACGGACTCCGCCGGTGTCACCGGTCGCATGTTCGAGGTCGAGGGCGGCAAGGTGACCGTCGCCGACGGATGGCGGCACGGCGTCTCGGTGGACCGCGGCGCGCGCTGGGAGCCCGCCGAGCTCGGTCCGGTCGTCCGCGATCTGCTGAGCAAGGCCACCGAACCCGAGCCGGTCTACGGGGCATAGCACTCGTAGATCTCACGTCGCCGGTACCGCTCGCGGGGTACCGGCGACGTTTGTTTGTGTCCATCATCACATTTCGCGATGGCGGCTATGGTGGACCACTCTCCCGCAACCTCTTTCGTTTCCGACACAGCAAACCAATCGGTCGCGTGCGGACCAGGCAGTCTCACAATGGTGCGCCGGGTGGGGTGAGCTGCGCGGTGGTGCGGGTGTTACGCCCGAATTGTCCTGGGGCGGTTTGTGATATTCGGCGTGTCGGGGCGGGGGTGGACGTACGGTTGGTTGCAGCCCCTAATGCCGGGAAGAGTTGTGCGGGGTGGGTGGGTTGTCGGTAGCATGACCCGCGTTCCGCAAAGGTCCGGCAATCGGGGCGACCGGGCGATTGGACTGCGCAGTAAAACCGATGAGGGGAAGGCTGTCGCGTGAGTGTTGGTCGCACCTTGCGCATAGTGGCGGTGGCCGGGATGGTCGCCGGTACGACGCTGCTCGGGCCCATGGCGGCCCTGGCCCAACCCGGCGGCATCGACCTCGAACCCGCGCCCGAACCCCAGCCCGTCCAAGCACCCCTGGAGCCGACTCCCGCCGCCGGTCCGTGGGATCTGGTCGGCGCACTGCTCGGCACCGGCTCGGCCGGAATCGGCTCGGCCGCCACCGGCTCGGCGGGCGTGGGCTCCGCCGCCACCGGATCCGCCGTCGGCGGAACGGGTTCCGCCGCCCTGGGTACCGGCTCCGCCGCCACCGGCTCGGCCGGGGCCGCCCTCGGCTCGGCGGGCGCGGGAGCCGGTTCGGTGGTCGTCGGCTCCGGTTCCGCCGCCCTGACCACGGGTTCCGCCGCGCTCGGAACGGGTTCCGCCGCAGTGGGTTCCGCCGGTCTGGGTGCGGGCACCGTACTCGGCACCGGATCCGCGGGTATGGCGGCACTGCTCGGCCTCACCGGTTCGGCCGGACTCGGGACCGGTTCGGCGGCAGTGGGTTCCGCCGCTGTCGGGACGGGTTCGGCCGCCGCGACTCTCGCCACGCTGTTGGGTATCACGGGTTCGGCGGGGCTCGGGACGGGTTCGGCCGCTGTGGGTTCCGCGGCAGTGGGATCGGCCGCTACCGGGTCGGCCGCGCTGGCCGCGCTGTGTACCGGTTCGGCGGCCGTCGGCTCGGCCGGGGTGGGCTCCGCGGGTGCGGGGTCCGCCGCCGGGTCCGCCGCGACGGGTTCGGGTGCCGGGTCGGCCGCGCTCGGCTCGGCCGCGACCGGTTCGACCGGGGTCGGTTCGGCGGCCGTCGGTTCTGCCGGGATCGGTTCGGCGGCGGTCGGTTCCGCGGGTGCCGGTTCGGCGGCGACGGGTTCGGGCGCGCTCGGCTCGGCCGGGGTCGGCTCGGCCGCCGTCTGCGCCTCCCCGCTGCTGCTTCTGCTGATCCCGCAGCCGACACCCGCACCGGTGCCCCCGCCCGTACCGCTGGAGATTCCGAAACCGCCCGCACCCGCGGCACCCCAGGTACCGCTGCCCGTGGTGGCTCCGCTGGTCGTGCCGCCCGCGGTGGAGGCGGCTCCGGCGCCGCCCGCGCCTCCCGCCCCGCCGGCGGCGCCCGATCCGGTGCTGGCACAGCCGGATCCGCAGGTGCGGCCCACCTCCGACTCGGGTCTGCTGCCACCGATCAAACTGCTGTCGGTCATCGGCGGACTCATTGCGCTCACGCTGGCGGGCGTGGGTTCCGGTGCGGTGAGCGCGCAGAGCGCGTCCGCGGCGCAGGCGCGGATCGATGCCGCGCGCGCCCAGTTCTTCGGCCCGAGGGCGTGAGGGGGCAGCGATGACCGAGAGTCGAGCGCATAGCAGCGCCAGCAGGTCCTACCGTCGGGTGGCGGCCGCCGTCGACGCGGTGTGCGCGGTCGCCGCCGATTTCGACGCCACCACCCTCGACGAGGTGGTCGACGCCATCTCGCTGGAGCGGCGGCGGCCCATCGAGATCGCCAGCGCGCAGTTGGGGCCGGGTGTGTGCGGTCAGCGCCGCAGCTACCCGGACCGCGATGTGATCGTGCTGGCCGCCGCGCTACCCACGCGCGAGCACACGCTCGCGCACGAGCTGGGCCATATCGTGTTCGACCATCCGGGCGAGGCCGCGACCGAGGTCACGCTGGAGGCCAGCGAGGACCTCATCGCCTACATGCTCAGCCAGCGCGCGCACCAGCAGATCGTGGATCTCGGCGAGGACGAACTGTGCGAGTGGGAGGCGGAGACCTTCGCGAACATGCTCATGACCCGACTGCGCGTATTCAACAGCCGCGGCGCGGGCGTCTCGGTCCTGCGCTTCGACGAGGCACTCGGATGACCGGGGCAGGGCCCGGAGGAGGCAGCGTGCGTAACCACGGAGGGTCCCCCGGGCATCCGCGTCGGACGCTGCTGACCGGGTCAGGGCCCGGAGGAGGCAGCGTGCGTAACCACGGAGGGTCCCCCGGGCATCCGCGCCGGACGCTGCTGACCGGGGCAGGGCCCGGAGGAGGCAGCGTGCGTAACCACGGAGGGCCCCCCGGGCATCCGCGCCGGACGCTGCTGACCGGGGCAGGGCCCGGAGGAGGCAGCGTGCGTGATCATGGTCACCCCCTCGAGCGGGAGGACACAGTATGACCTTCTGGTTGACGGCTCTACTGGTCTGGATGGCGGCCGGGGCGCGGGTGGGCCGGGTGCTCGTCAAACCCGCGACGACCGCGCGGGTGGCGATCGTGATCGCGGTGGCGTCCGTCGCGGCGGCCTCCACCGTGGCGATTCCGGATGTGGCGGTGGCGGTCGATCACATCGCGCCGGCCGGGGTGCGCGGAATGTGGTTGTCCGACAGGCTCACTCCCATGCTCTGGACGCTGTTCGTGACGGCGACCTCGGTGGTGGCCGCGGCGGCGTGGCCGGTGGTGTCACGCCGGAATCTGCGCCAGATCTCCTGGATGATCTATGCGGGCGGCCTCATCGCCATGACCATCACCCTGGTGTGGTCCACCACCTTCGGCTGGGTGGTCGCCCTGCTCGGCTGCGTCTTCATCGTCGTCACCGGCGTGCGCAACCTGGACTGGACCACCCTGGGCCGCGGCATCGCGCTCTACACCACCGGCACCCTGGTGGTCGGTGTGCTGTCGACACTGTCGCTGCGACGTGAGATCGATCACGCCGCCATGCCGAAACCGCAGCAGCCGGACTGGTTCTGGCCCGCCTGGCAGATCGCGTCACTGCTGATCGCCATGGGCGCGGTGTGGATCGTGATCGAGCTCTGGCTGCGAGCTCGCCTGCTGCTGCGGGAGATTCGCACCCTGCACCGGGTGCTGGTGGCGCGCTTCCCGGAGGTGGTGACCAAGGATCAGACCGGGTCCACCACCCAGCTCAAGGCATCCGACCAGGTGGCGCAGATCATGGACGCCCTGTTCCTGCAGTCCGGTGGCGGCGTGGAGTTGGCCGATGCCGGCGCGCCGCCCGAATCGGTGGCCGAACGGGCCGAGCGGGTGGCGTTGTGGGCGCGGAATCCCTTCGGCGAGACCGTGGTCGACGGTCGATGGATCGCCCCGCCCCCCGGCGTGAGCCCACGCGGCTGGGCTCAGGCCATTGCTCGCGCCTTCGACGAGGCGTTGGAAAGTGGGGCCGGTCAGCCGTCCGCGCAGCGCTGAAACGCTCTATTCGACCGGGGTCCACCTTTCGGTGGATTCCGGTCATAAGTGCGCCGGAATGGCGATGGTCCTGACCGTTGTGTGCATCTGAAAGTGCACTGTGCACAGATCGCGTGTGCGGTTTGCACAACTCGATCGGAAATCCAGCAAAACGAAACGACCCCCCGTGGCCGTATCCGGTACATCGCCCGACAATCTGCGCGATGTACACCAGGGGAGGTCGTCTCACCGATATGTGCTCGGACCCCGCGCAGCGATATGCCAGGAGTGCGCATATCTGCTCCGCGCAGGGGTGTACGCCACATGGTCTCTGTGCCCTGAGACCGGTGCAACACCCCACGTGCCAGCCGCACGATGGCGACGCTGCCCTGCAAGCAGCGCCGTATCGTTCGAACGCTCCTCGTGGAACCGGCTGGAAGAGTCCTGTGACAAACCAACACAGTGCGGTTCCGAGTCACCCGCACTGTGTTGCCTTGAGGCAGGGCCTATTCCGTGCCGTCCGGAGGAATTTCGGGCAGCCCCTCTGATGCCCGCAACTTCTCCGCCATGGAGGTGAGGAGGTTCTGTGATTCTTCGGAGAGGTCGAAGGCCCTACTCGACAACCGACGCAGTCCGTAGCCCTGCAGCTGGGACAGCAGCTCCAGATCATGATCGATCTTGGCAGCGTAGATGTCGTTGAAGAAGTAGTCCGGCTTGACCTTGAAGAACTTCGCCAGCGCAGCCACCGTCTCGTCCGACGGATTCGTGCGCTGTCCCGACCGCAGCTGTGACAGATACGGTTTCGAGATCGGATGGCCGGAGGCCGTCAAGGCCGCCGCCACCTCTGCGTTGGTGTGCGGCTTACGCCCCGGGGGATGCACGGTTTCGAACAGCTTGTTCAGCCGCGCCGCGAAATCAGCCATTGTGAGCCGCCCAATTCCCTTCGCTGTACTAACAGTCGTTATCTCGGATACGTATCATTGATATTAGCGGCTCAGTAACTGAAAACCTACGCCTGATTCGCGATTTCCTTGAACCTTCTCGGCGGTGATCCGGTGAAGCCGCTGTGGCTTGGGCGTTTGCGGGCCACCCTCACGGTTCTTGCGGATGGCTTAAGAGCCCCGGTTCTGGCCCGTCGCGAAGGTCTTCCGTAACAAGCCGCTAGTAGCTATAAGATAGCTGACGAGTCATCATCTTGTCTGTACCGAAGTTTGTGTGGCGTACGCCACGTTTGAGCGGTCGTAGGATGAATGTTCAACCTCATGGCCGAAAATGGTTGGGGACTAGACCCGTTCGATGATCGTGCCCGTCGCGAGTGCGCCACCGCAGCACATGAGGATCATGGCGGTGCTCTTGCCCGAGCGCTCCAGCTCGTGCAAAGCCGTTGTGATCAACCGCGATCCGGTGCTGCCGACCGGGTGACCGAGCGCGATGGCTCCGCCGTTGACATTCACCCGGTCGAAGTCGGGCTTGTGCACCGAGGCCCAGGACAGCACCACGGATGCGAAAGCCTCGTTGATTTCGAACAAGTCGATATCGCTCATGCTCATGCCGCTGCGCTCCAGCAGGCGGGCGCACGCCTGCACCGGCCCGTCGAGTTGGTATTCGGGCTCACCGCCGACCAGGCACTGCGCCACGATGCGGGCGCGTGGGCGCAAACCATTGCGCGCGGCGGCCCTTTCGTCCATGAGTAGAACGGCTGCGGCACCGTCGGAAATCTGCGAGGAGGTGCCCGCGGTATGAATACCGCCCTCCTGCACCGGCTTCAGCTTCGCCAGGCCCTCGCGGGTGGTCTCGCGCAGGCCCTGATCGCGGCTGACGTCCATGGTCTCGCCGGTGAGGTTGCCCTCCTTGTCCACCTGCGGCGCGCCCTTGACGGTCAGCACCTCGCGGTCGAAGCGGCCCTCCGCCCACGCCTGCGCGGCCAGCCGCTGCGAGCGCTCACCCAGGGCGTCGGTGTCGTCGCGAGTTATGCCGCGCCGCTTGGCAATTCGTTCCGCGCCGGTGAACTGGTCGGGCATGTCGATATCCCAGCTGGCCGGACGGCGGGGCCCGGCGTGGGTGCCGACATTGGCGCCCAGCGGTACGTGGCTCATGGACTCGATGCCGCAGGCCAGGCCGACCTCGATGGCCCCGGTCGAGATGAGTCCGGCGACCAGGCCCGCGGCCTGCTGGGCGGAGCCGCACTGGTTGTCGATGGTCACTGCGCCGGTCTGCCAGGGCAGACCCGCGTGCAGCCAGGCGGTGCGGGTGACATTGTTCGACTGCTCGCCGACCTGCATGACGCAGCCGCCGACGACCTGTTCCACCAGCAGGGGGTCCAGGGCCGCTCGCTCGAGCACGCCCCGCTGTGCCGCGCCGAGCAGTTCGGCGGCGTGCAGACCGGCCAGCCAGCCGTTGCGCTTGCCGATGGGCGTGCGCGCGGCCTCGACGATGACGGGAGTTCCCATGTCGTTCCTTTCGGGTACAAACTGAAACAGGTTCGGATTCTGTTACAGCTGTTTACTAATTCGTCTTCCTCAGTCGTACCACCTGTGCTTCAATGATGGTAGAACGTGTTTCAGTCGGTCAAAGGAGACTGCTGGTGGTCGACACCTCAATGCGTCCCAATCTTCCGGACGGATTCGATGTCACGGACCCGGACATGTGGGAGAGCCGAGTCCCGGTCGAAGAATTCGCCGAACTGCGGCGAACCGCCCCCATCTGGTGGAACCCCAAATCGCCGGACGTGGGCGGCTTCCACGACGACGGCTTCTGGGTGGTCAGCAAGCACGCTGACGTCAAGGAGGTCTCCCGGCGCAGCGACGTGTTCTCCAACTACGAGAACACCGCCATCCCGCGCTTCAACGACGACATCACCCGTGAACAGATCGAAATGCAGCGGTTCGTGATGTTGAACAAGGACGCGCCCGAGCACACCAAACTGCGCAAGATCATCGCCAAGGGCTTCACGCCGCGCGTGATCAACGGCCTGCGCGCCGAGCTGACCGCGCGGGCGGAGCGGATCGTGCGGGCCGCCGCCGAGTCCGGGCGCGGTGACTTCGTCGAGCAGGTGGCGGCCGAACTGCCGCTGCAGGCCATCGCCGAGCTGATCGGCGTGCCGCAGGAGGACCGTAAGAAGATCTTCCGCTGGTCCAACGAGATGACCGGCTACGACGATCCGGACAGCGATGCCGACCCGCTGGTCGCCTCCACCGAGATCCTCGGCTACTCGTACCAGATGGCCGAGGAACGCAAGCGGTGTCCGGCCAGCGATATCGTCACCGAACTGGTGCAGGCCGAGATCGACGGGGAGTCGCTGTCGTCGGAGGAGTTCGGCTTCTTCGTCATGATGCTCGCCGTGGCGGGCAACGAGACCACCCGCAACGCCACCACGCACGGCATGCTCGCTTTCCTCGAGAATCCGGAGCAGTGGGAGCTGTTCAAGGAGAAGCGGCCCCTGACAGCGGCGGACGAGATCATCCGCTGGGCCACGCCGGTCAGCATGTTTCAGCGCACGGCGTTGGAGGATACGGAGCTGTCGGGCGTCCAGATCAAGAAGGGGCAGCGCTTGGTGCTGCTCTACCGGTCGGCCAACTTCGACGAAGAGGTGTTCGAGGACCCGTTCACCTTCGATATCCTGCGGGACCCCAATCCGCACCTGTCCTTCGGCGGCACCGGCGCGCACTTCTGCATCGGCGCGAACCTGGCCCGCCTCGAGGTGGAGATCATCTTCAATGCCATCGCCGATCACATGCCGGATATCACCGGCATCGGCGATCCGCGGCGACTGCGCTCCGGCTGGCTCAACGGCATCAAGGAGTTCCAGGTCGACTACCAGACCTGCCCCGTGCGGCACTGAGGCGAATCGACAGCGCCGATACGAAAAGCGCGGCGGGCGTCCGGAATCCGGACGCCCGCCGCGCTTTTCGGGTCGCATCGAGCGAGGATCGTGCCCGCTCGCGTAGCGGGCGGGCACGAGTTCTAGCGTGTTCCAGCCGGTTTCATGGTCGCCATGGCGCGCTCCTGCTCCCAGAAGGCGCGCAGGGCCAGGATCTTGCCGTCCTCGTCCACCTTGTAGGTGAAGACACCCTCGGCGTCGATCACCTGGCCGCCCATGTAGGTGCGGATCTTGCCGGTGAAGGCGATCTCGCGACCGCAGGCGAAGGAGTCCTCGAAGAGGAATTCGATCTGCTCGGTCGGGGCGATCGCCTTGTCCCAGAACGCCGCGATGGCCTCGGCGCCGCGGTGTCCCCTGCCCTCCGGATCGAAGAAGGACGGGCCGACCGGATCCTCCACGATGCCGTCGGCGGCGAAGAGCGCGACCCAGGCCGCCTTGTCACGCGCCCGGACCGCGGCCTGCGAGGCGGCTCCGGCGACCCGCGCCGGATGCTCGGTGGTGGTGGTCACGGCTGCTCACTCCCCACTACCCACATCGAGAAGTACTGCGAGCCACCACCATAGGCGTGCCCGAAGGCCTTGCGGGCGTTTTCCACCTGATAGTCGCCCGCGCGGCCCATGACCTGCTTGGCGGCCTCGGCGAAGCGGATGAGCCCGGAGGCCCCGATCGGATTGGACGACAGCACACCGCCGGACGGATTGACCGGCAGCTTGCCGCCGATGGCGGTGTCGCCGGAGTCGGTGAGCTTCCAGCCCTCGCCCTCGGGCATGAACCCGAGGTTCTCCAGCCACATTGGCTCGAACCACGAGAACGGCACATAGATCTCGGCCGCGTCGATCTCCTCGAGCGGATTGGTGATACCGGCCTGCTCCCACAGGGCGCGGGCAGCGTCCTGTCCGGCAAGCGGATTCACCTGATCGCGACCCGCGTAGGCGAGTGGTTCGGTGCGCATGGCGGTGCCGTGCACCCACGCCACCGTCCGGCCGCGGGCCTCCTGCTCCTTGGCCGAAGACTCGTCGCCGATGACGAGCGCGCACGCACCGTCCGAGGACGGGCAGGTCTCGTCGAAACGAATGGGATCCCAGAGCATTTGGGAGGCCAGCACCGAATCCATGGTGATATCGGCCTGCCGCAGGTGGGCGAGCGGATTGCGGGCGCCGTTGCGGCGGTCCTTCACCGCGACCATGGCCCCGATGTGCAGCGGGGCATTGGCGCGGCGGATGTAGGCGCGCACGTGCGGGGCGAAGTAGCCGCCCGCACCCGCGCCGACCGGTTTGGTGAACGGCACCGGATTCGACAGCGCCCACATGGCGTTGGATTCCGACTGCTTCTCCCAGGCGACGGCGAGCACCTTGCCGTACACGCCCGCCTGCACGTGATTGGCGGCCACGATGCCGGTGGAGCCGCCCACCGAACCGGCGGTGTGCACGCGCAGCAGCGGCTTCCCGGTCGCGCCCAGGGCGTCGGCCATGAACAGCTCCGGCATCATGGAGCCCTCGAAGAAGTCGGGGGCCTTGCCGATGACGACCGCGTCGATATCGGCCATGGTGAGCTCGGCGTCGGCGAGGGCGCGGTCGATCGCCTCGCGGCACATACCCGCCATGGACACGTCCGACCGCTTGGTCACATGGTTGGTCTGTCCGGTGCCGAGTACGGCGGCAGGGTATGTCATCGTGCCTCCAAAGTGGCGACCAGGTTCTGCTGCAACGCCGGACCGCTGCTGGCGTGGGCCAGGGCGCGATTCGCATTGCCGTTGATGATTTCGGTGGCGGCGAAGCCGATGCGCTCCAGACCCGCCGCGAACAGGGGGTTGCCCGCCAGCGGCCCGCCGGAGGGGTTGATGCGGGTCGAACCGTTCAGCCCGATGGCATGCCGGAGAATGATCTGCTCATGGCTGTACTGCGCGTTCAGCTCGGCGACGTCGAATCCGGCCGGGCCGTCGCCGATGGCGGCGCGGGCCGCGCGGGCCGTCGACTCCGAGATGGTGAGATCGCGCGCACCCAGCATCGGGGTGTCGATGTAGTGCGCCATACCGGTGAGCCAGGCGGGCCGCTCGCACAGTTCGCGCGCCCGGTCGCCCACGGCCAGCACGATGGCGGCCGCGCCGTCGGTGATGGGCGCGATGTCGTGGGCCCGGAACGGGTCGGCCACGTACGGCGCGGCCAGCAGCTTCTCGATATCGGTCTCGGTCCGGGCGGTCTCGGTCGCCTCGCCGTAGGCGGCCGCCGCGGCGGCGCTCTCGGCGGCGACGGCGGCCATGTCCTGTTCGGTCCAGCGTCCGGCGTCCAGTCCGGCCCGCGCCTGCAACCCGGCCATGGACACCGCGTCCGGCCACAGCGGCGCGACGACGTAGGGGTCGGTCTGGAGGGTGAGGACCTGGCGCAGGGTGCCCGCCGAGGGCTTGCCGAAGCCGTACACCAGCGCCGTCTTCGCTTGTCCGGAGCGCAGTTTCACCCACGCCTCGTACAGTGCCCAGGCCGCGTCCATCTCCACATGGGATTCGTTGATGGGTGGTACCGCGCCGATGGAGTCGATGGCGGAGATGAAGGAGAAGGCGCGCCCGGCAAGGTAATCCGAAGAGCCGGAGCACCAGAAGTCGATATCGGCGGTTTTGATGCCGAGGTCGTCGTAGAGCCGCGTGAAGCAGGGGTGCAGCATCTCCACGCCGTTGGTGGTGCCGAAGGTCTCCGGCACGTGCGGTGCGTGCGCGAAGCCCACCACCGCGATATCCGTTGTGTTCGTCAAGGTTTCAGCGCCTCTCTACAGGTGGTGCGCGAAGGTCTCGTAGTCGGCGTCGGGCTCGCCGGTGGGCTCGAAATGGGAGATGTTGTCCAGCCCGTAGTCCCATTCCTCGCGCGGCTTCCACACCGCCTTCACCCGCATGCCCATGCGCACCTCGGCGGCGTCGATACCGAGCACCAGGTGCAGGAAGGGAATGTCCGCGCCGTCCAGCAGGATGTAGGCGGCCACGTACGGCGGCTTGATGCGCTGGCCCTGGAACGGCACGTTGACCACGCAGTAGGTGGTGACGATGCCGGTATCGGGCAGGTCGACGTAGTCCTCGGTGGGTGCGCCGGTGCGCGGGTCAGCCCCGCGCGGCGGGAAGTACACCTTGCCGTCGTTGCCCGCCTTCGCGCCGAGCAGCCTGCCCTCCACGAGGGCCTTCAGGAAGGCGGTCTCCTGCGGTGCGGCGGTGTGCTTGAAGCTCAGGTCGATCGGCGTCACGATGCCGGTGATCGGCTCGGCCTCCTCCGCAGGCGTTGCGGCGACCGAGAATTCGCCCGGCTCGAAGCAGGCGATGTCGTGAATGAAGCCCTTGCGCTCGGTCGCCCAGCGCGCCCGCACCCGCATCCCGGTGCTGATGTCCGCGGGCGAGGCCACGTCCACGGCGTGCAGCAGGGCGGTGTCCGCGCCGTCGAGTTGGATGAGCGCCCAGGCGAACGGGCGGTCGAAGGGCTGGCCCGGCAGCGGTTCGGCCACCCAGCTCCACGACCGCACGGTGCCCACATCGGCGACCTCGACGAACTCGGTCAGCCGTTCGGCGGTGATCGGATCGAATTCCGCTGGCGGCACGATCACGCGCCCGTCGGAGCCGCGCACACCGACGATCTGCCCGGCGCGCAGGCCGGTCAGGAAGCGGCCGATGGTCGGACCGGTGGAGCGGGTGTAGTCGAACTGCATCCGCAGCGGTGCGGCGAGTACTTCGGTGTTCCCCAGAGTCACGAGATCGAGTAGAACAGGTTCTTATTATGGTCGCAAGAGGCCAGTTGGGAAGGGAGTCGATCATGCGGTTCGGGTTGCAGCTCGGTTATTGGGGTGCACAGCCGCCCGGCAATGCCCAGGAGTTGGTCGTCGCGGCCGAGCAGGCCGGGTGGGACGCCGTCTTCACGGCGGAGTCCTGGGGGTCCGACGCGTTCACGCCGCTGGCGTGGTGGGGTTCGAGCACCGACCGGGTGCGGCTGGGAACGTCGGTGGTGCAGATGTCGGCGCGCACGCCCACGGGCACGGCCATGGCCGCGCTGACCCTGGATCATCTCAGTGGCGGACGGCACATCCTCGGGCTCGGGGTCTCCGGACCGCAGGTGGTCGAGGGCTGGTACGGGCAGCCGTTCGCCAAGCCGTTGCAGCGGACCCGCGAATACGTGTCGATCGTGCGGCAGGTGCTGGCCCGCGAGGCCAAGGTGACCAGCGACGGACCGCACTATCCGCTGCCCTACACCGGTCCGGGCGCGACCGGCCTGGGTAAGCCGCTCAAGCCCATCACCCATCCGCTGCGCGCGGATCTGCCCATCTGGCTGGGGGCCGAGGGGCCGAAGAACGTGGCGCTGACCGCCGAGATCGCCGACGGCTGGCTGGCCATCTACTACACGCCCCGGCTCGCGGACATGTACAACTCCTGGCTGGACGAGGGCTTCGCGCGGGCGGGTGCCCGGCGTTCGCGGGCGGACTTCGAGATCGCCGCCACCGCCCAGGTGATCCTCACCGATGACCCGAAGGCCGAGCTCGATCGGATGCGACCGGTCATGGCGCTCTACATCGGCGGCATGGGCGCGGAGGAGCTGAACTTCCACGCCGAGGTGTACCGGCGGATGGGGTACGGCGAGCAGGTCGAGGAGATCACCCGGTTGTTCCGGAGCGGCCGCAAGGACGAGGCGGCGGCCGCCGTGCCGGACGAGCTCATGCTCGACACCATGATCGTCGGCAATGAGGCGCAGGTGCGCGAGCAGCTGAAGGTGTGGGAGGACGCGGGCGTGACCATGCTGCTCGTCGGGGTCCGCGACACCGAGCAGCTGGCCCGCCTCACCCCCCTCGTGCAGTCGTAGAACGAGTTCTATATTCCCGGTGTCACGGCGTGAGCGGCCCGGCCAGCACGCTCTCGCCGGACTCCCGGTCGCCCTGCCAGGCGAAGGCCGGGTCCGAACTCGGTTTGCGCTGCCACAGCAACAGGAGCAGATCCGCTGCGGGCGCGGCGATCTCGGCGGTCGGCTCGCCCTTGCCGTAGGTCCGGATGGTCCCGGTGTCGGTGGACCGCACCTGTACGGCGGCCTCGGGCGGGGTCGCCAGCCCGCGGTCGATCATGCGCTGCGCGAACATGTCGAAGACCTCGGCGATACCGTCGTCGGCCAGCGCGGCGTCGATCGGCGCGGCGGTGCCGAGCGCGAACTGCGCGTCCCACAGGTGCATGACCGTCTCGTGGGTGCGGCGGCGCCGCCAGAATCCGACGGTGCGCGGGGCCAGCCGCGTGAAAGTCCATGCCTCCGTGGCCGGATCGGCCGACAGTGCGGTGACGAGAGCGTCGGAGGTCCGGTCGAACCAGGCCCGCAGTTCGGCCGGATCGTGCGGCGCGGGTTCGCCGTCGTCGTTTCCGCGCAGTTCGGCGACCGCCGTCACCACCCATTGATTCCCGCGCCCCATGTGCTCGACCAGATCGTGGAGGGTCCAGTCGCCGCAGGTGGGCACCGGTGCGGTGAGATCGACGTCCGCGGTGATGAGCTCACCGAAAGCCGTGAGCCGGTCGCGCAAGATCGCCAAGAAGTCCATGCGCCCACGGTAAACGACGTACTCTGTGGCGGCAGCCACAATGCGCCCTATGGCGGCAGTCACAATTTCCCGTGGTATGGATTGAAAATCGCGTCTTGTCACACACAGGAACACGTTCTATTTTCATCATGTGAGCCACAACATAGCGGACCTTGTCGAACACGCCATCGACCTCATGCCGGATAACGTCGCCCTGGTCGACGACACTCGCTCGGTTACCTATGCCGAGCTCGAGGGGCGAGCCAATCAACTCGCGCACTACCTGCGGGAACAGGGGGTGCAACCGGGTGACAAGGTGGGTATCTACTCGCGCAACACCATCGAGGCCATCGAGGCCATGGTGGCGGTGTTCAAGGCCCGCGCCGTCATGGTCAACGTGAACTTCCGATATGTCGAGAACGAGTTGCAGTACATCTTCGACAACTCGGATATGGTCGCGCTGGTGGTCGAGCGTCGCTACAGCGACAAGGTCGCCAATGTCTGGCCGAACACCCCGCAGCTGAAATCGGTCCTCGTGGTGGAGGACGGCACCGACCTGCCGCTACCCGAGGGCGCGGTGGAATACGAAGCGGCGCTTGCCGGTTGCTCACCCGAGCGCGATTTCGAGGACCGTTCGCCCGACGACATCTACATGCTCTACACCGGCGGCACCACGGGTATGCCCAAGGGCGTCATGTGGCGGCAGGAGGATGTCTGGCGGGTGCTCGGCGGCGGAATCAACTTCCTCACCGGTGAATACGTCACCGACGAGTGGGAGCTCGCCAAGCTGGGCGCCGCCAACCCGCAGATGGTGCGGTACCCGGTCGCCCCGATGATCCACGGCGGCTCGCAGTGGGCCACCTTCCAGAGCCTGTTCGGCGGCGGCAAGACGCTCATGCTCGCGGAGTTCAGCGGCCACGGGCTGTGGCGCGCCGTCGAGCAGCACAAGATCAACCTGATTTTCATCACCGGTGACGCCATGGCCCGGCCCATGGTGGACGCGCTGCTCGAGGGCAATCCGGAAACCGGTGAGCCCTATGACGCGTCGAGCCTCTACGTCATCGCCAGCAGCGCGGCGCTGTTCTCGCCGACGCTCAAGGACAAGATGCTCGAGCTGCTGCCGAACCGGATGATCAGCGACTCCATCGGCTCCTCGGAGACCGGTTTCGGCGGTCTGTCCGTGGTCACCAAGGGGCAGAACCACACCGGCGGCCCGCGCGTGAAGATCGACGCCTCCACCCAGGTGCTCGACGAGGACGGCAATCCCTGCGAGCCCGGTTCCGGCAAGATCGGCTTCCTGGCCCGCAGCGGACACATCCCGCTCGGCTACTACAAGGACGAGGCCAAGACCAAGGCCACCTTCAAGGAGTTCAACGGCAAGCGGTACTCGATTCCGGGCGATTTCGCCCGCGTCGAGGAAGACGGCACCGTCACCATGCTTGGCCGCGGTTCGGTGAGCATCAACTCCGGCGGCGAGAAGATCTACCCGGAGGAGGTCGAGGGGGCGCTCAAGTGCCACCCCGAGATCTTCGACGCGCTGGTGGTCGGCGTGCCGGACGAGCGCTGGGGGCAGAAGGTGGTCGCGGTCGTGCAGTGTCGCGGCGCGAACCGGCCCACGCTCGAGGAGTTGCGTCCGGTGCTGACGCAGGAGATCTCGTCCTACAAGATGCCGCGTGCGCTGTGGTTCGTGGACCAGATCAAGCGGAATCCGGCGGGTAAGCCCGACTACAAGTGGGCCAAGGCGCAGACCGAGGAGCGTCCCGCCGACGAGGACGCGCCCGCGCCCGCCAGCAAGTAGTGCCCGGTTCCGGAGCCGGTCGCGATCATCCCCTCGACCGGCTCCGATCCGTTCACCAGGGAAAACGCCGGATCATCCGAGGATTCGTCCATAGCCGAAAAGTATGGAAGGAACTCCTTTCCGATCCTCCCAACATGTCGGTGGGGTGTGCCAGAGTGGCCCTATGAGCAAGCAGTCCGGCAGGTCCACCACCTCCCTCGATGAGGTGTTGCAGTCGTTCGAGGGGCACCGCCGTGAGCTGTGTGCCTACGCCTATCGCATGCTGGGGTCCTCCTTCGAGGCCGAGGACGCGGTCCAGGAGGCGTTCACGCGCGCCTGGAAGTCCTACGAGTCCTTCGAGGGGCGCTCCAGTCTGCGCTCCTGGCTCTACAAGATCACCACCAATGTCTGTCTGGACATGCTGGACGGGCCGCAGCGCCGCGCCCGGCCCATGGATCTGAACGGGCCGTCCACGCCCGACTCGCCGCTGCCCATGCCGGAGCCGGACTACGTGTGGGTGGAGCCCATTCCGAACGCGCTGGCCTTCGGCGCGGATCCGGCCGACCACGCCTCGGTGAAGGACACACTGCGGCTGGCCTTCGTGGCCGCGGTGCAGCATCTGCCCGCCACTCAGCGTGCCATCCTGATCATGCGCGAGGTGCTGCGATTCTCCGCGAACGAGACCGCCGACATGCTCATGATGTCGCCGGCCTCGGTGAACAGCGCCCTGCAGCGGGCCCGCGCCACCATGTCCAAGGTGCAGCCCGACGAGGGCAAGACCTTCGACGAAACCGACGAGCAGCAGCGCAAACTCGTCGACGAATTCGTCAAGGCGTTCGAGGCCTACAACATGGACGCGCTCACCGCCCTGCTGAAAGAGGATGTGGCGCTGTCCATGCCGCCCATCTCGCTGTGGGTGTCGGGTCCGGACAATGTGGCCGCCTTCATGCTCGGCCACGGCCACGCCTGCCGCGATTCGCGTATGGTGCCGCTGGCGGGTGCGAACGGTTTGCCCGCCTTCGGCCACTACAAGCCGAGCGACGAACCGGGCCTGTGGGTGCCGTGGTCCATCACCGTGCTCGAACTGGATGGAGATCGCATTTCCGGTCTCAACTTCTTCCTCGACACCGATAAACTGTTCCCGCTCTTCGGTTTGCCGCAGGAGTGGCGCGAAGGGTCGGAGGTTTCGACCACCGCGTAGACCCTGTCGGCGCGCATGGTGGATGACGTCGGGGTGGTCCGACGTCGGCGCGACGACACGCGTGAACGGCCCGCCGGGTGTATACCCGTCGGGCCGTTCGCGTTTCAACACCTAGCATACCCCCGGTGGGTATGAAGTAGATCACCACTTCGAGGACTGTCGGATGTATACCCCCTAGGGGTATATCTATCCGGGTCGGAACTTATCGGGACCCGAGCACGGGTCCCGCGAGTAGTCAGGGAGTGGTTCCCATGTCGGATCGGATATCGGCCCCGCCCGCGTCGCGGCGCTGGGTTGCCTTGGGGCTCATCGCCCTCGCGCAGTTCATGGTCATCATGGACACCTCGATCATCGGTGTCGCGTTGCCGAAGATGCAGGAGGAGTTGGGATTCTCCCAGGAGAACCTGTCCTGGGTCTTCAACGCCTACGTGGTGGTGTTCGGCGGGCTGCTGCTGCTCGGCGGCAAGCTCTCCGACATCCTCGGGGCGAGAAGGGTTTTCCAGGCCGGATGGGCGGTGCTCGGCGTCGGCTCGCTGGCGGCGGGGCTGGCGTCGAACGCCGCGGTCGAACTCATCGGGCGCGGCGTGCAGGGCGCGGGCGCGGCGCTCATCGCGCCGTCGGCACTGACCCTGCTCATGATGCTGTTCGGGAACAACCCGAAAGAGCTGACCAGGGCGTTCGCCGTCTACGGCGCGGCGGCTCCGGCCGGTGGCACGGCGGGAGTCTTCCTCGGTGGGCTCATCACCGAATACGCCTCGTGGCCTTGGGTCTTCTACATCAATATCCCGCTCGCGGTGGTGGCGCTGCTCGCCGCGCCCGCGCTGGTGCCGGACGGTGCGCTGGCACCGCACGGATCGGTCGACATCCTGGGCGCGCTGACCGCGACCCTGGGACTGGCGGCCGCGGTGTTCGCGGTGGTGCGAGCCGACTGGGCGGCCGTGTCGACCTGGGCGATCCTCGTTGGGGCCACCGCACTGCTGATCGCTTTCGTCGCCATTCAGGCGCGGCGCGCGGAACCGCTGATGCCGCTGGCCATCTTCCGGGCTCCGGATCTCGGTGCGGCCAATCTGGCGCAGGTGCTGCTGGGCGCGGCATGGGTACCGATGTGGTTCTTCCTCAATCTGTACCTACAGCAGGTGCTCGGCTACTCGGCCTTCCCGTCGGGCGCGGCCCTGCTGCCCATGACGGCACTCATCATGATCGGCATGATCGCGCTGTCTCCGAAGCTGTTCGCCCGCTTCGGTGCTCGCACCATGACCGCCACCGGGCTGGTGGTGCTGGCGGTCGGGCTGATCTGGTTGTCCTTCGTCCGGCCCGACGGCAACTTCTGGGTGGATGTGCTGCCCGGCTCGCTGATCGCCGCGCTCGGCATGTCACTGGCCTTCATCCCCTCCCTGCAGACCGCGATCTCGGCCGCGGCCCCCGAGGAAGGCGGTCTGGCCTCCGGCATCGTCAATACCGGCTACCAGATCGGATCCGCTCTGGGCCTGGCCGTGGCCACCGCGATCGCCGCCGCGGCGGGGGCCGAGGCACTGGGCGACCCGGCCGCGCTGGCCGACGGCTTCTCGGCCGCGTTCGTGACCGCGGCCGTGATCGCCGCGGCCGCCGCCGGAGCGGCGCTGGTCACCTTCCGGTCCCCGGCCCGCCGCGCAGGGGTGAGCACCGGCGTCTGACCCGGATGTCGACCGAAGCCCCATCGACCGACGGCCCGCCGAGTGCTCGGCGGGCCGTCGTGGTGCCCGTGCAATGCGAAGGGCCCGCCGGGTTTTCGGCGGGCCCTTCGGCGTCGGGGGATCAGCCCGGGTAGTTCATGTGGAACGGCTCCCACTGGTGGCCGTCCGGGTCGATGAAGGTGCGGCCGTACATGCCCGCTTCGGCCTCCTGCGCGCGGCGGCTGTCGTCGGACTCCTCGGTGCCGCCGGCCTTCAGGGCGGCTTCGACCAGGCTGTCCACCTCGGCGGCGCTGGCCAGCGACAGGGCGTAGGCCGCGCCCACCGTCGCGCTGGTGTCGGCGATGGCGCGCTTGCTGAAGTTGGTGAAGAACTCCTTGGTCAGCAGCATCAGGCAGATGTTGTCGTCCACCACGATGCAGGCGGCGTTGTTGTCGGTGAAATCCGGATTCACCTTCCAGCCGAGCGCCTCGTAGAACCCCTTGGACCGGTCCAGATCGGAAACGGGGAGATTGATGAAGATCATCTTGCTGGCCATGATGTCGTCCTCTCGGCGCGTACTCGTTGCGTGTCACCGGTAAGGACGAAGCGGACATCGAAAACTCATCGGTGCCGCCGCGGTAGGGCCGGATACCGCCCTGGAGCAGGCCGGACGCAGCGCGGGGCGGCGGCACGGAATCCGTACCGCCGCCCCGCGTGCAGACCTCAGCCGGCGGCCAGGATGCCGCCCAGGGCGCGCAGGTGGTCGCTCGCGCCGCCGAGGGCGAACTCGTTGTGCTTGGCGGCGGTGAAGTACTGGTTCACGATGTGATCGCGGTCGATGCCGACGCCGCCGTGCACGTGCACGACGGTGTGGCCGATGCGGTGGCCCGCGTCGGCCGCCCAGTACTTGGCGGTGTGGATCTCGGCGGCGGCGTCCAGGCCCTCGGCCAGTCGCCAGGCCGCCTGCTGCACGGCCAGGCGCACGCCCTGCACGTCGATGTAGGCGTCGGCGAGCCGCTGCGCCACGGCCTGGAAGCTGCCGATCTTGCGGTTGAACTGTTCGCGCTCGCGGGCGTATTCGGCCACCAGTTCCAGGCCGCGCTCCACCGTCCCGAGCTGCTGGGCGGCCAGGCCCAGCCAGGCGCGTTCCAGCAGCCAGGTCAGGATCTCCGGCCCCTGCTCCAGCGTGCCCACCAATTCCGCCGGGGCACCGGCCAATTCGACCTCGGCCTCGGGGGAGCGGTCGGTGACCAGCTGGTCGGCCAGGTGCACGGTGGACTCGGCGGGATCGACCAGGAAGACGGCGGCCTGTCCGTTCACGGTGGCGGGCACCAGAATTCGTGCCGCCTGCCGCGCGAAGGGCACCGTGATCTTGACGCCGGACAGCCGCCAGGAGCCGTTCTCGTCGGCGGTGGTGACGGGCGTGGCGGGCTCCCAGTTGCGCTCCTCGCTCAGCGCCACGGTCAGGATGGTCTCGCCGCGTCCGGCGGCCGCGGCCAGCTCGCGCTGCGCCGGGGAGCCGAAGGCGGCCAGGGCGCCCGCACCCAGCATCACCGACCACAGGTACGGCACTGCCGCGACCGACTTGCCGAGCTCACGCAGCACGGCCGTCTGCTCCAGCACGCCGAAATCGCTGCCGCCCACCGCTTCCGGCAGGGCCGCGGCCAGCACGCCGGTCTCGGACAGCGACTTCCACAGTGCCGCGTCGAAGCGCACGGTGTCGTTGCCCTCGGCATCGGTGGTGCGGTCGAGTTCGCGCAGCCGGTCGGCGGTGACGAGTTTGCCGGTCACCTCGGCGGTGAGCCGGGCCAGATCCTGCTGCGCTTCGGTCAGGGTGAAATCCATGGAGGGTACCTAGCTTTCCAAAATCAACGCGCGGACGGCGGCTGCCGCAGGGCGGTCATGGCGATGATGTCGCGCTGCACCTCGTTGGTGCCGCCGCCGAAGGTGAGGATCAGGCAGGCGCGGTGCATGCGCTCCAATCGCCCGCGCAGCTGCGCGCCCGGCGAGTCCTGCCGCAGGTACGCCTGCGGTCCGAGCACCTCCATGAGCAGCCGGTACGCCTCGGTGGCCAGTTCGGTGCCGTACACCTTGCAGGTGGAGGCGTCCCACGGGCGCGGCGCGGCATCCCCACCCGCGTCGGCCCGGGAGGCGATCTCCCAGTTGAGCAGCTTCAGGTACTCGACCTTGGCGTGCACGCGCGCCAGGTTGATCCGCACCCATTCCTGGTCGATGACGCGGGATCCGGTGGAGGTCTTGGCCTCCCGCGCCCACTCCACGGTCTGCCGCACGGCCAGCGCCAGCGGCGCGGACGAGGTCAGCGCCACCCGCTCGTGATTGAGCTGGTTGGTGACCAGCGCCCAGCCGCCGTTCTCCGGGCCGACCATATCGCTGTGCTTGACCCGAACGTCCTGGTAGTAGGTGGCGCTGGTGTCCGGACCGGCCATGGTGTGCACCGGGGTCCAGGAGAAGCCCTCGGCCGTGGTCGGCACGATGAACATGGAAATGCCCTTGTGCTTCTTGGCATTCGGGTCGGTGCGCGCGGCCAGCCAGATGTAGTCGGCGTAGGCGATGAGGCTGGTCCACATCTTCTGCCCGTTGATGATCCACTCGTCGCCGTCGCGCACGGCGGTGGTGCGCAGCGAGGCCAGGTCGGTGCCCGCGCCGGGTTCGGAGTAGCCGATGGAGAAGTGCAGTTCGCCCGCGGCGATCTTGGGCAGGAAGAACTTCTTCTGCTCCTCGGTGCCGTAGTGCATGATGGTCGGCGCGACCGAGTTGATGGTCAGGAACGGCACCGGCGCGCCCGCGATGGCGGCCTCGTCGGTGAAGATCAGCTGATCCATGGTGGAGCGGTCCTGCCCGCCGTACTCCTTGGGCCAGCCCAGCGCCAGCCAGCCGTCGCGTCCCATCTCGGCGACGACCTCGCGGTACACGTTGCCGTGGCCGTACTCGCCGGTCTGGGCCGACAGCGCCTCGCGTCGTTCCGGGGTGATCAGTCGAGCGAAGTACTCGCGCAGTTCGGCGCGCAGCTGTTCCTGCTCGGGCGTATACGCAATGCGCATAGTGCGGTGTCCTTTCTGCCGCGCCTGGCGATGCGGCGGGTTCGCGGCCTGGAAGGCTCGCGCCGCGAACCGAGGTGGTGAGGCGATAATTGCACACAAAGTGGAACTTGTTCCAGTATGGGAGCCTGTTCCGGCATTTCCGGGTACCTGGGCCGGGGCTGTCTTGTTAGGCTCGGCCCGTAGCTGTGGCAAAGGAGTTGGCTATGAAGGTCACCGTCGATCTCGACCAGTGCGAGGCGAACGGCATCTGTGTCGGAATCGCCCCCGACGTGTTCGATCTCGATGACGAGGACATCCTGCACATCACCGCCGCCGAGGTGCCCGCCGATCAGGAGGACGATGTCCGCACGGCCGTGGCGCAGTGCCCGAAGGCGGCCCTGAAACTTGTCTGAAACCATCCTTGCTAGCAAGGTGTAACACGTTCTAAAGTCGGCCCGGTGAGCGTTTCTGATGTGAGTCTTGCGGGCCGGGTTGCGATCGTGACCGGCGGCGGCGCCGGATTGGGCCGGGCGGAAGCCCTGGCGCTGGCCGGCGCCGGGGCGTCGGTCGTGGTGAACGATCTCGCCGAGAACGACGCGGTCAACGCTACCCTCGCCGATATCCGGGCACTGGGCGCGAAGGCCGAATTCGTCGCGGGCAGCATCGCCGAGCGTGCCACCGCCGACGCCCTCATCCGCACCGCCGACGAAGCCTTCGGCGGGGTGGACATCGTGGTCAACAATGCGGGCATCACCCGGGACCGCATGCTGTTCAACATGTCCGACGAGGATTTCGACGCCGTCGTCGCGGTGCACCTGCGCGGACACTTCCTGCTGACCCGCAATGCGGGCGCCTACTGGCGCGCCAAGTCCAAGGCGGCGGGCGCGCCCGTGTACGGGCGCATCGTCAATACCTCGTCCGAAGCCGGACTGCTCGGTCCGGAGGGGCAGGCGAACTACGGTGCGGCCAAGGCCGGTATCACCGCGCTGACCCTCTCGGCCGCCCGCGCGCTGTCGCGGTTCGGCGTGACGGCCAATGCCATCGCCCCGCGGGCGCGCACCGCCATGACGGAGAACGTCTTCTCGGCCGCGCCGCAGGACGGGCCCGATCCGCTGTCCCCGGATCATGTCGCCCGCCTGGTGGCCTACCTCGCCTCCCCGGCGGCCGAGCGGATCTCCGGCCAGCTGTTCGTGGTGTACGGCCCGATGGTCGCCCTGATGGCCGCACCGGTCGTCGAGCGGCGTTTCGATGCCGAGGGGGAGTGGACCGCGGCGGGACTCGCCGCGACACTCGGCGGGTATTTTGCCGAACGCCCTTCCGGCGCTACCTTTTCGGCATCGTCGCTGATGGATCTCGACTGAGTTTCCCATAGCGGGGGTTACGTCCGGCCCCCCGGTTGATCACGCGATCAACTATTGGTAGGAATGGGGTTCAACGGTGTGGGACGCCTCACAAGGGCTGTCTCAGACGCGAGAGTGATCCCATAGTGAACAAGTTCTCGAGCGCCTGGCTCTCAGGGAGAAAAAGAGCAGTTCAAAACCTGCGAAAGCCTTACGCAGCGGCAGTGAACGTGTTCTAATCATTCAGCGGGGCGTAGATCACATTCAGATCTCGTGCGCTATAAGCAAGGCAGGGGCAGGAGGAAACGCGGGAATGAACGACGTTCTTGCCGTGCCGTTGCGGGCGGTCGGAGGGTTCTTCGAACTCGCCGGAAGTGTCGCTCGCGCCGCGGTACGGCCCCCATTTCAGCGCCGCGAATTCATCGAACAAGCGTGGTTCGTGGCTCGGGTATCGATCATCCCGACCCTGCTGGTGGCGATTCCGTTCACGGTGCTGGTCAGCTTCACGCTCAACATCCTGCTTCGGGAGATCGGCGCGGCCGACCTCTCCGGCGCGGGTGCGGCCTTCGGGTCCATCACCCAGGTCGGCCCGATGGTCACCGTGCTCATCGTGGCCGGCGCGGGCGCCACCGCCATCTGCGCGGATCTCGGCGCCCGCACCATCCGCGAGGAGATCGACGCCATGCGGGTGCTCGGCATCGATCCCATCCAACGCCTGGTGGTACCGCGCGTGCTCGCCTCCATGTTCGTGGCGGCACTGCTCAACGGCCTCGTCAGCACCATCGGCATCCTCGGCGGCTTCCTGTTCTCGGTCTTCCTGCAGGACGTCAACCCGGGCGCGTTCGTCAACGGCATCACGCTGCTGACGCACTTCCCGGAACTCGTCATCTCCGAGGTGAAGGCCACCCTGTTCGGACTCGCGGCCGGACTCGTCGCCTGCTACCTGGGGCTGAACGTGAAGGGCGGCCCCAAGAGCGTGGGCGACGCGGTCAACCAGACCGTCGTCTTCTCCTTCATGGTGTTGTTCGTGGTTAACGTGGTGGTCACCGCGGTCGGCATCAAGTTCACGGCGCGGTGATCTGATGGCGTTCGTGATCGAGTCCAGATTCCCGCGAATCACCAAGCGGGTCAGGCGTGTTGGCGAGGGTATCGACTCCGTCGGCAAGCACGCCGTGTTCTACGCGCAGTCGATGGCCTCGGTGCCGCGGGCGCTGGTGCACTACCGCACCGAGACCATTCGGCTCATCGCCGAGATCTCCATGGGCACCGGCGCGCTCGCGGTTATCGGCGGCACCGTCGTGATCGTCGGCTTCCTCACCCTCGCCGCGGGCGGCACCATCGCCGTGCAGGGCTACAGCTCCCTGGGCAATATCGGCGTCGAGGCGCTGACCGGCTTCTTCGCCGCGTTCATCAATGTGCGCATCGCCGCGCCGGTGATCTCGGGCATCGGATTGGCGGCCACCCTGGGCGCGGGCACCACGGCGCAACTGGGCGCCATGCGCGTCTCCGAGGAGATCGACGCGCTGGAGGTCATGGCGATCCGCCCGGTGCCCTTCCTCGTCGGCACCCGGATGCTCGCGGGCATCATCGCCATCATCCCGCTGTACTCGCTCGCCGTGATCGCCTCCTTCATCGCGAGTCGCTTCGCGACCGTGGTGATCTACGGGCAGTCGGCGGGCGTCTACGACCACTACTTCGAAACCTTCCTGATTCCCAGCGACATTCTGTGGTCGTTCGCGCAGGCGATCTTCATGGCCTTGGCGGTCATGGCGATTCACACCTACTACGGCTTCCATGCCGCGGGTGGACCGGTCGGCGTGGGAGTCGCGGTCGGCAACGCCGTACGGGCCTCGCTGGTCGCGGTCGTCACCGTGACGCTGCTGATCTCGCTGGCCATCTACGGCACCTCCGGCAACTTCCATCTCTCCGGGTAGGGCGGCGAATGGGTACGCAAACACGTAAACCACAATCACGGTTCGAAGAGCCGTGGGTGATCCGGCTGTGCGGGCTCGGCATGGTGCTGGGCGTGGTGGCCGTGGTCACCCTCTGCCTGGTCATGTTCGCGGGCGGCTTCGAGAACACCGTCAAGGTCTCCGTCGAATCGCCGCGCAGCGGCCTGGTGCTCGACCCGGACGCCAAGGTCAAGATCCGCGGCGTGGAAATCGGCAAGGTCTCCGGTGTGCACAACACCGCCGACGGTGCGCGCATCGATCTCGAACTCGATCCGGAACAGCTGCGGATGGTGCCCGCCAATGCCGTCGTGGATATTCGGTCCACCACGGTATTCGGCGCGAAATATATCAATTTCGTTGCGCCGCAGAATGCTTCGAAAGAATCGCTGCAACCCGGCGCCGTGGTGCGGGCGAGTTCGGTTACCGTCGAATTCAATACGCTGTTCCAGCATCTCAATGACGTGCTCGCGAAAATCGAGCCGGAGAAGCTGAATGCCACGTTGCAGGCGGTGGGTTCGGCATTGCAGGGCCGCGGCGAGAAGATCAACCAGCTGCTCGTCGACAGCGAGGCGTTCCTGCGCGACATCAACCCCTCGCTGCCCACCCTGCAGGAGGATCTGCGCAAGACCACCCAGGTCACCGGTCTCTACGCCGACACCGTGCCGGATCTGCTGCGCACCACCGACAATCTGGTGGTCACCGGCGGGACGCTGGCCGAGCGGGCCGGGGATCTGGACCTGGTGCTGACCAACATCATCGGATTGGCCGACACCGCCACCCCGATCCTGAACGAGACGGAATCACCGCTGGTGGAAGCACTTCGGCTGCTGCACCCGGCCACCGACACCCTGTACGAGTACCGCACCGCGGTGTCCTGCGTGGTCAACGGCCTCGGCCCGCTGATGCCGCTCTACGGTGAGATCTTCGGCGGCCGGTATCCGGCGGTCTCCATGAACGCCAGCCTCATGCCCGCCGGCGAGCCCTACAAGTACCCGGAGGATCTGCCCAAGGTGAACGCCACCGGCGGACCGCACTGTGAGGACGTCACCGGCTGGGAGACCGGTGACAAGGCCAACTACCTGGTCACCGACACCTCGCAGGGGCATGTCTGGCAGCCGCCGACCCAACCGAGCCTCAACGAGGGCACCGTCTTCGAATTGCTGTTCGCCGGATTGCCGGGGGTGAGGTAGCGGTGCGCTTGAAACCACACGCGGTCACGGTCAAGCTCGGCCTGTTCACCCTCGTCATGGTGCTGATCCTGGGCATGCTCGGGATCGTCTTCAGCGAGGTGCGGTTCTCCCGCGAGTACGGCTACAAGGCGGTGTTCACCAGCTCGTCGGGCATCCTGCCGGGGGCGAAGGTGCGCATCGCCGGTGTGCCGGTCGGCTCGGTGACCTCGGTGCGGGTCGGCGAGGACAATCTCGCCCACCTCGAGTTCGACGTGGACCGCAAGTACCGGCTCTACCAGAGCACCACGGCCGCCATCCGCTACGAGAACCTGGTCGGCGACCGGTATCTGGAGCTGCTGGAGGGCCCCGGCACGGCGGAGGTGATGCGGGAGGGCGCGACCATGGGCACCGACCGCACCAAGCCCGCACTGGATCTGGACATGCTGCTGGGCGGGATGAAGCCGCTGCTGCGCGGCCTGGATCCGGCGCAGGTCAACGACCTCACCGAGGCGCTGCTGCAGATCTTCCAGGGGCAGGGCGGCACACTGGTGTCGCTGCTGAACAGCTCCGGCTCCTTCGCCAAGACGTTGTCCGAGCGAGATGCCCTGATCGGCAGTGTGATCGAGAATCTGAAGACGGTGCTGGCCACCATCGACGATCGTGATCAGGAATTCGCGACCACGCTGGACGAATTGCAGCGGTTGGTCAGCGGGCTGGCCGCGGACAAGGATCCCATCGGGGACGCCATTCCCCGGATCTCCGGGGCGACAGGCGATCTCACCGGTCTGCTCACCCAGGCCCGGCCGGATCTGAAGGAGACCATCAACCAGCTGGGTCGTACCGCCACGAGCATCGACGATCAATCCGGCGATATCGAGTGGATCATCCAGAACCTGCCGGACGCCTACAAGAAGCTGGTTCGCATCGGCTCCTACGGATCGTTCCTGAACATCTACGTCTGCGGCACCGACTTCCTGGTCGACGGCCCCGACGGCAAGCCGCTGTTCCTCAAACTGCCCGGCGCGCAGACCACCGGGAGGTGTGCGAAGTGAACGGACAGCGCTCATCGGTGATCAATGTGGGCATCGTCGGCATCGTGCTGGCGGTCACCATCTCACTGGCCTCGCTCCAGTTCGACCGATTGCCGTTCCTGGCCTCCGGTGTTCAGTACACCGCCCATTTCGGCGACGCGGGCGGTCTGGTGCCCGGTGACCAGGTTCAGGTGGCGGGCGTGCGGTCCGGCCGGGTGGAGGACGTGCGGCTGGACGGCGCGAAGGTGCTCGTGCGGTTCAGCATCGACGGCGGCATCACGCTGGGCGACCGGACCAGCGCCGCCATCAAGACCAATACGGTGCTCGGCCGCAAATCCCTCGAGGTCACCCCGGCGGGGGACGGCCGCCTGCGCCGGGACGAGCCGATTCCGTTGGAGCGCACCACCTCTCCGTACTCGCTCAACGACGCGCTCGGCGACCTCGCCACCACCGTGCACGGCCTGGACATGGAGCAGGTGAACACCACGCTCGACGCGCTGTCGGCCACCTTCGCCGATACGCCCGCGCCGCTGCGGTCGGCCCTGGACGGCATCACCGCCCTGTCGCGCAGCATCAACACCCGCGACCAGGCGCTGACCGAGCTGCTGAGCAAGGCCCAGGGCGTCACCCAGGTGCTGTCCGATCGAGCCGCCAAGATCAGCGCGCTGCTCGTCGACGGCAATCAGCTGCTCGGCGAGCTGGACGCGCGGCGCACCGCGCTCGGCCAGATGATCCAGTACGTCAACGGATTGGCGCAGCAGCTCAGCGGGTTCGTCAACGACAACGAGGCCCAGCTGCAACCCACGCTGGACCGGCTGAACTCGGTATTGGGGATGCTCCAGCGCAATGAGCAGAACCTCTCCGACGCCCTCGACGCCCTCGGCCCCTACGCGGGCGCGCTGGGCGAGCAGGTGGGCGGCGGCCCGTACTTCCAGGCGTACATCTCCAACGCGACCAGCAAGGGGTTGCAGCCGCTGGTCGACGCCCTGGTGTGGCCCGAACATCTGCCCGAGGACCTGCGCTCCTACCTCGACAACAGTCCGCAGCAGCCTCCCGGCCTGTATCCCGCACTGACGGAGCCCGGAAAATGAACGCACTGAAGAACCTCGGACAGCTGCCCCGGTGGACGTGGGCCGTCGCCCTGGTCGCGCTGATCGCGGTGGTCGGTGTGCTCGCGTACCCGGCGGTGAGCCGGATCGGCAAGACCCAGATCACCGCGTACTTCCCGTCCACCAGCGGCCTGTACGCCGGCGACCAGGTGCGGGTGCTCGGCGTGCGGGTCGGCACCATCGACTCCGTGGATCCGGGCGCCGACCGGGTCACGGTGCGGATGACCATCGACCGCGGCGTGGACCTGCCCGCCGACGCCAAGGCCGTCATCGTGTCGCCCTCGCTGGTGTCGGCGCGGTTCATTCAACTGGCCCCCGCCTACACCGGCGGCGACAAACTGGCCGACGGCGACACCATCCCGATCGAGCGCACCGCCATTCCGGTGGAGTGGGACGACATCAAGACCGAACTGTCCAAGCTGGCGACGACCCTCGGCCCGGTGGGCGATGACGAACAGGGTTCCTTCGGTCGATTCGTCGACACCGCCGCCGACAATCTCGACGGCAACGGTGAGGCGTTCCGCGACACCCTGCGGGAGTTGTCCAGCGCGCTGACTACGCTGTCCGACGGCCGCACCGACCTGTTCGCCACCATTCGCAACCTGCAGCAGTTCGTGGACGTGCTCTCCAAGAGCAACGACCAGATCGTGCAGTTCGGTGGGCGGCTCGCCTCGGTGTCCTCGGTGCTGGCCGGCGTGTCCACCGATCTCGGTGCGGGACTGGAGAATCTGGATATCGCGGTCGCGGATGTGCAGCGCTTCATCGACGCCCGCGGCGGTGCGCTGACCGAGAGCGTGCAGCGGCTCAGCGAGGTCACCCAGCTGCTGGTGGACAAGCGGCCCGAGGTGGAGCGGGTGCTGCACTCCGGCCCCACCGCCCTGGTGAACTTCTATCAGATCTACAAGCCGGCCCAGGGGTCGCTGACCGGCTATCCGGTGCTCACCAACTTCGCCGACCCGATCAGCTTCCTCTGCGGATCGGTCGAGGCGCTGGAAACCAACGACTCCGACAAGAGCGCCGACCTGTGCGCCACCATGCTCGGCCCGGTGCTGAACAGCATGGCCATGAACTATCCGCCGCTCATGCTCAGCACGCCGACCAATGCGACCGCCTATCCGGAGCAGCTGGTGTACAGCACACCGGAGGTCGCGGCCGCGGCCGGCGGCGTCACGGTGCCGGGCAGCATCGCCGAACTGGCCGTTCCGGGAGGCAACTGATGACCAGCATCTTCGGCCGCACCCGGGTGGCGGGCATGGCGATCGGCATCGCAATCGCCTTGGGCGCCACCGGATGCCAGTGGGACGGACTGAACTCGCTGCCGATGCCGGGCGCGGAGGGCACCGGCGCGGGGGCGTGGGAAATCAAGATCCAGATGCCGAATGTCACGACGCTGACCCGCAATTCGCCGGTCCGCGTCCACGACGTCGCGGTCGGCTCGGTGACCGGTATCGAGGTGGAGGGCTGGCACGCGCTGGTCACCGTGAGCCTGGAACCGGATGTGCGGCTGCCCGCCAACGCCACCGCCAAGATCGGCCAGACCAGCCTGCTCGGCAGCAACCACCTCGAACTGGCCGCGCCCACTGATGTTCCGGCACAGGGCGAATTGCGGCCCGGCGATGTCATCCCGCTGGAGCGGGCGGGTGCGTACCCGACCACCGAGCAGACGCTGTCCTCCCTCTCGGTGGTGCTCAACGGCGGCGGCATCAGCCAGTTGGAGACCATCACCAAGGAACTGAACACCGCGCTGAGCACCGACACCGAGGCCATCCGCGAACTGCTGCCGCAGCTGAACACCCTCGTCACCACGCTCGACGCGCAGACCAACGACATCATCGCCGCCATGGGCGGACTCGATCGGTTCTCCGGAATCCTGGCGCAGCAACAGGATCAGGTGGTCGCGGCCATCGAGAACATCCATCCGGCGCTGACCGTGCTCGCCGACCGCAGGGCGAACATCACCCGTGCGCTGACCGCGCTGGGCGGGCTCAGCGACGTGGTGTCGCGCATCGTGGACAACGGCGGCGATCACCTCACCGCCGAACTGGCCAACCTCTGGCCGCTGCTGCAGGAGATCGCCAATACCGGAACGAATCTCAGTGCGGCGCTGGACATGCTGCTCACCTTCCCGTTCTCGCTGAAGAACCTGGACGGCGCGGTGCGCGGCGACTACCTCAACGTGAAGATCACCTACGATCTCACCGCCGCGCGCCTGAGCAAGAACTTCCTCACCGGAACGCCGCTCGGTCCGCGCTTCGGCGGCGTCGAGGGCGCCCTCGGCCAGCTGGGCGGCACCCCCGGTGAGCCGGTCGATCCGCGGACCGCGCCACTGAACCCCCGGCCGGAGTCGCAGGCACCCGAGCCGAGCATTCCCGGGCTGCCGCCGATTCCGGGGCTGCCCGCGATTCCGGGACTCACCGTGCCGCAGGGGAGTGGACAGTGAAACTCACGCGCTTCGTCAAGATCCAGCTGGTCATCTTCTCGGTGCTGACGGTTATCGGCATCACCGTGATGAGCGGTACGTACGTGCAGCTGCCCGCCATGTTCGGGATCGGCCGCTACGACGTCACGGTGCGACTGGCCGCCACCGGTGGACTGTACGAGAACGCCAATGTCACCTATCGCGGTACCACCGTCGGCAAGGTGACGGCGGTGCGGCTGACGCCGGAGGGCGTCGACGCCGAACTCTCCATCGACAGCGACTACAAGATCCCCTCCGACGTGGACGCCTGGGTGCGCAGTGTGTCGGCGGTCGGCGAACAGTATGTGGACCTGCTCCCGGTCGACAACGGCACGGGCGGCAACCTCTCCGACGGTTCGGTCATCCCGGTGGAGCGGACCAAACTGCCGCAGGATGTCGGCAGCCTGCTCGAACAGACCGACCGGCTGCTGAACAGTGTCGCGGACACCAAGCTGCGGCAGGTCATCGACGACGCCTTCCTGGCATTCGACGGTGCCGGTCCGGATCTGCAGCGCTTCCTCGACTCCGCGTCCCTGCTCGTCCAGGAGGCGCGGAACAACTCCGAGGCCACCAAGGCCCTGATCGATCAGATCGGGCCGCTGCTGGACACCCAGATCGAATCCGATGCGGCGATCCGGTCGTGGACCGCGGATCTGGCCACGCTGACCGATCAACTGCGCGAACATGATCCGGCGCTGCGCAATGTGCTCAGCAAGACCCCGGGCGCCGCCGGCAGCGCCACCCGGCTGTTCCAGGACTTGAATCCGACGCTGCCGCTGCTCGCGCGCAATCTGGCCAGCGTCGGCCAGGTCAGCTACGTCTACGATCCGGGCATCGAACAGCTGCTGGTCGTCTTCCCGCCGCTGGTCGGAGCGCTGCTGACGATCGCGCTCAACGGCCCGCTCGAGTACGGGGCCATGGTCGACTTCATGGTCAGCGTCAACGATCCGCAGGGCTGTACCACCGGCTTCCTGCCCGCCGATCAGCGGCGTTCGGCCGCACTGCGGGACGTGCCGGACACCCCGGGCGGCCTGTACTGCAAGGTCTCGCAGGACGCGCCGTTCGCGGTGCGCGGCATCCGCAATACGCCCTGTATGGAGGTGCCGGGCAAGCGCGCGCCCACGCCGGAACTCTGCCGGGATCCGCAGGGGTTCGTGCCGCTGGGCGACAATCCGCCGTTCGGACCGCCGAATCCGGTGGCGCCGTCCGGCGATACCGGCGGTGAGCAGCCACCGGGCGGTGCGCCCGGCGCTCCGGCCGGTGCGACCCAACCGGCGTCGGTCGAGACGCGGTCCTACGATCCGCGTACCGGGACCGTGCTCGGACCCGACGGCCGCATGTACCGTCAGGCCAATATCGGTCCCGACGGCTCCGGGGTGATCCCGACGAGTCTGACAGCGATGGTGCAGGAGCAGATGCGATGAGTGATACCGGTGGGGTGACGAACCGAAACCGGCGGCGCGCGGTGCGCTCGGAGGGGCCGCCGCCGGAAGCGGGGGCCGACACCGCACGGGTGCACCCGGCCACCGCTTCGACAGCGGCCGAGGAGGTGGCGGCCACGCCACCCACCGTCGAACTCGACAAGCCGGAACAGGCCCCGGCCGCCGAGCCGGCGGCGCACCACGAGCGGACCGAGTCGGCCGCAGCGCCGGTGACGCTCGGCAAAACGGCGGCCGCCGAGCCGGTGCGGCTCGACAAGGCCGCGGAAAGTGATGAGGCCGAGACGATTCCGCAGCCGCCCGCCGCCGGGGGCGCGGTCCTCCCGGTGCCGCCCGCGCCGCCGTCCGCCGCGGCCGTCGCGTCCGAGGGGCCCGCAGCTCCTTCGGCCGCGGGCGGCGGTTGGCAGCGGATCGTGGCGGTGGCCGCGGTGCTGCTGGCGGTGGCGCTCATGGGCGGCACCGGCTACCTCGTGCACCTGCGCGGTGAGATCGCCGCGGAGAACACCCTGCGCGCCGACTACGTGCAGACGGCCAAGCAGGCCATGCTCAACATCACCAATATCAGCGCCGAGACCGCGTCCGACGACATCAAGCGGGTGCTCGAGGTGACCTCGGGTGAGCTGGCCGCCGAATACGAGCAGCGCAAGGACGATTACGCCGGAATCGTGCAGAAGGCGGAGGTGCGCGCCAAGGGCGAGGTCATCGACGCCGCCATCGAAAGCTCCGACGACCACTCCGCGATCGTGCTGGTGGCCGTCAAGCAGACCCTCACCAACGCCGGTGCGGAAGGTCCGCAGCAGCGGCAGTTCCGATTCCGGGTGACCATCACCCACACCGAGCGAGGTTTGGCCGCGACGCAGATGGAGATGGTGATATGACCGCGCGATCACGTGACCGCTACCTGCTGATCGGCGCTTGCCTGCTGCTCGTCGCCGCCGTGGCGGTCGGCTCGTGGGTTGGTTACGGCTATCGGCAGGATCAGCGGGCCGAACAGGCCCGGGAGGATTCGCTGGTCGTTGCCCGCCGCGCCGTGGAGGGCATGTTCGGCTACAACTTCAACACCATCGACACCCAGATGGCCAAGGTCAGCGAGGATATGACCGAGGACTTCAAGGCCGACTGGAAGAACGTGACCGAAACCGTCCTCGCGCCCGGAGCGAAGGAGAAGGAACTCGTGGTGCAGGCCACCGTGACCGGCAGCGGCGTGATCAGTGCCGAGGCCGATCACACCGAGGTCATGATCTTCCTGAACCAGCGCAGCACCGGCAAGGACCCCGCCAAGGGCACCTACGACGCCAGCCGCCTGAAGGTGCAACTGGACCGCGAGGGGGGTCGCTGGCTGGTGGCCGACGTCGACCCGATCTAGAGTGCTGAGGTCAACGAAAGACCTTAGGACCCAGGAAGATCGCGTGGGCAAGACACAACAGCCGCAGTGGACCGCGGCCGATATACCGGATCTGCACGGCCGCGTCGCCGTGGTCACCGGAGCCAGTGCCGGTCTCGGCGTGGCCACGGCCTTCCTGCTCGCCGACAGCGGGGCGCACGTGGTACTGGCCTGCCGCAACCTCGAAAAAGCGGAATTGGTGGCCGATTCCATTCGCGTCGGCGCTCCCGACGCCGAATTGTCGCTGGTCGAACTGGATCTCGCCGTACAGGCATCGGTACACGCGGCGGCGCAGCAGCTCCGCGACCGGTTCGCACACATCGATCTGCTGATCAACAACGCGGGCACCGCGGTCATGCGCCCGGAGCGCACCGAGGACGACTTCGAAACCACCATCGCCACCAACCATCTCGGCCACTTCGCGCTCGCCGGCCTGCTGCTCGACCGCCTGCTGGCCGCACCCGCCGCCCGGGTCGTCTCGGTCACCAGCGGCGCGTTCGGAAAGACCATGGACACCGTGGACGTCGACGACCTGTTCTTCGAGCGCCGCGACTACCGGGGCCTGCACGCCTACGCCCAGTCCAAACTGGCGGTGCAGCTCTTCATCGCCGAGCTGCAGCGCCGCCTCAACGGCACCGACGCCAGGCTGGCCGCGACCATGGCCAATCCCGGTGTCGCGCAATCCGATTTCGAACAGAACCTGGGCCCGTTCGTCCGCTTCCTGTCCCGCCCGGCCTTCAAGTGGTTCTTCGACTCGCTGAAGCAGACCCCCGAAATGGGCGCGCTGCCCACCGTGCGCGCGGCCGTCGACCCGAGCGTGCGCGGCGGTGAGTTCTTCGGCCCCACGGGGCGTTTCAAAGGCTATCCGGTCCGCAAGGCACCGACCCCCGGAGCCGACGACCCGGAACTCGCGGCGCGGCTGTGGGAGAAGTCCGAGCAACTCACCGGCGTCAGCTTCCGCTTCACCGAGCCGGTCGGCGGTCTGGAGGCAGGTCACTCCCTCCGGTAGCGGCACGCCACCTCATGGAACGCCTGCTTGGGTGTCCAGCCGCCGGCCGAGCCGTCGGCGAATTTCACGACGCCGAATCCCGCTCGGTCGAGATCGAAGCGGGGATCGGTGCTGTGTGAGAAGTCGGGCATGGCGAACGTGAACACGAAACAGCCGTGCACACCGCTGGTTTCGTACAGGCCGATCAGATCGCCCAGATAGCCCGCCTGTATACGTTCGTCGCGCGGATGCTCGCCGCGGATATACGGTCGATCGCTGAACCAGCGGACGATCCGGAACGATCCCGCGCCCCGGCGATCCGCACCTTCGAAAGCGCCGCAACCGAACTCGGTGATGACAACCGGCTTCTCGTTGTCGGCCACCAGTTCTCGGACACGCCGCGCGTAGCGGTCGGGATCGTGCCCGGATCGGTAGAGATTGACGCCGACCACATCGAATCGCGACCAGTCCAGGTCCTCCCACCCCGCCGCCGCGTACCCGACCGGCCCCTCGAACCGCTCCCGAGCCGTCCGCACGGCCCGTTCCAACAGTGCGTCCAGCCGCCTTGTCGCCCGCCGCCGAAACACCCCGTACGCGCGCACGATCAGCATGAGCCGCGCGTACGACCACCATCCGGGCACCATCCCCGGCACGGTATGGGTGAATTCACTGCCCACCAGCAGCGTCACCCGCCCCGGATACCGCCCCCGTAGTTCTTCGGCTCCCGTCGCGAGCTCACCCAGCCGTCCGCACACCTCCCGCCACGGCCGGTCGCTCACCTGCGGGCGTATCCACACCTCGAGTCCGATCTCGAGTGCGTCCTCCGCCGCCCCGAGCATCCGCACCCTATCGGCACCGATCAGCATCACCGCCGTGCAGTGCAATTCCGCGTGGATCACCTCCAAATCCGCTCGTGCGGCCTCCGCCGGAACGCCGTCGACCAGGTACGAGATGCCACGAATGGTCAGCACGCGACCCATTGTCGCGGAAGTGGACCGCGTCTGGCAGACATAGTGGTCGCGCCGGACGACTACCGCTGCCGTCGGCTGTCCGCGACGGCGCGCGTGTACAGCTCGGTGGTCAGTTGGTCCTCGCCCACACCGAGGTTCGCGAGTACATCACGCAGATCCGCCAGCGCCTGCGGCAGCTCGTCCTGACCGGACACCTGTGTTTCCAACTCCAGGAAGACGCCGGCTATCTCGGGGACCGTCACCACGGTCGCGACCATCGTCCGTCCCGCCATTGTGAAGGTGTAGTTTTCGCAGTCTTTCGTGAAGGCGATGGTGGGGCGGTACCCGAGGCGGACGATGATCGACTCGGCCGCGTCGCGGTCCTCGATCACGGTCTCGTGCTCGGGTTTCGAGCCGGTTTCCGGGTCGACCGTCGCGTCTTTGAACGTCAGCAAGTGCTTCGAGCCGCGAGCTCCGACGATCGTTCGGAGTCGTAGTTCTCTGTCGGACTTGGACAACGACTCATCGGGTTGGTCGAAGTAGACATCGTGATAGCGGACCACGTCGGGTGCCGCGAGGCGCGCGAGCCGCCGACGAACGGAACCGACGTCGGACAGGCGCGCCTTGTATTCGGCTTCGATCACAGCGGTTCCTGACTACGGGGCGAGGCGTGTCGCATCGGCGAAGGACTGTTCCACAACCCGCACGAAGGCATGATGCAGGATGCCGCGTCGGTTGGGGTCGATTCGGTGCGTGGATGACGAATGTCCCTCGCCGTAGGCGGTGAACGCCGAAACGAACAGCACCTCATCGAGTTTGAGGATCCGCCACACCGGAATCCGGTCATAGGTGTACAGCTCGACCGGGTGGTTCGATCGGCGAGCTCCCTCACGCGGGCGATGCACAGGCTGATGCCCACCGAGAAGCACCCGGGTGACTCGCCGATTTCCTCGGCGCGGAATCGCGCAGCTTCACAATCAGGGTCCAGGAGTAGGACGCGAGGTCTCACATCCGACGACAAAGCCGTGCTCGCGGACGTGGCGAAGGCTACTGGGGTACAGGGGTCCTGAGACCCGCACCCCGGGCGGAGGTCGGATCGAACCGGGTGCGGCGCCGGTTTGGCGTATCGGGTCCGGAACGCGGCGTGCCGGACCCTCCGGAAACCGTCACCGCCGGTCATAGGCTCCAACGCGTGACGTACAGCATCCTCGCCATCTCCGGCAGCCTGAGCGTGGGCTCGCACAATACGGCGCTGCTGCGCACGGCGCAGCGGCTCGGCACCGACCTGGATATCGAGATCTACGAGGGCCTGCGCGACATCCCGCCCTACGATCTGGATTTCGACGACCCGTACCGGCGTCCGGCGGTGGTGACCGACCTGCGCCGCCGGATCACCGAGGCGGACGGACTCCTCATCGCCACACCGGAGTTCAATCATTCGATGCCCGGGGTGCTCAAGAACGCCATCGACTGGGTCAGCACCGACTGGGCCGAGGTCGAGGGCCGCCCGCTGCTGCGCAAACCGATCGCCATCATGGGCGCGTCACCGAGCCGCTTCGGTTCCGTGCGCGCCCAGCTCGCCCTGCGCCAGGTGCTGCTTCAGACGCGCAGCGATGTCGTGGTCAAACCGCAGGTGATCATCGACAATGCCCACGAGCGCTTCGACGACGACGGCAATCCGACCGATCGGACCACGGTGGATCTGCTCGCGAACCTGCTGACGGCGCTGGCCGACAAGATCGACCGCGCCCACCGCCCGCAGCCGGTGGGCTGAGCCTCATCGGGAACCGAGCCGCCGCCGCTCAGCGGCGCGGTGCCGGATCCACGTCGTCGTCGGACAGCAGGGCGCTGCCCGCCACGCGGTCCTGGGCCAGGGCGTCGAGAAAGGCGCGGGCCCAGCGGTCGACATCGTGGGTGAGGACCTGGCGTCGCATGGAGCGCATCCGGCGGCGACGGGCGTCGCGATCGTCGTTCACCGCGGCGAGGATGGCCTCCTTGACGCTTTCCAGATCGTGCGGGTTGCACAGATACGCCTGGCGCAATTCGGCTGCCGCACCGGTGAACTCGCTCAGCACCAGCGCGCCGTTCAGGCCGCCCTGGCAGGCCACGTACTCCTTGGCCACCAGGTTCATGCCGTCGCGCAGCGGTGTCACCACCATGACGTCGGCGGCCACGAAGAACGAGATCAGCTCCTCGCGCGGAATCGGGCGGTGCAGATAGTGCACCACCGGGTGACCCACCCGGGCGAACTCGCCGTTGATGCGACCCACCTGGCGTTCGATATCGCCGCGCATCTGGATGTAGGACTCCACCCGCTCCCGGCTCGGGGTGGCCAGCTGCACCATGACCAGCTCGGCGGGGTCGATCTTCCCCTCGTGCAGCAGCTCCTCCAGCGCGGCGAGACGGATATCGATGCCCTTGGTGTAGTCCAGGCGGTCCACGCCGAGCAGGACGGTCTTCGGATCGCCCAGTTCCGCACGGATCTTCGCGGCCCGTTCGCGTACCGAGCGGCGACGTGAGTGCTCGTCCAGCTCGGCCGAGGCGATGGAGATGGGGAAGGCGCCGACCCGCACGGTGCGGAAACCCACCTGCACCACACCCATTTTCGAGCGCACGCCGACGGTGCCGCGGGACGTCGGCTGGCCCGCGAGACGGCGCGCCAGATACAGGAAGTTCTGCGCGCCACCGGGCAGATGGAAGCCGATGAGGTCCGCGCCGAGCAGCCCCTCCACGATCTCGGTGCGCCACGGCATCTGCATGAACAGTTCCACCGGCGGGAACGGAATGTGCAGGAAGAAGCCGATGGTCAGATCCGGACGCAGCATGCGCAGCATCTTCGGCACCAGTTGCAGCTGGTAGTCCTGCACCCACACCGTCGCGCCCTCCGCCGCCACCTTCGCGGTGTGCTCGGCGAAGCGGCGGTTCACCTGGACGTAGGCCTGCCACCACTGGCGGTCGTACACCGGCCGCACGATCACGTCGTGGTACAGCGGCCACAGCGTGGCATTGGAGAAGCCCTCGTAGTAGTCGGCCACCTCCTCGGCCGACAGCGGCACCGGGAACAGGTCCAACCCGTCCTCGGTGATCGGGTCCACCTCCACGTCCGGAACACCGGCCCAGCCGACCCAGGCGCCCTTGTTGTTGCGCAGCACCGGCTCCAGCGCCGTCACCAGACCGCCCGGACTGCGCTTCCAGCGGGTGCTGCCGTCCGGGAGGCGTTCCAGGTCGACCGGCAGCCGATTCGCGACGACCACGAATCCGGAACCGGCGCCCTCATCGGGAATGAGTGCCCCCGGGCCGCGGTAGGCCGCGGGGACACCGTCGAACTCGTCGGGCTCGGTGTCCGGATCGTGCTGGGAGTCGTCGGTCTGGTTCATCGGTCCACTCGATTCCTTTGCCCGTCGCAGGGAGCCCGTTGTAGTTGTCGGTGGTCGAACCCGCCTCAGTCGGCCCGGTTGCTCGGGCCGATGCCGAGCATCGACAGCAGCATGCGGCATTCGTCGGCGTCCGCGGCGTAGGCGGCCACGACGCGCTGGGCCTGGCGGGCGGTTTCGTCGGCGAGCGGTTCGAGATCGTCGTCCGCGATGTCGTTGGCGCTGCTCTTCGCGGCCATCATCGTGTCCTCTCGGATGTCTGTGCACAGGTTATGAGGTGTCCATGGTATCCGCACCTCGGAGGTGAACCGTCCGCTCGGTGCAGATGGGGCTCCGAAGGCCGGTGGTGAGAAACGTAGCGCGCCCCGCGGGCTATACGGTGGAGGTGCAGACGACAGGCGAATGCACGAGATCAATGTGATGAAGGGGTCGATGTCCATGCCGTTGGCCACGGTGAACGGAATTTCGCTGAACTACCAGGTCAAGGGCGACCGCGCCAAGGGCACCGACGTCAAGGGCGGGGGCCCGCTGGTCGTCATGATCATGGGCACCGGCAGCCCGGGGCGGGTGTGGGAGCTGCACCAGACGCCCGCGCTGGTGGCCGCCGGGTACCGGGTGTGCACCTTCGACAATCGCGGTATCGCCCCGTCGTTCGAGGCCGCCGACGGTATGACCGTCGACGATCTGGTGCGCGACACCGCGGCGCTCATCGAATTCCTGGACGAGGGTCCGGCGCTGGTGGCGGGCACCTCCATGGGTGCGCGGGTCGCCCAGGAGCTCGCGCTCGCCCGGCCCGAGCTGGTGCGTAAAGCGGTGTTCATGGCCGGGCACGGTCGGCTCGACCAGTTCCAGAAGACGCTGTCGCTGGGTGAGCACGAACTCGACGCCAGCGGGGTCACGCTGCCCGCCAAGTACGACGCCGCCCTCACCGCCGTCATGAACCTCTCCCCGGCCACCATGGCGGACCCGAACGCCGCCCGTGACTGGCTGGACCTGTTCGAGTTCACCGGCGGCCCGGTGTCGCCCGGCGTGCGCGCGCAGCGCCGGATGGACCACGACTTCGACCGCCTGGCCGCCTACCGGGCCATTACGGTGCCGTGCCTGTCCATCGGTTTCGCCGATGACCGAATGATCCCCCCGTATCTGTCCCGCGAGGTCGCCGAGGCCATTCCGGGCGCGCGCTACCAGGAAGTTCCCGATGCCGGGCACTTCGGCTACCTGGAGCGTCCGGAGGCCGTGAACAAGATCCTGCTCGATTTCTTCGCGGCATGAAGGTAACCGCCAACGCGTAACGCTCGCCTTGCTAGGGTCGAATCAACGTCGGGGGTTCGTTCGACGCTCGTGGCTGACAACCGAGCGGAGCGCGTTCCACCAGCGTTCCCGTACACAGCGCCAGTATCCAGTGAGGTGAAATGAGCACCAATCCCTTCGACGACGAAGACGGCCGGTTCTTCGTCCTGGTCAACGACGAGGAACAGCACTCCCTGTGGCCGGCTTTCGCCGAGGTCCCGGCCGGGTGGCGAGTCGTGTTCGGCGAGGACAGCCGCGCCGCCTGCGTCGAGTATGTCGAGAAGAACTGGACGGATATGCGTCCGAAGAGCCTGCGCGACGCCATGGCGGCCGATGACGCGGCCCGTCAGGCCGCTCAGTCCTGACAGTCGGCGAACAGCCACGGCGGCGCTCGCACCGAGCGCCGCACCATGAGGGATACAGGGTTACCCGCGCAGAAACGGTTGAACCGGATGCGGCCGCATGACACTTCGGGTGGCATGCGGCCGGTTCGGTAGTCGTTCTCGCCCTTGGGCTATCCCAGCTGGAACCGGTTTCCGCGCAGCCGGTCCATCCAGTTATGATGTCCCCGCTTTCCCGCCTCCTTAGCTCAGTGGTAGAGCACCGCTCTTGTAAAGCGAAGGTCGTCGGTTCAATCCCGACAGGGGGCTCCAAACAGCCAGTGGGCGCCGCCGACTGGATCGGCTCGGCCCCGGTGGCCGACCACCTATCGGAACGAGGCGCCGAACCGTTCCCAGGAAACTCCCAGCCGACGTCCAGGGAGTTCCGGGGTGGGCGGCGGACGATGATCACATGACAGGTGTGCCCGCGCAGCGTGAACCCGAGGCTCGGATACTCGTCGTCGACGATGAGCCGATGATCGTCGAACTGTTGACGGTGAGTCTGCGGTTTCAGGGGTTCGAGGTGGCGAGTGCGGGCAGTGGCAGCGCGGGGCTGGATCGGGCCCGGACGTTTCGGCCGGATGCGCTGATCGTGGATGTGATGATGCCGGGGATGGACGGGTTCGGGCTGCTGCGGCGGCTGCGGGCCGACGGGATCGACGCGCCGGTGCTGTTCCTGACCGCGCGCGACGATATCGAGGACAAGCTCACCGGGCTGACGCTCGGCGCCGACGACTATGTCACCAAGCCGTTCAGCCTCGAAGAGGTGGTGGCACGGCTGCGGGTGATCCTGCGCCGCGCGGGGCGCACCGCGCCGGAGCGGACGTCCGCGCGGATTCGGTTCGCCGATATCGAACTCGACGACGACACCCACGAGGTGTGGAAGGCGGGGGAGCCGGTCGCCCTGTCGCCCACCGAATTCACGCTGCTGCGCTACTTCATGGTCAATGCGGGGACCGTGCTCAGCAAGCCGCGCATTCTGGATCACGTGTGGCGCTACGACTTCGGCGGTGAGGTCGGGGTGGTGGAGACGTACGTGTCCTACCTGCGCAAGAAGGTGGACAACGGGCCGGAGCGGCTCATTCACACGCTGCGCGGCGTCGGCTACGTGATGCGGGAATCGCGCAGCCGGTCGGGTGCGCGATGAACGCTGTGCGGCAGCGGGTTTCGCACCGGCTCGCCGCGGTGCCGCTGCGCACCACGCTCACCCTGGCGCTGGTGCTGGTGGCGGCACTCGGATTGCTGATCTCGGGGGTGGCGGTCACCTCGGCCATGCGCGGGGTGCTCGTCGAACGGCTCGACCGGCAGTTGGACGAGGCGGTGCACACCTGGGCGCGGCCCGGTGCGCCGCGACCGGATACCCCGCCGCCGGTGCGACCGGACCGGAATTCGCCGCCGCAGCTGTTCTATGTGCGGGTCTACGATCCGCACGGAAATCTGCTGCTGCACGGCGATTCCGGATCCTACGAGCCCGATGTGCCCGCGGATATGGGCCGCGGACCGATCACCGTCGGCTCGGTGGGCGACGCCGCGGTGACATGGCGGGTGCTGCGGTGGTCGGGGCCGTCGGGCACCAGCACCGTCGCGCTGCCGCTGGAACAGACCGAGTCCTTCATCGATCGGCTCATCGTGCTCCAGGCCGTGATCGGTGTGCTGGTGCTGGCGGTGCTGGCGGTGGTCGCGCGACTGGTCATCCGGCGCAGTCTCCGCCCGCTGCGTGGGGTGGAGGAGACCGCCGCCGCCATCGCCGACGGCGACCTGCACCGCCGAGTTCCGGTGCGCGGCACCGACACCGAGGTCGATCACCTCTCGCGATCACTGAACGGCATGCTCACCCAGATCCAGCAGGCGTTCGCGGCCACCGAGGCGTCGGAGGAGGCGGCGCGGCGCTCGGAGGCCAAGATGCGCCGGTTCGTGGCCGACGCCAGTCATGAGCTGCGCACGCCGCTCACCACCATCCAGGGCTTCTCGGAGCTGTATCGGCAAGGGGCCGTGACGGATCCGGCGGTGTTCATGGACCGCATCGAACACGAGTCCAAGCGGATGGGGCTGCTGGTGGAGGACCTGCTCATGCTGGCGCGCCTGGACGCGCAGCGCCCGGTGGAGCGGCGGCCGGTGGATCTGCTGGCCCTGGCCAGCGATGCCGTGCACGCCGCGCGGACGGTGGACGCCGCGCGGCGGCCGGACGGTCCGGCGCGGCCGATCGAACTCGAGGTCGCCGACGGCACCGGCACCGTGGAGGTTTCCGGGGACGAGACGCGGCTACGGCAGGTGTTCACGAACCTGGTGCACAACGCACTGGTGCACACCCCGCCGGAGGCGGCGGTGACCGTGCGCCTCACCCCCGCCGCGGACGCGGTGCTGCTGGAGGTGGCCGACACCGGTCCCGGGCTGGAACCGGAGCAGGCCGAGCGGGTGTTCGAGCGGTTCTATCGCGCCGACGCCTCCCGCAGCAGGGAGAGCGGCGGTAGCGGGCTGGGGCTGTCCATCGTGCAGGCGCTGGTGGCCGCGCACGGCGGCACCGTCGCGGTGGCGAGCACGCCCGGGGTCGGGACCACGTTCACGGTGCGGCTGCCGCGCACCTACTCCGGGACGTTGGCCCCGTAACCCAGGTCGCGCAGCGCCTGCTTGATCTTGGCCTGGGCCTCGTCGAGGGATTCCTTGCTCGGGTCGGTGTCGGCTCCGGAGATGTCGAAGTCACCGAGCTCGAAGGCGGGGAAGACGTGCATGTGCAGGTGCGGCACCTCCAGACCGGCGATGAGCAGGCCCGCGCGGGGCGCGTCCCAGGCCGCCCGCACCGCCTTGCCGATCCGCTGCGCCACCGCGCTCATGCGCGCGAAGGTCTCCGGGTCCAGGTCCTGCCACTGGTCGATCTCCTTGCGCGGCACCACCAGCGTGTGCCCCTGGGTGACCGGGGCGATGGTCAGGAATGCGACGAATTCGTCGTCCTCCCACACGAACCGGCCGGGAAGCTGGCCGGAGATGATTGCGGAGAAAACAGAAGCCATAGCGGCAGCGTACGCGCGGCGGCCGTGGGTCGTCGGTGCGCGCGCCTACACTCGCCTCGAGCATCCCGCCACCGCGCCGAGGAGACCAGGTTATGCCGACCATCAGCGTTACCCGGGAAATCGCCGCGCCGCCCGAACGAGTCTGGGCCGTGGTCACCGACATCGACCGCGCCGCCGAGGTGATGAAGGGCATCGACACGGTCGAGCGGGTCGGCGGCGGCACCGGATTCGAGGTCGGCACCACGTGGCGGGAGACGCGAACCATGCTCGGCAGGCAGAGCACCGAGACCATGACGGTGACGGCCATCGAGCCCGGCCGCTCCTACACCGTCGAGGCCGATTCCCACGGCACCCACTTCACCTCGGTCATCACCGTGACGGCGCAGGGCGACGGCACGCTGCTGGCCATGACCTTCGGCGGGGAGGCCCAGGGTCTCGCGGCCAAACTCGCCGGAGCACTCGGCAAGCTGTTCGAGGGCGCGACACGCAAGCTGGTGCGGCGCGACCTCGACGACATCGCCGCCGCCGCCGAAGCCTGACCGGTCAGACCGCCACGAAGTGCGAGAGGATGCTCTGCACCTCGTAGATGTCCACCTGGCGGTTGAAGCGCTTCTGCACCGGCTCCGGGGAGCCGCCGATCCAGATGCACAGTTCGGCGTCCATGTCGAAGGTGCCCGCGGTCTCCACCGAGAAATGCGTGATGGCCCGGTACGGGATGCTGTGATAACTCACCTTGCGGCCCGTCATGCCCTGTTTGTCGACGATGATCAATCGCCGATTCGTGAACAGGATGGCGTCGCGCACCAGCAGGTACGCGGCGTACACCTGTTCCCCCTGACCGAACAGCTTCGCGTACTCCTGCTGTGCGGAGTTCGGATCGATGCGTCCGGCATTGCCCATCAGTCCGTCGATCAAGCCCATCGGCCTGCACATCCTTCGCGCGATCGCGGTGGCGGCTGTCACCCCCATCATCCCTGCCGGAGGGCTGATCCGCACCGAACCGACGTCACCTAAGCTGTTGCCCGTGCGCGTACTCGTCATCGGCTCCGGAGCCCGTGAACATGCCCTCGTCCTGGCCTTGCGGCGGGACCCGGCGGTGACCGCGGTGTACGCGGCGCCCGGCAACGCGGGCATCGCCCAGCACGCCGAGATCCGGTCGGTCGACCCCTGCTCCGGCGACGAGGTGGTGGCGCTGGCGCGCGACGTCGAAGCCGACCTGGTGGTGATCGGACCGGAGGTGCCGCTGGTGCTCGGCGTCGCCGACGCGGTGCGTGCGGCCGGGATCGCCTGCTTCGGACCGTCCGCCGAGGCCGCGCGGATCGAAGGATCCAAGGCGTTCGCCAAGGACGTCATGAACGCCGCCGGGGTGCGGACCGCGCACAGCGAGGTCGTGGACAGCCCGGGTGAACTCGACGCGGCGCTGGACCGCTTCGGGCCGACCTGGGTGGTCAAGGACGACGGGCTGGCCGCCGGCAAGGGCGTGGTGGTCACCGCGGATCGGATGGCCGCGCGCGACCACGCCGCCGAATGCCTGGAGATGGGGCATCCGGTGCTGCTGGAGTCGTTCCTGGACGGGCCCGAGGTGTCGCTGTTCTGCCTGGTCGACGGGGAGACGGTGGTGCCGCTGCTGCCCGCGCAGGACCACAAGCGGGTGGGTGACGGGGACACCGGGCCCAACACCGGCGGAATGGGCGCGTACACGCCGCTGCCGTGGCTGCCGGAGCAGACCGTCACCGCCATCGTCGACGAGGTGGTGAAACCCGTTGCGGCCGAGATGGTTCGCCGGGGGACGCCGTTCTCCGGGCTGCTGTACGCCGGGCTCGCCATCGGCCAGGCCGGTCCGGCGGTGGTCGAATTCAACTGCCGCTTCGGCGATCCCGAGACCCAGGCGGTGCTGGCCATGCTCGACAGCCCGCTCGGCGAACTGCTGAACGCCACCGCCACTGGCACCCTGGACCGGGTCGCCGCACCGAGCTGGAAGGACGGTGCCGCGGTCACCGTCGTACTGGCTGCCGAGAACTACCCGGGGCGGCCGCGCACCGGCGATGTCATCAGCGGAGCCGAATCCGCCGGTACCGGAACCGAATCCGAGGTGCTGCACGCGGGCACCGCGCAGCGCGCCGACGGGGCGCTGGTCTCGGCGGGCGGCCGGGTGCTGTCGATCGTCGGCCACGGTGCCGATCTCGAGGCGGCGCGCGAGAACGCCTACGCCCGCCTGGCCGGAATCAAGCTGCCGGGCAGCCACTTCCGCACCGATATCGCACTGGCGGCCACCGAGAACCGAATCACGGTGCCCACCACCGTCTGAGGACGCCCGGAAACCGTCCGGCTCAGTTCAGGGACAGTCCGTGCAGGGCGAGCCAGCGCTGCGGGTCCACGTGCCGGCCGTTCTGGATGACCTCGAAGTGCAGGTGCGGGCCGGTGGAGTCGCCGCGGTTGCCGATGCGGGCGATCTGCATTCCGGCCGGGACGCGCTCGCCCACCGAGACGATGAAGTCGTACATGTGCCCGTAGACGGTGATGGTGCCGTCGTCGTGGCGGATGCGCACCCACAGGCCGAATCCGGCGGCGGGGCCCGCGTCGACGACCGTGCCCGCGGCCACGGCGTAGATGGGGGAGCCCAGCGGCGCGGCGATGTCGATTCCGTTGTGGAAGGTGCCCCAGCGCTGGCCGAACGCCGAGGTGAACAGACCCTTGGCCGGGAGCGCGAAGCCACCGATGCTGGGCAGCACGAACCCGGGCGGCAGCGCGCCGCCCGGATCGGCGCCGGAATTCAGCCACGGCTGCGTCTCACCGGCCACCGCCGCGGCCGCCTCGGCCTTGGCCCGCTCCAGCGTGGCCCGCGCGGCCGCCGCCACCACGGCCGCCTCGCGCAGTTTCTCCCCGTGGTCGATGGCGTCCAGGTAGCGCTTGGTCGACGCCGGCGGCGCCGCCACCTGCAGCGGATAGGCCGCGGGCACCCGCAGCGCCACCCCGGGCTCGGCCGGTGCGTCCACCGGAATGATCGCCAGCGGACTGTCGGCCCCCGCGAACACCAGCATCGCCGCCATCCCCGCCAGCAGATACCGATGCGCCCCCGCCCACGCCCGCACCACCGGCGCCTGCCGCCGCACCCGGGGCCCCAACTCCCGCACGTCCTCCCGGTTCTTCGGTACCTCCCGCCACACCCGCGCGCTCGCCCCTCGCACCCGCGCACCGACGGGTTCGACCACCCGTCCGATCTCGTCCCGCGCCGCCGCCATCCGTGCGCCGCCCGCCGCTACCCGGTCCGCCGCCCGCCGCCGCACCGCCGCACCGCGGCCACCCGCACGATCCCCCGACGCCCGCCGCCCCACCTCCGCCCGCAGCCCCGGCACGAACCGGCCGCCCCCGAGCTCCCGGATCCGCCCGCCCGTCGCGAGTTCGCCGTCAACCGTCGCGTCGCCGTCAACCGTCGCGTCGCCGTCAACCGTCGCGTCGCCGTCAACCGTCGCGTGATTGTCGGCCGTCGCGCGGTTGTCAACCGTCGTGTGGTTGTCGGCCGCTGCGTCGTTGTCGGCCGCGGCGCTGTCGTCGACGGCTGCGCTGCCCGCGTCCTCGGATTCAGGCCGGTCGGCGTGGTTCGTCGCCGCGGTGCGTTCGGTGCCGACCACGGAGTCGCCCCGCCCGGGGTGCGGTTCGCCGGGTTCGGTGGTGTCGGCTGCGACGGGCGTTATGACCTCCTGGTCGATGTGGTATCCCCCCGACACGGTGTTCTGCTCAGTCATTCCGGCGGGGATTGCGGGACCGACGGGGGAGCGGGTGCTCTACCGTCTGTCGAGTGCGTATCGAATCTCGCCGGTCGACCATTCCACCTTTCTACGTGATGGACGTCTGGAAAGCAGCAGCGGAGCGGGCCCGGACACACGGGGATGTGCTGGTGCTGGCGGCGGGGCAGCCGTCCACTCCGGCGCCGCGACCGGTGCTGCGGGCCACCAGGGCGGCCATGGAACGTGAGTTGCTCGGCTACACCGAGACATTCGGAATCCTGCCGCTGCGCGAGGCCATCGCGGGCCATCACCGGGACATCTACGGGGTGGCGGCGACGGCCGACGACGTGGTGGTGACGACCGGATCGTCGGGCGCGTTCACGCTCATCTTCCTGGCCGCCTTCGACGCCGGGGACACCGTGGTGGTGGCGCGGCCGGGCTATCCGGCCTACCGCAACACCCTCACGGCGCTGGGCTGCGACGTGGTGGAGTTGGACTGCGGCCCGGAAACCCGATTCCAGCCCACCGTCGCCATGCTGGAGGCGCTGCCGCAGCCCCCGGCGGGCCTGATCGTGGCCAGTCCGGCCAATCCCACCGGCACCATGATCGATCCGGCGGAGCTGGCCGCCCTGGCCCGCTGGTGCGACGAGCACGGCACCCTGCTCATCTCCGACGAGATCTACCACGGCATCGTCTACGCCGACACCGAGCCGACCGCCTCGGCCTGGGAGACCTCCCGGAATTCGGTGGTCATCGGCTCGGTGTCGAAGTACTTCTCCATGACCGGCTGGCGGCTGGGCTGGATGCTCGCGCCCGCGCACCTGCGCCCGGCGCTGCAGCGGCTGGCCTCGAATATGACCGTCTGCCCGCCCGCCATCTCCCAGTACGCGGCGATGCACGCCTTCGGCGCGGAGGCCAAGGCCGAACTCGACGGGCATGTCCGCCGCTATGCGGAGAATCGTCGGCTACTGCTGGAGGGGCTGCCGAAACTCGGCATCACCGACCTGGCTCCGGCCGACGGCGCGTTCTACGCCTACGCCGATATCGCGCACCTCACCGACGACTCCATGGCGTGGTGCACCGAGGTGCTGAACCGCACCGGTGTGGCCCTCGCCCCGGGAATCGATTTCGACACCCGTCACGGTCGGCACACGGTGCGATTCTCCTTCGCCGGAGCCACGGCCGATATCGAAGAGGCGTTGGCGCGATTGGAAACCCATCTGAGCTGACGCGCGGCCGGGCGGAGTGATGCCGTGAGTTTGCCGGAGCGATCCCGACCGGTCCGGCGAGCGGAGCCGAGCGGCGATGTCCCGCAAAGACTTTCCGGACTCGCCCCCCATCCTTCGCCGATGCGGTACAACCGTTGTAATGCGAATTCCGCACGGCTCGTCGGCAGCCCATCCGAACTGGAAAACACACAGATCGCACCCATTTGGCACAGATGAACCGATGATGACTGGCACGATGACGTGGTGATCACCGCGACGACTCCGAAAGGCGAACGGCGTCGCCAAGCGCTGGTTGCAGCTGCCGCCGAGTTGCTACTCGAGGGTGGGTTCGAAGCGGTACGACACCGCTCGGTTGCGACGCGCGCGGATCTGCCGCTCGCCTCGACGACGTATTACTTCGAATCCCTCGAGGATCTGATCGCGCGCGCGGTCGAGTTCTCCGGCAATGCCGAACTCGAGAACATGCGCCGTCGCGTCGGTGAGGTGACCCACCGCCGCCGCGGCGCGGAGGCCACCGTCGAGCTGATCCTCGACCTGCTGGTGTGCCCGGACGGGCAGGACCAGGACACGGAATCGCGCGGCCAGCTGATCGCCCGCTACGAGCGATCGGTCGCCTCCGCCCGCCACCCGGAGCTACGCGAGGTACAGCTCCGACTACGCGCGCAGCTCGACGAGCTGCTCGCCGACGTACTGCGGCGGTCCGATCGGGTGGTGCGGGCCGAACAGATACGACGGCTGGTGTCGGTGGTCGACGGCGCGGTGGTGACCGCGCTCGGCGAACTCGACCCGCAACCCCGGCGGGCGGCCCGGGGAGCGCTGCTGGAACTCATCGACATCGTCGCGCCGCCGGTGTGACGCGAGCCCGGAATCGGCGCGCGCATCCCTAGGATCGTGGGGCCGGAGTGCGCGGGTGAGCCGGGGTACGGAGGCCATCGCCGAGCTAACTAGACTCACTCGACGTGAGTCTTGTCCCGAACGTCCTCGCCACCCGTTACGCCAGCCCCGAGTTGGTGCACCTGTGGTCGCCCGAGAACAAGATCGTGCTCGAGCGGCGGCTCTGGCTGGAGGTGCTGCGCGCCCAGGCCGAACTGGGCGTGGACGTTCCGGCCGGAGTGGTCGAGGACTACGAGCGGGTCGTCGACCAGGTCGACCTGTCGTCCATCGCCGAGCGGGAGCGCGTCACCCGCCACGACGTGAAGGCCCGCATCGAGGAGTTCAACGCCCTCGCCGGGCATGAGCACGTGCACAAGGGCATGACCTCGCGCGACCTCACCGAGAATGTCGAGCAGTTGCAGATCCGGCTGTCGCTCGAGCACGTGTACGCGCACGGCGTGGCCGTCGCGGCGCGGCTGGCCGAGCGGGCCGCGCAGTACCAGCCGCTGGTGATGGCGGGCCGCTCGCACAATGTGGCGGCCCAGGCCACCACCCTCGGCAAGCGCTTCGCCTCCGCCGCCGACGAACTGCTCATCGCGCTCACCCGTCTGCGCGAGCTGATCGCCCGCTACCCGCTGCGCGGTATCAAGGGCCCGATGGGCACCGCCCAGGACATGCTGGACCTGCTCGGCGGCGATGCCGCGAAACTGGCGCAGCTGGAGCAGAAGGTGGCGCGGCACCTCGGTTTCGCCACCGTGTTCACCAGTGTCGGTCAGATCTATCCGCGCTCGCTCGACCACGATGTGCTCTCGGCGCTGGTGCAGGTGGGCGCGGGCCCGTCGTCCTTCGCGCACACCATTCGCCTGATGGCCGGGCACGAGCTGGTCACCGAGGGCTTCCAGCCCGGTCAGGTCGGCTCGTCGGCCATGCCGCACAAGATGAACACCCGCTCCTGCGAGCGCGTCAACGGCCTGCAGGTGGTGCTGCGCGGCTACGGCTCCATGGCGGCCGAGATGGCGGGCGCGCAGTGGAACGAGGGCGATGTGTTCTGCTCGGTCATCCGCCGGGTCGCGCTGCCGGACGCCTTCTTCGCCATCGACGGCATGATGGAGACCTTCCTGACGGTGCTGACCGAATTCGGCGCGTACCCGGCGGTCGTCGAACGTGAACTCGAGCGCTACCTGCCGTTCCTGGCCACCACCCGCATTCTGATGGCGGCGGTGCGGGCAGGGGTGGGCCGGGAAGCCGCGCACGAGGTCATCAAGGAGCACGCCGTCGCGGTGGCGCTGGCCATGCGCGAGCAGGGCCGCGAACCCGACCTGCTGGATCGCCTGGCCGCGGACGACCGGATGCCCCTGGACCGCGCCGCCCTGGACGCGGCGCTGGCGGACCGCACCGCCTTCATCGGTGCGGCGGAGGCGCAGACGGCGGACGTCATCGCCCAGGTGCAGAAGCTGGTGGACGCCAACCCCGAGGCGGCGCGCTACACGCCGTCGCCGATTCTCTAAGCGAGAGAACGTATTCGGTAGGCAATGGTTCTAGGCTGCCGGGCATGAATCCGTACACGATCTTCTCCGATATCGTCGCCGGCCGCGCACCCTCGTCCAAGGTGTACGAGGACGAGGATGTGTTGGCGTTCATGGATATTCGGCCGTTCACCCCCGGGCATCTGCTGGTGATCCCGAAGGTTCCGGCCAAGAGTCTGGCGGAGTTGGATCCGGCGGTCGGCGGGAAGCTGTTTCAGGTCGGCCAGCGCCTCGCCGCGGCGCTGCGGGAGTCGGAGGTCGGCTGCGACGGGGTGAATTTCTTCCTCGCGGACGGCGTGACGGCGGGGCAGGAGGTGTTCCATGTGCATCTGCATGTGATTCCCCGCACGCCGGGCGACGGCTTCGGATTGCGGGGGCGGCCGACGACGCCGCAGCGTGCGGATCTGGACTACCTGGCGGGCTCGATCCGGGGCGCGCTGGATCGGCTGTAATTCATAGCGGCACGGCATTACCATATGCGTACCACATGGTTTGCCAAAGACACGCCGTATGACTGTTTCCACCCCTCCGTGCATCCGTGTGGGTAACGTGTAACCCCTCTTGTGGTGGGCTTGATGGAGGTGGGGATATGTATCGTAGAGCCGTTGCGGCAGCCGTTCTTTCGGTCGCTGTCGGTTTGCTCAGCCCGGTGCTGGCCGAACCGGCAACCGCGAGCGCGGCGCAGGTCGTCCGGATCGACGACCTCGCTCCCACCCGCTCGGCGATCTTCATCCACTCCGCCGCCATGAACCGCACGATTCAGGTGCAGGTGCTGCACCCGGCGGGCGGCGGCTCGCGGCCCTCCTACTACCTGCTCGACGGCCTGGATCCCGGTGCGGGGCAGAGCACCTGGACCAATGCCACCGACGCCGAACCGTTCTTCCGCGGCAAGAACGTCAATATCGTGCTGCCGATGGGCGGCCAGGCCAGCTACTACACCGACTGGATCGCCGACGACCCGAAGTTCGGCCGGTACCGCTGGGAAACCTTCCTCACCGAGGAGCTGCCGCCGATCATCGACAGCCATTTCGCGGGCAATGGCGTGAACGCCATCGGCGGCCTGTCCATGGGCGGCAACGCGGCCTTCATGCTGGCGACGCGGCGGCCGGACCTGTATCGCGCGGTGGCGGGCTACAGCGCCTGCCCGGACACCTCCATCGCCCAGGGCGCGATGCTGTTCTCCATCGCCAACCGCGGTGGCAATCCGTTCAATATGTGGGGTCCGGTCTCGAGTCCGGCGTGGGCCGAACACAATCCGGCACTGCTGGCGGACCGGTTGCAGGGCAAGACCATTTACCTGTCCACCGGCACCGGGCTGCCCGGCCCGCACGAACTCGAGATCAAACCCCAGCTGCCGGAGAACATCTTCTTCGGCGGTCCCATCGAATTCGGCGTGAACGCCTGTGTGACCGCCTTCGAGGGTCGCCTGCGGGAGCTGGGCATTCCGGCCCGCGTCGACTACAGCCCGGTCGGGACGCATTCCTGGTCGTACTGGAAGGACACGCTGCACTCCTCGTGGCCGACCATCGCCGGGGCGATCGGGGCCTGATCCGCCCGGAAATTCAGTTTCGGGGGCGGTTGAATTCACCGTCCTTGGCACCGGCCACGAAGGCCGCCCACTCGCCCGGGGTGAAGATCAGCACGGGGCCGTCCGGATCGGCGGAATTGCGCAATCCGATATTTCCGCTGGCCAGGAAGGCGACCTCGACACCGTCGCCGGTGTCGGTGCTGCGCCGCCATACGGCATCGGGCTCGATCTCGCGGTTCTTGGCTTCCACTCGAACTCCTGTGCGTGGTGGTACCGGACGGTGATTTGGGTCGCACTCATACTGCCAGGGTTTGCCGGTTGCCCGGATCGGATATTCCATCTTGTGTCAGCAGGAAGGAGGTATGGTGCGCACGCCATGGTCCCCTCAGCGAGCAGCCCCCATCTCCGATAGTTGTGAGGTAGTGCCCGGTCGCTTCACCATCGAATTGGCACAGAGCATTCTGCGAATCCACCGAAGTTGTCCGACCGATCAGTGCGCACGACGCAAGGCGGCAGTCTTCTACCTCTACGAGCAGAATCGCCATCTGGCCGGTAACGGCCGTCGTCGGCTGCGCTAGCCGTCGGCACTCCGGGTCCGAGCCGTCGTAGCCTGAGCGCGACGGCCGGGTGCGCGCCGGGCGGGCGGAGTTGCGCACTACGGTGGATCGCATGGCTCTGGACAGTGGTAGCGCAGCGACGACCTCCGAATCCGTGGTGACCGCGCCGATCGCGAAGCGGGTTCCGGCGGAGCGCGTCCATCACGGTGATGTGTTCACCGACGAGTACGAATGGTTGCGGGACAAGGAGAATCCCGAGGTCATCGCGTACCTGGAGGCGGAGAACGCCTATACCGACGCGCAGACGGCGCAGTTGGGGCCGCTGCGGGAGAAGATCTTCGACGAGATCAAGTCGCGTACCCAGGAGACCGATCTGTCGGTGCCGACGCGCATGGGCGACTGGTGGTACTACTCGCGCAGTTTCGAGGGCAAACAGTACGGCGTGCACTGCCGCTGCCCGATCGGCGACCGGGACGACTGGACCCCGCCGCAACTCGAGGTCGATACCGAGGTCCCCGGCGAGCAGGTGCTGCTGGACAGCAATGAACTGGCCGAGGGGCACGACTTCTTCGCCCTCGGCGCGTTCTCCATCAGCCACGCGGGCGATCTGCTGGCCTACTCCGTCGACACCGTCGGCGACGAGCGCTACGTGCTGCGCTTCAAGAATCTGGAGACCGGCGAGGCGCTGGCCGACGAGATCCCGGGCACCGCGCCCGGCGCGACCTGGTCGCTGGACGGCACCCACGTCTTCTACCAGACCGTCGACGAGTCCTGGCGGCCCGACACCGTGTGGCGGCACCGCCTGGGCACCGCCCAGGACGCCGATGTCAAGGTCTTCCACGAGCCCGACGAGCGCTACTGGGTCAGCATCGGCGCCACCCGCTCGGAGAAGTACCTCGTCATCTGGGTCGGCTCCAAGATCACCACCGAGGGCTGGATCCTGGAGTCCGACCAGCCCGAGGGCGAGTTCCGGGTGCTCATGCCGCGCCGCGAAGGCGTGGAGTACTCGGCCGAGCACGCCGTCATCGGCGGTGCGGACCGGCTGCTCATCCTGCACAACGATGTCGTCGACGGCGTGAAGGCGGAGAACTTCGTACTCGCCGAGGCCCCGGTCGACGATCCCGCGAATCAGCGCATCCTCATCGGTCACCGCGACGATGTGCGGCTCGAGGATGTCGACGCCTTCTCCGACAAACTGGTGCTGTCCTACCGCCGTGAGGCGCTGCCGCGCGTCGCGGTCTGGCCGCTGACCGCCGACGGCTACGGCGAACTCGCCGAGATCCAGTTCGGCCTGGAGCTGTTCGCCGCCGGGCTGGGCTCCAATCCGGAGTGGGAGCAGCCGACCCTGCGCATGGGGGTCACCTCCTTCATCACGCCGATGCGGATCTTCGACTACGTGCCGGCCACCGGCGAGATGCTGCTGCGCAAGGAACAGCCGGTCCTCGGCGACTTCCAGGCCGACGACTACGAGCAGCATCGGGTGTGGGCGGTGGCGTCGGACGGCACCCGCATTCCGGTGTCCATCGTCAAGCGCAAGGATCTCGGCGACGGCCCGAAGCCGCTGCTGCTCTACGGTTACGGCTCCTACGAGGCCAGTATCGATCCGGGCTTCTCGGTGGCGCGACTGTCGCTGCTGGATCGCGGCTTGGTGTTCGCGGTCGCGCATGTGCGCGGTGGCGGTGAGATGGGCCGGCTGTGGTACGAGCACGGCAAGACGCTCACCAAGAAGAACACCTTCACCGATTTCGTCTCCTGCGCACGGCATCTCGTGGACACCGGCGTCACCGCGCCCGACCGCATGATCGCCGACGGCGGCAGCGCGGGCGGCCTGCTGGTGGGCGCGGTGGCCAATCTCGCGCCGGAGCTGTTCGCGGGCATCCTGGCCAACGTGCCCTTCGTGGACCCGCTGACCTCCATCCTCGACCCGTCGCTCCCGCTCACCGTGATCGAATGGGACGAATGGGGAAATCCCCTGGCGGACAAGGAAGTCTACGAGTACATGAAGTCGTACTCGCCGTACGAGAACGTGGCGGCGGTGGACTATCCGGCCATCCTGGCCATCACCAGCCTCAACGACACCCGTGTGCTCTACGTGGAACCGGCCAAGTGGGTCGCGAAACTGCGTGCCACCAAGACCGGCGACAGCCAACTGCTGCTCAAGACCGAGATGACCGCCGGGCACGGCGGCGTCTCCGGCCGCTACGAGAAGTGGAAGGAAGTCGCGTTCGAGTTCGCCTGGGTGCTGGAGAAGGTCGGCCTGGCCGACCGCTGAGCCGTCGCACCGGGGCACGGCGGTCGCCCGGACCGCCGTGCCCCGGTGACAGCGCGTCCCGCTATCGCTTCGAGCCGGACCCGCGGGTATTCGACGTCGGCACCGCCGCCGTGGCCGAGTGGGTGAAGCCGCCCACGTCCGCCCGGGTGAGCGGGGTGGATCGGGGATTCGCGCGCAGTTGGGCGATACCGCGCCCCATATCGGCGAGCAGCAGGTCGATCATGTCGACGCTGAAGCCGTGGCGCAGCACCGCGCGCATGATGGTCTCGTGCTCGCGGTCGGCGGGCAGCGGGTAGGCGGCGATCAGCCAGCCGCGGGTGCGGAGGCGATCGGACAGGTCGTAGAGGTTGAAACCGGGATCGCCGTCCCGCAGCGTCCAGGACACGGCGGTGATGCCGCGCCGCGGATCGCCCTCGTGGATCAGCTCGAAGTGGCCGAGGTCCCGCACCCCCGCCGCCAGGTGCCGCGCGACCCGGTAGATCTGCTGCTGGACCCGCCGGTAGCCGGTCCGGCCGAGCCGGATGAAGTCGTAGTACTGGGTGATCACCTGACCGCCGGGGCGGGAGAAATTGAGATTGAAGGTGGCCATGCTGCCGCCCAGATAGTCGACGTCGAAGATGAGCTCCGCGGGCAGGTCGGCAGCCTCCCGCCAGATCGCCCAGCCCGCGCCGAGCGGGGCCAGCCCGGTCTTGTGGCCGGAGGCGTTGATCGATTTCACCCGGGGCAGCCGGAAGTCCCACTCCAGATCCGGAGCGCAGAACGGGGCGAGGAAGCCACCGCTGGCGGCATCGACGTGGATGGGGATGTCGAGGCCGGTGCGGGTCTGGATCTCGTCGAGCGCACGGCTGATCCCGGCGACGTCCTCGAACAGTCCGGTGAAGGTCTGCCCGAAGGTGGGCACCTTGGCGGCCAGGCCGCCCAGCATGGCGGCCTCGCTGGAGCCGGTGGTGGAGGTGCCCAGGGCGGTGGCCGGGTCGGGGGCGTGCCACAGGTCGGCCACCATCCGGACCGCGCGTCGCTCGAGTTCGGCGGTCTGCGGGTATTCGTCCTTGTCGACGATGTTCTTGTCGATGGAGTCGTTCATGAGCCGCCGGGCCTGATCGTCCACCCAGGTGGTGCAGAAGGTCGCCAGATTCATGCGGGAGACGCCGTCGAGCATGAGTTCGTCGTGCACGATCTCGTAGGCGACCTGGGGCAGCATCTCCGGCTCCGGAAAGCCCGCCTTGGGCGCGCCGTGGCGCAGGCCGGGCAGCGCGTACAGGTCATGGGATTCGGACTTCTCGGCCATGCTGCCTCCGGATTCGCGGCCGGTAGTTGCCGCTCTTCGAGTACTTGCTCGATCATCACCGAAACTCGTTGGACAGCTTACCGTTTCATATCCGGAATTCGGTTGCTGGACGATTACTATCCTGCATATGGACTATCACCACGGTCGCGAGCGCGTGGTTCGATGATGGCGACGACCAGGGTCGCGACGGCCACCAACTACCTCTCCTGGATCACGCTGGCCCTGATGACCACCAGCTCGGTGGCGAGCCTGCGGGCCGCGCCGACCATGGCGGTCTACGGACTGGCGTGCGTATTCCTCTACCTGCTGCCCGCCGTGCTGTTCCTGTTGCCCACCGCCTTCGTGGCGGCGGAGCTGGCGTCCGGCTGGGCGGGCGGGGTGTACCGGTGGGTGGGGGAGGGGATCTCGCAACCGGCGGGGTTCCTGGCGGTGTGGTGTCAGTTCGCCATGACCATCTTCTACTACCCGAGTCTGCTCGCGTACGTGGCGAGCACCTTCGCCTACATCATCGACCCGTCGCTGGCCGCCAACGGCGGGTACGTGGCCATCGTCATCATCACCATCTACTGGGCGGCGGTGTACATCTCCTCGCAGGGCACCAAAACCGTGGCGGGACTGTCGAGTGCGGGACTGGTCATCGGCACCCTGATACCCGGCGCGCTGCTGGTGGTGCTCGGCTTCGTCTTCCTGGCGCAGGGCAACGAACCGGCCGCACCCATGGACGCCGGACATCTGCTCCCGGCCTGGACCGGGCTGGCCAGCCTGGTGCTCATCGTCAACAACTTCCTGTCCTACGCGGGCATGGAGATGAACGCCGTGCACGTGTCCTCGCTGAAGAATCCCGGCAAGGAGTACCCGCGGGCCATGGCGCTGGCCGTACTGCTGGTGCTGGCCATCTTCATCGTTCCGGCCATCGTGATCAGCTGGGTGGTGCCGTCGAAGAATCTCAGCCTCACCGCGGGCGTCATGCAGGCGTTCGACGGATTCTTCAACCACTTCCACATCGGTTTCCTGACCCCGATCCTCGGCGTCATGCTGGTGGCGGCGGCGCTGGGCGGCATGCTCACCTGGCTGGCCGGGCCGTCCAAGGGACTGCTGCTGATCGGGCGCCGGGAAGGGTATCTGCCGCCGGTGCTCACCCGCGTGAACAAGCATGGGGTGCAACAGAACATGCTCGTCGCACAGGGCGTGGTGACCACGCTGCTGGCCTTGCTCTACGCCCTCATCCCCGATGTCTCCAGCGCCTACTGGATCCTGTCGGTGATCACCACGCAGGTGTACCTGATCATGTACGTGCTCATGTTCGTGGCCGCGGTGCGCCTGCGCCGCGACCAGCCCGATCACCCGCGCGGATACCGCGCCCCCATGCTGGTCGCGCTCTGCGGCGTCGGCATCGCCTCCTCGCTCGCGGCCTTCCTCATCGGATTCGTCCCGCCCTCGCAGTACGGCAGCGGCAGTCCGCTCGGCTACGTGCTGCTCGTCGGGTTCGGCGCGGGCATCGTCGGGCTGGTGGTCCCGTACCTGTTCCTGCGTCTGCGCAAGCCCGCCTGGAAGATCGACGAGCCACAGGAGACGTTGGCATGAGCGAAGTCGAAGGGCCGGAGACAGAACACCTTTCGGCGCGTGGGCGACGGCTCGTCTACCTCGCGGTAGCCGCCGTGCTGGTGGCCGTCGCGGTGGCCGGGACGATCGTGTTCGAGCAGATCCGCGACGACGACGCCGCCACCGCCAAGGCCGAGCGGTTGCACGCCCGGCTGCTCGCCGCGGGACTGGCCGCGCCCGATCCGCGGGTCATCGCCGACTCGCTCGGCGCCGACGGCGGGCTGGTGTGCCAGGACCCGTCGTCACCGCTGGTCAAGGCGCGCTACCAGGCCGCCATCAGCAATGGCGCGACCGGTCCGGGAGCGCGGCCGGTCATCGCCGACCGCGATCTGCTGGCGGCCACCGCCCTGGCCATCGAGACCTACTGCCCGGACCGGCTCGCCGCCTACCTGGAGGAGACGGGAACACTGAGAACCGGTGACACGCTGAAACCTCGAGGCAACCAGTAAGTCAGGAGCTCGCTATGACCGATACCGCCGGGGCGGAAGACGATCCGCGCACCGCCGCACTGCGCGCCGCCGTGCGCAAGCACATGCCACAGGCGAAAGCCGATCTCGCCGAGCTGGTTTCGTTCAAGTCGGTGGCCGACCCCCGCCAGTTCCCGGCCGAGGAATGCCGAAAGGCCGCGCAGTGGGTGGCCGACGCCTTCGCCGCCGAGGGGCTCACCGACGCCGAACTGCACACCACCCCTGACGGCACCGACACCGTGGTGGCCCGCCGCGCCGCACCCGCCGGGAAGCCGACCGTCATGCTGTACTGCCACTACGACGTGCAGCCGCCGCTGGACGACGCGGCCTGGCATACTCCGGTGTGGCAGCTCACCGAACGGGACGGTCGCTGGTACGGGCGCGGGGCGGCGGACTGCAAGGGCAATATCGTCATGCACCTCACCGCATTGCGGGCGCTGCGGGAAGTGCTGGGGGACAGTGGCTTCCCGGTGGGGTTGACCTTGGTGTCGGAGGGTTCGGAGGAGCAGGGCGCGGGCGGGCTGGAGCGATTCGTGCCGGAGCACGTGGACCTGCTGCGCAGTGACACCATCCTCATGTGCGACACCGGCAACTTCGCGGTCGGCGTGCCCACCTTCACCGAGACGCTGCGCGGCAACGTGAATGTCGTCGTCACCGTCGAAACCCTCGCCAGCCCCATGCATTCGGGCATGTTCGGCGGCGCCGCGCCGGACGCGCTGGCGGCGCTCATCCACCTGCTGGCGACCCTGCGGGACGAGCACGGCAACACCACCGTGGACGGGCTGGCCAACGACCAGGTGTGGGACGGGGTGCAGTATCCGCCGGAGCAGTTCCGGGCCGACGCCACCGTGCTGCCCGGGGTGGATCTGGTCGGCAGCGGGACGCCCGCCGATATGCTCTGGGCGCGCCCGGCGCTGACCGTGCTCGGCATCGACGCACCCAAGGTGGTCGGGTCGTCGGCCGCCATCCAGCCCACCGCCGCCGCCCGGCTCAACCTGCGGATTCCACCCGGGACCGATCCGGGGCAGGCGCTGCGGCTGCTCACCGCGCATCTGGAGCGGCACACCCCCTGGCATGCCAGGGTGACGGTCGAGACGGAAGGCGTCGGCGCGCCGTTCAAGTCGGCGGCCGGGGGACCGGCCCGCACCGCCATGGCGGCGGCGCTGGCCGCCGCCTACGGTCGTCCGGCCACCACGGAGGGGCAGGGCGGAGCCATTCCGCTGTGCAATGTCTTCGCCGACACCTATCCGGACGCCGAGATCATGCTGTTGGGGGTGGAGGAGCCCAAGTGCCTGATCCACGCGCCCAACGAGAGCGTGGATCCGACCGAGATCGAGCACATGGCGCTGGCGGAGGCGCTGTTCCTGGCCTCGTACGCGGATTAGAACTCGGTGTGGTCCTCCGGCTCGATGACCCGGAAATCCGTTCCGGCGGGCGTCATTTCATTGAGTCGGCCGAAGTAGATGCCCTGCGCCGCGTCCGCGATGATCCCGTAGTGGATGGGGAACGCGGTGCGGGGGTTCACGGCCCGCAGGTAGTCGACGGCCTCGCTGATCTTCATCCACGGCGCGACGGCGGGCAGGGCGAGGACGCCCACGGGAACCGGCGGCACCCACAGCGAGTCGCCGGGGTGGACGAGTTCGGCCGGATCGTCCGGGGTGCCGAGTTGGAAGACCGTATTGTCGATGACCGGAATCTCGGGGTGGATGACGGCGTGGCGGCCACCGCCGCCGGTTATTTGTACATTTCCAACTTTCAAGACATTTCCGGCATGCACGGCTTCCCACGGTTCCGCCCGCTGCTGCGCGGTCTGCGGATCGGAAAGCAATCGCGCCTTAGGATTGCCTTCGATAAGTTCGCTTATCCGATTCGGGTCGATATGGTCGGGATGCTGATGCGTCACGGCAATGGCGTCCAATCCGGTGATGCCCTCGAAACCGTGCGAGAAGTTGCCGGGATCGAACAGGATCTTCGTGCCGTGCAGTTCCACGAGAATGCAGGAGTGTCCGAAATGGGCTATGCGCATGCTGTATATATTGCCCCTCCGCTTCGCTCCGGGGCGGGTTCGCGGCGCTGGAGGTCTCGGTTCTTCCCTCCCTACGCTCCCCCGCTTCGCTCCTCCGCTCCGGTCGGTCCAGAACCGAGACGCGCCGCGAACCGGCAGGTTGTGGTGAGCGGCACGATCGAGCAGACCCGGCGAGGTGTTCTCGAGCGGTGGCAATTACGCTGATCAGGTAAACCCCCACCAGCTTTAGGAGCAACACGTGGCACGTGTCGTGGTCGAGGTGATGCCGAAGGCCGAAATCCTGGATCCGCAGGGTCAGGCCATTGTCGGCGCGCTCGGGCGCCTGGGACACCCGGGCATCTCGGATGTGCGCCAGGGCAAGCGATTCGAACTCGATGTCGACGACAACGTCAGCGACGACGAGCTCGAGCGGATCGCCGAATCGCTGCTCGCCAACACCGTCATCGAGGACTGGAAGGTCGTCCGGCTGTGAGCGCGCGCATCGGTGTCATCACCTTCCCGGGCACGCTCGACGATGTCGACGCCGCCCGTGCGGTGAAAATTGCCGGTGCCGAGGCCGTCAGCCTGTGGCACGCCGACGCCGACCTGAAGGGTGTCGACGCGGTCATCGTGCCCGGTGGTTTCTCCTACGGTGACTACCTGCGCTGCGGCGCCATCGCCCGCTTCGCACCCGTCATGGACGAAGTGGTGCGGGCCGCCGGCCAGGGCATGCCGGTGCTGGGCATCTGCAACGGCTTCCAGGTGCTGTGCGAGGCCGGGCTGCTGCCGGGCGCGCTCACCCGCAACGAGGGGCTGCACTTCATCTGCCGCGACCAGTGGTTGCAGGTGGAGACCGCCGATACGGCGTGGACCTCCCGCTACGAACCCGGTGCGCAGATCCTCATCCCGCTCAAGTCCGGTGAGGGCCGCTACCAGGCGTCCGAGACCGTCCTCGACGAGCTCGAGGGGGAGGGCCGCGTGGTCTTCCGCTACGCGGGCGACAACCCGAACGGTTCCCAGCGTGGCATCGCCGGTATCGCCTCGGCCAACGGCCGGGTCGTCGGGCTCATGCCGCACCCGGAGCACGCCACCGAGGCGCTCACCGGCCCCAGCGACGACGGGCTCGGCATGTTCCTGTCGGTGCTGGACACCCTGGTCTCGGCGTAGTCAGCAGATACGGTCCAGGATGTCGAAATCGACGCCGTCGACCGCCGCGATGTAGCCGGGCAGCACCACCTGCGGTCCGGCGAATCGCCTTTCCCCCGACGGGGTTTCGAGCACGCGGTCGTCCTGCACGGCCGCGTGCACGCGTTTCACGTCCAGTGATCCCGCCGCTTCCGCCATGGCCGCCAGGGTGTGAATCGCCTCGTACTCGGTATTACTGAAATTAGTGAGGGCGGGCGCGAATTCACCGTGCAGCCGTCTGTACCGGGCCAGCCGGTCCCGGTCCGCGCCCGCGTTCACGAAAAAGCTCGACGGCACATACAGATTCCGGTTGGCCGGCGCGCCCCCGGTGAGCAGTACGTTCTGATCCACCGCCGGGCTCACCCGCAGCTGCCGCTCGGCCCGCCCCACCCGGGTGAACTGGCGGTTGAACCGCGCCACATCGGCCCCGACCAGCAGCACGATCACCCCGTCCGCGCGATCCAGACGCGGATCGGCCAGGAACCCGGTGAAATCCTCGGTGCCCAGCGGCACGAACATCTCCAGCGGCAGCGGCGGCTCCCGCCCGGCCTCGGACAGCTCGGTGCGCACCACCTCGGCGGTCCGCCGCGGCCACACGTAGTCGTTGCCGATGATCGCCCAGCGGCGCGCTCCCAGTTCGCGGCGCAGCCAGCGCAGGGCGGGCAGGATCTGGCGGCTCGGATCCGATCCGACCAGGAACAATCCGGGCGGGGCCTGATCCAGGCCCTCGTTGTCGGTGGCGAACAGGTACGGCACCCGCCCCGCCGTCACCCGGGCCACCGCCCGCCGCACCGCCGAGGTGTGCCAGCCGGTGACGGCGTGCACCATGCCGGTGGCCAGCAGCGCCTGCACCTCCCGCGCCACTTCCTCGGGATCGCGGCCCCCGTCGATGTGCGTCGTGCGCAATTCCCGCCCGAGAATTCCAGTGCCACTGTTGATTTCTTCGGCGGCCAGAGAAATGGCGGCCTCACAGGACGGTGCGAAGATACCGCCGGGCCCCTGGAGCGGGACTATGTTGAGGATCTCGATACTGTGATCGGGATTCTCCGGCGGCGGTACCATCGGTTACTCTGCTTCTCGTTGAGCGGAAATTGATGGGCGGACAATATGGCGACAATTGTAAGCAGCATTAACACGCTGCATGGAGCCCTGCGGGCCGCGGAACGCAGTTGGCTGCGTCACCTCGAGGAGGCGCTCGCCGCCCGTCGGCTCACCCCGGATCAGTGGTCCATGCTGTCCAATCTATCCGCCGACACCGGTATCACCATGAGTGAGCTCGCCTCCCGCGCCCAGCTCGCCCCCTCCTCCGCCACCCGGCACGCAGACTGCCTGGCCGAACGTGGACTCATCTTCCGCATCGCCGCCGCCGACGACCGCCGCCGCATCCTCATCGGCCTCAGCCGCCGCGGCGTCGACCTGGTGGGGGAGGTGCGCGCCGAGGAACAGCGCGCCGAAGCCGAACTCCGCCGCCGCCTCGGCGGGACGAACTATCAGGAGCTGCTGCGCCTGCTGGAGCAGGTCACGGAGACCCCGCTACCCGACTGACCGCGCTCGCGGCTGACGTTCGTGTCCACGGCGGGTACCGGCCGGTCCGGGCGCATCCGATGGGCCTGGAGACCGGCCGCCATGTCCCGGCCGGTCGTATCGCCGCTCGGATGCCGGGCGGCGGATGCGAAGCGCCAGTGCTTAGGATCGGCTCATGCCCGTTTCCGTGACCGCTGCCACCGCCGCCGGACTGTGCGAATTCATCGACGCCTCGCCGTCCCCGTTCCACGTATGCCGCACGGTCGCGGCGGAACTCGACGATCACGGCTTCACGAGACTGTCGGAATCCGCGCCCTGGCCGTCCAGCAGCGCGGGGCGCTACTACGTGGTGCGCGGCGGTTCGCTGGTGGCGTGGGCCGATGGCGGGCCGGGGGCGCCGTCCGGATTCCGGGGCGGGCAGGCCGCGCCGTTCCGGGTGATCGGTGCGCATACCGACAGCCCCAACCTGCGGGTGAAGCAGCATCCGGACCTCGCGTCCGCCGGTTGGCAGCTGGTCGGGCTGGAGCCCTACGGCGGGGCGTGGCTCAACTCGTGGCTCGATCGCGACCTCGGCATCTCCGGCCGCCTGTCGGTGCGTGACGGAAACGTGGTGCGCGAGCGGCTGATTCGCATCGACGAACCGATCCTGCGGGTGCCGCAGCTGGCCATCCACCTGTCCGAGGACCGGGGCGGAGTGAAACTCGACCCGCAGCGGCACGTCAATGCCGTCTGGGGCGTCGGCGTCGAACCGCGCTCGTTCCTGGCCTTCGTCGCCGAACGCTCCGGCATCGACCCGGAGGCGGTGCTCGGCTGGGAACTCATGACCCACGACCTGGTGCCCGCCAAACTGATCGGCCGCGACCTGGACCTGGTCAGCGCGCCGCGCCTGGACAACCAGGGCACCTGCTACGCGGGCCTGCGCGCCTTCCTCGCCGCCATCGCCGAACCCGGCGCGGCGGTTCCGGTGCTGGCCATGTTCGACCACGAGGAGGTCGGCAGCCAATCCGATCGCGGCGCCCAATCCTCGCTGCTGCCCACGGTGCTCGAGCGCATCGTCCTGAGCCGCGGCGGCGGCCGGGCCGAATACCTCGCCGCCCTGGCCGGTTCCGTGTGCGCCTCCGGCGACATGGCCCACGCCACCCACCCCAACTACCCGGACCGCCACGAGCCCATGCACCGCATCGAGGTCAACGGCGGCCCCGTCCTCAAGGTCAACCAGAATCTCCGCTACGCCACCGACGCCACCGGCGCGGGCGCCTTCGCCCTGGCCTGCTCCCAGGCCGACGTCCCCCTGCAACGCTACGTCCACCGCGCCGACCTCCCCTGCGGTTCCACCATCGGCCCCTTCACCGCAGCCCGCACCGGCATGCCCACCGTCGACGTGGGCGCGGCCCAACTGGCCATGCACTCGGCCCGGGAGATGATGGGCGCGGCGGACGTCCCCGCCTACGCGGCGGCGCTCGCAGCCTTCCTCACCCCGGAGATCGGGCGCTGATTTCTGTGATGGCGAAAGCCGATGCTTGCTATCATTGATGGCAACATTGGAGGGGTGGTGTCATATGAAGAACGTGACGATCCGTAATCTCAGCGACGAGGTGCACCGCGCGATTCGCCAACGCGCGGCCACCCACGGTCGCAGCGTCGAGGCGGAGATGCGTGCCATTCTCGCCGAGGCCGTGCAGCCACCCGAGCGGATCAAGCTCGGTTCACTACTAGCGGGCGGCATCAGTGAAGAGAACAAACTGACCGACGAGGAACACGAAATCTACTTCGGCCGCGACCGAACCCCGGCCGAGCCCATGGAGTTCGAGTGATCATCCTGGACACCAACGTCATCAGCGAGACCTCGACCAAGGCCCCCAATCCGCGGGTACTGGCATGGCTCGACGCCCAGAACGCCGAAACCCTCTTCCTGGCGGCGGTGACCGTGGGTGAACTCCGGTACGGCATCGCCGTCATGCCCGCCGGCCGCCGCCGCGACGAGTACACCGATTGGCTCGAAAACCTCACCATCCCTTCGTTTTCCGGCCGCATACTGCCCTACGATCTCGCCGCTACCGCCCAATACGCGCATCTCATGTCCACCGCCCGCGCCGCCGGGCTGGCAATCTCGCCCCCTGACGGCATGATCGCGGCTACCGCGTCCGCCGCAGGCTTCGCCGTCGCCACCCGCGACACCGCACCGTTCGAAGCCGCCGGATTGCCGGTCATCAATCCCTGGCAATAGCTCGCTAGGCGCGGACGCCGACCTTCCGGCTGAGCTCGCGCACCTCGGTACGCATGCCCGTGGGCGGCTTCTTCGACAGCTCGCTCAGCATCTCTCGGGCATAGCCGTTGTAGCGGATCGTTTCGGGTGCGGTCTGCTCGCTCTTGATCAGCATGGTGAGGGCGGCCGTATCCTCGTCCCGCTGTAGGTACGCGCGCGCTACCTCGATGAGATGTCGGCTCCGGCGGGGGAGGGAGACGATCTGATCGGGTTCGAAGCTGCGCGCGGAGCGCAATGCCTCACCCGGCCGGTGCAGTTCCACGCCGAGAGTCGTTGCATGCGCGGTCATTACCGGCACGGAGAACGAAGTCTGGATGTGGCGGTACGACGCTCCGAGCTGTCGCGCTATCTCGTCGGCGCGTTCCCAACCGGCCCATGCTTCGCCGTACCGTCCCCGGCGGGCGAATACGTAGGCGATCTCGGCCTCCAGCGCTCCGGCGATTCCCCGCCAGTCATCCGGCGTCGCTTCGCGTTTCAGGTACGGGTCCAGCTGGTCGATTGCGCTGCGGGCCAGCGCGATCGCCTCTTCCCAGCGGCCGGAATCCCGCAGTGCCTGCACCATCGCCCACGCACTGCAAGCGATCACGTACGGGTCATCGGCCTCGTAACCCTCGCTCATCGCGCGGTCGGCCACCATCCACACCAGTTCCGGTGCCGGCTGATAGGCGACGTAGAAGTCGGCCAACTGGTAGACGCCCGCCAGCACCCGACGCGCCTCACGTCGGTCGTCGGCGGTGCGCGCCGCATGCTGAGCGTCGCGGATCAGACCCGGCAGCAGTGTGCCCAGCTGCGTGCGATGGTCGGGGCTGGAATGTCTTATCCGCCAGGCCGTCCGCAGCCGCTCGGCAAGATGCCGAGGACTGACGGCACGGTCCTCCGGGACCAGACGGTAGTCGGTGAGCGCGGTCTGCACCTCGGTGAGCGCGGCGTGACGTTCCCCGGCGAATACGGTCACCGGTACCGCGTGACCGTCGCCGGTCAGGGTGGCGAGATCGTCCAGCTCCAAGGCCTGGGCGATACGCAGCAGCATCGACAGGCGTGGAGCTTGCAGGCGACCGTTCTCCACGGCCTTCACCCACTCCACCGACCTTCCGAGCAGCCCGGCCAACACCGGCCGGGAAATCCCGGCCCGCTCACGGTGGGTCCTGATGCGCTGGCCAATGGTCATCGTGTCGTTCACGGGACGCCCTTCCGTGTGGTGACCATCTCAGCGTAATCGCGGGACGGGGGCTTGAGGGGTACGAACTGTACCTATCGGCCGCCAGCCGCCGCCATACGGTGCGTGCGTGGCCCCGACGCCGGGATGATCCGACGCCCCTCGGCGTCGGGTAGCCACTCCGACACTCGAGCATCGGAGGGACGCGGAATGGACATCCTCGCCACCATTCTCATCGTTGCGGGCGTGCTAGCGGCCTTCGCCTCGCACGAGCACCGGCCGGCGCGCCACCGCTACGGACAGTCTGTCGCCGAACTTCAGGCGCGGTTGGCGGCCGAGTCCGCGCGCACCTTTCTTCCGCTGCGGGGGTGGTGAGTGTGGATCTCGTCAGCATTCCCGTTGGGGCCGACGCGATTTCCATCGCGACCCTGGTCAGTTGCGTGAGTCCCGCATGGGCGCAGCGCGATCCGCACCGGGCGATGCAGGTGCACATCGAGTGCGAGGTCGGGGTGTGCGTCACGAAATCCGTTGCGCACCAGATGTTGCGGGAGCAGGGGAAGCTGGTGCCGGATTCCGGGCGGGTGCGGTGACTGGTGCGGAGTCGGCGTGGCGCGGACGGGCTCGGGTCGACGACGCGAGACGTGATCGGGTCGACGACCCGATCGGGTTCCTGCATCGCGATGACGGGGTGTGGCCGGTGGGCGCGGACGGCTGGCCGGTCACCGATATGGCGGTGGACGTCGACCAGTCCTGTTCCGACTCCACCGACCGTGGTCGATGGCGGTGAACGCCGCGTGGGCTGCGGCACCAACCGCAGCCCACGCGAAGAGTATCGATCAGAGCACCAGGGCACCCGCGACGGCACCGACAATGGTGCCGGCGATCGCGCCGATGAAGATCATCGGAACGCAGCCGACGATCAGACCGGCGAGGCCGATCATGCAACCGGCGACGGCACCGGCGAAGAAGCCGACGACCATACCCGCGACACTGCCGACCAGGCCGATTTCCTGCGCCTCGGTCACCGAGACGACCCGCTCCTCGGACGTCGGATGCATGGTGATGGTGCTGCCGTCGGCGCTGACCTCGGTGCTGAGACGCACGATGCGCTCGGTATTGGCGAACACGGTCGGGACGTTCTGGACCGCGCTGCCGTCATCGTTCGTGATGGTGATGGTATTGCCGTCGGGGCTCACCTCGAACCGACCGCCGACCAGATGCGCGGTAATGCCGGTGCCGTCCTCGGAAGCGCCGGCGGTGACGGTCATACCCTGGTCGGTCGCCGTCATGGTGGGCCCGCCGAATGTGGGGGCCGCGACAGCGGTTTCACCGTGCGATGTTGCTGCCGACACTCCGGTGGCAGCAATAGCAAGCAAAGACGTAGCAACGAGCTTACGAATCCACACGTTCAGACACACCTTTCGACAGGCGCTGACTGGGTCAGCGTGAAATGGTTGGGGAGGAAACACCTCCGGTAGAGCCGCATCGATCACTGATAGCCGTCTGCTACCAGCGTTGCGAGCGCGAGACAGACCATACAGCCAGGCGCGAGCTTTCAATGGATTGAACGCACCGGATTTGCGGCGTGCCGTGGACCATTTCTTCTATTCCGTAGCGGCGCAGCAACTTTCAAGTGGACAAAACGGACATAAGCCACCCGAATTCAGCTATTGGGCAAATGGTTAGTTACTTGCATTGTTTGGGTTTCGTGGAGGGCGAATCCAGATGGCAAGTCGCGGCCCGGATTCGGCGACGCCGTGACTCCTGTCACAAAAGTAGCCAAGAGATTGCTGAACACCTGGTTGTTCTGATTTGGTCAGACAGTCAAAAGCTTTACAGGCGCAAGAATCTGGGGTGGGTCCACTGTGATGATGAGGGTTACCGCGGTTCCTATTGGTTTGCTGACTGTTGTCTTGTCGGGTGTCGGGGTGGCGTCAGCGGAGCTGGTCCGCAGCCCCGATCACGTGGTCACCAAACCCACCGTGGACGGCTGGATCGCGGAAGCGTCGCTGGTGAACGTGGTGGTCAACACCGTGCCCAACCTGGCCCAATCCCCCTGGACCCGGGAGGCGTTCGTCGACGCCACCGCGATCGCCAACATCACCGGCCAGGGCTCGACCGGTGTGAAATCCGGAGTCCTGCGCTCGGGCTTGCAGCTGGGCTGCAACACCGACGTCTCCTCCGGGTTGCAGACCGGCTCCTCGGCCTCGATCGGCCCCAACGCCTCGGTCACGATCTCCGAACGCCCCTCGGTCAATGTCGGTGGCAGCGCGACGGTGTCCCCATCGATCCAGACCACCATCAAACCCGGCGCCATCACCACCATCCCACTCTCCGAACGCGTGCTCGAGGGCGCGGTCGGAGCCTCGGACCTGACCGGCATCCAGGTTCACGTCGACAACTGCCTCGGCCCGGTGAGTGTGCGCGTCTACACCCAGTTCTCGATGTCCACCCACGTCGCCGACACCACGGTCACCGTCTACTCCGACCCGACCACCATCTGAGCGGCGGGACCGGACATGCGACTACGACGCGGAGACATTCTCAGACCTCAACGGCGAGGGCACACGGTCGCCGCCATCACCGCCTCGGTGACGGTGGCGGCGGCGACCGTGATCGCGCTCAACCCCGCCACCGCCACCGGCGAAACCCCCGCCGAACGCTGCGCGCGAGAGACCGCGGCCTACAACGCCGCCTGGGAATCCACCTGGCGGGCAGGCAATCCCGGTAACCCCGGACCGCCGCCACCGCCACCGGTGCCCTACGTCTGCCATGATCCGGGCGAACCCACCACGACGACACCGACCACCCCGCCGGCCGCACCGGGGCTACAGCCCACGCAGCCACCCGGCGCTGGGGTGCAGGGCCGGGCTGGGAACGCTCCCGGGCAACTGCCCGATGGCGGCGGAGGCGATATCGTCCCGGGACCGAATACAACCGAGCGAGCTGAGTCGACACGCACCGAGTCGACCAGAACCGAGCAGCGTGCGGAAGCACCCGAGGCTCGCACCGACCTGCCGCTGCCTGCAGAACCTCAGCCAGTGCAGCGACCGAATGAACTGCCACTGACATACGTCCGTGATGAACTGCCACCCAACACTGAGCCGGCGCCCGGATCGGGTCCTAACGCCAACGCTTGCAGTTCGTGCAATAAGGATGAAATGGGAAATATCGTGCCGGGGGATGTGGGGCCTGAACCGAGTAGGATGGATGGTCTCTACATACACTGGGTAATTGACAGCGTCGAGTATGTCGGCCCTTCCGCCCCTCCGACTTCGAAGCCGCCGGTGGCAACTTGCGCCCCAGGAGATGTTGCCCAGCAACAAATCTTGTGGTCCGAGCAGGCGATAAACACCAGCGAAACTTCGATGGAGGCGGGGTTCGAGGGTAAAGGGGCTTCGGCGGCAGTGAAGACCTCGGAAACGAAGTCGCACATCCAGGGGCTAACATTGAATACCTGGGTCGATTGCTCGAAGGTGCCACCGGCGCCAGACGGGATGCGAACCAACTTCTACCAGTTGTACAACAAGGAGATCTGGACGGGGCACTGGTCTATCTACCAGTGCGGTTTGGTGGCGGGCTGTCGTGAGATCAACCGGGGCCCAGCCTCTGGCGTGTACTACGTCCCGATGGCCTCAACCTACATGAAGGTTGAACCCGATAACGTGGAGGGACAGCGGTGAGAAACTCCCAACGAGCTCGCGCAATCATTGGGGCAATCATCGCGGCTCTGGTCTTCGGTGCAGTCGTGTATGCGGTAGTGGACTGGCGGCGGGCAGAGACGGCGCCTGAAGTGACGCAACCAGAACCCAGCCGTGCACCGACGCGCGCCCTGCACGCCGTTGTCTTCACAGACCTGGTCGGCAGACCCGTTTCCGAGGCGACAAAAATGCTCGGTCTGAACGATAAGAAGACAACGACAGTCATCGGTGGGCCCGAACTTGTTGCCATACCCGAAGAGTCCAATGTGAAGGGGCTTGCTCCAGATCAGCTTCGAGTCACTGCGGCTTGTGTCAGAGAGGCGCGAGGCGAATCGCCTGCGGTACTTATTCTCGGAGTCACTCCAGCTGAGGATTTCACATCAGATACCGAAAATATGGGCAAAAATTCGCCGGTCTGGCGCGATCGACTCGTGGAATTGGGTAACTGTAGTCCCACTCGGTACGGGTTGGATGTCTTCGAGTAACGGCTTCGGGGCAGGGTGGCTTCGGTAGCTAGAAGGCCGAGTTGAACCGATCTGCGTCAGCTGATGTGAAGACGTACCGATCAGATCCCTATTTCATTCTGCCCCAAAGCTGTTCGCGGTAGAATAGCTGTATGAATCCGGAGGGGGAAATCCAGCAGCGTGATCCCACGCTCGCCATGTTGGCGACGGCGATCGACACTCTGTTGGCCGAGGACCTGACGGGGTTCACCGACGCCGAATTCACCGCCCGTATCCAGGGATTGGAAGCGTGTCGCCGTCGGCTCGAGACGGTGGGGCATCGGCACGTGATCGAGATCAACGACCGACAGTTGTGGACCACGACCGGATCGGTGGGGTTGTACCGGTACCTGGTGGAAACCCTGCGGCTGGCCAAGGTCGACGCCGTCGCGCGGGTGAAGGGTGCCGCGCAGTTGGGGGTGATGACCAGCGCCTACGGCGAGCCGTGCGAACCGCGCCTGCCACATACGGCGGCCGCCCTGGCTGCGGGGGTGATCTCGGGGGATCATGCGCGGGCGGTGATGCGGGTGATGGACCGCATCCCCGACGCGGTCGACACCGAACACCGCGCGGTCGCCGAGGAACACCTCGCCGACGCCGCGCGGGCCGGGACGCCGGAGATGGTGGGCAAGGTCGGTGACCGCATCCTGGGTTACCTCGACCCCGACGGGACACTCACCACCGCCAAGGACCGCGCCCGCCTGCGGGCAGCGACGTTCGGGGAACAACGCGTCGATGGGATGAGCCCGTTCCAGGGCTGTTTCGACCCGGAATTGCGTGCCATGGTCGAGACCGTGTTCGCGAAGTGGGCGCGGCCGGGCATGTGCATGCCCGACGACCCCGACAGCCCCCAACTCGGCGTGCATGATCCCGACGGGTTCGACCCGAACCGGTTGACGGCCGCGGTCGGGCGTGATGTGCGGACTCCCGCGCAGCGGCGCCACGACGCGTTGAAAGCGTTCCTGTCCGCCAGCGGCCCGGACAACCTCGGTGCGCATCGCGGCCTGCCGGTGTCGATCGTGCTCACGATGTCGATCACCGACCTGGCCCGGGGTGCGGGGGTGGCGCGGGCGGCGTCGGGGACGACGATCCCGGTGCGGGAGGCGTGGCGGATGGCGCAGGGCTCGATCCCGCTGTTGCTGCTCTTCGACGACACCCGAGGCAAACCCCTGTATTTGGGAGAAGGCGCAAGGATCGCGTCGCCATGGCAGCGGTTGGCCGCCATCGCCCGCGACCGGGGCTGCACCCACCCCGACTGCTCGGCGCCCGCGACGATGTGCGCGATGCACCACCTGATCCCGTGGGCCGCGCACGGACCGACCGATATCGACAACCTCACCCTGGTGTGCGATGCCCATCACGCGCAGATCACCGCCGACCCCGAGGATCCGAGCGGGTGGGCCACCCACCGCCTCCCGCCCGGTGGCGCGGATGCGGGGCGGACGGCGTTCTGTCCACCGGTCTCGGTGGATCCGTACCGCAGGCCGCGGGTGAATCGGTTCCATCACCCCGAACAGGTGCTGGCCGAGAGTGTGAAACGCCGCCGCACCCGGCTGCTCTCCCGCCGCGCTCGGGAGTAGATTTCGTCTTTCGATCCCGCATAACAAACGGAAATCGGTGGCGGCCCGCGCGGAAGATCGTGTGCCGCGCAGGAGAATCCGCCGCGAGTGTGGATAGACGATCGCGACGGCATGGGCCTGTGGCAAGGCGGAGGGCGCCCCCTGCCCGGGTGGTACGGCGCTCGGCGGACCTCCTCCGCCAGCCCACCGCTTGGCGGACCTCCTCCGCCAGACCACCGCCTGGCAGACCACCGCCTGGCAGACCACCGCCTGGCAGACCACCGCCTGGCAGACCACCGCCTGGCAGACCACCGCCTGGCAGACCACCGCCTGGCAGACCACTGCCCGGCAGCCCACCGTCCGGCAGACCGACCCGAACTGTTGCGTTCGTGACCTGTCGCAACTCCCGGCGAGGGCATGCGCGCCGCACGCGTCAGCCCTGATGACGTCAGCCCTGAGGAGCCGAGGTGTCTCCGCTGAGTCGCCGCACCCGCTCCGGGTGGTAGGTGATCACCGCGACCACGAAGATCGCGAAGGTGAGCAGCACGTAGCTGCTGCCGGTGATCTGCTCCCACCAGGACCAGGCGAGTTCGCGGTCGCTGTCGTGCGGCAGCACCCACTGGGGGCCGATGGCGAACAGGACCGTCGCCAGGGCGACGGTGCCGACGAACCAGGGGTTGCGTCGGCCGCGGAGGATGGCGTCGATGGCGATCACCAGGGTGGGGGCGATCCAGACCCAGTGGTGGGACCAGGAGACCGGGGAAACCAGCAGGACCGCACCGGCATTCACCATCAGGGCGGTGACCGGATGGCCCGCGTCGATGAGGCGCTTCATCCAGATGGCGGCCAGGGCCACCGCGACGACCGACAGGGTGAGCCAGATGGCGGTGGCGGTGGAGTCGGAGACGCCGAGGCGGAAGGCGAAACCCTTCAGGGATTGGTTGCCCGCGAAATGCGGGGGACCGATGCGGCCGGTGTCGGACAGGGTGTGGAACCAGTACTGCACCGACTCGTGCCAGAAGAAGACGAACATCAGACCGACGGCGGTGATGGTCGAAACCACCAGGGTGACGGGCGATTTCCAGTCGCCGCGCGGCAGGTAGCGCCGCCAGCCCGCCGCATCGGGCCAGCCGCCGCGCGGGGGAAAGTCCAGGCACAGCAGGAAGAACAGGAGATAGGCGGCGGGGGTGAGTTTCACCGACACCGCGATGCCGATCAGCATGCCGCGCGGCCAGAAAGGCTTGCGCACCAGGCAATCCAGGGCGATGGCGGCCATCAGCACCAGATTGATCTGGCCGAAACCGTAGGTCTGGCGGATCGGCTCCAGCCATTGCAGGACCGCCACCGCGCCGATGACGAGCGCCAGCCGCGTCGGCCGGTCCATGGTCGGGCGCACGCGCTCCAGCACGAGCCACAGGGTCACACCCAGCGCGGTGATGGAGGTCGCCAGCACCAGCACCTCCGCCACCGGCAGTGGCATCAGGGCCAGCGGTGCGAAGAACAGCGCGGCCAGCGGGGGATAGGTGAACGGCAGGCCGATCCCGAACACTTCCGGCATGGGGCCGTACAGCTCCCCGCCGTCCATCCACACCCGGGGGCCGTTGCGGTACACCTGGAGATCGATGTACCCGTGCCAGATCTTCCCGAAATGGCTGATGAGCGCCGACACCACGAACAACGCGAGCGCGATGAGCAGCAGCCGGACCTGACGGCGAGACAATCCCGTGGGTCCTCCATGCGTCGTCGCAGGCTTCTCGGTCGGATCCGCGACCCCGGATCGATCGTTCACCGGGACAGACTAGCTGGCACGTCCCGCTCGGCTGCTGCTCCGGGTCCGCGGGGGCTGTCGCGCGCGCCACAGTTCACGCCGAGGTCGCGGGCCGACGCCGGGCTCGAACGCGGAGATCACGCCGTCGGACGTGACTACGGTCGACGGCGCACCGCCGTGCGCCGAAGTCGCGGGGAGGCGGGGGAGCGTGGGGTTTGCCGGGCATTAGACTTCGAAGCGAATCCCGCCGTATCCAGCTTGCCGGTCGCTGTCTCGTTCCGGCCGAAAGGACTCTGGTATTCCCGTGACCAACCACGTCGATACCGTCAGCGCCGCCGCGGCCACCCCGGAACAGCCGCAGCCCTACAAGGAACTCGGCCTCAAGGACGACGAGTACGCCCGCATCAAGGAGATCCTCGGCCGCCGCCCGACGGATGCCGAGCTGGCCATGTACTCGGTGATGTGGTCCGAGCACTGCTCCTACAAGTCCTCCAAGGTGCACCTGCGCTACTTCGGCCAGACCACCACCGACGAGATGCGCGCCGCCATGCTGGCCGGAATCGGCGAGAACGCGGGCGTGGTGGACATCGGCGAGGGCTGGGCGGTCACCTTCAAGGTGGAATCGCACAACCACCCGTCCTATGTCGAGCCCTACCAGGGCGCGGCCACCGGCGTCGGCGGCATCGTCCGCGACATCATGGCCATGGGTGCGCGCCCGATCGCCGTCATGGACCAGCTGCGCTTCGGCGCGGCCGACCACCCGGACACCCGGCGCGTGGTGGACGGCGTGGTGCGCGGTGTCGGCGGCTACGGCAACTCCCTCGGCCTGCCGAATGTGGGCGGCGAGACCGTCTTCGACCCCTCCTACCAGGGCAACCCGCTGGTCAACGCGCTGTGCGCGGGCGTCATGCGGGTGGAGGATCTGCATCTGGCGTTCGCCTCCGGCCAGGGCAACAAGATCATCCTCTTCGGTGCGCGCACCGGCCTCGACGGCATCGGCGGCGTCTCCGTGCTCGCCTCCGACACCTTCTCCGGCGACGAGTCCGGCGCCGGGCGCAAGAAGCTGCCCAGCGTCCAGGTCGGCGACCCCTTCACCGAGAAGGTGCTCATCGAGTGCTGCCTCGAGCTGTACTCCGCCGACCTCGTCGTCGGCATCCAGGACCTCGGCGGAGCCGGGCTGTCCTGCGCCACCTCCGAACTCGCCGCCGCCGGTGACGGCGGTATGCACATCGAACTCGACAAGGTGCCGCTGCGCGCCGCCAATATGACGCCCGCCGAAATCCTGTCCTCGGAATCGCAGGAGCGCATGTGCGCGGTCGTCGCCCCGGAGAACGTGGACGCCTTCATGGCGGTCTGCAAGAAGTGGGACGTCATCGCCACCGTCATCGGTGAGGTCACCGACGGCGACCGGCTCGTCATCACCTACGACGGCGAGACCGTGGTGGACGTGCCGCCGCGCACCGTCGCCCACGAGGGCCCGGTGTACGAGCGCCCGGTGCAGCGCCCCGACTCGCAGGACGCGCTCATCGCCGACACCCCGGACAAGCTGAACCGGCCCAAGACCGGTGAGGAACTGCGCGCCACCCTGCTGAAGCTGCTGGCCAGCCCGCAGCTGTGCTCCCGCAAGTGGATCACCGAACAGTACGACCGGTACGTGCGCGGCAACACCGTGCTCGCCGAGCACGCCGACGCCGGTGTCATCCGCATCGACGAGGAAACCGGCCGCGGTATCGCCCTGGCCACCGACGCCTCGGGCCGCTACACCAAGCTCGACCCGTACACCGGCGCGCAGCTGGCGCTGGCCGAAGCCTTCCGCAATGTCGCCACCACCGGCGCCACCCCGAAGGCCGTCACCAACTGCCTCAACTTCGGCTCCCCGGAGGATCCGGGCGTCATGTGGCAGTTCCAGCAGGCCGTGCGCGGTCTCGCGGACGGCTGTGTGGCCCTGGGCATCCCGGTCACCGGCGGCAATGTGTCCTTCTACAACCAGACCGGGCAGACCGCCATCCTGCCGACGCCGGTGGTCGGCGTGCTCGGCGTCATCGACGACGTGCACCGCCGCATCCCCACCGGCCTGGGACTGGAACCCGGCGAGACCCTGATCCTGCTGGGCGAGACCCGCGACGAATTCGGCGGCTCCATCTGGGCGCAGGTCGAACACGACCACCTCGGCGGCGAACCCCCGAAGGTCGACTTCGCCCGCGAGCAACTGCTCGCCGAAATCCTCACCGCCGGATCCCGCGACGGCATGATCAGCGCCGCGCACGACCTGTCCGAGGGCGGTCTCGCCCAGACCGTGGTCGAAGCCGCGCTGGCGGGCGAAACCGGGTGCCGCATCCTGCTGCCCGAGGACGCCGACCCGTTCGTCGCCCTCTTCTCGGAGTCGGCCGGACGCGTCCTGGTCGCCGTGCCGCGCACCGAGGAGACCCGCTTCACCAAGATGTGCGACGCCCGCGGGCTGCCGTGGACGCGCATCGGCGTGGTCGATCAGGGCTCCGATTCGGTCGAGGTGCAGGGGCAGTTCACCGTCACGCTGGACGAACTGCGCACCACCTTCGAAGGCACCCTGCCGGCACTCTTCGGCGGAGCCGTCGAACACTGACAGCGAGACGCCCCGCCCGGACCCCTCGTTCCGGGCGGGGCGCTGTCATGCCACCTTGAACGGATCGTGTTCGGCCATCAGCTTTTCCAGCCGGGCCTCGTCGATGCGGCTGTGCACCCGCGACGCCTCGTGCTGATCTCGAACCACCTTCGCGAGAGTGAAGGAGCTGCTGACCAGAAACAACAGCGACATCACCAGGAACCCGCGCTGCCAGATGTCCAGCGGCAGATAGAGGATGCCGATAATGCTGGCGGAGAAGGAGATTCCGAACGCGATGGCGGCCTGGGCGAGAAATGCCGTGGTGCTCTTGCTCTGTGCGTTGGGAGTGTTGCTCATACCGGAGAAGTCTGTCGGCTACGACGCCCGCGGACCCGCGTAGTTCTACTCGAGCCACCCGGGTAGATACCCTACCCGCATCACCATTGAGCGACGTCACGCCACCGAATCCCCTGATTCGGACAGCCTACCGCCATACTTGACGGGTGCTCGACACGACCGACGCTCTGACGCGGCTGCGCACCGGTAGCGCCGTCGCGGTACGGCCCGTGTCGATATGGTTGCGCCGAGCCGCCCCCGTCTGGCGCAAGATCGAGGAGATCATCGACCTCAATCACGTCGGGCTGGTGGTCGCCACCGTCTTCTTCGCCTGGTCCGTCACTCCCTCGCTGCTGCCGCGCGACTGGCTGTTCCAGGGCCTCATCTCCGGGGTGAACGCGGCGCTCGGCTACGGCGTCGGCTGTGTGCTGGAGTGGGTGTTCCGGCGGTGGGTGCGTCCCAAGATCAATATCAGCACCCCGCCCATGTGGGTGCGCGACGCCGTGAAGACCGCCGTCGTGCTCACCTGCGCGCTGGTCGCCGCCTACATGCTGGTGCTGTCGGCGGACTGGCAGCGCGAGATCTTCTCGCTCATGGGCATGTACGGCACCACCACCGAGGCGTACCTGCGCACCGGCGGACTCAGCCTGCTGGTCGGTGTGCTGGTGGTGGCGGCGTATCGGACGCTGCGCGAGGTGGTGCGGTTCTTCGCCCGCCAGCTCAGCCGCTGGGTGCGGGTGCCGCCGCACCTCGCCCCCGCCGCCGGGACGCTGCTGCTCGTGGTGCTGGTCATCACGCTGTTCAACGGTGTCGCCACCCAGGCGTTCTTCGCCGTCGCCAACTCGGCGTTCAGCGTGCGCAACGACGAGATGTCGCCGTACGCCGTCCAACCGGTCGCGCCGGAACGTTCGGGCAGCCCGGCCTCGCTGTCGGAGTGGGAGACCCTCGGCTCGGAGGGCCGCTGGTTCGTCTCGCACGGGCCGGACCCGCTGCTCATCAGCTCGCTCACCGGCAAACCGGCCAAGGAGCCCATTCGCGTGTACGTGGGGCTGGAATCCGCCGGACAGGACATCACCCAGGAAGAGTTGGCGGTCGCCGAACTCGAACGCACCGGGGCCTTCGACCGGCAGGTGCTGGTGATCGTCACCACCACCGGCACCGGCTGGGTGAACAGCATGGCCGCCGCCGCCATCGAATACATGTACGGCGGGGACACCGCGATCGTGGCGTCGCAGTATTCGTACCTGCCCAGTGTGCTGTCGTTCCTCGCCGACCGGCAGAAGGTGGCGGCCGCGGGGAAGAAGATGTTCGACGCCGTCTACGCCGCCTGGTCGCGGCGGCCGGTGGAGGAGCGGCCGAAACTGCTGGTGTACGGGGAGAGTCTGGGTTCGCAGGGTTCCGAGGCCGCGTTCGACGGGCTGGCCGACCTGCGCTCCAAGGTCGACGGCGCGCTGTGGGTGGGGCCGCCCAACTCGAATCGGCTGTGGGAGCAGTTCGTTTCGCGCCGGGACCCGGGGACGCGGGAGGTCGCGCCCATCTACGCCGACGGACTGGTGGTGCGCTTCGCCGCCGACGCCGCCGACCTCGCCCGGCCGTCGACGGAATGGCGGCAACCCCGCATCGCCTACCTCATGCACGCCTCCGACCCGATCGTCTGGTGGTCGACCGATCTCATCCTCTCCCAACCGGACTGGCTGTCCGAGCCGCGCGGCTCCGACGTGTCCTCGCAGATGCGGTGGTGGCCCTTCGTCACCTTCTGGCAGGTCGCGGCCGACCTCACCAACGCCCAGGGCGTCAGCGACGGCCACGGCCACCGCTACGGATCCCTGGTCCTCGACGGCTGGGAAGCCATCGCCGCACCGCCGGATTGGAACCCGGAACTGCGCGAGAAGATCCGCACCCAGATCGAACTGGCCGAGGACTACGAGCGAGCGGTCAAGTAGGGGTGTCGAACCGGGCGAGAGCGGTGCCACGGTCCGGATATCCGGGCCGTACCACCGAACGTGAGTCGCGGCGGGCCGGTTCGCGCGGGGTCGCGCACTTGTCGGCTGTGCCGCGTGGCAGCGGGTGGGCGCGTGTGGAGTCGCCGATGCGGTGGGAGCGGCTGCGGGCGCTGCCGAGAACGGCTGTGGCCGTGGGGATGCCGCTGGTGTGGAGCAATCGAGTGCTGCCCGCGCTACGGCTCGGGATGCGTGGGCGCACCGTCGCGAACCTCGCCTTCGCCGGCGACTACGCCATGGCCGCGGTGGCGCGCTCGGCGGCGAGGTCCGGGATTGCGTACGTTGCGGGTGCATCCGCGAGGTCCAGTACCAGTGCGCGGTCGCGGGAGTTGTCCGCGCTCGGGCCGCGCGCGTGGGCGAGGTCGGCAGCGGGGCGGAAGCGGTGGCGGGCGTTGCCGAAAGCCGCTGCGGCCATGGGCTTGCCGCTGCTGTGGAGTAACCGGGTGCTGCCCGCGCTGGCGCTGGGTATGCGCGGGCGCACCACCGCCAACCTGGCCTTCGCGGGCGGGTACGCCGTGCTGTTCCGGGGGCGTCCGGGGTGGTTCTCGGCGAGCGGGTGGCGGGTCGGGCTGGCTGCCGCCGGGCTCACCCTGGCGGGTTACGGTGTGGCACTGGCCATTCCGGGGCTGCGCGAGCGAGTGGGGGAGATCGCGGAGCGGGTGCCGGAGACCTCGCACGCGGAATGGGTCGGCCTGCACATACCGGTGGGCACCGTCGTCAGCGAGGAGCTCATCTTCCGAGGCACCCTGACCCCGCTGCTGGACGACACCTTCGGTCCCGGCGGTACCTGGCTCGGCGCAACGGTTTTCGGGCTCTGGCACATCTACCCGGCGCGTGCGGCGGGCGATCCGATTCCGGTGGCGGTCGCCATCACCGCCGCCGCGGGCCTGCTGTTCGACCACCTCCGCCACCGCTCCGGCAGCGCCACCGCCCCGGCCCTGCTCCACCTCGCCCTCAATGCGGGCGGCGCGCTGGCCCCACTGCTTGCCCGGCGCATTTCGGAGCCCCCGGAGATCCTGGTCGGCGAGTGACATCCCGACGCCACTGCCCGATCGGCCGTGCCGCGAGCGCAGTGACGTCCCGCCGCCGCCCGTTGTCCGCCGACGGTGTGCGGCGGCGTGCCGAATCCCGGTGTCGGCCGGAGCGGCTAGCCTCGTCGGGTGGCACGACGAGCGGCGGTGAACCCGGAGGAACTGCGAGCGGCCCTGGCGGCGCTGGAGCCCTGGCTGCGCGACGAGACCGCGCCCGGTCCTACCCGAGCCGAACTCGGTGCGGCGGTCAAGGGCACCGCCCGCACCCTGGCGGCCGATGCCCCCGGAGCGTCGGTGGAGGTCCGCGTCCCGCCCTTCGTGGCCGTGCAGTGCATCGAAGGCCCGCGCCACACTCGCGGCACCCCACCGAACGTGGTCGAAACCGACCCTCGCACCTGGCTCCTCCTCGCCACCGGACTCCTGGATTTCGACCAGGCCCTGCACTCCGGAGCCCTGACCGCCTCGGGCACCCGAGCCCCCGAGATCGCCCGCTGGCTCCCCATCCTCCGCCCGCGCTGACCGCGCTTGCGCGCTTGGGCAGTCTGCGCCAGGGGCGCAGGGTGGGCAAGCGCAGCGCGCTCTCCCGGAGAGCGCCAGCGCCGAACCCCCTGCCCGCTGGCGATCCCCGCCGAGCAGCGCTGCCGCTGCTACGTCTGCGCTGCCGCTGCTACGTCTGCGCTGCCGCTGCTACGTCTGCGCTGCCGCCGCTAAGCCTGCGCCGCCGCCGCTAAGCCTGCGCCGCCGCCCGCGCGTCTTTCTCCACCGGCCTGCGCTCCAACCCCTTGTGGTCGTAGAACCGCGTGATCAGCAACCCGAACACCACGCCGATCGCCAGCCCCAGCGCCGCCATCCACACCCCGCGCGTCAACCCCGCCACTCCGCTGCCGTTGAAGTAGAGGATCGCGCGGGTGCCCAGGAACACCTGGTGCATGGGTTCGAAATTGGCCAGCCAGCCGAAGTACTTCGGCGTCGCCTCGATCGGCACGGTGCCGCCGGAGGACGGCAGGCCGAGAATGATGAAGATGATCAGGTTGACGATCAGACCGGCCGTGCCCACCGCCGCCAGCACCGAGGTGCAGGTGAATCCGACCGCGATGATCACGAACGCGCCGTAGATGAACAGCAGCAGCGGTTTGTCGATGGGCATGCCCAGCGCCGCGCCGATGCCGAGCAGCGCGGCCGACACCGCCACCGCCATCACCGACACCGCCGCCCATTTGAGCAGCAGCGTGCGCGTCCGCGAGATCGGGGCGCGCGGGAAATGCACGTACCAGGGCCCCCATTCGGTCGGCAGGAAGCCCAGCGCCGAATCGATCAGCTGGTGAATGATCATCGCGCCCACCATGCCGACCAACAGCAGCAGCAGGCTGTAGAAGAACGCCGTCAGACCCTCACCGGACCCGTTCGGCAGCGGCCGATACTGCTCGACCACGATATTCAGCGGCTCCGCCAGCGCCACCCGGGTGGCCGCGGTGAGCTCCGGCGCGGGCGGCCCGTCCGGTGGCGGCGCCAGCTGGGCGTTGACCTGTTCGGTCAGCTGCTTGCCGACCTGGATCTGTACCTGACTGAGAGCTTCCTCACCGAATTTCTGGGTGATGGCGGTCGCGAACGCGCCGGTGCGCGGATTGGTCTGCAGAGTGATGACCGGCTTCGAGATATCGCCCGGCACCACACTTCCCACGCCCAGAATGCCGAGCCGTTTGGAGAAGTCGCTGGGAATGATGATGGTGCCGTAGACCTGCGCCTGCTGCATCTGCAGCTGCGCCTCGCCGATGCCGAGCTCGCGCAGATCGATCTTGTCCGCGGGCACCGCCTCGCGCAGTCCGGCGGCGACCTGATCGCCGAAGTTCACCTGCTTTTCCTGGCCGGGCGCGCCGATGGTGTCGCCGACGTCCTGATTCACGAGTGCTATCGGGAAGTCGTGCAGATTCTCTTCCGGATCCACGACATAGTCGAGGTACATCACGCCCAGCAACGAGGCCAGCAGCGTGACGACGATGATCGGAAAACCCCATTTGATCGGGGTGAGATGCCGACGTGGCGTAGGTTCCGGGGTATCGCTGGTCGTCACCGGAGAAAGCTAACAGCAAACGCCGCGCCACCCGGGTTATCCCAACGGCGGGTTGCGTCGTGATTACCCGTAGACTGGTGCGTGCCCCCAGCCCGCCGAACAGGGAGCAAACGGTGAATCTGCACCCCTCCGCCGCCGCAGCCGACCAGGACGAGAACGAACCGCGCGAAGAATGCGGTGTTTTCGGTGTCTGGGCACCGGGCGAGGATGTCGCCAAGCTCACGTATTACGGGCTCTATGCCCTCCAACACCGTGGCCAGGAAGCGGCGGGCATCGCCGTCGCCGACGGCGCGCAGGTGCTGGTCTTCAAGGATCTCGGCCTGGTGAGCCAGGTCTTCGACGAGCAGACCCTGGCCGCCATGCCCGGCCACGTCGCCGTCGGCCACTGCCGCTACTCCACCACCGGCTCCACCACCTGGGAGAACGCCCAGCCGATCTTCCGCACCACCGCGGTCGGCACCGGAATCGCGCTGGGGCACAACGGAAATCTCGTCAACACCGCCGAATTGGGAGCGCGGGCACGGGAACTGGGCCTGATCAGCGGGCGACTGGCCGGATCCCTGGGCGCCACCTCCGACTCCGACGTGATGACCGCGCTGCTCGCGCACGCCGCCGCCGACAAGAGCATCGAGCAGGCGGCCATGGAGATGCTGCCCACCCTGCGCGGCGCCTTCTGTCTCACCTTCATGGACGAACACACGCTGTACGCGGCGCGCGACCCGTGGGGTGTGCGGCCGCTGTGCCTGGGCCGACTGGATCGCGGCTGGGTGGTAGCCAGCGAGACCGCCGCCCTCGACATCGTCGGCGCGTCCTTCGTGCGTGAGATCGAGCCGGGCGAACTGCTGGCGATCGACGCCGACGGGGTGCGGTCCATGCGCTTCGCCAATCCCGAACCCAAGGGCTGCGTCTTCGAATACGTGTATCTGGCCCGCCCGGACTCCACCATCGCCGGACGCTCCGTGCACGCCACCCGCGTCGAGATCGGCCGCCGGCTGGCCGCCGAACATCCCGTCGACGCCGACCTGGTCATCCCGGTGCCGGAATCCGGCACCCCGGCCGCCGTCGGTTACGCGCAGGGCTCCGGACTGCCCTACGGCCAGGGGCTGATGAAGAACGCCTATGTGGGGCGCACGTTCATACAGCCCAGCCAGACCATCCGCCAGCTCGGCATCCGCCTCAAGCTCAATCCGCTGCGCGAGGTCATTCGCGGCAAACGCCTCATCGTGGTGGACGACTCCATCGTGCGCGGCAACACCCAGCGGGCCCTGATCCGCATGTTGCGCGAGGCGGGCGCGCTGGAGATCCACGTCCGCATCGCCTCGCCGCCGGTGAAGTGGCCCTGCTTCTACGGCATCGACTTCGCCTCGCGGGCGGAGCTGATCGCCAACGGTGCGGGCGAGGGCTCTTTCGAGGACATGGTCGAGGGCGTGCGTCGCTCCATCGGCGCCGACACCCTCGGCTACATCTCCACCGAGGGCATGATCGCCGCCACCGAACAGCCCCGCAGCCGCCTGTGCTGCGCCTGCTTCGACGGCAAGTACCCCATCACCCTCCCCACCGAGGCCGCCATCGGCAAGAACGTGCTGGAGGGCATGCTCACCGGTGCGACGGAAACCGAACTGCTGGCCGACAACGCCAATGCCAGCGCATTGAGCCGTCCTTGACCGGAGCTCGGGCCGACGGCTCTCAGCCGTGCGCTGAAGTCGCGGGGAGCCGGTAATGCTAGCGTGAGCAGGCATCTATCCACCGATTCGGCTTGGAGCTCTCCGAAGACAATGACTGAACAGACCCCCAGCGGTGCCGGTGCGTCGTACGCGGCGGCCGGAGTGGACATCGAAGCCGGCGATCGGGCAGTTGAGCTCTTCGCACCGCTGGCCAAGAAGGCAAGCCGACCCGAGGTGCAGGGTGGACTCGGCGGCTTCGCCGGGCTGTTCGCGCTGAAGGGTGGATACCGCGAGCCGCTGCTGGCCGCCTCCACCGACGGCGTCGGCACCAAGATCGCGGTCGCGCAGGCGCTCGACAAGCACGACACCGTCGGACTCGACCTGGTCGCCATGGTCGTCGACGATCTCGTGGTGTGCGGCGCGGAACCGCTGTTCCTGCAGGACTACATCGCGGTCGGCCGCGTGGTGCCCGAGCGGGTCGCCGAACTGGTCTCCGGTATCGCCGAGGGCTGTGTCCAGGCCGGTTGCGCGCTGCTGGGCGGTGAGACCGCCGAACATCCGGGCCTGATGGGTCCGGACGACTACGACCTGTCCGCCACCGGCGTCGGCGTGGTGGAGGCCGACGCGGTGCTGGGCCCGGATCGGGTGCGTCCCGGCGATGTGGTGATCGCCATGGGCGCCTCGGGCCTGCACTCCAATGGCTACAGCCTCGCCCGCAAGGTGCTGCTCGACATCGACCGCATGTCCCTCACCGGGCACGTGGAGGAGTTCGGCCGCACCCTCGGTGAGGAACTGCTCGAGCCGACCCGCATCTACGCCAAGGACTGCCTGGCGCTGATCGCCGAAACCGATGTGCGCACCTTCGCCCACGTCACCGGCGGCGGCCTGGCGAACAACCTGGCGCGCGTGCTGCCCGCGGGCATGGTCGCCGAACTCGATCGCGGCACCTGGAACCCGGCCCCGGTCTTCAAGATGATCGCCCAGCGCGGCCGCGTCGAGCGTGTCGAAATGGAGAAGACGTTCAATATGGGCGTCGGTATGGTCGCCGTGGTCGCGCCCGAGGACGCCGACCGTGCGCTGGCCGTCCTCACCGCCCGCCACATCGAATGCTGGACCCTCGGCACGGTCAAGAAGGCCAAGGACGCCGACGCCGCCCGCGCGGTGCTGGTGGGAGACCACCCGCGCTTCTGAGTTCTGACACACCGAACTGCCCCGACCACCACCGTGGCCGGGGCAGTTCGGCATTCGAACGGTGTGAACGCTCAGCGCGACGATGGTGCTGCGGTCGTGCCGCGTACGGTGGCAGGCGGTCCCGGTCGGATACCGGTGCGCACCCGTCCGCGCCGGAGCGCGAAGACCAGGCCGAGGCCGACATGGACGGTGATGGTGAGCAGCAGTAGCCCGGCCAGGAGATCAGCCGCCGCGGCGGTCGCCGCGAACAGCGCGAGCAGCTGGGCGGCCAGCAGCAGCGGGAGATTGGCGTAGCCGAACGCGGTGTGGAAGCGGCGCAGGCGGTTGCCCTTCGGCGGTAGACCGTACGTGGTGATGCCGAGCTGCGCGTGCATGACGAGCAGGATCTGGTAGACCGCCTGGGCGACGGTCCCGCTATCGAATCCGCCGATGGTCGGTAGCGCGGGGACCGCGACCGTGAGCAATAGCAGTGGGAAGGCGATCCAGCCCAGGCGGCGGGTGACGCGGGCGCGCTGGGCGGCCGGGACCGCGGCCGTGTTCGGTGCGTGCCGTAGCCGGTGCGCGGTGGCGGCGAGTCCGGCGCACAGGATCAGTTCGCCGAGATTGCCCAGCAGCGGTGCGGCCCCCGCGAGCGACGCCGCGACCGTCATGACCGCCGCCGTCGCCAGCAGCGGGCGATAGCCTCGGCGCAGCCAGATCGCGACCCCCGTGACCAGGACGAAGGTTCCGGCGATGAGGACCGGCAGCGCTTCCGTGCCGGATGCGGCGGCGTTGCCGTACCGCAGGGTGCCCGCCCACCACTCCGGTCGCAAAGATAGCCGGACGACGTCGTTGCCGACCGCCGTGCCGATAGCGAGCGCGGTGAGTGCCGCCGTCGTCAGCCGTGCCGGTCGTGAACCAGCCCAGCTCACTCCCGCCCGGATCGCGACGGCGTGCGCCCACGGGATCAGCAGGGGTGTCAGCACCGCGTGGATCGCGAACCGCGGCACGCTCAGCGCTTCGAGAACACCACCCGCACCGAGGAATCGGCCCGCGCCGATGACGGCGTTGTCGTAGAGCAGTGTCAGGCACAGCAGCAGCGGGATGATCAGCAATCTGTTGCCACTGTCGTGCAGGCGGTGCGCGCACACGCAGGCCAGTACGAGGTGACCCGCGGCGATGAGTTCGAACAGGAGTGAGACGGTCATGCAGCTCCGCTTTCCGCGACGGCGGTGAGTACCCGGATGGGCGATTCCGGCTGCCGACGATAATATGACGACACGGTGTCACAAAATTAGGAGGCGAGATGCCGAAGATCAACGGTGCGTCGGTGGTCGAACATCGTGCGGATGTGGGCCGGCGGCTGCTCGGGGCGTTCGCGGAACTGCTCGCCGAACGCGGCTACGAGCAGGTCACGCTACGCGACGTCGCCGAGCGTGCGGGCGTGTCGCGCAGCTCGATCTACAACTATCACCGGGACCGGTACTCGCTGCTGCTCGCCTGGTCCGAGCACCAGGTGGAGCAGTACATGTGCTTGCTCGATCGTGAACTCGCCGGCGCCGCCGAGCCATTGGAGCAGCTGCGCATCGTCATCGTCACCGTGCTGTCGGAATTCGCGGTGGCCTCGTCGAGCGCCCACAGCCTGGCCGCGGCGCTGCCGCCCGAACAGCGGGACGCGCTAATGGGCCACGTCGCTCCCATCCGGGATCGGCTGCGCGAGATCCTCCGGCACGGCATCGCCCACGGCGAATTCCGCGACGACCAGGATCCCGACGTGGTCGCCGACATGATTCTGGCCTGCCTGGAGACGCAGCGGCTCCACCTGGCGCATGGCGCGGAACTGGCGAGCGCCGCACGGCAGGTGCTGCTGTTCGTCGCGGACGGAATCGTGCGCGACGAACAGCGACCCTGAGCGCGAATCCCGTTAGGGCGTAGCGGGAAACGCACCAGCGCCCCTTCGCGACTGCGCGGGGACGCCGATGTGTCATATGTAGTTCGAGCCCTCGACACCGTGAATCACGGCAAAATCGACGCGCTAAGGGGGAGGCCAGTCACGGCCTCCCCCTTAGCACGTCGATTCGATCCGAGTCAGCGGCGCCAGTCGTCGTAGGTGTCTTCTTCTTCCCAACGCGACGATTCATCCGCGTCGTGCTCGTCGGAAAGCACACCACTCCGCTGCGAGCTGGGGGAAGAACTTCCCGACAGCTCGCGCTGAAGGCTCGCGAAGTCGGTTGGTGCCGAGCTGTACTTCAGCTCGCGCGCAACCTTGGTCTGCTTTGCCTTAGCCCGGCCACGGCCCATGGCTGACCCCCTCGCGTCACTGCGGGGCGGCCTGGGGTGGTTGGCGGCCCCGTTCGAATTAATATCTTCCTGACAGACACTTTAGCGTGTGTCAGGCGGTCGCGCTTCCATGAGTGCCGGAAGATCCTCGCGAGTGCCGTTCCGACCGGGGCGACGCCGTTTCCGGCAGAGCTCAGAGCAGCCCGGGAATTGCCCGGATCACGCCGACCCGAGCGCCGCCGCCCAGCACGGCGGGAGCCGCCAGCTCGGCGTGGTCGTCGGTCCAGTCGACGCCCATACGCTGCAGAATGGCCAGCGTCAGCGGTACCCGCGCGCGGTCGTGCCCGTCATCGATCTTGTAGGCGAAGGCCGAACCGTCCGGCAGCGCACCCGCGTGCACCCCGTCCGCGCCGATCTTGCACACCAGTCCGGGCGTCGCTGTCATCACGCGCAGATCCGGCCCGTCCGTGCCGGAAATCACTCGCGGATGGGTGCGGATCGCCTCCGCCACCCGGCGCTCCGGGGAGCCGGCGGGGGCGGTGGCCATGGTGGCGTAGGCGCGGGCGAGGTTCACCAGCGACACCGGCACGATCGGCAGGCCGCAGCCGTCCAGGCCGAGATCGGTTTCCGGCTCGCCGGTGATATCGGCGATGGTGTCGGTGACCGCGCGCTGCAGCGGATGCCCGGCATCGAGGTAGCCGCGGGTCGGCCAGTCGTTGATCCGGCAGGTGGCGAGCATGGCGGCGTGTTTGCCCGAGCAGTTCATGTAGATCCGGCGCGCCGCCTTGGCGCGGTCGTGCCCGGCGAGCGCGGTGGCGCGGGCCTGCTCCTCGAAGGGCAGATCCGGCGGGCACTCCAACTCGTCCTCGGTGAAGCCGAAGCGGTCCAGCAGCCGCTGCACCAGCTCCACGTGATCGGGTTCGCCGAAGTGCGACGCGGTGGCGATGGCCAACTCGGCGTCGTCCACGGGATCAAAGCCATGGCGCAGCAGGGTGATCGCCTGCATGGGCTTGTTGGTGGAGCGCGGGAAGATGGGGCCGTGCACCTCACCGAGTTCCACGGTGGGCTCACCGTCGGGGCCGAGGATCACCAGCGAACCGCGGTGCACGCACTCGCGGAAACCCGACCGCACCACCTCGACCAGTTCCACACTCATGCTGTGCCCTTTCGCGCATGGGCGGGGTGCTCCATGGTTACGCTCCGCTGTCGCCTCCGCGCCTGACCGCTCATGCTGTGTGCTGTGCCCTTTCGCGCACGTGCGGAATGCGGCGTGGTCCGCCCGTCGCTGACCGCCGCCCGCGACCGGCCATCCGCCTGACCGCTCATGCCGGCAACTCCGCGCTCGTCGCGGCAGCGCGGTCGTTGCGGCGGCGGTGGCGCTCGATCTGCATGCGCACATCGTCGGAGATGGTCGGCTCCTCGGTGAGCAGCCGGTCCAGCAGCGCCTGATCGCGGCCGCCGAACAGGTCGCGCACGGTGATGCCGTGGGCGGGAATGTGGATCCGCCGCACCTCGTCGCCCGCGGCGATCGCGCCCTCGGTGAGCACCCGCAGGTACGCGCCCGTATCCGATTGCAGGGTGAAGCGTTTCACCCACTGCTGCTCGCCGGTCCAGTGCTGGAAGGTGGCGCACGGGACGCGCGGCGCGCTCACCTCGAACAGGGCGTCGCCGATGGCCCAGCGCTCACCCAGTACCGCATCGCTCACCGGCAGGCCGCCGATGCGCAGATTCTCGCCGAACCAGCCGTAGGGCAGCTCGCGATCGAGCTCGCGGCCCCAGCGTTCGGCGTCCTCCTGGGCGTAGGCGTACACGGCCTGGTGTTCGCCGCCGTGATGTTCGGTATTGCACACGTGATCGCCGTCGAGGCTGAGCCTGTTCACCCGCACCCGCCGCGTGACCGGGCGTTTGTCGATGGCCGAGCGACCGACCCGGCCCGGCACCTCGATATCGGCGTGCACCACGCACACGGCCAGCACGGTGCCGACCGTGCTGGACGCCGCCGGGGCCGCGGTGTGTTCGGGCAGCACGGATTCCGCCGCCGCGGTGAGTTCGTCGCTCATCGGCCGCGCAGCCTCTCCACGGCCAGGCGACCCGCCTGCGGCTCGTCGTGGGCACGCACGGAATCGGGGTCGATGGAGGCGGCGACCGGTCCGGCCGCCAGCTCGGTGTCGACCGGGACATTGCGTTTGATCAGGGCCAGCGCCACCGGGCCGAATTCGTAGTGGTCGACCACCGTGCCCACCACGCCGACCGCGCGGCCACCGGCGGTCACCGGATCACCGGTGGCCGGACGCGAATCCGCGGAGCCGTCCAGATGCAGCAGCACCAGCTGCCGCGGCGGCTTGCCGAGATTGTGCACACGGGCCACCGTCTCCTGGCCGCGGTAGCAGCCCTTGTTCAGGTGTACCGCGCCGAATTCGGCCGGGCCGCCGATCCAGTGCACCTCGTGCGGAATGGTGCGCTCATCGGTGTCGACGCCGATGCGCGGGCGCAGCGCCGTCACCCGCAGCGCCTCGTAGGCCCACATTCCGGCGGCCTCGGCTCCGGCGGCGCGCAGCAGCGCCCACCAGTCGCCCAGCTGCGCGCGGGGAACGATCAGATCGTAGGAATCGGCCGTGGGCCAGGGCATGCGGCGCAGGAACCCGCCACCGGGCAGCGCCACCGCCGCATTGACCTCGGGCAGGGCGGCGACACCCAGGGTGTCGGTCAGTTCGGACACGCGCGGCCCGAGCAGGCTCAGCATGGCGTAGTCGGGTGCGGCCTCGGGCTTGGCGTCGGCCCAGAACACCATCTTCGCGAGGAAGTCGAGCAGTGCCGGGCCGCGCTCGGCCTCGGTGTCGATCCACACCGTGCCGTCGAGTTCGGTCAGCACGAAGTGGTTGAGCACGCGGCCGTTGAGATCCAGGTCCAGATTCTCCGCCGACCGTCCGTCGCCCAGTTCCGCCACATGCTGGCTGGAGACGGTGTGCAGCCAGGTCAGCCGCTCTTTGCCGGTGATGGTGAACAGAAAGCGATGCGAACGGTCCACCACCGCCACCCGCTGCACCGCCGCGCGCTGCTCGCCGAAGGGATCGCCGTAATGCCACGCGACAGCCGAATCCGGAGACTCGGGCAGCCCCGCGACTGCCCCTGGATTGGAAAGGATCGGGCTGGGTGCAACCTCGGAGGACACATACCCACAATAGGTGTTGGCCGATCCGCCTCGCGCCGGCGGTGGAGAACCCGCGTAACCGGGCACGATCTGTCCTAGGCTCACTTGCCATGGTGGAACGAGTTTTGGTGTCCCTCGACGGCGCGATCCGGGATCCGGACGCGCCGTTGCTGTATGCGGACGACATCGGTGTGTTGCGCGGCGACGGCGTGTTCGAGACCGTGCTGGTGCGCGACGGCCAGCCGTGCGCGATCGAATCGCATCTGGCGCGACTACGCAGATCCGCGGAGGCCCTGGAGCTGCCGCCACCGGATCTCGACGCCTGGCGCGCCGCCGTGCAGAAGGCGGCCAAGGAATGGGGGGAGTCCCGCGAGGGGCTGCTGCGGATGGTGCTCACCCGCGGCCGCGACAGCGAGCAGGGCGTCGGCGGGCAGGCCGCCAACAAGGAGCTGACTCCGGCCGAACCCGCGACCACCGGCTACGTACTGGTGCTGCCGGTGCCCCAACGGGTGGAAACCGCGCGCACCGAGGGTGTTTCGGTCATCACACTGTCGCGTGGAATCTCGGTGGATCTGGCCCAGGCCGCGCCCTGGCAACTGTTGGGCGCCAAGACCCTGTCGTATGCGACGAATATGGCGGCGCTGCGTTTCGCGCACCGTATGGGCGCGGACGACGTGATCTTCACCAGCACCGAGCACAAGGTGCTGGAGGGCCCGCGCTCCACGGTGGTCATCGTGCGCGACAAGCAGCTCATCACCCCGCCGCCGAAGGTCGGCGTCCTGCCCGGCACCACGCAGCGGGCGCTGTTCGCCGAGGCCGAGAAGGCGGGCTGGGAATGCCTGTACAAACCACTGTTCGTCGCCGAACTGATTACCGCGGACAGTATCTGGATGCTCTCCAGCATCACCCTGGCCGCCCGGGTGAACTCGCTCGACGGACTGCGGATGTCGGCGCCGGACCACGCCCCCGAGATCATCGAACTGGTGAACCGCGGGGTGGCGCGGGCGGGCAGCATCGCCGACTGGTGAGGGTGTGCCGCGGGCCTTTCGGATGACCTTCGGAAGGGCTCGCGCGGGGACCTGGGGGCACACCTGCGGGGACTTCGGTCACCGCTTGGCAAATGACCAGCATGTTGTGGCGCGTCACATGGTCATCTGATACCCAGCAGGCGTAGTGTCCGGTACTACGTCATGTCGTAGATCGGCAGGGAGGTCGGATGGACGTCGTCGACGTCGCGCGCTGGCAGTTCGGTATCACCACCGTTTATCACTTCATCTTCGTGCCGCTGACCATCGGCCTGGCGCCGCTCGTCGCGGGCATGCAGACCGCCTGGGTGATCACCGGCAAGGAGCACTGGAAGCGCCTCACCAAATTCTTCGGCAAACTGTTCCTGATCAACTTCGCCCTCGGCGTCGCCACCGGCATCGTGCAGGAATTCCAGTTCGGCATGGGCTGGAGCGAATACTCCCGCTTCGTCGGTGACGTCTTCGGCGCACCGCTGGCCATGGAGGCCCTGGTCGCGTTCTTCATGGAATCGACCTTCCTCGGACTGTGGATCTTCGGCTGGGACCGACTACCCAAGAAGGTGCACCTGGCGTGCATCTGGCTGGTCGCCATCGGAGTGAACGCCTCGGCGTACTTCATCGTCGCGGCCAACTCGTTCATGCAGCACCCGGTCGGCGCGACCTTCAACCCCGAGACCGGACGCGCGGAATTGACCAGCATCTGGGAGGTCATCACCAATGTGACGACCCTCGCCGCCTTCCCACACGTCGTCGCGGGAGCCTTCCTCACCTCCGCCACCTTCGTCGCGGGCATCGCCGGCTGGTGGATGGTCCGCACCATGCGCAAGGGGGAGGCCGTCGCCGCCGAGGAGGCCCGCACCATGTGGCGGCCCGCCGCGCGCATGGGCCTGTGGATCATTCCCATCGCGGCCGTCGCGCTCGTCTACACCGGCGACGTGCAGGGCAAGCTCATGTTCGAGCAGCAGCCCATGAAGATGGCCTCCGCGGAATCGCTGTGCCACACCGAAACCGACCCGAACTTTTCCATCCTCACCGTCGGCACCCACAACAACTGCGACAGCGTGAGCCACCTCATCGAGGTGCCGTATGTGCTGCCGTGGCTGGCCAAGGGCGAGTTCAGCGGCGTCACCCTCGGCGGTGTGCAGGATCTCCAGGACGAGTACGTGCTGAAGTTCGGCCCCGGCGACTACCGGCCCAACCTGTTCGTGACCTACTGGTCCTTCCGCGCCATGATCACCTTCATGGCGGGCTCGATCCTGCTGGCGCTCATCGGGTTCTGGGTGACGCGGCGTGGGCGGGTGCCGGATCAGAAGTGGTTCTCCTGGTTGTCGCTGCTCGCCATCGCGACACCGTTCCTGGGCAATATCTCCGGCTGGGTGTTCACCGAGATGGGGCGGCAGCCCTGGGTGGTGGTGCCCAATCCGACCGGGGAACAGAGCATTCGAATGACGGTGCAGCAGGGCGTCTCCGGGGTGTCCGCGGGCACCATCCTCACCTCGCTCATCGTGTTCACACTGCTGTACGGCCTGCTCGCGGTCGCCTGGTTCTACCTGATGCGGCGCTACACCGTCGCCGGGCCGGAACCGGCCGCCACCGAGTCGGACGCCCCGAAGATGACCGGGGATTCCGTCGAGAAGCTTTCCTTCGCTTACTAGGAGACTCCGGATGACTCTGCAAGTGTTCTGGTTTCTGCTGGTCGCCGTGCTCTTCATCGGCTACTTCGTACTGGAGGGCTTCGACTACGGCGTCGGCATGCTCATGCCCATCATCGGGCGCAAATCCGAGGTGAAACGGCGCGTGGTGCTCAACACCATCGGGCCGGTGTGGGACGGCAACGAGGTGTGGCTGCTCACCGCGGGCGGCGCCATGTTCGCGGCCTTCCCCGAGTGGTACGCGAGCCTGTTCTCCGGGTTCTATCTCGCCCTGCTGCTCATCCTCGTCGGCCTGATCACCCGGGCCTGCGCCATCGAATGGCGCAGCAAGATCAATGACGACAAGTGGCGGCGCTGGTGCGATATCGGCATCGGGCTCGGCTCCTGGATTCCCGCGCTCGCCTGGGGCCTGGCGTTCGCCAATATCGTGCGCGGCGTCCAGCTCAACGAGAAGCGGCAGATCGAGGGCACACTGTTCGACCTGCTCAACCCGTACGCGCTGCTCGGCGGGCTCACCACGCTGCTGCTGTTCCTGCTGCACGGCGCGATCTTCATCTGCCTCAAGACCGGCGGCGAGGTGCGCGACGACGCCGAGGCGATCGTGCGCAAGATCTTCGTGCCCACCGCCGCGGTGGTGGCGGTATTCGGCATCTGGACCCAGCTGTCCTACGGGCAGAGCTGGACCTGGATTCCGTTGGTGCTGGCGGTGATCGGGATCGTGGTCGCCGGGCTGGCGCACAGCCGCAGCCGCGACGGCTGGGCCTTCACCGGCACCGCGCTCACCATCCTGTCGGCCACCGCCCTGCTGTTCGGATCGCTGTTCCCGGACGTGCTGCCCTCGACCATCGACCCGGCCTTCAGCCTCACCGTGGACGGTCGCGACGGCACCGTCAGCGCCTCGTCCACGCACTACACGCTGGTGGTCATGAGCTGGGTGGCGGTGGTCATGGTGCCGATGGTGCTCATCTACCAGGGCTGGACGTACTGGGTGTTCCGCAAGCGGCTCACCATGGAGCAGATCCCCGACCCCATCGGCCTGCTCCCGGAGAAGGCGAAGAACTGACCCATGGCTCGACCGGTCGACCCGCGCCTGTGGCGGCACGCCCGCTCGGCACGACGGTATCTCGTGCTGAGCGTGGCGCTGTCGCTGGCGACCACGGTGTGCATCGTGGTCGCGGCCCTGGCCCTGGCGCGGGTGCTGGCCGGTGTCATCACCGATCCGGGACGCCGTGATATCGACTCCTGGACAACCGAACTGGCGGTCTTCGCGATCGCGGTCGCGGTGCGGGTGGCGGCCACCTGGTGGCAGTCGCGGCTCGCGCACCGTGCCGGAGCGCAGGTGGTGGCGGAGTTGGAGACCGCGGTGGTGGTCGCCGGAGCCCAGCTGCCGCCGCGCGAACTGGAGCGCCGCCGAACCGAATTGGCGGTGGTGGCGGGAACGGGACTGAACGGCCTGCGCGCCTACCTCGCCGGGTATCTGCCCGCCCTGCTGCTGGCCGTGCTCGTGCCCCCGGTCCTGCTGACCGTCATCGCGCTGCACGACCTGGTCTCCGCCGGAATCATCGCCGTCACCCTGCCGCTCATCCCGATCTTCATGATCCTCATCGGACTGCTCACCCAGGGGAAGTCCAAGGAGACCCTCGCCGCGACCACGCGGCTGTCGGATCAGCTGCTCGACCTGTTCGCGGGCATGCCGACACTGCGGGCGCTGGGGCGGGAGACGGGGTCGCGGCCCGGAGCGGGCGGAGACGCCGCGATCGACACCGCCGTCGGCACCGGGGAATCGGCTACCGGGCGCGGGGACGCGGTGCACGGATCGGGTGTGTCGGCAGCGGATGAGTCGGCAACGGATGAGTCGGCGCGGACCACCATGGCGGGCCGGGTGCGCGATCTGGGCGAGGCCCTGCACAAGCGCACCATGTCGGCGCTGCGCATCGCCTTTCTGTCGTCCATGGTGCTGGAGATGCTCGCCACCCTGTGCGTGGCACTGGTGGCCGTATCCATCGGCATGCGACTGGTGTACGGGCACATGGGGCTCTACGGCGGGCTGGTGGCGCTCATCCTGGCCCCGGAGGTGTACCTGCCGCTGCGCATGGTGGGGGAGCGGTTCCACGCGGCGCAGGACGGAATGGCGGCCGCGGACAAGGCTTTCGCGGTACTCGAGCCGGACGGGCGGGAGCAGGACGCGGGCGTGTTCGCGGTGGATGCCGAACCGCTGGGCGGATCGACCCGTGTGGTGGTCGGCACGTCCGGCAGCTCGCCTGGCCCGTCCCGCGTGGAAACGCGAGAGCCCAACGGCCACATCGAGATCACCGCATTGAGCGTCGCGGCCCGCGACGGCGCGGCCCCCGACGGACTCTCCGCCACGCTGTCGCCCGGCGCGGTGACGGTGCTGACCGGACCCAATGGCTGCGGCAAATCCACGGTGCTCCAGGCGATTCTGGGCTTGGTCGCCCCCGACACCGGTGTGGTGCGCATCGACGGCACACCCGTCGCCGACCTGGACCCCGACAGCTGGTGGTCCCGGGTGGCGTGGCTGCCGCAGCGCCCCGTGCTCGTCCCCGGCACCCTGCGCGACAATCTCGAACTCCTCGGCGCTCCCGCCGACCCGGCACAACTGGCCGCCGCCTGCGCCGCGACCGGATTCGACACCGTCCTCGACGAACTCCCCGACCGCTGGGGCACCGTCGTCGGCACCGGCGGCATCGGCCTGTCCCTCGGCCAACGCCAACGCCTCGCCCTCACCAGAACCCTCGCCGCCCAACGCCAGGTTCTGCTGCTCGACGAGCCCACCGCCCACCTCGACGACGCCAGCGAGGCAACCGTCCTCACCGCCCTCGTGGACCGCGCCCGCGCCGGAGCCACCGTGGTGGTCGTCGCCCATCGCCCCACCGTTCTGGCCATCGCCGACCACGTCATCGAGGTGCACGCCACCCAGCCGGACGGCGAGTCCGATTCCCTCGTCGCACAGCCGGATGACGAGCGCGACGCGAACACCTCGGCGGATGTCCCCGAACCATCCGGACCTGCACAGGATTCCGCGCCCGGCAGGACATCGCGCCGCACCGACGGTGACCGCATCGGCAGCGGTGGACCCGACAACGGCGCCGCCGGCGGAACGCCGAATCCCGTGGCAGGCTCCACGGCATGCACGGACCACTGCCCGGATCCCACGCCGGAATCGGCGGACAACTCCGCGGCACGGCCGTTCGAAAGCGCAGGCCGGGTGACCGGGGTGCGCGGTGCGGTCGGCGGTGGTGCCGCGCACGGCGGGCCGTCCGGGGCGGCCGGGCTGCCTGAGACGACCGGAGCGTCCGGGACCGCCGGGGTGGTGGGGCGGTGAAGGCGATGCTGGCCGATTTCCGGCGGATTCGCGAGCTGCTGGAGCTGTCGCGGTGGCGGATGGCGGTGTCGATCGGATGGGGCACGCTGGCGTTGGGGAGCGGTCTGGCGCTGGCGGCCCTGGCGGCGTGGCTGATCGCCCGCGCCTGGGAGATGCCGCCGGTGCTGGATCTGACCATCGCGGTGGTGTCGGTGCGGGCGCTGGGCATCGCGCGCGGGCTGTGCCGGTATCTGGAGCGGCTGGCCACCCACGATGTGGCGCTGCGGGCCATGACGACCGCGCGCACCACCACCTACCGCAGGCTGGCCGCCGCCGACATCTGGCGGCCACGACGCGGCCAAGGCTCGGCATTCGGCGGCGAGGCGTCCGAACCGCCGGGCGCGGGCGATGCCGGACGAGTGGACGCACCGGCGCGGGCGATCGCTACGGCAGGTGTCGCGGATCCCACGCGGCTGCGGCGGGGGGAGCTGCTCGGGCGGGTGATGGGGGATATCGACGATCTCGGGGCCGTGGTGGTGCGGGCGTTCGTGCCGATGGCCGTGGCGGTGGTGCTGTCGCTGAGCGCGGTGGTGCTGTTGGCGTTCATCTCGATACCGGCGGCGCTGATTCTCGCGGTGGCGCTGGTGGTGGCGGGCGTTGTCGCGCCGTGGCTTTCGGCGCGGGCGGCGCGCGAGGCCGAGGAGGCGGTGCGCGGTGATCGCATCGAGTTCACGGCGGCCGCGCTGACCGTGCTCGACCATGCCCCGGAACTGCGGGTCGCGGGGCGGCTCGACCGTGCCGTGGCGAGCGCGCGGGCGGCGGGGGAGCGGGCGGTCGCCGCCGAGGACCGCGCGGCCTCGCACAGTGCGTGGGCGGCCGCGGCGACACCGCTGTCGATCGGCGTGAGCGTGCTGGGCGCGCTGCTCATCGGAATCGTGCTGTACGGCACCGGAACCGGCACGCCGACGGCCGGATTCCAGACGGTCGAGCCGGGCGGGATCTCGCCCATGGCGCTGACCGTGCTGGTGCTGGTGCCGCTGTCGGCCTTCGAAGCGGTCGGGGTGCTGCCCGCCGCCGCGCAGGCGCTCACCAACGGGCGGGCGGCGCTGCGCCGCATCGGCCGGTTCGAGCGCGGCGAATCCACGGCTGTGCGAACGGATTCGCCGGATCTGCCGGACGGGTATCGCATCGCGGTGGTCGGCCCGAGCGGTGCGGGCAAGACCACGCTGCTCATGGCGTGGGCGGGCCTGTTCGACACCCCGCGCCCCGGCGTCACCTTCTTCGCCGAGGACGCGCATCTGTTCGGCACCACCGTGCTGGAGAATCTGCGGGTGGCGCGCGGCGACATCACCGAGCCGGAGGCCGAAAGCGCCCTGCGCGCGGTCGGAGCCGGTGCGTGGCTCGACTCCCTGCCCGACGGCGTGCACACCGAACTGGTGGGCGGCGCGGCCGCGGTATCCGGCGGTCAACGCCGCCGCATCCTGCTCGCGCGCGCCCTGCTCGCCCCCGCCCGCGTCCTGCTGCTGGACGAGCCCACCGAACACCTGGAGGCCGCCGCGGGCGCTGATCTGCAACGCCGCCTGCTGGACCGCACCAGCGGCCTGGTCGCCCCCGACCGCGTCGTCGTGGTGGTCACCCATCAGCTCCCACCCGATCACCGTGCCGACACCGTGGTGCGGGTGGCCGCCGACGGCACCGTGGCAATAGACCGGTTTATTCCCTCCTGACCTGCGATTTCGCCGTCCGAGAAAATACATTGCCGCCACCGCGCACCCCCACTAGATTCATCGGTACACGGGAAAGGAGGTGGTTCGAGAAATGGTTATTTCTAGGACGCGTGAGGTGGCTGCCAGCTAGGCGCTACCGCTGCAATCGGATTCCGTTCGCGCGAGCGCCTCGCGAATCCCAGGCAGTCACCCGGCCCCCGAGTCCCGATCCGTCCGATCGGATCCGCGTGAACGTTGCATCCGCGGATATGGCTCGGGGGCCGTACCTTTTCCGGCGAGTCTGCTCTGATCAGGGACTACTCTGAGGACATGACCGTTGAACCGGTTCCCGAATCCGAACCAGTTCCTGACTGGCTCATTCCACCGAAAGAAGGGTTCACCGTCGACGATTTCCTACGGCTGCGTGACTTGCCGCGGCACACGGAACTCATCGACGGGAGCCTGATCTTTGTGAGTCCGCAGCAGAAGTGGCACAGGCGTGCCATCGATCTGTTCAGATCGGAACTGCAACGACAGGCCCCCGCGCATCTACACGCGGACCGCGAGATGTCGGTCAAGCTGGGGAAGCGGCAGATGCCTGAACCGGATGTCCTCGTGGTCACGCAGGAGGCGTATGACCGTGAAGCACCGGCCACATACTACTTCGCGGAGGATGTGGTTCTCGCCCTCGAGGTAGTGTCTCCGGATTCGGAGGACCGGGATCGAGAGACGAAGCCTTTCAAGTACGCCAAGGCGGGCATCCCGTACTACTGGCGGGTAGAGCGTCGTGATGGCGATGCCGTCGTCTATGCGTATGAGCTCGACCCCGTGACAAGCCGCTACTGCCCGACCGGGATTTTCCACGACTGCATACACATGTCGGTCCCGTTTCCCGTGGAAATCGAACTGACGGCCATCGACAGGCTCGATTAGTTCAGCACGTCAGCCGATGTAGCGCTGGAGGCGGGCCGAGAGGCGGGGTTCCAGCGCGCCGTCGGCGGAGATGCGTTCTTCGACATAGCCCAGGTCGCCGCCTTCGACGATGCCGTAGAGGCGCTTGGCCCCGCCGACCACGATGCCGGACTGGCTGCGGATCACCACGTCGGTGGCGAGTTCCCAGGACGACTGGGTGAGGGCCTGGCCGTAGAACAGTTCCACGATGCCGGACGAGTGGGTGAGCAGCAGCTCCAGCACCTCGTCGTCGCCGTCGATGCCGACCCGCCAGAAGCCGCTCTCGCGCAGATCGGGGCCGTTGTAGGAGCCGTCCTCGCCGATGACCCAGGAGCGGGCCTCCCAGGTGAGGTAGTCGCCGCCGTCGTGGGAGACCACGATCTGCTGGCCGAAGCGGTAGTCGCCGGTTTCGGGGTCGTTGCCCTCGCCCTCGCCGCGCCACACGCCGACCAGCGGCAGCAGCGCGAGCATGGAGGAACTCAGGTCGGGACCCTGACGCAGATTCGCGGTGTCCTCCGGCAGCGGGAGACCGGAGAGCGAGGGGATGTTCAGCCCGCCGGTGGACTTCGCCTTCTCGGCAGCCTCGGCCACGGCCTGATCACCACTGCGCCGGGCAGTGGCGGATTCCGGCACGGAACCGTTCGACGTGCCGTTGTCGGTGTTCTCGCTCGCCGACTCTGTCACGACTCGGTGAACAGCCGGTAGAGGACGTACAGACCGAACCACGCGATCAGCACGGAGACGAGAACCAGCAAAATCTCGAAGGCAAGCACCACGATTGCGGAGTCTAGTGGCACCGTATTTCGGATGCGAAAACGGCCCCGGGAAAACGATTCCCGGGGCCGTTTCCACGATCCCTCACCCCTGAGCAGGGTGATCGGTGAGTTACTTGGCGACGACGACATCCAGCTCGTGGATGCCCGCACCCTCCGGCTTCACCTCGGCCGAACCATTGCCGGACGACGACAGCGCCCGCACGGTCCACGCGCCGGGCGCGGCGAAGAAACGGAAGTCACCGGTGCCGGAGGCCACGACCTCGGCGGTGAAGTCACCGTTGCCGTCCAGCAGGCGCACGAACGCGCCGCCGACGGTCTGGCCGTCGGTGGTCAGGACGCGGCCGGTGATGACCGTCTCCTTCTCCACGTCGACGCCCGCGGGAATGGCCTGACCCTGGGTAGGTGCTGCACACATACTGATTACGCTCCCAACTCGATCGGTGCACCGACGAGGGAGCCGTACTCGGTCCAGCTCCCGTCGTAGTTCTTGACGTTCTTGTGGCCCAGCAGCTCCTGCAGCACGAACCAGGTGTGCGAGGACCGCTCACCGATGCGGCAGTAGGCGATGGTCTCCTTCTCGCCGTCCAGGCCCGCTTCCTTGTAGAGCTCGGCCAGCTCGGCGTCGCTCTTGAAGGTGCCGTCCTCGTTCGCGGCCTTGGACCACGGGACGTTGATGGCGGTCGGGACGTGGCCCGGACGCTGCGACTGCTCCTGCGGCAGGTGCGCGGGGGCCAGGATCTTGCCGGAGAACTCGTCGGGCGAACGCACGTCGACCAGGTTCTTGGTGCCGATGGCGTTGATGACCTCGTCGCGGAAGGCGCGGATGGACAGGTCCTGCTCACCGGCCTTGTACGAGGTGGCCGGGCGGTTCACGGCGTCGCGGGACAGCGGGCGGCCGTCGAGCTCCCACTTCTTGCGGCCACCGTCGAGCAGCTTCACGTCCTGGTGGCCGTAGAGCTTGAAGTACCAGTAGGCGTAGGCGGCGAACCAGTTGTTGTTGCCGCCGTAGAGCACCACGGTGTCCTCGTTGGCGATACCGCGCGCCGACAGCAGATCGGAGAACTGCTCCCGGTTCACGAAGTCGCGACGGACCTGATCCTGCAGGTCGGTCTTCCAGTCCAGCTTGACGGCGCCCTCGATGTGGCCCGTGTCGTAGGCGGAGGCGTCTTCGTCGACCTCGACGAGGACGACGCCCGGGGCGTTGAGGTTCTCTTCGACCCAGTCAGCGGAGACCAGGACATCGGAGCGAGCCATGTTGTTCCTTTCAGATGTTTGCCGGGGTCAGGCGGTGGGATGGGGGTTGGTCGCCGCGGCCTTGGGGACCAGCCGGGAGACGAGGGGGTAGAGCTTGCAGCCCAGGCAGACGCCGAACGCCGCGTTGAGAAACGCTGCGAACAGCGCGAAACCGGTGAAAACCGCACCGGCGACGGGGATCGAGGCGGCGAACCCGATGACGCCGAGGACGGCGAAGATCAGGCCCACCAGTTGGGCGAACCGCAGTGGCGCAACGGGTTCCACGGCGGGGGCCGGGCCGATGCGGGGCAGCACCAGGTTCTTGTAGAGCAGGCCGTAGGGGCTGCCGCTCGGGCCGCGCAGGGCGCCGAGCGCGAAGACCACGGCCTGGGCGGCCAGCAGGATGCCGGCCGCGAGCGGGGAGAAGGCGGAGAGGATCAGGGTCAGCACCAGCACGGCGGTGGTGATCCAGGCGGCGAAACGGGGGCCGCGGACATCGACCTGACCGGAAGGAATTCGAGTACCGACCGGTTGGAGGTTGGGGGTAGTTGTATGCGACATATCAGTGCTCCTGCGCGGAAAGAGGATTCGGTTGGCCAGAGCGCCGGAGGATGCGGACATCACTCGTACGGCGGGTCAATCCCGGTCGGCGACAGAAGGATTCGAAAGGCCGACCGGCTAGCGGCACAGGCAGCAACAACCACCGAGGCGACACAGATCTACCGTGCGGCGTCGGGTGAGCATCAGCTCGCGGTTGGATTGCACGATTCGGAGTTTACCCGGTTTTCGGGGGAAATTGGACCCGGGGTCCGTAATGCTGGTCACTCTTCGGCATTTGCCCTGGTTAGCGGGGCCAAGGTGGAGCGCAGATCGGCGGCTTTCGGCACCCCCGAGATCCGGAAGCGCTCATGACCGTCGGCGTCGAAGACGAATGTGGTCGGCAGCGACAGCACCGACAGCTCCTTGGCCAGCGCCGGATCGGCGTCGATATCGATCTCCAGATCCAGCGGCGGGGCCGGGGCGTCGGCGAACTCGGCGACGGTGCCCGCCACCACCCGCCGCACCGCCGCGCACGGGCCGCACCAGTCGGCCGAGAAGTGCAGCACCGCAGGCCGATTCGCGACCAGTCCGGCGGCAGCCAGCAGTTCGCGGCGCGGTGACGCGGCATCCGGCTGCGCCGCGGCGCTGGCCCGAACTCGACCCTCGTTGCGCCGCAGCAGAATTCCCACCGCGACAGCGGCGGCCACGGCGGCGGCGAGGACGGCGAGCTCGATCATTGCTGCCGCTGCAGATGGTCCAGGTCGATGGTGACGTCGCGGCCGCGGCCCTCGACCACGATCTGCCCGCCGACCGCCTCGACCTTGGTGGGGCGGATGCCGAACGGCAGATCACGGGTGTCGATGGTGCGGGTGAACCAGCCCAGAATCATCTCGGTCGGCACCGCGGGCAGCACCGCCACGGGCGTCGCGGTGGCCTCCTCACCGTGATAGATCTCGGTCGCCACGATCTGGATCTGGCCGTCGGCATCCAGCCGCAGATCGGCGAGCACACTCACCAGCTGACCCTTCTCGGTGCTGGACGAGCCGGGCGGGGTGTCGACGCGCGGCGGCACGGTGCCGGTCAGGATGATCGCCCCGGACGTGGTCATGCCGGTGCCGCCGGAACCGCCGGAACCGTCCGACTTGTCGGCGGGCGGGCCGAACACCTGCAGATCCGGAATGCGGAACAGCCGCCCCAGCTCGATGGGCTCGATATGCATGCTGGCCTGCACCTCGTCCACCGGAACCATGCGCACCCGGCCGTCGGCCAGATCGCTCAGCGGCAGCCGCACCCCGTACAGATTCGATTCGATCTGGATCTCGCCCGGAATATCCGGCCGCCGGGCCCGCGCCCGGATATAGATGTCGTCGTAGGTCCCGTCCACCGCCTGCGCCACGAACGGAAACCCGCGAAAGGTCACCTCCGGGTCCGCGCTCAGGTCCGAGCCTTCGCGCAGCAGCCGCGACACCCGGTACTCGGAGTAGGCAGCCGTGCCGAAATCGAGCACGACCGCCAGCCCCGCCAGGCAGAGCAGCCCGATGATCACCCTGCGGAAACTCATGACAGGCACCCTACTGGGTCTAATTTGCCCTCCGCTTCGCTCCGGGCGGGGTTCGCGGCGCTGAAGGTCCCGGTTCTTCCCTCCCTCCGCTCCCCCGCTTCGCTCCTCCGCTCCACTCGGTCCAGAACCGGGACGCGCCGCGAACCCAGGAGGGTGGCGCTTTGTGCTGCGGGAGTGGCTGGACGGGTGGTGAGCTCGCGGGTGACGGTCCTTCCCTCGCTTCGCTTCCCCGGTTCGCTCCTCCGCTCCGGTCAGCCCAGAACCGGGATGCGCCGCGAAGCGAACGCGGGTGCGGAGGGGGTCGGGTGCGTTGTGATCTTGGGGTAGCCGGAGTGACCTGGGCGGCTGCTATACGTGGTCACGCGGACATACGCGCTAAGGTATGACGCGACTTACCTGTGATGACGCGCATGGCGTCGTGGCGGACGATGAGGTTGCCGCGCACATGCCAGATGGGAGGAGAGCCCCCATGGAGCTGCTCCTGCTGACCTCCGATCCCAATCCGGAGTCGGTATTGCCGTCGCTGGCGTTGCTGCCCCACCACGTGCGACCCGCGCCGACCGAGGTCGCCTCGTTGCTGGAGGCGGGGTCGGCCGATGTCGCGCTCGTCGACGCCCGCACCGATCTGGCCGCCGCCCGCGGACTGTGCCGGCTGCTGGGCAGCACCGGCTCCTCGGTGCCGGTGGTGGCGGTGCTGACCGAGGGCGGACTGGTCGCGGTGAACGCCGACTGGGGGCTGGACGACATCCTGCTGCCCGGCACCGGCCCCGCCGAACTGGATGCGCGGCTGCGGCTGCTGGTGGCCCGCAACGGCGGCGCGGCCAGCCCGGAGAACACCGGCAAGATCACACTCGGTGAGTTGGTCATCGACGAGGGCACCTATACCGCGCGTCTGCGCGGCCGCCCGCTCGACCTGACCTACAAGGAATTCGAACTCCTCAAATACCTCGCCCAGCACGCGGGCCGCGTGTTCACCCGTGCCCAGCTGCTGCAGGAGGTGTGGGGCTACGACTTCTTCGGCGGCACCCGCACCGTGGACGTGCACGTGCGACGACTACGCGCCAAGCTCGGCAGCGAATACGAATCGCTCATCGGCACCGTGCGCAATGTCGGCTACAAGGCCGTGCGCCCCGCGCGCAGCGCGAACAAGAGCGATGCGGTGACCTTCCCGGATGCCGAGAGCAGCGACGACGAATACGCTCCGGTGAACGGCACCGTCCAGTAGCCACACGACCGCGAATACCCGCACTGACCCGGTGACGTGATGCCGATCGCGCTGCGGATCCCCACCGCGACCGGTCGCGGTGCCGAGCCCCGGTGACGCGGTGCCTACCGCGGTGTGGACGCCCGCCGCTGTGCCGTGATGCGGTGCTGACCGTAGGTGGGTGACCGCTGCGGGGACCTCGACGCCGAAACGGACCGCCGCCGCGTTCGCCGAGTACCTGCGGGCGCGACTTCGCCTATGTCGTGACGCGCGGTGGTGGACCGGTCATGAAGCGGTCCGGCGCGCGTGCGTCACCGGCTGGGCCGACGGGGATGCCGATGTCGACCGCCCCCGAGTTCGGCGAGTGGTGCGGGCGCGGCCTTCTCCGACGCCGTGACGCACCGTGCCGCACCGCCCACGACGGGGGTCCGGTGCGCGGCCGGGGATGATCGGGTGACCCCGCCGTGTTGGACTCCTCCGGCAGGGCCGATAGCGTGGCCGGTCGGGAGCGCGTCGACCGCTGACAGCGGGTGGGACGCGGTCGAATCGGCCTGCGCTGGGTCGGAACGGAACGCGCCGGCGGTCTCACTACCGGCGGCATGGACAGGGAGCCGAGTTCGGCGGCGTCCCGCGATGGGAGGATGCGGTGGAGGTCGAAGCGCGGCGCATGCGCGAACTGGGTTGGACCGACCGGTTGGCCGACGATACCCCCGGGCGGGTGCGTGAGATGCTGGACCGCGCCGCCACCGCCGATGGCGTGGCACCCGTCTCCGAGCAGGCTGTACTGTCCCTCACCCGGGACGCCGAGGCCTGGCATCTGGTCGCCCGCGCCGGTGACGCGGTGATCGGTTACGCGAATCTGGTTGCCGCGCACGGAGAGCATCCCGCCATGGCGGAGGTGGCCGTCGATCCGGACCAGCGCGGGCGGGGAGTCGGCGCGGAGCTGGTGACCGCCGCCCTCGATGCGGGCGGCGACGGCACGCGGGTGTGGGCGCACGGGAATCTGGCCGCGGCGCGATCGGTCGCGTCCCGGCTGGGCCTGACCGTGGCCCGGGAGCTCTGGCAAATGCGTCGCCCCCTTGCAAATTCGGAGCTACCGGAGCTGACGGTGCCGGAGGACGTGCTGTTGCGGACCTACGCCGGTCCGTCCGACGACGCCGAGCTCCTGCGCGTCAACAATGCCGCGTTCGCCTGGCATCCGGAACAGGGCGGCTGGACCGAACGCGAGATCGCCGCGCGCCGCGACGAACCCTGGTTCGACCCGAAGGGCCTGTTCATCGCCGCGGACCCCGCCGAACCGGACCGCATCCTCGGATTCCATTGGACCAAGGTGCATCTCGACGAGGACCCGCGGATCGGCGAGGTCTACGTGGTGGCCATCGACCCGTCCGCCCAGGGGCGCGGGCTCGGCCGCCTGCTGACCCTGGCCGGACTGCACCACCTGCGCGAGCGCGCCCTGCCCGAGGTGCTCCTCTACACCGAGGCCGACAACACCGCCGCCGTCCACACCTACACCCGCCTCGGCTTCACCCCCGCTCACGTCGACGCGGCCTACGCGCGCTGAACCCGCGCCTCACATGGGGGCCGGTGCGGCGGGGCAACATCCGCAGGACCGGGTCTCCCGCGGGCCGACGGGCGTCGGGTGACGTCGGTCCCAGTGTTTTCGGTCACGGTCCGGCAACCGTCCGACCGGGCGGCTACTGCGTGGCTATCCACCCAACCCGCTAATCTGCGGCTAATGTCACACCTATCGGCCGAGATCGCACGAGGTTGTTCACCTTGCGTTCACCCGCCCAGGTCCAACTGTCTACGTACCGCCCCTACGTTGCTATGTGGGCGGTACCAGGCTGCCCGGTGCGCGAGTTCGCAGCGAACAGCCACCAATATGCGCCCGTCCGGCCGTTGAGGGGTCGGGCGTGCAGAACGATGATTCCCGGAGGAATTAGGTGAATCTCAAGCGTAGTAGCGCCCTGATCGGTGTGCTGGCCGCGGGTGCCATGACGCTGTCCGCCTGTGGCAGCGACGACAACACCGACACCAGCCAGGTGTCCGCGAATTCCGATGTCGCCTGTGGTGGCAAGACCTCGCTGAAGGCCAGTGGCTCGTCGGCGCAGAAGAACGCCATGGAGCGCTTCATCGCCGCCTACGAGGCCAACTGCGACGGCTTCACCCTCGACTACACCTCCAGCGGCTCCGGCGCCGGTGTGAAGGAGTTCATCGGCGGCCAGACCGATTTCGGTGGCTCCGACTCCCCTCTGAGCACCAAGAAGGACGAGCCCGCGCAGGCCGCAGCCCGCTGCGACAGCCCGGCGTGGAACCTGCCGACCGTATTCGGTCCGATCGCCATCACCTACAACATCGACGGCGTGACCGATCTGGCGCTGGACGGCCCGACCCTGGCCAAGATCTTCAGCGGCGAGGTCAAGACCTGGGATGCCCCCGAGGTCAAGGCGCTCAACCCGAACGCGAGCCTGCCGGCCGAGCCGATCGCGGTGATCTTCCGCAGCGACGAGTCGGGCACCACCGACAACTTCCAGCGCTACCTCGACGCCGCCTCCGACGGCGCCTGGGGCGACAAGGGCGCGGGCAAGACCTTCAACGGCGGTGTCGGTGAGGGTGCGAAGGGCAACGAGGGCACCTCGGCCGCAGTCAAGGGCACCAAGAACGCCATCACCTACAACGAGTGGTCGTTCGCCAAGGCGCAGAACCTGTCCATCGCCGAGATCGTGACCTCCGCCTCCCCCGAGCCGGTCGTGCTGAGCGTCGAGTCCGCTGGTAAGGCCATCGACGGTGTGAAGATCTCCGGTGAGGGCAACGACCTGGTGCTGGACGTCTCCTCGTTCTACAAGCCGACCGAGGCGGGCGCGTACCCGATCGTCATGCCGACCTACGAGATCGTCTGCTCCAAGTACGCCGACGGCGAGACCGCCACCGCCGTGAAGGCCTTCCTGACCTCGGCGATCACCAACGGTCAGAACGGCCTGGACGAGAACGGGTACATCCCGATCCCCGACAAGTTCAAGACCAAGCTGACCACGGCGATCAACGCCATCTCCTGATTGCCGGCCGATGACCGTTCACGATGACGTCTCGGCTGCGGGCCTGTCGAAATCGGCGGGCCCGCAGCCGGGCTCAGCTCACCCGTCGGGGGATACTTCGCTCATGCCGACCGACCCCAGCACGAAACCGAAGGCCGCCGCATCCCGTGGATCGGCACTGAACGCCGAATGGCTGTTCCGTTCGGCCGCCACCACGGCGGGTGGCGTCATCGTGGCGGCGATCGCCCTGATCGCGCTCTTCCTGCTGGTGCGGGCGGTGCCGTCGATCCAGGCGAACGAGGTCGGCTTCTTCACCAGCACGGAGTTCAACACCTCCAATGCCGAGCACCTGCGCTTCGGCATCAAGGACCTGTTCATGGTCACGGTGCTGAGCTCGCTCATGGCGCTGGTGATCGCGGTGCCGATCGGCGTCGGCATCGCCCTGTTCCTCACCCAGTACGCGCCGAAGGTGCTGGCCAAGCCGTTCGCGATCCTGGTGGATCTGCTGGCGGCGGTGCCCTCCATCGTCTTCGGCCTGTGGGGCTTCCTGGTGCTGGCGCCGGAACTGGAGCCGGTGCAGCGCTTCCTGAACGAGAACCTCGGCTGGTTCTTCCTGTTCTCCGACGGCAATGTCAGCATCTCCGGCGGCGGCACCATCTTCACCGCGGGCGTGGTGCTCGCGGTCATGATCCTGCCGATCATCACCTCCGTCAGTCGCGAGGTGTTCGGCCTGACGCCGTACATGCACATCGAGGCCGCGCAGGCGCTGGGCGCCACCAAGTGGGAAGTCGTCCGGATGACCGTGCTGCCCTACGGCCGCAGCGGCGTGATCGCCGGTTCCATGCTCGGCCTGGGCCGCGCGCTCGGTGAGACCATCGCCGTGCTGGTGGTGCTGCGCACCGCGGCGGAGGCGGGCAACTGGTCGCTGTTCGACGGCGGCTACACCTTCGCGTCCAAGATCGCTTCGGCGGCGGCGGAATTCAGCCAGCCGCTGCCCACGGGCGCCTACATCGCGGCCGGCTTCGTACTGTTCGCGCTGACCTTCGTGGTCAACGCCCTGGCACGGCTCGCGGCCGGCGGGAAGGTGAACGGATGAGTACCGTACTGCTCGACAAGCCGGTCAAGGCCCCGACCTTCCGCGAGACCAGCCTGGGCCGCCGGGTGCGCAACAACATCGCCACCGGTGTGGTGTGGGCCTGCTTCGTGATCGCCCTCATCCCGCTGGGCTGGGTGCTGTTCATGGTGGTCAGCAAGGGTTTCGAGGCGATCGTCTCGCCGACCTGGTGGACGAATTCGCAGAAGGGCGTGCTGCCGGATCAGACCGCGGGCGGCGTGTACCACGCCATCTACGGCACCATCGTGCAGTCCGCGGTGGCCGCGGTCATCGCGGTGCCGCTGGGCATCATGGCCGCCATCTTCCTGGTCGAGTACGGCCGCGGCTGGCTGGCCAAGACCACCACCTTCATGGTCGACATCCTCGCCGGTGTGCCGTCCATCGTGGCCGCGCTGTTCATCTTCGCGCTGTGGATCGCCACGCTGGGCTTCCCGCAGAGCGCGCTGGCGGTATCGCTGGCGCTGGTGCTGCTCATGCTGCCGGTGGTGGTGCGCTCCACGGAGGAGATGCTCAAGCTCGTCCCCGACGAGCTGCGCGAGGCGTCCTACGCGCTGGGCGTGCCGAAGTGGAAGACCATCGTGCGGATCGTGGTGCCGACGGCGCTGCCCGGCATGATCAGCGGCATCCTGCTGTCGCTGGCCCGCGTCATGGGCGAGACGGCCCCGGTGCTGGTGCTGGTCGGCTACAGCAAGTCGATCAACTCGAACGTCTTCGACGGCAATATGGCGTCGCTGCCGCTGCTGATCTACCAGGAGTTGGCCAATCCCGAACCCGCGGGCCGACTGCGGGTGTGGGGTGCGGCGCTGACGCTGATCCTGATGATCGCCCTGCTGTACCTTGCCGCCGCGGCGGTCAACAAGTTCCTGACGCGGAACCGATAGAGCGGAACGGATAAAGACGAGATGGCCAAGCGGATCGACGTCAAAGATCTGAATATCTACTACAGCGCCTTCCATGCCGTGAAGGACGTTTCGCTCACCGTGCTGCCGCGCAGCGTGACCGCCTTCATCGGTCCGTCCGGCTGCGGCAAGTCCACCGTGCTGCGTTCGCTCAACCGCATGCACGAGGTGACCCCGGGTGCGCGCGTCGAGGGTGCGGTGCTGCTCGACGGCGAGGACATCTACGGGGCGGCCATCGACCCGGTGGGTGTGCGCCGCACCATCGGCATGGTGTTCCAGCGCCCGAACCCGTTCCCCACCATGTCGATTCGCGACAATGTGGTGGCCGGGCTCAAGTTGCAGGGTGTGCGCAACAAGAAGGAGCTCGACGAGGTCGCCGAGCGCTCGCTGCGCGGTGCGAACCTCTGGACCGAGGTCAAGGACCGCCTCGACAAGCCCGGTGGCGGTCTCTCCGGTGGTCAGCAGCAGCGGCTGTGCATCGCCCGCGCCATCGCGGTCTCGCCCGACGTGCTGCTCATGGACGAGCCGTGTTCGGCCCTGGACCCCATCTCCACGCTCGCGATCGAGGATCTCATCGCGGAGCTGAAGAAGGAGTTCACCATCGTCATCGTCACCCACAACATGCAGCAGGCCGCGCGGGTGAGTGACCAGACGGCGTTCTTCAACCTGGAGGCGCAGGGTAAGCCCGGCAAGCTGGTCGAGATCGACGAGACGGAGAAGATCTTCTCCAACCCGTCGCAGAAGGCCACCGAGGACTACATCTCCGGCCGCTTCGGCTAGGACGTTCGAATCTCACGACCCCGGGTCCGATCGGACCCGGGGTCTTTTCGTATGTCAAAGCTCGGTGGTGCCGAGTGTTAGCTGCGTCATATGGGCGGCCTCCTATTGTGTGCAACTGTCGGTAACAGTTAGTGTCCTAGGTAACTAAACCGATCGTTATACCTAGGAGGCGGAGGATGGCTATATCAGCGTCGATCCAGCAGTCCGAAGCACGGATCGTCTTGTCCGGGCGGGGCAGAGTGGCGGCCTTGATCGCCATCTGTCTCGCCGAACTGCTCGTGGTACTCGACAACACGCTCGTGAACGTGGCGCTGCCGTCGATGGCTGTGCAGTTGCAGGCCGATATGGCCGGGCTCCAGTGGATCGTGGACGCGTTCACCCTGGCGTTCTCCGGCCTTCTGCTCGCCATGGGGCATCTGGGCGACCGGTACGGGCGCAAACGGTTCCTGGTGTGGGGTCTGGCCGGTGTGGCCGTCATGTCGGCGGCGGGTGCGCTGGCCTCGGGGCTGGGCCAGGTGATCGCGGCGCGCGCGGGCATGGGCGTCTTCGCGGCCATGGTCTTCCCGGCGACCCTGGCGCTGCTCACCAATATCTTCACCACCGCGCGGGAACGCGCCGCCGCCATCGCCGTGTGGACCGCCATGGCGGGCATCGCGATCGCCATCGGCCCGACCGTCGGCGGCTGGCTGCTCGAGCACTTCAGCTGGCATTCGGTGTTCTGGATCAACGTGCCGGTGGCCGTGATCGCCATCGTCGCGGTCTGGTTCACCACGCCGGAATCCCGTGCGTCGCATGTGGATCGCCTGGATCGCATCGGCATCGTGCTGTCGCTGGCGGGTGTCACGCTGCTGGTCTGGTCGATCATCGAAGCGCCCAAGCACGGCTGGCTGTCGGTGGAAAGCCTGCTGGGATACGCGATCTCGGCGGCCGCGCTGGCCGCCTTCGTGGCCTGGGAATTGCGGGTGCGGACCCCGGTGCTGAACATGCGGCTGTTCCGGATCCGCCGCTTCGCGGTGCCCGCGCTGGCGATCACGGTGTCCTACTTCTGCGCCTTCGGCTTCCTGTTCCTCATCACCCAGTACTTCCAGGGCGTCAAGGAGCTGTCCCCGCTCGAATTCGGCATCCACTCATTGCCTTTCGCGCTGGCGGTGGGTATCGGAGCCCCGGCCGCGACCCTGATCGCCCAGCGGGTCGGTGCGACCGCGGTCATCGTGACCGGTGTGCTCGTGCTGGCGGTCGCCATGTACATCGCCGGGCAGACCACGGTCGAAACCCCGTACCTGGGGCCGGTTCTGGTCTCCATGGTGCTCATGGGCATCGGCTTCGCGGTGGTGCAGGGTCCCGCCACCGAGTCCATCATGGGTTCGGTCCCGCTGGAGGAGGCCGGTGCCGGTTCGGCGGTCAACGACACCACCCGTGAAGTCGGCGGCGCGCTCGGGGTGGCGCTGCTCGGCTCCATCATGAGCTCCATCTACGCCGACCGGGTGAGCGGACGCATTGCCGCGGTGCCGGAGGCCATCATGAACGCCCAGCAGAAGGAACTGGCCTCCAACACCCCGATCAGCGTGCTGGAGATCATGAAGGCGCCGCTCAACCCGCTGCTGGAGCAGCCGCGCGCGGATCTGGTGCACGCCATGAAGGTCGCGGCGCTGGAGGGCTCGCACGCGGCCTCCATGGTCGCGGTGGGCACGCTGGTGGTGTGCGCCGTCATCGTGGCCGTCGCGCTGCCCTGGAAGCCGGAACGCAACCGGTCGCTGCTGCTCGGCTGGCGCGATGCCGATACCACCGACGATGAGCCGAAGACGGACTGAAGTCCGCCGGGCCGAGGTGTTGCCGCACCGAAATCCTCAGCCCTGAAACGCATTCGGCCGCCCGGAGTACCGGGCGGCCGAATCGCGCGTCATATCGGACGGTCAGAGAGATTCCTTCTCCTGATCCGGATCGGGCGGCAGCACGCCGGTCACCAGGAACACCACGCGACGGCCGATCTCCACGGCGTGATCGGCGAAGCGCTCGTAGTAGCGGCCCAGCAGCGCCACGTCGACGGCGGCGGCCACACCGTGCTCCCAGTCGCGGTCCATGATGAGCGTGAACAGATGCTTGTGCAGATCGTCCATCGCCTCGTCGTCGTCATTGAGCTTGGCGGCGCGCTCGGGATCGCGGGTCTCCAGCACGTCCTTGGCCGCCGCGCCCATCTTGACCGCGATGCGTCCCATTTCCGCGAAGTAGGAGTTGACCGCCTCGGGCACCGTGTGGTTCGGGAACCGGCGCCGCGTCATCTTGGCGACGTGCAGGGCGAGCACGCCCATGCGGTTCACGTCGGAGACGATCTGGATGGCGCTCACCACCTGGCGCAGGTCGCCGGCCACCGGCGCCTGGAGGGCGAGCAGCGCGAACGCCTTCTCCTCGGCCAGCGTGATCATCTCGGCGATCCGGTCGTACTCGGTGATCACCTGCTCGGCCATTTCGAGGTCGGCGTCGAGCAGCGACTTGGTCGCCCGCTCCATCGCGTCGCCCGCGAGGCCGGCCATGCCGCCGAGCAGGTCGGCGAGCTCGGCCATTTGTTCGTTGTAGATGACACGCATGAGTCAAGACACTAGTAGCCATCGCTGACCAAGTCACCAACGGTCGGTGAATCATCGGTGCCGGGTCGGCATGTCGTCCGTCACCGCTGGCGGCGTGGCCGCTACTTGCAGGTGTCGTCGGCCGCGTTCACATGCTCCAGATCGGACGGCAGTGTGATCGGCGTCTCCTCGGCGGTGGAGACCGGCGCGTCGGGCAGCGTCTGGCCGAAGGTGGTCGGCGTCTTCACCGTGCCGGTGAAATCGGAGCCGAGCACCACCTCCACGATGCTGCCGAGCCCGGTGGTGGACTCCAGGGACGCACCCGGGATCGCGCTGGCCACGGTGGCGGCGGCGGCCTCCTGGTCGCTGCCGGAGTAGCGGACCTTGGTGGTGGCGGACGAGCCCTCGGCGTAGTTGCCGGTGCTGTAGATCTGGAAGCCCTGGTTGGCGAGTTTGGTGGCGGTGGTCGAGGCGATGCCCGAGATTCCGGAGCCGTTGGACACCTGGAGCGACACCATGCTCGGGTCGACCGCCGTCAGCTTCGGCTTGGTCGGCGGGGCCTGCGTGGTGCTGGTCTCCTCGGGTTCGGGCTTCTTCTCCCCGGGCAGCGGCTGGTCGTCGATGATGGCCTGGAAGATGGCCTTGATATCGGATTCGCGCGGAATCTCGTTGCCGTACGACGTGGTGCCCGCGGTGGGGATGGTGAGGAAGGTGATCGCGCCGGCGTCCACCTTCTGTAGTGACCGGCCCAGCGTGAGCAGGTCCTTGGTGTTCACGTTGTCCATGAACGAGTGCTGAGCGAAGCCGTTGATGAAGCCGTTGAGCTTGCCCAGGTCGAACAGCACCTTGCTGGACAGCGCCCCGCGCAGCAGCGAGGCCAGGAAGCGCTGCTGCCGGTTGATGCGGTCGTAGTCGCTGCGCTCCTCGCCGTAGACGTGCCGGGCGCGCACGTAGTCGAGTGCGGTCGCGCCGTTGACGATCTGCTTGCCCGGTTCGGTGAGGATGGTGCCGAGGGTGTCGTCGATCAGCGGTTTGGTGGTGCACACCTCGACGCCGCCGATGGTGTCGACCATGGCCTCGAAGCCCGCGAAGTCGATGCCGACGAAGTGGTTGATCTTGAGGCCGGTCATCTTCTGGATGACCTTGGTCAGGCATTTGGGCCCGCCCAGCGCGTAGGTGGCGTTGAGTTTGTCCCCGATGGCCGAGGGGAAGCTCTCCGAGCTGTACTTCGCCGCTTCGTTGTCCCAGCCCTCGCACACCGGCCGGGTGACATCCAGGTCGCGCGGGAAGGACACGGCCACAACACGATCCCGCTTGGCCGGAATATTGACCAGCATGACGGTGTCGGCGCGCGCGCCCTCGGCATCCTCGGTGGTGCCAGCGCCGAGATCGGAGTTCACGCCCGCGCGGGTATCGGTGCCGACGATGAGGAAGGTCTCGTCGCCGTACTGCGCATTGGCGTCGATGATGTCGGCGGAGTTCTCGTCCAGTGCCGAAACCTGGTTGAAGCCATTGTCCTTGGCCTTCAGATAGCTCCACCCGCCACCGGTGACGAGCAGTGCGATGACCGCGACGACGGCGGCGGTGCTGCGCCCGGCCAGCCGCAACCGCTTGCTGCGGCGCTGCCGATTCCCGGCCAGGCGGGACAGCGGCTTGGCGCCGACCGCCGTGGGCAGTGCGGTGGTGGGGTAGTCGGCGGGTGAGGCGACGCCCCGAATGGGTCGCGGCTCTTCCGGTTCCGGCGCCGGACCCGTCACGGGCGGCAGTTCCTCGGTGACCGGATCGGCGGCGGCGGCCCGAACCGGCCCCGCCGCAGCGGCATTCGCGGCCCCCTTGCCCTTACCCCACGGCGCGCGGCGCACCGGGGCGGAGTCCGCGGGGGCTTGCCGGGCCATGGCGCCGGATTCGCTCGGGGGCGGTCGGCGGATGGCGCCGGAGTCCGCGGGGGACTGCCGGGCCGCACCGGATTCGCCTGGGGGCGGGCGGCGTACGGCACCCGAGTCCGCGGGCCCCTGTCGGCCGATCGCACCGGATTCGCCCGGGGCCGGGCGGCGGATGACGCCGGAATCGCCCGGAGCGGGGCGTCGGGTGGGTGTGGAGTCCACCGGAGCGGGCCGTCGGGTGGGTGTGGAGTCCACCGGAGCCGGACGTCGGGTCGGAGCCGAATCCATCGGGGCGGGACGGCGTATCGCTCCCGATTCGCCCGGGGCGGGGCGTCGCACCGGGGCGGAGTCCGCGCCGCCGCCCAGGCCGTTCATTTCGGTCGGGACGGCGCGGCGCGCTCCGGTCTGATCGACCGCGCGCCGGGCGCCGTGGGCGTCGGCTCCGCGCGCTCCGTTGGCGCCGCGAGACGCGGCGGTGCCGTGAGATCCGTTGGTGGGCTCGGCGTCCCAGGCGTCGATCTCCGGTGTATCGGATTCGGCGCGGCGTCGGCGTCGGCCCTTGCGCTCGTTGTCGACCTTCTCCACGAGGTCCTGCACCGAGATGGGCGCGGATCCGTTGGTGGCGTCATCGGCGTGCCGATTCCGGCGGCCGCGCGGCTGCTCCGCCTCGTCCGCGGGGTAGCGCTCCCACGGGGCGCGACCTCCGGGCCGTGGCGTACGCCCGTACCGATCGTCACCCACCAACGAACCTCACTTTGCTCTTCGATGCAGAGGCCATGATAACGATTTCGCCACAACGGACCAGTCGAACCAGAGAACCGCGCGGTCTCAGCCGCCGCCGGAGCCCACGTCAGCCGCCGCTGTGCATGACATCCGCCGCGGTCGGGACCGCGCAGTCGTCGGGATCGTCGAGCCAGCCGTGCGGCAGCGCCACCTTGCCCGGTGAGCCCTGTCTGCCGCGCGGGCCCTCCGCGTCCTTGGGGAACGGCGCGGTGGGATCGAGCTGTCCGATGAGGTCGGAGAGTTCGGCGAGGCTGCCGACGGTGGCGAACCTGCGCCGCAGTTCGGAGCCGACCGGGAAGCCCATGAGGTACCAGGCCATGTGCTTGCGCAGATCTCGCATGCCCTTGTCCTCGCCGTCGTGGTCGGCGAGCAGGGACGCGTGCCGGTACAGGATCTCGCCGACCTTGCCGAGATTCGGCGGGGTCGGGACGGGTTCGCCGCGCAGCGCGGCCTCGAGTTCGGCGAACAGCCAGGGCCGTCCGAGGCAGCCGCGACCGACGACGACACCGTCGCAGCCCGTTCTCGCCATCATGGTCACCGCGTCGTCGGCGCTGAAGATGTCGCCGTTGCCGAGTACCGGAATGGTGGTGACGGCCTCCTTGAGCCGCGCGATGGCGGTCCAGTCGGCCTCCCCGGAGTACCGCTGCGCCGCGGTGCGCGCGTGCAACGCGACCGCCGCCGCGCCTTCGGCCTCGGCGATGCGTCCGGTGTCGAGATAGGTGATGTGGTCGTCGTCGATGCCGATGCGGAATTTCACCGTGATCGGCACTCCGGCCGGTGCGGCCGCCGCCACCATCTCCCGCACGATGGCCCGGAACAGCTCCCGCTTGTAGGGCAGCGCCGCGCCGCCGCCGAGGCGGGTCACCTTGGGCACCGGGCAACCGAGATTGAGGTCGATGTGGTCGGCCCAGCCCTCGCCGACGACGATGCGCACGGCCTCGCCGAGGGTTTTCGGGTCGACGCCGTACAGCTGCATGGACCGCGGGCTCTCGTCGGGCCCGAACGACATCATGTGCAGCGTCTTCTCATTGCGCTCCACCACCGCGCGGGCGGTGATCATCTCGCACACGTAGATGGAGGTGGCGCTGCCGAATTCCCGGCACAGGGTGCGGAAGGCGACGTTGGTGATTCCGGCCATCGGGGCGAGCACGACCGGCGGATCGACCGGGTAGGGGCCGATCCGCAGACTGCTCGCAGCGGTTTCCAGGGACGTCGTCACGAGATCGATTGTCGCATCAGTCGGGGAGTGGTCTCGGCCACACACCCGCCGACCGGCTCGGCCGTGATCGTTTCGCCGCCGCTCGGCGACCGGCGGCGGGGCGTTCGCTCGGCCGTCACCGTGGGGCCGAGGCGGGTGCCGGGCGGTCGTCCCCGCGGGCGCGACGGATGCGGCCCGGTCGCACGGCGTGTGCGACCGGGCCGACGAGTCGAGGCACGGATCAGCTGATCCCGGCTCCCGCGAGCGCCTTCTCGCGCTTGGCGGCCTCTCTGGCCAGCATGCGGTCGCGCTGCTCCTCGAACTTCTCCACGTCCTTGGACAGCTTCTCCAGGAACAGGCCCAGCCGTTCGCGGGTCTGCTCACCGCGGGCGGTGAAGTCGGTGCGCTCGAAGATCTTCCACTTCTTGAGCACCGGGTTGACCACCTCTTCGAGGTGCTGGCGCAGGTCGTAGATGCCGTGCTTGGCCATGAGCACGCCGTTGCGGCGGAAGTTGGGCATGCCCGCGCCCGGCATCTGGAAGTTCTCCAGGATCAGGGTGATGGCGTCGAGCGCCTGATCGGGCGACAGGTCCAGCGCCGCGCCGCACATGTTCCGGTAGAAGATCATGTGCAGGTTCTCGTCGGCCGCGATCCGCTGCAGCATGCGGTCGGCGATCGGGTCGTCGCACACCTTGCCGGTGTTGCGGTGGGAGACGCGGGTGGCCAGCTCCTGGAAGGTCACGTACGCGACCGAATGCAGGAATCCGGCGTCCTCCTCGGTGGGGGAGGCGAAGCCGTTGGTCATGTGGACCATGCGCGCTTCCTCGAGCGCCACCGGATCCACGCCGCGCGTGACGACCAGGTAGTCCCGCATGACGATGCCGTGCCGGTTCTCCTCGGCGGTCCAGCGACCGACCCAGGTGCCCCAGGCGCCGTCCTGGGAGAAGTTCTCGGCGATTTCGCGGTGATAGGAGGGCAGGTTGTCCTCGGTGAGGAGGTTGGTGATCATCGCCGCCTTGGCGACCTCGTTCAGCTTCGACTGTGACGGGTCCCAGTCCTCGCCGCCCATGGCGGCGAAGTTCCGGCCCTCGTCCCACGGCACGTAGTCGTGCGGATGCCAGTCCTTGGCCAGGGAGAGGTGGCGGTTGACGTTCTCCTCGGCAACCGGCTCCAACTCCATCAGCAACTCGAGTTGAGTCAGATCCCTTGCCATGTATACGCCCTTCGTGTCGTGCGAACTTCCAGTGGTTCCCTCGCAGGCCATGCCGCCGCGGTCCCATACCTTACGGCACCGTAGGTGTGATGCGAAACGCATACGACCAGCATTGCGGCGGCGGTGATCGATGTCATATGGATGACGGCCCACGACGTGTTCTCCATCGCCGTGGGCCGTATTTCGTTAGCTTCCGGCGATTTTCACTTCTTACCGCCGAGCAGGCCGCCCAAAACATTGCCGAGCACATTGCCCGCGTTCTTGCCGAGTGCGTCGCCCAGCGCGCCGCCGAGTCCACCCGCACCGCTGCCCGAGCCGCCGCCGGTGGCCCCGCCGAGCAGGCTGCCGAGGATGTCGCCGAGCCCGCCGCCGCCGGCCTGGGTGGCCGCACCGCCACCCGCACCGCCGAGCACCTTCTTCCCAAGGTACGCGAGGACGATGGGGGCGAGCATGGGCATCAGCTTGGCCATCAGATCCTGGCCGCCCGCGCCGCCGACATCGCCGAGCGCGCTCATGACGGTGTTCTTCTCGGTGCCGAAGGTCTGGTCGACGATCTTGTCGCCGCCCGCCACATCGACCTGGTCGATATCGACGCCGCCGTCGAGCAGGTTGCTCGGCTGGTTGGCGATCTCCCCTTCGATCGCCGACGCGGCCTCGGGGTTGCTGGCCTTTGCCTGCAAGCCGCCCAGTAGCACGGGGATGGCGGCCTGGATGGCGGTGTTCGCGGTTGCCTCGTCCACGCCGAGCTTCCCGGCGATCTGGGAGACGGGGACTTGGGAGAGCAGGTCATCGAAGGAAGTCATGAGTTCCGCCTGTTTTTGGGGTTCCCGGGAAAAGGCCTATCGGGCTCACCCTAGGGGAAAACAGGGGATGTTGCCATGAATTCGCGGGTGTGGCGGCGGACCGGAAGGTCGGTTCCACGTCCGCCGCCACGCGAGTGCCCCCACCAGGGCTCGAACCTGGGACCTGCGGATTAAAAGTCCGTAGCTCTACCAACTGAGCTATAGGGGCGCGGGAGGCCAGTTTAATGTGCCCGCCCCGGAAGTGTTAACCGAGTATCCGGTTGGTGGTTAGCGCTGGATGTTTGTGCAGGTCATGGCAGTTGAGCGGGTGGTGTTGCGGCGTGTGGGGAGTGGTGGTTCTCGTGGGGCGGGGCGGCGGTGTGGGGTATTGGGCGTCGCGCTCGGGTGGCCTCAGGGGCTGAGCGGTCTGTTTGCGCGGTTGGGGGTGTGGCTGGCGTGGGGCAGGTAGGGGGAGGGGGATTCCGGATGGGTGCTCCAGGGTGGATGGGGGAGTGATCGGGGATACCCTCGGCGGTGAACCGGTGTGGATGGGGATGTGCCGCCGTATCCGGATCGATCTCCGCTCCGGATGATCACCGGGGGTGGGCGGTATGGGGGTCGGGACGGGTTCGGCCGGGGCGGGCGGTGGTTGGGCAGGGGGCCGCCGGAAGGGCTGGCAATCGTATTGACACCCAGATTGTTTCAGGTGGCCGTCCTCCGAATATCATCCAATCGTGATGTGTGGCAATGTAATTGGTGGGGGGTGTGGTTACCGGGCGGGGGCGGCGCCGGGCGGGCGGTGTCGTGGTGGCGGCGGCGCGGCTCGCGCACGGGCGGTCGCGGCGGAGTCGGCGGGCGCGTCGAACCTCCGTGGGATAAGGGTGAATTCGTCCTTTCGGACCAATCGCCCAACCGGTTGCTGCGGAATTGCGGAACGAGATAGGGGACGTTCTGGCTAACTGACTTTCCGGTACACACCACGCGGAGTGCGCTTTCCGGGTACGGTGACCGACTGGTGAATTCCCGAAGAACCGGGATTGCCCCGGCGGCACGGGATTCGGCTTATCGTTGATGTGCCCGAACGTGTCGCGACCGGTCTGGCCGATCGCGGCTCCAGAAGAGAGGCAGCGGGAGGCGACCAGACGACGTGAACGCCCGGGTGCGCACCCCCTGCGGCGCACCCGGGCGGGAAAAACTATACCAGTTGGTGTGTTTCAAGTTTTTCGCGCTTTTTCGTACCACAAGTTTGGTAATTCGGGCGCAAGCCCGTTCTGAAGTATTTGAAAGACACGTAACTTTGCGCCGGATGGCTGTTCTCACCGTGGAGAATGGCGCAACGGCGGTTAGCTAGCTTCGGAGGCGTTTCGAGCATGGCACGGCAGCAAGAGCGGGCCCGCCGGACACGTGCGGCGATCATCAGGTCCGCCGCCGTTGAGTTCGGGAAGAGCGGCTATGCCGCTGCATCGCTCAACCGCATATTGGAAGGTTCTCGCGCCACCAAGGGCGCCATGTACTTCCACTTCGACTCCAAGGAGGATCTCGCTCGCGCGGTCTTGGAAGCGGCCGTGGACCGCTACCGCGCGTCCACCGAAAGATGGCTCACCCGAGGCGATCTCGGTCCGCTCGACATCCTGCACGGGATGGTCGACGAGATCGCGCTGCGCCTGGAGAACGACATCATCATCCAGGCGGAGTTCCGGCTCATCATCGAACCGGAGTTCTACCGCGACATCCAGGCCGGTGGCGGGCGCATTCTCGGCCGCGCCATCCGGCTGCTCGCGGTGCGGGCGATCGAGCACAAGCAGCTGCGGCCGGACGCCGATCCGGACCGCTTCACCCGCACCCTGGCCGCCGCCCTGGCCGGTCAGCGCTACATCGCGGATGTGCTCGGCGGCCCCGGGGATCTGCGTTCCCGGTTCCGTGAGGCGCTCGAGGTGATCATCGAGGCGACGGCCACCCCGGAGTGGTCCGAGGAGTTCCGCCGCGTGGGCTGGCGGGTGAACGCCCGGTTGGAGGATCTCAATTTGGCACTCTGACCAGCAGATTTGGGAATAAGCGGCGAGCTGTCATAAGCTATCTCCGCTCCCAACGGAAGCCGTTGAGCAAACGGTCCGGAGACATCCGGCGGGCCCCCTTCGTCTAGCGGCCTAGGACGCCGCCCTTTCAAGGCGGTAGCGCGGGTTCGAATCCCGTAGGGGGTACCAGTGGTGGAAACACCGCTGGAGGAGCAAGCAAGGCCCTGTGGCGCAGTTGGTTAGCGCGCCGCCCTGTCACGGCGGAGGTCGCGGGTTCGAGTCCCGTCAGGGTCGCAAGACTACAGCTTGGCATTCGGTACGGGTGCCTCCGGCCAGGTAGCTCAGTTGGTACGAGCGTCCGCCTGAAAAGCGGAAGGTCGCCGGTTCGATCCCGGCCTTGGCCACAGTTCGAATGGGTGTTGCACACAGTGTGTGCAACACCCATTGTTCGTTTCCGGGCGGGATATCCAGGCCGTAGCTGTCACGGCGAGTTTTTCACTTCGAAATTTCGAATTGACGCCCTACTGTCGCGCTGCCGTGTGTTTCACATCCGCCGTCGTGATCGCGGTGGGATGCTGGAGGTATGGCTGACAACTCTGATGATCAGTGGTACTACTGCCTGAAACATCACCGGGCGGAACAGGGCAAGCAGCACTGGGTGGGTGAACGGATGGGTCCCTACCCCGACAAAGCCACGGCGGAGCGGGCTTTGGAGATCGCCAGGGCGCGGAACAAAGCGGCCGACGAAGCCGAGGATTGAGCCCTTTTCCCACGGCTGCCGGTGCGCTCACTCGTCGCTCAGGTGAATCAAGTACCGTTTCGGGAGCAGAAACGACGAATGCCCGCCCGTGCCGCGCGCGCGTACGGGCCGGAATCGAGCGGGAGGGCGAGCCTTGAAGGTAACCGTGGTGGTGCCGACCTACAACGAGCGGGAGAACCTGCCGGTGGCGGTGGAGCGGCTGACCGCGCTACCCGTGCCCGACCTGCACGTGCTGGTCGTGGACGACAACTCACCCGACGGCACCGGCGAGGTCGCCGACAAGCTCGCCGCGGAACTGCCCAGTGTCGTGGGCGTGCTGCATCGCACGGAGAAGGACGGCCTGGGCCGCGCCTACATCGCGGGCATCACCCGGGCGCTCGACGAGGGTGCGGACGTGGTGATCCAGATGGACGCCGACCTCTCGCACCCGGCCGAGGTGATCCCGGCCATGCTGGAGAAGCTGGAGACCACCGACGCGGGCGTGGTACTCGGATCCCGTTACGTGCCCGGCGGTTCCACCGCCGAGGAGTGGAAGTGGTACCGCAAGGCGCTGTCGGCCTGGGCCAACTTCTACGTGAACCTGATCCTGCGCCTGGGCGTGAAGGACGCGACCGCGGGGTTCAAGGCGTGGAAGGCGGATACGCTGCGCGCCATCGACGTGTCGTCGATCAAGTCGAACGGCTACTCGTTCCAGGTGGAGATGAACTACCGGACGGTCAAGAAGGGCATCCGGATCGCCGAGGTGCCGATCCGTTTCGAGGAGCGCACCAAGGGCGCGTCCAAGATGAGCCTCAGGGTGCAGCTGGAATCCGCCGCCATGCCGTGGAAGCTGCTGTTCGGCCGCCAGCTCTGAAACAACGAGTTCAGTCGTCCGTCGGCCACTCCAGCAGGGTGTCCACGAACAGTTGACGCACCCGCTCGATATCGGCGTCCATGGCGGCCGGGTCCCACCCGCTCACGTCGATGGGCGGCAGCACCGCCACGTCCACCACACCCTTGCGGACCACCGCCGAATCGCGCCAGGCGATCTCGCCCGCGTTCCGGATGACCACGGGAATGATCGGCACCCCGGCCTGGATGGCGATGTGGAACGCGCCCTTCTTGAAGGCCCCCACCCGCGGTGTACGGGAGCGCGTGCCCTCGGGTGCGATGACGATGGACAGCCCGCCCCGCAGCGTCTGCACCACCGGAGCCAGCGCGGCCTTGGCCGCCGCCGTATCGGCGCGGTCGATGAAGGTCACCTCGACGAAGCGCATGAGCGGTCCGAAGATCGGGTTGCGCGTGATCTCCTTCTTGGCGATGCCGGTGATACCGCCGCCGAGCACCTCGGCCACCACCACCATGTCGAACTGGCTCTGATGATTGAAGATGAACACGGCGGGCCGCAGCGCGCGAGCGTACTCCCGCCCCGTCACGCGCACCCGCACTCCGGTGCCGCGCAGGGTGGACTCGGCGGCGTGGTTCAGCAGCGAATCCGCCATCTCCCGGCGCTGTTTGGTGTGCGCCTTGGCCGCCACCCCGAACAGCGCGCCCCCGAGCAGCGCCGCGAATCCGGCGACGGTCCGGGCGTAGTCGGTGGGACGGGGGGTGGTGCGCGGCCGGAAATGCAGGATGGGCCACTCCTTCTCGGTGGCCTCCAGCACCGTGCGCGGATCGGGGTTGACCGCCACCGGCCGCCCAGCCACCCCGAGCAGCGGCAGATCGGCGGCGCTGTCGGCGTACACCCAGCTGCGCGTCAGGTCGATGCCCTCGGCGAGGGCGAAGCGCCGCACCGCGTCGGCCTTGCCGTTGCGCCACAGCGGCTTGCCCTCCACGTGGCCGGTGAGGACGCCGTCCTGGGCGGCCATGGCGGTGCACAGCACGGTGGGGATGCCGAGTTCGTCGGCGGCGGGCCGCACCTGGAAGCGGGTGAGCGCACTCACCAGCACCAGGGTGTGCCCGGCGGTCTCGTGTTCGCGGATCAGCCGCCAGGCTTCCGGGTACAGGTGTCCGTAGACGGTGCGCTGGAACAGCGTCGCGCCCAGCTCCTCGAGCCGATGCTCCGGCAGTCCGGCCCAGGCGTGCATGGTGTGTTGTAGGAACCGCTCGTATTCGCCCTCGCTGCGGGCGCCGCGAATGCTGCCGAGCAGTCCGGCCGCGACGGGGTCGCGGTCGCGGCGCAGCAGCCGCCGGGTGAGCGAGGGTGGGTCGAATCCGTGCACGACCGTCCCGCCGAAGTCGAAGACGGCGGCGATCTCCGGACCCTGCGGGCCGGAGCGGATGGCCGCCACCGCCTCGTCGAGTGTGATGGCCCGCGCGGACTGTTCGGTTATGCCCGCACCGGGCCGTCGTCGCCGCAGATACGCGGGTCCGCCGGTGCGGGCGGGGTCGGTCTTCCGCGCGGCCCGAGAGCGCGTCGGTGCCGCACCGCCGGGAATCCTGCGGGCGCTCATAGCGTTTCCAGCCGATTCGACGGGTCCAGGGTGGCGGCGCGGGTGATGCGTCCGCCGATGGCGCGCAGCTCCCCGGCGAATCTGGTTCTGCGCGCGGCCAGTTCGGCCGGGTCGGCCGGGTCGGGGGTGAGCAGCCCGTGGTTGTCGGCGAGTTTGAGCGCGCTGCTGAACAGTTCGGAGGACACCGATTCCGGGCTCTGCAGACGCTGCTGCAACAGCATCTGCCGGCCCACGTTCAGGCATTCGTCGATGATGGCCTTGCGGTCGACGGCGGTGGCGGGGTCGTGGGCGGCCAGCCGCTCGGCGACCACGAGTTGCGCGTCGAAGAAGGACCGCAGCACCCGGTGCGCCATCATGAAGCCGGATCCGGCGAGCTGGGCCAGGATCTCGGTGCCGACGGTTCCGGCGGCGGTGCGGCGGTGCCACTGCGGGTCCACGTGCAGCATCTCCGCGGTGAGTTCGGAGGTGAACTCGGCCCGCTCGGGGAAGAAGAACTCGAACTTGAGCAGGTCGCGCAGCCGGTAGGCGGCCTCCCAGCCGACCCGCAGCTGATCGCCCTCGGGCGCTTCCACGGCGGTGAGGACGGCCAGCTCGAGGATGGCGCGGTTGACGAACCAGTGCACCGCGCTGTTGCGGTAGAACGCCGCTTCCAGATGCGCGCCCGCGCCGATGGAGTACACCGGCTCCAGTCCGCCCCGGTACACGGTCACCACCTTGGCGATGGCGAGCTGTTCGAGCACCACCGCGAGGCCGTGATCGTCGCGGAGGGTGTCGAGTTCGCCGCGCGGGAGGTCGCGGTATTCGATGTAGCCGAGTACGGGCGCGATGGCGGCGCGCAGTTCGTCCCGGGTGAGCGCGCGTTCGTGCACGCCGAGCAGGACGAGCGTGGTGAGCGCGTTGACGGTGATCGGGGTGACGGCATTGATGCCCACCGCGACATCGAAGGCGAGCCGCTGCACCGCCCGCCGCTCCTGTTCCTCCACCACGCTTTCCGATTCCGGGACCGCGCCGTTGCCGCCCGCTGCCGAAGCAGATATCGCAGGAGTGGGGTTGGACACCGCTTCCGGATTCGACGTAGCCGGAGTGGAGTTCGACGTCTCCGGCTCCGGGTCTGCCTTCGCCGCAGCCGGATTCGACGTTGTCGGAGCCGTGTCCGCCGCCTGTGGGCTCGGGATCGATGTCGTATTCGACGCCGCCGCTCTCGGATTCGATACCGCCGGTCCCGGGTCGGCGGGTTCGACGAGCGGATCACCGTGCGCGGTCAGCCGTTCGCGCGCCGAGAGCGGTTCCCCGAAGCGCACGTACACGCGCCCCGCCGAATGCTGCTGATTGCGAACGTACCGCGCCAGCCAGGCCAGCCCCTCGGGTTGCTTCTTGCCGCCGGTCTGTTCGTCGGCGATGGCCCCGATCTCGTTGAGCCGCTCGTAGGTGATGGACACCGGCACCAGCATCACATCGTCCACGCGGCCCGAGCGCAGCGCCGCCGCGAGGTAGTTGAGCAGTCCGTATCGCGGCGGCCGCAGCTTTCCGGTGCGGGTGCGCCCGCCCTCGAAGTACCACTCCAGGTTGAACCGCTTGGCGAGCAGGTAGGCGAAGTACTCCTCGACGACGGCCTTGTACACCTCGTCGTCGCCGAAGCTGCGGCGGATGAATACGGTGCCGGTGCGCCGCGCGATCGGACCCATGGGCCAGAAGCCGAGATTGGCCCCGCCGATGACGTGATTGGGCGGGAAGTCGTTGCGGGCCAGCACATCCCCGAGTACGAAGGCGTCCACGTAGGAGCGGTGCGAGGGCAGGAAGACCAGCGGGTAGCGCCGGTTGAGGCTGCGCAGCCGTTCGAAGCCGACGGGGTCGTCGTCGACCTTCCAGGTGGAGGCGTGCACGGGCCGCATGGCCTGGGTGAACAGATCGGAGACCAGGCGGCTCTGCGCGGCGACGAGTTCGCGCAGCGCCTTCTCCGCGCGGCGGTGCATCTCGCGCGGTGAGGTGCCGGTGTGCGCGGCGATATCGTCGAGGCGGCGCAGGAATTCGGGGGAGTCGAGGATCTCCTCGGCCACCAGGCGCGGCACCTTGTAGCGGTCGCCGATGACGGCGCGTTCCGCGCGCTCCAGGGCGACGATGCCCGCGCGCACGATGGCGCGGGCGAACGCCTCGGCCGCACCGGCGGCTCCGGGATTGTTGGCGCGCAGCTCACTCAAGCGCGCGGGCTGTCCGGTGAGCACGAGGTGCCGGTCGGGCGCCTTGCCGATGAGTCGCCGCTGCATGAGGCGGTTGGGTTTGCGCGGATTGCTGAGGGTGATCAGATCGGTGAAGGTGGTGCGCCGCACGCCGTCTCGTTCCGGCGGCAGCCACAGCACCCGTACCGGCACCACGAGCGGGTCGTCGTGGCGGTCGACCAGGCGGGTGGCGATGGCGGTGGGGTCGAGGTCGATCTGGGTGACGGGCGCCTCGGTGCCGAATTCCTGGTTGATGCCGCCCTCGGCGAGCCAACTGCCGACGAGTTCACGTTCGACCTGGGTGGTGGAGTCGACCAGCGCTACCACCGAGCGCGGGGCGGTGGTGGCCGTGGGTATCCGGCTGTCGTGGTCGATCATCTGTGATCCCTCCGCGCGTGCTGATGTTCTCCATTCAAGCGGATCCGGGTGTCCGTGGTCGGCCGGTCGCGGGAAACACTGCCGACAGCGTGGCGATTCGCGGGTGGGGTGCGGGAGTGGCTGGCGCAACACTTCCACGCGAAACAGGTAATGCTAACCTTACTTCCCTGGGTTAGGTCAGCATTACCTTGGAGGACAGGTGTCGGCGACGGACGAACGAGTACGACTGGACTTTGCGCACAGTCCGGCGCCAGCCGCCCCGGAGGGCGGCATCGACCCCATCGCGGCGGTCACCGGCCTGGCAGCCGCCGACCGATTCGGTGAATACGTCGTCTACGAGAAGCCCGGCGAATGGGTGTTCGCCGCCGACCCGCTCGGCGGCATCGAACTGGACGCCGACGAGTTGCGGGTCAGTTGGGCGGGTGACACCACCGCGACGCCGTGGACCGGCAGCCCGGCCCGGGTCGTCGACCGCGCGCTGGCGAGCCTGCCGCTGGCCGGGCGCAATGCCTACGGCTGGATCGGCTTCGAATTCTGCGCCTGGGCGCTGGGCTCGACCGAGTACGTCCACCCCCGCGCCACTCTCGCGCACCTGATGATCCCGCGTATCGAGGTGCGGCTCAACGCCGCCGGCATCCAGGTGTCGGGTGCGACCACCGACGAGGCCGCCGACATCCTGGCGCTCATCGGGGCCGCGCAGGGCACCGCGCTGCCGACCGGACATCCGGTCGACGTGACCGGCGATCCGACCGGGTACCGGGAGCGGGTGGCCAAGGCCGTCGCGGAGATCAACGCGGACCGCTACCAGAAGGTCATCCTGTCGCGGAAGGTGGAGCTGCCCTTCGCCGTCGACATTCCGTCCACCTACCGGCTGGGCCGGGCCAACAACACCCCGGCGCGATCCTTCCTGCTGCGCTTGGGTGCGCTGGAGGCCGCCGGGTTCAGCCCGGAGCTGGTCGCCGCGGTGGACGGCGATCGGGTGGTCACCACCGAACCACTCGCCGGGACACGCGCTTTCGGCCGCGGCGCGGAGGCCGACACCGCCGCGCGCGCCGATCTGCTCAGCGATCCCAAGGAGATCGTCGAGCACGCGCTGTCGGTGCAGACCTCCTTCGCCGAGATCGCGACCGTGGCCGAACCCGACACCACCGTCGTCGCCGACTACATGGCGGTGCGCGAGCGCGGCAGCGTGCAGCATCTGGCCTCCACCGTGCGCGGCACCCTGGCCGCCGACCGCAGCCCGTGGGACGCGCTGGAGGTGCTGTTCCCGTCGGTGACCGCCTCCGGTATCCCGAAGGCGGGCGGCGTGGACGCGGTCTTCCGCCTGGACCACGATGAGCGCGGCTTGTATTCGGGTGCTGTGGTGACGGTCTCGCCCGACGGCGCGCTGGAGGCCACCCTGGTGCTGCGCGCGGTCTACCAGACCGGTGAGGGCGCGTGGCTGCGCGCCGGTGCGGGTGTGGTGGGCCAGTCGCGGCCGGAGCGCGAATTCGAGGAGACCTGCGAGAAATTGGGCAGCGTCGCTCCGTATGTGGTGCGCGCGCAACAGCACTGAGGCCCTGCGACCTCGGCCGAACGCCCGGACCGGACTCCTCGACCGGACTCCTCGGCACGACAGTGCGGCGCGCTAACGCGGCCGAACACCTTCGCGCGGAGATCGAATCGTCCCCTCGCGGACAGCCGGTCTCCGGTGGACCGTGTGGCCCCCGGCTCCGGCAGGGGCCACACGCGTTTCGGGCGCAGTGCCACGGTGTTCCGCGAGCTCGCGCCCATCCCTTCGAACGCCGACGAGTACGGCAGCGGGTGCGCGCGCACGGGAAAGCGTTCGAGGCCGGTGCACCGGTGGCCTGCGCGCGCCCGGGTTGACGCGCCGCACGGGCAGCTCGGACACGGGTGGCAGCTTGCACACGGGTCCGGGTCGTGGCCGCCACACCGGTTGCGCGCCACAGGGACTGGGTGCGCCAGGTGCCGGCGGCCTGCCGGGCGGGCAGCCGTGGGCTCAGTCCGCCGCGCGCAGCGCCTTCTTGTCGATCTTGCCGACCGCCGTGATGGGCAGGGTGTCGGCCTGGCGCAGCACATCGGGCAGCTTGTAGGTGGCCAGGCCGCGGTCGGTGAGGAAGCGCTTGATCTCGGCGAGGCTGGGCAGCTCGCCCTCGACCACCAGGACGGCGCAGACCTTTTCGCCGAGGGCGGCGTCGGGCAGGCCGACGGCGGCGGCGTGCCGCACGGAGGGATGTGCGAGCAGGTGCTCCTCGAGTTCGTCGCAGGACACGTTCTCCCCGCCGCGGTTGATCACGTCCTTGATGCGCCCGGAGACGATGAGATGCCCGCTGGGCAGGCGGCGCACCAGATCGCCGCTGCGGTAGAAGCCGTCCGGGGTGAACGAGCGCGCATTGTGTTCCGGCGCACGGTAATAGCCGCGCAGGGTGTAGGGCCCGCGGGTGAGCAGCTCACCCTCCTCGCCCTCGGGCACGTCATTGCCCTCCCCGTCCACGATGCGCAGTTCGTCGTGCGGGGACAGCGGGCGGCCCTGGGTGGTGCAGACGATCTCGTCGGAGTCGTCCAGCCGGGTGTAGTTGAGCAGGCCCTCCGCCATGCCGAACACCTGCTGGAGTCGCGCGCCGAGGGCGGGGGCGACCTCGCGCGCATTGACCTCCGCCAGGCGCGCGCCGCCGACCTGGAGCAGGCGCAGCGAAGAGAGGTCGGCCTCCTCCCAGTCGGTGGCCGCGCACCACAGCTGCGCCAGCGGCGGCACCACGGCGGTCACGGTGACCCGATGCCGTTCGATGGCGGCGAAAGCGCTCTCCGGGCTGGGGTCGGTGACGAAGGCGAGCGCGCCGCCGGTGGCCACGGTGCCCAGGATGCCGGGGCAGGCCAGTGGGAAGTTGTGCGCGGCGGGCAGCGTCGCGAGATAGACGTCCTCGGGTCCGAGTTCGCACACCGCGGCGCTGGCCGTGGCGTTGTAGGCGTAGTCGTCGTGGGTGCGTGCGATGAGCTTGGGCAGCCCGGTGGTGCCGCCGGAGACCAGCATCAGCGCGATATCGGCGGCGTCGATCTCGGGCAGCGAATCGCCTTCGCCGGAAATGGAATTCAGATCGGTGAAGGTGCCCGGATCGCCGAGCACCAGCACGTGGCGCAGGGTCGGAACGGCGGCGGCGACCTCGGTGGCGAGCACGCGGTAGTCGAAATCGCCCAGCCGGTCGGCGATCAGGTAGGCGACCGCGCCCGAGAGCCGGGTGAGGTGCTCGATCTCGGCGCGGCGGTGCGCGGGCAGGGTGAGCACCGGAATGATCCCGGCGCGCAGCAGGCCGAAGAGGATGCGCGGGAAGTCGGGGACGTTGGGCAGCTGCACCACCACGCGGTCGCCGGGGCGCAGGCCGAGCTTCAGGAAACCGTGGGCGGTGCGGTCGGCGGCGGCGTCGAGTTCGGCGTAGGTCAGGGTGGCGTCGTCGGATAGCAGGGCCGGGCGGTCGGGCCGGGTGCGGGCCGTTTCGCGCAGCAGGCGGTCGAGCGGGCGGCCGGTCCAGTAGCCCGCGCGACGGTATTCGGCGGCGAGGTCGGCGGGGAAGGGAACGAAGCCGTCGCGGTGGTCCTGGGCGGCTGGGGCTGGGATTGTCACGTCGTGCCTCTTACTCACGCTATGGGGGTCTTGGTCACGCTACCGAATGGCGCTACATAGGTTAGGCAACCCTATCTCAATGGGTTAGGCTGCTCGTGAAGGAGTCCGGGCGAATCCCGGCGGCACGGCACGAGGAGTGACAGCGGCATGGAGTCAGCGCAGAGCGGCAGCGACGCGACCGGCGCGGCGATCGGCAAGGACGAGATCCGCACCGCCATAGCCACCCACCTCGGCCTCGATCCCGCCGATATCGCCGACGGCGACGACCTCATCCAACTCGGCCTCGACTCCATCCGCACCATGAAGCTCGCGGGCGGCTGGCGCAAACGCGGCATCGCCGTGAACTTCGCCCAACTCGCCGCCGAACCGACCGTCGCCGACTGGTACCGCCTGCTCGGCGGCGACCCGGCCGCGCCGGAACCGGACGCTGGCGCGGGCGCACGTCGCGCCTCCACCGAAATCGCCGGTGCGGCGGCCGATGGTGCCGCAGCGGCGGTGAACCATGCCGACAGCGCGGCGGGCCGATACGGCGCGGCCGCCCATGGTGCGAACGGCGTCGCGGGCGATGCCGATGCTCAGTCGGACGGTGGCGCGAAGGACGGTGCCGCGAGTGGGCGCGCGTCGGCGCGTGGGACCGTGACCGCAGCGGGTGGGTCCGAGCCCGCGGCGGTGCCCGACCCCGCGGCGGCGGGTGGGTCCGGTGCTGTCGCGAGTGGTGCGGACGGTGCCGGTACCCGGCCGGACCGCGCTGCCGTTCGGCCGCAAGGGCGCTCGGGCGCACCGGTCGGTGCGGATGGCGCGGCTGGCGGTGCGGATCGTGCGGCTGGCGGTGCGGATCGTGCGGCTGGCGGTGCGGATGGCGCGGCTGGCGGTGCGGATGGCGCGGCTGGCGGTGCGGATCGTGCGGCTGGCGGTGCGGATGGCGCGGCTGGCGGTGCGGATGGCGCGGCTGGCGGTGCGAATCGTGCGGCTGGCGGTGCGAATCGTGCGGCTGGCGGTGCGGAGCGCGCGGCTGGCGGTGCGGATGGCGCGGCTGGCGATGCGGACGCTGTGGTCGGCGGTGCCTACAGCACCGGCGGCGGCGAGTCCTTGGGAGCGCTGGTGGCGGACGCGGACGAGGCGGGTGAAACGGTGCGCGCGGCGCGACCCTCGGCCGCGGGTTCTTCGCCGACGGCCGAGACGGTCGACGGCGCCGTGCGTCCCGACGACGGTTCCCCGTTTCCGCTCGCGCCCATGCAGCACGCCTACTGGATCGGGCGGTCCGAGGGGCAGCAGTTGGGGGCGGTCGCGGCGCATCTGTATGTCGAATTCGACGGTGGGGATGTCGATCCCGAGCGTCTGGAGCGGGCGGCCGAGCTGCTGGTGGCGCGGCATCCCATGCTGCGCACGCGGTTCCTGCCCGACGGCACGCAGCAGACCATGGAGCGTCCGGGGCGGCCGGTGTGGAGCGTGACCGATCTGCGGGATCGGGACGCCGCCGAGGTCGAGCGGGTGCTGGAGTCGCTGCGGGAGCGTAAGACCCACCAGCTCATGGCGGTGGAGGACGGGCAGGTCATCGATATCGCCCTCACCCTGCTGCCGGGCGGCCGCACCCGCCTGCACCTCGATGTGGACATGCTCGCCGCCGACGCCATGAGCTACCGCATCCTGGTCGGCGATCTGGCGCGGCTCTACCACGGCGAGGAGCTGCCGCCGCAGACCTACACCTTCCGCGAGTACCTGGCGGGCCAGGCCGCGCCGGGACCGGACCACGCACGCGACCGCGACTGGTGGCAGCGCCGCCTGCCGGAGCTGCCCGGTGCACCGGAACTTCCCCGCGCCTCGGAGCTGGCCCACGCGACGGCACCCGCGCCAGACACGGCCGTCGCCGACGCGGGCAACTCGGCCGAGATGCGGACCGTGCGCTTCCACCGCTGGCTGTCCCCGACCGCGAAGGCGCGCATGTTCGCGGCCGCGCACAGCCGGGGCATCACCCCCGCCATGGCCTTGGCGTCGGTATTCGCCGAGACCATCGGCGGCTGGTCGGCGCAGCGGCGGTTCCTGCTGAATCTGCCGCTGTTCCACCGGGAGCCGGTGCATCCGCAGGTCGATGGTGTGGTGGGCGACTTCACCTCCTCGGTGCTGCTGGAGGTCGATGTGACCGAACCGGCCACCGTCACCGAGCGCGCCCAGGCCCTGCAGCGCGAATTGCACGCCGCCGGTGCGCATTCGGCCTATTCGGGGCTGGAGGTGCTGCGCGATCTGGGCCGCCTGCGCGGTGAGCCGGTACTCGCCCCGATCGTCTACACCAGCGCCATCAATCTCGGTGAACTCTTCGCCGAGCACGTCACCGACACCTTCGGCGACCCGGCCTGGATCATCTCCCAGGGCCCGCAGGTGTTGCTGGACGCCCAGGTCACCGAGGTTCGCGGCGGCCTCCTGCTGAACTGGGACGTCCGCGCCTCCGCCTTCCCCGCGGGCATGGTCGAGGCCATGTTCGCCCGCTACATCGACGCCATCCTCCGCCTGGCGGGCATCACCGACAGCTCCGAGGCCAGCGAAATCATCGGCGGGGCGGGGACATCGGCGCGAGCGGCCACCGGCGCAGCCGTGGGCGCGACGGAAGCCGCCGGGGCACCGTCGCGGGCTGGCGCGGATCTGGCCGCTCAGGTCGGCGCGATGGAGGAGGCCGTGGCTGCCGCGCTGTCGGCGACGCGGCCGGTGGACAACACCGAGACCGGCTGGGATGCCGAGGCAACGGTGCGGATTCCGCTGGAGCAGGCCGTCGTCCGGTCGCGGGTGAACGCCACTTCGGGACCGGTGAGCGGGCGGACGCTGCATGCCGGACTGTTCCAGCACGCGGCCGTGAATCCCGACGCGCCCGCCGTGATCTGGGAGACCGACGCCGAACCAGGGAGCGGCGCAACCGAATTCGCCGAGACGGTGGCCGGGCGGGGATTCGATCCCGCCGCCGGTACGGTGGCCGCACAGGCGGGTGCTCGCCGTGGCGTCGCCGGGAGCGAGCAGGAGCAGGCTCACATCCAAGGTGAGCGTGCGGCGCGGACCGACGGTGGTCCCGACGGCCAGGATGATGTGCGGGCCGACGATCGCGCCCACGGTGAGCGTGCGGCGCGGGCGCACACGCTCACCTACGGGGAGCTCGCCGCGCAGGCGCTCGCGGTGGCGGGTGCGCTGCGGGCGGCCGGGGTGCGGCCCGGGGATGCGGTGGCCGTGCAGCTGCCGAAGGGGCCGGATCAGATCGTCGCCACCGCCGGTGTGCTGGCGGCCGGTGGCGTGTATGTGCCGATCGGCTTCGATCAGCCCGCCGCGCGCCGGGCGGAGATCATCCGCACCGGTGCCGTGGTGGCCGCGCTGACCGCCGGGGCCGAGGTGCCGGAGGTGCGCACACTGGCGCTCGCCGGTGCCCGGGTGTTCGCCGAACCGCTTGCCGAGCCGGTGTTCCCGGATCCGGAGGCCATCGCCTACGTGCTGTTCACCTCCGGCTCCACCGGCAAGCCCAAGGGCGTCGAGGTGCCGCACCGCGCGGCCATGAACACCATCGACGATCTCGACGACCGCTTCGACATCGGCCCCGCGGACCGCGCACTGGCCCTGTCCGCCTTGGAGTTCGACCTGTCGGTGTACGACATCTTCGGTCTCTTCGCCGTCGGCGGCGCGGTGCTGGCCGTGGACGAGTCCCAGCGCGCCGAACCGGCCCGCTGGCTGGAACTCGTCGAGCGCCACCGGGTTTCGGTGCTCAACTGCGTGCCCAGCCTGCTCGACATGCTGCTCTCCGCGGCGTCCGGTCGTCGCTTGGACAGCCTGCGCATGGTCATCCTGGGCGGTGACTGGGTGGACGTGGCGCTGCCGGGCCGCTTGCGGCAGGTCGCGCCGGACTGCCGCTTCGCCGGTCTGGGCGGGGCGACCGAGACCGCCATCCACTCCACCATCTGCGAGGTGGTCGACGCCCGCGTTCCCGCGGAATGGTCGGCGGTGCCCTACGGCACGCCGCTGCGGAACGTGCGCTGCCGCGTGGTCGGCCCGGCCGGCCACGACTGCCCGGATTGGGTGACCGGGGAACTGTGGATCGGCGGCGACGGGGTGGCGGCCGGTTACCGCAACGACCCCGACCGCACCGCCGACCGCTTCGTCACCCACGAGGGCCTGCGCTGGTACCGCACCGGCGATCTGGCGCGCTACCTGCCCGACGGCACCCTGGAATTCCTGGGCCGCGCCGACCACCAGGTCAAGATTCGCGGTTACCGGGTGGAGTTGGGCGAGGTGGAGAGCGCGCTGCGCGCCCTGCCCGGCGTGCGCCATGCCATCGCCGCGGTGATCGGTTCGGCCGCACCGAAACTGGCCGCCGTGGTGGTCGGGGTCGAGGGCGCGGAGCTGCGGGTGGAGACGCTGCTGGCGCAGGCGGCGGACCTGTTGCCCGCCTACATGATTCCCACGCGCGTCGAACTGCTGGCGGAGCTGCCGTTCACGGCCAACGGCAAACCGGACCGCAAGGCGATCGCCACGCTGCTGGCCGCCGGTGAGCGGGTGAGCGAATTCGTCGCCCCGCGTACGGATCTGGAGCGTGCCCTGGCCGATATCGTCGCCGCCGTGCTCGGCCGGGATCGCGTCGGTGCGACCGACGACTTCTTCGCCCTCGGTGGTGATTCGGTGCTCGCCACCGCGGTGGTCGCGCGGGTGCGGGAATGGCTGGATTCCCCCGACACCGTGGTGGCCGACTTCTTCGCCGCCCGCACCGTCGCCGGACTGGCGCAGCGGCTACTGGAGCGTGAGCAGCGCACCGCCAACCCAGGCCGCCTGGCCACGGTGGCGGCGATGTACCTGGAGGTCGCCGCCCTGTCCGACGAAGAGGTACTGGCACAGCGCTGAGTTCCCGATATCCGCCGCCCCGCACCGGAACCGGTGCGGGGCAGCGGCATTCGGAGCGGCCTACTCGATGACCGGGCAGGTTCCGTCGATGACCCCGATGTCGTGGAAGAACTGGTAGCACGACGGATTGTCGGGCAGGAACCAGTGCAGGCCCTCCAGCAGGAACACCGCCACCAGGTTGATCACGATGACCAGCCCGCAGAACCACAGCGCGAGCCTGCCGATGCGCGCGGCGACGCCGCCGGTGGGAATCGTCTCGCCCGCGGTCGCGTGGGCGAAGGACAGCACCACGCCGATGGTGGCGATGGCGGCGACGAACAGGATCAACGCCCACACGTACAGGTGCAGTCCGAGTACCGTGCCGCCGTAACCCGGATCGCCCGGCAGGATGTGCAGCATGGTCTGCCGCCAGGCCGCGAAGCCGCCGCCGAAACAGCCGACGATGGCCAGCCCCCAGCCGGTCATGTAGTCGCGCCGGGTGATGGTTCCGCGCAACCCCTTGGCCACGATGTAGGCGCCGCCCAGCGCGGCGAGGGTCATGAAGTTGCGCTGCACCATGCACAGCGGGCACGGATAGTCCCAGGTGCCGAACTGCACGGCCAGGCCGCCGCACACCACACCCGTCCAGCCGACCACGAAGACGACCGCGAGCCAGTACTGCACCCGGCCGAGCCGGGTGTGCTCGGTGGTGCCGGTGCCGAGCGTCGTGGGCGTCACCATGTCAGCCCCAGACCGAGTCCGCTGGTGATGTGGTGCTTCAACAGGAGGCCGGTCGCCAGGAACGCGATCCACCAGGCCGCCAGCACCAGGCGGCGGGATCGCTGTTGACAGATCATGACCAATACGACCAGCAAACCGGCCCAGAGGATCGTGTCCATGTGCCGGACGCTACTGCTCCACCTGCTGGGATCCGATCGATCGGCGCTCTGACACGCCGCGCGATCCGCGGTGTGATCGCCGTTCGGCGAATGGACGGCATCCGAGTGCGTTCGCCGACACTCCGCGCCGACGCGCCCACCCACCTAGACTCGTGCGGGTGAGTGGTTGGGACATCGGCGACATCCCCGATCTGACCGGGCGGACCTACATCGTCACCGGCGCGAACAGCGGCCTGGGCGCCGCGACCACGCGGGCGCTGACGGGCGCGGGCGCACGGGTGATCATGGCCTGCCGCAACGAGGTCAAGGCACATGCCGTCGCCGCCGAGATGGGGGAGCGCGCGCAGGTGCGCCGCCTCGATCTCGCCGACCTGGCCTCGGTGCGCGATTTCGTCGACGGCATCGAATCCGCCGATGTGCTGATCAACAATGCCGGGATCATGGCGGTGCCGCTGCGTCGCACCGCCGACGGCTTCGAAATGCAGATCGGCACCAACCATCTCGGCCACTTCGCGCTCACCGGGCTGCTGCTGGACAAGATCCGCGAGCGAGTGGTCACCGTCTCCAGCGGCGCGCATGCCATCGGGCGCATCGACCTGGCGGATCTGAACTGGGAGCGCCGCCGCTACCAGCGCTGGGCCGCCTACGGGCAGTCCAAGCTGGCCAACCTCATGTTCGCCTACGAGCTGCAACGCCGGCTCGCCGCCGCCGGCTCCCCGAAGCTGTCGCTGGCCGCCCACCCCGGTTACGCCGCGACGGAACTTCAGTCGCACACCGAATCCTTCCAGGACTTCATGATGTCCGTCGGCAATCGGCTGTTCGCGCAGAGCGCCGAGATGGGTGCGCTGCCGACGCTGTACGCCGCCACCGCCGAGGTGGAACCGGGCGCGTTCTACGGCCCCGGTGGTCTGCGCGGCCTGCGTGGTCATCCGGTGCGCTCCGGATCGTCGTCGGCCTCCCGCGACGAGATGACCGCCCGTCGCCTCTGGGAGCTGTCCGAACAGCTCACCAAGGTCACCTACCCGTTCGGGCGGAAGTAGCGAGCGGATCGACTTCGACGGGCCGTGTCCACCGGGACGCGGCCCGAGTCGTGTGATCACCGCCACTCGAAGTCACACTTCCCGAGCCGGTTCCGTCATCCCTGTGAACGCGAAAAGCGGCGGAAGACATCCTGTGGTGGAAAGTGGGTAGTGGCAATGACTTTCGAGAATCTGCGGCAGTCGGTCCGGGGCGAGGTGCTGTTGCCCGGTGACGCCGACTTCGACACGGCGGCCCAGCCGTGGAACCTCGCCGTCACCCAGCGGGTGGGTGCGGTGGTCACCGTCGCCGACGCCGACGACATCGCCGCGGCGCTGGCCGCGGCGCGTGCCGCGGGGGTGCCGGTGGTGACCCAGCCGACCGGGCACGGCGCGACCGGCGATATCGACGGGGCCGTCCTGGTGCGCACCGGCCGCTTCGACGGTATCGAGATCGACGCCGAGGCGCGCATCGCCCGGGTCGGATCGGGGGCGCGGTGGGGCGCGATCCAGAAAGCCGCTGCCGCGCACGGCCTCACGGGGCTGGCGGGCAGCAATCCGGTGGTGGGCGTGACCGGGTACACGCTGGGCGGCGGCGCGGGCTGGTTCGCCCGCAGGTACGGCTGGGCCTCGGATGCGGTGCGCGCCTTCGAGATCGTCGCCGCCGACGGTCGCCCGGCCCGGGTCACCGCGGACAGCGATCCGGAACTGTTCTGGGCACTGCGCGGGGGCGGCGGCGATTTCGCGGTGGTGACCGGAATCGAATTCGAGCTGTTCCCCATGCCTTCGGTGTACGGCGGCCGGGTGCTGTTCCCGGCCGAGCGCGCCGAGCAGGTGTGGGAGACCTTCCAGGAGCTCACCGCCGACGCCCCCGCCGAACTGTCGGTGTGGTTCCAGCGGGTGCAGATCCCGAACTCGCCGGAGCTGGTCGGCCTGGACCTCGCCTATCTGGGCGCGGTCGAGCAGGGGCGGGAGCTGGTGGCCGCCATCGACCGGCTGGGCGGTGCCGTGTCCGACAACCGTGGACCGCTCTCGGTGGACCGCATCGGGGAGATCACCGCCGAGCCCACCGACCCCAGCCCGGCGCTCTCGCATGCCGAACTGCTCACCGATCTCGGTGCCGAGGTCACCAAGATCCTGGTGCGCGAACCGGTGGCGCCGCTGCTGAACATCCAGGTGCGCCACCTCGGCGGTGCGCTCGCCACCGCGAATCCGGCCGGGGGAGCCCGGGGCCCGGTAGCCGAGCCGTACCTGCTCTACCTGCTGGGGCTGGGCCTGCCGCAGCTGCGTGCGGCCGTGTCGGAGAAGCTGCGTGCGGTGGTGGACGCGCTCGGCGAGCACGCGCCCGGCCGCAAGCCCTACACCTTCCTCGGCGCGGCCGACACCGCGGCGGCGGCCTTCGACGACGCCGCCCTGGCGCGGCTGCGGGCGGTCAAGCGGGAACGTGATCCGCACGGTGTGATCCGTGCCAATTTCCCGGTGCTCGGTTGATCCGGATCATCGTTTCGGCCCGGTGCGGAACTGTTCCGCACCGGGCCGTTTCACGTTCGCGCGGCGTTCGCGGACGCTCGCTAGGCTGGTTCGGACAATGGAACGTCATCCCGAATAGTGAGATGCTTATCGTGAATGTGTCAGCGGCCACACGCATTTTCCGTGGCTTCTGGTACTGTCGCCGCCATGCAGCGCGTGTATTTCTGGTTTAGCCAGCCGGCCCCGGGTGGGCCGAGCGGCGTGAACCTGCGCTGACCTCCTCCCACCCCGAGCCGGATGAACACAGACCGGCTCCGAGGGAATCTCATCGCGAATCTCCGTGGGTCGGCCTGAGAAAAGGAACCCACGAATCATGACTCTCGCCGCCGCCATCGACTCCAGGCATGCCGATCTGGACGATCAGCGCACCCTCAGCGTGAGCCCCCTTCGCTCGCCCGCCGACATCCGTCGCACCCACCCCATCGACGACGCGCTCGCCGATACCGTGCGTGCGGGCCGCAAGGCCACCGTCGACGTGCTCAATGGCGTCGACGACCGCCTGATGGTCATCGTCGGCCCGTGTTCGGTGCACGATCCCGACGCCGCCCTCGACTACGCACGCCGGTTGGCGGCCAAGGCCGCCGAACTCGGGGACCGGCTGCACATCGTGATGCGCGTCTACTTCGAGAAGCCGCGCACCACCCTGGGCTGGAAGGGCCTGATCAACGACCCGCACCTGGACGGCACCTTCGACATCAACACCGGGCTGGATCTGGGCCGTCGCCTGCTGGTCGACATCACCGCGCTCGGGCTCCCGGTGGCCTGCGAATTCCTCGACCCCATCACTCCGCAGTACATCGCCGACCTGGTCGCCTACGGCGCGATCGGCGCGCGCACCGCGGCCAGCCAGGTGCACCGCCAGCTCTCCAGCGCGCTGTCCATGCCGGTCGGCATCAAGAACGGCACCGACGGCGACGTGCAGGTGGCCGTGGACGGTGTGCGGGCCGCCGCCGCCAGCCACGTATTCCCCGGCACCGATCTGGAGGGGCGTTCGGCGCTCATCCGCACCGCGGGCAACCCGGACTGCCACGTGATCCTGCGCGGCGGCAGCAACGGCACCAACTACGACGCGGCCTCCGTGGCCGAGGCATGCCTGCGCCTGGAGAAGTCGTCGCTGCCGCAGCGCGTGGTGATCGACGCCAGCCACGGCAACAGCAACAAGGACCACAACCGGCAGGTCGACGTGGTCACCGATATCGCCGCGCGCATCGCGGCGGGGGAGACCAGCACGGTCGGCGTCATGATGGAGAGCTTCCTGCTCGCCGGTCGCCAGGACCTCACCCTCGGCCGCGCCGACGACCTGGCCTACGGACAGTCCATCACCGACGCCTGCCTGGACTGGGACACCACCGCCGCGCAGCTCGACCGGCTGGCCGAGGCCGTCGCCGCACGACGCGGCTGAGTTGTTGCAGCCGCACGGAGTGGCGGAGTTGTTGCAGCCGCACGACACGGCTGAATTCGCTCACGCCGGGGTGGCGACAATACCGAGGAGATCGCCTGAGGCGCGGGTTCGGACCTCGAAACCCGCGCCCCTCAGGTGCTCGGACAGCTTGCCCGGCAACGGTTTCGGGCTGCGCGAGGTGCCCGCTCCGGGTTCGCCGTAGCCGTACACCAGGTACAGGGCACCGCCCGGGTTCAGCAGCTCACGGATGAGGGTGAGCTCCGGGGTCGGATCCCGGGTCCAGAAGAGATTCACGTTGACCGCGAGCACCTTGTCGAAACCGGTGTCGCCGTCCCGGACATCCTCGGGGCGCAGTTCCTCCAAGGCCAGGTGAAGTAGCCGCACCCGGCCCGCATCGACCAGTGCGGCATGCTTTTTCCTGGATCGTGCGATGGCGGTGGCGGACCGGTCGATGGCGACGACCTGCCCCGTCGTCAACGGCTCCGCCAGATAGGCGACCGACGCGCTCGAACCCGCGCCCACCTCCAGAATCCGGTCGCTCGCGCGGATGCCCATCGTCTCGACAACCCATTCGAACCGCGCCGTGCCCGCCATATCCGCAATCTACGCCCGAGCCCGCGATCCGCGCCCCGGGTTCACGCCAGCGCAGGCCACAACATGGCCGATCCCGCCAGCAGATCGATGAGTCCGCGGAATTCCGACCACTGCCGCGGTACCGCCGTGCGCACGTAGGGTGCGGACGCAAACCGGAGACAGCCGTCGATCACTTGGCCCACCAGCGTGTTCGCGACCCATCTCCCGCCGCCGTCCGCGATCGGCCGCTGTGGGAAACCGGCAGTGGGGCATCGTGTTTAGGCCCGGTCGATGCTTCCAGGAGCATGGTGATGCCCCGGCGGATGAGCTCGGCTTTGCTGAGCCCGGTGGCTGCGGCCTCGGCGTCGAGCCACAGTGCGAGGTCGTCCGGCGGGTGCACGGTGGTCTTCACCATGCCGAATATGGTGCCAGCCGGATTGGCGGTGGTCCGATCGAGGTTGCGATGAACTCAGTGCGGCGACAGACGGGCGCGGGCCTTCTCCGCCCAGCGTTCGACGTGGTCGAGGTGGCGTTGGGCCTTGTTCAGGGCCTCCTGGGCGGTGCGGTTGGCGGCTACGGTGAAGCGGCGTTCGGATTCGGCGTGCGAGAGGTCGGCGCGCAGGGCGGCGATGCGGTCCTCGACGGCGGTGAGGTCGGCGGCGACGCGGTCACGGTCGGCCTGGGCGGAATCGCGGGCGGCGTGGGCGGATTCGAGCGCCGCGAGGGCATCGGCGGCCTCCTGCCGGGCGGCGGCCAGCGCCTCCTCCTCGGCCGCCCTACGCCGCTCCTCGCGCGCCCGTGCCGCACTGCCGGACTTCCCACTGCCGGACTTCCCGCCGTCGGACTTCGCGCCGCCGGGTTTCGCGGTGGCGGGCTTCCCGCCGCCGGGTTCCGCGCGGCCGGGCTTCCCGCCGTCGGGTTCCGCGCTGCCGGGTTTCGCGCTGCCGGGTTTCGCGCCGTCGGGCTTCGCGCTGTCGGATGTCGCGGTGCTGTCGGACGTTCCTGTGTCGCCGGATATCGCGGTGCTGTCGGACTCGGCCGTGCCGCCGGACCTCGCGGCGCGACCGGGTCCGCGCGCGCGGTCGGGTCTGTTGTCACCGCCGGAATCTCCTGCCGCACCGCCCGTATCGGCTCCGGCGGAACGCCTGCCGTCGGCGGTCGTGCTGCCGGACTTTCCGGTTCCCTTCGCCCGGTCGCGTGGTGACGCTGCGCCCGTCGTCGGGTGCGCCGGGTCATCGGCGGCATGTGCACGAGTCGCGCCCGCGCGAGTGGAAGTGCCGGTGGCGGAGGGGGATTCGTGGGTGGGGACGGCGGAGAGGGTGGCGGGGCCGAAGCCCTCGTAGCTGGTGGCGGTGGTGAGGGTGCCGGTGCGGACCGCTGCCGCGACGTCGGGGTCGGCGAGGGCGGCGTGCAGGGTCTGGCCGATCTCGCGGAGGGTCGCCTCGCTCAACTTCTGGTCGTGGGTGGCCGCCAGTTCGCCCGCCTTCCGGGTCAGCGCGTTCACCACCTGCTGGCGCTGGGTGGTGAGCGCCCGCAACGCCTCGCCCGACAGTTTCCGCTGCGCCTCCCGCAGCGCGTCCCCGAGCGCCAGCAGCGCCGTCACCTCGTCCGTCGCCTCCCGGGCCAGCACATTCACCGCCCACGCCGCCACCGTCGGCCGCCGCAGCTTGCCGATGGCCCCGGCCAGCGCGCGATCCCCGTCCTCGCGCGCCCGCCGCACCCGCTCGTCGCGCGCCGCGACGAACTCCGCCGGGGCGAGGCCGTACAGCTCGCCCGCAACCTCCTCGAGCGTCATGCCCCCCAGCCTACGAGCGCACGCCCGACATTTCGGCCACCGCCGAGCGTCCGAAGTTCCTCGGCGCCGCCCGCGAACACACGCGACGTCCGCTCACACCAGGCGAGGGTTCAGCGGCGGTCGAATTCGGCGGGCCAGGCCGGAGCCGGGCCGGGTGGGTCGGTGGCGAGGCGGCCCGCGATCCAGATATCGCGGCGGATGCCGCGCTGCACCATGCCGCCGCGCAGGATGCCCTCGTAGCGGAAGCCGGTGCGGCGGACCACGGCGGCGGAGGGGTGGTTGCCCACCATGGCGCGCCATTCGAGGCGGCCGTAGCCGAAGGGTGAGGGGGCGAAGGCGGCGGTGCACGCCAGATCCACGGCCTGGGTCATGAGGCCGCGACCGCGGACCGCGGGGCAGAGCCAGTAGCCGATCTCGGCGGTCTCGTCCTGCGGGCGGATGGTGGGGTGCAGGCCGATCATGCCCACCACCGGCCCGTCCGCCGCCGTCCGCACCGCCCAGGTGGGGCTGCGCGCGGCCCATCCGGGAATCACGATGTCGGTCACGAAGCCCTCGGCGTGTTCGCGCAGGTAGGGCACCGGCATGGTGGTCCATTCCCCGATGGACGGCTCCTGACAGCAGGTGGTGATGGCGTCGATGTCGTACACCGTGGGCGGCGTGAGCCAGACCGTTCCGTTCGACAGGGTGCTCGGGTCCATCGCCTCATGCTGGCATAGGATCACCACGGTGGTTGCCGCACTGCTCGCCGATTTGTTCGAATCCCATCGATCGCACCTGCTCGCGGTGGCCTATCGGCTGACCGGCAGCGTCACCGACGCCGAGGACGCGGTGCAGGAGAGCTGGCTGCGCCTGGCCACCACGCCCCAGTACGAGATCGAGGATCTGCGCGCCTGGCTCACCACCGTGGTCAGCCGCATCTGCCTGGATCGCCTGCGCAGCGCCGCGGTGCGTCGGGAAACCTATGTGGGACAGTGGCTTCCGGAGCCGGTGGTGACCGCACCGAACCCCTCCAGCACCCCCGATCCGCTGGCCGCGGTGGTCCGCAAGCAGGACGCCCGCTTCGCGGCGATGATCGTGCTGGACAACCTCACTCCGCCGCAGCGCGTGGCTTTCGTTCTGCACGACGCTTTTTCGGTGCCGTTCGACGAGATCGCCGATATCCTGGACATTTCCACCGACGCCGCCCGGCAGCTCGCCGCGCGGGCGCGCAAGGCCGCTGCGCGCAGCCCGGAGCCGGTTCCCGATCCCGAGCACGAGGCCGTCGTGCAGCGGCTCATCGAGGCCATGTACTCCGGCGACCTGGACCGGGTGGTGGCGGTGTTGCATCCGGACGCCCGCACCATCGGCGACGCGGGCGGCACCACCGCCACCGCCATCAATGTGGTCACCGGTGCGGACAAAGTCGCCCGGCTGTTCCTGGGACTGCGCCGCAAGCTCGGATTCGACGATCCCGCCGCCTTCGCCAGCGGTATGTTCGAGCCGGTGCTCGTCAACGGTCAGCTGGGCGTGCTGGTGCACGAGCGGGAACCGGGGGAGAACCATCCGGGCAATCCGCGCCGGGTGTACGGCTTCACGGTGGCGGACGGAAAGATCTGGGGTATCTACGATCTCGCGAATCCGGCCAAGCTGTCCGGCATTCGCCTGTCGCGCTGAAGCATTCGGCGAACCGGCATTCGGCGAACCGGCATCCGGCGAACCGAGGACAGCGCGACGGCGCGGTCGCGATTGCGCGCGACCGCGCCGTCCACATCCGAGTGGGCGGCACACCCCCGACGGTCCTGCCGCACACCGGATTCGGTCAGTTCGGCGGTGTCTGCACCGCGGAACCGCTCTCGCATTCCATGCCGCCGGACAGGCTCACCGATCCGGTGGGTGTGCAGTTGCCGATCCCGGATCCGGTCCCGGAGCCGGAGTTCCCGCCGGAGCCGGAGGGTGGGAAGCTCGATCCGGTGCTCCAGTCCGGGGTGGTCGACCCGGTGGCCCAGCCGATGAGCTGGTTGGCGATGTGGTGGGCATGATCGACGACCGCGACGGGTTGTAACAGCAGGTCGATGAAGGAGGCCATGTGCGCCCCTTTCGTTGATCCACCGGCGAGGGTGGGTGTGAGATGGAACACGGGGAGGCTAGCCGCCATTGGGTCAATGCACAATCACGCTGGTAGACAAGCTATTTCAAAAGTGAAACATAGGCATTCGCTATCGCTTCGCAACCATTTCGCCCGGTGGGCTACTCTCCGGACATGCCCTACGTTCCCACCGTCGAACGCCTCCGCCCCTTCGGAGCCACCATCTTCGCCGAGATGACCGAACTCGCCGTCCGCCACGGCGCGATCAACCTCGGTCAGGGGTTCCCGGACAGCGACGGTCCCGCCGGCATGCTCGAGGTGGCGCGGCAGTGCATCGCCGACGGTCTGAACCAGTACCCGCCGGGCCGCGGCATGCCCGTGCTGCGCCGAGCCATCGCCGCCGATCGCGCCCGCCGCTACGGCACCGCCTACGACCCCGACAGTCAGGTGCTGGTCACCGTCGGCGCCACCGAGGCCATCGCGGCCACCATCCTCGGCCTGGTGGAGCCGGGGCGCGAGGTGGTGCTCATCGAGCCGTACTACGACTCCTACGCCGCCGCGGTCGCCCTCGCCGGGGCCAAGCGCCGCACCGCTCGGCTGGTTCCCGACGGCGACGGCTTCGCGCTGGACCTGGACAGCCTGCGTGCCGCCATCACCCCCGAAACCCGCATGCTGCTGGTGAATTCGCCGCACAATCCCACCGGCACGGTGCTCGGCCGCGCGGACCTCACCGCCATCGCCGAACTCGCCGTCGAACACGACCTCATCGTCATGGCCGACGAGGCGTACGAGCATCTGGCCTTCGACGGGCACGAGCACATCAGCATCGCCACGCTGCCGGGCATGTTCGAGCGCACGGTCGTGATCTCCAGCGCCGCCAAGACGTTCAGCGTCACCGGCTGGAAGATCGGCTGGGCCTGCGCTCCCGCCCCGCTGCTGGACGGCGTGCTGGCCGCCAAGCAGTTCCTCACCTTCGTCGGCGGCGGGCCCTTCCAGCCCGCCGTCGCACACGCCATCGAGCACGAACAGCGGTGGGTAGCCGTCCTGCGGGATTCGCTGGCGGACAAGCGGCTTCGGCTCTCGGCCGCACTGGCCGAGGCCGGGTTCGCGGTGAAGCGCAGTGACGGAACATATTTCGTCTGCGCCGACATCACCCCGCTGGGCGCGGCCGACGCCCTGGCGTTCTGCCGTGAGCTGCCCGCACGCCTCGGGGTGGTCGCCGTGCCGGTGAGCGTATTCGCCGACGACCGCGCCGCCTGGAACCATCTGGTGCGCTTCGCCTTCTGCAAGCGGGACGAGACCCTGGAGGAGGGGGTGCGGCGGCTGCGCGCCGGTGTCCAGGTGGGCTGACCCGGTCGGCACGGTCGCCACGACTGGGTACGGTCAGCCGCCTGGGCTGCCCGCCGCGGCCTTGCCGGGTGGTGCGCGGTGTACGGCCTTGCCGGGTGGTGCGCGGCCTCGGCTCAGGCGGGCATCGGCCGCGCCCGGTCGGCGGCGAGCAGGGCGGCCATCGCCCCCAGCATGGTCCCGGTCACCCACCGCTGCACCCGTTGCCACAGCGGCCGTCCGCTCAGGAAGCCCGCGACCGCCCCCGCACCCAGCACGATGAGGCCGTTGACCGCCAGGGCGATGGCGATCTGCACCGCGCCCAGGCACAGGCTCTGCAACCACACCCGCCCGTGCTCGGGCGTCACGAACTGCGGGATCAGCGCCATGTACATGATCGCGATCTTGGGATTGAGCAGATTCGTCACCAATCCCATGGCGAACAGCCGCCGCGTCGGATCGGCGGGCAGCGCGTCGGGGGTGAACGCCGAGATGCCGCCGGGGCGCAGCACCTTCCAGGCCAGCCAGGCCAGATAGGCGGCCCCGGCGAACTTGATCGTCAGGTACAGGCCGGGCACCACCGCGAAGACCGCGGTGATTCCGGCCGTCGCCGCGCCCAGATAGCACGCGAAGCCGACCGCGACGCCCGCCAGCGAGACGAATCCGGCCCGGCGTCCCTGCGACACCGTGCGGGAGACGAGGTACATCATGTTCGGCCCCGGGGTGAGCACCAACCCCAGCGCCGCGGCCGCCACGCCCAGTATCGCCGTCGCCTCGATCATGCGGTCGATACTCCCCGGCCCGTGGGCCTGCTGTCGCGGGCCAGTCGGCAACCACTGGCCCGGCCGTTCACGACCGCAGCGTGCCCGGATACAGGTATTCGTCGGCGGGCGGTTCCTCGCGGTCCAGCCAGGCGGTGAAGAACCCGGTCAGATCGTGGCTCGTGCGGGACCGCACGAATTCGCGGAACTCCGGCATGGACGCGTTGCCGTAGGCGTGCCCGACCACGAAATCCCGGATGGCGGAGAAGAACACGTCGTCGCCGAGGCTGCGGCGCAGGGCGTGCAGGAAGAGCGGGCCGCGGTAGTAGACGGAGGTGAACTCGTATCCCACGCCCGGATCCTGGAGTTTGATCTGCCAGAACTTGGGATTGTCGTAGAACTCGGCCACGGTGTCGCGGTACTCCGCGTCGACGTCCCTGCCCTCCTTGCGCTCCGGCCACAGATAGTCGGCGGTGTAGCTGGCGAAGCATTCGTTCAGGCAGATGTCCGACCACTGCCGCACCGACATGGAATCGCCCCACCACTGGTGAGCGATCTCGTGCACCACGGTCTGCAGATCCGTCCACGGCGCGTAGATGGGCCGGGTTTGGGTTTCGAGCGAGAACTCCAGGTCGGTGTCGACGTAGATGCCGCCCGCCACATCGAAGGGGTAGGGCCCGTACAGTTCCTCGCCGAAGTCGAGAATCTCCGGCAGCCGCAGCTCGTTCTCCTTGGCGTCCAAGGCATCCGGTGCGAACGCGCTCAGCAGCGGGGTGCCGTCGGCGCGGCGCTGCTCCAGGAATTCGAAGCGGTCGATGGCGACGGTGGTGAGGTAGCCGATCACCGGATGCCGCGACTCCCACCGCGTGGTCCGGCGACCGTCGGTCACCGTATCGGTGGTCTTGGCGCCGTTGGACATGACCTCCCACTCCTGCGGCACCGTGGCGGTCAGCGTGAAAGTCGCCTTGTCCGTTGGTGTGTCGTTGAGCGGGTACCAGCTGGTGGCCGAATGCGGCTCGCCCGCGACGAAGGCCCCGCCGCTGGGTGAGACGTACCAGCCGGAGTTCTCGTCCGCGCCCACCGGCCCCGCGTAGTCGACCTCGACCGTGAACGGCAGGCCGGGCAGCAGCGGCAGCAGCGGGGTGACGACGAGTTCGTGTTCGTCGGTGCGGTCGAACCGGGCGGGCAGATCGTTCACCGTCACCGTCGCCACCTCCGGACCGGCGTAGTCCAGATTGAAGGTGCGCAGCGCCTGGGTGGCCCTGGCGTGCACCCGGGCCGCACCGGTCAGGTGCCGGGTGGGCGGGTCGTAGTCGATCGCGACGTCGTAATGGGTGGCGTCGTAGCCGCCGTTGCCGTCCAACGGGTAGTAGGGATCACCGAGCCCGGGCGCACCCGCCAACGGATCGACCGGCTGTGCCTGCGCGGGAGCGGCCGAGGCGGCCGAGGCCAACGCGACACTCGCCACCGCGTACCGCCACCACCTGCGAGAAGTCACCGAGCCGCCCCTTTCCGGCATCCCTTGCCGATCAGCCGATGCTAACCGCCGCGTGTCAATGGCTGGTGCCCGACACCGCCACGCTCGCACCCAGCCCGAAGATCATGACGCCGCCCGCGCCGCCGACCGCCTCCAGCCGCTTGGGCGAGCGGGCGAACCAGCTGCGCGCCGTCCCGGCGAGCAGCGCCCACGCGCTGTCCGAGACCAGGGCGATGAGCAGGAAGGCCAGGCCCAGAATCAGCATTTGCAGCGGTATCGCCCCGCTCGCCGGATCGACGAACTGCGGCAGCACCGCCGAGAAGAAGATGATGGCCTTGGGATTGCTGACCCCGACGAGGAACGCCTGGCGCAGCATCTTGTTCCGATGCGCCGGCTCCACGTCGGCCCGCAGCGCTTCCCGCAGTGACTTGCGATCGCGGATGGCCTGGATGCCGAGGTACATCAGGTAGAGCGCGCCGACGACCTTCACGATGGTCAGCGCGACCGCGGACGCGGCGACCAGGGCGCCCAGCCCGGCGGCGACGCACAGGAGGACCAGCAGCACCCCGACCGAATGGCCGAGCACCGACAGCAGGGCCGCCCGCCGTCCGTTGGCGAGGGCGCGTCCGATGACGAAAAGTACACCGGGACCGGGGATTACGATCAGAACGGTGGCCGCGACGAGAAAGGCCAGCAGATTTGCGGCAGGGATCATCGACCCAGTCTATGCGCGTGCACCTATCTCCGGCCCACGGAATATCAGGTCCCGCGTAGTTCGTCCGGCAGCTGCTGTGGATCGATGAGCAGTCGTTTGGCGTCGACCCGGCGCACCTTGGCGGCCAGGTCCAGATTGTCGGTGAGCAGTTGCCATTCCACCTCGTGGATGGTGGTGCGGGCGCGCTCGATGATAGTGAGATCCCGGGTGCCCCAGGCGATGGGCATCATGGTCACCGCATGCCACAGCTCGCCCACGGAGGCGGGGGCACGGTCGATGCGCACGGTCACCGAGGGCACCCGCTCCCCGGCGCGGATCCGGTGGCCGGGCAGGCTGCGGACCGTGCGGGTGACCAACGCGTAGCGCGGGCCGTCGGCGGTGGGCTTGGCCAGATCCACCAGGGCCAGCAGGGTGGTGCCCTTGGCGGTGCTCTCCGAGACGACCGCGGGGACGAGCGCGCCGGTGGCGTAGAGCTTGTCGATGCGGGCGCGATGCGGGGTCCACAGTCCCACGAACAGCGCGGTCGCCGCGCCCAGGGCGAAGGCGACGGCGAGCAGGTAGGACCACGGGTGGTCGAGCCAGATGAGGTAGCCGGTCCCCACGCCGAGCACGACCGACGCGGCGATGGCGAGCACCCGAATCCGCCGCAGGTAGGCGGCGACCTCGTTGACCGTACGGGCATGCTCACGATCGACCGTGAATTCGAAGCGCCGTCGCACGTCGGTTCCCTCCCGCCCTTTTATGGAGGCTGCCGCTCCATTTTTATCCTATCGCCGGACCCAGTAGGTCGTCCGCATCCGTGATGCGATAGGCGTACCCTTGCTCGGCCAGGAAACGCTGTCGGTGCGCCGCGTATTCGGCGTCCAGGGTGTCCCGGGAGACCACGGAGTAGAAGTGCGCCTGGCCGCCGTCCTGTTTCGGTCGCAGCAGGCGGCCCAGCCGTTGCGCCTCCTCCTGCCGTGAGCCGAAGGTGCCCGAAACCTGCACCGCCACCGACGCTTCCGGGAGGTCGATGGAGAAATTGGCGACCTTCGAGACCACCAGCACCGGGATCTCGCCCTGCCGGAACGACTCGAACAGGGCCTCCCGCTCCTTGGTGCGGGTGGAGCCCTGGATCACGGGTGCGTTCAGATGTTCGCCCAGTTCCTCGAGCTGATCCAGATAGGCCCCGATGACCAGGCTCGGCGCGTCGCGATGCTGCGCCAGAATCGATTCCACCACGGCGAGTTTGGTGCGGGCGGTGGAGCACAGCTTGTAGCGCTCCTCGGGTTCGGCGGTGGCGTAGGCCATGCGCTCGGCGTCGGTGAGCGTCACCCGCACCTCGACGCAGTCGGCGGGGGCGATCCAGCCCTGCGCCTCGATGTCCTTCCACGGCGCGTCGTAGCGCTTGGGGCCGATGAGGGAGAAGACGTCGCCCTCGCGGCCGTCCTCGCGCACCAGGGTCGCCGTCAGGCCCAGTCGTCGCCGCGACTGCAGATCGGCGGTCATGCGGAAGACGGGCGCGGGCAGCAGGTGCACCTCGTCGTAGATCACCAGGCCCCAGTCCCGGCTGTCGAAGAGTTCGAGGTGCCGGTACTCGCCCTTGGTCTTGCGGGTGATCACCTGATAGGTGGCGATGGTGACCGGGCGGATCTCCTTGCGCTCGCCGGAGTACTCGCCGATCTCGTCCTCGGTGAGCGAGGTGCGGGCCAGCAGTTCGCGCCGCCACTGTCGCCCGGCCACGGTATTGGTGACCAGGATCAGGGTGGTCGCCTTGGCCTTGGCCATGGCCGCCGCGCCCACCATGGTCTTGCCCGCACCGCAGGGCAGCACCACCACGCCGGAACCGCCCGCCCAGAAGGAGTCGGCGGCCATCTCCTGGTAGTCGCGCAGGTGCCAGCCGCCGGATTCGAAGTCGAGGTCGATGGGGTGCGCCTCGCCGTCCACGTACCCGGCCAGATCCTCGGCGGGCCAGCCGATCTTCAGCAGTGCCTGCTTGATGTGGCCGCGTTCGGAGGAGTGCACGATCACGGTGTCGTCATCGAGGCGGGCGCCGAGCATGGGCGCGATCTTCTTGTGCCGCAGCACTTCTTCCAGCACCGCGCGATCCAGCGACACCAGCGTGAGCCCGTGCGCCGGATGCTTCACCAGTTGCAGCCGTCCGTAGCGGGCCATGGTGTCGACGATGTCCACCAGCAGCGGCTGCGGCACCGCGTACCGCGAATAGGTGACGAGCGCGTCCACCACCTGCTCGGCGTCGTGTCCGGCCGCTCGCGCGTTCCACAGCGCCAGCGGTGTGATCCGATAGGTGTGCACATGCTCGGGCGCGCGTTCGAGCTCGGCGAACGGCGCGATCGCCTGCCGCGCCGCGTCGGCCGACTCGTGGTCGACCTCCAGCAGCAGCGTCTTGTCGCTCTGCACGATCAATGGACCGTCGGTCATGCCACCTCCTGGATCGGGCCCGCCCACCCGGGCCGTCGACCATTCTTCCCGAAGCCGCCGACACCGCGCCGGGCCCCGGGTGCGTGTTCTTTCCCGGTGGTGGGTCGGTGCTGTGAGAATCGCGGTGTGACCGGGTGAGGTTCATTCGTCGGAAAGCCCGCAAGACCCCAGTTTCGATGGCTAAGATCACACCCCAATTGGACGTGCGTCCAGCTAATGGGAGTCGACGGACAGCGGGTGATTCGATGCGCGGGGTCGGAGCGGGGGACGACGCGGGCGGACGGCGACGGCGCGGGCGCTGGGTGGCCGGCCTCGCCGCGACGGTGGTCGGGGCGGCGCTGCTGGTGGCGGTACCGGGGGCGGCAGCGCCGACCGCCTTGCCGGATATTCACGTCGAGGACGGTCGGTTCGTCGACGAGGCGGGGCGCACCGTGCTGCTGCACGGCGTCAACAATGTGGACAAGGACGCCCCCTACATCGAACTCGGGGACGGCTTCACCCTGACCGCCGAGGACGCGGAACTACTCGCCCGGCACGGATTCAACGTGGTCCGGCTCGGCGTCGCCTTCGACGGCCTCATGCCCACCCGGGGCGTCGTCGACACCGCGTACCTGGACCGGGTCGCCGCGGTGGTGGACCTCCTCGCCGCGCGCGGAATCTACACGCTGATCGACAATCACCAGGACGGGCTGTCGAAGATCTGGGGCGGCAACGGCTTTCCCGAATGGTCGCTGCGCTCCCGGCCCGGCGCGCTGGAGCCGAATCCGGGCTTCCCGCTCTACTATCTGATGCCCAGTATGAATCGCGGCTGGGATGAGGTGTGGCACAACGACAATGGGGTGCTGGACCAGCTCGGCGTCGCACTCGGCGCGCTGGCCGCGCGGTTGGCGGAGCGGCCGGGCATGCTCGGGATCGAGCTCATGAACGAGCCGTGGCCGGGTTCGGCCTTCCTGTCCTGCTTCCCCGACGGCTGTCCCGGCTTCGACGCCGTCTACCAGGCGGCCATGCAGCGGCTGACCGATGCGGTGCGTGCCCGCGCCGCCGATCTGATGATCTTCTGGGAACCCAATGTGACCTGGAACGAGACCATGCCCACCAATCTGGGGAGGAATCCGCCCATCACCGCGCCCGATATCGGCTTCGCGCCGCACGACTACTGCATTCCCAGCCAGTTGGCCATCTATCTGGGGCTGCCCGCGGGCCTGCGGGCACTGTGCGGGGTGCAGCAGGACAAGACCTGGGGCAATATCGACGCCTTCACCCGCCGTACCGGGATACCCACGCTGGTGACCGAGTTCGGCGACGGTGACGCCACCGTGCTGCGCAATACGCTGGTGCGCGCCGACGAGCGCTTCATCGGCTGGATGTACTGGCACTACGCCTCCCGCTTCGGGGCGGGCGGTCCGCGCCCCGATCCCTTCCACGGCGAGCTCGGCCGCGAGCTCGTGCGCACCTACCCCCGTGCCACCGCGGGCGTGCCCGGACGGATGGTCTTCGATCCCGCCGACGGCGACTTCGCCTACCGCTACACCCCGCGCCCCGCCGCCGGGCCGACCGAGATCTACGTATCGGACCTGCACTATCCGGACGGGTACCGGGTGCGGGTGGAGGGCGGCACGGTCACCTCGGCTCCGGGGGCGCGGGTGGTGACGGTGGTCGCCGACGCGAGTACGCCGGTCTCGGTGTACGTCAACCGGCCCGATTCGGCGGGTGAGACCGTCCCGGAGGGGCCGGTCGGCACCGGATCGGCGAGTAGTGGTTCGATCGAGTCCGGTTCCGCCGGAACGGGTTCGGGCGATTCAGGGTCGGCGGGGCCGGGCTCGGCGGCCACCGGCTCGGCGGGGTCGAGTTGAGGCTTCGTCGCCCCGGAAACCCGGGGCGCGCCGGTCTGTAACGGGACGGCTATCCGGCACGACACAAGGGCGCGAGACCCATAGCTGGTCATGTGCCCAGATAATTGAGAGGGAACACTTGTGAACTACTTCAGCCTGCAGTTGCTCAACAACTTCCTACCCATGATCCTCAACCTGTCGCTGCTGGGCATGCGTGGCGGTGGGATGTACTACTACTGATTCGCCGCTCCATCGCGGGACTGATGCGGTCGCCGGTCGCCTGCGGGTAACCTCAGGCCGTTCACGGCGGCCGTGAACGGTTCGGTGAGAAAGGTTTTCGCAGGTGAAGTTCGCACCAACGAGGCTTATCGCGCGCCTCGTGCTGGCTCTCGTGGCGGTCGCCGCGCTGGCCGGATGCTCGATGTTCCAAGAGGCCAGCAAGTCCGACACCGCGAAGGCGCAGGTCGGCGACTGCATCAATGTCATCTCCGGGTCCGCGGTCGACTCCGAGACGGAGCCGGTCGACTGCTCCTCCGAGAAGGCCGTCTACAAGGTCATGGACGTCCATGACACCAAGACCGAGTGCAAGGAGGAGTACACCTCCTACGAGGAGACCCTGAACGGCGGCACCACCGCGTTCCTGTGCCTGGCCCCCAACTTCAAGGAGGGCGCCTGCTACAACGAGAGCCCCACCACCGGATACAAGAGCGTGGACTGCTCCGCTCCGGAGGCGTCGTTCAAGGTGACCAAGCGCATCGACGGACAGACCGACGAGTTCCTCTGTGATACCGCGGCCATCGGCTACCGCATCGTCCCGGATCCCAAGATGACCTTCTGCCTGGGCAGCCCGCAGAGCTGACCGGGGACCGGATCGGCCCGTCGCACCTCGGGTGCGGCGGGCCGATCCGACCGGAGTCATCGCGGCCGGTGCCGACCGGGAGCCATCGCGGTTCAGTCGACCAGGGCCACCGAGGCGATCCGGTGCAGCGTGAAGGTGCGCACCGTGCCGGTCACCGTGTCCAGGGCGTCGAGTTGGCCGCCGCCCACCTTGACCGGCTCCACCACCCGCTGCGTGGCCACGCCCTGGGCGTCCACGTAGCCGATGTGCACCGGACGGTGGACCCGGGCGGCCAATTGCAGCAGGGCGAGGGTGGCGGCGGTGCTGGTGCGGGTGCCGTCCGAACGCACCGCCTGACCCGAACGCGCCTGTGCCGCAAGCTCTCCCGCGCGCAGCTCGCCCACCAGCGAGCGCAGTTGCTCCGGGCTCGGTGGGTTCGGACGGTACACCGGCCGCGCATTCGGGCGCGAGGCGACGCGAACGCCGCGCGGCCGCAGATCCACCACGGCCCCGGAGGAATCCTCACCGGCCGGGCTGAAACCCGCCGCACGCAACTGCTCCAGCACCTCGCCCAGCGGCGCCTGGGAGATCGCCACCGTGGGCGCGACGGCTCGCAGCGCCAGCTGTCCGGCCACCGGGGCGGCCAGCACCTCGGCCAGCAGCGCCGGATCCTCGCTGCGCACGAAGGATTGCGCCATCCCGACCCGCAGCCGGCCGTGGCGGCGCGCCACATCGTCGATGAGGTAGGTCAGCGACTGCGGAACCGGGGTGCGCGAGTGCGTGGTGAACAGATTGTGGAGTTCCGCGGCGGTGGCTCCGGCGTCCAGGGCGCGCCGCACGGACGTGTCGCTGATGCGGTACACCGTTGCGGCACCGGCGGATTCCACCTCGGCGACCAGGGCGATGCGGTCCTGGAGTTCGGGTGTGAGCGGTCCGGGCGCGATGACCGTCAGATCCGCCTGCACCAGGACGTGGTCCACCGGTTCCGGCAGCGCCGCCGCCATCGCGGCCTCGGCATCGGCGGGTCCGGATTCGTTGCCGTGCAGCAGGGCTCGACCCGCGGAGGTGAGCGCGCCGTGCGCCACCAGTCCCAGCGCCTGTGCCTCGGCCAGGGTGCTCGCCACCGCGTCGGTGCGGAAGTGCCGCCGCCAGCGCGGCTGCCGCCAGGCCAGCACCCGGCTCAGCTCCGCCGCCGACACCGCTGTGCCGGAAGGGAATCCGCCCAACAGGTCGAGGATGGCGCGGCGATCGCGAACGGCGTGCAGGGTACGCAGCTCGGCCGACAGCGCGGCCAGAGGTTTGTCATTGGCGTCGCGCAGGCCGATCATCCACGGGAAGCGGTCCAGCTCCAGCCAGGCGCGGGCGAGCACCACCCAGCGCTTGGCGGGTGCGGCGGCGGCCCAGGCGTCGGCGGTGGTGGTGGGGGCCCAGTAGTCGTCGGCCTCGGTGTCCGGTGCGGGTTCGGGAATGCCGCGGTCCACCAGACGGGCCGCGGTCAGCACCTCGGCGAGCAGTCCGAGGCGAGACTCGTCGATACCGGTCTGCTTGGCGATGCGCCGGATCTCGCGCACCCCGAGCCCGCCCGAGCGCAGCACGGGAGCCGGTGTGCGGCCCAGGGATTCCAGCAGTGTGGCGCTGTGGCGCAGCAGTTCGCCGACCTCACCGGCGGCGGCCGCGTTCACGTCGGCGGCGGTGAGTTTGGTGGTCGCGGGCTGCGGCGGGGTGAGCGCGTGCGGATCGGTGGTGGGTTCGCGCCGCAGCACCTGGCCGACCATGGGCGGCAGTTCGACGGTCTCCGCGTCGATCCAGTTCAGCAGTCGGCGCGCCAGCAGTCGCTGTACCGGGCGATCGGCGGGCGTGCCCGGCGCGGCATCGCGGGTGCGGCCGCGCGGGCCGGTGGTGGCGAGCTTGTCCAGCAGAGCGCGTTCCTGGGCGGTGAGTTCGCCCAGCGCGGAGTCGATCTCGTTCGCGGTGAGGGCGTCGGGTATCTCCGTGGTGCTGCCCAGCGGCCACGGCAGCGCCTCCTGGGCGGACGGGGTGAGCCGCAGCGCCTTGTCCGAGCCCCAGACCAGGGCTCGCGCCCGCAGCCGGTCCACGGCGGCGTTGATCGGCTTCTTGCCCACCCGATCGCCCAACAGCTCGTGCAGGCGCGTTCTGGGTATGGCGACGGGCGCACGGGCGTCGGCGGCTCCGTGCACCGCCAGGGTCTCGATCACCGCGAAATCGAGCGTGTCCAGTTCGTCGGTGGCCCGCAGCACGGAGGCCCGTTGTTCGGTCCGCGCCGCCAGTACGGCCATCGAACCGGGCAGCGGCACAGCCAGATCCGGCCGCAGCTGCAACAGCTGAACCAACTCGTCGTCCGATCGGGCTGCCAGCCACTCCGTCAGCGAGGCGGCCTCGGCGGCGGCCTTGCGGCCCTTCGCGCCGGTCGCCCTGCCGCGCCCAGCGGCCTTCGTCCCCGACGTGGCGGCTCCGGACCGCCGGTCGGCCTCACCCGCACCCACGGCCGCCGGGCCGCTCCCGGAGGAATCGACGACAGGCGCGCTTGCTGCGGCCGTGGTGGCGGGCGCGTCCGCACCGGGTGGGGTACTCGCACCACTCGTGGCGCTTTCGGATGCCGAACCCGGATCATCCGCGTCGTCCACGACGTTGGATTCGGCCGCCGCTCCGCTCGCCGCTGTGGTCGGCGCGCTGTCGCCCACCGGTGGTGCCGAGCGCGGATCACCGGCCGCATCCGGTGAGGCGCCGCCGGACGGTGCGGAAGCCGGTGCGCCGTCGGCGAACTCGGTGTGGTCGGGGCCGCTATCGGTCACGGCGGACCAGCGGGGCGCGGTGGCAGGACGACCGGCCGGTATGCGTCGGGGGGCACGTTTCGATGGCCGTCGCGCCGAATCCGTGGTGCGACGGCCACCGCGCGACGTGTCGCGCCACGAACCGCATGGGGTGAAGCGTCGTCAGCGGTTGATGACCGTGTGCGGGTGCACGTACGGCAGCTGATCGACCGGAAGCGGAAACTCGGTGTCCTCGCCGTAGGGGGAGAGGTTGCCGGAACGAGTCGACGACAGTTCGGTCACGGCATGCTCACCGCTCGGCACTTCCGGCCAGCCATTGTCGACATACGGTTTCTTCGATTTGTTCACCACGGGCTCATTCTGGCATGGGGAGGGTGGGGCCGCCTGCCCCGGCACCCGGATATTCCGACGGGGACGGCGCTTTTCCGGCAAACGGGGGTGCGGTGGCACGGGTCGCCCGGCTCCCGGGGATGTCGGGCGTGTGCTCGGCACAGCGAAGCCCCGCATCGATCGATGCGGGGCCCGGCCGTACGCGACAGGGATTCGCGACAGGGATTACTGCGGAAGCAGGTTCTTGTTGGCCTCGAAGAAGTCCACCACCGCGGGATCGAGCTTGACGCCACCGTTCTTGGCCGCGTCGACGAAGGCACGAGCCTCCTGCGGGATGTCGATGCCGTTCTGCTGCGCGACCTCGAAGGCGCGGTCGACGGCCTGGAAGACCTGCTGGCTGCTGTCGGCGGCCTGGGTCTGCGGCGCGGCGCCGGGGTTCCAGCGCGGGGTCTCCTCGGCCGGGGCGCTGCGCGGCGTCGGAGCGCTGCTCAGGCCGAGGCTGGAGGAGCAGGAGGGCCAGGCGCCCCAGCCCTGGGTCGCGAGCACGCGCTCGGCGACGACGATCTGCTCTTCGCGGCTGGCCTGGTAGGCGTTGGGGGCGAATTCGCCGCCGCCGTGGGCGCGCCACGTGCTGGGCGAGAACTGCAGGCCGCCGTGGTACCCGTTGCCGGTGTTGATCGACCAGTTGCCGCCTGCTTCACACTGTGCGAGGCGATCCCAATCGGAGTCGGGAGCCGCGCTGGCGTTGCCCGCCAGGGCCACTCCGGCGCCGCTGATCATGGCGCCGGTGACGGCGACCTTGGCGACGGTGCGGCCGGTGTTGGTCGGCTTGCGATGGCGTCCACTCATGTTCGGGTCGTTTCCTCTCGTACGCTCCTGCGAGGCCGACTACCGGGGGCGAACTGAGAGGTCGTCCGTCCCGGCGCGCTGGTGCGCGCTGTTCCTCGCCCTCACCCCTGGTTCCGTGTGGGGGTCCGTACCCGCGGGGTGAGGTTCGGTGCGGCGGGCCGGTGGCGCCGGGCTGACCCGGCTAGCGAGAGACACTACGACTACCGCCGCGAAAAATCACTATTTGGTAACCGGCGGGTCTGATCGAGTGGCGATCCGGCACAAGGGCTTCCGCAGACCCGTCTGTGCTGGTGGTCACGGCGTGTCTGGCCCGAGAGGCTCCTGTCACCGCGCCGTTATCGGCTCGTTATGTGATGAAGATCACATGTGTAGCCGAGTAACGGAATGGGCAATCCGCGTGTCCGCGGGTACCCCCGGCGGGTTACCGCGCGCGCCGACCGGACCACAGCGCGAACACCACTCCGCACAGAAAACCGAGCGGTGCGCACATGGCGAGGAGATAGAGCCAGAGCCCCGGCTCCGAATCGGCGAGAATCGCCCAGCCGAAAATGCCGATGATCGCCAGCAATCCAATGGCGAACAGGACGATCGCGGTACGCAGCAGCCAGGTCCCGGACCTGCGCGGGGTCGAGTTCGAGGAGGTGTCGGACACCTCGAGACCATAAAACTGATGTGCTCGGGCTATTCACACCGGGGTAGACTCGAAGCATTCGCGTCCCTCATACCTGTGTGGGGCGCGTTCTTTCGCAAGTGGATAGGTTGCGGACGTCTGGTCCGACAACGAGTTGTGCCCGGGAGGCCGGGCATCCGAACAACGAACGGGTGAGCGCAGTGCCGACCGGCAAGGTGAAGTGGTACGACGTCGAAAAGGGCTTCGGCTTCCTTTCCCAGGATGAGGGTGAGGACGTCTATGTCCGGTCGTCCGCATTGCCGGAGGGCGTGGAGGCCCTCAAGCCCGGTCAGCGGGTGGAATTCGGCATGGCGGCGGGTCGACGCGGTCCCCAGGCCCTGAGCCTCAAGCTGCTGGAGACCCCGTCCGTGCGCGGCCAGGGGCGCGGTGAGCGCCGCAATGCCGAACCCGCCGCTCCGCGAAAGACTCCCGACGAACTGCACGGTCTCGTCGAGGACATGATCAAGCTGCTGGAGATGAAGGTGCAGCCCGACCTCCAGCGCGGCCGCTACCCCGATCGCAAGATGGCCCAGCGCATCGCCGAGGTCGTGCGCGGGGTCGCCCGCGAACTCGATCACTGACCGCCCGAAACGACGGGCCCCGATGAGCATTCGCTCACCGGGGCCCGATTACGTTGGCGGACAGTTTGTCCGGGCGGTCAGTCCGCGGTGCGGATGGACCAGGCGGCGTGCGGGATATAGCCCTCTTCACCGGTGGTGGTGTCGCGGGCCAGGATCGGCAGCTGCACCTCCACGCCGAGCAGCGGCAGTCGCTCGGCGGACGGAATGGTGATGGCGACCGTGCCCTCGTCGAAATCGCGGTGCGAGATCCGCTGCGGCATGATCGCTCCGTCGGGCAATTCGTAATAGGCCACCGCCACCCAGGGGCTGCGCGCGATCGACTGGGGCAGCGACAGCTGGAGCGGATACCCGCCCGGCACCTCCAGATCGGCGAATTCGCCGGTGCGGCAGTCGGAGTCCGCGGGACAGTCCAGGGCGACGGGCAACTGCGTCTCGCCGTCCTTGGGCAGCACCAGGCAGTCCGCCATCTGCACGGAGCAGTACATGAAGGGCTCGACCGTCACGGTCCTGCCGTGCGCGTAGGCGGTGATGGCGGGCTTCGGCTCGTCGGCGTTGCGCACCGCGAGCGCCACCACCGTCGCGACGGCGGCCACGAATACGAGCAGCGCCGCTGCGACGAGGGCGAGGATCGTGCGGGCGTTCGGTTTGCTCACCGTTGCTTCCTGTCCGTCATGTGGCGGGTTCCCCCGCGCCGTGTGTGCGGGAGGTCTCCTGTTTCGCGTGCTGAGGTCGGTTGCCGCCCAAACCGGGCAGCAGCGAATGACCACGGTAGCTGACCACGGTCTGTACCAGACCGAGCGCCATGATCGCCGTGACCACCAGGAAACCCTTCCAGTACTCGGTCGGCAGCAGCACACCCGCCGCGCCGCCCAGCACCCACGACAGTTGCAGCACCGTCTCCGAACGGCCGAAACCGGAGGCGATGGACTCCGGCGGCAGATCGTCCTGGATGGAGGCGTCCAGCGACACCTTGGCCAGCGCGCTCGCCCCCGCCGCCACCAGCGCGGCCACCGCCGCGCCGATCAGATTGCCCAGGATCGCCGCCAGCACCGTGACCGCCACACAGGCGATGGTGCAGCTGAGCACGATGAGCGACGGGCGGCCCAGTTTCATGCGCGCCCCGGTGGCATTGCCGGTGAAATTGCCGACGGCGGCCGCCGCACCGACCACACCGAGCATGGCGGCCTGCTGCACCGGCCGATGTTCGGTCGCCTTGGCGACGAACGCCACGTAGAACGTCAGGAACCCGGTCAGGATGCGGATGGTGCCATTGCCCCAGAGCCCGGTCACCACCGCCCGGCCCAGCGGCTGCCGCCGCTTGCTCGGCTGGATCTTCGCCGCCTGACTCGGATCGAGCACCTCGGTGCGGGCGTCGCCGCCGTGATAGCCGAGGGTCGCGGGCACCTCGCCCTCGGTGACCTCCACCCACGACGGAATCCGCAGGCTCAGATAGCACCCCGCGCCCGCCAGCACCGCCGCGAACACCAGCGCCCCCGGCGTGTGCAGCACCGAGGCGATCAGACCGGTGACACCGCCCGCCACCAGCGTGCCGCCCACCAGGCCGAAGACGGTGAGCCGGGAGTTGGTGCGCACCAGGTCGATTCCCGGCGGCAGCACCCTGGGTGTGACCGCCGATTTCAGCACCGAGAACGACTTGCTGAGGATCATCATGCACAGCGCCAGCGGATACAGCGCCCAGGTGTCGTAATTGAAGATCAACAACACCGCCACCACGACGCGTATCGCGAACGAACTCGCCAGCGCGATCCGGCGACCCCGTTGCAGCCGGTCCAGCATGGGCCCGATGAGCGGAGCGATCACCGCGAACGGTGCGATCGTGATCAGCAGGTACAGCGCCACTTTCGTCTTGGACTCGGCGGTGGCGCTGGCGAAGAACAGCGTATTCGCCAGTGCCACCGCGATGGCGGCGTCGGTGGCGAAATTGGCCATGGTGGCGTAGACGAGCGCGGTGAGTCCGGACTCCTCCGCGCCGTCGGCCTTGGCCGCGCGCTGGAAGGTCGCGAAGCCGCGATTGGTGAGCTCGATGCCGCGCCGCGCGGCGACCCGGGTGACGGTCAGCTTGCGCGGTGGCTTCTGTAGGCCCGGACTGGTGATCGCACGGGTGCGTTCCGGATGGTCCGGATCGGTGGCGGCGAACCGGGCGGTCGGCGGCAGGTCGCCGGAATCGGGCGCGGTGGGCTCCGAGGCTCCGCTCGTGGGCAGTGCCCCGGCCCCGGACGGCGTCCGCCGGGCGGAACTCTGCCGGGCGGAACTCTGCGTGGGCGCCATGCCGCCGCCCGGTTCGCCGGGGGAGCGGGTGCCGCCGCGCGGTTCGTCCGGCGGCACGGGGACACCGCGCCGCGTCGCCCGCGACCGGTCGGCCCGGCGCGCCAGGAATTCCGGCAGGTCCGGATCATCCGGCGGCGGTGTGCGCGCGGGTGTGTTCGGCGGCGGATAGCGGTCGTACCCGGGGTGCCGATCGATGAGCGGGTACTCCTCGTCCCTCCACCGCCCGGACTCGGCGTCAGGGTCACGAGGAGATGTCACGGCACCAATTCTTGCAGTGTCCACCGACGGCGTCGCGGGCCGCCGCACCCGGACGTGCCCACCAGCGCGAATGCGATGGGCGGGACCGTCACTCCGGGACGAAGCGAACCTCGAAGGACGTGGGCCACTTCTTGCCGGTGAGCAGGAAGCGGTCGGTGCCGGGGATGTGCGCGATGCCGTTGAGCACATCGCTGGACGGCGTGCGGGCCGAGCGCGGCAGCAGCCCGGACGCGTCGATGACGGCGAGCACGGTGCCGGTCTCGGGGTCGATGCGCAGGATGGTGTCGGTGGGCCAGGCGTTGGCGTAGACGGAACCGTCCGGCGCGCAGTCGAGTTCGTTGAGCCGCGTATCGCCGCGGCTGGCGAGGGTGACCTCGCCGACGGGGGCGAAGGTCTCCGGATCGCGGAAGGTCAGGGTGGCGGTGCCATTGCTCATGACGATGCGGTCGCCGCGCGTGCACAGGCCCCAGCCCTCACCCTCGTAGTCGGTGCGGCGCAGTTCGGTCAGGGTCTGAGCGTCGCGGGCGATGGCGACGCCCTCGGTGTAGGTGAGCTGCCACAGCACATCACCGGCCCGCGTGATGCCCTCCCCGAACAGCGGTGCCGGCAGGTCGGCGCGGGCGTGTTCGGCGCCGGTGGCCAGGTCGCTGGTGCGGACCAGGGATTCACCGGGCAGGCCGGTGCTCTCGTACAGCACGCCGTCGCGGATCTCGAGGCCCTGGGTGAACAGGGCCGGATCGTGCGGGCGCGTGGCCACCACCTCGGCGCGCAGCCGCGGCGCGTCGTCCGGTTCCGCCGCGCCGCACGCGGCGGCGGCTCCGAACAGCGCCGTCGCCGCCAGAAACACGGCGATGCGCCGTCCGAACAGGCCAGTCACCACCGGTGCACGGTGTTTGCGCTCCATACGGCAAAATGTAGGACGTGAGCGCTGTTCCTGTTTCGGAGTCCGGTGTGCGGCCGATCCTGGCGGAGGCGGTCGAGCAGGCCCGTCGCGCGCTCGTGGAGCTGGAACCGACCGGTGTCGGTGTCCATCTCGGCGTGTCGGCGGAGGACGAGTCCTCGGCCACCCATCACTTCGAGGCCACCCTGCCCGGCTACCGCGGCTGGCAGTGGGCGGTCGTGGTGGCCGCGCCGCCGGAGGCCGACCACGCGACCGTGAGCGAGTCCGCACTGCTGCCCGGGCCCGACGCCCTGGTGGCTCCCGACTTCATTCCGTGGGATCAGCGCATCCGCCCCGGCGATCTGGCCCCCGGCGATCTGCTGGCCCCGCCCGCCGACGATCCGCGCCTGGTCCCCGGCTATCTCGCCACCGGCGATCCGGTCGTCGACGACGTCGCCCTGGAGTTCGGACTCGGCCGCAGCCAGGTGCTGTCCCGCGAAGGCCGCGAGGAAGCCGCCGACCGCTGGTATTCCGAATTCGGTCCCGACACCGATATGGCCCGCGCCGCCCCCTCCACCTGTGGCCTCTGCGGCTTCTACGTCCCGCTCGCCGGTTCCCTGCGCGCCGCCTTCGGCGTCTGCGCCAACGCCATGGGCGCCGACGGCCACGTGGTCCACGTCGACTACGGCTGCGGCGCCCACTCCGACACCGTCCTCCCCACCGGCTCCGGCTCCCCCCTCTACGAGGCCTACGACGACGCCGCCGTCGAGGTGATCCCCGCCGCCGACCTGCGACGGCCGGAGGAGGCGAACACACCCGCCAGCGCACCGGAATCGACCGAGGCCCCGACGGACGCCGGCCAGGATGCCGAGCAGGCGGCCATCATCGAGGAAACGGCGGCCGACGACGGCACCCCTGCCGCCGCTGATGGCGCCAACGCCACCGCCGCGCCGACGCCGGACCGTGCGGATGCCCCCACGGCGTCGGCCGAGGCTGTCGTGACCGGCGAGTCCGTTGCGGAGCGCGAGAGCACCACCGAATCGACGGGGATGGTCGGCGAGCGCGTCGAGTCGACCGGCGCGGCCGTGGAGTCGGCCGCGCCCGCCGACCCCTCCGCAGGGTCGACCGCGGCGGGCGCATCCGCGACCGGTTCCGTTGCGGCGGAGACCGATTCCGCGAGTGGTCTCGCTTCCGGAAACCCGAGTGGATCCGCCGAGGCGACCGCGAATACCGCCGAAACGAGCGCGGGTACCGAGTCGGCTGACGCGGCCGGGGAGTCGGCCGATCTCGCCGACGCCGCGGCGCGGGCGACCGTGGCGGGTGTTGCGGAGTCGAGTGCGGCTGTGGTCGATACGACCGGTGCTGCGGATTCCGGAGCGGCGGGTGCCGTGGCCGAGGCGGAGGTGACTCCCGTCGGGATGGTCGCCGCCGCGGCTGACGCGGACGCGACCGACGTGGTCGAGTTCCACGGGGCCGCCGAGGCGGTCGCACCCGTCGAGGTGCCGGGTGGGGAGTTCGGTGCGCCGGTGGCCTACTCGTCGGATCCGGCGGTCGCCGCGGCGTCCGGGGCGGGGGTGGTGGACTCCGGTGAGGCCACGCTGTTCGATCTGTACGACCCGGATGCCGGGCCCTACGACGATGCCTGGGGCGTCACCGCGGTGAACGTGGAGCCGCAGGGCGGCGAATCCGCGCCGGGATCGAACTGAGTCCGCGGCGGGATCGTCCCCGCCGCGTCTTCGAGCGATTCGACTCCCGTATCGCTACGCACCGCCGTGGAAGGGGTGTTCGGATTGGTTAGCGGGGTGGCGGATCCGTTCGGGACCGCGGCATTGCGCGAGGGTGTGCTCGCCGCTTGGCGCGGCTCGCCCACCCGTCTGCGGGAGGACGCGGCCACCGAGGCGGATCTGGTGCGGGCGGGCTACCGCGACCGGGTGCTCACCGAATTGGCCCAGAACGCCGCCGACGCCGCGGCCAAGGCCGGGGTGGCGGGTCGTATCGCGGTGTGGCTGAGCGACGGCCGCCTGCACATCGCGAATACCGGTGTGCCCCTGGATGTCTCGGGCGTGCACGCGCTGACCGCCCTGCGCGCCTCCGCCAAGACCGGCGCGGACACCGCGGTGGGCCGCTTCGGCGTCGGTTTCACCGCGGTGCTGAGCATCGCCGACGAGATCGAGTTCCGCTCGACCGGCGGCTCGGTGCGGTTCTCCCGCGCGGACACCCGGCAGGCGTTGCGCGAAAGCGGCATTCGCATCCCCGATACCGAGCACCCGTTCGAGCCACCCGCGTTGCGCCTGGCCTGGCCGACCGAACACACCCCAGCACCGGATTTCGACACCGAGATCATCCTCACCCCACGCGCCGATGTGGACATCCCCGCCCTGCTGGCGAGCATGCGGGCCGAAGCCCTCGACCTGCTGCTGGAACTGCCCGCCCTGCTCAGCATTCGGATCGAGTCCGACGAATACACCAGCACGGTGACCGACCTGCCCGCCCCGGCGCCCGTGAGTCGCGGTGGCGATGGCAACGGCCTGGCGCGCGCACACGTCGTACTCGACGATGTGGAGCACGCGGACGGATACGGTGTCCCGGTCGACCGGGCCGCGCGCGCGAATGCGTTCCAACCCGCCGTCCCGGAGAAGACCGCGCATTCGGCAGTGCACGGCGGCGCGGGATCCGACCGGGCTGTCGGCGGCCTACAGGAGGTGCGGATCACCGGTCCGCGCGGGGAGGTGCGCCGCTGGTGGCAGTTTCGGACCGGCCGGGCCCGGTGGTTGCTTCCGCTGCGGGACGGTCGTCCGGTCGCCGCCGCACCCGATGTGTTGCGGGCGCCGACCCGTTCGGACGAGGAACTCTCCCTGCCGGCGCTGCTGATCGCCGACATTCCCATGCAACCGGATCGCCGCCGCTTGCTCCCCGGCGCGCGCATTGCCGAGTTGGCCTCCGGTTACGCGGATTTCGCGCGTGCTCTGCCCGCCCGTGACCGGCTGCTCCTGGTTCCCACGCCCGGCTTCGCCCGTAGTGAGGCCGATGGTCTGCTGCGCGAGGCGCTGGTCGCGGAACTGGGTGAGCAGCCGTGGCTCCCGGTCCTCCACGCCGAACCGGAGGATGAACCCGTCCCTGCCGCGGCGGACCTCGCAGTGGTGGCCGTCGAGCGGCCCCGGCGGGCGAGCGTATTCATCGGGGTGACCGATGAATTGGCGGGTTTGCTCGCCGAAATCGTTGGTCCGCTGGTGGTTCCGGAGTTGTCCGGCCGGTCGACCGCCGATGCGCTGTCGGTGCTGGATGTGCACCGGATCGGGTTGGCGCGGATCGCGGAGCTGTCGGGGAGTGTGGAACGCGCACCGCAGTGGTGGTATTCGCTCTACGACGCGCTGGAGCCGTTCGTCGGCGATCCGCTGGCGGTGGAGGAGTTGGGTGCGCTGGCGGTGCCGCTGGCGGACGGTCGGATGGTGACCGGGCCGCGCACCGTGGTGCTCGACGACCACCTGGAGTCCGCGGTACCGGTGCACTGGGCGCGCCTGGTGCATCCGGAGGCGGCGCATCCGCTGCTCGGGCGGCTCGGTGCGCGCCCAGCGGGTCCCGAGGAGCTGCTGCGTGATCCGGCGCTGCACGCCCAGCTCGAGCACGATCCCGCCGATCCGGACACGGTGGAGGCGGTGTTGAGCCTGGCCGCGCACGCCAATCCCGGCGCGGGCATCGTCGAACCCGGTTCCGGAGCAACGGATCCGGTCCGAGGTGAGCTGGCCGCCCCGGTCCCCGGACTGCTGCCCACCTGGCTCGGCCTGCTCGAAATCCCGGACGACACCGGCGATCTCGTCCCCGCCGACGAATTGCTGCTTCCGGATGCCCCGCTGGCGCGGGTCCTGGTCGAGGATTCGCCCTTCGGCACCGTCGCCGACGACCTGGTGCGCCGCTACGGCCCGACCGCCCTGCGGGCGGTCGGCGTGGGCTGGGGTTTCACCGTGGTGGCGGAATCGGATCCGACCGGCCCCGACCATCATCTCGACGACGAGGAGACCTGGTGGGAGACCCTCGCCGAGGATCCGCCGGAGCTGCTCGCCGTCCGCGATCTGGATCTGGTCGATCCGGAGCAGTGGCCGCGGGCCCTGCGGCTGCTGCTCGCCGACCCCGCCACGCGGCCGCTGCTCGCCGACCGCGACGGCTATACGGCGTGGTGGCTGCGGACGCACGCGCGCATCGGCGGCACCGCGCTGGGCCTGTTCCGCCACCCGGCCGACCCGGTCTTCGCGGGCCTGCTGCCGGTGCTGTCCATGGGCACCGAGACCGACGCGGCCGACATCGACGCGCTGCGCGCCGTGCTCGCCGATCCGGAGATCATCACTCCGGAGCTGGCCGCCGAACTCCTCGCGGCTCTCGCGGACCCGTCGAGACATCCGACCGCGGAGGCGATTTCACGAACCCATGAGCGGCTGGCCGCGGCCACCGCCGCGGGCCGCCTGGACCTGGACGATCTGGTCCTGCCCGAGCGGGTGCGCGCCCTCTCCGGGGCGGTCATCGACGCCGCCGACGCCCTGGTGCTGGATCTGCCCTGGTACGGCCTGGCACTCCCGCCGGACCGGCTGGTGGTCGGCGATATCGACTCGGCCTCGCGGCTGGCGGCGCTGCTGGACCTGCCGCTGGCCTCGCAGGCCGTCACCGCGCGCGTCGAGGGCACCGGCCGCCGCACCACCTGGTCGGCCGAACCGCTCGGCGTGCTGTGGCGCATGCAGAGCGGACAACCCACCCCCGCAGGCGATCTCGTCGTCCACGACGAACTGCGGGTGCGGCTGTCCGGTGCGTACGAGGCGACCGTCACGGTGCCGTGGTGGCGTGACGGCGCGGACACCCACGTCGTATCGCAGCCGCGTCCGGCGCACTAGCGAAGTCCGGCAATCGGGCGTAACGGGTCGGCGGCCGTTCGAGCGCGGGTGCGGCCGTCCGGTATCGGCGGCCCGTCCGGCGTCGGGCTATTCGCTGAACTGCACCACCGTCTGCGCCAGCAGGTCCATCTGCTCGCGCACCGCCGCGCTGTCGTTGTCCACCAGCCAGCGCAGCACGATCCCGTCGATGGCGGCGAGCATGAAGCGGCTGATGACGCCGACGGGGGCGGACCAGCGGGTGCCCGTCGCCTCGCGGGCGTGTTCGATGATGTCGGCGACCGTGGAATCGTTGAACGCGTACTGTTCGCGGGCGATGGCGAGTTTCGCCGGTGTCTGTTCGCTTTCGCGGAGGGCGTAGGTGGTGGTCTCGTAGGTGAGCAGTTGCCGTTCCGGGGTGGCTTCCACGTTCTGCCACATGAGTTCCAGGCCGGCGCGTATCAATTTTTGAAGTGATTCTTTTCCACTTCCGACGTCCTGCCATACCGTTTCGTTGGCATCGACGGAATCGCGCAATTCCATCGAGAGCGCTTTGACCAACTCGGTCATGAGCGCGTCCTTGTTTTCGAAACAGTAATGCACCACACCGAGCGAAACACCGGCTGCCTGAGCTACATCGCGCGTGGTAACTCCTGCCACGCCCTTTTTTTCGGCAAGGCCGATGGCCGCCTCGATAAGGTGGGCCCGTCGTTCTTCGACGCTCAATCGGGAGGACACTCCAGGGAGTTAAGCCTTCAAGAGCCGCGCAGTCAATTCGCGCGTCGGGAAAGTCTCCACTGGACGTGTGTCCAGTTCTGTGGTTCGCTGCGAGTTGGTACGAAGGGAGTCGCCGAATGGTGGTGTCGCGCAGGACTGTTCTGGCTGGTGCGGCGGCGGGATCCGCCGCGCTCACGGCCGCCGCCACGATCGCGCTGCCGGGCGGGTCGGCACACGCGACTCCCGGCGGCGACTACCTGATCGGTGTGGGCATTTCCGACATCACCGGCCCGGCGGCCGAATGCGGCATGATGGGTTACTCCCAGCTGGAACAGACCACCGCCGGAATCCACCTGCGGCCCAGGGCCCGCGCCTTCATCATCGGCAGCGGTGACCAGCGGATCGTGTACGTGGTCGCCGACAACGCCATGATCTTCCAGTCCGTGCACCGCGGCGTCCTCGACGAACTCGCCCGGCGCTTCGGCGACCGCTACACCGAGCAGAACGTCCTGCTCACCGCCACGCACTCGCACGCGGTGTGCGGCGGCGCCAGCCACGACTACGCCTACAACCTCTCGATTCTCGGCTTCCAGCGGCAGGTGTACGACGCCGAGGTGAACGGAATCGTGGAGGCCGTCGTCGCCGCGGACGCCGACCTCGGACCCGGCAGCCTCGAACTCGGACGCGGGGAATTGCACGACGCCAGTGTCAATCGCTCGCGAATCGCCTTCGATCGCAATCCCGAAGCCGACAAACGGTATTTTCCGAATGCCATCGATCCGGCCGTCACCGTCCTCTCCCTGCGCAAGGGTGGTCGACAGGTCGGCGTCATCACCTGGTTCGCCACCCACAACACCTCCATGAGCAACACGAATCGGCTCATCAGCGGTGACAACAAGGGTTACGCGTCCTTCGCGTTCGAACACGGCGAGCGCGGCGTCCGGTACCTCGACGGCGGAGTCGATTTCCTCGCCGCTTTCCCCCAGACCAATAGCGGCGACATGTCGCCCAATCTGAACCTGCGCCCGACCTCCGGCCCCACCGAGGACGAGTTCGAGAACACCCGAATCATCGGCGAGCGTCAATACCGCGCCGGAAAGGCCGCACTCGCCACGGCGCGCACGATGCGCGGGCCGGTGGACGCCATGCTCTGCTATATCGACCTGTCCGACATCGCGGTGGACGGCCGCTACACCCAGAACGGGCAGCCCCGGCACACCGCACCCGCCTGTGCGGGCGTCTCGCTCATCGCGGGCAGCATCGAGGACGGGCCCGGACTGCCGGGCGTGCCGATTCCCGAAGGCGTGCGCAATCCGTTCGTGGACGCGCTCGGCGGCGCGAACATGCCGGTGCCGGACTGGCTCACCGACGCACAGGCGCCGAAGGCGATCGTCGCGCCGCTGGGCCTGCTGCCGCCGGTGCCGTGGGTGCCGAGCGTGGTGCCGATCCAGATCGTGCGCATCGGCGAGCTCTATCTCGCCTGCGGCGGAGCGGAATTCACCATCGTCTCCGGGCTGCGTATCCGCCGCACCGTCGCCGCGGCGCTCGGGGTGCCGCTGGAACAGGTGCTCATGCAGGGGTACGCCAACGCCTACCACCAGTACGTGACCACCCCGGAGGAGTACGACGCCCAGCAGTACGAGGGCGGCTCGACGCTCTACGGTCGCTACACGCTGCCCGCGTACCAGCAGGAATTTGACCGGCTGGCAACGGCTTTCGCCGACCGGCAGCGGGTGCCGCGCGGCCCCGCGCCGCGCGACGTCTCGGCCATGCAGCCCAGCTTCGTGCCCGCCCCCGGCCCGGACGCCACCCCGCCCGGCCTGGATTTCGGTGCGGCACTGCTACAACCGGCCGCCGCCTACACCCGCGGTGAACAGGCTCAGGTCGAATTCGTCTCGGCCCACCCCAAACACAACCCCCGCCGCAACGGCACCTTCCTGGAAGTGCAGCGCCACACCGGCGGCGAGTGGACCCGCGTCGCCAACGAGGGGGAATGGGCGGTGAAGTACCACTGGTCCCGCCGCGGCCCCGACATCTCGACGGCCCGCTTCACCTGGGACATCCCCGCCGACGCCACCCCCGGCCGCTACCGCTTCCAGCACTTCGCCGACCACCTCGCCCCCGACGGCACCCTGCACCCCTTCACCGGCCTCAGCGCGGAATTCGACATCCGCTGACCAGGACGGGTCCGTTCCGGGCCGCCGCTCGCCTCAGAGCCCGACCTGAGCCCCCTTGTCCCCCCGTCGCGCCCCGCGCCGCTGAATGGCGAAGATCGTGTAGCCGAGCAGGCCCACCGCCAGCCCCATGAGGCACACCGGCCGCGCCTCGTGCCACCGGTCGCCACTGGCGAACACCACCAGCGTGGCGACCAACCAGGCGATACTGCCGATCGCCAGCACCGGCCGCGGATCGGTGAAGCGCGGCGGAATCTCCGGTACGGGTCGAGTCACCCCACCAGCCTAGAGCGCCCCGCCCGGCCATGAGCGGATCCCGCCCGGCGACGCAGCGATCCGGCCCGGCCGCGCGTGCGCTCGCCCACGCAGGGATCCCGCTCGACCACGTGCGCATCCCACCTGGCCGCGTGCGGTGCGCGTGCTGCCCCTGCCCAGCTACGCGCTGTCACTTTGCCGCCGGAAATTCGCGGTGTGGCCCGGATGGGACAGGGATTGTTCGGGCTGGGTCGAATGTCGGGTTGTGGCGGATTCGGGACGCCGGGGGCGGGCGGCTGGATGGCGGGTTTCGGCCGTTGTCGGGGTGTTCGCCTGCTGTGGTGGGGCATGATCGGTAGGTGGGCGGCCGGGCGATGGGACGGTGGCCGAGTCCGGCGTGCGGTGCGAACGTGCGCGGTCCGGGGCCGAACAGCCGCCCCCGACGCGGCTGGTCCCGTATCGTTTGCCTCTGTGACAACGCCTTCCGATATTCGAGCGCTCGCTGGTGACCTCTCACTGGCGGTGGTGCGCTTGACGCGACATCTGCGGGGTAGGCGAGCCGATGCCCAGATTTCGCTGACCCAGCTCTCGGCGCTCGCCACCCTGAACCGGGAAGGCGCCATGACCCCCGGCACACTGGCCGCCAAGGAGCGGGTGCAGCCGCCGTCCATGACCCGGGTGATCGCATCGCTCACCGAAATGGATCTGGTGGAGCGCAATCCGCACCCGACCGACGGGCGGCAAATCATCGTGTCGCTGTCGGATGCCGGGCGGGCGCTCATCGCCGATGAGACCAGCGCGCGCGAGGCGTGGATGACCGAACAGCTCAGCGGACTCAGCCCGGAGCAGCTGAAGGTGCTCGAGGAGGCCGTCACGATCATGAAGCAGATCGTCGACGAGTCGGAGTAGCGCGCGTCAGGCCCGCACCGGCTGGGACCCGAAAGGCTGGTCGCTGGAGACGATTTCGCGCCCCAGTGGGAACAGCGAGACCGGAACGAGCTTCAGGTTCGCCCAGGCGAACGGGATGCCGATGATGGTGATCGCCAGCGCGATACTGGTGAAGATGTGGCCCAGCGCCAGCCACCAGCCCGCGACGATGAACCACACCACATTGCCGAGCATGGACGGCACGCCCGCCCCCGGCTTCTCCACGGCTTCCCGCCCGAACGGCCACAGCACGAACGAGGCGAGCCGGAACGACGCGATACCCCACGGAATGGTGATGATCAGGATGCAGCAGATCAACCCCGCGACGATGTAGCCGACCGCCATCCAGAACCCGACCAACACCAGCCACAGTACGTTCAACAGCAGTCTGAGCACGCTCACCTTCCCCAGCATGCCAGCACCCCCGAACCTCCGCCACCGCCCGTGACCGGCACGTGATCGGCCGGATTCGCCAGCGGGCATCGCCTGTCGCGGCCCGCCGCCACGCGGGACACCCCGCGTGGACCTCCGGCCGGAACGGGATCAGAAGAACCAGCCGAGCTCCGGGTCGCGGTCGGTCGCGAAGGCTTCGTCGACGGCCCGCAGGTGGGCGGGGTCCTTGACCTGGATTCGGTTGGCGGCGGCCAGAACTCGGGCGCGGTGGCCGCCGAGGTAGAGGCTGGACAGTTCCGCGGTGCCGAGTTCCAGGTCGGCGGAGCGGGTGGTCGGCTCGCATTCGGCAATGCCGTCGCGCACCCGGAGGGCGAAGGTGCCGCCCGCGTCACGGAACGGATCGTGCACGGCCACAACCACATCCAGGTCGCACCGGTAGGTGCGCGCGGTCAGGGCGGCGGGCACGTCCATGATCCGGACCCACAGATGATCGCGCCGACCGGTGACCTGCACGAGGCGCGGATCGGTGAGCAGGTAGGGGAGCGGATCGTTGTCGGCCAGATCGCACACCACCCGGTCCACCAGATCCAGTCCGAGCAGCACCCGCCACAGCGCCGCGTGCGCCTCCGCGGTGACGGCCCGGAACTCCCAGACGGTCGCGACCGACTCCTTCTCACCCCATTCCCGGCGGTAGAGCACATAGCCGTCCGGATGCAGCAGCGCGTACAGCGTCGACGCGCCGCCGCGATAGCGCGGCGGGTCGGCGAAACAGAGCCGCCAGGCGGGGTCTGGGCGTTCCTGCGCGCCGGGCACCAGCCGCCGCCAGCGGTCGTACACGTCGCGGATGCGGGCCTGGGTCGCCTCGTCCACGGGCGCGATCTCGACGCCGCCGGGATCCAGTGTGGTGGGCCGGAATTGGACCCTATGCCGGTCGATGCTGATGAAATCGCGCTCGATGGCGGTGCCGTAGCCGAACCGGCCGTAGATGGTGCCCTCGCTCGCGGTGAACATCGTGAGCGGCAACCCCTCCGCCTCGGTGCGCGCGTGCTGCTCGGTGTAGAGCGCGCGCAGGATGCCGCGCCGCCGGTGCGTCGGAGCCACCGCCACCGCGGAGATGCCGGAGGCCGCCACGGTCCGCTCCCCGGGCACGGTGACGGTCATCGGCCGGTCCACGGCATGACCGACGATGCGGTCGCCGTCCATGGCGAGCAGGGCGCGCTCGGCGGTGAACAGATCGGGGATGATGTCGAGTTCGGCCTGGTCGTAGCGCTGGCCGAAGCCGGTCTCCAGCAGGTTCACGACCGCGGGCCAGTCGTCGCGGGTGGACGAGCGGATGGTGATGCCATTCGTCGATGCCATGACCGGACGATCGCACGCGGGCGTGGGGATCCGCACCTGAATTTCCCTCCGGGTGCGAACGGAGTCCACCTGCCGCCCCCGCCGCGGCAGGTGGGCTCCGCTCTACGAAGGAGCATGCGCGCTCGCGCTAGTCGGGTTCTAATGATCCGCTTGCGTTCGAGCCGCGGGTGGATGTGCGGGGAGGTGCTGTGGCCATACGCGCGAAACCCGCCCTCCGGGTGGAAGGCGGGTTTCGGGGACGCCTGGTCAGCGGCCGGTGATGTCCTGGTAGTCGCGCTCGCCGTAGCCGGTGTAGATCTGGCGGGGGCGGCCGATCTTCAGGGGCTCGCTGTGCATTTCACGCCAGTGGGCGATCCAGCCGGGCAGGCGGCCCATGGCGAACAGCACGGTGAACATGCGGGTGGGGAAGCCCATGGCCCGGTAGATGACGCCGGTGTAGAAGTCGACGTTCGGGTACAGGCGACGCTCGATGAAGTAGTCGTCGGTGAGCGCGGCTTCCTCGAGCGCCTTGGCGATGTCGAGCAGCTGGTCGTCGCCGCCGATCTTGGACAGGATCGAGTCGGCGGCCTTCTTGACCAGGGTCGCGCGCGGGTCGTAGTTGCGGTAGACGCGGTGCCCGAAGCCCATGAGCTTCACGCCGTCTTCCTTGTTCTTGACCTTGCGGACGAACTCCTTGACGTCACCGCCGGCGGCCTTGATGTCGTCCAGCATCTCCAGCACGGCCTGGTTGGCGCCGCCGTGCAGCGGACCCCAGAGCGCGTTGATGCCGCCGGAGACGGAGGTGAACAGGTTGGCGTCGGAGGAGCCGACCAGGCGCACGGTGGAGGTGGAGCAGTTCTGCTCGTGGTCCGCGTGCAGGATGAGCAGCATGTCCAGGGCCGCGGCGACCTCGGGGTCCACCTCGTACGGCTCGGCCGGGAAGCCGAAGGTCATCCGCAGGAAGTTCTCGACCAGCGACAGCGAGTTGTCCGGGTACAGGAACGGCTGGCCGACCGACTTCTTGTAGGCGTAGGCCGCGATGGTGGGCAGCTTGGCCAGCAGGCGGATGGTGGACAGCTCGACCTGCTCGGGATCGCGCGGGTCCAGGGAGTCCTGGTAGTACGCCGACAGCGCGTTGACCGCCGACGACAGCACCGGCATCGGGTGCGCGTTGCGCGGGAAGCCGTCGAAGAACCGCTTCAGGTCCTCGTGCAGCAGGGTGTGGCGGCGGATGCGGTCGGTGAAGTCGTCCAGCTGCGACTGGGTCGGCAGCTCGCCGTAGATGAGCAGGTAGCTCACCTCGATGAAGGTGGACTTCCCCGCGAGCTGCTCGATCGGGTAACCGCGGTAGCGGAGGATGCCCGCCTCACCGTCGATGTAGGTGATCGCCGACTTGGTCGACGCGGTGTTCATGAAGCCGGGGTCGAAGGTGGTGTACCCGGTGCTGGCGAGCAGCTTGCCCAGGTCGATCCCGTCATTGCCCTCGGTCGCACTGGCGACGGTCATCGGGTACTCGCCACCGGGGTAGGACAGCACCGGCTTGGCGTCGTCGTCGACGTTGATGATGTTCTCAGCGGGCACGGAAGGATCCCTCTCAGGCTTGTAACCGTCGGCATCGGTGCGGTCGGCACACGGTGCGCTTACCCTCAACGCTAGTCGCTGTCCGGAAGGCCCGACTAATGAGGGTCACCCTTGACTACCTCACAGTCACTTCGTCACGAGGTGAGGTTCGGTGCGGTCATGTGGTATCGGCATGGACCGCTCCCGCGACCGAGATCATCCGTTTCGGGCCGGTAGGTCGGCATGTGTGCGGCTGACCCGGTAGCGCACGAAGATCGGGAAGGCGATCACCGAGATCACCATGCCGATCACCACGAGCAGACCGCCGCCCGCCGCGGCTACAGCGGTACCCACCGCGGCCGCCGCGAAACCATGGGCAACATCACCGATTCGCGGTCCGCCCGCCACCACCACGATGAACACGCCCTGCAGGCGGCCGCGCATCTCGTCGGTGGCGACCTGCTGGAGCATGGTGGTGCGCAAAGCGGCGGAGAACATGTCGACCGCGCCGCCGAAGGCCAGGCAGGTCAAGGCGATCCACAGCCCGACCGTCATGCCGAGGCCGTGTCCGGTCGCGCCCACCGCGACGCCGAAGCCGACCATGGCCAACCCCCACAGCACGATCAGCCAGATCACGGCCAGTCCTTGCCGGCGGATGCGCGACAGCCAGCCGGAGAACACGCCGCCGAGCACCGCGCCCACCGACATGGCCGCGAAGAGCAGGCCCAAAGCCGTTCCGCCCGAGGGGGAGTCGCCGAAGCTGTGCTGCGCGATCTCCGGGAACAGCGCGCGCGGCATCCCGAAGACCATGGCGACGATATCGACGGCGAAGGAGGCCAGCAGCACCTTCTGGGTGGCGAGGTAGCCGAAACCGTCCAGCACCTCCCGGATTCCGGCGCGGCGGGTCTCGCCGACGGGAGGGATGGGCGGCAGCTTCCACACCGCCCACACGGTGGCGAGCAGGGCGACGGCATCCAGCAGATACAGCATGGCCAGCCCGGTGACCGGAATGAGCATGCCCGCCGACACCGGCCCGGCGATGGCCCCGAACTGCATGACCGTCATGGACAGCGAATTCGCCGCGGGCAGTTGCTCGCCGGGCAGCAGTCGCGGATAGATGGCGGCGCGGGCGGGCTGGTTCACCGCGAAGAACGCCTGCTGCGCGGCGAACAGTCCGAGGATCAGCCATGGATTGGTGTTCCCGGCGGCGGCCTGCGCCCAGAACGCCAGGGCGGTGAGGCCGGTGCCGGTGCTGGTGATGAGCAGCAGGGTGCGGCGGTCCATGGCGTCGGCGAGCGCGCCGCCCCACAGACCGAACCCGATGAGCGGGACGAGGCCGAAGAGGCCGGCGAGGCCGACGTAGGACGAACTCTGCGTGATGTCGTAGAGCTGCTTGGGGACCGCCACGACGGACAGCTGCGCGCCGATGACGGTGACGATGCCGGTGGTCCAGAGTCGACGGAAATCCGGATTCCGCAGCGGGGTGACGTCGGCGAGCAGCTTCACCGCCAGGAGATTAATGGGATGAATTGATCGGCGGCAGCGGATTTCCGGTGATTCATCCCACGATTTCACCCCTTGCGACCGGTCGAATGCCGGTATCCGCCACGTGGCTCAGGGCTGAAGGCGTTCCACCTTCATGGCCGCGACATCGGTGCTGCCCGGCTCCAGCGTGACCCGAATCCGGTTGTGCATGCGGCTGCGCCGCCCCTGCCAGAACTCCACCGTCTCCGGCCGAATCTGGAACCCGCCCCAGAACGGCGGCACCGGAATGTCGTCAACCCCGGTGAACCGCTCGGTCGTCTCTGCCATCCGCCGATCCAGCTCCGCCCGCGAACCGATGACCCGCGACTGCTCCGACGCCCACGCCCCCAGCCGCGACCCGCGCGGACGCGACCGCCAGTACACCTCGGTGACCTCCGGCGACACCCGGTGCACCGGCCCGCGCACCGTCACCTGTCGGCTCATGGCGGGCCACACCAGGGTGGCCGAGGCGTACGGCGTCGCGGTGAGCGCCAGCCCCTTGAGCGACTCGAAGTTCGTGTAGAAGGTCACACCCTCCGGCGAGAGCCCCTTACAGAGCACGGTGCGCGTCGCGGGTTTCGGTCCGCTCGGGGTCAGCTCCACGGTCGCCAGCACCATGGCGTTCGGATCGACCAGCCCGGCGTGGGTGGCCTCCTCGATCCAGGTGCGCAGCAACGGTTCCCAGCCGTCGGCCAGCCAGCTCTCGTCCAGGTCGGTTTCGCGGCCCGGATGATTGTCGCCGGCGTCCACGCCGTACTCCACGCGCATGGCCGCGATATCCAGCGCGGACGTGACGGATTTCTCCAGGTCGGTCATGGGCCAGACGTTACTCCAGGGTAATGGTGGCGTTAAGGTCTAACTGATCGGCGAGGCCGCCCATCGATCGGGCGGCCCGGTTTGCAAGGAGAGTCACAACATGACTGCCAGCGCTGCGGTTCCCAGTTCAGCAGTTCCGTCCGACTTCGTGAGCGGTCTCGAGGGCGTGGTGGCGTTCACCACCGATATCGCCGAGCCCGACAAGGACGGAGGTGCGCTGCGATACCGCGGCGTCGACATCGAGGACCTGGTCACCAACCGGGTCACCTTCGGTGATGTGTGGGCGCTGCTCGTGGACGGTGAATTCGGTCGCGGCCTGCCGCCCGCCGAACCCTTCCCGCTGCCCGTGCACACCGGCGACGTGCGCGTCGACGTGCAGGCCGGACTCGCCATGCTGGCCCCGATCTGGGGCTATCAGCCGCTGCTCGACATCGACAACGAGGAAGCCCGCGAGAACCTCGCCCGCGCCTCGGTGATGGCACTGTCCTACGTGGCGCAGTCGGCGCGCGGCATCTACCAGCCCGCGGTGCCGCAGAAGCAGATCGACGAGTGCACCACGGTCACCGAGCGGTTCATGACCCGCTGGAAGGGCGACCCGGACCCCAAGCACACCGAGGCCATCGACGCCTACTGGGTCTCGGCCGCCGAGCACGGCATGAACGCCTCCACCTTCACCGCCCGCGTCATCGCCTCCACCGGCGCGGATGTCGCGGCCTCGCTGTCCGGTGCCATCGGGGCCATGTCCGGCCCGCTGCACGGCGGCGCGCCCGCGCGCGTGCTGCCCATGATCGAGGAGGTGGAGAAGACCGGCGACGCCCGCGCTCTGGTCAAGGGCATCCTCGACCGCAAGGAGAAGCTCATGGGCTTCGGGCACCGCGTGTACCGCGCCGAGGACCCCCGCGCCCGCGTGCTGCGCGCCACCGCCGAGCGGCTGGGCGCCCCGCGCTACGAGGTGGCGGCCGCGCTGGAGCAGGCCGCGCTGGCCGAACTGCGCGAGCGCCGCCCCGACCGCGCCATCGAGACCAATGTGGAGTTCTGGGCCGCGGTCATCCTCGACTTCGCCGAGGTGCCCGCGCACATGATGCCCGCCATGTTCACCTGCGGCCGCACCGCGGGCTGGTGCGCGCACATCATGGAGCAGAAGAAGCTGGGCAAGCTGGTGCGCCCCGCCGCCATCTACACCGGCCCCGCGCCGCGCAAGCCGGAGACCGTGGCGGGCTGGGAGAACGTGATCCGCAAGTAGGGCTCGAGCCTCTCGGCGGTTCTTCGAAGACAGGAAAGCGGCTCGCAACCGAAAGGTTGCGAGCCGCGGTCGTTTCCGGGCGGATCCCCCGGCCTACCGGATCGGCAAGGGGATCAACCCTTCACCACGACCGTTTTCATGATCTTGTCAGCGAAGGTCTGGCGCTTCTCGTCCCACAGCGGCCACAGCCAGCCGATGTAGCAGGCGAAGGAATCCGCCGCGTGGCAGATCTTCCGGATGAATGCCGTGCCGAAGCCGATCGGCTGACCGGTGGTCTCCCCGACCAGACGGATGCCGAGCATCTTCTTACCGGGCGTTTGTCCGGTGGTGCCCTCCTTGTAGACCAGGAACACCAGACCGGCGATGCCGACCACGAAGGCCAGCAGCATGAACATGACGCCGACGCCGCTCAGGCCGCCGCCGGTGCACCGGCCGGTGGTGGTGGAACAGGTGATGCTCTCGGTACCGGCGACGCTCGCGATGACGTACAGCAGCGAGGCGGGCAGGCCGAAGATCAGGCCGTCGACGATGTAGGCGCCCGCACGGGAACCCCAGTCGGCGAGCGGAGCCTGCGGACCGTACGGCGCGTAGCCGCCGGGTGCGCCCGGCGCCGGGTAGCCGGGTTGCGGTGCGCCGTAACCGGGTTGGGGAGCGGCGTGCGCGGGCTGCTGTGGGTAGCCGGGGTTGGACTGAGCGTACTGCGGCTGCTGCGGGTAGCCCGGGTTGGACTGCCCGTACTGCGGCTGCTGTGGGTAGGGCTGCTGCCCGTAGCCGGGCTGTTGCGGGTACGGGTTGTTCGGGTAACTCATTCTTTTCCTTGCGGGGTTGGATATTTCGGCACGGACGGTAGCCGATCCGGTGCCCGCTGTGTGCCGGGCGGGCCGTTCGGGGTCCGGGCTCGCTACAGTCTGGTGCACTTCGGCTCTCGCGGCGCGCCGAGTTGGCGACATCCGCCGCGAGCGACCGAGATCCCAGGCCGCGGGGTCGCCGCGACCGAAGATCGATATTGGGATGCGCGTAGGAGGATCGACGGTGGCGCTCGAGATGAGAACATCATGTGAGCGGTGTCACATCACAGGATCGAACCACGAGGGCATCGCCTGGATCTACGCCCGCTCCCGGACTTTCGCAGCCGTGTCACACATCGAGGTCCCGCGCCGTCGACCTGATGAACAACCAGCTCGGCGCTAACCGCGGGCTATGCGAAAGCTGTTGAGGGAGAGTGTATTCCAATGAACACCGGATATGTCGTCGGTGCCGTCGCGACCGCGCTGTGGGTCGGGTTCTCGGCCTTCTCGTTGCTGCGGCGCGTCTCGTGGGTGGTCGATCCGCTGGTGCGGTACGGGGTGCCGCAGTCCTGGTGGACGCCACTGGGGCTGGCCAAGGCGGCGGGTTCGATCGGCCTCGTGGTCGGGCTGTTCGTGCCGGTCATCGGCGTGTTGGCGGCGGTCGGGCTGATCCTGTACTTCCTCGGCGCGGTGGTCACCGTGCTGCGGGCCGGGTCGTACGGCACGGTCGTGTTCCCGGTGCTGTATCTGGTGCCGGTCGCGATCACCCTCGGGCTGGGTATCGCGGCCTGAGCTCAACGGGACGTAAATTCTCGACCCGGCCGATTCGACGACGCCGAATCGGCCGGGTTTCGATGTGTCTCGGGTGCGTTCAGAGTGCGCGCGAGGCCGCCCAGTCGACCGCCACCGATTCACCGCGATCGACGGTGAAGAAGGCGACCTCCAGCTGCCGTCCCAGATCGACGAGTTCGATGGCCGACAGCGGCACCGCGGCCACCACCCGTACCAGCCATGGCGACGGCTCGTCCCAGGCGTGTAACTCCAGATCGAGGCGCAGCACCGGATCGTCGCGGCCCGCGTAGTCGGCGGCCACCGGTGCGGCGGCGAGGACGGTGGCCCGGGCCCGGCGGCCGTCGCTCAGGATCTTGGCGATATTCGTGCGGGTGGCCTCCTCCGGCGGCGGGGCGTACAGCACAACCCGGTCGTGGTCGCCCGGATCGACCCGGCAGGACACCACATCGCCCGGCTGCATCCATTCCAGATCGGATGCGCCGACCCGTTGCCGCACCCGCGTCTCGTACGGATGCCGATCCTCGAGCTGGACCCGGATCCAGAATTCGTGCTCCGGCTCCGAGCGGCGCGCCCGCACGCTCAGTACGGTCGCGGTTCCCGCGACGCCGCGCAGCAGCAGCTCGCGGCGGGCGGCATCGGACATGCCCGCATCCCGCCGGGGTAGCCCGCCCGAGCCGAATTGCGAGGACAGCCGGGTGAACAGGCCCGGACGCCGCCGGGGGCGGCCGGAATCGGCCGCGGTGGCGGCGGTCTCCGAGCTGTCGTGTGCGGCCGTGTTCATAGCCGTGAACCATAACCGCAGTGTGTTCGGGGACACAGCGATACCCGCCGGTTGCCGACAGTGTCCGAGCCGATGGTGTTGCAGCGCCTACCCACTCGCGGATGCGGCCTCCGTCACGCTCTACCCTTGTCGCCATGACCTCTGCGTTCCCGACCATCCCCGACGAACTCAAGCCGGCCGACGGTCGGTTCGGCTGTGGCCCCTCCAAGGTCCGTCCCGAGCAGCTGCGGTCCCTGGTGGACACCGGCGCCTCGGTCTTCGGCACCTCCCACCGGCAGAAGCCGGTGAAGGACGTGGTGGCGCGCGTGCGCACCGGTCTGCGCGAATTGTTCTCCCTGCCCGAGGGTTACGAGGTCGTGCTCGGCAACGGCGGCACCACCGCCTTCTGGGATGCCGCCGCCTTCGGCCTGATCCGGGAGAAGTCGCTGCACCTGAGCAATGGCGAGTTCTCCTCGAAGTTCGCCGCCGTCGCCAAGGGCAACCCCTTCATCGGCGATCCGATCGTGATCAAGTCCGAGCCGGGCAGCGCTCCCGAGCCGACCTCCGATCCGTCGGTCGACCTCATCGGCTGGGCGCACAACGAGACCTCCACCGGCGTGGCCATCCCGGTCTCGCGTCCCGCGGGCTCGGAGAACGCCCTGATCGCCATCGACGCCACCTCCGGTGCGGGCGGTCTGCCGGTGAACATCACCGATGCCGACGTGTACTACTTCGCGCCGCAGAAGTGCTTCGCCGCCGACGGCGGGCTGTGGATCGCGCTGATGAGCCCCAAGGCGCTGGAGCGGGTGGAGGAGATCAAGAACTCGGGTCGCTGGACCCCGGATTTCCTGTCGCTGCCCATCGCCATCGACAACAGCACCAAGGACCAGACCTACAACACCCCGGCGCTGGCCACCCTGCTGCTGTTCGCGAATCAGATCGAATGGCTCAATGGGAACGGCGGTCTCGATTGGGCCGTGAAGCGCACCGCCGACTCCTCGTCGCGGCTGTACTCGTGGGCCGAATCCAGCTCGTACGCCACCCCGTTCGTGTCGGATCCGGCGCTGCGTTCGCAGGTCGTCGGCACCATCGACTTCGCCGATTCGGTGGATGCGGCCCAGGTCGCGAAGGTGCTGCGCGCCAATGGCATCGTCGACACCGAGCCGTACCGCAAGCTGGGCCGCAACCAGTTGCGCGTCGGCATGTTCCCGGCCATCGACCCCGAGGACGTCTCGCAGCTGACCCGGGCCATCGACTGGGTCGTAGAAAAGCTCGCCTGAGCAGTAAAAATGTGGGCGGTTCGCGGATCTTGAATCCGCGAGCCGTACCGAACGCTCTGTGACAGAATCGTTCACAGTAATGCGGCGCGGGAGTCTGTGAGCAGATTTCCGCGCCCGCGTGTCTTGACCCACGAATCTCGGAAGTGCACTACTGTTCCAGTATATGGGCGGTGTCGCGAGCCTGGCTGTGATCGAAGCAGCGATAAGGAGGTAACGGTGCGTGAACTTCGAGTGATCGGATTGACGCCCGATTCCACGCACATCGTGTGCATCGATACCGAAACCGGCCAGAAGTACCGGCTCGCCGCCGACGACAAACTGCGTGCCGCGGCGCGCGGAGACCTTGCCCGATTCGGCCAGATCGAGATCGAAACGGAAGCCACGATGCGTCCTCGCGATATCCAGGCCCGTATCCGAGCGGGTGCTTCGGTCGAACAGGTCACCGAAGAGTCCGGCATGCCCGCCAGCCGGGTGGAGCGTTTCGCCTACCCGGTCCTGCTGGAGCGGCAGCGGGCAGCCGAATTGGCGCAGAAGGCGCATCCGGTGCGCAATGACGGTCCGTCGGTGGAAACCCTCATCGAGATCGTGTCGGCGGCCTTCGCCGAGCGCGGCCACAATGTCGAGGTCGCCGAATGGGATGCCTGGAAGGACGAGAAGGGCTACTGGGTCGCGCAATTGCAGTGGCAGGCGGGGCGTTCGGTCATCGCCGCGCATTGGCGCTACCAGCCCGACGCGCACGGTGGCTCGGTGGTGCCGCTGGACGATCCGGCCTCCGATCTGATCGATCCGGATTTCGGCCGTGCCCTGCGCGGTCTGGCCACCATCCTGCCGGATCAGAACGAACCGGTCGCCGAGCCCGCGCCCGCCCCGGCCCCCGCGGCGCGCGAACGCGTGGAGTTCGAAGCGCCCGCCGCGCCCCGAGTCTCCGACCAGCAGAGCCTGGACGGCTTCTACGAGCAGCGTCCGGCGGTGGGGGACGGCACCGTTCCGGCCGCCGCCCCGGCCGCTCCCGTCGCACCCACTCCGGCTCCGGCCGCGCCGGCCGCGCCGAAGGAACCGGCCGCCCCGGCGCCTTCGGCTCCGGCCGCCGAGGCCAAGCCCGCCGAACCGGCGGCCGCGCAGCCCGCGCCCAAGCAGAAGCCGAACCGCGCCAAGCGCGGCGGCAAGGCTCCCATGCCGTCGTGGGAGGACGTGCTCCTAGGCGTGCGCAGCTCGGGCCACTGAGCCCGCGCCGCGACCCTCGCTCGCCCGCGCCGCAACCGCTCGCCCGCGCCGCGTCTTCGCCCGCCCGTGCGCGTCGCGTTCAGGCGGGTGCCGAGTTCACGTGGGCGTCTCGTAACGACCGTGCACCCGGCGATCGGCCGCTGTGCGCCGCATACCGTCGTCGCGAACGGGCGGCCACCTCGCCCCGCGGTCATTGCTGGACTGGCGTTCTCGCCCGGCTTGTGTCGTGGTGGGCTGATCAGTGCTCGCCAAGCTTGCGTTGTGGTGGGCGGATCACTGCGTATCCGGGCTGCGTCGTGGCGGACCGATCGGTGCCTGCCCGGCGAGTGTGCTCGTATCGGCAGCTGCAAGTTTGCTCATACTCCGATCGCGTGGCTGCGCGATCACATGTGCCCGGGCGGCATTTCCGTGCTCCGCACCGTTGGCCAGTGTGACTACCTGCTGATTCACTGTGTCGGACCATACCGACCGATTCGTCTGATAGGGCTGACCGCGATCGCATCGCCCGGGTGTCCGCCGCGCCCGGAAAGTCCTTGCGCAACCACGCCATTTCGGGCCTGACAGGGGTAGATTTCTTGGTGATGGCAGTGATTGCCGAGTCGATCACACGCTGGCTGGGCATTCGACCATTTAATGTAGCTCGATAATAGCTACACTTGGGATGTAATGATCTCGGGAGGTGTCGCGCCTGTGCCGTCCACAGTCTCCTCGCTCTGGTACGTCGACGCCCCCGATCCGGTAGCCGTCCTGCGCGCCCACCCCGGCCCCGATCCCGATGCCGCCTTCGCCCTGGCCAAGCAGCTCAATCCGGATCGCGACGTGGTGCCCGCGGCCTCCGGCACCATGAAGGTCTGGGCCGGACCCGATCCCGGATCCGTCTATATCGGCTGCTATCCCGGCGTCACGGTGGTGTGCTCGACCCAGGCCGCCCTGGCCCGTCCGACCCGACTGCCGGAACTGCTGGTGCGCCCCTTGGCGTCCGAGCATACCTATCTCGTCTCCTACGACCTCGCCATGGGCTGGGGTGCGTTCGCATACTGGGAGCGGGGAGAATTCCGCCGCTCCTTCAGCGCCACCCGGGCGAACATCCTCGAGGACGAGGGTCTGCCCCGGGTCTGGGAGCGGCCGTACTGGGCCGGGGAGCATCCGATCCAGCTGCGCGCCGGGGAACTGCCCGACCCGCAGTTCCTGCCTTTCGACCCACCGGATTTCGCGGACGCCGCCAATGCCGAATGGCTCGGTTTCCGCTACCGCAACGGCGCGACCAGCGCCCCCGGCGTCGCCCCGGAGGACATTCCGACCCTCGCGGATATGCCGCTGGCACCGGAGGAGATCGAGGTCTGCGGTTTCTCCCTGTTCCCCAAGGGGCAGGCCCCCAAGCCCGAGGCTCCCGCCGAACCCGACCACGAACACAATGGGAAACGCGGGCTGTTCCACTGGTTGCGCGGCCGCGATCGCGTGAGCTGAGTGGCTATCGCCGCGGTGCGCGTGACCGGTCGCCTTCGCCGCGTGTGACAGCGCACGCCGCACACCGAGCAGTCGCGGCCACACGGATCAGCGCGGCCACAGGGATCAGCGCGGATACACGGATCAGCGCGGCCACACAGATCTGCGCGGCCACACGGATCAGCGCGGCTACACGCCGATCAGCAGTGCGATCCAGCCCAGCAGCACACCCGCGCCCAGCCCCGCGATCACCCACCGCGTGACCGGCGCGAACCGCCACCGCCACGCCGTGGGGAGCACTCCGCCCACCGCGACCAGATTCACCGCGATGGACAGCAGCGGATGCACCTGCGCCAGTGCCGCGCCGAAGGCGTACACGCCGCACGCGGTGAGCAACGCGACCATGACCACGACGGTCAGACCGGCCGCCCACGGGGTCGGCTCGGAGTACCCGTACCCGTAGGGTCCATCCGGCGGATAGGTCACTGTGTCCTGACTCTCTCGTAGAAGGCCATGGCGGCCGCGGTGGCCACATTAAGCGAATCGGTCCCCGGTGTCATGGGGATCCGCGCGCGGATGTCGCAGGCCCGCATGGTGTCCTCGGTCAGGCCGGGACCCTCGGCGCCGAGCAGCAGTGCCACCTTCGCTCCGGTCATGGCGGTGGCCAGGGTGGGCGCGGCGGGATTCGGGGTCAGGGCGACGGTCTGGAAGCCGTTGGCGCGCAGCAGGTCCAATCCGCCCGGCAGCTCCGGCAGCTGCGCGAACGGCACCCGCAGCACATGTCCCATGGACACCCGCACCGAGCGCCGGTACAGCGGATCCGAGCAGCGGTCGCCGAACAGCACCGCGTCCGCGCCGAGTCCGGCGGCATTGCGGAAGATGGATCCGATGTTCTCGTGATCGTTCACGCCCTCCAGCACCGCGACCGTGCGGGCGGTCGCCAGCACCTGCTCGGCGGACAGCTGGGGCGGTCGCCGGGCGGCGGCCAGCACGCCCCGGTTGAGGTGGAACCCCACCACCCGCGCCATCACCTCGGCCGAGGCGCGGTAGTACGGCACGCCGACCCCGGCCAGGTCCTCGGCCAGCTGCTCGTGCCGCCGCGCCGTGCCCAGCAGGGCGAAGGGGCGGAACCGGGAGTTCAGCATGCGCTGCACGACCACCACGCCCTCCGCGATGACCAGCCCTTTCCCGCCCGGGAGGTCCGGTCGGCGGTCGGCATTGCTGAGGTCGCGGAAGTCGGCGACACGCGGATCGGCGGGGTCGTCGATATCGATCACTTCGGCCACGGGCAAACATCCTGCCCTGGCGACATACGCGGCCCGGCTCCGGACCCGCGCCGCACGTCGTCATAAGGTGAAGCACGACCGCAGGATCCCCGATCGTGAAGAGGACAGCGTATGAGCAACAAGCCGGTAGTCGAATTCCAAGAAGGCCCCGCGCCCGCCGAGCTGGTGATCAAGGACCTGGAGGTGGGCACCGGTCCCGAGGCGAAGCCGGGCGACAAGGTCGACGTGCACTACGTCGGCGTCGAGTACGACACCGGCGAGGAGTTCGATTCGTCCTGGAACCGCGGCGAGTCCATCGACTTCCCACTGAACAATCTCATCCGGGGCTGGCAGGAGGGCATCCCGGGGATGAAGGTCGGCGGCCGCCGCCAGCTCACCATCCCCCCGGAGCTCGCCTACGGCCCGGCCGGCGCCGGACACCAGCTCTCCGGCAAGACCCTCGTCTTCATCATCGACCTGCTCGGCGTGAGCTGAGAGATCGGACATGATCGTGCCCGCCGCGCATCAGCACGGCGGGCCTGTCCGCCTCCCCGAGTATTCAGCGGGCGGCAGTGTGGTCGCGTGCGAGCGGGTTGTTCCTCAACCGACTACCGCGTTCATGATGGTGCCCGCACTGGTGGCCGTCGCACCGCCGAGCATCGCGTTGGCGACCATCTTCGGGGACTGGAGTCCGCCGCCACCCCATTTCTCCCAGGCGAAGCGGCCGCCGCCGTAGGTGATGGCGGCGATTCCGGACATCTGGGCGAACCAGGTGAAATAGCGGAACATCTTCATGAGCTTGTCGGCGGCCGGTGGGGTTTCCGACGTGGGATTGGTGTACTGCTGTGCCACAACGGTTCCGTACAGGTCGTGCGCGGCGACGAGAATACTGCTCACGATCAGTTCCTCTCCGAATACCAGATGGTGGGGATGGAGCTTCTTGTGAAACCGGTCGACCAGAGCAAATCGGGCTAATTCTAAACCCAGTGATCTTGTTATTTGCGAACGATCTCCACGGGGTCGGCGAGGCTGATAGCAATCTGTGACTGCTGTCCGCCGCTGCCCTTCGTGAGCGTCGTCAGCGCCTGATTGGCCTGCTTACCCAGGGTGGTGGTGACATTCTGGAGCTGGTCCACCCCGCCCGTGAGCGCCTGCATGGCCGCGAGCAACTGCGCCGCGCCCTGATCGGCGAGCTGCGGAATCTGCTCGGCGAGTTGCGCGCCCTGGCTCAGCTGGGCACTGGCGTCGCCGAGGCGCCCGGCGCCATCGCGCAGTAGCTGACCGATCCGCGTGTCGGGGGTGACCTGAGTGCCGGTCAACTGTCCGAATCCGGTCAGCTGGGCGCTGGCCTCGTCGGCGACCTTCCGCAGCCCCTCGAGTTGGGTGATGATGTTCGCCAGCTGCGGATCCGCCGCGAACGGCAGGGCGCGCAACAGTGGCAGCACCGTCGCGAGCCCGTCGCTCAGGGTGGTCGCCGACTGCTGCACCTGGCCGACCGTCACCCCGGTGCTGTCCAGGGTGTCGGCGAAGGAGTTGGCCTGCGCGGTCGCCGCCGACACCGTCTGCTCGAGCGTGGCGATGGCCGAAGTGATCTGTCCCGCACCCGATTTCGCGCTCTCCAGGAAGGCCAGCATCTCATCGGCCCCGCCCTGGAACTGCTCCGCGCCGTCGGCCGCCGCCTGCACGCCCGCACCCAGCAGGGTGGCGGTGAACGCCACCTGCGACACCTGTCCGCGCGCGGAGTTCATGAGTGCGAACACGGTGTCCATCCCGGCCGCGCTGATCTGCCGGGTCACCTCGGTGACCGCGTCGTTCACCAGGTTCGGGTCGGCGTGGTCGTTCGAGTCCACCTCGACCCGCGCCCGCTGTGGGGCGGCCGTGGCCAGCGAGGCGACGGAGGTGGACAGGTCGGCGGGCAGGGTGACGACCGCCGCGTAGTCGGCGGTGCCGGCCGCGTCGACCACCGCCCACTCGTGCGCGCCGCTCTCGCGCAGCGTGGTGGCGATGCGTTCGCCGAGGGGGCCCTCGTCCCCGTTGACGAGCGCCACGGCGGTGGGCGGATTCGCCGAGCGCAGCCAGGTGACCGCACCGGCGGCGAGCGCCCCGGTCACGACGAGGGCGAGCAGTGCGAATAGCAGGCGTTTACGGCCGCGGATTCCGGCGCGATGCGATGCGGTCGAATTCGAGGTGCTGTTGGCGGACACGCTTTGCGACCGTACGGGTACGAAATGTCCTCAGCTCTGGCGATTGTCTGAGGGTTCGGTAAGGGATGCGGTGCGATCGGGCAGATCCAGCACCAACCGTACCCCGCCGAGCGTGCCGTCGTCGAAATAGGCACGGCCGCCGTGCAATTGCGCCTGTTGCGCGACCAGGGCCAGGCCCAGTCCGGAACCGCCCTTGCTGGCCTGGCTGCCCCGGAAGAATCGCTCGAAAACCGAATAGCGTTCCGCCTCGGGAATTCCGCGACCGTTGTCGTCCACGGAAATGATGATGTGCCCGTTGCGGGCCCGATGCGCCGACAGCAGCGCCTCGGTCGCCCGCCCGTGGCGTGCCGAATTGGTGAGGGCGTTGTCGACGGCGAGCCGCAGCCCGGTGGGCAGCCCCCGGGTGACCAGTTCGGCATCGGTGTCGATGCGCACCTTCAGGTGGGGGAAGTGCCGCATGGCGTCGTGGGCGGCGGTATCGCAGAGATCGCCCACATCGGTTTCCACATGGTCGCGTTCGTCGGTGAGGTCGCCGGCGGCGAGCCGCTCCAGCGCGGCGAGGGTGGCCTCCACCCGGTCCTGGCTGCGCTGGAGATCGGCCAGGATCTCCGCGCGCTGTGTCTCGTCCAGGTCCAGGGTGCGCAGCACCTCCAGGTCGGTGCGCATGGCGGTGAGCGGCGTGCGCAGTTCGTGCGCGGAGACGGCGGCGAAGTCGCGCGCCGTCTCCAGTGCGGCGGCGGTCTCGGCCTGGGCCCGGTCCACCCGGCGCAGCATGGTGTTGACGGCATCGGCCAGCTTCTCGGCCTCGCGCACACCGGAGCCGTCCACCGGAAGCGGCGCACCGGAATTGGAGGGACGGCGCTCATCCACCTGCTGGGTCAGATCGGCGATCGGGCGCACGGCGCGCCCGCCGAACAGCCAGCCCAGCGCGGCCGCGGCGACCACCGCCACCACGGCGGCGACGAGGACCCAGCGCCGCTGCTCGGCGGTGGCCTCCGCGGTCTGCGTGGTCGGAATGCCGAGGGAGACAACCCGTCCGGGCGGTTGGTTCTGATCGGTGGTGAGCACCCGGTAGGGCACGCCGCCCACGGTGACGGTCTCCGAGCCCAGCGGCAGTGGCGGCAGCTCGATCCGGGTGCTGTCCACCAGGCCCTGCTGATTGCGCACGGTGATCGCCAAATCCTTGTTGGCCCCGAGGAATTCGAGCACATTCACCGACAGCACCGGTTCGATCAACACGATCTGGGAGGCCAGTGTCAGCTGCTGGTCGGCCTGGGCGAGATTGTTGCGTTCGATGGCGTAGATGGTCACCCAGGACAGCGCGGCCACGATGACGGTCGCCCCCAGCGCCGCCGCGGCGGCGACGCGCGTACGCAACGAATACGACCTGGGCGGTCGGGACCGCTGCTCGGAGCGAGCGAACCACCTCCGCCGGATGGCGTTCACCGCGGCCGTCCGTTCCCGTCGGTGCCCGTCACTTCGGTGCTCGCAGCACGAATCCGACCCCTCGGATGGTGTGCAGCAGTCGCGGCGTTCCATCGGACTCCAGCTTGCGCCGCAGGTAGCCGACGAAGACGTCCACCACATTGGTGTCGGCGGCGAAGTCGTAGCCCCACACCAGCTCCAGCAGCCGCTCCCGGCTCAGCACCACCCCGGCGCTGCGGGCCAGGGTGGACAGCAGCTCGAATTCCCGCTTGGTGAGCTCGATCTCCTTGCCGTGCAGCAGTGCCCGGTATCCGGCCACATCCACCTCGAGCGGTCCGACGGTGATGCCGCCCGGGGTGGTCGGCGCGGCGGTGTCGCTGCGGCGGCGCAGCAATGCGCGGATCCGAGCCACCAACTCGGCCAGGACGAAGGGTTTGACCAGATAATCGTCGGCCCCCGACTCCAGTCCGGCGATGCGGTCGTCGACGGAACTGCGCGCCGAGAGCACGCAGATGGGCACCTCGTTGCCCATGGCGCGCAGCGCCGTCACCACCCCGGCCCCGTCCAGGACCGGCATATTCATATCGAGCACCACCGCGTCCGGTGACTCCTCGGTCACGGCGCGCAGGGCCGCGGCTCCGTCCCGGGCGATCACCACCCGGAACCCGGAGAGCCGCAGCCCGCGTTCGACGGAGGCGAGCACATCCTCGTCGTCGTCGACTACCAGCACGGTCGGGGTCTCTCCGCGTTCGGCCACGGTGTCCATTTTGGCGCAGGCGGGGTCAGTAGTTGTGGCAGGACTCCGCGACGGCCTGGATGGCGGCGGCGATTCCACCCGCCCGCGGGTCGTTCTCGGCCTGGGCGGCGGCCTCCGGATTCTCGCGGACGTAGGCGTCGAACTCGGCTTGGCGTTGTTCGACGGGCTGGTCGAACTTGGCCCGCAGTTCGGCCTTGGTGTCGGGGTTCTGGTCCAGGAACTGGGCCAGCGCGGGGGCCTTGTCGTGCAACGCGGCATCGACCTGGTCGAAGGTGCAGGTGGAGGTGAGCAGCGGCGCGACCATATCGGCGGGCGCGGCGGCGGCCGTCGCGGGGAAGAGCCAGACGGACACCGCGGTGAGAGCGCCGAAGGCTCCCGCGGCGGCGATGGTGCGGCGCGGACGGCTGTGCGTGGATGACATGCGCCCGACGCTAGGCCACCCGCTCGAGAGCCCGATGAACCGATTCTGAGAAGTTCTTGAAGAGTGAACCGCTCAGTTGGTGACGGCCGGATCGGCGGGGGTGTCGCCGCCGTCGGTGGTGTCCTGATCGAGAGGCAGCGGCGGCGTGCGTTCACCGCTGCGCATGAGTTCGGCGGCATCGCCCACCTGCTGTTCGAGCACGTCGAGCATGCCCGCGTCCTCGATGGTGGGCGGTACCTCGTACTCCTCGCCGGAGGCGATCTGCCGGATGGTGCGGCGCAGGATCTTGCCCGAGCGGGTCTTGGGCAGTGCGCTCACCACGACCACGTCGTAGAGGGTGGCGATGGCTCCGACCCGGTCGCGCACCCGCTCGGTCACCTCGCCGCGCAGTTGCTCCTGGTCGATATCCATACCCTGTTTGAGCACCACGTACCCGATGGGCCGCTGCCCCTTGAGTTCGTCGGGTATCCCGATCACCGCGGTCTCGGCGACGGCCGGATGTCCCGAGATGGCGGCCTCGATCCCGCCCGCGGAGAGCCGGTGCCCGGCCATATTGATCACGTCGTCGGTGCGGCCGAGCACGAACAGGTAGCCGTCCTCGTCGAAGTATCCGGAGTCCCCGGTCAGATAGTGGCCGGGGTAGGCGGAGAGATAGCTGCGTTCGAAGCGGGCGTCATCGCGCCACAGTGTCGTGAGTGTGCCGGGCGGCAGCGGCAGCCCGATCACGATATTGCCCTCGGTGTTGGCGGGCACCGCATTGCCCTCGGAGTCCAGCACCCGCAGCCGGTATCCGGGCACCGGCACCGCGGCCGAGCCGGGCTTGACCGGGAGCTGTTGCAATCCCAGCGGATTCGCGCAGATCGGCCAGCCGGTCTCGGTCTGCCACCAGTGGTCCACGACGGGGCAGTCCGGATGGTCGGCCAGCAGGGTGGTGGTCACCCACTCGTAGGTGGCCGGATCGAGCCGTTCCCCGGCGCAGAACAGCGCGCGCAGCCGGGACAGGTCGTGGCGCTTGGCGGCCGCCGCCTGGGGGTCGGCGCGCCGAATGGCCCGCAGCGCGGTCGGCGCGGTGAACATCACATCGACGCCGTAGTCCTCGATCAGCCGCCAGAAGGTGCCCGCGTCGGGCGTTCCGATGGGTTTGCCCTCGTACAGCACGGTGGTCGCGCCCACCAGCAGCGGCGCGTAGACGATGTAGGAGTGTCCGACCACCCAGCCGATATCGGAGGTGGTCAGCATGACCTGCCCGGGTGCGACGTCGTAGATGTTGCGCATGGACCAGGCCAGCGCGACCGCGTGCCCGCCGTTGTCGCGCACCACGCCCTTGGGCTTCCCGGTGGTCCCGGAGGTGTAGAGGATGTAGAGCGGATCGGTCGCGGCCAGGGATACCGGGTCGGCCGGGTCGGCGTCGCGGACGGCGTCTTCCCAGTCCAGCCAGCGTGCGGCCACCGTCTCGGTGGAGTCGGGCAGGTTCTCGGTGGCGGCCTGCGGGGTGGGGAAGCGGATGGTGGGGAAGCCGTCGCGCTGTTTCACCAGGACGAGCCGGGGCGCGGTGGTGTCGGCGATATCGAGGGCCTGCAGCACGATGGGCGGGTATTCGATGCGGCGGCCGGGTTCGAGCCCACCGGAGGCCGTGATGATGAGCACAGGTTCGGCGTCGTCGATGCGGGCGGCGAGTTCGGGGGCGGCAAACCCGCCGAAGACCACGGAGTGGACCGCACCGATGCGCGCGCAGGCGAGCATGGCGATCACGGCTTCCGGGATCATCGGCATATATATGACGACACGATCGCCGGTCCGGACGCCGAGGCGTAGCAGGGATCCGGCAAACCGGGCGACTTCGTCCAGTAGCTCCTTATATGTATAGACACGTCTGGCGCCCGTCATAGCGGAGTCGTATATTAGGGCGGGCTGATCGGCGCGACCCCCCTCGCGACCGTTGGACTGGTCATCGTCCGATGTGATGTCGCGCACATGGCGGTCGAGTGCGTTGTAGGAGGTGTTGAGGCGAGCATCGGGAAACCACCGGGCCGTCGGGCGGGCTGTCGGGTCCAAGATCTGGGTGGGAGGCACCTCCCAGCTGATGAATTCGGCCGCCGCGAGCCAGAACTCCGAAGGATCGACCAGGCTCGTCTGGTACGCCGGCCGGTACTCCTGCTTCGCGTTCAACCCCGTGACTCCCTAGCTCCCCGTCGATGCCCGCCTCGATAGATCTGCCTGATTGTGGCAGACTTCACGCGACGTCCGGGCGGACGCCGCGACCTTTGATTTTGTCTGGAACAGGCAGGTCAGCGACCGGTGGTTGCCAAGAGGTCACACAAGAAGTTATTGATCCGTTAGAATCGCATGTCACATATTTCGGCCGTCATGGACGCAATTTCTCGGCCAGCCGCAGTTCTCGGCCAGCTCTGCCTGTCGAGCCCAGCGTGCGATCGTGGAGGCTCGCTGATAGCGCGTGGCCAGGGCCAGTTTGGAAAGTGAGTGGGAGATGCGTGACGCCGCTAGTTCCGGCAGCAAGCGCTGGGCGCTGAGCAACTGGGACCTGCGCTGGAAGGTGACGGCTGTGCTAGCCGTCCCGCTACTGGTCGCGGTGGTGCTCGGCGCCTCCAGGATCTCGGCGGAGTTCCGCGAGTCGACACGGCTGTCCACGGCGGTGGAACACGTCAGCGTGATTCCGGCCATCACCGGCCTCAGTGCCACAGCGTCGCAGGTCGCCGGTGGTCAGATGGTGAAGATCGGCGGGAACTCGTTCACGACCGATCCCGAACTCGCCCAGCTGGACACCGCCATCCAGTTCGCCGAGAAGGCCGCGCCGAAGCTGAGCGATATGCCGAACGCTCGCGCCGCGCTGGACGACATGATCGTGGCCGCCAAGGCCATTCGGGCGCAGGGTCTCGCCCCCTCGGAATCGGTTCCCGACACGGTCGCGCAGATCGAGCGAGTCCGCGGCAGCAGCGTCAACACGGTGGAGTCGATCGTGGCCACCGTCGCCGACAAATCCGTCGACCAGGCCAAACTGCAGCTCGTCGACTCGCTGAACTCCCGTGCCGTGCTGGTCGGCGAGGTCGCCGGCTTCGCCGAGGCGCTACGCAACAACCCCAAGGACGGCGTCCGCGACATCCAGATCGGCATCAGCACCGAACGCCAGCTGCTGGCCGTGCTGGCGCACCGGTTCCCGGACGGCGATCCGCTGATCTCCGAGCTGCAGAACCAGGTCAACATCCGGCTCCAGCTGGTCGGCAGTCCCGAGGCCAGCGTGGGTCAGCTGCCGGTGACCGAACTCAAGGATTCGCTGGTCGTCAGCGTCGACAAGTACCAGACCATCGCGACCGACTCCACCAAGGCCATCGTGTCCCGAGTGGACGCCCTGGCCGCCACCGCGCGCACCGACGCCATCCGCTACGCGGTCATCGTCGTCGCCACCATCCTCGGTGCGCTCGCTCTGGCCGTGCTGATGGCCCGCTCGATGATCGTGCCGCTGCGCCGGCTGCGTCTGGCCGCGCTGCGCGTCGCCGAACACGATCTGGCCCACGAGGTCTCCGCGCTGCGTGACGGCGCCGATCCGGAAGACGTTCCGCTCGAGCCCATGCCGGTGGACACCGACGAGGAGATCGGCCAGCTGGCCCGCGCCGTCGACGACATCCACGGTCAGGCGCTGCGCCTGGCCGCCGACCAGGCCGCCATGCGTACCCAGGTCAACGACATGTTCGAAACCCTGGCGCGGCGCTCCAAGTCGCTGGTCGACCACCAGCTCACCCTCATCGAGGCGATGGAGTACGACGAGAAGGACCCGCGCCTTCTCGAAAACCTGTTCCGCCTCGACCATCTCGCCGCGCGTATGCGACGCAACGGCGACAACCTGCTGATTCTCGCCGGCACCAAGCAGCGCCGGTCCAAGTCCGCCCCCGTCGAGATCGCCGACGTGCTGCGCGCGGCCATCTCCGAGGTGGAGGACTACGAGCGCGTGAAGCTGGGCGCCACGCCGCGCGGTGCCCTGGTCGAACCGGCCGCCTCCGACCTCGCGCACCTGTTCGCCGAGTTGCTCGACAACGCGCTGCGTGCCTCGCCGCCGGAGACGGACGTGAAGTTCACCTTCGCGCAGGCGCACGACACCGGTCTGCTCATCGAGGTCGCCGACCGCGGTATCGGTATGCCGCCGGCGGAGATGGCCGAGATCAACCGCCGACTGGAGACCACCGCCGAGGTCGGTCCCGACACCGCCCGGCACATGGGCCTGTTCGTGGTCGGCCGGCTGGCCGAGCGGCACGGCCTGACCGTGCGACTGCGTCCCACCTTCGACACCGCGCGCGATCCGGGTGTGACCGTGACCGTGCACGTGCCGAAGGCGCTCATCATGGCGCCGGGCGGCGCGATCTCGGTGCCGCCGCAGCCGGGTGGGCAGCAGCAGCCGGCCCCGCAGCCGGGTGGGCCGCAGCCGTCGGCCCCGTCCTCCATGCAGATGCGGGCGGTGACCCGCACCGCCACCGGCAATGTCATGGTGACCGTGGATCCGGGTGGCAGCGGTGCGATTCCGGCCGCCCCCGGATCGGGGGCCGGTGCTCCCGCGCCCGCCGCCGCGAACGCCTCCGGTGGGCTACCCCAGCGTTCGCCGGGATCGGCGGGTGCCGCGGTGGGGCTGCCGCAGCGTGCGCCGGGCGGTGCCGCGCCCGCCGGACCGGGTGGGCTGCCGCAGCGCCAGCCGGGCACCAGCGGTCCGACGGTCCGCCACACCGTCGCTGCTCCGCCCGGTCCGGGTGGGCTACCGCAGCGTGAGCCCGGCGCGAACAATCCGGTGCCCCCGTCGGGGCAGCCGAATACGAATCTGCAACCGCGTCAGCCGGGCGACGGTCCGGCGCGTCCGGGCGGCGGCCTCGCCGCCAATATGATGCGCCGCCAGGGCGGTGCGCCGGGTGCGCCCGGTGGGCTGCCGCAGCGGCCGGGGCCGGGCGCCCCGCCTCCGGGTGGTCCGGGTGGGTTGCCGCCGCGGGACGCCTCCGGTGCGCTACCGCAGCGGGAATCGGGCCTCGCTCCCCGCGAGGGTGGCGCGCCCGCCGGTCCGGGTGGGCTGCCGCAGCGGCAGCCGGGTACCAACGGTGCCCCGCCGCGCGATCCGTCCGCCGGTGGGCTGCCGCAGCGTGCCGCCTCGGGCGGCCTGCCGCAGCGTGATCCGGGTGCCAATGGTGCGCCGCCGCGTGAGGGCGGCAAGGGCCTGCCGCAGCGTGGTGACGCTCCGGGTGGTTTGCCGCAGCGGGGTGAGGCTCCCGGTGGTTTGCCGCAGCGGGGTGAGGCTCCCGGTGGTTTGCCGCAGCGGGGTGAGGCTCCCGGTGGTTTGCCGCAGCGGGGTGAGGCTCCCGGTGGTTTGCCGCAGCGGGGTGAGGCTCCCGGTGGTCTGCCGCAGCGGGGTGAGGCTCCCGGTGGTCTGCCCCAGCGTGGTGACGCGCCCGGTGGTCTGCCGCAGCGCGCGCCCGGAAGCAACGGTGCGCCGCCGCAGCGTGATTCGGCCCTGGGTGGGCTGCCGCAGCGTGACAGCGGTCTACCCAAGCGCGACAACGGTCTGCCGCAGCGCGATAGCGCCATGCCGCGCCGCGATGCCGCGTCCACCGGCCTGACCCAGCGGGATACCGTACTGCCGCAGCGGGAATCGGCGCTGCCGCAGCGGGACAACACCCTGCTCCCGCAGCGTGACGGCGGGCTGCCGCAGCGGCAGCCGGGCACCGCCCCGGGCGGTATGCCGCAGCGGCCCAGTCCGTCCGGTCTGCCGCAGCGCGATCCGGGTGCGGGTCTGCCGCAGCGTCCGGCTCCGGTGCCGGGGCTGCGCGGCCCTGCCGCGGGCGGTGCCACCGAGGAGGCGCCCGCCGGTCCGGGCAAGCACAGCTTCCGCTCCAATCCGCAGAAGACGGCGTCGTTCTTCCAGACTCGACTGCAGCCTGCCAGCGAAGACGACTCGTCGTTCGGCACTCCGATCTTCGCTGAGATGATGTCGGCGTGGCTGCAGGATCCGAACGCGGACCGGTCCCAGGTGGCCGCCTCCTTCGAATCACCGGGGGACGAGGGTTGGCAAGCGGCCCGTCGTGCGGTGGAATCTCAGCCGGAGAAGCGCACGGCAGCCGGTCTGCCGCAGCGTGATCCGGGGCACCGGTTGGTGCCGGGCGGCGTGAACGGCAACGCCGAACGGACCACCCGCCGGGATCCGGAATCCATCAGGTCCAGCCTGAGTCGTCACCAGCAGGGCGTCCGGGATGGCCGTGCACAGCAAGCAATGAACCTAACCGGAGATAAAGGAGACCGATGAACCCCGATCTAGGTGGTACGAAGCGACAGCTGGATTGGCTGGTTTCGAACTTCGCGAATGAGGTTCCCGGCGTCGCGCATGCCGTGCTTGTCTCGGCCGATGGCCTGCTGATGGCTGCCAGCGCGCAGCTGCCCGTCGATCGGGCAGAACAGCTGTCCGCGGTGACCGCAGGGCTCGCGAGCCTCTCGGTGGGCGTGTCCAACCTCTTCGAGGGCGGCACCGTGCTGCAGTCGGTTGTCGAGATGGAGCACGGATACCTGTTGCTCATGGCCGTTGGTGATGGTTCCTACCTCGCGGTGCTCACGAATACCTCGTGTGACATCGGCCAGGTGGGATACGAGATGGCTTTGTTGGTCGAGCGGGTGGGCCAGACAGTCCAGGCCACACCTCGCGTCACGATGGGTTCCTGATGGTGGGATGGACATAGACAATCAGCGCTTGGGGAGCGCCGAGCCCAGCCTCGTTCGCCCGTATTCCTTGACCGCCGGCCGCACGCGGCCGAAGGTGGAATTGGCGTTGGAGGCGCTCGTCGCATCGCATCCGGTCGCCTTCGAGCGGCAGTTCGAACTCACCAATATCGAGACGTCAATCGTGGAGTTGTGCAGAGAATCGCCGTCTGTCGCCGAAGTCGCAGCGCGCCTGGGCATCCCGATCGGGGTGGCCCGGGTGTTGGTCGCCGACTTGATCGAAGCCGGCCACGTGAAGGTTTCGGCGACATTGAAAGACGATTCCAGCGACGATGAACGTCGCGAGCTGATCGAAAGGGTTCTCAGTGGACTCCGGCGTATTTGATTCGACGACACAGGTCGACACACGCACGAGCAAGCCGACGTCGGCGAAGATCGTGGTGGCCGGTGGCTTCGGTGTGGGCAAGACGACCCTGGTCGGTGCCGTTTCGGAGATCGTTCCGCTGCGCACCGAGGCATTGGTGACCAATGCCAGTGTCGGCGTCGACAGCCTCAGTGGCGTCGAATCGAAGGCCACCACCACGGTGGCCATGGACTTCGGCAGGATCAGTCTTGCCGATGACCTGGTGCTGTACCTGTTCGGTACGCCCGGCCAGTACCGATTCTGGTTCATGTGGGACGACCTGATCCGCGGCGCCATCGGCGCGGTGGTGCTGGTCGACACCCGGCGACTGGAGGACAGTTTCGCCGCCGTCGACTACTTCGAGGCGCGGAACCTACCTTTCCTGGTGGCCATCAACGAATTCGACGACGCGCCTCGCTACCCGATCGAGGACATCCGCCAGGCCCTCGCGGTCCCGGCGGATACGCCGATTCTGTCGATGGACGCCCGCCGCCGGGAGCCGGTGAAGCAGGCCCTGGTGGCGGTCACCGAGTACGCCCTGCGCAAGGTCGTGCAGGGGTACTGATCCGGGCATCGCCGAAGGCGACGCAATCGGACACAGCTATTCTCGCGGCGTGAGGACAGCGGCGCGGGAACTTCTCGGTGGTCTGCTCGATCCCGGCTCCTTCGTGAGCTGGGATCGGCCTCCGCCGCAGCTTCCCCGTTCCGCCGAGTACCGCGCCGAGCTGCGGGCGGCCGCGGCCGCGAGCGGTCTCGACGAAGCGGTGCTGACCGGGGAGGGGCGGTTGCGCGGGCGGCGGGTGGCCGTGATCGCGTGCGAGTTCGGGTTCCTCGCGGGGTCGATCGGGGTGGCGGCGGCCGAGCGCATCGTGTCGGCCGTGGAGCGGGCCACCGCGCTGGGGCTGCCGCTGGTGGCCTCGCCGACCTCCGGGGGAACCCGAATGCAGGAGGGCACAGTCGCTTTCGTGCAGATGGTGAAGATCGCGGGGGCGGTCGCGGCGCACAAGTCGGCTGGCTTCCCCTATCTGGTCTACCTGCGAAATCCCACCATGGGCGGGGTGTTCGCCTCGTGGGGATCGTTGGGGCACATGACTTTCGCCGAGCCCGGCGCTCTGATCGGCTTCCTGGGGCCGCGGGTGTACCGGGCGCTGTACGGGCGCGATTTCCCGGAGGGGGTGCAGACGGCGGAGAACCTCTATCGCAACGGTGTCATCGACGGTGTGGTCCCGGTGCGGGTTTTCCGTCGTATCGCGCACCGAGCCCTCAACGTGTTCAGTGGAATCGCTGTCGGGCATGCCGAATATTCGCGGGATCCAGCCACTTTGGATTGTTCTCCGGCGGAATATGCTTCGCTGGAAGCTGTTCCGGCCTGGCAGTCGGTTCTGAACTCGCGACGTGCCGATCGGCCGGGTATTCGTGAACTGCTGCGTCAGGTCACCGATCGGGTGCCGCTCAGCGGTACCGGCCAGGGGGAATCCGACCGGACGGTGGTGCACGCGCTGGCCCGCTTCCGCGGCCATCCGTGTGTGGTGTTCGGCCACGACCGCTCCGGACAGACCACCGAGACCACCATGGGTCCGGCCGCTTTGCGGGAGGCACGCCGCAGTATGCAGTTGGCTCTGCAGTTGCGGGTGCCGCTGGTGCTGGTGATCGATACCGCCGGTGCTTCGCTGTCCCGCGAGGCCGAGGAACGCGGACTCGCCCCCGAGATCGCCCGCTGCCTGGCCGATCTCGTCACCCTCGATACGCCGACCATCTCGATCCTGCTCGGCCAGGGCACCGGTGGCGGCGCGCTGGCGCTGTTGCCCGCGGACCGGGTGCTGGCCGCCTCGCACGGGTGGCTCGCGCCGCTACCGCCCGAGGGAGCCAGCGCCATCGTCTTCCGTGATACCGAGCACGCACCGGAATTGGCGGCGTCCCAGCGCATCCGGTCGGTGGATCTGCTCGCCGACGGCATCGTGGACCGCATCGTTCCCGAACGCCCGGACGCGGCGGCCGAACCGGTGGAGTTCGCCCGCCGCATGGTCGCGGTCATCGCGCAGGAGTTGGCCGATCTGACCGCTCGCCCGGTGGCGGAACTGCGAGCGGCTCGACACCTCCGGTATCGCCGTCTCGGCAATCCGCCCGCCGTCGACTGATGCCCGTCGACCGCCCGACTCAGCCCTCCGGCTCCGGCTCCGGCTCCGGTCGCGTCCACGCCAGGATCATGGCCGGAGCGCAGCCACCGGCCAGCAACGTCGCCAGGATCATGACGCCGCCCGCGTAGGAGGTCTGGAAGGCACTCATCTCGGAGGCGAGGGCGGGCGCCCAGATCACGTAGAACAGCGGCGGCAGCGTCAGCCACTGGGTGACCGACAGTCCGATGGACCGGGCGGCCGTCCGCTGCGCGATCTCGAGTTCGTCGAGGATTTCGGCAGGTGCGTTGTCCTGGCCCTGGGAGACGATGCGCAGCATGGTCCAGGCGCCCAGGAAGATCAGGATCACCGGCAGGATGAGCAGCGTCGCCCACTGTAGATCGAATGCGCACAGCACGCCGGTGACGAAGAGCGCGGCGAGGCTGACGGCCACGGTGACGACCAGCGCCCGCCGTCGGCGTCGGGTGCGCCATGTCGGGAACATGCCGGCCATGCGCTGCTCGTGGACCAGCCAGCGGCGGACGCGGTAGTCCTGGTAGCGGTCGATGAGACCGGTTGCGGTGGTCATGGTTTCCCCTTCGAGTAGAACTCCGCGGACAGCGGCGTGAATTCGGTGCGAGAGAAGACGGCCTCGACGGGCACGCCGAAGACGTCGCAGATGCGCATGGCCAGGTCGAGGCTCGGGTAGTGGTCGCCACGTTCGAGTGCCCCGATGGTCTGCACATTCACGTCCACCGCCTCGGCGAGCGCCGCGCGGCTCATGCGGTGCTCGGCCCGCAGCACCGCGATGCGGTTGTAGATCGGTAGGGTTTTACCCCTTCGCACTGGACTCACACAACATAGTGTTGTAAAAACACAACATTCTGTCAAGCGGTGACCAACACAGCGAAAGGGCTGATTGACCAAGCGGCAAACCGCTTCTACGGTCGGAACGTGACCTTCAGGAGTGAAACGAGCGCCGTCCCCTCGATCGTGCTGAACGACGGGCAGGTGATACCGAAGCTCGGTTTCGGCGTCTTCCAGGTAACGCCCGAGCAAGCGGTCGACGCCGTCACCACCGCCCTGGAGGTCGGCTACCGCAGCATCGACACCGCCATGGTGTACGGCAACGAGGCGGAGGTGGGTCGCGCCATCCGCGATTCCGGCCTGCCGCGCGACCAGGTCTATGTGACCACCAAACTGTGGAACTCCGATCAGGGCTACGACGCCACCCTGCGCGCGTTCGACGCCAGTATGGAACGCCTGGGCCTGGACTACCTGGACCTCTACCTCATCCACTGGCCGATCGCGGATTCCGGCCTGTACGTGGACACCTTCCGGGCGTTCCAATCGCTGAAGGCCGCCGGGCGCATCACCTCCATCGGCGTCTCCAACTTCACCCGCGAGCACCTCGAGCGCGTGATCGCCGAAACCGGCGAGACCCCCGTGGTGAACCAGATCGAACTGCACCCCCGGCTGACCCAGCCCGAGCTACGCGCCTTCCACGCCGATCACGGCATCGCCACCGAGGCCTGGAGCCCGCTCGGTCAGGGCACCCTGCTCGACGACCCGGCCATCGTCGCGGTCGCCGAGGAAACCGGCCGCACCCCCGCCCAGGTCATCCTGCGCTGGCACCTCCAGCTGGGCAATATCGCCATCCCCAAATCGGTCACCCCCACCCGCATCGCGGAGAACTTCGCCGTCTTCGACTTCGAACTCACCAACGACCAGATGTCGCGAATCTCCGCCCTGGACAAGGGCTCCCGCGTAGGCCCCGACCCCGAAACCTTCACCGCGGGCGCTCCGGACTGATCCACCCCAGGAACTCCGTCAACTCCACCGCCGCCGCGCGCCCCGCCCGATTGGCGCCGATCGTGCTGGCCGACGGCCCGTACCCGATCAGATGAATCCGCGGATCCGCCGCCACCCGGGTGGCCAGCCGACCGTCCATGGTGATCCCGCCTCCGGGCCCGCGCAGTCGCAGCGGCGCCAGATGATCCAGGGCGCTGCGGAACCCGGTGCACCACAGGATCACCTCGGCCGCCTGGAACTCCCCGTCCGCCCAGCGCACCCCGTCGGGTTCGATGTGGTCGAACATGGGGCGGCGGCGCAGCGCTCCCCGCGCTCGCATCGCCCGCACCCGCTCGTCCTCACGTAACCCGGTCACCGACACCACCGATCCGGGTGGCAACCCCCGGCGCACCCGGTCCTCGACGATCGCCACCGCCGCCCGGCCGTCCTCGGGCGCGAACTGCCCGTCCCGGAACACCGGCTCCCGCCGTGTCACCCAGGTGGTGCCGGTGACCTGCGAGATCTCATCCAGCAACTGCACGGCGGTGATACCCCCGCCCACCACGACGACGTGCTTTCCCGCGAACTCCGCGGCGGCGCGATAGTCGTGGGCGTGCAGTTGTCGGCCAGCGAATGTTTCCGCGCCGCGGTAATAGGGAATGAATGGCTTGTCCCAGGTACCCGTCGCGTTGATCAAGCCACGGACACGCAGCGTGGCGCCTGGGGTGGGCACCCGACGAGGAACGCCCCCGCCGAGGTCGGAGGCGGCGGCCGGAGCGGTTCGTCCGGTGCGCGAGGTGGCGGCGTCGCTCGGACCGGAATCGACAGCGTGGTCGGTTTCCGGACCAGCGGCGCCGCCGCCGCGGTCTCCGGGGTTGTCCGCCACCCGGCACCCGGCTTCCTGCGCGGCGGCCCGCTCGCCACCCATCCGCGTCTCGGCGTGCAGCAGCCCGTCCACTTCAGCGTTCGGGCAGGTCGCGGCGGTGGCGCGATCACATACCACGGCCACCGAGACCGGTCGGTGCACGCGCAGGTCGAACCGCTTCTCGTACAGCTCGAAGTAGTGCGGAACCGCCGTCGCCGCCTGCGCGTGCGCCGCGTCGGGCGGCAGGGTTTCGGCGAATTCCATCCCGGGTAGGTCGTGGACACGATTGACCGTACTCAGTGTGAGTGAGGGCCAACGGAATTGCCAGGCGCCACCGGGCCCGGGGGAGTGGTCGACAATGAGAAAGTCCTGCTCGGGCCGCAGCCCCAGCCGCCGCAGGTGATAGCCGACGGAGAGTCCGGCCTGGCCCGCACCGATCACCAGGATGTCCACATCGGGTGTCGCGCTCACCGTCCAGACAGTACCGACGGTGCGTTACCGGTCGGTACACACGGCCGCGTCGAGCGCGGAACTGCCGGTCGGTCCCGCTTAGAGTGAAGGGACCAGGGTGCCGACAGTGGGGAAGGGACAGATGCTCGGAGTCAGCCGCGATGGTGAGGTGGTCACCATCGAACTGCAGCGTCCGGAACGCCGGAACGCTCTCAACCTCGAGCTGGTGGGCCGGTTGCGCACCGCTGTCCAGGAGGCGGCGGCCGACGCGCGGGTCATCGTGCTCACCGGCCAGGGGCCGATCTTCAGTGCGGGGGCCGATCTGGACGGCGTCTATTCCGACGAGTTCCTGGACGGCCTGATGGGCATGTTGCGCACCATCGAGTCGGTGCCGGTGCCCGTGATCGCCGCCATCAACGGCGGTGCGCTCGGCGCGGGCGTGCAACTGGCGCTGGCCTCCGATCTGCGGGTGCTGAGCCCCGACTCCTACATCGCCATTCCGGCCGCGAAACTCGGTATCTCCGTGGACCGTTGGACGGTGCGCCGACTGGCCTCGCTGATCGGCTCCGGCCCGGCCCGCACCATGTTGCTGGGCGCGGAACCGATCCCCGCCGCGGACGCCTACGGTTTCGGCTTCGCCAATCGCCTCGGCACCCTCGCCGACGCGCAGGCGTGGGCCAAATCCATCGCGGAGCTGGCACCGCTGTCGCTGCGGCATATGAAGCTGGTGTTCAACGACGACGGCACCCGTGAGGCCGACACCATCGAGCAGCGAGAGGCGCTGAGGGCGGCATGGACGAGCGAGGACGCACAGGAGGCGCGCTTGGCGCGCCAGGAGAAGCGCACAGCGAGGTTCACCGGACGATGAATGCCGAACGAGACACCGGGACAACCGATATCGACGTGGTGCGGGATCGGCTCACGGGTGCGGCGCGCACCGTGGTGGGTGCGGTGGCCGGTGCCGTGGGCATCGGCTGGCTGGTTCGCGCGGCGTGGGGGATTCCCTCGGCCATGGGGGCGGGCATCTCGGCCATCCAGCCGACCGCCACCGCCTCGGTCCGCTACCGCAACCGCCAGTTCCACAACACTGAGCCGAGCAGCCAGATCGCCTCCGGTTCGGGTTTCTCGCTGCTGAACTCGGTGCTGACCAAACGCAATCTGGGCCGGGCCCCCGGTCCGATCCCGCTGGTCACCCCCGAGCTGCCGGAACAGGCCGCGGACCTGGCCGTCACCTGGTACGGCCATGCCACCGCGCTGGTCGAGATCGACGGCTACCGGGTGCTCACCGATCCGGTGTGGAGCGAACGCGTTTCGCCGTCGCCGCTCATCGGCCCGGCTCGCCAGCATCCGGTGCCGCAGCGGCTCGACGAGTTGCCGCCGCTGGACGCGGTGATCATCTCGCACGACCACTACGACCATCTGGACCGCGATACCGTGCAGGGTCTGGTGGCGAGCCAGAGCGCGGTCTTCATCGTGCCGCTCGGGATCGGGGCGCATCTGCGGCACTGGCAGGTGCCGGACGAGCGGATCGTCGAAATGGATTGGGGCACCTCGGTTTCGCTGTCGACGCTGCAGCGCGCGCACGAGGGCACGGATCTGACGATCACCTGTACGGAGGCCCGTCACTTCTCCGGCCGCGGGTTGGTGCGCAACACCACCCTGTGGGCGTCCTGGTCGCTGGCCGGTCCGCGGCATCGGGTGTACTTCGGTGGCGATACCGGCTACACCAAGGCGTTCTCGGAGGCGGGCGCGAAGCTCGGCCCGTTCGATCTGACCCTGCTGCCCATCGGCGCGTACGACGCCGCCTGGCCGGATGTGCACATGAATCCGGAGGAGGCGGTGCGCGCACACGCCGATCTGAATCTGGGAAACGCGGCGCACGGACTGCTGGTGCCGATTCACTGGGCGACCTTCAATCTGGCCTTCCACGGCTGGTCGGAGCCGGTACAGCGGATGGTGGCGGCGGCCGACGCGGCGGGTACGGCCGTCGCCGTCCCGAAACCGGGACAGCGGATCGACCGCAATGGCGTCCCACCAGGACAGACCTGGTGGAAAGATGTCAGCCGATGACCGAAGACCGAGTGTGAAGGAGCAGGGCTGTGAGTCTTATGGACACGCTCAAGGGATTGGTCGGCAAGGGCAAGGATGTGGCGGCCCAGAACGCCGAGAAGATCGAGTCCGCGGTGGACAAGGCCGGGGGCTTCATCGACCAGAAGACCGGAGGCAAGTACTCCGACAAGATCGACAAGGGTGCCGAGGCGGTGAAGAACGCCATTCCGGAGCAGGGCGGCGCGGCCGCGGCTCCGGAGGCCAAGCCTGCTCCGGAACCCGCTCCGGATCCCACTCCGGGTGAGAACCCGCCGGGGGAGCAGAAGCCTCCGACCCCATAGGTCGGCCTACCCGGAACGCGGGCACTGCTCGTCGGTTCCGGGTGGCTCGTGGTTCAGGGGAGCCCTCTGACCCGGCCGGTTGCGACATTCGGGCCGTTCGTGTCTCCCGCGACCCGCGGGGACCCGAACGGCCCGTTGGTTTTTCGGATCCCGATGATTGTCGCCGCCCACCTCTAGACTGGCGTCATGGGGTCCCGGCGGAGTTTCGGGGGAGTCGAGGTGGCGCTGACCAACCTCGACAAGGTGCTGTATCCCGCCACCGGCACCACCAAGGGCGAGGTCATCGACTATTTCACGGCCATCGCCCCGGCCTTGCTGCCGCATATCGCGGGCCGGGCGGTGACGCGCAAGCGCTGGCCGAACGGGGTGGACGAGTCCTCGTTCTTCGAGAAGAATCTGCCCGACCACGCTCCGAAGTGGATCGAGCGCCATCGGCTCGAGCATTCCGACCGCACCGTCGTCTATCCGGTGATCGACTCGGTGGCGGGCATGGCGTGGCTGGGGCAGCAGGCGGCCCTGGAAATCCATGTGCCGCAGTGGGTATTCGACGGTGACGCGCGCGGCCCCATCACCCGGCTGGTCTTCGACCTGGATCCCGGGCCGGGGGCCGGGCTGCGGCAGTGTGCGCAGGTGGCGCTCATGCTGCGCGATGTGGTGCGCGATGTCGGCCTGGACGCCTTCCCGGTGACCAGCGGCAGCAAGGGCATTCACGTCTACGTCCCGCTCGATCGTCGGTTGAGCCCGGGCGGCGCGTCCACCGTGGCCAAACAGGTGGCCACCAATCTGCAACAGCTGTACCCGAATCTGGTCACCGCGAATATGGCCAAGGCGGCGCGCGGGGGCAAGGTGCTGCTCGACTGGAGCCAGAACAATCCGGCCAAGACCACCATCGCCCCGTACTCGCTGCGCGGCCGCGACGAGCCGACCGTCGCCGCACCGCGCACCTGGGACGAGATCGAGAATCGGAAGAAGTTGCGGCACCTACGCTTCGAGGAGGTGCTGGAACGGTGGCGGTCCGACGGTGATCTGATCGCCGCATTGGACGCGCCGCTGCCGGCACATCAGCCCGACCGGCTCACCCGCTACCGCTCCATGCGCGATCCGGACCGCACCCCGGAGCCGGTGCCCGCCGCTCGTCCCGCGTCTGCCGAGGGCAATCGCTATGTGGTGCAACAGCATCGGGCCCGGCGGCTGCACTGGGACGTGCGGCTGGAACGGGACGGCGTCCTTGTGTCGTGGGCGGTGCCCAAGGGTCCGCCGACCGACACCCACGAGAACCGCCTCGCCGTGCACACCGAGGACCACCCGCTCGAATATCTGGAGTTCCACGGCACGATTCCCAAGGGCCAGTACGGGGCCGGGGAGATGACCATCTGGGATGCGGGCACCTACGAGACCGAGAAGTGGCGCGACGACGAGGTGATCGTGCGCCTGCACGGTGAACGCCTGGACGGCCGGTACGCGCTCATCCAGACCAATGGCAATCAGTGGCTCATGCACCTGATGAAGGATCAGCATCCGGAGCTCGACCGGCCGGATGGCGACGGCGTGGCGGCCGGTGACGGGGGCCGGGTGCTCACGCCGCCGCGGCAACCGGTACCGCTGCCGCGCGGACTCACCCCCATGCTCGCCACCCCCGGCGACGTCTCCACCTTCGAGGCCGACGAGTGGGCCTTCGAAACCAAATGGGACGGCTTCCGTCTCATCGCCGAGATCGACGACGGCGCGGTCACCTTGCGCAGCCGCGCCGGGAATATCGTCACCGGCCGCTATCCGAGCATCGCGCGCCTGGGCGCGGAACTGGCCGGGCATTCGATCGTGCTGGACGGGGAGGCGGTGGTTTTCGACGATCACGGCACCGCCAACCTCGGACTGCTGCGCAACCACGCCGGGCAGGCGGTATTCGTCGCCTTCGATGTGCTCTACCTGGACGGCACCTCACTGCTGCGCAAACGCTACGACGACCGCCGCCGGGTGCTGGAGGCGCTGGCCGGGCGGTCGTCCTCGCTGGTGGTGCCGCCGCGCCTGGACGGCTCCGGGGCGCGGGCGCTGCGCTACAGCCAGGAGCACGGGATGGAGGGGGTGATCGCCAAACGCCGGGATTCGGTGTACCTGCCCGGTAAGCGCGGGCAGTCCTGGGTCAAGACCCGCAATTGGCGCACCCTGACCGTGACGGTCGGCGGCTACCGACGCTCGGACGTCCGCCGCTTCGCCTCCCTGCTGGTGGGGGTGGAGCACGAGGGCAGGCTGTACTACCTGGGGCGGGTCGGCACCGGTTTCAGCGAACAGGAGATGAGCGAGCTGGATTCGAGGCTGCGCCGCCTGGAACGCAAGACCAGCCCGTTCGACAACGAACTCACCGGGGAGGAGCGCAAGGACGCGGTGTGGGTGACGCCCAAGATCACCGGCACGGTGCGGTTCATGAACTGGACCGAGACCGGACGTCTCTGGCATCCGGCCTGGATTCCCGCCTCCGACTGAGCCTTTCGTTCCCAGGCTCAGGCCGACTTCTCGAGCAGCGGTGTGAGCGTGTCGATATCGGTGACCACCGCGTGGCCCTGGAATTCGAAGTCGGCCCAGGCCCGATCCATGGCCTCGATGTCGCGTCCGCCCACCGCGTCCTTGACGACCACCGGAATGAAGCCGAGATCGGTGGAATGCGCGACGGTCGGGGCGATGCCGATCTCCAGTGCCACACCGACGATCGTGTAGGCCCCGATGCCGAGATCGCGCAGCGTGGCCGCCAGCGGCGTGCCCTCGAACGCCGACATGGCCGTCTTGTCGAAGACCGTCTCGTCGGCGGTCGGCCGCAGCTGCGGCACCAATTCGAAGGCCGGGGTATCGCGCTGCAGGATCGGATGCACCTCGTCCACCGAATCCACCCGCTGCCAGTTCATGGCCATGCGCAGCGCGAATGCTCCGCTCAGCCGTTTGGGCAGGAACATGTGCCGCAGGAAGATCACGGGATAGCCACCGCGGCGGGCGGCCTCGACGACCCGCACCACCCGCTCGATGATCGCGTCGCCGTCCGGCAGCTGTGACAGCACCCCGACCTGCATGTCGTACACGATCACCGCCATCCGCTCGGGTGCGCACAGCTCCTCCAGCGAGTCCGGAATCTCCAGGCCGTTCCCGTATCGCACATTATCCTCCACTCGCCCAATGCGTTTCGCCCCAACCCTACCCGCGGGCGAGCAGCTCCGGGGTGCACTCGCGGCGCACTATCCGCGCGCGGAGGAGAGCATCCGCCGGGCCGACGGTCGGTGCCCACGCGTTCTGCGGGCCGCAGATGAACAATCCGCCGCACCGGCGACCCACCGTGAACCCCCGCGTCGATCGGGTCCGCCCTGCCGAGTTGCCGCACATCCTGTCCGCCATGGTGGCGGTGCGGCGGTGTGCCCAGGATCCCGCGCCGACATAGCGGTGTGGGTGTTGCCAGGTACCGCGCCGACATGGTGGCGGTGGGTGTTGCCGGGTATCGCGCCGACCAGGTGGTGGGAGTGCCACCGATCCCGCGGCCATGCGGTGGCAGCGGCAGCTGCCCGGCGCGGGCACGCCACGCCCGGGTCGCGAGACGCGCCGATAGCGTTCGGATGTCCATTGACCAGGCCGGATGGTCGGCAGTACCTTGGGGTCTCCGATGCGCCGGGTGTCCGTACGGCGCGATCACGGGCCTGATGAAGCTGGAGCGTCGGTGGGATACGACGCTGGAGGCGTAATGCGGCAGGGCGGCGCGCGGTTTCGAGGATGCGCGCGGGGCGGCAGGGGCTGGTGGACATTCCTGATCACGGTGGTGATCGCCCTGGCCGCGGCGGTCGCGCCGCTGGCCAGACCGCAGATTCCGGTGCCGGACGACGATCCGTTCTACGCGCCCCCGGCGAACCTGGCGGCCTACGCCAATGGGGCCGTGCTGGATTCGCGGCCCATCGCGGTCTTCGGGCTGCCGTTGCCGGTGGCCGCCTGGCAGCTCCGATACCGCAGCACGGATTCGCTGGGGGTCCCGATCGCGAATGTCGCCACGGTCATGCTGCCGCCGGGAGCGTGGACGAATCCCGGTGGGCGTCCGCTGCTGTCGTATCAGATAGCGGAGGACAGCCTCGGCACCAGCTGCGCGCCCTCCTACGCCCTGCGCGGCGGCCGCGACTTCTCCATCGTGAACACCCTGCTGGACATTCCGTTCCTGGCCGCCGCGCTGTTTCGCGGCTGGGCCGTGGTGGTCTCGGATTATCAAGGGCCGCAATCGCGTTTCTTCGACGGGGTGACCTCGGGCCGCGGTGTGCTCGACGGCGTCCGCGCGGCTCGCGACTTCGCCCCGCTGGGTCTGACCGCCGACAGCCCGATCGGAGCCTGGGGCTACTCGGGCGGCGCGTTCGCCACCCTCTGGGCCACGCAACTGCGTGCCGCCTACGCGCCCGATGTGTGGCTGCACGGGGTCACGGCGGGCGGTGTGCCCGCGAATATCCCGGCCGTCGCCCGCGGCGTGGACGGCAGCCTCCAGGCCGGATTGGCCCTGCTCATCCTGTTGTCGCTGGCCCGCAACGACCCCGCCTCGGGCCTGATCGACCTGCTCGACGACCGCGGCCGCGCGGCGCTCGCGCAGGAGTCCGAAGCCTGTGGCGCGGATCTGGTGGTGCGGCACCCGTTCGACCGGGTGGACAACTATTCGGCGGTCCCGAACCTCCTGTCGCACCCGGTGTTCGAGGCCACCGCGCAACCCCAGGAGCTGGGCGGATCCATTCCGGACGTCCCGCTGTACCTCTACCACAGCACCGCCGACGATGTGATTCCCGTAGCCGGATTCACCGCGCTGCGGGATCGCTACTGCGCGGGTGGTGCGACGCTGGTCTCGGTGCACTCGCGGGTGCCCGGCCACAATCCCGCGGCCCTGGTGGAATCCGTGGGCGCGATGAATTACCTGTCGGACCGATTCGCGGGAAGGCCGGCTCCCCGCGAGTGCGCGGAGAACTGACGTCGCTTACCGGTGCGTGCGAACCCGGGTCGGGTGTGCGCGGACGGTGCGTGCGAACCCGGGGCGGGTGTGCGCGGACGGCGCGGGAGCGGGAATGACGCCTGCGCGGAGGATGCGCGAGCCGAATGGCGGATGCGCGGGTTCCCAGGGCGGTGGGCGCGGTGGCCGACGCTGAGGTCCCCCAGATCGACCGGTGCTGGGGTTGGTATGCGGCGAATCGTGCTGCCGGAGCAGGCACCCGGACACGTGGCCAGGGCGGGTACATCCGTGTGGCGCGCAGCCCCCGAGGAGGTCTGAACCGATTGCGATCGGACAGTCCGCGATTGGGCGGACTGTGCCACGGGTGCGCCGGGCCGCACCGAGGGCACAGGGTGGGCAAGCGCGGAGCCCACCCTGACCGCACCATCGTTGCTTCCCGACCGCTCCCTGTCCGGGTTCGGTCGGCTGGGTCCCAACGTCCGGCCGAGTCGGCTCCGGCTCAGTTGGCCCGGCTCAGTCGGCTCCGGCTCAGTTGGCTCCGGCGAACTTGCTGGTCCCCGGAGGTGCCATGAGCGTGTTGATCAGGTCGATCCCCGCGATGATCAGCGTCGGTCCACCCACCACGAGGGTGCCGATGATGCCGCCGATGGCCGCCCCTGCGATCACGCTGGCGATCACGCCCGGCCCGCTGACAATGCCGGTGAGTCCGACCGCCGCGCCGAGCGCGGTGCCGATGAACGCCCCGATGGCGGTGGCGATGCCGAACTGGCTGGCGAACGTCTGCTGCGCCAGCAGGTTCTCCTTCGGCGAGGCGACCGGCTTGATCGCGGCCGGTCGAGCCGTCGATTCGTCCTTGATCGCCGTCAGCGACAGCGTGGCGCCGTCGGCGCTGATGTTGTGCGGCAGCGAGTATTCCGTGCCGTCCTGCTGGAACGCCAGCGGCAGGCTCACCCAGGTGCGCCCGGCATTGTCGTTGATGTTCACCGAATTGCCGGCGAGCTGGAAGGTTCCGTTGGTGAGGCTGGTGACGACGGTATTGCCGACCAGCTTGGCCTCGTATCCGATATCGGGAGCGACGGAGTCGGCCTGCGCGGTCCCCATGGCACCGGTGCCGATGGCGAGGGCGGTGATTACCGGTGCGGCAACAGCCGTGATCTTGCGGTACATCTGCGGTTGTCCAATCTTCATCAGGTTGTTCTGTCAACGCTGGCCGCACACGCTGAAATTTCCTCACCCCTCGCGCGTGTGAAGCCGTGATGCGAATCGCATCGTGATCCCTCATCCGATCTTCAATCGCCAACGGTAGCGCGCCCCACCGACACGCCGTATGATTTTCGGCCCAGACCGAGGTCGGGAGGCAAACCGCTTGGGCTTCAGCGGAATCTGCGCCGCCGCGAAACCCACTCAGACCAGCACGTCGACCAGAATCGCACCGGCGCAGACGACCCCGACGATAGCGAGAGCGTATATATCACGTCGGCCCGGCGCGCTGGGCCGTGCGGTGAGCTCTCCGGTGCCCCCGCGCGCGGTGATCGCCTCCCCGAGTTCCCCCGCCCGCCGCGTGGAGACCGCCAGTGCCGCGGTGAGAATGTCCACCAGGGGATTCGCGGCCCGCTGCAACATTCCGTCGCTCGGACGCAGTTTCCGGGAGGCCCGCAGAATCCGCATCTCCTCCAGCAGCAGCGGCAGTCCGCGCAGCGTCAGCGCCACCACCACCGCCCATTCGTCCACCGGCACCGCGTGCCGCACGCCGCGCCGCGTCCACCCGATCCGCCGCAGCGGCGCGCCGAGTTTGGCGAGGGCGGGCGCGATCTCCCCCATGGGTGTGGTCCACGCGATGAGGAAGGACGCGCTCAGCAGGATGAGTCCGAATACCGCCACATTGAGATAGCGCAGCACCGCCGCACTCCCGATGGGGAGGTTGATCAGCGCGCCCAGCAGCAGCCCCGCCCAGAACCACCAGGGAAAGCGCGGCAGGGTGCCCAGCGGCAGCCGCGCGGTGAGCCACACCGCCGCCAGGAAGGCCACGCAGATCCCCAGCACCGGCCAGGACGGAATGAACATCAGCAGAACGCTGACGGCGAAGGCGGCGATCATCTTGGTACCGGCCCACAGTCGGTGCACCGGGCTCGCCACGGGGACTTCGCGCAGAATCGGGCCGCTCATCGCCATGCCTCCGGCTGGTTCGTCGGATTGGGGTGCTGCGGTGGCGCGGATTGCGTTGGGGGAGAAGGGGGTTCGAGCAGCTTCCCGCCGCTCAGGTGTACGGTGCGGTCGCACAGCACGGCCATATCGTCGACATCGTGGGAGATGACGATCAGCGTGAGACCGGAATCCCGCAGCCGCCCGAGCAATTCCACCACATCCGCGCGTCCCTCGGGGTCGAGCCCCGCCAACGGTTCGTCCAGTACCACCACCTGTGGGCGACTGGCCGCGATGGCCGCCAGCACCACCCGTTTCGCCTGTCCGCCACTGAGTTCCTCGATGGAGCGGGTGGCCAGGGCGCGGTCCAACCGCACGGCGTCCAGGGCGCGGCCGATGGCGAGGGTGCCGTGTCCGCCCCAGTCCTCGATCTCCGCGCCGACCGTCTGGCGCTGCAATTGCAGGCGGGAATGCTGAAATGCCAACTGCACGGCCCCGATTCGGCGATGGGTGGGGCGGGTGCCGGTGAGCTCGAGCAGGACGCAGGTGCCTTCGGTGGGCACGGTGAGTCCGGCCATGATCCAGGCCAGGGTGGACTTGCCGGACCCGTTGCCGCCCACGATCAGCAACGCCTCCCCGCGGTACACGTCGAGATCTATCCCATGCAATGCCGGTGCCTCCCAAGGCGTTCGGCGATTGTAGGTGTGGCGCAGACCGCGCAGGCGCAGGATGGGTTCGCCGATGGGCCGCCGCCGCGGCTCGCGGACCGGGCGCGGCCAGGCAGGCAGGTGGTCGACGGCGCGGCCGTCGCGCAGGTGCACGACGCGATCGGCCATGGCGGCGTCGGCCTCGTGGTGGGTTACCAGCACCACCGCCATATCGTGCCGTTTCGGCAGGTCCGCCAGGAGGGCGACCAGCTCGCGTCGGCCCTCCGGGTCGATCATGGCGGTGGCCTCGTCGGCGATGAGCAGGGTGGGGCGGCGTGCCAGGGCGGCGGCCACGGCCAGGCGCTGCTGCTGTCCGCCGGACAGCGTCGCGGTCTCCGCGTCTCCCATGCCGCCGAGCCCGACCTCGGCCAGCAGTCCCTCGATGTCGACGGTGGCGGCGATCTCGGTGGGCAGGCCCCACACCACGTCGTCGGCGGCGAGCACCCCGAGGGTCTGGCTCTCGGGCCGCTGGAGCACCAGCGCGGTGCCGCCGGTGACGCCCAAGCCCGCGGAGCCGGGGCGGGTGACGGTGCCGGAGGTCGGCGGCCGTCCGGCGAGAATCCGGGTGAGCGTGGATTTTCCGGAGCCGTTGTGCCCGACCACCGCCACGAATTCGCCGAGCCGCACGGTGAGGTCGATGTCCTGGAGCGCGGGGGTGCGCGCGCCCGGGTACCGGAACGACACCTGGTGCAGGCTGACCGGCAGCGGGGCGACGGGCCGGTCGTCGGCGGGCGCGTCCAGCAGGTCGCGGCCGGGCAGCCAGGACAGTCGTTCCAGCACCGAGCCGAGCACGTACCAGGAGATGAGACCGCTGGTGATGACCCCCGCCAGCACGCCGCCCGCGATCCACGCCCACCACCAGCGCAGCACCGTATCGGTGAGATCGGCGATGGCGTGGCCGAGCGGTGCCAGGGCGGACTCGCTGGCGAGGATCTTCTCCACGCCGGCGGCGGTATTGCGGATAGTGTCGAACACCAGTTGGCGTGCCCGGGAGAACAGCAGCAGCAATCCTACGGAGAACGATGCCCCAGCCAGTCCCGCCAGTGTGGACAGTCCCAGCACCGCGAGCAGTCCGCCGCGCCGCCGTTTCACCACGCCGATGATGCCGCCGATCACCGCGACCGACGCCAGGTTGAGCGCCGGGACGATTCCGGCCGCCACGAAGGTCACCAGGGTGGCCGCGACGGTGGTTGTGCTCAGCGCCCGCACCCGGTGCCGGTATGCGAGCAGGCCCATCGGCACGGCCGCCACCAGTTGCAGCGCGGCGGCGAACGGCACCACCGACCCGACGGTCACCAAACCGACCGTCGCCCCGCCGAGCACGGCACCGGTGGCGAGTTCGATCGGGCGCAGCGGGCCGTGCGGTACGGAAGCTCCGGGCGAAACAGTCACGCACCCAGTCTGCCGTGTGCACGGGTGTGCACGTACCGACCCGTGCCCGGCCAGTCCGCCGGGGAGGTGGGCGCGGCGGGTGCCGCGAGCCGCTCCGGACGGATGTGTCGAATTCGTTCGGTCGTAGGTGTTGTATTCATGCGCAACTATGCATAGTTTGGATCACCGTGGGACACGATCATTCGCATGGCATCGCGCCGGAGAGCGCGTCGGGCAAGTATCTGAGCCGCCTGGTGATGGCGCTGGGCATCGCGGTCGTCTTCATGCTGGCCGAATTCGTGGTCGCGTTCTGGACCTCGTCGCTGGCGCTGCTCTCCGACGCGGCGCACATGCTGACCGATGTCGTCGGCGTCGGCATGGCGCTGTCGGCGATCCTGCTCGCCAAGCGCAGCCGCCCCACCTACACCCGGACCTTCGGCTACTACCGCGCCGAGGTACTGGCGGCACTGGCCAACGCCGTCCTGCTGTTCGGCGTCGCGATCTATGTGCTGTACGAGGCCATCGCGCGACTGGGTGAGCCGCCGGAGGTGCCGGGCTGGCCGGTGCTCATCGTGGGCGCGCTGGGCATGGTCGCCAATATCGCGTCGGCGCTGCTGCTGCGCTCGGGCGCGAAGGAGAGCCTGAATGTGCGCGGCGCGTACCTCGAGGTGTTCGCCGACCTCATCGGCTCGGTGGGCGTGCTGATCTCGGCGGCCATCACCCTCACCACCGGCTGGCGCTACGCGGACATGATCATCGGTGTGGCCATCGGCCTGTGGGTGCTGCCCCGCACCTGGGTGCTGGCGCGCCGTTCGCTGCGAATCCTGTTCCAGCACAGCCCCGAGAACCTGGATGTCGAGCAGATCGCCGCCGCCCTGCACACCGTGCCCGGCGTCGCCGACGTGCACGACCTGCACGTGTGGACGCTGACCTCCGGGATGGAGGTGGCCTCGGCGCACATCACCGTGGCGGGCGGGCACACGGGCGACGACGTGCTGCGCGCCGCGCAGCACGTGCTGGCGCACGACTTCCACATCGAGCACGCGACCTTGCAGGTCGAGGGCGCGGACTCGGCGCGCCGGTGCGCCGAGCTGTCGTGGTGACGCCGGGCGGTGCGGTCGGCGACTAGCGGACCCGGGTGAGGACATAGTCCTCGGGCCGTACCTTGCGGGTCCGCCGCCGATAGCTGCGCGTCGTACCCGGCCAGTTGTTGGTGATCTTCCCGGCCTCGTTCCGGTACCAGCTGGTGCAGAAGTTCCACGGTGTCAGGGCCAGGCGCTGCTGCAGCGCGATATTGAAGGCGCGTTCGGCCTCCGGCCGCACCTCCAGGGTGCAGCCCGGATGTTCCGCCAACACCTGTATCGCGGCGCGGATGTAGCGGGCCTGCGACTCCTGCATGTAGATGATCGACCCCACGCCGAGATTGGTGTTGGGGCCGTACACCAAGAACAGATTCGGGAACTCCGGCACCGTCATCCCCAGGTAGGCGTGCGCCCCGTCGGCCCACACATCGGCCAGGTTCCGTCCACCCCGGCCCCGGATCTTCATGGGCCACAGGAATTCCGTGCCCTTGAATCCGGTGCCGTAGATGATCACGTCGGCGGCGTGCAGAATGCCGTCCTCGGTGCGCACGCCCTCCGGCACGATCTCGGCGATCGGTGTGGTCACCAGCTCCACATTGGGCTGGGTCAGTGCCGGGTAGTAGTCGTTGGAGAACAGCCCCCGCTTGCAGCCGATGGGATAGTCCGGGGTGAGCGCGGCGCGCAGCTCCGGATCCGGCACCTGTTCGGCGAGATGTTTCTCCGCGATCCGCGACACCACCCGCGCGATGCCCGGGAACTCCACCAGTCCGAGCGCCACCGTCTCGCCGATCAGCCACCACGAAACCCGCTCGGCCAGCGGCATTCCCGGAATCCGCCGCAGCACCCGGTGATGCACCGGCGTGTAATCGGTGTCGAACTTCGGCAGCACCCAGGCCGGGGTCCGCTGGAACAGCGTCAGCCGCCGCGCCGCGGGCTGGATCTCCGGAATGTACTGCACCGCACTGGCTCCGGTGCCGATGCAGGCCACTCGTTTGCCGTTGAGGTCCACGTCGTGATCCCACAGCGCCGAATGGAACGATCGCCCCGCGAAGGTGTCGATCCCCGGTATCGAGGGCCAAGCGGGCCGCGACAGCTGCCCGACCGCCGATACCAGCACATCGGCGGTGCGAGTCACGCCGTCGCCGGTGAGCACGGTCCACCGGCCGGTGGTCTCGTCGAACTCGGCCTCGGTCACCTCCGCGCCGAACACGATGGATTCCAGTAGTCCGTGCCGCCGCGCCACCTCCCACATGTAGGCGTGGATATCGCGTCGCCCCGAATAGCGCTGCGGCCAATCCGGTGTGGCCTCGTAGGAGAACGAGTACAGCGGTGACGGCACATCGCACGCCGCTCCCGGGTAGGTGTTCTCGCGCCACACCCCACCCAGATCCTGCGCCTTCTCGAGGATGGTGAATTCGCGAAAGCCATTGCGCTGCAATTCGATCGCCATCCCCAACCCCCCGAATCCGGCCCCGATGATGATCACGGACGGCATTGTGGCGCTCCTCACACTAGGTTGCTCTCCACTCTAGGATCCGCCCCGGTGCGAGCCGATCGAGATCTTCGGCCAACCTGCCCCGGGCGGGGTGTGCACCACGGTGATCTCACCCACGGTCAATCCCCCACGCGGGGGGTTGACCGGTACGCTGGACGCACGCGGCGGTGGGGCTCGCCGCTTCGGGCCGACCGGTTCCGAACAACCGTGGATTCCACCAACAGTCCCTACCCCAGAAGCACCCCTGCGGTGATGGAGTAGGAGACGCCTGTGCCCAGTGAGCTGACCGTCCACGACGCGATCGACCCCGATGTCGACATCCGTGCACCCGAGCAGCGCCGCGAACTCTCCCGCTCCCACGGAGCGATCCTGGCCGTGATCTCCCTGGGCGGCGGGATCGGCGCACTGGCCCGCTACACACTGGCGCAGCTCTGGCCCACCGCGCCGGGCGGTTTCCCATGGGCGACCTTCGCCGCCAATGTCCTCGGCTGCTTCCTCATCGGCGTCCTCATGGTCGCCATCACCGAGATCCGGCCCGCCCACCCGCTGCTGCGCCCCTTCCTCGGCGTCGGCGTCCTCGGCGGCTTCACCACCTTCTCCACCTATGCCGACGACACCCGCGCCCTGCTCACCCCGGAAACGGTCCCGACCGCCATCGCCTACCTCGCCCTGACCGTGCTGTGCGCACTGGCCGCCACGGCCACGGCCGTCGCACTGACCCGCCGGGCCCACCGCATCACCCGTCGACGGCAGGTGACCCCGTGACCCCGCTGCTGGTCGTCCTCGGCGCCATGCTCGGCGCACCCCTGCGCTACCTCATCGACCGCGCCGTCCAATCCCGCCACGCCACCGCCTTTCCCTGGGGCACCGCGACGGTCAACCTCACCGGCTGCCTACTCCTGGGCGCCCTGACCGCCGCCGCCCTCTCCACCCCCTGGACCGCCTTCCTGTCCACCGGCCTGTGCGGCGCCCTCACCACCTACAGCACCTTCACCTACGAAACCTTCCGCCTCACCGAAACCCGCGCCTACCGCCAGGCGGCCCTCACGATCGTCGTCAACGTCGCAACCGGCCTGGGCGCGACCCTGCTCGGCTACGCCGTCGCCGACGCCCTCCTCGCGTGACCTGCCCGAGACTGGTTCTGATTGAGACTTTCGGCCACAATGCTCGGATGGGCACGGTGCAGGAGCCGGAGATTCGGGACTGGGACTTTCCACGGGGAGTCGCCAGTGCGGCCTTGATGGTGGGGTATGCCCGGGAACGGGGGGTGGGGGAGGAGCTGATGCTGCGCGGGACCGGGTTGACCGCGGAGACGTTGGCGGATCCGGACCTGCAGATCGATGCGCGGACCGAACTGGCGGTGGTGCGGAATCTGGTGCGGGAGCTGGGGGACGAGCCGCTGCTCGGGGTGGATGTGGGGCGGCGGTATCGGATCACCACGTTCGGGATCTTCGGGTTCGCCTGCGTCAGCAGTCCGACCCTGGGCGAGGCGATCTCGTTCGCGCTGCGGTATCTGGAGTTGAGCTTCACGTTCTGCATTCCGGTGGCGCGGTGGCGGCCCGGTGAGTTCGTCGCCCGGGTCCACGACGAGCGGGTGCCCGCGGATGTGCGGCGGTTTCTGGTGCAGCGGGATGTCACCGCCATGCATCAGATGCTCTGCGATCTGCTGGGGCGCAAGGTCGCCCTGGTGCGGGCGGAGTTCGACTTCCCGGCACCCGCGGGCGCCGAGCTGATCACCGAGATCTACGGGGTGACACCGGCGTACGAGCAGCCGCACAACCTGTTCGCACTGGATCCGGTGGAACTGGAACAGCCGCTGCCGCAGGCCAACGAGTCCACCTGGGCCATGTGCCTGGCGCAGTGCCGGGATCTGGTGTCGCGGCGGCGCGCCCGCACCGGTATCGCCGCCGAGGTGCGGGAGCGGCTGGTGCCGCGCGGCGGGGTGGACGGATTCGCCGCCCCGCCCGGAATCGACTCCGTGGCAAAAGATCTCAATATGAGCACCCGGACGCTGCGCCGACATCTGGATGCGGCGGGCACCAGCTACCGGGCGCTGCTGGACGAGGTCAGAAGGGCCTTGGCGGAGGAGATGCTCACCGCGACACCGCTTTCGGTGAGCGATGTGGCGATCCGCCTGGGCTACGCGGAGGCATCCACCTTCATCCACGCCTTCAAGCGCTGGACCGGCACGACGCCGTCGGCCTACCGCCGCAACCGGGTCACTCCGCTGGTTCGGTGAGCCCGCCGCCCAGGGGAACCGGCCGCAGCGAGGTCAGCAGGCGGCGGTCCTCGATCACGTGGAAGTACAGCGAGGGTTCCGGCGCGAAGTCGATCGGCACCTGACCGGGGACGCCGACCTCCCACTCGCACCCGATGAAGGAGGACACGCTCGGCGCGATCGCCAACTGCTTGCCCGCGAACAGCGTCTGCACCGGCACATGCGCGTGCCCGGTGAACACCCCCACGATCCGGTCGTCCCCGGCGACGATCTCGGCCAGCCGTTCCGGGTTGGTGAGCGGAATCGGGTCCACCACTGTGGATTTGATCGGCACCGGCGGATGGTGCATGGCGATGACCACGGTGTCGTCCGCGGGCGTGGCGGCGAGCAGATTCTCCAGCCACGCGTAGGTCTCGTCCGCGAGCAGCCCCTCGCTCTTGCCGGGAATGCTGGAGTCGAGCAGCGCCACGGTCAGCGCCTTGACACGGTGCACCTGGTTGATGGGCTGATAGCCGGGGGCCGCGCCGAACAGGACCTCGCGCATGGTGCCCCGGTCGTCGTGATTGCCGGGCAGCAGCAGCACCGGCACATCGGCACCCCGGAACACGGCGCGCGCCTGCTCGTACTCCTCGGCACTGCCCTCGTCGGCGATGTCGCCGGAGACGAGAATGGCGTCGGGACGTGTCGGCAACTCGGCGAGGAAGGCCATGACCCGTTCGGCGCGGTCGCTGTTGCGGCCTCCGCCGTTGAAGTGGGTGTCACTGAGATGTGCCAACAGAACCATCGGCATTCGCTTTCTGTCCCTGGATCGCGCCATTGCGCCCGATGTGCCGCGGGAGGCACGTTTTCCAGCGTAGTTGACCGGGTTTCCCCAGGTCTCGGTGAGCCTCGACACCGCTTATAGGTGTCTGCTATCGGCTGGTCGTCGAGCTATTCCGGGGCCAACAGCGCCTCGGGGTCGGCGATGACGGGTGCGCCGTCGACCGTCCAGAAGTCCGCGCCGGGCCGGGCGCGCAGATCCAGCACCGGCGGGGTGCGCCAGTCGGCGTCCAGCCGCAGCCGCCACGAGTGCAGGTGGGTGCGCGGGTGCGTGCCCGACCGGTCGAACAGCGGATCGCCCACGATGGGATGCCCGATCCACGCCAGATGCACCCGGATCTGGTGCCGCCGCCCCGTCACCGGTCGCAACGCCAGTACCGTGTGCTCATCGGTCACGGCGAGCGTGGTGAACTCGGTGACCGAGGGATAGTTCTTGCCCGCCAGCACATCCGCGGCATCGACGGTCCAGGTGTCCGCGTCACACCGAATGCTCTCGCGTGGCGCGGCGATCCGCACCCGGTTCTTGCGCCCGACGCTCAACGGCAGGTCGATGACCCCGTGCTCGGGCAGACCGGTGGTCGCGGTGATCGCCAGGTACGCCTTCGCCGCGGTGCGCTTGGTGAACTGCCGGGTGAGCTGCCCGTGCGCCTTCAGGTCCTTGGCCAGCAGCACCAGTCCCGAAGTCACCTTGTCGATCCGGTGCACCGGGTACAGTCTCTCCCCCTGGGCCGCCGCCAGTTCCACCATGTCGGTGTCGTGCCGCTCCCCGGTCACCGAGATCCCGGCGGGCTTGTTCAGCGCGAGCACCGCGTCGTCCTCCGTGACGAGACACCGTTCCCGCAGCTGAGCCCACTCCACATCCACGCGGGACAGCGTAGGCGAGCCCGGATCGCGGCGGCGGGACGCCCGCCCGCCGGGTCAGGCCACCGCCTTCTCGAGTTCGGCCAGGCCGCTTTCCAGGTGTTCGGGCAGTCGGTCCAGATGGGGGATGCGGCGGCAGCCGACGATGCCGAAATCGAGGTTGTCGCCATTGGTGTTGAGGGTGATGTTCATGGCCTGGCTCTCGAAGGGGATCGAGAGCGGGTAGTTGGCGTCGAGGCGCGCGCCCTGGAAGTACACCGGGGTGCGCGGACCCGGGACGTTGGAGATCACCAGATTGAACGGCATCCGGGGCAGGGCGTCGAAGCCGGGGAGCAGGGAGACGCCGAGCGGCGCCATCAGCAGGGCCGACAGCGCGATGGCCTCCAACTGCGGGAGCTGGGTGAAGATCTGCTTGGCGTCGCGCATGGAGGTGCTGATGGTTTCCAGGCGGGCGACCGGGTCCGCGATATTCGTGCCGAGGTTGCACAGGCAGGCCGCCACGATATTGCCGTCGGTCTCGGCCTCGGTGCGGATGTTCACCGGCACCATGGCGATGAGCGGCTGGTCGGGCAGCGCGTCGTGGTCCATGAGGTATTCGCGCAGCGCGGCGGAGCTCATGGCCAGCACCACGTCGTTGACCGTGGCGCCGGTGGCGGTGCGCACCGCGTTGATCCGCTCCATCGGCCACGACCGCACCGCGATCCGGCGCGCTCCGCCGATGGGCACGTTGAACATGGTGGGCGGCGCGGTCATGGGCAGTTCCAGGCGGCCGTCGAGCACGCCGCGCAGCGGGCCCACTGCGGCGCGGGCGCTGGATACCGTGCGCGGCAGCGCTTTTCGCAGTTGCTGCCACGGGCTCACCGGTTCGGTGTGCGGTCGGGCCGGAGCGCCCATGGTCCACGGCACCCGCAGTTCGGTATCGAGCGGATCGTCGGTGAGGGTGCGCTGCAGCAGGCGCATGGCGGAGACGCCGTCGATGAGGGCGTGGTGGATCTTGATGTAGACGGCGAAGCGGCCGTCGTCGAGCCCCTCGATGAGCCGCGCCTCCCAGAGCGGGCGGTGCCGGTCCAGCAGTTGGCCGTGCAGGCGGGCGGTCAGGTCCAGCAGTTCGGACATGCCGCCGGGTGCGGGCAGGGCCGAGCGCCGCAGGTGGTAGCTCAGGTCCACCTCGTCGGCCTGATGCCAGGACACGCTGGAGAATCCGCCGAACAGCCCGCGGCTGGGATGGCGACGGAAGCGGGTGCGCACGTCGGTGGCCGAGGTCATCCGGCGGAAGACGTCACGGGTGAAGGTCGGCCCGGCGTCGGCGGGCGGTTCGAACAGCTGCAGGCCGCCCACGTGCATGGGGTGCTCACGGGATTCGATGCCCAGGAAGATCGCGTCGATGGGGTTGAGAAGATCCATGTGTCATCGCCTGTGCCGGTGGGGCAGATGCTGCCCAGGTATATACGGTTCGGCGACACTGCCCCCCGCTGCGTATCAGTGAACGAGGCTATCACGGTACTTGATTCGTCATAGCCGCTTCACCCGTGATCAAACCTGGTCCGGGCGTGTCGGGGACGCGATCGGCGTTCGCCCGCGCGGTGCGTTCCCGCTCCGGATCCCCGCGCGCCGCGAAGCTCATGCTGACGATGGTGCGGTGGCCGTGCTCGAAGGGGTACACGCGGTGCAGGGTGCTGGCGGTGCGCATGAAATACAGATCGCCGGGCTGCAATTCCCAGGAGCGAATGGGATTTCGCGTGAGCGTGCGATGAATGTCCTCGCGGTAGTGGGAGCGGCGGGTGTGCGCCACGGTCTGGACGAATCCGCCCTCCGCCAGCGGTGGACATTCCACCACCAGTACGAAGGCGAAAGAGTAGTCGTCCCAATGCCATTGGCAGGGCGCGTCGTGATGCCGCCGGACGATCGCGTAGCGGGGCGGGTCCGGGCGGGGCAGCACCGTCTCGGCCGCCACCACGGAAAGGTTGTGCCGCAACGCATCACAGTCGTAGAGCTGTGGGATCAGCACGGCGTGCGCGTCGATGGTCCGCGGCGGGATGTCGATGCCGTGCGACGGCGGCGCCGACTCGATCGGCAGCTGCTCGCCCCATTGCCGATGGTGTTCGACGAGGGCCAGCGCCTCCGCCGCCAGTGCCCGCTTGACGCGATGGGGCAGCAGAAATCCCAGACGCGCGATTCCGGTTTCGGCGAGCCGGTTGCGCGAATGCAGTAGTGCGTCCGGATCCACTCCGAGCAGATGACGGCGTGCCGCCTCCAGTGTGCTGTGCACGAATCCAATGGTAATTCCTTGCCCGACAAGGAATATGAGAATTTCCGGTGAGCACGGGCGGACCGGCCCCCGGCGCGGGGGTTGACGTAAACCGGGGTTACGGGCATTCTGAACCTTGTTCAATATGAACCGTGTTCAAAAATGGAGTTCGCATGGCCAAGTGGGGTGACCGCGACGCTCGTCGGCGCGACATTCTCGACGCCGGGCGCGCCCTGCTGATCGAGCACGGCTTCGGGGCCCTGCAGATGCGGGACGTGGCCAAGGGGGCGGGCATCAGCCCCGGCACGGTGTACACCTACTTCGCCACCAAGGAAGCGCTGTACGCGGCGCTCTACGCGCAGCGCCTGCACGAATTCGCCGACGCCATCGAACCCGTCTGCGCCGTCGCGGACGACGCCGAGAACCTTTATGTCGCCGTGGCCACCGAATACCTCGAGGTCTACCGGGTGTACGGGCGGGAACTGAACGTCTGGAGCGTGCTCGCCGGGGAGGTCGACCTGGACCCGGAGGTGGGCGGCGTGCTGGCCGCCGCGGCGGGACGGGTGCTCGCCGTGACCCGCCAGGCGGTGGTGCGGCTCAGCGGCCACGACACCCCCGAGGACGAATTCGGCCCGGCGCTGGTGCTGCTGTGGTCCTCCATCAACGGTCTGGCCGATCACTTCACCAGCGTCCGCCAGTACCTGCACGCCTACGGCTGGGAGGAGCTGGTGCGGTTCGCCGCGCGCACCCTCGCCGTCGGGCTCGCCGGTGTGGCGGCGGAGCGCGTCGTCGAGGAGAAGCGATGAGCCTGTGGGACACCGTCGTCCACACCGCCCGCGGCGCGGCCGACCGGGTGGTGAACCCGCCGCGGCTGCGGGACGCGTCGGCCTTGCGCGCGGCGGTGTCCGGGCGGACGGTGCTGGTCACCGGCGCGTCCTACGGTTTGGGCGCGGCCACCGCGCGACTGCTCGGCACGGCCGGTGCCACGGTGCTGCTGGTCGCCCGCACCGCCGACCGATTGGAAGCCCTCGCCGCCGAGATCGAGGCCGCGGGCGGCCGGGCCGTCGCCTATCCGGCCGACCTGTCCGACGAGACCGCGGTGGCGGAGCTGGCCAAGACGATCACCGAGCGGCACGGCGCGCTGGACGTGATCGTCAACAACGCGGGCAAATCGCTGCGCCGCTCCCTGCACCTGCAATACGACCGATTCCACGACTTCGAACGCACCATCGACATCAACTACCTGGGCCCGATCGGGTTGCTGCTGGGGTTGCTGCCCGCCATGCGGGAGCGCGGCGGCGGGCACATCGTGAACGTCTCCACCATCGGCGTGCGCATCGCACCCGGCCCGCGCTGGGGTGCCTATCAGGCGTCGAAGGGGGCCTTCGACACCTGGTTGCGCAGCGTGAGCCCGGAGATCCGGCGCGACGGGGTCACCGTCACCACCATCTACATGGCGCTCATCTACACCCGCATGAGCGCGCCCACGCCGATCATGCGCGCGCTGCCGGGCCTGTTCCCGGACGAGGCCGCGCAGATCGTGGCGCGGGCCATCGTGCGACGGCCGCGCGATATCGAGCCGTGGTGGGTGTGGCCCGCCGGGGTGGCCTCGGCCGCCGCGCCGGGTGCGATGGACCTGCTGATGCGGGGCTGGGTCCGGTGCACCCGCGATACCGATGCGGCACTGGGGAAGTCGTCGTGACCGCGCCGCTGCGCGAGGTCGCCGCCGCGCTCACCCGGTCCGGCATCCTGGCCCCGGTGAGCCCGCCCGCCCTGGCGCGGCTGGCCGGTGCGGTGTGGCGCGGTCCGAATATCGCCACCCTGCTCAGCGTCGCCGCCGCCCGCTGGCCGCACCGCATCGCCCTGGTGGACGAGCGCAGCCCGCTCACCTTCGCGACGCTGCACCACCGGGTGCGAGCCCTCGCGGGTGGATTGCACACCGAATACGGCGTCGGGCACGGCGATTCGGTCCTGGTGCTGTGCCGCAACGGCCGGTCCTTCGTGGAGGCGGCGTTGGCCGCCGCGCTCTGCGGCGCGGATATGGTGCTGTGCAATACCGAATTCCACACCGAGGCGCTGCGCCGCACCCTGGCCGAGCAACGCGCCTCGGTCCTGGTCTGCGACGCGGAGTTCATCGAGAAGGTCCGCGCCGCAGACTATTCCGGCCCGATCCTGACCGGAGCGGACGGCGATCACCCCCGACCCGCCCGCGGAAACGAGCCACGCCTCAGCGAGCCCGAGGAGGTCGGACAAGTCGGCGATCGTTCGCGGCCCGCGCATGAGAAGACGCGGTCCGTCGGCGGGCCCGGGGGTGTCGGCCGGACCGGCTCGGATGCGGATGCCAGCCGCCTTGGCGAGCGTGTGGATGCCGGAAGATATGGCGAGTGCGGGGAGGTCGACCGGGGCGGCGATCGTTCGCGGCCCGCGCGAGACGACGCGCCGTCCGTCGGCAGTCCCGGGAGTGGCCGGACCGGCTCGGACGCGGATGCCAGCCGCCATGGCGAGCATCCGGATGCTGGTAGGGCTGGCGTGCATTCGGATGCCGGTAGGGCTGGCGAGCGCGCGGGGGTCGGCGGTTCCAGCGAGCGTTCGGGTGCCGGTGGAGCGGGCGGGCCTGTGGGCGTCGAAGGGGTGGGCGTGGGCGAGAGCGTCCGGTCCGGGCGCGATGGTGCGGATCCGGGCCGAGTTCGTGCGGGCGGGGCGGAGCGGAGCCTCGAGGGGGTGATCCGGTTGGGGTATCCGGCACCGGGGCGGGTTCGGCCGGGCCGCATCGTCATTCTGACCTCCGGGACAACGGGCGCGCCCAAGGGTGTGCCGCGGCGGCCGTCGGTGCGGTCCTTCCTCGGCCCGGGGCTGAGCGCGCTGTATCGACTGGGTTTGCGCAGCGGTACCACCATCGTGGTCGGGATTCCGTTGTTCCACGGTTTCGGGTTGGCCGTGCTGGCGCTCGGGCTGCTGTTGGGCGGAACGCTGGTGCTGCGCCGCGGATTCGATCCGGAGGCGGCGCTGGCCGCCACCGCCGCCCGGCGCGCCGACGCCTGGGCGGTCGTTCCGGTCATGCTGCGGCGGGTGCTGGACCTGCCGACGGAGGTGCGCGAGCGATACGACACCTCCTCGCTCGCCGCCGTGCTGTGCGGTGCCGCCCCGCTGACTCCCGCGCTCGCGCACCGGTTCATGGACGACTTCGGTGAGGTCCTGTGCAACGGCTACGGCTCCTCCGAGATCGGCATCGCCGCGCTGGCCACGCCCGCGGAGCTGCGGGCCGCGCCCGGCACCGTGGGCAGACCGGTGGCGGGTACCGCGGTGGCGGTGCTCGACACCGCCGGTCGTCCCGTCCCGGCGGGCCGCACGGGGCGCATCTGCGTCGGTGGCGCACAGGGGTTCTCCGGCTATTCCAGCGGGCACGACAAGCAGCGGGTGGCCGGTCTCATCGACTCCGGTGACCTGGGGCGATTCGATGCCGTGGGGCGGCTGTTCGTGGTCGGGCGCTCCGACGACATGATCGTCTCCGGTGGGGAGAACGTGTATCCCCAAGTCGTGGAGAACGTTTTGGCCGCACATCCCGATGTATCGGATGTGGCGGTCATGGGTGTGGACGACGAGGAATACGGTCAGCGGCTGGTGGCGTATGTCGTGGCCGCGACCGGATCGTCACCGTCCGTCACCCGATTGCGAGAGTATCTGTATCCCAACGTCTCTCGTTTCGAACGACCCCGTGACATCATGATCACGGGGGAGATTCCCCGCAATGCCGCCGGCAAGATCGACCGCGCGGCCTTGCGACAGCAGTACGGCGGGTAGGCCATGGGGAACATGCCTGCCCGGGATGTGAAAGGCGGATCGACGATGACCGCGTTCCCGAGCTCCTCCGATGTCACCGCGCACCAGCATTCGCCCGGGCGACTGCTCGAGGCGCGGCGGATGAAAGCGTATCTGCTTCCCGGACTGCGGCATCGAGCCCGCGCCTGGCACATCCGCTACACGTCGACCAATGCGCAGGGCGCACCCATCGAGGTCACCGGGACCGTGCTGGTGCCGCGGACCCCGCACGCCGACGGGCCGCGGCCGCTGATCGGCTACGCGGTCGGCACCCAGGGCCTGGCCGATTTCGTGGCCGCCGCATCGTGGCAGCTGAGCCGCGGTCTGGAGTACGAATCGCTGTTCATCGCGCAGGCGCTGCGGCGCGGGTGGGCCGTGGCCATCACCGACTATCCCGGGCTCGGCAGCGACGGCACCCATCCGTACGTGATGGGGCGGGCGCTGGGACCGTCGGTGCTGGACAGCATGCGGGCGGCCCGGCAGCTGGCCGACGCGGAGCTGGATCCGGACGGTCCGCTCGCCATCTGCGGCTACTCCGAGGGCGGCTGCGCGGCGGGCTGGGCGCTGCAATTGCAGCCCAGCTACGCGCCCGATCTGCCGCTGGTCGGCGGCGCGGTGGGGTCGCCGCCCGCCGATCTGGAGGGCATGTTCGAGGCGCACGACGGAAAGCTGTTCGCCTTCCTGCTGTTCTGGGCGGTCATGGGCATCGACGCCGCCTACCCCGAACTCGAGGTGCTCTCCCACCTCAAGCCCTCGGCCCGGATGCTGGCCGCGGTGCTGCGCCGCGCCCACGTGGTTCCCGGTTTCGCGTTCGGCATGGCCTACGGCGCGGTGCTGCCCACCCAGTCGGCGCGTTTCGTGCACCGCCACCCGCTCGAGGTGCCGGAGGTGCTCGCCCGGGTGCGTGAGAACCGCCTGGGTTCCATTCCGCCCGCCACGCCGATCCTGCTCGGCGCGGGGACGGGGGAGCAGATCGTCCCGTTCAGCCAGACCGCCAACCTCTACGCGGACTGGCGTGAGCTCGGTGTGGACGTCACCATGCACACCATGCCCCGGCTCGAACACCTCACCGGGGCCTTCGGCTTCGCGCCCCGGGCCTTCTCCTTCCTCGCCGACCGCTTCACGGAGAACCGCCTCCAGCGCCCCCTCAGCGCCTGAGCGCCCGGCGCCGGTGCCGCGCCGTCGCGCGCGGCATCGGCCGCCGTGGGGCTCTTTCTTCCAGTTCGGTTGCTTTTCTTCCGAATCGGAGTGTTTTCCGCGAAGATCTATTTGCTGTGGGTACGCTGTGCCCGCGTTTGCTGTGGTGCCGATCGGATCGTTCGCAACGAATACCCTCCCGAGGAGGATGTGCGTGACTGCCGTAGCTCCAAAACCCGAACAGAACCTCGAGGCCGCCCGGCCGTTCCCCCGGCGTGGCAGGCCGAAGGGCGGGTTCCTGCGTGACGCGGTCACCACGACCGATCCGAAGACGCTCGGTCAGATGTACCTGTTCACCGCCATCTCGTTCTTCCTGATCGGCGGGCTGATGGCGCTGCTGATGCGCGCCGAGCTGGCCCGGCCGGGCATGCAGTTCCTGTCGGCGGAACAGTTCAATCAGCTGTTCACCATGCACGGCACCATCATGCTGCTGTTCTACGCGACCGCGATCGTGTTCGGCTTCGCCAACATCATCCTGCCGCTGCAGATCGGCGCACCCGACGTCGCCTTCCCGCGCCTGAACGCCTTCAGCTACTGGCTGTACCTGTTCGGCGCGACCATGGCCACGGCCGGATTCATCACGCCGGGTGGCGCGGCCGACTTCGGCTGGACCGCCTACACCCCGCTCTCGGACATCGTGCACTCGCCCGGCGTCGGCGCGGACCTGTGGATCCTGGGTCTGGGCGTCTCCGGCCTGGGCACCATCCTGGGCGGCGTCAATATGCTCACCACGGTGGTCTGCCTGCGCTGCCCGGGCATGACGATGTTCCGGATGCCGGTGTTCACCTGGACCATCGCGGTCACGAGCATCCTGGTGCTGCTGGCCTTCCCGCTGCTCACCGCGGCCCTGCTGGCGCTGTACTACGACCGGCACCTGGGCGGGCACATCTATGATCCGGCCTCCGGCGGCACCATCCTCTACCAGCATCTGTTCTGGTTCTTCGGGCACCCCGAGGTGTACATCATCGCGCTGCCGTTCTTCGGCATCATCTCCGAGGTCATCCCGGTGTTCAGCCGCAAGCCGGTCTTCGGCTACACCACGCTGATCTACGCGACCATCGCCATCGCGGCGCTGTCGGTGGCGGTGTGGGCGCACCACATGTACGCCACCGGCGCGGTGCTGCTGCCGTTCTTCTCGTTCATGACCTTCCTGATCGCGGTGCCGACCGGTGTGAAGTTCTTCAACTGGATCGGCACCATGTGGAAGGGGCAGTTGACCTTCGAGACACCGATGCTGTTCGCGGTCGGCTTCATCGTCACGTTCCTCTTCGGCGGCCTGTCCGGCGTGCTGCTCGCCAGCCCGCCGCTGGACTTCCACGTCTCCGACACCTATTTCGTGGTGGCGCACTTCCACTACGTGCTCTTCGGCACCATCGCCTTCGCCACCTACGCGGGCATCTACTTCTGGTTCCCGAAGATGACCGGTCGCATGCTGGACGAGCGCCTGGGCAAGTGGCACTTCTGGACCACCTTCGTGGGCTTCCACGCCACCTTCCTGGTGCAGCACTGGCTGGGCAACGAGGGCATGCCGCGCCGCTACGCCGACTATCTGCCGATGGACGGATTCACCACGCTGAACACCGTGTCCACCATCGGATCGTTCATCCTCGGCGCGTCGGTGCTGCCGTTCGCGTGGAATGTCTTCAAGTCCTACCGCTACGGCGAGGTGGTGACCGTGGACGATCCGTGGGGCTACGGCAATTCGCTGGAGTGGGCGACCGCATGCCCGCCGCCGCGGCACAACTTCTACGAGCTGCCCCGCATCCGCTCCGAGCGTCCGGCGTTCGAGCTGCACTACCCGCACATGGTCGACCGCATGCGCGCCGAGGCCCATGTGGGTTGGGGCTCCGGCGGCCAGCACGAGGTGCGCGAAACCGAACACGTCTGACCCGGATTCGGTGCGGTGGCGTGCCCGGCCACCGCACCCCGGTGTGCTTATGCTGACCCGATGACGCACCGTTGCCGAAAGTTCGCCATCGCCCTCGGCGTGGCCGCGCTGGCCCTGACCGGCTGCTCCGGAACCGAGGACGGCCCCGACCGGCTCGAGGTCGGCGTCCTGGTCATCACCATGTTCGACCCGGAATCCGAGGTGTGGCTGCGGCGCGAGCAGCTGCCCACCACGGTGGAGGTGCCCGGCGCGTACAAACCGGTCAAGTGCAACGGCGACGGTCTGTGCGTGGCCGAGACCGGCCAGGGCAAATCCAATGCGGCCACCACCATGACCGCCATTCTGAGCAGCCCGAAATTCGACTTCTCACACGCCTGGTTCCTGACCGCCGGAATCGCCGGTACGCCACCGGATCAGGGCACGCTCGGCTCCGCGTCCTGGGCCCGCTGGGTGGTCGACTTCGACCTCGGCAATCACCTCGATCCCGCCGAAGCCCCCGAGGTGCCGTTCGGATTCCGTCCGGTGGAGGACTACAACACCGCCGCCTACCGGCTCGACGACGCGCTCGTGGACACCGCCTACGAACTCACCCGCGAGGCCACGCTCGCCGACAGCCCGGAGGCCGCCGCCGAACGCGCGCAGTACCCGGGCCAGGCCGGGCGCACCCCGGATGTGCGAATCTGCGACACCATGACCGGCGACGACTACTTCTCCGGGAAGGTCCCCTCCGATACCGCGCGCCACATCATGGGCGTGCGCAGCAAGGGCGAGGGCGTCTACTGCACCACCCAGATGGAGGACAACGCCACCGCGACGGCCCTGAACGGTTTCGGCTACCTCGACCGCTACCTGTCACTGCGAACCGTGAGCAACTTCGACCAGCCCTTCCCCGGCCAGTCCGTGGTCGCGCATCTGGACCACTCCGGGCCGGGTTTCGCTCTGGCGCTGGAGAATCAGTACACCGTCGGTCGCCGTGTGGTGGACCACCTGTTGCAGAATCCGTATCGGAATTAGCGTTCGCCATATGGCGTCCGCCCAGCTCGAGCGCGTGCGGCCGCGCCGCGACGGGGAACGTCGCAGATAGGTAAGGCCGTATTGCCCACAGAATGTGCGAAATGCGGGAAAATCTTCGTGTCGATGCCGAACCCGACGCGAGGAGTTCGCGATGTCCCAACACTTCGCCGCCTATCCGAGCGCGGCGCCGGTCGGGGTGGACATCACCCGCGCGAGTATCGCGCGAGTCTATGATGCCGCGCTGGGTGGCAAGGACAACTTCGAGGTGGACCGCGAAGTACTGGAGCAGGTGCGCGCGGTCGCCCCGCAGGTGGCCGAATTGGCTTGGGCCAACCGGGATTTCCTTATTCGGGTATGCCGGTTCCTGGCGCGGGAGGCCGGGATCGGGCAATTCCTGGATCTGGGTTCCGGGCTGCCGACGGCGGAGAACACCCACCAGGTGGTGCAGCGCATCGCCCCGAATGCGCGGGTGGTGTACGTGGACAACGACCCCATGGTGCTCACCCATTCCCGCGCACTGCTCGACAGCGCGGCACACACCACCATCGTCGGCGCGGACATCTTCCGGCCCTTCGATGTGATGAATCATCCGACGGTGCGCGCCCAGCTCGATTTCGACGAGCCGATCGCGCTGTTCCAGATCGGCACCCTGCACCACTATCTGGATGACGACGCCGGCGCGCTCATGCGCACCTATGTCGATTCGCTGCCGTCCGGCTCGTATGTGGCCATCGCGCACTTCTTCGATCCGGAGACACCGGAGCACAGCGAACTGGCGCGCAAGATGGAGGACAAGTTCGTCCACAGTCCCATGGGCAGTGGACGTTTCCGCACCCGTGCGCAGATCGACGCCATGTTCGACGGTCTGGAGATGGTCGATCCCGGTGTGGTGCTGTGCGACGAATGGTGGCCGGACGGCCCCCGGCTGCGTCCGCTCGAATCGGTTCGGCACTGTATCGCGGGTGGCGTGGGACGCAAGCGCTGATTGCTGGCAAGCTCGTGTGATGACTCTGCGTGATGAGACCGGGGCGGCGCTGACCTATATCGAGATGGCGCTGGGATGGGATCCTGCTCAGCGCCGCGTGTTCGGCGGGCGGGGCCGCAATATCGACCTCAATGCGGCGGCGCTGCTGTTCGTCGGCGGCGATATCGTCGATGTCGTCTACTCCGAACAGCTGACCTCGCGGGATGGTTCGGTGCGGCACCACGGCGACAGCCTGACCGGTGAGGGCAAGGGCGACAACGAGGTGATCACCGTCGATCTGACCCGGCTGTCCACCCGGGTCACGACGGTCCTGTTCCTGGTGACCTGTTATACCGGCCAGGCTTTCGACCAGATCGAGAATGCGTTCTGCCGCCTGGTGGACGGGGTGCGCGGCACCGAACTCGCCCGCTACGACCTGATCGACAGCGAGCACGCGGGCTTCGTCATGGGCAGGTTGTTCCCGGTCGACGGGATGTGGCGGTTCGAGGCGCTCGGGGTGCCGATCCACGCCGAGCATCCGGTGGAAGCCGTCGGACAGGTGACACGGTTCCTCGCCTAAGCTCAGGGCCATGACCGAGCGCATCGCAATCGTGACGGGAGCTGCCCGCGGTATCGGCGCGGAGACCGCCCGCCGCCTCGCCGCCGACGGATTCGCCGTCGCCGTACTGGATCTGGACGAGGCCGCCGGTAAGCCGGTGGTGGACGAGATCGTCGCCGCGGGCGGCAAGGCCCTCGCGGTCGGCGTCGACGTGAGCGACGAGCAGGCCGTCGAGACCGCCGTGCGGCGGGTCGCCGACGAACTGGGCGCGCCCACCGTCCTGGTCAACAACGCGGGCATCACCCGCGACAACCTGCTGTTCAAAATGTCGGTGGCCGATTGGGATTCGGTCATGAACGTGCATCTGCGCGGCTCCTTCCTGATGACCCGGGCCGTGCAGAAGTACATGGTGGAGGCCAAGTACGGCCGCATCGTCAACCTGTCCAGCACCTCCGCGCTCGGCAATCGCGGCCAGGCCAACTACTCGGCCGCCAAGGCGGGCCTGCAGGGTTTCACCAAGACCCTCGCCGTCGAACTCGGCAAGTACGGCATCACCGCCAATGCCATCGCCCCCGGTTTCATCGAGACGGAGATGACCGCGGCCACCGCCGAACGCCTGGGCATGAACTTCGACGACTTCAAGGCCGCCAACGCCGCCATGATCCCGGTCGCCCGCACGGGCGTGCCCGCCAACATCGCCAACGCGGTCTCGTTCTTCGTCGGCGAGGCAGCCGGTTTCGTCTCCGGACAGGTGCTCTATGTCGCGGGCGGGCCCAAGAACTGAGCTCTGAACCGCCCGTATCCGTTCGAGGGCTTTCGCTCTGAGGCTCCGGGTGCCTCGCGTCGGCGGCGGATCGCAACCGGAGCCGCCGCCCACCACGCCGCGTCGATCAGTTCGCGCAACTGGTCCGGCGCGACGAGGGGGCCATCGCCACCACCTCCTGCCAGCTCGACGTCACATCCTCAGTGTGCGCGATCGATACTGCGCGGTCTTGGACAAAGAGCACCGAGTCAGCCAAGTGGGCGAGGTGCGTAGGCCGTGGGTTCGATGATCTGGCCGGTGACGAAGTGGCTCCAGAGGGCGAACTTCAGTGGTGTGCCGGGGAGGGCGAAGGACTCCAGGTAGCTGTGGGTGCCGGTGTGGTCGGTGCGGGTCGCGCCGAAGGTGACGCGGAAGCGGGTGGTGGCGGGGCGCTGCGCGGCGGGCAGGGGCGAGGGGAGGAGTTCGTCGAGGGCGACGCCGTAGTCGGCGCGGTAGCCGTCGGACACCGGCTCGAGGGTGTTCTCCAGAATGCCGCCGGTGGCGGGAATGGTGATCAGCACGCCCCGATCGCCGTTCGCGTAGCGGGTATTGAACACCAGCACCTGCGCGGACCGATCCGGATAGATCTCCGCCGCGCCCACCCCGACCTGCGAACCGGCCGGGCACCCCGCCGGTCCCCGCGCGGCCAACACCGCGCGTGCACAGGTGGGGAACCGCTCCGCGTTGATCCGCACGGACCGATCGAACAGGAAGACGAACTGCTGTGCGGCGGCGGGTTTCTCGCCGCTCTCGGTGCGGCTGGTCCGATCGAATTCCACGGTGACCCCGGTGAGATAGCCGCCGTCCGGCCGGACGCGCACCGTCAGCCCGTCGAGATTGGCCGGGCCGTCCACCGGTGCCTCGGCGGGCGGCATCGGTCCGCCCGGCGACGGCGGCTCCGCGCCCGCCGCGCCGGCGCCCAGCAGGCCCGCGCACATGGCCGCCGCCGCGACCCTGATCAGCTGTGGATAACGAATCCTCATGCCGCATCACGCTAGGAGCGGCGGCCACGCGGAGACAGGGCGGCGAATGACCAGGTTGCCGACGGCCGTCCACCAGGCGTGAAGTGCCTTGACCGGCTCAGGCTTCGCCGCCGAGGGACCGGGTGCGGTCGCGCTGGTACGGGCACGCCGCGGCCTCGAAGGCGGCGGCGATAGCGGACAGGCGGGCGAGATCGCCGTCGTGCAGTGCGATGGCGCGGTCGACGATGGCGCTGGCAACGGGGTTCCCGGCGACCACCGTGCCCGCCGCGGTGCGGTATTCGGCGGACTTCGGATCGTTCGCGAGTGTCGCGGCCTCCGCGCGCAGCGCCGTGTACCAGTGCCGCCACACCCAGACGAACTCCACATCCAACTCCTCGGGCGGAGCCGCGAGCCGGGCCAGCGCCTTTTCGGCTCGGCCGTGGTGGAGCAGCAGTACGGCATCGGCGATGGCGCTGAAGGCGTTCTGGTCCGCGGTGACGCCGAGGGCGTCGACGATCCCCAGCCAGTCGGCCCGAGCCCGGTCGTCCCCGCGCAGCCCGTGCGCCAGCGCCACCGCGGCCGCCGCGATGGCGAGATGGGGAGCCCGCGGTCGCCCGGCGAGTTCCCAGGCGTCGAGGAATCGCCCACTGGCGGTGACTACCTCGTCGAGATTGCCCGCCAGCGCGTCCGCCACCAGCAGGCGAGAGGTGGCGAAGTCGCCGCGTTCGGCCAGTAGCGGAAGGTCGCGCAACTGTTCGCCGCAGCGCCGCGCCGCCGCGAGATCGCCCACCCCGATCAGGGTTTCGGCGGCCTCGGCGAGCGCGTTACCGCGCTCCAGTGCGCTGGCCGGACTCACCGGCAGTTCGGCGAGCAGCTCCACCCGGCGGCGCGCGGTCTCGGCGGCGGCGAATATATCGCCCACCCAGCACTGCGCCGCCGCCAGCGCGTCGAGAGCGGCGCTGTGCGCCAACGGTTCTCCGGTCCGCTCCGCCAGTTCGACCGCCCGCCGGGCCAAGACGATCGCTGCGGCGGCGGGCTCGGCAGCCGCCGCGGCGGTGGACCCAGCGTTCGGATGAGTCGCGGCGGGCGTGGGCTCGGCAGCGGAGCCCACGATCGGACGAGTCGCGTCGGTCGGCGGTGTCGTGCGGCCGCTCGCGGCGTGAGCGGTGGCTGCGGGCGTAGTGCCGGCCGAGATGGCCCGGACGGCAGGGGTCGCGGGTGGCTGTCCGATGACCGGGGCGGTCGTTTCGCTGGGCGAATCCGCCTTGGGGACTACGGTTTTCGGCTCGTCGGCAATCGCGTCGTCGAGGTGGGCGAGCACCCCGCACTCGGCCAGCGCCACCGCGGCCACGGCGGCCGGGTCGTCGCCGCCCAGGGTGCGTGCCTCGGCCAGCAGGGTCGCGGCCTCGGTCGGGGGCGGCGGCGCGGAGAAGGTGTCGGCCAGGCGGAATACGGTGATGGCGGCCGTGGCCAGGTCACGGGCCGCCGCGGCCTGCTCTCCGGCGGTCCGTGCGATGTCGGCGGCGGCGCGGTACAGGCGGTACATGTCCTCGCCGCGCATCCGGCATCCGGCCACCTCGGCCGCGTGCCGCAGTGCCGCCGCCGCGGCGGCCGGGTCGTCGGTGAGGGTCGCGGCCTGCTCGTAGCGCAGTTGCGATTCGCCGATCAGGTTGCGGGAGAAGGTCAGTCGCGCGAGGGTCGAGGCCAGGGCGTGGGCGTCGGCGCGGTGATCGTCCTGCTCGGCCGCCCAGGCCAGCGCCGCCCGGATATCGTCGGCCGCCGCGTCGAAGCGGGTGCGCCAATCACCGGTCGGCTCGGCCGCGTCCAGTGCCGCGGCGGTCGTCAGGCACCACCGCAGGTGGCGCGCGAGCACGTCCACCAACTCGCCGGTCTCGACCAGCTGTTCGGTCTCGTACTGCCGAATGGTCGCCAGCGCCCGGTAGCGGGTGCCGCGTGCGGAGGGCACGGCTGCCAGCAGGCTCTGCTCGGCCAGCCGCGCCAGCCCCTCGGTCACCGAGAACGGTTCCAGCGGTGCGTATCCCGCCACCGCGACGGCGTCGGCGGCGGTGAACGGCGCGACGAAGACGGCGATGCGGCGCAGCAGGCAGCGGTCCTCGGCCGTCAGCAGCGCCTGACTCCAATCCAGCATGGCCCGCACGGACCGGTGCCGCTCATCGGCGCGCCGCCCGCCGACCAGCAGCCGCAGCGGATCGGCGAGGCTGGCGCGCAGTCCGTCCAGGCCCAGCGTGGGCAGTCGCGCCGCCGCCAGTTCGATGGCCAGCGCCAGCCCGTCGAGTCGCTGGCACACCTCGGAGACCTGATCCACCTGCTCCGCGGGCACGGTCGAGCCCAGTGCCGCGGCCCGGTCCAGGAACAGCGCGACGGCATCGGCCGTGCCGCCGTCCACCGACAGCGACGGCACCGGGTAGACCTGCTCGAAGGGCACCATGAGCCGCGCCCGGCTGGTGGCCAGCACGGACACTCGCGGGCAGTGCGCGAGCAGGCGTTCGACGAACGGCACCACACCGTCGAGCAGATGTTCGCAGTTGTCGAGCACCAGCAGTGTGTGCCGGTCGGTGAGGGCCGCCAGCACCGAATCGTCGAGGCTGCGCCCCTGCTGCTCGCCGAGTCCGAGCGCGCGGGCCACCGCGGAGCCGGTCATCTCCGGATCGGTCACCGGCACCAGGTCCACGAACCACGCGCCGTCGCCGAATGCACCGGCCAGATCCGCGGCCACGGCCAGCGCGAGCCGCGTCTTGCCGACGCCGCCGGGCCCGAGCGCGGTCACCTGCCGATGCGCGGTGACGGCCTCCCGCAGCGCCGCGCGCTCGCCGGTCCGGCCGACGAACGACGTCAGCGGCGCGGGCAGCGTGGTCGCCGCCTCCCCGGTCGGCTCCGCCCTGGTCAGCTCGGCCGCGCGGCCCGCCAGCGCCCGCCGGTCGGGGACGCCGACCTTGCGCAGCAGGGAGGACACGTGGGTTTCCACGGTGCGCACGGAGATGTACAGCTCGGCCGCGATCTCGGCATTGCTGCGATGCTGCCCGACCAGAGCCAGCACCTCGGCCTCCCGGTCCGAGATCCCGGCGGAGACCTTCTGCTTCGACACGTCACCCATCCTCTCGCATCGCCGGCGATCCGTCCCTCGGACCCGATTACGTGGTGAGATCCGTGGTCGGCACGGATGGCACCGGCTCGGGCCGAACCTAGCGTTATCGCCATGGAAGCAACACGAAGGGTCGAGCACTCCGGCATCAGGACCGTGCTGCATCCCGTCTCCGATCTGGCGGCGGCCAAGCAGGTCTACAGCGCGCTGCTCGGGGTGCCGCCCGAGATCGACGGCACCTTCTACGTCGGTTTCGAGGTCGGGGGTCAGCACATCGGGCTGGTGCCCGACGGCGGGCCGCAGGGTATGACCGCACCGGTCTCCTACTGGCACGTACCGGATATCGAGGCGAAGCTCGCCGACGTGTTGGCGGCGGGCGCGACCGTGCGGGAACCGGTGCGTGATGTCGGCGGCGGCCGCCTGGTCGCCACCGTCACCGATCCCGACGGCAATGTCCTCGGCCTGCTCCAAGACCGCACCCACTGATACCGAAAGAGGCAACCACCATGACCACCACCCGCAAGACCAAGACCACCGTGGGCTTCTCGGCCGAGGAGCGCGCCGCCATGAAGGAGCACGCCCAGGAGTTGAAGGCCGCCGCCCGCCGCGGCCCCAAGGCCGACCCCGAGGTCGACGTGCTCGCCAAGATCGCCGCGATGTCCGACGCGGACCGCGCGTTGGCCGAACGCGTCCACGCCATCGTCAAGGACAACGCCCCCAGCCTGAGCCCCAAGCTCTGGTACGGCATGCCCGCCTACGCCCGCGCCGGGAAGGTCGTCTGCTTCTTCCAGAGCGCCGAGAAGTTCAAGGCCCGCTACGCCACCTTCGGTTTCAACGACATCGCCCACCTCGACGACGGCCCCATGTGGCCCACGGCCTTCGCCCTCACCGAAATCACCCCGGCCGTCGAGCAGCGGATCGCCGATCTGGTGCGCCGGGCCGAATCCTGACGAGCGGAACTGCACGGCCCCCGGAACTGCACGGCCCCCGGAACTGCACGGCCCCCGGAACTGCACGGCCCCCGGAACCGCACGGCCCCCGGAACCGCACGGCCCCCGGAACCGCACGGTTCCGGGGGCCGCCGTCCGAGGTCGGCCGCGAACGTCCGGGCAGGAATCGGCCGCGGGCATGCCACGGCGCACGTCCGCCCGTCAGGTCGCCGGACGGCTGGGGGTCGGCATGAGGCGCTGCAGGATGTCGGCGAGGGTGACCACGCCGAGCAGTCGCCCGTCGCCGTCGGACACCACGGCCAGGTGGTTGCGCGAATCCTGGATGGTGCGCAGCACCTGATAGGCCGGTGTGTCGGCGGCCAGCCGCAGCACCGGGCGGGCCAGGTCGGCGGCGGTCGCGGTGGCCGGGGCGCGCAGAGCGTCGCGGACGTGGACCACGCCGGTGATGCCGTCGGGACCGGTGACCAGCAGACGCAGATGCCCGGTGGCGTCGGCGGCGGTCTGGATCTGGGCCGGGTCGGCGTCGGCGGGTACCGAACTCGGATTCGGGTCGGCCCGCATCAGATCCGCGACGGTCACGCTCTCCAGTTCCAGCGCGGCCGCCAGCCGTCGATGGTCGTCCGGGTCGAGCGCGCCGACGGTGGCGGAGTGTTCCACCAGATGCCGCAGCGCCTCCGAATTCTGCCCGGCCGACACCTCGTCGACCGGTTGTACGCCGATCCGGCGCAGACACCAGTTGGCCAGTTCGTTGAGCCGGGTCAGCAGCGGCCGGGTCAGCCACATGAAGGCGCGCATGGGCAGCGCCAGCATGATCGCCGACCGCTCCGGATGCGCGATGGCCCAGGACTTCGGGGCCATCTCACCGATCACCAGGTGCAGGAAGGTCACGATCAGCAGGGCGAGGACGAATCCGGCGACGTCGGCCAACCACAGTGGCGCGCCCCAGGTTTCGAAGACCGGGGTGAGCCAGTGGTGCACGGCCGGTTTGGTGATCGCGCCGAGCGCGAGCGTGCAGACGGTGATGCCGAGCTGCGAACCGGCCAGCAGCACCGACAGTTCCGAGGCGCTGCGCAGGGCGGCGCGGGCGGCGGCACTGTGCGGCGCGGCATCCTCGAGGCGGTAGCGGCGGGCGGCGACCAGCGCGAACTCCACCGCCACGAAGAAGGCGCTGGCCGCGATGAGCGCGACGGTGACGGCGGCGACGACCCACGGGTTATCCACGGTCGTCCTCCCGCGACTCGGTGACGGTCACGAAAACCTGTGCGGGCACGTGTTTGTCGACCGCACGCACCTCGGCGTGCAGCACCCTGGGTGTGGGTGGGGCGTCGGCCACCAGTTCGGCCGGGTCCGGCGGCAGTTCGACATCGACGGTGTCGCCGACGGCGGGCAGGTCACCGTGCACGGCGATGAGCAGACCGGCGAGCGTCTCGTAGTCACCGGCCGGCAGCCGGTGGTCCAGCTCGCGGGCGACCTCGTCGAGATGCAGGCCGCCCGGCATGAGCCAACCGTTGTCGAGCCGCTGCGCCCGACTCGGATCGGTGGACGGATCGTGCTCGTCGGCGAGTTCGCCGACCAACTCCTCGGCCATGTCCTCGATGGTGACGATCCCGGCGAAGCCGCCGTATTCGTCCACCACCAGCGCCATTTCGTCCTCGGCCGCGTTCAGCCTGGCCAGCACCTCCGGCAGCGGCAGCGATTCCGGCACCACCACCGCGCGCCGGGTGTAGGCGGCGACCGGCCCGGTGACAGTGGTCGCGAGCAGGTCGTGCAGGTGCACGATGCCGACCAGGTCGTCGCTGGTCTCGCCGATCACCGGATAGCGGGTGTGGCCGGTGGCCATCCGTTCCAGCACCAGTTCGACGGGCTGATCGGCGCGCACGGTGTCGACGCGGGGCCGCGGGATCATGGCGTGTTCGGCGCTGCCGGTGGGGAAGTCGAGCATCCGGTCGAGCAGCGTGGACAGATCGGCGGGCAGTTCACCGGCATCGCGGGATTCGGCGACGATATGCGCGAGGTCGCGCGGATTGGCCGAATGCTCCACATCGTGCACCGGTTCGATGCGCACCGCGCGCAGCAGCAGATTCGAGGCGTGGTCGAACAGCATGATGAGCCAGCCGAACAGGCGCAGGTACAGCGTGGTGGACCAGGCCAGCCAGCGGGCCACCGGTTCGGGCCGGGCGATGGCGAGGTTCTTGGGCACCAGTTCGCCGAACACCATCTGTACGAGCGTGGAGAACACCACGGCCGCCACCGCGCCGACGCCGACGCCCACCGCGAGCGGCACTCCCGCGCCGTCGAGCAGATCCCCGATCCCGCGGCCGATCAGCGGTTCGGCGACATAGCCGACCAGCAGCCCGGTGACCGTGATGCCGAGCTGCGCCCCCGACAGCATGAACGACGTGCGCCGCGTAACCCCCAGCGCCCGGGCCGCACTCGCGTCCCCCGCCTCCGCGGCCGCCTTCAACCGCGACCGGTCCACCGCCATATAGGCGAACTCCTGGGCCACGAAGTACCCGGTCACCGCGGTGATGGCGAACACGACCAGCACGCCGACGACAATGCTCACCGCGGTCACCACGTCAGCTCCCCTCGTCGGGGTCGCTTACTTCGACCGGGAACGGATTTTCGGCGGCGGCGCGAACGTCGCTTCATGACCTGCTTTCTCCAGGACGGATAGGTGGCATCGAGGATAGGGCAAATCGGGCCGCCGCGGTCCTATGCCGGGCCGAGGTCACAACCCCGGCCCGGCACCCCTCGCACTAGCGCGCGGCCGCCGTTTCGCCCGGTGCCAGCGCGGCTTGCATGGCGATGCCGTCCACGTAGGAGTGCTTTTCCTTGACCGCGCCGTCCTCGACCAGGACGAAGTCCGCGATGTCGACCGCCACCGGGTTGCCGGTCGCCGAGGTTCCGGTCAGGTGCCACCGCACCACCCAGAAGTCCTCGCCGACCCGCAGCGAGACCAGTGCGAAGGTCAGGTCGGGAACAAGTGCGAAGGTGCCGGCCGCCGCGGCGCGGATGGCGTCGCGGCCCCGGGCGGGATCCTGCCCGGAATGCAGATGGAAGATCGAGTCCGCGGTGTGCAGCGCGACGATCCGGTCCGGATCACGGTCCGCCCAGCAGGCGTGATAGCGCTCGAACAGTTCGCGGGTGGCGATGGTCATGGCGGAACTCCTGTGCGTCGTCCTGGATCTGGGAAAAGCGTTGCGAATCAAAAAGATTCGTCGCCTGTCGTGGATTCAGTGTCGCCGCCCGCGCCCGCTCGTGGCGACAGGCGCCCGCCCGGACTTCGTACGCTCTCGTTGTGCGCGCGCACAGGCGAATCTAAGCTGACGCGGGTGACCCGGGACGCTCACGTCGTGCCCGCGCATCTGGTTCGAGAACTGCGGGCGGACCTGGCCGTGATCTCCGATATCGTCACCGCCAGAATCACGCACGACGACGACGGCTACGACGGCGCCGCGCTCGATCACCACGAACTCGCGACCGTCGTCACCGACAATCTCGCGTCCATGGTGGATTCCATTGCCGGTGAACCGTATTCGCTCGAACCCGCCCGCCGTACCGGCCGTCTCAAAGCCGAGCGCGGGATCTCGCTGGACAGCCTGCTGCATGCCTTCCGGGTGGCGGGACTGGCGTTCTGGGAGATCATCGTCGAACGCGCGGACCGAGACGACGGACCCGCGCTGCCGCGGCTGTCCACCGTGGTGTGGGCCACCGTGGACGAGTACTCCGTGGCGGCGGCCGATGCCTACCGGCGCATTGTCGGTGCGGGAGACGAGCAGCCCGTGCAACGACTGCTGCGGGCGCTGTTCGACCCCGAGTTGTCACCGACCCGGCGTGAGGGCCTGCGTGCCCGCATGCGAATGCCCGAACGCGGCACCTTCGTGATCCTGGTCGGCGACCTGCGCCTCGTCGCGACCGGTGTGACCACCGTCCGCACCACGCTCGCCGACGACCGGGTCACCCTGGCCGCCGCGGATTCCCGCACCGCGCTCAGCGACGCCTTGGACTCGGTGCGGTCGCGGGCCGGTGCCAGCAAACCGTTCACCGCGCTCGCCGCCGCACCGGCCGCGCTCGACCAGGCGCGCCTCGCGTTCCGGTGCCTGAGCCCCGCGGACATCGGTATCCACCACTACGCGTCCGCACCGGCGCGCGCGCTCGTCGCGGCCCAACCCGGTCTCGCCGCCGATGTCCTCGCCGACCTGCTCAGCGCCTTCGACCGGCTGCATCCCGCCGACGCCGACGCGCTCGTCCGAACCGCCCTGGCCTGGTTCGAACTCGCGGGTTCGACATCGGCGGTCGGGGAGCGACTGCATCTGCACCGCAATACGGTGCTGCACCGCCTCAAGCGCATCGAGCGGCTCACCGGCGCGACCTTCGCGGTACCGGCCGACGCGGCGGTGCTGTACCTGGCCCTGCAAGCCCGGTTGCTTCGAGTGCCCCGCGACGGTCGGTGACCGCACCGCGCCGACCGGTGGAACGCCGAGCGGATGTCGGCTCGGTTCGGTCGGAAGCAGCGGTGTGCCGCAGGGGAATCGAGGGTGGGCCACGGCGGTGGGTCCGCGTGGTCCACCGGTTCGATTCCGCCCGCGGCGTCGGTGGTGGCAGCTCGGGATCAGACAGCGTCGGACTCCCAGACGAACCCGTCGGGATCGGTGAAGGTGCCGGTGTCGCCGCCGATGACGATGCGGTGCGAACCCGCGCCCTCCGGGTCGACGCCCGCGTCCTTGGCGGCGGCGCGGCGGCCATAGAGCGCCAGGGTGACGGTCGAGCCCGGGGTGGCGAACTCGACGTACTTGCTGCCGAAGCTCTTGCCTACGGGCAGGCCGTGGTCGACGTAGAACTGCTTGGTCGCCTTGACGTTCTCGACGCCGAGCAGCAGCACGATGCTGTCGACCTCGCGGGTGACCGGGCCGGTGTTCTTCTTGTTGGAACTCGTGATCTTCCAGATGGTTCCCTCCGGGGCCTGGATGACGCCGCCGTAGCCCCAGAAGGTCTTCTTGGCCGGCTTCAGAGTGGTGAAGCCCGCGTCCAGCGCGGTGGCGATGAGGCTGTCGACGGTGCCGGGCTGGGCGACGACGAGGGAGAGCATGAAGCCGCGGAAACCGGAGGACGGCTCCTGCCCGGCGCGGAACTGCAAACGATCGCCCAGTCCGAAGGCCGCGTCGTAGGTGGCGCGGGCGGCGTCGGGGTCGGCGACCTCGAGGTGAACGGTGATGTCGGTCTTGGTTTCCATGGTGGAGTTCATGCAGCTAACGCTATTTTCCGCGCGGCGGAACGACATCCGTGCCGACCACGGATTCCGCACACGGAACGAGCACGTAGTGGTGCGCGGGGCGGTGGCGGTGCCTCGGTATCCGGTCCGGTTCGGCGCGATCGGCCGGTCGTGCGGCCGAACACCCCGGTCCGTCGGGGCGGCCGTCCGCAGCGCTATAGTTGCGCTATGCAACACCAGTCGGGCGGGGCGTCCCCCGAGCTCGTCGCGGTTCACGACGAGCTCGCGTGGATCGTCCGCGAGATCATCGCGGGCCGTCCCGCCGCCGACGGCGTGCCGTCGTTCGCCCAGCAGTCGACGCTGTCCTATATCGGGCGGAATCCGGGTTGCCGGGCCACCCAGCTCGCCGAGGCGTTCGGAGTGCACCGGTCGACGGTGTCGCGGCAGCTGCGGTCCTGCATGGACGCGGGCTGGGTGGCGGCGGGGGAGGGCAGCCTGCACGCCGGATACCCGCTCACCCTGACCCCCGCGGGACGGCAGGCGCTCGAAGCCGCGGTCGCGCGGGATCTGACCCTGCTCGGCGAGCGCATGACCGACTGGACCTCCCGGGAAATCTCCGACTTCGCCGCCGCGCTCCGGCGATTCCGTCACCCCCATCCGACCACTGGAGACGAGCATGCGTGAGTTCACCGCGGCAGCCAGCTTCACCATCGCCGACGACGAGACCATCGTCGGATCGGTCTACGCCCAGGCCGAGCACCATCCGAGCCGGGTGCTGTTCTCCCGGCCCACCGGCGACCGGTGGCGCGATGTCACCGCCGCCGAATTCGCGCGCCTCGTCTCAGCCGTCGCCAAGGGCCTGATCGCCAATGGCATCCAACCCGGCGACCGGGTGGTGCTGCTGTCGGCGACCCGATTCGAATGGACGCTGCTCGACTTCGCGATCTGGGCCGCGGGTGCGGTGACCGTCCCGGTCTACGATTCCTCCGCCGCCGACCAGGTGCGCTGGATCCTGGAGGATTCCGGGGCCGCGCTCGCGGTCGTGGAGACCGCCCGGCACAAGGATCTGGTCACCGCCGCGCCGGACACGCTGCGGCGCATGCTGGTCATCGACGACGGGGCCGAGGCCACCCTGATCGCCGAGGGCGCGGACGTGCCCGACGCGGCGCTGCGGGAGCGGCTCGACGGGCTGCGCGCCGACGGCCTCGCCTCCCTGGTCTACACCTCCGGCACCACCGGCCGCCCCAAGGGCTGCATGCTCACCCACCGCAACTTCCTGTCGGAGGTGCGCGGCATCCTGAAGGCCAGCATCGGCGACGTCGCCCGCCCCGGGCAGCGCATGCTCACCTTCCTGCCGCTGGCCCACGTGCTGGCCCGCGCCGTCTCGCTGGCCGCCCTCGAGGGCGGCATGACCCAGGCGCACTGGTCGGACTTCAAGACCATTACCGGGCAGTTCACGCGTTTCCGCCCGCACACCATTCTCGGGGTGCCGCGGGTGTTCGAGAAGGTGCGCGACGGCGCGGACAAGAAGGCGCACGAGGGCGGCGCGATCAAGGGCGCGATCTTCCGGTTCGCCGAGCGCACCGCCATCCGCTGGAGCGAGAACCTGGATCGCACCGGCGGTTTCGCGCGGCGACCGTCCCCGCTGCTGCGCGTCCAGCACGCGCTGTGCGATCGCCTGGTGTACGCGCCGCTGCGCGCGGCCCTGGGCGGGGACTGCGAGTTCGCCATCTCCGGCGGCGGCGCGCTCGCGCCCCGGCTCGGACATTTCTTCCGCGGCGTCGGCGTCCCGATCTACGAGGGTTACGGCCTGACCGAGTCCACCGCCGCGCACTGCGTCAACGTGCCGGGCGCGGTGAAGATCGGCACCGTGGGACAGCCGTTGGGCGGCAACGGGGTTCGGATCGCCGAGGACGGCGAGATCGAACTGTCCGGCGGCGTGGTGTTCGCCGGCTACTGGCGCAACGAGGAGGCCACCGCCGCGGCGCTTTCCGACGGCTGGCTGCGCACCGGCGATCTCGGCGAACTCGACGTCGACGGCTTCCTGTCCATCACCGGACGCAAGAAGGACCTGCTCGTCACCGCGGGCGGCAAGAACGTCTCACCCGGCCCCCTGGAAGATCGCATCCGCTCGCACGCCCTGATCTCCCAGGCGATCGTGGTCGGCGACGGCCGCACCTTCATCACCGCCCTGATCACCATCGACCCGGAGGCGTTCGAGTCCTGGAAGGCGACCACCGCGACCCCGCCGCACGCCACCATCGCCGACCTGCGCGACGACCCGACCCTGCTGGCCGAGGTGCAGCGAGCCGTCGACGACGCCAACAACACCGTCTCGCACGCCGAGGCGATCAAGAAGTTCACCGTCCTGCCCCGCGACCTCAGCGAGGAGTCCGGCGAACTCACCGCCACCCTCAAGGTCAAACGCCACGTCATCGCCGAACGCTTCGCCGCCGAGATCGAGAGCATGTACCGCCGCTGAGCATGCCCTGACCAGCGCGAACATCGGTTCGGCGGGGGTGTCAGCCCGGTGTCAGGTCGGTGTCAGGCGCTGTCGCGATCGTTCTACCCATGAACGACGCGGCAATCGTGGCCTCCGGGCTGCGGAAGGCATACGGGGACAAGACGATCCTCGACGGAATCGACCTTAATATCGGTGCGGGCACGATCTTCTCGCTGCTCGGCCCGAACGGGGCGGGCAAAACGACGACGGTGAACGTGCTGACCACGCTGCAGACGGCGGATGGCGGCACGGTGCGCATCGCCGGGCACGATCTGGTGACCGAGCCCGAGGCGGTGCGCCGGGTCATCGGGGTCACCGGGCAGTTCGCCGCCGTGGACGATCTGCTCACCGGTGAGGAGAACCTGCGGCTGATGGCGGACCTGCACCGGATGCGGGCCGCGCGGCGGCAGCAGGTGATCGACGCACTGCTGGAACGCTTCGAGCTGACGGCCTCGGCGCGCAAGCCCGCCGCCACCTACTCCGGCGGCATGCGACGCAAACTGGATCTGGCCATGACCCTGGTGACCAAGCCGGACATCGTCTTCCTGGACGAGCCCACCACGGGTCTGGACCCGCGCAGCCGCCGCACCATGTGGGAGATCGTCCGCGAACTCACGTCCGACGGCGTGACCATCTTCCTCACCACCCAGTACCTCGAGGAAGCCGATCAGCTGGCCGATCGGATCGCGGTGCTGGACGCCGGGCGCATCGTCGCCGAGGGCACCGCCGAGGAACTCAAGCGCCGTATCCCCGGCAGCCACATCCGGCTGCGCTTCACCACCGTCGCCGAGGTGGAGGCGGCGGAGCGCGCCCTGCCCACCGCAACTCGCGACGACGACCTCCTCGCCCTGCGGGTGGAGGGCGGCGGCGGCAGCGCCTTCCTGCGCGACCTGCTGGACCGGCTCGCCGCGTACTCGCTCGAGGCCGCCGAGGTCTCCATTCACACCCCTGATCTCGATGACGTTTTCTTCGCCCTCACCGGGCGCGCCACCACGGAGGCTGTCGCATCATGAGCACCCTGTCCCCGGTCGCATCGCTGGCCGATGCGTCGACCATGCTGGGCCGCAACTTCAAGCACATCGCCCGCAATCCGGTCACCATCTTCAATGCGGCGTTGATGCCGGTGGTGATGATGCTGATCTTCGTGTACGTGTTCGGCGGCGCGTTCGACGTCGGCGAGGACTACATCGACTACGCCACGCCGGGCATGATCCTGCTGGCCATCAGCTACGGGCTGTCGGGCACCGCGGTGTCGGTGAGCTCCGATATGGCCAAGGGCATCATCAACCGGTTCAAGGTCATGTCGGTCTCCCGCAGCGCCATCCTGATCGGGCATGTGGTGGCGACCATCGTCATCAATCTGGTCGCCATCGCGGCGGTCGTCGGCGTGGCCTTCGCGTTGGGCTTCCGCCCGGACGCCACCGCGACCGACTGGCTCGGTGCGATCGGCGTCATGCTGGCGACCTCGTTCGCGGCGTCCTGGCTGACGGTCGCGCTGGGTATGGCCGCCAAAACCCCGGAGTCGGCGGGCATGAGCGTGGTGCCGCTGATCATGCTGCCCTTCCTGAGCACCGCCATCGTGCCCGCCGAGCAGATGGGTCAGGGGGTGCGGCAGTTCGCCGAGTACCAACCCTTCACGCCGATCATCGAGGCGCTGCGCGGATTCCTCTCCGGCAACCCCTCCGGCGGTGACACCGCCGCGGCGCTGGCCTGGTGCGCCGGGTTCGCCATCGTCGGATTCCTGTGGTCGCGCGCCACTTTCACGAAGCGAGCGTAGCGGCGACCAGGTCCTGCCAGTCGGTCCGCTCACCCTCCCGCAGCGCCTCGGTGAACCTCGCGTCACCGAGGCGCTGCCGTGCGGTCGCCTCGATGCGGGCCGCGTCGGGCAGCGAGCGATCGGAGCGTCCGCGCACGGTCGTGCTCGCCGCGAGCAGCCGCACCGCCCGCTCGTCCGCACCCGACCGCAGAGCCAGATCCGCGATGCCGACGAGCACGCGAGCCAGCAGCGGGACGTGTCCGGACGCGGTGGCCGCCCGGTAGGCCGCGTCGTGGTGGGTGCGGGCCGTGTCGAGATCCGTCGCCAGGTAGCCGCGCAGCTCGTGGATGACCGCGCTGGTGTGCGGCTGTTCCGCTTCCGCGCCCAGCATGGTCGTCGCGACGTCGATCTGCCGGTGCGCCCGCTCGGTGTCGCCGGTCCACCGCGCGAGTTCCGCTTCGGCCAAGGCCAATTCGGCGCGTGCGATGGGCCACGCGGCCTGTTCCGCCCGCCGCCGCGCCTCGGCCAGCGCGGCCCCGCTCGCGTCCGCATCGCCCAGCAGCCAGTACAGCTGCGCCTGCCGCGCCCGCATCCGTACCGTGTCCTCGTACGCGCCGACTTCGGCCACCACCGTGGCCGCCTGGTCGAAAAGCTCACCGGCGGCGGCGAATTCGCCGCCGGTGGCCAAATGATCGGCCAGCTCGGTGAGTGCGAACGAGATACCCCACCGCTCTCCGATCTCCCGGAACTCGGTCAGCGCGGTCCGCAGATGGTCACCGGTCTCCGGACCGTCCTGACCGAGGACGACCCGCATCTTGCCCAGCTGTAGCCGAGCCAGCGCCCGCACCCACGGATCCTCGTCGGAGAGCAGCGATTCGAACGCGGGCAGATACTCCTGCGGTCCGTGCAGCAGCCGCTCCAGCACACCGGCGAAACGCAGCGTCGGATGGCCGTCGCGGCGGTCGTGAGCGTATTCGTGCGACTTGCGAATCCACTCCGCCAACTGCTGTTCGCCACTGCGCCCCGAACTCAGGAAGTGGACGGCCAGCCCGTACACGGTGGCGCGGGTCTCGTCGTCCACCTCGCCGGGGGCGTCGGCGGCTGCGGTCACGAATTCGGTGCCCTCGGCCTTGTGCCCGCCGAGCCACCAGTACCAGCCCGCGGCGGCCGCGAGCCGCAGCGCCCCGGGACCGTCGTCGGCGGCCAGCGCGGCGCGCATGGCGGCGGCGATATTGTCGTGCTCGATTTCGAGCACGGTGAGCCACTCCCGTTGTTCGGCGCGGCGCAGATGCGGTTCCGCGGTCGCGGCCAGGTCGGTGCAGTACGCGAGGTGCGCCCGGCGGGCGGATTCGGCGTCGCCGGATTCGTCGAGCCGATCGCGGGCGTACCGCTTGATCGTGTCGAGCATCCGATAGCGCGGCCCGTTCGCGCGAGCGGCATCGTCGTCGGTGCTGCGCAGCAGCGATTTCTCGACCAGCGCGGTCAGCAGGTCCGGCACCTCCCACGCCTCGACCGCCGGGTTCGTCTCGTCGCTCGCGCACACCTGTTCGGCCGCTTCGGAACTCGCGCCGTCGGCGAAGACCGCGAGCCGACGCAGCACGACCCGTTCACTGTCGGTGAGCAGTTCCCAACTCCAGTCCACCACCGCGCGCAGGGTCCGGTGCTGCGGAATGGCGGTGCGGCTGCCGCCGGTCAACAGTCGGAACCGGTCATCGAGGCGGTCGGCGAGCTGATCCAGGGACATGGTGCGCAGCCGGGCCGCCGCCAGTTCGATCGCCAGCGGGATGCCGTCCAGTGCGCGGCAGACGCGGGCCATGGTCGCCAGGGTCGGCGGATCCGCTGTCATGTCCTGGCGTACGGCGGCGGCGCGATCGCGCAGCAGCTTGACGGCGGGCGCGGATTCGATATGTGCGGGGTCGGCGTCGGGGGCGGGGGAGAGCAGCGGTTCCACCCGCCGGATCGCCTCACCGGTGATGCCGAGCGGTTCCCGGCTGGTGGCCAGTATCCGCAGGCCCGGACATTCGCCGAGGATTCGGTGCGCGAATCGCGCCGCCGCCTCGATCACGTGCTCACAGTTGTCCAGGATCAACAGTGTTTCCCGGTCGCGGAGGGCGGTGATCAGGCGTTCCATCGGTTCGGCGTGGGATGCGCCGCCGAGCAGCGTGTCCCGCAGCCCGAGTGCGGCCAACGCCGCCTGCGCCACATCGCCGGAGGGGCCGAGCGCCGCCAACTCCACCAGCCAGGCCCCGTCCGGCAGATCGTCGAGCATGGTCCGCGCGGTCTCCTGCGCGAGCCGGGTCTTGCCGGAGCCGCCGGGCCCGGTCAGGGTGGTGAGCCGATATCCCGCGAGAAGTTCACGGACCACGGCGATTTCGGCGTCCTTGCCGACGAAGCTGGTCAGTTCGACCCGCAGATTGGTCCGGCGTTCCTCATCCTGCGCGCCCACCTCGCCACGCAACAGGGCGACGTGCAGCGCCGAGAGTTCCGGCGAGGGATCCGCGCCCAGCTCGTCGGCGAGCGCCTCGCGGGTCCGCTGGTACACGGTCAGCGCCTCCGCGCCGCGACCGGCGGCGGCCAGGGCCCGCATCAGCGCGGCGGCCAGCCGTTCCCGCAGCGGATGCCGGGCGACCACCTCGGTCAGCTCGGCGACCAGTTCCGCACCGGTGCCCAAGCGGATCTCCGCCTCGTAGCGGTCCTCCAGGGCGGCGAGATGCAGTCCTTCGAAGCGGGTGACCACAGCGTCGGCCGCTCCGCTGTCGATGTCGACATCGCGCATGGGCGCGCCGCGCCACAGCTCCAGCGCCTCGCGCAGCAGCGGGGCCCGCTGCGGATCCGTGCCGCCACGAGCCTGTTCGAGCAGCTGCTCGAACCGATGGGCGTCGACGGCGTGCGGCGGCACCGCCAGCCGGTACCCGCCAGCCTGCACGTCGAGCGCACCGTCCGGCAGCGCCCGGCGCAGCCGGGAGACCAGCGCCTGCAACGCGTTCGCCGCGTCCGCCGGCGGCTGCTCACCCCAGATCCAGTCGACCAGTTGTGCTTTCGGCACCGCGCGACCGGGTTCCAGCGCGAGCGCGATCAACAACGCCCGCAACCGCGCCCCGGACACCTCGATCGCACCGCCCTCATCCGTCCGGATTTCCAGCGGTCCCAGCACTCTGATCTGCACCCGGACATTCTGCCGCCATCGGTCGGTGTCTCGCCCGGCGACCTTTCGGCGGCCTCACAAACGCCGGTGACCAGGCATGACGCGGTGGCTTCGGCGGTATCAGCGGGCTGTCAGGTCGCTGTCAGCGGACCCGGCGACCGTAATTCCCGTGAACAGCACGGCGAGTGCGGCTCCGGCTCACGGAACGCCTCCCGGTGCACCGACCTACGCTCGAGGAGCCCGTCATGCCCACCTTCCAGACCCCGAACCCGATCACCGTCGCCGCCGAGGTGCTGTCCGCCTCGGTCACCGTGATCGCCTCCGACCGCACCGACACCGTGGTCGAGGTGCGCCCGGCCGACCCGGCCAAGAAGGGTGACGTGCGCGCCGCCGCGCACACCACCGTCGACCTCTCCGGCGACACCCTGACCGTGCGCGCCCCGAAGGACTGGCGCACCTACACCCCGTTCGGCGGCAACCCCACCATCGAGGTGACCATCGAGGTCCCCACCGGCTCCCGTCTGTCGGCCACCGCTGCCGTCGGCCACATCCTGACCACCGGCGAACTCGGCGACTGCGACCTCGACATCTCCGCCGGAAATATCGTCCTGGACCATATCCGCGGCTCCGTGACCGCCAAGGCCGCTCAGGGTGACATCCGCATCGGCGTGGCGAGCCACGGCGTGCTGCGGCTGGAAACCACCATGGGCGAACTGGAGGTCGGCGTCCACCCGAGCAGCACCGTGCGCCTGGAAACCACCGCTCCGGTCGGCACGGTCCGCAACCTCATGGGCCCGGCGGGAGATTCGCGCAACGCCGACGAAGTGCAGGTCTACGCACGAAACATGTACGGCAACATCATCGTTCGCCACGCCGCCGCCGCGTGACAACGGCCCCGGGGTCCGTCCGGGCGGCGATCAGGATCCGAAGGATCCGGTGCTGGGGGTAGTCGCCCGGCGCGCCCGGGGTCCACGCGATCGAGGCTTTGCCGGTCGCGGCGACGGGAATGTCGCCGAGGGAGCCGCCGTAGTGCATGGAGGTCGGCAGCGGGGTGTCGCGGGCACAGTTGACGCCACGGTCGACGGCGGTTCCGAAGTTCGCTCCGGGGCGCCGGGCATGTGCTAGGCGCACAGGGACATTCGGCACTATTTGCCAATGAGTAGCCATGCTGCGATGGGATCGCTCGTCGGAGGTACTCCGCATCGGCCTCCGCGTGATCGAGAGAGCGGACGTAATGGCATGTCTTCTGAAATACGTAGGGATCACCCGAATCATTCGACGGGATCTGATCGAGGTGTCGCGCTGCCGCGACGACGGTGGGAGCAGGACGCGGCTTGTCGGGTGATGCATCCGGAAGTCTTCTTTCCGTGCCGCCAATCCCTGACCCTCGAGGTGGCGCGAGCGTGTGCGATCTGTGCACAGTGCCGGGTGCGCCGTGACTGCGCGATCTTCGCGCTCCAACACTCCGTGGTGTGCGGAATCTTCGCCGGAGTGTATTTGGGCGCGGATGGGTCGCCGAACCCGGGTGCACTGCGGAGCTTGCGTGACATCGCCGATTCCGTGGGGTGTGCGGAGTCGTGATGGTGCGTTACGCCGTGCTCGGTGGATATGACTTGTGCGGAACGGCTCCTTTTCTCGCTTCCGCTGGCGAATCCGCGCAACTCTGGATGATCGGTGGCGCATTCTGGCAATCCGGGCTGTCCATCCGGTTTCGGAGTGATGCTCGAAGCACGGGATCGACAGAGCATGGCCGACCGTGCGGTTGGCGTGCCGGTTCGGTACCGGGCTCCGGTGCAGACGGATCAGGAGGACACTCACATGGCGAACACGATCGCGCGCCCTGCCGACCACGCCCGCCGCGTCGTGCGACATCGGGAACCGATGAGTCCGCGGCAGCACGGATGCCGTGCTTCGGTCCCGCGCGCTGTGACCCGTCGACGGGGCGAGCAGCCGGAACGGACTGACGTGCCGCCGGAACTCAGTGTCTTCGTCGTGGACGACCACGAACTCGTGCGGCGAGGTGTGGCTACCCTGCTCGGTGATCAGCCCGGAATGAGAGCAGCGGGCGAGGCGGCGTCGGTGCTGCAAGCCATGGCCCGCATCCCCGTGCAACGCCCCGATGTCGTGGTGATCGACGTCCATCTTCCGGACGGCTGCGGCATCGACCTGTGCCGTGCGTTGCTGTCGCGCATGAACGGGCTCCGTTGCGTCGTATTCACCGCGAGTGCCGACGAGGCCGCGCTGTCGGCGGCCATCGAGGCCGGAGCGAGCGCCTTCATCGTGAAGGACATCTCGGGTGAGCGCTTGGTGCAGGCGATCCGCGAGGTGGCGGCCGGCGGCTCGATGTTCGATGACCGCGTCACGGCCGCCCTGGATCGGCGGCGGCATCACGACGCGGATCTGGGTGAGCTGGGTGAACGCGATCGGCAGCTGCTCGCCATGCTCGCGGAGGGGCTCACCAACAAGGAAATCGCCGCCCGCATGTTCATCGCGGAGAAGACGGTGCGCAATCAACTGACCGGTCTCTTCGCCAGGCTCGGTGTGCAGACTCGAACGCAGGCCGCAGTGCTCGCGGCCGGTGCACGGGTGAGCTACCGGGACGATCTCGGCTGACTGCCGCGCGCCGTTCCCACTCGTCCGGCCGCGAGCCCGGAGAATGGCTGGGTGGGGAAGGAGCCGCAGTCCTCGTCGGCACCCGGCGCGACCGGGCAGTCGCCCCACGCCGCTGCGCGTTTCAGTGAATGGGACCTGAATCTCGTCAACGCCATACAGATCAGTCCCCGCGCACCGTGGTCTCGGATCGGTCCCGCCCTCGGCGTGGACGCGGCGACCGCGGCCCGGCACTGGCATCGGTTGACGGCGGCGGGGTTGGCGTGGACCACCGCATACGCCCCCGAGTACGCGGTGATCGGCTGGATTCAGCTGCGCTGCCGACCGGAAGCGCTGGCGCAGGTGTCGGAGCGGGTGTGCCGATGCCCGAGCGTGTACAGCATCGAGAGCACGGGCGGCGGGTACCAACTCGACCTCACGATGGCTGCGGCCGACCTCGCGGCGCTCGACGACTTCACCGTGCGCTGGCTGGGCTCGCTGCCCGGCGTGGCGGCCACGAGGGTAGCCGTCGGGCTGGACATGTACGTGGAGGGTGCGGATTGGCGGCCCGGCGCGCTCGATCGTGACGAACGCGCACGGTTGACCGGCGACGACGACCGCGAGCGTCGGCTGCGTTCGGTCCGGCGGAAAACCGACATCCAGATCGTCGCCGCCCTCGGTGCCGATGCTCGGCTGTCCCTCTCCGAATTGGCGGCCGCCTCCGGTGCCAGCGAGACGACGGTGCGCCGCCGCCTCGCGGAACTGCTGGCGTCGGGCCGCTTGGTGTTGCGGTGCGATATGGCGCGGCAGTTGGCGGGATGGCCGATTCTGATCATCTACCGCGCCCAACTGCCCGCCGAACAACTACGCGATCTGGGCGCTGCCGTCGCCAAGTGGAAGGAAATCCGATTGTGTACGGCGACCTTCGGCGGCGACAGCAATCTGATCATCGTCGCCTGGTTGCACACGGCACAGGAGGCGATCGAATTCGAAACCCGTCTGTCCCGCGCATTCCCCCGGCTGCGGATCACTGATCGGCAGATCAGCCTCCGGACAATCAAGAGAATGGGTTGGATTCTCGATGGCCTGGGCAGGGCGGTCGAGCACATGCCGATCAGAATCTGGACGTAACCTTTCAGCCGCTTTTTGTTCATTATCGAATTCGGTGAGTTGAATCACGAATGCCTGCGGGACATTAGCCCCTACGTGTGTTTTGTCCGCGATGATCTTCTGGAACGGAAGGTTTCTTTCGTTCTAATGAGGTGACATGCGGCAAGCTCGACCCGGCGCCCGTGGCCGGTCGCATCATCAGGCTTCGAAATCATGGCCGAAAAAGCTCTTCCGGTTCGCGCTGCTCGGTATCGGTGTGTCGGCGGCCGCTGTGCTGGTGGTTCGCTGCGACGTCGACGGTGGGCTGCTGGATCCGGGTTCCACCGCGAGCCGCCGCCACGAGGAGCAGATCCGTTCGGCCGCCGCCGCGGTTCAGGATCGCGAATACCTCGCGGCACACCGGCATGACGTCCATACCGATGTGGTCGTATTCGCGAACGCCGTCTGCGCCGCGACGGAAGCGGTGCGAGCCGCGGCGCCCGCACCATCGGATTCGCCGCCGACCGTGGAACAGGCTGTCGCGGAATCGAAGTCGGGGCTGTGGTCACTTGCGGACGCGGCCGCGCTGGGCGCGACGCGCGTCGAGGCCACCGCGTTGCCGGCCACCGACCGGGTGCTCACGCCCGGCATCGACGACGAGACCTGGAAATCGCTGCGCGCCCAGGTGGTGACGGCCTTCGCGGACACCGGCGGTGTGCTGCGCGAGCTCGGCGACAGCGTGGATGCCCATCGATACGCGGACGCGGCCACGGCATCGGCACAGTTGCGCATCGTCGGCGACACCGCCGAAACCAGGCTCGGCGCACTCGGCACGACGGTGAACGACGTGCTGTCCCGGCTACCGATTCCGAACTCGGAAACCGAAGCGGCACTCCGCTCCTCGGGCGTGTGTGTCTTCCCGGAAGCCTGACGCCGCTCGCGTTCCTACCGCAATGACGAAGGGAAATCCGATGTACGCCCATTCTCGTTCCCGCCGAAACGATCGATTACGGCGCACCGCCGTGTGGGGAATCATCGTGCTGCTGGTCGCGATTCTGCTGACGCGACCGATCGCACAGGCGCTGATCGCGCTCGGCGTCACCGTCGGCTGGCATTGAGAATCCCGTCGGCGCAGGGCTTTCGCATGCTCACGCAACTGCGCGGCCGCGGGCCGCCCACAGATCGACATCGCCGACCGCGGCAGACGATCGCATCCGGTCGGCACATCGGATGGACCTCGAGATCAGAAAGGTAGCGACAGTGGAAACGAATCGACGCGACAAGGGGGGAAGGGGGTGGAAGGTGAGATCCTGGTGCCTGCGACTGCTGACCGTCGCGATTCCAGCGATCGGAATGTTGCTGCTGAGCGGGTCACCGGCGCAGGCTGCTCCGGATGGACCGCTCGGCGGACTGAGCGACCAACTGGGCGATGTCGTCCGGTCCCTGCCGGCGATCGCCCTGCCGGAAGCGAACGATAGCTCACCGGCAGCGCCCGATCCGGCCGGACAGCCATGGGGACAGTTCGGCGATGTGCTCGCGGCGGTGTTCATAGATCAGCAACGCCACGACGCACCGGAGCCCGTGCGTGCGAATCCGATTCCAGCAGCGGTGTTGAACGATTCACCCGTGGACGGCGCGCTCGCCGATCTCCGCGCAGCGGCGCGGCCCGCGGTGGACGCGTTGGCCGCCGGATTCTCCGGGCTGCGGCATCAGGCAGAGCCGCGCGCGCCCGACCCGCTGGCGAGCGGTGCGCCGCGGTCGTTCGCCAGTGTGCCGACCATCGGCGAGGGCGATTGCTCCGCGGACGGATGCGAGAACCGAGTCGGTGCGGCGGCCCTCGCTGTCGCGGTCGCGGCCGATCGCGCGTTCGGGGCGTTCCGCGCCGATCCCGCGGGCTTCGCGCACACTGTCGTCGATCCTGCCGTGCGAGGCTTCCTCGCCGATCCGGGCGCGGCGCTGCGGGCGGCCACGGCGTTTCCCGGCGCGGTCCTGACCGATCCGCGGGCGGCGCTGACCACCGCCGCGGCGACCGTCGGCGGCGACCCGCTGGCCGCGTGCGTCGATGTGCTGCTCGATGCGCGCGTGCTTCCCCTGGCCGGTGACCTGCTGGCTGCCGTGGGGAGCGGTGCCGCGGTGGCGCTGCTGGGCGCGGCCGTCGGCGGCTTGTCTGCCGGCGCGACCACCGGAATCCCCGGTGCGTTCGCTGGTGCCCTGCTCGGAGTGTTGAATCCGCTGGCCCTCCTACTCGGTGGTGTACCGGGCGCGGCGGCGGGTGGTGCACTCGGCACGATCGCCGGTCTGGTGACCGGAGCGCTGGCCGGACTGCCCGGCGGGGCTCTCATCGGTTGGCTGCTGGCGGCGACCGCGGACGCGGTGCTGGGTGGACTGCTGGGTGCGGCGGCCGGACTCCTGGCCCCGACCATCCTGCTCCCGCTGCTGGGCGCGCTGCTCGGCGGCGCCGTGAGCGCCGCGCTCGGCGGCGGTGCGTTGCTGCTCGGAGCCGTCGGGATCGCGCTGGCGGCGCTGACCGCTCCGATCTGGGTGCCGGTCCTGCTGCTGGCCTTGCCGTTGGTGCTGATTCCGCTCATCCCCGCGCTGCTGGTCGCCTTGCCGCTGATGCTGCCCGCGTTGCTCATCGGCGCCGTCGCCGCACTGATCACGGTGGTGGTCGGCGGCGCGCTGCTGGCGATCGGTGCGATAGCTCTGGTGCTGACGATCCTGTTGGCGCCGATCTGGATTCCGATCGTGATCGTCATCGCGATCGCCTATGTGGTGTGGTCGATCTTCTGGATCGTGGTCGGCTTCGTGCTGGCGACACCGATCGGGATCATCGGCATCATCGGACTGCCGTTCGTCATCGCCGGAGTGGTCGTCCTGGCCGCGATGGTGATCGGTGGCGGAGTGGCCATCCTCGCGATCGCCGTTGTCTCGCTGCCGGTCTGGTGGCCCATCGTCGGCCTGATTCTGGCCGGTATGACGGCCGTTGCGATCATCACGCCCGCCTTGGCGCTGTTCTTCCTGGTGGTACTGCCCTTGGCGATGTTCGCGGCGGGGCTGGCGCTCGGAGCGGTCACATATCTGCTGTCGATGGCCGTGATGCTGCCGATCGCGATTCTCGCCGGCGCGGCGTTCTCGCTGTTCGGCGCGATCGGCGGTGCCCTGGCGATGACCGCGCTGGGTCTCGGCCTGCTGCTCGCGCCGCTGGCGCTGGCGCTGGCGGCGCTGCCCGGCATGCTGGCCGGAGGGCTGCTGGGGCTGTTGGCCGGTCTGGCGGTCGCGGTTATCACGACCGGGCTGGGAGCCCTGCTGGGTGCCCTGCTCGGTGCGTTGAATCCGCTGAATCTGCTGGGAGCGTTGGTCGGTGCCCTGCTCGGCGCGCTCGTCGGATCGATCGCCGTCGGTCTGACCGGTGGGCTCGTCGGTGTGGTGCTGGGCGCCCTGCTGGGCGCCCTGCTGGGCGCGCTGCTGGCGGCGGTGGGGTCGGCCGTGCTCACGGGCCTGCTCGGCTTCCTGCTGGCCGCGCTTCCGGGTGCTCTGCTCGGTGGTTCGGTGACGCTTCTCGCGGCACTGCCCTGGGCCGTGCTGGCCGCTGTCGTGGTGGGTGCGCTGCTGGTGGCGAATCGGGTCGGCGCATGGCAGGGCTCGACCGGTGCGGCCGAGCTCGCCGAGCGGAACCGCCTGTGGCAGTCCGCCTGTGCGGCATGGCGGCACAGCAATCTGAAGCGGTTCCTGGATGGGTTCACGTCGCACTCGTCGTGCGATCTCGACGAGGCCGTCACGGAACTCGACGCTTGGCGTCGCGGCCATCTCGACGTCGCGAACATCGGCATCGGTGCGGTCGTCGGCGGTCTGGTGACCGCCGCCGCGACCGCCGCGGTCGCGGCGGTGCTCGGGGCGACCGGCGGATTGCTCAGCCCGTCGAACCTGCTGGCGGCAATCCCCGGCGGTCTCTTCGGCGCGTTGCTCGGCGCGCAGCTCGGTGGGCTCACCGGCGCCGTGCTCGGTGTCCTGCCCGGCGCCCTGGCCGGGATCGGGGTCGCCGCGCTCGGCGACACCGTGCTGTCGGGCGTGCTCGGTGCGGTCGCGGGCTACCTGACCGGAACGGCCTCGGCCGCGGCGACCGGAGCGCTGCTCGGCGGTGGTCTGGGCGCTGCGTCGGCGAGCGTGGTCGCGTTGTTGATCGGTGGAATCGCCGCTGTGGCGACGGGACTGGGTGCGAGTGCGGTGACCGCGCTGGTGCTCGGTGCGCTGTCGGTGCTGCCGTTCGCGGCGACCGTCGCGGTGGTTCTGCTGTCCGGACTGGTACCGGCCTTGGCGGCGCTGATCGCGCCGCTGATCGTTCCGGTGCTCGTGGTCGGCGCGTTGTTGACGCTGGCGGCGATTCCCGCGGTGATCCTCGGAATCGGTGCGTTGGTCGTCGGTGCGGGGGTGGCCCTGCTCCTGGGGCCGCTGGCGCTGCCCGTCATCGCGGCGGTGTTGCTCGGCGGTCTCGCGGCACTTGCCGGTGCGGCCGCGCTGGTGGCGGTGCTGTCGATCGGCTTCACGCTGATCGTCGGTGTGCCGCTGGCCATCGCGACCTACCTGGTGTTCCAGGCGCTGGTGGGTGTGCCGATCCTGGTGCTGGCGGGCGTGCTCACCGCACTCGCGCTGGGCGCTACGGCCGCCCTCACGGTCGCGGCCGGCGGAGTTGTCGCCGCGACGGTGCACGGCGTGGTGACCGCACTGACGGCCGGGCTCGCATTCCCGGTGGCCGTCGTGGTGGGCGCCGTGCTGGGCGGGTTCGCCGGATTGCTGATCGGTCCGGTGGCGGGCGTGCCCGCCGCGTTGCTCGGAGCGTTGCTCGGAGCGGTCGTCGGCCTGCTGAACCCGCTCAACCTGTTCGGGGCCGCGCCCGGCGCTGCGGCTGGAATGGGCCTGGGCTGGGTGCTCGGGGCCGCGGCGGGCCTCCTGCCCGGCGCGGTGCTGGCCGCGGTGCTGGCGACGGTCGTCACCGCGGCCGCGCATACCGTGTTCGGCGCGGTCGCTGTCGGACTGTTCGCCGGCGGTGTCGGCGTGTGGCTCGGTCTCGCGGTGGGGGCGGGCGTCGGCGCGGTGCTGCCGCGCCGGGACGGCGACGTCCCGGACGTCGACTGGACCGCCGTGCTGTCCGGACTGGATCGAATCCTGCACGGACAGGGGTGCGCGCCGCGGGGCTGTGGTTGCGGCGAGCGTCCGGATCCCGGTGTACCGGCTCCTCTCGACGGCGGTGTCGAACCGGTCGATCCGGAGACGCCGGCGGTGGTCGAGGTCCCCGGTACGTCTCGAGGTTCCGAGTTCCACTACCCGCTACAGGCCGGTACCGGAGGCACCGGGGAGGAGCCCGGTGCGGTCGATTCCGAATCCGCGCCATTGGCCGGAATGAGTATGGCCGCACTGGGAATGCTGCTGGCGGCCCTGGCCGCCGCGGCGGCATCGCGGCGCGAACGGTCGATCGCTAGGTGACGGCGGTGGATGCCGGTGGCGGCTCATCGAGCGGCCACCGGCATCCGGTTCGGAATCGGCGATGGACAGCAGCGGACGGGATGGTGCGAATGAGTCGAATCAGCAAAGCAAGGCGCGGAGCGGTTTGGTCGGCGGTGTCGTGGACACTGCTCGCCGTCGCGTTGCTCATGATTGCCGCGCAGGGCGGACCATCCGGCAGGAGCACGGTCGAGTCGGCTCGCGAGGCCACGCCGATGCCCGCCGCTCTGCCACCGCCGGTGGCGGAGGGCTTCGAGCCGGACCGAATTGTGGTGCCACGACTGGGCATCGACGCGGACGTGACGCCCGCGGGAACCATCGTCGCCTACGACCCATTTCTGGGTCGCCAGGTGGACAGTTTCGGTGTGCCCGCCGACATGCGCTCCACCACATGGTGGTCGGAGGGCCCCGAACCCGGTTCCCAGGGGCTGGCGATCATCCTCGGCCACTCCCAGATCGGTGGCGGATACGGGGTTTTCAACGACATCGGCAGTCTGCGCCCCGGTGATCGCGTTGAGGTGGCAGGCTCGGCCTCATCGGCGGGTTTTCTTGTGCGCGAAGTTATTTCAGGTGTCAGCAAACGCGATCCACATCGACTCTCGAGCGTGCTGTCCGATCATGCGAACACCGCGGGCATCGCTCTGGTCACCTGTGGAGGTTCGTTCGACCCCGATCGCCGGGTGAGCGAGGACAACGTCGTCGTCATCGCCGAGTTGATGGCGCCGGCCCGGCGCGGCCGTCCGGCGGGTAACTGATCAGCCTCGCGACGCCGTCGTTCGATGCGACAGCGGCCGGGAGGCGGAACACATGAGGCGGAGATTCGGATGCGATGGGCAGAACTGACCGCGGCGGAGGTCGACCGGGGTCTGACGGTGAACACGAATGGACCCGTCCCGGCCGCCGACCTGGCCTACGCCGTGCTGGAGGTCAGTCGCGTGCTGCGCGGTCGGCCGGTCGATTCGATCGCACACCTCCGGGTCACCAGACATCGGCGCGAAATGGCAACGACGGTCTTCCAGGTCAATGCGCGCATCGACGGTCGGCGGTGCCGGGTGCAGGCCGCCGGTGACAGTGTGGACGGCGCCCGGCTGATCGCCCAGCGCCTCGATGGTCAGATAGCTCGCATCGCCGAGGGTGTGCCGGACCCGTGGCTCTCCGCACCGCGGCGGACGCTGGCGATGATCACGGGGTTGCGTCCGATCACGCGGCGCAAGCCGTGCCGTTTGCTGGTGCTGACTCCCCGTGTGGCCGGCGCCATCATGGACTCGATGGATTTCGACGCCTTCTTCTTCCGCGATGCCGACACCGGGGAGGACGCGATCGTCTACCGGGCCGGGTCCCGGGACGTTCGGCTGGTCCGGCAGCACCGGGTGGATTTGCCGAAGGGGCCGTGCGACAGTCGCCTCGCCGTCGATCTGACGCCGATCGTGGTCGCTCCGGACCTGGTGGCGGCGAAGCGCTTGTGCGGGAATGGGTTACCGTTCCTGTTCTTCATCGAGCCGCGGTCCGCGCGTGGTCGATTGCTGTACCGTCGATACGACGGAGACCTCGCCGTCCTCGAGCCCGTGCCGGACGCGCGGTCGTGACGACCGCCGAGGCGGAGGTGCGCGGGTGAACAGCACGACTGTGCCGGGATCGCTGCCGATCCCGGCGCCGGTCATCGGTGCTCTGCAACGCGGTGCCCGATCGTCGTGTCGGGGTCACCGATAGCGATAGGCGAAGGGATCGAGGTCGTCGAGATTCTGCTGTGCCAGGTCGGAATTGGCTTGCGCGGCGGCGGTCGCGGCACCGGCGGCGGCTCCTGCTCCAGCGCCGATACCGCTGCCGACGGCCGCGGTGATCGCGGTGACCGGCACGGTGCCGAGCGCCGCGACGCCGGCTCCGAGTCCGGCTCCGGCCAACGCACCCGCGCCGGCCCCCGCCACCGGCCCGATCACCGCTCCGGCCGCGCCGCCGACCGAGCCGCCGACGACGGTGCCGATCATGCAACCGACGATGGGGACGGGCGTTCCAGCGATACAGCCGACGGTCGCTCCAGCGGTGGCTCCGATCGTCGGACCGACGGCCAGCCCGGCCGCGGTGCCGAGCGCCGCACCGATTCCGGCGCCGGTCGCCGCGGTGGCGGTGCCCAGTGCCGCGCCGATGCCGACGCCGACGCCGGCGCCGATGATCGCGCCCTGCGCCGCGCCCTGTGCCGCGCCATCGGCGGCGCCCTGGACCGCCGCCGCACCGATGAGGTCGCGTCGGCGCTGGTCGACCAGGGGTTGGTACTCGGGATCGATGACAGGTGCCTGCTGCGATTCGGGAGTACCCAGTGTGAAGTCGGGGAACTCGGCCGCGCCGGCCTGGAGCGCTGGCGGCACTGCCGCTGGCGCATCCGTGACCTGTGTGGGTTCGGCGGGCGGAGTCGACTCCGGGGCATCGACCGCGACCATTGCCACCATGGGGGTGGGGTGCGGATCAACGGCGTCGATCGACTCGGCCGCGGCGACTGACGAACCGGCGACCATCATCGCGAGTACGGCTGTTGCCGAGGTTGCGATAGTCGTGATTCTCGGGGACATTCTTCTCTCTCCATTTCCTGGGTTGATGCATTTCGGCTATAACAGATTCACACATCTTCATTAGCAATGCAAATTATGTGATGCACGGCAACTCCAGATGCTCTCGATTGGGGGTTGGCCTTACCGATCTTTCGGATCGGCGGCTGTGTGCTGCCGTGGGCCCGACTCGGGGATGAATTCTTCTTGTCGGGCCGTGGCCTTCGTTGAAACCGACTGCGGTGCTATGGTTTCAGCCTGTCGGTTGCGGCCGGATCGGCTGCGGGCGTGCGGCTCACCAGCTGTCTGATTGAGCGTGTCGGCCCGCTCGATTATTCCGCGCATTTCCTGTGCCGCCTATTACAGGCGACTCGGGACATTGGTCCCTTGTGGAAATTCAGGAATTGGTGCTCCAACGAATGGTGAGCATCTATATCTGCGCCGGAAATGAAAAAGAAAACCGCTGTACGGTCGAATCGCTCGATGGGTATTCGTGGTCGTAGATCCGCGGACTCGTTTCCGCGCGCTCAACTACGGTTGGCGCGACTGCGGTGCGGCCGGAGGGCACGGCCGCCTGTCCGTGCCCGTGCGGCAACCGATTCCGCGGCGATCAGGATCCGAAGGACCCGGTGCTGGGCTTGCCGGGGCCCGGGTCGGGATTTGTCGGCTGATCGGCCACGGTGACCACCGCGGTGGTCGACGATCCGGCTACGCCGCTGCGGCCCGAGAAGATGGCTCCGATGGTGTAATCGCCCGGCGCGCCCGGGGTCCACACGATCGAGGCTTTGCCGGTCGCGGCGACGGGGATGTCGCCGAGGATCTGCTCGCCCGCCTTGAATTGGACGGTGCCGCCCACGGCCGCGGGCGACACGCTCGCCTCCAGGGTCACGGCCTTGCCGACCTGCGCGCCGGTCACATCGGTGAGCACCGTGCTCGACACGGCATCGCCGGACACCGTGATGGCCGGGCCCTTGCCCTGGTAGATGCCCTCGCCGAGGGAGCCGCCGTAGTGCATGGAGGTCGGCAGCGGGGTGTCGCGGGCGCAGTTGACGCCCACCGTGTACTGCACCTCGAAGGTCTGCGACTTCGGCTGGATATTCGGGTACACCGGGTATTTGGTGATCCCGAACTCGGCACGGACCCAATCCGAGGACGAGGTGTCGAGCTGGACCTGGTCACCGCCCATGCGCGCCGATCCCGGCACCGGGGTCAGGCAGGCGGGGTGCAGATCCTTGATCGAGTAGATGTACTCCACCGGGATTCCGGTCCGCTCGAATTTCGTTGTGACGGTCACGATGTCACCGACGACCGGATTGGTGTCCGACACCGTCCGGGTGAACTTGCTGTTCCCGTCGGTCCAGGTGATCGTCCCCGGATCGGCCGCCGCCGTCCCCGGCATCGCCGCCACCGCGAAACCGGCCGCCACCGCGGCCGCGGCCACCGATCCGGCCACCCGCTGCATTCTGCTGTCCACCATCGTCACTCCCACGCCCCCGGGTGCCCCTCGACATCGTTATCGAGGCGCTGACGCACCCGAGTTGGCGAGCATTAGATCACGGGCGGGCCGCTGGTGGAACAGGTTATGAAATATGAGTAATTCAGATGTGGTGACAGTGCGGCGCAAGGTATTTCATGGAAAGGTAGGTTGATGTGATCAACAGACGACTCTCCCGTATCGGGTTCCTCGCCGCCACCGCGGCCATGGCGCTGGCACCCGTCGCCGCCGCGCCCGCGCACGCCGACACCCCGTTCAATGCCCCCGAGGTGAGCTTCAACGGCGCGGGTACCGGCGCGGTGTCGGCCACCCTGCGCAACCCCAACGATCGCGGTGCCTGCTGGGCGGAGGCGTCGATCGGCGATCAGCGCGTCTTCTTCGGCGACAGTGATCCCCTGGACGGATACGAGGAGCCCGCCCGCAACGACACCCTCGCCAAGGTCGGCCAGACGGTCACCGTGACGCTGTCGGGTCTCGAGCCGGGATCCACGATCCAGGTGCGGGGCGGTTGTGTGAACAAGTGGGAGGAACAGTTCACCGACTTCGTCGCGATCACCGTCCCCACCACTGGAACTCCGCCCGCCACCGGCAGTTTCGGCTTCTAGGGCGGGTGTCGGCCGACGGCAGGAGTTCATGTCGTCGGCCGACGGTCGGGCGAAGCGAATCGGTTGCCCGCTCAGCCCGAGTGGGCGGTGCATTCGGTGTGCAGCACCGTGGGGAACGGATCGCCGCCCGCACTCATCGAAACGAAGTCCGGAGGACCGAAGGCGGCCATGGCGGCACCCTCGGCGTCGCCCCTGGTGAAGCCCGCCCCGCCCAGCAGCACGCCATTGCGGATCGCGATGGACCCGCACCCGTTGGCGAACCGCGCCTGCACGGTGCAGTTCTCCGAAACGCACTTCGACAGCACCTGGCCGTCGGAGTCCGCCCAGCTCGGGTAGTTGAGTGCCCAGATGATGTGGACCTGGTCCCCGAGGATCTCCGAGGCCATCGATCCGTAGAAACGCCCGTCGGAACCGGGCTGTGCCGCCGCGATCCCCGGACAGGCCGTGGCGACGACGGCCAACGCGCACATACCGAATGCCTTGTGCAACAGGCTCATCAGCGTCTTCTCCCGCGATGGGATCCGTCCCGCCACCGTGTGCTCCGTGCGATCCGGATCCGGGTCGACAGTGCCGATTCGTCGAACTCTCGCGATCGCCGCGCTCCTGCGTCGCCGCGACCGCCGCAACCAAGATCAGTTCACCGATCGCGAACTCTACGCCGTACTCGATCCGCTGTCTCGAGATTCAGACCAAACGGTCTGGGTGCACCGTCTGTGTCGGGATCCGCGGACGGGGAGAGTCCGGTCCTGGCGAAGCGTGGAAGCGCGTCGAAACCCGCTGCGACAGCTCCATGGTCGGCCGGGTCCGGCAGTTGTACGCCAGCCGCTGGACCCGGCCGCCGGTTATGCGGGCCAGGTGAATTCGGGGTCGGTGAGGTAATCCTGACGGCGGGCGTCGAGGGCCATGGTGACCATCTGGTGGGCGGTCGGGCCGATGACCTTGCGCAGTGGCGGGTTGGGGTCGTCCACCAGCTCCAACAGAGCGGTCGCGGCGACTTCGGGTGCGGCATCGGCCCATTCGTCCTCGGCGGCGGGTGTGGTGTCGGTCGCGGGCGGCTCGGCGGCGGGCGGTGCGGTGGTGGTGTCGGGGTAGTCGGGCATGCCGAGGATGGCTTCGCGGATCGCCGCATAGGCGGGAATGCCGGTGGCGAACTTCATGCTCGACGTGGCCCAGTCGGTGTCGAAGCCGCCCAGTTGGGCGAGCGTGACCTTGATACCGAAGGGGCGTAGCTCGTCGGCGAGCGAGGCGCTGAACCCCTCGAGTGCCCATTTGCTGGCGTTGTACATGCTGAACAGTGGCAGCGAGCCGACCGCGCCGACGGTCGAGATCTGCACGATGTGGCCGGAGCCCTGGGCGCGCAGGTGCGGCAGCGCGGCCTGTGAGACCCAGAGCGCGCCGTAGAAGTTGGTGTCGATCTGGTCGCGGATCTGGGCTTCGGTGAGTTCCTCGAGCGCGCCGACGAGCCCGTAGCCCGCGTTGTTGACGATGATGTCGACGCGGCCGGTGACGGCGAAGGCCTTGGCCACCGTGGTGCGGACACGGTCGCGGTCGCGGACGTCGAGGGGCAGCACGGTGAGCCGCTCGGTGGCCAGGTCGGCCATGGCGTGCGGGTCGCGGGCGGTCGCGACGACGGTGTCACCGGCGGCGAGCGCGGCCACGGTGAACGCGCGGCCGAGACCGCGGTTGGCTCCGGTGATGAACCAGGTTCTGGACAACGCAAATCCCTTTCGTCTGGCACTCGCGCCGCGAAGGCGTAGTCGGCGGAGTTGAAACGAGACGTTTCGTCTCGCTGATGCGAGCAACTCTGCGCCATGTCGACCGATTTGTCAAGACGAGACGTATCGTCTTGTTTAGATCTCGGCGCAACGCCGGCGCTGCCCTCGGTGGCTCGCTCAGTCGGAGAGCGCTCGAGCCCGACGCAGCACAGCGCGCAACGGTTCGGCGAACTGTTGCGGCTGCTGGGCGAAGCCGGTGTGATCACCGGGGAACAGCGTCGGTTCCACGCCAAGCGCCGCGGCCAGTGCGCGTGTGGTGCGGTCGCAGAGTTGCCCGGCCGAGTCCTCACCGATGCCGGCCACGATCGAGACGCCCGACCGGCGCAGCGCGTCGATATCGGGCCGGTATCGGGTGGTCGCCCGCAGTTCGTGGGCGAACCACCGGCGTTCGTCGGCGAGCGTGCGCGGATCGCGCTCACCGCCGAACATCATCTCCAGTACCTCGGCGGGGAGGTGAATGTTGGCTTGCGTCATGAATTTCCCCCAGGCGCCGAGCACATCGCCGCGCAGGTAGGTGGCGATCATCTCCTCGGTGCCCGCGTGCAGATCCTCGGCATCCTCGAGAAGCTCCACCACCGGTGGCTCATGTGCGATCACCATGTGCACCTGATCGGGCCGCGACCGAGCGAGCTCGAGCGCGGTGACCGCGCCGCCGCTGGACCCGAACACCGCGGCGGGTCCGGCATCGAGATGAGTCAGCAGTCCGGACAGGTCCGCGGCGCGCAGTTCCGGGGTGGTGTCCTGTTCGCGATCATCGAGCACACTGCGGTTGCTGCCGCGTGGATCGGTGGTGAGCACCGTGTAGTCCGCGGCGAGCATATCCGCCAGCGGTGCGAAAGCGTCGGCGTCCATGGGCGCGCCGATGAGCGCTACCACCGGACCCTGCCCGCGCACCTCGTAGTGGAGGGTCGCGTCGGCGACACGGAGGGTGCGAGCGGAAGCGGAGGAGACTGTCGGATTCCGGGTCATCGGGGGTGCTCCTGACCATCGAACGATAAGTTAACTGAACGGTACAGTAAGGAAGAACTGTACTCAATAGTTAATTTGTGGTTAGACTGGTCCCGTGGCCCGAGCGAGCAGCACCCCGGCACCGACAGGCAAACGAGCCGAACGCAGTCGGCAGGCGATCCTGACCGCGGCCCGGGAACTGTTCATCCACTCCGGGTTCGACACCGGGATGGACGCCATCGCCGCTGCGGCGGGCGTGTCGAAAGTGACTGTCTACAACCATTTCCCGAGCAAGGAAGAACTGTTCACCGAAGTCGTCGGCGAGGCCATGGCCCAGGCGCGGGCGAGCCTGGCGGAGGTGCGCGCCGAACTCACCGCCACGATGGACCCGCGCGAGGCGCTATTGCGCGCGGCCCGCAGCCTGATCGACTCCGCCACCGACCCCTCCCGATTGGCCCTGCGGAATCTGGTCACCGGCGAACTCCGCCGCTTCCCCGACCTCGGCCCGGCCTACCAGCAGCGCGGCCCCGCGCTGTCGGCCGCCGCGACCGCCGAACTGCTCGGCGATCTCCGCGACCGCGGGCTACTGGATATCCCCGATATGGGAATCGCGGTCACCCAGTTCTTCGCGCTCACCATCTACCCGCACCTGATCGTCGGGTCTCTCGGCTCCAGCATCCCGCCCGATGCGGCGGACAAACTGGTGACCGAGGGCGTGGAAACCTTCCTCAGCCGCTTCCGCGGCTGAGGGACGCGCGGGATTCACGTCACCCGTGGCCAAACGGGCTACCGGAGCCTTCGGCACCAACCATGCCGATCGTGCTCGGCGCAGGCCGGTGGCTGGACGACAGGTGGCGCACACGCACCGCGTGCCCACGCGGCGATGTCTGCCCGAACGAGGTCGCATACGCGCCACCGTGTTCGCCGATGCTCGATGCCCGTGCTCACAGCTGGACGCCAGTCCATTTGCCATTTGAGTGCCAGAGGGGGTGTACTTGTGGCTATAATTTGCCATCGATATGTGGCGATAGGAGTTGATCGTGGACGTCGGAATTCGAGAACTGCGCGACAGCCTCAGCCGTCACCTGGCCGAGGTTCGCTCCGGCCGTACCGTCACGATTACCGATCACGGGCGGCCGATTGCCCGCATCGTTCCCGTCGAGCAGCCGACCAGACTCGAGCAGTTGCGCGCCGAAGGACGCATACGACCGGCACGCGAGAAGAAGCAGCCGGCTCCAACGCCTGTTCAGGGAAAGGGCGTCGTCAGCGACTTGATCGATGAGCAGCGCCGATGATCGGATACCTGGACACGTCGGCGTTCGTGCCGCTGTTGGTCGAGGAACCGAGCAGTCGAGCCTGTCGCCGATTCTGGGATGATGCCGACGCTGTTGTGTCGAGCAGGATGCTCTACGTCGAAACCGCGGCCGCACTCGCGCAAGCTCACCGCATGGCGCGTCTCGACGACTCCGGGTATGCGTCGTCTCGACGACTGCTCGATCAGCTCTGGCCGCAGATCGAGGTATCCGAGGTAGATGAGCCTTTGATCCTGCGCGCAGCGGAGCTGACAGACTCGCTGGCCTTGCGCGGCTACGACGCGGTCCATTGCGCATCAGCCGAACAGTTGGAGGACACGGATCTCGTCGCCGCGTCGGGCGACAAGCGACTCCTCGAAGCGTGGAGAGCATTGGGAGTGGCGACCTTCGATACGAATGCGCCAGAATCCGCGGCCTGAGAGCAGCGTGGGCGAATCGTGCGTCGGGAGGGAGCGCGACGGCGGGGAAGCGTCTCACCGGGCATATGCGCGGGCGTGCAACCACGTCGATGAGTACGGACGGGCGTCTCGACGTCGCGGCGAGGAAAAGAGAAGCCCGCTACCGGATTTCTACATCGGCGCACATGCCGCGGTAGCGGGTTATCGCCTGCTGATGCGTGACGCGGGGTTGCGGAACCCGATAGGGCAGCTGTCACGCGATCGGGCGGTTCGGGGTATCCGCTCGAGTTGCCCGACGAACGGCACCAAGAAGGAAAAAGTCGACCACTTCTGCCCGCCGGAATCGTTTCCCGCCGCGGTAGACCGTCATGCTGGGCACCGCACCCTATCGACCACGACCGGCACCTCAAGGGCGGTCACAGTCCCGATGTTTCGCAGTCGGACCTTGCTCTTGCCGACCAGTCGGCGACCGCCCGCTCGCGTGCTCACGAGCCGCTTTCACGCCGCGTCAACTCGGCACCGATCAGCTCTCGGGCGGCGTCGCCGTGGACGGCTTGCTCCGCCAGCCGTTGAACACCTTCTCGTAGAGGGCGATCCGAGGGCTGGGTGTCGCTCGCGCCGAGTGCACATCGCAGGCGAATACCGCAGCGCGAACAAAGCAGAGTAAACCGGATACGTGACGGACACTGGGAAGTCGGTGAACGGTGTGGTCCAGATCGTGCTCAGAGCAGGAGGGCGGCTGCGTCGGAGAGCTCCTCCATGCTGGTGATGATGGCGGCCGGTGCGTGCTCGGCGAAGCGCTGGACCTTCTCGGGGCGGTCGGCGAACGCGATGACGGGGAACCCGGCCGCCTGGCCTGTTTCGATGTCGCTCACCGAGTCGCCTACGAAACAGCATTCATCAGGCGTAGCAAGGCACTGTTCCATTGCCTGGTACAGGAGATGCGGGCTCGACTTCCCGAGTGACACGTCGGCCGATGTTCGGCCATGGACAGCGTTCACGAACCATCTCGGGTAGCCGTCATGGGCGGCGAAGTAGGCCGTGGCTGCGGTTGTCGAGTTGTCGGTGACGACAGCTATTCCCTCGGCGACTTCCGCGAAGTACGACAGGAAGCGGCGAGTGAACGGCGTGGGTTGCGCTGTTTTGACAGCTTGCAGTTCGACTTCCGTGAATCGGCGCTCGACCGCCGCGGCGGTGATGGGATCAAGAGAAGCCGCGTACTGGAGAACATCGAAAGGATCGTTGGTATCGGCGATCTCCTCGGGTAACGGTGAATCCAACACGCTGGCAAGCATTGTGGCGGCTTCGCGGTTGGATGCTCCAGCGAAGACGGTGCAGATCGGTCCATCGAAGTCGAGCAAGAGACAACGACGCGTTGCCAGTAGATCGACAAGGGTGGTCACGGCCGGTAGTCCTTACGGGTTTGCCACTGCGTACCGGCAGCAGGCGAAGGGCGCGGACTCCGGCAAGAAGAAGGCCTGACCTGCGCCGATGTTGTGCCCTCGGCAGGATTCGAACCTGCGACACCCGCTTTAGGAGAGCGGTGCTCTATCCCCTGAGCTACGAGGGCCTGGGTCGCGGCGCGGGGCACCGCCTACCTGGACGCCGGGGAGTCTACCGGGTTACCGGGGTGAGGACAGCATGCACGGGGGTGGGGGTGTTCGTACAGGGGTTTTGGGGGTGGTCAGGGGGTCTGGGCGGTGGGGCGGTGGAGGAGGGCGGTGGCTATGCCGGAGACGGTGCGGTCGGGGTCTCGGGTGAGGTGGTGGAGGGTGGGGGTCGCCAGGGTGGACGGGAGTTCGGCGAGGGATTGGGTGAGGCGGATTCGGGCGGCGGGATCTGTTGGGTGGGCGGTGAATTCGTTGGTGAGGGCGGTGAGGATGGGGGTGGACCAGGCGGGGTCGTGGGCGAGGGCGCCGAGGATTTCGGCGGCGTCGATGTCGTTGGGGCCGGTGGCCACGGTGTGGACGAGGATGGGGATGGACTGGGTGATGCCGCGGGCGCCCGCGGCCAGGGCGGCGTGGCGGCGGATGCCGGGGTCGGGGTCCGGCAGGGCCTCGGTGAGGGCGGCGGTCGACTCGTTGCCGGGCAGTTCGGCCAGTGCCAGCACCGCGCGCAGGCGGATGGCGGCGTCTTCCGAGCGCAGGCCGCGCGCCAGCTGCGAGACGCCGTCACCGCCCGCGCGGGCGAGCGCCCAGCGCAGCGCGCCCGCGACATTGGGGTCGGATTCGGTCAGGATCGCGTCGGCCAGCAGGTCGGCGGGCATGGCGGCGTCCTCGGCGGGGGCGAGGACGGCCTGTTGGCGGCGGGCGGCATCGGGGGAGCGCAGGGCGTGCAGGAGTTCGACGATGCGCAGCACGTCCTGCCAGTCGTCGGGGTTGGCGGCGTCGACCGTGCGGAGGCGGTCCAGCAGTTCGCGCTCGCGGGCCAGCCGGTCCTCGGTTTTCCGGATGAGGTCGCCGACCAGGGCGGCAGGGCTGAACTCGGGATCGTCGAGCGCGCGCCCGATCTCGCGCAGCGACAGTCCCAGCGAGCGCAGCCCTTCCACCAGGAAGAGGCGGCGGATGTCGGCGGCCGCGTACTCGCGGTAGCCGCCCAGAGTGCGGCCCGTCGGCCGGACCAGGCCGAGCGAGTCGTAGTGCCGGAGCATGCGGGCGCTCACGCCGAGCCGCCGCGCCACCTCACCGATCAGCACGCAGTCGTCTCCTTCCGATCCGGTCCGAGCGCGACGACCCGGCGCGCCTCGTCGACGGCGAGTTCGAAACCGGCGTCCGGGTCGTGCAGCAGCCGCTCGGTGGCGCGGGCGTGTGCGCGGACCGCCGCTGTCCGGCTCGCGAACGCGGCCTCCAGGACCGGTTCGATCACCTCGCCCAGGGTGATGAGAGCACGGCTCAGGCTGAGCTGTAGCTCCCGATCACCGCGACCGAGCAGCGCACCCAGTTCCGTGGCCAGGTTCGCCCGCTCCGATTCCGGTACCAGGATGACAGCAGCGCGCCACGCACTGCGCGCCACCTCGTCGTCGGCATCGCGGAGCAATCGAGCGGTGATGTCGGGCCACACGCCGCGGTCGCCGATCTTCGACAAGGTGTGCAGCGCCTGACTGCGGGCCTGCGCGGCGTCCGCCCGCAACTCGGTGCGCAAGCGCGGGACCGTGAGCTCCGGCGGATAACGGGTCAGCGCCCAGGTGAGCATGTCGCGCACGAAGAAGTCCGGCTCGATCGCGCACCGGGCGACGAGTGCGTCGACGGCGTCCGGCTCGCGCCGGGTGCCGATCGCCAGTGCCGCCGCGAGCCGGGTGGACGAGTTCTCGGCGGCCAGCCCGGCGAGTAGTCCCTCTCGTGTGTTCATGCCGCCACTGAACACCTTGTCACTGTGACAAGGTCAAGCGCGCGCGGCCACCTCGTAGTCGCCCGGCTCGAACGTGCGGGTCTTCCAGCGGAACAGCACGGTTGCGCCCGGCCAGTTGTTGGTGATGCGGCCCGAGGCATTGCGGTACCAGCTGGAGCAGAAGTTCCAGGGGGTGTCCTTCAGGCGGTGCTGGAGCCAATCGTCCCAGGACTGTTCGACATTCGGGCGGGCGGACACGAAGCTGCCCGGCCGCCGCGCCAGATAGCCGATGGCCTGGCGGATGTAGCGGGCCTGCGCCTCCAGCATGTAGATGATGGAGCCGGAACCCACATTGGTGTTCGGGCCGTACATCATGAACATGTTCGGGAAATGCGGTACGGACATGCCCAGGTACGCGCGGGCACCCTCGTCCGCCCACTCGTCGGACAGTTTGCGGCCACCCAGTCCGTAGATGTTCATCGGCGCGAGGAACTCGGTGCCCTTGAAACCGGTGCCGTAGACGATCACGTCGACCGCGTGCTCGACACCGTCGGCGGTCCGGATGCCGGTCGGCGTCACCGCCTCGATGGCCGTGGTCTCCACGGTCACGTTCGGCTGCGCCAGCGCCGGGAAGTACTCGTTGGAGAACAGGCCACGCTTGCAGCCCGCCGCGTAGTCGGGGGTGAGCTTGGCCCGCAGCTCCGGATCCGGGACCTGCTTCTCCCGGTGCCGGTCGGCGATGGCGATGACGGGCGACTTGATCGCGGGGATATCGGTGAGCGCCAGCGCCAGCACCTCGAAGAAGGACCAGATGGCGAACCGCTCCGCCAACCGCACCGGCGGCACGTACTTGAACAGCGTGTGGTGCAGCGCCGAATACTCGGTGTCGAACTTCGGCAGGATCCAGGCCGCCGAACGCTGGAAGAGGGTGAGGTGCTCGACATTCGGCTGAATGGCCGGAATGTATTGAATGGCACTGGCTCCGGTGCCGATGCAGGCCACCCGCTTGCCGGTGAGATCGACGCTGTGATCCCACTGCGCCGAATGGAAGGCCGCGCCGGTGAAGGAATCGATACCCGGCAGATTCGGCATGGCCGGGCGCGACAGCTGGCCCACGGCCGGAATGAGAATGTCGGCGGTGCGGGTCGCACCGTCGGCGGTGGTCACCCGCCAGACGCCCGCCCGCTCGTCGAATTCGGCGTCGGTGACCTCCACACTGAACTCGATGTGCTCGGGAATGCGGTACTTGTCGGCGACCGCGCGCATGTATTCGTGGATGTCGCGCTGATGCGAGAAGCGGCGCGGCCAATCGGATTTCGGTTCGAACGACCACGAATACAGCGGGGACGGCACATCGCAGGCCGCGTTCGGGTAGGTGTTCTCCCGCCAGACGCCGCCCAGATCGGCGGCCTTCTCCAGCAGGGTGAAGTTGCCTATGCCGTGGCGGCGCAACTCCAGCGCCATGCCCAGGCCCGCGAAACCCGCGCCGATGATCAGAATGGACGGCTCACGACTCATACACCGACGGTAGAGGGCCGTGTGGCCGGTAGCGAAGACATCGCGGGACAGGGAATCGGTATTTTCGGCCACCGGTGATCGGCGCAGCGGAGTACCCCGGGCGGCACTGTCTCAACCAGCGGGTCTGCGCTCGACTGGACAGCCCAGACAGTAGCGCATATATTTCACGGAAGAATCTACTTCAATTTGCTTGTCTCGGTTCGGGATTGGTGTTTTCTGCGGCGCCGCAGGGGGTGTCGTTGCCCATCGATGCCGTGCTGAGACCTCCGGGTCGGCTCGGCGCTGCGTGGGGCGGCGGCGTGTCGACATTCAGCTTGCGGGCGGCGAAGGTGGGGTTCGCCGCCCGCAAGTTGGCTCGCGGACTGCGGCGCACTGCCTTCACTTTCTCTGGTTCGGGCATGTTTGGTACCCCCGGTCACATGATGTCCGATTTCGGCTATCCTCGCCCGTTAGTGACCTGTCTCACGGTCACTCAGGGAAGCGCGAGGGAGCGGTTGGAAATGTTGAGCACCATGCAGGATGAGCAGCTGTCGCTGGCGACGCTGCTGACGTACGCATCCACCTTCCAGGGCGACAGCACCGTGTCCACCTGGACCGGGGAGGGCGTCCGCACGCAGACCTATCGGGAGATCGGGGCCGATGCGGCGCGGCTGGCCAACGCCCTGCGTGGACTCGGCGTCGGCGTCGGCGATCGGGTCGGCACCTTCATGTGGAACAACAACGAGCACATGGTCGCGTACGTGGCCGTGCCCGCCATGGGCGCGGTGCTGCACGCCCTGAACATCCGGCTGTTCCCCGAACAGCTGATCTACGTGGCCAATCACGCCGAGGACCAGGTCGTGATCGTGGACGGCACGCTGCTGCCCATGTTCGCCCAGTACCTGCCCAGCCTGAAGACCGTGCGCCACGTCATCGTGGTCAACGGCGACGCCGCCGCGCTCACCGCTCCCGCGGGCGTGCAGGTGCACTCCTACGCGGAACTGCTTGCCGCGCAGCCGGATACCTTCGACTACCCGATCATCGACGAGCGTTCCGCCGCGGGTATGTGCTACACCTCCGGCACCACCGGCGACCCCAAGGGCGTCGTCTACTCGCACCGCTCCAACTGGCTGCACGCCGCCCAGGTGTGCGCGCCCAACGGCATGGGCTTCACCGCCGACGACACCGTGCTGGCCATCGTGCCGCTCTTCCACGCCAATGCCTGGGGCATTCCGTACGCCGCGCTCATGTCCGGGTCGAATCTGCTCATGCCCGACCGCTTCCTGCAACCCGCGCCGCTGCTGGAGATGATGGCCGCGGTCAAGCCCACCTTCGCGGCGGCCGTGCCGACCATCTGGGGCGGGGTGCTGGCCACGCTGGCCGCGCAGCCGCAGGACATCTCGCATCTGCGCACCTGCGTGGTGGGTGGTGCGGCGGTGCCGCCGTCGATGATGCACGCCTTCGAGGAGAAGTTCGGCGTGAAGCTGCTGCACGCCTGGGGTATGACCGAGACCTCGCCGCTGGGTTCGGTCTCGCACCCGCCGACCGGCACCGAGGGCGACGAGCGCTGGGCCTACCGCTACACCCAGGGCCGCTTCCCGGCCGGCGTGCAGGCGCGGCTGGTCGGCGACGACGGCACTGTCGTTCCCAACGACGGTGTTTCGCTGGGTGAGCTGGAGGTCAAGGGGCCCTGGATCACCGGCTCCTACTATTCGCCCGACGGCGCGCAGGTGGACCCCGACAAGTTCCACGACGGCTGGCTGCGCACCGGCGATGTCGGCAAGATCAGCCCCAATGGCTACCTGACGCTGGTGGACCGCTCCAAGGACGTGATCAAGTCCGGCGGCGAGTGGATCTCGTCGGTGGATCTGGAGAACGCGATCGTGGGGCACCCGGCGGTGGCCGAGGCCGCGGTCATCGGCATTCCGGACGAGAAGTGGGACGAACGGCCCCTGGTCGCGGTGGTGCTGGCGGAGGGTGCGACGGCCAAACCTGAAGAGCTGCGCGAATTCCTGGTCGACAAGTTCGCCAAGTGGCAGCTGCCGGAGTACTGGACCTTCATCACCGAGGTGCCGAAAACCAGTGTGGGCAAGTACGACAAGAAGCGGCTGCGCGGTCAGTACGCCGACGGCGAGCTGACGGTCACCACGCTGTCCTGATCCATTCCGATCGAATTCCGGTGGCGGGTGCGACTTCTCGGTCGCACCCGCCATCGGCGTCTGTGCTGGCACGAGTGCGCCGTCATGCGTGATTGCCGCCGCGCGTGACAGCCATTACAGTGGAGCCTCAATAGGAACGTCAGCGTTCCCAAAACGTCGACGTTTTTCAGCAGCTGTAGTGGAGTCGCGCATGATCGGTACAGGACATACCGCAACCACCACCGCGTCCAACGGGCTCGCGGCGGTGCAGACGATTTCGGCTCCACTGCACGACGCGCGGGCACTGTCGCAGCGGCTGGTCACGCATTTCACCGAGGCGGTGACCCCCATCGGCAATCTGCCCGGTGAGGTGCTGCGCGGCGAGGTCACCAACGTCACCCGGACCTGCGTGGAACTCGCCACCGGCGTCCTCGAGGGTCACGATGTCGAGGACAAGGTCGAACGCCTGCACCGGGCGGGCGCGGAATGGGCACGCGAGGGCATTCCCATCGGGGCCATCCACCGTGCGGTGCGCGACGGCGTGGAACTCGCCTTCGGGCTGGTGCTGGAGGCCGCCGGACCCGACGACTATGCCCGGCTGATGCTCACCGCCCAGCGGTTCCTGGAGATCCTTGCGCTGATCAACGCCGCCTTCGCGGTCGCCTACGTGCGCGAACACCGGGCGGCGGCGGCCGAACACCACACGGCCGTGCAGACCGTCACCTCCGCGCTGCTGGCCGGACGCTCCGCGGCCACCATGGCGCGCTCCGGGGGAGTGGAGATAGCCGACTCGTATTCGGTGCTGGCCCTGGGTATTCCGGCGCCGCAGCCGCGCCCCGGCCTCGATCTCACCGTCGCCGCCCGGCGCACGCTACGGCGCGTCCAGGCCGCGCTCGCCGCGCACACCGCCGGTCGCGGGCTGTCGCTGCTCGGCACCGAGGGCGGCACCGTGCTGGTGCCCACCCCGGAACCGCTGCCCGTGGCCGATCTGGTGAGCCGACTGTCCACGGCCACCGGGGTCGCACTGACCGCCACCGTGGTGCACACCGCGACCGGCGGCATTCCGGAGGCGGCCGAGCGCGCGCACGAACTGCTCGACATGGTGCACCGGTTGCAGTGCGCGCCGGGCCTGTACCGGTTCGACGATCTGGCGGTCGAATACCAGCTCACCCGGCCCGGGCCGGGCCGCGAACACCTCGGCGCGCTGCTCGACCCGCTCGACGAGCATCCGGACCTCATGGAGACGCTGCGCACCTACGTCGGCAGCGACCACAGCCGACAGCGCACCGCGCGGGTGCTGGGTGTGCACACCAATACGGTGGACTACCGGCTCAAGCGCATCGCGCAGCTGACCGGTTTCGATCCGTCGCGGCCGTCCGGGCTGTGGCATCTGCGGTCCTCGCTGGTGGCGCGGACCTATCGGAATTCGGCGACGGGGAGCGCCGCCGCCGATGGGCTGCCGTCGCGCGGTATCAACCTGTCGGGCAAGGAATTCCAGCGCATCTGAGCGGGCTGGGGCGCATCCGGAGGCGCAGCGAGTCCGAGGGGCGCGGCGCGTCTGAGGGCCGCAGCGAGTCCGAGGGGTGCGGCGCGTCTGAGGGGTGCGGCGCATTCGAGGAATGCGGTGCCACCGAGAGAAACGGGGCGACGGTGGGCGTGGACAGTACCCGCTGGACACGAACGCGCCCCGATCCTCGCGCAAGTAGGACCGGGGCGCGGAGCGCGTCTTCGCCCCGGCATGGAGCGAGGAATCGGCTCGATGTGCCGGGCGTGATCGACTCGACGCAGCACGCGGCTTCGCCCGGCGCGGAGCACGTGACTGCCCGGCGTGGAGCACGGGACCGCCCAGCGCCGATAGTCGTTATGCCGGTGCGACTTCCGCATCGTTTCGATGGGGGTTCACCGGCCGGGAATCGGCGGCGATCTCGATCCGCTCCCGAATCGGGCTGCCGGTAACCATTCTCGCGCACAGCTCGGCGAACTCCCGGTGCTGGGCCAGGGCCCGGCGCGAGGTCGCGACCGACCACACCGTATCGATCCCGGCGGGCTGGAGCGGACGGCCCGCGAAACGGTCGGCCAGCCAATCCATCATGACCGGTGCGCCCAGGAACTGCAGGGGCAGATGGGCACTGAGCCGATCGCGCAGATAGTGCACGTGGCCGCCGCCGTACAGGTAGCGCCACACCTGGGCGTCGACATCGCCGACGGCGATCACTTCGTCGTTCACGCCCTGCACGATCAGCATGGGCATATCCGGAATCCGGTGGCCGGGCCGGATGTCGGCGAGGATGCGCCGCATCTCCGGATGGTCGAGGAAGGCGTCGACACCGCCGCGCACATGATTGTCGACACTGCGGAAGGCGAGCTTGGCCAGCAGCGGGATGGTGGCGCTGGTCTCCGCACGCAGCAGCAGCCGCAGGTACTCGGCCGAAACCCGGGTGCGCATAATGCGATCCAGCTGCGGATAGGCCCGGCGCAGCCCGGCGGTGAACACCATGGCGAAACCCGCGAAGGCGGAACCGTTCATGCGCACGAAGGCGGCCGCGGGATCACCCACCGGTGAGCCCGCGGCCGCGCCGACGATATCCAGTTCGGGGGCGTAGTCGGTGGCCAGTTCCGCCGCCCAGCTGGTGGCCAGACCGCCGCCGGAATAGCCCCACAGGCCGATCGGCGTACCGGCGTCCAGACCGAGCGGGTCGAAGCGCAGGGCGGCGCGGGCCGCGTCGAGCGCGCGGTAGCCGGGCTCACGGGCTGCGCCGAACCGACCGCCGAGGCCCTCGTGATCGGGGACCGAGACCGCCCAGCCGCGCGCCAGGGCGGCGGCGATGAGCGGCAGCTCCAGTTGCGGAATGGCGCCGAGCGCCCGCGCGCCGTGCCGTAACGCGTAGGAGGGGAAGCACTTCGGGGCGACGGCGTCGATGGCGCACTGAAAGGACACCAGCGGCCGCGAGGCGTCCGGATCGGCCTCCCAGGGCAGCGCGACCGTGGTCACCGCCGCCTCCGGGACGCCGTCCAGATCCCGGGTGCGATACAGCAGCTGCCAGGCCGAGATCCGCTGCGGCATTACGCCGAACAGGCTCAGCTCGACCTGGCGGGAGCGCAGTATCTCGCCGGGCGCGAACCGTTCCAGTTCGGCGGGGGCCGCGTGGAACGGGTCCGCGTCGGGGAGCACCGGCCGGGTGCGGGCGGCGGGTTGCGGCCGGAGCGGCACGGCCGGTGCGGTCTGCGGCATTACAGCTTCCCTCCGCCGCCGATCATCCAGGGGTTGAAACTGCACACCAGTTCCGGGTGGGCGACCGGATCGAGTGCGCGCAGCGCGATGGAGATGGCGCGGGGTGAGTACATGAGCGTCAGATGGTCGGAGAAGTCCTGCTCACAACCCTGTTGCAGGGTGATGTTCTCGACCGTCGCATCCGGCCCCGCCTGGAGGAAGGTCCACTCGTACGGATTGGAGATCTGATCGTGCCGGGTGCCGACCGAGGTGTAGGAGACGCCGGGCACGGTATCACCGTCGGCGTTCAGGACCGCGTAGAAGTGTGAACCGACCGCCTGCTGAATATTCGCGGCCCCGATAATGGGCTGATAGAAACCCAGAATATTGACGCCCAGATTCGTGATGATCCGGCCCAATGTCGCCATTCCCAACAGCGAGGTGCCGTGATTGGTCGCGCCGAAAGTGATCAGCTTGCCTACTTTGTCGTGCCCGCCCTCGAATTTCATGTAGTGACTCGTGACCGGGCCGCCCTGGGAATGGCCGATCACATCGACCTTGTCGGCACCGGTCGTGGCCAGCACTCGATCGACCAGGACGCCCAACTGTTTCGCGGAATCCTCCATCGGTCCGACGCCGTAGCGACCGGGCAGAATCGGTCCGACACCACCGCCGTCGAGCACTCCGAGCCGTCCGAAATTCGTGGTGAACACACAGAATCCGGCGCGGACCAGCTGCGGCGCCATATACGCGTAGGTGTCGTAGGCATTGAGCCAGGTGCCGTGCACCAGCACCACCGGCCGCGGGTGTTCGGCGGACGGGCGGCAATTCCAGTCGTTCGTACCGGGCGGGGCCGCGTCGGGATTCGACAGTCCGTGCGCGAACGCGGCCAGGAACGACGACATCTCCGGACCGTTTCCGCGGGTATCGGTGGCGAAGCTGCGGGGGGTCGCCGATCCGGAACCACTGCCCGAACTACTGCCGGAATCCACGATGAACTCTGGCGTGCGCCCATCGGCGGCCGGATTCAACAGGGAGTTCATATAGTTGGCCAGCCCCTCGGGGGTGGCCGGAATTTCTGGCTCGGCGTCGGCCGCTCCGGCCGAGAAAGCCACGGTCGCGGCCGCGGCACCGGTGAGTACGGCACTCACCAGCATCCGAATACCTCGTCGCATCGGAAACCTTTCGTCATTGTCCCGAACCGGGACCGTCCCGAACCCGAATTCGACGGTAGGGCGGGCGAATCCCGCATGTCACTCACGCTGTGCCAACCGACAAAGCGGCCGGGCGGGAGCGGGTGACGGTTTGTGGCGGGTGACAGGGCTCACTCGGGCAGCGGGTTGGCCAGGGCGATGGCGGTGCGGGTGAACAGCGGCGCCAGCAGCGGCAGCGCGGTCGCGCCACGCTCGTGCAGACAGTTGCGGACCCGGTCGTCGATCCCGCCGAGCAGCATGTCGATGGCCTCGGGATCCGGGTCGGCGGGCAGATCGCCCTCGCGGACGCCGATCCGCGCCACCGCCATGATGTAGTCGGCGAACATGCGATGCACGCGGGCGCGGTGAGCGACCAACGCCGGTCCCGCCGCGAGGGTTTCCACGTAGAGTGCCCGCGCCGCACCCGGCTGGCTCGCCAGGAAGGCCAGGTAGATCTCGAAGGAGATCCGCACCCGGTCGGCGAAGCGCACACCCTCCATACCGGTGACCGTGTCACGCAGCCCGTCCAGCGCCGCCTGCACCGCCAGATCGTATGCGGCGGCGAAACATTCGTCCTTACCGCCGAACATGGTGTAGAAGGTCCGCCGCGCCACCTTGGCCCGGCCGACGATATCGGCCACGGTGGTCGCCGCATAGCCGACCTCGCCCACCGACTCCAGTACCGCGGTACACAGCCTGCGGTACTGCGAACTCGTCACCTCTTCGCGACTGAGCCGATGCCGTCCGCGCGGCAGCGGCCCCGCGGCCTCCTCACTCACACCGCACAGAATAGGTGCGAGTGCGCCTGGACCACCGACCGACTCTCAGGGAGTGGGCTGGTGAAAACCTCGCTGGGCAAGGTTCACTGCCGCTCACGCCCGAAATCGCCGATCGACCGGCTCAGCTCCGGCGCGCGGGTCCGGTATGGCGGATGTGGTCGTTCCGTTCCGCCGACGGCCGCCGTACGGTGGGGTTGCGGGCGGATGCCAGCACGTGGATGGGCGGGACGAGGAGGACCGGGTGACGGTCGGGTTGCTCAAAGCGGTGGGGAATCGTGCGTACACGGAGGTCGAATCGGCGCGGCTGGTGCTGCGTACCGGCGTGGTGAGCGTCGAATCGCCCGCGACCATGGTGGCGGCGGCCACCGCCATGCTGCGGTACGGCACCATAGCGGCGGGACTGACGCTGTCGGCGGCCCGGTACGGCAACCGGACGGCGGTCATCGACGAACTCGGGTCGCTGACCTTCGCCGAGTTGGAGGAGCGGTCCAACCGGTTGGCCAATGCTTGGCGGGCCCGGGGATTGCGCGGCGGTGAGGGCGTGGCCATCCTGGCGCGCAATCACCGCGGCCTGCTGGACGCGGTGTTCGCCGCGGCCAAGTGCGGTGCTCGAATCATCCTGCTGAACACCGACTTCGCGGGGCCGCAGATCCGGGACGTCGCGACCCGGGAGGGCACCGACCTGCTCGTCTACGACGAGGAGTACGGGGAGATGCTTGCCGATGTCGCACCGCGGCACGGCACCTGGCGCGCCTGGACCGAGAAGACCCGTCCGGACTGCCTGGAAGCGCTCATCGCCGAGGGCGACCCGTCGCCGCCGCCCGCGCCCGGGGCCATGCCCAAGCTGATCCTGCTGACCTCCGGCACCACCGGCACCCCCAAGGGCGCGCCGCGCGCGGAACCGAAGTCCCTGGCCGCCCTCGGCGCGCTGCTGTCGAAGGTGCCGTTCCGCGCGGGCGAGGTCACCGAGTGCTGCGCCCCCATCTTCCACACCCTCGGATTCGCCTGCGCCATGCTGGGTCTCGGCTTCGGCTCCACCCTGGTGATCCGCCGCCGCTTCGACCCGCAGACCACCATCGAGAGCATGGAGCGACACCGGGTCACCACCGTGATCGCGGTGCCGGTCATGCTCGCCCGCATCGTCGACCTCGGCGGCCGCGCGCTGGTCGGCCGGGATCTCACCGCACTGCGCATCATCTTCGTGGGCGGCTCCCAACTCGGCGCGCAGCTGGCCCGCGACCTGACCGGCCTGTTCGGGCCGGTGGTCTACAACGTCTACGGTTCCACCGAGGTCGCCTACGCCACCATCGCCACCCCGGACGATCTGGCCGTCGAACCCGGCTGCGTGGGCAGACCCGTGCTCGGCGCGCGGGTGGAGATCCTGGACGACCGGGGCCGTCGGGTACCCACCGGCACCACCGGCCGCATTTTCGTCGGCAATTCGGTGCAGTTCGAGGGCTATACCGGCGGCGGCGACAAGGAACGCGTGCGTGGCCTGATGTCCTCCGGCGACGTCGGCCACTTCGACGCCGCTGGAAGGCTTTTCATCGACGGCCGCGACGACGACATGATCGTCTCCGGCGGCGAGAACGTCTTCCCGGCCGAAGTGGAGGAGCTGCTGCACACGCATCCGGAGATCCGGGAGGCCGCGGTCATCGGCGTCGACGACGAGCGGTTCGGCGCCCGCCTGCGCGCCTTCGTGGTCCGGCAGCCCGACGCCACCCTCACCGAGGAGGACACCAAAGCCTTCGTGAAGCGGAACCTGGCCCGCTACAAGGTCCCCCGCGACGTCGTCTTCCTCGACGAACTGCCCCGCAATCCGACCGGCAAGGTGCTGAAGAAGCGGCTGCGCGAACTCTGATCTCACCGCCGGTGACAGCGTCTCGTTCATGCGGGGTCTGTCCATCGTTCGAAGACGGCGGCCAAGCCCTGCCCGCCGCCGATGCAGAGGGTGGCCAGACCGTAGCGGCCGCCACGGCGGTCCAGCTCGCGCAGCAGGGTGGCGACCATGCGGGCTCCGGTCGCACCCACCGGGTGTCCGAGCGAGATGCCGGAGCCGTTCGGGTTGATCCGCTCGTCGTCGGCGCTCAGCCCCCACAGCCGCAGCACCGAGAGCACCTGTGCGGCAAAGGCTTCGTTGAGTTCGATGACGTCCATATCGGCGAGGGCGAGCCCGGCGCGCGCCAGCGCCCGATCGGTGGCGGGCACCGGACCCAGACCCATGGTGCGCGGATCCACCCCGGACGCGCCCCAGGACACCAGGCGGGCGATGGGGCGCAGGCCGAGCTGCGCGGCCCGCGCGGGCGTGGTGACCACACAGGCCGCCGCACCGTCGTTCTGACCGCTGGAATTCCCGGCGGTCACCGTGGCTTTCGGGTCGACGCCGAGCCGGATGGGGCGCAGTCGCGCCAACTTCTCGAGGCTGGTGTCGGCGCGCGGGTGTTCGTCACGATCGACCGTGACCGGTCCGGCACCGCGGTCGGGCACGGTGACCGGTACCAGTTCGGCCGCGAACCGGCCGGCCGCCTGCGCCGCCACCGCCAGCCGGTGCGAGCGCACCGCGAGCGCGTCCTGCTCCTCGCGGCCGATGCCGAATTCGGCACGCAGGTTCTCGGCGGTCTCGATCATGCCGCCGGGCACCGGGAAATCCCTGCCGCCCGCCGTGATGCGCGCGCGGGCCAGGCGGTCCGCGAGGGTGACGCCCGATCCGGTGACGCCCCAGCGCATTCCGGTGGCGTAGAACTCGGCCGAACTCATCGACTCCACCCCGCCCGCCACCACCAGATCGCTGCCGCCGCTGCTCACCTGCATACACGCCTGGAGCACGGCCTGTAGACCCGAACCGCACCGGCGGTCCACCTGCACGCCCGGCACTTCGACGCCGAGCCCGGCGTCCAGGGCGGCCACCCGGCCGATGGCCGGAGCCTCACCGGTGGGCCCGGCCTGCCCGAGAATCACATCGTCCACGGCACTCGGGTCGATGCCGGTGCGGCGCAACAGTTCTCCGATCACGGTGGCGGCGAGGGCTTGCGGCGCGACGTCGGTGAAGACGCCGCCGAATCGGCCGACCGGCGTGCGGAGTGGTTCGCAGATGACCGCGTAGGACAAGAATGCTCCCGGATGTCGGCAGGTGAGCGGATCGAGGGCGAACGCGGCCACCGCCTCCTGACAAGCAGGGCGGCATGGGCGGCGGCGGCCGCGCGGCTCCAGCCTGACAGGCGACACCATGTAAGTTCCAATACCGAATCACTCAATCAGTAAGACGAAGATTTACCTAGTGGAGGCCGTGGTGGAGTTCCGTCATGTCGCGGGCTTCCTCGCGGTGGCGGAGGAACTGCATTTCGGCCGGGCGGCCGAACGATTGCATATGGCACAGCCGCCACTGAGCCAGCAGATCCGAGCCCTGGAACGCGAACTCGGCGTCCCGCTCTTCGAGCGCAACACCCGCTCGGTGCGGCTGACCGCGGCGGGTACCGCCTTCCTGCCCTATGCCCGTCGCGTGCTCGACGAACTGGAGGCCGCCCGGTTCGCGGCCCGTGCCGGTGGACGCGGCGAGGTGGGCCGGGTGTCGATCGCCTTCACCGGACCCAGCAGCCGCGAGGAGATACCGGCGCTCACCCGTGCGGTGCGTGCCGCGCACCCGGGGATCGAGTTGCGTTTGGAGAGCGGCTATTACGCGGGCGCGACGGTGGCCGCCATCGCCGACCGCGAGATCGACCTGGGTTTCGTGCGCATGCCGGTGCGGAGAGCGGGCGTGCGCACCCGCGTCTACAAGTACGAACGTCTGGTCGCGGTGCTGCCGATCGATCATCGGCTGGCCGACGCGCCCGATATCGAGGTGGCGGATCTGGCCGACGACCCGTTCGTCAGCCTGCCCGGTGCACGCGGTTCGACCGTGCGCGAACACATTGTCGCGGCGGCCTTCCAGGCCGGATTCGCGCCGCGCATCGTGCAGGAGGCCGGCGACACCTACACCCTGCTGGACCTGGTGGCGGCGGGGGTGGGCGTCACCCTGACGGTGTCGTCGGTGCGGCACATCCGCAGTCCCGGCATGGTCTACAAGGAATTGCGCGGCGAGCGGCCGCCCATCGAGGCCGCGCTCGCCTGGCGCGAGGACAACGCGTCTCCGGCGCTGCGCGCGGTGCTGCGGATCGCCGACGAGGTCTTCCCGGGACCTAGCGACTGAGCGGCCGGCCGGGCGGGTGCGCTGTGGACGCCGGGCGGGCCTCACGCTCGCAGCGTCGCGACACGGGTACTCGGTCGGGGACGGTACGGTGCGACTAGCGCGGGACCTCGTCACGTCGCAGCGGGTCCTGGAGTTCGATCGCCACCAGCAGGTCGATCAGATCCCCGACACCGCGCGTGTTCCGCCCGGTCAGCTCCTGAATCCGCCCCAGCCGGTACTTCGCCGTATTCGGGTGGATGCAGAGTGCTTCCGCCGCCTCGCGCAGATTCATATCGGCGGCGGCGAAGGCACGGATCGTCGCCGCCAGCACCCCGCCCCGCGAGCGGTCCTCGGCCAGCAGCGTCGCGATGCGCGGGTCGACCAGATGCCGAGCGGTGTCGTCGGCACGCAGCACGAGGTAGCGGAACGGTGTCAGATGCGGTAGCGCCATGACGCCGCCGTCCTCCGGGAGCAGCTCCAGTGCCGAGCGCGACTCCTGATGTGCCCGTGGCAGATCCGCGATCCGGGTGATCACCGGGCTCACGCCGACGGCGAGCCGGATCCCGGCCGTCCGCAGTTTGTCGTGGGCCGTACGCAGCCGCTCGCACAGCTCGTCGGTGCTGCCGCGGCCGAGCGCCGGAATCGCCACCACCTCGTTGCGGTAGGACCCGGACAGGGTGCGCAGGCCATTGACCCCCACCCGGGCCAGTGCCGACGCGGTGAGCTGCGTGGCGTCCGAATCGGCGTCGTGCGGATCCAGTATCGCCGCGGTGACCACCACCAGCGGTGCGGCGGCGTCGACACCGATGCCGAAACCGTGCGCCAGCGACAGCTGCGGACCCCGCTCCGGCAGTGCGCCGCTCAGCAGCGCCTCCAGCAGTTCCCGGCTCTCGTGGCCGTTCTCGGACTGGTAGCGCTGGAATTCCAGATAGGCGTTGGCCGCCTGGGTGCTGATCAGATCGCAGTACCGGTTCAGCGGCACCACCATCGACAGCGCGGCCTCGCGGTCGTCCTCGGAGTCGCCCGCGTAGTCCATAAGGGATTTCCACAGTGCCTGCTGACCCAGCCGGAAGGCGTTGATGTAGTCGACCAGCGCGAGCCCCGACCGCGCCCGCCGCGCCGCCGCCCGCCGCGTGTAGGCGATATCGCCGGGTGTCACCTTCCGATTCTCCAGCAGCGCGCCCAGTCCGATCCGGCACAGCTGGGCGAGCTGATCGTGCACATCGGCGTGAAAGGTCTCGTCGCGGGCGGCATAGGCGGGAATCCGGCCCATGATGGCGGCGACACCGATATCGGCCATGTCGTGCACGTGGTCGAACAGCCGGGTCACGATGCGCGTGCGGGCGGCCAGCACGCTCTCGGAGTAATGCACGGCCCCGATCGATTGTGATCCAGCGGACATGGGACGGGATTAATCCACGTGTCGCCCCGGCGTGTCAACGCCGGGAATGTGACGCAGACCATGTCCACGGGGGACAAATGCCGTCCGCGAAGTTGGTCCTCCGCGTCCAGTGTGCCCCCTGAACTGCGAATTTACGCTGAGCGAGTTCTATCCCTCCGGTGGCGGGCGCGGTACGCGCTCGATACCGACGACAGCCCGCCGCCGCGCGGTGGGCCGGAGGACGCATGCTCGAAATCTCCCAACTCACGCTCCGCTTCGGCGGGATCACCGCGCTGTCCGACGTCGGCTTCCGGGTCGCCGCCGGCGGCATGGTCGGTCTCATCGGGCCTAACGGCGCGGGCAAGACGACCCTGTTCAACTGCCTCACCCGGCGGTACACCCCGGATGCCGGATCGATCGTCTACGAGGGCGCGTCACTGCTGGAGCGGCCGCCCTACGCGCTCGCCGACCTCGGCATCGCCCGGACCTTCCAGAACCTCGGTCTCTTCACTCGCATGTCCGTCCGGGACAACGTGCTCGTCGGCGCACACCACCGCGCCCGCGCCGGATTCCTGGCCGCGGGGCTGCGGCTGCCGCGGGTGCGCCGCGAGGAGGCACGGCTGCGCGCGGAGATCGACGAACTGCTGGAGCGGTTGGAACTGACCGAGGTGGCCGATCGGCCCGCCGCGGGTCTGCCCTTCGGCACGCTCAAGCGCATCGAACTGGCCCGAGCGTTGGCGGTGCGACCCCGACTGCTGCTGCTCGACGAACCCGTCAACGGTCTCAGCCACGGCGAGGTCGACGAGTTCGCCGAACGGCTGCGCGCCCTGCAACGCGACCTCGGGCTGACCGTGATCGTGGTCGAACACCACATGGGCTTCGTCATGGGCACCTGCGAGCACGTCGTCTGCCTGGAATTCGGCCGCGTCATCGCCGACGGCGAACCCGAAGCCGTGCAGCGGAATCCGGCCGTGATCGCCGCCTACCTGGGCAGCGCCGCATGAGCGGGGGGCGGACGAGCGCCGCCGGGCGGTCGGTGGCGGCACCCGAGGGGCCGTTCCTCACCGTCGACGACCTGCACGCCGGATACGGCGGGGCACGCGTGCTGCACGGGGTCGACTTCGCGGTCCGCCGCGGCGAGGTGTGCGTGGTGCTCGGGCCCAACGGCGCGGGTAAGACCACCCTGCTGCGGGCACTGTGCGGAATGGTGAAGGTGAGCGGCGAGATTCGGCTCGACGGTACCGAGATCACCGGGCGCGCAACGGAATCCGTGGCGCGACTGGGTGTCGCTCACGTTCCCGAGGGTCGGGGCACCTTCACGGCGCTGACCGTCGAGGAGAACCTGCGGGTCGGGGCCTACACCCGACGCGACCGCACCCGGGTGGACAGCGACCTGGCCCGCGTCTTCGACTTCTTCCCGGTGCTGCGGGACAAGTTGGCCGAACCCGCGGGCGGTCTGTCCGGCGGCCAGCAGCAGATGCTGGCCATCGGCCGCGCGCTCATGCTGCGGCCCCGGCTGCTGCTGCTCGACGAACCCTCTCTCGGACTCTCGCCCCTGGTCACCCAGGAGCTCTTCCAGATCGTGCACACCATCAATGCCGAGGAGCGCACCACCGTGATAGTCGTCGAACAGAACGCGCACCTGGCGCTGGAGATCGCTCAGCACGCGCATGTGATCGAGGCCGGGCGAATCGTGCTGTCCGGCACCGCCGCCGCCATCCGCGCCGACGACCAGGTCGCGCGGTCCTACCTGGGATACCGGGTGTGATCGTGTCCGGACTGCTGCAACAGATCATCGAAGGGCTCAGCGCCGGTGCGATCTACGCCGGTCTGGCGCTGGCCATGGTCCTCATCTACCGGTTCACCGGCATCGTCAACTTCGCCCAGGGCGAGCTAGCCATGTTCTCCGCCTTCCTGGCCTGGCAGTTCACCGAGATGGGAATGCCGTTCTGGCAGGCGCTCATCGCCACGCTGGTCGTCTCGTTCCTGGGCGGCATGCTCATCGAGCGGGTGGTGATCCGGCCCGTCGAGGGCGCGCCCGAACTCACCCTCGTGATTGTCACCGTCGGCCTCTACTTCTTCGTCAACGCCGCCGCCGGGTGGATCTGGTCGTATCAGGTGAAGTCCTTCCCGAATCCCTTCCCGGACGGTGCGTTACGTGCCGGGGGAGTGACCGCGGGGTACGGCAGCCTCGGCGTGATCGTGGTGGTGGCGCTGGTCATGGCGCTCATCTACCTGCTCTTCCGCTACACCAAGATCGGTCTGGCCATGCGGGCGGTGGCGAGCAATCCCGCCTCGGCGCGGCTGTCCGGTATCCGGGTCGGCGTCGTTCTCGCCCTCGGCTGGGGGTTGTCCGCCCTGGTCGGCGCGGTCTCCGGGGTGCTGTCCGCGCCCGTGCTCTTTCTCGAACCCAACATGATGGGAGGGGTTCTCATCTACGCCTTCGCCGCCGCCACCCTGGGTGGCTTCGACAGTCCGGGCGGTGCGGTGGCCGGTGGCCTCATCGTCGGCGTCACCGAAACCCTCACCGGCGCTTACGTGGACGTCATCGGCACCGAACTCAAGATCGGCGTGCCGCTGGTGATCATCCTCGGCGTCCTGCTGCTGCGACCGCAGGGGCTGTTCGGGCGAGCGGTGGTGGAGCGGGTATGAGTGACGAGACCACGGTCCTAACGGAGAAGGGAACGGCCGCAACGCCTTCCGGTACGCAGGGACGCTCCGTTCCCGCTTGGCCGGTGCGCCACCGGAACCTGGTGGCGGCGCTGGTACTGCTCGGCGTGGCCTGCTACGCGCCGTTCCAGCTCGCGCCCTTCCACACCTTCCAGCTGTCCATGGCGCTGGTGTACGCCATCGCCCTGCTCGGCCTGAACCTGCTGGTGGGGCAGACCGGGCAGATCTCGCTCGGCCACGGCGCGTTCCTGGCGATCGGCGCGTACACCACCGCCGTGCTGCTGGACCGCTGGGACGCACCGCATCTCGCGACCCTGCCGGTGGCCGCCGCGCTGACCTTCGTGCTCGGCTACGCGCTCGGCGTGCCCGCGCTGCGCCTGCGCGGGCTCTATCTGGCCCTGGTCACGCTGGCCATCGCCATCTTCCTGGTGCCGCTGCTCAAACGCTTCGAAACGCTGACCGGCGGTTCCATGGGACTCACCGTGGCGAAACCGGAAGCGCCCGCGTGGACCGGGCTGGCCGAGGACCAGTGGCTGTACCTGCTGTCCCTCATGGTCGCGGCGGTGAGCTTCCTGTTCGTCGCCGGGGTGGTGCGCTCGCGAGTCGGGCGGGCGCTCAACGCCATTCGGGATCACGAGACCGCCGCGGAGGTGATGGGTGTGCGCCCCGCGCACTACAAGACCCTCGCCTTCGCCTGGAGCGCCATGTTCGCCGGGATCGCGGGCTGCGTCTACACCTGGGTGATCGCCTTCGTCTCACCCGACTCCTTCGCGACCGGACTGTCCATCACGCTGCTGGCCGGACTGGTCGTCGGCGGACTGGGTTCGCTGTGGGGGCCGCTGCTGGGTGGACTGTTCGTCATGTACGTCCCCAGCCTCGCCCAGGACGTCAATCAGGCCGCGCCCGGCGTGGTCTTCGGACTGCTGCTCGTCGCGGTCATGTACCTCGCGCCGACCGGATTGGCCGGGCTCGCCGGCCGCGCGGCGCAGTGGATCGGAAATCTCGTTCGGAAAGGGAAAACCAATGCGCACTAAGGCCATTCGCGTCATCGGAGCCGCGGCGGCCGTGCTGCTCGCGGCGACCGCCTGCGGTGGTCGCGGCGAGGGTGACGGCACCGTCGCCCAGGGCGACTGCAAGGGGCAACAGACGGTCGGCATCACCGACTCGAGTATCGAACTGGGCGGGGTCTACCCGCTCTCCGGTCCGGCATCGGCCTACGGGGAGATCCCCAAGGGGGTGCGGGCCTACTTCGACTACCTCAATGCCGAACACGGCGGAATCGACGGCCGCACCGTCGAATACCAGGTGCGCGACGACGGCTACCAGCCGCCCAAGACCGTGGAGGAGGTGCGCCGCCTGGTCGAACAGGATCAGGTGTTCGCCATCTTCCAGACCCTCGGCACCCCCACCTCCTCGGCCGTCTGGGACTACCTGAACCAGCGCGAGGTACCGCAGATCTTCGTCGCGGGCGGTGCCACCAAATGGGGTGCGGACACCGAACATCCGTGGACCATCGGCTGGCAGCCCAGCTACCGGGCCGAGGGGCGCGCCTTCGCCGAGTTCGTGCGGCAGGAGAAGCCCGACGCCACCGTCGCCGTGCTGTACCAGAACGACGACTTCGGAAAAGACCTGCGCGACAACTTCATCGAGGCCATCGACGGCAGCGGGGTGCGGGTGGTGGCCGAACAGAGCTACGAGGTCACCGATCCCACCGTCGATCCGCAGCTGCGCAACCTGGCCAACTCGAAAGCCGATGTGCTGCTCAACTTCTCGACACCCAAGTTCGCCTCCCAAGCCCTGGCCGGGGACGCTCGCAACCCGGATTGGAACCCGCTGCACATCCTGTCCATGGTGGCCAACTCGCTCAGCGTGCTGAAGCCGGTCGGGCTGGAGAACGTGCAGGGCGTGGTGTCCGGTGCCTTCACCAAGGATCCGGCCGATCCGCGGTGGGCCGACGATCCGGCCATCACGCTCTACCGGGAGAAGCTGGCCACCTACGCCCCGGGCGCGGACCCGACCAACACCTACACCCTGATCGGCTGGGCCGCCGCGGACAGCTTCGCCAAGACCTTCGCCTCCGCGAAATGCCCCACCCGCGAAGGACTCAGCGCCGCGGCCAGGTCGCTGTCCGGCGTGCAGATCGACACCCTGCTGCCCGGCATCACCCTCACCACCGGACCCGACGACGCCTTCCCCATGGAGGGCGTGCAGATCCAGCGTTTCGAGAACGACCACTGGACCGCCGTCGGCTCCGTCATCGACACCAGTGAATAGCCCTGTCCCTACGACCCATTCAGTTCCCAACCGGATCAACGAGGATCACCATGAAGTTCCGTAAGACCGTCGTCACCGCCGCACTCGCCACCGTCTCCCTCGGGATCGCCGCGGGCACCGGCAATGCCGCACCCGCGCCCACACCCACCCAGACCGAGGTGCACTACGAGGTCGGCCGCCAAGGCGATGCCGCCGTCCTCACCACCAGCGACGGTGCACTGCGGACCGTCGGCGACCAACTGGTGCTGACCGCCGCCGACGGCACCCCGGTGGCGGCAGTCCCGCTCACCTATCGCATGAACGACACCGCGTACCCGATCACGGCGCGCATCGACGGCGGCACCGCGGTGCTGACGCCGCAGCGTGACGGCGGCACCCCGGTGGCCGATATCGCCACCAGCGAGATCGTCACCGCCGACCAGGTCGCCGCGCCCGTCGCGGAATCGCTCACCCCCCGCGACCAGGCGGCGCTGGGCACCCTGGCGCAACGCCTCACCATCGGCAGCGCCATCAGCGCCATCATCGGCGCGGTGGTCGGCGGCGGCATCGGCTGCCTGGTCGGCGGCGCGGCCGGCGCGACCATCGCCAGCCCGGTCATCGCCCTGCTGCTGCCCTTCGTCGGCGCCGCCATCGCCGGCTGCGTCATGGGCGCCGCCACCCTCGGCGCCGTCGGCGGCATGGTCGGCCTGGTCACGGTGGGCGGCCCCCTCGCCCTCTTCTCCGCCTTCCAATACTTCAGCACCATCCTGTCCCCCTGCCCGCCCGAACTCCCCGCCTGCAAGAACCCGATGACCCCCGCCCCGCCCAAGTAGTTCCACCGGCCCGCGTGGGTGAGACGACGGTCGTCTCACCCACGCGGTTCTCATGGGGCCGGTTGGGGTCCGCACCGCTGCTCAGCTTCCGTCCTCGTGCCGATGCGAGGATTCGGGCGGAGAAGAGGAGGAACAATGCGATCGATTTCGCCCGAATCCCCGTCCGGTGCCGCGACCCGTCCGACGATCGGCGCGTACATGCAGCGGCAGCGGATACTGCTGGGATTGACGCAGCAACAGGTGGCTGATCGGCTGTACATGTCCAAATCCGCGTATCAGAAGCATGAGAACGGTGAGCGCAATCCGACGGTGCAGGCGATACGCGACTGGTGTGATGCGCTCGAACTGACCTACGAGAAGCGACGCAAGGTGATTTCGATCGTGATGGGCGAACTGGTGCCCGTCGCCATCGGGTCGCCGGAGAACATCACCGACGATGATCTCGACTTCATCAATTCACTGCCCTACCCGGCCTGGCTGCACCGAGTTCCGCAATACGACATCCTGGCGGGCAACCGGGTCGGCATCGAGATGTGCCCCTTCCTCGACCCCGCGCTGGCGACCGGCGATCGGCCGCTCAATGTGATGGTGCAGTTCGCCAGCGACCCACGGGCACAGCAGATCGTGACCAATACCGATACGGTCCTGCACCGCCTCATCTACTTCCACAAGGAGATGGCCGCCGGCATCGTCCCCGAGGACGAACTCGCCGCCATCCGCGCGGCCACCATGGCGCACCCGAAGGCGGAGCACTTCTGGAACACCCCCATGGAGCCGGAACTCTTCGACGACGACCAGGTGGTCATGGTGGACCCGCAGGGCCGGGAGACCCACTGGCGCATGCGGTCGCTGCAATCGATCCACCCGTGGTGCGACTACGAGATCTTCTTGCTCACCCCGCGCACCATCGTCGGGGGCACGCGGCGGCCGCTGATGTCGTGGCCGAATCGACAGTGAGCAGGCGCACAGCGCACGAAATGTGTGTCGGCTCGAACTTGACGCAGGTGGGGGCCGGACAGGAATCTCGATGGGCCGGTGGTGTCCGAAGGGGGGTCACCACCGAGTGCGTGTGTTCACCATGGGATTCGGCGTGCGGGACACTGCCGTCCCGCACGCCGAATCCGTGGTGAACATCAGCAGTTGCGCAGTTCCGGGCTCTGGTTGAGCAGCTGGGAGCGGGTGGAGACGAAGGTGCCGTAGGTGTCGCCGCCCACCGCCGAGAGCGGGAAGGCCGCTACCCGGTGGCAGTTCTGGAAGGCGAGCTTCACGCCGAAGTGGCGCTCCAGACCGCCGCGGATGGCATCGGAGGCCATGGCGCGCAGCAGTTGGCCGCGCGCGGTCTCGTCGGGTGGGGCAATGGTGTTGTCGGCGTATTCGGCCGTGCCGGAACGCAGCTCCGCGGCCACCCGCTCGACGACCGCGTAGGCGTAGGGCAGCGAATCGCGCACGCATGCGACGAAGTCGGCGTCGCTGACCTCACCGCGCTCGGCGCGTTCCAGCAGTGCGGTGGGTACCTCGAGTGACATGGCGCTCTCCTTGGGATGGCGGAAGGTGCCAGCCGATTCTAAATGACAAAGATTGTCAATTTCATTCGAACCGTCGTGAAAGTGTGCTTCGCAGAGCGGTTTTCGCCTCTTCGGACAACTGTCGCACCAGGTCGCCGGCCGGTTGTGTGGTGGTCAGGGTGTGGCTCTGGCCGGCCCAGAGGTTGACCGCGTCGGGGTTTGCCTCGGCTCGTGCGGCGGCGCGCAGGGGGCCGGTGGCGTAGTGGATCTCGGGGTAGGCGGCGGGGGCGTCGGGGTGGTCGAGCAGGAAGCGGTTGCGCAGGCCGCGGGCTCGGCGGCCGGTGAAGGCGCGGGTGAGCATGGTGGGGGTGTCGAGGGGGAGGGCGTCGCGGAGCAGGGCCGGGGTGCCGGCCTCCGGGCAGCGCAGGAAGGCGGTGCCCAGTTGGGCGGCGGACGCACCCGCGGTGAGCGCGGCGGCGACGGCCGCGCCGGTCGCGATGCCGCCCGCCGCGATGATCGGCACCTCCACCGCCGCGGTGAGCAGTTGCAGCAGGGCGAGCAGGCCGAGCGGGTCGGTGGCGTCGTCCTCGGGTCGGTCCGCGAACGAGCCGCGGTGTCCGCCCGCCTCACTGCCCTGTGCGATGAGCGCGTCCGCGCCCGCCGCCACCGCCAGCCGGGCCTCGGCCACCGAGGTGACGGTCACCCACACCTCGGATCCGGCCGCCCGCAGCCGGGCGAAATCGGCGGGCGAGGGGCAGCCGAAGGTGCACGACACCACGGGCACCGGCGCGTCGGTCAGCAGGTCGAGTTTGGCGGCCCAGTCGTCGGTGTCGTAGCGCGGCTCGCCGACCGGGAAGTCACGGCGCAGTTCCTCGAGATACCGGGTGTAGTCGGCGGTGGGCGTGGGTGCGGCGGGGACGAAGAGATTCATGCCGAACGGTGCGGCGGTGAGCTCCCGGGTGCGCGCGATACGCGCGGCGGTGTCGGCGGCGGAGAGGTAGCCCGCGGCCAGGAAGCCGAGTCCGCCCGCGTTCGACACCGCGGCGGCGAGTTCGGGTGTGGAGGGTCCGCCCGCCATGGGGGCCGACACGATCGGGGTGCGCAGCTCGTCCAGAAGCATGCGCCCAGTGTGCTCCGGGTGACGTCGAGGTCACGGCTCGGGCGGTATGTAACAGCGCCGGGTGTCCCCTCGATGCGTGTCGTCCGGTTTGTCGCATGTTCGGGGGCGGTGCGGAAACCGCAGGTAGAAGGCATTCGTCCAGTTGGTTTCCGCGGAGGGGATAGGACTGAGTACCCAAATTTCGGCCAAGCAAGGTTGCGGAATGGTCACGACGGAGTACAGTTTCCGTCACAGCGATGCCGAATCGTTACCGGAAGCATCACCACCCGAACGCTAGGACAAAGCTTTGGCTCAGCACCGAGAGAACTCGAACTCCGTATCAGTTATGGATTTGCTGGGCGAGAACGCGGGCGGCGTTCGGGCCAACCGTCGGCATCGCGCCGAGCCCAGCACGGCCGACCGGGTGAAGGTCGCCGCCGGCGCCGCGGTCGCCGCGGGCGCCCTCATCGGCAGCGCCAGCCAGCTGGTGCCCGCGCTGGCCAACGCCGCGCCGCTGTCCGGCAACAATGCCGAGAAGCGTGCCGCCGAGGACACCGATCTGAGCCTCGCCACCCAGACCCTCGAACAGGCCACCGAGGCCGAGGCCCCCGCTCCGGCGGCCCCCGCGGTGCCCAACGCGCAGGCCGCCCCCATCGCGGGCCAGGCCGCCCCCTTCGGCCTGACCAACCTGCCGCCCGAGATCGCCGCCCCGCTGGCCCAGGCCGAGCAGACCCTCAAGAGCCTGCAGCAGCAGTTCGCCCCCGCCCCGGCCGTCGCGCCGGTGGCCGGTCAGATCAGCTCCGGTTTCGGCAGCCGATGGGGCGCCATGCACTACGGCGTCGACTTCGCCGACGCGTTGGGCGCACCGATCAAATCCGTCATGGGTGGAACCGTCGTCGAGGCTGGTCCGGCCTCGGGCTTCGGCCTGTGGGTGCGCATCCTGCAGGACGACGGCACCACCGCCGTCTACGGCCACGTCAACGACATGCTGGTGCACGAGGGCCAGCGTGTGAACGCGGGCGACGTCATCGCCACCGTCGGCAATCGCGGTCAGTCCACCGGCCCGCACCTGCACCTGGAGATCTGGGATGCCGCGGGTAACAAGATGGATCCGCTGCCGTGGTTGGCCAGCAAGGGCGTCGTCATGCAGCAGCAGTGGGGCCCGGGCCTGTAGATCGTCAGGCGCCCGTGCCGGGACGGTTTCCGGACCGACGCGTCCCGGTGGGTGCGGTGACGACCTTGGATGAACTATTCGACCCGACCACGCTGCCGGGCCGCGCGTACGCCGCGCTGGTCCAGCACCCGCGGTCCACACTGACCGAAGTCGCGGCACGACTGGGCGCCCCGCCCCGCGTGACCGAGGCAGCGCTGGAAGCCCTCTGCCACATTCAGGCGGCGGTACGCATCGTCGACCACGACGGCAGCGTCCGCTGGGACGCCCATGCGCCGGAAGCTCTTTCGGAGGCCGAATCGCGTCGCCGCCATCACGACACGCAACGTATGCAGGCCGCCGCCGCGCGGCTGGGCGAGACCTTCCGCTCGGTGCGCCGTGCCACCGACACCAACGGCGCGATCGTCGCGGTGTACGAAAGACGGCAGCTGCTGGCCGACTTCGAGGATCTGCAGCACACCGCGCACACCCAGGTGAAGACGATCGAGCGCGGCCCCTACCTCTCCGACGTGGAGACCGAGGAGCGGCTCTTCGAACTCAAGACCGCGCGGCTGGCCCAGGGCATCGGCTACCGAACCCTGTACCAGGACACCATCTACCAGGATCCGGAACGGCTGCGGCACGTGCTGGCCACCAATGCCGCCGGGGCGCAGGCGCGCACGCTGCCCGATCCGCCGATGAAGCTGATCGTCGCCGACGACCGGCGCGCCATCCTGGTGCTGCACACCGACGAGCGCCGCGGCGACCCGATGGGCCTGCGCATCAGCGTCTCCCCGACGCTGGACCTGCTGGTGAAGACCTTCGACGTGCTGTGGGCCATGTCCACGCCCATCTCGGTGAACCCGCAGGAGTCCCTGGACGAGCGTGATCGCGCCATCCTCACCCTCATGAGCCTGGGGGCCACCGACGACACCATCGCGCGACGACTGGGCCTGTCCCGCCGCACCGTGGTGCGGCGGACCGCGAGCCTGCTGGAACGGCTCGGAGCCAGCACCCGCTTCCAGGCGGGCGTGCAGGCCACCCGGCGCGGCTGGCTCTGACCGCCGCTCTCTGTGGTGTATGTCACTGCGTTGACGGAACCGTGCAACACCTGCGCCCCCTCGTACCGATGGGTATAGGGAGCTCGGGCGGTCTCGGCCGCATCGCTTCCCCCATATAGGATTGCTCGGACCGCAGGCCCAGGCGACGACACCGGATCGACGCCCGTGGGCGCGGGCCGGATTCGCTATTCGGTCGCGCGGACCTGATGAATTGCGAGAGGTGAACTAGCTCGAATGGATACTGTCCGCCGTTCCGCACGTGGTAGCCGTCGCCGCCGGTCGGGCAGCCCGCTGTTCGCCCAACTGCTGACGGCCGCGGTCGAGTCCGCCGCCGACGCGGTGGCCATCCGGTTCAATCCGACCGGAGCTCCGGCCGACACCCGTGAACTCACCTACCGTGAGTTGGACGAAGCCTCCTCCAAGCTGGCCCGCGAACTCATCGCGCGCGGTGTCGGGCCCGGCGACGTGGTGGCCATCGGCATCGCCCGGTCCATCGAGTCGGTGCTGTCGGTGTGGGCGGTCGCCAAGACCGGCGCGGCGTACGTGCCCGTCGATCCGAGCTACCCGCCCGAACGCATCGAATACCTGCTGACCGATTCCGGCGCGGTGCTGGGTTTGACCACCTCCGCGCATCGCGCGGCCCTGGGCACCACCGTGTACTGGGTGGAGCTGGACGATCCGGTGCGCGCGGAGCGCATCGACGCCCATCCGGCGCACCCCATCTCCTACGCCGACCGGGTGCGCCCGCTCACCGAGCAGCATCCGGCCTACGTCATCTACACCTCGGGTTCCACCGGCCGCCCCAAGGGCGTGGTGGTCACCCACACCGGTCTCGCGGGCCTGGTGGCCGCCGAGCGCGAACACTATGCGGTGACCGGGGATTCGCGCGTGCTGCACGTGTGCTCCCCGAACTTCGACGTGTCGGTGCTGGAGCTGCTGCTCACCTTCTCCTCCGGCGCGACGCTGGTGGTGTCCCCGCCCCGCGTCTTCGGCGGTGACGATCTCGCCGAACTGCTGCGCCGCGAACGTGTTTCGCACATGCTCATCACCCCGGCCGCGCTGGAGTCGGTCGACCCGACCGGACTCGACGAGTTGCGGGTTGTGGTGGTGGCCGGTGACAAGTTCGGTCCCGAGCTGGTCGCGCGCTGGGCGGTCGAGGGCCGCTCCTTCTACAACGGCTACGGCCCCACCGAGGCCACCATCCTGGCCACCAGCACCGCGGCCATGGCGCCCGGCGAGCCCATCACCATCGGCCCGGCCATCGCCGGGGTGGGCGCGTTCGTGCTGGACACCCGGCTGCGGCCGGTGCCCGCGGGCGTGACCGGCGAGCTGTACCTGTCGGGTCCGGCACTGGCGCAGGGCTATCTGGCCCGGCCGGGCCTGACCGCGGAACGCTTCGTGGCCAGTCCGTTCGGCGCGGACACCGGGAATCCGGGAGCGCGGCTGTACCGCACCGGCGATCTGGTGCGCCGCCGCGAGGACGGCGTCATCGAGTACCTGGGCCGCTCCGACTTCCAGGTCAAGATCCGCGGTCTGCGCATCGAACTCGGCGAGATCGACAATGCGCTGACCACGCATCCCGACATCGACTTCGCGGTCACCATGGGCAAGACGCTGCCCTCGGGCGCGACCGCGCTGGTCGCCTACGTGCTGGCCAAGCCGGGCCGGGCCGCCGATCCGGCCGCGCTGAGTGAGCACGTCGGACGCGGCCTGCCCGCGCACATGGTGCCCTCGGCCATCGTGGTGCTCGACCACCTGCCGCTCACCCCGAACGGCAAGCTGGACCGGGACGCGTTGCCGGAGCCGGTATTCGAGACCACCACCACCCGTGCCCCGTCCGGCCCGGTGGAGGAGAAGATCGCGGAGCTGTTCGCGGAACTGCTGCGCGTGCACGAGATCGGCGCGGACGATTCGTTCTTCGCCATCGGCGGCGATTCCATCCTGTCCATCCAGCTGGTGTCGCGAGCCCGCGCGGCGGGCATCGTGTTCACCCCGCAGGACGTCTTCGAACAGCGCACCGTGGCCGCGCTCGCCAAGGTCGCCGTTGTCGGCGACGGCGGTGCTCCGGTCACCCTGGAGGAGCTGCCCGGCGGCGGCGTGGGCACCATCGCGTTGACCCCGGTGCTGGCCGACTACCTCGAAGACGGTGTGTACAACCGTTTCTCGCAGAGCATGGTGCTGTCGCTGCCGGAGGGCATCGACCGCGCGTCCCTGACCGAAACCCTCGACGACGTCCTGGCCCACCACGACATCCTGCGGGCGCGACTCGTCCAGGGAGATGGGCGATTCCAGCTCGAGGTGCCCGAAGCCGGTGCCGTATCGGCCGATTCGCTGCTCGCCGAGGGTGACGTCCCGGCCGGAGCCACCGGCGAGGAGTTGGCCCGGATCGGCAGTGCCGCCATGGACGCCACCCTGGACGCGCTGGACCCGGCGGCCGGTCGCATGCTGGCCTGCACCTGGCTGCACCGCCCGGACGCCGCGGACGTGCTGCTGATCGCCGCGCACCACTTCGTCATCGACGGCGTCTCGTGGCGCATCCTCATCTCCGATCTGGTCGCGGCCTGGATGCAGCGCGCCGCCAAGCAGCGGCCGACGCTGCCCGCCGTGGGCACCTCCTTCCGGCGCTGGGCGCACGGGCTGCGGGAGGTGGCCGGCTCGGAGGCACGCCGGGCCGAGCTGCCGTACTGGCGGCAGGTGCTCGCCACCCCGGACCCGCTGCTGGGCACGCGCGAACTCGATTCCGCCGTGGACACTTTCGCCACCGTGCGGCGGTTCTCCGTGCAGGTGCCCGCCGATATCACCGAAGCCCTGCTCACCGAGGTTCCGGCGCTGTACCGCGGCGGCGTGAACGACGGCCTGCTGGCCGCGCTCGCTCTGGCCGTGCGCGGCTGGCGCGCCCGCCGCGGCATCGAATCCCCGGTCACCCGGGTGCGCCTGGAGGGCCACGGCCGCGAGGAGAGCGTGCTGCCGGGCGCGGACATCACGCGCACCGTCGGCTGGTTCACCACCGTCTACCCGGTCGCGCTCGACCTGTCGGGCGTCGACACCGCCGCCGCGCTCGAGGGCGGCTCGGTCACCGCCGCCGCGCTGCGGGCGGTGAAGGAACAGCTGATCGCCGTGCCCGACAAGGGCATCGGCTTCGGCCTGCTGCGTTACCTCGACCCCGAATCCGCCGCGGAGCTGGACGGGCGGCTGGCGCAGATCGGCTTCAACTACCTGGGCCGCGTCTCCGCCAGCGAGGTGCCCGAGGGCATGGCCGACGCCGCGTGGCTGCCCACCGACGCGCTGGGCGAGCTGAGCGTCGACCAGGATCCGACCATGCCCGCGGGCATGGTGGTGGACCTCAACGCCATCGTCACCGATGGCGAGGACGGCCCGCGCATGTCGGTGTCGGTGCAGTACGCCGCCGAGATTCTGGACGAGGCGGCCGTGCGGGAACTGGCCGAGGACTGGGTGCGCGCGCTCACCGCCGTCGCCCGCCACGTGCAGGACCCCGCCGCCGGTGGTCTGACGCCCTCGGATGTGCCGCTGGTGCGGGTCTCCCAGGTCGAACTCGACGGCTGGCGCTCGGCGTATCCGGGGCTCTCGGATGTGCTGCCGCTGTCGCCGCTGGGCGCGGGCCTGCTCTTCCACACCCAGCTCACCCAGGGCGCGGCCGACGACTACGTCACCCAGTTCGCCCTGGAACTGGCCGGTCAGGTCGATCTCGAACGGCTGCACCGGGCGTCGCAGGCCATCCTGGACCGCCACGCCGGACTGCGCGCGGCCTTCGTGACCGCCGCCGACGGCATCCCGGTGCAGGTCGTGGTGGACTCCCTCGAGGTGCCGTGGCGGTTGCTGGACGTGGCCGACGAGGACATTCCGGCGCTGCTCGAGGACGACCAGCGCACCCGTTTCGATCCGGCCGTCGCGCCGCTCATGCGCTTCACGGTGTACCGCACCGGCACCGGCCGCATCCACTTCGTGCTGACCACGCACCATCTGCTCTTCGACGGCTGGTCGCTGCCGCTGCTCATGAAGGATCTGCTGGTCCTCTATGCGACGCACGGTGATTCGTCGCCGCTGCCGCCGGTGCGGCCCTACCGCGACTACCTGGCGTGGCTGGCGCGGCAGGATCGCGCGGCGACCCTGGACAAGTGGCGCGACACCCTGGCCGGTGCGCGGCCCACCGCCGTCTCCGCCGTGCTGGAACGCCCGGAACAGGCGGAGATCGGTTACGGCGAAATCGAATTCGAGTTCTCCGAGGCCGAGACCCAGGCGGTGACCGCCTTCGCCGCCGATGCCGAGGTGACCGTCAATACGGTCGTGCAGGCCGCCTGGGCGCTGCTGCTGGCCACGCTCACCGATCGCGAGGACGTGGTCTTCGGCGCGGTCGTCTCCGGTCGTCCGCCGCAGCTGGACGGCGTGGACGACATGATCGGCCTGTTCGTCAACACCATTCCGGTGCGGGTGCGCTTCGACGCCGAGCAGTCCGTGCGGGACCTGCTGACCGCGGTGCAGTCCGAGCAGGCGGGCCTGCTCGAACACCACTATCTGGGACTGGCCGAGATCCAGAGCGCGGCCGGTACCGGTGCGGCGTTCGATTCGCTGGTGGCCTACGAGTCCTATCCGGTGGACGCCGAGGGCCTGCAGGCCGCCGGTGGCTCCATCGACGGCCTCGAGGTCGCGGGCGTGAAGTCGGTGACCTTCACCCACTACCCGGTGACCGTGGTGGTGGAATCCGGTGCGTGCCTGCGCTTCAAGATCTGGCACCGCCGCGACACCGTCGGCGATCCGGCGGCCCGGGCGCTGGCCGACCTGCTGCGCATGCTCATCGGCCGCTTCGTCGGCGCACCGCAGGACGCGCTCGCGGCGCGGGCGGACTGGTGGCGCGCGGGCGCGGTGCCCGGCCAGCTGGAACTGCCCGCCGACCGGCCGCGTCCGGCGACGCCCACGCGCCGCGGCGGGGAGCTGCGCTTCGACATCTCCGCCGACGTCGCCGCCGCACTGGCGGAGCTGGCGCGGCAGACGGATTCGACCCTGTTCACGGTCGTGCACGCCGCCTTCGCGGTGCTGCTGGCGCGGCTGTCCGGCGGCACCCGGGAGATCGCGGTCGGCGCGGTGTCCCCGGAACTCGGTGCGGTGCACCCGGGTTCGGCCGCGGTCGTGCTGCGTACCGAGATCGACCCGGGCCTCGCCTTCGCCGACCTGCTCGAGGCGGTGACCCGCGCCGACGCCGAGGTGTTCGGCCGCGCGGGCGGCGGCTCCGAGCGGCTGGCCGATGTGCTCGACGTGATCCGTTCCGCCGCCGGGCATCCGCCGTTCCAGGTGCTGCTCACCGCCGGGCAGACCGGGCGCGGCGAGCGCACCGCGCTGGTCGACCTCCAGCTGGATGTCACCGAGCGGACCGACACCCAGGGCATGGCGCTGACCTACACCTATGCCGTCGATCTGTTCGACCCGGCGACCGTACTGGACTTCGCCGACCGGCTCGGCCGCATTCTCGCGGCCGTGGCCGCCGACGCCCGCGCCGTGCTCGGCGATATCGCCGTCTACGCGCCGGGGGAGCGCGAACTCGTCCTGCACGAATGGAATACGCCCGGCGTGCCGGTGCCGGACGTGACCCTGGTGGACCTCATCACCGCGCAGGCCGCCGGTCGCCCCGACGCCCCAGCCGTCCGCTCCGGCGACACCACGCTGACCTTCGACGAGCTGTTGCGCCGCGCCAATGTGGTGGCACGGGCGCTCATCGCCTACGGCGCCGGGCCGGAAACGCTGGTGGCGGTCGCCGTTCCGCGCACCGAGGAGCTGCCCGTCGCGCTGCTGGCGGTGCTCATCTCCGGTGCGGGCTACCTGCCCGTAGACACCGCCTACCCGGCGCAGCGGCTGGAATTCATGCTGGCCGACTCCCAGCCCGCCTGCGTGTTGACCACGACCGGTGAGCGGGAGTCGGTGCCCGCCGGGGACTTCCCGGTGGTGCTGCTCGACGAGGTGGCGAGCTTCTCCGACGCGCCCGTCAGCGACGCCGAACGGCGCGCCCCGCTGCGCGCCGATCACCTGGCGTACGTGATCTACACCTCCGGATCCACCGGCGTGCCCAAGGGTGTGGGCGTGGCGCACCGCAATGTGGTGGAGCTGTTCGCGAACACCCAGGCGCACTTCGAATTCGACGAGAACGACGTGTGGACGCTATTCCACTCCTTCGCCTTCGACTTCTCGGTGTGGGAGCTGTGGTGCGCGCTGGCCAACGGCGGCGCGGTGGTGGTGGTCGACCACCTGACCTCGCGATCGCCGGAACAGTTCCGCGAGTTGCTGATTCGCGAGCGGGTGACGGTGCTGAACCAGACGCCGTCGGCGTTCTACCAGCTGGCCGAGGCCGACCGCGCCGCCGCGGCGCAGATCGGCGACTACGCGCTGCGCTATGTCGTATTCGGCGGTGAGGCACTGGATCTGCGGCAGCTGCGACGCTGGTACGACCGGCACGCGCCGGACGCGCCGACGCTGGTGAACATGTACGGCATCACCGAGACCACGGTGCACGTGTCGTTCCTGGCCCTGGACGAGGAATTGGCGCAGCAGCCGAGCAGCATCATCGGCCGGGCCCTGCCCGGCCTGGGCGCGCGCGTACTCGACCAGCGCCTGCACCCGGCTCCGGTCGGCGTCGCGGGCGAGATCTACGTGGACGGCGCGCAGCTCTCCCGCGGCTACCTGGGGCGTCCGGGCCTGACCGCGGCACGGTTCGTGGCCAACCCCTACGGCCCGCCCGGCTCGCGCATGTACCGCGCCGGTGACGTCGGCCGCTGGGCCGGATTCGGCGGCGAGGCCAACCTCGAGTACGCGGGCCGCAGCGACCAGCAGGTGCAGCTGCGCGGTTTCCGCATCGAACTCGGCGAGATCGAATCGGCGCTGCTGCGGGTTCCGGGCATCAGCCAGACCGTGGTGCTGGTGCGCGACGACAACGGCGTCGACCAGCTCGTCGGCTATGTGGTGCCCGAAGGCGATACCGCGCTCGACCCGGCCGAGATCAAGGCCGCGCTGGGCGAATTCCTCACCGCCTACATGGTTCCCGACGCCATCATGGCCCTGGACGTACTGCCGCTCACCCCGAACGGCAAGCTGGACCGCAAGGCGCTGCCCGCACCGGAATTCGGCGGCTCCGTCGAGTACCGGGCCCCGCGCACCGAGGTGGAACGCGTGGTGGCGGCCGAATTCGCCGCCCTGCTGGGCGCTACCGAGGTCGGCGTGGACGACGACTTCTTCGCCCTCGGCGGCAATTCGCTGCTGGCCACCCGCGCGGTGGCGCGCATCAACGAGGCGTTGGGCGCGAATCTCGCCGTGCGGGAGCTGTTCGAGGCGTCCAGCGTCGCCGCGCTGGCCGCCCGGGTGGTGACCGGCACCGCCGAGAACCGCCCGCCGCTGGTGCGCGCCGAGCGTCCCGCGCGGGTGCCGCTGTCGCTGGCGCAGCAGCGCATGTGGGTGATCAACCAGCTCGATCCGGACTCGCCCGCCTACAACATCCCACTGGCGCTGCGGCTTTCGGGCACGCTCGACATCGAGGCACTGCGCCTGGCGGTGCTGGACGTGCTGGAGCGGCACGAATCGCTGCGCACCCGCTATCCCGTGGACGCCGACGGCATCGCCTACCAGGACATCGTGTCCGTCGCGGAGGCGCTGCCGGGCGGACTGGCCGTGGAGCCGCTGGGCAATGCGCTGCACCGCATGAGCGAGGTGCTGTCCGCCGGATTCGACGTCACCGCACAGGTTCCCATCCGGGCGCTGCTGTGCACCGACGGCGACACCGGAACCGAGCACTACTTCGTGGTCGTGGTGCACCACATCACCGCGGACGGCGCGTCGCTGCCGCCGTTGGCCCGAGATCTCGTGACCGCGTATGTGTCGCGCTGCCAGGGCAATCCGCCCGCGTGGTCGCCACTTCCGGTGCAGTACGCCGACTTCGCGCTCTGGCAGCACCAGGTCATCGGCACCGACGACGACGAGAACTCGGTCGCCGCGGGGCAGTTGGCTTTCTGGCGGGATCGGCTCGACGGCGCGGTCGGTACCCTCGACCTGCCGCTGGACCGGCCGCGACCCGCGGTGCGCACGCTGCAGGGCGGCGCCACCACCTTCACGGTGCCCGCCGAGGTGCACGAGGGGTTGCAGCGGATCGCCCGCGAGCACAATGCCTCGCTGTTCATGGTGGTGCACGCCGCACTGGCGGTGCTGCTGTCGCGGCTGTCCGGCAGCGGCGACGTCACCATCGGCACGCCCATCGCGGGTCGCGGTGAGCGGGTGCTCGACGATGTGGTCGGCATGTTCGTCAACACGCTGGCGTTGCGCACCCCTGTGGACTCGGCGGCCAGCTTCGACGATCTGGTCGACAAGGCGCGGGAGACCGACCTCGCCGCCTACGGCAATGCCGACATCCCCTTCGAGCGCGTGGTCGAGGTGGTCGCGCCCGACCGGGCCAACGCCCAGGACCCGCTGTTCCAGGTGGTGCTGTCGTTCCAGAACACCGACCGCCCCGACCTCGAACTGCCGGGCCTGTCCATCAGCGCCCTCGACACCGGCGCGGTGTCGGCCAAGTTCGATCTCCAGGTCACCATCGACCCACGCCAGTGGGAGGACGGTGCGGTCGGCGAACTGGCCGGTGCGCTCACCTACGCCTCGGACATCTTCGACGAGGCCACCATCCACACCTTCGGTGAGCGCCTGCAGCGCGTGCTGGCGGCCGTGGCCGCCGATCCGCGCCAACGCGTGGGAGCCATCGAATTCGGTGGCGTACAGCAGCGTTCGCACAGCGCGGCTGCCGGGCTCTCCGACGCCGCGCCCGCGGTCACCCGCGGCACCCAGCTGCCGTTGCTGCTGACCGCCGCCGTGGAGGACGACCCGGACGGTCCGGCCCTGGTCTGGGGCGAGGACGCCCTGTCCTACGCCGAACTCGACGCCCGCTCCTCGCGGCTGGCGCGGGTGCTCATCGGCCGCGGCTGCGGTCCGGGCACCGGTGTCGCGCTGCGCCTGGACCGCGGTGTCGACGCCGTGGTCGCCACCTGGGCGGTCCTCAAGTCCGGTGCGGCCGTGGTCCCGGTCGCCGCCGCCGACGCCGAGCTGCCCACCGACCTGGTGGTCAAGGTCGGCCTCACCGCGAGCGCCGAGAACTCCGGCAACGGCGTGGACTGGCTGGTCCTGGCCGACCCCACCCTGGTCGCGGAGATCGCGGCGGCCTCACCCCGCCCGGTCACCTACGCCAACCGCACCCGTGCCCTGCAGGGCGGCGACCTCGCCTTCGTGCACGCCGACCGGGGACTGAGCTACGACGAGCTCGCGGAACTGGTGAACCGGATCAGCGGCCACACCGAGCTGACCTTCGAGTCGCGAACCTTCCGATTCGGCCGCCCCGATGCGCTGGCCGCCGTGGTCGAGGTGCTCGCCGCCGGCGCCAGCGGTGCGTCCGTGGTCGTCACCGCGGTGCCGCCGCACGGCGCGCTGGCCGAGGTGCTGGCCGACGAATGGGTATCGCATCTGTTCACCGATGGCGCGGGGCTCGCCGAACTCGGTGGTGAACCGCTGGAGGACCTGGGCGCCGTCGTCGTCGACGACGGGGCGGACCTGGACGCGGCGCGGCGCATTCCCTGGCTGCCCGCGGTCGTGCCGCTGGACTGAGTGCATTCCGTCCGTCATTCCGGCATGCTGTGGAGCCGGAATCCCCATACTCCGGCGGCCGTCCACCGCCGGGGTAACGGTCGATGCGCAGAGATTCGATGAAGCAGGATGTGCGCCCGCGCGGCGCGCAGACGTTGACGGCAAGAATGAGGCGGAGTTGATGGGTCGGGAAGACGGAAAGCAGCGCACGCTGACGGGGGAAGGGCCGCGGGCATGACCCGGCCGGTTCGTCAGCGGCCCACCCGCACCCGTCGACCCCGGGTCACCACGCTGCCGCAGCTCATGGCGTCGGCGGTGGAGGCCAATCCGAGCGGGGAGGCCATCGTCTACGCCGATGCCGCGGCCACACTGGGGACGCTCCGCTACGCCGAGCTGGACGCGCGGTCCACCCGGCTGGCGCGGCTGCTGATCGAGCGGGGGATCGGACCCGAGGATCTGGTGGCGGTCGGGATTCCGCGGTCGCTGGACTCCGTCGTCGCGGTGTGGGCGGTCGCCAAGACCGGCGCCGGATACGTTCCGGTCGACCCCAACTATCCGGCCGACCGGGTGACCCACATGGTCACCGACTCGCGGGCGGTGCTGGGACTGACCGTCGCCGCGGTGCGCGACGATCTGGCCGACGACGTCGAATGGCTGACCATCGACACCGCCGGATTCGAGCGGCAGGTGGCGTCGTATTCGGAGGAGGCCATCACCTCGGCGGACCGGGTGCGGCAGCTGCGCGCCGAACATCCGGCCTACGTCATCTACACCTCCGGTTCCACCGGCAAGCCCAAGGGCGTGGTGGTCACGCAGGCCGGTCTGTCCGGCTTCTGCGATGAGCAGCGTGAGCGCTACCGCACCGGAACCGAATCGCGCGCACTGCATTTCGCCTCCCCGTCCTTCGACGCCTCGGTGCTGGAGCTGCTGCTCGCCCTCGGCGGGGCGGGGACGCTGGTGGTCGCCTCGCCCGAGGTGCTCGGCGGTGACGAACTGGCCGCGCTGCTGCGGCGGGAACGGGTGACGCACGCGTTCATCACCCCGGCCGCGCTGGCATCGGTGGATCCGACCGGGCTCGACGAGCTGCGCGTGGTGGTCGCCGGTGGCGAAGCCTGCCCGCCGGATCTGGTGCGGCGCTGGGTACTTCCCATCGCCGGCGGCGGCACCCGGGAGTTCTACAACGGGTACGGGCCCACCGAGACCACCATCATGACCAATATCAGCGCGCCGCTGGTGCCGGGGGAACTGGTCACCATCGGCGGTCCGGTGCGCGGCATCACCGAATACGTGCTCGACGAGCGGCTGGTGCCGGTGGTCGACGGCGTGGTGGGGGAGCTGTACATCACCGGTGCGCAGGTGGCGCGCGGCTACCACGAGCGGCCGAGCCTGACGGCGGCGCGTTTCGTGGCCAATCCGCTCGATCCGGGCGGATCCCGCCTCTACCGCACCGGCGACCTGGTGCGGCGCACTCCCTCCGGCGATGTGGAGTACCTGGGGCGCAACGACTTCCAGGTGAAGGTGCGCGGCTTCCGCATCGAACTGGGCGAGATCGACGCGGTGCTGGGCTCGCACGACAGCGTGGACTTCGCCGTCACCGTCGGTCACCAGCTCGATTCCGGGGCGACCATTCTCGCCGCCTACGTCCATGCCGCCCCGGGCGCGTCGGTGGATGTGGACGAGCTGACCGCCTACGCCGAGCAGAGCCTGCCCGCGCATATGGTGCCCACCACCATCATGGTGCTGGATACGATTCCGCTGACCCCGGTCGGCAAACTGGACCGCCGCGCCCTGCCCGCACCGCAGTTGCGCACCAAGGAATTCCGCGCCCCGGCCGGTCGCCTGGAGGAACTGGTCGCGGGCGTCTTCGCCGACCTGCTCGACCCGGGCGACCCCATCGGCGCGGACGACGACTTCTTCGAACTCGGCGGCAATTCGCTCATCGCCACCCGCGTCGCCGCCCGGCTGGGCGCGGAGATCTCCGCGCGCGTCCCGGCCCGCATGATCTTCACCGCGTCGACGGTCGCCGGACTGGCCGCCCAGTTGGAGCCGCTCGTCGGCGCGGGCGGACGGCCCGCGCTCACGCCGCAGCCGCGCCCCGACCGCATTCCGCTGTCGCTGGCGCAGCAGCGCATGTGGTTCCTCAACCAGTTCGACACCGCCTCGGCTGCCAACAACATCCCGTTCGCCATCCGGCTCACCGGTGCGCTCGATATCGCGGCGCTGCGCGCGGCCATCGGTGACCTGGTGCGGCGGCACGAGACGCTGCGGACGGTGTACCCGGCCGTGGACGGCACCGGCTATCAGGTGGTGCTGCCCGCGGAGCAGGCGATTCCGGAGCTGGAGCCGCAGGTGGTGGAGCCGGAGCGGGTCGCGGAATGGCTCACCGGGCTGGCGCTGCGCGGCTTCGACGTGGCCGCCGAGGTGCCGCTGCGCATCGAACTCGCCGAAATCGGGCGCGACGATTATGTGATCGCGGTGGTGGTGCACCACATCGCCGCCGACGGCGCGTCGGTGGGACCGTTCATGCGAGATCTGCTGGCGGCCTTCTTCGCTCGTCGCGGTGGCGAGGCTCCCACCTGGGAGCCGCTGGCGGTGCAGTATGCCGACTACACCCTGTGGCAGCGGGCGCTGCTGGGCGACGAACACGAGCCCGGCTCGCTGGCCGCCAACCAGATCGCCTACTGGCGCGAGACCCTGGCGGGCATCCCGGACCGTCTCGACCTGCCGGCCGACCGGCCGCGGCCGTCCATCGCGTCCGGGCGGGGCGCGGTGTACACCTTCGAGATCGACGCCGCGCTGCACGCACGCCTCACCGAACTCGCCCACGACAGCGGCGCATCGCCGTTCATGGTCGTGCACGGCGCGCTCGCGGCGCTGCTGGCGCGGCTCTCGGGCACCGACGACATCGTGATCGGCACGCCGGTCGCGGGCCGCGGCGAGCGTGAACTCGACGATCTCATCGGCATGTTCGTCAATACGCTGGTGCTGCGCACCCGGGTGGACGCGGGCGCGTCGTTCGCGGACCTGCTGGAGAACGCGAAAGAAACGGATCTGGCGGCGTTCTCGCATGCCGAGTTGCCGTTCGAGCGGCTGGTGGAGATCCTGGACCCGGTGCGGTCGCAGGCACACCACCCGCTGTTCCAGGTGGCGCTGTTCTTCCACAATATCGAGACCCCGCGCATGGAGCTGCCCGGCCTCACCGCCGAGGCCGTCGAATTCGACGGTGCGGTAGCGAAATTCGACCTCCAGCTGTCGGTGATCCCGCGCGAGCGCGACGGTGCGGCCGACGGTATGACGGCCGTGTTCACCTACGCCACCGACCTGTTCGACGAGGTCACGGTGGCGGAGTTCGCGCAACGGCTGGTGCGCGTGCTCACCGCCGTCACCGACGATCCGAGCACCGCCCTCGGTGAGATCGACCTGCTCGACGCCGCCGAGCGGGAACGAATCCTGCACCACTGGAACGACACCGCGCATCCCATCGCCCCCGAACTGCTGCTGGACGAGTATCGCCGCGCGGTGCGGCGGCATCCGGACGCCGTCGCGGTGGTGTACGAGGGCGCGGAACTCACCTACCGCGAATTCGACGAGCGGGTCAACCGGCTCGCCCGGCTGCTCATCGCCGAGGGCGTGGGGGCGGAATCGCTTGTGGGCCTTGCCATTCGGCGGTCGCTGGATCTCGTGGTGGGCATGTACGCCATCATCACCGCCGGTGGCGCGTACGTGCCGCTGGATCCGGACCATCCGGCCGAGCGCATCGCCCACATTCTCGACACCGCGCAGCCGGTGGCGGTGCTGACGACCAGCGCCGATGAGGTGCCGGTGCCCGAGGGCACGCCGGTCATCCGGCTCGACACCGCGCCGCTGGACGAATTCGCCGCCGCGCCCGTGACTTCCGGTGAGCTGCTGCGGCCGGTACGGCCCGAGCATCCGGCGTACGTCATCTTCACCTCCGGCTCGACCGGTCGGCCCAAGGGCGTCGCGGTCTCGCATGCCGCCATCCACAACCAGACCACCTGGATGCTGGCCGCCTACCCGCTGACGCCGGACGACGTCTACTTCCAGAAGACCGCCACCACCTTCGACGTGTCGCTGTGGGGCTACTTCATGCCGCTGCGCACCGGCTCGAAGTTGGTGGTCGGCACCCACGACGGCCACCGGGATCCGCTGTACGTGGCGGAAACCATTGCCCGCGAGGGCGTCACGATCACCGACTTCGTGCCGTCCATGCTCACCGTCTTCGCCGCGCACACCGCGCCCGGCAGCATTCCGAGCCTGCAGGACGTCTTCGTCATCGGTGAGGCGCTGCCGCCGGAGACGGTCGCTTCCTTCGCGGCCGTCTCGGGGGCGCGGGTGCACAACCTGTACGGCCCCACCGAGGCCGCGGTCTCCATCACCTACTGGCAGGCGCGCGGGGACGAGCGGTCCTCGGTGCCGATCGGTCTGCCGCAGTGGAACAGTCGGGTGTACGTGCTCGATTCGCGGTTGCGGCCGGTTCCGGCCGGTGTCGCGGGTGAGCTGTATCTGGCCGGTGATCAGCTGGCGCGCGGCTATGTGCGACGACCGGACCTGACCTCGGATCGGTTCGTGGCCAACCCGTTCGGTCGTGGCGAGCGCATGTACCGCACCGGTGACCTGGTGGTGTGGCGCGAATCCGACGGGGTGCGGCCGGAGCGCCTGGATTACATCGGGCGCACCGATTTCCAGGTGAAGTTCCGTGGTCAGCGCATCGAGCTCGGCGAGATCGAGACGGCACTGCTGGCCCAGCCCGCGGTGAGCGCGGCGGTGGCGCTGGTGGTGCCGTCCGAGCTGGGCGACCAATTGGTGGCCTATGCCGTGCCCACGCCCGGCCACACCATCGAGCAGACCGAACTGCTGGCGGCGCTGGCGGATTCGCTACCGCAGTACATGATTCCGGCGACCGTCGTGACGCTGGCGGAATTCCCGCTGAACGCGAGCGGCAAGCTGGACCGCAAGGCGCTGCCCGAACCGACCTTCGCCGGACGGGAGTTCCGTGCTCCCGCGACGCCGGTGGAGGAGATCGTCGCCGGCGTGTTCGCCGAGGTGCTCGGGGTCGAGCGGGTCGGCGCGGACGACGACTTCTTCGCCCTGGGCGGCAATTCGCTGGTCGCCACCCAGGTGGTGGCGCGGCTGGGAGCCGCCATCGGTGCGCGCGTGCCGGTGCGCACCCTGTTCGAGACGCCCACCGTGACCGCGCTGGCGGCGGCGGTGGAATCGCAGACGCGCCAGGGCCGCACCCACGAGTTGGGCGGTATCGAGCGTCCGGAGCGCTTGCCGTTGTCGCTGGCGCAGCAGCGCATGTGGTTCCTCAACCGGTTCTCCGATCTCGGTGACGGCACCGTGTCGGCGGGGTCGGCGGCCTACAATCTGCCGTTCGCGCTGCGCCTGTCGGGCAGTCTCGATACCGAGGCGCTGGCGTACGCGCTCGACGACGTGGTGACCCGGCACGAGGTGCTGCGCACGGTCTATCCCGAAACCGCCGACGGCCCGGTGCAAGTGGTGCTGCCCGCCGGATCGCCGGAGGCGGCCGTGCGGCTCGCGCCGGTGCGCGTCACCTCGGAGGAAGCCTTCGCGGCGGTCGCCGAACTCGCCGCCACCCCCTTCGACGTCACCCGCGAGGTGCCGATCCGGGTGCGGCTGTTGGAGATCAGCGATCTCGCACCCGGCTCGCGGCGCGAATACGTGCTGGCCGTGGTCGCCCACCACATCGCCGCCGACGCCTCCTCCATGGGGCCGCTGGTGCGCGACATCATGACCGCCTACGCCGCCCGCACCGGCGGCTACGAACCCGGCTGGCAGCCGCTGGCCGTGCAGTACGCCGACTACGCGCTGTGGCAGCGTGCCGTACTGGGCGACGAACACGACCCGGAATCCATTGCCGCCCAGCAGATCGACTACTGGCGCACGGCGCTGGCCGACCTGCCCGACCTGCTGGAGCTGCCCACCGACCGGCCGCGGCCCGCGGTGGCGTCGCTGGCGGGTGCGCGCGTCGACGTCACCATCGACGCCGACACCCACGCCGGGCTGGTGCGGCTGGCCCGCGAGCACAACGCCACCATGTTCATGGTGGTGCACACCGCGTTCGCGGTGCTGCTGGCCCGGCTGTCCGGCTCCGGCGACATCGCCATCGGCACCCCGGTCGCCGGACGCGGCGAACGCGAACTCGACGACCTCATCGGCATGTTCGTGAACACCGTCGTCTTCCGCACCCGCCTGGACGGCGGCGACACCTTCGCCGACGTGCTGGCCCGGCAGCGCGATATCGACCTGCAGGCGTTCTCGCACGCCGATATCCCGTTCGAGCGCCTGGTGGAGGTGCTCAGTCCGCCGCGCACCACCGCGCACCACCCGCTGTTCCAGGTCGGCCTGTCCTTCCAGAACATGGCCCGCGCCGCGCTCGAACTGCCCGGCCTCACCATCGCCGGAGTCGACGCCGACCTCGACGTCTCCCAGTTCGACCTGCACCTCATCGTCTCCGACGGCTACGACGAACACGGCGCACCCGCGGGTATCGGTGGCTTCATCACCTACGCCACCGACCTGTTCGACGAACGCACCGTGATCGGCTTCGTGGAGCGACTGAACCGCCTGCTCGCGGCCGTGGTCGCCGACAGCGCCGCACGGGTCGGCGATATCGACCTGCTCGCCCCCACCGAACGCACCGAACTGCTCCAGGCCCGCAACGACACGGCGCACCGCGTCGAGGCCACCACCCTGGCCGCGCTGCTCGACCGCAGCATCAACACCGTGCCCGGAGCCATCGCGCTCATCGGCCCCGACGGTGACACGGTGAGCTACGCCGAGCTGAGCAAACGCGTGAATCGCCTGGCGCGGCACCTGATCTCCCTGGGTGTCGGTCCCGAGGCGCGGGTGGCGCTGGCGCTGCGGCGCTCGGTGGACCTGGTGGTGGCCATGTACGCGGTCTCGGTCGCGGGCGGCGCGTACGTGCCGGTCGACCCCGACCAGGCCGCCGACCGTACGAACTACGTCCTCGACACCGCGACCCCCGTCTGCGTCCTGACCAACGCCGCCGCCGACTTCCACACCGACCGCGCCCCCCTGGTGCGGATGGACGAACTCGACCTCGGCACAGTCGATTTCATGGCGCTCACCGACGCCGACCGCATCGCCCCCCTACGCCCCGAACACACCGCCTACGTCATCTTCACCTCCGGCTCCACCGGCCGCCCCAAGGGCGTCGCGGTGCCGCACGCCGCCATCGTCAACCAGTTGCAGTGGAAGACGGCGGAATTCGGCCTCGGCGCGGCCGACGCGGTCCTGTTGAAGACCGCTGCGACGTTCGATTTGTCGGTGTGGGAGTTCTGGTCGGCGGCTGTCTCGGGTGGTCGCCTGGTCATCGCCTCGCCCGACGGCCACCGCGATCCGGCCTATCTGAACGACCTGATGTCTCGTGAGCAGGTCACCACCTTGCATGTGGTGCCGTCGATGTTGGACGCGCTGCTCACCGAGTCGGGTGGCAGCTTGGCGGGTTCGTTGCGTCGTGTGCTGGCCATCGGTGAGGCGCTGCCCGCTATCACGGCGCAGCGTTTCCGTGCGGCGAATGCGCAGGCGCGGCTGTTCAATCTCTACGGTCCGACCGAGGCCGCGGTGTCGATCACCACGCACCTGGTGACCGACGCTGATTCCGGTTCGGTGTCGATCGGTGCCCCGGAGTGGAACAGCCAGGTCTATGTCCTGGATTCGCGTTTGCACCCGGTGCCCGATGGTGTCGCGGGTGAGCTGTATCTCGCGGGTGCGCAGTTGGCGCGTGGCTATTTCGCTCGCCCGGATCTGACGGCGGATCGCTTCGTGGCCAACCCGTTCGCGGTTGATGGTTCGCGGATGTATCGCACCGGAGACTTGGTGGCCTGGAACGAATCCGGTGAGCTGGAGTACCGCGGCCGTACCGATTTCCAGGTGAAGATCCGCGGTTTCCGTATCGAACTCGGCGAGATCGAGTCGGCTTTGCTGGCGTTGCCGGAGGTCGCTCAGACCGCGGTGCTGGCGAAGTCGGATGCCCGCACGGGTGATCGCTTGGTCGCCTACGTGGTCCCCGCTGTCGACCGCCGGGACGCGGCCGAGGTGTCGTCCTCCGGCGGGGATCTTGCTGTCGCGCTTGGGCAGTCTGCGCCAGGGGCGCAGGGTGGGCAAGCGCAGCCGCGCACCCCGGAGGCGGACCCGTTCTCGATGGCTGGTCCGGGCGTCTCCGAGCCCGCCCAGCTGGATACCGCCGGGTTGAAGCAGGCGTTGTCGGCGGCGCTGCCGTCCTATATGGTCCCGTCGGCGTTCGTGGTCTTGGACGAGCTCCCGTTGAATGTCAACGGCAAACTCGACCGCAAGGCGTTGCCGGAGCCGGAGTTCGAGTCCACGGCCTTCCGTGCCCCGGCGACCCCGATCGAGGAGATCGTGGCGAACGTGTTCGCCGAGGTCCTGGGTGCCGAGCGGGTCGGTGCGGACGATGATTTCTTCGCGCTGGGCGGTAATTCGTTGTTGGCGACGCAGGTCGCCGCTCGTATCGGTGCGGCCCTGGACGCGCGTGTTCCGGTGCGTGTGTTGTTCGAGGCGTCGTCGGTCGCGGGTTTGGCGGCGAAGGTGGAACAGCATGCCGGTGCGGGCGATCGTCGGGCGTTGACCGCGCAGGAGCGTCCGGAGCGGGTGCCGTTGTCGTTGGCGCAGCAGCGGATGTGGTTCTTGAACCAGTTCGATACGGCGTCGGCGGCCTACAACATCCCGGTCGCGGTCCGTTTGACCGGCGACCTGGATGTGGAGGCGCTACAGCAGGCCGTGGCGGATGTGATCGCGCGTCACGAAACCCTGCGCACCATCTACCCCCAGGCAAACGGCACCGCCCACCAACTGATCCTCCCCCCGTCCCAAGCCATTCCCGACCTGACCCCCACCCCCGTCACCCCCGCCACCCTGCGCGACAGCATCACCACCATCGCCACCACCGGCTTCGACGTAACCACCGAAGTCCCCCTCCGCGCAGCCCTTTTCCACATTCACACAGGCGACTCGGGCATCCACACGGGTGACTCGGGCGTCCACCCGGGCGACTCGGGCGACCACGCGGGTGGCCCGGGCTCCGACACCGGCGACCCGCGCATCCACGCGGGCGAGCCCGTCGTCCACACCGGCGACTCTGGCACCCCCGCAACCGATCCCGAGTACGTCCTGGTCTTCGTCGCCCACCACATCAGCGCCGACGGCTGGTCCATGGGCCCCCTGACCCGCGACGTCATGCTGGCCTACGCCGCCCGCTCCCACGGCGAAGCCCCCTCCTGGACCCCGCTCCCGGTGCAGTACGCCGACTACACCCTGTGGCAGCGCGAGGTGCTCGGCGCGGAAGACGACCCACAGAGCCTCATCGCCGCCCAGACCGACTACTGGCGTACCGAACTGGCCGATCTGCCGGACGAGATCAACCTCCCGTCCGATCGCCCGCGCCCGCCGGTGGCCTCCTTCCGCGGCGGCACGGTGAGTTTCCCGATCAGCGCCGAGATCCAGGCGGGCCTGCGGGAGATCGCGCGTGAGCGCAACGCCACCATGTTCATGGTGGTGCACACCGCGCTGGCGGTGTTCCTGTCCCGCCTGTCGGGCACCTCCGATATCGCCATCGGCACTCCGGTGGCCGGTCGCGGCGAGGCCGAACTCGACGATGTGATCGGCATGTTCGTCAACACCCTGGTGCTGCGCACCCGGGTGGCCGGTGAGCTGACCTTCGACGATCTGCTCGCCGAGGTCAAGGACACCGATCTGCGCGCGTTCGCGCACGCCGACCTGCCGTTCGAACGTCTCGTCGAGGTGCTCAACCCGGAGCGCAATACCGCCCGCAACCCGCTGTTCCAGGTGATGCTGGCCTTCCAGAACCTGCACGACAGCAGCTTCGACCTGCCCGGCCTGCGCATCACCCCCCTCGAATCCGATGCGCAGACATCGCAGTTCGATCTGGCGCTGGCCCTGCGGGAGACCGGTGACGCCGGTATCTACGCCGTATTCACCTACGCGCGTGACCTTTTCGACGAGGCCACGGTGGAGGTGTTCGCGCAACGCTTCACCGCGCTGCTCGCGGAGCTCACCACCCGCCGCGACACCCCCGTCGGCGATCTGCCGCTGCTGGATCCGGTCGAGTACGAACTGCTCACCCACGTGCACGGCGACGACGTCATGGCCACCGGCCTGCTGCCCGACCTGCTCACCGCGGGACTGCGGCACGGCCGTGACCGCATCGCCGTGCGCTGGCGCGGCAACTCCATCTCCTACGGCGATCTCGACGAGTACTCGTCACGGCTGGCGCGCCTGCTCATCGACCGCGGCGTGGGGCCGGAAAAGCTGGTGGCCGTGGCCTTCCCGCGTTCGCTCGGCATGGTGATGGCGGTGCTGGCCATCAGCAAGGCCGGTGGCGCGCACGTGCCCATCGACCCGACCTACCCGGCGGACCGGGTGCGGCACATGATCACCGATTCCGGTGCCATGCTCGGCCTGACCTCCAAGGCGTACGCCGATATCCTGCCCACCGAGGTGGATTGGCTGGTCATGGACGATCCGGCCACCGATCAGCTGGTGTCGCTGCGGTCCAACGCGCCGGTGACCGACGCGGATCGCCGTGCGCCGCTGCGGATGCGGCATCCGGCGTACATGATCTACACCTCCGGTTCCACCGGCAGGCCCAAGGGCGTCGTGGTGACGCACGCGGGTGTGGGCGGTCTCGCCGACTACGCCACCTCGCGGTACGACCTGCATCCGGATCACCGGATGCTGCACATCTGCTCGCCCAGCTTCGATCCGTCGGTGCTGGAGTGGGTGTGCGCCTTCTACACGGGCGCGACACTGGTGATCGTGCCCTCGGAGATCATGGGCGGCCCGGAACTGGCCGAACTCATGCGGGCCGAGCAGGTCACCCACGCCATCATCACCCCGGCCGTGCTCGGCACCATGGACCCCGACGGGCTCGAACAGCTCGAAATGCTGTCCGTCGGCGGCGATGTCACCACGCCGGAGCTGCTGGCCAAGTGGCAGCCGGGCCGGGTGTACCACAATGCGTACGGTCCCACCGAGACCACCATCATCTCGTCCTACGCGCAGTTGACGCCGGGTCGGCACATCACCATCGGCACGCCGGTGCACGGCATGTCGGCGCTGGTGCTCGACGCCCGCCTGCATCCGGTGCCGCCGGGCGTCGCGGGTGAGCTGTACCTGGCGGGCGGTGCGCTGGCCCGCGGCTATCACAACCGTCCCGGGCTGTCCGCCGAGCGGTTCGTCGCGAACCCTTGGGGCGCACCGGGTTCGCGCATGTACCGCACCGGCGACGTGGTGCGCTGGTACGCCGAACCGCAGGATCGCAGTGGCAACCGCGCGCTGCCGTCCATCCAGTGGGAGCTGGATTACGTGGGGCGCAGCGACTTCCAGGTCAAGATCCGCGGCTTCCGCATCGAGCTCGGAGAGATCGACGCGGTGCTCGCCAGCCACCCGGACGTCGACTTCGCGGTCACCCTGGGCCGTGCGAACAGCGCGGGCGTCACCATGCTGGTGTCCTATGTGCGCGGGAAGTCCGACCGGGCCGTCGATCCCGACGCGCTCACCGATTTCGCCGCGCACAGCCTGCCCCCGCACATGGTGCCCGCGGCCGTCGTGGTGCTCGACGAGGTGCCGTTGACGCCGGTCGGCAAGCTGGACCGCGCCGCGCTGCCGGAACCCGTGCTGGCGCAACGGGAGTACCGCGCCCCGGGCACACCGCTGGAGGAGGCGGTGGCGGCCGCCTTCGCCGAGGTGCTCGGGGTGGAGCGGGTCGGTGCGGATGACGACTTCTTCGCGCTCGGCGGCAATTCGCTGCTGGCCACCCGCGTCGTCATCGACCTGCACGAGCGCACCGGGGCGCGGATCGCGGTGGCGGCCTTCTTCGGCGACGCCACCGTCTCCGGGCTGGCCCGGCAACTGGGCATCCTGCTGGAGTCCGAGCAGGACGTCGAGGCAGCCGTGGCGGCCGCCCTCGCGGTGGTGCTGCCGCTGCGCGCCGAAGGGCAGCGACCACCGCTGTTCGTGCTGCATCCGCTGGGCGGGTTGTCGTGGTGCTATTCCGGATTCACCCGCCACCTGCCCGTGGAGCAGCCGATCCTGGGCATCCAGACCCCGGCGCTCACCGAGCCGGACTACGTGCCGGAATCACTGGCCGATATCGCGGATCGCTATACGGCCGAGATCCGGCGGGCGCAGCCCGAGGGGCCGTACCGACTGCTGGGCTGGTCGCTGGGCGGCACGCTCGCCCACGCCGTGGCCACGCGCCTGCAGAGTGCGGGCGAACGGGTGGACCTGCTGGCCATCCTGGACGGATATCCGCGCGTGGACGACACCGATTTCAGGTCGGCCGTCCGGGAGACGTTCACCAGCCTCGGCGTCGCCGTCGACGACCTGCCGGACACCGGCAATCTGACCGAGCTCGGCGACGCGGCGCTGGCCGCGCTGCACGCCTCCATCGCCGGGGAGCTGGCGGCCATGACGCCGGAGCGGCTGCGGCACATCTACCAGGTCGCCATGCGCAGTGTGGAATTGGCCGACGTGGAGCCCACCGAGATGTTCCGCGGCAATCTCCAGTTCTTCACCGCCACCGTCGACCGCACCGAAACCATGCGGCAGTGGTCGGCGGCGGACTGGCAGCCCTACGTCTCCGGCCGGATCGTCGACCACGCGATCGACGTGCCGCACGAACAGATGACCGGTGACGCGGCGCTCACGGTCATCGGTCCGCGCATCGCCGAACTGCTCGACTCGGCGGAGGAACTGCGGGCGTCGCAGCGCGAGCCCGACGACCACGAGGCGGCGGCGCCCGACCGCGCGCCCCACGAGGCGAGCAGCGCCGTGATCGGCTCACCGTTCGGTCCGGCGGTTCCCGTGGACGCGACGGTCGTGTCGGGAGCGGGAAGCGACCTGGACGCCGAGGTGTCGTCCGGACCGGTGGAGGTGTCACCGCTGCCGCCGGGTGTGGTGGATGTGCTCGCCGCCGAACCGTCCGGGCTCGTCATTCGCGTCATCACGCTCGATATCGCCGCCGACTGCCCGCCCTGGCGGGTGCGGCAGTCCGTGGCCGCGCTGTTCGAACGGCATCCGGGGCTGCGGGCCCGGCTGCGCCGGGACGCGGACGGCCTGAGCTTCGAGTACCCGGACGCCGATCCGGAGGACGCGGTGGTGTGGCGGTTCGACTGGGCGGGGGAGACCTCCGGCGACCTCGTCGACAGCGTCATCCGCGCCGCCGCCGCGGAACTCGATCCCGACAAGGGGCGCAATGTCCGCTTCGTGCTGCTCGACGCCAAGGAGGTGGACCCCGTCGCCGAGACCGTCGACGAGGCGGCCGCCACGCTGGTGGTGATCGCCAACGGGCTGGTCGTGGACGACACCTCGTGGCGCACCATCATCGAGGAGCTCACCGCGTCCTGGTCCGGCGGGCACGCCACGCCACCCGCCGCCGTCGCCCATCCGGCGGGCCTCGCCCGGGAGTTGGCGCGCCGCGCCGACCACCCGGATATCGTGGCCGAACTGCCGTGGTGGCTCGACGCCCTGGATGCCGGGCCGATCACCGATGCCGACCCCGCCGGGGGACGCGGCCGGATCACGGTGACCATCACCGCGGAGGGTGCGGGCGCGGTCGACACCGTGGCCCGGCGCTACCAGGCCACCATCGACGAGGTGCTGCTCACCGCGCTGGCCGTCACCCTGCCCGCCCTCGACGGCATGGCCGAGCTGCTCGGCTCGGTGGTCCGGCTGCCCGCCGACGGCCGCCTGTTCGGCGACCCCGACGCCCAGCGCGCCATCGGCGCCTTCACCACCAGCTACCCGCTGCCGCTGCGGCTGAACGCGGTGGACTTCGACGAGATCCGCCAGGGCGGCCCGGTCGCCGGAAGTGTGATTCAACACGTCCGTGACATGTGCCGGACGGTGCCGTCGCAGGGGGTGGGTTTCGGTCTGCTTCGTCACCTCGGCACGGCCGCACCGGAACTCGCGGGCGCGGCGGGCCGGATCGGATTCCGCTACCGGGATCTGCGACCGGCCCGCGTACACCCCGAAACCGCCGCGCCGGACCTGCACCTGGACATCACCGTCGACACCACCCAGGACGGGTTCATCGCACGATTCGACTACGCCGGAGCCGTGTTGTCCTTGGATCAGGTGAAGGGTTTGGTGGAAGGTTGGGTACAGGCACTGGGCGGGCTAGCCGAGCACGGCCGGGCATCGAATACGTAACATTGACCCCTGTTGTGGCGACTGCATAGGCCGTATGGTCTGTCGAAGTGCTCTGGCCACGGTGTGGAGGCCGTCGGGAGATCCCTGACGGTCGGGGTGGTCGCCAGGACTCGAATTGAAGCGAAGGTGTGAAACATTGATTCGTCGATCTGTCCGGAACGGGGTTGCCGTCGGCCGTCGCCGCGGCGCGCGTGCTGCCGCGCTCATCGCGGCCACCGCCGTACTCACCGGTCTGACCGCCGGCATCGGCACGCAGAGCGCTGTCGCTGACCCGATCATCGACAACAAGAAGCTGCTCGCCGATCCCGTGGCCCCCGACGGGTCCAGGATCACCAAGGCCGAGATGAAGGACGAGCGGAACATCCGCCTCTACGTCTACTCGGCCGCCATGGACGCCACCTATCCGGTCGATGTGCAGCGGCCCGCCGACACCTCGGAACCGCGCCCGACCCTCTACCTGCTCAATGGCGCGGGTGGCGGCCAGGACGACGCCTCCTGGCAGAAGAAGACCGATATCGTCAACGGCTTCCTCGGCGACAAGAACGTCAACGTGGTCCAGCCCATCGGTGGCAAGTGGTCGTACTACACCGACTGGCAGCAGCCCGACCCGAACCTGGGCGTCAACAAGTGGACCACCTTCTTCACCGAGGAGCTGCCGCCGCTCATCGACGCCGCCCTCGGCACCAATGGCATCAACGCCATCGCGGGCATCTCCACCTCCGGCACCACCGTGCTGCAGCTACCCGAGAAGGCTCCGGGTCTGTACAAGGCCGCCGCCGCCTACTCCGGCTGCGCCCAGTTCGCCGATCCGGTCGGCCGTGAGTTCATGCGTCTGACCGTCGAGGTCTGGGGCGGCGGCGAGATGGAGAACATGTACGGCCCGGCCGATTCGCCCGCCTGGGTCGAGAACGATCCGGTCGTCAATGCCGACAAGCTGCGCGGCGTGGAGCTGTACATCTCCACCGGCAACGGCCTGCCCGGCCAGTACGACACGCTGAACGGTGAGTACGCGCTGCCCGGTGCGTACGGTCTGGCCAACCAGCTCATCATCGGCGGCGCGATCGAGGCGGGCACCCAGTACTGCACCGCCAACCTGAAGAACAAGCTGGATTCGCTGGGTATCCCGGCGACCTACAACTTCCGCAACTCCGGCACCCACTCGTGGGGCTACTGGAACGACGAGTTCAAGAACTCGTGGCCGGTGCTGGCCCGCGGCCTGGGGCTGTAGGCGGTAGCCGATCCGAGGTTCGACGCCCCGTCCGCACTGTTGGTGCGGCGGGGCGTTTTCGTGGTGCGCCGAATGGTTTCACCTGGAAACAGGGAGATTGGTCTCTTTTTCGGGGGCTCGCTGAACGATAAGTTCGGTAACCCATAAACTTTGTTTTGTGAGCACTACCGTATTGGCCGACCCGCCGCGTTCCGCATGGCAGCGGGCGCGGTCCGCGGCGGTACTGCTCGGTCCCGCCTTCGTCGCCGCCATCGCCTATGTGGACCCCGGCAATGTCGCGTCGAATATCAGCGCGGGCGCGCAATTCGGCTATCTGCTGGTCTGGGTCATCGTCATGGCGAATGTCATGGCCGCGCTGGTGCAATTCCTCAGCGCCAAACTCGGGTTGGTGACCGGCATGTCGCTGCCCGAGGCGGTGCGCGCCAAGGCCGGCCGCCCGATCCGCCTGTCGTACTGGGCACAGGCCGAAACCGTCGCCATGGCCACCGATCTCGCCGAGGTGGTGGGCGGCGCCATCGCGCTGAACCTGCTCTTCGGCCTGCCGCTGCTACTGGGCGGTGTGATCACCGGACTGGTGTCGCTGGCCCTGCTGGCCGTGCAGAACCGGCGCGGGCAGCGGCCCTTCGAACGGGTCGTCACCGGCATGCTGGCCGTCATCGCGGTGGGATTCCTGGCCAGCGTGGTGATCGCGCCGCCGTCGGCGTCGGGCACCCTGGGCGGCCTGGTCCCGCGATTCGACGGCACCGAGAGCGTGCTGCTGGCCGCCGCCATGATCGGCGCGACCGTCATGCCGCACGCGGTGTATCTGCACTCCGGACTGGCCCGCGACCGGCACGGCAGCCCCGAACCCGGTCCGCTGCGCGCCCGACTGCTGAAGATCACCAAGGTCGATGTGGGCCTGGCCATGGTGCTGGCGGGCACGGTGAACATGGCCATGCTGCTCATGGCCGCCCAGACCCTGCGCGGGCGCGACGGCATCGACACCATCGAGGCCGCCCACGGGGCGGTGCGCGACGTGCTCGGCCCGGGCGCGGCGCTGCTGCTGGCCATCGGGCTGCTCGCCTCCGGCCTGGCCTCCACCTCGGTGGGCGCGTACGCGGGCGCGATGATCATGGATGGCCTGCTGCATCGCACGGTGCCGCTGCTGGTGCGCCGCGTGGTGACCCTCGTTCCGGCGCTCGCCATCCTGGCCGTCGGCTTCGACCCCACCCGGGCACTCATCGTCTCGCAGGTGGTGCTGTCCTTCGGCATCCCCTTCGCCCTGATCCCCCTGGTGCGCTTCACCAGCGACCGCGCGCTCATGGGCGACGACGTCAACCATCGGGTCACCACCGGGCTGGCCTGGCTGGTCGCGGGCATCATCTCGGCGCTGAACGTGGCGCTGATCTATCTCACGGTCACCGGAGGGTGACCGTGTCCCACGCGGTTTCGTAACCGCTCGTGCGGCGCAGGGGGCCGCACGCAGGGCCGCGCCCCCGTTCCGGGTATCCGGAGCGGGGGCGCGCGGCACCGCTCAGGCGGCGATCGAGCCCGCGTAGTGGTCGGCGATGTCGTCGCTGGTCGTCACCCACACGGCCGGGTGATTGGTGATGTAGTCGAGCGCCTCGACGAGATAGCGGTGCCGGAATGCCTGCCCGATCACGAATGGGTGCAGGGCCAGGGGGAGTACCCGGCCGCTGTCGTCCGCCTCGGCATCGGCGACGAGTTGGTCGAGCTGATCCTTCATCATCTGCACGAATTCCGGGCCGGTGTGCCCCTTGGCGGTGAAGATGCCGAGATCGTTGAGCTCCACCGTGTACGGAACGCTCAGCATGCCGGGCACATTCAGGCGATACGGCTGATCGTCATTGGTCCAGTCCAACACGTACCGGCCACCCAGCTCCGCGAAAAGCTCTGGTGTATTGAAGGTTTCGCCGAGGGCCGGGCCCATCCAGCCGCGCGGGCGCGCTCCGGTGCTCTTCTCGATGGTGGTGAGGATATCGCTCAGTACGGTGCGCTCCTCCTCGATCGTGAGGCCCGTGTGCAGGTGGCTGTTGCTGCTGCCGTGCGCCAGCCATGCCCAGTCGCGCTCCACGCCGGCCGTGATGATCTGCGGGTACCGCTGCGCCACATCGGAATTCAGTAGCACGCTGGCCCGCACGCCGAATCGGTCCAGGGCCTGGATCACGCGCCAGACACCCACGCGCGCACCGTAGTCGCGCCAGCCGTAGTTGAGCGGATCCGGGGTCAGCCCGGCGGTGCTCTCGTTGATGGAGGTGCTCGGCAGATCCACGTAGAAGTGCTCGATATTGAGCCCGACGTAGAAGGCGACGCGCTTGCCGTCCGGCCAGTGGATCGGTTCCCGTTCGGTGATGGGGCTGTAGTCGAAGAGTGTGATGTCCTTGCTCATGCGCATATGCTCGAACCTTGACATAGGTGTGAAGGTCAAACGTCATCCGGTGTGAGGTGTGCCATATGAGAATCGGCGAACTGGCGCGACGGACCGAAACTTCGCCGCGGCTGCTGCGCTACTACGAGGAGCAGGGGTTGATTCGAGTCGACCGCTCCGCCAACGGCTATCGCGATTACGACGAACGGCTCGTCGATCAGGTGGTCCACATCCGCGGTCTGTTGGACGCCGGTCTCCCGACCCGCATCATCAAACAGATCCTGCCCTGCCTCGACAACCCCGCCGACATCCACTTCGCCGATGCCACACCGGAAATCATCGCCACCCTGGAAGACCAGCGTGACCGCATGAGTCAGCGTATCGACCTGCTGACCCGCAACCGCGACGCCATGACGCGATACCTGGAATCGCTGCGCGGTTGTGCGCGAGCGGTATGAGGAAAGCCCGCAGGGTGCGGGCGGCCTTCGTGCCGCGCGGGATGCCGACGCGCCGGTGTACCGCGCCGCGCGAACGGACGTGGCGCATGGACGATGCGGCGTCCCGGCGTCCCGGCGTCCCGGTGACTCAGTCGGCGAAGACCGGTTTGCGCTTCTGGAGCATGGCGGCCGCACCCTCGGCGAAGTCCGGCGCCTCCAAAAGCTCGGACTGGCCGACCTTTTCGGCCGCGAGCACACCGTCCAGGGCGGCCAAGGCGGCCTGATGGAGGGCGCGCTTGGTGAGTTCGGTGGCGCGACGAGGGCCGTTGGCCAGCTTGGCGACCGCGGCCTCCACCCGGGCGTCGAGTTCGTCGGCGGGCAGGACATCGGTGACGAGGCCGTGCTGTTTGGCCTTGGCGGCGGGCAGCCGCTCGCCCAGCAGCGCCATCTCGGCGGCCAGCGGACGACCGGCCGCCGCCGCGACCATGGCCGCCGCACCGCCGTCGGGCATCAGGCCGATATTGATGAAGGCCAGCAGCAGATAGGAGTCCTCGGCGAGGTAGGTCAGATCGGCGGCGAGCGCGAACGCCGCCCCGATCCCGGCGGCGGCACCCCGCACCCGGGCGATCACCGGCAGCGGAGAATCCACGATCGCCTTGATCATGGCGTTGGCGGCGTCCATGGTCATCTCCGCGGTGACGCCGCGCGCCGTCGCCGCGGGTGCGGCGGCGAGATCGGCCCCGGTGCAGAAGTCGCCGCCCTCGCCGGTCAGAACGATGACCCGCAACGCGGTATTCTGCGATGCCGCCCGCACCGTCTCCCCGAGCCCGACCATGGTGTCGTAATCGATGGCGTTCTTCCGCCTGGGGTTGGTGATCGTGATACGCAGTACCCGTCCGTCCGGAACGGCAGTGAAGCCCGGGGTGGTCGCGATATCGGTCATGGGTGCTCCTGGGTACGCGAACGGCGACGGTGCCGATGTGGTTCGCATTGCCATTGTGGTTCGCATTGCGAATTGTGGTTAACTTAGGTGTACTTGTTCGGCACTGTCAACAGTCGGTGCCACCGAGAAGGAGAAGGTGAATGGTCGCCGATCGCAGCGAGCCGAGACTCGCTTCCGCGCGACCGGACGGCGATGCGACGCCCCGGCGTCGACCCAAGAACCGCAAGGGTCAGATCGTGCGAGTTGCCGCCCGGGCGTTCGCCGAACGCGGCTATCACCCGGTCGGAGTGGATGAGATCGCCGCGGAGGTCGGCATTTCCGGCCCCGCGCTGTACCGGCACTTCAAGAACAAGTACGCCCTGCTGGTCGCCGCCGCCGAAATGGGCGCGCAGCAGCTGCTCGACGCCGCCAAGGCCGCCGACGATCCCGAGCTGGAACCGGAACCGCGACTCACCAAGCTGATTCGCGGCGTTGCCGAGTACACCATCGACGTGCGCCGCGAAGGCGGCCTGTACCGCTGGGAGCGCCGCTATCTGGAGCGCGCGGACCGCGATCGCATCCGGGTCATGTACGTGGATCTGCACGAAACCGTGGCGGTGCCGATCCGCGAGCTACGCCCGGACGCCGACCCCGCCGACATCACGCTGCTCACCGCGGCCGTCCTCAGCGCCATCGGCAGCATCACCCACCATCGCACCACGCTGTCCACCACCCGGTTGGTCGGCCTGCTCGATGACATCTGCCGGTCCATCCTGTGCACCGAGCTGCCGCCCGCCCCGCCGCCCGTCACCGGCGACCCCGTCCCGCGCGGCCTGCCGGTCATCTCCAAGCGCGAACAGTTGCTCACCGAGGCCATCCGCATCTTCGGTCGGCAGGGCTACCACGAGGCGAGCATCGAGGAGATCGGCGCGGCCGCGGGCATCAACGCCTCCAGCGTGTACCGCTACTTCGCCAGCAAATCGGATCTGCTGGCCGCGGCGTTCCATCGCACCGGCGAACGGGTGGCCATCGCCAATGCGGAGGCGCTGGCGGAGGCCACCAGCCGCGCCGACGCCGCCGTGCGCATCGCCGAGCGCTTCGCGCGGATGACCTTCACCATGCCGGAGATCCTGCCGGTCTACTTCGCGGAATTCTCCAATCTGCCCGCCTCCGAACAGCATCGGCTGCGCTCCATCCAGCGTCAGAACGTGCTGGAGTGGGCCAACCTGCTCGACGGCGATCCCGTGGAGGCGCGCTTCCGGGTGCACGCGGCCATCGCCCAGGTGATCGATGTGGGGCGGCGCATCAAGTTCGACGCCCGCCCCGAGAACATCGCGCGGGTGAGCACGCTCATGCGCGCCGTGCTGCTCGGCGCCGACGCGACCGCCCCCGTGCGGAACTGACGACTACGCCCTCACACTCGGTGCCGGAGCCGGAAGATCATGCGCGCCAAGCGCAGATGCTGCGGATGCCGTTCGAAGGTGGACTGCTCGACCGGATCGCGCCGGTGCTTCTCCGTGATGGTGAGCGGACGGGCGAAATCCCGCAGCCGCTGTTCGTCGCGAGTTCGGCCCGGACCGTCGGTCCCGTAGACCGGAGCCGAGTTCACCGTCACCACTTCGGTTTTCAGCCGTTCGGCGAATTCGGGCACGCTGCGCACATCCCGGGTGAAGACGGCGACCGAGCGGGAGCGGCTACCGAGCCGCTCCACCGCCTCGTCCATGCCGCGCACCTTGTTCACCACCAGCACCGGCCCGACCGCGTCCCCGCTGAGCGCCAGGCTCACCTCCGGTACCTCGGTGAGCACGATCGGTTCGATGTAGGGCGTGCGAATGGAGTCCAGTCCGCCGACCACCGCCTGACCGCCGCGGCTGAGCGCGTCGCGCACGTGGCGGCGCACCACGTCGGTCTGCGACTCCAGCGTCATCGGCCCGTAGGAGGCGCGCCGGTCGGCCCCGGGGCGCAACTGACGCGCTTGCGCCGCAACAAGATCCAGGAACGGCTCGTACACCGACTCGGCCACGTACGCGCACTGCACCCCGGCCGGATTCTGTCCGGCATTGGCCATGGCGCCGAAGACGGCGGCCGCGGCGGCCTCGGGCAGCCGGGCGTCCACCTGCACCACCATGGCGCCCCGGCCGCCCTGTTCGACGAGCAGGGGTGTGGAGTGCTGGGCGCACAGTGCGGTCACCTCGCGGGCCCCGGCGGGGGAGCCGGTGTAGGAGATGGTGGCCAGCCGCGCCCGGCACAGCGCCGCGGCCGTCGTGCTGTCACCCGTGACCACCTGCAGTACCGGTTGATTCGGGGCGAGGCGGCTCCAGCTGTCGGCCAGCCAGGCGCCGATGCCGGGGGTGAGTTCACTGGGCTTGAGCACCACCGAGTTACCGGCGGCCATGGCGCAGGCGATGCCGTTCATGGCGGTCAGCACGGGGTTGTGCCAGGGGCTGAGCACACCGACCACGCCCAGTGGTCGATAGCCGACCGATGCCTGCCGCGTGTGCCGGAATCGTCCGGTGGTTCGTCGTCCGAGTACCTTCTCGGCGCTGCGGGCGGCCCAGTGCAGATGCTCCACCGCGGCGGTCACCTCGATGGCCGCGTCCAGCCGCGGTTTGCCGGTTTCGGCGCTGACGAGGTCGACCAGCTCGCGGGTGCCGCGTGCCACGGCACGCTTCCAATCCAGCAGCCAACGTTTGCGCCCGTCGAATCCGATTGCCGCCCACCACTGTTCGGCGGCGTGCGCGGCCCGGACGGTGCGGGTGACCTCGCCGGAGCCCATGATGGCGTAATCGCCAACGACCTCGCCGGTGCGCGGGTCGTAGGACGTCAGCACCTTCGGTCGGCCAGTTCCTCCCGGGTGCGCTGCCGTGCGTGGCTGCGCGGACTCGGCCATGATCACCTCTCGCAGGCCGGAAAAACGTCTCCCCATGGCTCAGACTATGGTCCGTTCGGCGTACCCGACAAGATTCGGAATGTCGCACGGACCGGGTGGTCTGTGTCATGACCAGCGGCTATCCGGGAACCGTCGAGTTTGTGACCAAGGACACAGGGCGGCCATAGATGCTTCACCGAAGCAACGAACGAGCATCTGCCGCGCCGGTAACATCACGCGGGGCGGAGGGGATCATCCCCACCGGAGGCGAAATCGTCCCCGCCGTAGCCGATAGTGGAGAGTTGATGCCGAGCTTGGACAAACCGGAGTCGAACACCGCCAGTGCGGGCGGCGACCCGGCGGTGTACGTCGAAGACGTCCGCAAATCCTTCGGCGAGGTACACGCCCTGCGCGGCGTGAGCTTCACCGCGACGCGCGGCAGCGTGCTCGGCATCCTCGGTCCCAACGGTGCGGGCAAGACCACCACGGTCAAGATCCTGTCCACCCTGCTGCGCCCCGACTCCGGCACCGCCCGCGTGGCCGGACACGATGTGCGCTCCGATCCGGCGGGGGTGCGCCGCTCCATCATGATGACCGGGCAGTACGCCGCCCTGGACGAAAACCTTTCCGGTCGTGAGAATCTCGAGCTGTTCGGCCGCCTCATGGGCCTGTCCCGCAAGGCCGCCCGGCAGCGCGCCGACGCCCTGCTCGAGGAGTTCGATCTCACCGGCGCCGGGCGTCGTGCCGTGCGCGGCTACTCCGGCGGCATGCGCCGCCGCGTCGATATCGCCTGCGGTCTGGTGGTCCGGCCCGAGGTGGTGTTCCTCGACGAGCCGACCACCGGACTCGACCCGCGCAGCCGCCAGGGCGTGTGGGATCTGGTGTCCGCGCTCAAGACCCAGGGCATCACCGTGCTGCTCACCACGCAGTACCTCGAAGAGGCCGACATCCTCAGCGACAACATCATCGTGATCGACAAGGGCACGGTCATCGCCGAGGGCACCGCCGACGAACTCAAGCAGAAGACCGGCGGCAGCTACTGCGAGATCGTTCCGCTCGACCCGGCTCAGCTGGCGAAGGTCGCCGAGGCGCTCGGCGACCTGGTCCCGGCCGCCGTGCGCGCGGAACTGGATACCGCCGAACGGCTGTCCATCCCGGCCCCCGACGGCGCCGCCACCCTCGCCGAGGCCCTGCGCCGCCTGGACGGCGCGTCCGTGCAACTCGCCGACATCGGCCTGCGGCGGCCCTCGCTCGACGACGTGTTCCTGGCCCTCACCGGGCATTCGGGCAGGCAGGCATGAGCACCGCACTGGCCGTCGAACCGAACTCCGACCTGTTCGCGGGGCTACCGGCGGCGAAGCCGTCCAGCCTCGCGCAGTGGTGGGCGCTCACCGCGCGCATCGTGCGGGTGATGGTCACCAAGGGCGAACTGGTGGTCGCCGTGATCACGCCGCTGGTGTTCACGGTCGGCTTCTACCTGCCGCTGCGGGCCATCATGAACCTGCTCAATATCGACTACGCGCAGTACGTCATGCCGATCATCGTGCTGCAGACCATGGGCTTCACCATGATGTCGAACGCGCAGATGGCCGCCTTCGAGGCGATGACCGGCCTGACCACCCGCATGCAGACCATGCCCATCGGGTCGCTGGTGCCGCTGCTGGCCCGCATCAGCGCCGGACTGGTGCGGTCGGTGACCTCGTTGACCGCGGCCCTGATCTGGGGGCATCTGATCGGGTTCCGATTCGTCGCCGGATGGGGTCAGGCCATCCTGTTCTGTGTCTTCTCACTGCTGGTCGGCACCGTGCTGGCCATCGGCGCGGACGGATTGGGCTCGCTCACCAAGAGCCCGGAATCGCTGAGTCAGGCGCTCACCCTGCCGACGCTCATCTTCGGCATGCTGTCGTGCGGGTTCGTGCCCGAGTCCCGATTCCCGGAGTGGATCCAGCCCTTCGTGCGCAATCAGCCCATCTCCCAGTTCTCCTTCGCGCTGCGGGACATGGCCGCGGGCGGGGTCACCTGGGAGGTGCTGTGGGTGCCGCTGGTGTGGCTGGGTGGTCTGTCCGTGGTATTCATCCCACTGGCGATCTGGGCGAGTGTGAGGCGGTCATGAGTACGGTCGAGAACAGCGCCGCGGCGGCCGTGGCCGACCGGGTGCCGAGCAATGTCCCGCTGCCGGTGGTGCCGCCGCGCTCCGAACGGGCCTTCACCACCTTCGTCGAGCAGAGCCTGATCCAGTGCAAGCGCATGCTCATGGGCTGGGCGCGCAATCCCGCGGTCACCGTGCAGGTGCTGCTGTACCCCGCACTGACCCTGCTCATGTTCGACGTGGTGCTGGGCGGCTCCATCAAGCAGGCGACCGGTATGCCCGCCATCTACGGTCAGGTGCCGATGGTCATGCTGGTCGCGGCCATGACCGGCGCGGTGGTGAGCGCACTCGGCTTCAAGGTGGAGAAGGTCACCGGACTGCTGAGCCGGTTCTGGACCATGCCCATCCACCGCGCCGCCGGACTGACCGGCCGCCTGCTGGCCGAGGTGGTCCGCGTCCTGGTCACCACCCTGTTCGTGCTGGTCGTCGGCGTTGCCCTGGGCTTCCGATTCTGGAACGGCCCGCTCGCCACGATCGCCATGATCGCGATTCCGGTGTTGTTCGCGGTGGGCTTCGCGGTGCTGGTGACCTCGCTGGCGACGATCAGCGAGGGCGTCGTGCTGGTCCAGATGGTCGGCATCGTGAGCAACCTGCTCATGTTCTTCAATACCGGATTCGTGCCGATCGGGGCGTATCCGACCTGGCTGCAACCGATCGTCGAGAACCAGCCCATGAGCTGCGCCATCGACGCCATGCGCGGCCTGGCCTGGGACGGTCCGGTGGCGGTGCCGCTGCTGAAGACCCTCGCCTGGACCATCGGCATGGTCGTGCTGTTCGTCTACCCGGCGATCCGCGGCTATCAGCGCGCCGCCGAGACGGCCTGACCGCCGGGTAGTCGCTACCGCTACGGCGCGTTCTCGACCTTCCGCACGGCGTCGGCGAAGAACTGCTCCGCCTTCGCCTCGTCGAGGGTGTCGCCGAGGGACGTCACCCGCACCGCCACGGTGGTGCCGGGCAGGGACGCCCAGCCCGCGTAGGACACAGTGGTCGTCGGCGGGACATCGCGCACCGACGCGGTGCTCGTCGAATACGAGGCGATGGCGTCGATACCGGCGAGGGCGGCGGGCGGGGTGCGGCTTTCCGTGCGCACCCGGGAGTCCACCCGCTCGCCCTCGAACTCGCTGCTCACGGTCAGCTCCGCGCACCGGGCCTCGGTCTGCGCGAACTCGTGCGTGTCGATGCCGCGACCCGAGACGAACTCGATGAAGATGGCCGTCTCGGCGACCACGGCGGTGACCGCCGCCTCGTCCAGAGCCTGCTTGCTCGCGGCCTCCAGATCCAGCTGCGGTGCGCGGCATTCCTGTGGGTCGATGGTGGAGTTCGCCTGCACCCCCGCGAAATCGGTCAGCTGCTCGCGCAGTCGTTCCACGGGCAGGTTCACCGGCTTGGCGTCGGCGGGTAGGTCCGAACCGCTCAGGAGCAGCTGATCGCGGGGCGTGCTGGGGGCGGCGTCGGACGCTCCCGGGGAGTCGCCGCCGCAGCCGGTCGCCAGCACACCCACGCACACCACCGATGCGGTTGTCAGAGTCCGAAGGTTCACGCGCACAGCATGCCGTGAATCACCGCCTCGGACGGGCAGGTTCGTCGATCTCCGCCTGGTCGCGGCGAGTCACGCGCCCGGTATGACCGGCTCGCGAGGATGCGCCCGCTGGGGTGTGGCATGGGTCACGCTATGGTGAGCCCATGGCTTACCTGGTTACCGGAGCGACCGGGTTCATCGGCAGATTCCTCGTACCGGAGCTGCTGAAACGCGGCGAACAGGTCTTCGTGCTGGTACGGCCGGGCGAGGATTCGGTCCTGCGCTTCAACCGCTGCCTACGCGGCTGGGCGGCCGGGGACCGGGTGCGGCCGGTGCGCGGCGACCTCAGCGCACCCGGAATGGGCATCGACCCGCGTTGGATTGCGGCGCAGCGCGGTTCGATCTCGCACGTCTTCCATCTGGCGGGCGGGTACGACGCGGTCGGCGCCGGTGGCGGCACCCGGCGGGTGGTGGACCTGGCCGGAGAGCTGTCGGCCGGTGCGCTGCACCATATTTCGAATGTGGCGGTGGCGGGGGACTGGGAGGGTCGCTTCTCCGAGGACATGTTCGAGGTCGGGCAGGTGCTCGCCACACCCTGGCAGCGGTCGCTGCTCGAGGCCGAGCGGGCGGTGCGGGACAGCTGCCCGGTGCCGTGGCGGATCTACCGGCCCTCCATCGTGATCGGCGATTCCCGCACCGGCGAGATCGACCGGATCGAGGGGCCGTACTACTTCTTCCGGCTGTTGCGCATGGCGGCGCAGCTGCCGCGCCTGCTGCCGGTGGTGGCGCCGAAGCTGGGCGAAACCAATATGGTGCCGGTCGATTTCGTGGCGCGGGCGCTGGACCATATCGCGCACGGCGACGCCGAGTCCGGGACCACCTTCCATCTGGTCGATCCGCGCCGCCAGAGCGTGGCCGACGCGCTGAACCTCTTCGCCGACGAGGCCGGAGCGCCGCATCTGGTCGAGGTCATGCCGAAGCAGACCCTCGATATGACGCTGCGGATGCCCGGCGTGGGCCGCATCCTGCGCCAGGTCGGGGTGCCCACCGAAATCATCGAGCACAGCGAGTTCACCTGCTGGTTCGACTGCCGCCGCGCCGCCGAAGCACTCGCCGGAACGGATATCAAGGTGCCGCCGCTGGCGGGGTACGCGCCGATCATCTGGAAGTACTGGATCGAGAACTGGGTATGAACCCGATGGCGACGGATGCTCGCACCGAGAGGACCGAGGTTGCGTGCGGCGAGTCGGCCGACGCCGACCGCCGCTACCGCGCCGCTTGGGCCGACCGGCTGATCCGGGCGGACGGTGGCGGCGAAGCGCCCGGTGTGATGGACCGGTCGATCTCCGGCCGCAAGGTCTGATAACGGTCGTCGGCGTAGGCGAGCGGCCTCGCTCCGGACGTTCGATGGCGCTACGGGTGACCGGCCTCGCTCCGGACGTTCGGTGGCGCTACAGGTGACCGGGGAGTTCCTCCGCGGCCGCGACGATCTCATCGGCGTCGGACGCGCGTCCGAAGTCGTAGCCCACCCAGCGGTTGCGGTTGGTCCAGCCGACCAGGTCGTAGCGCCAGCGGAAAGGCCAGGTGGTGGCCACGGTCATGAACAGCGCCGCACCCAGTGCGGTGTAGTCGTCGTGAGCGGAGAGCAGGGCGCGCTGCTGGCGCGGCGGCCGGGTGAAGAACGCGTCGAACATGGACTTGGACTGCGCCGTGGTGAGGCGGCCGAGGCCGTACACACCACGCATCCGCATCCAGTACACCAGCCGCGCCTGCCACGGCCACATGGCCCGGATCGGATCGTCCCCGCGCTGGAGGGCATCCAGTGCGGTATCCACCAGCGACAGCGAATCCGCCACGCAGTAGCCGGTGATGGGGTGCATCATCCCGCCCCGGGAGCCGAAGGGGATCACCTGCCCCGGACCGGCTTTCGGCGGTGCGTAGTCCAGCGGGTAGTGCGCGGCCTCGCTCTTCTCGTCACCGCGTAGTCGAATGCCGTGCGCCGCCAGTCGATTCAGGGTGCGCCGCCGCAACTCGTGCTGCGGCATTCCGCCGCGCAGGCCGAGGCTGGTCTCCTCGAAGATCACCGTGCCGTCGCCGAGCGGCACCGCGTACAGGAACGAGGGCGGCGCGTCCGGGCCCGCCCCGTTCTCGTCGCGCCAGTCCAGCATCAGGCCCTCGCCGGGGGTGACCATGGGCGCGGCGCGGTCCTCGTCCACGAAAATGCCGTGGGCGCTGGCGGTTCGGCGCTGCCTCGGCGATGCCTGGCCGCGGGTGTCGAACACGGCTCCGGCCACGACCTCGGTGCCGTCCGCCAGCTCCACCCGGTGCGCCTCGACCGTCCGGGCGCGCTGTGCCAGCACGGTGGCGTCGTCCAGCGGCAGCGCATCCCACAGCCCGCGCTTGGACAGCACGCAGTAGGGGCGCTCGATCCGGCGTTCGGCGGTGGTCCACACCACGGGCCGGTCGATCCGGCTCGCGATGGCGCCGTGCGGCAGCCACTCCGGCAGCTCGTCCACCCAGCACGAGTAGGTGGGCACCCACAGCCGTTCGGGGCGCGGGTCCATCGCGACGACCCGCAGTCCCGCCCGCATCGCCCGATGCGCCAGCGCGCGCCCTGTCGGCCCGAGCCCCACCACGCACACATCGGCTTCCTTGCCGATCTTCAGGCCACTCATACCCGCATTCAAACAGCCGTGCCGGGCGGACGCCAGACCACCCGTGGTTCCCGCACCGGTTCCCCGGAATCGGACGCGGTCGTGCGCGGCGGGTCAGGGCTGGCCGCTCACCACGGCCGTCACCGCGTCCAGGAAGGGCTGTCCGCCCATGGCGTAGCCACCGGCGATCGCACCGACCAGCAGGCCGATCGGGCCGGTCAGAATGCTGAAGAAGCCCATGCCGAGCACGGTTCCGATGAGGCCGCCCAGCACGCCGCCGACCACGACGCCCACCACGTTGTCGTTGATCTCGTTGGTGAGCCGGGCCATGGAGTTGATGGGCTGCATCTCGCCGATCTCGCTCGCGGTCACCGTGGGTTCGAGCGCGAGTTCGCGGCCGTCGTCGGAAATGCGGTGCGCCACTTCGACGGTGGTGCCGGAGATCTCGTAGGCCAGCGGCACCGTGGCAACCACCTCCCCGGCGTCGGAGGTGAGCGTGACGGCGGTGGCGTCGACATCGACCGCGAAGGTGCCGCCGGAGACGGCGGTGGTCAGCGACCGGGAGAAGTCGGAGAGTACGGCGTGATAGCGGACCCCCTGGTCATCGCCGCTGGCGGAGAGCTCACGCGGGGTGGACTCCGGTGCCGCGCCGACACCACCCGCGGTGATCCCCAGGGCGGCGACGGTCAGGAACGCGACGGTGGCGAAGCGGCCGAACTTCATTCAGGAAATTCCTTCTGGCAAACCCTCGACCCGCGCAGGCCGAATGTACGAACGTTTACAGCGTTCGAACCTTGGTGCCCGCAAAGGAGATTGGCGAGAGCACCGGCCTCATCGTTATCAGAATGAAATCTGGACATTTGCCCGAAGTTGTGTTGTAAAAACGTGCACATTCACAATTCGACGGTGCCCCGGTCGGTGGTGTAGGACATGTCGTGATTGTCGTTATCGATCGACAACTTCGAGCGGGGTGGGCCTGAGGTTCGAAGCAGCGCAGGGAAGGGCAGGAAAATGGCGCCTCGAAAGGCCCGGGCCGGAATCGCTCTCGCGGGCGTAGTCATCGTGGGCGCGCTGGCCACGGCCGGTGCGCTGGCCGCCGTGCTCTCGCAGGTCGCCGAGCGTCGCGCCGCGGCGGTGGAGAACCGCGGTGCCACAACGACATCGGTGACCACCACCGAGGCCGCCGTCATCGACGGCGTGGCACAGCCCGGGATCGCGGCCGCCGCCCCCTCCGCCCCCACGACCTCCGCCCTCGTGCACAGGACCGTCAGCCAAGGCAGTCCGGAACTGCAACTGACCGTCGGCGATTGCGTGGCCGTCGCCGCCTCGGGCTCCGGCCTGGAGAAAACCTCCTGCGGCAGTGGCACTTCCGCCTACACCGTCACCCATCTGGCCACCGACGGCGCCCCCTGTCCGAGTGATGTCGACCGATCGCACCAACGTGCCCTCCCCGACGGTGAGCACGACGCCCTCTGCCTCGACATCGCCTGGGTCCCCGGCACCTGCATGGACCTCTCCGGCGACATGGCCACCCCCGTCGACTGCACCTCCGCCGCCCCCGGCCGCGTCCGGGTCGTCGAGATCAAGCGCAACACCACCGATGTCAACGCCTGCTCCGCGGGCGACCAAGGCTTCGTCTACGACGAGCGTCGCTACGTGGTCTGCGTAGCCTCCTGACCTTCTCCCGCTGCGCGATTCGCGGCGCTGCCGTCATCGGCGATCGAATATCCATCGCCTTTTTGCCGGACTGATCTCCTGTGAATTCCTCGCAACTCGAACCTCATAGCGGCACTTCCGGATTCGGACTCGTGCGGGTAACGCGAGCTCTACCCTGGAGGGATATCCGCACGGCGTCCGGCGCTTCAGGGATGGTGGTTCGAGTGCCGAAGAACAAGTCGCACAAAGGAATTTCCAAGCGCGTCAAGGTGACCGGTTCGGGGAAGTTGCGACGAGCGCAGGCGAACAAGAATCACCTCTTGGAGAAGAAGCCTTCCACGCGGACGCGGCGGTTGAATATGGAAGAGGACTTCGCCAAGGCGGATCGCAAGCGGGTCAAGCGGATGCTGGGGATCTGAGGGGCGGGGATCCGAGGAGTCCGCCGCGACTACTTGGGCGTCACCCAGGTGGTGATGTCGGCGTGGACGACCTCCAGGCCCGTCTTGTCGTAGATGGAGACGGGGATGATCAGGTCCCGGCCCTCGGTGATGGCGTCGAAGTCGGGGAGCTCGGGCAGTTTCGCGACCGCGCGCAGGCCCGAGTTGGCCTTGGCGAGGTACTGCACGTTCATGGCCTTGGGGATCCACCGGTGGCTGGTCGGGACGGTGGCCTCGCTGAGCATGCCCATGGCGACCTCCGCCAGATTGCAGGCCGCGATGGCGTGGAAGGTGCCGAGGTGGTTGTGGATGCCGAACCACTTGGGCGCGGTCACCTCGCACAGTCCCGGCTCCAGGCGTACGACGCTGGGCAGCACCGTGCCGAAGTACGGCACCCGCGCGACCATGCCGAGCGAGAAGAGGGCGTGGCCCAGCCGATTGTCGGGCAGCTTCTTCCAGCCGCGCAGCGTGGAGGTCTCATTGCTCATGGCTCGGATCTTACTTGAAAGTAAGTTAGGTGCAGAAGTGCGTCTCGAACTCTAAGGAAACTGGTTGGTCGCCTTATTGGTCTAGGGTGTCGCCGCTGCCGAGCTACGTCGCGCAGTTGGTGCCGGTGCCAACTCACCGGCTCGTCGGGGGAATGGAGCTCGAGAAAACATGCGTATCAAGACCGCTGTCGCGTCGCTGGGGATCGCGCTGGCGGGTGCGGCCGCCATGGTCACGGTGGGGGCCGCGTCGGCCGCCGCCGTCAACCCGGTCATCGAACCGGCCCAGGGTGTCTACTTCGGCTTGGAGTTCGATCCGGCTGAGACCGCCGCGCTGGGCAACAGCGCGATCCCGGGACTGCTGACCCAGTTCCTGCCGGTCGAGCGGACCGGCTTCGTCCTCGACGACGACTCGGTGCTGCCCGTCGTGGACGGCCTCCTCTATGCCACGCCCGGTGCGGTGGTGAACGAGGCGGCCGCGCGGCAGGGGCAGGTCGGCATCGCGCTGGTGGACCCGGTCGTCGCCGGGGGGTACCAGTTCCTGATCGTGCAGGATCTGCCCTGATGCGGGTAGCGGTGTGACCAGGGCCATCGGCCGCTGATCGGGGAGGGGGGCGATTTGAGATCGCCCCTCGCCTCGAGGCATACTGTTCGGGTTGCCCGCACCGGGCTGCGTCTGTTCTGTGGAAAGACGCTGGTGGTAGCGGGTGAGCAAGACCCAATTTTGTACCCGGCCGAGTGCGGCGCGGGTGCGTCCGGAACGAGGTTCCGAGGCTCATAAGGATTTCATCCGGGGCCGAGGAATGAGCGGCTGAGCGACACGCCCGACCGCGTGGGCCGGAAGAACCATGACAGATGAACAGCGGTGACGGAGCGGGGTGCGCCCCGGTCGAGTTGGTAGCTGATGCGTCTTCGTGTGTTCGGGCTGTGCAAATGAGGGTGGTTCGGGAGCGAAAGCTCCGGTGCCACAACGTAAGCGGAGAAAAGGACACTCAGCGTGGCGGGACAGAAGATCCGCATCAGGCTCAAGGCCTACGACCATGAGGCGATCGACGCGTCTGCGCGCAAGATCGTCGAGACGGTGACCCGCACCGGCGCCCGTGTCGTCGGCCCGGTGCCGTTGCCGACCGAAAAGAACGTGTACTGCGTCATCCGTTCGCCGCACAAGTACAAGGACTCGCGCGAACACTTCGAGATGCGCACGCACAAGCGGCTGATCGACATCCTCGACCCGACGCCGAAGACGGTTGACGCTCTCATGCGCATCGACCTCCCGGCCAGCGTCGACGTCAACATTCAGTGACGGGGACTGCAGATATGACTGACAACAAGAGCCGCCCGGCAGCGGGCATCCTGGGCACCAAGCTCGGCATGACCCAGGTCTTCGACGAGAAGAACCGCGTCGTTCCGGTGACCGTCATCAAGGCTGGTCCCAACGTCGTGACCCAGATTCGTACCCAGGAGCGCGACGGCTACTCCGCCGTCCAGGTCGCCTTCGGCGCCATCGACCCGCGCAAGGTGAACAAGCCGGTCTCCGGCCAGTTCGCCAAGGCCGGCGTCACCCCGCGCCGCCACATCGTGGAGATCCGCGTCGCCGACGCCTCCACCTTCGAGGTCGGCCAGGAGATCAACGCCGACGTGTTCGAAGAGGGCAGCTACGTCGACGTGACCGGCACCTCCAAGGGCAAGGGTTACGCGGGCACCATGAAGCGCCACGGCTTCCGCGGCCAGGGTGCCTCGCACGGTGCGCAGGCCGTGCACCGTCGTCCGGGTTCGATCGGTGGTTGCTCCACCCCCGGCCGTGTCTTCAAGGGCATGCGCATGGCGGGTCGCATGGGTAACGACCGCGTCACCACGCAGAACCTCTCGGTCCACAAGGTGGACGCCGAGAACGGCCTGCTGCTGATCAAGGGCGCGATCCCGGGCCGCAAGGGCGGCGTCGTGATCGTCAAGAGTGCAGTGAAGGGTGGTGCCCGGGCGTGAGCGCTGTGAGCACTGAGAAGAAAGCCAACCTGTCGCTGCCGGTCAAGGCACCGGGCGGCAAGACCGACGGCACCGTCGAACTCCCCGCGGAGATCTTCGACGTGACCGCCAATATCGCGCTGATGCACCAGGTCGTCGTGGCTCAGCAGGCCGCGGCCCGCCAGGGCACGCACGCCACCAAGACCCGGGGCCAGGTCTCCGGCGGTGGCAAGAAGCCGTACCGCCAGAAGGGCACCGGCCGCGCCCGCCAGGGTTCGACCCGCGCGCCGCAGTTCGCCGGCGGTGGCACCGTCCACGGCCCGCAGCCGCGCGACTACAGCCAGCGCCTGCCCAAGAAGATGAAGGCCGCCGCGCTGCGTGGCGCCCTCTCGGACCGGGCCCGCAACGAGCGCATCCACGTGATCACCGAGCTGGTGGCGGGTCAGACCCCGTCCACCAAGACCGCGAAGTCCTTCCTCGCCGAGCTGTCGGAGCGGAAGAACATCCTGGTCGTGGTCGGCCGTGAAGATGTCACCGCGTGGAAGAGCGTGGCGAACCTGCAGGGTGTGCACCCGATCGCTCCCGACCAGCTGAACACCTACGACGTCCTCAAGAGCGACGACGTGGTCTTCTCGGTCGAGGCGCTCAACGCCTTCGTGCACGGCCCCGCCGAAGCTGCACAGGAGGAGAGCAAGTGACCACCATCGCCGATCCCCGCGACATCCTGCTCGCGCCGGTGATCTCCGAGAAGTCCTACGGGCTGATCGAAGAAGGCACCTACACCTTCCTGGTGCACCCGGACTCGAACAAGACGCAGATCAAGATCGCCGTTGAGAAGGTCTTCGGTGTGAAGGTGACCAGCGTCAACACCGCCAACCGTCAGGGCAAGCGCAAGCGGACCCGCTTCGGTTACGGCAAGCGCAAGAGCACCAAGCGCGCGCTCGTGACCATCTCGGCCGACAGCAAGCCCATCGAGATCTTCGGAGGCCCGGTCGCGTAAGCGGCTGGAGCTCCAGAAAGCAGAGAAGAACTCATGGCAATCCGTAAGTACAAGCCGACGACCCCGGGTCGCCGCGGTGCTTCGGTCTCGGACTTCGCCGAGATCACCCGCTCGACCCCCGAGAAGTCGCTGCTGCGTCCGCTCACCAAGTCCGGTGGTCGTAACGCCCACGGCCGGATCACCACCCGGCACCGCGGTGGCGGCCACAAGCGTGCCTACCGTCTGATCGACTTCCGTCGACTGGACAAGGACGGCATCCCGGCCAAGGTCGCGCACATCGAGTACGACCCCAACCGGACCGCGAACATCGCCCTGCTGCACTACGCGGACGGCGAGAAGCGCTACATCCTCGCGCCCAAGAACGTCACCCAGGGCACGAAGATCGAGTCCGGCACCGGCGCCGACATCAAGCCCGGCAACAACCTGCCGCTGCGCTCGATCCCGACCGGTACCACCATCCACGCGGTGGAACTGCGTCCGGGTGGCGGCGCCAAGCTGGCCCGTGCCGCCGGCATGAGCATCCAGCTGCTGGGTAAGGAAGGCTCCTACGCCGTCCTGCGTATGCCCTCCGGCGAGATCCGTCGCGTCGATGTGCGCTGCCGCGCCACCATCGGCGAGGTCGGCAATGCCGAGCAGTCCAACATCAACTGGGGTAAGGCCGGCCGTATGCGCTGGAAGGGCATCCGCCCGACCGTGCGTGGTGTGGTCATGAACCCGGTCGACCACCCGCATGGTGGTGGTGAAGGCAAGACCTCCGGTGGTCGCCACCCGGTCTCGCCGTGGGGCCAGCCCGAGGGCCGTACCCGCAAGCCCAACCGTCCGAGCGACAAGCTCATCGTCCGCCGCCGCGGCAAGAAGCGTTAAGGAGGAGGTTAAAGATGCCACGCAGCCTCAAGAAGGGCCCGTTCGTCGACGAACACCTCCTCAAGAAGGTGGACGTCCAGAACGAGAAGGGCTCGAAGCAGGTCATCAAGACCTGGTCGCGTCGTTCCACCATCATCCCCGATTTCATCGGCCACACGTTCTCGGTCCACGACGGCCGCAAGCACGTGCCGGTGTTCGTGTCGGAGAACATGGTTGGACACAAGCTCGGTGAATTCGCGCCGACCCGCACGTTCAAGAGCCACGTCAAGGAAGATCGGAAGAGCAAGCGGCGATGAGCACTGAAACTCAGAACCCGACCGCGCGCGCGACCGCCAAGCATGTCCGCGTGACCCCGATGAAGGCGCGCCGCGTCGTGGACATGGTCCGCGGCCAGCGGGTCGAGGACGCGCTGAACATCCTGCGGTTCGCTCCGCAGGCCGCCAGCGAGCCGGTCGCCAAGGTCGTGGCCTCCGCCGCGGCCAACGCCGAGAACAACCTCGGCCTGAACCCGGCGACCCTGGTCATCTCGACGGCCTACGTCGACGAGGGCGTGACCATGAAGCGCTTCCAGCCGCGTGCCCAGGGCCGCGCGTTCCGGATCCGCAAGCGCACCAGCCACATCACCATCGAGGTCGAGAGCGTGCCCACTGCCGGCGCTGCAGCTCGTAGCCGCCGGAAGGGAGGGGCAAAGTAAATGGGACAGAAGATCAATCCCCACGGCTTCCGCCTCGGTATCACCACCGACTGGAAGTCGCGTTGGTACGCGGACAAGCAGTACGCGGACTACGTGAAGGAAGACGTCGCGATCCGCAAGCTCCTCGCCACCGGCATGGAGCGGGCCGGCATCTCGAAGGTCGAGATCGAGCGCACCCGTGACCGCGTGCGGGTGGACATCCACACCGCGCGTCCGGGCATCGTGATCGGCCGTCGTGGCGCCGAGGCCGACCGCATCCGCGCCGCGCTGGAGAAGCTCACCGGCAAGCAGGTGCAGCTGAACATCCTCGAGGTCAAGAACCCCGAGTCGGATGCGCAGCTCGTCGCCCAGGGTGTGGCCGAGCAGCTGTCGAACCGTGTGGCGTTCCGTCGCGCGATGCGCAAGGCCATCCAGTCGGCCATGCGTTCGCCGAACGTCAAGGGCATCCGTGTGCAGTGCTCCGGCCGTCTCGGCGGCGCGGAAATGTCGCGCTCGGAGTTCTACCGCGAGGGTCGCGTGCCGCTGCACACCCTGCGTGCGGACATCGACTACGGCCTGTACGAGGCGAAGACCACCTTCGGCCGCATCGGCGTGAAGGTCTGGATCTACAAGGGCGACATCGTCGGCGGCAAGCGTGAGGTCACCGCGACCGCCGCGCCGTCCGGTGAGCGTCGCGAGCGTCGTGAGCGGCCGAGCCGTCCGCGTCGCTCCGGTGCCCAGGGCACCACGGCGACCAGCACCGAGGCCGGGCGTCAGGGTACCGCTACCGCGGTGGCCGACGCTCCGGCAGAGTCCAAGGAGGGCTGACCTATGTTGATGCCTCGCAAGGTCAAGCACCGTAAGCAGCATCACCCCAAGCGCTCTGGCATGGCCAAGGGCGGCACCTCGGTGGCGTTCGGCGAGTACGGCATCCAGGCTCTGGAGCCTGCCTACGTCACCAACCGGCAGATCGAGTCGGCGCGTATCGCGATGACCCGCCACATCCGTCGTGGCGGCAAGATCTGGATCAACATCTACCCGGACCGGCCGCTCACCAAGAAGCCCGCCGAAACCCGCATGGGTTCCGGTAAGGGTTCGCCCGAGTGGTGGGTCGCGAACGTGAAGCCCGGTCGGGTCATGTTCGAAATGTCTTACCCGAACGAGGAGACCGCTCGTGAGGCCCTGCGCCGCGCGATGCACAAGCTCCCGATGAAGTGCCGGATCGTGACCAGGGAGGAGCAGTTCTGATGGCTACCGGAACTCCGGCTGCAGAGCTGCGCGAGCTCACCGAAGACGAGCTCGTCGCCAAGCTGCGCGAATCCAAGGAAGAGCTGTTCAACCTGCGCTTCCAGATGGCGACCGGCCAGTTGCAGAACAACCGGCGCCTGCGTGTGGTCAAGCATGAGATCGCGCGCATCTACACGGTCATGCGGGAGCGCGAGCTCGGCCTGGCCACCGGTCCTGAAGGCAAGGGAGACGCCGCATGAGCGACGTAAAGGGCCCGGCCAAGACGCCGGCCAAGCAGGAGGAGCGTGGCTCGCGCAAGGTGCGCATCGGCTACGTCGTCTCCGACAAGATGAGCAAGACCATCGTGGTCGAGCTGGAGGATCGCGTGAAGCACAAGCTTTACGGCAAGATCATCCGCACCACCTCGAAGGTCAAGGCCCACGACGAGAACGAGATCGCCGGTATCGGCGACCGCGTGCAGCTGATGGAGACCCGTCCGCTGTCGGCCACCAAGCGGTGGCGTCTGGTCGAGGTCCTGGAGAAGGCCAAGTAAGCCTGCTCCGCGACTGAGCCGTCGAGCTTCGAAGGCCCGCTTCCCGTTTCGGGGGAAGCGGGCCTTCGGGCATTCCGGCACAGGGTCGTTCGTGTCGCGCAGATCTCTCACACACCGGCCGTGGTATTGGCGCGAGCGGCGCTGGACCGCTATCTTCTTTGGTGCTATGAGTGCGGTGACTACGGCTTCGGGTGCTTGGCGGGCGAGTGATGGAGAGGCGGTGTCGTTCCGCGACGCCTCGGTGGCGTGGGCATTGGCCGCGCACGAGGTGTTGGTCGAAACCGCCTCGGAATACGGACATTTCGTCACGGTGAACGAATTGGCCGAGCGAGTGCAGGAGATGTCCGGTGTGCACACCAGCGCGCCGACCCGCACCTGGATGGACGCCATCCTGCGCAAGGTGACCCGCCGCTGCCACGCCGCGGGTGAACCGCCGTTGGCGGCGTTGTGCGTGCGCCAGAACCACAAGGTCGGCGACCATTACAAGTACATCCTCGAGGTGGCCGGGCTGCCCATCCCCACCGACCTCGAACTGCACGCCGCCTACGCGCGCTGGCAGTGCTATGCCGCGCACGGCGAGGTGCCCGCCGACGGCGGCATCCCGCCGCTCACCCCGAAGGTGGCCGCCAGCCGCAACGCCTCCGTCCACAAGGCCGAGCCCAAGCCCGCCGAGGAAGCCCGCGTCGCGGTCTGCGATTCCTGCTTCACCCAGCTCCCGGCCAGCGGCGTCTGCTTCTACTGCTGACAGTTCCGCGCGCTACCTTGCCCGCACCGCGATTCCCGGGTAGTCGACGATGAGCCCGGCCGCGTCGTACTCCAGCGTGGCTCGGAAGTCGAATTCCGGTGACTCGTAATCGAATCGGTGCCCCGGCCCCTCGCCCGGCAAGCGGCGGTAGCGCTGCTCCAGCCGGGTGACCGTCGGCACCGCCACGTGCACGTAAGCGGCCGGAGCGGCGGTGTCCACGCCCTCGGCCAGCGGCAGCCGGTGCACGGGAAAGGTATTGGTGCAGGCCGACGCCTCCAGATCGATGTCGACGCACCCGTCCAGCGCGGGTGCCGGTTCGCCGTCGACGGTCCAGCGCCCCGCCCCGTCCGCCGCCAATCGAACGGTGCGCCAACCCTTCTCGTCACGCACGGATACCCGCGCGGCGCGGGTGCGCCAGTGCCCGTCGAGTTCGATCGAATAGTCCACCGACCAGCCTCGCCCCATCTCGACGGCGGTGGTGTGACCATCGATCAGGACACCGGAATCAGTGATGCGCGGGAAGACGACCTCGAATCCCTCGCGCGCGCCGCGATGCCGCCAGGCAGCCATCCGAGGCGGGTGCTCGAATCTCATCCCACCACTGTGCCACCGCGACGGTGCGGTGATCCCCGCTCGCCCGAACGAGGCGCCCGGTCCCCTTGTACACGGTGCGAGCCCGCCGCCGTGCCACAGGAGCTTCCTCCTCGCCCGCGGTGTGACCGGTGCCGAATGCGTGCTGGAGGGCGGGGTTCAGGTGGCCTGGCGCGCGCACGCCCCGGTCCCGGCGCAGGTGAGTCGATGCGGCATCCGGTTCGGCACGACTGTCGTTCCGGTGCGCGAACCGGGGGTGGCCGCCGGTGATCCGTCCGCCCGGAGCTGCCTCTGCCGGCGGTGGTTCGGTACTGCGTTGCCGTTCGGCGGCGGTGTCTTTTCGCCGTTCTCGCCGCCGGGCACTCAGGCCGGGTCGACGGTGAAGGTGGCCTGTCCGGGGTGGTGCAGCAGAGGTGCGGTGGAGACGGTCGCCTCGACGCGACCGGGGCCGGTCGGCAGGAGAACGCCTGTGGCCGGGCCGGTTTCGCCGAAGGGGCCACCCACGACCACGGTCGCCGTGGAGCCGGACGCGCCCGTGTCGAGGTTGCGCCAGGTGACGGTGGCGGTGACTGAGCAGCCGGACTGGTGGGAGCCCGGAGTCGCGCTCCAGAAGGTGCCGCGCAGGTAGACGGCGGCCTCTCCGGGGGCGCTGTAGTCGCTGGGGCCGGGGATGGCGGTGCCGCTGACCTCGCCCGCGCAGGTCCAGCCGGTCGCGAGGGTGTAGGTGGGGGAGAAGGTGGTGGCCGCCGAGGCGGTGCCGGTGGTGGCGACCAGGGCGGCGGTGACGGCGATGCCGAGTACAGCGGTGCGACCGAGAGTGGCGATCATAGGAGCCTGCCTTTCACGCTGACGAGTGTGGTCGTGCCGTCGTCGACAAGTGCTCCGCACATCGCTTCGGGTGCTTCGAGCGTGCCGACGATGGGGGCGGCGGTGTACGAGCCCGCTCCGCGAGAGTTCGCAGGGTATGTCGAACCCCGCGGTATGGGTGTTACCGCAGCTCAGCCGACGGTGAAGCTGACCATGCTCGGCAGGTGCGGCAGCGACACGGTGGAGATCCACGCCTCGACGCGCCCCGGACCGGTGGGCAGCACCGCGCCCGTGATCGGTCCGGGCCGCCCGCCGGGACTCCCGGTGACATCGGCCCCGGCGGTGCCCGAGGTGCCGCTGTCGAGATTGCGCCAGGCGATGGTGGTGGTGGCCACGCAGGCGGGCTGGGGCACCGGTGTCATGAAGGTGCCGCGCAGATAGATGGCGGCCACCCCACGGCCCGGCAGCGCCACCGCGCTGATCTCACCCGCGCAGGTACCGGCGGACGCGAGCGTCATGACGGCGGGAAAAGGTACTGCCGCAGCGGCTTTCGCGGTGGAACCGAGCAGGGCCGCTCCGAGGGCGAGTCCGAGCGCGGCCGTGGCGGCGACGATCCTGAACATGGCTACCTTTCGCTGACGGTGGTCGAGCGGAGAAACGGGAGTTTCGGTGATAGCGAGAGAACCGCAGCTTACGTTGGACGGGCCGACGCGCTCGGGGCGGGGCGGAAACGCGAAGGCCCGCCTCCGGACCGGGAGGCGGGCCGACGGCGTACGGGCCCGTAGCCGATCAGCCGAGTTCGCTGAGATCGCCCAGATCGGCGGAGAGCCACTTCTCGGGGCGCATGAACACGGCCACCTGGTCGCCGTGCGACTCGGCGAACTTCAGATACGGATCCACCTTGTCGGGCGGCAGATAGCGCGCGGCCATCTCCCGGTGCATCGCGTCGGTCATCGGCTCCACCCGGGTGATCGGCCCCTCCGCCGTGACGTAGCGCACGGTCGGCTCGAGCACCTGCGCCATCAGGCTGAATCGTCCGGCATCGCGTAGCCGCCGGAGTTTCACGGATTCGACCCCGGTGAGGATCCCGAGCTCACCGCCTGGTTCGTACTGGTACCAGATCGGCACATTGAGTGGGGCGCGGTCCGGGGCGACGGCCACGGCGAGCGCACCGATGTGGGGTTGGGCGAGGAATTCCTGTCGTTCTTGCAACGTCAGCGCCATGCGTCCACGGTACGTGCGCGGCGGCGTCTCGACCACCTCTTGCGTTATACGTATACGTCTACTTATAGTGACTGCGGAAGCAGCGCGGAGTTCGCGGCTTCGTCCGGATCGAGAGAACGAAATACGAAGCGGCACTGCGAAATCGAGGGGTCGGTGCCGTGTCGTACACCTATGCCCATATGCGCAATAACTGATGCATATTGCGGCCCCGAAAGGACCAACCAGGCATGTTCGCCATTCTCGGGCGCTTCGTCGTCCACAAACCGTGGGTTGTCATCGGCATCTGGCTGATCGCCATCGTCGGCGTGGTGGCCTCCGCGCCGAAGCTCACCGCCACCACCGACCAGGCCGAATTCCTGCCCGCCCATTACGAGTCCGTCGAAGCGATGGCGTTGCAGGAGAAAGCGTTCGGCGACAGTCAGCTCCCCGCGGCCATCATCGTCGTCGAACGCGCCGACGAACAGCCGCTCACCGCAACCGATGCGGCCGCCGTCACCGCCTTGGCCGCCGATCTCGCCGCCCGGAACATCGAGCACATCACCGGCGTGCAGGCCACCCCGCCGTCGGAGAACCGTCTGGTGCAGATGATCGGCGTGCAGATGGTCAAGGTCACCGCCGCCGACGACACCCGTCAGACCGATGCGGTCGAGGACCTGCGGGTAGCCTTGCGGGAGGCCATCTCCGGAACGGACCTGAAGGCCGGTGTCACCGGTTCCGCGGCCGCCATGCTGGATCAGATCGAATCCAGTGAGAAGGGTCTGGCCATTGTCGGCATCGCCACGATTCTGCTGATCATCGTGCTGCTGCTGCTCATCTTCCGGAGCCCGGTGCTGGCCCTGCTGCCGATCCTCATCATCTATGCCATCTCGCTGCTGGTGCACGGAGCGGTCGCCTGGTCGGCGGAGGCCTTCGAATTCTCCATCGACAGTTCGGTGCAGGCGCTGCTGCTGGTGGTGCTGTTCGGAGTGGGCACCGACTACTTCCTGTTCCTGATCTTCCGCTATCGGGAACGACTGCGGGCCGGTGACGATCCGCAGACGGCCATGGTCAATGCCGTCGCCCGAGTGGGTGAGGCCATCGCCTCCGCCGCCTTCGCGGTGATCATCGCCTTTGCGGCCCTGGTGCTTTCGGCGCTCGGCATGTTCCGCTCGCTCGGTGTCTCACTGGCCATCGCGGTGGCGATCATGTTGGTGGCCGGCCTGACCCTGATCCCGGCGATCGTCTCGCTGCTGGGTACCAAGGTCTTCTGGCCGTCCAAGAGCTGGCAGCGGGAACCCAGGGGCGCGGTGTCGGCGGGTCTCGGCCGCTCGCTGGGCAAGCGTCCCGCCGTGTACGCCGTGCTGTCCGGGCTGGTGCTGGTGGCACTGGGTGGTTTCGCCGTCGGCTTCAACCCGACCTTCGATCTGACCTCCGGATCCACCTCGGACACCTCCGAATCCGCGGTCTGGGGCCAGGAACTGCGCAAAGGCATGCCCGCGGGCGCGACTCAGCCGTCCCTGGTGTATCTGCGCACCCACGGCCAGGATCAGCTGACCGAGGCCCAGCTGGCCCAATTCGGCACTGCGCTGGCGACAGTGGAAGGCGTGGGCCAGGTTTCGCCGCCACAGCGCTCCGCGGACAGCACCGTCGCCGAGTATCAGGTGACACTCACCGACGCTCCGGAGTCCGATGCCGCCATCGACACCGTGCGCGGCCCACTGCGCGATACCGCGCATGCGGCCGCACCCGCGGGCACCGCGGCCCTGGTTGGCGGGATGACCTCGGTGTTCGTGGACTTCCAGGACGCCATGGTGCGCGACTACACGATCGTGTTCCCGGTGGCCGCGCTGCTCATCATGCTCGTACTGGCGCTGCTGCTGCGCAGCCTGGTGGCGCCGTGGTATCTGATGGCGTCGGTCTTCCTCGGATTCGCCGCCACCCTGGGCGCGGCGGTGCTGGTCTTCCAGCACGCGCAGGGCGACTCGGGCCTGATCTTCACGCTGCCGATCATCATGTACCTGTTCGTCGTCGCGCTCGGCACCGACTACAACATCCTCATGGTGGCGCGGCTGCGCGAGGAGGCGCGGGAGGGTCTGGAGCCGAGGCAGGCGGCCGCCTCCGCGGTCAGGCACAGCGGCCCGACCATCGCCGCGGCCGGTCTCATTCTCGCCGGCACCTTCGCCTCGATGATGCTGGCGGGCAATTCCGTACTGGCTCAGATGGGTTTCGCCATCTCGGTGGGTATCGCCATCGCGGCCTTCGTGATGTCGATGTTCTTCACCCCGGCGCTCACCGCGCTCATCGGTCACCGGGCCTGGTGGCCGGGCCACGGGGACGAGAGGAAGGATCGTCGCAACGATCCGGATCGGTCGATCGGCTATGACGACCGGGAGCGTGATACCGCGTCCCGGTAGCGACAACGACGGCCCGCCCCCGGGAACGAGGGCGGGCCGCTCACGTGTGCTGTCCGGGGGTGGGCCGGGCCGGCGAGGGAACAGAGGAATGTGCCGGCCCGGCCCCCGGGACGGTTCGGGGAGCGAGGCCCTGCCGAACCGGATCTGGGGATGCTACGAGCCGAGGAAGCCCAGCGGTGACGCGCCGCAGGTGGCGCTGCCGGTGAGGGTGGGTTGCAGGACGTTCACCTTGAGTTCCCAGGCCGAGCCCTGGAGCACGGCCAGGGTGTGGGTGCCCGCGAAGGTCGGCGTCCACTGGATGGTGGCCTTACCGTTGACCGGTTTGACCGGACTGCCCTTGATGACGCGGCCGCTGTCGTGGAACCAGACCTCGAACCAGTGGTCGACGGTCGCGGTGATCTCGTAGGTGCACGCCTCGTAGATATTTCGGGCGTTGACCGACAGGCCGGTGGGGACGGCGGTCGCGTAGGGCGCCGTCAGCGCCGCCGAACAGGCCATCGCGGCCAGGGCGGTGACGCCGACACCGGCCCGCCGCGCGATGCGCTTGTTCACGGACATCGTCATGGATAACTCCTCGGGTGCCTACCGCATCGGATGCGGACCAGCGAACCTTAGCGAGCGTCCAGTTGGCCGTGTGGCACTTTCGGAAAAATACTGAAACAAGTTCCAGTCACATAGCTCAGTGCAGGGTGACGTGCCAGACGACCGCCGCCGCCAGCGCCCCCGCACCGTTCACCGCCCAGTGGAAGGCGATCGGCGCGAGCAGGCTCCCGCTGCGCCGCCGCAACCAGGTGAAGATCGCGCCCGCGACGGCCGTGGCGAGTACGGCGAGCGCGATGCCGAGCACCTGCCCGAGCGGCCCGCCGCCGAGGAAACTCGACAGGCCCTTGTTCCCGCTGGTCAGTCCCAGCGACGAGGCGATATGCCAGAGTCCGAAAAGCAGTGAGCCCGCCATGAATACGCCCCGGGCCGCGAAGATCCGGTCCAGCGTTCCATGTAGTACGCCCCGGAAGGCCAGCTCCTCGGGAATCGCGGTCTGCAACGGGATGACGACCATGGAGGCGATGAGCGCGCCCGAAATGGTGGCGTACCGATCGGCCAGGAAGAACGGCCGGGTGATCGGCAGTGCCGCGCCGATGGCGACCGCGGCCAGCACCACCCCGACCGCGCCGAGCGCCCACAGCGAACCGGTGCGCCAGTGTCGCGGGGAGAGTCCGAGGTCGCTCCAGCTCAGCCCGCGACGGCGCACCATGGCCAGCAGTATCACCGCGGCAATGGGCACCGTGACGATATTGGCCCAGGCGGTGGTGAAGTGCGCGATGAGATTCGTGCCGGTCAGCACGACGATGACAACAGCGACGTCGATATACGCGTGCAGCCTCCGGGGCTGCGGGACCGTCGGAGCCGGGCTGACGGCGACCGCGCCGTTATCATTTCGAGACATCGCGGCCAGTCTACGTTCATATCCTGAGAACGCACCCGGATGCGGCGAACTGCGCGCTAATTCTCAGGCCCCGCCCAGCCGTGCGGATCGTCCCACGCCTGAAGCGTCCGTTTCGTCGTGAACCGGCGCGGCTCCCGCGTCACCGGATCGGTGAATTCGAGTGCGGAGGAGAGCAGTTGGAGCGGCCGGGTGAAATCGTCGACCGGTTTGTCGGTGAGTTCGGGATAGAAGTCGTCGCCGAGAATCGGCACTCCGAGTCCGTTCATGTGCAGTCGTAGCTGATGGGTGCGCCCGGTGCGCGGCAGCAGTCGGTAGCGGCCCCGCCCGTCGCGGTGTTCGAGCAGCTCCACCCGGGTTTCGGCATTGGGCTCGCCGTCCACCTCGTACGCCTGCAGCACCTGTCGCTCCTTGACGATGCGGCTGCGCACCACGCGCGGTAGCTTCAGCGTCGGGTCGAAGCGCGCGATCGCTTCGTACTCCTTGTGGACGAGGCGCCGGTGGAACAGGGTCTGGTAGGCCCCGCGCCGGGCCGGATCGACGATGAACAGCACGAGCCCGGCGGTGACGCGGTCGAGCCGGTGGGCCGGAACGAGATCGGGTAGGTCGAGCTCCCGGCGCAGCCGCACCAGGGCGGTTTCGAGGATGTGCTGGCCGCGTGGAATGGTTGCCAGGAAGTGCGGTTTGTCGACAACCAGGATTGATTCGTCACGGTGCACGATGCCGATGTCGAACGGCACGGGCGTTTCGTCGGGCAGATCCCGGTGGAACCAGATCGCCCCGCCGGGAACGTAGGGCGCGTCGGGGGCGAGGGGGCCCTCGAGATCCACGATCCCGCCCTCGCGCAGCAGTTCGTCGATGCGGTGCGCGGGTACGCGTGGCAGCCGCTCCACCAGATGGTCGCGGACGGTGGCCCAGTGGCCGTCTTCCGGTAGTCGCAACCGGGCCGGGTCGAGCCCGTGCCGCTTGGGTAGCGGCGGTTGCTGCCTGCGTCTCACCGGCTCGACCCTATCGGTGCGGGTCGAGCGGTGATCTCGCAGGTGGGGGCCGGTGTGGACGGCGTCACGCGGAGTTCGCGCGGCCGGAGCCGTCAGAAACCGCGCAACCGGTCGGGCCGAACCCGTACGACGACCGAGTACGAGGAGTAGAACTGCTCATCGGTCATGCCGATGTCCACCAGGCCGCCGGTGTACTTGCGGGTGTACTGGACGATCTCGGGCGGTGTCGCGCCCTCGGGGTCGATCCGCGCGTCGCCGGTGAGGATGACGACGTCACCGCCGGTCTCGGTGCTGTTGAGATGCAGCGAAACTCGCGGATTGCGAGCGATATTGCGCAGCTTGGCCTGATCGGGCTGGCTGAAGATGAGGAACTCGGTGCCGTCCCACAGGAACCACACCGGATTGGGCTGTGGCGTGCCGGACGACCCGACGGTGGTCAGCCAGGCCACGGTGTCCTTCCGGAACCGCTCGGTGACGTGCTTACCGAACTCGGTGCCCGGATCTACGACGGGCTCATGCGAGGAAAGGGCGTCGGTAGTGGTCATTCCACCCTCAACGCCCGTCCATGGAAAGGGATTCCGGCAATCGGCGGTCTGGGCAAGCTCGGACGCGAAAGATAAGGTAAGCCTATGCAAATATTGGGGCGGGACGGCGAGACGGCGGGCTGACGCCGAACAGGAGAGCAGGAGAACCGGTGGACACACTTCTGGTGGTCGGTGCGGGGCCGAAAGCCATGGCGGTGGCGGCGAAATCGCACGTGCTGCGGCGGCTCGGCCTGCCCGCGCCGCGGGTGATCGTGGTGGAAGCCCATGCGGTGGGCCGAAACTGGCTGCCCAGCGGCGGGTGGACCGACGGTCAACACCGCCTGGGCACCAGCCCGGAGAAGGATGTCGGCTTCCCCTACCACTCCACCTGGGCACGCGGACACAATCAGGCGCTCAACGAGGGTATGACCGCCTTCAGCTGGACCGCGTTCCTGATCGAGCACGGCACCTACGCCGAGTGGATCGACCGCGGCCGCCCCAGTCCACAGCACCACGTCTGGGCCAAATACCTCCAGTGGGTGGGCCGCAAGACCGATATGGAACTGGTGCTCGGCACCGTGCGCACCATTGCCGCCGCCGATGACGGCTGGTTGGTGACGGTGGCCGACGCCGCGGGCGAGACCTGCGAAATCGATTGCGACGCGGTCATGATCACCGGTCCCGGACGCAGCGACCGGGCGCTGGCCGACCATCCGAAGGTGTTGAGCATCGCCGAGTTCTGGGATCTGGCCGGCAAGCGCCGCCTGCCGCCCTCCTCGCGGGTGGCGGTGATCGGCGGCGGCGAGACGGCAGGGTCCGCGCTCGACGAGTTGGTGCGGCACGAGATGCTGTCCATCTCGGTGATCACCCCGAAGGCCACCATCTACACCCGGGGCGAGGGCTATTTCGAGAATTCGCTCTTCAGCGACCCCGTCCGATGGAGTTCGCTGGGTATGGCCGAGCGGCGCGATGTGATCCGCCGGACCGATCGCGGCGTCTTCTCGGTGCGGGTGCAGGAAACCCTGTTGGGGGACAATCGCGTTCATCATCTCCAGGGCCGCGTGGTGCGCACCGTCGATCAGGGTGACGGCGTCGCGGTGACGCTGCGCAACGAACTGCGGCCCGACCAGGTGCACGCCTACGACCTGGTGGTGGACGCCACCGGCGGCGATCCGCTGTGGTACCTGGAGCTGCTCGACACCGCCGCGACGGATCTGCTCGAACTGGCGGTGGGCGGACCGATCACGCAGGAGCGTGTGGAGGCGGCTATCGGCTACGACCTGGCGGTCGCCGATCTCGACAACAAGCTCTATCTGCCGAATATGGCGGCGCTGGCGCAGGGCCCCGGATTCCCGAATCTCAGCTGCCTGGGCGAACTTTCGGATCGGGTGCTGCGCGCGGACCAGGGCCGTCGCCGGACCCCGGTCCGCGCCGGGGCCGCGGTCGCCGGATGAGCGAAACGCCTCGTCCGCCACCGTGGGGTGGTGGACGAGGCGCGGGCGGATTCAGCGCAGGGTCGGCACGTCCCCGTCGGCCCGCGGCAGGGTGTACAGCGAGATACGGCGATCGGGGCGAATATCGAAGTCGCCCAGGTGCATCCAGCCGTTCTTCGTCAGCGCCCTGCGCATGGGCACGTTCCGGTGGTCGGGGTCGCACATCATCCGGCGGCACTCGGGTTCGGCGGCGAAGACCCTGGTCGCGAGCTCCCGCATCCAGGCCGACATCACCCCGCGTCCGATGAGTTTCGTCTCGGCGGTGGCGATGTGGAAGCCCATGTCGCGCGGGTCGGCGGCGTACAGGGTGCCGATCTCGTCCTTGGCGGGCCGGTACAGCTCGACGTAGGCGACCTCTTGGCGGCCCAGTTCGGGCAGGTCGGCCGCGGTGAAGTCGTAGCCGAGAATGCACGGCCGCGAGAAGGTTCCGGCCAACTGGGCGGCGCAGTCGTCGCGGCGCTGGGCCGAGGGCCAGTCCTGCTCCCAGGTCTCGACCAGGTGCGGCCGGTGCATCCATTCGGTGATGAGTTCCGGGTCGGCCCCGTCGGCATCGACGATCCGCAGGTCGAAGGGATGGTCGAAGTCGGGAACGACGGGTGCGGGCGCGGTGCGGACGTTCTCGGGAATGTCGGTCAGCTCGCGCTTGAGCACGTACGTCCGGTTCATAGGGGTGGAGCTCCGTTCGGTCGTTACCTCGATCACTCGGTTTGTAAGGATAGCCTATGCTAATTCGCATGTCGGAAACCGCCAGCCCCGCCCCGGACCGCCACCCGCTGTCGGTGGGCCAGCGGCGCATGTGGTTCCTCCAGACCCGCGATCCCGAGGACACCACGCTGAACATCTGTGTGGCCTACCGCCTGTCGGGTGCGCTGGACGTCGCACGGCTGCGCGCCGCCGTCGACACGGTCGCCGCCCGCCACGACGTGCTGCGCACCACCTACGGGGTGGACGCCGAAGGGGAACCGTATCAGGTTCGCTCCGAGGGGATTTCGATTCCGTGGCAGACGCACGACGTGAGCGGACTGCCCCCGGCGGACCGGACCCGCCGGGTGGCGGTGCTGGCGCGCCGCGAATTCGCGCGCTGCTTCGACCTGGCCGCGGAGCCCCCGCTGCGCCCGACCCTGGTGCGCACGGCCGCCACGGAACACGTGCTACTCCTGGCGGTGCACCGCATCTGCTGGGACGACGACTCCTGGGCGGTGTTCTTCGCCGAGGTCGACGCCGCCTACAACGGCCACGAGATGGCGGCCCTGCCAGCGCGATTCATCGATATCGAGGTCACCCCCGCCGCCGAAGTCAACGCCGCCGCCCCAGCCGACGCCGCCGCCCCAGCCGACATCAACGCCGCCGAAATCGATGCGGCGGTTGATCGCTCCGCCACCGGCACCGCCGACACCGCCGCCTTCGACACCGCCGCCGTCGTCAACGTCGCCGCTCCCGCTGCCGCTGGTCTTGCCCGCGTTACCGATTTTGCCCCTCCCGCTGCTGCTGGTGCCGCCCGCGCTGCTGCTGGTGCCGCTCCCGCTGCTGCTGGTGCCGCCCGCGCTGCTGCTGGTGCCGCTCCCGCTGCTGCTGGTGCCGCTCCCGGTGCAGACGACACCGCCCGCGCTGCCCATGACACCGCCCGTGCTGCCGATAGCGCCGCCCGCGCAGCCGACGACACCGACGATGCGGCCGCTGTCGCCTACTGGCGGTCCGTGCTGCGTCCGCTGCCCGATCCGCTGCTGCTGCCCGGCTCCGCCGTGATGAACCCGTCCAAGCGGGCCGACCGCGCCACCATCGCGCTACCCCGTGACCTGCTCGACCGGGTCGACGCCTACGCGCGTGACCACGCCGCCACGCCGTTCGCGGTGCTGCTGGCCGCGTATGCCGCGTTGGTCGAGCGTTACACTGCCGCAGGCGATTTCCTCGTCTCCATCCCGGTCATCAACCGCCGCTCGGCCGCCGCCCGCCGGCTGATCGGCTACTTCGGCAATACGCTGCTGCTGCGCCTGACCCCGCATTCGGCCGCCACCTTCGGCGAGCTCGTCGCCGCCACCGAGCGACATTGCCGGGAGGCCCTCGCGCACGGTCGGGTCGGCATCGATCGCATTGTGCGCGAGGCCAATCCGGAGCGGGTGGCCGGACGCGACGGCATGGACCAGCTGGTGCGGCTCGGCTTCAGCACCCGGGAGAGCACCCACGGGTTCACGCTCGACGGCGTCACCTCCACCCGCCTCGACGAACTCGGTGCGCCTACGGCGCAGGTGCCGTTGGCGCTGGCGGTGGTCACCGACGGTGCGGGGGATGCGCTGGTGGAGGCCGAATATCAGGTGGACGTGCTGAACCGCCCGCTGGTGGAGTCCATGCTCGAGCACTATGTGCGGCTGCTGGACAGCGCGCTGGCCGCACCGCACCGCCGCATCGGCGATCTGGACATGCTCGGCCCGCGCGACCGCGACGCCGTCCTCGCCGCCTCGCGCGGTGCGGTCGCGGATATCGCGCCCACCACCATGGTGGCCCTGTTCGAGCGCAGTGTCGCCGCCGCGCCGCACACCCTGGCGCTGGTCTCCGATACCGCCGAACTCACCTACGCCGCACTCGACCGCCGGGTGAACAGGTTGGCGCACTGGCTGATTCGCCGGGGTGTCGGCGCCGAGGACCTGGTCGGCCTGCGCCTGGGGGCCTCGATCGAATTCCTGGTGGCCGTCTACGCCGTATTGAAGGCCGGTGCCGCCTACCTGCCCATCGATCCGGCCGACCCCGCCGACCGCGTCGACTACCTGATCGAGGATGCGGGCCCGTGCCTGGTACTGGGCCGGGCGGAGCTGGAACTCGCGGAGGAGTTGGCCGCCGCGCTGCCGGAGTCCGCGCCCACCGATGCCGACCGGGTGCGGCCGCTGCGTCCGGCCAATCTGGCCTATGTCATCTACACCTCGGGGTCGACCGGCAGGCCCAAGGGTGTTCCGGTCGCGCACGCGGCCATCGCCGAGCATGTGCTGAGTTTCATCGCCGACTGGGGGATGACCTCCGATGACCGATTGCTGCAATCGTCGTCGGTCGGCTTCGATGCCTCGCTGCTCGATATCTTCGTCACGCTGGCCCTCGGCGCGCGGTTGGTGGTGCCGAAACCCGGTGCGTTCCAAGACATGCGCTATGTCGCGGAGCTGATCGCCGAGCGGGGCGTCACGGTGCTGCACATGGTGCCGTCCATGTTGAGCACCTTCCTGCAACTGCCCGAGATCAGTGCATGGCGGGCGCTGCGCCGGGTGCCGGTCGGCGGTGAGCCGCTGCCCGGCGAGGTGGCCGACCGGTTCGCCGGTGTCTTCGACGCCGAATTGCGCAATCACTACGGGCCGACCGAGGCGGTCGTCTGCGCCACCCATATGCCGGTGGACGGACCGATGGGCCCCGGCATCGTGCCCATCGGCATTCCCAATCGGAATGTGCACGCCTACGTGCTGGACGTGGCACTGCACCTGGTGCCCGCCGGTGTGGTGGGTGAGCTGTATCTGGGCGGTGCGCAGCTGGCGCGCGGCTATCTCGGCCGTCCAGGGTTGACCGCCGCGAGTTTCGTGGCCGACCCGTTCACGCGCGGAGCCCGGCTGTATCGCAGCGGGGATCTGGTGCGCCGCAACGAGTTCGGCGAGCTGGAGTTCGTCGGCCGGGCCGATGAGCAGGTGAAGGTGCGCGGCTACCGCATCGAACTCGGCGAGGTGGAGGCCGCGCTGTCCGCGCACGCCGCGGTGGCCCGCTGTGTCGTGCTGGTCGTCGACGATCCGGCCACCGGCCCGATGCTCGCCGCGTACCTGGTGCCCGCACCAGACCGGACCGTCGATATCGAGCGGGTCCGCGCGCATGCCGCCGCGGTGCTCCCGGACTACATGGTCCCGCGCGCCTTCGCGGTGGTCGACGAGATCCCCCGGACGGCCAGCGGCAAACTCGACAAGCGCGCCCTGCCCGCGCCGCACGGTGTCGTGCGTCGCCGTCGGCACCGCGAGCCCGCCACCGACGCCGAACGTCGCATGTGCGCGCTGTTCGCCCGCCTGTTCGCGCGCGATCGGGTCGGCGCCGACGACTCCTTCTTCGACCTGGGCGGCCACTCCCTGCTCGTCACCCGCCTGGCCGCCCGGATCCACGCCGAATTCGGGGTGGAGCTGGCGGTGCGCACCATCGTGGATACGCCCACGGTCGCCGAACTGGCGGCGGCGGTGGCGGCCCGGACCACATCGGCCGCCCCGCCGGAGCCGCCGCACCGGGCCGCCACGGCCACTCCGGCGTGACGCCGCGCTGGCGACAGACCGTCCACGTGGTGCGGAATCGCGGCTTACGACCGCTCGTCCCGATGGCCGCCGTCCGTGCGTGATCGGTCAGTGCGTGACCAGTCGCCAGTCCTCGGGCAGGTTGGAGGCGGTGACCCGGTCGCCCTCCACGGTGAGGTCGATCACCGTGCCGCCCAGCCGCAGATCGGTGAGCTCGACGCTGCCCCAGCGGGCGGGCAGGTGCGGGAGCACGGTGAGGGTGCGCCGCGGGACATCGGGCTCCAGCCCCAGGAACGAGCGCACCAGCAGCAGCGGCGCCGCGCTCGCCCACGCCTGGGGTGAGCAGGAGGTGGGGTAGGGGACGGGTGCGGCGAACCGCGAACGCGGGAAACCGCAATACAGTTCGGGCAGTCGCCCACCGAAGGCCCCGGCCGCGGCGAGCAGGCCCTCCGCCAGTTCGGTGGCCAGCTCGATGGCACCGGGCAGATGCCGGTAGCGCAGCAGACCGGCGACGGCGATGGCGGTGTCGTGCGGCCAGACCGAGCCGTTGTGATAGCTCATCGGGTTGTACGCGCCCATATCGGAGGCCAGGGTGCGCAGCCCGAAGCCGGTGCTCATCTCCGGGCTCGCCAGGCGCTCGATCACCTGCGCGGCGCGCTCGTCGGAGACGATGCCCGACCACAGGCAGTGGCCGATATTGCTGGTGAGCGCGTCCAGGCGGCGTTTGTCACGGTCCAGGGCGACCGCGAACCAGCCTCTTTCGGGCAGCCAGAAGGCTTCGGCGAATTTGGTGCGCAGTTCGGCGGCCCGGTCGCGCAGATGTCCGGCGGTGGTCGCGTCGCCGAACTCGTCGGCCAGTTCGGCCCGTGCCAGCAGCGCGGCATAGGCGTAACCCTGGACCTCGCACAGTGCGATCGGCGGTTCCGGCACATGTCCGGTCGCGTCGTTGATGCCGTCGAAACTGTCCTTCCAGCCCTGGTTGAACAGGCCCCGGTCGGTGGCGCGGCGGTACTCCACGAAACCGTCCCCGTCGCGATCGCCGTAGTCGGTGATCCAGGTGAGCGCGGCGTCGGCGGCGGGCAGCAGCGCCCGCACCGATTCGGTATCCGCGCCCCAGCGCCGCGCCTGTGCCAGCAGCATGACGAACAGCGGCGTCGCGTCCACGGTTCCGTAGTACGTCTCGCCGCCCAGCACCGCGCCGCTGGCCGGGCCGCGCCGCATCTCGTGCATGATGCGCCCGGGTTCCTCCTCGGTCAGCGGATTCACCCGCTTCCCCTGCATCTCCGCGAGCTGCTGCATGGTGCCCAGCGCTAAATTCACGTCCAGGGGCAGCGCCATCCATGCGGTGAGCAGGCTGTCGCGGCCGAACAGGGTCATGAACCAGGGCGCACCGGCCGCCACGAACGGCCGGCCGCCGCGCATATCGTCGTGGATCTGCAACGCCCCCAGATCGCTTTCGGTGCGTTCCAGCACCCAGGCCAGTTGCGGATCGGCGGCGGTGATGGTGGTGGCGGTATCCCGCCAGGCCGCGATCTTGCGGCTGGGCTCGCTGAATTCGTAATGCTCCCCGGGATGCGGCGAGGAATGGATGGGCTGGCTGCCGATGGTCGGCTGGGCCAGGATCTCGGTCCGCCACGTGCTGCCGGCGGGCACCACCACCCGCCAGGACAGCGAACCGGGCAGTACCACCGGGGTTTCCGACGAGGTCACCACCACGCCGCGCGCGCGGTCCGAGCGGTCGTTGAGCAACAGTTCGACATCGGCCACCAGTACCTCGGCCCGGCTGTGGCCGGTGCGGCCCTCCTTGACCGCGAACAGGTCCACGAAGTCGGCGTCCACATGCAGTTGCAGATCGACGGCGGTGGTTTCGCGTCCCAGGTTCTCCACGGTGATGGTCTCGTGCAGCGCCTCGGCCAGCAGTCGCTCCCGCACGATGAGCACCGTGCTGTCGGCCGCGCCGGCCCGAGGCGGCCGGCGCAGTATGAACCGGGCGGTGAACGCCTCCGGGCTCAGCACCGACAGCGGTTCGGCCCGCTGCCCGTCCACGCGCAGCTCCCAGCGTGACAGCACCCGGGCGTCCCGATAGAACAGCCCGTGCGGGGTGTCCGGCTCGACATCGCCGAGCCGGTCCGAGAGGCAGAAGGTGCTGCCCTCCACCAGGGTGACGGTGCCACCGCCGCCACCCAGGGTCGACGGCTCGCCGGCATTGAGCGCGGCGGGCGTCTCTCCGATCATGCAGAACCTCCCGTCGGGGCGTCCCTCCCGCTCTCCGGCGCGCTACCGGTCTCGGGGTTCGACGCGGAACCTGTTGCCTTGTCGACTCTCTTCACGCCGCGGCCACGCTTGGCGGCGGACCGCGCCACGGCGCGCCGTGTCCGCTTGCGCTCGCCCCCGGACGATCCCGGGTGTGCGGCCGTCCCCGCCGTCCGCTCCACGGCCTCCCCGGAATCGGGGATCGCCGCTATCGAGCCGAGGGCGGGCAACCCGCTCTCGATCACCGTATCCGGGAATGTCGGCGGCCGGGTGTCGTCGAGCGATCCCGAACCGATGCGCGGGGCGCGGGTGCCGCCGATGGTGCCAGACCCTGTGCTCGAGATCTTGTTCGGAACATCGCTCGAGACAACATCATTCGGGTGGCGGAGGCTTGCGACCGGATCGGCGGTGATGGCGGGTCCGCCCGGAGTTCGCGCAGGTCCGTACGGATTGAAACTGCTTCCGAGCGGAGTTTCAATGCTCCCGAGTGGACCGGTGGCTAGTCCATTCGGAGTGCCTGCCGGATCCGAATCGACCGCTGGAACGGGCGCGCTCGCCGGATCGGGTGTCCGGCGGGCCGGATTCGCGCCTGCCCCGGACCGCTGCCCGCGTTTCCGTGGCGGTGTGCCTGCCCGTCGTGCCGGTGTCGTTCGTGCCGGTGCGGTGGTCGGAACATGTCCCGGCCCACCGGCAGCCGGGGTACCGGCGGGGGAGGGGGCGCGGCTGGGGGTGGGTCCGGCGGTGCGGGCCGGTGCGGGAGTCGCCCGTCCGGGGCCGGCGCCCGCGGTGCGGGTCGGCGGGGTGGTGGGCAGTTGGTGCACCGTGATCCGGCCGGTCCGCCGCGTCGGACGGGTCGCGACGACCTTGCGGTACACCTCCTCGTACCCGCGTCCGAGGGTGTCGGTCCCGAAGTGCTCGAGCACGTGGTCGCGGCACGCCTGCGGGTCGTAGTCGCGCACCTCCTTGATGGCGGCGGGCAGCTCGTCCGGATCGTCGCAGATGCGTCCGGTGACGCCGTCCACGATCACCTCGCTCACCGCGCCGCCGCGCAGCGCCACCACCGGTGTCCCGCACACCATGGCCTCGATCATGACCATGCCGAACGGCTCCTCCCACTGCACCGGGAACAGCAGGCAGCGCGCCCCGGCGAGCAGTTTCTTCTTGGCGGCGGCGTCGGCCATGCCGAAGACGGTGTCCCGCTCGGTGAGCAGCGGGGCCACCTGGTCGTCGAAGTACCGGATCTCCGGCGGCTCCGCGCATTTCCCGGCCAGCACCAGCCGCATATCGCAGGCGTGCGCGGCGGCCAGTGCCAGGTGCGGGGCCTTCTCCGGGGTGTACCGGCCCAGGAACAGCGCGTAGTCCTCCTTCTCGGGCTGGAAGGGGAAGTCCGCGACGCGCAGCGCGTTGTGCACGCGCCCGACCCAGTTCAGGCCCGGAGCCAGTGCGCGCTGCCGGTCGCTGATGGCCACCAGCGCGGCGTCCTCGCCGAGTTCGCTGTAGTACATGTGCGGATCGCCGTCGACGGGTCCGTGCACGGTGACCACCATGGGTAGGCCGAGGGCGCGGTACACGGGTAGGTTGAGCGGCCCGGCGAAGGTGTGATCGTGCACCAGGTCCAGCCCGCGCGTCGCCGTGAGGCGTTCGAGTGCCCGCCGAACCTTCAAGGCGTGCAGCACCTCCGGGAACGGATCGCCGAGCCGGGCGGCCTGGATCTCGTCCCACAGCGGTATGAATTCCGCGGCTCGGGTGCCGTGCACACCGGCGCCGAGCAGGGTGACCTCGTGTCCGCGCTCGACCAGTGCGTCGACCAGGTCGGCGACCACCGCCTCCACACCGCCGTACGCCTTGGGCGGCACGTCGAAGTACGGGGGGACGACCATCGCGATGCGGAGGCTCTTGCGCTCGGGCGGTACGAGGGTGTTGGAGGACGCCGGACTCGGCGCCGCGGATGCTGCGGTCATGACCCACCTTCCAGGGACCGATCGGACGGCATCGCAGCTACCCGATGCCGAACAGTGTGGCCGTGCAGGTCGGTGGGCGACCGAACAGTCCCCGATCCCAGGGTTTTTCGGCTCGTCTGCTGTCTCCGGTGCAGCAGAAGAGTGCGAGCCGAGCTATGGGTAGCGCTTCCGCGGGGATGGACATATGCGGCGATCGTCGCGCCGACCGGTGCCATCGCTCATGGCAGCCCGGCGATACGGCGCGCACGATTTCAGCACCGATGGTGAGATCGTCACCGTCATCGCGCGGTGAGACCATAATCTGTGGCACCCCGAAGCGCCTCATTGCGTTCGGCGGCCAGTGACTGAGTTACACGATATAGCCGGAGATCACAGTGAATCGTCGGATCAGTAAATATTGCCGGAGAATTCGTGCGCGGTTTCCCGCCGCGCCGGTCCGCTGACCGGGGGCGAAGCGGTATCAGGCGGCGATTTCGGGGAATATGGTCGCATTGACGCCAAGATTCGAACCGGTCGCTTCGTGTTCGGCGACGATTTCGCCGGTTGCGAATGTCAACCATCCGTCCGCGGTCCAGCGACCCGACATTCCGGCGTGGCACAGGCGCGCACCCGGAATGAACGGATCGGCCACGAACAGTGCGGTGCCGCCGTCGATCTCGGCCGCCAGCGCGGCGCCGCCCAGATACACCCGGCCGTATCGGCCCGGTGCCACCGGCCGCAGCTGCGCGTCCAGCACCAGCACGCGCGCACCCGGAATCGGCCGCACCCGGCCGCTGCCGTCCAGCGGTCCGCGCGCCACCACGCCCGCGTATCCGGGTGTGGTGTAGGCGAATCCGGCCACCGAGCCCGGCGCGAGTGCACGCAGCAGAGCGGGAAGGATGGCGGGACAGTGGTTTCCGGTGACGTCCCAGCGGCGCACGGTGGGCAGTGCGACGGCGGCCGTATCGGCGAACCGCGCGAGCACGGCGGCCTCGGCCACCACGTGGGTGGCTCCGGTGTCGGCGATCAGGTCGGCCAGCGCGGCCGGATCGCGCCGCTGCGCCTCGGTGGCCACCACCAGCGTCGCACCGTCGGCAATGGCCGCGAGCAGTTCCACGGCGGTGTCCGCGCAGGCCCAGGCGGTGGCCAGCAGCCGGATATTGGACGTTCCCTGGGCCGGATCCACATGTCCGGCCCGGCAGTCGGTGGTCACGGCGCGGCGGTCGTCGACGGCGGCGGCCAGCGCGTCGGCGCGCAGTCCGACGGTCGAGCCGTACGCACCGGTCGGCATGGAAAGGGTCAGCGCCGCACCGGAGTTCGCGGCCGCGGCGATATCGGCCAGCAGCCGGACCGCACCGTCGACAGATGCCTCGCAGCGCTCGGCGGCGGTCGCGTGTGCCATCCGCTCGAACAGCTCCCCGTAGGTCAGGGTCGCCGCCCCGCAGCGCAGTGCCGGGCGAATGGCGGGCACCCGCCGACCGCGCTCGATCAGGGCGCTGACGCCCGGGTAGCCCGCAAGCTCGACCCCATTCGCCCACTCGTCGACGAGTCGCTGCCGCTCCACAGCGGCCAGGAGTTCCGGCACAACGCTCTCCATCGCTCGTATCGCCAACGTCAACTATGGCAACCCTAACCTAACAGCATCGCGTCCCGATACCCCGGGCATCACATCTGTGCGCCGATCCACTCCGCCCCCCGCTCGCGTCCCGTCGCCCCGACCGCGAACCACCCACCCGACCGCCCCTCGGTCCTATGCTGTGACTTGACACTCGGAATGACCCTGAGGAGGGACCATGAGCGCTGCGGTCGATTTCGGCGCGGCGTTCGGCCGCGGCCCATACACTCCAGGCGACCTGCACAATGGCCCTGATGAGGGCAAGGGCTACGAGCTGTGGAACGGATGGCTGATCGAGAAGATGTCGCCGTCACTGCGCCACAATCGAATGAGTCGCGGCCTGCGGCGGCTGCTGACCGATGCTGCCCGGCAAGCAGGTGTGCCCGTCTTGGTCGACGGCGGCGAATATGAGTTCGTTTTTCCCGCGAGTGTTCGGAAACCGGACGTTTTCGTTCTCGACGCCGCAGCCGAGGAGGCGGCCGTCGCGGACGACGACCTGTATCTCGACCCGGGCGATCTACTGCTCGTCGCGGAGGTCGTCTCGCCACGCAGCGGCAGCGAGAGTCATGATCGCAAGGTCAAGCGCGACGAATATGCTGCCGCCGGGATCGAGAGCTATTGGATCGTGGATTTCCGTCCGGTTCCGCAGATAGAGGTGTTGATCTTGGAGCGGGGCCGGTATCGGCGAGACAGCCTGGTGGCCGGAGACGAATTGCTCGCTGTGGACCGGCCGTTCTCCATCTCCACGACTCCGGCCCGCGTCTTCGACCTGGGTCGCCACGACATGTGATCACCGCCGTGCGGTAGCCGCTGCGGCTGTCGGTCGGGCCTGAGACCATCTGTTCATGACAGCGACTGGGGATGATGCTCGCGCGGTTGCGCTTTCGCTGCCGGAGGTCCGGGAGGGATTCGAATGGCAGATGCCGACCTTCCGGGTGGCGGGGAAATTGTTCCTCACCCTGCCGGAGGGGGAGACCTCGATGGCGGTGCGATGCCCGATCCTGGACCGGGACGAATTGGTGGCGGCCGAACCCGGGAAGTTCTGGATCGCGGGGCACGAGGCGAACAATGCCTGGGTGCGAGTGCGGCTGGCCGCCCTCGACGATCTGGCGGAGCTCGAGGCCATCGTGACCGACTCGTGGGCCCAGGCCGCGCCGCGCGCACTGGTGGAGCAGCACCCGGACGGGGTCGGCGGGTGACGCCGCCCGGGTGCTCGCGGCTCAGAAGGTGACGCGCTGGTCCTGGGGCAGGAACAGCTTGTCGCTCTCCTGCACGCCGTAGCTGGTGTAGAACTGCTCCAGATTCCGCACCACCTGGTTGGCGCGGAACTCGTTGGGTGCGTGCGTGTCATTGGCCAGCAGGTTCTCGGTGTACTGGCGGGTGGACTTGTCGCGCCAGTTGCGGGCCCAGGATTCGAACAGCGGCGTGTAGTCGGGCGTCTCGATGCCACGCCGCCGCTCGGCGATGGCCAGGGCGGCGATGGACATCTGCAGGCCGCGCACATCGGCCACGTTCTCGCCCAGGGTGAGCTCGCCGTTCACGGTCTGCTCGGGGTCGAGGCCCGCCGGGACCAGCACGTCGTACTGCTCGACGAGCTTCTGGGTGCGCGCCTCGAAGGCGGTGCGGTCCTCCGGCGTCCACCAGTCCTTCAGATTGCCGTCGGCGTCGTATTTTGAGCCCTGATCGTCGAAGCCGTGCCCGATCTCGTGGCCGATGACCGCGCCGCCGGCCCCGTAGTTCACCGCGGGCGCCGCGTCCTTGTCGAAGAACGGCGGCTGCAGGAAGGCGGCGGGGAAGACGATCTCGTTGGTGACGGGGGAGTAGAAGGCGTTCACGGTTTGCGGCGGGCTGCTCCACTCGCTCTTGTCGACCGGCTTGCCGAGGTAGCCGAACATGCGCTCGACCTCGAAGGCATTGACGGCGCGCAGGGATTCGATCAGCTTGCCCCGGGTGATCTTCAGGTCGGAGTAGTCCTCCCACTTGTCCGGGTAGCCGATCTTGGCCCCCATCTTCTCCAGTTTCTCGATGGCGGCATCGCGGGTGGCCGGGGACATCCAGGTGGAGGCGCGGAAGTTGTCGCGGTAGGCGGCCTTGAGATCGTCCACCATCTCCAGGGCACGATCCTTGGCTTCGGGCGGGAAGTGCTGTGCCACATACAGTTTGCCGAGGGGCTCGCCCAGATTGCTGTTCACCGTGGCAACGGCCGACTTCCAGCGCTCCGGCCGCTCCTCGAGCCCGTTCATCACGGTGCCGAAGAATTCGAAATTGGCGTCGGAGATGGTCTTGGGCAGGAAGCGCGCGAACTCGCGCACCAGGTAGATCTTGAGATAGTCGCGCCACAGCCCCAGATCAGTGTCGTGCCAAAGATTTCCGGCATGGGTGAGATACGACGGCTGGTGCACGATAATGGTGTCGAAGAGATTCTTCGGCCGGTCGGTCTGCCCGGCGAGCCAGGGATCCCAGTCGAATTGCGGAGCGAGCGCGGTCATCTCGTCCCACGACATCTTGTTGTAGGTGGCGTCGGTATCGCGATTGCGCACGTTGTCCCAGAAGCCCGCGGCGATCCGGGTCTCCAGATCCACGACGCGCGTGGCCATTCCGGCCGGATCGTCGAAGCCCGCGCCCTTGGCGATGGACTCCAGGAACGTCTTGTAGGCGGCGAGCTTGTCGGCGTACTCGGGCTTGCGGTAGTACTGCTCGCTCAACCCGAGACCGGATTGGCCGACCGCGGCCACATGCGCGCTGGAATTCTTCCGGTCGATGGTGACGCCCAGCCCGATGATGCCGCCGATCGGCAGCCCGGCCATCACCTTGGCCAGTTCGGTTTTGCCGTCGGCGGCGTCGATGCGCGCGAACAGGTCGGCCAGCGGCGTCATACCGAGGCGTTCGATCTCGTCGATATCCATGCGGGCGTCGTAGAGATCGCGGATCTGCTGCGCCTCGGTGCCGTCCTGCGGTTCGGTGATGCCCTCGATGATGCCGCGCAACTGCTCCTCGACCCGGTCGCCGACCTCGTCGAAGGTGCCGAAGGAGACCTTGTCCGGCGGCAGTTCGTATTCGCGCAGCCAGGTGCCGTTCACATTGCGGTACAGGTCGTCCTGCGGCCGCACCGCCTGATCCGCACCGGAGAGGTCCGGACCCTTCAGCGGCGTGGTGGTCGATGTGGTCGTCGGCGCGTCGTCGCTGCTGCACGAGGCCAGCCAGGCGGCGGTGGGCACTAATCCGAGCGCCACGAGGAAGGCGCGGCGATCGATACGGACCGGACCGGACGATGTCACGGGTACCCCTCTCTGAGCGTGCGGTGATGCCGCACCGTGGCTGTGCTTCGGCACGAGGCTACCGGCGCGGCGGCGGCATGGGCGGGTGGACGTTCGCGGCTGGGATCAGAGCGTGACCCGCTGGTCGGGCGCGAGCCATTCCCGGTCGCCCTCGACCACCGCGAAGGTGCTGTAGAACTGCGGCAGGTTGCGCACCGTCTGGTTGCAGCGGAATTCACCGGGGGCGTGCGGGTCCTCGGCCAGCAGTGCTTCCGCGTACTCCGGCGTCACCTGGATGCGCCAGATCCGGCCCCAGGACTGGAAGACCGGGGCGAGGTCGAGCTGCGTCGCGTCCTGCTGCTGCGCCGCGTCCCCACCCTGCTCGGCGATGGCGTAGGCGGCCAGCGCGATGCCGAGTCCGCGAAGATCGGCCAGGTTCTCCCCGACGGTCAGCGCGCCGTTGACGTGTGCGGTCGGCGGCAGCCCGGTCGGCACCAGGGCGTCGTACTGCGCGATGAGCTGCTGGGTCTTGGCGTCGAAGGCGGCGCGGTCCGCGGGCGTCCACCAGTCGTGCAGATTGCCGTCGCCGTCGTAGCGCGAGCCCTGATCGTCGAAGCCGTGCCCGATCTCGTGGCCGATGACCGCGCCGATACCGCCGTAGTTCACCGCGGCCTCGGCATCGGAGTCGAAGAACGGGGCCTGCAGGATGGCCGCCGGGAAGACGATCTCGTTGCGCGTCGGCTCGTAGTAGGCGTTCACGGTCTGCGGCGGCATGCCCCACTCCGAGCGGTCGACCGGCTCGCCCAGTTTGCCGAACATGCGCCGGGCTTCGAAAGTGTGCACCGCCAGCAGGGATTCGAGGAGTTGGCCGCGGGTCACCACGACGCCGGAGTAGTCCTCCCAGGTGTCCGGATAGCCGATCTTGGTGTCGATCTTGTCGAGTTTGGCGACGGCGGCGTCCCGTGTCGGCGGCGACATCCAGCTCGAGGTGCGGAAGTTCTCCCGGTAGGCCGAACGGAGGTTGCCGACGAGATCCTGCACCAGGCGCTTGGATTCGGCCGGGAAGAACTCCTCGACGTACAGCTTCCCCAGCGGCATGCCCAGATACGTGTTCAGGACGGTGATGGCCGAACGCCAGCGCTCCGGCCGCTCCCGCTGGCCGTTCACCAGCGTGCTGTAGAAGTCGAAATTCGCGTCCGCGATGGCCTTCGGCAGGTACTCGGCCCAGGTTCGGACCAGGCTCAGCCGCAGATAGTCCCGCCAGGTCGCGATATCGACCTGGGCCCACAGTCCGGCCGCCGCCGTCACGAACGAGGGCTGGCGCACCACCACCGTGTCGAAGAGTTCGGCGGGCCGCTCGGTCTGCCCGGAAAGCCAGGAGCCCCAGTCGAATTCCGGTCCGAGGGCGATGAGCTCGGCTCGGCGCATCCGGTTGTAGGTGGCCTCCGGATCGCGGGTGCGCACATTGTCCCAGAAACCCGCGGCGATCCGCTGTTCCAGCTCGAACACGCGCCCCGCCATGGCTTTCGGGTCCGCGAAGCCCGCTCCGGCGGCGATGCGCTCCAGGTAGGTGCGGTAGCCCGCGAGGATGTCGGCGAATTCCGGTTTCCGATAGTCCTGTTCGGGCAGCCCGAGCCCGGATTGGCTGATGGACGCGATATTCCGGGCCGCGTCCCGGTCGTCGGGGCCGACCGAGAGCCCGATCAGCCCGTCGATGGGCAGCTGGCCCATCACCAGCGCCAGATCGGGTTTGGAGCGCGCGGCGTCGATGCGGCGCAGCGGATCGGCGAGCGGGGCCATGCCCAGCGCGTCGATCTCGTCCGGGTCCAGGTAGGCGTCGTAGAGGTCGCGGATCTGCTGCTGCGGGGAGCCGTCCGCGGGATTGTGGATCCCGGTCACTATCTCCTTCAGGTGCCGCTGCGTGCGGTCCTCGACTTCGGCGAAGGTGCCGTAGGCGGGTTTGTCGGCGGGTAGTCGGTAGTTCTCCAGCCACTTGCCGTTGACGTAGCGGTAGAGATCGTCCTGTGGCCGCACCCCCGGATCCGATCCGGACATATCCGGTCCCGTCGCGGTGCCGGGCCTGTCGGTGGTGCAGGCTGGCAGCAGTGCCAGCGCGGGCGCCAGCCCCAGCGCTTTCAACAGGGTGCGGCGGTCGAGAGCGAACGGCTGCTCCGGCGAACTCACGGGACTCCTCGGTCGGAAGTGCAGATGGATTGCTCGGGTGTTGCTCGGCGTCGAGGCTAGCCGCATGTCCGGGGTGTCGCCCGCAGCCCCGCCCGGGTCGCACGGGTGCGTCCGCCCCCTGATTTGGGCGCTACCTGGGCGTTGGCTACACTTGAGCGGTTGCCTGCGGGAGCTATGCCCGCACTCCGGCCGCGAACCCACAGTGGTTGATCAACTTCGATCAACGATATCCACTGGCAGGCGCTGCCCCGCGTACCTCGCGGAGCGGGCCGAACGGCTCAGCTGTGAGGGCAACTGACCATGCCCGTCGGGTCGGCAATCCGGCGTGCATAACGTCCAGGTCTAGGAGGAGCTGAAGTGATTCAGCAGGAGTCGCGGCTGCGCGTCGCCGACAACACGGGTGCCAAGGAAATCCTGTGCATCCGCGTGCTCGGCGGATCGTCGCGTCGCTATGCCGGTATCGGTGACGTGATCGTCGCCACCGTCAAGGACGCCATCCCCGGCGGCAACGTCAAAAAGGGTGAGGTCGTCAAGGCGGTCATCGTGCGCACCGTCAAGGAGCGTCGTCGCGCCGATGGCTCGTACATCAAGTTCGATGAGAACGCCGCTGTGCTGATCAAGGCGGACAACGATCCGCGCGGCACCCGCATCTTCGGCCCCGTCGGTCGTGAGCTGCGCGAGAAGCGTTTCATGAAGATCGTTTCGCTGGCCCCGGAGGTGCTCTGACCATGAAGGTGCACAAGGGCGACACCGTGCTCGTCGTCTCGGGTAAGGACAAGGGCGCCAAGGGCAAGGTCATCCAGGCCTTCCCGGCGACCGGCAAGGTCCTGGTCGAGGGCGTGAACCGGATCAAGAAGCACGTCGCGAACTCCGCCAACCAGCGCGGTGCCAGCTCGGGCGGCATCGTCACGCAGGAAGCGCCGATCCAGGCCTCCAACGTGATGGTGATCGACTCCGACGGCAACCCGACGCGCGTCGGCTACCGTACCGATGAGAACGGCAAGCGCGTTCGCATCTCCCGTCGCAACGGGAAGGACATCTGATGACCTCCACCGAGAAGACCCAGCCCCGGCTCAAGGCGCGCTACCGCGCCGAGATCAAGGACGCGCTGAACTCCGAGTTCAACTACGACAACGTCATGCAGATCCCCGGCGTGGTCAAGGTTGTCGTGAACATGGGTGTCGGCGACGCCGCCCGGGACGCGAAGCTGATCAACGGTGCGATCCACGACCTGACCCTGATCACGGGTCAGAAGCCGGAGATCCGCAAGGCCACCAAGTCCATCGCGCAGTTCAAGCTGCGTGAGGGCATGCCGATCGGCGCGAAGGTCACCCTGCGCGGCGACCGCATGTGGGAGTTCCTGGATCGCCTGATCTCGATCGCGCTGCCGCGTATCCGCGACTTCCGCGGCCTGTCGCCGAAGCAGTTCGACGGTAACGGCAACTACACCTTCGGTCTCTCGGAGCAGTCCATGTTCCACGAGATCGACGTGGACAAGATCGACCGTCCGCGTGGTATGGACATCACCGTGGTGACCACCGCGACCAACAACGAAGAAGGCCGCGCGCTGCTGAAGCACCTCGGCTTCCCGTTCAAGGAGAACTGAGCACATGGCTAAGAAGGCTCTGATCAACAAGGCCAACGCCAAGCCGAAGTTCGCGGTGCGGGCCTACACCCGCTGCCAGCGCTGCGGCCGGCCGCACGCCGTCTACCGCAAGTTCGGCCTGTGCCGCGTGTGCCTGCGCGAAATGGCGCACCGCGGCGAGCTGCCGGGCGTGCACAAGAGCTCCTGGTGAGCTGACACACCGACACCGAAGGCCCCCGGCGAGACCCCTCTCGCCGGGGGCCTTCGGCGTTCGCCGCCCACAGCCTCACCGTCCTCCACCACGACATGACTTCGACACCGTGGCGAACGGAAAAGTGCGAGAGCGCTCCGCATCGAACAGAATCAGGTCCGTGGTGCACAACGATGAGTGGCGGTCGCCGGGTCCTGGGCGGCCACAAGGGCCTGGGGCGCGGCCGATGCCGCAACCGGGCCCGTTCGAGTATCCGCCGCTCGAGAACATGCCCTATCAGCCGTTCGAGTTTCCGGCACTGGACGACCATCGCAATCCGTTCCAGGCGCGGTACACCGAGGTCGGCTCGATGCCGCCGCCCCCGCCTCGACGCAACTCCGCCGGGCCGCTGCTCGGCGTGATCGGTGTCGTGCTGGTGCTGGCCGCCGTGGTCGCCGCCGGACTGTTCGCCCCGTCGTCGAGCGACGACACCCGCGACACCCCCTCGACCCGCCTGGCGCTCTCCGTGCCGCGGACGACCTCGCCGCCGCCGGGCACCATCACAATGCCGCCTCGAACGCCCGCCACCACCGTCGCGGTACTGCCCGGCTACCAGGGCGTGGAAGTGGCATCCCGGGGAGTGGCCTACGACGTGCCTGCCGAGTGGACGGTGGACAAGCCGGGCATCATCCGCGGATTCGAGGGCGACAGCGGCCGCATGTCCGGCACCGGAACCACCATCGACGGCAAGGACTACTGCGAGTCCTCCACGCGCACCGTCACTTTCGTCCACCGCTCGAGCCAGTCCGATCCGGCGGCGGCCGCCGCCGAGGTGGCGCGGCGGGTGGCGGAACTCGGTTTCGATGGTCCGGAATGGGGCCGCCGGACTTCCCCGGCCACCCCGGTCACCACCCTGAGCGGCATCACCGGGCAGCTGTCGGAGACCTCCGGAACCTGGACGCCGAAGAGCGCCGAATGCACCAGCACCCGATTCTCGGTGTACACCTTCGCCTTTCCCGGGCCCGAGCATCCGATGCTGGTGCTCACCATCGCCGCCGACCGCGAGGTCGACGGCGAGGTGACACCGGAGCTGGCGCGCGAGATCTTCTCCAGCGTCCGCCTGATCGAGTAGCCCGCCCTACCCCATTTCGGGGGTGCAGCGGATGTGACGCAGGTAACTACCGTGGTCGCACCCGGCGTGATGAGGCGCCGGGGTTTGCGAGAGAGTGAGACCCACGGTGACGACCATGAAAGACAATCCGCCACCGAACGAGCCGACGGGTGCGGTGCGCACGCCGGTTCGGCGCACCAGCCTGCGACGGGTGGCGGCGGCCAGTTCGATCGGCACCACGATCGAGTTCTACGACTTCTTCATCTACGGCACCGCCGCCGCGCTGGTGTTCCCGACGGTGTTCTTCCCGGCGGCCGATCCGTCGACGGCCACCCTGGCGTCGTTCGCGACCTTCGCGGTCGCCTTCTTCGCCCGGCCGGTGGGCGCGATCCTGTTCGGCCACTTCGGCGATCGCATCGGCCGCAAGCGCACCCTGGTGTGGACGCTGCTCATCATGGGCTTCGCCACCGTCGCCATCGGTCTGCTGCCGGGGTACGACTCCGGGGCCTTCGGGTTGTTCCCCGACGGCATCGGCATCTGGGCGCCGGTGCTGCTGGTGGCCATGCGCTTTCTCCAGGGTTTCGCGGTCGGCGGTGAATGGGCCGGGGCGACCCTGCTCACCGCGGAGTACGCGCCGCCGGGCAAGCGCGGCCTGTACGCCATGTTCCCGCAGCTCGGTCCCGCCTTCGCGTTCTTCCTGTCCAGCGCCACCTTCCTGATCGCGAGCCGCACCCTCGGCACCACCAGCGACGCCTTCCTGGACTACGGCTGGCGGATTCCGTTCCTGCTGTCGTTCGCACTGGTCGGCGTGGGGCTGTGGGTCCGGCTGGCGGTCGCGGAGACACCGGTGTTCCGGGATCGGGTGCGCGAGCACGCACCGGCCGCGCGCAATCTGCCCTTCCTGGACGCCGTGCGGTACCAGCCCAAGGAGATCCTGATCGCGGCGGGCGCGCTGACCAGCCTGTTCTCGCTCTTCTACACGGGCACGGCCTTTCTCACCAGCTACGGTGTCGGCACTTTGAAGCTGTCCCGCGACTACATCCTCACCATGGGGATGCTCGCCGCGATCGTCTTCGGCCTGGCCACCGCGGCCTCCGCGCTGTGGTCGGATCGAGTGGGCCGCCGCCGCGTCATCATGGTCTCCTGTGCCGCCGCGGTGCCGTGGGCCCTGGCACTCTTCCCGATTCTGGATATCGGTGGTCCGGCCGCCTTCGCCGTCGGTTTGTTCGGCACCCTCGCGATCTTCGGTATCGCCTATGGTCCGGCGGGTGCGCTGCTGCCGGAGATGTTCCAGGCCCGCTACCGCTACACCGGTGCGGGCATGGGCTACAACCTGGCGGGCATTCTGGGCGGCGCGCTGCCGCCGCTGATCGCCACCAAACTGCTCGCCGGTCCCGGCTCGTTCTGGGTGGGCGTGCTGCTGGCGGCGTTGTCCGTGGTCAGCGTGGTGTGCACCCGGCTGATCGTGGAGACCAAGGACCGCAGCATCGACGCCTGAGTCGCGCGTTGGCGTAGTACGGGCGTGCGTTCGGCCCGTGCGGCGGCCCCGGTGCCTACACCGTTCGAGACCCATGAGGGGGCGCTCGACCGCAGGCGTCGGGGCCGTTGCGTACCGAACTCGCCCGGGGCACGCCGTGTCTCAGCCGGTCGTCACCGCCACGACCGGCGCGAAAGCCCCGGTGAACGCCGCGTCCAGCACCGTATCGGCGCCGTCGCGGTGCACCTGTGCCGAGGCGCCGGAGCCGAGCAGGCGTGCCGGGCCGTCGAGCCGGATGTCCCGCAACGTCACCGGGCCGGTCGGTCGGCCCAATACGATCGCGTACACCTGAGATCCCTTGCGCGTGAACATGACCGGCATCCCGTCGGCGGTCCGCGCCGAGGAGACCTGCCACGGCCGGGAGCCGTCCATCGCCTCGCCGTTCACCCGCAGCCAGGCTCCGATGGCGTCCAGTCGGCGTTGCTGTTCGGGCACGATCTCCCCGGTGCCGGTGGGGCCGACGTTCAGCAGCAGCGCCCCGTTGTTGGCGGCGGCCTGCACCAGGCTGGTCAGCAGTTCCTCCGGCGGCGCGTAGTCCGCGTCGGTCTCCTGCCGGTTGTATCCGAACGATCCGCCGATACCGCGGTCCTGCTGCCAGAACTTCTCCTGCACGGTGTCGAACCCGGTGTACTCCGGGGTGCGGAAGTCGCTGTGCGGCACGTCGGGCGGAGTGGTGACCCGCTCGGCCGCGCCCGGCTCGGCCAGCACCCGCCGCATGACCTGGTCGAAGATCCACCGCACGGGGCCGAGCGAGATGACCTCGCGTAGGAACGACGCCGTCTCCCACCGGTCGTTGACCACCCCGTCCGGCACGGTGTTGTAGTAGTCGGCGAACAGCGCGTTGAGCCGCTGCTGCCCGGTCGGCCACCCGATGTCGTTCCACAGCAGATCGGGTTCGTACCGTTCGATGAGTTCCCGCACCTGCGCCTCCGCGTACTCGGGATAGCCCTGCGCGTAGGGCCCGAACGCATAGTCGCCGAGGGTCTCGACCACCGCCGGATGGAATGTCCAGTCCACGCCGCCCGAGTAGTAGAGCCCGAACCGCATCCCCTGTGCCCGCACCGCCCGCGCGAGTTCTCCCACCAGATCGCGCGTCGAATGGAATTCCGGTGCATGCGGATTCCGTACCGCGGTCGGCCACAGCGAATACCCGTCGGCATATTTGGCCGTCAACACCACATAGGACGCACCGCTCTCCCGAAAGGTCCGCGCCCAGGCGTCGGGATCCCACGCATCCAGCCCACGCTCGAACTCCAGCGCCAGATCCGCATACTCGGCATCGCCGTACCGCTCCCGATGAAACGCGGCCGCAGGCGAGCCCGGATCCTTGATCTGATTCGCATAGTCCTCCGCATACGGACTCCGCGTCAGCGCATGCCCGTAATCCTCCCGCAGCGTCTCCGCGAACGTCCGCCCCACCGGCGCGAACCCCGGCACCGAATACGGCCCCCAATGCAACATGACCCCGAACTTCGCATCCCGAAACCACCCCGGCAACGGATGCGACCGCACCGACCCCAACGAAGCCTCATACGGCCCCGAAGTCGTCATCCGAGCCTTGGCATCATCCCGCCGCCCCCACCACCACGACCCCACCCCGAGCACCGCCGCCACCACGACCGCGCACACGGTGAGCCCGGCGGCCCCGAGCATCGCGTAGCGACCGATGCGACGCGGCAACGACCTGGCCCGCGAACCCTCCCTGTTCATGTCGGGAACGTTAGGTGCGCCATGGGCAAATGTCGTCAACCTGCCGAGGGATGGTCCGTAGTCCCCTGGTATCGCCGCATTGTGCGAGGATCAGCCCCGCTTGTCGATTATCGGCCTTGCTGCGGCCTTCCACCCGGATCTATCGAGGGAAGGATGTACCGCGCCGCTTTACGCTGCCCCTGCAGGACGAGTTTGCCGGCACGTGACATCCGCCGAAGTAGATTGCCCGCTTGCGACGGGGTGATCATGCACAGTTCGGCGGCCTGGGCTCGAGTAATGGCTCCGAAGGATTCGACGTACTGGAGGACCATTCCTTCCTGTTGAATCGAGTCGGCGCCGCGGACCCGGATGTAGGCCGGCGGATTGTCCAGAGCGCGATAGACAGCGGCCGAGAGGTGATACATACGTCCGCGGCCGCCGCCCCGCAGTTCCACCAACCCGTCCTCGATCATGCGAGTCAATCCGGCACGGGTCTCACCGGGTGTGCGGTGGAGTTGTTCCGCGATTTCCGATGCGGACAGGTTGGTCTGGAGCCGCAATTCGTGGAGGACTTGCAGGTCGAATAGGCGCATCGGCCGACCGTCTCGGCTCTCCCGATCTGCGATGAATCGTGCCAGCGCGATATCCGCGCTGCCGAGCGGGACGATGGCTCGCACCGACCTGTCGGTGGATTGGCTGTAATCCGGTGTGTCGCGGCCGAGCCGGAGCAGCGCCGAATACATGAGACTGATGCCGCGGCCACTGCGCTCGACGATCCCCGCTCGGCGGAAGGCGTCCGCGAGGATTGGGCTGCGGGGCTGCGATACCGACAGCAGGTTGTCCAGCCGGACGCCGGGCGGAAACGCGCCTGGGCTGCTCACTTCGAACGCATCGTCCGAAATGGTCACCCTGGTCGCCCCCAATGCGGTGTAGTCGCGGTGGACCAGGGCGTTGGCGATGGCCTCTCGGACGACCGTGTGCGGTACGCGCGGCAGTGCGACCCGCAGTAACCCGAGCTGTACCTCCTCCTCGCGATTCCATGTCTGGACGCGCGCATACAAGTCTTCGGCGGCGCGGAGCAGCGGGGCCCGTGTGAAGTGGTTCGTCTCCAGTGAGAGACCGTCGAAGAGTTGGAACGCTGCCTCGTGGTTGGGGATATGGAGTGCGATGGCGCTCTCGCGTCCGAAGAGCAGCACGGCGCCGAGCGTCGGTCGCTCTGTTCCATCGTCTCCACATCGCAGCACACCCAGGGCGCGACATATCTCTGTGTCGGAAAGCTCAGTCAACACGGTATCCGCGCCAGAGGTCCGCGCGAGCATCCGGAAGCGGTCGAATTCCGCTGGATCCAGCTCGTCCATGGTCGCGCCACGTGCCGGGATGGCTGCGAAATCTACCGCACCCCTGTCGATTTCATGAGCGAGCATGTCGTAGGCGGGGAAGGGCAGGCACTGTGGAGTTCCGTCGATACGCAGCGCTCTGCGCACGTACACACCGTTCGAGGTGCCGACCACCCGGGGAGATTTCGGGATGTCGATGACAATGACCTCATACCCGTCCAACTCGACTGTTTCGGTATAGGTCTGGAGCAGTGGAACCGTGCGGCTGGCAATGAGTGCGTCGATTCTGCTCGGGTCGGTGACGGTGCCGTGTCGGGGCGCCGCACCGCTGATGCTCCCGTCGTCCTCTACTCCGATCAGCAGGAACCCGCCGTCGCCGTTGGCCATGCAGACGCACGTCTCGACCAGGTCGGTGTCATTGAACTTACCCGCGGCACCACGTTTGAACTCGGTCGTCAGAGTCTCGCCACGGGCGATGAGGTCGCGCAGACGGTCAGGCTCCATAAGCGCATCATATGCATATTTTTGCACTGCAATGGTGCAGGTGGTCGAATTGTCTCTTATTTATGAACCATATGGCACCCTTGGTGTCGCTTGGCATCGGATCGTCGGTGGTCTCGGAGTCCGGTGACTGATCCGGTTCGTGCGAGTTCGCGGGTGGCTGTGGGGTTCCGTAGGGTGGATCCGGTTTGTGGGCTGGGTGAGAGGTCTGTCATGCGAGCACCGGGGTTGGTCGCCGGTACGGTTTTCGCAGGTTATCGGATCGAGCGGCTGCTCGGCCGGGGCGGGATGGGTGAGGTGTACGCGGCCGCCCATCCGCGTCTGCCGCGCACCGTCGCGCTGAAACTGCTGAATCGCGAGGTGTACGCCGACGAGGAGGTGCGGCGGCGGTTCGATCGCGAGGCCGAACTGGCAGCGGCGCTGGACCATCCGAATATTGTCTCGGTGCTGGACCGTGGGGCCGACGGCGGTCTGCTGTGGATCTCGATGCAGTACGTCGACGGGTCTGATGCGGCCGCCTTCGCGGGCAGGCCGTTGGATCCGCTGCGGGCCGTGCGGATTGTCGAACAGTGTGCCGAGGCACTGGACTACGCCCACGAACGCGGTGTGCTGCACAGGGATGTGAAACCGGCCAATATCCTGTTGACGGCCGGGCGTGACGGTGATCGGGTACTGCTGAGCGACTTCGGAATTGCCCGGCTTCGAGATGACGAACTGCAGTTGACGAGGACCGGCGAGTTCCGGGCGACCCTGGCCTACGCCGCGCCGGAGCAGCTTTCCGGTCAGCCGGTGGACCATCGGGTCGACCAGTACTCACTCGGTGCCACGCTGTTCACCCTGCTCGTGGGTGAAACGCCTTTCACAGTGGCCAGTCCCGGCGAGATGGTGGCCGCGCACCTGACCCGTCCCGTTCCGCGGGCGAGCCGCCTGGTGGCGGAACTCCCACCGGCGGTCGATGCGGTAATCGCCAAGGCGATGGCGAAGAACCCGAGCGAAAGATACGACAGCTGTATCGAATTCGCACAGGCCGCACGTCTCGCACTCACCGGGTCGGCATCGATACCCTCCGTGGCCCCGCGCCCGACCGGGCCTATGGAGCCATACCGGTTGCCGCACAATCCGATCCCCCCGCGTCCGGGGCAGGTGTCGTCCGGCTGGCGGACCATCTCCATATTGCTGATAGTGCTGGCCCTGGTCGCGGTAGCCGGTGTCGGCGCGGCGGGAATCTATTGGAAGTTCCTGCGTCCCGCCGGCACGAAACCCGTGCCGTGGGGTGAACACAACAGTATTGCCAGGCACTTCCCGCAGTTGATTCCCTCGAGCCCGGCGGGAACGGGATGGCGGGATGCGCAGTGCTGGGCCGCGGGCACGGTGGTGGCGCAGGCCGGTGATCCGGTACCGGTCCGGCAGATCGTCTGTAAGGATCCGGATGGAGTCACGTCGTGGTACACGGAGTACGTCGGCCGGGCTGATGCCGCAACCTACCTGGACGCACACGCGGTGAGGGTCGGCGATCGGGAGTCCTCCGAGCGCGTCGGCCTCCTGGCGCTGTACCGACCCACGAATCCGGCGGCCCCGTTCTCCTTGGCCACCTGTGGGGGGACAAGGCCAGGTGTCAACAACATAGTGGTCGAGGTCCACTGGCCGGAGCGCAGCTTCGAAGAGGTGCGGGACCAATGGTGGCAGCTTGCGCCGTTCTGACGGCGAATCCTACGTACCCGGAGGGGTGCTGAGCGTGCTGTCAGGGACGTCGGATCGATCACCCGGATTTGGCGAGACCGGCGGCGTTGCCTACACTAGACCGGTTGCTCGGGCACACCTGTGTCCGCATGCGTCCGCGTGCGGCGTGCTCCGGGCCGCTGTGAATCATCCGGTCGACATGCTGTCGGCCGGACCGAGCCGAATTGTCGTAGGCCCACGACCGCCCGTGTGACGGTGCTGAATGGGAACCGCGGCGAGAAAGGTAGCGGTCAACCTATGACCATGACTGATCCGATCGCAGACTTCCTCACCCGTCTGCGCAACGCCAACTCGGCGTACCACGATCAGGTGAAGGCCCCGCATTCGAAGCTCAAGGCGAACATCGCCGAGATCCTCAAGCGTGAGGGCTACATCGCCGACTACCGCTCCGAGGATGCGGAGGTCGGTAAGACCCTGATCGTCGACCTGAAGTACGGCCCGAGCCGTGAGCGCTCCCTGCAGGGTGTGCGTCGTGTCTCGAAGCCCGGTCTCCGTGTGTACGCGAAGTCCACCAACCTGCCCAAGGTGCTCGGCGGCCTCGGCGTGGCGATCATCTCCACGTCGTCCGGTCTGCTCACTGACCGTCAGGCCAAGCAGCAGGGCGTGGGCGGCGAAGTCCTCGCCTACGTCTGGTAAGGGAGGTAGGAACAATGTCGCGTATCGGTAAGAAGCCGATCACAGTTCCCGCCGGTGTCGAGGTGACCATCGACGGCCAGCGCGTCACGGTGAAGGGTTCCAAGGGGACCCTGTCGCATGTGGTCGCCGAGCCGATCGTGGTGACCAAGGCCGAGAGCGGTGAGCTCGAGGTGGCCCGCCCGAACGACGAGCGCGAGAACCGCTCGCTGCACGGTCTGACCCGCACCCTGATCAACAACATGATCGTCGGTGTGACCCAGGGCTACGAGAAGAAGATGGAGATCTTCGGCGTCGGTTACCGCGTGCAGGCCAAGGGTTCGAACCTGGAGTTCGCCCTGGGCTACTCGCACCCGGTTCCGGTCGAGGCCCCGGAGGGCATCACCTTCGCGGTCGAGTCGCCCACCAAGTTCTCCGTGTCCGGCATCGACAAGCAGAAGGTCGGCCAGATCGCCGCGGTGATCCACGGTCTGCGCAAGCCCGATCCGTACAAGGGCAAGGGCATCCGCTACGCCGGTGAGGTCGTGCGCCGCAAGGTCGGAAAGACGGGTAAGTAAGCCATGGCACAAACTGACAACCAGAAGGCCCGGCGCAAGCCGGCCGGCACGGATGTTTCGACCGCGCGGCGTCTGTCGAAGACCCGCCGTCACTTCCGTCTGCGCAAGAAGATCGCCGGAACCACCGAGCGTCCGCGTCTCGTGGTGAACCGCTCCTCGCGGCACCTGCACGCCCAGCTGGTGGACGACTCGGCCGGCAAGACCATTGCCGCCGCGTCCACCATCGAGGCCGATGTGCGCGCGTTCGAGGGCGACAAGTCCGCCAAGAGCGCCAAGGTCGGCGAGCTGCTCGCCGCCCGCGCCAAGGCCGCCGGTGTCGAGGCGGTCGTGTTCGACCGTGGTGGTCACGACTACCACGGCCGTATCGCGGCCCTCGCCGATGCCGCTCGCGAAGGTGGGCTGAAGTTCTGATGATCAACACTGCGAACGGAAGGACTGTCTGATGCCGGGACGTCAGCGGCGTGACGGCGGCAACGGACCCGCCGGACAGAACAGCAATGACCGCGACAACCGGGGTCGCCGCGGCGACCGCCGGAACGAGCAGGCGGCCGAGAAGACCAACCAGCTCGAGCGCGTCGTCGCCATCAACCGTGTCTCCAAGGTCGTGAAGGGTGGTCGTCGCTTCAGCTTCACCGCCCTCGTGATCGTGGGTGACGGCAACGGTCTGGTCGGCGTCGGCTACGGCAAGGCCAAGGAAGTTCCCGCGGCCATCCAGAAGGGTGTCGAGGAGGCTCGCAAGGGCTTCTTCCGCGTTCCCATGATCGGCTCCACCATCACCCACCCGGTTCAGGGTGAGGCGGCCGCCGGTGTGGTCATGCTGCGTCCGGCTTCGCCCGGTACCGGTGTGATCGCCGGTGGTGCGGCGCGTGCCGTGCTGGAATGCGCCGGCATCCACGACATTCTGGCCAAGTCGCTGGGTAGCGACAACGCCATCAACGTTGTGCACGCGACCGTTGCCGCGCTGAAGATGCTCCAGCGTCCGGAAGAGGTGGCCGCCCGCCGCGGTCTGCCGATCGAGGATGTCGCTCCTGCGGGCATGCTGCGTGCGCGTGCCGGACAGGGAGTCTGACATGGCTGAGCTCAAGGTGACCCAGATCAAGTCGAGCATCGGCGCCAAGGCGAATCAGCGCGAGTCGCTTCGCACCCTCGGGCTGCGCGGTATCCGCAAGTCCGTGGTTCGCGAGGACAACCCGCAGAACCGTGGCCTGATCAATGCCGTGCGCCACCTCGTTCAGGTTGAGGAGGTTTAAGGCATGACCATCAAGTTGCACCACCTGCGTCCTGCCCCGGGAGCCAAGACCGAGAAGACCCGTGTGGGTCGCGGTGAGGCGTCCAAGGGTAAGACCGCGGGCCGCGGTACCAAGGGTACGAAGGCTCGCAAGAACGTTCCCGTCCGCTTCGAGGGCGGGCAGATGCCGATCCACATGCGTCTGCCCAAGCTGAAGGGCTTCACCAACCCGTTCCGCACCGAGTACCAGGTCGTGAACGTCGGTGATATCGCCGCGAAGTTCCCCCAGGGCGGCGAGATCGGCAAGGCCGAGCTGGTCGCCGCGGGCCTCGTTCGCAAGAACGAGCTCGTGAAGGTGCTCGGCGAGGGCGAAATCGGTGTGGCCGTTCAGGTTTCCGCCGACAAGTTCTCCGGCTCCGCCAAGGAGAAGATCACCGCGGCCGGTGGCACTGCCACCGAGCTGGCCTGACGGTAGGCTGAAAACACAGCGGCACCGGACGAGTGGAGAGCTCGTCCGGTGCCACTGTTAAAGTTCAAGTGTTGTCTGCCAACACCGTCATGGGGATCGGCGTTTCCCGCAATCGCTGAAGCCATGGCCTGACCCATGTCGTTAGCCAGGAGGATCTGTGCTTTCCGCCTTCGTGTCGGCTTTCCGGACCCCGGACTTACGGCGGAAGATTCTCTTCACGCTGGGCCTCGTCGCGCTCTACCGCGTCGGTGCCGCGCTGCCCTCACCGGGCGTCGACTACCAGAACATCCAGAAGTGTGTGGATCTGGTCTCCGGTGGTGATTCCGCCGGTATCTACCAGCTCATCAACCTTTTCTCCGGCGGCGCGCTGCTGCAGCTGTCCGTGTTCGCGATCGGCATCATGCCCTACATCACCGCGAGCATCATCATCCAGCTGCTGACCGTCGTCATTCCGCGGTTCGAGGAACTGCGTAAAGAAGGCCAAGCGGGTCAGACGAAAATGACCCAGTACACCCGGTACCTGTCGATCGCGCTGGCGGTCCTGCAGGCGACGGGTCTGGTGGCGCTCGCAGCGCGCGGACAGCTGCTGCGCGGGTGCCCCGACGACATCCTGGCCGATACCTCCATCTTCGGCATGATCATCATCGTGCTGGTCATGACCGCCGGTGCGGCGCTGGTCATGTGGTTCGGTGAGCAGATCACCGAAAAGGGCGTCGGCAACGGTATGTCGCTGCTCATCTTCGCCGGTATCGCGGCGCGCATTCCGTCCGAGGGCAAGATGATCTGGGACAGCGGGTCCCACATGAAGTTCGCCCTGGTCGTGCTGGCCGCCTTCGCGGTCATCGTCGCCGTCATCTTCGTGGAGCAGGGTCAGCGCCGGATTCCGGTGCAGTACGCCAAGCGCGTGGTGGGCCGCAAGATGTACGGCGGTTCGTCGACCTACCTGCCGCTCAAGGTCAACCAGGCCGGTGTCATCCCGGTGATCTTCGCGTCCTCGCTGCTGTACCTGCCGAACCTGGTGGCGCAGCTGACGCAGGACACCTCCGGCGATCCCGCCTGGTGGCAGGAGCAGATCCAGAAGTATCTGGTCAATCCGAGCAACCCGGTGTACGTGACGATCTACTTCGCGTTGATCGTGTTCTTCACCTACTTCTACGTCGCGATCACCTTCAATCCGGAGGAGCGCGCGGACGAGATGAAGAAATTCGGCGGCTTCATCCCGGGTTACCGCCCGGGCAAGCCGACCGCGGATTATCTGAACTTCGTGCTCAGCCGCATCACCCTGCCGGGCTCCATCTACCTCGGCGCGGTGGCGGTGCTGCCGAATGTCTTCCTCAATATGGGCAATAACACCGGTGTGCAGAACTTGCCGTTCGGCGGTACTGCGGTGCTGATCATCGTGTCCGTCGGCCTCGATACGGTCAAGCAGATCGAGAGCCAGCTGATGAATCGAAATTACGAAGGGTTCCTCAAGTGAGAGTTGTTCTGCTCGGACCGCCGGGGGCTGGCAAGGGTACGCAGGCCGTTCTGCTGTCGGAAAAGCTGGGTGTGCCGCACATCTCCACCGGGGATCTCTTCCGCGCCAACATCAGCCAGCAGACCGCGCTGGGCCGCGAGGCGCAGAAGTACATGGACGCCGGGAACCTGGTTCCCAGCGACGTCACCAATCGCATGGTCGAGGCCCGCATCGCCGAGCCGGACGCGGTGAACGGCTTCGTGCTGGACGGCTACCCACGCACCGTCGATCAGGCGGAGGCGCTGGAGAAGATGCTGACCCAGGCCGACAAGAAGCTGGACGCGGTGCTCTGCTTCGTGGTCGCCGAGGACGTGGTGGTGGAGCGCATGCTCGCCCGCGGTCGCGCCGACGACAACGAGGAGACCATCCGCAACCGCATGCGCGTCTACCGCGAGGAGACCGAACCGCTGCTCGAGCATTACGACGGGCTGGTGGTGACGGTCGAGGGCGTCGGCGAGATCGATGAAGTGAACGCGCGGGCGCTCGAAGCGCTGGGTCGCTGAATGGTCTTCGGGCGCAAGCACAAGAAGGTGGTGCCGTTCCGCACCGCCGGTGAACTGGACGCCATGGCGGCGGCCGGCGCTGTCGTCGGCCGCGCCCTGGTGGCGGTGCGCAACGCCGCCAAGCCCGGGGTCTCCACCCTGGAGCTTGACGAGGTGGCCGAGCAGGTGATCCGCGAGGCCGGGGCGATCCCGTCGTTCAAGGGCTACCATGGCTTCCCCGGCTCCATCTGTTCATCGGTCAACGACCGGGTGGTGCACGGCATCCCGTCGACCGAGGATGTGCTGGCCGAGGGCGATCTGGTGTCCATCGACTGCGGCGCGATCCTCGACGGCTGGCACGGCGATTCGGCGTGGACCTTCGGTGTCGGCAGCCTCATCGAGGCCGACCGCCTGCTGAGCGAGGCCACCAAGATGTCCATGGAGGCCGGGATCGCCGCCATGGTGGCCGGCAACCGCCTCACCGACGTCTCGCACGCCATCGAACTCGGCACCCGCGCCGCTGAGGCCGAGCACGGCCGCGCCTACGGCATCGTCGACGGCTACGGCGGCCACGCCATCGGCCGCGAAATGCATATGGACCCCTTCCTCCCCAACGAGGGCAAGCCCGGCAAGGGCCCCACCCTCGTGGTCGGTTCGGTCCTGGCCATCGAGCCCATGCTCACCCTCGGCACCACGGAAACCAAGACCCTGGAAGACGACTGGACCGTGGTCACCACCGACGGCTCCCGCGCCGCCCATTGGGAGCACACGGTCGCCGTCACCGAGGACGGCCCCCGCATCCTGACTCTGCGCCCGGAGTAGACGGCATGCCCGAAGGCACCCGCATCGGCCACGGCTGAGCGGGTGCCTTCGCCTATACGAGGAGGGATATATGGCACTGCGATTCGGCATTCAGCTCGCCCCGACAGCGGAGCGGCTGACCGAGATTCGGCGCCTGGCACGTATCGCCGACGAGTCCGGACTGGACCTGCTCGGCATCCAGGATCACCCGTACTCCGGCGCCCTGGCCGACACGTTCGCGCTCATCGCGACCGTCCTGGCCGACACCCGACGGCTGCGGGTGTTTCCGGATGTGGCGAGTCTGCCGCTGCGCGGCCCGGCCATGCTCGGCAAGCAGGCGGCCACACTGGATCTGTTGAGCGGTGGACGATTCGAACTGGCTCTCGGCGCGGGGGCGTTCTGGCCCGCCATCGCCGCCATGGGCGGGCCCTCGCGCACGAATCCCGAAGCGCTGCTCGCACTGGAGGAGGCCACCGCCGTCATTCGCGCGATGTGGCGGCCGGGGGAGAAGGCTCGGGTCGAGGGAGAGCACTACGCGGTGTCGGGCGTGCAGACCGGTCCGGCACCGGCGCACCCGGTCGGAATCTGGTTCGGCAGTGTGGGCCCGAAGGCGAATGCCCTCACCGGCCGCATCGCCGACGGCTGGGCCGCACCCATCCCGCATTATCTGCCGTACGAGAAGTGGCCCGCCGCGCAGCGAACCATTTCCGCGGCGGCCGCCGACGCCGGACGCGATCCGGCGGCGATCACCCGCATGGCACAGTTGGTCGGCACCATTACCGACGCCCCCGGCCCGGTGACGCTGCGCGGCGAGGAGCCCATCCGCACCGATGCCGCCGGCTGGTCCCGCATCCTCGCGGACCTGGCCCGTGAGTCCGGATTCGACACCTTCGTCTACTGGCCCGAATCCGAGGACGAGACGCAGCTGCGCCGCTGGATCTCCGAGGTGGTGCCCGCCACCCGGGACCTGTGTGCCTGAAACCCCGGGGCCTAGAACCGGATATGCCGGATGCCAACTCCGGCCCGCCGCAGCCGGGCGCGGAGTCGGCTGTCGGTATTCGGCGTAAGCCGGAGTCCGCAGGATTCGGCTATTCGATCGGCCACCTGCGTGACCCCGATGTCGTCGGTGTGAATGTGCTCGGCGAACTCGGTGTCTTGGAGCGCGTCCAGGCAGCGGTCCACATTGGCGGCGGCGAAGGTGTCGCCGCGCAGTCCGAGTCGGATCAGGGAACGCTCCCGCAGGCGCTCGAGGACAGTTTCGCGACTGGCCAACAGGGCGAAGTGCTTGACGTGATGGCCGGTTTCGCGCAGTCGGCCGACCGTCTCGGCGAAGTAGGCCGGGTTCACTACGGTCATCGGGGCAATGACGGTTCCGTCGTGCTCGTTCAGCACCAGATCCAACACCTCGAACACCCCCTGCCGCCAGGCGGGCAGGTCCTGGAAGTCGCCGCGCAACGCGCGCGGCATGGTCCGGTGCAGCCCGAATCCCACCATTTCCGGATCGCACACCACACTGCCGGGCAGGCGGCGATGGAGTTCGTATGCGGTCTGGGTCTTGCCGCCCCCGAAGGGGCCGTTGATCCACACGAGCATGACCGCCACAGTACCGAGGGACGGGTGGCCGCGCGGTCACGCCGAATCCGCGATCAGCCTTCCAACAGCAGCGTGACCGGGCCGTCGTTGACCAGTTCCACCTGCATATGCGCGCCGAACCGCCCGGTCGCGACCGTCGCGCCGAGTTCACGCAGGGTGGTGGCGAAGGCGTCGACCAAGGGTTCGGCCACCGATCCCGGGGCAGCGGCCGACCAGGAGGGCCGACGCCCCTTGGCGGTGTCGGCATAGAGGGTGAACTGACTGATGACGAGAATGGGCGCGTCGAGATCGGCGGCGGAGCGTTCACCATCGAGGATGCGCAGCCGAAACAGCTTGTCGGCCAGAGCTTTCGCGGTGGCCCCGGTATCGCTGTGGGTGACGCCGACGAGCGCGACCAGGCCGTGCGGCGCGCCGTGCCCGGCCGGATCGATCCGACCCACCACCTCACCGTCGACGGATACCGCCGCCGAACTCACCCGCTGCACCAGTACTCGCACGGAACCCGATCTTTCCATCCCATGCGCGTCGATCGTTCACGCGGCCTCGACCACGAAGCTGGCGACCGTGGTTGCGCTGCCGCCGATATTGACGGTGGCGTAGCGGCGGGCTCCGGGGAGTTGGCAGTCGCCCGCTTGGTCGGTGACCTGCCGGTAGGCGTCGAGGAGCATGCGGACGCCGGTCGCGCCGACGGGGTGGCCGATGCCGATGAGGCCGCCGCCGGGGTTGATCGGGGTGGTGCCGTCGCGGGCGATCGCGCCGGATTCGATGGCCTTCCAGCTCTCGCCGGGCGGGGTGAGGCCGAGGTGGTCGATGGCGAGGTATTCGGACATGGAGAAGCAGTCGTGTACCTCGATGCCGTCCACCTCGGTGATATCGGTGAGGTGGGCGCGGTCGAGGGCGTCGCGCACGGTCTGCCGCAGGTGCGGGAACACGTAGGGGTCGTCGACGGCGGCACGGAGTTTGGCGTCCAGGGGCAGACCGACGGTGCGATGCCCCCAGCCGGTGATCGTCGCGTACGGCACACCGCCACGCCGTTGCAGGAACCGATCCGAGACCAGCACCACGCCCGCCGCCCCATCGGTCATCTGGCTGCAATCCTGGCGGCGCAGCATCCCGGCCACCGGTGGGTTGGCGGTGTCGTCGGCGGTGAAACTCTCGGCCGTGAACGACCAATCGCGGGTTTGCGCCAGCGGATTGGCGCGGGCATTGCCGATATTGAGTTCGCTGATCGCGCGCAGGTGGACGGCGTCGAGCCCGTACCGGCGGTCGTATTCGTCGGCGATGGCGGCGAACATGGTCGGCCACACGAGGTCGGTGTCCGGTGCCTCGTGTCCGGCCCAGGCGGCGGCCCCCAGATGGCGGGCGGCCTGCGCGCCGGGCACCGTCTTCTCCAGCTCCGCGCCGAGCACGAGCGCACAGTCGTAGCGTCCGGATTCCAGGTCGGCCATGGCGGCCAACACGGCCATACTGCCGGAGGCGCAGGCGGCCTCGTGTCGGCTGGCGGGTACGCCCCACAGTTCGGGCAGTACGGTGGCGGGCATGCCGCCGAGCTGACCCTGCCCGGTGAACAGCTGGCCGAAGGCATTGCCTACGTGTACGACGCCGATATCGGACGCGTCGATTCGCGCGGCTTCCACTGTGCGCGAGATGTTCTCACCGATCAGTGCGTCGAACTCGCGGCCGGCCCGGTGCCAGTTGACGGCGAAATCGGTCTGGCTACCGCCGAGGATGTGAACAGCATTGGTGGACATGTGAACTCCTAATCCTGGGCGGCGAGAGTGTCGCGCAGTTCCCGCCGCAGAATCTTGCCGACCGGGTTGCGCGGCAGCGCCTCGACGAGCTCGAGCCGTTCGGGCAGTTTGAACGAGGCCACCTCCAGTGCCCGCAGGTGTGCGACCAGATCGGCGAGGGTGACGGTGGCCCCGGCCGCGGGCACCACGAAGGCGCAGCACTTCTCACCGAGCACCGGATCCGGATATCCGACGATCGCCACCTCCGCCACCCCGGGATGATCGGTGAGCAGCCCTTCGATCTCCGCGGGCGCGATATTCATCCCGCCGCGAATGATGATCTCCTTCGCCCGATCCACGAATCGCAGATACCGCCCGTCCTCGCCGCGGAGCTCGAAAATGTCACCACTGCACAGGAATCCGTCCGCGTCGAACGGTTCCGCGGCGGCGGTGCCCGGCAAATATCCGCCGAAGACGGCCGGGCCGCGCAACCGCAGCTCACCCCGGCCGCCGGGTTCGGTCACCGTCTTGCCGGTGGTGAGATCGACCAGCTTGACCGCAGTGCTCTCGGCCAGCCGCGTGGACCACCGCACCCCGGGCGCCCCGTAGTGCGGCAGATGCTGCGCCCGCATGGTCGGATCCGGAATGTCGGCGGGCGCGCCGAGCAGGCATACGCCCTCGTTGGACCCGAAATAGTTGAGCACTTCGATTCCGAACTCCTCCTGCCAGCGGCGCACCACACCCGGTGGCAGCGGCGCCCCGCCCGAGCCCACCCGCCGCAGCGAGCCGAGGTCGGTGCTCGACCGCAGCGCGTCGTTCTGCACGAGCATGGTGAGCAGCGCGGGCGGCATGCTGGTGTGGGTGACGCGGTGCTGGGCGATCTGCCCGAAGAACACCGGCAGGTCCAGCGGTTGGTGCTGCACCAGGTGTCCGCCCACCAGCAGCCACGGCAGGAACGAGCCCGCGAACCCGGCCATGTTCACCATGGGAAAGGGGTTGAGCACCACCGCGTCCGGGGTGAGCTGGAGACCATCCTGCACTCCGCGCGCCATGGCCAGCCAGTCCCCGTGACAGCGCGGCACCCCTTTCGGCGCGGCCTCGGTGCCGCTGGTCCAGCAGATGGTGACCCTGTCGTTGACCGTCGCCGCCAGCCCGGACTCGTACTCGCGCACCCGCTCTCGCGCCGCGGTGTCCGTCTCGTCCAGGACGACAGCGCCATTCGCCGTATCGGGTCCGAAGGCGAAGACGGTCCGCACCACCTCGCCCGCCTCGAGTGCGAGCTTCCGGTCGGCCAGCCGCCCCACCGTGATGACGGCGGTCGCGCCGGTGGCGGCCACGATGCCGGAGAGTTCGTGCCGCCGATAGGAGACGGGCATGGGGGTGGCCACCGCGCCGAGCCGCCACAGCGCGAAGTACACGGCCGTGAGCGCCACCGAGTTCGGCAGCAGGACGGCGACGGTATCGCCCTGCCGAACCCCGTGCGCGAACAGCACGCTCGCCAGATCGAGGGTGTAGTCGTCGAATTCGCGCCAGGAGAGGGTGCGCGGCGCGGCGCCGGTGAGGTCGGCGAGATTGGCCGGATCGCTGACGGCCGCCGCATCGGGTGTCGCGTCGACTCGTCGCCGCAGCGCCTGCGGCAGCGTCTCCGGTTCCCACCACCCTCGGTCGAGGTAGTGGCGGACGGTCTCGTCGGGGTGGCAGGTGGGGATGGGGCGGGCTGACTCGGACATCGTTGTTCCTGAGGGGGAGTGGTGACTAGTGGAGACGTCGCAGCACCATGGCCGCACCCAAGCCGAGGGCGGCGGGAATGGTGACGAGTGCGAATTCGCCGTCGATGCGGGCGAGTTCGTCGAGGGCCTGGGCGATGAGGATTCCTCCGGTCGCACCGAGCGGATGGCCGACCGCGACCGCGCCGCCGTTCGGATTCACCCGCTTCGGATCGAGCCCGAGTTCGCGGGTGAGTACCAGCGGGGTGACGGCGAATGATTCGTTGACCTCCGCCACATCGAGGTCGGCGGCGTCGATGCCGGCGCGGCGCAGTGCTTTCCGAGCGGCGGTGACCGGTGCGGTGAGCAGCGGGGAGCGTACGGCGGTCTGCGCGGTGCCGACGATCTGGGCGAGGGGTCGGCGGCCGAGAGTGTCGGTGGCGGCGAGATTGCCGATGACGACCGCCGATGCGCCATCCGCCAATTGCGGTGCGGTCGCCAGGGTGTGCAGTCCCGCCGCCGGGCGGGGTGCGTCCGGCAGTCGGCGCGCGACCCGATCCCAGCCCGCATCCTCTCCGAACAGCGCCGGCAGCGCCCCGAATTCGGCTGTGCCGGCGTCGGGCCGCGCGCCCTCGTCGGCGTAGAGCAGGACGGTGCCGCCCTTGCGGGCCGGGATCACGGAGCGGGATACCGTGGCGGCGGCGGCTCGACGATGGGACGTCACCGCGTAGGCATCCAGTTCTTCCCGTTGGATCCCGTATCCGGCGGCGGTCAGATCCGCCGAGACCCCGATGGTCACGAACCCGGTGCGTTCACCGAGGTCCGCGTCGGTGGCGATGGCGGGCCGGTCCGAGAGCATCGGCACTCGCGACATCGACTCGACCCCGCCCGCCACGATCACATCGGCGTATCCGGCCGCCACCCGCGCCGCCGCGCTCTCGACGGCGTCCAGCCCGGAACAGCACAGCCGCGACACCACCCCGCCCGGCACGGAATCCGGCCACCCGGCCCACAGTTGGGCGGCGCGGGCGATATCGCCCGCCTGCTCGCCCGTCGCGGTATTGACCCCGACGACGACATCGTCGACCACTTCCGGTGGGCAGCAGCGATTCTCCAGCGCCGTCAGCAGCTGACCGAACATCTCATACGGCGGCAGTTCGGCGAGGGTGCCCCCGGTTCGGCGCACCCGCCCACGCGGCAGCCGCACCGCGTCGTAAATGTAGGCGTCAGCCACGACCCACCGCCTGCATAGCGACCGCCCCGGCCTCAGCGTGGAGCGGCTGCAACGCGGCTCCCGCGCCCGGCCACGGGGTGGAGACCCGCGTGCGCTGGTTCGGCGATGGGCTCAAGCCTCGAGTGCTCCTGCCCGGCGGTAGGCTCGCCGCTCGGGTGCGCCTGTCCGGCGGTGGGTTTGGGATCGAGGCTCCGGCACTCCTGCGCGGCGGTCGGCTCGAGGCCCGCGTGCGCTTGTACGGCTGTGGGTACGCGGCTCGGGTGCGCGTGTGTGGCGGTGAGTCCGAGGCTCGCGGGCTCTTGCCCGGTCGTGGCCCCGTGGACGGCGTCCCTGTGTGGGCCGGTATCGGGCCGGTGTCACACATCCTTGACCTCCGTGAGTAATTCGAGGGTGCGCAGACCCGCCGGGTCGTCGGCGGTGGTGACCGGGACGACGACCACTTCTTCGGCTCCCGCGTGCCGGTAGGCGGCAATGCGGTCGGCCAGCGTGTCCGGGTCGCCGAACGCACCGACCGCGTCGGCGAGGCGGTCGGGTACTGCGGCCGCCAAGTCGCGGGGATGCGCACCGGAGTGGGCCAGCCGCACCGTGTCACCGAATCCGGCGGCGGTGAACATGGCGTCGTAGCCGGGTGCCCGCAGGTAGGCCACCAGGCCGCGACGCACGGTCTCGTAGATCTCCGGCGTGGGCTGCGCCGCTGCCGTCACCCAGACCGACAGTGCTGGACACGGCCGTCCGGCGCGGGCCGCGTGGGTGCGGACGGCCCGCGCGCAGCGCGAGACCTGCTCGGGCGTCACCAGATTGAGCACCACGCGGTCCGCCGTCCGTGCCGCGACGGCCAGTGCCCGATCCCCGAAAGCGGCGACGGTCAGTTCGCATCGGGGTGCGGGCAGGCGCAGCCGATAGCCGTGCGTGCGTTCGGTCTGCCCGTCGAAGTCCACCTTCGCGCCGTCCACGAACCCACGCACGATGCGCGCCGCGTCCTCCAGATGCTGTGCGGTACTCCGTCTTTCCCGCCCGTGCCAGTCCCGGACCACCACGGTGCTGGAGGTTCCGAGCGCGACCCCGACCTGTCGCCCCGTCAGCGCGGCCACGCTGGCCGCGCCCATGGCGATGGTCGCCGGAGTGCGCACATCCACCGCCAGCGGCCCGATGCACAGCGGAATCCGGCCGGGCCCCGTGCCGATGGCCGTGGCCAGTGCGAAGGCGTCGAAGGTGGCCATCTCGCCCACCCACAGCCGCCGGTAGCCGAGCTTGTCGGCGGTCTCGGCCACCCGCAGCGCGTCCATGGCGTCGCGATCCTGCCAATACGGCAGGCTCACACTGAGTCTGGTGCTCATGCGACCGGTCGCGCCGCCGCGCGCATGCGTTCCCCACTCACCCAGGTGGCGTGGAAGCCCAGCGGTACCCGCACCGGCAGCCCGAGTCGGCAGACCGGACCGGCCGCGAGGTCGGCGGCGTCGAAGACCCACACCTCGCCGAGTCCGGTGTGCGCGTTGTGCGCGAACATGGTGAGCCAGGCATCGTCCTCTCCGTCCCCGTCGCCGTCGCCGTCGGCGCGCGGCACCACGGTCAGCTCACTGCCGAAGATCCCGTCGCCGAAGGGCTGGGTCTGCTTGGCCCCCGTCAGCACGTCGTACTTGATCACCGCGTCGAACAGCATGGTCCGGTCCACCGACAGCCGCATCTGGTACGACCAGCGTCCGCGCCGCCCGGTCGCTCCCTGGTCGATGGCCGGGAATTCGGTGTTGACGTCGTCGAGCGGCTCTTCGATCGTCGCCCCGGTCCGCAGGTTGAACCGATACCGGTACAGCGTGGCCTCGGGCCGCAGATACGCGAGCAGTTGCGCGAGCGGATGCGTCCGGTCCGACACCGGGCTGGGGCGCGCCACCCGGCAGGCCACCATGACGATCTCGTCGCCGTCCTCCCAGGCATTGACGGTGTGGTAGATGTATCCCGGCTTCGCCTCGAACCACCGCACTTGCGCGCCGTCCCCGCGTCGCGGCAATACCGCGAAGCGAGAAGGCAATTCGCGATCGAAGAAGAGCTTGAACCGTCCCGCCGCCGCGGCTCGCGGATCGTTGTACAGCGGCAGATCCATGAGAATCGACCAGTTCTCGGTGATCGCCATATCGTGCGGCAGTCGCGGCCCCGGCAATTCGATTCCGGTGTAGTGGGTGACCAGCCCCGACGGATCGGCGACGCCGTATCGCAGGTAGGGCGCATTGATCCCGTAGTCGAAGAACACGAATTCCTCCGTGCGCTCATCGACCTTCGCGTGCGCCGACACCTCGCCCGGCAGCGTGCCCCCGAACTCGTCCGCGCCGCGTGTCTCCAACGTGATCGGGTCCACCGCATAGGGTTTGCCCGCCCGATACCACAGCGCCAGCAGATTCCCGTGGTGGAACACCACATCCGTATTCGCCGCGTTCCGCTCCCGCCGATCTCCGACCGGATTGCCCTCCCACGGCTCGATCACGCCGCGCCACAGGGCGGTTCCCGCCGCCCGCTCGGCCTCGAACTCCCGGGTCCGCACATACCGATTGCGATAGGTGGCCTTCCCGCCGTCGAAATGCACCGCGTGCAGCATCCCGTCCCCGTCGAACCAGTGGTAGCGCCCCAGCGGGGCGAACTGCGGGTTCGGCCCGTTGCGCACATACACGCCGTCGAGGTCGGCGGGCAGTTCCCCGGCCAGTACCGGCAATTCGGTCGCGGTGATCTCCTCGGCCGTCGGCGCGTACGGACCTTCGAGATAGGGATTCGCCAGGGCCTCGGCGGCCGGTGCGATGAGTTCTTCCCTGAGCGTCATGGGAGTGCCTCCGAATGCGGCCGGGCGACCCGTCCGCGTATCACTACAGTTAATGAAGTGATACGCGTCTCAATCCTTCCTGTCAACCCCTGGCAAGGGCTCGAAACGTACGGCAGTACGCCCCAGTCGCGCGTCGCACCCGCGGCAGCGCAGCGCGGGCAGCAGCGTCTCCCCGCAGTCCAGATGCCGTATCCGGATCCCTGATTCGGGCCCCTCCGGATACGCCAGATCCGCCCAGGCCAGCAGGAACGCGAACACCCCGAACAGTCCCCGCCCCCGCGGCGTCAGCCGGTACTCCCGCCCGCCCGCATCCTCGGGCCGCCACAGCATGCCCGCCTCGCACAACCGGTTCAGCCGCTCGGTCAATGTGGTCGGCGACATTCGCAGCACCTCCCGGAACTCCCCGAATCGCCGCACCCCCGCCAGTGCCAACCCGGTCACCGCGGCACTCCAGCGGTCCCCGATGGCCTGCATGATCTCGTCGAACCGCACGTCCGCCCGCGCTCCGGCGGCCCCCCGGGAAGACCGCCGCCGCCCGGAGGTCAACTGCCACAGCACATCCTCGGCCAGCTCGACCGCCGTGTCATGGGTGGTGACCCCGCGCCCGCACGCATGGCACATGAGCATGGGCGGTCCCCGATGCCCACACGCCCCGTGCACGAACTCCGGCAGCCGCGCCCCCTCCGCGGTCCACTCCCGCTGCCACGCCCACACGCACACCAGAATCTCCCAGGTCGCGAGCCCGAGCTCGGTCAGTCGATACTCGTGCCGATCCACCGTCCCCGCCCGCGGCACCCGCGCGAGCACCCCCGCCTCGACCAGCGCGGCGAGCCGCGCGGTCAGCACGGCGGGCGGCGCCCCCGTGTAGTCGAGCCACTGATTGAACCGGCACGCCCGCTGTGTGAAGGCATGGCGCAGGATCGTCAGCGTCAGCCGATCACCGAGTAGATCGAAGGTCGCAGCCACCGGATTGCTCACGGTGTAACGGTAGCAGTTGCGATTCATTAACTGTACTAACGTGCGAGCCCGTGTGACGGCGGCTCGGCAAGCGGTGGGAAGGGTGTGACCGGCGGTGCGGCTTCGCTCGATGTGGCTCTCAATGTCCTTGTGCGCCAGGGGATATCGACGGAACTAAGCTGGATTGACACCGAGCTGATCTGGCTGGACGACGGAGGCGACCGATGGCACCTGAGAACACCTTCAACTCCGACTGGGACAGCCTGACCTCCGGAGCGGAACATTCGGCGGGCTGGCTGAAGTTCGATCCGACGGCGGTCGAAGACGCGGTGGAGCTCTGTTCGGATATGGTGCGGCAGTTCCGCTACTTCCGCAGGATGGCCGAGAACGGCAAGCTCGACAACCTGCCGAAGATCGGCACGTTGACCTCCGGTGACCTGCTGGCGCAGAAGCTCAGCGATCAGGGGACGGAACTGCTCACCGCGTTCGACAATCACATCGCCCTGCTCACCGATATGGCCGATGCGTTCGTGGCCGCGGGCAAGGCGTACATCGCGACCGAGACGGACAACGAGTCGGCGTTCGCCAACCTGAATCTGGACGACGCGAAGATTACACCGGGTGTCGCGGACCTCAACCTGGAACCGACGGCGCGGCAACCGGAGTTGCGCTCCTCCATCCATATCCGGTCCCGCTACGACCCCGCCGAGCGCCCCGGCGAACTGAACGACTACGACGGTGCGAAGCGATCCGTGGATCTGTCCCACCGCCACAAGGACTCCATGCAGTGGCATGAGCTCTACGATCTGGGGCAGGCGATGGACATCGCGCCATTCGGCGCGGCGGCCGGTGTCTGGTACGACATGTCCGGCTGGCTCGATGAGCGACTGGGGAACTTCCGCAACGAGATTCAGCGGTTGGACAGCAAGTGGTCCGGCGTCGGCGCGGAACAGGCCAGGCAGGCGGTCCAAGCCTATGTGACCGACACCAAGCAGCTCACCGCCGCCATGAAGGTGGTCGGCCTCAATCTCGACTACACCGCGGACTGGATGGCGTGGACATCGCAGACCATGCCGGATCAGCGCGAGGTCGACGACAAGATGTGTGAGGACACCCTCGGCAAGTATCGAGGCTTCTACCAGCGCGACTATGTGGGGCCCGCCGATGAGACCGCCTCGGTGCTGGCCATCATCAAGTCGCCGACCGTGACTTCGCCGACCGTCCCGGAGCGGCCGAGCGACCCGACCGAGCGGAACCCGGGACGGGATCCGGAACGAGAGCGCTCCGCTGACCGCGATCAGCCCGGATCTCCGACGAGCCCGTCCGGGGCGGGCGCGCCGGCTACTCCGCCGCGCCCGACCCCCGCGCTGACGTCGAAGGACGAGCCCACGTCACCGGCTGCGCAGACCCTATCGACGAAGCCAACCACACCGGCCGCGTCGACGAGGCCGACCACACCAACCACACCGACCACGCCCGGCGGGCAGACCGGCCTCGACCACGCGAGCAGCCCCGGTGGCACCGGCGATACCGCCCAGCTCGTCGGCATGCTGTCCTCGTTGGTATCCGCCGCTTCCCCCGCGCTGACCCAGCCGACCTCGCAGTCGCCGACGATCGCGCAGCAGGTCGAGGCCGCCCTCGCCCGAGCGGACAACGCTCGGATCGGCGAACTGCTCGGTGTGCCGGAGGAGCGGGTCACCCAGGCGTTCGCGGAGCTTGGGCAGTCCCCGGAGAAGCTGTCTCAGCTGGGGCAGCTGCTCGGTCTGGCACCGGCCGCCGAACAGCAGCCGGTGACTCCGCCCGCGGCGTCGCCGGACCACCCGGCCGCAGCGGCGGCCGTGCCCACACCGGCGGCCGGACAGGTCACAACCGCACCGTCTTTCACGAATCTGTTCGGCCGTGCCGGTCTCGACGGGGGTGGTCTGGAACCAGCGGTGGGCATGGTCGAGGAGGCCGGAGTCGTGGCGGCAGCCGATCGGGCGTTCGCCCCGGTCGAGCCGGTGGAATCATTTCGTGACGGGAGCGGAAGGCCGGAGGCGACGGTGGAGCGCGAGGTATGAGATGGGAGTTCACCGATGTCGAGTTCAAGGCGCTGTGCGACCGCCACCTCGACGGGTTCATGCCCCCGCCACTGGTATTCACCAGCCGCACGCTGGGCGCCGACGAATTCGATCGCGAACTCATGGAAGCGGGCGCGCGACTGGCGGAACGGGTCGGCCCCGGTTTCGCCTCGGTATTCGAAACGGTCGTCAGGCCGGAGGTGCGGGTCTACTCCAGCACCTGGAGTGACGGCGATATCGGCAACCCGCGCAAACGTATTCGCGTACATGGTGCGCGTCGGGGTCGGCGGGCGGTGTTGATCACCCAGCTGCCCGGTGAAACCGTCTACCACAGTGGCGGTTACACGCTGACCGAATGTGGGCCCGAGGCGCTTGCCGCCCGGATGGTCGCCGAACTTCCCCCTGCCGATGCGGCGCGCGGGCCCAGCGTGCCGATAGTCATCGACGGCATGCGCGAGCGGGCGGACGTCGGAGCGCGGTCGTCCATCCTCGACCCGTTCGACGACACGATGGAACCCAGCAGCGCGGCGTGGTGGGCCGAACCGGCCGCATGGAGCGGCGCCATCCAGGTGCTCCAGGCGCGGTCGCAGTACGGTCCCCGGGGAATCGCCGAGAGCACCATGCTCTGGCGCGACATTCCGGACGATGGCCGCTATCTGATCGACTTCGCCGCATCCCAGCCGCGGGCGGTGGGCGCGAACGCCGGAAAGCTGGCCGAGCGCATCGAGCAGCACGTCGACCGGATCCTCCGCCACATGGTGGATCACGGCGAAGAGGTGCAGTGACGCCGCGAAACCCGTTCCACACGACGCTGATTCGCCGAGACGACACTCGTCGTTCAAGTTGTCGACGCTATCGGTTTGCTCGCGCCTGCGACCGTGCAACGGGTACCCGCCGAGCAGGTACCAGCACGGCCCGCGCGAGCACCAGGAGCGAATGCGATGACACAGCCACTCGAGGTGTACACAGAGCAGCTGCGTAATGCCGCGACCGCTACCGGCACGGTGCAGACCAAGCTCGACTCGGTGCTGACCACGCTGAAGGCGGCGATCAACGGTCGCGGTGAACCGTGGGGCGACGACGAGATCGGCACCAATTTCGCCGACGACGCGAACGGACAGGACGGCTACCGGACGACGCGGGACGACTACCTGTCCAGCCTCGCGAATATGGCGACCACCTTCGAATCCTTCTCCGCGGGGCAGACCAAGGCCGCCGATTACTTGGAGGCGCAGGACAAAGCCAACGGCGACCAGTACCGGTAGCCACGAAAGGCCTGCTCTCCCATGGTGAATGACAACGCCCGCGCCGAGATGCATTCGCTGCTCGACGAGGTGCAGCGGCAGTTCGCGGATATCGCCCGGCTGCAACGGGAGCGAGCGCGGCTCACCGCCAGCGCCAGCGCGCGGAAGGGGCGGGTGACCGTCACCGTGAACGCCGACGGTGCGATCGTGAAGACGAAGTTCAGCGCGGATATCGACGACCTGGACTATGGCGAGATCGCCGACGCGGTCACCGAAGCGGCGCAGCAGGCTTTCACCGAGGTGTCACGACGCGGTCAGGAGCTTATGGGCCCCCTGCGCGATCGCCGGGCGCGGTTGCCGAAGCTCTCGGATCTGATCGAGGGCCTGCCCGACGTCAGCGAGCAGATTCCCGTGGCGCCACCGGTTTCCATGGCCGATCCGGATGTCCGGCAGCGCCGCGTCGAGGTGGATCCGCTGTCCGCCGACGAATCCCGCGGTAACGATCGTCCGAGTACCCCCGGGGCCACCGAGACCAGCTGGTGATCTCGGAGTAATCGCAGATGGGTGATATTCCCGGCTACCTCAAGTGGCTGGAATGGGTTGCGGGGTCGGACTGGCCGCACGGCGACGAGGACGCCATGTGGGCACTGGCCGACGATTGGCGTGCCGCCGCGACCGCCCTCGAACAGATCATCCCCGACATCGAGGACGCCAAGACCAAGACGTTCATCGCCTACCCGTCGGGTGAGGGCGTCGACGAGATGCGGGCGTACTTCGACAGCCTGCTCTCCGGCGACACCTCCGTCGAGAAGCTCGTCGAGGCGTTCAACGGCTTGGCGCTCGGCATCGACGACGTCGGCACCGAGATCGACTACGCCAAGATCCTGATGATCAGCTCGCTGGCTCTGCTGGCGATCGAACTCGCCGCCGCCTGGGCATTCCCACCGGCCTACCCGGCCGTCTCCGCCGCCGCGATCACGGTGACACGCATGGGTATTCGGGCCATCGTGGCCAGGATCGTCGCCGCGGTCGCGCGGCGGGTCGCGAACCTGCCCGGCCTGCTCCGGTTCCTGGCGCGGCACGTGGCCATCGATACGGCCATCGGCGTGGGCCAGGAAGTCGGGATCCAGGCCTGGCAGCTGTCCCAGGACAACCGTCGCGAAATGAACTGGGACCAGGTCATCATCAGCACCGTGAGCTCGGCGGCCGGTGGTGCGGTGGCCGGGCCGCTGGGCGATCTGGTCGGCCGCGGACTCAATGACCGGCTCGGTGACGTTCTGACCGATCGGCTGAAGTTCGGCGACAAGCTGTCCGACTTCACGACCGGTGCGCTGACCGGCGTCACCGCCGGACTGGCGGGCGGATACGCGGGGTACTTCGGCGGCATCGGCGGCCAGTTCATCGTCGACTGGAAGAACGAGGGCTGGGATTCCGCCGTCGACGGCCTGAAGAACACGCAGCTCGACTGGAACGCCATGCACACCGGGGCCTTGTCCGGGGCGATCAACGGCGGGCTCTCCGGCGGCAACAAAGCTCTGGCCACCCAGCACTTTCACAATCGGTTTCCCGACATCTACAACGGCACACCGGATTTCGGCAATATGCCGCGGGTCGGCGTCTCACCCGAGGGGACGCTGCCGGGCGGACTCGTCGGCGACGGCTCCGCGCCACCACCGGGTAGCGCGGGCGATGGTTCCGGAAACGGTGCTGGCAACACCGCCGGCGACGGGACGGGCAGCACCACCGACGGCGGCGGGCGCGGTGCGGACGATGGTTCCGCCAACGGCCGCGCCGGAGACGCCGATACGGGTGGCACCCGCGGCGCGGGTGCCAACGGTGACGGCTCCGATACGACAGGGCGGACGGGTGAGCCGCACGGTGCCGGTGACGCTGCGGCGGACGGGCGTGGTGCTGGTGACGCCGCGGCGGATGGGCGTGGTGCTGGTGACGCCGCGGCGGATGGGCGTGGTGCTGGTGACGCCGCGGCGGATGGGCGTGGTGCTGGTGACGCCGCGACGGACGGACGCGGTGCTGGTGACAGTGCGGTGGACGGGCGCGCCGATGGGGCGGGCGATACGCGAGCGTCGGATGCCCCGGATACCCCGACCGCCACGGGAACCGATGCGCACAGTGGGAACGACGGCGCCGGGCAGGGCAGCGGAAATCGCTCGGGCACCGGCGATTCGACGCACGGTGCGGGCGTGCCCGGTGATGCGAACGGTTCGCTGCAACCGGCGGCCGACGGCGGCCCCCGGTCCGAGGACAACGCCGGCGGCGGGGCCGGGAAGAGCGAGGGGACGAATAGCGATGCGGTGAACGACCGCGCGGATGCGTCCACGGCGGCCGACTCCAGGGCCGCCGACGGCACCGGGTCGGCGGATGGCACAGGGTCTGCGGATGGCACAGGGTCGGCGGATGGCACCGGGTCTGCGGATGGTGCTGGTTCGGCGGATGGAGCCGGTGCGCCCGCACAGGCGGCACCGCGCGCGCCAGGCTCAGGTGCCGACCTCGGGAGCGCTGCCGAAACAGGCTCCGGCACAGTGGCTTCCGGTGCCAAGCCGGTGATACCCACCGATGGTTCCGTAGACGGTTCCACCCCTGTCGCGCTGCCGCCCCAGGGCGCGGTGTCGGCACCGTCCGGAGCGCCGACCACCGCCGCACCGCAGTCACCCGGCCCCGCCGACGCCCGCGGCGCCTCGCCCGCCTCCGCCCGCCCGGCGTCCGCCGCCGACGCGCGCCCGCAGTGGATGCAGTCCGACGCGGCACGCGGCGACCAAACCCGCACCCCCGCCACCGACCCCACCGGTTCGCCAGCCACCGCGGCAGCCCCCGGCACACCGAACGGTGCCCAGCCGCCCGGCGGAGAACCCACCGCCGCCCCACATCCCGAGCCCAGAGCCGCTGGCGCACAACATGCTTCCAGCGCGATGCCCGACCCCGCCACCGGTATCCAAGCGGCTACAACAGGCTCCGAGGCCACTCCGACCCGCACCGACCCACACACCGCCGACCCCGGCACCCCGGTCACCGCCACACTCCGGACCCAATCGGAAGCACCGCCGGACACAGACACCGCCCACGCCGAACCGTCCTCCCTACGCGACGAAGGCGCACCCACACGCGAGGAATCCGCGCCTGCACGCGATGAAGCAATTCCTGCACGCGAGGAATCCGCACCGGATCGTGGCGAATCGGCCCGTGTGCGTGACGAAGACGCTCCGGCGCGTGAGGACTCCGCTCAGGGACGCGGCGAACCGGCCCGCGTGCGCGAGGAAGACGCTCCGGCGCGCGAGGACTCCGCTCAGGGACGCGGCGAACCGGCCCGCGTGCGCGAGGAAGACGCTCCGGCGCGCGAGGACTCCGCGCCGGTGCGTGATGAAGCGGCTCCTGCACGCGATGAGGCGGCTCCGGTGCGTGACGAGGCGGCCCCTGCACGTGACGAGTCCGCGCCGGTGCGTGATGAAGCGATTCCTGTGCGTGATGATGTGGCTCCCGTGCGCGAGGACTCCGCTCAGGAGCGCGGCGAAACGGCTCCCGTGCGCGAGGACGGTTCTCCCTTGCGTGAGGGTTCCGTTCCCGAGCGTGACCAACCGGTTCCAACGAGACGCGAGTCTGCGCCTGTGCGTGACGAGGCGGTTCCTACGCGTGACGAGCCCACGCTTGCACGTGACGAAGCGGCCCCTGCGAGTGACGAATCCGGTCCGGCTAGCAGCGAACCGGGCCGTGGGCGTGATGAATCCGCCGTGTCGGCACGGCGCGACGATGCGGAGGACACCGATCGGGGCGGGCGGGCCGAGGATGAGTCCTCGGCAGGTAGCGGGGGTGCGCGGCGGCCGGATGCGGACGGGTCGGCCGATCCGGATGGCGACGCGAGCGCCGACACAGCGGCCACCGCCCCGGCGAATCGCGCCGCGCCGGACGGGGATCGGAGTGCGGGCGGCAATGATGCCGTGCGGGCGCTGGCGGGCATCCGGGAGGACACCGGTAGTACGGCGATCCGCGTTCCGGATCCGGAGTCGTGGCGCGACGGCATGCCGGTCGCGGCGATCATGGTCGCGGCGGACGGGGCGGCCCGGCAGTTCAACGATCACGGTTCCCTGCGCCAGCGCCTGCGGGACGAGGCGGCGGCGCGGCGGCGGCAGGGCGAGAGCGACACCATGCACGCCCTCGTGATCGACACCTACGGCGACGGCGACGACGCCGTGACGCGGGTATACCGGCTGTCCTGCGAGGACGGCGAGATCGTGATCCGGGATGCCGCGACGGGCGAGGTGATCGAGAATCCGCCGGCGGGCGTCGGCGACCGCACCGGCACGTACGCGATCATGTTCGACGCCGAGGGCAATCCGACGCACAAGCTGGGGCCGATCGAACGGGAGGCATTGTCCCGGCAGACCTTCGACGCGCTGGTGCACGATGCCGTCGAGTCCGGTGAAGTGCGTGTCGAACCGCTCGGGGACGGCGAGCGGGCACACCGGGTGGAACTGGTCACCTTCGAAGACGGCACCCGCCTGGTCCGGAAGGTGTTCGACGATCCGAGGCAGGCCGACGCCGAGGTCCTGGCGTCCATGCTGGGCACCGCGATCGACGCGAACGTGCCACGGGTGCACGGGGACGGTGATTCCCCCACCACCGTCTACATGCAGGTGATGCCGGGTGACGTGGCGGCGACGATGTTCGAAGGGGCGGACGCGGCGCGGCTGCTCGGAGCCACCGACTCCCCCCAGGGCCGGATGCTGGGCCTACTGGATGCGCTGACCGGTATGCCGGACCGGGATTCCCACTGGGTGATCGGTCCCGACGGGGTCGGTGGGATCGGCCACCACAACGCCTTCGGTCCGGGCCCCGAGGCCGGTGATCCCATCAGCCCGTTCGCCGACTATCTGCTGCGAGTCGGCGACGACGGCGAGATCGTCTGGCGCGACAACGAGTTCACCAAGTCCGAGGTGCGGTCGCTCCGGGCGCGCCTGGCGGCGTTGGAACCGGACTTCACCGCTCGCGATCGTGGCGAATGGTTCGACTCGGCCATGGACCGCCTGCGGGAGATCGAGCGGCACGCGCGGCCGGACCGTGACCGGTGGGGCCGCTTCGTCCGCTTCTTCACCGACCGCTTCTCCGCCGACGCGCCCGACGCGGACGACACCTCCACCCGCCCGCGATCGGAGCCGCCCGAAGCGCAGCGAGGCCGGACACCCGCCCCCGACGAGGAACGGCCGCCGTCACCGACAGCCGACGATGACGATGCCCCGTCGCGGACCACCGACGAGACACCCGACCAGTCGCCGGCCCCTGACGAAGACCCGAACCAGTCGCCGGCCCCTGACGAAGACCCGAACCGGTCGCCAGCCCCTGACGAAAACTCGAACCAGTCGCCGACCTCTGACGAAGACCCGAACCGGTCGCCGACCTCTGACGAGGATGCGGACCGATCGCTCACCACCGACGTGGACCCGGACCGGTCGCCTCCCGCTGACGAGGAGAGCCGGTCGCCGACCGTCGGTGAGGAGCCGAACCGATCGTCCGTTGCCGACGAGGAGCCGGACCGATCACCCACTGCCGAGGAGGAGCAGCCTCGGTCGCCGTCCGCCGACCATGGTGCGCCCGTGCGCACCTCGAGTGCCGATGTCGGCGTTCCGCCGCGGTCCGGTGCCGACGCGCCGCGGCCGCCACGCGCACAGGACGGTGAGCAGTCCACGCGCACGGCGTCGGACATGTTCACCCCGGCGTGGCAGGCGGCCGACGGCGACGCCCCACTCGCGGTGGCCGACGGTGGATCGAACCGGCCGCCGTCGGATCCGCCCGCACCGCCGACGACCCCGGACGATCCGGGCGATGAAGGCGCACACCAGAACTCGCGCTCCGGCGACGAGGCCGGTGACCCGCATGTCCTGGAACCCGACGCGGTCCTGCCACCGCAGGGCGATGCCGACACCACCCGGACCATCGACGTCGACGGTGAGCAGGTACCCCTGCGTCTCGTCCCCGACGGTGCCGACCGCTGGCGCGTCGCGCCCCCGGACGGCGGCGAAACACCCGCCCGCCGAGCCGATTCCGACACTCCGGAGCGCAAGTCGGCGCTGCGCCGCATGTGGGAGCGCTTCCGCGACATCACTCATGTGCGCGGCCACCGCGGCGTGTACCCCAAGTACCCCTCCGGCTCCGGCGAGGACCACCGCGGCCAGACGGCGCTGCGGGACGCGGTCGTCGACGCCCCGGACCTGCTCGGCCCGCCACCTCCCGCACCGCCGCCGCCTCCCACCGGCCCGGTGTTCCAGGAGCCGCCCAGCGCGGGCGGGGACGGATTCCCCAATATCGCGCGGATTCTCAAGGAGTCCGTCACCTTCTGGCAGCAGCGGGAGCAGATACCCCTCCTGAATCGGCTCTCCGGTCGTATCGCGGCGCAAGCCGGCGAGCATATGCCGCTGCACACGCCCGACGGCGCGGAGTACCGGCCCTGGATCAGCGATACCGATCCGGAACGCACCCGCCAGGGGATCGGCGTCACTCATGAAGCCGGGATCATCTCCCCGGAGCAGGCCCGCGCCGATTTCGAAGCGCTGCTGGACGTCACCTCCGATCCCGAGGTCCGCCGCCGCATCCTCACCGACCTGACGCGCCTGGAGTTGCGCCCGGCGGACGAGAACCGCGCCGCGCTGCGGGATCTGCTGGATTCCAGCACGGATCCGGAGCTGCGTCAGCGGATCATCGACGACCTCTACGACCATGGTCTGATCTCCGCCGAGGAGTCGGTCCGGCTCGAAGAGCAGCCGATTCCGGAGGTGCCGAACGATCCGCTGCCGGTCGCGGAACCCGCGAACCCGCCACAGGACGAGTCGCTCGCGGATATGGCGCGGCGCCTCGGGTTCGACCTGCCCGACAACGATCCGGCGACCGTTCGGCGGGTGCTCGACGAGCAGCAGTACCGGACGTTGCGCGCCGCCGCCGCCATCGAGGGACTCGGCGACGCCGCGCGGCGTTTCAACGAGGAGAACAGCCGCCCCTATCGCTGGCACGACGCGGACGGCACGCCGGGAACGGATGCCGAGGGCCGCCCCGGTGGCAGTGTGCCGGTCGGTGCCGTGCCGCGCAGCTTCTTCGACGACAATCCGATGGGGTTGTTCCTGCGCGAGATCATGGTCGCGATGGGCTCTGATCCCGGGTTGCTGGACAGCGCGGAAGTCGGCAACGGGGCCGATCCGCTGCCGGAGTGGAACCGGGTCGGCGAGAATCCGGAGCTCGGCCGCGACGACGGTATCCCGATCTATTTCGAGCACGCGCTGCGCCGCAGTCAGTTGACGGACGAATTGTCCACGTGGGCAGCCATGTTCGGTATCGATCTCGCCGACCTCGGCCCCGATCGGCTGGACGGCACCCTGGATCGGCTGCGGAGCGAGAACATCGCGCGAGCGGAGGGCTTGGCCGACTTCGCTACCGCGGCGGCCGATCTGCTGGCGCAGGCCGATCAGCGGCAGGTCGGCGAGCCGTACGGCGACCAGATCGCCCGGATTCCGATCGACGACGGGCCGGACTTGCTGGTGGTCATCGACGGTGCTCGCGGCCGGGACGAGGTGCTGGCCGACACGCTGGCCACGCGGCCGGATCTGGCGGCCGCGCTCGACACCGGCGATATCCGGGTGGACTACCGGCAGGTGCGTGTCGACGAGTCCGGGCAGCCGCACCTCGACCCGGTCGATACTCCCGAGGTCCACCACTTCCGCGGCCCGGTGGACGACCGGGAATTGGTCGTGACCCTGGTGCGGGACAACACCGGACAGCAGTGGCGGCCGGTTCCCCAGACCGTCGACCCGGTATCCGACACGCTCGATGCGGCGCCCGAGGGCGGTTCGACGGCCGACGGCGCATCGGATCGCACCGCGCCGCGGTCGCCCGAAGAGGCACTGCGCGAGATGGGCGAGCTGGCACGGCGACTCGGTGTCGGCCTCGACGACCTCGGCATCGGCCCCGACGGCGTGCATCCGGAGCGGTTGGCGCGGACGATCGCCTCGCAGCAGCTGCTGAATGCGATGCGGGCGGGCCAGATCGAGGCGCTCGCCGACTACATTCGCACCGCCAACGACATCCAGACCTTCTACGGTCTCGCCGAGGTGCGGGCCCCGCTGGCGCAGCGCCTGGGACTGTCGGAGGCGGAACTGACACCCCGGGCGATCGCGGAGGGCCTCACCGACCCGTCGCCGCGCCGGGCGCTACGTATCCAGCGGTTCGAGGATCTCGTCGCTTACGCGCGGCGGCTGCGCGGACTCGACGCGACGGCGCTCGATGCCGCACGGGACCGGCTGGCGCGGCAGCTCGGCATCGAGCCGTCGGAGCTGTATCCGACCAAGTACACGAATAACGATGCGGGACGGCTCATCCGGGTTCCGGATACCGCGGGCATCGATCCGGCGAAACTGCGCAAGGTCGTCGCCGGACTGGTACGCGACGGGAGTGCCTGGGTCGCGCGGGACGCGCTGGCCGAATTCGCCGCCGCGCTCACCGACGTCGACCCGTATTCCGAGGTGCCCCGGGGCGATCGTGCGGCCGACCCGCGTTCCGCCGACACCGAACCGCCGGTGCACGATATCGACGCCCTGCCGGGGCTGCGCGACATCCTCGCCGGTGCCGTCCCGTCGGGCGATCCGCTCGATTTCGGCCGTGCCCTCGCCGACGCCGTGGCCGATGCCCAGGCTCGGCTGCCCGAGGGCGGCGAATTGCCCAGCGGTGATCCCGATACCCGGCCGCAGCCGGGCGGCGACTGGGCGCGCCTGGTGGGCGTGGACCTGGTCGGCGCCGACGACGCGACCTTCCGCCGGGTGTACGAGGCGTACCGGGACGGTCGGATCGACAAGCACGAGGGCCTCAGTGCCGCCGATCTCGCGGCGGCTCTGGACGGCATGCGCGGCGAGGTGCGCGACCGGGCCGAGCAGATCAGGACGCTCGCCGAGCTGGCCGAACAGTTCCACCGGCTGGCCGAGCGTGGGCAGCTACCCGGCCGTCCCGACGATCCGGGTGAGGAACCGGGTACCGCCGCACCCCCGCCGCCCCCGGCGGGCAGCGGACCGCAGGCCGATGGCGGCTCCCGGCTACCACCCGCGGACCCGCCCGGACCGCCCACACCCGCCCGTGACCCCGACGACGGTTCACGCCCACCGGCCGACCCCGGTACGCGGCCCGACGAATCGACGAACCGGTTGGTGGACGAACTCGCCGAGTCGCGTCAGCGCACCGACGATGCCGCGGATTCGGGGGATACGGCTCCGGAGCCGGGGACCGGGGGCGGCTCGCAACGGCCACCCGGCCCACCGCCGACGAACGGCACCGCGGACGGTGCGGGCGATCCTCCCGGCGGAGAGGGCGATTCGGGTGCCGGAGCACGCCGCGCCGGTCCGGACGCCGAAGATCCGCTCGATGCCATCCGGCGCTTCCTCGATCAGCCCGACGTGCGGGCCGGTGGCGTCGACCCGGTCACGCTGTCCGAAGGCGAACGCGAATACATCCGCCGCCTGGCCGAAGCGCTCGGCCTGCGGGATGCCTTCGACGGCAACAGCGACCCGTTCGGAACCCTGTGGGAGCTGGCCGAAAGGGCAAGGGCCCGTGGTTTGCTCGACGAATCCATCGCCGCCGCCGCGCCCATGCGCTATCCCGACGACTTCGGACCGCTGGACGTCGATCAGCTGTACGGCGACGAGGACTACTGGCGGGAGGCCGACCAGGGAACGCGGCAGCGGATGCTGGCGGAACTGCGCTCACTCGGACTGGGCTATCTCTCGTACCCGGCTCCCGATGCGGGCCCGGCCCGCTTGACAGCCGCGGATGGTTCTCCGCGACCGGAGAACCCTGCCGCACAACCCGATCGGACGCCACGACTGCATTCCGACTCCGGACTTCGGGACCGGCTCGCCCAGCGCCTGGGACTGTCGGACGCCGAACTGCGATCCGCCGACTCGGCGCGCACACTCGCCGATCTGCGCTACCGCAACCTGCTGACCGCCGGTGTGATCGAGGCGCTGGCCGACAGCGTCGCCCGCCACGAGACCGCCACCGACGCGGTGCACCGCCGCCAGATCGAGACCACCCGGGATCGGTGGGCCGACCTGCTCGGGCTCGATCCCGCGGCGCTGCACCCGGACCGCGTCACCCGCACCCTGGCCGACCTGCGCGAGGCCACGCTGCGGCAGGCCGAAGACCTTGCCGCCCTGGCCGATGCGCTGCGGACCGAACCGGACTCGACTCCCCCCGACGGCCCCCGCAGGATGGTGCTCGAGGTGGACGGCGATCGGGTGCCCGTCGGGCTGGCACCCGGCGACGACGGCCGGATGCGCGTCGTGCCTCCGGCCGGCGACCCATCGGAATCCGGTCAACTCGCCCCACGCCCCGATACCGTCGATGTCCGCCACCGCGAACTGCTGGCCAAGGCGGCGGAGGGCACGCTCACGCTGCGCGAGCGGTGGGAGCTGGCCAAGACCGAATGGCGGATCGCCAAACGTGACGGCCTGCTTCGGCAGCGGCTGCGCGAAGGCTTCTCGCCGGCTTCGCTCAGCTACGACGGCGCATATCCCAAGTACCCGTCGGGCTCGGGCGAGGACGGTCGCGGCCAGACGGCCATCTCGGATCTGGCCGGTATCACCGACCCGGCCGCGTCGGGGAGCTTCAACCCCGCCCGCATCTGGAAAGAGGTCGCCACGCTCTGGAAGAAACGTGAGGGCGCGCCGTTCTTCCTGGACCGCTTGACCGCTCGGACTCGCGACGAGTCGGAAGACGTCGTACCCGCCATGGTCGCCGACGACGAGGAGTACCGGTACTGGATCGACGAGGCCGATCCGGAGTTGCTGGCGGAGATGGAGGCGGAGCTGAAGCTCGCCGGGCTCATGGATCCGGACGACACCTTCTTCCCCGCGCCGGATACGCGGGAACTCCAAGCGGGTGAAGGAGATCCGCGTCGCAGCGATGAATCGCCTTCTAACACAACCGATTCCGATCCGACGCTCAGGTCTCCGGACTCGGAGCTGCGCGCGGCCGCCCGGCGCCTCGACATCGAGCTGACGGATTCGAATCCGGCAGCGGTGCAACGGAACCTCACCGAACAGCAGTACCGAAACGCCCGCCGCGCAGCCGCTGTCGAAGCCTTGGCCGAGGCGGCGCGGCGGTGGAACGCCGAGGACGCTCGCCTGCCGTTCAGCCGCGAGGTCAGCTTCGACAGCAATGACCCGCTCGGTCTGTACCTGCGGGAGCTGGTGCGGGCGGGCGGTACGGAACCGACGCTGCTGGACTGGGAGGGCGTCAACAACGGCGGCGAGCCGGGCCGCCACTGGGCCGATCCGCACGAGGGCGTCCGCCCGGACCGCGAGGACGGTCTGCGCGAGCACTACGAGAACGCATTGCGCCGCTATCAGATCAATGACGAGCGGTCCGTCTGGGCGCAGCTGCTGGGCGTGGACCTGAACGCCCTGGGTGTACGGGATCTGGTCGATCTGAGCCCGGAGGAGGCGGCCCGCGCGCTGCTGGCCCTGCCCGCCGACCAGCGGGCCCGGCTGCTGGCCGGATCGAACCTCGAGCAGCTGTCCGGCATCGACCCGGAATCGGCCGCGGATACCCTCACCGACGCCCTGCGTCGGGTGGACCCGGCGGAGCGCGGGGAGCTGCTGGCGGCCGTCGACCCGGCGGATATGCGGCGGATCCAGCACGATCTGGCGAATGCCCGGCTGGCGGAGGAACTCGCCCGGCTGCGCGGCGACACCGCCGACCGTGCCGCGGCGCTGGCGGATTTCGCGCGCGCGGCCGCACCGTACCTGCGCTCGGATGCCGATCCCGATCAACGTGCCCATCTGATCGACGAATGGACCCGGGCACGGCAGGGGCGGCAGGTGCACGACGGCGTGGTGCGGGTGGCGGATCCGGACGGCGGCCCGGATCGACTGGTCGTCTTCGACGGTGCCGGGGACCGATCGCGCCTGCTCGCGGACGCACTCGCCGCCGACCCGGCACTCGCGGCGGCGGTGAACCGCGGCGATATCGTCCCCGACTACCGAAACGCATGGGTGGACGCAACCGGCCGTCTCCACCTCGACGCCGCCGACACCCCGCAGGTCCGCCACTATCAGGGAGCGGTCGACGGCCGTGACGTGCGTGTCACGCTGCTGCGCGACGGCGCGGGAGATTGGCGTCCGGTGCTGGATTCCGAGGCACCGCAGTCGAACCCGCATCAGCCGCGTTCGGTCGATGAGCTACGTGACGCCATCCGTGGCCTGGCCGGCGAACTCGGCATCGACCCCGGCGACCTGACCCCGGAGACGATCGCGGACCACCGGCTGCGCAATGCGCTGCGCGCCGCACAGATCGAAGGGCTGGCCGACTACGCCCGCAGCGCCAGCGATATCGAGACCTTCTTCGACATCACCCGGCGCCGTGAGCAATTGGCCAACCGCCTCGGCATACCGCACGACGACCTGACCCCGCAGCGGATCGCCGACGTGCTCGGCGATCCCGACCAGCGGTCGGCCTTGCAGCGCCAGCGCGTCAAGGATCTCGTCGACTACGCCAAACAGCTGGGTAAGAGCCTGGACGTCGACGCGGTGCGGGCGGCCCGCGACCTGCTCGCCCGTCGTCTCGGTGTGGTACCCGAAGACCTGCTTCCCGGAAAGCACCTGCGCGGCGACGACCCTTACTTCCGCGACGGAGGCGAGACGCGGAATCCGAACGCGCTCATCTGGGTACCGCACGGGGATACGAAGGGCATCGACGTCGGCGCCCTCACCGACGCGATGCGCCTGGCACAGCGGGCCGGACGCGATACCGAGGTGCGGGCCGCCATCGCGGAGTTCACCCGAACGCTGCTCGATCTCGACCCCTACACCGATGTGCGGAACAACCCCGCGCTGGATCCCCGGGCCGCCGACGGGGACCTGCGCATCCACGATCCCGGCGCCCCCGCCCATCTGCGCGACATCGTCGGCGCTCCGCACGCGTTCACCGACGGTCTGCGCGACGCCGCCGACCGGCCGCGCGATCCGGAATCCGCGGTGCCGCGCGCGAATCGCGACTGGGCGCGAATCATCGGCGTCGACATCACCGACGCCGATCCGGCCCGGCTCGCCGAGGTCTACGAGGAATACCGCGACGGCAAGATCGAGAAGCACGAGGGCCTGAGCGCACGGGAGCTGGCCGAACTCCAGGCCACGCTGCGGGCGGAGATCCGCGATCGCGCCGCCGGGCTGGCCGACCTCGCCGCCCTCGTCGACCGGCATCAGCGTGCGCTCGACGAGGCCGCGGCCGTGGCCGCGGCGGGCAGGGCCGAGAACGCCCGCCAGGAACTGGCGCAGGCCCGCCGCGCACTCGCCGAACAGGTCGCACGCCACCCTGTGGCGGAAACCGACCTGCGCCCGGAGCATCTCGACGAAATCCTGGAGGGCCTGCGCTCCCGGACGCTGCCGGTATCGGAGCACGCCGCCCATCTGGCCAGGGTGGACGCGCTCGGCGACGCGGCACGGCGGGTGCACGCCGCCGAGGCCGACCTTGCCCGTGCGGAGACCGATGCCGCCCGGCTGGAGGCGGCGCTCGCCCGCCCCGACCATCCGGACGTGCGGCGCTACGCCGATGTGCGCAACGAACTCGACGCCGCCACAGCGGCTTTCGACGCCGCGCGAATGCGGCTCGATGAGGAGATGGCGCGGCATCCGGTCGACGCCTCGGAGCTGCGCCCCGACCGCCTCGACGACACACTCGACGCGCTGCGCGCCCGCACGCTCCCGATTTCCGAGCACGCGGCACACCTCGCCCGTATCGATGATCTGGAGTCGGCCGCGCGCGCTGTGCACACCGCGCGGTCCGATATCGACCGCCTGAGCGCCGCACTCGACCGGGCCCGGCCCAATGCCGACTGGCAGCGCATCCGCCTGGACCGCGAACTCGCCGCCGCGACCAGGGAGCGTGACGAGGCCCGCGCCGACCGCGATGCAGCCCTGGACGGACTGCCCATCGACGTCTCGGATCTCACCCCGGGCCGGGTGGACGAGACCCTGGACCATCACCGCACCCGCACCACGCGCGTCGACGAGATGGCGCAGCGACAGGAGAGACTCGACCGACTCGACGGCGCCACTCGCCGCCTACACCTGGCCGAAGCGCACCTCGCCCGCCTCGAGTCGGCCGCCACGCGCGCGAACGAACTGCTCGGACCACCCACGGACGACGGCCGGTCGCCGCGTCGCGACGATCCTCCCGCCGACGAATCGCCGCTGTCGGCACCACCGAGGCAACCCGACACCCCCTCGTCGGACGGTGCCGCCCAGCGGGTTCCGGACGCCGACGGCGCGGACGCGCCTCCAGCCGACGGCTCCCGGCGGTCCGTCGCTCCGGGGCAGCCCGGCAGTCCGTCGTCCGACGGTGCCGCGCAGCGGGTTCGGGACGCCGACGGCGCGGACGCGCCTCTGGCCGACGGTTTCCGGCGGCCCGTCGCACCGGGGCAACCCGGCAGTCCGTCGTCCGACGGTGCCGCGCAGCGGGTTCCGGGCGCTGACGACGCGAACCTGCCCCCGGCGGACCGATCACCCGAGCCGCCCCCGGCCGACGAGTCCGCTCGCCCGGTACGGCTCGAGGAACCGCCCGCCGACCCCGGCGCGCGCATCGATGCCGCACTCCAGCGGGAAACGGCCGCGTTGGACGACGCGGCCAGGCAGCGCCGAGCGGTCATGGACATCCTCGCCGCCGACAGCGCCGCCGCCGTCCGGACCCGTGATACGGCCCGGGACGCCCTGGACGCGGCCAAGGCCGGGCTGCCGGTCACCGACGCCGACCTGACCCCGGATCGCCTGGCGGACACCGTCGCAGAACTGCGCGGCACCACCATGCGGGTGGACGAGATGCCCCGCCGCCTGGCGCGGATCGACGCACTGGAGGCCGCCGCCGAGCGATACCACGCCGCCGCCGAGCGGGTGGACATCCTGGACCGGGCCATGGCCACCGCCATGGAGCGCGACACCCTGCTCACCGCGGGCGCGGAGCTGATCACCGACCGGGTGGGCGTCATCGACGGCGACCCACCCCACATCCTGGTGGTCGGCTGGGGCGACACCGATGCGGCACGGGTGTGGGACGAAGCGCGGCAACGGTATCCGGAGCTGAGCGAGCGGGTGAACCGGGGCGCGGTCGTGCGGGAACTGCGTATCGATTTCGACGACCAGGGCCGAATCACGATGACGCGCGGCGAACTTCGGCATCCCGCCGACGACATCGTGCCGCCACCGGAACCCGCTGCCGCGCAGCCGCACCCGCCAACACCCGGGGACCGCTTCCAGGCCATCGCCCGCGAGGCTGATGAGCGTCTCCACGAACTGTCGCGGCAGACACTGAACCGGCTCGACGATATCCAACGCCGGACCGACGCAGCGTTCGACGACATCCTCCGACGGATCGGCAACGGTCCGGACGATGACGGCTCCGACGGGACGCCGACCGCGCCCGGTACGCCGGACGGTCCACCGCACGGCCCGGTATCGGACGCGAATCAGGCGGAGCCCGAGGGCTACGCGCCCACGCGGACCACCGACGGCATCCCTTCCGACGGTGATCTCACCGACGGCACCCCTACCGACGGCACCCCTACCGACGGCAGCCCCACCGACAGCAGCCCTACCGACGGCACCACTACGGACGGCACCCCCGCCGACCGCACCGCCAAGGACGGCACCCCCAACTCCAGCGAGGTGGACACCCCGGCGTGGGGCGACTCCTCCACATCGCGCGACGCGGTCGCCCCTGAGCCCTCGCCGCCCATCCTGCGTTCGCTCGACGATCCCGCCGATTCGGTGCGAAGCCTGTTGGCGCAGACCGATATCGGCAAGCGGATACTCGCTGACCTCGACGCGGGTCCGTTGCGGCAGCGCTTCGACCACGCGCACACCGACGGCCGGTCGGGCGAGACGCGGCGGGGGGATCTGTCCGTCGTCACCTACACCAGCGGCGTCGACCATGTGCGCCAGGCACTCTGGCTCGCGCACGAATCGCTGCACGCCGAGTACCTCACCGGGGGGCGCAGCGCGGTCGAGCGGATCCGGGCCATGGGCCGGGACGAATTCGTGCGGGCCATGGTCGTCGAGGAGGTCGAGGCCAGTATCCGCATGGTCGAATTGGCGCAGCAGCTGCGGGAACTGGGGTACGAGATCACGGGCAGCGACACCGTCGCCCGGATCGAGCAGACCTACCGCGACGTCTACGAGCGTGCGGTCCGCGAGGCGTCGCTCGCTCCGTTCGCGCGCCGTGACCCGGATACGGCCGTGACCGCCGAGGCCGTCGACGATTTCGCGCGACGACTGGCCGCCGACGCGATCCGGCCGGAGATCGCCGACCTCGCCTCCGACGACGGCACGACCTACACCGACCTCTACGGCAGGGCCTGGGACGACGTCAACGCCGCGTCGCGCACCCGTCCCGGCGTGCCGCACCTGCCGACGACCGCCGACATCGCCGACGGGATGCGCCGTTCCGCGCTCGACGGCCGGGCCGCCGGGCTGCGTGCGGCGGAACTCGCCACCGAGCTGCGGGAGGTGGCCGAGCGGGCGGCGACGACCGCCGAGCGCGTGCTGGCCGCCGATCCGGATATCCCACCCGTGCCGGACCCGACAGCGGATCGACCGGATCTTCGGCGGCAGGCCGAACAGCTGCGCCGACACCTCGAGGGCGCGCTCACCGACCCCGTAACTCCCGCCGACCGGCTCGCCGACCTGCGCCGCCTGGACCACGATCTGCGCACCCTGGCCGATCTCGCCGACCAGCGGGAACTGGCGTTGCGCGATGAGCGGCGGCACCTCGACGACCTCGCGGCCGTCGCGGCCCGCGATGTCCTCACCGCCGAGATTCCGGAGCGCGGGCGGCTGCTCGGTGACCACGTCGCCCTCATCCCCGGCGACCCGGGCGATCACGCGATCGCCGCGCCGGACCGTCTCGTCATCGCCGCACCACTCGGCGAACACCAGCGCGTGCTGGCTGAGGCCCTGCGCGACCCGGCGGTGGCGCAACAGATCTCACCGTCGGTCGCGCCGGAGGCGCGCACCATTCATATCGACGGGAACGGCCGGGTCAGCGTGGAAACCACCGATACCGTGCCGGTGGACCCGCACGGGCGGCCGGAGCCACGGGTCGACCAGCCCGACATCACACCGGGCCAGCTGGCGGATCAGGCTACGGCCGAACGCATCACGCGTCTGCGCGCGGTGCTCGCGGAGACTCCGGCCGGGCAATGGGCCAACGAGACGCTGGACCGCCACGGCGTCGCCTACACGCACCGGACGGGAGCTCCGGCACAGTACTACCCGGCCCGCAATACGCTGGTCCTCGACCCCGGTGCCACCGATGCCGAGCATCTGCTCGCCCTGACCCATGCCGCCATTCACGCCGACCTCGCGCACCGCGATCCGGTCGCCGTCCGGCATCGCATGCAGTCCACGCGCGAGGACTACATCCGCCGGATGATCGCGCAGCACAGCCGGGCCTACGCGCTGGAGATCGTGGTGGCCATGCAACTGCGCGAGGCGGGCCACGAGCTGCCGGTGAGCCCGCTGGAGCAGGTGTACCGGGACGCGTTCGACCGGACGCGCGCCGATGTCGCGCGGGCGCTGCCCGGCACGCCGGACGCCACCCTCGATCGGTTGGCCAACCAGGCGGGGCTGGAGGCCCTGCGCCCGGTGCTCGCGGACCATCGGACCACGGCAGCCGGTGAGTCCTACGCCGAGAGTTACGGCCGCGCCTGGGATGTCGCGCACGGCGTTCGCAGCTTCGCGGAACGGGCGCGGGCCGCCCTCGCGACGAGGCCGAGCTCGGTCGAGGTACTCGGCGAAGGCAGATCGCTGACCGAGCCACGCCGCACTGAACGGCTCACCTTCGACGACGGCACGGTGCTGCACCGCGTCACCATGCTCAACTCCCGGCATGCCGACGCCGAGCATTTGGTCTCGCTCGTCGGCCGCGCGGTCGGGGCCGACGCCCCGCAGGTGTTCCGCGACCCGCACCGCCCGAATGTGGTGTACCTGGAGCCGATGCCGGGATCGGTGGCGGGGGAGAAGTTCGTCGACGCCCACGAGATGTTCCTGGACGCGCCCGGCGCCCGGGAGCTCGGGCTGCTCGATATGCTGACCGGAACCCCGAGCCGCGGCGACTTCGATTGGGTGCTCGCGCCCGGCAATCGCGTGACCGGCATCGGCCACCACCTGAACTTCGGCAATCACCCGACCGCGGGCGACGCGCTCAGCCCCTTCACCCAGCACTTCCAGGTCCGCCTGCCCGACGGCACCCTGGAAGTCACCGATCACGCCCTCACGACCGCCGAGGTGGAGGCCATTCGCCGTCGCATCGAGGCGCTGCGACCAGACTTCGCCGCCCATGGCCGGGAAGGCTGGCACGATGTCGTGCTGGACCGGCTCGCGGAACTCGCCGACCACGCGGATCCGGGGCACCCCGACGACATGATTCCGGTCCCTGGGGGCGGTTTCGTCTCCGCGGACGGCGGAACGTATGTCAACCGCTACGGCGGCGACCACCGCCACGGCGTCCTCGCCAGGGTCGACGCCGACGGCACCCTCACCCTCGAACTGCGCGCCGGACCCGGTACGCCGACGGGGTCGGAGATGTTCGCCGACGCCTGGCGCGTGCTCGGGGATCGGGTGCGGGTCATCGAGGGCAACTGGTTCGAAGGCGGCGGCGGGCCGCTCGGCGACAACCTCGCGACCTTCAACGCGACTCTCCAGGCGGGCTTCACCCCTGAGGAATCGGCCTGGTACACGCACACCGGTCAGCTTGCGGAGCGGTACGGGTTCACCGATGTCACCATCGACCGCGGGCAGGATCTGGAAGGTCCGCTGGGCGAGAACATGGGTGCCACAGTCAGATTCACCCGTCCGGAGAATGGCGCGGTCCTGCACGAGGGCACGCTGCCGGACGGCGAGGGCCGCACCCCGCTCTATCGCGGCATTCCCAGGAAACTGGAGAGCGGGATCCTGAATCCGGCGTATGTGGCGGCGCTGCGCGGCGACGCCATTCCGCGTGGCACCGAAAGCGTTTCGGCGGAAGAACACGTGCTCTCGAAGTCGGATGTCAGCGATTCCACCTCATGGACCCGCGATCGCGGGGTGGCCGAGGTGTTCGCCAACGGCGACGGTCTCGTCATGGAATGGCGCACGGGTGCACCGCCGGAGGGCGCCGCCTGGCGGTTCAATCCGATCGAAGACTACGACCTGGCAATGCAATTGCAGCAGGTGGTCATTCAGGGCACCGTCAACGATGTGCGGGCCGTGCGCTTCCTCGCCGAGGACGCGGCACCCGAGGGTTCCGGGACTCCACTGGATCCGCAGCCACTGTCCGACGGCAGCGTGGACCCGGAGAACATCGACCTCGATGCGGGCATCCCGGATCTCGGGTCGACCGAGCACACGCCGACCGGACCGCAGGAGTCGAGCGCGCCCACGCTCGCCGACCGTGCCCTGACCATGCTGAAGCGACTGCTGGGTTCCCTGGCCGGGGATGAATGGGCGCTGCTCGCACCGCGTGAGGTGGCCCAGGTCCTCCAGGACCGTTACGACGATCTGACGGTCTTCGGGGTCGACGACCCGCAGGTGGACGCCGAGGTCGTCCGCGAAATGGCCCGGACCGTCGACGAGACACTGCGCACCTACCCGGAGATCCGGCTGCGCCGCCTGGGAATCGGCGATCCACCCGACCAGAACTGGATTGCCTGGGCGGAGCCGAGAATCGGGTCCGACGGTCGGATGTACACCGACGCGATCATCCTGAATCGTGCGTACGCCGCGGACCCGCAGGCGCTGCGGGCACTCGTGGAGCACCGCGAGTCCGTCGGCTGGTTCCCGCCGGGGGTCTCCGAGAATCCGGTGCGGTCGATCCTGCTGCACGAACTGGGTCATGCGCTCGACAATGCCGGCAATATCGAGCATTGGGACCCGCGGACGCAGCGGGACTACACGATCGAGCGCTTGCAGGCGTACTACCTCCAGGAAGCCGGGGCATACGACCACGCGGGATTCGTGCAGTGGCTGAGCCAGCTCAGCGGTTACAGCTTCAACGGGAATCCGAAACTCCCGGAGAACCTGGTACCGCAGGAGGCGTACGCCGAGGCATTCGCGGCCCACGGGATCAACGGCCGCTACGCATCCGGGCCGGAGCGGGCGCTGTACTCCATTCTGGTCGATGCCGCCCAGCGATTCGCACAACCCGGATATACGCGTCCGACGCCGGGTAACTGGCCGGAACCGCTACCGCGCCAGACGGATACGGCCAGCGATACCGATGCTGGTCCGGGGCGTGAGCCGAATCCGATGTCCGCCGCACCGGATCCGGCGCGGAGTGCGCCGGATCCGATACCGGAGTCCGATCCGGATCCGGTGGCGCACTACGACCGGTTGCTCGAACAGCACAAGAAACTGACGAAGGAACTGGAGTTCCAGCGCGCCAAGCGCGATTACCGGTTCGCCCAACTGGGCGGCGGCAATCCGGAGCGGGCGCTCGGTACCGGAGAGTCGCTCCAGGCCACGCTGCTCCGGCTGCACCAGGAGACCGGATCCCAATCGGTCGACATCGGAGCCCTCGGTGACCAGGGGCCGCAGCGAACCACCCGGTCACCGGGACCAGCAGAGCGCGCCTTCCGGCTGGACACCCTGTCCAAGCTGACCGAAGCCGCGGAACGGGTACTGGGGCTACGCGAGCGGATTGTCGATCTCGAACAGCGGATGAGTGCGCTGGAGCGCGCCGGGGTCGAGCGGGTGCGACCGCCGTCCGAACTGGTCACGGCCGAACTCGCCCGGCTGGCGCAGCAGCGGGCCGACGAACTGCTGGCCACCAAACCCGGACGGCTCGCGCGCGATGAACTGGCCGGGCGCCTGGGTGTACTCGACGACGCGGGCGCGGTGGACGAGTCAGCGCTCGGCCCCGACCGGCTCGCCGACACCCTGGCTCGGCTGCGCACTGACCTCCCCGACGAGCACCGGACCATCGCGGCTCTCGGTGAGGTGGCGCACGAGGTGAATCTGGCGCACAACCGGATCGGGCGGCTCCAGGACGATATGGCACGGATCGCGGGGGAGTGGCGGACGCTCGCCGAATCCGAGGGCGCCCGAATGGAATCCGAGCGGGTGGCGATCGTGGACGGGGATCCGCGCCGGATCATCGTCTTCGGCCCACGCGATGAATTCGGCCATTCCCGCGCCGACCACGACCGGGCGCTCGAAGACGCGCTGCGCCGCAGTGCCGCGGTGGCACAAGCGCTCGTCGACCCGGACACCCGGCTCGAATACCGGCGAGTCCGGGCCGATCGCGACGGCAATCTGACCGTCGACGCGCTGCGGCCGCCCGAGGTGGACCATCTCACCGCCGGTGGAGCCGGCTCGCAGCCCGGCGGTCGGTACGGCCTGGACCGCTTCGACAGCACCCGCTGGCGGGACGCCGAGGGGAACTGGCACGAAGTCGATCCCACCCGTCCGGACTGGACGGGCAATCGGGAAGGCGAGGTGCCCAAGAAGTACCAACCCCGCGACCTTCCGGAAGGCGTCAGCAGCTGGGCCGTGGACCAGATACAGGCCGCGGTCGTGGATGCGCTCGGCGTCGATCCGGCGACGGGGCCTCCATCCGACGCATTCAACCAGGATCTGTTGCCGCACTTCCCCGGCGGCGGCAGTCCCGCGGTGCCGGACGGCACGCCCATGTACGAGCTGCCGTACGCGGACGCGGTGTCCAACATCATGCGCGTGATCCTGGAAGTCGCGAAACTGAGCGGCTTCACCTGGTTCAAGGACCCGGATAATCCGGGCCGGATCCGTCCGGGATTCAAGGGACATCCCTGGTTCCGGGATCGGTCCGCCGAGGTGCAGCCCATGGTGCGCGAATGGCGGCCGGAGGAGCACGCCGACGGCGCCGCTCGACCGCGCCCACCTCGGCATCGAGCCGACGGCGTCGTCGATGGCGTGCTGCGCGCCATGAACGAGTTCACCAGTCGTGACACCGATATGGGTGTGGCGGAGAGCGTGCGCGAGCAGCAGGAGTCCGCCGCGCGCAGGTGGGCGCGGGTGCAGGAGTGGGCCGACGCCCAGTACGCCCGGTTCCGCGCCGACGACTCCGATCTGGACGCGATCACACGCGGCCTCGCGGAGCATCGCGAGGCGGTGCGGCGAACCCTCGTCGAGAAGCTGGCCAGAGCGCTGGGGCCCGATGCGGACGCGGACCGGCTCGCCACGCTGTTCTCCGACAAGATCAATGCCGCGATGGGCGTGGACCCACTGCCGCCCGCGTTCACCCGCGCCGAGATGGAGCAGATCAAGAACCATCTCATGCGGGACCGGCATCTCGTGTTGGATCCGGTCACCGGACAGCTGACGCGCAGCCCGCTGGACGCGGTCGCCGATGTCGCCGAGGCGTGGCACCGCCTGATCCAGGGCAAGCCCCTGCCGCCGGATCTGCTGCTCCTGCAAGACGCCCTCGCCGAATCCGCGTACCTGCGCGCGAATCCGACCGCGACCTGGCGCGAGGCCAATGCCCACGTCGCCGCGCTGGATGGATTCCATTGGGACGCGGCCCGCCCCCCGCTCACCGGCGACCGCGCGGGCATCCCCTACGAACCCATGCCCCTCCCACCACCCGCCCCCTTCCTCCCACCCCGCACACCAGAACATGCCACCGCGACAACCGAATCCGACGCCGCCACCGACAACGCGGCCGACACCCCCACCCCGCAACCCGACGGCCCCACACGGCCGTTCGGCCCCGACGACCTACCGACCGCTCAGCTCGATCAAGAAGAGGTAGCGACGACCCGGGTGGATCCGGACGGCCTGCCGACGGTGCCGCTGGATTCGGATGAGGTGCCGACGGTGCCGCTGGATTCGGATGAGGTGCCTACGGTGCCGCAGGACCCGGATGAGGTGCCTACGGTGGCGCTCGACCCGGATGAGCTGCCGACAGTACCTCTGGACCAGGATAAGCTGCCGACAGTAGCGCTGGACCCGGACGAGATCCCCACGGGTCCGGTCGATCCCGAGACCGATGAGGAGCCCGGCCGTACGCCGGCCCCGGACGGCCCGCAGGATCCCCCTGCCGACCCACCGTCCAGCCCGTCCACTCCACACGATGGCCACCGCATACCGCCGGCCGAATCCCACCAGCCGCCGAGGCGAGGCTTCCGCTCCCACATCCCGCATCCACCACACGAATTCGAGGTCGAACTCCCCGATTTCGAAGGCATCGACCCCTTCGACCCCCGCCGATGGCTACACCCGGACCGGCCGGACCAACCGAATCAGCCGGAGCAGCCAACACACCCCGAACAGCCGGGACAACCGGAAGCCCCAGACGCACCCGCACCACCGGCATCGCCCGAACCTCCGGACACGCCGGAACCTCCGGATGCGCCGGAATCTCCTGAACCCCCGGACCCCCCAGGGCTGCCGCAACCGCCGGAGCCACCCGAGCTTCCTGAGGTTCCGGAGTTGCCCGAGGTTCCAGAGTTGCCGGAGCCGCCCGAGCTTCCTGAGTTGCCTGAGTTGCCTGAGGTTCCGGAGTTGCCTGAAGTTCCGGAGCTGCCTGAGGTTCCGGAGCTGCCCCGACCTCCCGAGTTGCCAGGGTCTCCCGGGCTTCCGGACCTCCCGCAGCGCCCTGAACTGCCGAATGTCCCCGAGGTTCCGGGGCGTTCAGACCTGCCGGGGCGTCCTGGTCTGCCGGACGCACTCGAACGCCCTGACTTACCGGAGCGTGGCGAATTGCCGGAGCCCCTGAATCTCCCCGAGCCGCCAGGACGTCCTCAGTCTTCGGATCTGCCCGAACAGCCAGGTCTGCCGCACGCGCCGGAGTCCCCGGACACGCCGGAGCGCTATGCGCGGCCGCAGTCGCCTCGGCCGCTCGGCGTGTCCGAGCCGCTCGGATTGTCGGTGCCGCCAGAGCTGCCGCCGCTTCCTGGCGCGTCGGAGGCACCCACCCACCCTGATGCGCCAGAACGCGTTGGGCCGCAGGGACTTTCGGACACGCCGGGACGTCCGCAGTCGCCGCCCGCTCCGCTCGGGACACCCCTGGCGTCGGACAGCCCACCGGGGCGGTCGATGGTGGATGGGCCATGGACGCCGCAGTCCGCGGCGCCGTCGCCGTACGGGGCGGGGGACCGGCAGTGGGGGCCCGGATCCGTGGGTGAGCCGTGGGCGTCGCAGGGCGCGCCCGAGCGGTCGGGTCCGTCGGTGCCGGGCGGGCCGCATGCGCCTCAATCACCGCCGTGGGCGCAAGCGCCGGGAGCGCCACCGGGTGGGCAGCCGCCCTCCTGGCAGTCGCCGATGTCTCCGTACGCCGCTGCGCCGGAACGCGAATGGGGTCCGGGAGCGCCAGTACCGGACCAGCCGGCGACATTCCCGACCGTCGCGCCGCCGTCGTCGTCGGCGTCCGGTTACCCGATGCCGCCGGCTATGCCGCCCATGTCCGCACCGGGGACCGGGGCGACCGGGCCGAGCCGAGGCGGCACGCCGGGTGGGAATCGCTATCGGCGAGCCGAGCCGCGCGGGAATGGTGGCGGCGAGATCGTGGTGCGTCCGCACACCGGATTCGGTGTCTCGGCGAGCTTCGATCCCGCGAACGGCCGGTTGCAGGCCGGTGTGGCGGAGGCCCGGGAGATCGGCGGCGTCTACGGCGAACTGGGTGAGATCCCGGCGGTGTTCTATCGATTCGACGGTCGGTTGTGGCTGCGCGTGGGTGAGCACGTCATAGATCTGGACGACTCGGCGGTGCGGACACAGTGGCAGCAGCCGGAGAAACGCACGGCACGGTTCACCGTCACCGCCGGTGACCGGGTACTGGTCGATATCGGCTATCGCTCGATCGGTGGCGATCTCGATCTCGGCCTGTTCATCCGGGACGCACTCGCGGATCCGGACCGCCGTTCCCGAATGTTCACCGGGTAGCCGAGCGGCCGGTTCACCGGAACTTCGCCGATCCGTCGCCGAATGTTCGGGCACTCGAGCGAGTGTGGGCACGACGTCGTGCCGTCCCGATGGGCGGCCGCAACGAGAGGAGACACCGTGCGACTGGGTCCACCCACCGACGACGAACTGCGCCGAAACTTCGAGGCCGCCCTGACCTCGGTCCGCGAGGGCGGCGGTGTCAGCTCGGCGACCGGTCTCGATATGGAGACCGAGGGTGCGCTGTGGGCGATCGCACGCGCCCACCCGCGCATCGACGACGACCTGATCGCCGCTGCTCACCGCGCCTTCGCCGGACAGCTGGACGGCTCGAACGCGGCCGCGCGACGCGCCCGGATCGCGCACATGACCGCGCCGGCCGATCCGGATCGCGCATAGCGCACCCGGGATGACGCCGAGCGCGCCACCACATATGTTCAATGCCGACAGGTGCCGGACGAGGAGATGGCTGCGACGTGACGAGACCAGCGGAAGAGGCGCTCGAGGAGAGGGGTCTCGCGGGGGAGGGCCGGGTATCGGATGGCTCCGAGCAGGCCGCGGTGACCGCGGCGGTGCTCGGGGCGGACGAACCCGTCGATGAGCCGGATATCGGGTTCACCCTCGGTGCGGCTGCCCCCGAGCCCGACATCGATCTCGCCACGCGGGCAAGGCAACTCACCCACCGCATCGCCCGGGAACTGGCGGCCGCGGGCCCGCGTGGCTGGCGGCGATTGGACGCAGTCTTCGCGCTCACCGTGGCCACCGAGGTGGTGCACGTCTTCTTCGCGACCGACGAGAGTACGGTCCGTGTCCAGCCGCCACAGTCGGTCCTCGGGCTCATCCGCGAGCACCGCGGGTTGGCGGCGCGGCTGGGCGACGGACCCTGGTGGCGAATGCTGGTGTCGCTGGACGATTCCGGCAAGCTGGAGGCCGACTACGACTACGGCGACGTGCCCTTCCCCGACGACTATCTGTTCCCGGCACCGGCGTACCGTGCCGATCTCGCCGAGTATCCGCGCACCCGGCTCCCGGTCTGGCTGGCTGCTTATGTGAACCACGACGGTCGCCAGACCCGCTCGCCCCGTACGGCTTTCGCGCAAGCCGGTGCCGACCGGGCCGCCGATGTCGCGGCTACCGTGGCCGACAACGAGTTTCCCCCTTTCCCGCTGATGTGGGCCCGCTGGGCTGTCATCGCGGCGACCTTCGTGGGAGCGGAATCACAATGGGGCCCTAGGGTATTGCCGTCGCTGGCCTGGTTCGAAGGCGCCAAACGCAGCGGCTCCACCCTGTACGCCCTACCCGGTGGCCGCGCCGTGCTGTCCGGCGGCGTATGGGACGCGCCCACCCTGGACGCGGTCTACAACGCGGGCGCGCCCATGCCCCGGTTCTATGCCGGAGCACCGGAGTGGGTGGCGAACCCGGTCGTGAATCCGCGTGCCGCCAACGGTCTGCTGTCCTTCTGCTACTGGTGGGAGAACGGCCACTGGTATCGCGGCGAGTCTCCATCCGCGACCGCACTCGCCAGCGCGCTGCCGGGCATGTGGACGGTCGAGACCGTGGTGGATCTGATGTCGAGGCTGGTCGCCGAGCAGCCGACCGAGCGGCAACGCGAGTCGGTGGCGGCTCTGGTCTCGGCCGCGGAGGCGGCTGCGGTATCCCGGGATCATCTGGTCGAGACGTTCGGTGACACCGGTTCGTTCGATATCGACTCCGCGCTCTATCAGCTCACCATGGCCGGGGTGACCGTCGCGACCCGCTAGCCGGCCGCGTGGGGTATCGATTCGCCACGGGCACAGGCAATTCGATGTCTCGACGGATCGTATTCACAGCTCGTTCACTCGCGGCCGTTAGCGTTTCGATGCCGTAGGTCGAGGTGAATGTAGGAGCGGCGAGTGGGCGAGACCGTAAATCCTTGGCCGGGGCTCAAACAGCAGGCGGGCAACGGGCTGATTCAGGTCGCCGAAGGGGTGGCGCAGGAAGCCGCGGGATTCGCCGCCGATGTGGCGAACGCACTCGCCGATATGAAGACCTATGTCGCGAATCTGAATGAGCACACGGGCTTCAGCGATAACGGGCATCTGCAGCGGGCGCTGCAACTGGCGGGGAACTTCAATATCGAGGGCGGCCGCCTCGCCGAAATCCTCGATATCTACCTCGATATGGTCAATTCGCTGGGCGAGACCCTGGTGATCGCGGGGAAGCTCTACGACAATGCCGAGCAGGACTCGGGGGACGCGTTCAACGGGCTGAAGGGGCAATCCCTGGAGGATTCGCCGAACAGGGAGCGACCCAGGTACATCGGCGAGGATATTCCCCACTGGCCGGGCGACGATCAGACGGCGGCCACGGCGTACGACAGCCACTTCAAGAACCTCAAGGATCGGGCCGCCGCTGCCGGAGGCGTGCACGCCGCCATTTCACCCGAGAACCCGTACAACCACCTGCACGACGGTGCGTGGTTCGTCAAGGTGCGCGAGGGCATCAGCACGTCCGCCGTTTCGTGCTGCTCCGGGGAATGGGGATGGTTCGCCGATCGCATCAGTGGCGACTTCGAGAATCTCACGGGTCGGCTGGCCCGGATGGAGCAGGACGGCTCGTGGAAAGGTGACGGCGCCAACGGCGTCATCAACGCTGCCAGACTGTTTCAAGCGCAGGCCGATGACCTCTCCGCGGATCTGCGTGTCATGGCGGACAACCTGCTCTACATCGCGGGCTGGCTGCGCTATACCCGCGACAGCATGCCCGAAAGCTGGGAGTCGGAGTGGGACAACAACCACGAGGACTACGACTCGGTCAAACTCGAATACGCCCAAGCGTTCGAGAACTGGTACGTCACCGGAATGCGCAACTCCAGCGCGGCCATTCCGAAACTGACCGACCCGACCGATCCGACCGCCGGCCTGGAGGATCCGGGCGACCGGGGCAACAACGGCGGTGACAACTCCGGCGGCGGCAACAACGGTGGCAGTGGCAACGGCAACGGCGGCGGTAGCGGTAGCGGCGGCGGAAACAGCGGCGGCGGCCTGAGTCCTGGATTCCAGAGCCAGATGGCCGCCCTGTCGCAGCAGGCGGGCAGGGATACCGGTTCGACCACTACGTCTGCGGACGCGCGGTACCAGAACGCGGATCGGACCTCGCCGGATTCGCGCTACGGTCGACAGTCCACCGGTCAGCAGTCCACCGGCCAGGACGGCCAGCAGGCTCTGCAGCAGTTGCAGAGCGCCATGCAGCAGGGGTTGCAATCGGCCCAGCAGGCCGCCCAGCAGGCGCTGTCCCAGGCACAACAGTCCGATCTGGCCGACCGGATGGCGAACACGCCGTTGTCGGGATTGCCCGCCGCGCTCAACGACATTGCCAAGAAGGCCGGTGGCGGCGGGCCGAAGGGCGGTGGCGGCGCACCCGGTGGCGGCGGACCGCAGACCAGCCTCGCCCGGGACTCGGCGTCGTCGAAGCTGTTCCCACGCGCCGCCCTGGCCGCCGAGGCGGTGGGCAGCTTCCGCGCCGGCGCGGCACCGGGGGCGGGCTCGCCCATGATGGGCCCCATGGGTCCGGCGGGCGCGGGTGGTGCCGGAGCACAGAACCAGGGCGGCAAGGAGCGCAAGCGGCCGGAATGGCTCGAATCGGAGGAGTACCTGGAGGAGGCCATCGGCGCGCCACCGATCGTGGCGAAACCCGTGGTGGAGGACTGAACCGGTGCACCGGACCTGGAATCTCGGCGGCATGGAACTGCTGGTCCTGTGGGAGGACACGAACGCGGAGTATCTGCCCGCGCCCCTGATGTTCGCCACCGGCGCCGAATGGTGGGACGAACATCTGGCCGAGAAGGTGCGGGCCCGGGAGGAGTTGCGCGACCGCGATCCAGCCCTCGATCGAGTGGTGGCCGCGCTGCGTACGCCCGACATCCGCATCGAGGTGCGCGGCCGAGACGGCGGTGGCATGCCCGGTTCGACCGGAGCCATCCGGTGTTTCGGCGCCCGCTGCGGCGACCTCGGCTATCTCGTCACCCAGCGACCAGGTGAAACTCCGGGGCAGGCGGCGGGATTCACCATCGTGGAGTTCTACGCGGAGGAGCTCGCGCGGGAGGTGGTCGCCGCGCTCCCGGGCATCGGCGCGGGCCGCGGCCGCGACCTGGTGCTGGCGCAGCGGGAGAGCCGCGATCAGACCGACTACGGGTTCGGGTTGTCTCCGGCCCATGAGACCTACCACGGTTCGGCGATCGACCGTGCCGCCGAATTTCTCGCCGCGCCCGCGGCCGGCATCGGCACCATCACCGTGGCACAGGGCTATTCCGCCTACGGCCCCCGCGGTATCGCGCGGTATCGACTCGGCTGGCGTGACCTCGTCGACGACGGCCGCTATCTGATCACCGACGAGAACCCGCCCATGGCGGTGGCCGCCGACCGGCGGCGCATGCTCACCGCCATCGAGACCCGAATCGCCGAGGTGGCTTTCGTCCTCGACGACGAGCGGGTCTGACCGGACGTTCCACGCTCCTCGTTCTCGAAGTCGACGGACCTCTCACCCGCCGGGGCGGGCCTCGCCGCTGCACCGTGCGCGCCCGCGCGGCGCTCCGCGCTATGTTCGGTGGTTCGGTGCCTCGACGTCGTGATGCGTACACTTGCTGTTCACTTCATGGGTATCGCAGCGGCGCGGTTCCGGCAGGGGTAGGCGAGTCGGGCGCGCTCACGCTGCGCCACAGCGGCTTCGGGTGAGGGAGGAGCGATACGGTGGCCGAAGGCGACAATCCATGGACCGGTCTGGCGCAGCAGGCGCAGCAGGGGCAGCTGCGCATCACCGAGACCGCGGCGCGGGAGGCGGCCAATTTCGCGGCCGACTCGGTGCATTCGCTGACCTCCGTCGGCATGTACGTGTCCTTCGTCAAGGAGCACAAGGGCTTCAGCGACAACAACCATTTGCAGAAGGCGCTCGCCCTCGCCTCCCGTTTCGATGCGCAGGGTCGCCGGCTCGAGGAGTCGCTCGGCAAGTTCATCGATCTGGTCACCGCCATGGGCGAAACGCTCATGATCGCGGGGAAGCTGTACGACGACGCCGAGACCGACTCCGAGGCGGCGTTCGACGGGCTCGGGCCGGCCGCGGCGGAGCGGGACAGATCCATGCTGGGTCCCAGCCCGCGCTACGGCCAGATCGAGGTGCCGATGCCGGACGGGCGGAAGACGGCAGCGGAGATCCTGTCCTCGAACTACAGCGACGTCAAGGCGGTCGGCACCGGCGCGGACGACCCGAACCTGCACTTCGACGATCGTTACGCCGACCCGATCGACCCCGAGGACCCGAACGGCCATACCGGCCAGTGGTTCCAGACCGCCCGGGAGGGCATGGATCCGCAGAAGGTGGCCAACAGCAGCGGTGACTGGCGGTGGATCGCCGACCGCATCGATGAGGATTTCGACAATCTCACCGGCAGGCTGGAACGAATCGAGCAGGACGAGCAGTGGTCCGGTCAGGGCGCGGCCGCGGCCATCGCCGCGGCCAAACGCTTCAAGGCGCAGGCCAACGATCTCACCACGGATATGCGCTCGATCTCGCGGAATCTGCTGTACGCGGCCGAATGGCTCTGGGGGACACAGCAATCGCTACCGCGGAATGTGGGGCAGTACAGCCCCGAGATCCAGGAGTCGCTGGTGCAGTCCGCGATCCAGGGCTGGAAGCGGTACTACATCCCCGGCCTCACCGCATCCAGTCTCGCCATCCCGAAACTGGCCGATCCGACCGCCCCGCCGCCGTCGCTGGACGGGGGCGGCAACAACAACGGCGGCAACACCAACGGCGGCAACAACAGTGGCGGCGGCACCGGCGGCGGGGGTACGGGCGGCGGGGGCGGCGGACTGAGCGCCGACCTCCAGCGGCAATTGGCCGCCGCCCAGCAGGCGGGGTTGCGGCCGGACGCGGCGAACGGGTCACCGCGTCCGAATACGCCCTCCCCGGACGCGAATCGGGATCCGCGAGGGTCCCAGTCCGACTCGCGGACCGGCGGACAGCACGGTCAACAAATCGAGCAGCAGGTGCAGAGCGCGGTGGACCAGGGGATGCGGTCGGCGCAGCAGGCCGCGGAACAGGCTCAGCAGGCATTGGCCCAGCAGGCGCAGAACGATGCGCGGAACCAGCTGGCGAACGCACCGTTGGCGGGAATGCCCGCCGCGCTCAACGACCTCGCCAAGAAGGTGGGCGCCGGTGGACCGAAAGGGGGCGGCGGCGCACCGGGCGGCGGCGGTCCGCAGACTCAACTCAGCGCAAACAGTCCCGCCTCGAAGCTCTTTCCCCGCGCCGCCCTGTCCGTCGATGCCGTCGGTACCGTCCGGGCCGGTCTCGCCACCGGCGCGGGCATGCCCATGAGCGGGCCGATGGGACCCGCGGGCGCTCCGGGTGCGGGTGCTCAGAATCAGGGCAAGGAGCACAAGCGCCCGGACTTCCTCGATTCCGACGAGCATCTCGCCGACGCCATCGGTGAACCGCCGATCGTGGCGAAGCCCGTCGTGGAGGGGTGAATCGGTGGAAACGGAAGCGGCGTTGCGCACCTGGACGCTCACCGATCTGGAGTTGCTGGTGCTCTGGGAGGACCTCGGTGCGGAATTCCTGCCCTGGCCACTGGTATTCGCCAGCCGCACAGAATGGTGGAGCGAGCATCTGGAGAACCTGGCCCGCACCCGCGACACCCTGCGGGATCGAGATCGTGCCGTCGACAAGGTGCTCCGGGCCGTGCACGCCCCGGATCTCCGCATCGCGGTGTTCGGACAGAACGGGTGCGATCCGCACGATCCGCACGGCAGTATCCGCATCCTCGGCGCGCGGTGTGGTGATCTCGCCTATCTGGTGACGCAACTCCCCGGTGAAACGGTCCGGCACAGTAGCGGATTCACGATCGCCGAGTACTACGCGAACGAACTGGCCGAACGTGTGGTCGCGGCGCTGCCGGATGTCGGCGCCGGGCGGGGCCGGGAGATCGTGCTGGCCGGACGAGAGGACTCCGCCGAGGTGGATTACGGTTTCGGTCTTTCGCCGGCACACGAAACCATGGACGGATCGGTCGTGGACCGTGCCGCCGATTTCCTGGCGGCGCCCGCGTCCACCGTGGGCACCATCGACGTGGTGCAGGGGCGCTCCCGTTTCGGCCCGCGTGGCCTCGCCAGATACCGGCTGGAATGGCGAGACCTGACCGACGACGGCCGATATGTGATCATCGACGAGTACCCGCGAGTAGCCGTCGCCGCCGACCGCGGTCGACTGACGGCCACCCTGCACAACCGGATGGCCGAGGTCATGCTGGTACTCGAAGACGAACACGTGTGAAAGGCTGGATCAGCCAATGGGATACGACCCCGAACCCTTCCCGACCGAGTTCACGGCGTCGTCCCGGACGGGTTCGGTGGTGGTCACCACCACCGAACAGGGTCTGCCGCTGGGCATCGAGGTCGACCGCGACCGACTGCGCGGCGATCTGGGGCCGTTGGCCCGCGAGATCGTACTGCTGTGCCGGCAGGCGGCCAGCCGCGCCGGTATGGAACGGCGCGAACATTTGCGCGCCGCCGGGCTCGCCCCGGAACACCTGGCGCTGACCAGGCTGCCCACCGCCGAGGAGGTGGCGCGCCAGGAGTACGCCGACGAGCAGGACTACGAAGACGAACCGGATAGTTGGTTGCGCCCGGTCTGATCTCCGCGATACACCAGAAGGCAGGGAATGAGAGGGGATTCGCGTGATCGAGTCGATGGACGAGCTGCAGGCGCGGGTGAACGGCCAGCTGAACCGGCTGTTGGATTTGCAGGACGCCATGGTCGCGGTGCGGATGCGGGAAACCTCACCGGACGGCGCGATCACCGTCGAGGTCGACGGCAACGGCGGATTGGTCGACCTGGAACTCGGCACCCCGGTATCTCGGATGTCGCCGGAGGAGTTCGAGCGCGTCCTGGTGGATACCTGCGCCACGGCGGCGGGGCGGGTCTTCGCGGAACGGTCGCGACTGGTGGTGGACTTCAACGATGAAATGGCCACCGGGAAATAACCATTAGGCCGCCAGCTGTTAACCATGATCGCCGGAAGTTCGTTGAAGATTACCTCGAACTGGCGAATCTTATTCTCGTAGACTACATTTCGAACGTAACTTGTTGACGGGAGCATTATGAGCAATCTCATTGCAACACCCGACGCGATCCGCGGCTACGGGGATGCTTCTGCCGCCATGGCCGGTGCGGTGCTCGGCGCCGCCAGCACCGACCAAGCCGCCACCATTGCCGCGATCGTGCCCGTCTTCGGCTTGATCGGCCAGGATTTCCTGGCGGCTTTCGCCTACGCGCAGGCCAATCACTTCTCGTCCGCCGCGGAGCTCGCGGCCGTGCACGCCGGTACCGCGGTGGCCGCGTACGAGGCCGCCGGGACCTACGAGGCGGTCGACGCCGGGTCCGGCACCGATTTCCTCAACCTCACCGCGCAGCTATGAACCCGGTCCCGACCTCCGCGCCGGGACCGCTGGACCCCACCGTGTTGGACGCGTTGCGCGGCACGGCCCTCGGACCGCTGTTGGACCGGCCGGTCAACTCGATCCTGCAGGATATGGGCCTGCCGCAGCTGCCCGACCTGCCACCGGCCCCGCCGCTGCCCGAACTGCCCCCGCTGCCGCTGATCGACCTGGCCGCGCTCACCCGACCGCTCACCGATCTGGCTTCCAGCTTCGGTACCGGCCAGCTCGGCGACACCGGCGGACAGGATCCGATACAGGCGCTGTCCGGGGTCGCCAGTGCCCTGCAGCAGGCGATGACGCTCGCCACCAGCATCATGCAGCTGGCGTCTTCGCTGTGGCAGGGTGCCGGCGCGGCCGGCGCCGCCGAGAAGGGGACAGCGGCTGCCTCGGACGCGGCCGAACTCCAGGTACAGGGTGCGCAGCAGAAGACCGTGCTGGCCGGTGCGGCGGGCACGGTCGCGACCGGCGCGGCCAGCATGGCGGCCATCATCACGAAGTACATCACCGCGCTGGCGGCGTCGGCGCCCTTCCTGGTGACACCTCCGGGCCAGATCTTCGTGCTGACACTGACCACCGAGACGGCCGCGGAGGCGACGGCCGTGGTCGCCAAGACCAGGGCCGAGCTGACCGGGCACAGCGCCTCCATGACCGCGGCGGGCGAGAAGGTGAAGGTCACCAACGCCCCGCAGGGCGTGGATCCGATGCAGCACGTATCGCAGCTGCTCGGATTGGTGCAGCCGTTGATGGGCATGGCCACCACCGGTGCGCAGACGGTCAAGCAGTTGCACGACATCAGCCAGCCCACGACGCAGCCCGAGGACGAGCAGCGGACCACCGACACGGAGTCCGCCGGTCTCGCCACCCCGGAGGCCATGGGCGGACCCGTCGGGGCGGTGGCCGGACTCGGCGCAGCGGGCGCGGGAACGCAGCTGAGCCAGTGGTCCGGGGCCCGCGCCGCTGCCGGTGCGACCCCCAGCGCGCCCGCCGCCGTGACCGAGTCGACCACCCCGGCCACCCGCACGGTGGGAACGGGCGGTACGGGCATGGTGCCGATGGGTGCGGGCGCCGGACTCGCCGCGCGGGCCGGTGACGCCGACTCCGGCGATCACGAGGTACGCACCCAGTTGGTCACATCCGAACACGGTGACGCCGTGGTGGGTGATATGGGCAACACCGCGACCCCGGTGGTCGGCGCGGTGGGGACGCAGACTCCGCACGTCGAACGCTGACCCTGTAGGATGCCGTCGAAGGGAGGGACAATGAGCGAATTCAACTTGGGCGCTGTACGTTTCGACAAGGACACGGCACTGTCCGCGGCGGCTGCGCTGGACACGCTGGCGGACAACCTGGAGGCCGCGGTGCGCGCGGAAGCGCCGGTGCTGCCGGTGGCGGCGGCCGGAGCCGACGAGGTCTCGGTGCAGGCGGCCAACACTCTGACCGCGGTCGGCGCATCCTTCACCACACAGTCCGACCTCGGCATCGTGGAACTGCGCAAACTGGCCGCGGCATTGCGCGATCAGGTGAGCACCTTCACCCGGGTGGAGGCCGAATCCGTCGCCGACTTCTCCGCCATCTCGACGCTGGGCTGAATCCGGACGGTTCGCCGTCGACCGAGCGCACCCCCATCGACCGGCGGGGGAGCGCTCGGTCGGGCGGGCCGCCGCTCACCCGCCGATGACGAGTTCCACCGCGCGGTCCTTGGCGGCCTCGGCCACCTCGCCGATCCGGAATCCGCGCTCCGCCATATGCGCCAGCAGGTCCGGCTCCGGTGGCAGCCCGTACTTGCGCAGATAGTGCGGAACCGATCCGGCCCAGACCCATTCGCCGTCGGTACGGAAGTTCAACGGCACGTCGCGTTCTCGCGGCGCGAACTCGTCCACGTCGAAGCCGCGCGCGGCCAGCACCACGGGAGCCGCCTCCAGATAGGTGAGGACGGCGTCCAAGACGGTGGGGTCCACCGCCACCCGATCGGTGTGCGGGCGGCCGTCGCCGTCGCGTCCGTCGTACACCCGCGCCAGGCGGGGGCTGGATTGCCGACTCATCGGTCCGTTGCCTCCTCGAGGAACCGCGCCCATTCGGGCAGCGGACGTCCCTGCTCCACCGCACGGCGCACCGTGCGCCGTGCGCGCGGCACATCGGGTGTCATGGCATCGAGCCAGCCGGTGGTGCTGCCCCACATCGCACGGACCCGGCGGGTCCGCTCACCCTCGCCGATCTCCCAGACCGGTGGGTCCTCGTCGACGAGATCGACACCGTCGACGACGTGGTATGCCTGACCCGGATACGCGGCCAGGACGAGCATTCCGGCGGCATCGCGCAGCCCATGGTCCATACCGCCCACCACCTCGAGCACTTGGCGTTTCAACGGTCCGTCGATACCGTGGACGCCGAAAGTCATGGGGTGCAGCCAGAATCCGGGGTGTTCCCCGAGCAGCCGCAGCGTCGCGCGCACCGCGGTCGGCACCCGTTCCACGCCCTGTGCGGCGGCGAAGCGGTCGATCGCCGCGTCGGATGCGCCGACGACCGAATCCCGGCGCAGTCCCGCCGCGAAGACCCGCTCGACGATTTCGCCGATCCGCGGGCCAGGGTCCAGGACCGGGGGTGTGCCGGCGGTGCGCGGCAGGATGAACCGGGCCCAGGACGGGCGCGGCCGCCCCTCGCGGTCGTACCGCTCCAGCTCCCGGCGCCGGCTTTCGACGAGCGGCTCCATCTCGGTGAACCACGCGGTGGTCGAGTCCCAGCGGCGCACCGCCCGGCCCTCGCCTATCTCCCAGACCGGCGGGTCGTCCAACGCCAGGTCCGGCCCGTCGATCCCGTGGAACAGATAGCCCTGATGCGCCGACAACACCAACATGCCCGCCGGGTCGCGCATCTGCTGCTCGGTCCGGTCGAGGAGCTGGCCGACGACACCGCGCTTCACCGTGTCGTCGATACCGCTCTCGACGCCGAAATCGGTTCCGTCGAACCATAATCCAGGCTCGCCGCCGATCAGCTGGAACACCTCGTGCACGGCGGCCGGAACGTGCGCGACCTGCTGCCGGTCGGCGTATCGCGCGATCTCCGCCGCGGTGGCGCCCCGCACCGAATCCCGACGCAACCCCTGCGCGAGCACTTCCTCGAAGGCGGACCGGATCCGCTCGCGCGCTGCCTGCTGTGATCGAGTCATAACGGATACAACCTATCGAGCGCGAGGTTGACGGCCTCCAACCGGATATTGGGGAACATGCGCTGATACACCTCGAGCAGGTTGGTGCACGAAAAGCAGATCTGGAACCGCTCGGGCATATCGTGCGTCCGAGCGGACGGCAGGTCGATGACCAGTCGCAGGTCACCGGTGATATCCGCGGCGGTGAACGGGGTATGAGGTCGGCCCTCGCGGGCGGCTGCCGCCGCGGCGCGGGCATTGAGCTCGTCGATGGCCAGCTCGATGCGCAGTCGGGTGCGCTGCTCCTCGGCCGCACGGCCCGGCCGCATATCGGGAACTGCCGACTTGTGCACCTCCTGCGCGTCCTGGACGACCTGGTCCACCAGCTCCCAGGGCAGATCGGTGTCGTTCACCAACTCGTGCACCGTGGCGTCTCGGATGGTCCGAGGTGTGTAGGGGGTGCCGTTGGCGGCGGCTTCCCGGGCCGCATCGCGGTTGTCCTCGACGAGGAATCGGTTGATCTCCAGCCACGTCTTCCGCACCTCGGCGTAATCGGCCTTCGCCGCCGTATCCACCGCCTGGATGGCCTCGTTCAGCACCCGCTCGACATCCTCGCGGCGCAGCCCGCTGTACTGCTCCAACTGGTGCCGCAGCAGTTCCTCGAACAGCTTCGGTTCGGAGTCGTTGGCGCGATCGGTGCCCTCACCCGTGCGCGGCACGCCGGTTTCCGGGTCGTAGGAGGTGGCGTGGAAGGTCTCGAAGACCCGCTGCCCCTTGGGCGGTCGGGCCGGTGCTTCCTTTGCGGGGGTCCAATCGTGGTGCGCGCCACTGAAATTGAAGAAGTCAGTGGCGGTGCCGGTCCCGGCGTCCCGGTAGCGGGCCGTGGTGAGGGCGCGGTCCAGCGGGCGGCGTCCCGCGTCCACGGCGGGATGCCGCTGGGTCATGTTCTGGACCGATCCGAAGCCCTCGAGCCGCCGCTCTCGGTTCTCGTCCCGCAATTCGCGGAAGTCCTCGAGCCGCTGCGGGGTGTCCGGGAGATCGCGGGCGCGATCCCGCGCCTGGTCGGGGTCCAGGCCGACAACGTCCTCCGGTCGGGTGCCGGGGGCGAAGCCGTCCTCGGTGGCGGGGGTCGTGGTGCCGTCCGGATGATGGGTCTGCCACAGCCCGTCCGGTGGGATGCGGGGACGCCGGTTGCCGTCCGGACCGATCTCGGCGGTGGAGGTGTAGACGCGACCGGCGGAATCGGTCCAAGCCGGTGCCGTGGGCGCGAGCACGTCCACACCCAGGTGCTCGGCCAGCCGGGTGGCGAAGGTGTTCGATCCGGCATCGCAGCCGATGAGGCGGATGGGAGTGCTTCCGTCCCAACCGGTTCGGCGGAGCAGGTCGCCGTACTGCGCGGGCGTGTAGACATCGTCGCCGATATGCGCGTGCCCGTCCGGGGTGATGTGCACGTCGGCGGTGAAGCGATTCGGGTCCGGCGACACCCGGTGGGGCAGATCGCCGAGGACCGGATCCCCGCGATGGTGCGAGACACCGGCGGGAGTCGGCTCGGCGTAGCGCGTGGTGGGGGACTCCGCATCCGCGTCGGTGAATCGGGTGTGTTGCGAATTCAGCTGGTCGGCAACCGATTCCGTCGCCTGCGTGCCATCGGGGTCGTAGACGATCACCATGCGGTGGTCGGGACGCGGCGGCACGAACTGCGCCATCTTCCCGGCGTCCAGCGTATTGCTGGCTCCGGCGTCGATGGTGTAGTCGTAGTCGTCGTTGCCCGGGGGCGGGAATTCGGTGCTCTCGGCCACCCGGAACGGGCCGCCGGTGTCGCCATAGCGGCGCTGAATCGCCTCCCACAGTTTGTCGCCGTCGATGTGCCCGCGGTCGCCGAGCCGGCCGCCGTTCTCGATCGGCTTCTCCGGCTTCATATCCCATTGCAGCTCGATCCTGCCACCGGGCGCGAGTGTGTTCGCCAGTCCGGCGGCCAGCGCGTCGTAGGCGGCATCGGGCAGTTTGGCGCTGACATTGTTGATGTAGATCCGTGCCACGTCGCCGGTGGTGCCGTCGCCGAGTACGTGGCCGCTGAACAACAGGTCACCGAACACCATGACGGTGCCCGGTTCGGTGAGCGGTCCCGGGTCGAGAATGCCGAGATTGCGGCGGCGCTGCCCGGCCACGGCGAAATCGGAGGCGAGTTCGGTCTTGATGACCAGTCCGGCACCGGATCGGTCGCCGACCGGTGTCATCTCGACGGCGAAGGCGCTGCGGCCGACGCCGACGTCGATGGTGTGCGCACCGGCGACCGCCGCGGGCACGGATGGCCGGGGCTGATGCGGAAGCGGCTGGTTGTCCGGACCGAACACGTTCTGCGCCAGGGGAAGCCGATGTTGGGGTCGCGGCCGTGACAGGATCTCGACCGCGGCGGCGCCGTCGGCCGGATCGTGCACGATCACGGCGAACTCGAGGTTCAGCCCGTTCTCGGTGGCGCCGCGATTGGCCCGGTCGACCTGCCGGAGGAGGTCGCCGAGCGTGGTCTGCTCACCGTCGACGGTGAGCGCGCCCGTGGCCGGATCGAGGACGCCGGTGATGCGGGTCGGACCGATCCCGAAGGCATCCGCGGCCTCGTGCATGCGGTGGAACGCCGCCGGACCGAGGGCGTCGCGGAAGGTGTCGGGCATGGAGTTGTGAAATTCGTCGATGGCCTGGTGCACGGCCTGGGCTCGATCCGGACCGCTGAGGGTCGGATTGTTGATCGCCTCGTTGATCGGATCGAGTGCCCTCAACAGCTCCGGCGTCTTCACGGTCTTGCGCGCGGGTGCGGCGGCGGGATCGTTGAAGATGGGGTCGAAGACGCGCCGCGCGAGTTCCTCGCGCATGCGCCCGTCGAGCGCGCGCTGCTCCGCCCGCACGACATCGTCGACGAAGTCGCCGCCCAGCAGGTGCCGGAGGCGGTCGAGGTGTGCTGTCGGGTCGAGGTCGGTATTCGGCAGGTTCTGGTCGATGGTCGGTCGTGCGCCGAGCACGTCGCGCAATTCGAGGTCGATGCGCCGCGCGAGTTCGGGATGCCGGTCGGTCAGGTGCTGCCGCACGGTGTCAGCGTGCTCCGGATCGTGGAAGCCGAGCTGGTTCACCAGATCGTTCAGATCGGTTCGCAGCCCCGGGAGTTCGCGCGACCGCGCGGGATCGAAGGTCGCGCGGTCGATCTGCGCGGTGAGCACCCGCAGCTCCGCGAAGCGGCCGTCGAGGTGCGGCGTCTGCTGGGACGGGCGATCGGCGGTCGGGTCGATGTCGATCACCGGATCCTGCGAGAGCCGGATCTCGGCCAGCTCGTGGGCGACTGCCCGGACGACGTCCTGATCGCGTGTCCGCGGCGAGACGTGCACGTCGTAGCCCGAACCATCGGGGCGGGAGGTGAATTCCGCGACCGCGCCGTCGGTGGTGGGGCCGACGGCGACCGTCACGGTCCGGCCGTCGGGCAGCACGAAATGGCCCTGGTCCCGGTTCCACGCCATGCCCTCGGGCGTGATCAGGCCCAGATTGTTGCCGATCTCCCCGGACAGGCGTTCGGGCGTCAGGTCGGGCTGGCCCTCGGGGCGTGCGCCGCCGTCGAAGTCGCCGACCCGGCTCGCGGTGCCGTGCTCCGGTGAGCGGTTCGGGCCGCGGGTGCCCTGCGGCGTGGAGTCGGAGCCGCTCGGTCCGGGGACCGGCGTCGCGATCGGCACCACCGCTGCGGTGTCGACGGGGGTATCCGGTGAGCTCTGCTCGCGATCGACGGTGGTATCGGCGGACGCGGGCGCGCCGGGTGGTTCGACCCCGGTTCGGCCTGCCTGCATCGGTCCGGTGGTGCCCGGGTAGGGGCCGCGATCCGCGCCCGCACGGATCTCCACACCCGCCGACGGCCGATCGGCATCGGCTGTCGCCGGTGCGAATTGGCTTGGCGCACTGCTACCTCCGTCCAACGGAGGCACGGTCGGGCCGTTGTCCGGGAGTGTGGCCGACGTCGCGTCGGAGGGTGTGGGCGACGTGGCGTCCGAGGGTGTGGTCGGGTTCGCGTGGGAGGGTGCGGTCGCCGTCGCGTCCGAGGGTGCGGTCGGGCTCGCGTCGGAAGGTGTGGGCGACGTGGTCGGGGATGTCGTCGGACTGACGCTCGGGGTCGTGCCCGGCAGTGCGGTCGAGCTGGCGTTCGGCGGTGTAGTCGGGGTCGTGCCCGGGGATGCGGCCGGACCCGCGTTCGCTGGGGTGACGCGGTTCGCGCCGGTCGAGTCTGCCCCGCGCGCGCCGCTACCGGACGGGGAGGATGTGGATGCGGTGGTCGACGTCGGTGCCGACGCGGTGGTGCCGGAGGTGCCCGACGTGCTTCCGGCAAGACCGGTCGGTGCGCCACCGAGGGGTGCGGCCGGACCCGCGCCGATGGCTGCTGTCGATGCCGCCCCCGTGTCAGCCGTTGGGGACGTGGATCCCGCATTCGTCGCAGGCGCGTCGATGGCGGAGCGCTGGCCGGGTGGCGATTTCGAATTGTCGGAGGTATCCGAGTTCGAATGGGGGTCGTCGGACGCGCTCGAGGGCTCGGTTCCGTCGCGAGTCGAGTCCTGTTCACTCGTCGCATGATCCGAGTCGGTCTCGCCGCGCTGCGAGTCCTCGCGACGGTCCGATTCGTCGCGATTCGAGGACGAATCGGTATCCGATCCGCCCGGCTCGCCGCCGGACTTGTCCCCAGCCCGCGTGCCGCCGTCCGAGGATTCCGAATCGGCGCGGTCGGACCGGCCGCCCGCATCCGCGTCGGCCTCCGAGCTCGATCGCCCGGTCTGCCCACCGCCGGGGGATTCGCCCCCCGAACTCGAGGTCTGATCACCACCGGACCGGGATGCGGAATCGGTGCCGGTAGGGGCGGTCTCACTCGACCCGGCCGGGCGCAGGGATAGACCGTCGCCCGATATGGTGCTACCGGAGTTCGCGCCCACGTTCGGCGCATTGCCGCCGGTGGTGCCGGGCTCGCCGTCGGTACCGGTCGGGCTGGTCGTCGTGTCGGTGCCGGTCGGGCTGGTCGTCGTGTCGGAGCCGGTCGGGTCGGGCGTCGTGCCGCCGGGGACCGGCCCCGTGCTGCTGCCATCGCCGATGGTGGAGTCCAGGGGCGCGCCGGAGAAATCGGACTTTCCGCTGAACCCGTAGAGGGCGCTCGGCCCAGCTCCCGACAGCGCACCGCCGGTGAGCGAGCGCGGATCGAAATCCCAGTTGCCGGTGAGGGCGCCGCCACCCAGCCACGCGGCCCCGGCCCCGGCCGTGCCGGCGGTGGCGCCGGTGAGAGCGCCGTTCAGCGCACCCTTCCAACCGCCCATATCGGTGGGGAACAGGTGACCCGCACCGAAACCGACGCCGCCGCCCACCCCACCGGCGAAGGCGGAGACGGCGGCATTGATGCCGACCTTGTTCCAGTCGTAGCCGTCGATACTGCCGGTCTGGTTCTGAATGGCCTGCACCAGCAGCTCTTCGCTGACCCCCTGCACGGTCTCGACCAGCGCCTCCTGGCCGATCTCGTAGACCAGTTTGGGGAGAACGCGCTGCAGCACCGGCTTGGTGATGTGCCGGCCCAGGGTGGTCGTGATGCGCAGGGCCAGCCGTTCCGCGAGCTTGCGGAACGTAATGCGAGCCATGGCGAAGATGGTGCCGTGCAGCAGCGGCGCGGCGGGCCCGGCGGCAGCGGCCCAGGCCAGTTCCGCCAGCAGCCAGCCGCCCGCGATGTAGAAACTGAGTTTTGCGGCCTGGAGTTCGTCGCCCATCCCGTCGGCGGCCGCGGCGAGCGAACGGTAGTGCTCGGCGAGTTGCCCGATGGACCCGTGCTCCTCGGACCCCTCACCCTCGCGCAGTGGTTTCAGCCACTCCAGGATCTTGTCGCCGCCGGTACCGTCGGGGTAGGCGTCACCGACACCGCGGACGAGATCGTCCAGATCGTTCAGGAGGGCGTCGACCTCATCCGCGACGGCCTGCAAATCGCGGCCCATCTGCCACATGAGGTCTTCATTGCCGTGCGGCCAGTCCGCTCCGACCAGCCATTCCAGCCACTCCAGCCATGACGGAAACTGAAGTGCCACACATATCCTCGGACGGTGTCGTGTTGATCTCGGCGAGATCGACTGTGCCACAACGGGTAGGTGAACTCAACATGAACACCGTAGTGATAGCCTCCCGACGGAGGAGATGGCATGGGCGAGATTCCGGGAGCACGAGAGGAGCTCGACCGCCTGGGTCAGGCCCTGCGTGCGCAGCTCACCGAGCTCGTCGCCCGGCTGACCCCCGAGGCGGCCGATGATCTCTCCATGCCCGCCGAACCCAAGGTCGCCGACTGGCGCGAGCCGGAAGGGTACCGATACTCGGCGATCGTGCGTGGGACGCGCTCGGCGGATCCCGGGAGCGTGCTCGACCGCGCGAGCGAGCTGCTGACCGCCGCGGCGTGGCGGGTTTCCGGACCGGAGGACTCCGACGGGCGCGGCGCCATGGTGCTCACGGGCAGCCGTGACGGCATGACGATCGAGATTCGCGTCTGGGCGGACGCTCCCGGCGTGCTGTACAGCGCGCACACTCCCGCCGTCGCGCTCTACACACCGGAACCACCGGAAGCGCCCGAGCCGGTCCGCACACCGGATACGGTCACACCCGGCTATGTGCTGTGCTACGAATGCGACGGTCTGGGCTGGTGCCCGACCTGCGGTGGGCAGGGCTGGATCACCGGCGCCGACGGCGACCAGCAGCCGTGCCCGGAGTGCCTGCGGCAGCGGGTCTGCCCCATCTGCCGCGGCGCGGGACAGCTGTACATCACCGACCTGCGACCGGAGGAGCGCGCACTCTACGCGGAGCTGCGCGACGAGCCGCAGTAGGCTGCCCGGTGCCTGGTCGTCAGAGGAGGGGAGTGCCCGTGCCGGATGTCTTGCCGTTGGCGCGGACCAATGCCGAGGCACGGCTGTTCCTGGATCTGCAACCCTGCCCGGAATGCGGTGCGGGCAGCTGCGTCTTCCGCAGCGCGGTGGTGACCGTGGACGGCGTGCTGGCCAGCCGCTACACCGGCGACTGCGGACAGTGCGGTGCGCATCGGGTGTACGAATTCCGGCTGCCCGACGTAGTGCTGCCGCCGCCCGCCGATTCGGTGCGATTCGGTGCGGAGGATCCCTCGCAACTGCTGGACCCCGGTGTGTGGCTGTGGTACTCGGATATGTGTGCCCGCCGGGTCCCCGCCGACGGCGCGGAATTGGACGGCCGGGCCCGCCGCAGCGCCCGGCACACCCTGGCGACAGCGCTGGCCGCGGTCGACGAGGTGCTGAAATTCCTGCCGCCGAATGAGAACCGGGTGCCCGCGACGGCCTTCTTCTCCGCGGATGGCCGAGCGGTATACGACCGGGAGCCCGGACGCTTCACCCGAGAACGACTGACGGCCATCCGCGATCGATACGCCGCGACGCTGGCCCGCTGGTAGCACAGCCACCGACCACACGGGCGCGCCACTCGGACACCGCTAATTGGTCGATCGATCACGGGGAACTGGTGGCGGCGTCTGCCGAGAGGGGACCGCCACCAGTTCCCCCTCGCGGAGTCATCCATTCCGCGTGATCGTCACCAGGACCGGTCGGTCGCACCGGGGTTTCCTCGGGAACGCCACTCCTCGTATTCCTCGGCATCGGCGTACGTCGGGGCGTCGGCTTCCCGGTCTAGCCGTTCGCGAGCGTCCGGCGGTGCCATGGACGCGTCGGGGATGGCGGGCCGCTGATCTTCCAGATCGGGCAGTTCCTCGAGCAGTTCCGACAGCTTCGGCATCCTGGCCCGCCGATCCGCCAGCGGCCGCATCAACTCCTCGGTCTTGCGCGCCGCCTCCGCCGCCGCCTTCTGCGCCGCGCTGGTGACCGCCTTGGCGATCTCGGCATACGACAACTCGCCGACATGATCGGCGAATCGGGTAGCGATCACCGCGCCATCGGCATTGACGGTCACGGTGACCCGTCCGCCACCGGCCGTCGCGGCGGCGGTGAGCCTGGCACGCTCCTGCGCCGCCGCCCCGATGGCCCGCATCTGCTCGGAGAAACCCTCCAGCAGGGTCGCCGCATCACCTTCGCCGTACACGCCCCGCACTCCTACTAGAACCGGCCGGTATTGCGCTGTTCCATCAGCCGCAGATTCTGCGCGGCCTCGGTGAGCCCCTGCACCAGATTCCCGAACGAGCTGGACAGATTATCCGTTCCGGTAGCCATATTCCGACTCCCCGCCACGAACCCCTCGTCCCCGTCCGCGAACTTGCTCCCGAACTCGTCATCCCCCCACGCGGCCTGCCCCGCCGACACCGCCGCCCGTGCCCGCCCGGCAATCCCGGACAACCGATCCCGAATATCCCCCGCGATATCCGCGACCCCGTCGACCCGGTCCGGATCGACCTCAACCCGCTCAGCCATGGGATCCCCTCCGAGGTTCCGGCAGCCGTCCGCTGCGCGCGACAACACAGTGAGATCGACTGTGCCACAGCCGGTTGGTGACCACAATATGAACGGAGGGTGACGCACCGAACGTCCAAGCGGCACATCCTGGACCGGCGGCGCGGCGATCCGACGAATTCGGTGCGAAGCGGGGCACTCTCGGTCCGGGGGACGTTCCGCTGGAGTGGGGCGGAGCGCGGACTGCTGTTAGATTGACGCGGACTGGTCGGCATTCCGGCGGGGATCGAAGGTAGGAAGTCCGGTCGCTGGCACAGCGGCGGACCTAGGGGGAGATGCGGTTGCGGTACCACCGGCTTGCCGCCGTGGCGCTCGCCGCCACGGCCATTGTTTCGGCCGGGTGTTCGGACGGAAGCAAGGATCCGGCCCGGGATTTCGGTCCTTATCCGAGCGAGCGGATCGACGATGACTACGACGACCGTCCCAGCCGGGCGCGCGGGATTCTGGTGGAGTCGCTACGCCTCGGTGAGCACCTGGTGTACGCCGATGAGATCGACTCCGCGCTGACGGTGGGCCGAGGAGGCGGGGTCATCGCCAACCACACCGGAGTGGTGAGCATGATCTCCGGGCCGCAGCGCTCAGCCTTGAGCGATTATCCGGTGCTGGGCGCGTTCGGAGCCATCGCCGCTGATCGGGACTACGGCGGCGAGCAGACCGAGACCATGCTCTCGATCTCCCTCATCGCCCTGCCCGACGAACAGACCGCGGCAGCCGCGGCAGCCGCCATGGCCAGGGCCGATTTCGAGACCAACGCCGACAACGTGCCGGTCGCGGTAGACGCCTACCCGACAGCGCTGAGCCACTGGCGGCCCGGAGTGCCGACCATCGGCAGCTGGCTGACCTGGAAATCGGTGGTCATCCGCATCTACGCGCGCATGCCCGAGCCGAACCTGGAACGGCTCGTCGAGATGACGACTCAGGCATACCGCGCGCAGCTCGCGCACCTCGAGAACTTCGCCCCCACCCCGGAGGCCGAGCTGCCCACGCTGCGACTGGACCCGGACAACCTGTTGCCCCGGCTCGTGAAGACCGGTGATTACATACCCGACGATCGGGACTTCGCGGTCTACAGCCCGCGGACATTCGCGCTGCTGGTCGGCAAACCCACCGAGGCGCTCGCCGCGTACGCGACCCACGGGATCACCGCGATCGGGGTATCGCACAACAAGTTTCTGTTCCGCCTCGCCGACCCGGCGAGAGCGGACGAGGCGGTCGAGTATCTGGCGTCGGGCGACGAACAATTGGAATACGTCCCCATGTCCGGTGTCTCCGGCCTCGCGGGTGTGACCTGTTATCGGGCACAGCAGCCGTCCACAATGCAGAAGGAGGCTAGGCGATTCCGCTGCTTGATCGCGCGCGGTGATGCCGTCGCGCGGGTCTTCAGCAACCAGGAGAGCGACGTCCGTCAGCTGGCGGCGGCGCAGTACGCGGCACTGGGAGATGAACGGTGAGCGTCGCCTGCCATTTCGCGGAGGGAATCGCATGAAACCGCTGGGTCCCAAGGACCCGCGCCAGCTGGGGCGCAATCAGCTGATAGCCGTCATCGGACAAGGTGGCATGGGACGGGTGCTGCTCGGCCGCGCGCCGACGGGCAGATTGGTGGCCGTCAAGCAGATCCACCGGCACCTGGCAGGAGATACCGAGTTCCGTGCCCGGTTCGATCGGGAGGTACAGGCGAGTCGCCGGGTCGCCGGTGCGTACACCGCTGCTGTCGTCGACAGCGACACTGGCTCCGAGAGCCCTTGGCTGGCAACCGAGTACATCCCGGGTCCCGCACTCAAGACAGTGGTGGACGAATGCGGGCCGTTCACCCTGGGCGGTCTGCGGCTCCTGGCCACGGGATTGGCCTCGGCACTGGTGGAGATCCATCGCGCCGGTTTGGTGCACCGCGATCTGAAACCGGCCAACGTGCTGCTGGCGGCGGATGGCCCCCGCGTCATCGACTTCGGCATAGCCCGTGCGCTGGAAGCCGATCAGCAGCTGACCGCGACCGGCTCGGTCATCGGCTCACCCGCCTTCATGTCACCCGAGCAGGCGGAAGGCCGCAGCCTCACTCCGGCCGCCGATGTGTTCTCGGTCGGCGCGATCCTGGCCATGGCGGCGCGCGGCAGCAGCCCCTTCTCCGGCACATCCACCCCGCAGATCCTCTACAACGTCATGCATTCCGAGCCCGACACCACCGGTGTTCCGCCCGATATGCGCGCACTTGTCGAGGCGTGTCTGGCCAAGGATCCGGCGCAGCGCCCCACGGCGGAGCAACTGCTCGAGGTCGCCGGGCGGATCGCCGCCGAACCGGCGTGGCCGCCCGCGGTCCGCGAGCGTATCGCCGAGCATCAGGCCGATACCGACTGGTGGGTGGAGAAGGCCACACGGGAGATTCGTCACCGGGAACAGCTCGCGCGGGTGCGCGGCCGTCGGCGCGGCATGATCCGCGCCGCTGCCGCCGCTGCCGCGGGCCTGCTGGTAGTGGCCGGTACCGCTGCTGCCGCGCAAGATCTGGCACGTCAGCCCGGGCAGGCGGTGCCCATGACCGAGCCGTCATTGGCGCTGAGTGCGGAGGAATGGCGGCTGCTCGACCGGTGCGCGCTGCTGGAAGAGCCGGTGCTTGGGGTGCTCGGCACACTGGAAGACCAGGCGCCGGACAACCCTGAACTGTGCCAAACTTCCATTACCGATCATGATGGAGGGAAGGTTAACCTTAGCCTGTATTTCGGCTGGCCCTTGTCGGAATCTGCGGCGTCTCCAACCGGCAGCACGGTCGCGTGGATGCCGATCTTCAAGTCGGGACAGGGGGACGCGTGTTATCGCTCGGTTGTCGCGCAGAGCGGCGCACCCGTAGTGATCTCCGTGGATGGCCAGCTGGTGAGCGGAGACAGTTCGTGCGAGGAAATGGCTCAGCGGGCACTGATCGAGATCGTCAAGCGTCTCACCGTCAATCCGCCCTTCCGAAAGCTCCCCGCCGAGTCGGTATTTCGGATTGATCCCTGCGGAGTGATCGATCCGCAGCTTGCTCGTACGAGTGCTGGCGAGCCCGGACAGAAGACATCGAATGACCCGCACGAGTGCTGGGTGAGCGGCAGTGACTACTCCCTACAATTCGATCTGCTCGAAGAGGGACGTCCGGATCGAGAGAACCGTCCGTCCGTTCAACTGGGGGACGCGACGGTGTACATCAAGGATCGTGAGCAATACGGCTCCTGTGAACTCGCGTACATGGTGCGCCTGCTCGAGGGGATCGATGCCGAGGTAGCGAAGGTAAACGTCGTCAAACGTGACGGTGGGCCGGGCGCGTGCGAGGTCGGCAAAAAGATCATGGCCGCCGTCATACCGAGGCTCTCAACATGAAGCTCCAGCCACTAGCCGACGATGACCCGAACCATATCGGCCGGTACCGGCTGCACGGAGTGCTGGGTTCCGGCGGCATGGGAAGAGTGCTCCTCGGTATGGGGCCGGACGGCCGCTTCGTCGCAATCAAACAGGTGCATGCGCACCTCTTGGACGAGCCGGAGTACCGGTCCAGATTCCGCCGCGAAGTAGCGGCGACAGCACAGGTGTCCGGCGCATTCACGGCTCCCGTCCTGGATTTCGACGTCGATTGCCCGATCCCATGGTTGGCCTCAGTTTTCGTGGCCGGCCTGCCGTTGGACAAAGCCGTCACCCGGTATGGCCCGCTGCCGGTTCCGGCCGTGCGAGTACTTGCGGTCGGGCTGGCATCGGCATTGGAGGCCATTCATCGGACCGGTGTGATCCATCGAGATCTGAAGCCCGCCAATGTGATGCTGGCCGCAGACGGTCCCCGCGTCATCGATTTCGGGATCGCCCAACCGACCGAAATCACGAGCGAACTGACCGAAGCTGGTTCGGTGCTGGGATCACCGGCATACATGTCGCCCGAGCAGGCGCTGTCCCAACAGATCACACCTGCCAGTGACATCTTTTCGCTCGGTTCCCTGCTCGCCATGGCGGCGACCGGAGCCAGCCCGTTCCAAGCCCCTTCGCTGGCCTACACGCTGTTCAATATCGCGCACGCCGAACCCGAACTGGAACGGGTGCCACCGGAACTGCGAACGCTGATCGCGGCCTGCCTACACAAGGATCCTCAGTCCCGGCCCACACCGACGCAGCTACTCGACTACCTCGGGCACTCGGGGAGTCAGGGCCGCCCGTGGCCAGGAGCCGTACACGATGAACTCGACCGTTTAGCAAGACAACTGACAGAAATCGCTTCGGATCCGGAAGCGACACAGGTTATCCCTGCATCGGGTCGACAGCGTGCCACGGCGCGATCCGCACCCCCGGTAGAGAATCGTCGGCGATCAACGATCGCGCTTGCCGCGCTATCAGGGCTGGTCGTTGCGATGGTGGCGGCCACGGTGGTTTGGGCGGGTCGGACCGTCGAAGCGGAAGCTCCGGATATGCTGACCCGGTTTCGCGAAGCCGATACCTGTCGTTGGGTCCAGCAGGCGCTGGGGTCGGACCTTCCTCAAGAGGTGGCGGCCGGGTGGCCGGTCAACGTGACCGAGTGGTCTTGGCAGCCGACATCCACATGGGGATGCGGCGCGCAGGATGGTCAGCGGACCCTGCGGGTCGAGCCCGCTATGTCGCTGGATCTCGCTGAATTCGAACCCACGGGTGCCGCGATCGACGGCAAGCCGATAATGGCATTCGATGGCCAGGGTTTCTGTCGACGCAGTCTTCAGTTGGGTACCGCCGGGCGAGGCTGGGGCATGCGGACCACTTCGTCCGAGGCGGACAACTGTGCACTTGTCGAATTCGTGCTCACGCGAATGATGGAGGTCATCGACGCAATCCCGCGCAATCAGAACGCGGACCGATCTCTTGCTGGCGTGGACCCGTGCACCCTGCTGTCGCCCGACGACTTGAATCCACTGATCGGGCCGCTGCCGACCTCCCCCGCCTCGGTTGATGTTCATTCCTGTCTGTGGTCCGGCCGATCGGACATCAGTGTGAAGCTGCGACAGTACGACCCCGAGGACATGTCCGGTCAGTCAGTCGACCTGGGCGATGGACTGTCGGTCGTGGCTCCCTCACAAGAGTCTTCATACGGCTGCACTCGCATCTATGCCTATCGGGAGATAGGGGGCCGCACCGAGATACTGGAGGTACACGCTTCAGGAGGCTACAAGGAGACGGAGATTTCTTGTGCCGCAGCGGAATCCGCTATTCGGCTGGCAGTCGGAAACCTGCCCGCGTAAGCCCCTCCTACGGCAAGTCGAATTCGCTGCCCGCCAGCGCGGCAGTGAACGCGGCCCACGCTGCGCCGCTGAACCGCAGCGCGGGTCCAGAGGGGTGCTTCGAATCACGGACGGCAACTTGCTCACTCGCGAGAAACGCGACTTCTACGCATTCCTTGCCCATGGAGCTGCGCGTGCTCTTGTGCCAAACAGCCTGAGCTAGATCATTGTTCACGTCATGAACTCCTTCAACCGTTGCCGGAGCAAGGTTCGACTAGCGACGACGTCCAGAGCGGCACGGTGGATAGTCGCCCAGGCCGCGCTGTACTTCTGGACCTGCGACCTGCCCTCAAGGTACAGGTCGCCGGTGAACCCCTCCACGTAGACGACGGTCGGGTCGGCCGCCGTGGAACCGCCGTCAGCGCCGTAGCTCAGGATGACGAAAGGTCCGACGGGGCCGCCGACCGGGAAGCCCGAACTGAACGGAAGGACACGAATGGAGACGTTCGGTGAAGTGCTCAACTCCGCCAGGTGGCGCATCTGAGCGGCCATGGTCACCCTGTCGCCGACCTGAGAATGCACGACTGCTTCATGAAGCACAGCATCGACTACTACCGGTGACGCCCTTCGGGTGATGATCCGCTGACGTTTCATCCTCAGTTCGATACGCCGGGCTTGCTCTTCTTCGGTCGCGTATGGGAAATAGATCCGATCGAGAACACGCGCGTACCCGGCGTTTTGCAGCAGCCCGGGCACCAGGTCGGGTCGGTATATCTCGAGGGTGCGAGCTTCGTTCTCCAGTTCGATGTACACGTTGAAGCTCTCCGGGATGAGATCTCCGAAGCCGTGCCACCAGGTCTTCTCCGCACCCTGCTTGAACATCCCAGCCATGGCTGCGGTCTCGTCGTCGGTCAAACCCAGACTCCGGCACACGAGTTCGATATCGCGCTGCCGTAGACGGCCGACTTCGCCCCGTTCCAACCTGGACTGGGTGCTGACGCTCCAATCAGCCATCGCCGCGACCTGTCCCTGACTGAGATCCTGTGCCTCGCGTGCTCTGCGCAGGTACCGACCCATCTGCCGATGCGGCAGTGACGGTGTGGGCTTCTCGGTGACCATCGAAACTCCCATTGCGATTGCCGAACTGAGAAGTGCTTGTTCTCAGTCTGGCAATCCACCTGGGATGACACGCCGATCTCCAGAAATTCTCTGTTCGGCATTCTCCGTGCCGTTGTGAGCTGTTGTGCTGGATCCCTACTCACACAACTCTTCTCGACGCTTCAAGGAGTGGCCATGGTTCTCGACTCGTTGCAGGTTCTGCTCATGGTCTACAGCGGTCTGGCGGTCGTGCACGTAACGCTGGTGTCGATGGTCAGGCGGCACCGGCCAAGGGATCCAGAGGTGGAGAAGTGGACCGCCGCGGCGATCATCTCCCGAGTGCAGCACGAGGAAGCGGGCGCATCGCGATGAACACCGCGAAGTTCGAGCATGTGGAGAGCCGTACACACCAGGTGGCCGAAACGCTCTACCCCATCTACGAGTGCCGCGTCGATCCCGGCCCCCTGCCCGCGAACACACGCAACAGCGCGGCGGTCGCCAGGCTCCTCGAACGCATCCACGGCGACTGCGTCACCGCTTGGTGCCGTCCCAAGCAGCGTGCCCGCGAGGCCCTCGACCCGTTGGTCACGCCGATGCCGGAGTGGCGCTGCCCGATTCCCGCCGACGAGATCGAGGCGGCTGTCACAGCCGTCGACAAGGCGCGCGCCGCGCTGAAAGCCGCCGAGTCCGCGCACCGAGAGCGGCCATCGGCGAGCACAGACGCGACGAGTGCGGAAGCACTGGCTGACGCCTCGCATATCCTCAACGCCGCGATGAAACGGAGGGGTGATCTGTTGCGTCGTGCGTTACCCGAGGACGGCATCATTCCCATCCGCGTGGTCCGGCAGTTCCGTGCGTCCGAAGAGCATGTTTCCGCTCTGATCCGTGAGGTGACGGGGGAGCGGTAGGTGCAGTATCGACGGCGAGCCGACCGGAATACACCGTGATACGGTCGGACCCATGGCGACACACCGGGGGCGTTCGCGGGTGATGGGGAACGGAATCAATGACTGATGGTGGAACTCGGTTCGGCGGTCTGAAGTCGCAGGCCGAAAACGGCGGGGGTCAGCTTCTCTTCGACGCGAGTGTCGTCGCGGATATGGTCAATGCCTGCAATGGCGTGCTCGGTCAGCTGCTCGCGCTGCGAACTTTCGCCGACCAGGTGAGTACGCTGGCGGCATTCGCGGGTCCGCCCGAACTCTTCGAGTCCGGAACCCATCTCGCACAGGCGTACTCCAGTGCCGGTGCCGACCTCGCTGCCTACTTCGAGACTCATATCACGACGCTCGATGACCTGGTCGCAACCTACAAGGCGGCGGGTAAGGCTTTCGCCGGCGCGGAGGACGAATCCGTCAGGGCATTCGAGAGCATTCAGCGCCCACTCGGCGGCAGCTTCACCACGCCGCACCCGGCACTGGGTGGCGGGGGCGAGGTCCCCGCTTTCGAGCCCAAGGAACCGGCCGCGACGTCACCGTCCGGCGCGAATGCGATCAGCGCCGAGAACCCCGAGTCGAAGTCCTGGGAGGACCTCTACCAACTGCGCGAGAGCATCGACGCCCCGGCTGTCGCCTATATCGGGTCGGTCTGGGGATTCATCGCCACCGAGTTGAGCGGTGCGGTGCCGGAACTCCGCACCAAGATTGTCGGTTCGAACGACAAATGGGCGGGCGGTTCCGGGGACACCGCGAGATCGGCGGCCAGTTCGTACGCCGACAATCTCGTCGCGTTCGTCGCGAGTATCAAGACGATCGGCGAGGGGCTCGGCCACACCTCCGGTTGGCTGCAAGCCTGTAAGAACAGCATGCCGACGGAGGAACACAATCCCGCCTATCGGACGTCCTCCGGTCAGCAGGGACTGGCTGTCCCCGCCGAAGCCGTCCCGGATCGCACCAACGAGTTTCGCGAGAATTACCGCCGGACATACGTGGCGGGAATCGCGGACTACAACTCGGCGACCCCGAAACTACATCCGCCGACCAACCCCGTGAACCCCGCCACGGTGCCGCAGAGCCCGACCGGAGCCGACACGTCTCCAGTCACCGACGGCGGCAGTCCCGCACAGGAGACTCCCACCGCGCCGACGACCGAGGTCGACCCACAGCAGCCGCAGGACCAGGCCCCCGAGCCCAGCCCGGCTACCGATACACCGGCTCCGTCGACCGAAGACCCCGCCCAGCAGTTGACGCAACTGGCACAGGGAGCCCTGCAAATGGCTGGGCAGGTAGCACAGCAGGTGGCGCAAACAGTGCAACAGGCGATCCAGTCCGTGCAGGAACAGATTCAGCAACTCGACGACCGGTCCGACGAGGAAGACCAACTCGAGGAACCGCAACTCGCCCAGGACGATCGCGCGAACGGCACACCGGAATCCACCGTGCCCACCGGTAGCGGTGGCGGCCCATCGGCCACCCCGCAAACCACTCTCTCGGACACTCCCACCTCGAACCTCTATCCCCGAGCGAATATCGCGGAAGAAGTCTCGACGGCAAGAACTACGGGCACACCATCATCGAATTCGCCCTACGCCGCACCCGGCATGATGCCGATGGGCGCCGCCGGTGCCGCTGGTGCGGGGCAAAGCCAGGAGAAGGAATACAAACGAGCGAGTTTCCTCGAAGACCGCTCACATCTCGCCGAAGCACTCGGTGAGCTCCCGACCGCAGTGAAGCCGGTCGCCGACACGTGAACCGCAGTTGGCACTTCGGGGATCTGGAATTCGTTGTGCTGTGGGAGAAATTGACCGGAGATTTCCTCCCACACCCCTTCACTTTCACCAGCCGTACGCCACTGTATGACGACTTTCAACGCGAGAAATACGAGACATCGCTCCGGATGCGAGACGGGGTGGACGTTGCGCTGGTCCGTGCGTTCGAGTCATTGGCGCACCCCGATATTCGGGTGGCGGTACACAGTTGGGACGCGCAGGATCCGGAGCGAGCGGGCGGCTGGATCCGGCTCTTGGCCGGACGTCGAGGCGACCGTGGTTGTCTCGTCGCGCAACTGCCCGGCGAGACCCCGAGGCACAGCGGTGGGTTCACGATCATCGAGTGTCATGCCCTGGTGCTGGCGGACGCCGTGGTCGCCGCATTGCCCGAGGTGAATCCTGGCGGACGGGGCGATATTCCACTGTCGGCGGCAGTCGAGAACCACGACCACTCCTTCGGAATATCGCCGGTAGCGGCACCGGGTGATGACGCCGAGGAGCACGTCCGCGCATTTCTTCGCGCTCGCCACGATCGGATCGGCATTATCGAGATCATCCAGGGTGAATCGAAATTCGGTCCTCGTGGCATCAGTGCGCACCGTATCGAGTTTCGGGATCTGTCGGACGACGGCCGCTATGCCGTCGGACACTCGGCGCCGTGGACGGCAATGTCGACTGACGCAGCCAGATTGAAGGCGATCATCAACACTCGCATAGCGGATATCGTCCGAACGATCAGGGATGAGCGGTGTTGACGAATACTCTTTGTGTGGAAATCTCGGATCGCCGGATCGGCTGATGTGGTTCCGCACAGTCGGAGGTCCGCCGCTGGCGCGGGCCACCGGTGATGTGATATCTCTACCAATGGTCATATGGGAGGGAGTTCAGCATGGCGGATACGGGGGCGGTGAGTACTGGACCCGGTGAACAGGGGATTCCTACGTTCTCCGCGGCCACGTTCAGCGGCTCGATCAAGGTGCGAACCACTGAGCAGGGCCTGCCCGTGGCCATTCGTGTCAATCCTTCCGAATTGCATCGTGATCCATCACAGCTCGCGGCCGAGGTCTTGCGGCTGTGTCAGCGCAGCGCGGCTCGCGCGGGCGCCGAGCGGCGCAAGCAGCTGGAGGAGGCTGGCGTGAGCGCGGAGACGCTGCAGCGTTCCGGACTCCCCACCGAGGCCGACGTCGCACGTCTGGAACTGGTCGAGGAGCAGGAGTACGAGACCGAGCCGCAGAGCTGGCTCGGGACCGTGTAGGGGAGGGGTACGTGGTCGGGTCGTGGGATGAGCTGGAGACGCGCGTTCGTCAGCAGATGTATCGGTTCCAGGAGTTCGGGGACGAGCTTGCCGCCGTGCGCGGGCGAGAGACGTCCGAGGACGGTGCGGTGACCGTCGAGGTCGACGGCAATGGGGCGTTGCGGGATTTGAACTTCTCCAGCGAGATTGCGCGGATGTCGCCTGACGAGTTCGAGCGAGCCGTCGTGGACACGGCGAATGCGGCGGCGCGGAACGCGTTCACGAAGCGGGCAGAGCTTATGACTCGCTTCAACGAGGAGTTCGCTGGTTAGCCGCCAGGTTAAGCGGACCTTTTGAAATTGTTAACCAACTGGCGCAACCATTTTCGTGCCAGTACTCTTCACCCAAGATCGATCGTCAGGGAGGGAACACAATGGGCGACCTGGTGAAGGCCGAGTTCGCGGAGATCACAGCTTTCGGTAGCACCGAGGCCGCGACGGCGGCGCAGGTCGCCGGTGCTGCCGCGGCCGATTCGGCGGCGGCACTGGCATCGGCGGTACCGGTGTTCGGGCTGATCGGTCAGGACTTCCTCATCGCCTTCGCGCAGGCGCAGGCCAACTATCTGCTGTCGACGGCCGAGATCGCCGCCGTGCACGGACAGACCGCGGCCGCCGCGTACTCGGGCGTCGCGCTGTACGAGAGCACCGAACTCGCGTCGGCGATCAGCTTCGCAGTCAACTCGCTGTGAGTGACGCCACGCTGAACCCGACGGTGCTGGACGTACTGCGTACCAGCCCCGTGGGTTCGATGCTGGATCGTCCGGTCGCCGATGTGCTGCGCGATCTGGGTATTCCCCAGCTGCCGCAGCTTCCGCAGTTGCCAGCCATGCCGGAGATCACCCTGCCGTCCATTGATCCGACGGTGCTGATCCAGCCCGTGGTGGAGCTGCTGTCGGGCTTCGGCAGCGGCAGTCTGGGCGGCGGCGGATTCGATCCCACCGATCTGTTCTCGCTGGTCACGAATGCGCTGGGCAGCGCGAACGATACGACCATGCAGGCGCTGAACCAGGTCTCGGCCGGGTGGCAGAGCGAGGCGGCGGTCAAGGCCAAGCAGAAGAGCCTGAGCGTCGTCGACGACACGGGGCGGGTGCAGGCGCAGGGTTTTCAGCAGAAGGCCATTCTGCTCGATGCCGAACGGGTCGTCGCCCAGGGATACGCGGAGCTCAGCGGTGTCATCGCGAAATTCGTCGCCGAGGTGATCGCCGGTGCGCCGTTCTTCGTGACGCCGCCGGGTTTCCCGGTGCTGCTCGGCCTGGCGTCCCAGGTCGTCGGCGAGGCGACCATCATCGCCGCCAAGACCCGTGGCGAGCTGAGTGTCAAGACCGCCCAGATCGTCGGTGCGGGAATGAAGATTCCGGTCACCGGAGCGCCCACCGTCGCCGATGCGGTGCAGCTGGCGAATATGGTCGCGCAGTCGGTGCAGCCGCTGGCGCAGCCCGCCGCCCAGCTCGCGACCAAGGTCGCCGAGAAGGGCGGCGAGGTGGTCAGCAGCGGTGCGCAGGTGATCAGCAAGGCGACCGATACCGGTCAGCAGCTGCTCAGCGGTCTGACACCGACGACCACACCGACCAACCCGTCCAAGACCACCGACAGTCCCACCACGGATGGGCTGGGCGACGACCCGACCGGCAAGATCGACGGCGACGATTCGACTCCCGGCGGTTCCATCATCGGTGGCGGCGGCGTGCCCATGAGCCCGACATCGCCCAGCAATACCCCGTTGACCAGGACATCGTTCGGGGAGCCGACCGGATCCGGTGCTCCGGCCCGCACCTCCACGGGCACCACGACACAGACCGGCCGCATGTCGACCTCGCCGATGATGTCCGGCATGGGTGGCGGCGCGGGTGCGGCGAATCGTGCCGGGGCCGCCGACGAGACCGCTTCGAACGACCGCTCCAACCTCGTCACCGGCGTGAACGGCGACGAAGTGGTCGGCGTCGTCGAAGGTGTATCCACTCCCGTGATCGGTGGCGTGGCCCCGATCGAAGAGCCGCCGGACAAAGCGCTAACCCTCTGAAACGCCAAAGGCAACAGGAGAAACCACCATGGCTACCACCGAATTCGCCGGCCTTCGTTTCGATCCCGAATCAGCTCTGCTCGCCGCCGCCCAGCTCGACGCTCTGGCGGACCGCCTCGCCGGGGGTGTGCGGGACGAACAGCCCAAGCTCACCCTGGTTTCCGCCGGTTCCGACGAGGTCTCGGTGCGTGCGACGCAGACCCTCAACGCGGTCGCCGCGTCGTTCCAGCAGAGCGCCGACAACGGCGTGAGCGAGCTGCGCCGGCTCGCCACCGCCCTGCGCGCGCAGACCACCAACTTCGGACAGGTCGAGAGCCAGAGCGCGCTCGGCTTCGCGGTCTGATCGGAACCGCCGCCGATGCTGGAACCACAGAACCCCGGCTTCACCGGGACGGTTTGGGAAGCCAGGCCGCCGGAGCAGCTGGCCCGAGACCTGGTGACGGGTGCGGGCGCGGTGCCCGCGGCCGAGGCCGGTCTCGCGTGGGCGCGGTTGGGCGCGAGCTTCGCGGCGGCGGCCGTCGAGTACGACCGGATCCTCACGACGCTCGGCACGGCGTGGGAATCCAGTAACAGCGGACCGGCCATCGAGCGGTTCCGCATGTTGCGAGACTGGCTGACATCCTCGGCGGCGGCCGCCGCCGGCAATGCCACGCAGGCCGAATCACATGCTGTCGCTTACGAGATCGCGCGCCTGGCCATGCCCGACGCGCAGGAGACGGAAGCGCTGCGCGACCTGCAGAAGCTGATGGAACAGGTCGGCACCGCGCTCGGAGCGCCGATGCTCGCAAAGATCTCACAGGTCGAAGGCGACGCCGACGCCGCGAAAGCCGTTGCGGCGCGGGTCATGCGCACCTACGAGGCCGCGACCGAGACGTTGGCGACCCCGTGGGAACACGAGGCCCCGCCTGTCGTTGTGCCCGAGGTGGCCGCGAGCGGTACGGAACCCGGAGCGACGGACCCGAGCCAGTCGACCGCGCAGTCGCCCGGCGCTGTCCCGGGATATCCCATCGCTCCGATCAGCATCGCACCCGTGAAGACCGATTACCGCGGTCGAACCACCACCCCGGTCACGGTCACACAGTCCGAGCGGACGCAGGTACAGCCGGTCTCGACGATCCAGCACAGCACGGCCATGCCGCTGGCTCCGGCCGCGATGGCGGCGGGTGCCGGGCAGTCCGAAGAGGAACACACCACACGTTCGGATCTGGCGGGTATGCCGACCGGCGACACCGAACTCGGCCTGAACGCCGGGGTACAGGTCGCCCCGGCGGTGCTCGGCGGCCTGGATCCGAATGCGCAGCGGGCGGTTCCGGATATCGCGTTCAACGCGGGCAGCGCGGGAGCGGAGAGCGCCAAGCCCACCGAGTCGGGCAGAAGTGAGGAGGCGTCATCATGACGACTCTCACCAATGACGGCGTGATCGCGCTCGCCGGGCACCTCGGCGTGCAAACCCTGCCGCTCGTGCTTTCGGTTGGGCCGCAACAGGAATCACATCGTGACTGGGCTCTCGCTCAGGAGCGGGCCCGGGCCGAACTGATCTCCGGCCGGGTGATCGACGGTCGCGGCGATGTCGAACCCGACACGGCAGAAGCCATGTTCGTCCTCGCCCAACCCGAACGGGAGTTGGCCGTGCGGGTTTTCTCCGAAGACGGGCAGACACGAGTGTGCGTGGCTCGCCGCGGTGCGAGCCAGGCGGTCGCCGTGCGACGCGGCGACAGCCTCTCACTCCGGACGCTGTGGTCCGACGGCTCTGCCGAGTCACTGGCGCGCCCGATCATCGACGCACTCGGTGGATGTCCGCCCGCGGACGTGGTCAACCTCAGCGCGCCCTCCGCCGAACTTCACGAACGCTTCGATGCCGCAACGACATCGGAGGACTACGCGGGTGCTGTCTACAGTTACGGCCTGGAGGAGACCGAGGCCACCGCTTACGGTCTCGCACTCGCGTCCTGTAAGGCTTACGCCGAGGTGGTGGCCTACGCCCACGCCGACGGCGTGACAGACCGATCACCGGGAGCGGCCGTGGTGTACGACACCGCGCGTGGCCGCATCGTGTCCGCCCCCGGGGTCGCCCCGGACCAGCAGATCTGGTCCACGCTGACACCAGGCACCGATCACCGGATCGCGCAAGCGATTTCGGGTCTGTTCGACTGGCTGCCTGGGGGGAGGTGGCTGTCGTAATCCAGATGTGAACAGACAGTTGACCCATGCAGAGATGGGTGATGTGGTGCCACATCACCTGGCGTTCCTCGGAATACACAGAGATTGAGGTACATACGATGGTTGCAACAGATGCGGTAGCAGTCCAGAACGCGAAGGACGAGGTTGCTACGGTTGTCGACCGGATCCAGACGATTCTCGCCGCCGTGCAGGACCTGGTGCAGGAGGGCAGGACCGGGTTCAAGGGCGCGGCAGCCGCTGCGTACGAGAAGGCCGCGAATGAATGGGATCAGGAAGGCCTTCGTCTGAAGGGCGTGCTGATGAAGCTCGAGGCGCAGGTTGGTGAAGGCCAGACCCAGTACAACAACATGGAGCTGGAAAACGAAGAAGGTTTTGCAGCTGTTACCGGCGGTCTGACGAATTTGGCGTGAGAACCGAGTTCTCCGCAACCACATAAGTAAGCAGAAGGAGCGAAAATGTCGGATATCACCGTATACGACAAAGCGACTATCACCAACATGTACAACGAGCTGCACCGGCTTTACGGTCAGCTGTCGCAGGCTGGTGTCGACGACATGCAGGCCGCGTCCGAGAAGCTGCGGTTGGCATGGTCGGACGACAAGGGCAATATCAATGCGGCGTACACGTCCGGTTATGAGCCGGTGAAGAACGCGTGGGACGCCGAGTTCGGTGACACCCTGAGTGTCCTGAACAAGATCGCGGTCGCGCTCGAAACCGCGATGGGCAATGCCTTCGGTGCCGACGCGAGGATCGCGGACGGCTTCGGCGCGATCTGAATCGAGTTGAGCGCTCACACATGGCACCCCTCTTCGGAGGGGTGCCATGTCACTGTGTCCCGCCGCGGGCCTACTATCGTTGCCCCGAGGACCTGGCCGCCCTGCTCGTTGGCCTGATGGAGGATTCGTGCCAGCACAGTTGACCACCCGTGCCCAAGTCAACGGGTACCGATTTCTTCTTCGTCGGCTCGATCATGCCCTGATCCGCCGCGACGTGCGGATGTTGCATGATCCGATGCGGGCGCAGTTCCGTTCCCTGGTGGTCGGTGCGGTGCTGGCATTGTTGGTTGTCGCCGGTGCGGTGATCATGTCGTTCATTCGTCCCCAGGGGTCGATCGGGGACGCGAATATCGTGATGGGCAAGGAAAGTGGCGCGCTGTACGTTGTCGTGCCGGATGAGAACGACGAGGATGCCAAGACTTTGCATCCGGTGCTGAATCTGGCTTCGGCGCGGCTGATTATGGGAAGCAACGAGTCTCCCACGTCGGTCAAGGACAACAAGCTCAATTCGCTGCCCCGTGGGCCGCTGCTCGGGATACCCGGCGCGCCCGCGGCGCTGCCTGGTTCCGGTCAAGGTGACCGGTCGCAGTGGACGCTGTGCGATACGGTTCAGCTGTCCGCGTCCGGTGGCGCTGCCGCTTCCCAGGGTGCGACGACCACCGCGATCGCCGGGAAACTGGAGCTGAGCGACCGGATGAACAATGTCGCCGACAATGGTGCGCTGCTGGTGCGGGCGGGCGACAAGAGCTATCTGATCTACGACGGCAAACGCGCGGAAATCGATACGGCGAATGCGGTCATGCAGCGTTCGCTGCGGTTGGCCGATCAACAGCCGCGGCCGATTACCGCGGGCCTGCTCGGGGCGGCGACCGAGGTTCCGCCCTTGACGCCGCCGGTGATCGAGCGCGGCGGTGAGCCCGGACCCGGACGGCTCGCCGATATTCCGATCGGTGGCGTCATCCGGGTGACCGGACTCAGCGATGCCGACGCATCCGACCTGTACGTCGTGCTTCAGGACGGTGTGCAGCGCGTTTCCGAGTTCACCGCCCAGGTGATCCGGAATACCGATTCTCGCGGGATGAGCGATATCCCGTCGATACCGCCGGACATGCTCAGCGGAATCAATACGGTGCACACACTCCCGGTCGACGACTTCCCCGAGGACACTCCGACCGTGATCGCGGCCGAGGACCATCCGGTCGCCTGCATCACGTGGTCGAAGTCAGGTGGCGCCGGGCTGCTGCAAGCCGATGCGACCGAAGGCCCTGCCGACCGCGCGACGGTCACGCTGCTTTCGGGGACGCGGCTGCCGCTCTCGGATTCGGCGAAGCCGGTGGCCCTGGCGACGTCCGATGGCACCGGTGATCGCATCGACAGTGTCTATATCCCGCCGACCACAGGGGAATTCGTGCGGGTCACCGGAGTCGAGCCGGGCAGCCAGCGGCGGGACAGCCTCTTCTATGTCGCGGACAACGGGATTCGTTACGGTGTGCCCGATCTCGATACCGCGTCCGTACTCGGCCTCGGCAATACTCCGAATCTCGCACCCTGGGCCATCATCGGCCAACTCGTGCCCGGACCCACCCTGAGCAAACAGGACGCCCTGGTCAGTCACGATTCGGTGTCGGCAAGCGGCTGACCGCGCAACTCGAAAGTACGTCTGGACAGCGTCCGCGAAGGTAGCGGATCGAAATGGGGGGATCGTGCGATTCCGGATTCACCGTGCTGCGGCGGTTGGTGTCATCGCCGCATTGTCCGGCGTTGTCGCCGGATGCGGGGGCACCGCGGATGCGCCGCCGGGAACGGTTTCGACTACGGATTTCGGAACGTACTCCGCGCAACCTCCCGAAGGCGATTTCGACGTCCGTCCGGACCGGGCGCGCGGAATGCTCGTGGAGTCACTGCGATTGGGCGAGCACATCGTGTTCGGCAGTGAGATCGCCCCTGAAGTCGCGGTGCAGCGCTACGCTGCGGTGACCCTCGGAGAGCGTGGAGCGTGGTCGGGAATCCAGACGCACCAGGTGGTCGCGGCCCAGCCGTTCAACCCGTACGCGGGCTTCACGGCGGAGGCGGCGGACTCACCCTATCTCGGCGAGCATTCGAAGCAGCCGCTGGTGAGCGTCACCCTCATGGCGTTTCCGGACGAACAGTCGGCCGGCGCGGCCGCGGGAGCCATGGCCGCCGCCGATTTCGGACTGAACGCCTCCAATACCCCGGTAACCCTGCCCGGCTACCCCGCGGCACTGACGCACTGGATTCCCTCATACGCCAATGTCGGCAGTTGGATGGCGGTCGGATCGGTTGTCGTCCATGTCATCGCCCAGCTTCAGGAACCGCGACTCGACCAACTCACCGCTCTGTTGACCAAGACCTATCGCGAACAGTCACGGCGGTTGGAAGGGTACGCGGCCGTAGCACCCGACGGGCTCGATGCCCTGCCGATGGATCGCGACGGACTGCTGACCCGACTGGTCGGCACCGGTGACAATCTCCCGGACGCGCGCGATTTCGCGGTTTACGGTCTGCGCACTTATGCCGTGCTTTCCAGTCAGGATCCCGCCGACCTGGTGCGCGAGTTCGAGCAACGGGGGGTTACGTCGATCGCGGTGTCGGACAACAAGTATCTGTACGCCCTGACAGATCCCGGGGCCGCCGTGAACTTCGCGGGCTACCTGTCCGAGACACCGACCGTTTCGGAATACGAACGGATGGACGGCGTTTCGGGTACGGACGAGATCAACTGTTTCCAGGCCACCGCGCCGAATCCGACGGAGGCACAGGCGCGCCGCTTTCGCTGCGTCATCCCGCACCGAAATGTCGTAGCCGAGGTTTTCAGCGATCGGGAGTCCGATGTCCGCCAGTTGGCAGCCGCCCAATACGCCCTGCTGAAAGACGGCGAGTGAGGGCCATCACAAGACGGCCTCGATACCGCGGGGGCACGGAGGAAGACGTATGAAGGGTCTGGGTTCCAACGACCCACGCCAGCTCGGACGAAACCGAATCGTGGCCGTGATCGGCCAGGGCGGCATGGGCCGGGTGCTCCTCGGCCAGTCCGTGTCCGGGCGGCTGGTGGCGGTCAAGCAGGTGCACCGTCACCTCTCGAAGAACGCCGAGTTCCGGGAACGGTTTCGTCGGGAGGTGGCGGCGAGCCGGCAGGTGACCGGTGCGTACACCGCCGCCGTGGTGGACAGTGACACCGAATCGGCTACGCCGTGGCTGGCGACCGAATACATCCCCGGTCCGTCCCTGAAGACGGTGATCGAAGCAACCGGCCCGATGTCCCTGGGCGGATTGCGTTTGCTGGCAGCGGGTTTGGCCTCGGCGTTGATCGAGATACACCGGGCGGGGCTGGTGCACCGGGACCTCAAGCCCGCGAATGTGCTCCTGGCCGCGGACGGGCCACGCGTGATCGACTTCGGTATCGCCCGGGCGATGGAGGGCGACGCGGAGCTCACCGCGACCGGATCCGTCGTCGGCTCGCCCGCGTACATGTCACCGGAACAGGCACAGGGACAGCCGTTGACACCCGCCGCGGACGTCTTCTCGGTGGGAGCCATTCTGGTCATGGCCGCCACCGGCGCGGGACCCTTCGCCGGAACCGCGACCCCTCAGGTTCTCTACAACGTCATACACACCACGCCCGAGACATCTCGGGTGCCCGAGCCGCTGCGCGCCATCGTGGAGCGTTGTCTGTCGAAGGATCCCGGGCAGCGTCCGACACCGGACCAGTTGTTGGAGGCCGCCGGTTCGATCGCGGCCGAGCCCGTGTGGTCCGGGGCGGTCCAGGACGCCATCTCGGAGCACCGTTCCGACTCGGACTGGTGGGTCGAAACCACCGCCAAACATGCTCGATACGAATCCCAGCTGGCCGGTTTGAAGGAGCGGCGGCGGCGCACCGTTCGATTCGCCGGTGCGGCGCTCGGTGCGCTGCTGTTGTTCACCGCCACCGCCTATGCCGGACACCGGTGGGCCGAGCAGCCGGGGCACGCGGCGCCCGCCAGCGATCTCGCGGTGACGCTCACCGGCGAGCAGTGGCGAACCATCGACCCCTGCGCGCTGCTGGAGGGCTCGCTGCAGGATGAATTCGGAGCCCGCACGGGTGATTCCTCGACCAACTCCGCGGGGCAATGCAGCGCCGAGTTCACCGACTCCGCCGGAACCGAACGAACCTTCGACGTGTCGATCGGCGTCGGCATCGCGACGAGCCGAAATCGAATGCGGCCCACGGGAGCAGTGGCCGGCTGGATGCCGATCTACGGTCTGCTCGACCAGGGAGCATCGTGTGACCGGTGGGTCATTTCGCAGGGACGGCCGAGTGTCGCGGTCAGATTCACCGCGCGGGAGTCCGGCAGCGGGGCCGACGGATGTCCGGCGGCCGAACGCGGAATACAGGCAGTGGTGACCCGGCTGGCGGTCAATCCGCCACGACTTGCCCTGCCCGCGGGGACTATTCGGACACTCGATCCCTGCGATCTGGTCGATCGGCCGAAGGTCACGGAGCTGACCGGGAACTCCGTTCGGCAGCGCAGCGCTCCGACCAATTGCTACTGGTCCGGCGACGACTACTACGTGTCGCTCGAGCTGACCGAGGGCGCCCGGCCGGATCGTGCCGGCGGCAGCCGCAGCACCGAACCGAGGCAGACCGACGGTGAAACGGTCTATGTCGATGACATTCAGGCAGCGCACGGTACCGCGAAATGTGAGCTGACCTATCTGGCTCGCCCCACTCGCGACGATAGGGCCGAGATAGTGAAAATTACCATCGGCAGTTGGCATTCGGCTCCCGATACCTGCGATCGGGCTGGGCGCATGTTCTCCACGGTGCTTCCCCGGCTGACGACATGAAGATCCAGCCGCTCCAGGCCGATGACCCTCAGCATGTCGGTCGGTATCGGGTCCTCGGTGAACTCGGCGCCGGTGGCATGGGCCGGGTGCTGCTCGGCGTCGGCGCCGACGGACGGCTCGTCGCGATCAAGCAGGTACATCCGCATCTGCTCGACGAGGCGGAGTACCGCGCCCGCTTCCGCCGCGAGGTCGCCGCCACCACCAGGGTGTCGGGCGCCTTCACCGCGCCGGTGATCGACTTCGACATCGATTCGGGCGTACCGTGGCTGGCCTCGGTATTCGTCATCGGAATGCCCCTGGACAAGGCCGTGTCCCAGTACGGGCCGCTGCCCCCGTCGGCGGTACGCAGGCTGGCGGTCGGACTGGCGGCGGCATTGCATGCCATCCATCAGGCTGGTCTCGTTCATCGGGATCTCAAGCCCGCGAACGTATTGCTCGCCGACGACGGTCCACGTGTCATCGATTTCGGCATCGCGTCCATGAGCGAGAATCCGGGTGGACTCACCGAGACCGGTTCGGTGCTCGGTTCTCCCGCGTACATGTCACCGGAACAGACACTGGCGCAACGTCTTACATCCGCCAGTGACGTGTTCTCGCTCGGTTCGGTGCTAATGGCGGCGGCGACCGGATCCAGCCCCTTCGAGGCCGCTTCCTTGGCCTACACGCTGTTCAATATCGCCCACACTCAACCCGACCTGGAGGCGCTGCCGTCGGAACTTCGCGACCTCATCGAACCTTGTCTGCGCAAGGACCCGGCCGCACGTCCGACACCGGCACAGATCCTGGACTACCTGGGCCAGCCGGTACAGCACGAGCTGCCGTGGCCGGAACCGGTCCACCACGAAATCGAGCGACAGCGTACGGAATTGGCCGCGTTGGCGGCCGACCCCGATGCCACCTCCGTACTGCCCGGCGTCCGCCGGGTGCGCGACCGCCGCGAGCAGCCACACCCGACGCGTAGGCGGAGCGGACGCGTCGGGACGGCGATCGCCGTCGCGGTGGTACTGGCCGTCGCGATGGCGGTCACCGCCACCGCGGCATGGGTGCGGTCAGGTGACACCGCACCGCAGCCGGCGGCCAGGGAACTGACGCTGCCCCAGGTACGCGAGGCGGATACCTGCTCGTGGTTGAAAGAGGCGTTGGGAGCGTCGGTTCCAGTCGATCTCGCCCAGAACGTGCCCGCTGAGGTTTCCGCCTGGCAATTGGTCCCCTTCTCCCAATGGAGCTGTCATTCGGCGGTTCGTCTGGGCGACCGCCAGCTGATCTTCAGTGCGGGGGACATAGTGCACCGCTCGGAGAGGACAGCCGTCGAGGTCCCCGCGGGTTCCTTCGCGGCAGGCCAGCCGATCGTGGGCGATTCCGACGGGTACGGCTGTGAACGCTCGGTCAGAGTCTCCGACAGCACGACATGGGGTTTGACCGTGAGTGGCGGCGCCGAATCCTGCGACCTGCTCGAGCACATCCTGCTGCGGGTACTAGCGGTCGAGGAGGTTCCGCGGCTGGCGGACGTCGCGGGTTCGCTGGCATCGGTCGATCCGTGCGGCCTCGCCGACCCGGCGTCGCTGCTCCCGCTCATCGGTCCGGTTCCGGATATCCCGTCCGTGGCCTCGGCACGTTCCTGCGAATGGCAGGGTTCGGAATCCGTCGCGATCACGACCAGCCGCAGCACTGACCTGGATGACGCTCCGGTGATCGAGCTCGGGGACGGGCGGCAGCTGCTCGCGCCGACCTCGACCGTGGATGCGATATGCGACCGCAAGTACGTATTCCGACAGGATGGTGCGGACTCCGAGGTCGTGAACGTAAGGGTGCACGGTGGTGCGGGCATGAACGAACAGATCTGCGCCACAGCGGAATCCGTGGCTCGAACGGCTATCGACAGACTGCCGCGGCAACCTGGATGATGCCGGGAGCTGCCCCGCGCGGGGTGGCGGGCCACAGAAGGGAACCGGATGAGCAAGGATTGGTTGTTCGCCCTCATCCCGCTCGGACTGGGATCGGTGTTCTTCGCCGTCGGCGTCAACTTCGTGCTGCGCACCCGCGCATTGCGCCGGAACGGGGCTAAGGCGTATGGGGAGGTGGTGCGGTTGGCGACGAGTTCGGGTAACAACGGCACGCTCTACCATCCGGTGGTTCGGTGGGTGGCGGCCGATGGGCGGGTCGTGGAGCGTGCGGCGCCGATCGGCAAGACGTGGATCGTCAATTTCCGGCCCGGTCGGCAGGTGCTGGTGCACTACAATCCGGCCGATCCCGACCGGATGGCCATCGACGGCTACAGCGGCGGTTCGGAGTGGCTGTTCTGCCTGCTCGGCGCACTGCTGATCATCGGGACCGCGGCGGTTTTCGTCGTGTTCGGGCTCTGATCGGCTACCGTCGTGCGGGGTCTAGCGCCGCACCGGCATCGCGCCGATCAGCTGCTGTTCCGTCGGGGTCGTCACCAGCTGTGCCGTGGTGCGGGTCGCCGGGGTGTGCACCGTGACCGTCTGCGGTTCGTTCGGGTGCTGGACGATGGTGACGTCCGCGTTCGGCTGGTAGTGCTCGGGGATGCGGTCGAGCACGGTGATCACCGAGGCCGAGCCCGGGGGAGTGCTGGCGGGGACGCCGTCGAAGACGATGACGGTGGCCGCCGGGTGAGGGGCGTTGGGATTCATGATCTGGTGGCGGGTGCTGTGGGTGACCGAGGACGCCAGCGAAAGGGCGTGGGGAGCGGCCACATTGGCGATCATGCCCTGCCAGGCGGCAGGACGGGAGGTGTGCACCACCGCGCCCGCGCCGAGCGCGATGGCGCGGAGAATGGTCTGCTGGGCCAGGTGCAGGCTGGCGATGATGTCGATGCGGCGGGAGCCGGAGCCGATCAGCGGGACGGCGACACCGCTGCCGGAGGCGTCGGCGCCGATGAGCTGACCGCAGCCCGCGGTGGGGATGGCGATGCCGGACAGGGCCGTGACCGGACCGCGGTAGCCCTTCTCCCGGGCGTTCTGGGAATCGAAGGCCAGCGTGTCCACCAGCGCCCATAGTTGGCGGCGGGGGAGTTCGTGCAGGCCGTCCACCGGCGGGACCTCGGGCTCGTGGCGGGTGTCGTAGCGGACGCGGGCATCCACCTCGATGGTGGTGGCCTTGGTTCCGGGGCGGGCGGTGGGGTCGGTGACGGGCCGCAGGCGGACGGTCACCGTGGTGGCGAGGCTGCGGACCGCCCAGATCTTGGCGAGACCGTCGGAGGTGAACAGGTCGCGGCCGATGCGGTAGGTGGTCAGGTGAATGCCGTCGTGGGCAAGCGATTTCGGTGTCTCGGTGAATTCGCCCACCGGAATGCCGCGGGTGATCTCGCGGATGGCGGCGGTCATCTCGGAGCTGGTGAGCACCGATGCGGTGATGCCGCGGGCGGCGAGGCGGTTGGCGACGCGGCGGGTGGCGGTGATGGCGGAGCGCAGCGCTCCCTCCGACCCACCGCCGCGGTTCTGCACCGCCTTGGCATTGGCCAACGGGTTGAACCGCAGCATGATCCAGACGGTGCGATGCGCGATGGCGGGCAGCGGGCCGAGGATCTCGTCGTACATGCGCCCCAGATGCGCGACGCTCGCGGCGTAGCCGGAGAGCACGGCGTCGGTGCCGGCGGTGCGGGTGCCGGTGCTGACCACATCGGCGGAATCCAACTCGACATCGTATTGCCGCAGGCAGTCGGCGATCTCGGTGAGCGGGAGCACCTGATCGGTGCTCAGCGAACCACGACGGAGCAGGGTGAGGGTGTCCGGCGGCGGGTCGATACGAAGCATCGTGGTGACGAGCGTGCCGTCCCAGCGCATGCCGTAGCTGCCGCCCTCGGGGAGCGGCAGATCGGTGAGCGACTCCTCGTCCTCGGTGGCGCGGCGGCGAGACTGCCGCCAGCGGTAGGCGACCCAGCTGCCCAGCCGCAGCCCCAACGGAGTGCCGCCGACCGGTGCCAGTCCGATGAGGGCGGGGACGGCGGTGGCGATGGCCGTACCCCACCACGGCGCGTCGAACGCGATGGCGATCAGGGATGCCGCCACGGCGAGCAGCGCGACGGGAATCACCAGTCGCAGCGGCAGATTCCGGAACAGCCACATCTCGTCCGAATGCAGCTGCGGCGTCTGAGGTTCCGGTGCGCGATGGTGGCGGCCCGATCCGGCGGACCGGGAGTCACGTTGCGGCGCGGGTGAATCCGGCCGCGGCGGCTGATCCGGTCGGCGCGGAGGACGGTCCTGCGCGTGTCGGGCCGGGTCGCGCTGCTCGTGCTGGGGCGCACCGAACTGCTCATGCTGGGGTGCTCCACGCCGCTCATGCCGGGGCGGTCCACCCCCCGGGCGGGGTATGCGAGCGGTGCGCTCCATCGCATTCGCCTGGTCGTTCACCGAGCCGTTCACAGCCCACCCCCGAAATGCCTTGTGTACAGCCGAGATCCGTCCCCGGCAGCGTCTGTCGTTGTGCCCACCCTGTCCCCGACGATCAGGCCGTGGCCGACGCCAGGCCGAGCGAGGTGAGAACGGTCGTGAGCGCCGCCTTCATATCGGGTGCCTCGATCCGCATCAGGACCGTTTCGTCGACCGCGCTCAGGTCGAGCGAATCGTCGTTGGCGAGCCGGAATTCGCGCTCCTCCTCGGCGGCCTCGATCAGGTTGCGGATGAACCGGCCGTTACCGGCCAGGTCCACGCCTCGACGCGGCTGGCCGCTCTGATCGGTGCTCTCCATCTCGTAGAGCCGCTGACAGGTCTGTACCAGCAGCTCCAGCGCGCCCTCCGACAGCTCCGAATCCCGTTTGCCGGCGATGACCTGACCGATCTGGCCCAGCTCCGGCGCGGTGTAGGACGGGAACTGCAGGCGTTTGGCGAAGCGGGAGGCCAGACCGTCGTTGGCGGCCAGGAAGCGATCGATCTCGCCGTCGTATCCGGCGATGATCACCACGAGGCGGTCGCGGTCGTTCTCCATCCGCGCCAGCAGCGTGTCCACGGCTTCGCGGCCGAAGGCGTCACCGCCGGAGAGGCCGGTCTGGATCAGCGTGTACGCCTCGTCGATGAAGAGCACGCCGTCCAGGGCGCTGTCGATGAGCGCCTCGGACTTGATGGCCGTGGAGCCGAGGTGCTGGCCCACGAAATCGGAGCGCTTGGCCTCCACCACCTTGTCGGTCTTGAGAATGCCGAGTCCGCAATAGATCTTGGCGACCACCCGGGCGATCGTGGTCTTACCGGTACCGGGCGGGCCGGTGAAGGCCAGGTGCTGGCCGCGCGCCGAACTCGACAGCCCCTTCTCGGCGCGGATCTTGGCCAGCTGCGCACTCGACTGCAGCTTGGCCACCTGTGTCTTCACCGCGGCCAAGCCGATCTGCTTGTCGAGCTCCGCCCGCGCCTCGTCGAGGATCTTCTTGGCGCGGTCGGCGAATTCGGCCTTGGCCTTCTCCTCCAGCGAGGGCGCGGAGGCGGGATCCCACTTGTCGGTGCGGGCCTCGATGACCTCCTTGTTGGTCACCGTGATGCGGTAGGTCCGGTCGCGCATGGCGGCGGTATTGGCGTCGAAGTCCGGCGCCTGCGAGTACACCTTCTCGAACAGCGACTGTGCTTCGTCGGCCTTGCCCATCTCGCGCAGGCACAGGCCGCGACAGAACATGGCGGCGGTGCGGGCGGCCGGGATCGGCCCCGCCTCGGCCTTCTCCATGCGCTGCACCGCTTCGCCGAACAGTCCCAGCTGCGCGCACGCGGTACCCACCATCACATGGGCGCCCGCGGCGATATAGGGGTCCTCCCACTCCGCCGATCCCGCCAGAATGGTCATGACATCCGGCCAGCGCTGGGTGTTGTAGTGCAGTACCGCGCGCACGTAGGCGGCAATCCGGTTGTCGATCTCGCGGTCCGGGTCCGACGTGCGTTCGCGCCGGTGCTTCTCGAGGTCGTCGAGAATGCGTTCGGCCTCGTCGTACTGCTTTTCCGAGATCAGCTGCGCCGCGTACGCGAGCCAGATCTCGGTGAAGCTGGCGAGCGGGTAGTCGATGTAGAGGCCGGGGAGAAAACGTCCGGCGAACATCCGCGGCGGCAGACCGAGGCGGCGCTGCTCGCGGTAGAGCGTGGTGGTGCTGGTCTTGTGGAGGTTGTACAGAACGTCCTTGGTGACCTCGCCCGCGGCGGCCCGCCCCAGCCACGCGTCACACATGGTCGGATCCCACTCGGTGGCGCGCTGGAAGGCCAGTTTCGCGTACTCGAGATCGCGGGTCGACTCCTGTCCGTCGATGCTCAATCCCAGTGACAGCACCCCGGCGTCGAATGCGCGTTGTGCCTGGCGAGTGTCGATCATATTGGTCGAACCCCGAATTCGTTGAGCCTGGTTTAACTTTCGTTCACAATCCCCACCAACCCAGTGCCGTCGCACTGCTGCGGACTGTCGGATACATTATGGTTAACCGCCCTGAATGGGCAACTGAGGGAGAAGCTAGGAGCAGTTCAGGAAGTGACCGCACAGTCGACCAGCGGCGTCCGCGCCACTGAGCCCGAATTGTGCCGAGTGTCCGTCATCGGGGGGAACACCCAGCTCGACGTCGGTCTGCCGGCCAACGTACCCATCGCTGCCTTCATGGGCGATCTGGTGCAGCTCATCCAATCACGCAATCCGGATCCGGTCGAGAAGGAGGACTCGAACCCGGGCCAGGTGGAGAACTGGACGCTGGCCAAACTCGGCCGCGACATGATCCCGCCCAACCAGACGCTCAATGACGCCGAGATCCACGACGGTGAATTGCTGGTACTGCGTTCCGTCGCCGCGAAGGAGTCGCCGGCGCTGTTCGATGATGTCATCGATGCGGTGTCCCGACTCACCGCCGACGATTTCCGCGGCTGGTCGGCGGCCTCCGCGCGCTGGACCGGCCTGGTGGTCGGCGTGCTCGCCACCGTGCTCGCACTACTGCTCGGCGCGGACGCGCGTGGCCACGGCGACACCTTCGTCGCACCCGCCATGCTGCTCGGCGCCGCGATCGCCGCGTTGGTGGCGGCCGTCATCGCCGCGCGCAAATACGGTGACGAACTCACCGCGACCGTGCTCATGCTCTGCATGCTGCTACTCGTCTTCGGGGGAGCGGGACTGGCGGTGCCCGGAGCCATCGGCAGTCCGCACGCGCTGCTGGGGGGTTCAGCCACCCTGCTGTTCGCCGTCGTGGGATACCGCCTCATCGGCGTGGGCGCGGCCATTGTCTCCGCCGTCGTCACGCTCGTCGTCTTCGCCGGGGTCGCCGCGGCCGTGCACATGATCTGGGATACCGACCTGCCGAAACTGGCCGCCGGAATCCTGGTCTCCTCGATGATTCTGCTCTCCATGGTGCCGCGGCTGGCCGCCCTGCTGGCCCGGTTGCCGGTGCCGCCGGTACCGACCGCCGGTGCGGCCATCGACCCCGCCGACCACGAACCCCGCCCGAATATCGAGGGCATCGGCGCGATCGGCGCCACGGTGCTGCCGTCCGCGCAGGGCTTGGGGCAGCGCGCCCGCGCGGCCAATCAGTTCCAGACCGGCATCGTGCTCGGCGCGACGCTCGGCGCGGCGTTCGGTGCGATCGGTGCGGCCGATGTATTCGGCCAGGCTCGCTGGCAGGGCATCACCCTGGCCGTCGTCGTATCGGTCATCCTGTGCCTGCGCGGTCGCTCGTTCGCCGACCTCGCACAGGCCGCCATCCTGATCGCCGGCGGCTGCCTGACCTTCACCACACTGCTGGTGGCGCTGGCCATGGACGATCCGGACCGACTGCTGCTCTCCGCCGCGCTGCTGCTCGCCTTCGCGGTGGGTGCCATCGGCTTCGGGGTGATCGGCCCGCATATCGAGGTGACGCCGGTGACCCGGCGGCGCAACGAGCTGTTCGAGTATGCCCTGATCGTGTCGATAGTCCCGTTGGTGCTGTGGATCATGGACGTCTACTCGATGGCTCGGAACAGATGAGTCGGTGGTCCGGGGCCTGGGCACGGACGCTGTGCGCCGCATCGATTCTCGGTGCCGCGCTGCTGGGACCGTCCACTCCGGTCGCGGCCGCGCCGGTGCGGACCGTCAATCCGCCGGAGATCGACCTCGGCCGGCTCGGGGAAGCGCAGGCGCTCAGCGGTAATCCGGCCCCGCTACAGGAGACCGAACAGCACGCCGTCTGCGCGGAACCGACGCTGCGCGGTGAGGCCCCCCGCGATGAGCCGCTCGCCCAGAAGGTGCTCGACCTCCCGGCGGCCTGGCAGTTCAGCCGGGGCGCGGGCCAGAAGGTGGCCGTCATCGACACCGGTGTGAACCCGCATCCGCGGCTGCCCGCCCTGCAGGCCGGCGGCGACTACGTCTCCGACAGCGACGGCACGGTCGACTGCGATGGGCACGGCACCCTGGTGGCCGGCATCATCGCCGCGCGGCCCAGCCCGGACGACGCCTTCGTCGGGGTCGCACCGGAGGCGGAGATCCTCACGATTCGCCAGCTCAGCCTCGCCTACCGGGCCAAGGACAGCCGCGGCAATCCGCAACCGGGCGCCATCGACTCGTCCGGATACGGCAATATGCTCACCCTCGCCGGAGCAGTGGTGCGTGCGGTGGACATGGGGGCGACGGTCATCAACATCTCCGAAGTCGCGTGCGTACCGGCCGGATCCGACACCTCCGACGCACCACTGGGCGCGGCGGTCCGGTACGCCTACGACCGCAATGTGGTCGTGGTCGCCGCCGCCGGGAACCTCGGATCCGGCTGTGAGAACCAGAACGAGGACACCGGATGGGGGCAGGTGCGGACCGTGGCCACCCCGGCCTGGTTCAGCCCGTACGTTTTGTCGGTGGGCTCGGTGGACCCCAATGGCGACCCCTCGGCGCTCACGCTGTACGGCCCCTGGGTCGGGGCCGCCGCCATCGGCCGCAATGTCGTCTCGCTCGACAGCAAGCCCGGCGGCACCGGACTGGTGAACGCGGTGCAGGGACAGAACGGCCTGCAGCCCATCGACGGCACCAGTTTCGCGGCACCGTACGTGGCCGGGTTGGCGGCGTTGGTGCGGGCGCGCTTTCCGGAACTCTCCGCGCAGCAGGTCATGGACCGCATCACCCGCACCGCGCACGGACCCGGACCGGGCCGCGACGACCGCATCGGCGCGGGCCTCATCGACCCGCTGGCCGCCCTCACCGCGCAACTGCCCGCGGAGCCGGTGAGCGTCGGCGCCGATCAGCCCCGCGCCTTCCCCGAACCCGGCCGGCCCCAGGGCCCCGACTCGCTGCCGCGGCTCGTCGCCACCGTCGGATCCATCGTCTGCCTCGCCGCGCTGGCCATCGGACTCGCCATCTCGATTCCGTTCCGCCGTGCCCGCCGCGACGACGAGCTGCCCGACCTCGATTCGTAACGACCGGAGAAATACCCATGGCTACCGAAGGTTTCGTGCGCAGGCCCCGCATTGCGCCACCACGCGCGCCGGGCGGCGAAATGGCGCTCACCGCGCCGCCGGAGATCCCGCGGGCCGTTCCGGCTCCGCTGATCACCAAGATCATGCCCGTGGTGATGGTCGTCGCCGTGATCGGCATGCTGGTCATCTTCGCCACGATGGGGCGGTCCATTCTGACCAACCCCATGATGATGATGTTCCCCATGATGATGATCATGTCGATGGCCGGCATGATGATGGGCCAGCGCAGCGGCAACAAGAGCGCCGGCGAACTCAACGAGGAACGCAAGGACTACTTCCGGTATCTGGACCAGACTCGCCGCGATGTGCGGCGCACGGCCGCCAAACAGCTGGACACGTTGGTGTGGAGCCATCCCGCACCCGACCACCTGCTCTCCATCATCGGCACGCGGCGGATGTGGGAACGCCGGCCCAACGATCCCGATTTCGGCCATGTTCGCGTCGGCATCGGCACCCACCGCCTGGCCGCCAAGCTCGCCCGCCCGGAAACCGGTCCGCTGGAGGACCTGGAGCCGGTGTCGACCGTGGCGCTGCGCCGGTTCGTGCGCACCCACTCCGTGGTGCACCACCTGCCCACCGCGGTCTCTCTGCGTGCCTTCCCCGCCATCAATATCGAAGGGCCGGAAGAGGACAGCCGGGCGCTGGTGCGGGCCATGCTGATGGAGCTCTGCGCGTTCCACGGCCCCGACCACGTGGCGGTCGCCATCGTCTGCTCGGACCCGGATTCGGAGACCTGGGCGTGGGCGAAGTGGCTGCCGCACCTGCAGCACCGGACCGAACGCGACGGCATGGGCGCGGTGCGCATGATGTACGGATCGCTCGGCGAGCTGGAAACCGGGCTCGCCGACGATCTGCTCGAGCGCGGGCGCTTCATGCGCAATCCCCAGCCGACCCAGGGGCGGCTGCATCTGGTGGTCGTCATCGACGACGGCTACGTCAACGGAACCGAGCGCCTCGTCAGCGAATCCGGTCTGGACTCGGTGACGGTCATCGACCTCACGGCACCGGAGAACGGCCTCGCCGTGCGCCGTGGACTGCAATTGGTCGCCACCGGTGGGGACATCCTCGCCAAAAGTGCTGTCGGCGCGGAGAAATTCGCCACCGCGGACCGGGTCACGCTCGCCGAGGCGGAGTCTTTCGCCCGTGGCTTGGCCCGCTACCGGCTCGCCACCGCGGCACAGATCGTCAGCCTCGGCGACAGTTCCAGCACCACCGCCGATCCCGGTCTCATGGCGCTGCTGAAGATTCCGGATGCCGCGCAGATCGATCCGGCCAAGGTGTGGCGTCCGCGTGCCGGACGCGAGCGGTTGCGGGTGCCGATCGGCATCACCCCCGATGGTGCGCCCGTCGAGATCGACATCAAGGAATCCGCCGAGAACGGCATGGGACCGCACGGACTGTGCATCGGCGCGACCGGTTCCGGCAAGTCCGAATTCCTGCGCACCCTGGTGCTTTCCCTGGTGGCCACGCATTCGCCGGATCAGCTCAACTTGGTGCTCGTCGACTTCAAGGGTGGCGCCACCTTCCTCGGCCTGGACCCGCTGCCGCATGTGGCGGCGGTCATCACCAACCTCGAGGACGAGATCGAGCTGGTCGACCGCATGCGGGACGCGCTGGCCGGTGAGATGAACCGGCGGCAGGAACTGCTGCGCGAGGCGGGCAATTTCGCCAATGTCAACGACTACGAGAAGGCCCGGGCCGCCGGTGTCGCCCTCGATCCGCTGCCCGCGCTCTTCATCGTGGTCGACGAGTTCTCCGAACTGCTCGCGCAGAAGCCGGATTTCGCCGACCTGTTCGTCATGATCGGCCGACTGGGCCGGTCGCTGCACGTCCACCTGCTGCTGGCCTCGCAGCGGCTCGAAGAGAACAAACTGCGCGGACTGGACTCGCACCTGTCCTACCGGATCGGTCTGCGCACCTTCTCCGCCAACGAATCCCGTGCGGTGCTGGGTATCACCGACGCCTACCACCTGCCGTCCGTCCCCGGTGCGGGCTACCTGAAGAGCGACGCCTCCGACCCGCTGCGATTCAACGCGACCTATGTGTCCGGACCCTACGTCGCGCCCCGCGCCACCCGGCAGGCCGACGGGCGTGCCGTCATCGAGGCGCCGCCGCGGGTGTTCACCGCGTCCCCGGTCGAGGTGCTGGAGGCACCCGAGCCGGAGAACCCGTTGGATCCGCTGGACCTGTTGCCGCCGCCCCCGCCCGCGGGTGACGAGGGCGTGCCCGACAGTCTGCTCCAGGTCGTGGTGAAGCGGCTGACCGGTCACGGCCGACCCGCCCACGAGGTGTGGCTGCCGCCGCTGGAGGAATCGCCCACCGTGGACATGCTGCTGCCGGATCCGGACTGGCGGTCGCCGGTCAACCGACACGGCCAGCTGTGGATGCCGATCGGCATCATCGACAAGCCCTACGAGCAGCGTCGCGACGTACTGACCGTGAATCTGTCTGGCGCGCAGGGCCATGTGGCGGTGGTGGGCGGTCCGCAGTCCGGCAAGTCCACCACACTGCGCACCATCATCATGGCCGCCGCGGCCACCCACACGCCCGAACAGGTGCAGTTCTACTGCCTCGACTTCGGCGGCGGCAGCATGGTCGGTCTCAACGGGCTGCCGCACGTCGGCTCGATCGCGCGGGCCATGGACGTGGACCGGGTTCGTCGCACGGTCGCCGAGATGACCACCCTGCTGCGACAGCGCGAGGAGAACTTCACCCAGCTCGGCATCGAATCCATGGCCGACTACCGGCGGCGCAAGGACGCCGCGAAGGCGCAGGGCCGGACCGACGATCCGATTCTCGCCGACCGGTTCGGTGACGTCTTCCTCGTCATCGACAACTGGATGGTCATCCGCGACGATTTCGACAGTCTCGTCGGGCAGATCACCGCGCTGGCCCAGCAGGGCCTGTCCTACGGCATCCACCTCATCCTGGGTGCTAACGCGTGGCGTGAGATCCGCGCGAATATCAAGGACCAGATCGGAACTCGGATCGAGCTGCGGCTCGGTGATCCCTCCGACTCGGAGCTGGGGCGGCGGGTGGCGGCCAATGTGCCGCAGAACCGGCCGGGCCGCGGCCTGACCCCCGACCAGCTGCACATGCTCATCGCGCTGCCGCGGTTGGACTCCGACACCAACGCGCAGACCCTCGCCGAGGGCGTATCGACCTCCCGGGAGCAGATGGCCCAGCTCTACGGCGAACTCCGGGCACCGGAGGTGCGGATGCTGCCGGAGCATCTGCCGCGCGAACAGGTGCTGCGACTGGCCCAGGCCCGGGGTGTCGAACAGAGCCCCACCCGGGTGGTCGTGGGTATCGACGAGGCCGAATTGCAGCCGTTGGCACTGGATTTCGGTTCCGATCCGCACTTCATGGCCTTCGCGGACGTGGAGTCCGGCAAGACGACCCTGCTGCGCGCGCTGATTCGTGGCATCGCCGAGAATTCCACCGCCGAGACCGCGCGGATCATCCTCATCGATTACCGCCGCACCCTGCTCGGCACGCTGGAAGGTGATCAGCTGGCGGGGTATTCGACGTCCTCGCAGACCTGCGGACCCATGATCAAGGAGGTGGTGGGGTTCATGACCAAGCGGATCCCCGGCTCCGACATCACCCCGCAGCAGCTGCGGGACCGCAGTTGGTGGAGCGGCCCCGAGATCTACGTCGTCATCGACGATTACGACATGGTCTCGACGGGCGGCATGCAGGATCCGCTCGCGCCGCTGATCGAATTGCTGCCGCAGGCACGGGATATCGGCCTGCACATCGTCGTCACCCGCAATACCGGTGGCGTATCCCGCGCTCTCTACGGCGGTCTGCTGGGGGCCATGAAGAACATGTCGGTGCCCGCTCTGATCATGAGCGGCCCCCGGGACGAGGGCAAGATCATCGGCGATATCCGGCCCTCGAAGCTGCCCCCCGGGCGCGGCGTGCTGTGGACGCGCTCCGGACAACGCATGGTGCAGATCATCGACCTGCCGCCGGAGTGACCGGGCGGTGCCCCGGCTGGCTACCGAGCCGCCGGGGCATCCTGGTCCGGGGTCGCCGTGGACAGCAGGGGGTACATGCTGTCGGCCAGCGACCGCACCGGCCGGTGCGCCCAGCTCTCGGTGCGGCGTTCGAACAGCGCACCGGACGGGCCCGTCGCCTCCGGGCCCGCGAACCGGGCCAGGTGGAATCCGGCCCGCCGGTAGTAGGCGTGCAGGTCGGCATTGGCGGACCAGGCATCCAGACGAACCCAGCCGCGATGCCGGTCCCGGGCGATCCGTGCCGCGTGGGCCAGCAGCGCTTCCCCGACCCGCTGTCCCGCGAAGCGCAGATCCACGATCATGTAGTGCACGATGACCGCGTCGGCCAATTCCCCTGGGCTCCAGAGTCCTTCGTCGGCGCGGTCGTTGACCGTGATGGTTCCCGCGCGTTCGCCGTCGACCTCCGCCATCCAGGTTTCGCCATTGCTGATCGCTTGCGCGACCGAACCGGCGAAGGTCTCGATGGGTAGGCCGCGACCCTCGCGGGTCCACTGATCACTGCCGCGGGCCGCCAGCCATACCGTTCGTTGGAGTCGGAGCCTACAGATGGTCCCGAGATCATCGAGGCGGGCTGGGCGGATGCGAAGCGTCATGGTGAGCCGGGTAGCAGGGAGTTGCCGAAGGAGTGGGAGTTGGCGGGTGCCGAGGGGACGCCGAGGACGCGGCGGATCATCTCGGTGCCGCTGTCGTCGCCGAGTTCGTAGGTGAGGCGATTGCGTGCCGCAGTGGAACGATGCCTGGTCACTCGGGTGACGCGGTCGTGATTGGCGCCGATGCGCAGATGGTCGAGCAGAAAGGTGCCGGGGCCGACGCCGAGTACGGCGGCCTCCTCGGAGGTCGCCGGGCGGGCGACGATGCTGTCGCGGTGCGCCGTCTCGGCGTGTCCGCGGTCGGCGAGTCTGCGCGTGGTGCCCTCCGGTATGTCGTAGGGACAGTCGATGCCGGTGGCCTCGGCCAGGTCTCTGGGATAGAAGCTCACCTCCCAGGACCACGGTTCGTTGTCCAGGTATTGCACGACTGTACGCGCTACCACCCACGAGTCCTTCGCGATCCCCAGCCAATGCGCCACCTCCGCGCTCGCCGGCTCCATACGGGCGGTGAACTGCTTGGATGGCTCACGCCCGGCGGCGCGCGCGATCTCCTCGAAGATGTCGTGCGCCGCCCGCGGGCGGTTCGGGCGGATGTGGTTGGTGACAACCGATTCCAGCACTTCCTGGCTGCGCACGATGGTGCCGCGGGAAGTGGCCGTGTAGACCAGGTTTTCGGCGACGAGGACCTGGATGGCGTTGCGGGCGGTCGTGATCGACACCTGCATCTGCTCGGCCAGCTCGTTGTGGCTCGGTAGTCGATCGCCGGGCTTCCACTTGCCGCCTCGGATCTCCTCGCGGAGGAGGTCTGCGATCCGTTGATACCTCGGACCGTCCGCCATCTCGCTCCTCGGTTGTTGCTTCAAGGCATCGAAGTCTACTCCGCCCCACGAACCGCCGTGTGAGGCTTGACACACGCATTTCTCGGTTTATTGTAATGAACGTCCTGAATGCGTGTTGGTCAGCGATGAACGCGAGGCAACGTGGCAGTTTCGGAGACATCCAATACGGTCGTAGTGGCCCTTCCCGACGTTCCGGGTTATTCGGACGCCGAGTCGCAGCCCCTGACGGCGGGCCTATTGCCGCCCTCGGACCTACTCCTGCGTGCATGCCGCGGCCACCGCGTCATCGGTGGGCCACTGCTGTGGTTCGCCCATGACCTGGCCGTATTGCATGAGAAGCGTCTAGTCGGGCGGGGCGGCACCGGGCCGGATACGGACCCAACCTCCATCGTCGAGAACAAACGACGCCGAATCGAATTGGTCATGGCGATCGACGACTGGGTCGTGCGCAATCTGCCCCAACATCGGCTGGGCGCGACTCTACACACCGAAACGGTCGGTTCGGTCATCGACAGGCTGGCGGAAGCGTCGGTGCGAGCACATCACGCGTTGATGACGCTTGACGCCAATGATGAAATTCTGCATTCCGCTTGGCACCATTTGGCCGAATTGTCGGACGCATATGACGATTTGGTGCGGGATGTGCTGGCGGGACGGCGACGGTTGCCCGCCTGGTAGATCGTCCGGTGTGTGCCGTGTCCGCCCCAGCCGGCGGCGGACACGGCACTACCCGCGATAGCGGCGGTGCTCGGCGGTGAAGTCGTCGGCCACGGTGGCGGCCAGTTCCACCAGGGCGCGCTTGGTGGTCTTGTGCAGGCGGGCGAGGTCGATTTCCGCGCCCTCGGCCAGGTGTTGGTCGAAGGGAATGATGTGGACGGCTCGGCAGCGGGCGAGGAAGTACTCGCGGAGCTGTTGGATGCCGACATTGGGGGAACCCTGGCGGGGGAGGTTGATGACCACCACCGCGTTGCGGACCAGGTGGTCGTGGCCGTGCAGGGACAGCCAGTCCAGGGTGGCGGCGGCGCTGCGGGCGCCGTCGATGGCCGAGGACGAGATGAGCACCAGGGAGTGGGCCAGATCCAGGACGCCCGCCATGGCCGAATGCATCAGACCCGTACCGCAATCGGTGAGGATGATGTTGTAGAAGCGCTGCAGGATGCGCGCCACGTTGCGGTACTCCTCCTCGCTGAAGGCTTCGGAGGCGGCCGGATCGCGTTCGCTGGCAAGCACTTCCAGGCGGCTCGTGCCCTGGGAGGTGTGGCGGCGGACGTCGGAATAGCGCTGGATGTGCTCATCCAGCAACAGATCTCGCACCGTGGATCGGGTTTGCAGGGCGACGCGCTGGGAGAGGGTGCCGAAGTCGGGGTTGGCGTCCACGGCGATCACGCGGTCACCGCGGATGGAGGCGAAGATGGAACCCAGGCCCATGGTGGTGGTGGTCTTGCCGACACCGCCCTTCAATGACAGCACCGCGATGCGGTAGTCACCGCGCACGGGCTGGCGAATGCGGGCCACCAGCTCCTGTAGGCGGCGCTCCTCGGCGGACATGCCCGGGTTGATGGCGCCGCCGGACATGTGATGGACGGCCCGCCGCCACCCCGAACCCGGGGCCTTCTTGGCGCGGCGCAGCGGGACGTCATCCAGTGAGGGGATCGGACCGCCCTGCGCGGCAGCGGGATTGCCGTACGGACGCACGCCTCCCGCCGGTCCGTAACCCGGCTGTGCGGGCGCACCGGGCTGGCCGTAGCCAGGCTGGCCGTAGCTGGGCTGGTTGGGCTGAGCGTGGCCGGGCTGGCTGTGGCTGGGCTGGTTGGGCTGAGCGTGGCCGGGCTGGCCGTGGCCGAGGTGAGGTGGGTAGGCGGGACCGGGGTGCGGGTGTCCGGCCCGGCTGGCGTAGTCGGGCTGGCCCGGATTCGGCTGCTCGGGTCGACCCTGAGCGGACCGCTCCGGTTCGGGCCGCTCCGGTTCCGGCCGCTCGCCGGAATCGGGCCGCTCGCCGGAATCGGGCTGACCGTGCGTGGCGTAGGGCTGCTCCGGAGCCTGGGTGTACAGGCTCGGTGAGGGCGGTTCGGGGGCCTGGGCGTAGAGGTTCGGTGAGGGCGGTTCGGGAGGCTGGGGGTACGCAGTCGGCTGCTGTTGCTGCCAAGGCTGTCCGTCCTGCCCCGAGGCCATCGTCGGCGTGGGCGGGTAGGGCGCGGCGTGCCCCTGCTCCGGAGCCTGCTGCTCGGACTGGAACCGCGCCGCATCCGGTTGCGGCGCACCGTCGCCGGACCCGAAACCCGGTGAAACCGTGTGCGACGGACCGGTCGAGTGCGGGCCACCCGCCTGGGGACCGGTCGCGGCGCTTGTCCAGGGGCCGACCGCCTGCGCTCCTGCCCCTCCCGATCCCGGTCGGTCGATCGGACCGCTGGTCGGCCGCTCCTCCGGCGTCCGGTGCTCGGGGTGTGTGGCAGGCGGGGCGGCCCACCGATTCTGCGGCGTGGGTGCCGGGTGGCCGGGAGCAGGATTGCTCTGCGGTACGGGCGAACTCGATCCACGGCCGACCGAGCCGGGGTCGGTTGCGTCCGTTGTCTGGGGATGGTCGATCGGTGTGTTGTGTTGCGGTACGGGCGAACTCGACCCACGGTCGCCCGGACCAGGGTCGGTTGCGTCCGTTGTCTGGGGATGGTCGGCCGGTGTGTTGTATTGCGGTACGGGCGAACCCGGCCCACGGTCGGCAGGGTCGGAACCCGTCGTATCCGGTGCCTGGCGGTCGTCGGCCGGTGTGTTGCGCTGTGCTGCGGGCGAACTCGGTCCATGGTCGATGGGGCCGGGACCGGTCGTGTCGGGTGCCAGCGGACCGGCCGAGTCCGGTTCCCGCGCGGTTGTCGAACCGGGGACCTGTGCGCCGCGTGCGGGTGGTGTCTGCGGGTCCGGTGGCCGCGGAGTCGCGTACGGGGCCTGAGACTCGGCCGCGGTGTCGGTGCGAGCTTCGTCCGGTGCCGGGTGCGTCGGCGAGGCGGTCGGGGGAGCGGTCCAGCGCTGTTCGGCCGCGGGTGCGTGCGGCTGAGCGGCGGACGGTTTCCCTTCGGGGGTAGCCGGATTCGCCGTGCCGGGATGCTGCGGGCCGCCGGGCTGGGGCGTGTCGTAGCGCACCGTGGGCGGGCTCGGCGGGGGCGTGGTCGGGGCGCGGTGCCTACCGCCGGGGGACGTGCCGCGAACCGGCTCGGCCGCTGGCGCGTGACCGCTCGGAGGGGCGTCCGGCAGGTCGAACCGCTGCGTGGGAGGAGCAGCGGTCGGGGTGGTGCGGGCCGCCGAGTCCGGTGCCTTATCCGACGGTGGCGGGGTCCCCGCAGGCGCGGTGCGGGCCTCGGGAACCCCACCGTGCGGTGCGGCGGTCGCGCCCGGCACGGCCGAACCGTCGAAGTCGGTGTTCGCCGGGGTGGAGCCCACGGTGCCGTCGGCGGGCGTGGATTGCGGCGGGACACTGCCGTTCGGTGCGGAACTGGTCTGTCGCCCCGCTAAATTCGAGTCGGCCGACTTGGGGTCGGCGGCACTCGGGCTCACTGCCCCGTCGGTCGACTGCTGTCCCGATACTGCGGAGACTTGTTGCGGTGCAGCGGGGCTTGTGCGCGCGGTGCCGTCGTTGGCACCGGCAGCAGCATGGCCGGTGGACGGAGCGCCGGACACGGGACCGGTCGAGTCCGTGGGCGGTCGATGCGGTGCGGAGCGATCAGGTACGGCGGTATCGCTCGCACCGGAGACCGAGGTATGTCCCGGCCGCCCGCTCGCGGTCGGTGATCCGGTGTTGGACGGCATCGGGCGTTGTGCGGGCGAGTCGGGCAGCGGCGGGCGTTGTTCGGCCTGTCGAGAATCGGCGGCTGGCGAGGGGTGCTGCCCGGACGGGGCTCCGACAGGAGTGGGGTCGGTGCCGGGGGGAGTCGAGGTCGGGGAGGCCGTCGGGGGCGGGTCCGGGAGCGGCGGACGCGGTGGGAGCGGTGGGCGGGTTGCGGCGTTGGGGGCCGGTGCTTGGTTCGGGGCCGCGGGGTGGGCGGGAGCCGGGGGCGGCATGAGGGGACGCGACGACTGCTGGCCGGAGGTCGGTGTGGCACCCGGGGCGGGTGCGGTGCCACTCGGGTCGGCGCCGTCGGGTGTACCGGGGGGCGGCGAAGAGGGCTCGGCCGTCGGTGTCCGGTCGGGTGCGGTGCTGCCGGGGTGCGCGGCAGCGGTGCTGCCGGGGTGCGCGGCGGCGGGGGTGTCGGGAGAGGTCGGCTCGGCCGCCGGTGTCCGGGCGGGCGTCGGCGCGGGGCCAGGTGCGGTGTCGCGCGTCGAAGCCTCGGGCGCGATGGGAGCGGGTGGCCGGGTGAAATCCCGGCTCGGGGTGGGTGCCGAATTCGCGGAGGGCACGGACTGTGCCGGGGCGTTCGGTACGGGTGCCGGGTGCGTGGGGGAGCTCGGGGCGGGCACGGAGTGCGTGGGCGAGCCTGTGGCGTGTGGCGTATCCCGGTGCGGTGCGGGTGGGAGCGGGGGGTGGGCGCTCGACGGACGCTCGTGTGGTGGGGCGTCCTCATGGAGGGGTGGCAAGCGGCGGGGGGCGGCTGCGGCGGGGTCGGGCTGTGGCGTGGGGGTTCGGCCGGTTTCCGGGTGCTGTGGCGTTCGGTTGTCGATGGGCTGCGGTACCCGGTTGTCGTCGGGCAGGGGGTGGTGTGGAGCGGTGCCGGGGTGCGGCTGTGCGGGGGTGCGGTGCTCGTCCGGTGTGGATCGTTCGTCGCGCTGGCGGTGGGCGTCGAAGCCGTGGGCGGAGGCGGGGAGGGGGTCGCCGGGATGGTGGCCGGAAGCCTGCGGTGTGCGGCGGGGGAGGCCGGTGGGGGGCTCCGATTCGGGGGCGTGCGCGTCGTGGGGGGACGGGTCCTGGTTCCAGGCGGGGGTCGGGGGGATACGGACCGGCTCGCGCTGGGGGATGGGATCGGGCTCGGGGGCGTCCTTGTCCTTGCGGCCTTTGCGGCGGCCGAACAGGCCGCCGCGGGCGGACTTCTTCTCGGGAATGAGTTCGTCGTGCGGGAGGTTCTCGACGGGAGCCTCGTAGCCGACCTCGGTGACTTCACTCTCGGAGAGCCACGGCGGCAGCATCGGGAGGCCGTCGTTGTTGCGGCTCACATGTCCCCCTGAATGCTGGACCGAACTGATACAGGACAGCGCAGAGTTTAGCGATCGAGACAAGGCCCCGTTGGGGGCAGTCGGTTCTCCGCTGGTGGATGACGGCCGGGCGCGGGCTCCGCTCCGCACATCACCGGGCCTCCGCATCGCACGTCACAATGCCCCGCATTTGGCGCGAGCTGGGAAGACCGGTAAGCTTGGTCGGCGGTGCACCTACACGGTGGCTGTGGCATGTCCTCATGCCGTGTCCAGTGAGTATGGCACCGGGTCGACTGGAGTGCACGACAAACCAGTGATCGCACAGCTAGCCGAGAGCGCTGCAACCAACCAGGTTCAGCCTAAACGGGATCGCGGAGGATATGGCGAAGAAAGACGGGGCCATCGAGGTCGAGGGTCGAGTTATCGAGCCGCTCCCGAATGCGATGTTCCGGATCGAGCTGGAGAACGGTCACAAGGTTCTCGCGCACATCAGCGGCAAGATGCGGCAGCACTACATTCGCATCCTGCCCGAGGACCGCGTGGTCGTCGAGCTGTCGCCCTACGACTTGTCGCGGGGCCGCATCGTCTACCGCTACAAGTAATCGCCCCGGCGGTTACCCCCTAGATTTCCCCGGCCACACCGGCCGGGGAACAACTGTGTTCACGGCCAGTGGACACCGACCCAGATTGGATCTGACGTGAAGGTTCAGCCGAGCGTCAAGAAGATCTGCGAGAAGTGCAAGGTGATCCGCCGCAACGGACGGGTCATGGTGATCTGCGACAACCTGCGCCACAAGCAGCGCCAGGGCTGATTTCGGCCGGAAGGCCGGGCTCGCCGGGAGCAATCCCGGTCGCTCACCAGCCAAGCACCGAACGCAGTTCGGATTGGCAACACAAGAAGACCTCCCAGCGCCAGTCGCCGTTGTCGAGCCCCGCGAGGGGCGGATGGCGGCCCACCCCCGGTACGGAGGCCGGGGCCCCATACGAGGGGACGGACAGGGAGCAGACCTCCGAACAGAAAAGGAATCGCCACCATGGCACGTCTGATGGGCGTCGACCTCCCGCGCGAAAAGCGCATGGAGATCGCGCTGACCTACATCTTCGGCATCGGCCGTACCCGCGCCAAGGAGATCCTGGAAGCCACCGGCGTCAGCGCCGACCTGCGCTCGAAGGACCTCAGTGACGACGACCTGACCAAGCTCCGCGACTACATCGAGTCGCAGGACTTCAAGGTCGAGGGTGACCTGCGCCGCGAGGTGCAGGCCGATATCCGTCGCAAGATCGAGATCCAGTGCTACCAGGGCATCCGCCACCGCCGCGGCCTGCCCGTGCGTGGCCAGCGGACCAAGACCAACGCTCGCACGCGCAAGGGTCCGAAGAAGACCGTCGCCGGCAAGAAGAAGTAGGGATAGCGCATGCCTCCGAAGAGCCGGGCCGCTGGCCCGAAGAAGACTCAGAAGTCGCGTCGCCGGGACAAGAAGAACGTCCCCCACGGCAACGCGCACATCAAGAGCACGTTCAACAACACCATCGTGTCCATCACCGACCCGCAGGGCAACGTCATCTCCTGGGCGTCCTCCGGCCACGTCGGTTTCAAGGGCTCGCGTAAGTCCACCCCGTTCGCCGCGCAGCTCGCTGCCGAGAACGCTGCCCGCAAGGCGCAGGAGCACGGCGTCAAGAAGGTCGACGTGTTCGTGAAGGGCCCGGGTTCGGGCCGTGAGACCGCGATCCGTTCCCTCCAGGCCGCCGGCCTCGAGGTCGGCACGATCTCCGATGTCACCCCGCAGCCGCACAACGGCTGCCGTCCGCCCAAGCGGCGTCGCGTCTAGCGGGAAAGGAAGAGTAGAAAATGGCTCGTTACACCGGCCCTATCACCCGCAAGTCGCGTCGTCTGCGTGTCGACCTCGTCGGAGGCGACCAGGCGTTCGAGCGTCGTCCTTACCCGCCCGGCCAGCACGGCCGCGCGCGGATCAAGGAGTCCGAGTACCTGATGCAGCTGCAGGAGAAGCAGAAGGCTCGCTTCTCCTACGGCGTCATGGAGAAGCAGTTCCGCCGCTACTACGAAGAGGCGAACCGCCAGAAGGGCAAGACCGGCGACAACCTGCTGCGTCTGCTCGAGTCGCGGCTCGACAACGTCGTGTACCGCGCCGGTCTGGCCCGCACCCGTCGTCAGGCTCGTCAGCTCGTGTCGCACGGCCACTTCACCGTCAACGGTGTGAAGGTCGACGTGCCGTCGTTCCAGGTCTCCCAGTACGACATCATCGATGTCAAGGAGAAGTCGGCCGGCTACCTGCCGTTCCAGATCGCGCGTGAGACCTACGGCGAGCGTCCGGTTCCGGGCTGGCTGCAGGTCGTCCCGGGCCGACTGCGGATTCTGGTGCACCAGCTCCCCGAGCGTGCGCAGATCGATGTTCCGCTGCAGGAACAGCTGATCGTCGAGTTCTACTCGAAGTAGGCGCTCACCGCGCCGCTGGTGGGGGACCGACGAAAAACGGTCCCCCGCAATCCATGTCGTGAGCGTCAAATAGCGGGCGCTCTTGAAGGAGGAACAGTCCATGCTGATTTCACAGCGACCGACGCTGACCGAAGAGGTCGTTTCCGAGAATCGCTCCCGGTTCACCATCGAACCGCTGGAGCCGGGCTTCGGCTACACCCTCGGCAACTCGCTGCGCCGCACCCTGCTCTCGAGCATCCCGGGTGCCGCGGTCACCAGCATCCGCATCGACGGCGTGCTGCACGAGTTCACCACGGTTCCGGGCGTGAAGGAAGATGTCACCGACATCATCCTGAACCTCAAGGGCCTCGTGGTGTCGTCCGAAGAGGACGAGCCGGTCACCATGTACGTGCGCAAGCAGGGCCCGGGCACCGTCACCGCCGGTGACATCGTGCCGCCGGCCGGTGTGACCGTCCACAACCCGGACATGCACATCGCCACCCTGAACGACAAGGGCAAGCTGGAGATCGAGCTCGTGGTCGAGCGCGGTCGCGGCTACGTCCCTGCCGTGCAGAACAAGGCCTCGGGCGCGGAAATCGGCCGGATTCCGGTGGATTCGATCTACTCCCCGGTCCTGAAGGTGACCTACAAGGTCGAGGCGACTCGTGTCGAGCAGCGCACCGACTTCGACCGGCTCATCCTGGATGTCGAGACCAAGAACTCGATCTCCGCGCGGGATGCGCTGGCGTCGGCCGGTAAGACCCTGGTCGAGCTGTTCGGTCTGGCTCGTGAGCTCAACGTCGAGGCGGAAGGCATCGAGATCGGGCCCAGCCCGGCCGAGGCCGACCACATCGCGTCCTTCGGGCTGCCGATCGAGGATCTGGATCTGACCGTGCGGTCCTACAACTGCCTCAAGCGCGAGGGTGTGCACACCGTCGGCGAGCTGGTTGCCCGCACCGAGTCCGATCTGCTGGACATCCGCAACTTCGGACAGAAGTCCATCGACGAGGTCAAGGTCAAGCTGCATTCGCTGGGCCTCTCGCTGAAGGACTCCCCGGCCTCCTTCGATCCGTCCAGCGTCGTCGGCTACGACGCCGCCAGCGGCACCTGGAGCGACAGCGGCTCGTTCAGCGACACCGACAGCGGCGAGCAGGACTACGCCGAAACCGAACAGCTCTAAGGCCGCGCGGGGTGTAGCGCCCCGAGCCGGCCTTCAACACAGGAGATTCCAACAATGCCCAAGCCCAAGAAGGGTGCCCGCTTCGGCGGGTCGGCGTCGCACCAGAAGGCGATCTACGCCAACCTGGCCACGGCGCTCTTCGAGCACGGTCGGATCACGACCACCGAGGCCAAGGCCAAGGCGCTGCGCCCCTACGCCGAGAAGCTCGTCACCAAGGCGAAGGCCGGCACCCTTGCCGACCGTCGCGAGGTCATGAAGGTGATCCGCCGCAAGGACATCGTGCACGCTCTCTTCGCGGAGATCGGCCCGTCCTTCGACGGTCGCGAGGGTGGCTACACCCGCATCATCAAGACCGTTCCCCGCAAGGGTGACAACGCGCCGATGGCGATCATCGAGCTGGTCCGGGAGAAGACCGTGACCAACGAGGCCGATCGCGCCCGCCGCGTTGCCGCTTCGCAGAAGAAGGTCGACGAGGCCAAGGTCGAAGAGGCCAAGGCCGAGGAGAAGGCCGACGAGGCCGAGGCCGTCGCCGAGGCGCCCGCTGAGGAGAAGAAGGAAGACTGACGTCTGCCGTCTTCGGAGTCGAGCCCGTCGTCCCCTCCGGGGCGGCGGGCTTTACTCATGTCAATCCAGGAGGTCGCTGTGACGGTGGCGGATTCGGAGCCGGGTGCGGTGCGGGTGCGGCTGGATATCGGCTATGACGGGACCGACTTCATCGGCTGGGCCCGCCAGCCCGGGTTGCGCACCGTGCAGGGTGTGCTCGAGGAGTCGCTGAGCAAGGTGCTGCGCGAGCCCGTGCAGCTGACCGTGGCCGGGCGCACCGACGCGGGGGTGCACGCCGAGGGGCAGGTCGCGCATTTCGACACCCGCGCCGAGGTGGACGGGCCGCGGCTGGTGCACCGGCTGGCGCGGTTCCTGCCGAAGGACGTGCGGGTCAAGGCGGTGAGTTTCCCGCCCGCGGAATTCGACGCCCGCTTCTCCGCCGTCCGCCGCCACTACGCCTACCGCCTCACCACCGCGCCCTACGGCGCGGAGCCGTTGCAGGCGCGCAGCGTGGTCGCCTGCCGCTCCGACGTCGATCTGGACGCCATGCGCGCCGCGTCGCGAGAACTGTTGGGGCTGCACGATTTCGCCGCTTTCTGCCGCCGCCGCGAAGGCGCCACCACGGTACGTGAACTCCAGCGGTTCGACTGGGAGCGCGCCGGCGATCTGCTCACCGCCCACGTGAGCGCCGACGCGTTCTGCTGGTCCATGGTCCGCAGCCTGGTGGGTGCGGTCCTGGCGGTCGGCGAGGGGCGGCGCACGCCGGAGTGGGTGGCGGGCCTGCTGCTCGAACGGGAACGTTCCAGCGCGGTGACCGTGGCCCCGGCGCACGGCCTGAGCCTGGTCGCCGTCGACTATCCGTCCGCCGCCGAACTGGCCGCCCGCAATGCCCAGACGCGAGAGGTGCGCACCGTGCCCGGCGCTGAGGGCTGCTGCGGCAGTTGAGTATTCGCACAGCTGTCCGTTCGGGAGATGAGGAGTAGTCGTGTCGACCTGCCATGCCGCCATCACCGTGCTCGGAGTGACCGCCGCCGGAGGGAGCGGCAGACGGTGACCAGCTGGGTGCCGGATATCCGCGAGGTCGAGATCCGCTCCGGAGCCGAGGTCTCGTCGGGTGAGGCGTTTCAGCGCTGGGAAGCGCATATGAGTGAGACGTACTTCCCGCTGGCCGTATCGCCCACCGCGCCGCATCACTTCCACGGCTGGATCAGCCACGGCAGATACGGCGGCGTGGAGCTGTCGGCGGTCGGGTCGACGCCGCAGCGGGTGCGGCGCACCGCGCGGGCGGTCGCCGATGCCGAGGAGGAGTACCTGCTGGCCGGGATCTTCGTCCGAGGCCAGGGGCGGTTGCATCAGGGTGACCGGGTCGCCGAGCTGCGTCCCGGCATGATGGTGCTCTACGGCAGCGGGGAGCGGTACCACTGGGAGATCGAGGGCCGGTGGGAGAAGGCGGTCGTGCAGGTCCCGCTGAGCCGACTGCGTGAGCACAGCGGGATCACCCTGGACGAGGTGCCGACCGTGGTGGCGCTGCCCGGTAACTCCGCGACCGGTGTGGTGGCCCGCTATTTCCAGGGCCTGGCCGGAATCCAGCGCACCGATCCGGACCAGGCGGCGGTACTGGCGGCTCCGGCCATGGACATGCTCGTCTCCGCGGTGACCCTGGCCGCGGGTAGTGAGCGGTCCACCCCGGACGCCTTCGCCCGCGAGCGGGTGCTGGACTACATGCGCGCCCACCGCACCGATCCGGGCCTCACCGTCGATCGGATCGCCCAGGGCTGCCTGATGTCCCGGCGTACCCTGTATCGGGTCTTCGACGAGATCGAGGGCGGCCCGGCGGCGGTGCTGCGGCGGATGCGGGTGGATTACGCGTGCGAGCTGCTGACGAAATCGGCATTGCCCATCGCGGCGGTGGCGCGGGCGTCCGGCTTTCTCACCGAGCGGCACTTCTACCGGGCCTTCCGGCTGGAGAAGGGGGTCACCCCGGCGGCGTTCCGGGTGTCCGACCTCGCCTGATGTGCGCCCGATTTGTCCGATCGAATTCGCTTATCTGCGAATGTGAAGCGAGCGAACTCATAGCGTCGATCGGAATGCTGGGAGTTCCGGCCCACTCGGTGGGAAGATAGCGGTGTGGGCCGACCGATTGCCGCCACCGCCGAGGTCATATCGACCTCGGATGTTTCGCCGCGCCAAGCCTTCGAACAATGGGAGGCCATCGTCGCCGACACCGTGGTGCCGGCGACCGTCGCGCCGCTGGCACAGGGGCACTGGCACGGCCAGCTGACCTGCACCCAGTTCGAGCGCTCCAGCGTGACCCTGATGCGCGCCAGCGCGCAGCGGGTGATCCGATCGCGTAAACAGGTGGATCAGTCCACCGACGAGTTCTTCCTCGCCAATTTCGTCGTCGACGGGGTCAACTGGACCGAGCAGCAGGGGCGGCGCGCCGAGACCGACACCGGATCCATCGCCTTCTTCGACAGCGGGCGGCCGCTGGTCAGCCTCACCACGGACAACGCGCTGTCGGTGATCGTGCGCGCCCCGATGGACCAGCTGCTCGAACACTCCGGCCTGACCCGAGACGAACTGCCGATTGCCACGGCCATGCCCACCGACGGCGCACTCGGCGTGGTGACCGGATTCTTCCGCGGGCTGGCCGAACTGCCGCCCGGTGAAAGCGACCGAGCGGCAAACGTACTCGGCACCCAGTGCGTGGAGATGCTCGCTTCGGCGGTGTTGCTGGCCACGGGCGGCAATACCGCCGCGCCCACCGACTCGATCTTCACCCGGCGGCAGGTGCTGGCCTACCTACGTCGCCGGTTCACCGACCCGGACCTCACCATGGACGAGGTCGCGCACGCCTGCCTGGTCTCGCGGCGCACGCTCTATCGCGTCTGCGCCGGGTTCGGCGGGCCCGCCGCGCTGGTACGGCGCATGCGCATCGAGCACGCCCGCAAACTGTTGCGCGCCGATCCCTCCCGGCCGCTGTCGGCCATCGCCTTCGCCTCCGGTTTCGGCACCGAGCGGCACTTCTATCGCGCCTTCCGCGACGAGACCGGGATGACGCCGGGCGAATTCCGCACCGGTCTCGGTCCCGACAGCCAACCAGGCACGCACGGTCGGTAGCACGGCACGAGATGTCGGTGTGCCCCGGCACTCACCTGGCGAAGGGTGATTGCACCGTCAATCAACGGTGAGTGTCGAGGGGAGGCGAGGTGCTTTCGAAAGTGCGAGTCGCGGCGGTGCAAGCCGAGCCGCGCTGGTTGGACCTGCGCGCCGGCGTGGAGCAGACCGTGGAACTGATCACGGAGGCGGCCGCCGGCGGAGCGCGATTGGTCGCCTTCCCCGAGGCGTTCCTGCCCGGATATCCGTGGTGGCTGTGGTTGGACTCGGTCGGTGGGGGACCCGGGTTCTTCGCCCGCTACCGGACCAATTCGATGATCGTGGGCCGTGCCGAGTTCCGCCGCATCACCGATGCGGCGCGGCGGAATCGGATTCACGTGGTGTTGGGATTCAGCGAACGATCCGGCAACGACCTGTACCTGTCGCAGGGCTTGATCGACGATCGCGGGAATCTCGTCGGATTGCGGCGCAAACCGGAGCCGACGGAACTGGAGGCGAAGATCTTCACGCCCGGAGATCGGGTGCAGCCCTACGTATTCCGCTCCGCCATCGGGCGGATCGGCATGCACGGCGGGTCCGAGCAGCTGCGACTGCCCGCCCGGCAGGATCTCGAGCGTGCCGGGGCACAGCTGCACGTGGTGTCCTGGCCGGGCTTCATCGTCGCCAAGGAGGTGGGCTGGGGCGTGCGGGTGAACACCGCCGCCACGCTCTGGTACGCGGTGGTGGGCGGCATGTTCGTGATCGCGCCGTGTGCCGTCATGGATGTCGCGGGCAGTGAACAGCGCCGCGGGCCGGACGCGGGCAAGCGGCTGGTGCGCGGACCGGGCGGGCACACCCGGATCTACGCACCCGGCGGGCGGGAACTGGCCGCACCGCTGGTGGGCGGAGCCGAGGGCATTCTCTTCGCCGACGTCGAACTCGATCTCAGCGCGGTGCACGCGGCCTGAACGGCGGCGGTGACGGTGGAATAGCCGAGTGCGCAATAGAGTTCGCTCTCGGTATGACGGAACTCGGAAGATTCGGTGTCTGGCGTGCCCACGGGGGATTCACCTCGGAAGAGGCCCGGGAGCTGGAGCGGCTCGGCTACGGGACGCTGTGGCTGGGTGGATCGCCGCCGGCCGAGCTGCCGGGCGTGGCGGAACTGCTCGCCGCCACCGAGACCATCAGCGTGGCCACCAGCATCGTGAATGTCTGGTCGGCCCCGGCCAAGGAGGTGGCCGAGTCCTTCCATCGCCTCGACGCCCGCTATCCGGGACGATTCCTGCTCGGCATCGGTGCGGGCCATCCGGAGATGACCGGTGAATACCGTAAGCCCTACGAGGTGCTTGTCGAATACCTCGACGAGTTGGACCGCGCGGGGGTGCCGAAGGAACGGCGCGCCCTGGCCGCGCTCGGTCCGCGAGTGCTGCGACTCGCCGGTGATCGCACCGCCGGCGCGCTGCCGTATCTGGTCACCCCCGATCACACTCGCGGTGCGCGCGAGATTCTCGGGCCGGACGCACTGCTGGCCGTGGAGCACAAGGTGGTGCTGGATACCGATCCGGTGCGCGCCCGGGCGCAGGCGATACCGCGGGTGGAGTTCTATCTCGACCTCCGGAATTACGCGAGCAATCTGCGGCGGTTGGGATTCCAGGACGCCGATCTGGTGAAACCGGGCAGTGCTCGGCTGCTGGACGCCCTGGTGGCGCACGGAAGCGCGAAATCCGTTGTGGAACAGTTGATTCACCACATCGACGCCGGTGCCGACCATGTGGTTCTGCAGGTTCTCGACGACGATTCGATGGCGACGCTGCGCACACTCGCGCCACTGCTGCACGAGTCGTCGTGAACGGAAGCCGACTGTAAGCGCGGTCATTGGGATCGGCGCCGGGAATCTGAGAGACTGCAACGCAATCATCGACGTACACCAGGTGCAAGGTGAGTGCGGAATTGAATCGGTCGGCGCTCGAACGAATCGAGCTGCGATCCGGTGCCGACGAGTCGGCGGCGGAGGTATTCGAGCAGTGGGAGGCGCTGCTCGGGGACAGCTATGTGCCGCTGGCGTCCGCACCGCTGCCGTCCGGGACTTTTCACGGACGGATCGAACTGGGCCACTATGACGACATGGACTTGTCCACCGTCGGATCGACGCCGCAGGAGGCGCGGCGCACGAATGGTCTGATCGCGCGGTCGAGCGACGAGTATCTGATCGCGACCGTTCAGCTCGGTGGGCACGGGCGGTTGTATCAGGACGGCCGGGTCGCCGAGGTGGGGCCCGGCTCGCTGGTGTTCCTCAACACCACCCGGCCCTATCACTGGGTGATTCCCGAGGAATGGGAAATGGCGGTCGTGCGGGTGCCGCTGGCGCGAATACGGGAACTCACCGGACTCGTCGACGACGAATTGCCGACCGCCAGCGCCGTATCGCACGACAGTCCCGCCGGGGTGGTGGCGCGGTACTTCCGGGACCTGGCCGAACTGCAGGGACGGGAACCGGATCAGGCGCGGTTGCTCATGGCGCCGGGAATGGATCTGCTCGCCTCAGCGGTCACCCTGGCGGCCGGAGGGGCGGAGTCCGAGCAGTCCGCGGACGCCTTCGCGCGTCAGCGGGTACTCGACTTCATGCGCGCCCGCTGCACCGATCCCGAGCTCACCGTCGATCGAATAGCCGACGGCTGCGCGATGTCGCGCCGCACCCTGTACCGCGTGTTCGACGATTTCGAGGAGGGCCCGGCCGCGGTATTGCGGCGAATGCGGGTGGAACACGCCTGCGAAATGCTCGCCCGAGACTCTATGCTGCCCATAGCGGTTGTCGCCGCCGCATCGGGATTCCTCACCGAACGGCATTTCTATCGGGCCTTCCGAGTCGAAAAGGGCACGACCCCGGCCTCATTCAGGGTGGTGGGCCGCCGCACTGGCACGGACGGTCGGTAACCAGGCACGGATAGGCATTGTGCGGCAACCCGTTCCTGCAAAGAATGCGAAGACGAAGGGGTTTACGCGGGAGTTGCCGAGGGAGAGAAAGTGCGGGTCGCTGTCGTTCAAGCAGAGCCGAAATGGCAACTGCGCGCCGGAATCGAACATATTGTCGAATTGATGGGCGCTGCCGCTGCGGCTGGTGCGGAACTGATCGCATTCCCCGAGGCTTTCGTACCCGGCTATCCGTGGTGGGTATCGCCGGATGGGCGCGGTGCGGCGGAATCCGTTGCGCACTACCGCTCCAACGCCATGACCCGCGACGGCGCGGAAATGCGTGCGGTACTCGACGCGGCCCGGGAGTATCGAATACACGTGGTGTTCGGATTCGTGGAGCGGTGTGATCGCCGCGTATTCATGACACAGGCCGTCATCGACGACACCGGGACGGTGCTGTCGCTGCGCCGCAAACCGGGACTGAACAGCCAGGAGCGGCGCGTGTTCAGCGCGGGCACGCCGGGCCTGCCGACGGTGCACCGCAGCCGCATCGGACGCTTGGGCGCCCTGTCCGGGCAGGAGAATTCGCGGCCGCTGTTCACCCGCGCCATGCGCGCCGACGGACAGCAGATCCACGTCGCGGCCTGGCCCGGATTCCTCACCGCCGGGGATACCGCCGGAATCGGCGCGCCCACCACGGCGAGCCGGTTGTACGCGATCGAGGGCGGCGCATTCGTACTGGCCCCGTGCGCGGTGGTGGGGTCGGCCGGACTGTCGGTGCCCGGGGTGAACGCGCGACTGGCGCGCGGCGGGGGCTACGCGCGCATCTTCGGCTCGGACGGAGCCGAATTGGCCACTCCCCTCGCCGAGGACGAGGAGGGTTTCCTCTACGCCGATCTGAATCTCGGCGTCGGCCGGGTCGATCCGCCGCTGCGCGATCTGCTCGGCGCACCGCCGGTGGTCGCACCCGACGCCCCGGCCGCCACGCGCCGCCGGGGCTCCCGCGATACGGCGGCCGCGCCGGGCGCCGAGCGGATCCGTCTCGTGGGGCGCGAAAGCGCTTGATACCGCAGCCGCGTACCCGGGCTCAGCTGCGTACCAGGCGGGCGATGGCGTCGGTGGCTTCCTTGATCTTGGCCTCGGCTTCCGGTCCGCCCGCGACGGCGGCGTCCACCACGCAGTGGCTGATGTGATCCTCGAGCAGGCCCATGGCGACGGCCTGGAGGGCCTTGGTCATGGCCGAGACCTGGGTGAGGATGTCGATGCAGTACTTCTCCTCCTCGACCATGCGCTGCAGGCCGCGGGCCTGGCCTTCGATACGGCGCAGGCGCTTGAGGTAGTCGTCCTTGGCGGTGATGTAGCCGTGCGTGGCGTGATCGTGGCACGACTCGGCCGCCTCGACAGTGGTGTTCTCGTCGGTCACCGGCATACCCTCACTCCCGGCCGTGTCGGCCCTCGCCCGCTAATACCCCCCTAGGGTACACGTGCGCGCGGGCCGTCACCACCTGACACCGACACCCATGCACGGATACGCAAGAATCGGGGCATGAGTGCGGATCCTCGGGCCACGCTGGCCATTATCGGCGGCAGCGGGTTCTACGACTTCTTCGGTGACGACGCGACCACGGTCGAGGCCGAGACGCCTTACGGCGCGCCGAGCGCCCCGATCACCATCGGCACGGTGGAGGGGCGGTCGGTGGCCTTCCTGCCCCGGCACGGCCGCAAGCACGAGTACTCGCCGCACACGGTGCCCTACCGCGCCAATATGTGGGCGCTGCGCTCGCTCGGCGTGCGGCGGATCTTCGGTCCGTGCGCGGTGGGCAGCCTGCGCGCCGATTGGGGGCCGGGCACCGTCGCCGTACCCGACCAGCTGGTGGACCGCACCTCCGGCCGCGACCAGACCTTCTTCGACGCGGGCGGGGTGCACGTCGCCTTCGCCGATCCGTACTGCGCCGAACTGCGCGCGGCCGCCGTCTCGGCCGCCGTCACCGAACTCCCCATGAAGGACCACGGCACCATGGTGGTCGTGCAGGGGCCGCGCTTCTCCACCCGCGCCGAGAGCCGCTGGTTCGCCGGACAGGGCTGGGAACTGGTGAACATGACCGGGCATCCCGAGGCCGTCCTCGCCCGCGAACTCGAAATGTGCTACAGCGCAATCGCTCTGGTCACCGATCTGGACGCCGGGCTGGAGTCCGGCGAGGGCGTCTCCGCCGCGGCCGTGTTCGCCGAGTTCGAACGCAACCTGGTCCCGTTCAAAACCCTGGTGCGCCGTGCCGTCGCCGCCGTCGACCGCGACGACACCTGCGACCACTGCCGCGTGCACGCGGGCACGGGCGTGAAACTGCCGTTCGAACTGCCGTAACCGGTCGGGTGCCCGTACCGGGCAGCGGTGGTGGACGTACTCGCTCGGGGCCGGATCCGCGTGCGCCACGCGCGACGCATCGGCCGTTGGTCATGCGACCGCACGGGGATGCCCGGACTGGTCCGCCCCGGCACCGGCGACGGCAAGGACGGAGCCCGAGGTGATCGGACCGGGGCGGGGTGCGCGGCCGCTGTCGTTGCGTGCGGTGTCGTTTCGGGCTGCGGCCGGTGCGGCGGCCGTCCCGGCGGCTCGGAACGTTGTGCGGGGTTGCCTCCGGCGAGTGCGTGCGGTCGTGCCGGGGGGACCTTCGCTTCGCCGGAACCGGCGGCGGGCGTATTCGGGGCGAGAATCGGAAACGTTGGGGTCGGTCGTTATGGCTCCGGGCCCGGCCGAATCGCGGTGTGCGGCGCGATCGCAGGGGCGTGCGTTGGCCCGGCCCGGGGTGTCGCCGCTCGCTTACGCTGGGGGCATGAGCGTGGGTGATGGGCCGGGGGAGCGGTCGCGGGTGCTGGTGACCGGGGCGGCCGGGTTCATCGGGGGGCATGTGCGGCGGGCGCTGGCGGCGGCCGGGCACGAGGTGGTCGCGGTGGACAGCATGTGGGAGGACGTGCACGGGTCGGACGCCGAACCGCCGCAGGGGGTTTCGGTGGTCGATGTGCGCGATGCCGACGCACTGACGGAGTTGCTGCCCGGTATCGACGTGGTGTGCCACCTGGCGGGTGCCGGGCCCGGCGCGGTCGACGCGGAGGCGGTGGACCCGAGCCGGATGCCCGGCGCGGATCTCATGCGGGGCGCGTCGGTGTTCGTGGCGCACAACGACGCCGCGACCGCGACGCTGCTGGCGGCCATGGAGCGGGCCGGCGTGCGGCGGCTGGTACTGGCCTCGTCGGTGGCGGTCTACGGGGAGGGGCGGTATCGCGGAATGCGGGGTGGGGTGTTCCATCCGGGTCTGCGGCGGCGGCGCGATCTGGATCGGGGAATGTTCGATCACCGGGCCCCGCGCACGGGCGATCTGCTGACCTGGGAGCCGGTGGGCGAGGATGCGCCGGTGCGGCCCCGGAGCGCCTATGCGGCAAGCAAAGTCGCGCAGGAGAACTACGCGCTGGCATGGGCGGCGCAGCCGGGGGTGTCGGCCACGGTGCTGCGATACCACCACGTGTACGGCGACCCGGTGTGTCCGGTGCGGACGGCGGAAGCCGGTGTGGTGGCGCGCTTCCGTGCCGAACTCGCGGCCGGACGCGCCCCGCACATCTTCGAGGACGGCGGCCAGACCCGGGATTTCGTGCACGTGCGCGATGTCGCCGCCGCCACGGTGGCGGCCGTCCGCCAGCACCTGCCCGGCTTCGTGCCGCTGAATATCGCCTCGGGCCGACCGGTCACCGTCTGGCAGGTCGCCTCCCTGCTGGCCAAGGCCCTGGGCGGCCCCGAACCCGTCGTCACCGGCCGGTACCGCGCCACCGATATCCGGCACCTGGTCGCCAACCCCGAACGTGCCCGCCGCGCCCTCGATTTCACCCCGCGCATCCCACCCGCCCAGGGCCTCGCCGCCTACGCCACCGGCACCCAGCCCTGACCGCCCGCCGCGGCGATGGACCACCGGGTCGGGGGCGGCGGCCGTCGAGGCGGGGGATCGGGATGCGCGACACCCGGTCAGCGTGCGGTGCGCCACCGGTTTCCGCTCGGGGTTAGGCTGCGCGCATGGATGATCCGGTGCGGCTCGAGGTTATCGTGGCCAGTACGCGGCCGGGGCGGTTCGCGCCGGTGGTGGCGGACTGGTTTCTGCGGGCGGCGCGGGGAGACGGGCGATTCGATGTCGGAGTGGTGGATCTGCTCGATACGCCGCTGCCGGTGGATCTGAGCGAGACGCCCGAGGTGCTGGCGTACCGGGAGCGGGTGGCGGCCGCGGACGCCTTCGTGGCGGTGACGTCGGAGTACAACCACGGGTATCCGGCGTCGTTGAAGACGGCGCTGGATTCGGCCAAACGGGAGTGGCGGGGTAAACCGATCGGCTTCGTCAGTTACGGCGGACTGTCGGGTGGCCTGCGTGCGGTGGAGCAGCTGCGGCAGGTGGTGGCCGAGATCCACATGGTGTCGATTCGCGAGACCGTGAGTTTCCACGAGGCCAAGCGCAAGTTCGACGCGGCGGGCGAGACCGCCGACGGTGCGGCCGTCGACGCCGCCGGGCGGCTGCTGCGCCAGCTCGACTGGTGGGGCCGGCACCTGCGGGCGGCGCGGGCGTCGGAGCCGTATCCCGGTTGAGCCTCACCGGGTCTGGGCGTGTGCCCCGCGCGGTCGGCCGATGTAGGTGGTCTCGCTCGGGATGGACACCAGGGTCAGTTCCTCCCGAGTGGTGCCGGTGCGCAAGGTGATTCGGTTGCCGACGGCTCCGGGCTGGTGGATGGACAGCTCGGGCCTGGTGTCCGGCCAGCCGAGCGGGTCGCCGGTGAGGTAGACGGTGGTGATGCCCGCGTGCGGTGCGGGCGCGAGCACGCCGTCGACGACGGTGGCGGTGAAATCGGCGTCGGGCTGGTGGGTTTCGGTGGCGATGGTGAGCCGCTCCGGATTGCCGATGGTGGTGACGAGGTGCTCCCAGGAGTGCGGTCGGTCGGTGCGGATCAGCACCCGTTCCCCGATGGCCAGCGCCCGGAATATCAGCTGCTGGGCGAGATAGAGCTCGCCCGCCACGTACACGCGGGAAATCCCCTGTCCGACCAGGCGGATGGCGACGCCGCGGCCCTCGGCGTCGGATCCGAGCAGTTGCCCGCAGCCCGCGGACGGCAGCCGCAGCGCGTCGAGATCGGCGACGGGGAATTCGTCGGTCGGCACCGCGGCGTCCGCTCCGGGCAGGGCCAGCGGCAGGTGGGCGAGCAGTCCGTCGCGGTGGCGTCCGTTCATCGAGATCATGTGCGGCTGTAGGGGTTTCTCGGGCAGCTCGCGCATGGTCAACCGCCACGCCGCCCCGACTCGCACGGTGTGCGCCGACCGTCCCGGACGCAGCCGCACCACCACGGTGGTGCCTCGGGTCGGCGGCACCCAGAGGCTGTCGAGCACGTCGGTGCCGAGCCGCCGGGGGTCCACCGCCGCACCGATGTTCACGCCGTTGCCGACCTCGGCCCCCCGCCACTGCTGGGTGAGTTCGCGCGGGTCCAGACCGCCGGTCACCTGCACCGCCGCCTGCCGGATCTCGGGAGCGGTGAGAATGCGCGCCGTGCAGTCCGCGTCGGCGAGGGTGCGCACGACGCGCTGGGTGGCGATGCTGACCGCGCGGCAGGCCCCGCTCAGGCCGCCGCCGCGCCGTCGTGCCGCCTGCGGGCACCACAGCGGGTCGAACGCGATGGCCAGCCACACCGTGCGGTGCGCGGTGGCGGGCAGCGGTCCCAGCAGTTTCTCGTAGCTGGCACCGGCGGGAGTGCCGGAGCGGCTGCGGAATCCGTGCGCGACGATATCGATCCCGGCGAGCAGGATGTCGTGTTGCCGCAGGCATGTCGCCAGTTCCGGCAGCGGCAGCAGATGGGAGGCGTGCACGGTACCGCTGCCGAGCCGGGTCAGTCCGCCCTTGGTGGCGAGCACCTCCACGACGGCGACCACTCGGCTGCCGTCGCGGTAGATCCCGAGGGAGCGGCCGTCGGCGGCGCGGAAGTCGAGGGTGTCGCCGATGCGGTAGGCGCGCTGTCTCCGGTAGTACCACCAGGTCGCGAGCCAAGAGGAAACTGGTCGTTTGCCTAATGGAATCAGCAGTGCCGCCATGAGCGCCAGGCCGACCGCCACCGCCGCCCACCACGTCGCCCCGCAGGCGAATGCGGCCAACCCCGCCGCCAGCCCGGCCAGTTGCGCGCCCACCAGATCCGGCAGGGTGATCCAGCCGAGCAACGGGCGGCCCGGTGGCGGCGGCGCGGTCGGCGGATCGGTGGGTGCGGCGGTCTCGCCCGGTGCGGCCATCATGGTCCCCCAACTTCCGTCGGCGGCCGCCGGTGGCGACCCAAATCGGACAAAGACCAGGTGCGATAGGAATCGGCTGTCAGCGGAACTGTACTGTGTCGAGCGAACTCGATGACCCGTCGGGGGAGAATCCATGCCTTCGAAACCGACCACGCGCTGGCAGGTGAGCGGCTACCGCTTCCTGGTCCGCCGCATGGAACACGCACTGGTGCGCCGGGACGTGCGAATGCTGCACGACCCGATGCGCTCGCAGTCGCGCGCGTTCGCGGTCGGCCTGGTGCTCGCCCTGGTCGCCCTGGCTGGTTGCGGAGTATTAGCGCTACTGCGTCCGCAGGACAAGATGGGCAACAGCACCATCCTCATCGGCAAGGATTCCGGTGCGGTTTACGTGGTCATCGACGGTGTGGTGCATCCGGCGCTCAATCTCGCCTCGGCCCGGTTGGCGGCGGGCGAGGCCGCCGCACCCGCCACCGTCAAGGAATCGGAACTGGGCAAGAAGCCACGCGGCCAGCTCATCGGCATTCCGGGCGCGCCCGCCTCGCTGAACTTCGACGACAGCGGACGCGGCCGTGCCTGGACGGTCTGCGACACGCTCGCCAGTGACGGCAGCGGCGAGCTGACCACCGCCGTGCTGGCCGGTGATCCGGAACTGGCGGAGAAGGCGGGTCCGCTGGCCGCTGGCCGGGCGCTGCTGGTGCGGGGCCGTGAGTCCGCGTACCTGGTGTACGACGATCGGCGGGCCCGGGTGGACATGAACGACCGCGCCGTCGTCGATGCCCTCGGTATTCGCGGTATGACGCCGCGCCCCGTCAGTGAGGGGCTGCTCAACGCCATCCCCGAGGTGCTGCCCATCGTGCCGCCGCCCATCGCGGATGTCGGTGCGGCACCGGGCTATCCGCTCGGTGATCACCGGATCGGCGATGTGGTGCAGGTGCGCACCGACGGCAGTCACTACGTGGTGCTGGCCGACGGCCTGCAACCGGTGTCGGAGCTGACGGCCGATATCGTCCGCAACACCTACCGCGCCACGCCGACCGATACCCATATCGCCCAAGCGGATCGGACGGCGGCCCCGGTCTCCTCGGCACTGCGGGTCGCCGACTATCCGGCGGCCGCCCCCGAGATCATCGACGGCAAGGACCAACCCGTGGCCTGCCTGTCCTGGCAACCCGTTCCGGTCGCCGACAAGTCCGAGGGCAGCACCCGCGCGGAGCTGACCGTGCTGACCGGGCACACCGTGCCGATCCCGGATCGGGCGCGGCTGGTCTCCTTCGCCCAGGCCGACGGCTCCGGGCCGCACGCGGACGCCTTCTATATGCCGCCGGGCGCGGGCGCGTATGCGCAATCCACGGGAATCGAACCCGATAGCGAGCGCCGCGACAGCCTCTTCTACATCTCCGATTTCGGGGTGCGCTACGGCATCGTGGACCTCGACGCGGCGAAGGCGCTCGGCATGGACCCCGACAGCGTCCGACCGGAGCGCGCGCCCTGGCAGCTGATCGGCCTGCTGGCGCCGGGCCCGGCCCTGAGCCGGGCCGCCGCCATGGTCGCGCACGACGGTGTCGCCCCGGACGCAAACCCCGCGAAAGAGCCGGTGCGGACCCAGAATTGAGCCGGGGCCGGGCATGTGACCCGACCCCGGCGCCGACTACACCGTGGTCGCCAGCCAGGCGATGGTTTCCTTGGTGTGGGTACCGCTGCGCGGCGCGAGCGCCTTGCCCTCGACCACGACCTCGTTCATTCGAATGCGGAAGCCCTTGGTGGTGACGTCCGCGATGCGGACACCCGGGGTGTCCGGACCGTTGAAGGTCTGCACCATCGGAATGACGATCACGTGGGAATTCGGCGGGAACGGCGTCGGGAAGGTCACCTCGGTGAAGGTGCCGGTCTGCCCTCCCCGCAGTTCGGCTTCGTTCGGGGCGTCCAGGTCGATGAGGCCGGTCAGCATCATGCTCATGGGAATCTCCTGTGCGCGAAATGGATGGTCATGTCGAGCCTCATTGCGCGGCATGACTTCAGTGTGGCGCGTTCCCGGGTAGTTTCGGGTAGTAATCGAAAGTCTATTTCTGTTCGCGCACAACACTTTTCGTGCCAACCGGATCGTATGTGTCCGTTCAATCACGCGTGCCGAGGCGGCGGCGCAGCGGGAAGGAGGCCAGCCAGCCCAGGGTCAGCAGCAGGGCGATCACGGCGGTGCCGATCAGTGCCGTGTCCCGGGCCGTGGTGTCGGGCGGGGGCGGGGGTGTCGGGAGGGGGAGTTGTTCGCTGCGGGCGGCGCTGGAGCGTTTGGGCGGCAGCTGGTCCGGCACCTCGGCGGTGAGGGCGGCGACGGGATCGACAGCGCCGTAGCCGATGTAGGGGTTCCAGCCCTCGGCCGGTGCGTGCGCGGTGGCCTGGATGCGGTCGATGACCTGTCGCGCCCGCAGCTCGGGGAAGCGTGCCCGCACCAGCGCGGCCACGCCCGCCACGTACGGCGCGGCGAAACTGGTGCCGCTGTACGGAGTCAGCTGCCCCTGCCGGGTGAACTTGGCGGTGGTGAGGCCGGTATTGCGTGGATCCAGGGAGATGATGTTCTCCCCGGGGGCCGCCACGCCCACCCAGGGGCCGGGGACGGTGAAACCCGAAGGCTGGCCGAAGGAGTCGACCGAACCGACGGACAGTACGTACTCGTCCCACAGTGCCGGGGCCACGTAGGAGACGACGGTGTCCCAGGGGTCGCGGTCGGGATGCAGCGGGTCCGGACCCGGATTGCTCGCCCGGCAGGTGTCGGTGTTGCCCGCCGAGGTGACGATGACCGCGTCCTTCTCCAGCGCCGCGTATTGCACTGCCGCGCCGAGCATTCCGAACTCCCGGCTGTCGGGACGAGCGGTGGGGCAGGCCACCAGGGAGATATTGATGACGCGCGCACCGGCGTCGGCCGCGCGGCGCACCGCCGATGCCAGCGCGGAGATCTTGCCGTAGCCGTCGGGCATATCGTCCGGACCCTTGTCGCGCCCAGCCCCTTTCGCCTGGTACAGCGCGCTGGTCTGGCGGATGGTCAGCACCCGCGCCTCCGGGGCGACACCAGCGAAGCCCTGCCCCTCCACCCTGGTGGCCGCGATCAGACCGGCGACCAGAGTGCCGTGGGCATCGCAGTCCTCGGTGCCGTCGCCCCCGATCGCCACGTAGTCGCCGTCGGCGATGAGCCCGGGCAACCGTGGATGCGGCGTCACCCCGGTGTCGATGACCGCCACCAACTGCCCGGCCCCCCGGGAGAACCGCCAGGCGTGCTCCAGTTCCAGCGACCGCTGCGCGGGCGGAATCGTCGGGCCGCCGCCCCCGGCCTGGGTGCTGATGCACGGCGCGTTGGGCGGATGCTCGGTCTCGGTGGGCGGTGCGGCGGGACCTCCGGCGGGCAGCAGCCCGGCATCGATCGCGGGCGGCCGCTCCGCCCGCGCGGGCGCGGCGGTGAAACCGGTGCCCACCGAAACACTCAGGGCCAATACGGAAGCCGCCGCGAGCGCCCGAAGCCCATTGCCACACCGCGTGATTCGTGCGGCGAGTGCCGTTGTTCGCGGCGAGCTGGGCGCGGTGGCGTGCGGCGACATGGGGGCTCGATCAGAGGCCGCGGACGAGGGCGAAGAGCTGAGTCACCCAGAACACCAGCGGAATGACCGCCGCCACGAACGCGTACTCGAGCAGTTCCACCGCGCGGCGCATGGGCGGGGTGGCCTGCTGGTTGGGCAGGATCATGCCGAGGACCAGGGTCGCGCCCAGCACGACCATGGCCGCGCCGAAGACGAGCAGGGGCTGCTGCATGCGCAGGGCCGCGCCCGCCAGGATGAGCAGGACGATGGCCGCGCCGCCCGCGACGAGCGGAACGGCCTGCGCCGCGCCCGCGTAGGTACGGCTGCGGAACATGAGCACCGCCGCGCACACCAGCGCCAGCGCCAGCCCCGGCCGGTAGACGTCCGTACCCGCGGGGTCGGCGGCGGCCAGCGCACCGGTGGCCGTGACCAGCGTCGTGGCGGCCACCAGGCCGGTGAGAAAGCGGCGGGCCGCCTCGGCCGCGGCACGCAGCGCCTCCAGGGTGGGCAGCGCGCGATGGTCGTCGGGATCGTCCTCGGTGGGGTCGATGGGCGTGCCCGGCGCGGGGACCGGCGGCAGCGGCAGCCCGGCCAGCAGCATGGACAGCCGGGGCGCGAGCGCCAGCCCGGCCAGCCCGAGCCCGGCCGCACCCGCCCCGATGGAGCGTACGGGCAGGTCGGTGAGCAGTCCGACCAGTGCGGCGGGCACCGCGTACACCGTCACCGTGGCGACGCCGAGGAACAGGCCGGGGCTTACCCCGGCCCCGCGCCAGGCCAGGATCGCCACCGCGCCCAGCAGGGCCGCGCCGAGCAGCAGATTGGCCCAGCCGTAGTGGTCGGGCACGAAGAGCATCCCCGCGGTGGCCGCCAGCGGCAGCGCGCACCCGCCCAGCACCAGCGCGGTCCCGCCGTCCTCGTACAGGCGGGCCAGCACCGTGCTCGCCACGACCAGCAGCACGGTGACGAACAGCGCCACCGCACCGCTCACCCAGCCGGGAACGGCATCGGGTGCGGCGAGCAGTCCGAGGCAGCCGACCAGCGTGGCGGCGACCGCCAGCACCGACCCGGTCAGCCGCGCCGTGCCGGGCGTCCAGCCCCGGTAGTGGTCGGCGTCGGCGATGGCGACGTTGTACATGATGTCGTCGAACAGCGGTGTGGGAGCGATGTGTTCGGCGCTCTCCAGCATGAGCAGCTCACCGTCGCGCACCCCCTGTTCGGTCAGGCTGAGCGAGTTGGCCAGGGGCGGTTCACCGATGCGGGCGAGCACCCATTCGTGCGGTTCGACATCCTCGTCGTCGTCGTGGTCGAAGTCGTTGGCGCGGCTGTGCTGGGCGACCATGTCGACGACGCTGGGAATGACGAGCGCGACCGGAACATCGAGCGGAATGGCGGTATCCACCTGGGTGTGTTTGGCCAGGATGGTGACCCGTGCCAGGTCGGGGGCGCGGACGGTGCCGCGGGCGTCGTCGAGTTGATCCATTCGCGCGTTCACGCTGTCGCCAACTTTCGCTGTCACCTCTTTATCGGCGAGTTCGCCGATTCGCGGCGACGCCGTGATGTGCGGAATTGCTGCCCGCACTGTACGTCATGTCGGATGCTGGCCGTACACTGAGGCCGAATTCGGCAGTCTGGTCACGAACCCTATGGGGGATTTCCGTCAGATGAGCACCGTCCGGTTTCAGCGCCGTCCCCGCCGGGAGATTCCGCGTTCTCCCGGCGGGGAGGTGACATTGCAGCCGCCGCCGGAAATTCCCCGGAACATTCCCGCGAATCTGTTCACCAAACTCATGCCGCTCGTCATGGTCGTGGGCATGCTCGGCATGGTGGTGCTGCTGTTCACCTCGGGCAGCGGGATCGCCACCAATCCCATGAGCCTCATGTTCCCGATGATGATGGTGGTGTCCATGGTCGGCATGTATGCCGGGCAGGGCGGCAAGGGGCAGAAGGCGGCCGAGGCCGACGAGGACCGCAAGGACTATCTGCGCTATCTGGACCAGGTGCGTCGGGATGTGGCCGAGACCGCCGCGCGGCAGCGCGCCGCGGTTCAGTGGAGCCATCCCGAGCCCGGCCTGGTCTGGATGCTGGCCGGGACCACCCGCATGTGGGAGCGCAGGCCGGGTGACAAGGACTTCTGCCATGCGCGCATCGGGGTGGGCGGGCAGCGGCTCGCCACCCGGCTGGTCGCGCCGGAGACCGGGCCGGTGGAGGAGTTGGAGCCCATCGCGGCGGTGTCGCTGCGGCGGTTCGTGCGCACCCACTCCACCGTGCCGGACCTGCCGACCGCCATCGCGGTGAAGGGTTTCGCGAGTATCCAGCTGGGCGGCGATCGGGCGCAGGCGCGGGATATGACGCGCGCGATGCTGTTGCAGCTGGCCATGTTCCAGGGCCCCGACCAGGTGCTGATCGCGGTGGTGTGCGGTCCGGACACCGCGCGCGAATGGGAGTGGGTGAAATGGCTGCCGCACAGCCAGCATCCGGAGGCGTGCGACGGCGTCGGCTCCGAGCGCATGGTCTACGGCTCCATTCGGCAGGCGCACGCGGGCCTGCGTCCGCTGCTGCACAACCGGGTTCGCTACTCGCGCAATCAGCCGCCCGACCCCGCCCTGGTGCAGGTGGTGGTCGTGGTGGACGGCGGGCTGCTGGAAGCCGACGAGGATCCGTTGCGGGAGACCGGATTCGAGGGGGTGACCGTCGCCGACCTGTGCAATTATGCTCCGCGCCTGGCGGTTTCGCGCGGTATCCAGATGGTGGTGGAGGATGGTGACTGTTCGGGCCGGGGCGCGTCCGGGGCCATGGAGCGCTTCGCCCGGATCGACCGGGTCACCGCGCGCGAGGCGGAGCGGGCGGCACGGCGGTTGGCTCCGTATCGGCCGGTGGTGCGGCGCGGAACCGAACCCACCGGGGACGAGGGGGAGGTCATCTCCTCCTGGGCGCAATTGCTCGGTCTCGGGGATATCGGCGGTTTCAACCCGGAGCAGGCGTGGCGGCCGCGCTACGGCCGGGAGCGACTGCGGGTGCCGTTCGGGGTGGGGGCCGATGGATTGCCGGTCGTTCTCGATATCAAAGAGGCCGCCGAGGGCGGAATGGGCCCGCATGGTTTGTGCATTGGCGCGACCGGTTCCGGCAAATCGGAATTTCTTCGCACATTGGTGCTTTCGCTGATTGCCACACATTCGCCGGATCAGCTGAACTTCGTCCTCGTCGACTTCAAAGGCGGCGCGACATTCCTCGGATTGGACGGCGTCGCGCATATCGCCGCCATCATCACCAATCTCGAAGAGGAAGCCGATCTGGTGGACCGCATGCGCGACGCCCTGGCGGGTGAGATGAATCGCCGCCAGGAGCTGTTGCGCGCGGCGGGAAATTTCGCCAATGTGTCCGAATACGAGAAGGCCCGGGCGGCCGGGGCGGATCTCGACCCCATGCCCGCGCTGTTCGTGGTGCTGGACGAATTCTCCGAACTGCTCTCCCAACATCCGGACTTCGCGGAGCTGTTCACCATGATCGGACGGTTGGGCCGGTCGCTGCACGTGCACCTGCTACTGGCCTCCCAGCGATTGGAGGAGGGGCGGCTCAAGGGCCTGGAGAGTCACCTGTCCTATCGGATCGGACTGAAGACCTTCTCCGCCAACGAGTCCCGCCAGGTGCTGGGGGTGCCGGACGCCTACAACCTGCCCAACAATCCCGGCGGCGGCTACCTCAAGTCCGATTCGGGGGAGATCGTGCGCTTCCAGTCCGCGTACGTGTCCGGGCCGTATGTGGGCGGCGGGTCGCACCGCGAACCGAGCGCCGGCGGCGGGACTCCGGCGGTCGATGTGGCGGCGCGACCGTTCACCGCCACGCACGTGGACTACCGTGCGGGCGACTATCTTCCGGCCGCGCCGGAGCCGGTGCCCGACGAGCCGGCACCTGACGCCGAGCAGATCTCGAACCTGCAGATGCTGGTGTCCCGGGTGCGCGGACACGGGCGGGCGGCGCACGAGATCTGGCTGCCGCCCCTGGAGCACGCCCCGACCCTGGATCAGCTCATCCCCCGGTCGGTGCTCACCGGTGAGCACGCCCCGGTGGCGACGCTGCGGGCGCCGATCGGCATCGTGGACCGGCCCTACGATCAGCGGCGCGATCCGCTGGTGGTGGACCTGTCCGGATCGCGCGGGCATGTGGCGGTGGTCGGCGGACCGCAGTCCGGCAAGTCGACGGCGCTGCGGTCGCTGATCATGGCCATGTCGCTCACCCATACCGCCGAGCAGATCCAGTTCTACTGCCTCGACTTCGGCGGCGGCACCCTGGTCGGGCTCCAGGGGCTGCCGCAGGTCGGCGCGGTGGCGAGTCGGCTCGACGCGGATCAGGTGCGGCGCACCGTCGCCGAGATGGTCACCCTGGTGCGCCAGCGCGAGGCGCGGTTCCGGCAGCTCGGCATCGAATCCATGGCGGAGTTCCGGCGGTTGCGCGCCGACGATCCGACGGCCAGCCCGGCCGCCGCCGGAGCCCAGCAGGATCCCTTCGGCGACGTCTTCCTGGTCATCGACGGCTACGGCACCTTCCGTCAGGAGTTCGAGACCCTGGAACAGACCGTCATGAACCTCGCGGGCCAGGGGCTCTCCTACGGTGTGCACGTGGTCATCACGCTGGCGCGGTGGCCGGAGGCGCGACCCGCGCTCAAGGATCAGATCGGCACCCGTATCGAACTGCGCCTCGGCGATCCCATGGATTCGGATCTCGGCCGCAAATTCGCCGCGCTGGTGCCCATGGGGCGTCCCGGTCGCGGTATGACGCCGGACTGCCTGCACATGCTCACCGCGCTGCCGCGGGTCGACGGCGTCTCCGATCCGGTGACCCTGGGCACCGGGGTGGCCGCGGCGGTGGCGGCCATCGCCGCGGCGACCCCCGGCCGGGCCGCGCCGCCGGTGCGCATGCTGCCCGAGCGGCTGCCGCGCGAAGACCTGCTGCGGATGGCCGGGAACTGGCCCGCCGGCGTGTACCCGGGGGCCGCCTGCCTGCGCTTTCCGATCGGCATCAACGAATCCGAACTCGCCCCCGTCTACCTCGACTTCGCCGCCAGCCCGCACTTCCTGGTCATCGGCGATTCGGAGTGCGGCAAGACCACGCTGCTGCGCGCCCTGGTGCAGTCCATCTGCGCCGCGAACACCCCGGATCAGGCGCGGCTCATCGTGGGGGACTACCGACGCGGCATGCTCGGCACCATCCCGCAGGGCTACCAGGCCGGATACGCCTCCACCGCACCGCAGTTCACCCAGAACATGACCGATCTGGCCGCCTACGTCGCCCAGCGCACGCCCGGGCCGGACGTCACGCCGCAGCAGCTCAAGGACCGCTCCTGGTGGTCGGGGCCCGAGCTCTACGTCATCGTGGACGACTACGATCTGGTGGCCACCTCCTCCGGCAATCCGCTGCACGCCCTGGTGGACCAGCTCGCGCATGCCCGTGACCTGGGCTTCCATCTGATCGTGGCGCGGCGGTCCGGTGGTGCGGGGCGTGCCATGTACGAGGCCACGCTCAATCGCATGAAGGAGCTCAATTCGGCGGCGCTGATCATGAGTTGCAGCCGGGACGAGGGCACCCTCGTGGGGTCGGTCCGCCCGTCGCCGCAACCGCCGGGGCGCGGCACCTACGTCACCCGGGCCGCCGAGGAGCTCATTCAGCTCGGCTGGCTGCCGCCGGTGTGATGACCATCGACCTGGTTGTCACGGAGACGCGCGTGCGGGCCTGTACGCGCGAAATATGTTGGGACGGACCGCCGACCGTCGCCCCGGCAAGCGCCGGAACCGGGCTGACGGCGGGGGTGCCGCCGAGCCTGGGGGCCTCGCTCGTCGCCTTCGCCGACTCCGATCGAATCGCCTTCGCGCACCGGGCGGCCGCGGACACGATGGGGCGTGCGGGCAGCGACGGGTACTGTCTGCCGACTGTGGTGCACGCCTGGGCGGTGCTGCTGCGGCAGGCACTGACCAGCCTGCGGCTGACCGGCCCGCTGCTATCCGGCCCCCAGCCATCCGCCCCGCAGCTGTCCGGCCCACAACGGATCACTGCGGCGTGTCCGACGGCGTGGGGCGCGCGCCCCCTGGCAGCCTTGCGTGCGGCGGCGGGGCGGTGCGGCGCGACAATCGAATTCGACACCCTGGCGGTCCGAGCCGCCACTGCGGAGCCCGCCACCGGCTACGAGCAGCGGGTCCTGGTAATCGAATTCGACTCCATGTCCACCACGGCGACCGTGGTCGCGCGCACCCCGTACAGCGCCCGGATCGAACGCTGCGAATACGAACCGCGGGGCGGCGCGACCGAATCGTTCCAGCGCGGCGCGACCGAATCGTTCCAGCGCGGCGCGACTGAATCGTTCCAGCGCGGCGCGACTGAATCGTTCCAGCGCGGCGCGACCGAATCGTTCCAGCGGACTGCCGCAGACCGGCTCGCGGCACTGCTCGAGCGGGCGGTGGGCGACTGCCCGCCCACACGTACCATCGTGCTCGGCGAAAGGCAGGCAGTTCCGCTGCGGACCCTACGCGCCCTCCTCACGACCGGCCGCCGCCCGACCGATATCCGCTGGCTGGAGGACTCCCGGCTGTCCCGCGACCCGGGCGCGTAGTTCGCGCCGCGCCGCGAACCCGCCCGCATCGAGGCGGGGGCAAATCCACCACAGCCACGGCCCAACGTCGCTGCGCGGCACCGGGAATCGGCGTCGACGAGCAGCCTCGACCGCTGCTGTTCGGCCAGCGGCATGGGGGTGTTACGGATGGAGCGGTCGTGGTCGAGCGGCATCCCTCGGCGGGCGTCAATCGGCGACAGGGGGTGCGAGCGCGCCCCGAGCAGGTGACGGAGGCCCCGGCGGTGGACCGGGGCACCCGCGGGGTCGGGCTGCCTCAGAACAGGCCCGCGAGGGCGGTGTCCTTGGCCTGGAGTTCGGCGTTGCCGGTGCGGACCAGGGTGGCGGCACCGGAGAGGGTGGCGTTGAGCTGGTCGGTGTGCGAGCGCCAGGTGCGCTGGAGATCGGCGAACGCCTCGTTGGCGTCACCCTTCCAGTTGTTGGCGACGAACTCCTCCACGCTGCGGTGGAAGGCCTCGAGCTGGTCGCGCAGGTTCTCCGCGCGCTTGATGATGGTGTTCGCGTTCTGCTCCACGCCCGCGAACTGGGCGGAAATGATCTGACCCATGGAGCCTGCCATAGCTGTGTCCTTACTCGGGAGGTCGAGAGTTTCGGGGGAGGTCGAAAAGAGGCCGGGTGTGCGGTGGGCTACACCGGGGGCAGGTCGAGGCTGGAGACCTGCGCCTTCACCTGGGCCGCGTAGTCGAGATCGTGCTCCTCGTAGTTGGAGCCGGCCTTGATGAGGCTCTCGGCGGTCTGCATCAACTTGTCGTTGAGCCGGTCGGCCTGGAAGTAGTAGCGCTCCATGAAGGCGTTGAAGGCGTCGGCCGCGCCGCCCTTCCAGTTGGAGCCGGTGGTGATGGCGTCCTCATCGGCCTTGAGCTGACGGATCTGGCCCATCAGCATCTCGTGCGTCTTCTTGAACTCCTGGGCCTTGGCCTGGATGAGCTCATTACTGGCCTCGAATGCACCTGCCACGGTGCCTCCTTTCGATTCGCGGGCGGACGACCCGTACACAGTCTTGGACGCGGGTCACGGCCCTGCGGTTCCACCCCTGATTCAGCAATTTGTCAGCACCCTAGCCGACGCGCGGGGTGTCTGACCAGCCCTGATGCGCGAATCTCAGGCAGTTCGGCGCGAGAGTAATCCCACATTGAAGCCGACCGACCAGCACCTGATTGCGGTGCGCGACTACCAGCTATTGGCCAGCGTCGCGTACTGAGCGGCGGCTCGCTGATGCGCGTCCGCGAGCTGATCGCTCTCCACGGTCGCCACGTACCGGCGATAGCTCACCGCGCACCGGAACCGTTTGATGTCGTAGTCGTCCTGGATCGGGCTCTCCCCGCACACCGCGTGCGGAATCCCGGCCGGAGCGTCCGCTGGTTCCGGATACGCCTTGTCCAGGATCACCGCGACGAGATCGTCGGCGGCCGCGGTATCGCGAGTGCGGAACAGCATCGACGCGCTCGACATGGCGCTGGTCACCGCGAACCGGTCCACCCCGGCCTCGGCCATGATCGGCGACCAGTGCCGCTGGTCCGCGGCGAGATGCAGGAACCCGCGCGCTCCCACCACGAATTGCGTCTTGGTGTCCGGGCTGCCGAAGCCGTCGGGATTGAGGGTGCGCCGCAGCATGCCGTCGGTATCGTACTCGAGGCGCAGGATGTCCTCGCGGCTCAGCGGCGGCAGCTCGTCCAGCAGCGGCAGCTGGGCGTCGAGCACCTTCTCGGTCAGGGCGGTCAGCTGGGCGAGGTCGGGATCGCGCACGCGCAGCAGCAGATTCACGACGTAGTTCGAGCGCGCCACCGCGGTGCCGAGACTGGCTACGCCGGGACGCCAATGCGCATGCGCCTCAGGATATTTTGACAGCGTCACCGGCTCGTTCTCGGTGGCCGCCACCGCGAAGTCGGCCGCCTCGATCTCCTGGGCGGCCGCGGCCGCCGCCGCCTCGCTCGGGAACTGGAGCACCGTCATGGTGACGGCGTCGGCGTCCTTCGGTGTCTTGTCGTTCTCGTCCTTGTCCTGCGAGGCGTGGCCGACCGCGTAGCCGTACAGCAGGCGATGGGCTTCCAGTATCGGCTGGGTGACATCGGCCAGCAGTTTGGTGGCGGACTCGGCGTCGGTGATGGCCAGCGTGCCGGTGGTGTAGGTGAAGCGGTCGTCGAGTTCGAGCCCGTTCGCCACCTGTCCCGCCAAGCGCATGACGGCCAGCTTGGTACCCGCGCTCAGATCGTTGTAGTAGGTGTAGCGCATATCCAGCGGTTCGGTCGGATACGTGCCGACATCCAGTGTGCGCACATCGATTTCGCCCGCCGCCGGGGTGCCGTCGACGGCGGCGCAACCCGCCGCCGCGCAGACCGCCGCCACCAGGGCCATGAGCCGGATACGTCGTGAAAACATGGTCATCCTCGGCATGGTGTCGTACTGCGGCGTCGTCATTCGCTGTTGACGAGCAGGGCGTACTGCGCGGATATCCGCTGCTGGGCGTCGAGCAGCTGATTGGCCGCGACCTCGGCGGCATAGCGGCCGTACGAGACGTAGCAGTAGTAGGCGATCTCGAAATCGTTCGCGGTGACCGCGTGGCGGCACTCGGCGTCGGGCAGTCCGGTCGGTGCGTCGACACGGACGAACTTCCGGGTGGTCTCGGCCCGGTCGGCGACGAACTCGCGGGCGGCCGCCGCGTCGCGGGTGCGGTAGACGTACGCGCCGCGCCAGGCCACCCGATCCACCCCGGTCCGCTCGAACAGCGGTGCGTCGAGTTCGGGCGCGATGGAGATGTGCAGCCCGCCCTGTCGCTCGTACACCCCGGGAATGCCGCGCTGCGCGCCGTCGTCGAGCACGGTGAACAGCGAGCGCGCCAGCACGCCGTCGGGGTCGACCGGCAGCTGGGTCAGCTGATCGGCCGGGGTGACCGGGAATTCGGCGACCCGCGGCGCGATGGTCTCGATACTGCGTTCCACGCGTTCGATCAGCTTGGCGTGATCCGCTTCCCCGAGTTCGGCCATGACCGAATCGAAGACATAGGTGAAGATGACGAATCGGCCGGTGGCGTACCAGGATCGAATCTGCCCGGGGCCGGAGATGTTGTCGGTGGTGTAGGCGACGGCCTCCGGATAGCGCGGAATCGTCACCGGTGTGTTGTCCTCCGACGCGGCCAGATCCAGTTCACCCAGCGCCGTGGCCGCGGCCGCCTGTTCGTCGGAGAAGATCATGACCAGATTGTCCAGCTCGTAGGACAGGCTCGGCATATCGTCGGACCGGCCGGTGGTCACGAACCCCGCCACGAATCCCGGCGCGGCCTCGCGCATGGCGTCCTTGTCGGCCGTGGTGCGCGTCCCCATGGCGGAGGTGTCGAAGCCGATGAACGGGCGGATGGCGCCGCCCATGGCGGAGGCCGCGTATTTCACCTCGGGCATGATCTCCCACGGCAGCGGCAGGTAGTTGGCGAGCCGTTCGGCTTCGACGAGTCTGGCCAGCTCGATCTCGTCGGCGGTGCCGTAGGGCTTCGGTTCGGTGTCGAAACCGCCGACATCGAGGGCGGCCAGATCGACGGCCGGTTCCGGGATCGGCGGGCTCTCCGGCTCCGATCCGCAGGCGCTGGTCAGCGCCACGGCCGCCGCGAGTCCGGCGGCGCACAGCGCACGCTCCAGTAGACGCATGGGCTCCCCTCCCTACACCGAGTCGCGGGTGTCGCGTGCGACTCGGCTGCTGACGACGCGCCCCACCCTACTTCACGCGGCTCTGGAGTACCGGTACGAGTTCGGCCAGCAGGACGCGCTCGGAATCCGCCGTCCAGTTGCGCACGGCCGCCACCGCCGCCGGGGTGTCCAGCGGAATCACCACCGCCCGCGAGCCGGTGATTTCGTGGGGCAGGCCGAGAAGTCCACCGCCGCCGGCCTTCTCGTCGCTGCGCACGGCGATGATGTAGGAGTCGGCGGGCGCTTTCAGCGAACCGTACTCGGTCGCCGGGCGCGGTGAGGGCTCATCGCCCTGCCGGGTGAGGTCGAGGTTGTAGACGAAGCCCAGATCGGCGAGGAACTGGGTCTGCGGGGTGCCGCCGAGGTAGATGGAGAACTTCCGCGACTCGGTGACGTCCACCATGGTGATGGTCTTGCCGTGGAAGGCCGGATTCGCCTCGCGGGCCTGCTCCAGCGAGGTCAGCGCGATCGCCGTGGTGCTGGAAGGCGCTGCCGCCGTGGTGGTCCCGTCCCCGGTCGGGGTGTCGTCGCGCAGCGACCAGACGCCGATCCCGGCGGCGAGCGCGACCGCCACCGTCGCGGCACCGGCCCCTACGAGCAGACCCCGGCGGCGCTTGCCGGGCGCGCCGACCACCCGCCCGGGCTGAGAGACCTGGGTGGCCATATGCGGCCCGGACTCCTGCGGGCCCGCCAGCATGCTCGGCGGTGCGACCTGCACCGGATATGTGGGGGAGGTGGTGGTGCGGACCGGTCGGTAGCCGGGGGTGAGGGCCTCGGCCGCCGCGTCGGCGAGTTCACGGCAGCTGCCGAAGCGGTGCGCCGGATTCTTGGCCAGCGCCCGGGCGATCACGTGGTCGATGGCCTCCGGCAGATGCGGGTTCACGGCCGTGGCGCGCGGCGGCGGCTCGTGCAGGTGACCCATCATGACCAGTGCGGGTTGCGTTGCCGGATACGGGTTCTGGCCGGTGAGCAGCTTGTAGAAGGAGCAGGCCAGACTGTAGATGTCGGCGCGGTGGTCGAGCGGCTGTCCGGCCAGCTGCTCCGGCGGCGCATAGGCGATGGTGGCGACGAAACTGCCGGTCTGGGTGAGTTCGATGGTGTCCTCGGTGGACTTGGCGACACCGAAATCGGCCAGCAGGGCGCGCTCCTCCTCGTCCCCACCGGCCGCGGAGAGCAGGAAGTTGGCGGGTTTGACGTCGCGGTGCAGCAGGCCCTTGCGATGCGCGTAGTCCAGGCCGCGCCCCACCTGGGCGATGATATTGAGCGCCCGCAGCGGGGTCATGCCGTGTGGATCGCGCTTCTGCTCCGCGGAGGCATCGGTGCCCTCCACGTACTGCATGGCGATCCACAGCTGGCCGTTCTCCTCGCCGCGATTGTGGACCGACACGATATTCGGATGATCCAGTCCCGCGACGATATTCGCCTCGCGTTCGAAACGGCCACGGAACTCGCGGTCACGTGACAGATCGGCGCTGAGTACCTTGAGCGCGTCCATGCGCGGCAGTTGCGGATGTTTGGCCAGGTAGACAGTGCCCATGCCGCCGGAGCCGAGCACCCGTTCGATCCGGTATCCGCCGACGATGGTGCCGGGGCTCATCGCCATAACTCGCGAACTCCTGGTCGACGGGGGGGGGGGCCTTCGATGCTCTCGGCGAGCATACTGGACGGCTTCGCGGAGAGGCTCGGCAAAGAAATCCCGGTCCGAACGCGACAGTGGGCGGCCACGTAACCTGATGCTGTGCTGAACCTCGCCCGCCGCCCGTCGTTCCGGGGCCGATTCCTGTGATGGATCGGCAGGTCGAGGTGGTCGCGGGCAGTCATGTGCTCACCCGGGTGGCGGGTGCCGTCATTCTGGTGGCGCATCGGGAGAGCGGCAGGCTCACATCCGAATCCCGGGCCGCCGTCGCCGCCCGGGCGCTGGGTGATCTGGTCGCGGACGCCACCGAGGAGGCTCCCGACGGTCCCGGCCGACTGGTCGCGCGGCAGGCCACCCGGTGGCTCATGAAGGAGGCCGAGCGGATCTCGCCGGGGCAGTCCGTGGACTTCGGGATACTGTCGGCCGCCGACACCGGCGGTGTGGCCGTCTTCCTGCACGGTGCGGTGACCGCGGTGCTGGCCGGACAGTCGGTCGAGTACTACCGGGGTAGTGACGCCGCCTTCACCGTGGACCGGGTCGCCGAACATCCGGCGCTGGCCGCGGCGCTCTATATCGACGACGGCCGAGGACGGGTGCCGGAACTGCCACAGCGAGGTATCGGCTCACTCGTCGAGGGTGTCGCGCAGGCCGGTGGCGCGGTGGTGTGGTTCGAGGGCGAACCGCTGCCGGTGCGTCGGCGGGCGATCCCGTCGCACGGGGTGGAGTTCGGGGGCGGCGGGCGGCACAGCGCCCCGGAGCCGGGTGAGTCGCCCCGGGGTCGGCATGCCGCGCCGCCACCGACGGCTGCCTTCGATCCGATCACCGATCGTGCTGTGCCGGAATACGATCCGGATCTCACGCCGACCCGCACCTCGACCCAGCTGCCCGCCGAGTTCGAGGTCGCCGAGGGTGCGTCGACGCAGTCGGGTGCGCACACCGACCCGGATGCCGGTGCGGTCGGCGGTCACGGCTCGAGTGCGAGCCTCGGCGCGGGCTCACAGTCCGTGCCGCGCACCGGTCCCACCGGGACGCAATCGGATTCGGCCGATACCGGTGACTTCGACCCGCACCGCGCCCCGACCGAGCTGGGCGGCACCAATCCCGCGCCCACACCGGACCCGGATCTGCAGCGCCGCCTGGATGCCACCGCCAAGGCCACGGCGCTCACCGTGAAGGTGCTCGGATTCAGATGCGCGCGTGCGCATCCCAGTGATCCGCGGTCGGCGTTCTGCAGCGTGTGCGGGATGCCGGTGGACCAGACCCAGCCGCTGGCCGAGGTGATCCGCCCGCCGCTGGGCATGCTGCTGCTCGACGACGGCATGACCTACATGCTCACGGCGGATGCGGTGGTGGGACGCGATCCGGAGCAGTCCGAGGCGGCGCGGGCGGGCCTGGTGCCGCTGCGCGTCGACGACGCCTCCGGGGGAATGTCCCGCGCGCACGCCGAAATCCGTTTGGTGAACTGGGATGTCACGGTGGTCGACCGCGGCTCCACCAACGGCACCCGCGTCCGCCTGCCCGGCTACCACGACTGGGTGCGGCTGCAACCCCACCAGCCCATGGCGCTGACCTACGGCGCGGAGGTGCTGCTCGGCAACCGCGTACTGCGCCTGGAACCCGTCGCGCCGCCGCCCTTCGGGTAGTCGGGGTGATGCGTCGCGACAGCGCGACCGCCGCTAGCTGTAGCGCGCGTCGCAGGTGTTGCGGCTGCCGAGCACTCCGGCGCGGAACGCGTCCACCCGGGAGAATCCGCTCGGCACGGTCTTGCCCTCGGTATCGCTGGCCGCCAAGCCGTCGGTGAGCAGACCGGAGACCGCCTCGTCCAGATCGCCGGGGGAGAGTGTGATGCTCGCCTGGGTTCGCGTATCCGGATCGGCCAGTTCCGCCGTGATCACCCCCGCCAGGCAGGCGGCCCGCAGGCCGGTCTTCGCGCCGGTGAGCCGTTGACCGGCGGCGTGCTGTACGGCCAGCGCGTAGCGGGAGATGAACACCACGTACGCGTTGTAGTCGCCGGTCACCTTGACCGGAAGTCCGTCCTGCTCTTCGGCATCGGCCGCGCCCCGATCGGCGAGCGCGGACAGGTCGGTGCCGATGGTGTTGGTGGCCGGGCAGTAGGTCACCGGCACGGTGTCGGCGCCGTTGCGGCAGTCGAGATTCGCGGTGTCGTAGTCGTACTTGGGCTCGTCCGCGATCGGCATGATGGCCGCCATGGCCTTCGCCAGTTCGGTGAGAGTGCCCTGGCCGACTTCGGATTCGCCGCGGTTGGCGTCATCGCCGAAGTCCTGCGGCAGCTTTCCGCGTCGGCTCTCGATCTCGGCCATATCGATGGCCTTGCAGCTCCTGGCCCCGTCGGTGAAGCCGATCTGCACCGCCGTCACGCGTTCGAAGGCCGAACCGTGCACGCTCTCCGGATCTTCCGGATCGGAATCGCGGATGGCCACGGTGGCGGCCAGCACCGAATTCAACCCGTCGGAGGTGTTGATGGTGAAGTGCTTCGACTTGCCCTCGGCCACATGCCGGATGAACGCCCCCGCGAAGCAGTCCGCCTGCTGTTCCTTGACGATCACCGGATCCTTGCGGCCGAGCAGCTTGGCCATGGTCTGGATGGCGTGGCCGTACTCGTGGGCCATCACCATCACCACCGACATCTGTCCGAAGGTGTCCTGCATGGTCGGCAGCAGCACCGCGCGGTCCCAGCCGATGGAATTGTCGAGGCGGCAGTACGCGGCATTGACCAGCCGGTAGGTGGTCTCGTCGCAGAAGCGCACCGCCTGGGCGCGCGGGGTGCGCGCGCTCCACGACACGAAGGTGTTCACCGGCGTGAACTCGTTGCCGAACTCCTTCGGATACTCCTGCTGCCAATAGGTCTGGATATCTTCCAGGGCATTGAGGACCAGTGTGTCGATGGCGCCGCCATCGGAGTTGGTGGCGGTGAGGGTGGAGTCGGGCACGCCCGCGCGGGGGCCGTTGGGTCCGCTGGTGGTGGGCAGGCCGGCCACCTGGAACGGATCGTCGTAGATTGATACGGCCCGACCCTCGACGGTGAATGTGCATCCGGCCAGCAGCGCGGCCACCAGAGTGAACACGGCCAGGGCCGCCGCTGTCCGGCCGCCCGGTTCGATCCGTCGCGAGGATCGGCCGGTCGTACGGCGCATCGACACATCCACTCCCTTGCCAGCCGACCAGTTCCCGCCCGAGGGTAGACAGCTTGCCGCTCGGGGCTCCGCCGAAGTCCGGGCAATCGAATAGTATCCGCAGCATGTCTTTACCGGGGGCGCAGCAGATCACCGTGCGTCATGAAGGAACCGATCGGGTCTTCGACGCGAGTCAACAGGTCACCATGGGACGGGCACCCGAGGTGGCGCTGTTCGTGGACAGCCCTCTCGTGTCGCGCGTACACGCCACCCTGTCGTTTCAGGGCGGCGCCTGGGTGCTCACCGACAACGGCAGCACCAATGGCGTCTTCGTGGACGCTCGCAGGCTCACCATGCCGCTGGCCATCCACCGGCCCACCCAGGTGCGCCTGGGCGACGCCATCACGGGGCCGCTGCTGCATCTGCTGCCGCAGGCCGCCCGCGGGGGGAGCGGGCCGACGCCGAACCCGGCCGCGCCGCCGCAGCAGCAGTGGCCGCCGCAGCAGCGTCCGCCGGAACCGCGCCGCACCCCGCCGCCACCGCAGCAGCGGCCGCAGCCCTACGCGCAGCCGCACGCCTTCCGGCAGCCGACGAATCAGCCGCCGCTGCATCGGCCGCCGTCACAACCGCAGCACCAGCCACCTGCGCAGCATCAGCCGCCCGCGCAGCACCAGCCACCCGCGCATCAGCAGCCCTCCCACCAGCAGCCGCAGCACCGGCTGCCGTCGCAGCCGCAGCAGATGCACCGCCCGCCCTCCACCCCGCAGCCGGAGGTGCGTCCGCCGTCGATGCCGCAGCCGGAGGTACGGCCCCCGTCGATGCCGCAGCCGGAGGTGCGACCCCCGTCGGCGTCGCAGCCGGAAGTGCCGCTGCACGCGGGCGCTCCGGATGTCATGAATATGACGGCCAAGGCCGATGTCTCGGCCCTGCCGCCGGTGCGCGCCCGGGCCGCCGAAGGTCCCGTGGCGCGGGCGGATCGGCTGCCCGCGGGCGGGCTCACCATCGGTCGTACGCCGGACAATCAGATCGTCGTCAACGATCCGCTGGCCTCCCGCAAGCATGCCCGCCTCATCGCGGGCAATCAGGGCGGGCTGACCATCGAGGATCTCGGGTCGGCCAACGGCACCTTCGTCAACGGTCGTCGGCAGCAGCAGGCCGAGCTACGCGAACGCGATATCGTCACCATCGGCAATGTCGACTTCGTCGTCAAGGAGGGCACCCTCGTCCACCGGCAGCGGCCGGTCGCCGAGCAGGGCCTGCACGTACACGGCATCGGGTTCACCGTCGAGGGCAACAAACAGCTGCTCGTCGATGTGAACATGCAGGCCGGGCGCGGATCGCTGACCGCGCTCATCGGGCCCTCGGGTGCGGGCAAGTCCACGCTGTCCAAACTCATCGCGGGCGCGACCCAGCCCTCGGCCGGTGTGGTCACCTTCGAAGGTCGCAATCTGCACGCCGAGTACGACGCGCTGCGCTCCCGGATCGGCATGGTGCCCCAGGACGATGTGCTGCACCGCCAGCTCACCGTCAAGCAGGCGTTGGGCTTCGCCGCCCAGCTGCGCCTGCCCCCGGATACCACCAAGGAAGACCGCAAACGCGTGATCGACGGTGTGCTGGCGGAACTTTCGCTCACCCAGCACGCCGACACCCGCGTCGACCGGCTCTCGGGTGGTCAGCGCAAGCGTGCCTCGGTGGCCATGGAGCTGCTGACCGGTCCCTCGCTGCTGATCCTCGACGAACCCACCTCCGGTCTGGATCCGGCGCTGGACCGTCAGGTCATGACCATGCTGCGGGAGCTCGCCGACGCGGGCCGCACCGTCATCGTGGTCACGCATTCCGTTGCCTGCCTGGACATGTGCGATCAGGTGCTGCTGCTCGCACCCGGCGGCAAGACCGCGTTCTGTGGGCATCCGGGCGGAGTGCAGGACTTCCTGGGCACCAACGACTGGGCGGAGATCTTCGCCCGGGTCGCCGCCGATCCCGATCGCGCCTTCGCGAATTACCGGTCGCGCCAAGCCTTCGCGCCGCCGCCACCGGCGGTGAAACAGCTCGAACCGGTGAAGCCGCCGAAATCCAGTGGTTTCAAACAGTTCTCGACACTGGCGCGCCGACAGGTGCGGTTGATCCTGGCCGACCGCGGCTATCTCATCTTCCTGGCGGTCATGCCGTTCGTGCTCGGCGGGCTGTCACTGGTGGTGCCGGGCAAGAACGGTTTCCAGAAGGGTGCGCTCACCCAGATGCCGGACGGCTCCTTCATGGTCGTCGGCGGCAGCGAATCCCAGCAGTTGCTGGTGGTGCTGGTACTCGGCGCCTGTTTCATGGGATCCACTCTGACGGTGCGAGATCTGGTGGGGGAGCGCGCGATCTACTTCCGCGAGCGCGCGGTCGGCCTGCGCTCGGGCGCGTACCTCATGTCGAAGGTGGTCATCTTCAGCATTGCCGCGCTGCTGCAGGCGGCGGTCATGCTGGGCATCGTGCTGGCGGTCAAGAAGGCGCCCGGCGCCGGCGCGGTCATCCCCAACGGCAGTATTGAGCTGTATGTCGATATCGCGTTGACCACGGTGACCTGTGTGGTGCTCGGCCTGCTGCTGTCCACGCTGGCCCGCTCCAACGAGCAGGTGATGCCGCTGCTGGTCGTCATCATCATGTGTCAGCTGGTGATGGCGGGCGGCATGATCCAGGTGACCGACCGGGTGGTTCTGGAGCAGGTGTCCTGGCTGTTCCCGGCGCGCTGGGGCTATGCCGCCGGTGCGTCCACGGTGAACATCCGTGAACTGTTCGCCGCCGCGCAGCCCGATGAGCTGTGGCAGCACGAACCGCGGATCTGGGCGCTGAACGTGGGCATGCTGGGCGTGCTGGCGCTGGTCTTCGCGCTGCTCACCTGGTCTCGGCTGCGGCTCAAGAAATCGGCCGCGTGACGGGCGCGCCGCGCGTGCCGACGGGTGAACAGGCAGACTGGTGGCTGTGACGGCTCGAGTTGGGGCAGTGCATCTCGGGTGGGATGTGGTGACGGCGGCCGCCGGCGGCGGTGGCACACCGATCCGCCCGGTGCAGGTCGAAGGCACATATACACCGCCCGCGTACCTATTGGCGGATTCATCCGGTCGGCTGCACACCGCCGGGGTGGACCGGCGTCCCGACGTCGGTATCGCCATCTCGGATGTGCGCGACATCATCGGTCACCCGCAGATCGTGGTGGCCGGGGCCACCTGGCCCGCCGAACTGGTGTTCCGGGCGCGGCTGTTCAATCCGCTGGCGGGTATCGGCAAGCATCTGGGCGGGGCGCCCGCGGTGGTGGCGCTGCCGTTCCCGGACGACTGGCCCGACCCCAAGGTCGACGAATACGCGCGCCTGGTGGAACAGCTCGGCGTGATCGTGGAGCCGTTGCCGGAGTCGGTGGCGCTGTCGGGATACGTGCGCGCGCTGAACCTGGTGCGCGGCCCCGAACCCGGCCCGGTGGTCGGCGCGACCGGCGTCTACTCCGACGGTCGCGGCTGCCTGGTCGTCGCCGTACACGGTGACGACGAGGAGCCCACCGAATCCATGGGCCTGACCATCCATCCGGAGGCCCTGCACGACGCCCGCGCCGCCGACAATGTGGTGATCGAGGTCATGGCCGCCGCCCGCACCATCGGCGCGGACACCTCCACGGTCCTGCTCACCGGCAATATCGCCTTCAACGACGCCCTACGCCTGGCCTTCCAGAACCACCTCGGCCACCGCCTCCAGGTCGCCGACCACCCCATGCACGCGCTGGTCCTGGGCGCGACCCACCTGCTGGCCAATGACATCGAGGCCGACGAGTACGCACCGGACCCCCGCCTCACCCAACCCGCGCCCGGACAGCCCGGATACGCGCAGCCGGGCGGCGCCGCGGCGGGGCAGCGGGGGTCGAGCGAATCCGGTTCGGGCGCAACGGCGATCGGTCAGCAGGCGGTCGCCGCCGCCGATCAACAGGCCGGGGCCGCCGTCGCGGGACAGGTCGGGCACGGCACGGTGGCTAATCCCGCCGGTGCGGCGGACGGGGCGCAGGTGGCGAGCGGCGGGGGTGCGCGGTCGGCATCCGGTGGGATCGACCCCGCCGAAGGGCAGACGCGCCGGATGACCCAGGCCGAGGCCGCGCAGCTCGCGGCGCAGGGGCATGCGGCGGCCGCCCAGGGGCAGGATGGAACGCCCTCGAATCCGCCCAGCGGGGAGGTGCCGATCGCGTCGCAGTCGGCGCGGGGACTACCGCCGGGGCTCGCGAACGTGGGCGGCCGGTTCACGCGGCCACCGGGGACGCCCGCCGACGACCAGATGACCGCCGTGGTCGGGCGGCAGCCGCAGGCCGGTCAGACGGCGGGACAGGGGAATTCGCCCAGCGGGAGTGCTGGGCAGCCGGGTGCTGCCGCCGGGCAGGGCTATTCGGGTCAGACGCCCGGACAGCAGCAGTCAGGAGCTGGCAATAGTCCTGCGGGGCAGGACTATTCGGGGCAAGGTTATCCGGGGCAAGCTGCGGGCCCATACTCGCCGGGGCAGAGCACCGGCCCGCACGGGCAGGTTCCCGCCGCGCCCGGACCAGGCTCCGGTTACGGGCAGGCTTCCGGTGCGCCGGGGCAGAATGCTCCGTACGGCCAAGCTGCGCCGGGCCAGGGCACCGGGCCCCATGGGCAGGTTGCGCCCGGTCAGAGCGCGGGATCGCATGGGCAGGCCGCGGCGGGGCAGAGCACGGGTCCGCATGGGCAGGTAGCGCCGGGGCAGGGATACGGTGCCGGTGGCGTTCCGGGCGGGTACGGCCAACCGGGGCAGTACGGGCCTGGCGGCGGGGGATACGGGCCGCACGGACCCGGCGGAACGTCCGCGGGAACCGGGGCGGGTCAGGGCGGAGCGATGTACGGTGGACCGATGCCGTCCAGCGGGCCGCAGTCCCCCCATCCGCTATCGCCGGACCGCGATGCCGACAGTTCGGATCGCGATGCGGCCGAGGGCGATCGCAAGCGCAAGGGCTTGTGGCGAAAGATGAAGGGCAAGCGCTGATGCGAAGGCGCTTCGGAACCCCCGCCGTCCTGGGTGCGGCCGCTTTCGCCGCGGTCACCCTGCACTCCGGGCATCCCGCCGACGACCTCGCGGCGACCGCGCGGGGGACCGAAACCGTGGGGGACTCCGACGCCGCATCATCCGGGTTCGGCGCCGGCGATGCGCTCTCCGGTGCGCAGACGCCTCCGGTCGCCGCCGAAACACCCGCCACCACGGTCGACTCGACCGCGGTGGCCAGTGACTTCGACATCCGATCGGTCGAATACGACATCCCCGCGCCCGCCGTCCGGCCCGTGGGTGACTTCGGCTCCTGGCCCGCCGTGGACCGCACCGCCGAACCGGCCGGGGGCTCGTGCGCCGTAACCCCCTTCGCCACCCTCCCGCCCGCCCCCGGCATCGCCGCCATCAACGGTCCCGGGGTGGTCGAGTGCACCCCCAGCGGCATCGACACCCTGCGCTACTCCATCCCCGGCCCCATCCGAGGCGCGGACCCGGGCCCGCCCGTCCAGATCTGACCCGCACTTCGACTCCTGACCGGTTCACTCCGCTCGTGACCGGTTCGCGGTCCGAGCGGGCCTGTGGCCGGTGCGCCGACCCGCGTGGCCCGTGACCGGGTGCGTTGCCTCACTCGGCCGGTGAGGTCCACTGCCCGCCCGCCGGAGACCGGTTTCTGGTGCCCGGCCCACCCCTGGTATCGTGGCCCGTTGGCGTGCGGTACCGCCGGGCAACCGGTGTGTCCCACGAGTCCCCGGGTCTCCACCGGCCGCCGGGATCGGCTCGATCGCATGCTTGGCTGGCAACACCGACGACAGACAGGGAAGCACTGTGCCTACGTACAGCCCCAAGGCTGGTGACGTGACCCGCAAGTGGTACGTCATCGACGCCACTGACGTACGGCTCGGCCGCCTTGCCGTGCAGGCAGCGAATCTGCTGCGCGGCAAGAACAAGCCGACCTACGCCCCGAACGTCGATGGTGGCGATTTCGTCATCATCATCAACGCCGACAAGATCTCCATTGCCGGCAACAAGGCCGACCGCACCTTCATCCACACCCACTCGGGCCACCCGGGCGGTCTGAAGACCCGGTCTGTCCGCCAGGTGCTCGAGACCCGCCCCGACCGGCTGGTCGAGCGTGCCATCAAGGGCATGATCCCGAAGAACAAGCTGGGCAACCGCATCGCCGGCAAGCTGAAGGTGTACGCGGGCCCGACCCATCCGCATGCCGCTCAGCAGCCCATTCCGTTCGAGATCAAGCAGGTGGCCCAGTGACCGCTCCTGAGGAATTCAACGACGACTACGTCGTCGAGGACACCAGCGTCGAGGTCGTCGACGAGGGTGCCGGCTACGACGCCGAGTACACCGCCGAGACCTACGCCCCGGTCGTCATCGACCGCCCGGTGCAGACCGTCGGCCGCCGCAAGGAGGCCGTGGTCCGCGTCCGCCTGGTGCCCGGCTCCGGCAACTTCGTGCTCAACGGCCGCACCATCGAGGACTACTTCCCGAACAAGGTGCACCAGCAGCTGGTGAAGTCCCCGCTGGTCACCGTCGAGCGCACCGAGACCTTCGACGTGCACGCCCGCCTGGTCGGCGGCGGCCCGTCCGGTCAGGCCGGCGCGCTGCGTCTCGCCATCGCTCGTGCGCTGATCGAGGTCACCCCTGAGGATCGTCCGGCCCTCAAGCGCGCCGGCTTCCTGACCCGTGACCCGCGTGCCACCGAGCGCAAGAAGTACGGCCTCAAGAAGGCCCGCAAGGCGCCTCAGTACTCGAAGCGCTGATATCGCGCCGTACGGCTGTACCGTGCCCGGCCCCGCGATGGGCCGGGCACGGTATTGTCAGGTGCGGCGATTCGTACGGGCATGGCGCGGCGAGACCGCGTGCTCCCCGCAGGGCGGGGGCGATCCCCGGTACGAGAGCAGGCTTCCGGCAACGGTTTTCGGACCGGCCGGGCGCCTGCTTTTTTGCTATGTCAATCGACCAGGGGTGAGGTATGGGACGTTTGTTCGGCACCGACGGAGTCCGCGGGCTTGCCAACGAGTCACTGAGTCCGGAACTGGCGCTGCGGGTTTCGGCCGCGGCGGCGCAGGTACTGAGCCGGGGCAAGAAGCGCGCGCTGGCGGTGGTGGGGCGCGATCCCCGGGCCAGTGGCGAAATGCTGGAGGCGGCGGTCACCGCGGGCCTGACGTCGGCCGGAGTGGACGTGCTGTCCGTCGGCGTGCTGCCGACTCCGGCGGTCGCATATCTGACCGGCGTGTATGACGCGTGCCTGGGCGTCATGATCTCGGCATCGCACAATCCCATGCCGGACAACGGAATCAAGATTTTCGCCGCGGGCGGGCACAAGCTCGACGACGCCGTGGAGGACCGCATCGAGGCGCTGGTCGCCGAGGGCTCCTTCGCCCGGCCCACGGGGGCGGCCATCGGACGTGTGCTGGGCCGTCCCGGCCTCGGCGGACAGGTCTTCCACGCCGATGCCGCCTACACCCTGGAGGGCACGCACGAGCGCTATGTGGAACACCTCGTGGAGGCCACCGGCCGCGACCTCAGCGGACTGAAGGTCGTGGTGGACTGCGCCAACGGCGCGGCTTCCGAGGTGGGGCCGACCGCGTACCGCGAGGCGGGTGCGACCGTCATCGCCATTCACGCCGACCCGGACGGGTTGAACATCAACGACGACTGCGGTTCGACGCATCTGGAGCAGGTGCGGCGCGCGGTCCTCGAACACGGCGCGGATCTGGGTCTGGCGCACGACGGTGATGCCGACCGCTGCCTGGCCGTGGACGCCACCGGCGCGGTCGTGGACGGCGACGCCATCATGGCGATCCTGGCACTGGCCATGCGCGACAGCGGCCAGTTGGTCGACGACACGCTGGTGGCGACGGTCATGAGCAACCTGGGTCTGCACATCGCCCTGCGTGAGGCCGGAATCACGGTGCTCACCACGGCGGTCGGCGATCGGTACGTCCTGGAAGAGTTGCGGCGCGGCGGCTATTCACTCGGCGGCGAGCAGTCCGGGCATGTGGTGTTCCCGCGCTTCGGCACCACCGGCGACGGCATTCTCACCGGCTTGAAGCTCATGGCGCGCATGGCCGAAACCGGTCGCGGCCTGGCGGATCTGGCATCCGTGGTGCGGACGGTGCCGCAGGTGCTGGTGAACGTCCCCGTCAGCGACAAGTCCGCTGTCGCGGCGGCTCCCTCGGTGCAGGAGGCGGTGTCCGAAGCCGAACGTGTACTCGGCGATTCGGGTCGAGTTCTGCTGCGCCCCAGCGGAACCGAACAGCTGGTCCGCGTCATGGTGGAGGCCACCGATCTGGACCAGGCCCAGCGGCTGGCTGGTGATCTCGCGAAACTGGTAGCGGCGGTGTAGGACTCCGCCGCGCGTCAGCGGTCCTCGGTCAGTCGGCCGCGTTCCATGCGCCAGCGGCGGGTGGCGCGCACGGTGTCGAGCATGCGGCGGTCGTGCGTGACCAGCAGCAGGGTGCCGTCGAAGGATTCGACCGCCTGCTCCAGCTGTTCGATGGCGGGCAGGTCGAGATGGTTGGTGGGTTCGTCCAGTACGAGAAGGTTCACCCCGCGCGCTTGGAGCAGGGCCAAGGCGGCGCGGGTGCGCTCGCCGGGTGACAGGGTGTCGTTGGGGCGCAACACATGTGAGCCGCGCAGGCCGAACTTCGCCAGCAGGGTACGGACCTCGGATTCCGGCCAGTCGGGCACCTCGGCGCTGAACGTATCGGCGAGCGTGGCGGTTCCGCGGAACAAGCCGCGAGCCTGATCCACCTCGCCGATGGCGACGCCGGAGCCCAGGGCGGCGGAACCGCTGTCCGGCACGGTCTTTCCGAGCAGCAGCGACAGCAGGGTGGACTTGCCCGAACCGTTGTCACCGGTGAGCACGATGCGGTCGCCGAAGTCGATGCGCACGGTGACCGGCCCGAGTGTGAAGTCGCCGCGCGCCACGGTGGCGCTGGAGAGTGTGGCGACCACCGTGCCACTGCGCGGCGCGGTCGCGATGGACATGCGCAGCTCCCACTCCTTGCGCGGTTCCTCCACCGCATCCAGGCGCTCGATGCGCTTGAGCGTTTGCTTGATCTTGGATGCCTGCTTCTCGGTGGACTCCGCGCGCATCTTGCGACCCGCCTTGTCGGAGTCCAGCTTTCGCGGATCCTTGGCCTTGCGGCGGGCGGTGCGCACGCCGTGTTCCATCCAGTTGCGCTGCATGGTGGCGCGGGCCTCGAGTCCGGCCTTGGTGTCGGCGAACTCCTCGTAGGCCTCGCGGGCGTGGCGGCGGGCGATCTCGCGTTCGGTCAGATACGATTCGTAGGAGCCGTCGTAGACGTCCACCCGCTGCTGGGCGAGATCCAGTTCGACGATGCGATTCACGGTGCGCGCCAGGAACTCCCGGTCGTGACTGACGACCATGAGGGGTGCACGCACACCCGCCACGAACTGCTCCAGGCGCTCCAGGCCGTCCAGATCCAGGTCGTTGGTGGGCTCGTCGAGCAGCAGAATGTCGAAGCGCGACAACAGCACCGAGGCCAATCCGGCGCGGGCCGCCTGGCCGCCGGAGAGCACGGTCATGGGGGTGTCCAGGCCGTGCGGCAGACTCTCGGCGAGGCCGAGTTCGGCGGCCACCTCCGCGGCGCGCTGCTCCAGATCCGCTCCGCCGAGCGCCAGCCAGCGCTCCAGGGCGGGGGAGTACTCGTCCGCGCCGCCGTCAGCGAGCCGTTCGGCCGCCGCGTCCATCCGCCGCTGTGCGTCCGCGACACCGGTGCGGCGGGCCAGGAAGGCCATGACCGTCTCGCCCGCCAGCCGCTCGGGTTCCTGCGCGAGGTAGCCGACGGTCGCGTCGGGTGGGCTGAGCGCGATGCTGCCATCCGCCGCCCGACCGGCGGCGAGCATGCGCAGCAGGGTCGATTTCCCGGCCCCGTTCACCCCGACCAGGCCGATCACGTCGCCCGGTGCGAGGACGAGATCCAGATCGGTGAACAGGGTTCGTTCACCGTGCCCGGCCGATAGTCCGCGGGCGTGCAGGGTCGCGCTCACGCTGTGTCCTTTCGCGCATCGTCGGGGCGCGGCGTGGACACCCGTTGTCGCTGCCGCGCCTGCCCGCTCATTGGGTGCAGTCTGCCCTGTTCAGGGTTGGACCCTGAGATGGGGGCGGCGGAAAGTCAGGGTCCGAATCGGGCGTTGGACCGATGCGCGCGCGAGGCCGCGCGGGGAGAGTGGAGGTATGACAACACCGACTCCCACCCGCCGCCTCACCCGCTCGACCAGCGATAAGTGGATCGCCGGAGTCTGCGGTGGACTTGCCGAGTACTTCGGCTGGAACGCCAATCTCATCCGTGCGCTGTTCGTGCTGTCCTGTCTGCTGCCGGGACCGCAGTTCATCATCTATCTGGTGCTCTGGCTGGTGATTCCGAAGAACAAGGGACCGTACGTCGCCCAGGTGTAACCGATCCGGGTTGTCCACACCCGGCGAGTAATCCACAACTCGAGAGTAAGTCACCCCGAGCCACCGCCCCGGGTGCGAGGATGATGGGCACGTCGCAGTGAAGGAGTGCACATGGTCGCATCCGGTGATCTGCCCGGTCTGGACTTGCCGAATCTCGACACCCACTCGGAGCTGGGTGCTCTGGGCGCGGTGGAGCTAACCCATCCCGTTCAGGACATCGACGGCGACGGTCGCCTCGACACCCTCACCACCAATGGCGACCGCGCCATGCACGTATGGACCGACCTCGACCACGACGGCTACGCCGACCACGTCACGGTCGTCGACGAGGGCGGCGATTACGCGGCCTGGGAATTCCGCCACAACACGGACGGCACCAGCGAATGGGTGCGCACCGACGGCGGCAGCCTGGGCGGATGAACCCGTCGGCGGACCTCGCCCGACCCGACGCGCGGTAGTCATCCGACCGGACACACGGAACTCGTCCGATCGGGCGCGCGGGTCGGCCGGGCATGCGGGACCGTCCGCCCCGGACTCGCCGCGACCGATCTCGGGTCGATCGCTGCGGCGTTCGCGCCCGGACCCTGATCGGGCCGGGCGCGCAGATGGCGTCGGGGCCGTGCATGCCTCCACCGGACTCGCACAGCGACGGGTGAACATGCCTGTGCGGCCGTGTGACCGTGAACGATCCGGCCGCTCGGAGAGGTAGAGCACACGGCTCTGCGAGTGGACCACAGGTCGTCCGAGCGTGACGAATGACGGTCGTGGAATGCCGGTCGGTCGAATACCGCCGGGCGACCGTCGAGCGGTGGCCGCGGCCGGTCTCGGCGAGCCGTCGAACAACGGTCGCCGTGTCGAATGTGCGGGCGACGGTTGGATGATCGCCGCGACAGTGGCCGAACCCGGCCGCATCGGTGACTGAACGCGAAAGGGGGATATATGGGTGGCGGGGCCGATAGTTTCGCGGTGGATATCGCCGCGCTGCGCATTGCCGCAGCAACGTTGCGCGACTCCGCGGAATCGCTACGCCTACAGGCGCGTCGCATTGACGAGCACATGTTCGGTATCGGCAACGACGAGGCCGGGCGAAACTACGCGGAGCACGGCATGTCGGTGCATCGAGGGCTCGAGCACCTTGCGGGCTGGCTACGCGACTGGGCCACGGCCACCGCCACCACCGCCTCGGGTCTGGATACGGCGGTCACCGAATACGAGCGCACCGATCGGGAACGGGCCGAACAGACCCCGCGGTAGTGGTCGGAATCGGTGCCACCGGGTGGCTCACATGCCACTCGCGTGGAGTTGGTGCGCGTGCCGCATGGGCGAAACCGGTTGGCATGGCGAACGGCACGGGGCGGTCGGCGTGCTACCGGAGAGAGATGACGGGATATCAGGGGGGACTGTGACTTTCGATCCGGCGGGGAGGTCCGTCGACGAGATCCTGGATTACGGGGCGGCTGGGCTCGAGTACTGGGAGCGGTTCCTTCCGCTGTACGAGCGGGCCTTCGGTGCGCTGCCCGGTGTCGGGACGCGGGAACTGCAAGCTCGGTACGACGAACAGCGTGGGCTCGATCTCGAGAGACTCGATGCGGCACGGAATGCGCTGGCCGATGCGGTCATCGGGGCCGAGCGGCAGTGGATGGCCCAGCTGGGCGTCGCGCGGCGGCTACCGGATATCTGGGCGGGACGAGGTGGCGCGGCCGCCCGCGAGGTGGTCGACGGTCAGCAGCGGCGAGCGCGCGGTGATCTCGATATCGCGCGGGCCGTGGTGGCGGCCATCGACGGCGTGCTCGACCCGCTGCGGCAGGCGGTGTTCACGAAAGCCGTTCGGACGGTCGGGCTGCTCGAACGGCTCGGGGACGACAGCACCGCCGTCGCCATCGGCGGCAAGTCGCCCGGCGATATCGAGGCCATGCTCGACGCCGCGGACGATGCCGCCACCGACTGGCTGCGTACCACCTTCAAACCGGACGTGGAGCGCAAACACGCCGAGTTCACGGCCATGTGCGCGGATACCGACCACATCGTCGTCGACAACTATCGCACCGTCACGACCGCCATGGCGGCGCTCCTGGACAGCCCCTACCCCCGCCCTGTCGCACCTTTCGATCCACCGCTGCCCGCGAACGAAACCGGAACAGCACCAACGCAACCCGCGGACGCGATCGCCCCGGGGGCCGAAGAGGGAACGACCCCCGCCACGGCTGGCTCGTCCGCGAGTCCACCCGGTACGCCACCGGCAGGGGCCGCACCTCCGGGTGCCTCCTCGAGTTCGTCGACCGATACATCTTCTGGTGGGTGGTCGAGCCCGTCGACCGGTGCATCTGCTGGTGCCCCGCCGAGTTCGCCGAGCACCGCACCTCCGGGTGTGCCCTCGAGCACACCGAACGTCCCGTCTCCCGGTGCCTCGCCGACCCCGGCAACCGCTACACCCACCGGTGCCGCACCGTCAGCCTGGGCGGGCACTCCGACGGAAACTCCGTCCGCCTCGGTCGGCGCCGGCCGCACCGCTCCCACACTCGGGCAGCCCGCGCTGGGCGGGCACGCACAGCCGCTCGGCGCGGACACCCCCGACCACCCGCCATCGGGCACCTGGTCCGATACTTTTCCGGGCGAAGGCACCGGCGCACACTCGGATCCGCTGCCGCTCGGTTCCCTGCTCGCGGGCGCGGGCTCCGCACTCACCGAACTCCTCGGCCACCTCACAACGGGCCTCCAAACCGGCGTCGAATCCGCCCTCGGCAGTCTGATCGACCTGACGAATCCCGACCGTTCCGACGATCCGGCAACGGAACCCGGCACCGACGAAGACACCGACCAGGGTGACCTCGATTCCACCCCTGGCACCGACCAACCACCCGGAAGAGCCGATTTCGAGCTGGGCGAGCACGACCTCACCATCGAGCAGACCACAAACGGCACCCTGAGCGTCGCCCTCACCGACCCGTCCGGAGCCACGACCACTTTCACTCTCCGCCTGAACGAGCACGGCATACCGATCCTCACCGCCGAATCCGAAACCCCCGCCGCGCCCCCGAAACCCGATACCCCACAGCCCGATTCGCCTCGCTCCGATCCCACCGCACCCGACGGATCACCCCAGCCATCGCCGTACGCTCCATCCGCACCGAATCCCGGCGATACGTCGAATGCACCGAGCAGTCCACCCGACAACTCCACACCACCCGACTGCCCGCCCCCCGCTCCCGAATGCACCGAGCCGCCCACCCCGGCCTCGGAAAGCCCACCGGTCTGCCGCACTCCGGACCGGGACGCCCCGGACCAAGGTGCTCCGGACGTGGGTGCGCCGGGTCGATATGCCCCGGATGAGGGTGCGCCGGGCCAGAACGTCCCGCATCAGGACAACCCCGAACACATCCCCCCACAGCAGGACTCCCCGATGCCTCCGGGACCTCCGGATGCCCCTTCCCCCGACTTGCCGATCCCCGACCTGCCCGGAACCGACTCGCCGCCCACCTACCCAGGCATACCACCCCTGGACCGGCAATCGTCCCCGGACATCGGGGCGACCGGTGTCCCGGTGCAACCGATCCCACCGCTCCCCGATCCGCCCACACCCTGAACCGCTACACCGGTCCGCCGGACGCAACCCACCATTGCGACGATCACGACCCGAAAGGGTGCAGTGGGCGTGTGCGGGGCTGACCGATCGGGCTAGGTCCGAGTGTCGATCGCCTTCCGGATCAATGCCCGTGCGGAGTCACCGGTCAGCGCCAGCCCTGCGAGCTCGGCGAACAGTCGGCCGTACTGGCTTATCTCCCGGGGCTGAGTGACGGTCAGTTCTGCGGTGACAGCTTCCACCAGCACCAGCCGATCGTCGAACATCACGAAGTTGGTTATCTGCATCGGTAATTCGGCCTCCGATGGGACGATGCCCAGCAGGACGCGAGGCAGGCCGATCACGGCCAGCAGCCGATCGAGCTGACCCACCATGACGGAATCGCCTCCGACCGTGGTTCGCAGGGCTTGCTCCGCTATCAGTATGTGGAACCGATGGTTGCCCTTGTACAAGAGTTGTTGCCGCTCCAGGCGTTTGGCTACACCTTCGTCCAAGTCGTCGGGGACTCGGTAGAAGTCGATGTACCGGCGCAGGATCACCGCAGCGTATTCCGCGGTCTGGAGGATGCCGGGGATGATGGTCGGCTGAAAGATCCGCATGAGCTGGGACTGCTCAGCGAGCTTCGCCACTTGGTTCTGTCTGCGCTTGGTACCGGTTCCGAGGACCCTGCGCCACTCCAGGTATGCGGCTTGGACATTGCGGAGGGTGGCAATCAGGTCCGGTAGTTGAGAGTCGTTGCCGGTATGGCGGCAGTAGGCGCGGAGATGGGCCTCCGTGGGGCTTCGGTCCCCGGTTTCGATTTTGGACACCACCGACTCGTGCCAGCCTGCCAGGGAGGCGAGCTGACGGCCGGAGAGCCCGGCATCACGACGAAGCCCCCGGAGCGTCTGTCCGAGGGCTCGTCGTGCTTCGTGAACGGAACTTGTCACCGTGCCGCATACTCCGCGTACGGGATACCCAGCTTCCAAAGCCGTTCGCGGACACCTTGGCAATACGCCACGATTCCGGGGTCTGCGGTGACCGCTAGACCGGCCGGTGCCCCGGTCGGGTCCGTGAGGTTGTAGGCAACCCGCTCGCCGTCCATCAACCACCAATCATCCGGCGGTACTTGCCCGGCGAGCGTCCTGGGGACGTAGCGAATGTCCTCCCCAGCGGCAACGTTGTGGCCGGTGACCGACAGCAACCACCGCTGATAGTTCGAGTGCGGCTCCGTCACGACCCGAATCCTGCTGACCGGCACGCCCCGGCCGGTGGTTTCCCGCATGAGGTCTTGCCACGGTGTCCGGATGTACGGAGCCGGTTCGCCAGCGAGGAATGCTCGTATCCGGGAGTCCTCATCGGCTACGTGGTACTCGTCCCTGACCTCCAGGTGGAACGCATCGCGCCGCAACTCTCGGAACAGCCGCGGCCACAGGTCCGGTTCATTCTTGGGCCGCAGCAGCATTGCCGTAGAACGTCCTCTCCAGCTTCGGTACCTCGACAGCGGTTTCGTCGCCCGCCAATTCCAGTATGCTCAGCGCTTCCGGCTCGGTGACCGGCCGACCGGACAAGCTGAAGGTACCCCTTCCGGTATCGGTCAGGTGCGAGCCGATAAATGTATGCGGCTCAGCGAATCCCGTGAGCAAATGCGGGATTTCCACCGTTCCGGGTCGGGATGTCTCCCACCCTTGGACCACATACGTGCCCCGGTCGGTGGCGTAGAGACTGGGGCAGCCGCCGGAGTCGGATCCCCCCTTGCCGAGGAACTTCAGGTTCATCGGTCCCACTCCCATCCAATGCCTTGACGCAGTGTGGCGTGTGCCTTCTCGATTGTCTCGCGCCAAGGCACTTCATATGGCTGGTAATGACGATTTTGGTCAAGTTATGCCAAGTCGATGGACCACACTGGCCGCCGCTTCGTAGCGTCTTTTCTCAGGCGCTCGGAGGCGGTGCGGTCATCCCGCCCCCGGTTGCCGACCACCATCGAACCAAGGGGAGCGGGATGGCCAGGCGGACCAGGCTCGGAGAGTTCCCCGGCGGCGTGCTGGAGATCAACGCATACGACGATGACCCCGTCGATGGGTATCCGGGGGTGTATCTGGAGATCTACCACGCCGCCGACGACGCAGAGGAAGGCACCGAGATGCGTTATCGGGCAACGGCTATCGGCTATCTGCGGACCGATGTGTCCGGTGCGGCGCGGTTCCGGGACGAGAGCCGGATCCGCGAGTTGGCGGCTCGCCTCGGCTACGACTTCGCCGACATGATCGTCTACGACCCGAAATTCGGGCGGCCACCGCTGGCCCGGCTGAAGGCGCAGGCCACCCGGCTGGACGCCGCAGCCGTCATCGTCCCCGCACCTGAGCACTTCGAGGGCGGACACATCCCTGCGTCGCTGGTCGAATACGTGGATGTGATCACCGTGACGCCGGAAGAAGTCTGCGCGAGCCGCGCCATGTCGCCGGATCTGCCGCGGCAGGGCGTCCAGGGGCAGGGCGGCGCGGCATCCTGAAGTCCGCCGCTAGCCGCGTTCCGAGGTGGGTGTCCGGGCTTTCGGGCCGGGAGCGTTCATGCTGCCGAGCAGAGTGAGGGCGTGTGCCGCGGGCGAATCCGGTTCGGCGTGGTAGACGACCAGGACCTGGCCGGGAGCGTCGTTCACGGTGAAGGTCTCGTAGCCGAGTTCGCCGACCAGGGGTTGGTGAAGCGCTTGCTGCCGGAGGTTTTCATGGCCACGTCGTGACGAGCCCAGAGTCGGCGGAAATCTGCGCGATGCCGCGCGGACCGTGCGGGCGGCCCTCGGGCCGGTCGATCTGGTGGGCGCGAACGCCGGCGTCATGCTGGGCGCGCCGTTCGAGGCGGGCCATGTCGACGAATGGGATCGGATGGTCGGCACCAATATCAATGGGTTGCTCGGGTGAACATTGCCGAGATGATCGTCGTGCCCACCCCGCAGGGCTGAGTATCCGCGAGAGCGGTTGCGGTGGAGCTACTTTCGCAGGGCCTGTACCAGTTGCAGGAGGGGGAGCCGCTGCGGTTCCGGCTCCGGTTCCTCCTCGACCGCGTGCGGGTCCACCAGTTCGGTGTGCGGGATGATCGCTTCGGGGTCGGCGAAGAGTTTGTAGGTCTTGTCGCCGAGCAGGGTGTAGTTGAGGTAGCCGACCAGTAGGGCACGGGTGAGGCGTTCGGTTTTCGGTTCGTGCTTGCCCGCGCCGAGGGCGGCGAGGGCGCGGCGGCCCTCGACGATGCCGTTGTGTGTGGCCTTCTCCACCGAGCGCAGGATGGCGGGGCCACCCCAGGCGGCGGCCAGCGGGACGGCGTTGGAGCTGACCGAGTCGATGTCGGCGGCTCCGGCCAGAATCAGTGCGGGGGTGTCGATACTCGGGGCCAGCGCCTCACCCGAGGGGGCGGTCGGCGCGGGGTAGAGGGCGGCCACGGCGGCGACCGCGCGCTGGGAGGCGGCGATGGTGGCCGCCCCGGCACCCATTCCGTGCCCGGCCAGGGCCAGTTTGTCGGGATGCACGCTGATATCCCCGCCGCCCAGACGCACACCGGTGCAGATGTCGAGGGTGGTGAGCAGATCGGTGGCCAGGTTCAGATGCGAGGGGATCGGTCCGCGTTCGGTGTCAGGTGCGGCCGCGACGTATCCCCACGACGCCAGATGCTCGAGCAGGCGTCGGTAGTTCCCGGCTCCGGTCAACCACCCGTGCCCGAAGGCCACCGCGGGCAGGTTCATCCCCTTCTCCGGGGTGAACACCACCCCGGGCTGCCCGGCGATACCGAGATTGCCGCGCAGCACCGTGTGCGGACCCTTCGCGGTCAAGGTGCTCAATAGCGATTTCACTGACGCCGACACGCAGAAGAACTTAGCGCTTTCTCGATCCGCACGCTGCCGCCCACGCATGTCGCATATTCCAACGCGGCGACTACGTGCGGAAACATGGTGCGGCGAATGCCGGAGCGCGGCTCGCATTGCCTGGGGCTGTGGGGCCGTGGGTCGCGTTGCCGGGTGCGGACTGCCTGGCGCTGTGACGTCGGGGTCGCGTCGCTGGGGGACCGCCCGCCGCCGCAGCAATGTCATGGCCCGCTCCGGCCGAGCCGCGATCTTCGAACGACCATTCGTCGGACTTGCCCGGCGCGAATCGCGACTCGCCGCGACATACACGGAGGAATCGGGCGAACCGCCGAGGCGGGCGCTCGCAGGGGTGCCGAAGGGGCGAACCACCGGGCGGAGTGCCCCGCCCCAACCCAGTACTCTGAGGCCCCATGTGCGGAATCGTGGGGTACGTGGGGTATCGGGACGCCCTCACTGTGGTGGTGGACGCATTGCGCCGCATGGAGTATCGCGGCTACGACTCCGCGGGGGTCGCCATCCTGGACGGAATGGGCGGCCTCGCGGTGGAGCGCAAGGCCGGGCGGCTCGCCAACCTGGAGGCGGAACTGGCCGCGGCCGGGCCGGAACGATTCAGCGGAACCACCGGTATGGGGCACACCCGCTGGGCCACGCACGGCGCGCCGACCGACCGCAACGCCCACCCGCACCGCGACCACGACGGTCGGGTGGCCGTCGTGCACAACGGCATCATCGAGAACTTCGCGCCGCTGCGCCGCGAACTCGAGGACGCCGGAGTGGAACTGCGCAGCGACACCGACACCGAGGTCGCGGTGCACCTGGTGTCCCGCGCCTATGCCGCCGGCGAGACCGCGGGGGACTTCGTCGCCAGCGCGCTGGCCGTGGTGCGCCGCCTCGAAGGTGCGTTCACCCTGGTCTTCACGCACGCCGACCATCCGGGCACGATCGTGGCCGCGCGCCGCTCGACCCCGCTGGTGGTCGGGGTCGGGCAGGGGGAGATGTTCATCGCCTCCGATGTCACCGCCTTCATCGAACACACCCGCGAGGCGGTCGAGCTCGGCCAGGACCAGGCCGTCGTCATCACCGCCGACAGCTACACCGTCACCGACTTCCACGGTGCCGTCGATGGGGTGCGCACCCGGCCCTTCACCATCGATTGGGATCTCGCCGCCGCCGAGAAGGGCGGCCACGACTACTTCATGCTCAAGGAGATCGAGGAGCAGCCCGCGGGCGTGGCCGACACCCTCATCGGCCACTTCGCCGAGGGGCGGATCGTGCTCGACGAACAGCGCCTCGTCGACCAGGAGTTGCGCGAGGTCGACAAGGTGTTCGTAGTCGCCTGCGGCAGCTCGTATCACGCCGGGCTGCTCGCCAAGTACGCCATCGAGCACTGGACCCGGCTGCCGGTGGAAGTGGAGTTGGCCAGCGAATTCCGTTACCGCGACCCGGTTCTGGACCAGTCCACCCTCGTCGTCGCCATTTCCCAGTCCGGGGAGACCGCCGACACCTTGGAGGCGGTGCGGCACGCCAAGGATCAGAAGGCGCGCGTGCTCGCCATCTGCAATACCAATGGCGCGCAGATCCCCCGCGAATCCGACGCCGTGCTCTACACCCGCACCGGGCCGGAGATCGGCGTCGCCTCCACCAAGGCGTTCCTGGCGCAGATCACCGCCAACTACCTGGTGGGCCTGGCGCTGGCGCAGGCGCGCGGCACCAAATATCCGGACGAGGTGGCGCGGGAGTTCGAAGAACTCGAGGCCATGCCGAAGCTCGTCGAGCGGGTCCTGGAGACCGCCCCGCAGGTGCGCGCCATCGCCCGCCAGCTGGCCGGGGAGTCGACGGTACTGTTCCTCGGCCGCCACGTCGGATATCCCGTGGCGCTCGAAGGTGCTTTGAAACTCAAGGAATTGGCGTACATCCACGCCGAGGGTTTCGCCGCGGGCGAGCTCAAGCACGGTCCCATCGCCCTGATCGAAGAGGGGCTGCCGGTGATCGTCATCATGCCCTCCCCCAAGGGCCGGGCGGTGCTGCACGCCAAGCTGCTCAGCAATATCCGCGAGATCCAGGCGCGAGGCGCGCGCACCATCGTGATCGCCGAGGAGGGGGACGACACGGTGCGGCCGTTCGCCGATCACCTCATCGAAATCCCGTCCGCGCCAACGCTGTACCAGCCCCTGCTGGCAACCGTCCCGCTCCAGGTGTTCGCCGCCGAGATCGCCATGGCACGCGGCTACGACGTCGACAAGCCCCGCAACCTCGCCAAGTCCGTCACCGTCGAATAGGTCGGCGCGGCCCGTCTACTCGACGGTCACGGTGCCCTTCATCTCCGGATGCAGCGGGCACAGGTAGCGGTAGGTGCCGGGCACGGTGAAGGTGTAGCTCCACTCGCCCTTGGTGAGGATCGGGCTGTTGATGCCCATGGCGGCGTCGCCGATGCCCTGCACCGAATGCGGTACGCGGTCGGAGAATTTCCAGGTGACGGTGTCGCCCGCCGCGATGGTGATGTCGGCGGGGGAGAACGTCATATCCGTGACGGTCACGATGGTGCTGGCGGGCGTCCGCGGTCCGGAGGTGGTCGGGGTGGCCGAGTTCGACGCGGTGGACGTCGGCGTGCCGTCGGCATTCTCGCCGTTCGAACCGCACCCGGTGGCGACCAGTACACCCGCCACGGCGAACACGCTGATCAGGACACGTACGGACCTACCTCGGGAACCAGTCGACATGCTCGCCAGCCTAGTCTCCGCCGGTAGCCGACCATTCGCGGCCGCCCCGACCGACGACGCCCCACCGGAACCGCGGCCGACGCGCCCGCCTCCTGTTCATGATCAAGGGGAACTGGTGGCGGCATCGTGCGAGTAGTCCACGCCATGGATTCCCCCTCGCGGGATTCCGGGCCGATGCGGGGGCGGCGATGCGGGACGGGGCGGATATCGTGGGTTCCGACGGCGGCTCGAGTGGGAATTGGAGGCGACCTGTGCGCGGATATTTCACGGCCGACGAGGTGCGGGCGGCGGAGGCGGAACTGTTCACCCGGGTGCCCGCCCGAATGCCGATGCGGCGGGCCGCGTTCGGGCTCGCCGACGTGGTCGCGCGGGAATTGCGGGAGCGGACCGGTGGGGTCGCGGGGCGGACCGTGACGCTGCTCGTCGGATCCGGGGACAATGGCGGCGATGCGCTGTGGGCCGGATCCATGCTGCGGCGGCGCGGCGTGGCGGTGCACGCGGTACTGCTGTCACCGGAGCGGGTGCACCGGGAGGGTCTTGCCGCGCTGCGGCGCACCGGCGGCCGGGTCCGCGAAGAGTTGGGGACGCCGGATCTGGTGGTCGACGGCATCGTCGGGATTTCCGGTAAGGGCGCGCTGCGGCCGCGGGCAGCGGAACTCGTTGCCGCCGTGCAGGTTCCGATCATCGCCGCCGACCTGCCCAGTGGAGTGGACGCCGACACCGGGGCGATCTCCGGCCCGGCGGTCCGCGCCGATGTGACGGTGACCTTCGGCGCGTACAAGCCGGTGCACGCGCTCGCGGCAGCCCATTGCGGTCGAATCGTGCTGGTGCCCATCGGATTACGGTTGCCGCAACCGAATCTCGCGGCGCTGGAACCGGAATCCGTGGGAGCGGACTGGCCGGTGCCGGGGGCCGCCGACGACAAGTACACACAGGGCGTGACCGGTGTCTGCGCGGGCAGCGCGACCTATCCGGGTGCGGCCGTGCTGTGCACCGGGGCCGCGGTCGCCGCCACCTCGGGCATGGTGCGCTACGCCGGAACCGGATGCGAGCAGGTGCTCGCGCACTGTCCGGAGGTGATCGCGGCGCCCTCGGTGAAGGAGACCGGACGGGTGCAGTCCTGGGTGTTCGGTCCCGGCGCGGGCACCGACGCCGCCGCGCGCGACCGGCTCGCCGAGATCCTCGCCACCGATCTCCCGGTGGTGGTCGACGCCGACGGTCTCACCCTGCTCGCCCAGGACCCGAGCCTGGTCACCGGCCGCACCGCCGCCACGGTGCTGACCCCGCACGCGGGCGAGTTCGCCCGCCTCACCGGCGCGGACCCGTCGCCCGACCGGGTCACTGCCGTCCGGGATCTCGCGGACTCCTGGCAGGTCACCGTCCTGCTCAAGGGCCGCGCCACCCTCGTCGCCGCCCCCGGCCGCCCGGTCCTGGTCAACGAGGCGGGCGGATCCTGGGCCGCCACCGCCGGTTCCGGCGACGTGCTCTCCGGCATCATCGGCGCATTGCTCGCCGCCGGCCGCGACCCGTCCTGGGCCGCCGCCGCGGCGGCCCGCGCCCACTCCCTCGCCGCCAACCTCGCCGCCCACGCGCCGTCCGCCGCCGGAGCCCCCATCTCGGCCTCCCCCCTGCTCACCCACCTCCGCCCCGCCATCGGCACCCTGCGCGACCTGGCCGCCCGCTGACGCCCGCCGCCGGGGTCACCGCTGGATCGCCGGGACGAACAGTTCCGCCGCGAGCGCGCGGTGGTCTGTCCGGGGCAGGGCGTGGGTCGAGACCTCGCCGACGCCGATGCGGAAGTCGGCGAGGATGTGGTCGATGGTGATCGGCGGAATGGGTTTGCGGCCGTTGCGGCCGCGGTAGGGACCCCAGGTGCCGGTCAGGCCGACGCCGGTCGCGGCGGCGGCGTCACGGTAGCCGCGGGAGATGAGGGCGCGCAGGGCGGTGTGGTCCAGGGTGGCGTTGAAGTCACCGGCCAGAACGCGCATGGTGTCGCCGCTCGCGGCGGGCTGGATCGCGAGGTCCCTGCGCCAGTAGTTCAGATTGTCCAGGTGCGCGGGCGGGGTGGTGTGCACCGATTCGACGCTCACCGGCCGGGCGCCGGGGAGCGTGATGCGGGCGTACGCCTGGGTGAAATGTCCCGGATTCTCCCGCACCCCATCCTCGGCCAGCGGGTAGTGCGAGAACAGTGCGGAACCGGAAGCCTTCGGCAGCGGCCGGGTCCGGTGAAACGGCAGGACAGCGTCGATGCCCGCCGCCCGCAAGCCCACCTCGGCCTCCGGCGTGTACTCCTGCAGCACCAGCACATCCACCCGGCGCTCCCGCACCAGATCCATCAGCGCCCCCGCATCCGCCGCCCCGAACTGCATATTCGCGGTGAGCACCCGCAGCGACACCCCGCCGCCGGTCGCGGCCGACCCGATTGCCCGGGGCAGCACCGCCCCGGCCAGGGCCGCCACCACCAGCAGCGCCACCCCGGCCAGCCACCAGCGTCGCAGCGCCAGCATCACCACTGCGGGCAGTACCGACCACGCCGCCACGTACGGGGTGAAGGCCAGCAGTTGCACCAGCGGTCCCCGCTCCAGCCCGCACAGCCGCACCACCGCCCACAGCGCTCCCGGCGCGATCACCATGCAGCACAGTGCGGTACGGGTCGTGTCGCGCAAGGACGTCCTCCCAGAGTCGTGCTGACCGCTCGCGGTCACCGGTGCCCGCGAAACTATCGCCGACAGATGGGCATTCGGTGTGGGACCGGCGGAGATCCCGTGTGATCCGGCCGTGCGCTCGCCACGACCATGTCGGTGTCCGATTGGTGCGCCGCCTGCTTGGCAAGGGCCTGCTGACCGCCGGAATCGTCATCCTGCTGACCCGGACGGAGCGCCGGAACAGGTGGGAGGGGGTGGCGCTGGGCGCGCCGCTCGATCGGTGGCCGCCGGGTGTGAGCGGAAACGCAGCGGGCGGGATGGCAGGATCTAGGCCGTGAGTACGCCCGAACCGCAGGTGGAGACCGTCATCGATCTGGATGCCATCGCACACAATGTGCGGATCCTGATCGAACGTGCCGGGGACGCTGCCGTCATGGCGGTGGTCAAGGCCGACGGGTACAACCACGGCGCCGTCGAGGTGGCGCGCACCGCGCTGGCGGCGGGGGCGCGGGAACTCGGGGTGACCACGGTCGCCGAGGCGGTGGCATTGCGGGAGGCGGGGATCACCGCGCCGATCCTGTGCTGGCTCAATACCTCCGATACCGATTTCGCGCCCGCGGTGGCCGCCGATATCGAGATCGGGGTGTCGTCGGTGCGGCATCTCGACGCCGTCGCCGACGCCGCGCGGCGGCTCGGTAAGACCGCGACCGTCACGCTGAAGGTGGATACGGGGCTCAACCGCAACGGCGTGTCGGTGTCGGAGTACCCCGCGGTACTGCGGCGACTGCGTGAGCTGGTCGATGCGGGGGTGGTGCGGTTCCGGGCTATCTTCTCCCATCTGGCCCTCGCCGATCAGCCCGACCATCCGGCCAACGACAGTCAGCGCGAACGCTTCCTGGAGTACATCGCGGCGGCGAAAGAGCAAGGGCTGCAACCGGAACTGGTGCACATCGCCAATGCCGCCGCCACCCTCACCCGACCCGATCTCGCCTTCGACATGGTGCGGCCCGGCATCGCCGTCTACGGACTCTCCCCGATTCCCGAACTCGGCGACTTCGGGCTGCGGCCCGCCATGACTCTGCGCGCCCGCGTCATTCTGGTGAAGAAGGTCGCTGCCGGAGAAGGTGTTTCGTACGGGCACGAATGGATCGCCGACCGCGACACCACCGTCGCGCTGATCCCCGCCGGATACGCCGACGGCATCTGGCGACCGCTCAGCGGACGGTTCGACGTGCTGCTCGGCGGCCGCCGCCGTCCCAATATCGGCCGCATCTGCATGGACCAGTTCGTGGTCGACCTCGGCGACAACGCCGAGGGCGTGCGCGAAGGCGATCTCGCGGTGCTCTTCGGCGGCGGCCCCGGCGAACCGCACGCCCAGGAATGGGCGGACGCGCTCGGCACCATCCACTACGAGGTGGTGTGCTCGCCGCGCGGCCGCGTCGCACGCCGCTACATCGGGGGGAGCGCCCATGCATGACGGTCGCGGACACCGCACCCTCCCGACGGTCGAGGACACCGAGGCCCTCGGTCGCGAACTGGCCGCACAACTGCACGCCGGGGACCTGGTCGTCCTCGACGGCCCCCTCGGCGCGGGCAAGACCGCCCTCACCCGAGGTATCGCCGCCGGGCTCGGTGTACAGGGCCGAGTGAGTTCCCCCACGTTCATCATCGCCCGACAGCACCGCGCCGGGGCCGAACCGGGCGCGGTCGGACTCGTCCACGTGGACGCCTACCGCCTCGGCGGCGACCTCGACGAACTCGACGCCCTCGACCTCGATACCGAACTCGACGACGCCGTGGTCGTGGTCGAATGGGGCCTCGGCGTGGTCGAACACCTGGCCGACCGCCACCTACGCGTCCTCCTCCGCCGCGAACCCGAATCCGACACCCGCACCGCCGAATGGGAATGGGTGGGCTAGACACCGGCCCGCGCCCGCTACACCAACTCTGCCGCCACTCCGTTGGTTCGCGGCGCGTCCCGGTTCTGGACTGACGGAGCGGGGGAGCGAAGCGGAGGAGCGGAGGAGGGAAGAACTGGGACCTCCAGCGCCGCGAACCCGCCGGAGCGAAGCGGAGGCAATCAAACACAGTACAGTTGGGTCAATCATGTTGGTACTGGCTGTCGACACCGCGACCCCTGCCGTCACGGCGGGACTGGTGGAACTGGATCCGGCGGAGGCCGGTAGCACACCTCGAACAACCACGATCGCCACTCGGGTGACCGTGGACGCCCGCGCGCACAATGAGGTGCTGACCCCGCAGATTCTCGCCTGCCTCGCCGAATCCGGGCGGGCCCGCGGCGAGATCGACGCGGTCGTGGTCGGGGTCGGTCCCGGACCGTTCACCGGGCTGCGGGTCGGCATGGCCACCGCCGCCGCCTTCGGGGACGCGCTCGGTATTCCGGTGCACGGGGTGTGCAGCCTGGACGCCATCGCCGCCGATACCGAGAGCTACCTCGCCGAGGCGCGGGATCCGGTCGAACTGCTGGTCGTCACCGATGCCCGTCGCCGCGAGGTGTACTGGGCCCGCTATCGCGCCCTGTCGGCGGAGAACCCGCGCGGCCGGGTCGCCGGCCCGGAGGTGTGCAAACCCGCCGACTTGGACACCAGCAGCGCCACCGTGATCGCGGGCTCGGCCTCGCATGTGGACTACTTCGATCTGCCGGTGCTGCCGGTGGAGACGCCCTCCCCGGCGGGGCTGGTGCGCTGCGCCGCCCGCGACCTGCTCTCCGGTGCGATGCCGGACCCGCTCACCCCGCTCTACCTGCGTCGGCCCGATGCCGTGGAACGCAGCTACGCGCAGGTGAGTCGATGATCCGCGTCGAACCGATGCGGCCCTCCGATATTCCTCGCTGCGTCGAACTGGAGAAGCTGCTGTTTCCCGAGGACGACCCCTGGCACGAGGTCGCCTTCCGCTCCGAACTCGCCGGACCGCACAACCGCTACATCGTCGCCCGCAACGGCGACGGCCGTATGGTCGGCTACGCGGGTATCGCGCTGCTGGGCAATCGGGAGTACCCGGAGGCCGAGGTGCACACCATCGGCGTCGACCCCGGACAGCAGGGGCTCGGCATCGGCACCGCCCTGCTGGAAGCCCTGCTCGGTGAGGCCGGGCGGCGCGGCGGACCGGTTTTCCTGGAGGTGCGCACCGACAACGCCGCCGCCATCGCGCTGTACGAGAAGCACGGATTCCACATCATCGGCCTGCGCAAGAACTACTACCAGCCCAGTGGCGCGGACGCGTACACCATGCGCCGACCCGCCATGACCGGCTTCCCGCGGCCGCAGGACACAGAGGTCTTCTCATGATCGTGATGGGTATCGAAAGCTCCTGTGACGAAACGGGAGTCGGCATCGTCCGCTGGCTGCCCGACGGGAGCTGCGAACTGCTCGCCGACGAGGTGGCCTCCAGCGTCGACCAGCACGCGCGTTTCGGCGGCGTGGTGCCGGAGATCGCGTCGCGCGCGCATCTCGAGGCCATCGTGCCCGCCATGCGCCGGGCATTGGCGGCGGCCGGGGTGGACCGGCCGGATGCCCTCGCGGTGACCATCGGACCCGGCCTCGCCGGTGCGCTGCTGGTCGGGGTGGCGGCCGCGAAAGCCTATGCGGCGGCGTGGGATATCCCCTTCTACGCGCTCAACCATCTGGGCGGCCACGTCGCGGTGGACACCCTGGAACACGGGCCCATGCCGGCGTGTGTGGCGCTGCTCGTCTCCGGCGGGCACACCCACCTGCTGCACGTGACCGATCTGGCCGACCCCATCGCGGAACTGGGCAGCACCGTCGACGATGCCGCCGGGGAAGCCTTCGACAAGGTGGCGCGACTGCTCGGACTCGGCTATCCGGGCGGTCCGGTGCTGGATCGCATTGCGGCGGAGGGTGATCCGCACGCCATCGCCTTTCCGCGCGGCATGACGGGGCCGCGCGATCCACGCTACGACTTCTCGTTCTCCGGACTGAAGACCGCTGTCGCGCGCTATGTCGAAGCGGCGCAACGGGAGAACCGCGAACTGCCGATCCCCGATATCGCCGCGTCCTTCCAGGAGGCCGTGGCGGATGTGCTCACCATGAAGGCCGTGCGTGCCGCCCAGGACGTCGGCGTCGACACCATCGTGCTCGGCGGCGGTGCGACCGCCAACTCCCGTATCCGTTCGCTGGCCGAAGAGCGTTGCGCCGCGGCCGGTCTCACGCTCCGCGTGCCGAAACCGCGGTTGTGCACCGACAACGGCGTCATGATCGCCACCCTGGGCGCGCACGTGATCGCCGGGGGCGCGCGGCCCTCCGAACTCACCGTGGCCACCGACCCGGGCCTGTCGGTGGCGACCAGCCAACTCTGACGCCCGCCTGCCCCCAGTCGTCTGGGCAGGGGATCTGCTGTCTGGGGGCGTGATTCCGGCACCGATACCGTGCGATCTACGTGGGTGTCGAGGCGTCGGGAGTTCGGGATGTGGTTCAAACGTGTGCTGGCGGCCGTGCTGGCGGGTGGGGCGCTGGCGCTGCCGGGACTGTTGGGGTCGCCGACCGCGCCCGGTGACATGCCGGGCGAGCGGGCGGTGGAAATTCACGTCGGGCGGTGAGGCGGCCGTACGGAATCCGGCGACCAGGTGATCGCCGCAGCGGACTACCGCGCTCAGTGGCTGGATTCGACGCGCTCGGAATTGGATTCGGCGCGCTGAGGATTGGATTCGGCGCGCTCAGGACTCGATTCGAGCGGAGCGGTGACGCTGCCTCCGCCCGCGGAGCCCGAGTTGGATCGCGGGATCCGCGGCGCGGCGGGCGTGGTGGGAGCCGTCGTGCTCGGGCTGTTGGTGCTCGGGCCGGTCGTGCTCGGGCTCGTCTCGCTCGGATCGGGTTCCTCCGTCGGGCTGACGGGGGTGCCGAGGAACGGGCCGAGGATGCGGGGGAGTTCGGCCGGGAAGGGGATCTGCGGCAGCCCCGGATCCGGGCGCAGCGGCGGGGGCGATTGCGCGGGCGTGGTGGGCGTCGGCCGCGGACCGGTGGAGGTGGTGGGGTCGTCCGTATCCGGTGCGGTCGTCGGAGTGGCCGGGGCGGGCCCGGTGCTGTCGCGGTTCTGCGTCATGGGGGCGGTGCCCGGCGCGGTGGTCGTCGGCGTCGTGGTGTCCAGCTGTTCGCCGCTGGTGGTGCCGACCGGGGAGTAGTCGCGGTCCTCGGGGACGAGTTCCTTTACGCCGTAACCGATGACCAGCCCGACCACCACGATCGCCCCGGCCAGCGTGCCCACCAGTTTGGTGAAGGTGCCGACCGGCGCGTCGGTGCCGCGGCCGATCACGGTGAGCGCCGTCGGCTGCGCCGAATCCGCCACCAGCGCGGCGCCTTTCGCGATGGCCGCCTCCGGCTCCGGCACGGTGCACACCGGCACGTCGAGCTGTTCCTCGAGCTCCCGCACCACGGCCGGGACGTTCGCGCCGCCGCCGATCACCGCCACGCACTGCGGAAACTTCGGGGTCCGCGCGAAGACGCCGCGCGCGAACACCGCGAGTTCGCGCAGCAGATCGGCGATGAGTTCGTCGAAATCCTTGCGGGTGAGCTTGAGCGGCTGCCCGGCCACATGGTCGATGGTCACGGCCTGGGCGATGGCCAGATGCTCCTTGGCGGCCCGGCTGCGGTTGAGCAGCATGCCGCGATTGGGGCGGGTGCCGCGGCGCGCCAGATGGCAGTCCAGCAGATGCTGCAGGATCAGCTCGTCGATGGCGTTGCCGCTGATGGCGGTGGTGCGTTCGGAGCGGAGCACGGTGTCGTCGGCCTGATCGGCCACCGTGACCGTGGCCCCGGACGCGCCGAGATCGATGATGGCGATCGTCTCGTAGCGCTCCAGCATGCCGGTGTGCCGCAGGTAGGCGAGCGCCGCACCGGATTCCGGGATGAGCCGAACGTCGCGACGCTGCCGCCCGATGGCCGAGCGGATGGTCTGCGCCTGCTCCCGGTCGCGGTAGGCCACCGCGATATCGCCGGGCGGGGTGTGGTCGCCGTGCCGGGTGGCCGAGAGTGCCGAGGAGTGCGTGCCCACGGGATGGACGATGTCGCGGGACAGCTGATGCGTCGTCATCAACTCGATCGAGGACGCTACGAGATCGCCGAGATCGGAGTGCGCCGTATCCGCCGTGACGACCCGGTAGTCGAAGTGCAGGACGCCGTTGGGAGCGGTGGCGACCGTCGCCGAGCACACCACTTCACTCCCGGCCGAGATGCCGAGGGATGTTCGCATGTTCACCTCCCTTCGAGCGGATGGTCCTGGTGTCGCCGACCATCTCGAACGGACTGCGGAGCCGTCGCGTGGATGGCGAGCGACCCCGAGCTACGGATCCGGCCGAGTCCGTGTCCGATAGGGCATCGGATCCAGCCGTCGATCACTTGCGGTCTTGCTCTCGTCTCAGGTTTCTGCGCGTCGCCGCGCAGGGGGTGAAGCACTCTGTAGATCTCGCCGGAACGCGGGATGGGGGCCGTACCGTGCCCCTCTCGAGGCCGTGCGGTGCCCTTGTCTCGCGACCGTCGTCAATAATGTCACGATCCGTTATCCGAACGTTACAGATTTTCGTTTTTCTTTGGAAGACCTCAGATTCCTCGGCCCGTGGCTCGGTGTGTCGCGTTTGCGCTGGGCTGGCGTCCAGTCGGCTTCCCGGCGGTTGGCGACCGGTAGCAGAGCCCAGCCTTGAGCGCTGGCACTCGCGTGTATAGAGTGCTAGTTGGCACTCGCGCTTGTGCTTCGAGTGTCGGCTTTGACTACTGAGCAGGGGCTCCGGCACCCGCGACGACGGCGCCGTGCTCGGCGGTCAACAACGTGACCGAAACCGTGAGTCCGGGGAACCGCCCCGGGCGAAGAAGAATCCCCTGAAAGTGGAGGGCTCAACGTGGCGAGCGTGAACATCAAGCCGCTCGAGGACAAGATCCTCGTCCAGGCCAACGAGGCCGAGACGACGACCGCCTCCGGCCTGGTCATCCCCGACACGGCGAAGGAGAAGCCCCAGGAGGGCACCGTCATCGCCGTCGGCCCGGGTCGGTGGGACGACGAGGGTGAGAAGCGGATTCCGCTGGACGTCAAGGAAGGCGACGTCGTCATCTACAGCAAGTACGGCGGCACCGAGATCAAGTACAACGGCGAGGAGTACCTGATCCTGTCGGCGCGCGATCTGCTGGCCGTCGTCACCAAGTAACGCCCAACTCTCCGGGGCCCCGCAGGGGCTCGCCCCCTGATCCCCGAGCGTTGCCGCCCCGGTGTCGCGGCTGGTCACACAGCCACCGACCCGGGGCGGAGTGCGTTCGCCCCGGACCCACAGGAGTAGGAACACATGGCAAAGCAGATCGAGTTCGACGAGAAGGCTCGTCGGGCTATGGAGCGCGGCGTCGACAAGCTGGCCGACGCCGTCAAGGTCACCCTGGGCCCGCGCGGACGGCACGTGGTGCTGGCCAAGGCGTTCGGCGGCCCGACCGTCACCAACGACGGCGTGACCATCGCCCGCGACATCGACCTCGAGGACCCGTTCGAGAACCTGGGCGCGCAGCTGGTCAAGAGCGTCGCCACCAAGACCAACGATGTCGCCGGTGACGGCACCACCACCGCCACCGTGCTGGCCCAGGCCCTCATCAAGGGCGGCCTGAAGAACATCGCCGCGGGCGCCAACCCGATGGTGCTCGGCAAGGGCATGGAGAAGGCCGCCGCGGTCGTCTCCGAGGCGCTGCTGGCCGCCGCCACCCCCGTGACCGACGAGAAGTCCATCGCGCAGGTCGCCACCGTGTCCTCGCGGGACGAGGAGATCGGCGAGCTGGTCGGCAAGGCGCTCACCACCGTCGGCAAGGACGGCGTGGTCACCATCGAGGAGTCGTCCTCGCTGCAGACCGAGGTCGTCATCACCGAGGGCGTGCAGTTCGACAAGGGCTACCTGTCGCCGTACTTCGCCACCGATCCGGAGACCCAGCAGGCCGTCTTCGAGGACGCCTGGATCCTGCTGAACCGCGAGAAGATCAGCTCGCTGCCGGATCTGCTCCCACTGCTGGAGAAGATCGCCGAATCCGGCAAGCCGGTCGTCATCATCGCCGAGGACGTCGAGGGCGAGGCGCTGTCCACCCTGGTGGTCAACGCGATCCGCAAGACCCTCAAGGCCGTCGCGGTCAAGGCACCGTTCTTCGGTGACCGCCGCAAGGCGTTCCTGGACGACCTGGCCATCGTCACCGGCGGCACCGTGGTCAACCCCGAGCTGGGCATCAACCTGCGTGAGGCCGGGCTCGAGGTGCTGGGCAAGGCCCGCCGCGTGGTCGTCACCAAGGACGACACCACCATCGTCGAGGGTGCGGGCACCCAGGACGCCGTGGACGCGCGCGTCGCCCAGCTGCGCAAGGAGATCGAGCACACCGACTCCGACTGGGACCGCGAGAAGCTCGAGGAGCGGCTGGCCAAGCTGGCCGGCGGCGTCGCGGTGATCCGGGTCGGCGCGGCCACCGAGACCGAGCTCAAGGAGCGCAAGTACCGCGTCGAGGACGCGGTCTCCTCCGCCAAGGCCGCGGTCGCCGAGGGCATCGTCTCCGGCGGCGGTTCGGCGCTGGTGCAGGCGTCCACCAAGCTGGTCGAGCTGAAGGACTCGCTCTCCGGTGACGAGGCGGTCGGCGTCGAGGTCGTGCGCCAGGCGCTGCTGTCCCCGCTGTACTGGATCGCCAGCAACGCGGGCGTGGACGGCGCGGTCGTGGTCGCCAAGGTCTCCGAGGGCAAGGAGGGCTTCAACGCCGCCACCCTGACCTACGGCGATCTGGTGACCGAGGGCGTCGTGGACCCGGTCAAGGTGACCCGTTCCGCCGTCGAGAACGCCACCTCCGTGGCGCGCATGGTGCTCACCACCGAGAGCGCCGTGGTCGACAAGCCGGCCGAGGAAGAGCCCGCGAACGGCCACCACGGCCACGCGCACTGAGCGTGACCCGCGTGCGCTGAGCATGTGCCGACAGACCGAGGCCCCCGAGACGGAAATGTCTCGGGGGCCTCGTCGTCACTACACCGGGAAATTCAGGGCTCGACCGCGCGTCGAGGGGCCTGTGCCTGTCGGATGACCACTCCCGGTGGTCTGGACCCATCGGTGAGCCGGAGCGGACCGGGCGGATGACCTGTTCGGTGGACAGCCGGATCAGTCGTTGACGGCGTGGTTGTGGCCGTTGCCGTTGCGGGCGGCCGTGCGGGCGAGGGAGATGACGGTCGCGGGGGCCTGGTCGGCGGCGATCGCGTTCAGGACGCGGTCACGGAGAGCGGCGGGTGGTGCGGTGGCCGAGGCGGCTGCGAACAGCGCCAGGGCCTCGCGTGTCTGCTGCACTTCGAGGGTGAAGTCCGCGCGCAGCGCCGGGTCGCCGGCATCCAATAGCCGCTGCACTGCGCGCTGATCTTCGTCGCCGATCGATCCGAGCGCGACAGTGTGCGCGAGATCGATCTGGCTTTCGTTCATCTCACGTCACTCCCAAACTTTTCTTGAGTCTCGTCAGTCCGTCCCGAATACGGGACTTAACGGTAGGTAACCCTACGCCCAGATAGGCCGCTACCTCGGCATACGTCCGTCCGCCGAAGTAAGCGAGGGAGATCGCCTCCCGCTGGGTCTCCGTCAGTGTGGCCAGCCCCTGCAGAACCGCCTGCTGTTCCAGCCGTCGGCCTACTTCTTCGGTGACCTCATCGAATTCGTTACCGAGGGTGCTGGTTCCGTAGGCGACCTCGCGCTGGGCATGGGCCTGCTCGGCGCGGACGCGATCGACCGCGCGACGATGGGCGAGGGTCATGAGCCAGGTAACGGCCGAACCCTTCGCCGGATCGAAATTCGCCGCCGTGCGCCAGATCTGGAGGTAGACCTCCTGTGTGGTCTCCTCGGCGTAGCCGGGATCGTGCAGCACCCGTAGGACGAGCCCGAATACCCGCGCGCTGGTGCGGTCGTACAGCTCGGCGAACGCCTGCTGATCCGACTGCCCGCAGCGTTCGAGAAGTGCGGCGAGTTCGAGGCTTTCGGCTGCGCGAGCCGTCACCGCAGAGTCCACGCGGGGTGGGATGGCGCTCTGGAAGGAGTCGCCCTCTGCGGCCGGCGGCCGCGTTGTCACAACGCTCCGTTCTGTGTCATCGGCCACTACCGTAGCGTGCCGCTATGACCTCCTCTCGGTGGGGGTGGAGGCAAAATGGCTGTCGCCCAGCGTTTTTCGGACAATTCGCCCAACTCGCACTTCGACTTTCGATGACACGCCGTGAGCGTTGAGCCCAACCCGTCCGCGCTCGGCAGTGGCCGGTTGTTTGCTAGGAATTCGAGGCACCGCGGCGCGCGGATGGGAAAGAATCCGAAGTCACACGGTGTGCACAGCCGTCACAGGGCGCTGCGTTCGCCTCACGCGACAACACGTCGCCGATTGCGGCGCGCGTGCATCTCTCGTTCCGTTTCCGACATTCCGCCCCAGATGCCGTAGGGCTCGCTGACCTTCAGCGCGTGCGAGCGGCACTGCATGAGGACCGGGCAGGCGCGGCAGATCTCCTTGGCCCGCATCTCGCGCTGGGCGCGGGCGCGGCCGCGCTCGCCGTCGGGATGGAAGAACACCGACGAATCCTGCCCGCGGCAGGATCCCCGCATCTGCCAGTCCCAGACGTCCGCGTTCGGACCAGGGAGGTGGGTCGGCATAGGCATGTGAACTCCTCAGGTGCGAGCTCGTCGGCATTGTCGAGCGGGTGCTGGTGTGGCATAGGGCCGCATCACAATTCTTCGCGCGGCGCCGATGGCGGCGATGTCGTACGTTAGGACGAACAATGAAATGGCGTCAATAGCCTCACTCGCTCTATTGGGAATACCAGCACATTCGAGAATTAACGTGCTTGCTATTTACAACGGGCCGGTCTGCGGCGATACTGATCGGTTGCCCAGGTGTCGGATGGGGTGTCGACATGACGCCGAAGGCAATAAAACAGCAGTTCACGGCGTATTTTTCGTTACGGTGAGCAACGTTGCGGTGTCATGTGCACATGTGGCTATGGGTGATCTCAGCCATTGCGGGCCGCTTTATGGGTGCGGGCGAGATGGCCGCTTCGAGGCTGCCAGGTTAATAATGTGATACGCATACGAATTCCATACGAACGTGCTGGGGGATTGCGAGCACAGATTTACCCAACGGAAACAGGGCGGGCACTTCGAATGCTGAGAGTTAGCTGTAGGAATGTGCTATGTCGGGCAGCGGCGGACCCGCTCGGCTGCACCGATAGAGTGCGGCCGTGCCTGTGCTCGAAGTGAACTCCGTACTCGCCGAATCCGCTTTCGGCGGTACTCCGGAACGCGCTGCCGCCGGGTTGCCGGTTCCCGCGAACGCGACCGAATCCTGGTTGCGCGCGGTGGCGCTCTCCGGCGTCGGGCACTACGCGGCGGCCCGCGCCGAACTGGCCCGCACCCGGCGGCTCACCCGGGACCCGATCCTGCGCTCCCACACCCTCAGTACCGAGGCCTCGTTCCTGCGCCAGCTCGGCTGGCACGCCTTGGCCGCCACGTTGGACGGTCGCGCCGCCAACCTGGTCCTGCCCGATGCGGACCCGGCCGACCGCGGCCCAGGCCGCCCTGCGGGCGATGACCGCACGCTGCCGGACGCGGCGCGTCACGAGGCGGTTTGCGATGCGTTGACCGGTTTGGCCGCGGATGCCCTCGGCACCGGCCGCCCGAAGCTCGCCGCTCGGCTGCTGCGGCGTAGCCGACGCCACCTCGACGCCCTGCCCGCCGACTATGAACCCGCCTGGCGGCCCCGGATCCGCCTGCACTGGGTCAGCGCCGAAACCGCCCTGTACGCCCCCGGCGCGGGCCTCATCGCACCTCCCGAACCGATTGCCGCTACCCGGTCGGACGCCGCTGCTCGACCGCCGGTGACGCCATCCCGTATGGACGTGGGACACGGTGGTTCGGGGGGCGAGTCCACCGCCGCCGAACCTACGCATCTCGGCCCGGGGCGATCCACCCCCCGGGCCGGCTCCTCCGTGCCGCACGCTGCTGCGCGCGGCGAACATCTCGACCCAGCGCACACCGATCCCTCGTCGGCGCATGCCGACCCTGCCCTGGCGCACGCTGACCCTGCCCTGGCGCATGCCGACCCTGCCCTGGCGCACCCTGACCCTGCCCTGGCGCATGCCGACCCTGCCCTGGCGCACCCTGACCCCGCCCTGGCGCACGCGGCGGCGGCCCTGGCATTGGCGGAGCGGTCGCCGTCGGTGCGGCACCGGGTGAAATCGGGTCTGCTCGTGGCCGCCGCGACGGCCGCGGGAGGTGATGTCGATCGCGCTCGGGAGTTGGCCGAAAATGTCGCTGGGCAAAGTCGGATTTTCGGGTTGCTGCCGCTGCGATGGGCCTGCGCCATGCTGCTGTCGGGCCTGGATTCGGCCGGTGGCGGGGCGGATGAGGCGGCGGTGTGCGCGGCGTTGCTGGCCGCCCGGGGCGGGCGATTGCGAACGGCCGCCTGACATCTGAACCTCGCCCGCGAGTGACCCCGATCTCGCGCCGCCCGCTATTGTTGGACCGTTCCGCCCCCTCGCGGAAGCACGTGCCCAAGGCTGACGTGCCACTTCGTAACGCCAGGAACAGCTCTGACGATGAAGAACACGGGTGAGGAGTTGGACCCCGCCGTCGTCGCTGCCGCAGCGCAGGGCGACCGGTCTGCCCTTTCCCAGGTACTGGAGAGCATCCGCCCACTGGTGGTCAAGTACTGCCGTGCGCGAATCGGAGCCGCCGAACGCGGTCAGCTTTCCGCGGACGACGTGGCTCAGGAGGTATGTCTGGCCGTCATGACCGCCCTGCCCAGGTATCAGGATCAGGGCAGACCGTTCATGGCGTTCGTGTACGGCATCGCCTCCCACAAAGTCGCCGACGCCCATCGAAACGCCGCCCGTAACAAGGCGGACGCCATGGCCGAAGTACCGGATGTCATATCCACCGACCAGGGGCCGGAGCAGCGAGCTCTCGATTCCGAAACCAGTCGCCAGATGAACAAGCTGCTGGCGACGCTTCCGGAGAAGCATCGAGAGATTCTGATCCTGCGCTTGGTCATGGGTTTGTCAGCTGAAGAAACCGCGACCGCCGTGGGCAGTACGGCGGGCGCTATACGAGTCGCCCAGCATCGGGCACTCGCGAAACTCAAGTCACAAGTGGCGAGGGCAGGTGAAATGTATGGCTAGGGATGGCGAGCGCGGTCGGGGCGACTGGAAGGCGCGATCTGGATCGCACAACAGCGGTCCCTACGCCGAGGCGTCCGGTGACACCGGGCCGGTGGACATCGCGGCGGTACGCCGTGATGACGAGCTGATCGAGGCCATTGCCGGTGACGGCGCGGTCCAGACCAGCAGCGCGGACGAGTATCAGCTCGCGGCGCTGCTGGCCAACTGGCGGGCCGAGATCGTCAACGAGCCGATGCCGGCCGGACCGGACCTGGATGCCATCGTCGCCGCGGTGAACCAGGAGGTCGGCGCCAAACAGGCGCGGATCGCGGCCTCGGGTAGCAGGCGACTACGGCTGGTTCGTCCCATCGCCGGTGCGGCGGCCGCCGTGGCCCTGATCATGGGCGGTCTGACGGCGTTCTCCTACGGCGCCGAGCCGGGCGACGCACTGTGGCCTTTCAAGGAGGTCGTGTTCTCCGAACAGGCCCAGACCACCGTGGTGAACCGGGCCGGCAACGATATGGCGCAGGCGCAGCAGTTGATCGACGAGGGCAAGCCCGAGGCGGCCAAGGTACTGCTCGAGCGCGCCGAGGGCAATGTCAGCCAGGTCGACGACAGCGGCAAGAAGGACGATCTGCGGCAGCAGTGGGAGCGGCTGGTGGCGCAGCTGCAGGAGCGGGCCCCGGAAATCGCGGCCTCGCTGCTACCCAGCACCACCAAGGCGGCCGAACCCAGCGGATCGCAGCCGACGACCAAGCCCGGTGGCAATGCCACCACGGCCCCGGTCGCGCCGGATGCCTCCGTGACCACCGAACCGTCGGTGGATCCCCGGATCCTGTCCACCCAGCCGAATACCGGCGGTACGACGGAGCCGAGCGATTCCGCGACGACTCCGGACGGACCGACCACCGATCCGACGGTGCCGAGCACGGAGCCGTCGGACCCGGCGACGGAGCCGACGGTGCCGCCGACGACGGTCCCGACCGCACAGCCCACCACCACGGTGGTGGTGCCCACCGGTCTGCCGCAGCAGCCGACACTGCCGCCCACCGGTGGCGGGATCTCGGGGCTGCCGTCGGTGCCGGGTACGGAGGTGGTGCCGACGGGCGGCGGGCTCGTCCCGCCGACTCAGCTGCCCACCGCTCCGGGCGGCATCCGCTGAGCGCTGGCCGCCGACACTGCGCTGGCCGCTGGACAATCCGGCCGCTGCTGATCCGGCCACTGACAATCCGATAGGGGATCCGAGCCGATAGGGGAATCCGAGCCGTTCGCGGTGGGGATCCACAGGGGCTCACAACGCCGGGCCGCCCGTCCGGCGGTTCGATCACGCACCATCCGATCGCCGACCGGCGGTCGGCTTTTCGTATCCGCGCCTCGCCGCTCCTGCGAAACGATGTGGGCCCGCGCCATTCCCGAGTGGGAGGCGCGGGCCCACACCTGTATCAGTCGTTCCGGTGCACGGCCGGAGTGCCCGCGTCGATCGGGAGGGTCACCCGGGGCGACCCTCGAGTCAGACGTCGAACCCGTCGAACCCGTCGCCGTGCAGCGCCTCGTTCATCGAGGCATCGGCGTAACCGCGGCAGTAGTCCCACGTGACGTAGGCCTCCGGGGTCGGGTCGTACGCGGGTTCGTGCGGGCGCACCGTACCGTCCACCAGTAGCTGGAGCAGGTTGGCGCGCAACATATCCCAATCGTGGTAATGATCCTGCCGACAGTCCTCGCAGCTGACCACGAGTCCGCGGATACCGCGGTGCGCCAGCAGCGCCTCGTACACTGCGAGGTCGGCGAGATCCTCCTCGACCGCTAGGCGCTCGTGAGGATCCAGCGGTTCCCCCGGCTCGATGGCATCGAGCGCGGCCGACGGGTCGGAGGGATCTCCGGCGAATGGATCCGGCGGCAGGCCAGGTGGTAGATGGTCACGCACAGGTCCACGGTACGCAGAGATAGCCCTTCCGCGCCAGCGCTGACACCCATTTGCCCTGACATAACTGGTTCCATAGCGCAAATCCGGCGCTACCGACGTACCCGTCTCCGCCGCCCGCGGCGAGGCGGAGGGCACATCGAGCACAACTTTGCGCGACCGATACCATGGACGGGCAGATGCCGGGTAGCGATCTTCGGTATCGAAATCAATCCATTCGTCCGCCGGGTCCTGCTCCGGTGGGCATTGCCGAGGTCCAGGAGGGGTCGATCCGATGAGCAGTCCCGTGACAGGCGGCGACGATCCGAACAAGATCGCCATGCTCGGGCTGACGTTCGACGATGTGCTGCTGCTGCCTGCCGCGTCCGACCTCATTCCGAGTTCCGTCGATACCTCCAGCCGGTTGACCCGGGAGATCTCGCTGCGCACGCCGCTGGTGAGTTCGGCCATGGACACCGTCACCGAGGCGCGCATGGCCATCGCGATGGCGCGGGCGGGCGGTATGGGCGTGCTGCACCGCAATCTCTCCGTCGAGGCGCAGGCCGCCCAGGCCGAGACCGTGAAGCGGTCCGAGGCGGGCATGGTGACCGATCCGGTCACCTGTCGGCCCTCCGACACCCTCGCCGAGGTGGACGCCATGTGCGCGCGGTTCCGCATCTCCGGTTTGCCGGTGGTCGACGACGCCGGAATCCTGGTGGGCATTATCACCAATCGGGATATGCGGTTCGAGGTCGACCAGAACCGCGAGGTCGCCGAGGTGATGACCAAGGCCCCGCTGATCACCGCCCAGGAGGGCGTGACCGCGGAGGCCGCGCTGGGCCTGCTGCGCCGCCACAAGGTGGAGAAGCTGCCGATCGTGGACGGCAACGGCAAGCTGCGCGGACTCATCACCGTCAAGGACTTCGTCAAGACCGAGCAGTATCCGAACGCCACCAAGGACCGCGACGGGCGACTGCTCGTCGGCGCGGCGGTGGGCGTGGGCGAGGACGCCTGGTCGCGCGCCATGACGCTGGCCGACGTGGGCGTGGACGTGCTGGTCGTGGACACCGCGCACGGCCACCAGTCGGGCGTGCTGCAGATGGTGCAGAAGGTCAAGGCCGAGGTCGGCGACCGGGTGCAGATCATCGGCGGCAATATCGCCACCCGCGCCGGTGCCAAGGCCCTGGTCGAAGCCGGTGTGGACGCGGTGAAGGTGGGTGTGGGCCCCGGCTCCATCTGCACCACCCGCGTGGTCGCCGGTGTCGGCGCGCCGCAGATCACCGCCATTCTGGAGGCGACCGCCGCGTGCAAGCCGCACGGAGTGCCGGTCATCGCCGACGGCGGCGTGCAGTACTCCGGTGATATCGCCAAGGCCATCGCGGCCGGTGCGTCGACTGTGATGCTGGGTTCGCTGCTGGCGGGTACGGCCGAGTCGCCGGGTGATCTGATCCTGGTGGGCGGCAAGCAGTTCAAGAGCTACCGCGGCATGGGTTCGCTGGGCGCCATGCAGGGCCGCGGCGAGGCCAAGTCCTACTCCAAGGACCGCTACTTCCAGGACGATGTGCTGTCGGAGAAGAAGCTGGTGCCCGAGGGCATCGAGGGCCGGGTGCCGTTCCGCGGCCCGCTCGACACCGTGATCCACCAGCTGGTGGGCGGCCTGCGCGCCGCCATGGGCTACACCGGCTCGCAGTCCATCCCGGACCTGCAGGCCGCCCAGTTCGTGCAGATCACCGCCGCGGGCCTCAAGGAATCGCACCCGCACGACATCACCATGACCGTCGAAGCCCCCAACTACACCACCCGCGCCTGACGCGGACCCGCTGGAATTACACCCACCCGCAATGCTTCAAGCCATCGGTGCCGCAACCCCCGTGCTCCAACTGGCGGTGCGCGAACCACTGGCGTACCGATGTGCGATGCTCCACCCCGCAGTGCTCGAAGTGCCTGAACCTGCAGTGCACCACCCCCCGAAGCTCCACCCCACAGTGCTCCACCCCCGGCGCTCAGCCGAACTCGCCCGATTCGCGGCGCGTCTCGGTTCTGGACTGACCGGAGCGGAGGAGCGAAGCGGGGGAGCGGAGGGAGGGAAGAACCGAGACTTCCAGCGCCGCGAATCCGCCGGAGCGAAGCGGAGGCAATTAGACACAGGAGGAACCGATGCGCGATATGGTCGAGATCGGCATGGGCCGGACTGCCCGGCGCACTTACGAACTGGACGATGTCGACATCGTTCCCTCGCGGCGGACCCGCTCGTCGAAGCAGGTGTCGCTGGCGTGGCAGCTCGATGCCTACCGTTTCGAGATCCCGTTCCTGACGCATCCGACCGATGCGCTGGTCTCGCCGGAGTTCGCCATCGAGCTCGGCCGTCACGGTGGTCTCGGCGTTATCAACGGCGAGGGTCTGTGGGCGCGGCACGCCGATGTGGAGGCCAAGGTCCAGCAGCTCACCGAGGTGGCCGAGAAGGAGGGGACGGAGGCCGCGGTCGCGTTGCTGCAGGAATTGCACGCGGCCCCGATGCAGCCGGATCTGCTGGCGGCCGCGGTGGCGCAGGTGCGGGCCGCGGGTGTGACGACCGCGGTGCGGGTGAGCCCGCAGAATGCGCGCACGCTGACCCCCGCGCTGGTGCAGGCCGGTATCGACCTGCTGGTGGTGCACGGCACCATCATCTCGGCCGAGCATGTGGGCGACGGTGAGCCGCTGAATCTCAAGACGTTCATCGCCGAGTTGGATGTGCCGGTGGTGGCGGGCGGTGTGAGCGATCACCGCACCGCGCTGCATCTGATGCGCACCGGCGCGGCGGGTGTCATCGTCGGTTACGGCTCCATGCAGGGCGCGACGTCGACCGGTGAGGTGCTCGGTATCGGCGTGCCCATGGCCACGGCCATCGCCGATGCCGCCGCCGCGCGCCGCGATTACCTGGACGAGACCGGCGGCCGCTACGTGCATGTCATCGCCGACGGCGACATTCTCACCTCGGGGCACGTGGCGAAGGCCATCGCCTGTGGGGCGGACGCGGTCATGCTCGGTGTGCCGCTCACCCTGGCCGCGGAGTCGCCCGGCAAGGGCTGGTTCTGGCCCTCGGCCGCCGCCCACCCGTCGGTACCGCGCGGCGCCCTGCTGCCCTACGCCATCGACGAGGAACGCGTCCCCCTCGCCCAGGTCCTGGAGGGCCCCTCCAACGACCCCTTCGGCTCCCTCAACCTGGTCGGCGGCCTCCGCCGCTCCATGGCCAAGACCGGCTACTGCGACCTGAAGGAATTCCAGAAGGTCGGCCTGAACGTCCGAGCCTGACCGAGCCGCCCGCACACAGCACCCGCCGGGAGCGCAACACCCGTTGCGCCCCGGCGGAATCCTCGCCGCAACCCGCTGGTCTGCCGGGTGGCTATGTCCTCGCCCTGACCGGAACGCCCGCCCGCGCGGCCTGAGCGGCTCGTGATCACTGCCCTTGCTCCTGCCGGGATGCCCGCCTACGCGGTCGGTTCGGCCGCGCCCTCACCGGAACTCTCTACCAGCACCTGTCGACCAGTGCTCATCACCGTTCTCGTCCGGGAACGCAACAACTGATCTCGCATCGATTGGGGTAACTCATCGGGTACGCCCAGAATCGGATTGGCACTCGACCGCAGGCACGCGTGCACGCGCCGTAACGGCTCTCAGCCGCGCGCTGAAGTCCCGGAGAGGCGGGCTAGCGGCAGTGCGCGGAGGAAGTTCAGGATGGCGGTGTTCACCTCGCCGGGGTGGGTCATATTGACGGTTTGGCGGGCACCTTCGATTTCCAGGTAGCGGGCGGCGGGCAGGCGGGCGGCGAGTTCGCGGGCGTTGGCGCGGGAGATCCCGCTGTTGGTGGGGTGGATAACCAATGCGGGACAGGTGATTTCGGATAGTCGGTCGAGTACCGAGTCACGTCCGAGCAGGCAACCGGCGGCGACCTCGGTGGCGTGGTGGTCGCGGGCGAGCCAGCGTTTCACCCAGACGGCGCGATACCAGGCGTCGTCGCCGATGAGCCATTCCGCGAGGTGTTCGGCGAGGGCGCGGCGGGGGCCGTTCTCATACCATTTGTCCAGGAAGCGACGGGCATTGGTGAGTTCCAGCGTGGAGGGTTCGTGTGCCTCGGTGCTGATGAGAATGAGTGCAGCCACGCGGTCGGGGGCCAGCAGCGCGGTGCGCAGTGCGGTGAATCCGCCCTGTGAGGTACCGCCGATGACGGATCGCCGCACACCGAGTTGGTCCAGTACGGTCAGCACGTCGCGGGCGCTGGTCCAGTAGGTGAAGGGCAGGCCCTTGTCGCGCGTGCGTCCGTGTCCGCGCGCGTCCCAGGTGACGATCCGGTACTCCGGTGTGAGCGCCGCCTGCTGCGACGCGAACATCGTTCGGTCCATGAGGAATTCGTGCCCCAGTAGCACTACCGGTCCATCGCCCCCGCTGTCCTCGTAATGGATTTCGGCATCGATCGCATGGGCGAATGGCACGAGGAAGAGGATAGTCACGGCCGGTGACAGAGATCGACAGTTTTGCCCCGTGCCGGGTGCGCGTACGGCGTGCCGCGCCACCCGATTTGTGTGTCTCGGGATGAATGCGTCGATCTTGGTCCGGACCGGTGCGCCCGACGGACGTGTGTCCTGCATCGCTCACTAGACTGATCCGGTGGCAGAAACCCAGCGACCAGTCCTTGTCGTCGACTTCGGCGCGCAGTACGCGCAGTTGATCGCGCGCCGGGTGCGCGAGTGCAGTGTCTACTCCGAGGTGGTTCCGCACACCGCGACCGTCGAGGAGATCGCCGAGAAGCGGCCCGCCGCCGTGATTCTGTCCGGCGGTCCGTCGAGCGTGTACGCCGAGGGCGCGCCGCAACTGGATCCGCGGCTGTTCGACCTGGATGTGCCGGTCTTCGGTATCTGCTACGGCTTCCAGGCCATGGCGCAGGCGCTGGGCGGCACGGTCGCGCACACCGGTACCCGTGAATACGGCCGCACCGAGATCAATATCGACGGTGGTGTGCTGCACGGCGGCCTGCCGATCCACCATCCGGTGTGGATGAGCCACGGCGACGCCGTCACCGACGCCCCCGAGGGCTTCGAGGTCACCGGCACCACGCCGGGCGCGCCGGTCGCCGCGTTCGAGGACCGCGCCCGCAAGCTGGCCGGTGTGCAGTACCACCCCGAGGTGCTGCATTCGCCGCACGGTCAGCAGGTGTTGAGCCGCTTCCTGCACGAGATCGCCGGGATCCCGGCGGCGTGGACGCCCGCCAATATCGCCGAGGCGCTCATCGCGGATGTGCGTGAGCGGATCGGCGACGGCCACGCCATCTGCGGCCTGTCCGGCGGCGTGGATTCGGCCGTCGCCGCCGCCCTGGTGCAGCGTGCCATCGGCGACCGGCTGACCTGTGTGTTCGTCGACCACGGGCTGCTGCGTGCGGGTGAGCGCGAGCAGGTGCAGCGCGATTTCGTCGCCGCGACCGGCGCCAAGCTGGTGACCGTCGACGCGGTGGAGAAGTTCCTCGGCGAGCTGAAGGGCGTCACCGATCCGGAGGAGAAGCGCAAGATCATCGGCCGGGAGTTCATCCGCTCCTTCGAGGACGCCGTCGCCGAGGTGGTGGGCGAGCAGGGGGAGACCAAGGTCGAATACCTGGTGCAGGGCACGCTCTACCCGGATGTGGTGGAGTCCGGCGGGGGCGCCGGAACCGCGAATATCAAGAGCCACCACAATGTCGGCGGACTGCCCGACGACCTGGAATTCTCGCTGGTGGAGCCGTTGCGGCTACTGTTCAAGGATGAGGTCCGCGCCGTCGGCCGCGAACTGGGCCTGCCCGAGGACATCGTCGCGCGCCAGCCCTTCCCGGGCCCCGGCCTGGCCATCCGCATCGTCGGCGAGGTGACCGCGGACCGTCTGGAGCTGTTGCGCCAGGCCGACGCCATCGCCCGCGAGGAGTTGACCGCCGCCGGTCTGGACGGCCAGATCTGGCAGTGCCCGGTGGTGCTGCTGGCCGATGTGCGCAGTGTCGGCGTGCAGGGTGACGGCCGCACCTACGGCCATCCGATCGTGCTGCGGCCGGTGTCCTCGGAGGACGCCATGACCGCCGACTGGACTCGGTTGCCCTATGAAGTGCTGGAACGCATTTCGACCCGGATCACCAATGAGGTGGCGGAGGTCAACCGGGTGGTGCTGGACGTGACGTCGAAGCCGCCGGGGACCATCGAGTGGGAGTGAGCGCCGCGCGTCGCGTGCGGTAGGCGTGGGCTCTCGATCCGGACCGGATCGCCGGGCCCGCTACGTGTACGCGGCGACACCGACCGTGATCAGGACGATGAACAGCAGGAGCAGCACCGCGCCCGCGGTGGTGTAGCGGTGCTCGCCCGCTCCGTTCGGATGCCGTTGCGCGGGCTGGGTTTCGGGCAGCGTGCGGGTGAGCGGGTCGATGCGCGCCGCGTCCTTCGCGGCCACCGGGTTCGAAATCCCGCCCGTACTGCGGTATCCGGCGACGGTGAGGCGATGTCCCGTGCGGTGCCGCCAGGTCGCGGCCAGCGCCTGCGAGAACAGCGGGAGCAGGCCCGGGTCGTAGCTGTGTCGGTCGTGGTGGTCGCCGACGCCGCACAGGTCGGCGATGATCAGCTCGTCGAGACCGGCTTCGAGTTCGAGTCCGGCCAGGCGCGCGGGACCGGTGACGGCCTGGGCCAGTTCGTCGGGGCGCATCGGGCCCAGGATGTAGCTGCGCTTCTCCAGTGCGCCCTGCAGGCTCGAATAGGCGAGGCAGGGGGCGTAGTAGTCGGCGCGCAGGGCCAACACCACGGCGGCGGTGTGCTCGGTGGCGCAGCGGTGCAGGGCCGCCAGGAATTCCGCACGGGCGCTTTCGCTTCCGCAGCCGGTGAAGAACTCCTCGAACTGGTCGACGATGAGCAGACGCTGCCGGTCGAGCCGCTGTGCGGTGAGGGCGGTGACGATGTCGTCGGCGGTGAGGTCGCCGCCGTCGATGCCGTAGGCCGCTGCCAGGGTGGTGAGCGGGTCGGTGCCGGGGGTGATGGTGGTGACGTCCCAGTCGCTCACCGCCGGGACCAGCCCGGCCGCCAGCAGTGACGACTTCCCCGCCCCGGAGGCCCCGATGAGGATCACCATGCCGCTCGCGTCACCGGCCGCCTCGCGCACCAGATCGGCGAATTCCGCTGTGGCATGGGTGCGTCCGAAGAACAGGTCGCGGTCCCGACGCCGGTAGGGGGCGAGCCCGAGGTACGGACAGTCGGAGTCGTCGGGGGTCCGGGTGGGGGCCTCGTACTCGGTCGTGGTCTCGCCGCTCACCATGTTCTGTCCTCGATCTTCCCGAGTGCCGGTTGACCGGCCGTACCGCGTCGACCGCCCCAGTGTCGCATCCGTCGTCGCCTGGAATGCGAACGGCCCCTGAACCATTCGGGTCAGGGGCCGTACTCGGTGGTCGACTACTCCTTGCGTTTGCGTGGCGAGATCACCAGCAGCACGCCGACCACGATGGCGGTGATCACCACGATCCAGCCGAAGGACAGCCCCTCGGGCCAGGAGTGCGGGCCGATGAAGGCCCAGACGCTCACCAGCAGGCCGAGGACTCCGGCGATGAGGAGTGAGAACGACGGACGACGGGTCTTGTTGTCAGCCACGCTGCACCTCCACGGATCCCATGCTCATATCGACGGCCAGATCGAGAATCGGCCCCTCGGCGGGGCCCACGAGGCCGGTGGGGCAGTTGTTCTCTCCCATATCCACCGAGCAGTCGAAACGCACCCGCAGATCGTTCGGCACGATGATGCGGACCTCACCCATCGCCCCCTCGATCCTGGTCGCGTGATCCTCGGTGAGTCGCAGATTGCTCAGGTCCAGGGTGGCGGAGCCGAACGACCACGAATACTCCGGGGCCAGTTGGCCCGCGTCCTGCACCACCCAGACCCGGTCGCCCATCCCGCCGCGGTCGAATTCGATCGGGCCGATGAGCGAGGCCAGGAGGACGAATCCGGCCAGCGGTGCGAGCACCACCATGAGTCCGTACCCGCGCCGGGCGAACGCGCCGACGATGAGACCCAGTGCCACCACCGCCAGGGCGGCAGCTCCGATCCGGCCCGGCGTCATCCAGTCCACCCCGGCCGCGGCGGCCGCACCCGCGGCGGCCGCGGCCAGTATGGCCAGACCGATGACGGTGGGGGTCAGTCGGGAACGCGGGCGCTTGGGCGGGGCCTGCACCGGTACCACGTGGGAGGCGCTGGGCTCCGGGAGATCCCAGGCGAGCGGGGCCACGCCCAGCGGATCCCAACCCGGCGGGGTGGGGCCGAAGTCCGGGGAGATGGGGGCGGGGCCGTAGGCGCGGCGCTCCGGCTCCGAGGCGGATGGAATCCGGTGCAGGTCCGGGTCGTCGGCCGGACGCGGGCCGGGTGTGTCGTCCCGGTCCGCGCGCGGTGTCGGATCATCCGGGTTCGCGGGCTCGTCGGTGACGGCCGCGCCCTCCTTCCGCAGGATGACCGATTCCACCACGTCTCCGTCGACGCGCAGCACCTCGGTGCGTGCCTCGGCCGGTGTCGGATCGCCCTCGGGCACAGTCGAATCCGCGGTGGGTAGTGTCGCGGTGGGCGTGGGGTCGCCCTTGGACAGCTCGACGGTCGGGGTCGGGTCACCGTCGGCTGCCGAGGGCGTCCAGTCCGTCTCGGGCTGTCCGGTGTTCCCGGTCGGCCTGGGCAGCACGTCGGTGCGGTCGGCGTTCGAATCGTTTTCGTGCACCGGCGGTTCCGTGCGCAGTCCGGCGGCCTGCCGCGCCGGGTCGGGCTCGTAGTGGTCGGGCAGTGTGGTGTACGGCCCGTACGGTGAGGCGGTGCCCGGATATCCGGTCCACTGTGGCGAGCCGGGGAAGGCGGTCCCCGGGTATCCGGTGGTCGTCGGGTACCCCATGGCGGCGAATCCCGAATCCAGGCTCCCCACCGGCGGTTCCGGTTGCCGCTGGTAGAGCAGCCACCAGCCGCCCAGCATGAGCGCGAAGCTGATCAGTCCGGAGCCGCCGAGCCCGGTGCCGACCGGTCCGGCGGTCATGATCGCGATACCCAGCGCCACCATCAACACGATGGTCTTGGTGTGCGACTGCGAACTGCGACCCTTCCCGAACAGCGATTCGGCGGCCGACGCCTCGTCCCCCTCCTGCCGCATGAGCACCCAGCTCGCGAGGTACAGCACGATGCCCGCGCCGCCGAAGAAGGCCGAGATCACGAAGGCGACCCGCACCAGTACCGGATCGACGTTGTACCGCCGTCCGAATCCGGCGGCCACGCCCGCGATCGGCCCCTGCCGCGGCATTCGCACCGGCCGGGTATGCCAGAGATGATGAAGCTGATCGCTGAAGCTGCCCCGTCCGGCGCCACTGGACCAGTCGCTCGCTGAGTTCATGGTCCCATCGTCGCGCCGCCCGCCGCTCGGCCGCATCGGGGTTCACCCTGAAAAAGGGCCTGAACTCCCGGATCAGGCACAGGGCGGGTCGTAGGGCAGCTGCGGCAGGTACCGCTGCCAGAGTTCCGGGGTCCACAGCTCACCGGTGACCGCGCAGACGCGATCCACGGCATGCTCGATATCCAAGTCCCAGACGCGAAGTGCGCCGTCCTCATCGGTCGCGACGGCGAAACGGCCGCTCGGGTGCAGGGAGCTGAGCCAGGGCTGGCCCGATTCGACGAGCGGTTCGCCCAGGCGTCGGGGGTGCGCGGGATCGCTCAGCTCCCACAGCTGGATCGCACCTCGGAAATCACTGGTGATCATGGTGCGCCCGTCGGCCGAGAAGTCGATGGTGCGGGTCGAGAGCGGATGGGCGACGAAGGGCTCGCCGATCCGGACCGGTTTCGCGAGGTCACTGATATCCCACAGTTGCACGGATTCGGAGTCGGTGGTCGCCATGAGTCGGAAGTCGGGGGAATAGCTGGCGAAGTTGGACAGTCCGGCGCGCTGCCGGACCATATCGTCCAGGTATCGCGGTCGGGCGGGATCGCTGACATCCCAGCGGCCGATGGTGAAGTCGCCGTCGACCGAGACCGGCGGATGCTGGAGCAGCAGCGTCGCGCCATCCGGGCTGAAGTCCATCGAACTCGCATTGTTGCCGCTCGCTATGGCTCGATCGAAGGGGACGGGGTGGAAGCGGTCGGCCAGATCCCACAACCGGATCCGTTCCCCCTCACCCGACGCCATGATCTTCCCATCGCGGCTGAGCGCCAGGTCGTAGAGCGGATCCGGCATCCGCCAGGGGACCGGCGGTCCGATGCGCGCGGGATCGGAGATGTCGATGGCGTAGCCCGCCGGGGGGAAGAACGAGGTGACCAACAGGGTGCGGCCGTCCGGAGTGAGCGCGGCGTCGAAGTCGCGGCCGTCGAGCCTGCTGTCGCCGCGGAACGCGGGCGGCTGTCCGTCCCGCATGTCCCAGACCTGGATCCGTCCGTCGGCCGAGACGCTCACCATCCGATCACCCGAGGCGTCGAACAGCGGCGGAGCGACCACGCCCGCATGCCCGTCGAGCCGGGCCGGTGGCAACGACCAGGTCTGGATGCGCCCGCCCACGCCGGTCGCCAGGGTGCGGCCGTCGGGGGCGAAGACGATGTCGGCGGGGCCGTCGACACAGGGCGTCGACACCTCGCGATACCGGCAGCTGGTGGTGTTCGAGACGAGCCGGTGCGGATAGCGGATCGGCGATGCCGCGGCGGTGACATTCCACAGCACGGTGCCTTCCATACCGGCGATCGCCAGCGTGCGGCCGTCGGGACTGAAGGCCAGCGCGTTGACGGTGTCGTCCTCGATATCGAGGGATGGGCCGAGGGCACGCGGGTGCGCTGGATCGCCGATATCCCACAGCCGGACGGTGGCTGTGTGCCCACCGGTATCGGGTACCGCGTCGTAGCCGCCGACCGCGACGACGGTGCCTGTCGGATCGAAGGCGAGGTCGGTGACGGTCAGTGTCGCGCCGTGGAACTCACCGACCGGCACCGCACGGCCCGAGCCGGTCGTATCCCAGAGCCGGACGAGCTGGTCGCCTTCTTCCAGATTCACCGTCGCCAGGATGCGGCTGCCGGGGCCGTAGCGCAGCAACTGCTGAGTGGAGCCGTAGCGCCCGGTGCCCAACGGCAGGACCGACTTCCGAACGGCGAGCGCGGCATCCGCCACATCCCAGAGTTCGAGGTCGTAGGGGGTGAGGATGGCCACGGTGCGGCCGTCGCCGACGAACTCGGCGGCGAGTATCCGACCCGTTGTTTCGGGGAGAACGCCGACTTCACGAGGTGCTACGGGTCCGTCGACATCCCACAGACGCGCCGGTGCGGTCTTGGCCGTGGTGAGCATGAGCGCGCCGTCGGGGCTGAACGTGAAACCGGAGACCTGCTCGATCGTGCGCGCCGTCGGCCGGGGGCGCTGCTGTTCGGTGGCGTCCCAGAAACGCAGCACCCCGGCCGCGTCGAGCGAGGCCAGCGCCGAGTCGCCGGGGCGGTACCGCACCTGCTTCACCAGGAGGCTGTCGGCAGCCGGGCTGACGGTCACCAACGGCAGGTCCTGAGTCCGCAGCAGGCGGGTGCCCACCCCGGCGTCATTCGGGCGCAATTGTCGTGCCACCAGTGATAATTGGGCGGCCAATGACGGGTCCAGAGAGAACTGTCGGTCGGCCTCGGCCAGCACGGCGGCGAAGTTCTTCTCATCGCGCTGCTGATCGGCCAGGCGCATCTGGGTGTACGCCGCGAACCCGACCACCAGCAGCACGACGCCCAGCACGGCCAGCGCGGCCTTGGTGCGAGTGGACCGCAGGCGGGAGTGTGCGCGGGAGACCTCGGACGCGGTGAGGAATTCGCGGGCGAGGTCGCCGACGGGCGGTGGGTCGGCATTGTCGAGTGCGTGCCGGAGGCGGGTGCCCCGGTAGAGCAGCGAGGAATCCCGATGCTGGGCCGCCCATTCCGCGGCATCGGACTCCAGGCGCTGGCGGATCAGGTAGCCGACGCGGTCCTCGTCGATCCAGGCGTGCAGGCGGGGCCAGGCGGTGAGGACGATCTCGTGGGTGAGGGTGACCGCGTCGGCGTCGAGGGTGAGCAGGCGGGTCCGGGACAGGAGTTCCAGTGCGGCCGTGGCGTCTTCGCGGTCGACCGCCCGGGCCAGCAGTTCCGGGCGCCGGGCGGGACGGCGGGTGTCGTGCGCGTCCTGGCCTACCGTGACCAGACCCAGCAGGATGTCCTTGGCGGCGTGCCGCTGCGGTTCGGACAGCTCCCGCCAGGCGTCTTCGGCGGTGGCGGCGACCGAGCCGACTACACCGCCCGCCTTGCGGTACCCGGTGACGGTGAGTTTGCGGCCCTCGCGGTGCTGCCAGGTGGCGGCCATGACGTGGGAGAGCAGGGGCAGTGCGCCCGGGTCGTAGCCGCGCCGGTGGTCGTGCTCGCCGACGCCGCACAGTTCGGTGATGACCAGTTCTTCCAGGCCGGGCTCCAGTTCCAGCCCGGCCGCGCGGGCGGGCCCGGTGACGGCCTGGGCGAGTTCGTCGAGCCGCATCGGCCCGAGCAGGTAGCCGCGCTGCTCCAGTGCCTCCTGCAGGACGGGATAGCTGAGGCAGTGCGCGTAGAAGTCGGCGCGCAGCGCCACCACCGTTGTGCCGTGCCCGGCCCGGTCGGCGAGGGCGTCGAGAAACTCCTGGCGTTCGGATTCGCTGGCGCAGGTGGTGAACACCTCTTCGAACTGGTCCACGACCAGCAGGCGCCGCGGTGCCGCCTCGCTCGGCGTGGGAGGTTCCGGAACTGGTTCGGACACCGTGTGATTTGATGCGGCGGCCGATCCGGTGGGCGTGAGCGTGTCGAGCGCTTCGCGCAGCGCGGTGAGCGGGTGCGGCCCCGGGGTGAGGGCGGTGATCTCCCAATCGTCCAGTGCGGGAACGAGACCGGCCGCCAGCAGGGAAGACTTCCCGGCTCCGGAGGCGCCCACCACCACGATCACGTCCCGGTGGGTGCGCACCAGATCGGCGAGTTCGGCGGTGGCGCGGGCGCGGCCGAAGAACAGTCTGCGGTTCTCGCGGCTGTAGGAGGTCAAACCCGGGTAAGGGCAGGCGGTTTCGGTCTCGTCGTCCGGGTTCCAGGTGGTGGCCGCGTGCCACAGTCGCTGCCATTCCTTGGGATCGGCCAGCGGGCGGGGCAGTGGCGCAGCGGATGCGCGGACCTGGTCGATGAGGGTGAGCACCACCGGGAGCAGGGATTCGAAGCGGGCCGGAACATTGCGGCCCGCCTTCCAATCGCTGATGCGCTGGGCGGACACGCCGCCCCCGCGACGGCCCTGGGCGGCGCGCATGCGGGCCTCGCTGGCGGCGGCGACCCGACGCAGCGTCGGATTGCCTGCCGCCTCGTACAATTCGGCGAATCGATGTGCGAACAGTGCTCGTGGTGACCGGATTTCCGGATCGGTGCCGGTTCCGCCGCCGTTCGATCGATCCCCCACGAGCATGGAGTCAATGTAACTGTCGTTCAGCGGAATCGGTGAGGAGCGGCGGCGCGGATACCGCGCCGCCGCCCCCGGCGTAGCCGGTCAGAGCACGATCGGGTCGCCGGTGACCCAGTCGGCCGCATCGGCCTCCGGCGAGGTGGCCTCGACGATGGTGTACGACTGCACGGTCAGTGGGCCGCCGCAGTTCTGTACGGTCAGGCGGTAGTCGCGGTCGACGACGTAGCCGGTGCTGCCCGGCGGCAATTCCTTGGAACCGCGCTCCACCGTGACGATCTCGCCCGGCGTGATGGACAGATGCAGTCCCATGCCACCGCCGATGCGCGGGGTGATGCCCGCGCTGGCGTGCGGGGTCACCCCGGTGAGGGCGTTGGCGCTGACTCCGATGCCGAGGTCGGCGTCCACGCCTGCGCTCGCGTCGATGTCGAAGGTCACGTCCAGGTCGACCGCGCAGCCGACGAGCCACCCGGTGTGGATGGTTCCGGTGCCGCCCTCGACCCGCCCGTAGGAGGTGTTCGTGAGGTACACCTCGCGGTTGGTCGGCATGCCGTTCAGCGGCGCCACCGGATGGAACCAGCTGTCGGTGTGTCCGACGGTGACGCTCATGCCATCGGGTACGGCGGTGGTCTTCTCGTGCGGCGCCAGCCCCCCGGCTCCGGCGGTGGCCGCGAACGGCCCGGCGACGGTGACTCCGGTCGCGACGACGGCGGCGATGAGTACGGACTCGATATTCATGGTTCCTCCCCGAACCTGTTGCACCCGTGGCGATCCGCGAGTGCCGGAGCCGTTGTGGCTCTGAGAAGAACGTAGGGAGCGAGCCCGGGGCGATGTTGTGGTCCGCTTCGGTCCGGACTATGAAACCGCTGATGGGAGAGCTGGATGAGTTGTCCGGACCGGACGCCCCTCAGGCCCGAAAGGATCTGGCGCGCAACCGCTGTGCCACACTCGCCGCCATCAGGGTGGCGATTCCCGCCGGATCCTGCGGGTCGTATCCGGTGAGTTCGCCGATCCGGGACAGCCGGTAGGTCACCGTATTGCGGTGGATGAACAGGGCCCGCGCCACGGCGTTGTGATTGAAGTGGTTGTCGATGAACGCCGTCAGAGTGCGACCCAGCGACGGCTGATCATCGAGCGGGTCGAGGATGGCCGCCAGGTTCGGCAGTGCGGAATCCGCGGTGGCGATGGCGTATTCGAACAGCATGTCCTGGCGGCGGCACACGATATCGGCGCGCTCCAGGCAGCGCGCCGCCTCCGCCACGGTGCGCGCCTCGGCGAAGGCGCTCGGAATCAGTGGGTGCGCGGTGGCCACGGCGACCCCGATCCACAGCTGCGGATGCGGTTCGGCGCGCAGTGCCAGGCGGGAGCGCAGTGCGCGCACCGGATCTGCCTCATCGCCGGGACGCAGCGGGACGAGTGCGGCCCAACCGCCGCTGTCGCGATGCAGGAGTGCACCGGACAGACCGCCGATGCGGGCGCGCAGCGCGGTCAGGGTGCCGGGGGTCGGCTCTCCCAGGCGTACGGCCGCGACCAGGAAGGCGTCGGCGACGGGCGGTTCGCGGTCGCTGGCCCGGCGGCCGGGATCGCGCCCGGCCAGCAGGTCCGCGGCGATCTCGCTCTGTCGCTCCCAGGGCTCCCAGACATCCCAGCGGGGCTGGCGGGCGTCGGCGACCAGCGCCGCGGCGATGCGGGACATCATGAGGCCGGCGTAGTCGGTGGCGCGCTGGCCGATCTCGGAGATGAAGCGTTGCTCGTCGGCACGCAGCAGCGGTACGAGTTGCGACCAGAAGAACGCGATGCCGATCCGGTAGTTCGCCAGCACCTCGTCGACCGACATACCGTCGTGGACCAGCCGCACCGCCCGCTCGATGAGCGGCCGGGTGTCCTGTTCCGACGGTTCGGCATCCGTGGTGAGATACCGGAAGAACAGTTCGAGATTCAGCTGCGCGCTGGGCACGAAGTCGGCGTCCATCATCGACTGCGGCAGTGCGTCGTACGGCGGCACCTCCGCGCTGAACGCGCCGGCCAGTTCGACCGCTCGGGACCGCAGCCGCTCGACGACCTCCGCCCGCTGGCCGTCCTCGGCGTATTCGGTTCCGGCGGGGGAGAAGTGCGTCATCGGACTCCACCTTTCGCCGTTCGCGCTCACCCTATGTGACCGCCCGGCGGCCGAGGGCCGCCGGGCGGTGTGCGCTAGCCTCCGGGGAAGCCGGGCGGCAGTGGCTGGAAATCGGCCTTGAACTTCGGGCCCGGCGGCAGGCCGCGCAGCAGTGCGCTGGTCCAGGCGACCGCGGGAATCCATCCGGTCACGGCGTTGGTGATGTGCTCGGGGACGGGCACGGTGTAGAAGCGCAGGTCCGCACCGCGTTCCCAGTACGAGTTCACGGTGGGGATCACCACCGACGGTGGGATCAGCTCGTCCCACAGGCCGTGCCACCACAGCACCGGCGTATCGGGGATGTATTTGCCGAGGCTGTTGTCCCGCAGCACCTCCAGCACCGCGGGCGAATTCTCCAGCGACTTGCCCGGCTGGTAGTAGGCGCTGATCGGACGGTACGAGCCGGTCAGTGCGATGGTGGCGTAGCAGCGGTCCTGGAAGTCCGCGAGCAGCCGCTGCCCCTCCTCGGTGAGCAGTTCCTTCGGGTCGAACACGTCGGGGTATTCGCGGGCCAGGCTGGCCATGCCGAGCCACATGGTGAAGTTGCTGGTGCCGGTCAACCCCGGCTGCGGCTGGGTGGCGTAGCGCGCGATGCCCACCAGATCGGCCGGGGTGCCGCCGATGGTGGTGCCGAGAATCCGCACATCCGGTGCGTAGGTGGCGCGCAGTTCCGCCGCGCGGATGGAACCGGAACCGCCGCCGGAGTAGCCGTAGAGCGCGATGCCGGAATCGGTCAGGCCCAGGCCCGGATCGTTCTTCATGGCACGCAGGCTGTCCAGCACCATCTTGCCCTCGGCATAGGTATTGAAGGTGTTGAACTTGCCGTCGAAGTCGGGCACGTTGATGGCGAAGCCCTGCGCCAGCCAGTACTGGGCGAGCGCGGCCTCCTTCATGGTCCCGGTCCGCAGCGTGTAGGACGGATTGCAGGAGGAGTCGGTGGAGTCGATCGCCTCCTGGAAGGACACCACCGGGCGCGGGCTGCCCACCCACGGAATGCCGGGGACGATCACGGTGGTGGCGGTGACGATCGGATTGTCGTGCACGTCGTTGGACCGGTACAGCAGCTGCTTGGTGTAGACCGGGAACGGAATTCCCAGGATCCGGGTCTGCACCTCGCGCGAGCGCACGATCTGTCCGGGCTGGTAGGAGGCGATATCCGCCGGATCGTCGTACCAGGGATCCTCCTCCGGCACCGGAATCGGCAGCAGGTCGTACAGCTCCGGTTCGGACGGCAGCTGCGGCAGCTGATTCTGGTCGGGCGGGAAGGTCGGATATCCGGGTTCGGCGACCGCCGTCCCCGCCGCACTCACCGCCACTAGCCCCGACATCGCCATCACGGCGAGTCGGCGCAGGCGCGCCTTGCTCACTTGGATCCTCCAGCGTCGTTGCTCGTATCGCCGATCACACTTACTCGGCGGTCAGTTGCCAGCTCACAGCAAATGACAGCAATGCGCTATCGGCAGACCGCCGAGGGTGGACGGATCCGACTGTGCATGTGCACAAGCACCCCGGCCTCAGGGTGTGAATCCGGGTGTTTCCGGATGTCGTGGTGTCGGGTGTGCGTGCCAGTATCGAAGGCATGTACCCGCCGGTGCCTTTCCTCGACCCTGCCCAGGGGCAGCCCGTCGCGCATGTGCCGCGGCTGATGCGGCGTTCCGGTGGGCGGATCGTCGGCGGGGTGGCCGGTGGGCTCGCCGATCACCTCGGTGTCGACGTGTTCAAGGTGCGGATGGCGTTCGTGCTGTTGTCCGCGCTGGCCGGGGCCGGGATCCTGGCGTACGGACTGCTGTGGATCTTCACCCCGGGCGGTGGGGACGACACTCCGCCGTCGGCGCGGGAGCGGCGGCAGGGGATCGGGTTGGCGCTGCTCGGGCTGGCGCTGTCGGTGGCCATGGCGTGGGTGTTCAGTGGGACCGCCGCCCAGGTGATCGGGCCGATCATCGTGGTCGCCGTCGGCGCGGCGCTGGTGTGGCGCGAATTCGACGAGGACGGGCCGCGCTCGGTCCTCGGCCTGCCCGCCAAGGCGTCGGTGGTGACCTGGGCGCGCATCGTCGGCGGGGCCACCCTCATCGTGGTCGGTCTCGGTGTGGTGGTGTTGGCGCGCATCGATCTGAGTTCGCTCGGTTCGGCGCTGCTGGCGGTGGCGGTCACCCTGATCGGCGCGGGACTGCTCACGGTGCCGCTGTGGCTGCGCATGATGCGCGCGCTCAACGACGAGCGCTCCGCCCGCATTCGCAATGAGGAGCGTGAGGAGATCGCCTCGCATCTGCACGATTCGGTATTGCAGACCCTGGCTCTGATCCAGCGGCAGGCCGACAATCCGCAGGAGGTGGTGCGGCTGGCCCGCAGCCAGGAGCGAGAGCTGCGCAAATGGCTGTTCGACGACACCGGGCCCGCACATTCCAGCCTGGCCGCGGCACTGCGCACCATCGCCGGTGAGGTGGAGGACCAGCACGGTGTGAAGGTCACGCCGGTGACCGTCGGCGATGTCACCATGGATCTCGACGACAGCGGCAGCGGGCTGCCCAAGGAGCATTTCACCGCCATTCTGGGGGCCACCCGGGAGGCACTGGTCAATGCCGCCAAACACGCGGGCGTCCCGGCCATCGACCTGTTCGCGGAGGTCGAACCGCATCAGGTGAGCGTCTTCGTGCGCGACCGCGGCAAGGGGTTCGACCCGGACGGCGTCTCCGCCGACCGGCAGGGCCTGGCGAAATCCATTCACGGCCGGATCGAGCGGCGCGGCGGCACCGTCGAGGTGAAATCCGCGCCCGGCCGCGGGACCGAGGTGCGAATCTTCATGCCGCGCAAGGACGGCGCCGACGAGCGGTTGGTCGTTCGCACCGAGGAGCCGGTATCGGGCGCGGAGCCGGAGGCCGAGCCGCCGAACGGCCGGGTGGTCGATGACGCGACCGTGGAGGGTCGGCGCTGACCGCCGCATCGGCGCAGCGTGTGGTACGGATGTGGGTGGGTTCGATCCGCTGGCAGCGTGAGGAGATGCAGTGAGTGTCCGGGTTTTTCTGGTCGACGATCACGCCGTGTTCCGGTCCGGGGTGCGTGCGGAGCTGAGCCGGGAAACCGATATGCAGGTGGTCGGCGAGGCCGGTGGGGTTGCCGAGGCGATCGCCGGAATCAAGGCCAGCACCCCGGATGTGGTGCTGCTGGATGTGCACATGCCCGACGGCGGCGGTGTCGCGGTGTTGCAGGGGATCGAGGCAGGGCCGGTGTGCTTGGCGCTCAGCGTCTCCGATGCGGCCGAGGACGTGATCGCGGTGATTCGGGCGGGGGCGCGCGGCTATGTCACCAAGACCATCTCGGGGCCGGAACTGGCCGACGGGATTCGCCGGGTGGCCGGGGGCGACGCGGTGTTCAGTCCGCGGCTGGCCGGATTCGTGCTGGACTCCTTCACCGGCCGGTCCCAGGTTCCGGAGCCGCCGCTGGATCCGGAACTGGATTCGCTCACCCCGCGTGAGCTGGAGGTGCTGCGCCTGCTGGCGCGCGGCTACACCTATCGGGAGATCGCCGAGAATCTGTTCATCTCGGTGAAGACCGTGGAGACGCACGCCTCCAATGTGCTGCGCAAGACGCAGCAGTCAAACCGCAACGCCCTCACCCGCTGGGCGCATCGTCGGCGCATCGACTGAGCGGCACGCGCCATCCTGCCCGCCGGGTCCCCTCCGCTCGGCGGGCAGGATGCTGCGCGAACCGGTGGCGTGGTGCCGCCGATCCCGCTGGACTATCTGGGTGCTGAGCCGAACGACGGCCTCCTCCAGGGTGATTCCGAGGTGTTCGGCGCGGGCCGCGGCCAGTTCGAAGGCGAGCAGCACGTCCTCGGTCGGCGTGTCTCCGGCGGCCGCCGTGGCCAGATCGAAGTCGCCCAGGAATTCGTCGAGCGCCATTCCGCTCATCGCCTGCACCTTGGTCAGGAAGCGTCCGGGCAACCAGCTCAGGGTCCAGCCGTTGCCGCGCGGATCGTAGATCGCGATTTCCGGGGTGAGGTCGCTGGTGATCGACCAGTCGGTGATCCGGAGTGTCATGGTGCTCGCCTCCTGCTCAAGGTGCTCGTGACTTGGCTTGTTGGCGTGGATGTTTCGCGGGTGGGCCGTACCTAAATGCTAAGAGTCGCCACTTCGGGACGTCAATAAAGCTTTAGTGACTTGTGATGATATTTGATAAGCATTTCTGCTCGAATTTAGGCAATAGGAATGGATTTCGGCGCGAGTAGGCTGTCAATTGTCCGGTGCACAGTGCGCGGAAGCGGAAGAACACCGCCGAAAGCCGGGTGAGCTACCGTGCATCGCGTGTCACCCGTAGCGGGGGCTACAGCGGTGTGCCGCACGAAGTTCCAGGTGAGAGGGCATAACATCCATCACTCGACAACCGATGACACATCGTGATTAGAATGTCGCCTCGTGACACTCTGTGTGCACGCGAATTCCGGGCGACCGACAGGAGGCGCCCGATGACCCGGCCCTCGGACAGCGAGCGGATTGGCGAACTGGTACGCCGCCTGCGTATCGAACGCGGCTATACCCAGGCGTCCCTGGCGGCCAAGGCCGACTGTTCGCGCAGCCTCATCCAGCAGATCGAGAACGGCACCCGCATCCCGCCGCTACCGCTGCGGGAGCGGCTGAGTCTGGCACTGGGAGAGGAACTTCCGATGTCCGGCCCGGCCGAGCCCGGCGAGGCCGTCGGCAGCGAGTACTACGAGCTGCGCATGCGGTTCAACGTGCTGCTCGGCAAGGATCCGCAACTGGTGGAGCGCGCCCTCGGCATCGCCCAGCGCCTCATCGACGCGGCGGGCGCGCGCGACGACATCGAACCGCTGCGCCTCATCGCCGACCGGCAACTGGAACGCGCGGAAGAGATTCTGGCGCAGATACCCTCACGCAGCGCCACCGTGTGGGAGTGGAACACGGTGCTGGACTGGCTCACCATTCTCGACCAGGCCGTCCACACCGTGCGCGCCATCCACACCGCGGACCTGGGCACCATCGGCGGCGACGTCGGCGACGACTACCACCAGGCCATTCTGCGGCTCGCCGACGCCGGACGGGATGTGCGGCGCATGTACGTGCTCGACGGCATCGACGATGTGGTGCCCTACGAGGACAAGCTCTGGCGGCAGGCGCGCGCCGGCGTGGTGAGCATCCTGGTCAAGCGCGAACACGCCCGCAACGCGCAGAGCATGCTGGTGGTCGACGAACGCTATGTGGCCGTGGGGGAATACGACTACTCCCGGCAGGCGCGCGTCGCCACCCGCTTCTCCGCGCTCAAACACGATGTGGAATTCGCGGTGAAGCGGTTCGAGAAGCTCTACGACCTCGCCCGGGAAGGGTCGGCCATCACCGTCAACGATATCGTCGCCACGCCGGAGCTGGCCCGCTACGAGCGGCTCACCGACGACGGCTGCCGTGAGCTGTTCCGGGAAGCGCTGGAACGGCAATGGCGTGAGCTACCCGCACCCGGAGAAGCACCGCGGGGTGATCGGTGGTGAACCACCGGTTCGAACTGGGTGCCCGCACCAGCCGCTCGGAGGAGCGCAAGCGCGAGGTGCGGCGGTATCTGGGTGCGGCGCAGTGGTTTCCGGGGACAGAGGGGCGGATCTATCCGGAGGTCATCGACGCCTATCACGGGGAGACGGGGCTGGCCCCGGACGCCAAGGCCGTCGCGGCGCTGGACCGCGCGTGGAACGAGCTGCTGCGGCTGGAACGCCCGGCGGAGTACCGCGACGGGGTGCTGTACGACAAACGCCAGCCCATGATTCTGCGAGAGTTGGCCGCCGACAAGCTGTTCGGGCGGTTGTGGCAGCCCACGGCCGAGGTGGCCGGGGTGCGGGTGCGGCCCGAGGAGGTCGTGGTCTGCCCCTATTCGAGCACGGTGCTGCTCGAGGAGGCCGTGGCCACGCTGGCCCGGCCCGGCGGGGTGATCGTCTGTCCCGAGGGGTTCTACAAGAGCTCCAGCATTCATGTGGAGAAGTACGGGCTGGCCATCGTGACCTGCCCCGCCACCGCCGACGACGCGTTCCGGATCGACCCGGAGGCGCTGGCGCGTTGCCTGGACGGCTACGCGGCGCAGGGGCGGCTGTGCGGCGTGCTGCTCACGCTGCCCGGGAATCCGGTCGTCGCCGACTACTCGGCCGAGCAGCTGGGCGAGATCGGTCGGGTGCTGCTGGAGCGCGACGTGCCCGTCATCTGCGATATGGCCTTCGACCGGCTGGTGGAGCACATCCCGCTGGCGGCGGTGCGGGTCGCGGGCGCGGACGGGGTGCGGCGGATGTACGACCGGGTGCTGACCGTCACCGGTAATTCCAAGGGCTACAACGCCTTCGGGCCCTGCAAGTTCGGCGCGGCCTGCACCGGTGACGCGGTGTGGCTGCGGGAGGTCAGGGAGCGGCTGACCATCGCCTTCCAGCGGGAGACCACCCATCTGGTGCGCGCCACCCTCGAACACACGGGGGAGGAGTACTTCACGGCCAACCGGGCGCGGATGCGGGCGCAACTGGAGCGGGCGCGGGTGCGGATCGAGGGACTCAACGCCCGGGTGGGCGTGCCGGTGCTGCGTCCGCTCGGCAGTTTGCAGGGCATGTTCCTCAGCGTGGTCTTCGACCGCGCGATCCTGGAATCGGCGGGTGTGCACAGCAGTGCACAGCTCGAGGACGTGCTGTTGGCCGCCGCCGGAATCGACAGCGTGGCCCTGGACCGCACCGGGTCGCCGCGGCTGGGGGTGCGGCTCAATGTGCTCGCGCCGCGCAAGGCTCCCGGCAGTGAGTCCGCCGACCTGCTGGACGAATTGTTCGACCGGATCGAGCGTTTGGTGCTGGATATGGTGGCCGGGCTGACCTACGGGCAGGTGCTGGCCGGGCGCGGGCTGCCCGAGCTGCCCGAGTTCGCGGCGGCGTCGTGATCGTCGGCGTACCGCGCGAGACGGCTCCCCGGGAACGGCGGGTCGCACTGACCCCCAACGATATTCGAGGGTTGGTGGCGGCAGGCGTGACGGTGTTCGTGGAGCGCTCGGCCGGACTCGGGGCCGGGTCCGCGGACGCCGACTACGCGGCGGCCGGTGCCTGCGTCGCGGCCGACCGCCAGGCGATCTTCGGTCGTTGCGACGTGGTCGCCTGGGTGAAAAAGCCCGCCTTCGAACTGGATTCGATGCCGCTGCGTCCGGGTATGCGGCTGGTCGGATTCCAGGATCCGATCGCCCGCCGGGACGAGATCGCCGCCCTGCGGGCGCGCGGAATCGACTCGGTGGCCTTCGAACTCGTCCCGCGCACCGACCCGCCCGCCTCCCACGACGCGCTCTCCGCCATGAGCCGTTTCGCCGGGCGGCTCGCCTATGCCGAAGGGCGGGAACTGCTGTCGCCCCGGGACCGGCCGTTGCGTGTCCTGATCCTGGGTTGCGGGCAGGCCGGGCTGGCCGCCGTCGCCGCGGCCGTCGACCACGGTGACGAGAAGCCGACGGTCTTCGGCAACCGCGCCGAGCAGGAGTCCGCCGCATTCGCCTGCGGCGCAGGGGCCTTCGTGCCGGACACCAGCCCGGACCGCATCCGCGACCACATCGAACGCGAAGCCCCGGACCTGATCTGCTGCGCGGCCGTACACCGTGGTGACCGCGCGCCCTTGCTGCTCGATGCCGACGCGTTGGACGCTCTCGGTGCGGGTGCGGGTGCGGGTGCGGGTGCGGGTGCGGGTGCGGGTGCGGGTGCGGGTGCGGGTGCGGGTGCGGGTGCTGTGGTGGTCGATCTCGCGGCGAAGGCGGGCGGCAACTGCGTCGCGACCCGTGTGGACACCACGACCACTCTCGCCAATGGCGTTGTGGTCACCCATCGTTCGAACTACCCGGCCGCACAGCCCCGCGCGGCCAGCGTGGCGTACGGCGCGGCCACCGCCGCCATGATCCTGCGACTCCTGGGCTCCGCCCCGCACCTCTAGGACCGGTCGCCGGATACACCGAGGTGTGGCACTCGAGCACGGGCCGTGTGGGCGCCGAGGCGCCACTGCGGTGAACGCGGGGAACCAACGGGTCCGTAGGTCGGGCGCCACCGCGAGTGCCGGTGCCAGCCTATCCGGCGGCGGATCTCGGTGAGACGAACCGGTTCGACGGACATACCGCCATGGCGCGGGCGGCTACATCACCGCCACGAGGACCACGATGATGATCAGCAGGCCGATGAGCAGGCCGATGGCCACCGCCAGAGGGCCCGCGTTGGGTCCGAGGTTGGCGAAGTCGATGCCCTTCGGCTTGCGCTGTGCCGCTGCGGGAGCGGCGGTTTGGGTGCGCGGCGGGCGGGGGAGCGGGGTGGAGTGCGGGCTGCGCAGGCCCGCGGCGGAGTTGCGGGCGGCCCAGGCGGGGATGGTGCCGTCCTCGGTGCGTACGGGCGCACCGAGAATGTAGGGGGCGGTGCCGGGACCGAATGCGGCCGTGAGGATCTCGTTGCGGGCCTCGGTCATGGTGGGGCGGCGCTGCGGTGCCGGCTCCATCATGTGCAGCAGGGCCTGGGTGAGCGGTCCGGTGCGCTCCGGCGGAATGATCTGCGCCATGGCGGCCCGCTGCACCACCGCGTCGCTGTCGTCGGAGAAGCCGTAGGGCGGCTGGCCCTCGATGGCGGTGTACAGCGTCGCGCCGAGGGAGAACACATCGCTGGCGCTGGTCGGCTGTGCCCCGCGCGCCACCTCCGGCGGCAGGTAGGCGGGGGTGCCGGTGATGACATCGGGATCGTCCATGCCGTCGCCGACGCCGCGTGAGATGCCGAAGTCGCTGAGCTTCACCATGCCCACCTCGTCGCCGCGGTCGGCGACGAGGATGTTGCCGGGCTTGATATCGCGGTGCGTGATTCCGGCGGCGTGCGCGGCCGCGAGCGCGTCGGCCACCTGCGCGCCGATCTGCGCCACCTCGATGGGGGAGAGCCGGTCCACCAGCGCCAGTGCCTTGGCCACGCTGCGCGAGGGCAGGTACTCCATGACCAGCCACGGCTCACCGGCCTCGAGCACCACGTCGTACACGGCGATGGCGTGCTCGTGCGAGAGCTTGGCCGCCACCCGGCCCTCGTGGACGATCTGGTTGCGCACCGCCTCGGCCTGCTCCTCGCTCAGTCCGGCGGTGGTGAGCACCTGTTTGATGGCGACGTCGCGGTGGAGTAGGCGGTCGGTTGCCAGCCACACCGCACCCATGCCGCCGCCGCCGATTTTGGACTGCAGGCGGTAGCGGCCGGCCACCAGGTAATCGGGGCCGACGATGGGACGGGCGCGTTCGGTCACGGGTGCAGGGTAGCGGAAAACCATCCCGACGGGCCTGCTTCGAAACCCGAGGTTTGCGCCACTCCCCCTTGACGTGACCGAGGTGTCGGGTTCTACTGGATTGCACTCGAACGTATATTCGAATTATGTGGGTAGCTGGATCGGTGCTGGGTATTCGGGATCCGGTAGCGGTGGATCCATCGGTGGGAGAGGTGGTCGATGATGGGTTCGGCGGGGCAGGTGCGGGGGCAGCAGCTCGAGCAGCTGCGGCGGCGGATGGCCGCGATCCCGGCCCGCGGCGCGGATCCGGCCGGGCGAGCCGCGGTGTCCGGTGCGCTTCGACGGGAAGCGCTGCCCGTCCCGCCCGCGCTGGTGGAGCTGCTGCCCGAGGGCGGGCTGGCCAAGGGGTCGGTGGTCGCCTACACCGGAGCCAGCTCCCTGCTCTCCGGCCTGCTGGCCGCCGTGACCGGTGCCGGAGGGCACGCCGCCGCGGTCGGTCTGCCCCGTCTCGGTCTGCTGGCCGCCGCCGAAATGGGAGCCCAGCTGGGCCGCCTGGCGGTCGTGGCGGACCCCGGCCCCGACCGCCTGGAGGTGGCCTCGGTCCTGCTGGACGGCTTGGACCTGGTCGTCCTCGGCCTCGACGGGGCCGCCGTGCCGCCGTCGCGCGCCCGCGTGCTCTCCGCCCGCGCTCGCGCCCGCAGCTCCACCCTCGTGGTCACCGGCGGCTCCTGGTCCGGCCCCTCCCTGCACATCGACACCAAGGTCACCGGTTATGACGGCCTCGGCCGCGGCTGCGGCCGCCTGCGCACCGTCCGCCTCGACGTCTCCGTCCGCGGCCGCTCCCTCCCACCCCGCCACGGCAGCCTCGCCACCTTCCCCCGCAACGGCCGCGTCGAATGGGATCACACGCCCGTCGAAACCCTCCGCCCCGCCCACACCGACCCCGCCCACACCGACCCCGCCCACCCCACCGCGTCTTCCCCCGCCCACGCCGAACCTCCCGCCCGCCATGCGGCCTCCTGAACCGGCGGGACCCGGCGTGGCCGCGCCGCTGCCGAGCCACGGTCGGTCGGCCCGTACCGCTGTCGCCATGGCGGAAACGAATGCGCGGTGGCCCGAACGGGCGGCCAGTTCGCACCGACCCGGTTGTGCCGCAGCGTCTGCCACAGCGGCGAAACGTCCTGAGCCTCGGCAGCTCCAGGCGACAGCGCGGGGCGAATCGACAGCGCGCTGTCGCGACATCGAGACGGCGCGAACCTCAAGGCCGCACCGCGTCGCTGCGCGGTCGTCGTGGCGGCGTCCGTGGGCTGGGGTTCGGGTGGGTTTCGTGCTCGGCGAGCGGTCTCTGGAACCGGCTGATTCCGGCCCGGGAGTGTCCGCGCCGAACTGTGGGCAGTCGTCCAGGCCCGTTGTTCCGCTCTCGAGGTGGGTGTGGCCCTTCGTTGGGAAACGGTCCGGAAAGCGCCGGTGGACCGCGGAATGCTCGGGTGGTCGCGGTGAGTGAGCGGGCGCGGTCTCGGGTGTTGGCGGTGTGGTGTCCGGATTGGCCCGCGGTGGCGGCGGCGGCCGTGGCGGGGGTGCCGGTGACTCGGCCGGTGGGGGTGTTCTCGGCGAATCGGGTGGTGGCCTGTACGGCGGTGGCTCGGGCCGAGGGGGTGCGGCGGGGGACGCGGCGGCGGGAGGCGCAGGCTCGGTGTCCGGAACTGCTTGTGGTGCAGGATGATCCGGATCGGGATGCGCGGGCGTTCGAGCCGGTGGTGGCGGCCGTGGATGCGACGGTGCCGGGGGTGGAGGTGTTGCGGCCGGGGCTGCTGGTGCTGGCGGCTCGGGGCGCGGCGCGGTATTTCGGGTCGGAGGAGGCGGCGGCGGAGCGGTTGGTGGACGCGGTGGCGGCGGTGGGGGTGGAATGCCAGATCGGGATCGCCGACGAACTGTCGACGGCGGTGTTCGCCGCGCGGCGCGCCATCCTGGTGCCGCCCGGCGGCGGCGCGGCCTTCCTCGCGCCGCTGCCGATCGGCGAACTCGCGGTGGAACCCGCCCTGTCCGCCCCGGAACGCGCGGACCTGGTGGATCTGCTGCACCGCTTGGGATTACGCCGCATCGGCGACTTCGCGGCGCTCACTCCCGCCGAGGTGTCCTCCCGTTTCGGCGTGGACGCCATCGCCGCGCACCGCTGCGCGCTCGCCCGACCCGAACGCCGACCCGGCACCCGGCCGCCCGCCGCCGACCTCACCGTGGAATACCGCTGCGACCCGCCCATCGACCGCGTGGACGCCGCCGCCTTCGCGGGCCGCATGCTCGCCGCCCAGCTGCACGAACTCCTCGCCGCCGCCGCGGTGGCCTGCACCCGCCTGTCGATCCAGGCGGAAACCGCTGCCGGAGAACACCTCTCCCGCACCTGGCGCTGCGCCGAACCCCTCACCCCCGACAGCACCGCCGACCGCATCCGCTGGCAGCTCGACGGCTGGCTCACCCGCCGCACCCGCGGCGGCGGTCGGGCGGATCCGCCCGCGCCCACCGCCCCCATCACCCTGCTGCGGCTGGAACCCGTCGAGGTGGTGTCGGCGGGGGCGCTCCAGCTGGGCCTGTGGGGCGGGGTCGGAGAGGAGGAGGCGCGGGCACGGCGTGCGTTGGCTCGGGTGCAGGGGCTGCTGGGCGGGGAGGCGGTCCGGGTGGGGGTGCTCAGTGGCGGGCGCGGTCCCGAGGAGCGGATCACCATGGTGACCCTGGGCGAGGAGTTGGTGCCCGCGGCCGATCCGGCGCAACCGTGGCCGGGGCGGCTGCCCGAACCCGCCCCCGCCGTCATCCTGGCGCACCGCCCGCGGGTCCGGCTCGAGGCGGCCGACGGCACCCCGGTCTGGGTCACCGACCGTGGTCTCTTCACCACCGATCCGACGCATCTGCACTGGGGTTCCCGCAGTTGGCGGCTGCTCGGCTGGGCCGGACCCTGGCCCCTCGACGATCGCTGGTGGACCCACCGGAGCCCACAGGGTTACGTGGCCCGCGCCCAAGTGCTGCTGGACGGCGACACCCGCGCCCTGCTCCTGCTCGCCTACGACCACGCCTGGCATGTGGAGGGCCTCTACGAGTGACCACCGACCCGTTCACGCCGGGCGCGGCGGGCGGGCCTGGCCGCGATCTGCCCAGGTTTGGCCGTGATCTGCTCGGATCAGGCCTGTCCCGGTTTCGCCGGGCACTCCTGATCGGGGCCGGGTCAGGATGTTATCGGCCGGTACTCCGCCGGTAGCGGCACGGTTTCCCGCATATCGGAATCCAGCCGGGGTATGGTGCCGCGCACAACCGGCGGCGCGGTGCGGGCACGCCCCGTAGGCTGGCTGATCGTGGAGTCGACGGTTACGCGGGTCGCGTTCGAGGACGTGCTCATCGCCTATCGGGATTCCGGGGCGGAGCGGGCCGCGAGCACGGTGCCGGTGGTGCTGGTGCACGGCATGGGCGGGGATGGTCACACCTGGGATCGGTTCGCGCGGCAGTTGGCGCGGCGTGGACGGCGGGTGATCGTTCCGGATCTGCGTGGGCACGGGCGCAGCGCGCACGCCGACTCGTACCTGTTCGCCGAATTCGGCGGCGACCTGCTGCGGCTGTGCGACCGGCTCGGTCTCGAATCGGCGGATTTCGTGGGCCATTCGCTGGGCGGCTACGCGGTGTCGTGGCTGGCCATGCGACGTCCGGAACTGGTGCGCCGCTTGGTGATCGAGGAGCAGCCGCTACCGCTGCGCTCCGGTGACGAACAGGTGACCCTGACCCGACGGCTGCCCTCGGTGCCGGAGCTGTGGCACGCCACCACCAGCCTGCTGCGCCATCCGCGCGCCGTGCTGGCCTTCGACCGCTCCATGACCCGCACCGCCCTGGAGCAGTTCCGCAAGCCGTATCCGGAATGGTGGGAGGGTCTCGCGGATATCGCCGCGCCGACGCTGTTCCTGCGCGGCGGCCCCGGCGGCATGGTCGACCCGGACAAGGTCGAACAGTTGCGCGTCAGCATCCCCGACTGCACCGTGCACACCTTCCGCTGCGGGCACAGCATCCACCGTGACCGCTACCACGAGTTCGAGGCAGCGGTCCTGCCGTTCCTCCGGCACTGACCACGCAGGGGCGGCTCGCCGGCGATACCGCCCGGCCGCGGTCCTGACGGGTGACGCTCAGTCCGGAATCGGCGTCTGCTGGTAGCAGGCCAGCCGCCAGTCCCCGTCGACGCGGACGTAGACGCTGGTCATGATGCCCCGGAAGGCGGGCTCGGCACCCTCGCGGTACGCGATGCCGGTGTAGACCAGGATCGTGCTGTCGCCGGCGTCCACCAGACGCGGACTCTCCAACTCGAAGGTCCGCCACGGTGGAGCGTTCTTCAGCGAGTCGATGACGCCGTCGCGGTCCAGCACCATGCCGTTGGCGAGCACCATCACCGCGTCCTCGGTCATGAGCGAGCCGTAGAAGTCCGCCCCGGTGCTGGTGCACAGCGCGTCCCAGCCTCGACGCTCGACCGCGAGGAGTTCGTTCAGTAATTCCTTATCGGTCATGCCTCCACCCTACGAGCGCGTCCGATTTCCGCCGGTACGACGCTGTCCGGGGCAGGACGGGTGGCCCGTTTGCGCCACGTGTCGGCGGCGTTTTCTACAGTGAGATCGTGTCCGCATCAGATCGCCCGATCCTGTTCTTCGCCGGGGAGGCGGAGTTTCGGGAATGGCTGATGGCCAATCACGCCGCCATGGACGGGGTTTGGCTGAAATTCGCGAAGCGGGGCACCGGCTACATATCACTCGACTACGCCGGTGCGCTGCGTCAGGCGCTGTGCTTCGGCTGGATCGACGGGCAGGCGCGGCGGCTCGACGACGAGTTCTATCTACAGAGTTTCACACCGCGGCGGCCGCGCAGCTCGTGGTCGCAGCGCAATGTGGGCTACGCCGAGGAATTGATCGAACAGGGACTCATGCATCCGGCCGGGCAGGCCGAGATCGACCGCGCCAAGTCCGACGGCCGCTGGGACAATGCCTACGGTCGGGAACTGCCGCAGGACTTCCTGGACGAGCTGGCGAAGCATCCGGAGGCGGCGGCGTTCTTCGAGACGCTGCCCGATCAGATCAGTGTCGAGATCGGCCAGCAGCTCGGCAGCGCGGTGCGGCCGGAGACCCGGGCGCGGCGGTTGGATCAGATGATTCGCAAACTCATCGACGGGCAGCCGCTGTGACGGCATTCGCGGGTCTGCCGTGTACGACGGCGGCGTGGGAGGTGCCGCTACCCGGCAGCGCCACCCACATCACCGGCTGGCTGTGTGTCGAGCAGCCCGGGGCGTGGGGGCGCGATGTGATCGGCGACGAGGTGCTCGGCTCCGATATCACCGCCGAACTGGCCGCCCGCACCAAGGCCGCCCGTGTGCGTCCGACGCTCATCCGCAGACCGGGTCGCCACGAGTTCACCGGTGTCCGAACGGTATTGCTCGTCAGCTCGCATCCCGAGCGTCCCTGGTGCGAACGTTTCGAGATCACCGACCTGAAACAGCTGCTCGACTTCGACCCGCACCTGCTCAACGGCCCGCCCCCGGGAATCGGTGCGCCCGTCGCCGATCCGCCGGTGCTGGTCTGCGCGCACGGCAAGCGCGACCAGTGCTGTGCCCGCCTCGGCCGCCCCATCGCCGCCCGCCTCGCCGCCGAATATCCCGGCCGCGTCTGGGAGTGCTCCCACACCGGCGGCCACCGCTTCGCCCCCGCCGTGGTGCTGCTCCCCTCCGGCCTCACCTACGGCCGCCTGACCGCCGACACCGCCCTCGAAACACTCGCCGCCGCCGACCGGAACACGCTGTCCCTGACCGGCTTCCGCGGCCGCAGCGGCCACACCCCGGTGGAACAGGTAGCCGAGATCACGGTCCGCGAACACCTGCGCGATATCGGCGACGACACCGCCGTGGCCCTGAATGCCCTCACCGTCACAGCCGCTTCGGCGACCTGGGGTCCCGCCGAAGCGGCCGACCAGGCAAGCCTCGCCGAGGCGGATACCTCGGCGGGGAGTGCCGAGGTGCCCGCGTCGATCGCACCGGCTGCCGCCCGGCTCGGCGATGGGACGGCACCCGCCGACCCCGCCACCTTCGCGGGCGCGGCGCAGGTCACCCACCGCGACGGCCGCCGCTGGCTGGTCACCGTCCACGCCTCCGCCTACGCACCCCGCCAAGCCAGCTGCGGAGCCGCCCCCAAACCCGTCAAAGCACTACGCGCCACTCGGCTGCACCGGCTGGAGTGAGCCCGCAACGGGTGCCGAGGCAGCCGGTGTCGCACCGCTGTCGGGATGCGGTTATCGCTTGCCGCATGGACTGTCGGCGCACATTGCGCTGGGGCGATGCCGGGACAGTCATAGGTGGCTGCGACTGGTCCAGCGCTGCGGTTCGGGAAGGCGCTGGCAGCCTTTGCGTACCGTCTGCACGCCGTGGCTCGGTGCCTGGTCGCGGTGCCTCGGCTGCGCGGCCGATGACGGAATCCGGCGTGCCCCAGCCGGATCTATTTCGGGCGAGGGGGAATTGGTGCGCTGCATCGTGCGAGAGCGTTCCGCCACCGGTTCCCCCTCGCGGTGCTACCAGTGGGTGCCGGGGACGAGGCGGGCGGCGCGGCGGAGGGCGGTGCCGGTGGCGCGGACGGCGGGGGGTACTTCGCGGCGGTGGCGTTTCGGGGGGAGGATTTCCAGTTGTGTCGTCTCCTCGGACTTCTCGCCTTTGGCGGCGGGGGAGTCGGGGAGGGCGCGGTAGTAGCGGTGCAGGATGCGGTCCTTGATGCGCGGGGTGATGAGGCTGCCGTATTCGGCGAGGGTGCCCAGCGGGACGTCGATGCGCTTGGGGCGGTCGGTGAGGGCGCGGACGATGGTGGCGGCGGCCCATTCGGGGGATTCCGAGGGGCCCTGGTTGCCGCTCGGGGCGATCATGGGGGTGCGCACCAGCGGCATGTGGATGGTGGTGAAAGTGATGTTGTCGGCCAGCATCTCGATCGCGGTCACCTCGGCGAACTTGTCGAGGGCGGCCTTGGAGGCCAGGTAGGCGGCGAAGCGCGGCGTGGCGACCTGCACTCCGGCGCTGGAGATGTTCACGATGTGGCCGAATTTGCGCTCGCGCATCTGCGGTAGCAGGGCCAGGGTCATGCGCACCGCGCCGAAGTAGTTGACCGCCATGGTGCGCTCGAAGTCGTGCATGCGGTCGGTGGAGCGGTGTACGGCGCGGCGGATGGAGCGCCCGGCATTGTTGACCAGCATGTCCACGTGACCGTGTGCGTCCAGGATCTGGGTCACGGCCTTCTCGACGGAGTCCTCGTCGGTGACATCGCACTGGTAGGCGTAGGCGTCGCCGCCCTCGGCCCGGATCTTCTCGACCACCACGGCCAGTTCCTCGGCGCGGCGGGCGAGCAGGAAGACCGTCGCTCCCTTCTCAGCCACGGCCGAGGCGGCCGCGCGGCCGATGCCGGAGGACGCGCCGGTGATGACGACGTGTCTGCCGGACAGGTCCCGGCGAGCGCGTCGACGGGCCCGGTAGCCGTCGCCTGTCGTTTCGCTCATGACTGCTCCTTTGCAGGTCGGATTGGCTCGAACTTACTCCAAAGTAAGTTCCAATGCCAGGGTGAGTTCCGAGGTTGGCGTGATGGGCTCGAGTTAATACAAACCGCCCGGTTGGAATGCGTGTACAGTCGCTGACTATCGAACACAAGTTCGATTTCTGGAGTGTGTGCGGAGGAGGTGTCGTGGGCTGGCACAACGGACCGCCGACCTGGTCGGAGCTGGAACGGGTGCTCTCCGGACGCCCGAACCGAACCGTCCCCGCGGGCGACGGCGGCGACAGCCCGGCCTGGTCTCGCAAGCGCGAGCCCTACCGTGCCGCACCGCTGCACCGTCCCGACGAACCCACCGTCCCCTACGCCGAACTGCACGCCCACTCCGCCTACAGCTTCCTCGACGGAGCCAGCCAGCCGGAGGAACTGGTCGAGGAGGCCGTCCGCCTCGGCCTCGAGGCCCTCGCCCTCACCGACCACGACGGCTTCTACGGTGTCGTGCGCTTCGCCGAGGCCGCCCGCGAATGGGGTATGCCCACCGTCTTCGGTGCGGAACTCTCCCTCGGCAGCGCCGCCCGCCCCGGCGCCCACCTCGCCCCGCGCGGCGGCCGACCCGCCTCGAGCTACCCGACCGCGTCCGGTGGCAGGGCTCGGACGCGCGGACGCCCAGCCGATTCGGCCGTGCCGAGCGATTCCGAGCCCCGCACCGGCGCACCCGATCCCGCCGGACCGCATCTGCTGATCCTGGCGCGCGGGCAGGAAGGGTACCGGCGGCTGTCCCGGGAGATGGCGGCGGCGCACATGGCGGCGGGCGAGAAGGGCATTCTGCGCTACGACCTGGACCGGCTCACCGCGGCGGCGGGCGGGCACTGGCAGGTGCTGACCGGCTGCCGGAAAGGGCATGTGCGGCAGGCGCTGCGGCGGGGCGACGCGGAAGCCGAAGCGGCACTGCGGGATCTGATGGAACGATTCGGACCGGACCGGGTGAGCGTGGAGCTCACCCACCACGGCATACCCACCGACGACGAGCGCAATGCCCGGCTGCTCGCCCTGGCCGACCGCCTCGGCCTGCCGGTGATCGCCTCCACCGGAGCGCATTTCGCCGCGCCGCCACAGCGCCGCCGGGCCATGGCGCTGGCCGCCATCCGGGCCCGGCAGAGCCTCGACGAGATGGCGGGCTGGCTCGCCCCCACCGGCGGCGCGCATCTGCGGTCGGGAGCCGAGATGGCGCGGCTGTTCGCGGCCTGCCCGCAGGCGGTGGCCAATGCCGCCGAACTGGCCCGGGAATGCGCTTTCGACCTGCGCCTGATCGCCCCGCGGCTGCCGCCCTTCGACGTGCCGGAGGGGCACGACGAGACCTCGTGGCTGCGCGAACTCACCTACCGGGGGGCCGCCCGCCGCTACGGTCCCCCCGCGCACAACCCCCAGGCGTACCGGCAGCTCGAACACGAACTCGAGGTGATCGAGCGGTTGCGGTTCCCGGGCTACTTCCTGGTGGTGCACGACATCGTCAGCTTCTGCCACGACAACGACATCCTGTGCCAGGGCAGGGGTTCCGCCGCCAACTCGGCCGTCTGCTACGCCATCGGCATCACCAATGTGGATCCGGTCGCCAATCAGCTGCTGTTCGAACGCTTCCTCGCGCCCGAACGCGACGGCCCGCCCGATATCGACGTGGACATCGAATCGGACCGCCGCGAGGAGGCCATCCAGCACGTCTATGCCAAGTACGGGCGCGAGTACGCGGCGCAGGTGGCCAATGTCATCACCTATCGGGGTAAGTCCGCGGTGCGCGATGCCGCACGCGCACTGGGGTTCTCGTCCGGACAGCAGGACGCCTGGAGTAAGCAGGTGAGCCGCTGGACGGGTGTCGCGAAGGAGGAGCACACCGATATTCCCGACGACGTCCTCGCCCTGGCCGGTGAATTGGAGGGATTGCCCAGGCATCTGGGCATCCACTCCGGCGGCATGGTGATCTGCGATCGCCCCATCGCCGATGTGTGCCCCACCGAATGGGCGCGCATGCCGGGACGCAGTGTGTTGCAGTGGGACAAGGACGACTGCGCCGCCGCCGGGCTGGTGAAATTCGATCTGCTCGGTCTCGGCATGCTCTCCGCCCTGCACTACATGATCGACCTGGTGCGTGAGCACAAGGGGGAGACCGTGGAGTTGCACCGGTTGGACCTCACCGAAACCGCTGTGTACGACATGCTTTCGCGCGCCGACTCGGTGGGCGTGTTCCAGGTGGAGTCGCGCGCGCAGATGGCGACCCTGCCGCGGCTGCGGCCGCGGAACTTCTACGACCTGGTGGTGGAGGTGGCCCTGATCCGTCCCGGGCCCATCCAGGGCGGCTCCGTGCACCCCTACATCCGCCGTCGCAACAGGCTGGAGCCGGTCACCTACGACCATCCGGCGCTGGCGAACGCGCTGGAACGCACCCTCGGCATCCCGCTGTTCCAGGAGCAGCTCATGCAGATGGCCGTCGATGTCGCCGGATTCACCGCCGCCGAGGCCGATCAGCTGCGCCGCGCCATGGGCTCCAAGCGGTCACCGGAGAAGATGGAGCGGCTGCGGGAACGCTTCTATCAGGGCATGCGGGAACTGCACGGCATTACCGGCGAGGTGGCCGACCGCATCTACGAGAAGGTCTACGCCTTCGCGAATTTCGGTTTCCCGGAAAGTCATTCGCAGAGCTTCGCCTCACTGGTGTTCTATTCGGCGTGGTTCAAGCTGCATCATCCGGCGGCGTTCTGCGCGGGCCTGCTGCGGGCGCAGCCGATGGGGTTCTACTCGCCGCAGTCGCTGGTGGCGGACGCCCGGCGGCACGGGGTGGTGGTGCACGGGCCGGATATCAATCACAGTCTCGCCGAAGCGACGCTGGAACGGCGGGGGATGGAGATCCGGCTGGGGCTGGCCGCGGTGCGGCACATCGGCGACGAACTGGCCGAGCGGATCGTCGCCGCCCGCCTGTCCGACGGGCCCTACCGCTCCTTCCTCGACCTCACCAACCGCGTGGAACTTACTGTCCCGCAAGCGGAATCGTTGGCCACGGCGGGTGCGCTCGGCAGCCTCGACATCACCCGCCGCCAAGCCCTGTGGGCCGCCGGGGCCGCGGCGGGGGAACGCCCCGACCGGCTCCCCGGCACCGGCGCGGCCACCGCCGCACCCGCCCTGCCCGGTATGAGCGAGCTGGAGTTGGCCGCCGCCGACGTCTGGGCCACCGGCGTCTCACCCGGCAGCTATCCCACCGAGTTCCTGCGCCCGCGACTCGATGCGCTGGGGGTGGTGCCCGCCGCCCGCCTCGCCGATATTCGCGACGGCACGCGGGTGCTGGTGGGCGGCGCGGTCACGCACCGGCAGCGCCCCGCCACGGCGGGCGGCGTCACCTTCCTCAACCTGGAGGACGAGACCGGCATGGTGAACGTGGTCTGCTCCGTCGGCCTCTGGACCCGCTACCGCCGCCTCGCCCAGAGCGCGCCCGCCCTGCTGATTCGCGGGCGCGTACAGAACGCCGAGGGGGCGATCACGGTGGTCGCCGACCACCTGCAACGCATGGACCTGCGCATCGAGGCGAAGTCCCGCGACTTCCGCTGAGCGCCGTCACGACCCCCGGGCCGCAGTGGGACCGCAGCCCCGACCGGGTGCCCGGCGCGGGCGGGACGCGGGGAGAATGGAGCGTGAGGAGAATTGTCGCGCAGAGAAGGGAGCCACCGTGCCGACCGTGGTCCGCGCGACGATCAAACCGAACAGCAAGAAGGGGCCGCTGGTGGAAACCCTCCCCGACGGCACCCTCCAGCTCTACGTCCGCGCCCCCGCCGTGGAGGGCAAGGCCAACAGGGCCGCCTGCGAACTCCTCGCCGCCCACTACGGCGTGCCCAAATCCGCCGTCCGCCTCACCGCGGGCGCGACCTCCCGCTTCAAACGCTTCGATATCGACGACTGACGCGTGCCCGGGCCTACCCGGCCACGACCGGAGAGCGGTCGGGGCCGATCGGGTTCAGAACGCGAGCTCTTCCCACGGAATGCGCAGTTGGAAGGGGAAGTCGAACTCGATGCCGTCGGTATCGGCCGCGGTCCACTCGCCGGCCATGAGGTAGTTGGCGGCGTGCAGCAGGTGCACGCCCGCCGGGACCAGCTGGCCGGGTTCGGTTTGCAGCGCGAAGGCGCGCACCTTCTCGATGACGCTGGCCTCGCGGGCGAGCGCCACCTCCCAGTACAGCGGAATACCGGCCCGCGCGTAGCGTGCCTTCTTCGCCTCGATATCGGATGCGGTGTTGCCGGGAGACAGCACTTCGCCGACGAGGTGGACATCGGCGGCGCGGACATCCTGGTACGGGGTTTCGAGACAGCGGTGGATCAGGAAGTCCGGTGTCACGAAATCGGACTTTCCGCTGGCGCCGAAGAAGACGTTCGTCTCGGTGGTGACGCGCCAGCAGTGATCGGGATGGCGGGTCACATCCGACCGTGCGCATCGGCGCAGTGCGCTCCAGAGCAGATTCGTGAACGTCTGATGCTCGGCCGGGCCACGTCGCATCCACATCACCCGCCCGTCCCACAGTTCGATCTGCTCGGCGATCTCCTCCGGTAGCCGCTCGAGCTCCTCCCACGTCATGTACTCGGGGATATCGGGCTGCTCGAGGTGGGGGACGGACATGTCCTCAGGATATTTCGCCATGTCCACGGCCTCCCGGATTCACGAGAAGCAGACGGTTTCGTCCGCGATGTCGGGTGTTGTCAGTGTCAGTAGACCGTGTGGGCGCGCGTCTGTCACTACACCGCGCCCGGGAAGCCCAGTTGCCGCCAGGCTTCGTAGACGGCGACGGCGGCGGCGTTGGAGAGGTTCATGGAGCGGCGGCCCGGGAGCATGGGGATGCGGACCTGGGTGGTGACGTGCGGGTCGGCGAGGACCTCGGCGGGTAGGCCGGTGGGTTCGGGGCCGAAGAGCAGGGTGTCGTGCTCGCGGTAGGCGACGGCGGTGCTGTGCGTGGTGGCCTGGGCGGTGAAGGCGAAGACGCGTTCGGGGCGGATGGCGTCCCAGGCGGCGGCCAGATCCTTGTGCACGGTGACCGAGGCGAGGTCGTGGTAGTCCAATCCGGCCCGCCGCAACTTGGGCTCGGATAGGTCGAAGCCGAGCGGCTCGATCAGGTGTAGTCGGCATCCGGTCCCGGCGGCCAGCCGGATGGCGTTGCCGGTATTCGGCGGGATGCGGGGCTCGTAGAACACCAGATGGAACACCCCGCCAGTCAACCAGACGGGGGTCACGCCGCTGTGCCGGACCGGCGGCGCGGCCGTTGCCGGGCCGTGTGGCGTTGCTGGGTGGTGGGGTTGCCGACCGGTGTGGCGTTGCCGGGTGGTGGGGTTGCCGACCGGTGTGGCGTTGCCGGGCGGTGTGGGGTTGCCGGGTGGTGTGGGGTTGGCGGGCGGTGAGGCGTTGCGGGGCGGTGTGGCGGGTGCCGGGTGGATTCGACCGGGCCGTATCGGTGGAAACCGCCCCGCCGCTAGACTGCGGCGCGTGAGTGCCCACGCCGCCCCCGAGAGCCGCAGCAGCCGCATCGGCGCATCCATCCGCACCCATCTGCCGCTCATCCTGGTGGCCGCGGTGCTGGTGGTGGCGGTCGTCTTCCTGGCCTGGGACCGCTGGCGACGCGGTGCCGTGTTCATCGGCGGCGCGGCCCTGCTGGCCGCGGCCTTCCGCATGCTGCTGCCCGCCGAACAGGTCGGCCTGCTCGCGGTGCGCGGCAAATGGTTCGACGTGGTCGCCCTGACCGCGCTGGGCTCGGCCATCATCGTGCTGGCCGCCACGGTCAACCCGCTCGGTATCACCTAGATCCGGCTCCCGCCGCAGCGGACGACGCGGGCCGATGTCAGCGGACGACGCGGGCCGATGTCAGCGGACGACGCGGGCCGATCTCAGCGGTCGGCGTAGGCCGATGTCAGCGGTTGTCGCGGGCCGCGCGGGCCAGGTCCATGGTTTCGGTGAGGAGTTTGCCGACCGCTTCGGTTTCGGTGAGGAAGCCGTCGTGGCCGTCGCGGGAGCGGACGATTTCCAGGCCCTTGCAACCGGGGAGGAGGTCGGCCAGTTCCTGTTGGGTGCGCAGCGGGTACAGGCGGTCGGAGTCGACGCCGCCGACGATGCAGGGGACCGGGGTGGAGGTCAGGGCGGTGGCGATGCCGCCGCGGCCGCGGCCCACGTCGTGCCGGTTCATGGCCTCGGTGAGCAGGATGTAGGTGCCGGGGTCGAAGCGGGAGACGAGTTTGTCGGCCTGGTATTCCAGGTAGCTCTGCACCGCGTAACGGCCGCCGTCCCAAGGGTTCTCGTCACCCTGGGCGTGGTTCTCGAAGCGGTGGTCGAGTTCGAATTCGGTGCGGTAGCTCAGGTGCGCGATACGGCGGGCGATGCGCATGCCGGTCATGGGCGCGCGCCCGGTGCCGTGGTAGTCGCCGCCCTGCCAGTCCGGATCGGCGGTGATGGCGGCGATCTGGGTGGTCTGGGTGCCGATCTGGTCGGCGGTGGCGCGCGGGCCGACGGCCAGCACCAGGGCGGAGCCGACGCGGTCGGGATGGCCGATCATCCATTCCAGCACCCGCATGCCGCCCATGGAGCCGCCGACCACCGCGGCCAGCCGTTCGATCCCGAGCAGGTCGAACAGCCGCACCTCGGCGGTCACCTGATCGCGGATGGAGATATCGGGAAATCGTGAGCCCCAAGGCTTTCCGTCGGGGGCCAGGGAGGCGGGTCCGGTCGAGCCCTGACAGCCGCCGAGCACATTGGTGGCGATGACACACCACTCCCGGGTGTCGATGGGCGCACCGGGTCCGACGGTGCCCTCCCACCAGCCGGGCGGCGAACCCGCCGCCCCGACCACATGGGAGTCACCGGTCAGCGCGTGCTCGACCAGCACCACGTTGTCCAGATTCGCCGAGAGTTCGCCCCAGCGTTGCGCGGCCAGCGTCACGTCGGTGACGACCGCCCCGTTCTCGAGTTCGACGTCCCCGATGGCAATACTGCCGAGCGTCCCGTCGGACGGTGGAAGCAGCGCCTCCACCGTCTCCCGGGACGTGCTCGATTCGATGTTCACGGTCAACGTGCCGCCGCCGTCAGTCCGGCCGTGAGATCGGCCAGGATGTCGTCGATACCCTCGATACCCACGGCCAACCGCACCAGCCCCGGGGTGACGCCGGAGGCCAGCTGCTCTTCCGGCGTCAGCTGTGAATGCGTGGTGGAGGCCGGATGGATGACGAGGGAACGCACATCCCCGATGTTAGCGACATGGCTGTGCAGCTCCAGCGCGTCCACGAACTTCTTGCCCGCATCGACGCCCCCGGCGAGCTCGAAGGACACGATCGCGCCCACACCCCTCGGTGCCAGCTGTTTGCCACGCTCGTACCAGGGGGAGGACGGCAGCCCGGCGTAGGACACCGACAGCACCTCCGGCCGCTGGGCCAGGAACTCCGCGACCGCCTGCGCGTTGGCCACGTGCCGCTCCACCCGCAGGCTCAGCGTCTCGATGCCCTGCGCGATGAGGAAGGCGTTGAACGGCGAGACGGCCGAGCCGAGGTCGCGCAGCAGCTGCACCCGCGCCTTGAGCGCGAAGGCGGGCGCACCCAGGTCCGCGTACACCACGCCGTGGTAGCTCGGATCGGGGGTGGTGAAGCCCGGGAACCGCGCCGCGCCGGATTCGTCGCGCCCGGTCCAGTCGAATCCGCCGCCGTCGACGATCACGCCCGCGACCGCGGAGCCATGTCCGCCAAGGTATTTGGTGGCCGAATGCACCACGATGTCGGCCCCGTGGCGCAGCGGCTGGATCAGGTACGGCGTCGCCACGGTGTTGTCCACGATGAGCGGCACCCCGGCGGCGTGGGCGATCTCGGCGACGCCCGGGATGTCCAGCAGCGCGCTGCTGGGGTTGGCCACGGTCTCGCCGTAGAACGCCTTGGTGTTGGGTCGCACCGCCGCCCGCCACTGCTCCAGGTCGTCGGGATCGTCGACGAAGCTGACCTCGATGCCCAGCTTGGGCAGCGAGTAGCGGAAGAGGTTGTAGGTGCCGCCGTAGAGGTGCGGGCTGGCGACGATGTGATCCCCGGCGGCGGCCAGATTGAGGATGGCGAAGGTTTCGGCGGCCTGTCCGGACGCCAGCAGCAGCGCCGCGACGCCGCCCTCCAGGGCGGCGATGCGCTGCTCCACCACGTCCTGGGTGGGGTTCATGATCCGGGTGTAGATATTGCCCGGCTCGGCCAGTCCGAACAGCGCGGCGGCGTGTTCGGTGTCGCGGAAGGCGTACGAGGTGGTCTGGTAGATCGGCAGCGCGCGGGCCCCGGTGGTGGCGTCGGGAGCCTGTCCGGCGTGCACCTGCTTGGTCTCGAAAGACCAGTTGGCCGGTTCGATGGGCGCGGTCGAGTCACTCATGTCCTGCTCCAAGAAAAGTCGCCGAATGGCGGGAAGTCTGACGTTATCGGAAGGCGAATGGGCTTCGACAACAACACATTTCGGTAGACCTCCTACAGTGCGCTTGCGCTCGGCCTTCGAGCGCCCGGTCCTCACCCGGAGCACCCCACCGCAGCTGGAGGGTTGCCGATCAGCAAGCCGGGGCTTGACGCTGATGCTCTTGACCTGATGCGAGATTCTAGCGGGCGGAGGGGTCGGAGTCCGAAGTGGGGCTGGACACACAGACGTTTCCGCAGATACGCAGGAATTCGCGATAGGCCGCGACCACGGCGTCGGCCATGCCCCGGGCGGAGGTGGCGCAGTTGCCGTCGACGGCCTCGACCTCGGTGCCGACCCGCATGATGGTGTGCCAGGTACCCAGCAGCAAACGCACCGGCAGGCTGTCCGCGGGCTGGCCGATGCGCTCGGCGATCACCTCGCCCATCTGCTGGGTCTTGTGCTCGCCCGCGTCGAGACTGCGGGCGCGCACCGCGGCGCTGCCGCGGATGATGTTCTGCATCTGCTGGAACCAGCGGAACGGCACCGGTTCATCGGCCTCGATGATGCGGTCGGTCAGGGCCAGGAAGCCGTCCAGCATCGCCTGCAGCTCGTTGTCGTGCGGCGGCTGCGCCCGCAGATACTCGGCCATGGCCTGCCCCCATACCTCGATGGGGGCGATGACGATCTCTTCCTTGCTCTCGAAGTACCGGTTCACGGTGCGTGGTGAGACGTCGGCCGCGTCGGCGATCTGTTCGACGGTGGTGGCGTCGAAACCCTGGGCGTCGCACAGCTCGAGTGCCACATCGATGATGCGCTCGCGGGTCTGCTGCTTCTTGCGTTCGCGCAGTCCCGGTCGACGGCGTTCCAGGAGATCGGCAGGCGTTGACGACTCGGACATTGCCTCAGTCTATCGCTATCGGGCCGAATTGTGTCATTAACAGCCATCTGTCTGATTGCGACATTTTTCGCTTGACGTCATTTGTCGGTGGGTGCCAGTATGGTCCGGGTTGTTCGTAATGCCCTGAGGAGAACGACGTGACCACTGCGACCGCGACTCGCGAACCCGACGAAATATCCAGACAGACAAGCGCTTCCAAGCGCTGGCTGGCCCTGGGCGTACTCGCCCTGGCGCAGCTCATGGTGGTGCTGGACGCCACCATCGTCACGATCTCGCTGCCCTTCGCGCAGCAGGATCTGCACATCAGCGAGGCCGACAAGCAGTGGATGCTGACGGCCTACACCCTCATCTTCGGCGGCCTGCTGCTGCTCGGCGGCCGCCTCGCCGACTACCTCGGCCGCCGCCGCATCTTCCTGATCGGCCTGGTCGGCTTCGCCGCCGCCTCCGCGCTGGCCGGGCTCGCACAGAACGCCGGACAGCTGTTCGCCGGGCGCGGCCTGCAGGGTGCGTTCGCGGCATTGCTGGCACCCGCGGCGCTGTCACTGGTGTCGATCACCTTCACCGAGGTCACCGAGCGAGCCAAGGCGTTCGGTGTCTTCGCGGGCGTCTCGGCGGGCGGCGCGGCCATCGGGCTGATCGCGGGCGGCGCGCTCACCGAGTACGCCGACTGGCGCTGGTGCCTGCTGGTCAACACCCCCGTCGCACTGCTGGCACTGGTCGGGGCGTACGCCTTCGTCGTCAGGGACGAGCCCGCGCCGCGCACCGGCGGCTACGACCTGCCGGGCGCGATCACCGGCACCCTCGGGCTCATCGCCATCGTCTACGGCTTCACCCGCGCGGCCGAGAACGGCTGGGGCGCGGCATCCACCCTCGGGCTGCTGGCCGCGGGCGCGGCCCTGCTGGTGGCCTTCGTGGTCATCGAACACCGGTCCGCGAATCCGCTGCTGCCGTTGCGCATCCCCGGGGAGATCAACCGGGGCGGCTCGTTCCTGGTGGCGCTGCTCATCCCGATCGCCATGTTCGCCATGTTCCTGAACCTCAGCTACTACCTGCAGATCACCCTCGGGTACTCGGCGCTGAAGGCCGGTGTCGCCTTCCTGCCGTTCCCCATCGGCATCGTGGTGTCGGCGGGTATCGCCAGCGCGGTACTGCCGAAGCTGGGTCCGCGCCCGGTGCTGCTGGCCGGGACCGCGCTGGGCATGCTGGGGCTGCTCTATCTGGCCCAGCTCGATTTCGGTGACGGCTACGCGGCGTCGGTGCTGCCCGCCATGACGCTCATCGCACTCGGTATGGGTGGCGTCTTCGTGGCCATGCAGACCACCGCGCTGCATCAGGTGGACGAGGCCGATTCCGGGGTGGCCAGCGCGCTGCTCAATGCCGCGCAGCAGGTCGGCGGTTCCATCGGCACGGCCCTGCTGACCACCATCTCGGTGCAGGTCGCGCAGCGGTACGTGGCCGACAATCCGACCATCGACAATGTCATGGCCCGGGCCGCCATCCACAGCTACGACGTGGCGTTCTACATCGGTGCGGGCTTCTTCCTCATCGCCCTGCCGATCATCGCGCTGATGATCCGCGACAAGCCGGAGAACCTGCTCGAGGGCGCGGAGAAGCCGGTTCACGTGGGCGTCTGATCCTCGTATCCTCGACTCATAGGCCGCGTGCTTCCTACTTGCGAGTAGCCCTCCGCTGTTCCCGCACAGCGGGGGGCAACCGCGCGGTGAGGTTCATAGCAGCAGTACGCTTGTCTTGCTTGACGCCACAGCGTACGTGGACCTGGCACCACAGGCCCCGTGCCGCGCGCCATGCGTATACGTTGTCTGTTGAACAGCTGGGGTCCGCTACAAGCGGTGCTCACCGGCCGTGCAATGGGAGCACCACCTTCCTAGGAGGACACGAAGATCCATGTCCAAGATCAAGGTTGAAGGCACCGTCGTCGAGCTCGACGGCGATGAGATGACCCGGATTATCTGGCAGTTCATCAAAGACAAGCTGATCAATCCGTATCTCGATGTGAACCTCGAGTACTACGACCTCGGCATCGAGTACCGCGACAAGACCGACGATCAGGTCACGATCGACGCGGCCAACGCCATCAAGAAGCACGGCGTCGGCGTCAAGTGCGCGACGATCACCCCCGATGAGGCCCGCGTCAAGGAATTCGGTCTGAAGAAGATGTGGCGGTCGCCCAACGGCACCATCCGCAACATCCTCGGCGGCACCATCTTCCGCGCGCCGATCATCATCTCCAACGTCCCGCGCCTGGTTCCGGGCTGGACCAAGCCGATCATCATCGGCCGCCACGCCTTCGGTGACCAGTACCGCGCCACCGACTTCAAGGTGCACCAGGCGGGCACCGTCACCCTCACCTTCACCCCGGAGGACGGCTCCGAGCCGATCGTCCACGAGGTCGTGAAGATGCCCGAGGACGGCGGCGTCATCATGGGCATGTACAACTTCCAGGAGTCCATCCGGGACTTCGCGCGGGCCTCGCTGAACTACGGCCTGCAGCAGAACTACCCGGTGTACATGTCGACCAAGAACACCATCCTCAAGGCGTACGACGGCATGTTCAAGGACACCTTCCAGGAGGTGTACGAGACCGAGTTCAAGGAGGAGTTCGACGCGGCCGGTCTCACCTACGAGCACCGCCTCATCGACGATATGGTCGCCTCCGCGCTGAAGTGGGAGGGCGGCTACGTCTGGGCCTGCAAGAACTACGACGGCGACGTGCAGTCCGACACCGTGGCGCAGGGCTTCGGCTCGCTGGGCCTGATGACCTCCGTGCTGCTCACCCCGGACGGCCGGACCTGTGAGGCGGAGGCCGCGCACGGCACCGTCACCCGGCACTACCGCCAGCACCAGCAGGGCAAGCCCACCTCCACCAACCCGATCGCCTCGATCTTCGCGTGGACCCGTGGTCTGGCCCACCGCGGCAAGCTGGACAACACCCCCGAGGTCATCGGCTTCGCCCAGGCCCTCGAGGACGTCGTCATCAAGACCGTCGAGGACGGCCAGATGACCAAGGATCTCGCGCTGCTGGTCGGCGGGGATCAGGGCTACCTGACCACCGAGGAATTCCTCGGTGTGCTGGACGCCAACCTGGCGCGCGAACTGCGCTGAGCAATCCCGGGCGTACCCACGCCCGACCCGCTCCTCCGCGTTGCGCGGATGGGCACAGCGCTGACGCACGTGAACAGCGCGCCGCGGCGAACGATGGCGGCCGGGACCACCGTCCCGGCCGGAGCCATCGCCGCGACACATGCCGGGCACCTGCCCCCACTCACCGGTGGAGCGGGTGCCCGAACTGTTTTCCGGACGCGTCTACCCGAATCGCGGCGGACATGTCAGGATGCAGGACGATGTCTGCGACACAACGCCTTTCGCGTTCTTTCGGATCCCATCGACGGCAGCGCCGCTGGACGGTCCCGCTCCTGGTCGCCCTGCTGCTGGCCGGATTCGGCTGCATCGATCCGGCTCCGGCCGCCGCCGACTCCGATGCCGGGCCGCTGGTGCTCGCGCATCGCGGTCTGGGCCAGACCTTCGATCCGGACGGGATCGAGGCCGACACCTGCACCGCCGAGCGCATCCACCCGCCCGAGCACGGATATCTGGAGAACACCGTCGCCGGCATGCGGGCCGCCTTCGACGCCGGAGCCGACCAGGTCGAATTCGACGTGCACTGGACCGCCGACGGCCAGTTCGCCGTCTTCCACGACTGGGAACTGGACTGCCGCACCGACGGCACCGGCACCACCCGCGACCACACCATGGCGGAACTGCGCGGCCTCGACATCGGCTACGGCTATACCGCCGACGGCGGCAAGACCTTTCCGTTCCGAGGTAAGGGCGTCGGTCTCATGCCCACCCTGGAGGAGGTGCTGACCGCCTTCCCCACCCGGTCGCTGTTGATCCACATCAAGAGCAATGACCCGGCCGAGGGCGAGGCCCTGGCCGCCCGGCTGGCCGCCGAACCGGCCGAACGGCGCAGCGCGCTCACCGTGTACGGCGGTGACAAGCCGATCGCGGCCCTGCGGGCGGCGCTGCCCACCGTGCGGGTGATGTCCAAGCAGATCATGCTGGAGTGCCTCGGCGCGTACGCCGCCATCGGCTGGACCGGCACCGCCCCCGCCACCTGCCGCAATACCCAGCTGCACATTCCCGAGGGCTACACCCGCTTCCTGTGGGGCTGGCCCGACCGGTTCGTGGAGCGGATGGCCGCCACCGACGCCCGCGTGGTGCTGGTCGCCGGGGACGGCGGATTCTCCGAGGGATTCGACACGCCGGAATCGCTGGAGCGGATTCCGGACGGGTTCACCGGCCTGGTGTGGACGAACCGGGTGGATGTCGTCGCGCCGCTGCTGCGCTGACGCACGTGAACAGCGCGCCGCGGCGAACGATGGCGGCTGGGACCACCGTCCCGGCCGGAACCATCGCGGCGGTCGACGATCAGCAGAACATCGGGTTCCCGCAAGGGGGGCCGCTGAGGGTGCTGATCAACGCGAACGGCACCGCGAGCAGGTCACTGCTGCCCGTGCCGACGGCGCCGTCGATGGGTGCCGCGGGCGAATGGGCGTCGCCGGCGGACATCGGCTCCAACTCCAGCGGCGCCGCCATGACGCCGCCGGTCGTCCCGGTGAGCGCCGCTGCCACGGCCGCGGTCACGATGCCGATCCGCACGATATTCTTCATTGACGATACCTCCTGGTCGAGTGCCATATGTTCCCCGTGAACGCTTGCGGTTCACGGGGTTTCGACAATGCATGAGGGGAGCAGCGCCTGCGAGCCCCCAGTTATCAGGTCCGCTCCGGATTGCCCGGTTCTCGGCGGCGGAATCTGGAGCGGATTCCAGGCGGGTTCACCAGGGCGCGCGGCCGCCGTCCGAGCTCGACCGACTGGTCGATGCCGCGCGCATCCGCGTGAGTGGGATCACGCTGTCTGCGGAGCCCTGAGGGTAGGTGGAAAGCTGTGCGGGGCAGAGTATTTCGAGCCGGATGATGACTACGGCCAGGTCGTGACCGAGATCACTCGATACTCGGGTGGCGGTCGGGTTCGCGGCGGTGTTGCCATGGACTGTGACCGAACCCGGGATTGCCGCCGAGACGTCCGCCGCCGCGACCGAGGAGAGCGCGGCCGCCGCGCAGGGCGCGCGAGCGTCCGGGATGCCAGGCACCCGGGTTGCCGCGACGGACGGTCACGCCCCGTCCATTTCCGGCGGGGATGCGCCCGCCGTGCCCGGCGGGAGCGGTTGGCATATCCCCGCCATGCTCGCGCTGGCGCTGGGCGGTTTCGGTATCGGCACCACGGAGTTCGTCACCATGGGTTTGCTGCCGGATATCGCGTGGGGCATGAAGGTTTCCGAACCCGCCGCGGGTCATGCGGTGTCGGCGTACGCGCTGGGTGTGGTGGTCGGTGCTCCGGTGATCGCGGCGCTGTGCGCGCGGGTGCCGCGCAAGCGCTTGCTGATGGCGCTCATGGCGGCGTTCACGCTGGGCAATGCGGCGTCGGTGCTCGCGCCGTCATTCGGGACGTTCGTGGCGGCGCGCTTCGTATCCGGTCTGCCGCACGGGGCGTATTTCGGTGTGGCCTCCTTGGCGGCGGCCACGCTCGCACCGGTGGGGCAGCGCGCCAAGGCGGTTGCCGCGGTTATGCTGGGTTTGAGCGCCGCCAATGTTGTCGGCGTTCCCGCCGCCACCTGGATGGGCCAGCACCTCGGCTGGCGGGACGCCTACGTGGTGGTCGCCGTGATCGGCGTGGCCACCGTCGCCGCCATCGCGCGGTTCGTGCCGGAACTCACCGGCATTCGCATGACCGACCCGCGCACCGAGCTCGGCGCGCTCGGCAAATCTCAGGTGTTGCTGACGCTGCTGGTCGGCGCGGTCGGCTTCGGCGGCATGTTCGCCGTCTACACCTACATCACCACCACCCTCACCGATGTGGCGGGCATGCGCCTGGGCTTCGTCCCCATCGTGCTCATGCTCTTCGGCCTCGGCATGGTCGCGGGCAATATCATCGGCGGCGTCCTCACCGACCGCGGCGTCAACCGCGCGGTCTTCGCCGCCCTGCTGTCCATGGTGGTCATCCTCGCCGCCTTCATCGCGGCCGCTCACAACCCCGTCACCGCGGGCCTCGGCGCCTTCCTGGTCGGCGCCTCGGGCGCGGCCCTGGCCCCGGCCCTGCAAACCCGCCTCATGGACGTCGCCCACGAAGCCCAAACCCTGGCCGCCGCCCTCAACCACGCCGCGCTGAATATCGCCAATGCCGCCGGAGCCTGGCTGGGCGGCCTGGTGATCGCCGCCGGCCTCGGCTACACCGCTCCGGCCGCCGTCGGAGCCGGGCTGGCGACCCTGGGCGTACTGCTGTTCGCGGTGACGGTCACGCTGGCCCGCCGCACCGAAGCGCGGGTGAGCAGCCGCTGATCCCGTCCCGGGGTTGACCCTGACGCAGCGTCAACCCCGCAGCATTGTCGGCATGGCTACCACAATCGAGCACCGCACGATTACCCACGACGGTGTCGCCATCCCGGTCTCCCGGGGCGGCACGGGCCGTCCGCTGGTGCTGTGTCCGGGCCTCACCTCCACCCAGGCGGAGTTGTCCGAGCTGATCGGGTTGTTGCGGCGCGACCACGAGGTGGTGAGCTTCGACCTCCGCGGCCACGGCCGCACCTCGGCGGGCGCGGTGTATGCGTTCGAGGCGTTCCTCGGTGACTTCCGCGCCGTGATGACCGAACTCGTCCGCGACGGCCTGGCCGAGCCGCCGGTTCTCGTCGGCCACTCCTACGGCGCGGACGTGATCGCGCACTACGCCGCCGAATCCTCCGGCTCGATCGCACGGCTCGTCCTCATCGACGGCGCGAATCCGATCCCCACACCGTTCATCACCGCCGCCGATCTGCCGGGATTCCGTGCCTTGTGGGAAGACGCCGCGCGCGAACGGCAGGCGGTGGCGGATCCCGCGCGCCGGGTCGTGCTCACGGGGCGCGAGATCCTCGAGCTCAACCTCGAGATCGACCGGATGCGGTCCGGACTCGATCTCGACAATGCCGTGCTCGACAATGCCGTGGTCGGATCCGGCATCATCGACCGATACCGCGCGATCGGCTGTCCGATCACCATGATCATGTCGACCTCGATGGCCGGCAGCGGTGACGACGCCGGATCGCGCCGCTACAACGGGCTCTGGCGGGCGGGTGTGCAGCGCCTGGTTCGCGAGTTCCCGCACATCGCCACGAGCTGGCTGGACGCCGATCACGGACTGGTCGTGACCCATGCCCCGGAGATCGCGCGGATCATCCGGGATACGCGGGCCGCCGACGGTCGGCCACCCTCCTGAGCAGCAGTAGAGCCGGAAGGCGGGTCCGATGTTGACGATCGGCGAATTGGCGTCCTACGCGGGCGTGACGGTACGGGCGGTGCGCCACTACCACGCCGTGGGTCTGCTGCCGGAGCCGGAACGCGACCACTCCGGCTACCGCAGGTACGATGCCGGCGCCGTTGTCGAGTTGATCAGGATCCGAACGCTCGCCGACGCCGGGGTTCCGCTCGCGCGGGTGCGCGAACTGCTGCGGGCGGGGCCGGAGGAGTTCGCGGCGGCGATCACGGAGATCGATCGGCGACTGCGTGCGGAGATCCGGAAGCGGCAGCGATACCGGGAACGGATCGCGCGGCTGGCCGCCGGGGAGGAATTGGCGCTGCCGCCGGAGGTGGTGGAATTCCTCGATCGGCTGCGGGCGCTCGGGGTCGACGAGCGGATCGTCCGGGTCGAGCGTGATGGCTGGATTCCCCTGGCCGCCCGCTCGCCCGATCTGGTCCCGGTGCTGCTGGCGCGCAAGCGCGAACACCTCGCGGAACCCGAACTCGTCGACTTCTATCTGACCCTCGGCCGGGTCCTGGATCGGCCGGACGACGAGACCCTGCTGACCGCGTTGGCCGACCGGCTGGCGGCCTATTTCACGCGACTGGCCGATGCCGAGGGCGCGGAGTATGTGGGCGGCGGTATCGAGCAGCCACTGGTCGACCTGATCGACAGCCTGGCACGGGAGGCCGCCGCGCCGGTGCGTCGTATGACGGAACTGTTGACCGATCGCGGGTGGTCGGGGTGGACCAGGTTGGAGCGGGTCGATCCGGCGTGATCATCGCGGGTCGTCGCGCCGGGCCGCCGGCGGCGCGGCAGGCGGATCGCGCGGCGGTCAGTTACGTACAGATCTGCATGTAAGTGTAGAATCGTCGGAATGACCAGCTCCGCAGTCTCGAAGCCGCCGCGCCGCACTCAGGAGCAGCGCAGTAGTGAGATGCGGACGAGGTTACTCGACGCCACCATCGACTGCCTCGTCGAGTACGGGTACGCGGGGACCACCACGCCGCGGGTGGCGGAGCGGGCCGGGGTCACGCGGGGTGCGCAGGTGCACCACTTCGGGTCCAAGAACGATCTGGTGGTCGCGGCGGTGAACCATCTGGCGCAGCGGCGGACCGAGGCGGCCATGCAGGAGCTCGGGAAGATCAAGTCGGGGCCGGATCCCATTGCCACGGTGCTGGAATCGCTGTGGGAGCTGCATCAGGGGCCGCTGTTCATCGCGGCCATGGAGCTGTGGGTGGCGGGGCGCACCGATCCGGAGCTGGCGGCCGAGGTGCGCAAGGTGGAGCCGTTCGTCAACAACGCGGTGCTCATGGCGCTGAGCCGGTACGTGCCGGACGAGGTGGAGCGCAAGGACGCCCGCGATTTCGTGTACACGGCCATGGACGCGCTGCGCGGCATCCTGGTCTCCAGCTTCGTGGACCCGGGCACCGAACGCGCGCACCGTCGCTGGCAGCGCGCCTCGGAACACCTGCGCACCGCCGCCCAGGTGGCATTGCCGGGCATCCGGCTCACCGACTGAGGCGCGACCACCCGCCGCACCCGGAGTGTCGTGTCCGGAAATCAGCTCGGTTCCGCTCCCGCATGAAACGGGCCCGGCACCCGAAGGTGCCGGGCCGCAATCGCTTTCGGTCCGCGCTGGCCCCGGTCGAACTCAGTGCTGGCGGGGCAGCAGGTGGACGCCCGCCTTGTCCGTGGACAGTGCCAGTGAGCTGATGTACTGGATCTCGCCCTCCGGACCCGGCACCGCCGAGGCGATCATGTCGGGCCGCTCGAACTCCATGCCGGTGACCACGCAAGGCAGCGTCTCACCCGACGGGTTGCCGTGCTCGTCGAACATCGGCGCGTCGATGCCGTCGTCGTCGCGACGCAGGTAGTACCGGCCCTTCGTGGCGAGGGCCATGACCGGCGTCGCGACGAAGGCGACCACGATGGCGACCAGCGGCGAGTACGGCTTCAGCAGGTCGCCGAAGAGGCCGAAGAAGGTGGCGATGGACAGTACCGTCGAGAGGCCGAAGCCGACCAGGCCCACGGGGTTGAAGTCGTAGAGCATGCCGCGGCGGAACTCCGGCACCTTGGGCGAGAGCTTCAGCACGTACTTGTTGATCGCGATATCCGTTGCCACGGTGACGATCCAGGCGATACCGCAGTTGGCGTAGAAGCCCAGGATGTTGTTCAGGAAGTCGAACATGTTGGCTTCCATGAGCACCAGTGCGATGGCCAGGTTCACCACCAGGAAGACCAGGCGGCCCGGGTAGGTCTTGGTGACCCGGGTGTAGGAGTTGGTCCAGGCCAGCGAGCCCGAGTAGGCATTGGTCACGTTGATCTTGATCTGCGAGATGACCACCAGCACCACCGCCAGGGTCATGGCCAGCCAGCCCGGCACCATATCCTTGTAGATCTCCAGGAACTGGTGCACCGGCTGATTCGCGATGCCCTGCGCGGCAGGCAGATTCGCGATCAGGTAGACCGCCAGGAACAGGCCGACCACCTGCTTGAGCGCGCCGAACACCACCCAGCCCGGTCCGGCCAGCAGCATCCACGTCCACCAGCGGCGCGCGTTCTCCGGCGTCCGCGGCGGCATGAAGCGCAGATAGTCGATCTGCTCGGCGATCTGCGCGATGAGCGACAGGCAGACGCCCGCGGCCAGCAGGGTGCCCGACAGGCTCACGCCCGCACCGTCCTCGCCGCCGTAGGCGAAGAACGCCGACACCGAATCCGGATGGCGCACCAGCAGGAATCCGAAGGGCAGCACCATCAGCAGCAACCACAGCGGCGTCGTCCACACCTGCAGTTTCGCGAGCGTGTTCATGCCGTAGATGACCAGCGGGAAGATGATGAGCGTGGACACCAGATAACCCAGCCAGAGCGGTACGCCCAGGCCCAATTCCAGGCCCTGCGCCATGATGGAGCCCTCGAGCGCGAAGAAGATGAAGGTGAACGACGCGAACACCACATTCGTCACGATCGAGCCGTAATAACCGAATCCGCTACCGCGCGTGATGAGATCGAGATCGAGGTTGTACCGCGCGGCATAGTAGGCCAGCGGAAATCCGGTGAGCATCACCACGATCGCGAAAATACCGATGCCCAGCAGCGCGTTTCCGGTTCCGTGCGCGATTCCGATATTCGCTCCGATGGCGAAGTCGGCCAGGTAGGCGATGCCGCCGAGGGCGGAGACGCCGACCACCGCCGGACTCCATTTGCGATAGCTGCGCGGGGCGAATCGGAGGGTGTAGTCCTCCAAGGTCTCCTTGGCGGCGGCTATTCCATCCGAATCGGTCGCGCGGGTATCGATATCGACCACGTGCTACTCCCGTCAAACCTCTCAGCGTGCACAGCAACCATGTGAACTTCGTACAGGGATGTGCACGGGCAATTTCCGATCCATTACGCGGCCGTTACGTCATCCTCACCGGTGGCGTGGATCACAGAGGTTGGCTATCGGCTGGCATATCGGCTACGCGTGCGCCCGCGAAAGAGTCCACATACACCTCTGGCTGTATGTGTGATATCTGCTGGCTAAGCTGCGGTTTTAGTGTCGGATTCGCGGTCCGATCGGATAGCTCTTGTCTAGTTACGTACAGAGCTGTATGTTTGTGGCCAGTTCGATCCGCACGGATCGCGAATGTGAGGAGTTCGATGACGAACAGGGTCTACGTCGTCGGCGTCGGCATGACGAAGTTCGAGAAGCCGGGCCGCCGCAAGAACGAGGACGGCAGCGACTGGGACTACCCCGATATGGCGCGGGAGTCCGGTACCAAGGCTCTCGCGGACGCCGGGATCGACTATCGGGAAGTGCAGCAGGCATACGTCGGCTACGTGTACGGCGAATCCACCTCGGGCCAGCGCGCCGTCTACGAACTCGGCATGACCGGCATCCCGATCGTCAATGTGAACAACAACTGCTCGACCGGTTCGACCGCGCTCTACCTTGCGGCGCAGGCGATTCGGGGCGGTCTCGCGGACTGCACCCTCGCCCTGGGCTTCGAGCGTATGAAGCCGGGCTCGCTGGAGTCCACCTGGGACGACCGCGAACAGCCCATGGGCAAGCACATTCTCGCGCTCGCCGAGATCTCCGAGGTGCTGTTCCCGGTGGCCCCGTGGATGTTCGGCGCGGCCGGGCGGGAGCACATGAAGCAGTACGGCACCACCGCCGAACACTTCGCCAAGATCGGCTACAAGAACCACAAGCACTCGGTCAACAACCCGTATTCGCAGTTCCAGGACGAGTATTCGCTCGACGACATCCTGGGCGCGCGCATGATCTACGACCCGCTGACCAAACTCCAGTGCTCGCCCACCTCCGACGGCTCCGGCGCGGTCATTTTGGCCAGTGAGGCGTTCGTGGACAAGCACGGCCTCGCCGGACAGGCGGTGGAGATCGTCGGGCAGGCCATGACCACCGACTTCGCCTCCACCTTCGACGGCACCGCCAAGAACATCATCGGCTACGACATGAACGTCCAGGCCGCGCGCAGCGTGTACGACCAGGCCGGGCTGGGCCCGGAGGACTTCCAGGTCATCGAACTGCACGACTGCTTCTCCGCCAATGAGCTGCTGCTGTACGAGGCCCTGGGCCTGTGTGGCGAGGGCGAGGCCGGGAAGCTCATCGACGCGAACCAGACCACCTACGGCGGCAAGTGGGTGGTGAACCCCTCCGGCGGGCTCATCTCCAAGGGGCACCCGCTGGGCGCGACCGGTCTGGCGCAGTGCTCGGAACTGACCTGGCAGTTGCGCGGCACAGCCGACAAGCGCCAGGTGGACAACGTGACCGCCGCACTCCAGCACAACATCGGCCTGGGCGGCGCGGCCGTCGTCACCGCCTACCAGCGCGCCGAGCGCTGAGGCAGCCGACCTTCTCATTTCACTCAGGTCCCGCGCCCGGCAACGCCGGGGGAGCGGGCAACAGCACAGGAGTTTCATCATGGGCCACATCGAAGCCAGCAAGACCCTCAACGCCACCCCGGACGCCCTGTGGGCGGTCGTCTCCGACCCGCAGACCTGGGACAAGTGGTTCTCCATCCACGAGCGGTGGATGGAGGAGCCGCCCGCCACCCTGGCCCCCGGCGCCAAGCTGGTCGCCAAGATCGTCATGCTCGGTATGGCGAACAAGATCGAGTGGGTGGTGGAGAGCGTCGAGTCGCCCAACAAGATGGTGCTCAGCGGCACCGGCATGGCCGGGGTGAAGGTGCAGTTCACCTTCGACATCACGGCCGAGGGCGACGGCACCAAGTTCGCCGTCTCCGGTGACTTCGAGGGCGCGCTCATCAAGGGCGCACTCGGCAAGGCGGTCGAGAAGGACGGCCTGACCCAGCTGGACAAGACTCTCGCGCAGCTCGACACCCTCGCCACGGCGGCCTGAGATGCCGAGCACCGCAGTCGAATTCGACCCCAAAGGGCTCGACGTCTGGAGCGACGAGGAGCCCTTCGAGGTCACGCGGGAGCGGATCGCCGAATATGCCGCCGCCACCAACGATCCCATCGAAGCGCATCGCAGCGGCGATGTCGCGCCGCCGATCTTCGGGATCGTGCCGGTGTTCGACGCCATGATGGTGCCGATCATCGACGTGGTTCCGATGGACGTCTTCGGCCGGGTCGTGCACGGCGAGCAGGACTTCCACTTCCATCGGCCCATCCGCCCCGGTGACAAGCTGTCGTCACGCGCCAAGGTCATCGGCTACGAGGGCCGCGACAACGGCTCCACCATCACCGTGCTCATCGAATGCCGCGCCGAGGACGGCGAACTGGTCAACGAGCAGTACCTGACCGCGTTCTTCCGCAACCTCGACGCCGGGCCGCGCGTGGGCGACACCGCCCCGGCGCACAAGTTCGATCCGGCGCTGGCGGAGCGGAAGCCGCTGGCCACGGTCGCCGCGCACGTCGACGCCGACCAGACCTACCGCTACGCACCGGCCTCCGGTGATCCGGTGCCGATCCACCTGGACGAGCAGGTCGCCAAGGACGCCGGACTGCCGGGCATCATCGCGCACGGCCTGTGCACCATGGCCATGTCGTCGTGGGGTGTGCTCACCGCGGTGGCGGGCTCGGATGTGCACCGGCTGAAGCGGTTCGCGGTGCGCTTCTCGAAGATGGTCTTCCCCGATGACGATCTGGAGACCCGGATCTGGCGGGCCGACAGTGAGAACGGGCTCACCACCTACGCATTCGTGACCGCGCGCGGTGACGACCTGGTGCTGACCGACGGCCTGGCCGTGGTCGCCGACTGAAAGGAAAGATTTCCATGGGTGCACTCGAGGGCCGGGTGGCCGTCATCACCGGCGCCGGTCGCGGCATCGGCCGGGAACACGCGCTGCTGTTCGCCCGCGAGGGCGCGGCCGTCGTCGTGAACGATCTGGGCGGCAGCAATGCCGGTGAGGGCTCCGATGCGGGCCCGGCACAGGAGGTCGTGAACGAGATCGTCGCCGCAGGGGGGCGAGCGGTAGCGAACACCGACAGCGTCGCCGACTGGCAGGGCGCGAAAAATCTGGTCGATCAGGCGGTTTCGGAATTCGGTCGCCTCGATGTCGTGGTCAACAACGCGGGCATCCTGCGCGACAGCTTCATCGCGGGCATGGACGAATCGCAGTGGGACGCGGTCATCGCCGTCCATCTCAAGGGCCATGCCGCGGTGCTGCGCCATGCCGCCGCGTACTGGAAGGACCAGTCCAAGGCGGGCAACCAGCCCGCCGCCGCGGTCGTCAACACCGCCTCGGCCTCGGGCACCACGGTGCCGAACGCCGGTCAGGCGAATTACGGTGCGGCCAAGGCTGGTATCGCCGCGCTCACCCTGGTGGCCGCCGACGAGCTGGCCCGCTACGGCGTGCGCGTGAACGCCATCGCCCCGATCGCCCGCACCCGCCTCACCCTGGCCACCCCGGGGATGGGCGCGATGATGGCGGCCGAGGCGGATGCGGTGGAGGAGGGTGGATTCGACGCCTTCAGCCCCGCCAACATCTCGCCACTGGTGGCCTACCTGGCCACCGAGAAGTGCCCGATCACCGGCAAGGTGTTCGCGGTGCAGGGCGGTGCCATCTCCGAGCTGGCGGGCTGGCACGACGTGAAGACCATCGAGACCGAAGGTCCGTGGGCCGTAGACGACATCGCCAACCGGCTGCCCTGACCCCTACCGACCCGAAAGATCTGGCGAAAGATCGAGGAGAACAACGATGTTCGAGTGGTCCGAGACCGATGAGATGATCCGCGGCGCGGTCCGCGCGTTCATCGACAAGGAGGTCCGTCCCAACCTGGACGCCCTGGACAGCGGTGAGATGTCGCCGTACCCGGTGATTCGCAAGCTGTTCAGCGAGTTCGGCATCGACGTCATGACCGGCGAGATGGTCACCAAGATGCTGGCCAAGCAGCGGGCGCGGGAGGAGGCACTCGCCGCCGGGGAGCCGCTGCCGGAGAAGCCGAAGAAGGAGTCCGGCGGCAGCCCGTTCAGCGGTCAGGAATCGCTGATGGCCGTGCTCATCGGCGAACTGTCCGGTGTCTGCATGGGTTTGGTGAGCGCCATGGGCGTCTCCATCGGTCTCGGGGCCACCACCATCATGTCGCGCGGCACACTCGCCCAGAAGGAGCGGTGGCTGCCCGATATCGTGACCATGAAGAAGGTCGCGGCCTGGGCGATCACCGAACCCGATTCGGGTTCGGACGCTTTCGGCGGCATGAAGACCTACGTCAAGCGCGACGGTGAGGACTACATCCTCAACGGGCAGAAGACCTTCATCACCAATGGCCCGTACGCCGATGTGGTGGTGGTCTACGCCAAGCTCGGCGAGGGCGACGGTGCGGAGAAGCGGGATCGCAAGGTGTTGACCTTCGTGCTGGACAAGGGCATGGAGGGTTTCACCCAGGGCAAGCCGTTCAAGAAGATGGGCCTGCACTCCTCACCGACCGGCGAACTGTTCTTCGACAATGTGCGACTGTCCAAGGACCGCCTGCTCGGGGAGACCGAGGAGCACAAGGGCGGCGACGGACGCGACAGCGCCCGTTCGAGTTTCACCGCCGAGCGGGTCGGCGTGGCCTTCATGGCGCTGGGCATCATCAACGAATGCCACCGGCTCTGCATCGATTACGCCAAGAACCGCAAGCTGTGGGGCCAGGAGATCGGCCGTTTCCAGCTGGTGCAGCTCAAGCTGGCCAAGATGGAGGTGGCGCGAATCAATGTGCAGAACATGGTGTTCAGCGCGCTGGAGCGGGCGCGGGCCGGAAAGCAGCCCACCCTCGCCGAAGCCTCGGCCATGAAGCTGTACGCCTCGGAGGCCGCCACCGAGGTGGCCATGGAGGCGGTGCAGCTGTTCGGCGGCAACGGCTACATGACCGAGTACCGGGTGGAGCAGCTGGCGCGGGACGCCAAGTCGCTCATGATCTACGCCGGTAGCAATGAGATTCAGGTGACCCACGTGGCCAAGGGGCTGCTCGCACAGTAGCGAACGGCGGTCCGGAGTCGCCCGCGCGCGGCGGGCGGCTCCGGCGGGTACGCGGCAGCGCTGCCGCGCGACAGCAGGGAGTCCGGCGATGACGCCATCCGATCACGGTGCGGTGAGGGAATCCACCCGCGAGTACGCCGGAGTGCGTACCCGCGAACTCGCGGTCGGCGGGACGGGGCCGACCATCGTGCTGTTGCACGGCTACTGCGACAGCGCCGACACCTGGCGCGGAGTCCTGGCGCGGCTGGCGGCGGCCGGGCGGCAGGCCGTCGCGGTGGATCTGCCGGGCTTCGGCCTGGCCGATCCCCGGCTGCCCGGCCCGTTGAGTCCGCAGTTCGACGTGTTCGCCGACGCGCTGGTCGCGGCGCACGGACCCGTTGTGCTGGTGGGAAATTCACTCGGCGCGGCCACCGCGGTGCGCGCCGCCGGACGCGACCGTTCGGGCCGGGTCGCCGGGGTGATGACCCTGGACGAACCGATTCTGGCCCGGCACTGGCTGGCGCGGGTGGCCCGGTGGCGGGAGTACGCGCGCCTGTTCGAGCTGGCCGCCGCGCTGCCGGTACCGGACCGGATGGTGCACTGGTTCGTGCGCCGCGGTGTCGCCCGATTCGTCTACGCGCCCGGGGTGCGCCCCGATCCCGCCTTCGTCGAGTCGGCCATCAGGTCGGTGCCGACCATGGCGGCCGCCGCCGCGCGAGGCCGTGACGCGGTGCGCTACGCCCGCGAAAACCGGTTCACCCACGGCGATCTCACGGTGACGTGTCCGGCGCTGATCGTGCACGGCGCACGCGACCGCATCATTCCGGTCGCCGCCAGCCGCGCCCTGCACGGCCTGCTGCCGGGCAGTGAACTCGTGGTGCTGCCGCACGCCGGGCACTGCCCGCAACTCGACCAGCCCGATGCCGTGACCAGCTTGTTGCTCGGACTCGTGGACCGGGCGCATTCGGTGGGGCGCGCCGGATGACCGCCCGAGTCGACCCAGCACGGAGTCCAGCCGCCCGGGGGGATCGCACTCGACCACAGAACCGACCGATATGGCATTCCGCTCGGCCGGTGTCCCGGACCGGAGGTCGGGGATGTGTGGACGATTCGTCCGAATGCCTGCGCGATAGCGGCGGGCGATGAATTATCGAACTAGTGATCCGGCCGATTTCCCGGCCGAGTGGGGGATGGAGCCGGACGGATTCCCCCATGCCGACTTGGAGGCGAGATGAGTACGGCGGCGACAATCGCGGGCAAGGTCGTGGTGATCACGGGAGGAGCGCGCGGTATCGGGTACGCGACCGCGCGCACGCTCCGGGATCTCGGGGCGCTGGTGGCCATCGGCGATGTGGACGAGGCCAAGGTGAAGGAGTCGGGCGCGGACCTGGGCCTGGAGGTCTACGGCACGCTCGACGTCACCGACCCCGACAGCTTCACCGCGTTCCTGGACGAAGTCGAGCGGCGGTTGGGCCCGCTCGACGTCCTGGTCAACAATGCCGGGATCATGCCCGCGGGCCGCTTCGCGGACGAACCGGACCGGGTCACCCGGCGCATTCTCGACATCAATGTGTACGGCGTGGTGCTGGGCAGCAAGCTCGCCGCCCAGCGCATGCTGCCGCGCGGGCGCGGCCACATCATCAATATCGCCTCCCTGGCGGGTGAGGCGCCGACCCCGGGCCTGGTCACCTACTGCGCCAGCAAGGCCGCGGTGCTCCAGCTCACCGAGGCGCTGCGACTGGAGAATCGCGATTCCGGCGTGCACTTCTCCGCCGTGGCTCCGACCTTCACCAATACCGAACTCATCGCCGGTACCCAGGGCGCGAAGGGATTGCGCAACGCGGAGCCGCAGGATATCGCCGACGCGGTCGCCGGACTCATCGCCAAACCGCGCCACCGGGTGTCGGTGACCCGCATCGCGGGCGCGCTGGTGCACCTCCAGTACTTCCTGCCCCGCACGGCCAAGGAGTTCCTGGGCCGCGCCTTCGGGCTCGAGCACGTGTTCACCGATGAGGTCGACCAGGACGCGCGGCGTGCGTACGAACAGCGTGCCCGCGGCGAGAACTGAGCGGACGACCGCCCATGCTCGTTCGCCGAGGCGGGCAACCGGCGCGGGTGTCGAGGCTCACCGTGCGGACGGTGACCCGTACGGCGGACGACGTGGCGGTGCCCCGGCGGCGATCACACCGCGCGCAGGCGGGTGCGGCTGGCGTAGACGTGCTCGGCGATGAGGGTCGCGATCCGGTCCGGCGCTTCCAGCATGGGGACGTGTCCGACGCCGTGGACCATGATGCGGTCCGCGGTATCGGGTAGTTCCTTCAGGAAGCGGCGGGCGTAGACCCGATTGGGAATGATGTGGTCGTGCTCGCACATCAGCAGCCGCACCGGGGTGGGCAGATCGCCCAGGTGCTCGAGGCAGGGTGCGCGCAGGCCGCTGACCAGCATGGGGATCATGGCGCTGCAGTTCAGGGCCGAGGTGATGGCCGCCTCCACACCGCGCCGGTGCGCGGCCGTGAAGTTCTTGGTGAGCAGGGCCGCGACGAGCTGGCGGATCGGCGTGCTGAACGCGACGACCTCGGGCAGGCGTTTGCCGAGCTCCACCACCGGCACCAGGGACAGGAATTTCAGACCCACCCGGATCTGCAGGCTGGACGGGGTTTGCCAGCCGCCCGCCGGAGCGATGGCGGTGAGCGTGCGGGCCCGGCCGCGCCGCGCCAGCTCGAACCCCACCCAGCCGCCCAGCGAATTCCCGGCTATATGGCAGGAGCGCCAGCCCATCTCGTCGAGCTGATCCTCGATCCGATCGGCCAGGGCGCTGACGTCCAGGTACCAGCCGTCGAAATCCGGTCCGCCCCAATGCCCGGTGAAGGCGGGGGCGAAGACCTCGCAGTGGCCGGCCATCCGCTGTGCCACCTGCTCCCAGCAGTGCGGGGAGAGCATGAAGCCGTGCAGCAGGAGCAGCGGTTCGCCGGAACCCATGTGGAGGGCCTTCATCGGCGCGAGCGGGGTGGTGGGCTGGGTGGTGCCTGACGTCATCGTCATCACCCCTTCCTGGACCTCGATGTCCACGAGAAGAGTGGGATAGCCGCATTGTACGGTCGTACCGTGGCGACAATCATCTCAACGATCAACGTCAACGGGATCCGCGCGGCCACCGGCAAGACCGGGAAGGGGATGCTCGAGTGGCTGGCCGTCACCGAGGCCGACATCATCTGCCTGCAGGAGACGCGAGCAACCGAGGAGCAGACCCGCAAGGCGCTGGCTCCGGCCCTGGACGCCGGATGGTTTCTGAGCCACGCCGAACCGGGCGTGAAGGGTCGGGCGGGCGTGGGTGTGCTGTCGCGGCGGGAACCGCGGGCGGTGCGCGTCGGCATCGGCCACGACGACAACGGAACCTGGGTTCCCAGTACCGAATTCGGTGGTACCGGCCGCTACATCGAGGTCGACTTCGATGAGGTGACCGTGGCGAGCGTGTACGTCCACACCGGCGAGGCGGATACGCCCATGCAGGACGAGAAGTACCGCTTCCTGGACGCGGTGGGCGCCCGCATGCTCGCGCACACCGGCGATTTCGTCATCTGCGGCGATTGGAATATCGGCCACACCGAACTCGACATCAAGAACTGGAAGGGCAACGTCAAGAACGCGGGATTCCTGCCGGGGGAGCGGGCCTGGGTGTCGAGCATGCTGGCCGCCGGATACGTGGACGTGGTGCGCGAACTGCATCCGGGCGTGCCCGGCCCCTACAGCTGGTGGTCCTACCGCGGCCGCGCCTACGACAATGACGCTGGCTGGCGAATCGACTATCACCTGGCGCGCGGTGACATCTCCGGGCGGGCCAAGCAGGCGGTGGTGGAGAAGGCGCCGACCTACGCGCTGCGCTGGTCCGACCACGCCCCCGTCACGGTGCAGTACCGGTGACCATCTCGCCGCGGCTGCGCGCCTGGCTACTGCTGGGGGTCGCCCTGGTGGCGCTGGCGGTGGCGGTGCTCGGCTCGCGCGGCGGCGACTCCGACCGAGAGGCGGGCTCGCCCAGCGGAACTCGACCCGCGGCCACCGCGACCAGCGCGGCCGACCGCGACGCGGCGCCCGCGACCACCGCGCCGAAACCCGGACCCGCCACCGGAACCGGCGGCACGCCGTCGACGGCGGCATCGCCGAGCCACGTACCCGGCGTCCCCGACCGCGCCTACCGCACCCTCGTCGAGATCGACGCGGGCCGCTGGCCGGACTCCGCCAACGCTCCCGGAACCCACGGCGGCGACACGTATTTCAACCGCTCCCGAGCCCTCCCCACCAAGGACGCCGCGGGCAATCCGATCACCTATCGGGAATGGGACGTCAACCCCAAGCAGCGAGGCCGAGGCCGCGACGCCGAACGCATCGTCACCGGCAGCGACGGCTCCGCCTACTACACCGGCGACCACTACGACACCTTCACGAGGATGCGCTGATGCCCCGGCCGATCCCGCTGTCCCGCTTCCTGTCCGCCGACCCCGCCCGCACGGAATCGGCCGTCCCGCACCCGAGATCGGGCGTCACCGACTCTGCCCAGTCGCCAGGTGGGACGGAGTCGGCCAGTGGTGCGGCCGGGGCGTCGGGTACGGCCGGATCAGGCGCGGAGGCGGCCGAATCGGTTGCGGCGGGGGCCGGGCGAGCCGAAACGGCCGAGGGAACGGACGCGCGCGAGCGGAACGAGGCCGAGGAAAAGGATACGCACGCCCAGGACCCTCGGGTGCGAACGGGCGCGGGGGCGACCGGGGCGGATGCGTCGCCCGAGCCGGGTCCGGCGAGGCCGACCAACCGGACCCGTCCGGCGGACGCGGCAGCGCGCACGCCCGCGCTCGGCGCGCTGGACGTGAGCGCCCCCGATTTCGGCGGTGTCCGCTACGCGGTGCCGGACGGCTACACCGCACGCGAGGTGCGGGGACGCCGGATGCGCACGGTGGCCGGTGTACTCGACGAATTCGCCGCCGCACTGCAATTCCCGTACTACTTCGGTGGCAACCTCGACGCCTTCGACGACAGCCTGCGCGACCTGGACGACTGCCTCGCCCCCGCGCGGGGGTATGTGATCGCCGTGCGCGACGCGGACGAACTGCTCGCCGACGAACCCGGGCAGCGGTCCTGGTTCGATTCCGCCATGACCGACGCGGCGGACTACTGGGCACGGCGCGGGGTGGTCTTCCGGGTGGTGTTGCAGGGTGCCGCACCGACCGGCTCCGCGATGGCGTCGCTGGTACTCGATACACGAGACGACGACTGACTCCGGCGTACCGGGTAGCGCAATCGCCGACGCCGGGGCGGCGTGCGGTCGATCAGCCGATGGTGGTCAGTACCGTGGTCCTGGGGGGTTCGCGCAACACCGTGATCGCCTCGTGCATACCGGACTTGGCGGCGTCCTCCATATGCGCGTGGAAAGCGGCCGTGCTCTCCCACACCTGCACCGCGTAGAACGCGCCGGCGTCGTTGAGATCCGCGTACTCGGTGGAGCTGACCAGGCCCGGCTTCGCCGAGGTCTGGATCGCATGCAGCAGCGAATCCCGGGCCTGCTGTTCCTGGCCGGGGTTGGCGTGGATCTCGATGAGGACGGTCACGGTGTCCGGGCTGTTCAAGGCTGTGTCCTCGCTGTCGACTGCTGTGCGCGGTGCGAGCCGCACCGAGGTTCAGCGCAGCCGCTGTGCCAGGTCCTCGGCCAGCAGCACGAAGACGTCGGTGGTCTGGTCGATGAGTTCGTCGCGGGTCATGGCGAGGTCGCCTTCGACCCAGCTGGCCAGGATCTGCACCAGGCCGCCGACCAGGTAGGTGGCGCGGAAGGCGATGGCCGGGTCGGGGTCGGCCTCGGTGAGGCCGTAGAAGTCGATGCCCTCGGCGGCGACCAGGTTCGCGAAGGTGCGGATGGTGCGCAGGGTGCGGGAGCGCAGTTCCGGGGTGGCCGCGCTGACCAGCAGCGCCACCCGGGTCTTGCGCGGGTCGTCGGCGAGCACGCCGATTCCGGCGGATACGGCGGCGTGCGCCTTGCCGTGGGTGTCGTCGGGTGCGGTGAGCACTGCGCGCAGTACCGCCGCCGCCAACTCCTCGGCGATGCCGTCGAACAGCGCGGTGAGTACGGCATCGCGGCTGTCGAACTGTTCGTAGTAGTAGCGCTCGTTGAGTCCGGCGCGGGCGCAGAGTCCGGCGACGGTGAGCCGTTCCAGGCCCTCGCTGCCGAGGATGTCCAGGGCGGCGTCGAGCAGGGCCGCGCGGCGTCCCGCACGTCGTTGTTCCGCGGAGACGCCACCGTAGGTTCGCTGCCCGGTCACGAATCGATTCTGGCACGGTCGCGTTTTTGGTAGGACTCCTTGCCAGAATCGTAATTCTGGGGGATGCTCTTGCCAGATGGACGTGCGTCCCCTGACTGGAGGCAACGATGCCCGCACGCGAGCCCGGATACTTCTCCGACGATTCGATGATTCGCCGCGTCATGCGCAAGCGGGCGGTGGGACTCACCTACGGCCAGCGAGCGCTGGTGATCGGCGCGGTCAATCCGCTGCTGTACGTCGGCACCGCCGAGAACACCCAGCACCGGACCACCCCCTACACCCGGCTCGCCCTGACCGGACGTCTGTTCGAGGCGGTCTTCCTGGGCAGCAAGGCCGAGGCCGACCGGGCGCTGTCGTTCACCCGCAAGCGGCATGCCCCGGTGAGTGGCGCCCTGCCGGAGGCCGCGGGGGACAAACATCCGGCCGGAGCCCGCTACTCCGCCCGCGACCCGCATCTGATGTACATGACCATGGCGTTCACCTTCGACTCCGCCGAGGTCATGCACGATCTGCTGGTCCGCCGCCTGACCGCGACCGAGCGCGAGGGCCTCTACCAGGACTACGTGCGCTGGGGCGAACTGTTCGGCATGCCGCGTTCGGCCGCCCCCGCCGACTACCGGGAGTTCCGCCGCTCCTTCGACGCCTACCTGGCCTCCGACGAGCTGTACCTCACCGACGAGGCCACACTGGTCGGCTCCTATCTCATGGGGCAGCGGGTCGCCTATCCGCTGCCGCTGCCGTTCCAGTCGGCCGCGTCGGGATTCTCGCTGCTCGTGCAGGGCAGCCTGCCGCCCCGCATCCGGGAGATGTACGAGGTGAGGTGGGGTCTGCCCGAGGAGGTCGCCTTCCGCGGCCTGACCCGGGCCGTCCGCACCGCCCATATCGCCCCGCCGCTGGTACCCGCCCCGCTGCGCGGCCCCCTCTCCGGCCCCAGCCATCCGCTCTACCGCCTGCTCACCCGCCGGGAACAGCAGCTGGTGAACTCCGGTCGGCCCAGCATGCCGGGGGTGGATCCGCGTCCGCTGGCGGCGCGGCTCGGCGCCTGACGGGCGGTGCGGGCGGCCCCGCGCGGCCGGGCGGGGTGGCCCGAAATTCCGCTGGACGCGGCATGGGAAGATCGGGGCATGTCCAGTCCTGCACCCACCCCCGATCGCAAGCAGCGGGTCCTGTCCGGGATCCAGCCGACCAGCGGTTCCTTCCACCTCGGCAACTACCTTGGCGCGGTGCAGTATTGGGTGGGCATGCAGGAGGACTACGACGCCTTCTACTTCATCCCGGATATGCACGCCATCACGGTGACGCAGGATCCCAAGCAGCTGCGCGAGCGCACCAAGATCTCGGCCGCCCAGCTGCTCGCCGTCGGCGTCGACCCCAAGAAGTCGACGCTGTTCGTGCAGTCGCACGTGCCCGAGCACGCCGAACTGACCTGGGTGCTGAACTGCATCACCGGTTTCGGCGAGGCCAGCCGGATGACCCAGTTCAAGGACAAGTCGGCCAAGCAGGGCGCGGAGAACGCCACCGTGGGCCTGTTCACCTATCCGGTGCTCATGGCCGCCGACATCCTGCTCTACCGCGCGCATCAGGTGCCGGTCGGCGAGGATCAGCGCCAGCATCTGGAGCTCACCCGAAATCTGGCGCAGCGCTTCAACACTCGCTTCAAGAAGACCTTCGTGGTGCCCGAGGCGCATATCGTGTCCGGCACCGCCAAGATCTACGACCTGCAGGATCCGACCTCGAAGATGAGCAAGTCGGCCGCCAGCGATTCCGGGCTGATCAACCTGCTCGACGATCCCAAGGTCTCGGCCAAGAAGATCCGCTCGGCCGTCACCGACACCGAACGCGAGATCCGCTACGACCCCGAGCACAAGCCCGGCGTCTCGAACCTGCTGGCCATTCTCAGCGCGCTCACCGAGACCCCGATCGTCACCCTCGAGCAGGATTACGCGGGTAAGGGCTACGGCGATCTCAAGGCCGATACCGCCGACGCGCTGATCGAATTTGTCACCCCCTTCCAGGCGAAGGTGGGAGAGTATATGGCTGACCAGGGCGAACTCGACCGCATTCTCGCCGCGGGCGCGGAGCGGGCGCGTGAGGTCGCCGGCAAGACCCTCGCGCAGGTGTACGACCGGGTCGGCTTCCTGGCTCGGCCGAGCTGATTCGGCCGGGTCGGCGCAGCGCCGATATCCGCCGCACCCGCGCGGGGCCGTGGCGGAGGTGAATGGTGCTCGACAAGGTCAAAGCGCGAATCGAGGGGTGGATCCAGGCCCGCCCGTGGCTGGACCACATGGTGCGCGCGGGCGGCCGATATCAGCGGCAGCGCGGCGACTACTACGCGGCGGGCATTACGTATTTCACTGTGCTGTCGCTGTTTCCGCTGCTCATGGTGGGTTTCGCGGTGGCGGGCTTCGTGCTGGCCAACAATCCCGAGCTGCTCACCCAGATCCAGGAGAAGATCGTCGAGAACATTCCGGGCTCGGCGGGGGAGCAGCTCAACGACCTCATCGACCAGGCCGTCGAATCCCGCGCCGGGGTCGGCATCATCGGTTTGGCGGCGGGCCTCTACTCCGGACTGGGGTGGGCGGCGAATCTGCGCGCGGCGCTCACCGAGCAGTGGGAGCAGAAGGCCGAGGAGCGGAACTGGTTCGTGACCAAGGGGTCCGACCTGCTCGCGCTCATCGGTCTCGGACTCGCCTCGGTGGTGTCGCTGGGCCTGTCGGTGCTGGCGGGCAGCGGTCTGGCGGGGGAACTGCTCGAAACCGTGGGGCTCGACCATGTTCCGGGCGCGACCGCCGTGTTGACCGGGCTGTCGCTGCTGCTGGCGGTGTTGGCCACCTGGGCGCTGTTCGTCTGGATCATCGCCCGCATGCCCAGGCATGCGGTGACCCTGCGCAGTGCCGCCCGCGCGGCCCTCATGGCGGCCATCGCCTTCGAAATCTTCAAGCAGCTGGCCACATTCGTTCTCAAGCGGGTGGCGACCAGCCCGGCCGGGGTCGCCTTCGGTCCGATCCTCGGCCTGATGGTGTTCAGCTACATCACCGCGCGCATCATCCTGTTCGCCACCGCGTGGGCGGCCACCGCCTCGGAAAACGACGTCCCCGCGGATATCCCGGCTCCGGGACCGGCGGTCATCGAACCGCGGGTGACCGGTCCGGGGCTCACCGCCGGGGCGGGGGCGGCCCTGTTCGGCGCGGGAGCCCTTGCCGCCGGGCTGCTGTCGACGTTGCGCCGCCGACGATGAAGCGCCGCCCCGATCGGTACCCGGTGTCGGGGGCGGCTTCAATAGCGGCGGCGGCTGATGCGGCGCGCCCCGGCCAGCAGCACGAGCACCAGGACGGTGCCGCCGACCATGAGGGTGACCCGCAGGTTGTCGTGATCCCGGCCGCGCGGCGACAGCGCCCCGGCGTCGTCCAGCGGTGGACTCGCCACGGCCACAGCGGAATCGGTGCTCTCGGAAGGTTCGGCTCCGGTGCCCGTCAGTGATCCGACGCTCGCCTCGTCCGGCAGGGCGAAACCGTAATCCAGCAGCCCGGCCGCCTGTTCCCACGGCCGCAGCGGGCGCACCTCGGCCTGCAACAGGGTCACCACCAGTCGGCGGCCGCCCCGTTCGGCGGCGGCCACGAACGTCTGCCGGGCATCGTCGGTGAAACCGGTCTTGCCGCCCAGCGCGCCCTCGTAGTTGAAGAGCAGGTGGTTGTCGTTTCCGATGGCGAAGCCGGGGTGGTCCTCGTCGCCGGGTACCAGCGGGTTCGCCGGGAAGCCCGGAAAGTCCACCTGTTCGGTGCGAATCAGTTCGGCGAACAGCGGGATCTCCATGGCGTCGCGGAACAGCACCGCCAGGTCGTAGGCCGAGGTGCTCATGCCCGGACCGTCCAGACCCGAGGGGGTGGCGGCGCGAGTGTCCAGGGCGCGCAGCTGTTTCGCTCGCGCGTTCATCATCGCCACCGCCGCCTCGTCGCTGCCGAGTTGCGCGGCGATGGCGTGCGCGGCGTCATTGCCCGAGGCCATGATGAGCGCCTGGAACAGTTGCCGATTGGTGTAGCGGCCACCCGGCCCGATGCCGACCCGGGTGCCCTCCACATTCGCGTCCTCCTGGGTGCCGATCACCACCGTGTCGAGGTCGAGCGTGCGCAGCGCCACGGCCGCCAGCAGCACCTTGATGGTGGAGGCGGGCCGGTAGCGGCCGTGTGGATCCTTGGCGGCCAGTACCGCGCCGGTGTCGAGGTCCGACACCACCCACGCGGTGGCGGAGATGCCCTCCGGCACCGCCGGCGCGCCCTCGGGCAGCACCAGGCCACAGCCGCCGAGCTGTTCGCCGCCAACGGGCTTCGCCGGAATCGGCAGCGGGGTGGGCGTGGGCTGGCCGGGGGCGGGCACCTCCGAGGTGTCGACCGGCGGTGGCGGCTGCCTCTTGTTCGGGCAGGCGTCGGTATTGGGGGTGGTGAACGGTGCCGTCGTGGTCGGATCGGCGGTGGGCGGTTGCGCGGTGGCGGGCCCGATCGCCGACAACGCGATGAGGACGAGTGCGAGCAGTGGTGTGCGTAGCGCCGCGAACCGGCCGATCCGAATGCTCCGGTATCCGCCCGCGAGGTGCCGGGCGGAATCGGTGGCGTGGTCGTGGGGTGCTGGCCCGCAGCGAATACTCATCGTGGATGAGCTTAACGGTGGTCGATCGGCGGTCCGGCGCAATGTTCCGGGAACCGTCGATCCCATGTCCGATCGGACGGTGTGCGGGTCCGGCCTGACCGTACGCACGGGAGATGCCGCGATGCGGTCGCGCGCACCGTATTCCGGCGCGTCGCCGACCGCGCGGAGGCCGACGACGCGTGAAGATCTCCCCCCGGAGTGGTCGCCGACACCGGGTGACGAGCCCGTACGGCGGCGCAGCGGCCGAAACCGCTTGGGGGAGGGTGCTATTCGGCGCTGTTCCGCACGGGGCAGCCGTGCGCGAGCGGGCCGAGCAGCTTGTTGTTGTCGTAGAAGTGCTCGAGTTCGAGAATGCGCAGATCCTCGCTGACCTTGGCGATGGTGATGCCGGTCATCTCGATGAGCTCACCGGTGGGCTCGTGGCCCTGGTACGCCCCGGTGTAGCGGCCCCAGTGCCGCCATTTGAAGGTGACGGTGGGTGGTCCCGCCAGCACTTCGAGCACCTCCCAGAAGAATCCGCCCGGGAAGGCGGTGTGGAAGATGTGGTGCGAGGATTCGAAGTCCTCGCCCGCCGGGTAGTAGGGGTTGTCGCCGATCAGGATGTTGTAGCTGCCGATGCGGGCGAACTCCTCGGCGTTCTGCCAGGGGCCGCCGTTGACCCGGCCGCGGTAGTGCTCGGCGACCAGGGAGACCCAGGTGGCCGGGTCCTTCTTGTGCGACACCTCCATCTCGAAGACCTTCACCAGCTCCTCGACGATGGCCTCCAGGGAACCGGGGGCGTGGTCGGTGGTGCGCTCCTTGGGCATGACCTCCTTGCTCAGGTGGTAGTCCGGAGCCTCCGCGCGCCAATCCTCCGCTGCCGCAGCGGCGATCACGGCATCGCGGCCCTGCAGGTGGAGCGGGGTCTCGGTGGCTTCGGATTCTGTTGTATCAACCGTCATTTCGTGCCTCTTGTGTCCAGACCCGATGTGGGTCAGTCGATCTCGTTTCGGACCGGTTGAACCTAACAGCGAACGCGGGCGGCGTCGCGTCGAACGCGGCCGCCGTGACGGCTATTGACAGTGACTAGAAAATGGTAGACGCTTTCAAAATATAGTAAATATCAAATGATCGGAGCTGTCATGAAGGCTGCGGACACCCGCCGCTGGCTGGCCCTCGGCGCGCTCTCGGTGGCCATGCTCACCATCGGACTCGATGTCACCGTGCTGACCGTGGCGCTACCCACCGTGGCCGTCGACCTGCACGCCGACACCGCCGCGCTGCAGTGGTTCACCAGCGCCTACACCCTCGCGCTGGCCGCGCTCATGCTGCCCGCTGGTGCGCTCGGCGACCGCTACGGCCGCCGGAAATTCCTGCTCGGCGCGCTGCTGTTGTTCGGCGTCGCCTCGGTGGCATGTGCCTTCGCGGCCAGCTCCGGCCAGCTCATCGCCGCCCGCGTCGCCCTCGGGGTCGGTGCGGCGGCCATGATGCCGCTGTCCATGGCGGTGCTGCCCGGTTTGTTCCCGGACCCCGACGAGCGGCAGCGCGCCCTGACCATCTGGATCACGGCCACCGCCATCGGCCTGCCGCTCGGCCCCATCGTGGGCGGCTGGCTGCTCCAGCACTTCTGGTGGGGCTCGGTCTTCCTGATCAATGTGCCGCTGGTGATCGTGGGCGCGATCGCGGTACCGCTGCTGCTGCCGGAATCCCGCGGCGACAACGCGTTTCGGATGGACCTGCCCGGTGTGGTGCTGTCGGTGCTCGGCATGCTCGGCCTCACCTACGGCTTCATCCGCTGCGGCGACGAGGGCTGGGGCGACGGCATCGCCTGGGTCTGCATCGCCGCCGGGGTGGCGCTGCTGGCGGCGTTCGCGCTGTGGCAGCGGCGGACCACACATCCGCTGATCGATCCGGAACTGTTCCGGGCGCGCGGATTCCGCTGGGGCACCGTGTACATGGTCCTGGTGCAATTCGCCATGTTCGGCCTGTTCTTCACCATGCCGCAGTACTTCCAGGCGGTGCTGGCCGCCGATGCGCTCGGTAGCGGGCTGCGGCTGCTGCCGCTCATCGCGGGCCTGCTCATCGGCACCCGGGTGACCGACCGACTCCTGCCCGCGGCCGGACCTCGGGTGGTGCTCACCTCCGGGTTCGCGCTGCTCGCCGGAGGGCTCGCCCTCGGTGGACTCATCACGGTGGACAGCGGCTATGCCGTCGCGGCCGCATCCCTGACCCTGCTCGGCATCGGCATGGGCTTCGTCATGCCCGCCGCCATGGGGCTGGCGATCGACGATCTCTCGGCCGAGCGCGCCGGATCCGGCTCGGCATTGCTACAGGCGCTGCGTCAGGCGGGCGGCACCATCGGCATCGCCGTGCTGGGCACGGTGCTGTCCACCGCCTACCGGGCCGGACTCGGCGACCTGGACCGCGCGCCGATCAGCGACAGCGTGAATTCCGGTGTGGCGGTGGCGCATCAGCTCGGCGACGGCGCGCTGCACACGGTGCGGACCGCCTTCGTCGGTGGGATGAGCGCCATGCTGTGGGTGTGCGCGGCGATCTGTCTGGCCGCGGCCGGGCTCGCGGCGCTGACCACCGCGCCGCGCGCCGCGGGTGAGACGCCCACGGCCGATACGGGACAATCGCTGCATGTCGGTTGAGTCGAAGCCCGAGACCCGCCCGGCCGCCAAGCGGTCCGGCGGGTCGCTGCGTGAGCGGAAGAAGGAACGCACCCGCCAGGCCATCCGCGTCGAGGCGTTCCGGCTCTTCCGTGAGCAGGGCTACGCCGCGACCACCGTGGAGCAGATCGCCGAGGCGGCCGAGGTGTCGCCGAGCACCTTCTTCCGCTATTTCCCGTCCAAGGAACAGGTGGTGCTCGTCGACGACCTGGACCCGATCATCGTCGCGAGATACCGGGAGCAGCCGCCGGAGCTGTCCGCCTTGGAGGCCATCAAGCGGACCATGCTGGAGGCCATCGACGGGCTCGACCCGAGTCAGTTCGAGTTCGAGCGCGAACGCGCGGATCTGGTGCGCAGTGTTCCGGAACTGCGCGGCGCGCTGGCTCGGGAGATGGACCGCAATGTCGACCTCATCGCCCGGATGGTCGCCGAACGGGTCGGCCGGGAGACCGGCGATATCGAGGTGCGGGCCCTGGCCGGGGCCTTCATCGGGGCCGCGGAGGCGGTGCTGATGGACCCCGCCCGCGATCCGTTCGATCTCACGGCCGTCGCCGGGATCATCGACTTCCTGTCGGCCGGGATGCCACTCTGAGCGGCGACTCGTCGTCCATCTCGGCGAAGAAGCCGCCCACCACGTCCTCGATCTCGGCCACGGACTCGGCGCAGTACAGCACCGGCTGATAGTGCGTGATGTCGTAGCTGACGGTGCCCATCTCGGCGATGTCCAGCGGCCGCAGCTCGGCGGCGCGGAACTCCTCGATCTCACCGTACGACGACAGCAAACCCGCACCGTAGCAACGGATTTCACCCTCCTCGCGGACCACGCCGAACTCCATGGAGAACCAGAAGACGTCGGCCAGGAACTTCAGCGCGACATCGGTTTCCAGCCGGGCCACCGCCGCGCCCACCTCGGAGTAGATGGCGGCGAAGCGCGGACTGGCCAATTGATTGGCGTGGCCCAGGATTTCGTGTACCGCATCCGGTTCCGGGGTGTACAGCGGCGCGCTGTGATGGCGAATGTACTGGGTGGAGTGGAAGATCCGGTCCGCGAAGGAACCGAAGAACTCCCGCAGCGGCACCAGCCCGGCCGCGGGCACGTAGCGGAAACCGGTGAGCGGGGTCAGCGCCGCGGACACCTCGTCGAGCTGCGGGATGTGGTCGGCGGGCAGCGCCAGGCGTTCGGCCGCGGCCCGCACCTCCGCACAGGCGTAGCGGCGGCGTTTGCGGGCCAATTCGGCGGAGACGATCCGCCAGACCTCCTGTTCCTCGCCGGTGTAGTCGACGTGGGGCACCGGCTCCCCGGGGCGATACGACAGTGCGAGGGCGGCAATGGCATTGCGGCGGGCCCGATACTCCGGATCGTGCACGCCGGGATGCTCGTCGCTCAGATGCACCGTCACATCACCGTCGGCGCCCGTGGTCACCGGCGAGTACAGCTGAGCTTCGGTGAACATGCCTCCAGGCAAGCACCAGCCGGGCCGTACGACAACAAAAGCCATCCCAGCTGAACAGATTGACTAGCTTTGCGGCATGATCGGCCGCGTCAACGGGTAGCTCGCCGGGCAACGGTGCGCAGACGGCTCACCACCGCGGATCGGCAACTCTCGGCCCGTGTTCACCCGGCTTGTGTTGTTCCGTGGTTCCTTCCTCCGCTCAGCGGGTAATTGCCTACCGTAAGCAGGGTATGGCGCGACGGGGGCGACCACCCTGCCACAACGACCGCGCACGCGGCGGCGACAGTCCAATCGAGTCGATGGGACCTAGCGGTGCATCAGGTTGCCACCACATCTCCCATCCCGGAGCATTGGTACGACAGTGTTGGGTGATACGGAACTCCAGTGGCAGCGCGACGAGCGAGACGGGTGCACGGTGGTCCGTCCCCGCGGGGTGCTGAATCCGACCACGTACCGGTGCTTCAGCGACGACCTCGTCAAGTTCACCGTGGAGGAGCCGCGGGCGGTCATCGTCGTCCTCGATGACCTGCGGGTCTCCTCCGAGCCGCTGTTGTCCGTCTTCGCGAGTGTGTCCATGCGGGTGGGGGACTGGCCGGGGGTGCCCGTTCTACTGGTCGTCGAACTGGGCTTCCGGCGCGCGGTGCTGCGCTCCAGCGCCATCCGGCGTTTCGTGCCGGTCTTCGCCACCGTCACCGCCGCGGTTCGCTCACTCGAGCATCCGCCGCTGCGACGGTGGGCAACCCTCGATCTGGCGCCGACCGGGGACTGCGCCCAGCGCGCCCGCCGCTTCGTCGACGACATCTGTCAGCGCTGGGATACCGGCTCGGCCCTCGGCGATGCCCAGCTCATCGCCACCGAACTGGTCGAGAACTCCTTTCTGCACAGCCGCTCCGAGGCCGATATCCGGGTGCGCCTGGAGCTGCGCGACGACCTGCTGACCGTCGCCGTCGCGGATGCGGACCCACGGGAGGCGGTGCTGCGGGAGCCCGGCCCCGGTGGCCCCCGGTTCTACGGGCTGCACGTGGTGGCCCGGCTGGCGCGGGCCTGGGGCTGTGCGCCGAAATGGCCGATCGGCAAGGTCGTCTGGGCTACCGTGCCGGTCGGCCCCAGGCGGGAACCGCGCTGAGCCGACTGCACTGAGCAGCCGTCCGCACCGAGCCGACGCCACCGAGCCACAGCGGTATCACGCCCAGTGGTTTTCGAGTCGCAGCGGTTTCGAGTCGCAGCGGTTTCGAGGAGCCGAGGTACCGAGCTGGGTTGTCCAGCTACTGCGGGGGCTGGGCGTCCGCGGGTGCACCCGGTTCCGCGTCGCCCGCGCCGAACGGTTCCATCACCAGGATGGCACCGGTCGCCGCGCCGTTGCGATCGCGCAGCGCCGTGCACACCACCCGCACGGTGATGCGCCGCCCACGCCGGTTCACCCCCTCCAGTTCGACCTCGCCGCGGTAGGCCGGATCGCCGAGTGCCGGTCGCACGATCGGACGCAGCTCCGCCACCGGCAGCCCGATATCCAGGTTGAGCAGGTGTTCGCCCTCGGCCTCGTCCGCCCGCATGCCCCACAGGTTCTCCGCCCCGCTGTTCCACACCACGATGCGCATGGCGGTGTCCACCACGGCCACCCCGCCGGGCCACGAGCTCATGACCGCGGCGAAGAACTCGTTGACCTCGTCGAGTTCGCTGCTGCGCTCCCGCAGCTCGGAATTGATCGTCTGCAATTCGTCGTTGGTGGACTGGAGTTCCTCGTTGGTGGTCTCCAATTCCTCATTGGTGGACTGGAGTTCCTCGTTGGTGGTCTCCAACTCCTCGACGGTGGACTGGAGTTCCTCGTTCGTCGTCTCCAGCTCCTCATTGGTGGATTGCAGCTCCTCGTACGCGGATTCGCGCTGCTGATTGGCCCGGCTCAGCTCGGTGAGCAGACGGCGGTTCGCGGTCACGTCGTGGAACACCACCGAGACGCCGATCGGCACATCGTCGACCAGCAGGGGGCTGACGTGCACCTCCAAGGCCAGTATCTCGCCCGGGCCGCGCTGCCATTCGACATCCTTGATGCGCAACGCCCGCCGGTCGGCTCGCACCTGATCGATATAGCCGCGCAGCTCCACGGGGCGGTAGGACAGCTCGAGGTCGCGCAGCGGGCGACCCACATCGCGGTCGTTCAGGCCGAAGAGGTGTCTGGCCTGCTGATTCGCCAGTGTCACAACATCATTCGGGCCCAGCACCACCTGCGCCACCGGACCGGCGGAGAAGGACAGCGCGCGCAGGGCCTCCACCTGGTCCAACTCGCGCCGGTCCGGCACCAGCGATCGGCCGAAGACGGTGCCGACATCCATCCGCGACGTCGGCACCTTGCGGAACACCCGGCGTTTCAGATCGACCGGATCGAAGATGCGGCTGTGCGACAACAGCATCTCGGCCTTGCCGAGGAACAGCAAACCGCGCGGAGCCAGCGCGAAATGGAACTTGTCCAGGATCTTGGTCTGGGTCTCGGCATTGAAGTACATCAGCGTATTCCGGCACGCCAGCAGATCGATACGGGAGATCGGCGCGTCCTGCACCAGGTCGTTGCGGCCGAAGATCACCGAGCGGCGCAGGTCCTTGCGGAAGGAATAGCGCCCGCCGATCGATTCGAAGTACTTCTGGGTTAGTTCGTGGCCGAGCGGCTGCACCTCCTTGTCGCTGTACACGGCCTGGCGCGCGGTGCCGAGCGCCTCCTCGTCCACATCGGTGGCGTAGATCTTGACCCGCTGGCGGAACTCCTCGACACCGAGCGCTTCGGCCAGCACGATGGCCAGGCTGTAGGCCTCCTCACCGGAGGCGCAGCCCGCGCACCACACCCGGATCGGCTCCTCGGGTCCGCGCTCGGCGAGCATGCTCGGCACGATGTCGGACTGCAGGAACTCCCAGGCGTCGGGATCGCGGAAGAAGCCGGTCACATTGATCAGAATGGTGTTGAACAGGGCGACGAACTCATCCGAATTGGCCTGCAGCACATCCAGATACTCGACGTAGTCGCCGACGGCCAGTTGCGTCATGCGGCGGTCCACCCGGCGCATCAGGCTGCTGCGCTTGTAGCCGGTGAAATCGAAGCCGCGGGCGTCTTTCAGGTATTGCAGGATCTCCTCGAAGCCCTGGGTGGCGCGGGGCGTACTGTCCTGTTCCACCCGCTCAACCTACCGCTCGGAGCACTCGGCCCGGCGTTCGACCAACAGCTTTCGCAATACTTCCGCGGCGTGGGCGTGTTCGCCGCGCTGATCGGCGAAGCGGTGCGCGATCAGGTCGTCACCGCGACGTTCGGCGTCGGCCACCATCCGGTCGGCCAGACGCTCCTTCTCCTCCAGTGCGCGCACGGCCGTCCACAGCGCCTTCTCCACTTCGACGCTATGTTCCACCAGCAGTGCCTCGGCGGTCCACGCGTGTCCGACCAGGCAGCGGTAGCGCACGCCGTCGACCATCGTGAACAGCGGGCCGCTACAGTCCGGGCAGGTCAAGCCGGAGGGCTCGGCCGATGTCGCGATCCGGTCGTGCACGACGTGTCGACCGGCATCCATGTCGAGCTCCAATCGATCCAGTTCCGCCGGTGGCGGCGGTTCGGGTCGATGCGGACGCACACGCAACAGCCGCATCACCGCCGCCCCCAATTCCGCCGCGGGCAGCGCCAGGTCCACCCGCACCTGCGCCATCGCGCTCTCCGGCATGCTCCGGTACAACGCCTCTTTCGGATCCTGCACGGCCGCCAGGCCGCCACGTGCCTTGATCATCGACAGCCCGGCGGTCCCGTCGTCCAGCGATCCCGACATCACCACTCCCGCCGTCCGCGGGCCCCACGCCAGCGCCGCCGAGCGGAACAGCGCGTCCACGCCGGGCCGATGCCCGTTCTCGGTCGGCCCGTGCGACAGGACGATACGACCGTCCAGTACCAGCAGATGATGATCCGGCACCGCCGTATAGATCCGTCCCCCGCACAGCCGCGACCCGCTGCGCGCCGCCTCGACCGGCAGACCCGCCGCCCGCCGCAGAATCGCGGGCAGCGCGCTCACCCCGCGCGGCGGCATGTGCAACACCACCAGCACCGCCGCGTTCGCATCCTCCGGAATCCCGCGCACGAACTCACGCAACGCCTCGACCCCACCGGCCGACGCACCCACCACGATCACATCCGAAGGTTCCACCCGGACCTCTTTCCGTCGGCAGGCCCACCCCTCACGCTACGCCCCGGGATGCCACGGCCCGGGGGCGTCGATCTGCTCGCGCCGTTTCTCCGCTGGTGGGGCGGGACGATGGGGTGGCAGAGCCCGGCGCAGCGGTGAGACCCGGATGTTGTCCGCACAGCCGAAAGGCCGCCCGCATGCGGTGCTGCGGGCGGCCTTCGCGGTTCAGGCGATGCGGGGGAACTCAGCGCGCGAAGAGCAGGGCGCGCTTGACCTCCTGGATGGCCTTGGTGACCTCGATGCCGCGGGGGCAGGCGTCGGTGCAGTTGAAGGTGGTGCGGCAGCGCCACACACCCTCGACGTCGTTGAGGATGTCCAGGCGTTCGCGGGCGCCCTCGTCACGGCTGTCGAAGATGAAGCGGTGCGCGTTCACGATCGCGGCCGGGCCGAAGTAGCTGCCGTCGCTCCAGTACACGGGGCAGGAGGTGGTGCAGCAGGCGCACAGGATGCACTTGGTGGTGTCGTCGAAGCGGGCGCGGTCGTGCTGGGACTGGATGCGCTCGCGGGTCGGCTCGTTGCCCGAGGTGATCAGGTACGGCTTGACCGCCTTGAAGGCGTCGAAGAACGGCTCCATGTCCACCACGAGGTCCTTCTCCACGGGCAGGCCGCGGATGGGCTCGACGGTGACGGTGATGTCCTTGCCGTTCTTCGGCAGCATGTCCTTCATGAGGATCTTGCACGCCAGCCGGTTCACGCCGTTGATGCGCATGGCGTCGGATCCGCAGACGCCGTGCGCGCAGGAGCGGCGGAACGTGAGCGTGCCGTCCAGGTAGGACTTGATGTAGATCAGCACGTTCAGGAACCGGTCGGTCGGCAGCACCGGCACCTGGAAGGAATCCCAGTGCTGGCCCTGGCCGTCCTCCGGGTTGAAACGGGCGATCTTGACCGTGATGATCGTCGAGCCCTCGGGGACCGGAGCCGCCTTCTGCGGCGTTTCAGCGACAGCAGTCATCAGTACTTACGCTCCATCGGCTCGTAACGGGTCTGCACCACCGGCTTGTAGTCCAGCCGGATATCGGAGATGAGCTCCGGACCGGTCTTGTAGGCCATGGTGTGGCGCATGTAGTTGGTGTCGTCGCGATCCGGGTAGTCGTCGCGGGCGTGGCCGCCGCGCGACTCCTTGCGGTTGAGCGCGCCGACCACGGTGACCTCGGCCAGCTCCAGCAGGAAGCCCAGCTCGACGGCCTCCAGCAGGTCGCTGTTGTAGCGCTTGCCCTTGTCCTGCACGGTGATCCGCGCGTACCGCTCCTTGAGCGCGTGGATGTCGGTGAGCGCCTGCTTGAGGGTGTCCTCGGTGCGGAACACGGCGGCGTTCATATCCATCGTGTACTGCAACTCGGTGCGGATGTCGGCCACCCGCTCGTTGCCGTGGTCGGACAGGATCAGCGCCAGCCAGTCCTGCACCAGCTGCGCCGGGTTCTCCGGCATCTCCACGAACTCGCTGCGCTGCGCGTACTCGGCGGCGGCGATACCGGCACGGCGGCCGAACACGTTGATGTCGAGCAGCGAGTTGGTGCCCAGCCGGTTCGAGCCGTGCACGGACACGCACGCGCACTCGCCCGCGGCGTACAGGCCGGGGACGATATCGGTGTTGTTGCGCAGCACCTCACCGCGGATGCGGGTCGGGATGCCACCCATCACGTAGTGACAGGTCGGCATGACCGGCACCGGCTCCTTCACCGGGTCCACACCCAGGTAGGTGCGGGAGAACTCGGTGATGTCGGGCAGCTTCTCCTCGAGCACGTCCTCGCCGAGGTGGGTCACGTCGATGTAGACGTAGTCCTTGTTCGGGCCCGCGCCGCGGCCTTCGAGCACCTCGAGCACCATGGAGCGCGCCACGATGTCGCGCGGCGCCAGGTCCTTGATGGTGGGGGCGTAGCGCTCCATGAAGCGCTCGCCGGAGGCGTTGCGCAGGATGCCGCCCTCACCGCGCACGGCCTCCGAGATCAGGATGCCCAGACCCGCCAGACCCGTCGGGTGGAACTGGTGGAACTCCATGTCCTCCAGCGGCAGACCCTTGCGGAACACGATCGCCATGCCGTCGCCGGTCAGCGTGTGCGCGTTCGAGGTGGTCTTGTACATGCGGCCGGAGCCGCCGGTGGCGAACACGATCGACTTGGCGTGGAACACGTGCAGGTCGCCGGTCGCCAGTTCGTAGGCCACCACACCGGTGGCCACCGGGCCGCGCTCGCTCTCGGTGAGGATCAGGTCCAGCACGTAGAACTCGTTGAAGAACTCCACGTCGTGCTTGACGCAGTTCTGGTACAGCGTCTGCAGGATCATGTGGCCGGTGCGGTCGGCGGCGTAGCAGGCGCGGCGGACCGGAGCCTTGCCGTGGTCGCGGGTGTGGCCGCCGAAGCGCCGCTGGTCGATCTTGCCTTCCGGCGTGCGGTTGAACGGCAGGCCCATCTTCTCCAGGTCGAGCACGGCGTCGATGGCCTCCTTGGCCATGATCTCCGCGGCGTCCTGGTCGACCAGGTAGTCACCACCCTTGACGGTGTCGAAGGTGTGCCACTCCCAGTTGTCCTCTTCCACGTTCGCCAGCGCGGCGCACATGCCGCCCTGCGCCGCGCCCGTGTGCGAGCGGGTCGGGTAGAGCTTGGTCAGTACGGCGGTGCGGACGCGAGGACCGGCCTCGATCGCCGCACGCATGCCAGCGCCACCGGCACCGACGATGATGACGTCGTAGCGGTGCTCCTGAACAGGGCGAGATTCACCAGCACTGTTGATTCGTTCGCTGCGCTCACTCATGCGAGGTGGCCTGTTCCTAACTGATGTTGGGGTCGAAGGTGAAGATGACGTAGGTGCCCACGCCCATGACCAGGATCATCGAGACGACCAGCAGGGTCTTCAGCCAGAAGCGGGTGGAGTCCTTGCGGGCGTAGTCGTCGATCACGGTGCGCAGGCCGTTGCCGCCGTGCAGCTGGGCCAGCCACAGCATGGTGAGGTCCCAGATCTGCCAGAACGGGGAGGCCCAGCGACCCGCCACGAAGGCGAAGTTCAGGCGCTTCACGCCGCCGTCGATCATCAGCATGATGAACATGTGGCCGAGCACCAGGACGATCAGCAGCAGGCCGGAGAAGCGCATGAAGATCCACGCGTACTTCTCGAAGTTGTTGCCGGAGGTGCGGCGCGGCGCGCGGGGCGCGTCCAGGCTGGCGGGGCGGTCGTAGGACTTACCGAGAACAGGTGCGCTCATTTTCAGTGCTCCGTCAGCAGGTAGAAGAACTGGCGGCCGATGCCCGCCCCGGCGAGGAGGATCCAGACGGTCAGCACGATCCAGAGCATCTGCCGCTGGTAGCGCGGGCCCTTCTCCCAGAAGTCGACCAGGATGACCCGGACGCCGTTGAGGGCGTGGAACAGCACGCACACGACCAGGCCCATCTCCAGCAGGGCGACGATGGGGGTCTTGTACGTCTCGATCGTCTGGTCGTAGGTGTCCGGGCTGACCCGCACCAGGGCGGTGTCCAGAACGTGGACGAACAGGAAGAAGAAGATCGTGACACCGGTGATGCGGTGCAAAGCCCAGGACCACATGCCGGGGTCGCCTCGGTACAGGGTCCGCTTCGGCTTGGCCGGAGCTTCTAGCGTGGTCATAGAGTGCGGTGCCTCCAACGTCGTTGATGGACCCGGTCAGATCCCTCGCGGAGCCGCGTAGGCTTACTTGATAACACCAGCTCACAGCCGGAATCGTTATCCCGGTTGCGGTGGTCCGGTCCGCTGCCGGGTACCTGAACCGATCTGTCGTGAACTCTAATCCCACGGGTTTGGGGGAACTAATTCGGCGTGCCGCTCGTTGCCGCCGAATTGCCTGAGTTAGGTTTGCCTTTCCTGATTTGCAAGGCCGGTTGTCAAGGCTGTTAACGCGCTACCGTCGTGCCCATGCGAGGAAGGTCCGATATGCCGGAAGTGGATTGGAATGCCTTGCGCCGCAACGCATTCGAAGTCATGCGCAATGCCTATGCGCCCTACTCCCGATTCCCGGTCGGGGCGGCCGCTCTCACCGTAGACCGACGTATTGTGAGCGGCTGCAATGTGGAAAATATCTCATACGGTCTAGGCCTCTGCGCCGAATGTGTACTGGTCGGTAACTTGATTTCGGGCGGTGGGGGAAGGCTGGCCGCGGTGTCGGTCTGCGACTCGCGCGGAGAGATCCTGATGCCGTGCGGCCGGTGTCGGCAGATCCTGTTCGAGCACGGGGGCAATGAGCTGCTGGTCGACCATCGCGGGGGTCCGGTCGCACTGCGCGCGCTGCTGCCGGACGCCTTCGGGCCCGACGATCTCGAAGCCGGGCAGCGCTGATCGGTCGCCACAGCCGGTGCGCGGTCCGGCAGGGGGTGCGGGAACACCTTCGCTCGGGTGCGGACCGCGGTGGCGGCCATAGGATCGACCCATGCAGAGCGCGGTGGGGATCATCACGACCAAGCGGGACGGCGGCGAGCTCAGCGATGCCCAGATCGACTGGGTGATCGACGCGTTCACCCGCGGTGAGGTGGCCGACGAGCAGATGGCGGCGCTGGCCATGGCCGTGGTGTGGCGGGGCATGACGCGCCGGGAGACCGCGCGATGGACCGCCGCCATGATCGGCTCCGGGCAGCGTATGGACTTCACCGACCTACCCCGCCCGACCGTGGACAAGCATTCGACCGGTGGCGTGGGGGACAAGATCACGCTGCCGCTGGCCCCGCTGGTCGCCGCCTGCGGCGCTGCGGTGCCGCAGCTGTCCGGGCGCGGGCTCGGGCACACCGGCGGCACACTGGACAAGCTCGAGTCCATCCCGGGCTGGCGAGCCGAGCTGCCGGTCGCCCGGATGCGGGAGATCCTCGCCGATCCCACGATCGGCGCGGTGGTGTGCGCGGCGGGCGCGGATCTGGCCCCCGCCGACAAACGGCTCTACGCGCTGCGCGATGTGACGGGCACGGTCGAATCGATCCCGCTCATCGCCAGCTCGATCATGAGCAAGAAGATCGCCGAGGGCACCGGCGCGCTGGTGCTGGACGTGAAGGTGGGCCGCGGCGCGTTCATGAAGGAGTTCGCGGCCGCCCGCGAACTGGCGACCGCCATGGTCGAACTCGGCACCGACGCGGGCGTGCGGACGGTGGCGTTGCTCACGGATATGAGCACGCCGCTGGGCCGCACCGCGGGCAATGCGCTCGAGGTGGCCGAATCGGTGGAGGTGCTGTCCGGCGGCGGCCCGGCCGACGTGGTGGAACTCACCCTCGCCCTGGCGCGGGAGATGCTGGCGCAGGCCGGAATCCACGATGTCGACCCCGCGGACCCGCTGGCCGACGGGCGCGCCATGGACCACTGGCGGGCGATGATCGCCGCCCAGGGCGGCGACCCCGACGCCCCGCTGCCCCGGGCCGCGCACACCGAGACCGTGCCAGCCCCCTCGACAGGAACCCTCACCCGCCTGGACGCCCTCGACGTCGGCCTGGCCGCCTGGCGGCTGGGTGCGGGCCGCGCCCGCCAGGGCGACCCGGTGCAATGGGGCGCGGGCATCGAAATGCACGCCAAGCCGGGCGATCCGGTGACCGCGGGCCAGCCCCTGCTCACCCTGCACACCGACACCCCCGCCGCCATCCCCGCCGCCCTCGAAGACCTCCACGCCGCCTACACCATCGGCGCCCCCGGCGAATTCGCCCCCACCCCACTGCTTCTGGATCGCGTCGAACCCTGATCGAAGCGGGACGACCGATTTCGGAAGCGCAGGAACACCCCTTCGGCGGTCTGCCCACGACTCGCTGACCGCATCACCCGCACCTGACGCTCGGATGACTCGGGGGCAACGTATGGGCAACAACACGCCACAGTGCGGATGGCGGTACCGCGACTACCCTGACGCCGCGCGTTTCGCCGACTAACGTGGGTACATGACTGGACCGACGCCCCTTACCCTTGCTTCGATCCGCCAAGCGCCCAAGGCCGTGCTGCACGATCATCTCGACGGCGGGTTACGGCCCGCGACCGTGCTCGAGCTGGCGCGCGACTGCGGCTACGACCAGCTTCCGGCACACGACGCCGAAACCCTCGGGCGCTGGTTCCGAGACGCCGCCGACAGCGGATCGCTCGAACGCTATCTGGAGACCTTCGCCCACACCGTGGCCGTCATGCAGACCCCGGAGGGGCTGCGGCGAGTGGCCCGCGAATGCGCGCTCGACCTCGCCGCCGACGGCGTCGTCTACGCCGAGGTTCGGTTCGCGCCCGAACAGCACCTCGAGGCCGGGCTGACGCTGGACGACGTGGTGCGGCACACCCTCGAGGGCTTCCGCGAAGGTGAGGCACTGGCCGCCGAGGAGGGCCACCCCATCCGCGTCACCTGCCTGCTCACCGCGATGCGGCACGCGGCTCGTTCGCGGGAGATCGCGGAGCTGTCCGTGCGCTGGCGCGATCGCGGCGTATGCGGCTTCGACATCGCCGGCGCCGAAGCCGGATACCCGCCCACCCGGCACCTGGACGCCTTCGAGTACCTGCGGGCCAACCACGCGCACTTCACGATTCACGCCGGTGAGGCATTCGGCCTGCCCTCCATTCACGAGGCGCTGGCCTTCTGCGGCTGCGATCGGCTCGGCCACGGGGTGCGCATCACCGACGACATCGTCGACTCGGCGGACGGCCCCCGGCTTGGCCTGGTCGCGAATTACGTCCGGGACATGCGGATCCCGCTCGAGCTGTGCCCCTCCTCGAATGTGCAGACCGGCGCGGTGCCCTCACTGGAGAAGCACCCGTTCGACCTGCTGGCCCGGCTGCGTTTCCGCGTCACCGTGAACACCGACAACCGGCTGATGAGCGACACCACCATGAGCCGCGAAATGCTCAAGCTCGTCGAGACCTTCGACTACGGCTGGAGCGATCTGGAACGGTTCACCATCAACGCCATGAAGTCCGCCTTCATCCCGTTCCCCGACCGCCTCCGCATCATCGACGAGGTGATCAAACCCGGCTACGCGGTACTCCTGGGCTGAGCCCCGACCCACCGCGCAGCGTCCAACTTCGTTACCGTGGCGAACTATGAGGACTGTGCGCATTCCGAGCCGCTTCAACGGCCCGCCCGGCTCCGGTAACGGCGGCTATGTGGCGGGCCTGCTGGCCGACCAGCACGACGCCCCCACCGTGCGGGTCGTCCTGCGCAGTCCGCCGCCGCTGGACGTGGATCTGCGCTTCGCGGACGGCGACCTGTTCAACGGCGACACCCTGGTCGCGCAGTCGGCCCCCGGTGACTTCACCCGGCCCGCGCCCGCCCCGGTGCCGCTCGCGGCGGCGTCCGACGCCACCAGCGAATACCGGAACAACGACCTGTTCGGCCACTGTTTCGTCTGCGGCAGCCTGCGCTCCGACGGTCTGCGTATCGAACCCGGCCCGGTCGCCGACGGCGTCGTGGCCGCCCCCTGGACCCCCGACGGCACCGTTCCCATCGGGGCGCCGCTGCTCTGGGCCGCCATGGACTGCCCCGGCGCGTGGTCCGTCCCCGGAATGTTCGACCGTCCGGCGGTGCTCGGCTCCATGACCGCTACGATCACCGCCCGGCCCGAACCGGGTGAACAGTGCGTGGTGATCGGAGCCTTCCACAGCGAGGAGGGCCGCAAGGCCCACACCTCCACCGCCCTCTACGGTTCCGACCGCCGTCTGCTGGGCCGCTCCGAACAGATCTGGATTCGTCTCAACGCCGCCTGACGGCACGGCCGGTGAAACCTGCTGTCGCTCAGCCCTTGTGCACGCTGAGGCGGCTCTCGAAGCCCTGCTCCAACGCCCTCCACGCCTCCGCCTCGGCGGCGAACGGCGGGTTCGGCGCCAGCCGGGTCGGGTCCGGGTTGAGCAGGTAGGACACGTACCAGCCCAGCGGGGTGGACACCGCCAGCGCCGTCTCCACCGCGTCGTCGTCGGCGTAATCGGCGGCGTCGGTGAACAATTCGACCGCCAGGTCGAGCTGGTCCACATCCACGGCCTTCGGACCCTCGGCGAGGTCGTCGGCCAGGCCGGGCAGCACGTAGACGTTCTCGTCGGTCACCTCGACCTCGAGCGAGCCGTCCACGGCGGCGGTCTGCACCTCGCCGTAGGTGCTCACCTGCGCCAGATCGTGGTCGTGCTCGTCGGCCAGGTAGCGGGCCAGCGCGCGTTCGGATCCGAAGACGGTGATGGTGCCGTCGGTGCCGAGGAAGACCGGCTCGTCGTCGAGGTAGCAGCGCAGCGTGAAGTAGACGCCCTCGGAGGTGACGATCTTGACCGGGTCGATGCCGACCTCGTGCCAGAACGACTCGTCCTCGTCGTCGTCCTCCTCGTCGAGGTCGACCGGCTCGATATCCTCGTCGGTCTCGGCCGCGTCCTCGGCGTCGACGATATTCTCCTCCGCCGCAAGCAGTTCGGCCTCCGCGACCGCGACCGCGTCGGCATCCACCTCCGGCGTCTTCACCACCGAGTCGACGGCGTCGAGCACGGAGTCCCAGTCCTTGGCGATGGCCGCGCCGATCTGGTCCCAGAGCTCGAGTCCCTCCTGGCCGGTGAAGGCGCTCACCCCGGCGGGCAGCGCGCCCAGCACCGGATGCGAGCCGAAGAACTTGGTGATCACGTCGAGTTCGCAGACCTCGCCGATATTGCGCACCATGTCGAGGGTTTCCTCGAGCTCGGCGACGACCTCCGGGTCCGGATCGCCCGCCGCCAGCTCCAGCACGCCGACGAGGTCGAAGACGTACTGCTCCTCGGGCTCGAGCTCTGCCGCCGACAGCCCGGCGATGATCTTCCACGCCGGGTGGTCGACCAGATCGTTGTCGGAGTCGGTGCGAATGAACGCGGCCAGCTCCGCGACCGACTCGAAACCGTAGAGGGAGTCCTCGTGACCGAGGAACGCCTCCCACTCGTCGTCACCGTCCCGCCAGCGCGGCGCCCACAGGGTGACGAGGTCGCCATTTGTCAGACCGAGCTCGATCGGGACGATGTCTCCAGAAGCCATGACCGGAAGCCTAGCCAGTGGTGGCGTCAGGCACTATCCGGGTTCCCCGCAACATTTCCCGGCGTGAAGGACTCGTTCAACCGGGCAACGATTCGGGACCGCTGCGCACCGGCCTCCGCGGCCGCTCGGCCGCACGCCCAGAGGATCGATTCCGCCACTTCCGCCGGGGGCCGTGAGGTCATGGATTCGGCCAGCCAGAGGCCGGTGAGCGCGCCGTCGCCGTCCACCTCGGCGGTGACCGAACCATCCTCGGCGGCGAATCTGCCGCGCACCCGCTTCAGGTCGTAGAGCGCGGCCTCCAGCGCTTCCAGTTGGTTGGTAACCCCGGTGACCAGGGCGTCCATCTCGGCGCTCATACCGGCTTCACCCAGCTCGTCTGCCCGGTGTCGGCGTCGTCGAGGCGATCGAGCGCCTCGACCGCGGCCCGGCGGGTGGGCAGCCCCAGCCGGTCGAGCGCGTCGTCGGGCAGGCCCGCCTCCGCCAGCAGTTCGCGCCGCCGCGCCTTGGCCGCGATGGCGGACCGCTTGGTCAGCCGCAGGATCTCGTCGGCGAGAGCCTGTGCACCGTAACGGTATTCACCGCGCTCGAAGGAGATCTCCACCGGCATCCCCTGATCGGTGGCGCGCACCGTGACCGTGCCCGCGCGATTGGAACTGCTCGCCGTGGTCACGTTCGGGACCTGCGCTTCGCTCATGCGGTGACCTTCCGGAAGTGGGTGGTTGACCTGTCGGCCCTGGGCTGTGATCGTTCGAGCTGCTGTTCCCCGGCTCGTCCATCGTGCTCCGCTCGGTCGTGCTTCGCCCGTCGTGCTCTGGCGGTTGTGCTCCGCTGGTGGCGCTCCGCCGGTCGTGCTTTCCACCGGACGCCAGCCGCCAGCGGTTTCGGCTCGTCATGCGGTCGGGCGGTAGAACCCGAGGAACCGCATCCCGCTGTTCTCGGTGCGGATCGGGCCCACTTGGACCGGGTCGCCCGCCTCCACCAGTTGGCCGTTGCCGATCACCATGGCCACGTGCCCGTCCCATACCACCAGATCGCCCGGCAGCAATTCTCCCGGACCCACCCGCATATGCCCATCGCCCTGGTGCTGGGCCAGGCGCGGCAGCGGTACGCCCGCCTCCGCGTAGGCCCACTGCGTCAGTCCGCTGCAATCCAGGCCGACGCCGGGAGTGGTGCCGCCCCAGACATACGGGGTGCCGACCGCGCCGAGCGCATTGCGCACGGCATCCGCCGCCTGCTGATTGGGCGCTTCCACGGTACTGCCGTCGGGGAGGGTGAGCTTCACCCCCTGTCCGGTTGAACTGGGCTCGGTGCGGTCCTCGGACAGCGCGCTCGTGCCCAGGGTGCTCATCGCGGCGGGGACGGTGCGTGCGGAGTCGACCGGTCGCGATCTGCTGTCGAACATCCCGGCTCCAGAACCGACCGGACCGTTCGATACGGGTCCGACTGCGGCGGCCGGGGCCACAGCGCCGCCCACCGGTTCGGCCGTGCTCGCCGGACCGGCCGTGCTCGCCGGTGCGGTCGCTGACGCCTCCGCCTCGACCGGTAGGGGAGTGGGTATCGGCTCGGCCAGGTCGAGCAGTGCCGCCGTCTCGTCCTCGAGGTCCACCCGTACCCGGCCCACCACCGCCAGCGCCCGCCCCAGATGCTCGATGGCGGCCGCCACGATCAGGCCGATGCCCGGCGGTGTCGCCGCCGCCGGTCCGAGCGCGGTCACACTCGTCCCGAACGACCGCAGGATCTCCTCCAGCTCGCGCTCCCCGGCGACCACCTCCCCGGACGCGCGCTCCACCACCTCGGCCACGGCCCGGCCGCGATCGGCCAGTTCCGCCACCGCCGTCTGCACCCGCAACCCGGTGCCCAGCGCGGCATCCCCGGCCTCGCCCCGCCACGCGTCGGCCAACCGGTCGACCCCGGCCCGCCCCGAGCCGAGCATCCCGTCGAGCTCATCCGACAACCGCCGCAACGCCTCCACCGCGGCCGCCACCTGCGCCGCATCCCCGAGGCTCGCCCGCAACTCGACGATCGGCCGCGCCAACGCCCCGATATCGACCCCGCTCACCGCACACCCCCACCCGCATCACCCGGCGCCCCCCGCCGCCCCGAGCAACCCCCGCCCCGCCCCGCCCGCACCCGACACCCGGCCGGCCCTGCCGCCCGGTACGACCACCGCGCACAGACCCGTTCCCCGCGCGCCCGCCCCGCACCCCGCCCGGCGGTCACGCGACCACCTCCGCCGCGCTGGGCCGCGAATCCCCGCGTGTGCGCTCCGCGTGCTGCCGGATCGTCGCGCACCTACCTCTGCGCCCGGTCGTGGGGCTTCCGTACGGAAACCCGGCGTCCCCTGTCGAGCGGTCACGTGTGCATCCGCAGCGCGCTCGGTCCCGGGCTTTCGAGGCGTATGCTCCCGTGCCCCGCCAGGCGTTCCCGCCCTCGCCTTCGAGGTGATCGAAGCCGGCTCCAGGACCGGCGGGAAGGTAGTCATCCGGGGCGTCGCCGGGGTGGGGTGCGGTTCTGGGTGTGGAGGCGGCCCGTGTTGTGTTCGGAGTTCGTGTGCCTACACCCGCGCTGGTCGGGTGGCGTCCGAGGCCGGGGGTGGTGTCCACGCGGTGCTGGGTGGCCCGGCGCTCGCCGCTGGGGCGGGTTGTGGTCGCTCGGGTGTGGAGGCGGTCGGTGCTTCGCTCGGTGGTCATGCGTTCATCTCCCCGCTGGTCGGATGGAGTCCTGCGGCGCGGGCGCTGTCCAGGGCGGTATAGGTGGTGGCCGCGCCGGTGGCGGTGGCGGCCATGCTGGCCAGGACGGTGGCGAGGGTGGTGATGGTGGTGAGGTGAGTGGTGTGCGCTGCGGTGTAAGCGGCGAGGAAGTCGGGGGACAGTAGGCCGAAGCGGGGGGTGAGTAGGGGCGGGCCGGCGGGGGTGGCTCGGGTGGCGGCGGCGGTGAGGTCGGCCGCCCGGAGGTAGGTGGTGGTGGCGTAGGTCGCCATGCCGGTCGGGTCGACGGTGAGGTCGTACATCCGAATCCCCCAATCACACGGTGGCCGCCGCGGGCAGCCGTGGTACGTCGGGGACGTCGCGGCGGGCTGCCGACGGCGGAGCGGTTCGTTCATGGGATTGGACGCGGGCGGACCCGGACCGGTTCCGGTCGGCGCGGAAATGCGCAGGCCGTCGGCGTGGCGCGTGGCAACTCGCCGTATCCTCTTCGTACATGCGCACCCAGATCGTCGATCACCCGCTCGCGGCCGCACTGCTCACCACCATGCGCGACGCCCGCACCCCCAATCCGACATTCCGGGCAGCGCTGCGTGATCTCACCGCGCTGCTGGTCTACGAGGCCATGCGGGAAGCGCCGGTCGAGACCTTCCCCATCACCACCCCGGTCGCCGCGGCCGAGGGCACCCGGCTGGCCGCACCGCCGCTGCTGGTTCCGGTGCTGCGCGCGGGGCTGGGCATGGTCGAGACCGCCGAGAATCTGGTCCCGGACGCCCGCATCGGTTTCGTCGGCCTGGCACGCGACGAGAAGACCCACCAGCCGACGCCCTACATGGAATCCCTGCCGGACGACCTGTCCCGGACCCCGGTCATCGTGCTGGATCCCATGCTCGCCACCGGCGGCTCCATGGTCTACACCCTCGACCTGCTGGCCACCCGCAACGCCCGCGACATCACCGTGCTGTGCGTGGTCGCCGCCCCCGAAGGCATTGCCGCCCTGGAGAAGTCGGGCCACGCCATCCGCCTGGTCACCGCCTCGGTGGACCGCGGCCTCAACTCCGAAGCCTTCATCGTCCCCGGCCTCGGCGACGCCGGAGACCGCCAATTCGGCCCCCGCTGAGCATTTTTCGGCCCGGCCGCACGGCCGCTACTTCCGGACGAAGAGTTCCAGGTGTGAGCAGCGGGTGCAGCGGTGGGCGGTGACGGGGAAGCGGCGTTTGCCGAAGCGTCTCGCGCCACCGAACAGGCCGAACTCCAGCGGGCCGGAGATCCAGCGTGAGTAGCCGCGCGACGATTCCCCCGCGTCCTCCAGGAATCCCGGTTCCAGCTCGTGGTGTCCGCACGAGGTGCAGCGTTGACCGTTCATGGTGTGATTCACAGCTTTTCGCAGTACTCCCGGATTCCGGCGAGCCGCTGCTCGGCGGCGGCGCGCGCGGTGGCGAGTTGGGCCGGGTCCGGAACAGGTTCGAAGGTCTCCAGGTAGCACTTGAGCTTTGGTTCGGTGCCGGACGGGCGGACCACCAGGCGCAGCGCGTCGCCCTCGAAGATCAGGGCGTCGGTGCGCATGCGCCCGCGCACCTGGAGCAGATCCGTGGAAGTGACCGGCTCCCCGGCGATTTCGGTGGGCGGCTCGGAGCGCAACCGCGCCACCACGGCCGTGGCCTCGGTGGCGCCGGCCAGGCGCAGCGACACCTGGGCACCGGCGTGTACGCCGAATTCGACCGCGTAGTCGTCGAGTACGTCGTCGACGCTGCGTCCGGCGGCCCGCAGCCGCGCCACCAGATCGACCACCGCGACCGCGGCGGAGATACCGTCCTTGTCGCGCACCGCGGCCGGGTCCACACAGTGCCCGATGGCCTCCTCGTAGGCGTAGACCAGCCCGTCGCCCGCGCGGGCCAGCCACTTGAACCCGGTGAGCGTTTCCGCGTAGCGCGCCCCCCGTGCCGGAGCGAGTTTGCTCAACAGCCGTGACGAGACGATGGTGGTCGCGACCAGCGCACCCGGAGCGGCCGTGCGCAGCACGTAATCGCCCAGCAGCACCCCGGTCTCATCCCCGCGCAGCATGCGCCAGCCCCCGCGCCCCGGCACCCCGACCGCACACCGGTCGGCATCCGGATCCAGCGCGATGGCCACATCCGCCCCGACCCGCTCGGCCAGTGCCAGCAGCAGATCGGCGGCCCCCGGCTCCTCCGGATTCGGGAACGCGACGGTGGGAAAGTCCGGATCCGCCGCGAACTGCTCCGTCACCACCTCCACATCCGCGAACCCGGCCGCCCGCAACGCCCGCACCGCGAGCTCACCGCCCACACCGTGCATGGCGGTCAACGCGATACGAACGGGCCTGCGCCACAACCGCTCAGCACCGTCGCCATCGGACGTCCCCACGGTATCGACGGCGGACTCCAGGCCGTATGCACCGGCAGCTCCGGTGGTCGGCGTCGCGCGCACGTTGGCAGCGCTCACCTCGTCGCCGCCCGCGGTCGTACCGCCGATGCGCGCAGTCGCACCCGAGAAGGAGGAGCCCCCGGCGCCGGATGTGGTGGTCGGGGTGGTGAGTCCGCCGGTGCCAGGTCGGGCGGTCGGGGAGGTGGGGGTGCCGGAGCCGGATGCTGGGTCGGCACCGGCGTCCGGTGCCCCCGCACCCGCCACCGGGCTCGCGGACATGGGTGCAGTGCCGACGTCGGTTATCCGTGCTTCGACGGCGGTGGGCGGCGCTTCGGCTGCTGGGGGCCGTGTAGTGGCCCCGGCCGGGATCGTCGGTGCCCTGCGTGATGTGGCGGGTGCCGCACCACCGATGCGGGTCGGCAGCTCGGCGACCCGGGCGAGGTAGCGGCGGACGATCTCCTCGCCCATCTGCGCGACGCTGGCATCGGCGGGGAGCGACAGCAGGCCGGGATCCGGTGCGGCGGAAGCGGGATCGGAGCGGGGGACGGGGGTGGTGACCGCTTCGATCCGCCGTTCGATCTCGGTGTCGGCGGGCGGGACGAGCTGGGAGCCGCCGTCCAGGTAGAGCTTGTAGCCGTTGTCGGTGGCCGGGTTGTGTGAGGCGGTGATCTGCACGCCCGCAACCGCTTTCAGTTCGCGTACCGCGTAGGCCACGATGGGCGTGGGCAGCGGGCGGGGGAGGGGCAGCACCGTGAAACCGGCGGCGGCGAAGACTTCCGCCGTGGCGGCGGCGAATTCCGCCGACCCGTGCCGGGCGTCGCGGCCGACGATCACCAGACCGCCGCCGAGGCAGCGGTCGCGCAGCCAGTCCGCGATTCCGGCGCTGGCGCGCGTCACCGTCTCCACGTTCATACCGTCCGGACCGTCCCGCAGGGGTCCGCGCAGACCGGCGGTGCCGAAGCGCAGCACGAGCGCCTCCTAGAGTCGTTCCAGCACGCCGCGCAGCAACTTCCCCAATCGTGGTGCGGCCGCGTGGCCTTCGGCGAGCACCTCCGCATGCGACAGGTGCGCGCCGGTCACCCCGGCGGCGAGGTTGGTCACCAGCGAGATGCCCAGCACCCGCGCCCCCGCCGCTCGTGCGGCGATGGCCTCCAGCACCGTGGACATGCCGACCAGGTCCGCGCCGATGGTGCGCAGCATCCGGATCTCGGCCGGGGTCTCGTACTGCGGGCCGGTCAGCCCCGCGTACACGCCCTCGGTCAGGCTCGGATCGACTTCCTTTGCCAGGGAACGCAATTCGGGATCCCAGGCATCGACCAGATCCACGAAGTTCGCGCCGACCAGCGGCGTCCGGCCGGTCAGATTGAGGTGGTCGCCGATCAACACCGGCTCGCCGACCTGCAAGCCCTGGCGGATGCCGCCCGCCGCATTGGTGAGCAGCACGGTCCGCGCGCCCGCCGCGATGGCGGTGCGCACCGGATGCACCACCTGCCCGGGTTCGTACCCCTCGTACAGGTGCTGGCGCCCCATGAGTAGCAGTACGGGCGCATCACCCACGCTGACCGAGTGGATCGTGCCCTGGTGTCCCTGCGCCGTCGGCGACCCGAATCCGGGCACCTCGCTCATGGGAATGGAGACGGCCGGCTCCCCGATCTCGAGCGCCGCCTCCTGCCATCCCGACCCGAGCACCACCGCGACTCGGTGCTCCTGCACTCCGGTTCGTTCGGCGATCGCCTCGGCGGCCTGCGCGGCTAGCATGCCGCCCACCCTAGTCCCACTCGATCTCCCGCGCAGTCTCCCATCCACCCCCCGCCCCCTTTGCCCGCTTCCCGAGTCGGGCGGGCGATCAGGGGGAACTGGTGGCGGCGAAACGCGAGAGACCTCCGCCACCAGTTCCCCTTCGCGGGGAACCGGGTGGCTACCCGCGAGTAGGTAGTGGGTGTGGGGTGATTACGCTGCACGCATGCCGTATTTGAAGCGTGACGGGGACGTGTTCGTGCTGTACCTCGGCAATGAGGGGCAGACCGACAGCGAGAACCGTTTTCACCCGGACTGGATCGACGAGGTCCACGCGAAGCTGGATGAGGTCGAGGCGTCCGAGGGACCGGGCGCGCTGGTGACGGTGGCGACCGGCAAGTTCTACTCGAACGGACTCGACACCGACTGGCTGTTCGGCAATTTCGACAAGAACCACTGGTACCTGGACCGGGTGCACTCGCTCTACACCCGCCTGCTGGCCTTCCCCATGCCGACCGTGGCGGCGGTGAACGGCCACGCCTTCGGGGCCGGGGCCATGCTGGCCACCTCGCACGACTTCCGCGTCATGCGCGCCGACCGCGGCTTCTGGTGCCTGCCCGAGGTGCATTTGGGCATGCCGTTCACCGTGGCGATGAACGCGCTGGTCACCGGCAGGCTGACCAATCAGGTGGCGGTCGAGGCCATGACGACCGGACGCCGGTACGCGGCCGATGACGCCATCGCCGCGGGCATCGTGGACGACAAAGCGGATGCGGACCAGTTGCTGGGTGCGGCGGTGGCGCGGGCGGCGGCACTCGCGGGCAACCGCAAACCCAACCTCGCGGTCATCAAGAAGGCGCTGCACGCGCGCACGCTCGAAGGGCTGATGACGCCGACGACGGCGGAGAATCTCGCCTTCAGCGTGGGCTGAGCAAGCCGCTCGCGATGCCCCGCGCGCCAGTGGGCGTGCGGGGCGGACCCGCCCCCGAGCGGCAGGCCGGACGGTATTGGGGGTGCTTTCCGGGGCCGGCCGCTGCGACATTCGGGTGACACAATGCGAGACTGTCTCCCATGTCAGCGCACAGCGGCGGCGATGACCCGAGTTCGAATGGGCGGCAGCGCACTGCCGACCTATCGGTGCATGCTGCCGTGACATCGGCGGATTCGGCGCTGCTGACCGGGGCGGACACGGTGATCGCGGGGGCGCGGGAGCGCCTGGTGGCGCTGTCGCACGCGATTCACGACGAGCCGGAGCTGGCGTTCGAGGAGCGGCGCAGCGCGGCCAAGGTCATCGAACCGCTCGCCGAGCACGGCTTCGAGATCGAGACCGGTGTCGGCGGGCTGCCGACCGCCTTCACCGCCAGCTACGGCCACGGAGACCTGGTGGTCGGCTTGTTTGCCGAGTACGACGCGCTCCCGGAGATCGGCCACGCCTGCGGGCACAACATCATCGCCGCCGCCTCGGTGGGGGCGGGGTTGGGACTCGCCGCGGTGGCCGACCGGCTCGGCATCACGGTGAAGGTCTACGGCACGCCCGCCGAGGAGAGCGGCGGCGGCAAGGTGCTCATGCTCGAGCGCGGTGTGTTCGACGACACGGCCATGGCGCTCATGGTGCATCCGGGTCCCGAGGACATCGTGGGCGCGCATTCACTGGCCCTCGCCGATCTGCAGGTGGTCTTCCACGGACGCGAGGCGCATGCCAGCGCGGCCCCGGAATATGGACGCAATGCGGGGGACGCTGCCACCGTCGCTCAAGTTGCCCTCGGATTGCTGCGTCAACATCTCCTCCCCGGACAGCAACTCCACGGTATAGTCGGATCGGGCGGCGTGGCCCCCAACATCGTGCCCGGACACGCGGAACTGCTGTATTACCTACGAGCAGAGGACTCCGCGGCCCTCGACGATCTGATGCGACGCGCATCGGCGTGCTTCGAGGCTGGTGCCCTGGCTACCGGATGCACACACGACATCCGGCAGCTCGCGCCCACATATACCGAGCTCACGCCCGATGCCGCACTACTGTTGGCGTATCGCGAACAGATCATCGGTCTGGGACGCGCTCCGATTGCCCCGGAACTCGAGGCGGCACGACCGTTGGGCAGTACCGATATGGGCAATGTCACCAATGTCATTCCCGGCATTCACCCGATTATCGGCATCGATGCCGGTGGAGCGGTTACGCACCAGCCCGCCTTCGCGGCCGCCGCCGTGAACGCCTCGGCCGATCGCGCCGTCCTCGACGGGGCAACGGCGCTGGCGAGAACGGCGATACAGGTCGCGAGCGATGAATTACACAGAGACAGGTTGTCGGAACGCGTCAAGCAACGGCAGTTTCAGCGACAGGAGGACATTCGGTGAGTACAACCGGCCGGTCCCCGGTGCGAGGGTTGGGCCCGGAGAAGGCGGCTTGCGTGACCACGGACGGATCCGCGAGCACCGCTTCGGGCGCAGCACGAACCGCAGGCCCGGAGGCGGCGGCTTGCGTGACCAGACCGGGCAGAGCGAGCGCCGCCACGGCAGTACAGACCGGGCGTCACGCGGTCGACGCGTGGCTGTCGGAGCACATGGAAGACCTCATTTCCTGGCGACGGCACATCCACGCGAACCCCGAGCTCTCCCGCACCGAGTTCGGCACCACCGAATTCGTGGAGTCCTGGTTGGTCAAGGCGGGGCTGGAACCGCGGAAACTGCCCAGCGGTACCGGGCTGATCTGCGATATCGGTCCCGACGACGGCCCGCGCATCGGCCTGCGCGCCGATATGGACGCGCTGCCGCTGCAGGAGTACACCGGGCTGCCCTTCGCCTCCACCGTGCCGGGCGTGTCGCACGCCTGCGGGCATGACGCGCACACCACCATCCTGCTCGGCACCGCGCTGGCGCTGGCCGAGGTGCCGGACCTGCCGGTCGGTGTGCGACTGGTGTTCCAGCCCGCCGAGGAGGTCATGCCCGGCGGTGCGCTGGACATGGTCGCCGCGGGCGCCATGGAGGACGTGTCGCGCATGTTCGCGCTGCACTGCGATCCGCGTTTGGAGGTCGGGCGTGTCGGCATCCGCGTGGGTGCCATCACCTCCGCCGCCGACACCGTCGAACTGGTGCTGGACTCGCCCGGCGGGCACACCTCGCGGCCGCATCTGACCAGCGATCTGGTGTACGCCATCGGCACCGTGATCACCGGTCTGCCGGGCCTGCTCAGCCGCCGCATCGATCCGCGCACCAGCACCGTCATGGTGTGGGGCGCGGTGTCGGCGGGCAAGGCGCCCAATGCCATTCCGCAGACCGGCATGCTCACCGGCACCGTGCGCACCGGCGACCACGCGACCTGGTCGCTGCTCGAGCCCATGGTCCGCGAGATCGTGGACGGATTGCTGGCCCCGACCGGCGTGCGGTATCAGCTCAACTACAAGCGTGGCGTGCCGCCGGTGGTGAACGACGAGACCGCCGTGCGCATGTTCGAGGAGTCGATCCGGGCGCTCGGCCCCGACGCGCTGGCCGACACGCCCCAGTCCGGGGGCGGCGAGGACTTCTCCTGGTACCTGGAGGAGGTGCCCGGCGCCATGGCGCGCCTCGGCGTCTGGTCCGGGCACGGCGAGCAGTTGGACCTGCACCAGCCCACCTTCGACATCGACGAACGCGCGTTGGCGGTCGGTGTGCGGGTGATGAGCAACCTGGTGCTGAACGCGCACTGACACGGCGAGATTCGCACACCGGCGATTCGATACGAGCGGGCCGCGCCCCCGGATCGGGGTGCAGCCCGCTCGTGCCGGTAGGTCGCCCGCTCGTGCCGGTAGGGCAGGCGATCGAGTCTGCAGGGCAGCCGGTTCGGCACCCCTGTCGCCGACCTTCGGTGCCGGGCCCAGCGGTGCCGGGCCCGCGGCGGGAACGATGCGCGTACGGGAGCGAGGGGTGGGTCAGAGGCCGAAGGTGCCCGGACCCACGTTCTTGGAGTTGCGGGTGCGTAGCGCGTGCACGTAATCCTCGGGCGCGCCCGCCTTTTCGGCCGCGTCGGCGATGACACCGAGGTAGCGCGCCGAGGGCAGGCCGCCCTCGTAGGCGTCCAGCACGTAGAGCCAGGCCAACACCGGTTGGGTGCCGGTGCCGGGGCTGGGGGTGACGCGGAGCCGGATCTTCTTGTGGATCCCGAAGTCCGAGCCCTCCCAGCGATCGAGGCTCACCTCGTCGTCGTCGGGAACGTCGTAGAGGACGACGAACACGCGCGAACCGGGCTCCTCGACCACCGTCGCCAGCGGTCCCTCCCAGCCGATGTCGTCCCCGGCGAAGGTGAGGCGCCACCCCTCCAGCCAGCCGGTTCCGTACACGGGGGAGTGCGGACAGCGCTTGAGCATCTGCTCCGGATCCATGTTGGATCCATAGGCGGCGTAAATCGGCACTGTATGAGCCTATCGAATGAACCCACCCGGCGTTCCCGATCCCCGATCACGCGGTGTCGCCCGCGCGCGTTTTGCCGCAGCCCAGCCGCCACGCGTCGGCCCGACTGTCGCGCGCGCCACAATGGCGGCAGGGCCGTGCGAATACCGGGCGAATTCACACCGGATGCGGTCGGATGTGTACAGACCTGTCCCGATAACGTTGAGAGCGGTGCCGGAGATCCCGGTTGCCGAGCTGAAGCGGAGGAACAATGACCCGCATTGCGATCATCGGAGGCGGCCCCGCCGGATACGAGGCGGCGCTGGTGGCGGCCCAACACGGGGCGCCGGTCACGCTGATCGACAGTGACGGCATCGGCGGCGCGTGTGTGCTGTGGGATTGCGTGCCGTCCAAGACCTTCATCGCGTCCACCGGGGTGCGCACCGATCTGCGGCGCGCCCGCGATCTGGGCATCACCGTGCACCCGTCGCAGGCGCAGGTGCGGCTGGCCGAGGTGAACTCCCGCGTGAAGGCGCTCGCACAGGCGCAGTCCTCGGATATCAAGACCAAGTTGCAGACCGCGGGCGTGACCGTGCTGCACGGTCGCGGCGAGATCATCGACCAGGCCCCGGGTCTGGCCACCCACCTGGTGAAGGCCACCACCTTCGACGGTCAGGAGCGCGTGCTCGAGGCCGAGGTGGTGCTGATCGCGACCGGTGCCAGCCCGCGCGTGCTGCCCGGCGCGGAGCCCGACGGCGAGCGCATCCTCAACTGGCGGCAGCTCTACGACCTCAAGGAACTCCCGGAGACCCTGGTGGTGGTCGGCTCCGGTGTCACGGGCGCCGAGTTCGTCTCCGCCTACACCGAGATGGGCGTGAAGGTGAAGATGGTCTCCTCCCGCGACCGCGTCATGCCCGGTGAGGACGCCGACGCCGCGCTGGTGCTCGAGGACGCCCTCGCCGAGCGCGGTGTGGAACTGGTCAAGCACGCCCGCGCCGACGCGGTCGAGCGCACCGCGGACGGCATTGTGGCGAAACTCTCCGACGGCCGCACCGTCACCGGCTCGCACGCCCTGATGACCGTGGGCTCGGTGCCCAATACCCAGGGGCTGGGCCTGGAGCGTCTCGGCATCGAGCTCGACAAGGGGGGTTACCTGCGCGTCGATCGCGTCTCGCGCACCACCGCGACGGGCGTCTACGCCGCGGGCGACTGCACCGGCCTGCTGCCGCTGGCCTCGGTGGCCGCCATGCAGGGCCGCATCGCCATGTATCACGCGCTGGGCGAGGGCGTGCAGCCGATTCGTCTCAAGACCGTGGCCTCGGCGGTGTTCACCCGCCCGGAGATCGCGACCGTCGGCGTCAGCCAGACCGCCATCGACAACGGCGAGGTTCCCGCCCGCACGGTCATGCTGCCGTTGAACACCAACCCGCGTGCCAAGATGTCGGGCCTGCGCCGGGGTTTCGTCAAGATCTTCTGCCGTCCGGCGACCGGTGTGGTGATCGGCGGCGTGGTGGTGGCCCCGATCGCGTCCGAGCTGATCCTGCCGATCGCGCTGGCGGTGCAGAACAACCTCACGGTGAACGATCTGGCGCAGACGTTCTCGGTGTATCCCTCCCTTACCGGCTCCGTTACCGAGGCGGCGCGCCAGCTCATGCGTCATGATGATCTCGACTGACGGGTGAACATCCGGTGGTGGGAATACCTGCCGCCTTGCCGCTGGCCGCGCAGTGTGATTCACTTCGCGGCGGGAAAGCGATCGGTCGGGCGATCGCGAGATTGTCGGGGGTGCAACCCTTTCCGGTCCCTACCGGTGCGAACTCGCGGTCACCCGCGTGACGCGCGCGGGATGAGGGATCGAAAGGGATACACGAGAAGTGAAGCACCGCAAGCCGAACCGCATGAAGGTGAGCACCTCCCTAACGGTGGCGGGTGCGGCCGTGGCGGCCACACTGATGTCCACCCCGGCCAATGCCGTTCCGAACGATCCCAACGCCTCGCCGACCGCGCCGGCGCAGCCGGGTGAGGGCGAGAACCCGGAGGTACAGCCCCGCACGGGTGGCGCCCCGGCCCCGCAGCCGGACAACACCCGCAAGCCCGAGAACCGGCCCACGCCGAGCCAGCCGGGCGTCAATCCGGAGCAGCCGGTACCGCAGGGGGAGACCCCGGGCACGCAGCCGGGGACCACGCAGCCCGGCACCACGGAGCCGGGGACTCAGCCCGGCACGACGCAGCCCGGCACCCAGACCGACCCCGGCGCACCGGCCGAGCCCGGCGCCCAGACGCCGCAGCCGTCGCCGTCGCAGCCCGGTGTGACCACCCCGCGGGTGGCGCCGCTGCCGGTGCCGGGTCAGCAGAATCCGGCCGAGCCCGCCGTGAACACCCCGCGCCAGCCGGGCACCACCATTCCGGCGCAGCCGGAGGCGCAGGCCCCCGAGGCCGACGCGGAGGCGGTCCAGCCGGACGAGGAGACCCCGGTCGACACCCTGACGAGCCCGGAGACGGTGCAGCCGCGCTGGGAGGCCCCCGTGGTCGAGACCGCTCCCGCCGCGCCCGTGGTGGAGATGACGGGCCCGCACACCGAGGTCGGCGCGAACGTCGACGGCGGTGCGCTGCTGCCCGGTTTCGCGGCCAACACCCACCACTTCAGCAACCTGGACGGCTACGTCGGCACCGTCGGCTACAGCACCCCGGGCGGCTACGGTGAGGCCGGTGTCTCGCTGGAGTTCATCGAGGCCAACACCATCAAGGTGACCGGCTTCGTCGGTGGCGGCGGCGCCGAGGACCGCAAGGTCGAGTTCACCGTGGACACCACCCAGGCCAATGCGGCCAAGGCGGCCGCCGAGGGCTGGATCCGCCTGCAGCCGGGTGGCTCCGCGGCACTGGCGGCGCTGGGCGAAATTGGTAAGCTCCCGCAGGGCGAATTGCCCGCCCAGACGATCGAGGTCGGCGGTGCGACCACCCAGTGGGGTGGTTCGGTCCAGTACTGACCTCGAGGTCGAATCCGGCAGCTGAGTTTGTCGCGTGGGGGCGGTCGTTCGCGGCCGCCCTCAGTGCATGCGTGGGGAAAGGACACCGGTGATGGGTTCCGGCAAGGATGAGACCGCGGACGCCGCGAACGCGCAGTCCGGGCTCCCGCCGGAGTCGGACGGGTTGGAGTCGCGCCCCACGGAGCAGTTGTCGCGCGATGCGGTGACGGCCGACGCGGAGCCGACGGCCGATCCGGACGCGCAGGAGACCGAGCAGCTGTCGCGCCGCGATTTTCCCGACAGCGCGCGAAACGGCACGGAAGACGCGGGTTTCGGCCCGCCGCTGACGGAATTCGGCCCGCCGCAGGGCGAGTTCGGTCCGCCGCAGGGCGAGTTCGGTCCGCCGCAGGGCGAGTTCGGTCCGCCGCAGAGTGATTTCGGCCCGCCGCTCTCCGATTTCGGTCCGCCGCTGTCGGAGTTCGGCAAGGCTCCGGATTCGGGTGCCGCGGCGTGGACTCCGGCCGCGCCGCCGTCGCCCAGCCCCGAGATCGGGTGGCGGCCGGTGGACGGACCGCAGTACCGTGCGCCGGAATCGACTCCTGCGCCGCCGACCGCGCGGTTTGATTCCGCCGCCAACCCGGACGCCACCGTGCGCCTGTCCGGCGACCAGGTGCCGCCCGCGCCGAAGAAGTCCTCGGGCTGGGCCGTCGCGGGCGGGATCAACACCACCAACTCCGGTCGCGAGTCGTCGTGGCTGCGCGGCGGCGGTGAGTCGGGTTACCCGCCACCCGCCGCGCCGGAACCGGCGCGCTCGTCCACCTCGGCGTCGAAATCCACCGGCACGGAACGGGAATCGCTGTCGTGGGCGGATGATCCCATCGGCAAGATGCTCGCGCCGAAGACCGCGCCGCCACCGCCGCCCGAGCCGGAGAGCCGCGGCCGGAGTCGGCTGCTGCTGGTCGCGGGCGCGGTCGTGGCGTTGATCGCCGTCGTGGTGACGGTCGCGCTGATCACCCGGGGCGGCGGCTCCGACGACGGTGCGTCCGCCGATCCGCTTCCGGTCACCACCGGGGCGGCGGCCACGAGCAGTGCCGCCCTGAGCTGTCCGGCCCGCAAGGACGGCAAGGTCACGGTCGGCAACGGCCCGGGGTCCACCGCCTCCGGGGCGGAGGCGATCCTGGGCTTCCAGCACGCCTTCTACGCGCAGCGCAGCGGCACCAAGGCGCGCGAGTTCGTGGCTCCGGACGCGTTGAACATCTCCCCGGCCGACACCATTCAGCAGGCCATCGACGAGGTGATTCCGGCGGGCACCACCTACTGCCTGCGCATTGTGGAGATCACCCCGGACATCTTCGACGCCGACCTCACCGAGCACCGCCCGGACGGCACCACCACCGTGTACCGGCAGCACATCACCACGGTCAACCGTGACGGCAGGCATCTGATCGTCGCCATCAACGAGCGTCCCTGAGCGCAGGCGGCGGGTCGGGCCCGCCGCCTGCGCGGGTGCGGCCGCTGTGCGCGCCCCGGTACCGGCTAGAACACAGAAGATCTCAGAATATGAGAATCACATTTCATATTCTGGTAGCGCTGTGAAACAGTGGAGTTCCGCGAACCCCGGCTTTCCCTCGGAGGTGTCCATGTCGCCGCTCACTCCACCCCTGTCTCAGCGCCTCGACGGGCTGCGGAGTTCGGCGATTCGCGATCTGCTCAAACTCACCGCGCGCGCCGACATCATCAGCCTTGCCGGTGGTTTGCCCGATGCCGAACTCATGCCGCGTGACCGCATCGCCCGCGCCGCCGACGCCGCCCTCACGGACCGTTCGCGCTTGCAGTACACCGAATCGCCGGGCTGGGGTCCGCTGCGCGAGGTGCTGGCGGCACGTGAGTCCACCCGCCTGGCCCGCCCGGTGCCGGTCGACGAGGTGTTCGTCACGCACGGTTCGCAGCAGGCGCTGTCCCTGCTCGCCGAGGTGCTGCTCGATCCGGGTGCGCTGGTGGTGGTCGAGGATCCGGCCTATGTGGGTGCGTTGCAGGTCTTTCGCGCCGCCGGGGCGCGAATCGAGGCCGTGCCCCTGGACGCCGACGGCATGCGCCTCGACGTCCTGCGCGAACTGCTGGCCCGCGGCGAGCGGCCCGCCGTCGTGCACACCGTCAGCAACTTCCACAATCCCGGTGGTGTCACGCTCCTGTCGGACCGTCGCCGGGAGCTGGCCGAACTCGCCGAGACGTACGGTTTCTGGATCATCGAGGACGACCCGTACGGTGAGCTCTGGTTCGACCGGCCGTCCCCCGATCCGGTGGCCACCTACTCGCCCAACGTGATTCGGCTGTCGAGCTCGTCCAAGATCCTCGCACCCGCGCTGCGGGTGGGCTGGATGGTCGCGCCCACCCGGGTGTGCCGCGCGGTGGAACTCCTCAAGCAGGGTGCGGACCTGTGCGGTTCCGCGCTCACCCAGCAGATCGTGACCGACCTCCTCGCCGACGCCGAATGGCTGGCCGCGCATGTCGACTCCGTGCGCACCGCCTACGGCTCCCGGGCCAAGGCGCTCGTCGACGCGGTGCGCGCCCGCTTCGGCGACGCCGTGGTCAGCACCGACGCCGCGGGCGGCATGTTCGTCTGGGTGGATTTCGCCGACGGCACCGATACCGACGCCCTGCTGCCCGCCGCCCTGGACGCGGGCGTCGCGTACGTGCCCGGTTCGGCCTTCGCGGTCGCCACCGACTACAGCCACGCCATGCGCCTGTGCTTCACCACCTCCGACGCGGAGACCCTGGGCCGGGCGGTCGACCGCCTGGCCGGTGCCCACGCCGCCGTGCGGGGCTGACCGTCCACGGTCCGAGGACCGGAACGTATCGTCTTCCCCGACACGGGATCACGGCTGCCCCCGTGCGGTCGACGGAAGGAATGCGGTGCGATTCGGTGCTGTCCCCGGCGGTTTCGGCGATTCCCTGCCCGGCTCGACGGCCGCATGCCATGACCGCGATCGTGGCGGACCTCGATCGGCGGGGTGGTGCCGGAGCCGGATTCCGGCTCATACCCGCGTGATTCGCCCGCTCACACCCAGTCGTAGGTGCGTTCCACCGCCTTGTTCCACTCGGCCATGAGCCGGTCGCGGTCGGTATCGGTCATGGTGGACTTCCAGCGCCTGTCCTCCGACCAGTTGGCGCGGATGTCCTCCGTGCCGGCCCAGTAGCCGACCGCCAACCCGGCCGCGTAGGCGGCTCCGAGCGCGGTGGTCTCGGTGACGACCGGGCGCACCACCGGAGCGTCCACGATATCGGCCTGGAACTGCATGAGCAGGTCGTTGACCACCATGCCGCCGTCGACCTTGAGGGTCACCAGCTCCACGTCCAGCCGCTGGGCGGCCGCGTCGGCGCGCATGGCGTCGAGGACCTCCCGGGTCTGAAAAGCCGTGGCCTCCAGGGCCGCTCGGGCGAAGTGGCCCTTGTTGGCGAATCGGGTCAGCCCCACCGCCACGCCGCGGGCGTCGGGACGCCAGCGCGGTGCGAACAGTCCCGAGAACGCGGGCACGATGTAGACGCCGCCGTTGTCGGGTACCGACCGGGCCAGCTCCTCCACATCGTCGGCGGTGCTGATCAGGCCGAGATTGTCGCGCAGCCACTGCACCAGCGAGCCGGTGACCGCGATGGAGCCCTCCAGCGCGTAGACGGCCGGTTCCGCACCGAGCCGATAGCAGACGGTGGTGAGCAGTCCGTGCTCGCTGAACACCGGGGTGGTGCCGGTGTTCATCAGCATGAAATTGCCGGTGCCATAGGTGTTCTTGGCCTCGCCGGGGGACAGGCACGCCTGTCCGAAGGTGGCGGCCTGTTGATCGCCGAGAATGCCCGCCACCGGAACGCCGCGCAGCGCACCGGAGGTGATGTCCGCGTACACCTCCGACGAACTGCGGATGGTGGGCAGCATCGCGACGGGCACACCGAATTCCGCGCAGATCTCCGGATCCCATTGCAGGGTGCGCAGATCCATGAGCATGGTGCGCGAGGCGTTGGTGACGTCGGTGATGTGCTCGCCGGTGAGGTTCCACAGCACCCAGCTGTCGATGGTGCCGAAGCAGAGTTCGCCGTTCTCCCCGCGTTCCCGCGCCCCGGGTACGTGATCGAGAATCCAGCGCAGCTTGGGCCCCGCGAAGTAGGTGGACAGCGGCAGGCCGGTGCGATCGGCGTACCGGTTCGGGCCGTCACCGCCACCCAGTTCGCCGACCAGCGCGGCGGTGCGGGTGTCCTGCCAGACGATGGCATTGTGAATCGGCTTGCCGGTGCCGCGATCCCACACCACGGTGGTCTCGCGCTGATTGGTGACTCCGGCGGCGGCGATGTCACTCGCGCTCAGGCCGGTCTTCTCCAGGACTTCGGCGATCACGGATTCGGTATTGCGCCAAATGGTTTCGGCATCGTGCTCGACCCAGCCCGGCTGCGGAAAGATCTGCTCGTGCTCCCGTTGCGCGACGCCGACGATCGACCCGCGCTGGTCGAAGACGATGCACCGGCTCGAGGTCGTACCCTGATCGATGGCGGCCACATAGCGACGCATTGGAGCAGGCTACCGTGCGAACGGGCCGATACGGGCGGATGACACAGGCCCCGTCGTTCCTTCCTGTCGCGAACGACCGCGTTAGGCTGGTGTCCGGTTACCCGTGGGCAACCACACCAGAGCCACGAGCGTCATCGATACGAATGCCGCGTCGCCGGAGCCTCCGGCGCGCCGGTCGGCCGGAGGAGTCGAGCATGGCGAAGCACCCGCACTCTCAGTTCCTGGGCCCGGAGCAGCGTGCCGCTGCCTGGGAACGGCTCGGTAAGGAGCCGTTCGACGTGATCGTGATCGGCGGCGGCGTGGTGGGCGCGGGTATCGCGCTCGACGCCGCCACCCGCGGTCTGGAGGTGGCGCTGGTGGAGGCGCGCGATCTGGCGGCGGGCACCTCGAGCCGCTCCTCCAAGATGTTCCACGGCGGCCTGCGCTACCTGGAGATGTTCGAGTTCGGGCTGGTGCGCGAGGCGCTGCGGGAGCGGGAGCTGGCGCTGTCCAAGCTCGCGCCGCATCTGGTGAAGCCGCTGAAGTTCCTCTACCCGCTGACCCATTTCGGCTGGGAGCGCCCCTATGTGTCCGCGGGCTTGCTGCTGTACGACACCATGGGCGGCGCGAAATCCGTTCCCGGACAGCATCATCTGACCCGGCACGGGGCGCTGCGGCTGGCGCCCGGGCTCAAGCGCAGCGCGCTGACCGGCGGCGTCACCTACTACGACACGCTGGTCGACGATGCCCGTCACACCATGACGGTGGCGCGCACGGCCGCCCACTACGGGGCGACCATCCGCACCTCCACCCAGGTGGTCGGCTTCCTGCGCGAGGCCGACCGGGTGGTCGGAGTGAAGGTGCGCGACAGCGAGGACGGCCGCACCACCGAGGCCCGCGCCAGCGTGGTCATCAATGCCACGGGCGTGTGGACCGACGAGATCCAGGCGCTGTCGCATGTGCGCGGCCGATTCCATGTGCGAGCCTCCAAGGGCGTGCACATCGTGGTGCCGCGCGACCGCATCGCCAGCGACGCGGCCCTGATCCTGCGCACACCCACCTCGGTGCTGTTCGTGATCCCGTGGGGCAGCAACCACTGGGTGGTCGGCACCACCGACACCGACTGGAATCTCGATCTGGCGCATCCGGCCGCCACCAAGGCCGATATCGACTACCTGCTCGACCGCATCAACGAGGTGCTGGTCACGCCGCTCACGCACGCCGATATCACCGGTGTGTACGCGGGCCTGCGCCCGCTGCTGGCGGGGGAGAGCGACGAGACCTCCAAGCTGTCGCGCGAACACGCCGTGGCTCGGATCGCGCCCGGCCTGGTGGCGATCGCGGGCGGCAAGTACACCACCTACCGGGTGATGGCCTACGACGCCGTCGACGCGGCGCTGGTGGACATCCCGCGCCGGGTGTCGCCGTCGGTGACCGAGAAGGTGCCGCTGCTCGGCGCGGACGGCTATCACGCCCTGCTCAACCAGGTCCCGCATCTCGCCGAGAAGTACGGCGTGCACCCCTACCGCATCGAGCACCTGCTCAACCGCTACGGCTCCCTCATCGACGAGGTGCTCGGCCTGGCGGACGGCAAACCCGATCTGCTGCAACCGATCACCGCCGCCCCCGCCTACCTCCAGGTGGAGGCCGTGTACGCGGCGGCAGCCGAAGGCGCGCTGCACCTGGACGACATCCTGGCCCGCCGCACCCGCATCTCCATCGAATACGCCGACCGCGGCGTCGACTGCGCCGACCAGGTGGCGCGCCTGGTCGCTCCCGTCCTCGGCTGGGAGGACGCCGACATCGCCCGCGAGGTGAGCACCTACCAGGCCCGTGTGCGCGCGGAGATCGAATCCCAGACCCAGCCCGACGACACCTCCGCCGACGCGCTGCGCCTGGAAGCGCCGGAGGCGCGCCGGGAGGTCTTGGACCCGGTCCCGCTCACCGCCGACTGATCGACAGCTCCGGCGATACGGCGAGCGCCCCACCTGTGGTGGGGCGCTCGCATTCGCTTCGGCGGGGTGAGATCAGTTGGGCCGGTGGAGTTCTCCGGTGCTCACCCGCGTGGTGAAGGAGCTCCACTCGCTGGCGGTGAAGATCAGCGCGGGGCCGGTTGGGTTCTTGGAATCGCGGACGCCGACCATGCCGCCGTCGAGATATGCGATCTCTACGCATTCGCCACCATGCTGGCTGTGGCTGCTCTTGAACCAGTGCGTGTCGGAGAGATCAATGCCCACTTCCGTACTCCCTTGCTAACTGCCTGAGCAACTGTCGGCTGGTGGTGCAGTCGAGCGCCGCGTTCCGTATTCGATCGTATGACCGTGCGAAGCTCACCACGTCGTCCGCGTCCTCAATGTACAAGTTGCCCACCACGCCTTCCAGAAACACCACAGGCGGCTCGACCGGCTCGCCGGGTGCGGATTCCCCGTACTGCAGTACGACGAAGGGCGGCATCGAGATCCCGCTCGGAAAGCCTGCGGCGAAGGGGAGTACGCGAAGCTCGACGTTCTCGTCGGTCGACCTATCGGCCAGGTGCCGTAGCTGTGCGGCCATAACGCCTCGGCTGCCAGCGATTCGGTGCAGTGCGGCCTCACCGACCACGACATCCAATCGGACGGGCTGGGTCTTGCGCGTGACTATGCGCTGGCGCTGCATCTTCAACTGCACGCGCCGCTCCCGCTCGTCGTCGGTATCGTCCGGTCGGCTCGTTGCCAGCGCCCGGTCGTAGTCGGCGATCTGCAACAGCCCCGGCACCAACTCCGGCTGGTACGTAATGATTCTCGCCGCCGCGGCCTCGAGCCCCACATACACGTCGAAGTCCTTGGGGATCAGATCCCCGTACTGATGCCACCAGTTCTTGACATTCGCCTGTCTCGCCAACCCCACCAACGCCGCGGTCAAATCCTCCGGCACACCGTACAAATCACACGCGGCCTGGATATCCCGCGACTTGATCCGCGAATTCTCCCCCTTCTCCAGCCGACCAAGACTGGTCGCCCCGATCTCCAAGAGCTGTGCGGCTTTCGCCTGGGTGTATCCGGCGCGGCTGCGCCACTCCAGCAGATACCGGCCGAGCTGACGCCGCGGCAGCGTCGAACCCGCCTCACCGTTCGCCTGGGTCATCGCATCCTCCGATTCGGGGAGGTCGAGTTCACCGTTCCGAAGAAATGCTCCCACCTGCACCGGTGCCCGTTCAGCGATTTCCGGGCACTTCTTTCGGCCCCGCCGTTTCGGCCCGCGTGTCGCCGCCGCGAGGTGTGTCATCGAAACCAGCCCGACACCCCCACATCCCGACAGAACGGACTCACCATGAGATTTCGCCCCACCGCGATCGGCTACCTGCGCTCCGACATCAGCGGCCTCCGCCAAGCCTGGGACGAGTCCCAGATCCGCGGCCTCGCCTCCCGCCGCGGCTTCGACTTCGCCAAGATGATCGTCCTCGACGGCCGCACCGGCAAACCACCCCTCGCGGCCCTGAAATCCACCATCACCCGCATATCCGCCAGCGCCGTCTTCGTCCCCAGCACAGCCCATTTCGACGGCGACACCGTACCCCCCGCCCTCCTGAACGTCGTAGCCGTGATCACCATCGACCCGGACAACACCTACCCCCGATCCGATGCCGACCCACGGCGATGACACCCCGGCACCGACCGGCGACGACCAGCCGCTCGGCTGGATCCAATTCCACGACGGAACTTGGGCTTTCCTATGGCCCGATGGACATATCGGCCCTCCGCTCCCGATCCTCGAACTGACGCAGACGACCCGTACCGCGACAGTGTGCGACTCCGACTGACCTAGGCTGAACGCACTGATCTGCCGATTCTCGGGCGCGAACACGGAAGTCGACTCCGTGCTTCACCACATCAGGAAGATCGCCTCCAGGCCCACGGCATAGCCGATGACCGCTGCGGCCACACCACCGAGCACCAATACGAGCCATGATCTGCCGCGCCACCGAAGCGTCACTACCACGAGGGTGGTGAACACGAGAATTCCGATGAGCAAAGCTACGGCAGGTGCGTAATCGGTATGCATAACGAATCCAGGTGCACGATCGGACTCCACGCTCGTTGAATCGGCGCAGTGGGAGTCGACGTTTCGCCGAGCCGGCCGCCATGTTTGCCAATCGGTGTCTACGATCTTCGTGCTGTCGACATTTCAAGAACTCAACCGGCAGAATATCGGCCGAAAGCACGCTTAAGTCGGCAAGGCATGCGAGTCCGGGGCAGTACACACCTGGAACCGCCCACAACGATCGGGAGTTGAGATGAGGCGCAAGGCAATCGCTGGATTGGCTGCCACCGCCGCGATGCTCGGCATGGGTGTAGCGATGATGGGGTCCGGTACGGCTCAGGCGGCAGCGCCATCGGATTGTGGTTTGCAGCGGGACGCGTTCAGCGCCTCAGCCCAATGCCCGGTGGGCGGCGACGCGTTCTACGACCTGACCGTCGATTGCTGGGGCCTGAACTGGCCGTTCGGCGGGGGCCCGGCGATCGGCCCGTACAGCTACACGGTTTCCACCCTGGCCAGTGGCCCGAACGTGACCGCGCACTGCGCCATGGGGGCCGGGATTACCGGCGTGGTTACCAACGCCTACATCACCCCTCGTGATATCTAGAGCTGGTCGGGAGGGGTCCGGGCCAGCGCCGCGGCGAGACGTACTCCTCTGCCGAGTTCAGGAAACCGGCCTTATCCCGCACTCCCCAGCGCCCGTACGGTGTCAGAAGGCCAATTCTGCTGCAATAGTGCGAGACTAGCCCGGATGATCTTGCTGCAAGCTGCCCGTGCCGCATCCGCTCCTGTCTCGTCCCGCGCGGTCCGCAGCGGCCGGCGCACTAACTAGCTGAAGATCAACGGCCCGGGTATCTCGAGGCCGTCGTGGTGTCCGCACGTAGCCGAGTTGAGTGCGGTGTCCGTGATCGAAACCCGCACGATTGCATTGTGCGAACCGGCCGACGCGTTAGAGGTTATCGATTGCGGTGCCCAAGTCGTCGCCGTAACTCGACCAGCAGAAGATCGGTTCGCCCGCTGTTCCTCGGTTGCCCATGTACCACTCGGCATCGTCCACGCACCGGGCGAGGCACAGGCCACTGAAATCCAGGATCAGATCCACGTTCAATGGATCTGACTGGTCGGAGCCGTTCGGGGCCAGGTATACCCGGGTGCTGGGATCCAGCAGAACAGCACTCTCGGATTTAGCGCGTCGCCGGATCTCATCGATGGTCCACCCATCCGGAAGCAGTTGACCGTCCACAATACCCTCCATCCCTACGGGGATATCCTGTCATGCCGCATACCGCGCTGACCAAACCGGCCGCAGCTGGATGTCAAGCTGAACCCTGACGATGTAGCCAAATGCTGTGGAAGGCTGGATCGATGCAGCTGATCGATAGCGAGGGCCACGGGGTAGAGCTACGCATTGTGGGCTACCAATTCCCGGATGCTGCCGATCTGCGAATACGACGGAGTTGGCTCGTCATCGAGGGGTCTGCCTACTCTCCGCAAGGCGACTGGCCCTTTCGCTGGCAGGCGATGACACCCCCGGAAGCGGTGGCCCTGAAACAGTGGCTGCAACGGGTTGCGAATGTGCTGGTCGGTGGCGAACGTCCCATTACACAGCTGAGGTTCACCGAGCCCAATCTCGCGTTGTCCTTCGATACGAGCGAAGCGGAGCCGATCGAGTTGAGTATCAGCCTGGACCTCGAGTTTTCACCACCGTGGCAACGACGTACTCGCGCGGGCAACCCGTATGTCGTCTCCTGTCGTCTCACTGGTGGGTCCATCTCAGCTGCGGCGTCTGAATGGGCCACCGAGATCGAGCCGTATCCGGGATGATAGGCAGTCCGTGTCAGGGCGAATACACGATTCTGCCGCTGCTTGCGCGGGTTGGCGCGGGCTGCGGTATCCGCCGACGAACGTACTGATCTGCCGAGTACAGCGCGTCGAACTGCCGCCCGGTGGCGCGGCGTGTACGTCGACTGCGCCGACCAGGTGGCCCGCCTGGTCGCTCCCGTGCTCGGCTGGGAAGAGGCCGATATCGCTCGCGAGGTGAGCACCTACCAGGCCCGTGTGCGCGCGGAGATCGAATCCCAGACCCAGCCCGACGACACTTCCGCCGACGCGCTGCGCCTGGAAGCGCCGGAGGCGCGCCGGGAAGTCCTGGACCCGGTTTCGCTCACCGCCGACTGATCGAAGGGGATAGCGATACGGCGAGCGCCCCACCTGCGGTGGGGCGCTCGTGGTGCTGGGTGCTCCGTAGGCCGGAAAGTATGTCTTTCACCTGCGCACTCTGTTCCAAGCGGATGCCAATGGTTCGTTAATGCCCGGCGGTTAGCGTCCTCGGCGAGGGCCGTCCCATCGGCCGGTGCAGGAGTACGAAGTGACGGATCAGGATGGGCAGGTGGGCAACCGGGTCTACGAGGTTCGGTTCGGTTTCACCGTGCAGGATGTATCGACGATCTCCGTGTGCGCGGGATTCGCTCTCGTTGCTTTCCTTCCCGGCTGTCCGCTCCTGCTACGGATCGCATGCCTGGGGTTCTTCGGCGGGGGTGGTCTGGTCTACCTCTACCAGATCCTGAACCTGACGTGGTCACGTCGTGTCGCCTTGCGTGTTGACGCCACCGGTATCACGCTGGGCGAGTCTCCGATCCTGGGTCACCGGAAAGGGATTGTGCGCGTTCCGTGGTGCCAGCTCACCTCGGTTGCGGTGGTGACAGAACCTGGGCGCCATCCCTTGACCTACATCTGCGTGGCTACGCGAGATCGACCATCGGCATTGCCGAATCCGCCCGCCTCATGGCGAGACGGCGTCCACGATTTCGGCATTCCACACCCGTCACCGGGACTGTTCACGGCGAGCCGGCGGATCATCGGCTGGGAATTGAATCGCACGCGGCTGGAGCAAGCTGTGAAGCAGAATGCTCCGGGGGTCGACGTGCTGTACTTCAGCTGATACTGCCGCCCGCGGCCAGTTGTCGCGCCCGCTCGCCGCGTCTGACCCCCACCGGATGTCGCCGCCGCGAGGTGTGTCATCGAAACCGGCTCGACACCCACATCCCGACAGAACGGACCCCATCGTGAGATTTCGCCTCACCGCGATCGGCTACCTCCGGTTGATCCACGCAGGACGCCAGACCCCACAACAGGCATTGGACACCGCAGCCGCCGCGACCCGGCAGGCTCATGAGGCTGCCGCGGTGCCCAGGTGGGGGCCTGTTGCGGCTGGTGTGCTCACGGCGCTGGCCATGCTGCTGATCGAGACGGTGATCGAGGACAATCTGTCGCTGGTGGTCAGAGCGATCCTTGTGGTCGCCGGAATCGCCATCATCGTTGCGAATTTCAAGGTCCTCTGGTGGATGCGGGATCTGCGGCGTGCACGCGGGGTCGTCCCGCGTGAGCCATCGCCGTGGAAGGACGAGGCCGTGTGGTGGCCGCGCTCGTCATCGTGCCGTGCCAGGTCTGGGTGAACTCCGAGTACCGGGTGTGGCCGCGGCTGCTGACCAGTCTGATTCTGGGCGTGTGGATTTGGTACGTGTCGGCACGCCCGTCGGGGAAACCGCGATTGCGGCATGCGCCATGGAAGAACTGAACGAACTGTTCGCGACTGTGCCACGCCTCAAGCTCGTGGCATTCCTCGACGGCTGCGCCGAGGCCGAATTCCTCGTCATCGCCGAGATGTGCGATCTCAACAAATCCACCCTGTCCAAAGCGATGACCACACTCGAGAGCGCCGGCTACCTCGACGTCACCAAGGGCTACGTCGGCGTAAACCCAGAACCTGGCTGGCCCTGACCCCCAAGGGCCGCACCGCCTACCACGCTCACCTAGCCGCCCTCGCCGCCCTCACCCGCAAAGGCGGACAGGCCGCGCCTGAACCGTGACCGAATCTCGAGCGGTCCTGCGGACGCATCGCCTGTGCGAAATCCTATCGACTGCGGTAGGCCACTACGTCGGTACGGTCAGCGCCCGCACCATCGACCGCACGTTCTGGAGATTGCGGCCGTAGTCGACGGTCGTGATCGGAAGGCGCGGACGACTGGAGACCGCCACAGTGCTGCCGTCGAGCCGCTCGGCTACCACCACCTGCAGGTTCTCGCCCCAGCTCATCCATGACACCTTCGTGCGCGCGGTGAGTACACCAGCGGCTGGATCGCGCCGCGTGATGGTCGCCGGTACCTCGGCCAGTACTCGTTCGGCCATCGCGAACGCCTCCCCGGCGGGCCGCTGCACGTCGATCGAAACCTGCTGGCGCACCGCGGCTCCGAGCTCGTGGCCGGTGCCATCGCGTCGTGCCCGCATCATGGACAGTCCAGTGATGATGGCACCGAACAGGAGCCCGCCGATCAATCCGGCGATCACCCCAGCCCACACGGAGCCGGAGATCAATCCCAGATAGAGCGCCATCACAATGCCGAAAACCAGGCCGCTGCGCAGAAATATCCGGGTTGCCCCGCGCCAGAGAGGACTCATGGTCGGCAGCCTACTGAACTCGTCGAGGCCGACTGCCTGCTGAGTGCCGCCGGACAGCTATTGAGTGCCGTGCCGTCGACCGATCATCCGACGACTATGCTCGTTTCTCCGGACGCACTGATCTGCCGCGACCCGCGCGTTGGAGGACCATCCAAATCCCTTGGCCAACAGGCGGACCCCGGCACGCGATCATGCAACTCGATGCCGGACTGGCCCAGGGCGCTATCCAGGACCGGGATCTGGTCGAGGCCGGGTACGCCCTGGTCCAGGTAGACATCCGGGGAATCGGTGTCTCCGAAGGCGATTGGCAGCTTTGCGGCCCACAGGGTGCCTTCGAAAGCGTGGCCGTAGGTCGGTCCGGGGCGGTGCTCGACGAACAAGATGCCGGCGTCGATGGAGTGAGCGATCGGAACCCATTGGTGGGCATGGCCGTAAAGTGCTTCCTCGGGCATTCCCGACGCTCGATTCTCGGCGCTGAAGGTAGTGCGCCATTCGTGACCGTCGAGGATCCGGTCGATCGAGTCGAGCATGTACGCCATCGGCAGGAACTCGGCGCCTTCGACGGCATTCCCGTCGACGTACACAGTGCCGTTGTGATGTTCGAGCAGTGCCCGGACGTCGGGGTGCAGCGCGAAACCCTGGCCAGCTTCCAGTTGCGCGATCTGTTCGGCGGTGGCGCCGGGTTGCAGAGTCGCGACGGAGGCGGGTGAGTACCTGCCGAGCTGATGCAGGAAACGAGTCCAAACATGGTCGAAGGTGCGCGGAGCGGGATGGGTCATTCGGTGACCATGGCGACGGGCACCGCCACCGCCCGGGCGCAGGCGCGTTAGATGTGGAGGGCATCCAACGCACCGTAATGCCGCTGATCGCGCCGACCGCCCGAAGATGCTGGCGCTCACCGGCCGCCACGCCGATGGATGGATTCCTGGCCACCTCGCCGACTGGCGCAGCCTCGAAGTCACCCGGGGCCGACCCATCATCGACGAGGCCGCCGCGCCGCGGGCCGAAATCCCGCCGACATCGCCACCATCTACAACGTCGCGGGCACCATCTCCCGCGACCCGCTGCCCCGGACCCGCACCGCGGAAGGCCGCTGGATCGGAGGCTCGGTCACCCAGTGGGTGGAGGAACTGACCTACGCCGTCACCGAGCACCGCGCCGGTGCGTTCATCTACCTGACCCGCCCCGGCGACATCATCAGCGACGACACGGTCGACCGGTGGGCATTCGAGGTGGTGCCCGGCCTGCGAGTCGAACTGCGGGAACCTCCGACCGAGGTCACCCACCACACCACACGACGGTGGGCGACCCGCAACCAAACAACCGGAAAGGGACTGCTGCGGGGATCGGGGCGAGCTGACATGCTGTCCAGGTGGTAGCGGGACAGGAGGCAACGATGTCGGGTGAGTTGGTGAAGGTCGTTTTCCGGCTGCCGCAAGATGAGGGCGGATGGCCTCCTGCCGGGGCCGAGAGCATGTGGGCGAACCGGCGCAACGGTGATTGTGTTGAGCTGAACAACATCCCGTTCTTCGTTCGTGGGTTCGCGTCCGGGGACGTTGTGCGGGTCGCCGCTGATGACGATGGCGTGTTGTGGGTCGAGGAAGTGGTGGAGTATTCCGACAACTGCACCATTCGCATCATCCCGATCGGTGGCGGCGGTGAGGTTGCGGCCAGGCAGGCGGTGTTGGATGCGTTCGCGCCGTTGGGGGTTGAGGGCGAGGGCCTGGCCCAGTTCAACCTGGTCGCCCTGCATGTGCCGGCCAGTGCCGACCTGCACGCGGTGAAACGGCTGGTGGTTGTGGGCGAGGAGGAGGGTCGGTGGCATTACGAGGAAGGTTCCGTCACCGATGAATGGCGGGCGGCGGCTGGCCTGTAGTGCCGAGCTGTCCACTACTTCCGACGCCACCGGCGCGCGTATCCAGCGACCTCGGCGTGTCAGGCGAATGCCCCGTAATGCCGAAGGCAGGGAGCAAACCCCTCGCGTGGATCAGCTGAAGCTGTAAGAATCCGACCAGTGGGCAACTCTGCCGCGTTTCCGGCGTTTCGGACATTCGAGATCGCTGAGGCGCTAGACGTGGTCGACCGGCTGTTGGAGTTGGCTACTGAGGTTGTTTTGGTAATGTCGTCATTGCAGGCCGGTTTCGGTGAGGCAGCCGTCGATGAGCCCGGACCGGTATTGGATGCGGCGTAGCCGACTGCGGACGGCGGTCATCAGGTGAGCTGGGTCGGTGAACAGCGTGTTGGCCAAGCCGCGTCGCAGCAGCGACCAGATGCCTTCCACCGGGTTGAGCTCCGGTGCGTAGGAAGGCAACTGGAAGACGGTGAGCCAGTCCCGGGCGGCGGCGATCGACCGCATCCGCGCCGAGGTGTGGGTATTGAGGTTGTCCCAGAGCAACACGATCGGTTCACCGAGTTGGGCGTGTGCGGCATCGAGCAGGTCGCGATAGTCGTTCTCCGACATGCTCTTTCGATCGCTCACCCGGATGTGGCGGCGGGGCCGGTAGATCAGCCGGGATCGATGGCCGGGTTTGTGGCAGGTCAGTGCGGCGATCGAGACCTGCCGCCGCGACCTACCTCGCACGGTGACGATCGGAGTATGGCCACGCTGGGACCAGGTGCGGGCGGTCGGCGACGTCACCCGTGAACCCGGTCTCGTCCTCGAAGACGAGCCGGGCATCGAGCGCCGCCGCGGTCGTTTTACCCGCGGCCACGTATCCTTCACCCAGTCGGCGATCGCGTCCTCGCTGCGTTCGACCGCCCGACGGGCCGCCGATCACGGTGGTGATTCGGGCCAGGGTCCAGCGCTGGTCGGGCCAGCCGTGCGCGACCGCGCGCTTGGCCAGCTCGGCTTCCAACACCGCGAAGTGATCATCGGAGAGCAGCGGCAGCGATGGTGGCCCCTTCGACCGCACCCCAACCGGGTACCCCGCCCACCACCGAACAGCGTCAAGCCCAGCGACACAACGAATTCAATCTCGGTAAGCCCAGCGAGGTCGAGGTCGATTTCGACATTCGGGTGACATCAGCAGAGGCCCTTGACCCGTTGACGGCACTGCTGCCCCAGGCTGACTGGTGGGCCTATCGACCCGATCAGGACCCCTGCGCCCCAGTCCCGTGGTCGGAAAGTGGCGACGATCTACACGGAAGCTTGCCGATACACCTCAGACACTGGTGTAGAACCGGGATCGGTCGAATCCGTACTGGAGGCCGCTGGGGGCGAGATGGCGGCTGTTCGATGGGATTTCGATTCTTGGCTGCCCGTACCCGAACTCGGACTGGACCACACGTGCCGGTGTGCCTTCATCACGGTGAGTTTCAACGCCCGGAGCATCTACCCGGACGTACCGGGCTCCGACCACACACCCTTTACATGCTCATTCGATACCCAAGTCGAGCCCGAGCGCTCCGAACTCGAAGAGCGTAGCCGCCCCGAGATCGGAAAGGCCGTCGGCCCACAGGTCGGCCCAGATGAAGAGTGACGATCCGAATTCTGAGCTTTGTCAGCAAGCCCGACCTCCAACACGGACACCTCGCAGCCGACCGGACCGGGCCGCAGCCGATCGACATACCGCCGGTGATCGCCCGGTTTGAGACGGCTACGTCAAAGTCGTCCTGCAGCAAGGTCGCGTTTCGCGCTGGCCTGCCGCGTGTTCGAGTGGATAGTGTCCGCACGAGTGGAGGATCTCGTTTTCGAGCTGCTGGTCTCGAACCTCTCCGAGATCAGCGCAGTGGAGATTGCGCTGATCCAGAGTGGATTCCGGGCCGTTCATGTTCGTGCCGAGCGAATGGCAACGACGCCCGAGCCCAAAGGGTTTCGGATCTTGTTGCACAGCCACCAGGGCGAAGCGCAGAATTCGATCGCGTTGTGATCACCGCCGTGGCAGATGATGCCGTGGTGAGGTCGGACACGTCGTTCGCTCATGCTGAGTGTGTGCCTTGTCGCGTCGCAATCACTCTTCGGCCACGCTGAGGGACCTACGGCAAAGAACAGCAAGAATTCGACTCGGCGACGAGCCCGAGAACGAGATTTCTCCGACGCCGACCGGACCTCGTCCGGTCGTACGCCATCCTGCTGGACGCAACCGTGTCGCGCCGAGTCGTTAGGTTTTCGGCAGCTACCGGCGCTACCTCCGTGCCGACCTACCGCCTCTTCTCACCGGTTCCTACTCGATGCCCGACGAGTTCGGCGGATGCCCCATAGGGTGACGATTATGTGAGTCAGGAGCCCTGCGACTGCGATGGCGATTCCCACACCCGCTACAGCGAGCCAGATCATCGCGCCCAGCAGTAAATGGAGCCCCACCCCGAAGCCGACCAGTAGTGGTACCGCCCACCGCGCGATGCCGAGGCGAAGGTGGGAAGAGTTGCTGCACTTCATGCCCCGGTCCCGGGCTTGATCGCGGTGACGTAGCGGATCCACGGATGCAGGTCCCCGGCACTGGCGACCTCGAACCCAGCGTCGGCGACCATCGGCTCGAGCAGGTGCAGCGGATTGTGCGCCATCGCCGGGCCGGTCAACGCCTCGATGAGGTGTTTGCCGAGTGGGTTCGCCGGCGGCCGGAACTCACCGATCAGCAATCGGCCACCTGGCCGCAGCACCCGCCACATCTCGCCCAGCGCGCGGCCCCGCAGATCCTCCGGAAGGTGATGCAGCATGAGGCAATTCGCCACGATGTCGAAGGACTCATCAGCAGCGGGCAACGATTCGGCGACGCCGGTGGTGTAGGTGCAATTCGGTGCGCCCGTGACCGCCCGGGCCCGCTGCAGCACTGTCGCGGAGGGATCCACCCCCACCACCGTTCCGGCGCCGACGACGACGGCCAGTTCGCGCGTCAAATATCCGGTGCCGCAACCGATGTCGAGGGCGCGGTCACCGCCGCGCGCGCCAACGAGTTCGGCCAACCGCCGATACACCCGCCCGCGGCGCCCGCCGAAGAACACCGCACCGAACAAGTCATACCCGACACCGTGATCGATGGTCAGTCCCTCGGTGCCGGGATCTGGACTGTTATGCAAGAGACGTCCGAGGCCCATGGCCCACTCCTTAACTTAGTGACGACTAAGATAGACCACAACTTAGTCGCAACTAAGTTATGGTGCAAGAGTGGTTAGGATGACGGCATGGCCCGTTCCCGCCCGTCGGCACCCCACGATCGGCCCCGCACTCGGCTCAGTGGCGCCGACCGGCGGGCATTGATCATCACCACCGCCACCGAGGTGTTCGCGGAGTCGGGCTACCAGCGGGCCACCATGGGGCAGATCGCCGCCCGCCTCGGCGTCACCGAGCCTGTACTGTTCCAGAACTTCGGCTCGAAGACCGGCCTCTATGCCGCGACCGTGGCACACGCCACCGGTCGCATGGTCGCGATGCTGAGCGACCTCGCGGCACGCGCCGATTCCGTCGGCGCGCTGCTGAGGCAGCTGCTGAGCCCTGACCACATCGACGAACTACACGCCCCGGGCTCGTTGGGTGTCATCTTCGCCGATGCCATGACTCTCGCTGCGGAACCAGCGATCGAAGCCGCCGTACGGCAGCACCTCGGCGACCTGGCAACAGCACTGTCGGAAATCGTCGCACGCGGCCAAAACGACGGCGAGCTGCACACCGGCCTCGACCCCGAGGCTGTTGCCTGGATGCTCCTGTCATTCCTGTCCGCGCACCGATTCCGGACCGCGGTCATGCCCGACCGGCGGCGCCTCGAAGAACGCATCGCCGCAATGACTTTGAACATGATACTACCGTCCGGTGAGACCCCCACTCCAAGGCGCGACGACCATCGAGACCGGTAAACCGACAGCCGCCGGTGCGTGGGTCCCGCAGGGAACACCAGGCCGACGATGCAGCAGCGCAGCATCATTCGGCGTCGTTATTCTGCGTCGCCCCAGAACACTTCGCTAGAGACGGCGAGGCGGGCTCCGGCTACGGCCGCAGCACGATCTTGCCATGAGTGTGCCCGCGTTCGAGCTCGGTGTAGGCGTCGCGGACCTGCGTCAACGGGTAGACGTTCGCGATGGGGACTTCGAGGTACCCGGCGGCGATCAGGTCGGCGAGTTCGGCGAGCACCTCGGCGGCCGGTCTGGTCCTGGGGCCGGGTTCGGTCTTGACTCCGTACTTCGCGGCTGCCGCGAAATCGATGGTGGTGTCGATTCGCTCGCGCGTGACGCCGAGAGCGAGGGCCAGTTCGACATACCCGTCGCCGAAGGTGTCGATGAAGGCATCGATGCCGTTCGGTGCGGCGACCTCGATCCGGCCCATGACGCCGTCACCGTATGCGACGGGAATGACGCCGTGGCTCCGCAGCCACTCGTGGCCGGGCTCGCTCGCCAGGCCGATGACCGTGGCTCCGGCACGGCGGGCGAGATGCACGGCCAGCGAGCCGACTCCACCGGCCGCGCCGGAGACGACCACGGTCCGACCCTGCTCGAGCTGTACGGAATGTACTGCACCCCATGCAGTTACGCCTGCGACGTAGAGGCCGCCCGCCACCTCCCAGGGGACGTTGTCCGGTTTGGGGATGAGGTTGTCGATGTCGACCACGACCAGCTCGGCCTGAGCCGACCGCCGTTCGGAGAATCCGATCACCTCGTCACCGGGCGAGAATCGTTCGACACCGCCGCCGAGCTCGACGACGACTCCGGCGAGGTCGCTACCCTGCCCGGCCGTGGGCACCGGGCGGTCGACATCGTCGATTCGCAGCACGTCGATTCCGCCGAATTCGTTGTACCGCACTGCTTTCATAGCCTTCGGCGTACTCGTCACCAGGGCACTGCTCCAGCGTCGTCGTGGAATTCGCCGGTCGGTCCGTCGTCGGGCAGGGTCGCGAGGCGAATCGCGATGGCCGCGCCCTGTCGCGGTGTGCGGACGCCTCGGAACCCGTTGAGATCGGTGGCCGTGAAACCGGGGCAGCCGCAGTTGATCAGGATGCCGGTGCCGCTCAGTTCTCGTGCGTATTGGATGGTGATGGCGTTGAGGAAGGTCTTCGACGCCAGGTAGGCGGTGGGAACCGGCCCCATGTCGATGCCGGGCGTGGTCTGCAGGGAGAGCGAGCCCACGCTGCTGGACATGTTCACGATTCGCGGTGATGCCGATCCGCGCAACATGGGCAGCATCGCGTTGGTGACCCGGATGACGCCGATCACGTTGGTGTCCACGACGTTTCGCACGGTCGCGGGGTCGAGAGAGGTGGGAATCTGCGGCGAACCGCCGGTGATGGCGGCATTGTTGACCAGCACGTCGAGTCCGCCGGCTCGGTCGGCGATCAGCGCGGCGGCGGCGGCGACGCTCGCGTCGTCGGTCACGTCGAGCGGCACACCGAACGCATCGATCCCGCTCGCGCACAGCTTCTCCACCGCGGTGTCGCGGCGTTGCCGATCCCGCGCGCCCACGCCGATTCGCCAGCCGAGTGCGCCCAGCCCCGCGGCGATCTCATATCCGATTCCCTTGTTCGCGCCGGTCACCAGCGCGATCGTCTGTTCGCTCACACCGCCGATCCTGCTGCGCCGCTCGGTGCGGCGTCCAAGACCGATCGGGTGGTCGGCGATACCGCACGGGTATCGGCACTGGTCAGCGCCGGATACCATGATTCGGTGGAGACGCGGGAGATGCGATATTTCGTCGCCGTGGCCGAGGAGCTGCACTTCGGGCGCGCGGCACAACGGCTCACGATGGCGCAACCGCCGCTGTCGCGGGCCATCCAGCAGCTGGAACGACGACTCGGAGTCGTGCTGCTGCACCGCGATTCCCGCGCGATCAGGTTGACCGAGGCCGGGTCGGTACTGCTGCGGGAGGCCCGGCTCGCCCTCGAAGCGGTCGAAGCCGCCGAACGCCGCACCCGTCGTGCCGCCACCGACCAGCCAGGGCTGGTGCTGGCCATCAAGGCAGGAGCATCGAGCGAACTGTTGTCGACACTGCTGGACGCCTACGCCGCCGATCCCTGCGCAGTCGCGGTCGACGTGGTGCTGTGCGGCCCCAGCGAACCGGAAAGACTGCTACGCAACGGAAGTGCCGACGTCGCTCTCCTGCACCGGCCTTACGACACGACGACCGGATTCGACACCGAGGACCTGCGCAACGAACGGCAGGTTCTGGTCCTGCCCGCCGAGCATCCCCTCGCTAACCGCCCGCACCTGTCCATGGCCGAGATCAACGCTCTGACCGACCTACCGCTGCCGCGCTGGCCCCGACCGGATGGAACGTTTTCGGACGGTCCCGGCCCGAAGGTTCGCGACCACACCCAGTTGACCCAGCTGATCAGGCTGGGGCGGGCCTGCGCGGTCATGCCCGAGTCGCTTCGAGCCCGGCTGCAAGACGATCACGCCATCGTGCCGGTGCCCGACGCACCACCGGTCACGACCGTCATAGCCTGGCCACCGCACAGCAGATCCACGGCCGTCGCCGACCTCGTCCGCACCGCGACATGCCTCTGGCCGGCGTCCGGCGAAGTAATCCGACCGGGCATGTCGCATGTCAACTGACTGAAGGCAGCCGCCCCGACCGATGATTTCGCGGCCCCCGACCGGTCACAGCTCATGACACCGTAGAAGGGATATCACCATGTCTGAGCTTCTCGTCGACTTCATCACTACTCTCGACGGCTACGCGTCAGGGGAGGGGTGGCCCGGTTTCTGGGGCCTCGAAGGCCCGGAATACCTCGCATGGCTCGGTGAGCAGCCCGAGGCAACCTATCTGATGGGAGCCAAAACCTACCGCCTGATGTCGGGCTTCGCCGCCGGCGAGATTCCGGCTGGCCAGGACGAGTTCAGGCCCGAAGAGGAGGCGTCCGTCGACGGGCTCACGCGAGCGTCCAAAGTGGTATTCTCATCCTCACTGGAGGAGCCGCTGACGTGGGCCAACTCCACGCTCGTCCGTGACGACGCCATCGAGACGGTCCGCGCCATGAAATCGAACGGGTCGGGGCTGCTCAGCACGATCGGCAGCCTGAGCCTGTGCCGTTCCCTGTTGCGGGCCGGGCTCGTCGACCGGTTCCGGGTCGTGATGTTCCCGGTCATCACCGGTGCCACGGGTGCGGAACGCATCTACGACGGCTATCCGGACGTCGCGCTCGAGATGATCGAGCATCGCACCTTCGACGGCCGTACCCAGCTGGTCGAGTACCGGCCCCGCGTCCTCGAGCACCCGCCGCTCGGTGGCCCTGCGTAACGTCACGCATCCGCGTTCACGGCCGGATCTTCCCGGTCGGGCCGCTCGCGTGCGGGTTGCCGCTGTGTCAGACGCACGGGTTTGGGTAGGCCGTTGACAGAGGCGTTCGGGTCCCCGGACGTGACGGTCGAGCGACAGTGAATGCGGAGGTGATTGCCGTGTCGGGTGCGCAATCGCAGCACATCGGACCCGGGCCAGCCACCCACGATCCGAGCCGGGAGCCGGTCGGTGAGCTGGTGCAGCAGGCGTCGCAGCAGCTCACCGAGCTGGTGCGTGGGGAGCTGAGGCTGGCACAGGCGGAGATGCGGGAGAAGGGCAAGCGGTACGGAATCAGTGGCGGGCTGTTCGGCGGTGCCGCCGTGGTCGGATTCCTGACCTTGCAGGCCCTGGTCTTCACCGTGATCGCGGCGCTGGCCGTGGCCTTGCCGATGTGGGCGTCGGCGCTGATCGTCACGGCGCTACTCGCCGTGATCACCGCGGTGCTGGCGCTGGTCGGTCGCAAGGAGGTCGATCAGGCCACCCCGCCGACACCCGAGCACACCATCGAAACCGTCAAAGCCGATATCGCTCAGATCAAGGAAAGCGCACACCGATGAATCAGCCGGACTCGGAGAAGAAGACCGCGGCCTCCGTCGACGAGCTGCGCGAGCAGGTCGAGCACACCCGTGAAGAACTCGGGCAGACCGTCGAAGCGCTCGCGGCCAAAACGGACGTCAAGGCCCGCGCGCAGGACCGGGCCGAGGTGGCCAAACACCAGGCCGCCGCCAAGGCTGAACAGTTGAAGCACAAGACCACCGACGCCGCCGAGCAGGCACGCAGTCACCCCGGCCTCGTACTCGCGGGTGTGGCGGGCGTGGTGATCGCGGTGTGGGCGGTGCGTCGCCGACGGAACGGGTGATCCAGTGAAATCAGTCGACATTGCCTACAAGCCGATCGGTCTCGTCCTGGGCGCGGTCAGCGGCCTGCTCGCCGCGGCGGTATTCAAGCAGACCTGGAAGGTGCTCCGCCACGACGAACAGGTCCCGGAAGCAACCGACCCGGATCGAAGCTGGCGGGAGGTCCTGCTCGCTGCCGTCGTCCAAGGCTCGATATTCGCCGGAGTCAAGGCCGCCGTCGACCGCGCCGGCGCCACCACCACCCACCGCTTGACCGGCACCTGGCCCAGCTGACACGCCCGGCGGCTGTCATGACGGTCTCGGGCGACGATGACTCCGGCACGACAGTGAAAAGCACCGCCGCGTGGTGAATCACGCGGCGGTGCTCGGTTGCGCGTCAGGCTTGGGCGGCGGCGGGCACGTCTCGGGTGCGGTCGAGTTTGGCGCTGTCCGCGAGTTTGAGCCAGATGACTCCGCCGATGATGACCGCGAGCCAGAATGCTTTGGCCAGGGTCAGGGTTTCGTGGAAGAAGACCGGTCCGAGGAGGGCGGCGCCGACGGCTCCGATACCGGCCCATACGGCGTACCCGATCCCGACGTCGATCTTCTTCAAGGCGACGCTGAGGAAGTACAGGGTGAAGAGGAAGAAGACGATGGCGACGGCCGACCAGAGCGGGTTGGTGAATCCCTCGCTGCCGTTCACGCTGAGGGCGTAGCCGATCTCGAAACCGCCGGCTGCCAGCAGTGCCAGCCAGGGCCCGGTCTTCTGTTCGACCGTTGCGGGTGCCGAAAGTGGCGTGGTGGTCATTGGGGTTGTCCTTTCACGAATGGGGGAGGGGGTTACACGGTTCCGGCGAGATTGAGTCCGACGACGCCGACGATGACGACGGCGATGCCGAGGAGCTTCTTCCAGGTCAAACGCTGGGCGAGGAACAGTGCGCCGATGACGACGATCGAGACCCCGGCCAGCGCGGTCCACAGGGCGTATCCGACGCCGACGTCGAAGGTCAGCAGGGCGAGGCTGAGGAAGAAGGTGGCGATCGCGCCGCTGACGAGCGTGCCGATCGTCCACCGCAGATTCGTGAAGCCCTGTGCCTTGCCCGCGGCGATGCCGACGGCGACCTCGAAGATGACCGCGATGCCCAGGTAGAGCCAGCTCATGACTATGTTCCTTTCAGATCTGATTGTAGATGCATGTACATGCAGTTATATGGACGGGAAAAAAAAGACGTTGTAGCAGCGGATAATTCAGGAATCGAGCAGTGTTTCGATCTCCCGCAGTGCCGCCCCGAGTTGCCTGATGTCGACGCCGGGGAAGTGTGCTGGGGCTGTGGTCAGGAGTTCGGTGATGCGATCTTCGTACGGGGATCGCGCACGACGGACCAATGCCTCGCCGTCTTCGGTGATTACCGCGTAGACGCCGCGCTTGTCATCCGCGCAAAGATCGCGACGAACGTAACCCTTCGACTCCAAGCGGGTAACCAGGCGCGTCGCCGAACTCTGATTCAAGCCGACTGCCTGCGCGAGATCATTGACGCGCAACTCCTTTTCGGGCGACTGGCTCACCAAACTCAGTGCACGAAACTCCGTCAGCCCGACGTGATAGGTATCGGCGAGCCACCGATCGAGGTTCGAGTCCACGGCGGAGGTCAGTGCGGCAACCTTCGACCAAGCGGCGCTGACGCCACCGCGTGGCATCCGCCCCGCCCCAGCTGTTTGCATGTACATGCATGTACTGTAACGGCTCTGCGGCGACAACGCCAGTGGGACCCGCAGACCGCCCTTCAGCCGCAGACGGTTGTCCCGACCGCCGGTATCTGCTCACCACGGCCCGGCCAAGCCCGGCCGTACGCGTTTCTACTCGCCACCACCCGGGCGTGCGCTGGTCAGGGCGGCCAGATCGAGCATGATGCGACTGTTCCCGACGGCCAGCGTCGCCCGGCCGGAGTACTCGCCCGCGCTTTCGTAGTGTTCGCCGATGAGCTGGAATGTGGTGAGGCTCGACGGTTCGTCCAGGTCGATGAGCCAGTAGTGGGGTATGCCCACTTCGGCGTACTCGGCGAACTTGGTGACGCGGTCGGTGCGTCGGCTGCCGTCGGAGAGTATCTCGACGGCGAGCAGCACGTCCGCGGGTTCCCAGCGGGGCAGATTGGCGGCTATACGGCTCGTCGGGACGACCAGCACATCGGGAACTCGGACGGTCGGTGGTGTGCCCGGCTCGATGACGAGTTCGACCTCCGTCAGGACGCCCTGGTCGGTCGGCAACTGCGGTTCGAGTTGCGCGGCCAGACGCCACATGGCGCGCTGGTGTTGGGACATCGGCCTCGGCGACACGACGAGAACCCCCTCGACGAGTTCATACCAGCGATTGTTGTCATGTGGGAGTGCGATCCAGTCGTCGAGGGTCAAGAGACGGTCCGGCCAGGACACGACATTCACCGCTGCCTCCCTTCGCAGGTATGAACCCTTGGCAAGTCTTGCACACGACACGCCGTATTCGCTGGTCCGCAGCCCCAGCGCGGGACCTATTCGAATGCTGGGGGCTGGCAGCGGGGGCAGAAGTAGATGCTGCGGTCGGCGCGGGTGGGTTCGTCGGGGTCGGGGAGGTGGCGGGCGAGCAGGTTGGTGGCGCAGCGGGGGCAGGGGCGGTGGTGGCGGCCGTAGGCCAGGGCTCGCCATGGGGGGTGGTGGGCGGCCTGGGTGAGGACTCGGTGAGCCTCGTCGACCAGGGCGGGGAGGTCGTCGATGTGTGCGACCGGGGTGGCGGGGTGCACCCTGCGGAGAAAGCAGATTTCGCTGCGGTAGATGTTGCCGATTCCGGCGAGGTTGCGTTGGTCCAGGAGGGCGAGGCCGATCGGTTGGTCAGGGTGGGTGCGCATGCGGCGCAGTGCTTCGTCGGGGTCCCAGTTCGGACCCAGCAGGTCGGGGCCGAGGTGGTCGGTGGCGGTGTGTTCGTCGGTGCGGGGCAGCACTTCCACCTGGCCGAGGGAGAAGCCGACCGCCTCCGTGTCGGCGGTGGCGAGGATGAGGCGGGCGGTGAAACCCGGCTTGGTCCAGCGTTGTCCAGGGGTGTAGACGCGCCAGGTGCCCTCCATTTTCAGGTGGGTGTGGATGCTGAGGCGCGGGGTGCGGACGAACAGGTGCTTGCCGTAGCTGCCGACACTGTCCACCGGCTCACCGCGCAGGTCGAGGGTGGCGTAGCGGGGTACGCGGAAATCGGTGCGGGTCAGCGTCTTTCCGACCAGCGCCGCGCGCAGCCGCTCGGCCGCCAGGAAGACGGTGTCACCCTCGGGCATGTCGACACCGTGGGACGGTCACGGACGGCTCCGTAGTCGGAAACCGCGCGGGGTGGGGGCGAAGCCCGCCGAGGTCAGGAAGTCGGCGAAGGTGTTGCCGTGCACGGATTCCCCGTTCACCCGGTCGATGACCAGCGAATCCACGCGCCGGGCGTGCACCAGTCCGGCCAGGGCACCGGCGGCGGCCGTGCGCACCGCCGGATCCTCGGTGAAGGTCAGCAGCGTCTTGCCGCCACGCTCCAGATACAGCGCCAGCTCGCCCTCCACCAGCACCACCAGCGCACCGGCCTTGCGTCCCGGCCGATGCCCCGCCCCCTCGGCCGCCGCCTTGGGCCACGGCAGCGCCGCCCCGTACGGATTCGCCGGATCGCAGGCGGCCAGCGCGAGAGCGGAACCGGCTGCCTCGGTTTCGTAGGAGCGCAGCCGGTCCACCACATCCGTGGTCGAGAACTGCGCGCCGCCCAGGGAATCCACGAAGTAGCCGCGGCGGCAGCGGCCGCGGTCCTCGAACTCGGTGAGCACCCGGTACATGAGGGCGAAGCCGCCGGGTACGCCCTCGCTCTGGACCGCGCCGCGGGTGAGTACGCCGTAGCGTTCCAGTAGCACGTCGGCGGTGGCGTGCGCGCGAATCGTATTGTCCGCCACCCGCTCCGGAAGCGGAGACCAGCGTCCGGCCACCTGCGGCGGGCTGGTGCGGGTCGGTGCGCCCGCGCGGGGGAGGTACATGCGTCCGCGCGGGGCGCGGCGCGGAGTGCGGTGGGCGGTGGTGGTGCGGGTGGTGCCGGAGAGCAGCGCGCGCACGGGGGCGAAGGTGTCACCGCCCACGTGGCCCGCCCACACCAGCTCCCACAGGGCGGTCACGACCGGGGTCTCGTCCTCGGTGCCGGTGGCCTCCGCCAACTGCCGGAAGAAGTACGCCCCACCGGAACTCGGCACCACCTGGGCGGTCGCGGATTCGCCCGTACCCGGGGCGGTGGCCGCGCCGATCACGGTCGCGCCCATGGCGGTCAGCAGGCTGATGTGTACCTCGCCGAGTTCCAGTTCGTCGGGCGGCGGCAGGGTGAGGGGCGCTTGGTCGGCCGGATGCAGGGCGATCCAGCCGTCCTTGGCGGTGATCGCGCCATGGCCGGACCAGAGCACCTCGCCGGTGGCCAGGAGTTCGTCCAGCATGGCGGGGGTGTAGTCGCGCACCCGCGACGGCAGCACGAGCGATTCCCAGGCCGAGGCCGGAATGGGCACGCCCGCAAGCTGTTCCACCACGGCGGCGACACCGTCCACGCCGCGCAGTTCCCCGGTGCCGACATGCTGCCAGGCGGGCAGGAATCGTCCGAGGGCGGCGGTGGCGACCGGCTCCACCTCCTTGCGGGCGGCGGCGAGCGAGCGGCGGCGCAGTCGGCGAAGCACCTGGCTGTCGCACCATTCGGCGCCCGCCGTTCCGGGCGTGAATTCGCCTTCCACCACTCGCTTTTCGAGCGCGAGGCGGTGCAGGGCGGTAGCAGCCACGGCCGAGCCGAGCCCGAAGCGGTGCGCCACCGCGTCCAGGGTGAACGGTCCGTGGGTGCGGGCGTAGCGGCCGACGAGATCGCCGAGCGGATCGGCCACCGGTTCCACGAATGCCGCCGGAACGCCGATGGGCAGTGGCACGCCGAGCGCGTCCCGCAGTCGAGCGGCATCCTCCACCGCCACCCACCAGCTCGATCCCGCGAAGGAGACCTCCAGCGCCCGATGGGTTTTCACCAACTCCGCGAACCACTCACGCGGGTCCGCGACACAGCGCAGCGCCGCCTCCTCGGCGGTGAGCGGCCCGAGCAGTCGCAGCAGATCGGCCAGCCCCTCCAGATCCCGGGCGTGCCGCTCCGGGGTGAGCCGCTGCAACTCCCGCTCGGTCAGCTCGAGTACCGCCGCGTCGAGCAGTTCGCGCAGTTCCACCCGGCCCAGCAGTTCCGCGAGCAGGCTGGAGTCCAGCGACAGCGCCGCCGCCCGCCGCTCGGCGAGGGGACTGTCGCCCTCGTACATGAACTGGCCGATGTAGTCGAACAGCAGCGAATTCGCGAAGGGCGACGGCGTGGCGGTCTCCACCTCGACCAGCCGCAGCTGCCGCCGCGCCACCCGGCTCAGCAGATCGCGCAGCGAGGGCAGGTCGTACACGTCCTGGAGGCATTCGCGCACCGTCTCCAGCAGCATGGGGAAGTCCGGGAACTTGCGCGCCACATCGAGCAGTTGCGCGGCCCGCTGCCGTTGCTGCCACAGCGGAGCCCGTTTGCCCGGATCGCGGCGCGGCAGTAGCAGTGCCCGCGCCGAACACTCCCGGAATCGTGAGGCGAACAGCGCCGAGCCGCCCACCTGCTCGGTCACCACATCGTCGATCTCATCCGGTTCGAAGACGAACAGCTCGGCCCCGGGTGGCTCGTCGGTGGTGTCCGGCAGCCGCACCACGATCCCGTCATCCGACGGTGTCGGCGCGGCATCCACCCCGAATCGTTCCCGCAGCCGCGCCCCCACCGCCAGCGCCCACGGCGCGTGCACCGGCAGCCCGTACGGCGAATGCAGCACCAGCCGCCAGTCACCCAATTCGTCCCGGAACCGCTCCACCAGCAGCGTCTTGTCCGTCGGCAGCTGTCCGGTCGCCGCCCGCTGCTCCTCCAGCAGCGCAACGAGATTCGCCGTGGCGTTCTCGTCCAGCCCCGCAGCCGCCGACACCGCGGGCAGACTCAGCTCCGAGCTGCCCGCAGGCACCTCGGTGTGCGTCGCGGTGCTCCGGTTCGACGCCGTGGCGGTCGAGGAAGTCCCGGACGCGCGCGATGGGCTGTGTGCGCTGTCGGACGCGTTCGTGGGTGGCCGGGTGCTCGCTCCGCGTCGACTCGCCGACCGCTCGACCGCCTGCCCGGCGCGGCGCACGAATTCGCCCAGCGCAGCACCCAATTCGGCCGGGCGGCCCAGCGAGTCACCGTGCCAGAAGGGCAGTCGCCCCGGCAGCCCGAACGCCGGGGTGACCAGCACCCGGTCGAAGGTGATCTCCTCGATGCGCCAGCTGGTGGCCCCGAGCGCGAACACATCCCCGACGCGGGATTCGTACACCATCTCCTCGTCGAGTTCGCCGACGCGCGACGCCTTCTCGCCCACCATGAACACCGGGAACAGGCCGCGATCCGGAATGGCCCCGCCGGAGGTGACCGCCAGTCGCTGCGCCCCCGGCCGTCCGGTGAGCGTCCCGGCGTCGCGATCCCACACGATGCGCGGCCGCAGTTCGGCGAACTCGTCGGACGGATACCGCCCGGACAGCAGATCCAGCACCGATTCGTAGGCCGAACGCGGCAGTGCCGCATAGCTTCCCGTACTCCGCACCACCTCGAACCAGGCATCGGCGTCCAGTGGTTCCAGCGCGCACGCCGCCACGGTCTGCTGGGCGAGGATGTCCAGGGGGTGCGCCGGAATCTTCAGCTCCTCGATCTGCCCGGCGGTCATGCGCATCGACGCCACCGCGCAGTGGATGACGTCGGTGCGGTGCTTGGGGAAGATCACGCCGCGCGAGATCTCGCCCACCTGGTGTCCGGCTCGTCCGACGCGTTGCAGCCCGCTCGCCACCGAGGGCGGTGCCTCGACCTGCACCACCAATTCCACCGCACCCATATCGATGCCGAGTTCCAGACTGCTGGTGGCCACCACGCAGCGCAGCCGCCCGCTCTTGAGGTCGTCCTCGATGAGCGCCCGCTGCTCCTTGCTCACCGAGCCGTGGTGCGCCCGCGCCAGCAGCGGCGCGGCGCCGTGCACCACCTCGGTCGACGGACCCAGCTGGGCGGGCGGCGCGTGCTCGGTATCCACCGTCTCCCCGAGCCGGGCCGCGTACGCCTCGTTCAGCCGGGCGGTGAGCCGTTCCGAGAGCCGCCGCGAATTGGCGAACACGATGGAGGACCGGTGTTCGAGCACCAGGTCCACGATGGCCTCGTCCACGTGCGGCCAGATGGAGGCGGCCTCCCCGGACTCGTCCGGTTCGGTCATATCCGCCACCGGCACCCGCACGGTGAGGTCGAAGGTCTTGGGTGCGGGCGGTGACACGATGGTGATCGGGGCATCGCCCACCAGGAACCGTCCCACCTCGGCGGGCGGGCGCACCGTGGCCGACAGCCCGATCCGCTGTGCCGGGCGTTCGGTCAGCAAATCCAGTCGGGCCAGTGAAAGTGCAAGGTGCGCACCGCGTTTGGACCCGGCAATGGCATGCACCTCGTCCACGATCACGGTGTGCACCCCGCGCAGCGTCTCGCGCGCCGCCGAGGTGAGCATGAGGAACAGCGACTCGGGCGTGGTGATGAGGATGTCGGGCGGCGTGCGCTGCATGGACCGCCGATCCGCGGCGCTGGTATCCCCCGATCGCACCCCCACCCGGATCTCCGGCGGCTTCGACCCCAACCGCTTGGCCGTCTGCGTCACCCCCACCAGCGGCGCGCGCAGATTCCGCTCCACGTCCACGGCCAGCGCCTTCAGCGGCGAGATGTACAGCACCGAGGTGGTGCGCGGCCCCTCCGCGGGTTCGCGTGCGGCCAGCCGGTCGATGGCCCACAGGAACGCCGACAGCGTTTTGCCCGACCCGGTCGGCGCGACGACGAGCGTGTGTTCCCCGGCGGAAATGGCCTCCCAGGCCCCCAACTGCGCGGCCGTCGGCGCGGGGAACGCGCCGTCGAACCACTGCCGGGTGGCGGGGGAGAACCGATCCATGCCCCCAGTCTGCACCCGGGCACCGACATCGTCCGGATATCACCCGGTCACAGTCGAGACAACGGCGGGCAATCGAAGTACGCCCGCCGATGCCGCGCGTACGCTTTCCAACCGTGCAGAAGGTGCTAAGACTCGACCTGGTCAGTCACGGCATGACCGAGGCGATGCGCAAGGCACGATTCCCCGTCGACGAACCGCTCACCGAAGCCGGACGGCGGGCCGCCTCCGCCTGCGGACGTCTCAATACCGCCCGGGTGCTGACCGCGCCGGAACGCCGCACCGTCGAAACGGCCGCCCTGATGGGACTGCTGGGCGCCGAGGACGACCGACTACGCGACCTGGACGCGGGCGCGTGGCGCGGCGGCGAACTCATGACGGTGCCCAAGGAGGACCTCTACGCCTGGCTCACCGACCCCACCTTCAAGGGGCACGGGGGCGAGTCCGTGGTGGACGTGATCGAGCGGACGGCCCAGTGGCTGGCCGATATCGCCGCCGACGGGGAGCCGACCATCGCCATCACCCATCCCGCCGTCATCCGGTGCGCACTGCTGGTGGCGCTGGACGCGCCCGCGAAGTCGTTCTGGCGCATCGACATTCCGCCGGTGAGCATTACCCGGCTGCACTACCGAGGCGAGTGGACCCTGCACTTCCGGGCGTGACCGCGCCGCCTGCCCCGGGGGTGATCATGGACCGCACCGCATCGGTGATCAGCCGCGCCGACAGGCTCGGGTCGATGGCCCGCTGAATCCCCAGCCCCAGACCGAGGCTCAGCACCGCGGTGGCGGCGTCCTCCGGCGGCATGGGCAGCGCGATGCCCAGCGATCCGGCCAGCCTCTGCAATTGCGCGGCGACGGTGCCGCGAATCAGCGACAGATTCGACACCAGCGCGGCCTGTAGCGCCGGATCGTCGCGCGCCACGATGGCGAACTCGAATTCCAGCATGGTCCAGCCGATATCACCGAGGGTGCGCTCGGCCCAGTCCTGGAAGGCCGCCATGCGTTCGTCGAATGCCTCGTGCGCGGCCAGCAGCGCGCTCACCTCGCCGAACTTGGTCTCGTGAATGAGTTCGAGCACCTCCAGGCACAGCTGGGATTTGGTGCGGAAGTTCGAGTACACCGCGCCCTTGGAATAGCCGGCCTCGTCGGCGACGCGCTCCAGGCTGGTCTTGGCGTAGCCGTCGGTGAGGAAGAGGTCACGCGCGGTGGCCAGCAGATCCGCGCGGGTGCGGGCCTGGCTCTCGGACCGGGTGAGACGTGGCATGCGTCGATTCTATGTACCCACAGTTTTGGGATACCGCCGGTATCCGAGAACTGCTAGTGTTCGAAACCATGAGTAACAGCAACGGGTCACAGCGACGTGGCCTGGCCATCGGCTGCGGGGGCACGCTCGGCGCGGCGTGGATCATCGCCGCCCTGGCCGCGGCGCGCGACGTACTGGACTGGGATCCGCGCACGGCGGACGCCATGATCGGCACCTCCGCGGGGGCCGAAATGGTCACCCTGCTCGGCAGCGGCATCGCGGTGGACGACCTGGTCGCCGTGCAGCGGGGGGAGTCGAGCGATCCGGTGCTGACCGCGCATATGCGCGCGGAGCCGGGCCGCTTCCCACCGCTGCCGCGACCGCGCCTCGGCGCGCCCGCGGGCACGCTGCGCGCCCTGCGCGACGGTCGGATCTCCGGCGGTCAGCGTCTGCTGACCGCCGCCAGCGGACTGCTGCCCGTCGGCGGCGGCGATCCGGGCTGGTTGCAGCGGCTGGCCGACCGGCTGCGACCGGACGGCGGCTGGCTGCCGCATCCGGCGGCCCGGCTGGTGGCCATGGACTACGCCACCGGAGAACGGGTGGCGTTCGGCGCGCCCGGTGCACCGGAGGCGAATCTCGGTGCGGCCCTGCGGGCCTCATGGGCGGTGCCGGGCTGGTTCCCGCCGGTGCCCATCGCCGGACGCCGCTTCATCGACGGCGGCGCGGCCTCCACCGCCTCGGTGGACCTGCTCATCCCCGATCACCTCGACGAGATCGTGGTGCTCACCCCCATGGCCTCCGCCACCCCGGTGCCCGCCACCGGCCCCGGACACCTCCTCGAACGCCAACTGCGCCAGCGGATGAGCGCGCGGCTCGACGACGAGATAGCGCGGGTGCGCGCCACCGGCACCAAGGTGCTGTGCCTCGGAGCCGGCGCCGAGGACCTGGCGGTGATGGGCCCGAACTTCATGGACGGCCGCCGCCGCCGAGAGACCTTCGAACACAGTCTGGTCAGCACCCGCAAGGCCATGGAGCAAGGGGAATTCGCATGAGCATCTTCGGAAGCGGCTATCCGGCAATTGATCCGAAAGGGGCCCGGGTTCTGGTCACCGGGGCCGGGCGGGGGATCGGCCGGTGCACGGCCGAGCTGTTCGCGGGCAAGGGCGCGCAGGTCGCCATCGCCGACGTCGACACCGCCGCCGCCGAGGCCACCGCGGCGGCGCTGGGGGCCAAGGCATTCGAACTCGATGTCCGTGATCGCGCACAGTGGGACCGGGTGGTCACCGAATTCGGAGGCGTCGACATCCTGGTGAACAATGCCGGTGTCATGCCCGCCGGGGCCTTCCTGGACGAGCCGGACGCGGTGGGCCGCACCACCATGGACGTGAACGTCTGGGGGCTCATCCACGGCATGCGCGCGGTCGCGCCCGGCATGATCGACCGCGGGTCCGGTCATATCGTGAATGTCGCCTCGCTGGCGGGCAAGATCCCGCTGCCGGGGCTGGCCGTCTACAACGCCAGCAAGTTCGCCGCCGTCGGCCTCTCCGCGGCCACCCGGCTGGAATTCGCCGAGCACGGCGTGAGCGTCAGCTGCGTCATGCCTTCCGCCGTCCGCACCCGCCTGTCGTCGGGACTGACACTGGGACACGGCCTTCCGACCGTCGACCCGGAGGACGTGGCCGCCGCCGTCGTCCAGACCGTCCGCACCCGCAAGGCGGAGGTGGCCGTCCCCAACTACCTCGGACCGGTGGACGTGGCCCTGGCCGCCGCCCCCGAACCGGCGGTCCGCCTGGTTCGCCGCCTGTTCGGCGGCGACCGCGCCCTGCACCCCGCCGACACCGCCACCCGCGAGCGGTACGAGGCGCAGATCCGCGCCATCGCCACCGAGGACACGGACTGACCCGCGCCGCGCCCACCGCCGTCGGTCGGCGACTACTCGAAGCGGATGCCCTGTGCCAGCGGTAGTTCGGTCGAGTAGTTGACGGTATTGGTGGCCCGGCGCATGTACGCCTTCCACGAGTCCGAGCCGGATTCGCGACCGCCGCCGGTCTCCTTCTCGCCACCGAACGCGCCGCCGATCTCCGCACCCGAGGTGCCGATATTGACATTGGCGATACCGCAGTCGGAGCCGTCGGCGGCCAGGAAGCGTTCCGCCTCGCGCTGGTCGCGGGTGAAGATCGCGGACGAAAGGCCCTGTGGCACACCGTTGTGCAGGTCGATGGCGGCGTCCAGGTCGTGGTAGGGGAGTGCGTAGAGAATGGGGGCGAAGGTCTCCTCGCGCACCACCGCGGTCTGGGCGGGCATCCGCACCAGCGCGGGGCGCACGTAGAAGGCGTCCTCGCCGAAACCCTCCACCCGCTCACCGCCGCAGATCAACTCGCCGCCGTCCTCGAGCGCGCGCTGCAGCGCGGCCTGCATGCCGAGGTAGCCCGCACTATTGATGAGCGGACCCACCAGCACCCCCTCGTCGAGCGGATTGCCCACGCGCAGTTGCCGGTACGCGGCCGCCACCCGATCCAGCAGCGGTCCGATCACGTCCGCGTGCACGATGAGCCGCCGCAGGGTGGTGCAGCGCTGCCCGGCGGTGCCGGCGGCGGCGAACACGATGGCCCGCGCGGCCAGATCCAGATCCGCCGACGGCGTCACCACCGCGGCGTTGTTGCCGCCCAACTCCAGCAGGCAGCGGCCGAATCGGGCCGCCACCCGCGGGGCCACCGTGCGGCCCATGCGCACCGACCCGGTGGCGCTCACCAGTGCGACCCGGGCGTCGTCGACCAGCTGTTCACCCACCTCGGCCGAGCCCTGAATCAGTTGGTGCACTTCGGGATCCGCCCCCGCCTCGACCGCCGCGCGGCGCAGCAGGGTGTGGCAGGCCAGCGCCGTGAGCGGCGTGGTCTCCGACGGCTTCCACACCACGGTGTCACCGCACACCAGCGCCAGCGCGGTATTCCAGGCCCACACGGCCACGGGGAAGTTGAACGCCGAGATCACCCCGACCACCCCGAGCGGATGCCAGGTCTCCATGAGCCGGTGCCCCGGGCGTTCCGACGGCATGGTGCGCCCGTACAGCTGGCGCGACTGGCCGATGGCGAATTCGCAGATGTCGATCATCTCCTGCACTTCGCCGCGCGCCTCGGCCGGGATCTTGCCCGCCTCCAGCGTCACCAGTTCGCCGAGCTCCTCCTGATGCTCGGCCAGCAGGGCGGCCAGCCGCCGCACCACCGCCGCGCGCACCGGCGCGGGCACGGTGCGCCAGTCCCGGAAGGCCGCCGCCGCCCGCTCGACGGCCGCGTCCACCTCCGCCCGGGAACTCGGTCGCAGGCTGGCCAAGTCACCGCCGGTGATGGGAGTGCGGGCCGGTAGCGGACCCGGCTCCGGCATGGCCACGCCGAGCCGCTGCAACAGCGCCTCGGCGCGGTTCCTCAGCTCGCGAGTGTTGCGCTCGGTCAATGCCTGAGTCATCTGCACCTCCTGGGTTCCCACCACCGAGTTCGGTTCGCCGCGTTAGTCTTCGCTGATGGCGGATACACCGGCGAAACCCGTACTCGACGATATCGATCGACTGCTGATACGCGAACTGATTGCCGATGGTCGCGCCACCCTGTCCAACCTTGCCGAGAAGGCGAACCTGTCGGTTTCCGCCGTGCAGTCGCGGGTGCGGCGGTTGGAGGCGCGTGGCGTGATTCGCGGCTACACGGCGAATGTGGATCCCGAGGCGTTGGGTCAGATGCTGTCGGCATTCGTCGCGATCACTCCTCTCGACCCGTCGCAGCCCGATGACGCGCCCGCGCTCCTGCAACATGTACCCGGAATCGAGGCATGTCATTCGGTGGCCGGCGAGGAGAGCTACATGCTGCTGGTCCGGGTGGCGTCCCCCCGGCACCTGGAGCAACTGCTGCAAGAGATCCGCGCGACCGCGAACGTCAGGACACGAAGCACCATCATTCTGCAGACATTCTATGACAAGTAGCTCCAGATCGTAATTATTTCGTTGTTTACGGGTCTCGCCGTTAATTTTCCTTTACAGTGGTGGCGTGACCCTCGAATTCGATCGGCTCGGGGCGGTTGCCGAAACGACACTGGTCACCCCCGCCCGGGTGCACGAAATCCTGTCCGCTTCCATCCTCGCGGACGGTTTCGACATGGTCCTGGACCTGCGGAAATCCCGCGGTCTCCGTTTGGTCGACGCCCGTACCGGTGACGTCTACCTCGACATGTTCGGGTTCTTCGCCTCCAACGCGCTGGGGATGAACCACCCCGCGCTGGCCGACGACCGCGCCTTCCGCGCGAGCCTGTCGGACGCGGCGATCAACAAGCCCAGCAACTCCGATATCTACACCGTCGAAATGGCCCGCTTCGTGGAGACGTTCACGCGGGTGCTCGGCGACCCTCGGCTACCGCACCTTTTCTTCATCGACGGTGGCGGCCTCGCGGTGGAGAACGCCCTCAAGACGGCCTTCGACTGGAAGAGCCGCCACAATGAAATGCACGGTCGCCCAGCCGAACTCGGCACCAAGGTGCTGCATCTGACCGGAGCCTTCCACGGGCGCACCGGCTACACCATGTCGCTCACCAACACCGATCCGGTGAAGACGGCACGGTTCCCCACATTCGACTGGCCGCGCATCGAGACCCCGTACCTGGCCTCCGGGCGTGATCTGGAGGCCGCCGAGCGCCGCGCGCTGGACCAGGCCATTCGCGCCTTCACCGCGCATCCGCACGATATCGCCTGCTTCATCGCAGAACCCATCCAGGGCGAGGGCGGCGACCGGCACATGCGGCCGGAATTCCTGCGCACCATGCAGGATCTGTGCCACGACAACGACGCGCTGTTCATTCTCGACGAGGTGCAGACCGGCGTCGGTATGACCGGCAGCGTGTGGGCCTACCAGCAGCTCGGGCTGGAACCGGATGTGGTGGCCTTCGGCAAGAAGACTCAGGTGTGCGGGATCATGGCGGGCGGCCGGGTGGACGAGGTGCCCGACAATGTCTTCCGGGTGAGCTCGCGGCTCAACTCCACCTGGGGCGGCAACCTCACCGACATGGTGCGGTCGCGGCGGCTTCTCGAGGTCATCTCGCGGGACGGATTGGTCACGGCCGCAAAGGAACTGGGTGAGCATCTGCTGGAGCGGCTGACGACCCTGGCCGTCGACCACGCCGCGGTGAGCGATCCGCGCGGGCGCGGTCTCATGTGCGCCGTCACCCTGGAGTCGGCGGGTCTGCGTGACGAGGTGCTGACGCGCCTGCGGGAGGAGGAGCGGGTGCTGATCCTCGGCACCGGCGAGCGCGGCATCCGGTTCCGGCCGCCGCTCACCGTCACCGTCGCCGAACTCGACGAGGCCGTGGACGCCCTGGATCGCGTACTGACCCGCTAGCGCTCGGCCTGGAACCGGGCCGGTGTCGACCGCACGTCGCACCGGCCTGTTCCGCCGCGCGCGGAAACCCCTATTCGACACCGAATCCGGCAACTGTTCCGCGCGCGGAACAGTTGGGTTCGCGGCCGTCGAGAATCGGTGACCAGCAGGCAATTCACCCGTTCCGACCAGCGTTTTTCTACTGGCGGGTAGCCAATAGCGATACCGGTCAGTAGCACCCGGCGGATTACAAAGGGGGCCTGGTACTGGTTACACTCGCGGCCATGACGAGTGTCCAGCAGCAGCCTTCGCCGGGGTCGGCGGGCGCCCCAGATATCCACACCACCGCCGGCAAGTTGGCTGACCTGCGCAGTCGCCTCGAGGAAGCCAAGCACCCGGTGGGTGAGGCCGTGGTCGACAAGGTGCACGCCAAGGGCAAGATGACCGCGCGCGAGCGCATTCTCGCCCTGCTGGACGAGGGCTCGTTCGTCGAACTCGACGCACTGGCCCGGCACCGCAGCGTGAACTTCGGCCTGGAGAACAACCGTCCCCTCGGCGACGGTGTGGTCACCGGCTACGGCACCGTCGACGGCCGCGACGTCTGCATCTTCTCCCAGGACGTCACCGTGTTCGGCGGCTCCCTCGGCGAGGTGTACGGCGAGAAGATCGTCAAGGTCATGGATCTGGCACTCAAGACCGGCCGCCCGCTCATCGGCATCAACGAGGGCGCGGGCGCGCGCATCCAGGAGGGCGTCGTCTCCCTGGGCCTCTACGGCGAGATCTTCCACCGCAATATCCAGGCCTCCGGCGTGATCCCGCAGATCTCGCTCATCATGGGCCCGGCCGCCGGTGGGCACGTGTACTCGCCCGCGCTGACCGACTTCGTCGTCATGGTCGACCAGACCTCGCAGATGTTCGTGACCGGTCCGGACGTCATCAAGACCGTCACCGGTGAAGAGGTCACCATGGAGGAGCTGGGCGGCGCCCACACCCACATGGTCAAGTCCGGTGTCGCCCACTACGTCGCCTCCGGCGAGCAGGACGCGCTCGACTATGTCAAGGACCTGCTGTCCTACCTGCCGAGCAACAACCGGGCCGAGGCGCCGCGCTTCCCGGCGTCGGACCCGATCGAGGGCGCGATCGAGGATTCCCTCACCGAGGAGGACCTCGAGCTCGACACCATCATCCCGGACTCGCCGAACCAGCCCTATGACATGCACGAGGTCATTCGCTGCCTGGTCGACGACGACGAGTTCCTGGAGGTGCAGGCCGAGCGCGCGATGAACATCATCGTCGGCTTCGCCCGCATCGACGGCCGCAGCATCGGCATCGTGGCCAACCAGCCCACCCAGTTCGCGGGCTGCCTGGACATCGACGCCTCGGAGAAGGCCGCACGCTTCGTGCGCACCTGCGACGCCTTCAATATTCCGATCATCACCCTGGTGGACGTGCCGGGCTTCCTGCCGGGTACCGGCCAGGAGTTCAACGGCATCATCCGCCGCGGCGCCAAGCTGCTCTACGCCTACGGTGAGGCCACTGTGGGTAAGATCACAATTATCACCCGCAAGGCATACGGCGGCGCCTACGACGTCATGGGCTCCAAGCACATGGGGGCCGATGTGAATCTGGCGTGGCCGACGGCGCAGATCGCCGTCATGGGCGCGTCGGGCGCGGTCGGCTTCGTCTACCGCAAGCAATTGCAGCAGGCCGCCGCGGAGGGCAGCGACGTCGACGCGCTGCGCCTGGAATTGCAGAACGAGTACGAAGACACCCTGGTCAACCCCTATGTGGCGGCCGAGCGCGGCTATGTGGACGCGGTCATCCCGCCCTCGCACACCCGTGGTCAGATCGTCTCCGCCCTGCGTCTGCTCGAACGCAAGATGGTGACGCTGCCGCCGAAGAAGCACGGCAACATTCCGCTCTGATGCGGCGATAAGCGCGGTATGGGGCGCACACTGAGTTGGGTACGGACGTGCAATTCCATACCGCGCACCATCGCCCCATCCGAGTGAAAATGGTTATGGCCAAACCCTCGCCGTCGAGGGAACCAACGAATACCGTTTGCGGACCGGAACCGATCCGGACGCGAACCAACCGCCACGAGCGGTGAACGGACAGGAGGACTGGCGCTGTGACGACCATGGCAGATGAAGAGGTTTTGCGCGCCGCCGAACTGGATCTGGCGGTCGACGAGTTCGTCGAGGTGGTCGACGCGCCCGTCGCCGCGGCCGAACCGGCCCACGCGGGCCCGGTGGTGCAGGTGCTGAAGGGCAATCCGACCGACGACGAGCTGGCCGCCCTGGTGGCCGTGCTCACCGCGGCCGCGGCCAATGCCGCCGCCGCTCCCGCCGCCACCGGCCCGGCCGATATGTGGGGCCGCCCGACCCTGCTGCACCGCGGCACTTCGCCATTCTCGCCCTACGCGTTCCCGGCCCTGTCCCACCTGCGGGACTGAGCGGCTCCACCGGGTGCGACGGCTTGCGCGCGACCACGCGCGGCGTCGAACGCGCCTGCTGGAATACTGAGCGCCGTGACCGTATTCGTACTGGCCTCCGCGTCCCCGGCCCGGCGCGGCGTACTGCGCAACGCGGGTATCGAACCCGTGGTCCGGGTGTCGAATGTCGACGAGGACGCGGTCGCCGCCGCACTGCCCGCCAGCGCCACCCCGGAACGGGTGGTCGTGGAACTGGCGCGCGCCAAGGCGCGCGCCGTCGCCGCCACCCTCGATCCCGTCGAGTTCGCCGATTCCGTTGTGGTGGGCTGCGATTCGATGCTGCTGATCGACGGCGAGCTACAGGGCAAACCGTTGACCGTCGAGGTGGTGCGGGCGCGCTGGGCCGAGATGGCCGGGCGCGCCGCGGATCTGCTCACCGGACACTGCGTACTGCGCCTGCGCGACGGGGACATCGTCGCCGAAGCCGCCGATTGCAGCGGCACCACAGTGCATTTCGCCAAACCCGAACCCGAGGCGCTGGAGGCGTACCTGGCGTCGGGGGAGCCGTTGCAGGTGGCCGGGGCGTTCACCCTGGACGGCCGGGGCGGCTGGTTCGTGGAGCGGATCGAGGGCGATCCGTCCAGCGTCATCGGTATCGGGCTACCGCTGGTTCGTCGACTGCTTGCCGAGGTGGGCGTCGGAATTGCGGAGCTGTGGGTCGGTGCCGCGGAGCTGGGGATCGACACTGCGTAACTGTGGCGCCACCCGGCTGGTGGCCGGGGCCAGGCGTGGTTCCACCTCGTCGGCCTCGGTCGGCGGCTCCTCCGCGGCGGTGGCCGGGACCGGTTCGCCCGCAGGGGGTTTCAGCAGCTCCAGGCGTGCCACGCAGAGTTCCGGCTCCACGAACGGATGCAGTCGCACCTGCACGTGATCGCGGGCGCCGTTGCGGTCCAGCACTTCACGCATGAGGCCCAGGTGCACGCCGCACACCACCTCCGAATGCGTGCGCGCGAGTTCGCGCAGCGGGCAGGCGGTGAGCCGGACCAGAGCCTGCTGGTCGGTTTCGCTGGCCGGGTCGCGTTCCGGTGCGAAACCGAGTTCGGAGGCCAGGGTGATGGTCAGGTCCTTGGCGTCGTCCAGCGTTTCGACGGGCTGGTCGACCGATTCCATCTTCGCGCCCCACACCCGGCCCGCCGCCACGGCGGCATCGGAGCGTCGCCGCGGGTCGGTGCCCAGCTGGTCGGCCAGCACCTGCGCGAGCTCCTGATAACCCACCGATCGCTGTACGGCGGTGTAGCCGATGCGCGGGCGTCCGCGACCGCGCGGCGGCTGCTGGAATTGGCGTACGAGCGATTCGCGGGTGAGCACGTCCAAATGGAAACGAACCGTAGTCACATGCTGGCCGGTGACCCGGGCGAGCTCCTGTGCGTCGAGAGGCTCGCTGGCGCCACGTAGGATCGCGAGCAGACGCCGTCGTGGCCAAGAATCGGACATAGCTCACCCCTCCTCCCGGGAGACTTTATCGGATGAAGCTGCGCTTTATTCGTTCAATCATCTGATTCGTGATCTGAAACGAGTTTCGTTACCGCCACCCGCTTACGATCGGTGCAGAGATCTTCAACCGTCACAACCTACCCACCGAGCGTGAAGGACCGACACCTTGCCCGTCGCCCCGGACCCGAATCCCTCGTTCGGCACCTACGCATATCCTCACCGACTAGTAACCACAGAATGGCTGTCGGCAAACATCGGCGCGCCGGGACTCAAGATCATCGAGACCAATGAGGACATTCTCCTCTACGACATCGGTCACGTCCCCGGAGCCATCAAGATCGATTGGCGAACCGAGCTCATCGACCCGCTCACCCGCGATGTCGTGAACGCGGAACGGTTCGCCGAACTCATGCGCATCAAGGGCATCGAACGCGACGACACCGTGGTCGTCTACGGGGACAAGGGCAACGGCACCGCCGCGGCCACGGTCTGGACCATGCACCTGTACGGGCATCAGGATGTGCGACTGCTCGACGGCGGTCGCGACGCGTGGATCTCCGAGGCTCGCGACACCACCTTCGAGGTGCCCTTCGCCGGAGCGGGCGACTACCCGAAGGTGGACCGGGACGACCGCACGGCGCGGGCGTTCCGCGAGGACGTGGTGGACGGCCTCGGCGGATCGCTGGTGGATGTGCGTCCGCTGGCGGAGTACACGGGCGAACACACCCTGCTCACCGATCACGAACTGGAACGCGCACTGCGCGGCGGCCACATCCCCACGGCGGTGAACATTCCGTGGATGACCGCCGTCGGCCCCGATTCGCGCTTCCGGCCGCACGCCGAACTCGACGTCGTCTACGGTGCGGTCGGCGCGGCCCCGATCGTCTACGGTCGGGTGGGCGAGCGGTCCGCGCACACCTGGTTCGTGCTCACCTTCCTGCTCGGTATCGAGGGGGTGCGTAACTATGACGGCTCCTGGACCGAATGGGGTAATGCGGTCGGAATGCCGATCGTCATGGGAGCCGAGCCGGGTACCGCACCCGAGATCGCCGCGCGCAGGTAGCGACCACGGGCGTTGTAGAGTGTCGCATCGGTCACTCTTCGGGCCTACTCCTCGGTAGCCCTATCCCGACTCGGTGGTTGTTGGCAGACTGCCTACACTGCCCAAGACGAAAGCTTTGAGAGCACAGGAGGCTCAGTGCCCAACCATGCCAACGCGCAGATCACCAAGGTCCTCGTAGCCAATCGAGGCGAGATCGCCGTGCGCGTGATCCGGGCTGCCAAGGACGCCGGGATCGCCAGCGTCGCCGTGTACGCCGAACCGGACGCCGACGCGCCGTTCGTGCAGCTCGCCGACGAGGCGTTCGCCCTGGGTGGTCAGACCTCGGCCGAGTCGTACCTGGTGTTCGACAAGATCCTCGATGCCGCCGCCAAGTCCGGCGCCGACGCGATCCACCCCGGCTACGGCTTCCTGTCGGAGAACGCCGATTTCGCGCAGGCCGTGCTCGACGCGGGCCTCATCTGGATCGGACCCTCCCCGCAGTCCATTCGCGATCTGGGCGACAAGGTCACCGCGCGCCACATCGCCGAGCGCGCGCAGGCCCCCATGGCCGCGGGCACCAAGGACCCCGTCAAGGACGCGCAGGAAGTCGTCGCGTTCGCCGAGCAGTACGGCGTTCCGGTGGCCATCAAGGCCGCCTTCGGTGGTGGCGGTCGCGGCATGAAGGTCGCGCACACCATCGAGGAGATTCCGGAGCTGTTCGACTCCGCCGTGCGCGAGGCCACCGCCGCCTTCGGTCGCGGCGAATGCTTCGTGGAGCAGTACCTGGACAAGGCCCGCCACGTCGAGGCCCAGGTCATCGCCGACAAGCACGGCAATGTGGTGGTCGCCGGCACCCGGGACTGCTCGCTGCAGCGCCGCTTCCAGAAGCTGGTCGAGGAGGCCCCCGCGCCGTTCCTCTCCGACGAGGTGCGCGCCAAGATCCACGAATCCGCCAAGCGGATCTGCCGCGAGGCCGGATACTACGGCGCCGGCACCGTGGAGTACCTGGTGCAGGGCGAGACCGTGTCCTTCCTCGAGGTGAACACCCGCCTCCAGGTCGAGCACCCGGTCACCGAGGAGACCGCCGGCATCGACCTGGTGCGCCAGCAGTTCCGCATCGCCGAGGGCCACGAACTGAGCATCACCGAGGATCCGACACCGCGCGGGCACTCCTTCGAGTTCCGTATCAACGGTGAGGACGCGGGCCGCAACTTCCTGCCCGCCCCCGGCCCGGTCACCGTGTACAAGGAGCCGACCGGCCCCGGCGTGCGCGTGGATTCCGGCGTGGTCGAGGGCAGCGTCATCGGCGGCCAGTTCGACTCCATGCTCGCCAAGCTCATCGTCACCGGCGAGAACCGCGAGCAGGCATTGCAGCGCGCCCGCCGCGCCCTGGCCGAATACCAGGTCGAGGGCCTGGCCACCGTCATCCCCTTCCACCGCCACATCGTGGAGAACCCGGCCTTCATCGGCGACGGCACCAAGTTCGACGTCTACACCAAGTGGATCGAGAACGAGTGGGACAACCCCATCGAGCCCTACACCGGCGGCCAGCCCATCGAGGCGGACGACGAGGAGCCCCGTCAGAAGGTGGTCGTCGAGGTCGGCGGCCGTCGCCTGGAGGTGTCGCTGCCCGGACAGTTCACCGTCGGCGCGGGTGCGACCGGTGGCGGCAACGGCGCGGGCGTCATCCGCAAGAAGCCGAAGCCGCGCAAGCGTGGCGGGGCCGGTGGCGGCGCCGCCTCCGGTGATGCCGTGACCGCGCCCATGCAGGGCACCGTGGTCAAGGTCGCCGTCGAGGAGGGGCAGTCGGTCGAGGCCGGTGACCTGGTGGTGGTGCTCGAGGCCATGAAGATGGAGAACCCGGTGACCGCGCACAAGGCCGGTGTCATCACCGGACTGACGGTGGAGGCCGGTGCGGCCATCACCCAGGGCACCGTGCTCGCCGAGATCAAGTGAGTTCGCGCCGGATTCCGTAGTCCGGCAATGCTTCTCGAACGGGCCGCGCCAGTTGTGCGCGGCCCGTTCGCGCTGGCGCTAAGGTCGGTGTATGGCTGAACCACCCGACATTCGCATCGGCACCGCCGAACGCGAGGACGCCATGCGGCGGCTGTCGAATCACTTCGCCGCCGGGCGGTTGAGCGTGGCCGAATTCGACGAGCGCAGTGCGATCGTGGCGGCGGCGGTGACGCGGGGCGATCTCGAGCAGGTGTTCACGGATCTGCCCGCGCCGGTGTCGCTGGAGAAGCCGAAACCGGCCGCGCGCGGATTCCGTCTACCCGCCGGAGTGCCCGAACGGGTGATGCCGGTGGTCACCATTCTCGCGCTGATCCTGTTTCTGGTGACCCACCAGTGGTGGTTCTTCCTCGCCATTCCGCTGGTGGGCGCGCTGCTGTTCGGGGACCGCCGCGGGCACGGCCGCTGGCACTGACGACGGAAGGCTGTATGGAACCCATCGAGATCAACGCGGGCGGATGGTATCTGCGCGCCCTGCGCGCCGATGAGCGCATCGACGACCGGCCCGCGCTGGTCGATGGCGGCATCACCGATCCCGACTATGTGGTGCGGCGGGCGCTGGAATGGGACGACGAGACGCACTTCTCCTGGGCGGTGTGCGTGCCCACCACCGCCGAGATGGTCGCGGAGATCGGCGCGACGCCCGAGGGCGACGGCACCGCCGTCATCTCCGGCTGGGCCCGCGACGGCTACGACACAGCTCTCGCCGACGGCCGCACGGCGGTGCGGCGTTTCGTCCAGGGTGCGCTGGGCCTCGAACCCCGCGACATCCCCGTCGACCGCTGACCCGTCCGGTCCGGACATTTCCTGAACGTCGAAAAACCCTGCTTCACCTGGGTATTCGCTCGTCCGGGTGGAAATAATCGCTCGTGCTCACCCGGGTCGCGGTGGGACTCTCGGAGCACCACCCGATACCGAGCCGAGCGGAGACGCACATGTGGGCCTGGAGCGAACACCACGCCGAACACGCGGCCGCGGCGAGCTGGACAACCTGGCGGACCGGCACGCCGAAACCGACCGTCACCGACCCACAACCCTGGACCGAACCACAGCGCACCGAACCCGCCCGCACCGAAGGCCACGGCGCTCGCCGGGCGGGCGAGCCCGGCGGCCGCAGGGCGGTTGGCCGCGAGTCGAACAGCCACCGGGCTCCGGCGCGGCCCGCCGGGAACGCCCCCGAGAGGCGAAATGGCCTGGAGCGGAAGGGAGCTTCAGAGACTCGACCCGGGGCGGCAGCGACCGAACCCGCGGTCGGCTCTCCGGCCGATGGCGTCGAGCGGCGGGCCGATGTGCGCTCGGCTACCGCCGCGCTCGCGACCGCCGGTGAATCCCCGCGCGCCGTAGCCAAGGCGGCCTCCGCGTGCGCGACTCGGACTGCGGGGGCTGTGGCCGTCGATGCGTCGCCGGTTTTCGGCCCGCGATTCGCGCCGGCGACGAGATGCGGCGAGCGCGTGGTCCTCGGGCGTGCGTTGCCGAGCCGGAGCGGCTAGACCGGGGCGGTCAACTCCTCAGCGTCAGGTGCAGTAGCGGATACGGGCGCCCCTCGCCGTCCGTCTCGCTGCGGCCCGTGACGACGAACCCCTTGCGGACATAGAAGCCGACGGCCTGATCGTTCTGTTCGTTGACGTCCACGGTGCGGCCGTCGAATTCGGCGACGTCAACCGGACCTGAGGGAAGTACGACCCTGCCAACTGCCCCTCGATCGCGTCGCGGTCCGGGGCAGCGAGGAAGTGATGCGTGGCATCGACCGCGCTACGCCAGATCTCGACGAGTCTCGGGTATTCGACGGGTCCCACGCTCGCGCGCAATCGAATCACCGTCGGGTTCCGCATGGTCGGACGTGCTCGACGCCACTGATATCCGAGTACGGGCAGCGCGTCCGGTGATGCCGGGGGAGGGACTCGCACGGAGTGCGGCCGGATCACGTGGCGGGGGTGGGGGAGTAGCGTGCCCGGCATGGAACGGGCGCCTTTGGATGTGGAGCGGTTGCGGCGGGAGATCGCCGGGGCGGCAGAGTTGGGGTTCTTCACCGGGATCGAGGTGGTGGAGTCGACCGGGTCGACCAATGCGGATCTGGTCGCGCGGGCGGCGGATCCGGGGGTGGATCGGGTGGTGTTGCTCGCCGAGGCGCAGGAACGGGGGCGGGGGCGGCACGAGCGGGCGTGGGAGAGTCCGGCGCGGGCGCAGATCGCCATGTCGATCCTGGTGCGGCTGCCGGGGATCGATCCGGAGGTGCTCGGGTGGCTGCCGCTGCTGACGGGGGTGGCGGTGGTGGACGCCGTGCGTGCGGTCGCGGGCGTCGACGCCGCGCTGAAGTGGCCGAACGATGTGCTGGTCGACGGGCGCAAACTGTCCGGCATTCTGGCGGAGGTCGCGGCGAGCGCACCCGATCCCGCCGTGGTGATGGGCATCGGCCTGAACGTGAGCCTCACCGAGGCCGAACTCCCGGTCCCGCACGCCACCTCGCTCGCCCTGCTGGGCGCCGCCGACACCGACCGCACCGATCTGGCCTTGGCCATCCTCCGCGAATTCGCCCGCCGCCTCACCGCCTGGCGCGCCGCGAACTGGTCGGTCACCGACCTCGCCGCCGCCTATCGCGAACGCTGCGCCACCCTGGGCGCCGAGGTCCGCGCCGAACTCCCCAACGGCCAGGCGCTCACCGGCATCGCCACCGGCATCGACGACCACGGCCGCCTGCGCATCGGCGACCAGGCCGTCACCGCGGGCGACGTCACCCACCTGCGCCCGGCCTGAGCAACCTCCTGACCCGTCCGATCAGAGTCGGGGGGCCGGGGGTTGCGAGCGCGGCCTGGGCGGCGGTCGCGAATTCTCCCGCGCTGGAATGGCGGTCGGCTGGGTCGCGGGCCATGCCGCGGGCGATGACGGCGTCCAGTGCTCCCGGTAGCTCCGGGCGGACCACCGAGGCGCGGGGGCGGTCGGCATTGACGTGGGCGTACATGAGGCGGGCCGGGTTGCGGTCGCGGAAAGGTCGTTCGCCCGTGAGGCATTCGTAGAGCACGCAGGCCAGCGAGTAGATGTCGGAGCGTGCGGAGGCGGTGCCGGTGAACCGTTCCGGGGCCATGTAGGCGGGGGTGCCGACCACCATGCCGGAGAGTGTCACCGGGGTCTGCCCGTCCTGCTGGGCGGTGCCGAAGTCGATGAGGTAGGCGATGTCGTCGAGCGCCACCATGATGTTGGCGGGCTTGACATCCCGGTGGATCACCCCGGCCGCGTGCGCCTCGTCCAGTGCCGTCGCCACCTGCGCGATGAGCGTCACGGCCGACGCGGGCGGGCGCGGCCCCTCCCATTCCAGCAGCGCCTCGAGATCGACCCCGTCGATGAAACCGGTCTCGATGAACAGCCGTCCCTCCAGCTCCCCGAAGGTGTGCAGCAGCGCCACGTGCGGCCCGCGCAGGCGGGCCGCGGCGCGGGCTTCGCGTTCGAAGCGCCGCCGATAGGAGGGGTCGGCGGCGAGAGCCGGGGCCAGCACCTTCAGTGCCACGGTGCGGTCGGTCAGGGTGTCGTGCGCACGCCAGACCTGCCCCGATCCACCACTGCCCAGCAGTTCGTCGAGGCGGTACCGACCCAGCTGACCGTCCCCCACGCCAGATCCTCTCGTACCGGACAAGTCTCACTGGGGGAACACCCTACGGCCTGGCTATAACGGCTGGAAAACGCTCAGGCGGGCTGCAGTTCGCCGCGCGCGGCCTCGCGGGCGAGCAGCCGGTCGCGCTGCTCCTCGAACTTGAGCACATCGGCCTCCATCTTCTCCAGCCAGGTGCCGAGCTGTTCGCGCGCCTGTTCGCCGCGCGTCCCGAAGTCGTTGCGCTCGAAGACATTCCACTGCTTGAGCACGGGCTTGACCACCTCGTCGAGATGCTGGCGCAGATCGTAGATGCCGTGCTTGGCCATGAGTACGCCGTTGCGCCGGAAGTTGGGCATGCCGTAGCCGGGCATCACGAAGTTGGTGAGCACCTTGGTGATCGCCGCGATGGCCTGATCCGGCACCAGATCCAGTCCGGCCCCGCACAGGGTGCGGTAGAAGATCATGTGCAGGTTCTCGTCGGCCGCGATGCGCTGGAGCATGCGGTCGGCGACGGGGTCCTCGCACACCCGGCCGGTATTGCGGTGCGAGACCCGGGTGGCCAACTCCTGGAAGGTCACGTACGCGACATTGTCGAGGAAACCGCCCCATTCGGCGGGCGACTTGGCCCCGTTGGTCATGTGCACCATGCGCGCCTGCTCCAGCGCGACCGGGTCGACGCCGCGGGTGACCACCAGATAGTCGCGGATCACGATGCCGTGGCGGTTCTCCTCGGCGGTCCACCGCCCGACCCAGGTGCCCCAGGCCCCGTCCATCGAGAAGTTCTCGGAGATCTCCCGGTGGTAGGAGGGCAGATTGTCCTCGGTGAGCAGGTTGGTGACCATGGCGACCTTGGCGACCTCGCTGAGCTTGGACTGCTCGGGATCCCAGTCCACACCGCCCATGGCGGCGAAGTTGCGCCCCTCGTCCCAGGGCACGTAGTCGTGCGGATGCCAGTCCTTGGCCATGGACAGGTGCCGATTCAGATTCTGTTCGGCCACCGGTTCCAGTGCCATGAGTATTTCGAGCTGGGTCAGATCCTTGGTCACACACGCCTCCTGTGTCTTGCGGGGTGGAGCAGGACTGTGCACATGCGCGGGACTAGCTGATGGTTCCCCCTACAGCCGAACGATTGTGCCGCAGAACAAGGTCCCGCGTGCGGTATTCGAAGCATCCTTCCGGGGTAATCTGCCGGTATGGCATATCCGGAGGAAGCGCTGGCACCGGACGAACAGCTGCTGCTGCATCGCCATCCGCACTGGAAGATGTTGTTCCTGCCCGCCGTCGCGTTCATCTTCGTGACCGCGCTGGCCGGTTTCGGCTTCGGTCTCGCTTCGCGCGCTCCGCTGGGGATACTGCGCACCGCGTTCATGATCGCGGTGCCGGTGGCGTGGGTGCTGTTGGTGATCTGGTGGTGCATCGTCCCCCTGATCGCCTGGCGAACCACGCATTTCATCGTGACCGACCGCCGGGTGCTGGTCCGGGAGGGCGTGCTCACTCACACCGGCATCGACATCCCGATGACGCGCATCTCCAGTGTGCAGTTCAGTCACGGCCTGTCCGACCGGTTGCTGGGCGCGGGCACCCTGACCATCACCTCGGCGTCGGAGGAGCCGCTCGAGTTCACCGACATCCCGCGGGTGCAGCAGGTGCACGGGCTGGTGTATCACCAGGTTTTCGATGTGGTGCAACAGGACCCGCGCAACGGCAACGGTCGTTAGCGCGTTCGGCCCGGTTCTACCCGTAGTCTTGGGTCCGTGACCGCCGTACTGCTGGCCGAAGACGACGAGGCCATCGCCGCACCGCTGTCGCGGGCGCTGGGGCGTGAGGGTTATTCGGTGACCGTGGAGAGCTTCGGCCCCGCGGTCCTGCAGCGTGCCCTGGAGGGCGAGCACGACCTGCTGATCCTCGATCTCGGGTTGCCCGGGATGGACGGCCTCGAGGTGTGCCGGCAGGTGCGGGCGCGCGGCGCGGATCTGGCCGTGCTGATGCTCACCGCCCGCACCGACGAGGTCGATTTCGTGGTGGGCCTGGACGCGGGCGCCGACGACTACGTGGGCAAACCCTTCCGGCTGGCCGAGTTGCTGGCCCGGGTGCGGGCGCTGTTGCGCCGCAGCGGAATCGGGGACGAGGCGGTGGAGGTCGGCGGTATCCGCCTGGAGCCCGCCGCGCGCCGGGTGCTGGTGAACGGGGTGGAGGTGAATCTCGCGAACAAGGAGTACGAACTGCTCAAGGTGCTGATCGACCGGGCTGGACAGGTGGTGCCGCGCGAGACCATCCTGCGCGAGGTGTGGGGTGACGCGGACCTGCGCGGTTCGAAGACCTTGGACATGCACATGTCGTGGCTGCGCCGCAAGATCGGCGACGAGGGGCCGGTGGCCGAGCGCCGGATCGTGACGGTGCGCGGCGTAGGCTTCCGCTTCAATACCGACTAGGTGAACAGCCTGGTCCGTGCGCAGGCGCGCACCACCGAGCAGCCCCCAGTGAAGCGAGGCATGTCGACGATGCGGCGCAGAATTCTCATGTCCATGGTGGCCGCACTGACCTTGACGACGCTGGTCCTCGGCATTCCGCTGGCATACACGGCGTGGCAGTGGGTCGAGGATATGACCCGCAACGATCTACGCGGCCGCCTGGAACGCATCTCCACGGAGGTGATCGCGCAGGAACCGGACGGTCTGGTGCACGGTGAGCTGGATCTGCGCTCGGTGCGCCCGCTCATTCCGGCGGGCGGCCGGTTGACCATTATCTATCCGACCGAGCGGACCGTCGCGCACCGCGTGGACGTCGGCGTCGACTACGTCGACGATCCCATCGTGGAGTCACTGTCCATGGGCACCTCGGTCTCGCTGCGCCTGGAAACCCCTGCCTCCCCGATGCATTCGATGCAGCGCAAGGCGCTCGGCGCGGTGGCGGGCCTGGTGCTGCTGTCGCTGGGCGCGGGTATCGCGGTGGCCACGGTGACCGCGCGCCGGGTGGCCGACCCGCTGCGCGATGTGGCGGCCCGCGCCGCCCGGCTGGCCATGGGCGACTTCCGCGCCGACCCGCGCCGCCACGGCATCACCGAACTGGATCGCGTCTCCGATGTGCTGGATTCGGCGACCGTGGAGATCGCGGGCCGCCTGCAACGCGAGCACGCCCTGGTGGCCGACGTCTCGCATCAGCTGCGCAGCCGCCTGACCGCGGTGCGCCTGCGCCTGGACGAGCTGTCGGAGTACTCGGACCCGGATGTGGTGCACGAGGCCGAGGAGGCCATGGCGCAGGTGGATCGCCTCACCGACGCCATCGACGATCTGGTGCGCGCCTCCCGGGACGAGGGCGCGGCCGAGCGCGATCCGGTGCCGGTGATCGACGAACTGCGCGGAGTGGTGTCGGAATGGCGGCATCCGTTCGCGGAGGCGGGTCGCAAACTGGTGCTGGCGGGCGATCCGACGCTGCGCGCGCCCATCACCGGTTCCCGGTTGCGGGAGGCGGTGGCGGTGCTGGTCGACAATGCTCTCATGCACGGCGGTGGCACCTGCACGGTGTCGGTGCGCACGGTGACGGGCGGGCGGGACCGGGAGCCGCTGGTGTGCGTGGAGGTGGCCGACGAGGGCCACGGGGTGCGCGACGAACTCGCCCCGCACATCTTCGACCGCGGGTTCTCGGCGGGTGGTTCCACGGGTGTGGGGCTGGCGCTGGCCCGCGCCCTCATCGAGGCCGACGGCGGCCGGCTGGAGTTGCAGCGTCGCCGCCCGGCGCTGTTCGCGGTCTTCCTGGGCGCGCCCGCCGCGAATCGCGTCCAGGGCGAGGTGGTCGCCGAACCGCGGTAGCGGCTAGCTGTGGCCGAGCTGTTCCTCGCCGAGCAGATCCTCGAGTTCCTCTTCGATCTGGCGCATCTCGTCGGGGAAGACCCAGCGCCGCATGGCCCAGAACCGGAACACCATCTGCAGGATATTGCCGATGATGAAGGCGCTGATGAAGTCGGTGATGTTCTCGGCGGTGAGGCTGATATTCGGCACCTGCAGGTGCAGCATGTACCGCGAGATCCACAGCGGTGTGAAGCTCAGCACCACGCCGATACCGCTGACCGCGAAGAACAGCAGGGCCTCGTGGTGTTTCTCCCGTCCGCCCCGATTCTCGAACGTCCATTCGCGATTGAGAATGTAGGAGGCGATCACCGCGATCACCCCGGAGATGATCTTGGCGGTTACCGGCTTCGGTTCCAGAATGGTCAATTTCAGGAAGTAGAAGATGCCGCTGTCGATGACGAACGTGGTGGCGCCCACGATCGCGAACTTGATCAGTTCGTGATGGCGGATCGCGAGATCCCGCAGCGGTGTGGGCAGCAGTTTTACCACGTCGTCGACAAATGACACGAGGCCGAGTCTACGTGCCCGCGATACCGGGTCGGCAACCCGCAGGCACGGGGCCCCGGGGCACCATGACAATATTGTCGAACGTGAGCGCACGTTCCTTCGATTCCTCGGCCATGCCCACGGTCACCATGATCGGTGGCGGTCAGCTGGCGCGGATGACCCATCAGGCGGCGGTCGCGCTCGGGCAGCGGCTGCGCGTCCTCGCCGAACGGCCCGACGACCCGGCCGCCCAGGTGACACCCGAGGTGGTGCTGGGCACCCACACCGACCTGGCCGCGCTACGTAAGGCCGCGGTCGGCTCGCACGCGGTGACCTTCGACCACGAGCACGTGCCCACCGAGCACCTGGAGACGCTCATCGCGGAGGGCGTGAACGTGCAGCCGCCGCCGGGCGCGCTCGTCTACGCCCAGGACAAGCTGGCCATGCGCCGCAAGCTGGCGGAGCTGGGCGTGCCGGTGCCGGCGTTCACCGCCGTGGCGTCGGCGGCCGACGCCGTCGCGTTCGGTGACGAGCACGGCTGGCCCTTCGTGCTGAAGGCGGTGCGCGGCGGCTACGACGGTCGCGGCGTGTGGATGCCCGCCGATGCCGCCGAGGCCACCCGCATCGCCGACGACCAGCTGGCGCACGGTGTCGCGCTGCTGGCCGAGGCCAAGGTGGACCTGAAGCGTGAGCTGTCGGCCATGGTGGCGCGCTCGCCGTTCGGGCAGGCCGCCGTCTGGCCGGTGGTGGAGACCGTGCAGCGCAACGGCCAGTGCGCCGTGGTGATCGCGCCCGCCCCGGAGCTGCCCGAGCAGCGTGCCACCGAGGCGTCGGCCCTGGCGCTGCGGCTGGCCTCCGAACTCGGCACCACGGGCGCGATGGCGGTGGAGCTGTTCGAGACCCATGCCGGTGAGCTGCTGGTGAACGAGTTGGCCATGCGCCCGCACAACAGCGGCCACTGGAGCATGGACGGCGCGGTCACCGGCCAGTTCGAACAGCATCTGCGCGCGGTGCTGGACTATCCGCTGGGCGATACCGCGCCGCTGGCCCCGGTCACCGTGATGGCGAATATCCTCGGCGCGCCCGAAGCCCCCGCCATGTCCATGGACGAGCGGCTGCACCACCTGTTCGCCCGCATGCCGGACGCTCGGGTGCACCTCTACGGCAAGGGCGAGCGGCCCGACCGCAAGATCGGGCACATCAATATCCTCGGCGACGACGTCGCCGCCACACGCGAGCAGGCCGAGCGGGCGGCGCACTGGATGTCGCACGCGGTATGGACCGACGGATGGGATCCGCATCATGAGTGATACCGAGCGCACCGCGCCGCAGGTCGGCCTGATCATGGGCTCCGACTCCGACTGGCCGACCATGCAGGCGGCCGCGGAAGCCCTGGCGGAGTTCGGCATTCGCTTCGAGGTGGGTGTGGTGTCGGCGCACCGCACCCCGCAGCGCATGCTCGACTACGCCAGGGAGGCGGCGGGCCGCGGCATCCAGGTGATCATCGCGGGCGCGGGCGGTGCGGCGCATCTGCCCGGCATGGTCGCCTCGGCCACCCCGCTGCCCGTGATCGGCGTCCCGGTGCCGCTGAAGTACCTGGACGGCATGGACTCACTGCTGTCCATCGTGCAGATGCCCGCGGGCGTGCCGGTCGCCACGGTCTCCATCGGCGGCGCGCGCAACGCGGGCCTGCTGGCGGTCCGCATCCTGGCCGCCGCCGATCCGGACCTGCGCGTGCGCATGGAGCAGTTCCAGGCCGATCTGGAGAAGCTCGTCCTGGAGAAGGACGACGCCCTGCGCGCCCGGTTGCTGGGATGAGCCCGGCGGCCACCGCACCGTGAACTCCATTCCGCGACAGCTGAGTTCGAGACCGCATGGGTGACTCCAGGGGCACGCCCGAGCGTGGCGACGGCACCGCGGCACGGGTTCGCGACGCGACCGCCGGTGCGGCGAAGGCACGCGGCGGCGGGGGAGCCATCGCGACCGCGCGGCGGTTGACCGTGGTCGATCAGGCGTTGCGGTTGTTCGCCGAGAAGGGGTACGAGGCGACGACGGTCGATGAGATCGCGGAGGCGGCGGGGATCTCCCGGCGCACCTTCTTCCGGCAGTTCCGGGCCAAGGAGGATGTGGTCTTCGCCGATCACGAATCGCAGTTGGCGCAGGCGCGGGAGTTCCTGGACGGGTGGGACGGCGATCCGTGGGCGGGTGTGCTCGCGGCGGTCGTCGGGGTGTTCGAGCGGTTCACGCAGTGGCGGGAGCTGGCGGCGCGGCGGTATCGCGTGGTGCGGCAGGTGCCCGCGCTGCGGGAGCGCGAGATCGTGACGGTTTTCCGCTACGAGCGGCTGTTCACCGACTACCTGCGCGAACGCCTGCGCGGGGAATCGGATCTGGCGTTGGTGCAGTTCACCGCGGCGGTGACGGCGACGCACAACTATCTGCTGCGCCGGATGGTGCGCGGGGAGTCCGATGCGAGCCCGGCCGATCTGCGGGCGGCACTGGATGCCATTCCGCGGGGCGTTGTCGACGCCGCGGACGAATCCGACCAGTTGGTCGTGGCCGTCTTCCCGCGCACGCTGTCGCCCCGGCAGGTCGCCGATCTGCTGGCCCGTCGCCTGGATACCCTGGACTGATCCGCACGTGTCGAATCTGACACTGCGTGCCACGGCCTGATGGGGTAGTAACCGCACGTGGCCGCGATTTGGCGGCGTATACTCGGCGACGGTTGGCACTGAGTGCCGAGATGCTGGAGATGGCGCTGGCGAGCAGCGGCGATCCGAAACCACGAACCAGGAGTGAACTCATGGCGGGCAACCCCGACTTCAATCTGTTCCAGCTCGAGGACTTCCACCACGAGCTGCGCGAGGCCATTCGCGGTCTGTCCGAGAAGGAGATCGCGCCCTACGCCAAGGACGTCGACGGCAACTCCCGGTTCCCGGAGGAGGCGCTGACCGCCCTCAACGCCGCCGGTTTCAACGCCGTGCACGTGCCCGAGGCCTACGGCGGCCAGGGCGCGGACTCCGTCGCCACCTGCATCGTGATCGAAGAGGTCGCCCGCGTCTGCGGGTCCTCCTCGCTCATCCCGGCCGTGAACAAGCTCGGCACCATGGGCCTGATCCTCAACGGCTCCGAGGAACTCAAGCAGCAGGTCCTCGCCGACATCGTGGCCGGCAAGATGGCCTCCTACGCCCTGTCCGAGCGGGAGGCCGGTTCCGACGCCGCCTCCATGCGCACCCGCGCCCGCCAGGACGGCGACGGCTGGATCATCAACGGCTCCAAATGCTGGATCACCAACGGCGGCAAGTCCGACTGGTACACCGTCATGGCCGTGACCGACCCGGACAAGGGCGCCAACGGCATCTCCGCGTTCATGGTCCACAAGGACGACGAGGGCTTCGTGGTGGGCCCGCTGGAGCACAAGCTGGGCATCAAGGGCTCCCCGACCGCCGAGCTGTACTTCGAGAACTGCAAGGTTCCCGGCGACCGCATCATCGGCGAGCCCGGCACCGGCTTCAAGACCGCGCTGCAGACCCTGGACCACACCCGCCCCACCATCGGCGCGCAGGCCGTCGGCCTGGCTCAGGGCGCGCTGGATGCGGCCATCGCCTACACCAAGGACCGCAAGCAGTTCGGCAAGGCCATCGCCGACTTCCAGAACACCCAGTTCATGCTGGCCGATATGGCCATGAAGGTGGAGGCCGCCCGCCTCATGGTCTACACCTCCGCCGCCCGCGCCGAGCGTGGCGAGCAGAACCTCGGCTTCATCTCCGCGGCCGCCAAGTGCTTCGCCTCGGATGTGGCCATGGAGGTCACCACCAATGCCGTGCAGCTCTTCGGCGGCGCGGGCTACACCACCGACTTCCCGGTGGAGCGCATGATGCGCGACGCCAAGATCACGCAGATCTACGAGGGCACCAACCAGATTCAGCGCCTGGTGATGTCGCGCGCCATTCTGCGCTGAGCGGACCGCGCGGGATTTCGTACGCGCGGCTGAGAATCCGCGCGTGCAGCTGAAATCTCTTGTGTAGCCATGGGATAACTCCGGTGGCCGACCCACCGCTGGACTGCGGGGTGGGCGGTTAGCCGGAGTTTTCCTTTTTATCCTTCGGGTGGCGGGGCTCGATTTCGGGGCTGTCCAGGCCGGGGTGAGGGGAGCAGTATGGTTCCATGGCCGGCGTCGAAATCAACGACAGGTTCGTCCGGCGCACGTTGGACAACGGGCGAGTGGAAGAGGTTTCGTGGACGGAACTGTCGGAGGTACGAATCATCACCACGGCGGACGGACCGTTCGCCGAGGACGTGTTCTTCGTGCTGATCAGTGCGTCCGGAAAAGGCTGCGTGGTACCGCATTCGGCGGCTGACACCGCATTCCTCGCCCGCCTGCAGGCACTACCCGGCTTCGACAACGAGAAGGTCATCGAGGCCATGGTCAGCACCACCGACCGGCAATTCCTGGTCTGGCGACGAGCGGCGTCCCGCCGCCGCCGGCATTGACCTAGGCCACCAGATCCGCGTACTCCGGGTTCTCGGCGATGAACTTCTCCACGTACCAGCAGGTCGGAATAACGGTGAATCCCGCCTCGCGGGAATCGCGCAGCGCGAATTCCACCACCTGCGCGGCCACCTTGCGTCCCCGGAATTCCGGGAAGGTCAGCGTGTGCTGGAAATCGCGGACCCGCACGTCCCCGTCCACGCGTTCGGCGTAGTCGGCGTAGCCCGCGAGAGTGTCGTCGAGATAGATCTCGTAGCGGGTGGCCGCGACATTGTGTTCGAGCCTGGTGGTCATGTTCGAGTGAACTCCCTTGTGACGAGGATTGTTCCGACGGGCCGGAACGGACTAGAGCACGGCCCCGGGGTTGAGGATGCCGTGCGGGTCGAGGGCGTGTTTGATGCGGCGGGTCAGGTCCATGACCTCGGGGCCGACCTGGTCGGGTAGCCAGGCTTTCTTGAGGCGGCCGACGCCGTGTTCGCCGGTGATGGTGCCGCCGAGGGCGATGGCGAGGTCCATGATCTCTCCGAAGGCCTGGTGGGCGCGTTCGGTTTCGTCGGGGTTGTTCGGGTCGTGCACGATGAGCGGGTGGGTGTTGCCGTCGCCGGCGTGGGCGATGACCGAGACCAGCACCTGACGGCGGGCGGCGATATCGGCGATACCCGTGACGAGCTCGCCCAAACGCGGTAGCGGGACGCCGACGTCCTCGAGCAGCAGCGGGCCTTTGCGTTCCACGGCGGGGATGGCGAAGCGGCGTGCGGCGCAGAACGCCTCGCCTTCGTCGGGGTCGTCGGTGCGGAAGGCTTCGGTGGCTCCGGCTTTCTCGCAGGCGGTGAGCATGAGGTCGGCTTCGTGTCCGGCGTGCTCGCCGGGGGCGTCGGAGCGGGCGACCAAGAGTCCGGCGGCGGTGCGGTCCAGGCCCATGCGCAGCTCGTCCTCGACGGCGTTGACGGCGACGGAGTCCATGAACTCGAGCATGGAGGGTCGTAGTGTGCCGGTGATGGCGAGGATGGCCTCGGTGGCGGCGGTGAGGGTGGGGAAGGTGGCCACCACGGTGGACTGTGGCGGTTGGGCGGGCAGCAGCCGCAGGGTGAGTTCGGTGATGATGCCGAGGGTGCCCTCGCTGCCGACGAACAGCTTGGTCAGCGACAGTCCGGCGGAGTCCTTCAATCGGGGTCCGCCCAGGCGTGCGGTGGTGCCGTCGGCGAGGACGACTTCCATGCCGAGGATGTAGTCGGTGGTGACGCCGTATTTCACGCAGCACAGGCCGCCGGCGTTGGTGGCGGCGTTGCCGCCGATGGAGCAGATCTCGAACGAGGACGGGTCGGGTGGGTACCACAGGCCGTGGTCGGCGGCGGCGCGTTTGACCTCGGCGTTGAGCAGTCCGGGTTGGGTCACGGCGGTGCGGGTGACGGTGTCGACGGTGATGGCCCGCATGCGTTCGGTGCTCAGCAGCAGTGCGCCGTGTTGGGCGGTGGCTCCGCCGGAGAGTCCGGTGCCCGCGCCGCGCGGTACCACCGGCACCCGGTGGTGGTGCGCCCAGCCCATGATGGTGGCCACCTGTGCGGTCTCGGTGGGGCGGAGCAGGGCCAGGGCGATGCCGGCGTCGGGGTCCAGGGCGCGGTCCTGGCGGTAGCCGCCCAGGACGTCGGGATCGGTGACCACCATGCCGTCGGGCAGCAGAGCGCGAAGCGAATCGAGATCGGGGGCAGAGCTGTGCGGGTCCACAGTGGAGAAACTACGTGGCGAGCGCGCGGAAGTGGGGAACCGGTCCCATGTCCATGCTCCTCGTCCGGCCGGTGGCGCGGGCGCAGTACACTGCGGGCCGTGTCCGATCCCAAGCTCGAAATCCAAATGCTGCACGACCGCGTCATGGTCAAGATCAATCAGGACGCGGGGGAGCGGCGCAGCAGCGGGGGCATTCTGATCCCGGCGACCGCGCAGGTCGCCAAGCGGCTGTCCTGGGGCGAGGTGTGCGGCGTGGGTTCGCACGTGCGCGCGGTGAGCGTCGGCGACCAGGTGCTCTTCGGTGCCGAGGATCAGTACGAGGTGGAGATCCAGGGGCAGGCGTACTACGTGCTGCGGGAGCGGGACCTGCACGCCGTGGCGAACGAGCGCCCGGAGCACGGCACCGGTCTATACCTCTAGCTGCCGATACCGCCAGCCCACTTGCGCGCCACCCGCTTGCGTCCGATTCGCCGCATTCTTGGCAACTATTAACCAAACATTTGCCATCGCGCGGGCGTACGCGATTGCTCCGGCCACCGGCGTCGGCCAGCATCCGATCCCATGTCGCGCAATCGCCTGAACCCGGCCGGAGATATCCCCGATACCGGCATACCCGAGCCGCTCGCCGCCGGCATGACCATGGCCGAGCAGTACGAATGGCATCGGAGCTATCTGCGGCGGCACGCGGTCTCGCGGCGCGGCTTCCTGCGCGGGTCGGCGGCGGCCGCCGCGGTGGCGGCGGTGGGCGCGTCACCGTTCGGGGCGCGCGCCTACGCCGAGGAGGCGCGGCTGGGGGTGGGCGGCCTGCACGTCGGATACGGCGCGGACGCGGCGAGCCAGCTGCGATTCGCCGCGCAGCTGTCCCGGAATCCACACGGGGCCAAGGTATTTCTCGACCACGGGACGACACCGGCACTGGGGGCGAGCATCGAGGCCGAGGTGCGCAACCTGGTCACCCAGATTCCCAGCAGCGACGGGGGAGTGCTGGCCGCCGAACAGTTCTACGTGCACGCGCCCGTGGACGGACTGCCGGGCCGGATGCCGCACTTCTACCGCTGGCGCACCTCGGACGGCTTCGTCGGCGACATACGCTCGGCCGCCACCGCCATGCCCACGGCGCGAGCGGCGGTGCTGCCCTTCCGCTTCACCATGATGGGTGACCAGGGAGCCGATGAAACACCCACGCGGCCAGTGGGTCTCGCGCCCGGTGTCTACGACGACATGTACTACCAGGCCGACAACGATCCCACGGTGCGACACGCGGACAATATCGTTCGCCAGATCGCCGCCGCCCGACCGGATTTCCACGTGCTCGCCGGAGACATCGCCTACGCCGACCCCTCGGGTGCCGGTAAGCGGGCGCAGTTCGTCCCCTCGGGCGGCAAGCCCGCCGGCGGTTTCGACAAGTTCAACCCGTACGTGTGGGACGTGTACCTGGGCGCGATCGAGGCCAGCGCCGCCACCACGCCGTGGATGTTCGCCACCGGCAATCACGACATGGAGGCCGCCTACGACACCCACGGCTACGGCGGACACCTTGCGCGCCTGTACTTTCCGGGCAACGGGCCCACCGGCTGCCCCTCGGCCTACTCGTTCACCTACGGCAATGTGGCAGTGCTGTCACTGGACGCCAATGACATCTCCTACGAGATCAAGGCCAATACCGGCTACTCCGGCGGTGCGCAGACCGGTTGGGTGGAGCGCACTCTCGCCGCCTACCGCGCCGATCGCGCGATCGACTTCATCGTCTGCTTCTTCCACCACTGCGCCTACTCCACCACCGAGGCGCACGCCAGCGACGGCGGGGTCCGCGACGCCTGGTGTGCGCTGTTCGACCGCTATCAGGTGGATCTGGTGCTCCAGGGCCACAATCACGTGTTCGAGCGCACCGACCCACTGCGCGGCGGCACGGCCACCCGGGTGGCCGCCGACCACGACATCGTCTATCCGGAGACCGACGGCACCGTCTACTACACCGTCGGCGGCGGCGGGCGACCCCGCTACGAATTCCAGCCCGGCTCCCGGGAGTCCTACCGCGGCAACGAGCTTCCCGACACCACGGTGCCGAACAGCTACGTCTGGACCGCGGACGGCGGCAAGCGCGACGAAGCGGCACCCTGGTCCCGGGTCCGCTTCCGCAATTACTCGTTCATCCGGGTGGATGTGCGCCCCGGCTTCTTCGCCAGCGAGATGGACGTGGTCGCCGTCGACGAGTACGGCCGCGAATTCGACAAGCTGACCTATCGCCGCCAGGTCCGCCCGTAACGCCGAAAGGCCCGTATCCCCTGGGGGTACGGGCCTTCCGACGGATCGCGGTCGAACTACAGTGCCTTGAGCTCCTCGGTGACCTCACCGACGGACTTCTTGGCATCGCCGAACAGCATGGAGGTGTGATCGGCGTAGAACAGCGGGTTGTCGATACCGGCGAAGCCGGAGTTCATCGAGCGCTTGAGCACGATGACGCTCTTGGCCTTGTCGACATCGAGCACCGGCATGCCGTAGATCGGCGAGGCGGAGTCCTCGCGGGCGGCCGGGTTGGTGACATCGTTCGCGCCGATGACCAGGGCGACGTCGGTGCGGCCGAATTCGCCGTTGATGTCGTCCATTTCCTTCATGGCGTCGTAGGACACCTCGGCCTCGGCCAGCAGCACGTTCATATGGCCGGGCATGCGCCCGGCGACCGGGTGGATGGCGTACTTGACCTCGACGCCCTTGGCCTCGAGCAGCGCCGCCATCTCCTTGACCGCGTGCTGGGCCTGGGCCACCGCCATACCGTAGCCGGGCACCACGATGACCTGGTTGGCGTAGGCCATCTGGATGGCGGCGTCGGCGGCGCTGGTGGCCTTGGCCTGCTTCTGCTCACCGCCGGACGCGCCGGGAGCCGTTCCACCACCGCCGAATCCGCCCGCCACGATGGCCGGGATGGACCGGTTCATGGCCTTGGCCATGAGGTTGGTCAGGATGGTGCCGGACGCGCCGACGATCATGCCCGCCACGATCATGGCGGTGTTGTTCAGCGCCAGACCCGCCGCGGCGGCCGACAGCCCGGTCAGCGCGTTGAGCAGCGAGATGACCACCGGCATGTCCGCGCCGCCGATGGGCAGCACCACCATGAGGCCGAGCACGCCCGCCAGCACCAGCACGGCGACCATCCACCAGCCCGACGCACCGCCGTCGGCGGCGGAGATGCCGATGACGGCCGCGGCGACAATGGATCCGGCCAGCAGCAGCAGGTTCAGCGGCTGCTGTAGTCGGCCGATGCCGATGGGCTTGCCGGGCAGGATCTCCTGCAGTTTGCCGAAGGCGATGAGCGAGCCCCAGAACGACACCGAACCGATGATGGCCGCGAACAGCGAGCCGATCACGATGTGCACGGTGGGTTCCTCACCGTGCTTGAAGTTCGAGAAGCCGCTGGTGTCGAGGAACTCCGCCCAGGCGATGAGGGCGACGGTGCCGCCGCCGACGCCGTTGAAGGCGGCGACCAGCTGCGGCATCTCGGTCATCTTGGTGAACTTGGCCGGGGGCACGCCCAGCACCACGCCGACGATCAGACCGGCGGCGATGATGATCCAGTTGCCGGTGTCGCGCACCGCGATCAGGGTGGCGACCACGGCGAGGGCCATACCGACCGCGGCGATCCAGTTGCCGCGCACCGCCGTCTTCGGGCCGGTCAGGCCCATCAGGCCGTAGATGAACAGCGAGAAGGCGATGATGTAGAGAATATTGACCAGATTGTCCATGGCTTACTTACCCGCCTTCTCCTGCGCAGCGGGCTTCTTGCCCTTGAACATGCCGAGCATGCGGTCGGTCACCACGAAACCGCCGATGACGTTCAGGGTTCCGAAGACCACGGCGACGAACAGGATGATCTGCATCCCGATCGAGGGATCCTCCACCTTGCCCAGCACGACCAGCGCACCCAGCACGACGATGCCGTGAATGGCGTTTGTGCCGGACATGAGCGGGGTGTGCAGGGTGTTGGGCACCTTGGAGATGACGGCGAAGCCCACGAATCCGGACAGCACCAGGATCGCGATATTCGCGAGAAGTTCGGTGTACATCAGGCATCAACCTCACGCGTGACGCAGGAATCCGCCAGCACCTGGTCCTCGAAATCCGGTTGCAGCGCACCGTCTTTCAGCATGAGTTCCAGGAGTGCGGAGATGTTCTTGGAGTACAGTTCGCTGGCGTGCTCCGGCATGGTGGCGGGCAGGTTCAGCGGCGAGCAGATGGTGACATCGTGCTTGACCACGGTCTTACCGGGTTCGGTGAGCTCGCAGTTGCCGCCGGTCTCACCGGCGAGGTCCACGATCACACTGCCGGGCTTCATGCCCTCCACGGCGGCGGCGGTGACCAGGCGCGGCGCGGGACGGCCCGGCACCAGCGCGGTGGTGATGACCACGTCGAAGCCCTTGATGGCGTCCTCGAGCGCCTGCTGCTGCTCGGCCTTCTCCTCGTCGGTGAGTTCGCGGGCGTACCCGCCCTCACCGGCGGCGTCGATGCCCAGGTCCAGCCACTGCGAGCCGACCGAACGCACCTGATCGGCGACCTCGGGGCGCACGTCGTAACCGGTGGTGCGCCCACCCAGGCGCTTGGCGGTGGCCAGCGCCTGCAGACCGGCCACGCCCACGCCCAGCACCAGCACGGTCGCGGGCTTCACGGTGCCCGCGGCGGTGGTCAGCATGGGGAAGAAGCGCGTGGATTCCGACGCGGCCAGCAACACGGCCTTGTATCCGGCCACATTCGCCTGCGAGGACAGCGCGTCCATGACCTGGGCGCGCGAGATCCGCGGAATCGCCTCCACCGCGAACGCCTGCACGCCCGCGGCCTTGAGCGTGCCGATCTTGTTCTCGGCATTGCGCGGGGCCAGGAAGCCGATCAGCGTCTGCCCGGCGGACAGCTTGGCGATCTCGGCGTCATTGGGCGGCGCGACCTTGACGATCACGTCGGCATTCCACGGATCGCCGATGGTCGCGCCCGCTTCGGTATACAGTTCGTCGGGAATGAGCGCGCCCAGCCCGGCGCCGGACTCGACGATCACCTCCACACCCTGCTTGAGCAGTGACGGAATGATCTTCGGCACCAATGCGACGCGTCGTTCGTCCGTGTTCGTCTCACGAACCACGCCGACGCGCGCACCGCGGGGCGCATCGTGCTGTGCGCTCTGCGTTGTGTCCACTTGTCAAACTTCCTTCTCGTGGTGAGGCCGGACCGCCTGCGAACTTACCGCGCAGTAAGTTCTAGACAATTCTCGCAACCATACCCGGCTCGCGGTGAGCTTAGTGGAGATGGCTGTCACAGTGTGGGGTGAGCGGTGACCAGCGGCAAGTACGCACCTGCCAGGCAGGTTGCTTACTTTCGGGTGTGCCAGCAGGTGAGCGCCTCGCGCCCGCGCCCGGGGGTGTCGCGGCTCACTCTTACGCCGTAATCTCAGCGGGGTGAGTGGCTGCATCTTTTGCCGGATCGTGGCGGGCACCGCACCCGCCACCAAGATCCACGAGGACGACACCCTGCTGGCGTTCCTCGATATCCGGCCCATCACGCGGGGACATACGCTCGTCATCCCGAAATGGCACTCCGGCGACCTGGACAAGCTCGACCCGGCCCTCGGCGCGCGGCTGTTCGCCTTCGGTCACCGGCTCGCCAAGGCCATGCGACGCAGCGATCTCCGGGTGGACGGTGCGAACTTGCTGATCAACGACGGCAAGGCCGCCTTCCAGACCGTCGATCACGTGCATCTGCACGTCGTGCCCAGGCACAGCGGGGACAAACTCAGCTTCGCCAAGGGCCTGCTGCTGCGGCGACCACACGACCGCGACAGCACCGCGGCCGCCATTCGCGCCGGACTGGACCGGCTCGCCGACGAGGAGAAGGAAACCAACGCATGACCGACACCGTGCCGGACCGGGAACGGATCACCGCCGATCTGTCCGATCAGTGGGACGCGCTCGCCCACCTGGTGGACGGACTCGACGAGGGCGGCTGGCGCACGGCGTCGTCGCTGCCCGGATGGACGGTCTTCGACGTCATCGCCCACATCATCGGCACCGAATCCATGCTGCTGGGTGAGCTGCCGCCCGAGGCGGACGTGACCGGACTCGAACACGTCCGCAACGAGGTGGGCGCGCTCAACGAGAAGTGGATCGAATCGCTGCGCCCGCTCTCCGGCGCGGAGCTGATGGTCCGCTACCGCGAGGTCACCGGCCGCCGCCGCAAGGCCCTGGCCGCCATGGACGACGCGGCGTGGGCCGAACCGGTGCCCTCACCGGTGGGCATGGTGCCCTACGGGCGGTTCATGCGGGTGCGGATCTTCGACTGCTGGATGCACGAACTCGACATCGCCGACGGCCTGCGGGCATCGGTCGACGAGGGCGGCCCGCGCGCGGAGTCGGCCTTCCCGGAACTCGTGCTAGGCCTCGGCCGTGCCGCGGTCAAAGGCGCTGGCGCGCCCGATGGTTCGCGCATCACCCTCGAGATCGGCGGCGCCACACCGCATACCGTGCATCTGACGGTGGACGGCGGCCGGGCGCATCAGGTCGAGGCCCTCGACGGTCCCGCCACCGTGGTCGTCGGCCTGGACTCGGGCCTGTTCGCCCGACTGCGCGGAGGCCGCACGGACGCGGCGGCGCACGCCGACGAGATCGCGCTCAGCGGTGACACCGACCTCGGCGACCGCCTGGTGCGCAGCCTGGCGTTCACCATCTGATTCCGTGCGCCTGTTCCTGTCCAGCTACCGCTTCGGGGCGCACTACGACCGGCTGCTCGAGTTGGTCGGCGCGCCGGGGCGGGTGGCGGTGATCGCCAATGCCTGCGATGCCTGGCCCTCGGCGTGGGCCAGCGCGGTGACCAGTGATCTGGTTCCGCTGCGCCGCTCGGGATTCGAGCCCGAAGTGGTGGACCTGCGTGACTACGTGGGCCGCGCCGCGGACCTGGAGGAGACTCTCGCCGGATTCCCGATGGTGTGGGTGCGCGGCGGCAACACCTTCGTGCTGCGCGCCCAATTCGCCCGCAGCGGAGCCGATCTCGCACTCCGGCGGCTGCTCGACGCGGACGCGCTCGTCTATGCCGGTTACAGCGCGGGCGCCTGCGTCATGACTCCGGATCTGCACGGCCTGGAAGCCATGGACGATCCGGACGAGGTGCGCACGGCCTGCGGCGGCGATGTGCTGTGGGACGGATTGGGTCTGGTCGACCACCGCATCGTCCCGCATCTGGATTCCCCCACCGATCCGGAGGGGCTGAGCCGGAAACTGTCCCAGGAGTACCGGATCGGCGGTATCGCGCACTGGGCGCTCACCGACGACGACGCGGTGATCGTCGACGGCGAGCGGCTCGAGGTGCTCGGCGCGGTCTAATCGCCCCGGTGGCGCAGGCCGTGGCCGACCGCGACGGCCGCGGCGAGGAACGCGCCGACGGCCAGGATGGCGAAGCTGGCCACATAGGCGTCCAGCGTCGGCACCCGGGTACCCGCGATGACGTGCGCCGACAGAATGGACGCGGTGACCGCGCCCGCGATACTGCCGCCCGCCGTGCGCACCAGCGAGTTGATGCCGCTGGCGATCCCGCTCTCGCTCATCGGCACGTGCCGCACCGCCAGTGTGCCGAGTGCCGCGTAGCCGATGCCGAATCCGGTGCCCTGCAAGATATTCGAGATCACCATGTGATAGCCGTGATCGTGGAACACCGCCAGCCAGGCCATGGACAGCCCCGCGAAGGTGGCGCCGATGGCCAGCGTGTAGGCGGGCCCGATGCGGGCGGCGATGCGGCCGGTGCGGAAGGAGAAGAACGTCATCAGCACCGCGCTCGGAATGCCGTAGAGGCCGACCGCCAGCACCGAACCGGACAGGCCGTAGCCGACCTGATCGGCCGGGGTCTGGATGAAATTCGAGATGAGCGTGAACGATCCGAACAGGGCGAACCCGAGCAGCGCCGACGCGAGGTTCGCCGACAGCGACTGCGGGCCCACCAGCAGCTGCAACCGCACCAGCGGTTGCTTCACCCTCAGCTCCACCAGCACCCAGATCACGGTCAGCAGCGCGGCGGCGGCGAACAGCGCCAGCACCGATCCGGAGCTCCAGCCCCAGCGCGGTCCCTGGCTGATGCCGAGCAGCAGGTTCACCAGCAGTCCGGCCAGCAGGGCCGCCCCGAGGAAGTCGGGTCTGCCGCCGTGGCGCACGCCGTTGTTCGCGGCGCTGACGTGGATCAGCACCGTGGCGGCCACGCCGAGGGCGGCGGTCAGCCAGAACACCGGGTGCGGATCGGTGGTGTGGTCGGCGATCACTCCGGTGACCAGCAGGCCGACCGTGCCGCCGATGCCCATGGTGCCGCTGACGATGCCGATCGCGCCGACCAGCCGTTCGCGCGGGAAGGTGTCGCGAATGATGCCGATGGCCAGCGGGATCATGGCCGCCGAGGTGCCCTGGAGGGCGCGGCCCGCGATGTAGACGCCCAGTGTCTCGGCCAGCGCGCACACCACCGAGCCGATGATGAGCAGGCCCATGGCGACCATGACCATGCGCTTCTTGCCGAACATGTCGCCGAAACGGGACAGCAGGGGCGTGGCGACCGCGCCGGTGAGCAGGGCCGCGGTGAACAGCCAGGTGACGCCGGAGACGTCGGTGTGCAGCTGGCCGATCATGCGCGGCAGCAGCGGGATCACCACGGTCTGCTGGATCGAGACCACCAGCCCGGCAGCGCACAGGGCGAGCAGCGTCATGCCGAGGTGTGCCTTGGGACCGTTGTGGGTGGCGGTATCGGCCACAGCGGTGGAAGTCATGGGCATCCTTGTGTATTACTTACCAAAATTAAGTAATTAGGTTTCGTAGGATAACCGCATGCCTCCCCCGAAGGCCACCTCCGCATCCGATCCCACGGCGACGGTCGGCGCGGCATCCGACGCCGTGGCGCACATCGTCGAACTGGAACGGGCCATGTCCCGGCTCGCGTACCTGCTCACCCGGGCCCGGCGGCACGATCGTGCCGTCACCGCCTCCGGTATCACCGTGGACCGGGCGAGTGTGCCGCTGCTGCGCATCCTCGCCGACGCCGACGCGCCGCTGCGCCTGGGGGAGCTGGCCGTTCGGCTCGATGTGGAGGCCCCGCATGTGACCCGGCAGGTGCAGCGGTTGGAGAAGAACGGGTTCGTGGGCCGGGTCGCCGATCCGGGCGATCGTCGGGCCCAGTTGGTCCGGCTCACGGATTCCGGCCGCGCCGCCGTGGACGCCATCCGCACCGTGCAGCGCCGGTGGATGCGAGAAGCCCTGGCGGACTGGAGTTCCGAGGATCTGCGCACCCTCGCCACCCTCAACCATCGCATGCTCGACGACTTCGCCGAGCACACGCGCTGCCTGGAGGAATCCGGAATCGCCTGAGCGTCATTCTGCTTCGGCGACCGGCCGCAGCGGCGCGGGCTGCCGGTCGGCGGGCGGAGCCACGATGCGGGCGAACCAGGCGCACACCAGCATGGCGGCCAGGGGGAACAGCATGGCGGTGGTGAGCGGGACGAGTTCGGTGAGCCAGCCGATGATCACCGGCCCGGCCAGCAGACCCAGATAGCCGATGCCGAAGACGCGGGACATATCGGTCGCCGCCGTCCTGGAGCCGAGATTGCCCGCCGCCGTGAACACCTGCGGCACCCCACCGGAGAGCCCGATCCCGCACAGCGCCCAGCCCAGCACGGTCGGCACCGTCCACGGCGACACCACGACCAGCAGGTACCCCGCCGCCGCCAGCAGCGACCCCCACCGCACCACGGCCACCGGCCCGAACCGCCCGCTGACCCGATCGGCGCACAGCCGCCCCACCGTCATGGCGACCGAGAAGGCCGCGAACGCCAGCGCCGCCGTCCCCGCCTCGACCCCGAGCCGCTCGCTCATCTGCAAGGCGCTCCAGTCACCGACCACCCCCTCCGCCATCAGCATGGCGAACGCCACCGCCGCCAGAGCCACCACCTTCCGCACGGTGGACCCCGCCACCGGCACGGACGTCTCGTGCTGCGCGAAACTCAACTCCGCCCGCGCCTCGGCCTCGCTCGGCACCGGCCCTGATGCCGAGTGGGGCGTATCGGCGCGCGGATCGAGAGACGCGGCGGTGCGTGGCTCCGCCGCGGTGGCGCCGTCACCGTCGGGAGCGGGCGTCGAGTACTCCCGCGCGGTGGCCGTGTTCAGGTCTGGGCTCGTGGTGGCCGCACTCGGCAGCGGCGGCCGCGGCCCAGGGGCAATGATGGCGTGCGATCCTCGCGTCTCGGTGTCGTGCCCTTCGCGCGATGAGGTCGGTTCCCGCGTGGTCGCGGTCTGCGGAGGACAAGGTGATGCGAAGGCATGGTCCCGGTGGCTGGCCAGTCGATCGTCGGGCCGCCCGGATGCGGCGGAATCGGCAGCGGCGGTCGCGCTCGCAGTCCGTTCCCGCGCGCTGCCGGTGCGGGGCAGCAGATTCGGCGCGGCCAAGGCGGCCACGGTCAGTCCCACTGCGGCGGTGACGATCATGGTCAGCCGGATATCCGATCCGGCGCGCTGAGCGGCGGCCCCGGCGAGTGCGCCCGCCAGCGAACCGCCGGAGAACAGGGCGTGGAAGGACGACATGATGGGGCGGCCGTAACCCGATTCCACCTCCACCGCATGGGCGTTCATGGCGACGTCGAGCGCGCCGAAGCCGATCCCGTAGCCGATCAGCGCCGCCGCGAGGGTGATCGGGCCGGTGGCGAAGGCGGGGCCGATGATCGCCACGGCGGTGAGGGCGGCGGCCACGGCGGTGACGGCGCGGCTGCCGAACCGGTCGGTGAGCGTGCCGGCGGCCTGCATACTGCCGATGGCACTGCCCGACATGAGCAGGATCAGCATGCCCAGGGTGGAGTGCGACACCCCGGTACGCTCCGTCACGGCCGGAATGTGCACGAACCACAGGGCGGACACCAACCCGTTCAGGCCGAACACCGCGAACAATGCGGTGCGTGCCGCGCGGAGCCGAGGAGCGGACGTCGGAGCGACCATCGGTCCGACGCTACCGGTCAGCGGAAGCTCCTCGTAACCCCCATCTTTCGCGGCATCGTCGACGCTCGGGACGGGGCTCCGAACTACTGTGCGGTTCGACCTGTTCGTCCTTGATTCTATTCGGGGGCACCGACACATTCGGCGACGCGGACATCTCGGACCATGCTCGCGGCCACCCCACCGACGCTGCGAACACAGCGGCAATTCGCACGGGTCCATCGGTGCGGATGCGATCGACTCCATCCCCGGGCATCGCGCCCCGGGAGACACGTCCGGCCCATGGGACAGCGGTGTCGGCGGTGGGCACCTCGGCGTCGTGGAGTACACCGCGATTCCGTGCGCGGATACCTGTTGAGAAGCGCCCGCGTATTTGCCATCGTCGTGTTGTGGACGCGTTGGCCAGCCTGCTCGAGGGACCCCGCGCGCGTGGCGCGTTCGTCATGCGGTCGTCGTTCGATCCACCCTGGTCGCTGCGCATCGAGGACGAAGCGCCGCTGACCGTGGTGGCGGTGGTGCGGGGCGGCGGGTGGATCGTGCCCGACGCCCGGGGCGGCACACCGGTCGCGCCGCGCCCCCTGCGCACCGGCGACGTGGCCGTCTTCCGCGGCCCCGACCACTACACGATCGCCGACGATCCCGGAACCGCGCCGCAGGTGATCATCCATCCCGGGCAGATCACCACCACCCCCGACGGTGAGGTGCTGTGCGAGACGCTGAGCCTGGGCGTGCGCAGCTGGGGCACCGCGGTCGACGCCGAGACCGTGCTGGTCACCGGCACCTACGAGCACGAGTCCGCGACCGGTCGCAGGCTGCTGCGCGCCCTGCCGCCCATGGTCGTGCTCGGCCGCGGCGAGTTCGATACGCGCGTACTGGATCTGCTGGTCGACGAGGCCGCCAAGGATCTGCCCGCCCAGGGGGCCATGCTGGACCGCCTGCTCGACCTGTTGACCATCGCCGCACTGCGCGCCTGGTTCGCCCGCTCCGACGCCCCCGCGTGGTATCACGCCTACGCAGATCCGCTGGTGGGTAGGGCGCTGCGCCTCATGCAGCACAATCCGGCACATCCGTGGACGGTGGCCGCGCTGGCCGGTGAGGTGGGCGTCTCCCGCGCCGCCCTGGCCCGCCGGTTCACCGAGTTGGTCGGCGAACCCCCGATGGCGTTCCTCACCGAGTGGCGGTTGGCGCTGGCCGCGGATCTGCTGCACGAATCCGATGCCACGCTCGAGACCATCGCCCGCCGGGTCGGCTACGGCAGCGCGTTCGCGTTGAGCACGGCGTTCAAACGGCATTTCGGCGTGAGCCCGCGCGATCATCGCGACGCGGCGGTGCGGGAGCGCACGGCCTGACGCGGCGGCACGGTCGTTCGGGTCCGCGCCCGATCCCCGCACGGACCGTCGTCGAATCGAGCACCCGCGCGCCCGCCGCGCACCCTGCCACTATCGTCAGCGAGGTGACTTCGGAGCAGGATTACCCGGTGCTGTGGCCGGTTCCGACCCGCTGGGCGGACAACGACCATTACGGCCACGTCAACAACGTGACGTATTACTCGTACTTCGACACCGCGGTGAACGCGTGGCTGATGCACGCCACCGGCACCGATACGCGGGACCTACCCGCCATCGGCATCGTGGCGCAGACCTCGTGCAAATTCCTGGGCTCCCTGAGCTTTCCGGACCAGTTGCAGGTCGGCATCCGCATCGCCCGGCTCGGGAATTCCAGCATCAGTTACGAACTCGCCATCTTCCGGGAGGCCGGGGATACGCTCAAGCTCGCCGCCACCGGTACTTTCGTGCACGTCTACGTGGACGAGGTGACCCGGCAGCCGATCGAGATCCCCGCCATCATCCGCGCGGCCGCCGAACCCCTGGTGGTCACCGAGATCCTGGAATCCGAGGCGGCCGACGCCTGACGCGCGCGCGGTGGCGGGATGCGCTTCCGCCACCGCGGTCCGGCGACCCGGTCGATCCCGGCGGGTCAGACCCGACCGAGCAGGGTGAGCGGATCCTCCACCAGCGCGGCCACACTCGCCAGGAAGCGCGCCGCCTGCTCGCCGTCCACCAGCCGGTGATCGAAGCTCAGGCCGAGCGTGGTCACCCAGCGCACCGCGATCTCGTCGCGGTGCACCCACGGCCGCTTCCGGATGGAGCCCAGGCACAGGATCGCCGCCTCGCCCGGATTCACCAGGGGCACACCGGTATCCACGCCGAAGACGCCCACATTCGTGATGGTGAAGGTGCCGCCGGTCAACTCGTGCAGGGTCGCCGTGCCGGATCGCGCGGCCTCGGCCAGACGGCCGATCTCCCCGCACAGATCCCGCAGGCTCAATGCCTGCGCCTCCGCGAGATTCGGCACCAGCAGCCCACGCTCGGTGGCGACCGCGATACCCAGATTCACGTAGTGCTTGGTGACGATCTCCTGATTCGCCTCGTCCCACACCGCATTGAGTTCCGGGAATTCGCTCAGCGCGACCAGCGTGGCTTTGGCGACCAGCGCCAGCGGCGTCAGCGAGAGACCGGCGAAGCTCGGGGTGCCGCGCAGGTGGTCCAGCAGCTCCATGGACCCGGTGAAATCCGTGGTGACGAAGGTGCTGGCCTGCGGAATGTCCCGCGCGCTGGCCATCATCGCCGCCGCCGTGCGCCTGCGAATTCCGCTCACGGGCGTGCGGGTTTCCCGCCCGGCGGGCACCGGGCGCGACATTCCCGAATCCGGGCGCATGGACGGCACCGGTGGCGCGATGTGAATCGGCAGCTGCCCACCGTCGTCACCGCGCCTAGCCATCCCCTCCCGGCCTTCCGCGCGTTCGGGCGCGCTCCCGGATGCGGCCGCAGTGTCCGGTGGCGACGTCGCCGCGTCCCGCACCCGCTGCACATCGGCCACCACAATGGCCCCGTCGGGTCCGGTCCCCGTCACCGCTGCGAGGTCGATCCCCAACTCCCGAGCCAGCTTTCGCGCCGCCGGAATGGCGGCGGGCCGCCCCGCCGCCGCGGCTCGCTCCCGGCCCAGCCCCTCCGTGCCGTCCCGAGCATCCCCTAGCCCGCGCATTCCGGAACTCCCGATCGCGTCGCCTGCCCCGCCCGCCGGGGCCGGGTGTGGGGCGCCGCCGGGTGCGCCCGGTTCCGCTACCGCACCCGGGTCGGTACCCGTGGTATCCGTTCCCCGCGTTGTCGTGGCGCGGCTGGATGGCCTGCTGCCGGGGTCGTATGCCGCCGCAGCGGCACCGCCGGGCGACGCTTCGTCCGTTCCCGAAGATGCAGCCGTACTCCCGGCCACGGTCTCGGTGGCGCTTCCGCTCGGCGGGTGAGCCGTGGGCGTCGCCGCCGGGGCGGCATTGCCGTTCGAAGCGCTTTCGGCCGCTGCGGCTTTCGCCGCCGCGGCCCGCGCGCGCCGGGATTGCGGCTCGCTGTCGGGGCCGTAGCCCACCAGTACCGACTGCCGCTCCGGGGTGGCGTCCACCCCGGCGATGCGGATCAGGGGTGCGCCCACCGGCACCGTATCCCCGGGCTCGGCGAGCAGTTCGAGTACCGTGCCCGCGTAGGGGCAGGGCAGCGCCACCTGCGCCTTGGCCGTCTCCACCTCGGCGATGGTCTGGTTCAGTTCCACGCGGTCACCGACCGCCACCGCCCACGACACCAGTTCGGCGTCGGCCAGCCCCTCACCGAGGTCGGGCAGTCGGAACTCGAGAACCTGCTGATCTTCCACCGGGCAACCTCCGTGGCAGTACGGTCAGGCGGCTAGCGTGCGGTCGACCGCGGCGAGGACGCGGTCGGGGTCGGGCAGGTGGTGCCGTTCGAGCTTAGCGGGGGGATAGGGGATGTCGAAGCCGCCGACCCGCAGCACCGGAGCCTCCAGGTGATAGAAGCACCGTTCGGTGATCCGGGCGGCGATTTCCGCGCCCAGCCCGCCGGATACCGGGGCCTCGTGCACCACCACCAGCCGCCCGGTCTTGCGCACCGACGCCGCCACGGTGTCGAAGTCGATGGGCGACAGGCTGCGCAGGTCGATCACCTCCAGCGAATGGCCCTCCGTATCGGCGATCTTCGCCGCCGCCAGTGCGGTGGCCACGGTGCCGCCGTAGGCCACCACGGTGGCGTCGCTGCCGGTGACGCATACCCGGGCCCGGTCCAGCGGCAGCCCCTCGCCGCGGTCCAGCCGGTCGAAGTCCACGTCGGCCTTGTCCCAGTACCGCCGTTTGGGCTCGAAGAAGATGACCGGGTCGTCCAGCGAGATCGCCTGCCGGATCATGAGATACGCGTCGGCCGGAGTGCTCGGCGACACCACCCGCAGCCCCGCGGTATGCGCGAAATACGCCTCCGGCGACTCCGAATGATGCTCCACCGACCCGATGCCACCGCCGTAGGGAATGCGAATGGTGATGGGAGCCACCACCTTTCCCTTGGTCCGGTAGTGGATCTTGGCCACCTGGCACACGATCTGGTCGAAGGCCGGGTACACGAATCCGTCGAACTGGATCTCGCACACCGGCCGCAGCCCGCGCAGCGCCATGCCGAAAGCCGTTCCGACGATCCCGGATTCGGCCAGCGGTGTGTCGATCACCCGGTTGTTCCCGAAATCCTTCTGCAGGGTGTCGGTGACCCGGAAGACTCCGCCTAGGCGGCCGATGTCCTCACCCATCAGCACCACCCTGGGGTCGTCCTCGAGCGCCCGGCGCAGGCCGAAATTGATGGCTCCGGCGAATGTCGTCTTCATGACCGGGCTCCCTCCAGGTAGGCGAGGTATTCGCGGCGTTCCTGCTCGATCAGCGGATGCGGGGTGGCGTAGACGTGTTCGAACAGTTCCTCGGGTTCGGGGTCGGGCATGGCGAGGGTGGCCGAGCGCAGCCGTCCGGCCACGTCGTCGGCCCGCGCGGCCACCTGCTGTTCGAAGTCGCTGTCCCACAGCCCTTCCCGCTCCAGCAGCCGCCGCAACCGGTCGACGGGGTCGCGGCGCTGCCACAGTTCGAGTTCCGCCGAGGTGCGGTAGCGGGTCGGATCGTCGGCCGTGGTGTGCGGCCCCATTCGATAGGTGATGGCCTCGATGAAGGAGGGACCGCCGCCCGCTCTGGCGTGGTCGATGGCCTGGCGGGTCACCGCCAGCACGGCGAGCACGTCGTTGCCGTCCACCTGCACACCCGGAACCCCGTAGCCGATGGCGCGAGCGGCGAGCGGCGTGGCGCTCTGCACCCGCACCGGCGCGCTGATGGCCCAGTGGTTGTTCTGGCAGAAGAACACCACCGGCGCACCCCAGCTCGCCGCGAAGCCGAGCGCCTCGGCGATATCGCCCTGGCTGGTCGCGCCGTCGCCGAAGTAGGCGATGGTGGCTATCTCCGCGCCCTCCAGCTGCGCCGCGTAGGCGTAGCCGGTGGCGTGCAGGCCCTGCGCGCCCACCACGATGGCGGGATTGGTCATCTTGACCGCGTCGGCGTCCCAGCAGGAGTGCGCGACTCCGCGCCAGAGCCGGGTCTGCTGTTCCGGCGGCACGCCGCGCACGTGGGCGACGCCCGCCTCGCGGTAGCTGCAGAACACGTAGTCGTCGGGGTGCAGGGCGTGCGCCGAACCGATCTGGGCGGCCTCCTGGCCCAGCAGTGGCGGCCACAGTCCGAGTTGGCCCTGCCGCTGCAAGGCGGTGGCCTCCACGTCGATGCGGCGGGCGATCACCATATCGGTGTAGAGCTCGCGCAGGGTGTCGCCGTCGATATCGGCGATCAGCGGGGCGTGTACGCGATCGTGCACGCGGCGGCCGTCGGGCTGTACGAGCTGCACCGGGTAGGTGGTCTTCTCGGGCATGGGTATCGCCTCCTCGAAGCACCGGTACACCGGGTCGCCGGGGGGATTGTGTCCCGGTGGGCGAAGGTGTACGTGTCCTGTATCACACAGCTTCCTCGCTGGGGCGAACTGCGCAAGCCGACGCGCGGCAACTGTGCAGAATGCTCGGTAGATCGGGCTGGACTCATGGCAAACTGATTCCTATGTCCAGTAGGGAGCCGGTGGGCGGGGCTATCGACGCCACCGATGCGCGCATGTTGCTGGAGCTGGTCGCCAACCCGCGCGCGACCGGTGTCGAACTGGCGGCGCGGCTGGGCCTGTCCCGCAATACCGTGCAGGCCAGACTGGCCCGCTGGGAGGCGGCCGGGCTGCTGGCCAGCGTCGAGCGGCGGGTGGACCCGCGGGCGCTGGGCTACCCGCTGGCGGCCTTCGTCGCGGTGGTGGTCGATCAGCATCGGCTCGATGCGGTGGTGGCCGAACTCGCCGAGATCCCCGAGGTCACCGAGGTGTGCGGGATGACCGGGCCGACCGACCTGACCGTGCGGGTGGTGGCGCGCGACGCCGACGACCTGTACCGCATCACCGGGCAGATCCTGAAGATCCCGGGTGTCGAGCGCACCAATATGGCCCTGGTCATGCGGGAACTGGTGGGTCCGCGCACGACCCCGCTGCTGGATCGGCTCGCCGGCGTGAACGGGGTGGCCGCCCGGGCCGTCGAGTGAGTCCCGGATACCGTGCCTTATGGACGTTTCGGGCAAGGTAGCCATTGTCACGGGTGCGGGTTCGGGGATCGGGGCGGCACTGGCCGCGACGCTGGTGGCCGCGCACGCGCGGGTGGTGCTGGCGGATATCGACTCCACAGCCGTGCGGGAGGTGGCCGATTCGCTCGGGGCGGCCGCGGTCGCGGTGGCGGGGGACGTCTCCGACGAGGCGGTGATTCGCGAGCTGATCGACCGGGCCGAGCGTGAATTCGGGCCGGTGGACCTGTATTTCGCGAACGCGGGCATTTTCGGCGGACGCGGCCTGGACAGTGCCGAGGCACAGTGGGAGGCCGCGTTGGATGTCAATGTGCTGGCGCACGTGCGGGCGGCGCGGCTGCTGGTGCCGGGGTGGCTGGAACGGGGCGGCGGCTATTTCGTCTGCACCGCCTCGGCGGCCGGGCTGCTCACCCAGATCGGTTCCGCCCCGTACGCGGTGACCAAGCACGCCGCCGTCGGGTTCGCGGAATGGTTGTCGGTTACCTACGGGGACAGGGGGATTCGCGTGAGTTGCGTATGCCCCATGGGCGTGGACACCGCGCTGCTGCGCGCGGGCACCGAGAGCGCCGACGCGGCGGCCGCGGCGGAGACGGCGATCCGGGCCGTGGTCACGGCGGGCAAGGTGCTGTCCTCGGACGAGGTGGCCGATGCCATCCTCGCCGGTGTCGCCGCCGAGAGCTTCCTGATCCTGCCGCATCCCGAAGTGCTCGACATGTACCGGTTCAAGGGCTCCGACTACGACCGCTGGCTGGCGGGCATGCGGCGCTACCAGCATTCGCTGGAGAGCTGAACCGCCGCGACCAGCTCCGGGATTTCAGTCCAGTTTCGGGGGATTGGCTGGAGACCGGCGGTCCGGTCCGAGGTCAAAATGGCCCGATGAGCAGCACCGAAGTGGAGAACGACACCGCCGTCGCGGCCTCTCCGGACCGATCCGTCGGCCTCGGTCAGCCGATCGGGGCCGGGATCGTCACCGCGCTGGTGGGATTCACGAGTTCGTTCGCGGTGGTGCTGGCGGGCCTCACCGCCGTGGGTGCGTCCTCGGCGCAGGCCGCCTCCGGCCTGATGGCGGTCTGTATCACGCAGGGGCTCGGGATCCTGCTCCTGAGCCGCCGCTACCGGATACCCATCACGCTGGCCTGGTCGACGCCGGGGGCGGCGCTGCTGGCCAGCACCGGGGCGGTGGCGGGCGGCTGGCCCGCGGCGGTGGGCGCGTTCGTGATCACCGGTGCGCTCATCGTGGTGACCGGATACTGGCAGCGGCTCGGCGCGCTCATCGCGGCCATTCCGGTGGAGATCGCCCAGGCCATGCTGGCGGGTGTGCTGCTGCCGCTGTGCCTCGCGCCCATGCACGCGCTCACGGTCAGCCCGGCGGTGGTGGCGCCGGTGATCGTGGTGTGGCTGCTGTTGCAGCGCTACGCCGCGCGCTGGGCGGTGCTGGCGGCGTTCGCGGTGGCGGCGGTCGGCGCGGGGATCGAGATCGCGGTGCGGGGGCGCGGTCTCGAGCTGTCGGCGATGGTGCCCAGGTTCGAACCGACCGTGCCGCACTGGAGTTGGCAGGCGATGATCGGTCTGGCCGTGCCGCTGTACATCGTCACCATGGCGGCCCAGAACATTCCCGGCACGGCGGTCATGAGTTCCTTCGGCTACCGGGTGCCGTGGCGACCGGCCATGGCGGTGACCGGGCTGGGCACCATGCTGGGCGCACCCGCGGGCGGGCACGCCATCAATCTCGCCGCCATCAGCGCGGCGCTGGCGGCGGCGCCCTCCGCCCATCCCGATCCCAAGCGCCGCTGGGTGGCCGCGGCATCGGCCGGAGCCACCTACCTCCTGCTGGCGCTGGTCTCCGCCGCCCTGGTCGCCCTGGTGGCCGCCGCCCCCGAGGGCGTTCTGGAAACCGTTGCGGCCCTCGCTCTCATCGCCACCCTGGCCGCGGCGCTCACCGCCGCCCTCGCTCCCGCCGAACACCGCTCCGCCGCCGCCCTGACCTTCCTCGTCGCGGCCTCCGGCATCTCCCTGCTCGGCATCGGCGCGGCCTTCTGGGCGTTGGTTGCCGGGCTGGTGGTCCGCTGGTTCCTCCGCCCGCCGGTCTGAGTGGGACGGTGCGACCCGGGCGGCCGCGCGCGGGGAGATCGGTGCCGCTGTTCGAGTAGCCCGGCCGTGTGCGTGCGCGGGGCCGCCGCCGGGTGCGTGGGCGGGCCGCCGTGCGAGTGAGGCGGGCGGATGCGCGGGCGGGTCGGGGCTGCGTAGGGTGGTGGGCGTTCGCGTGTGCGTGCTGGAATTCTGCGACGAGGAGTGGGCTTGAGCGCGGTATTGATTTCGGCGGAGGAACTGCGGGAATTGTTGTCGCAGGCGGATTCTCGGTTGCGACTGTTGGACGTGCGCTGGGCGCTGGGGGATCCGGACGGGCCGCAGCACTATCTGGACGGACACATTCCGGGCGCGGTGTTCGTAAACCTGGAGACCGAACTCGCCGCCCCGCCGTCCCCGGCGCGCGGTCGGCATCCGCTGCCGGAGCTCGCCCAGTTGCAGAAGTGCGCGCGCAGTTGGGGTGTGCGCACCGGCGACACCGTCATCGCCTACGACGCCACCGGCGGGATGGCCGCGGCCCGCGCCTGGTGGCTGCTGCGCTGGGCCGGTGTCCCCGATGTCCGCATTCTCGACGGCGGTCTCCCCGCCTGGGAGCGCGCGGGCGGCACGCTCGCCACCGGTGCCGAACCCGACCCCACCCCCGGCGACGTGGTCCTCACCCCCGGCCACCTCGCCACCATCGACGCCGACACCGCCGCCGCCTGGCCCGGCCTGCTCCTCGATGCCCGCGCGGGCGAACGCTACCGCGGCGAAACCGAACCCGTCGACCCCCGCGCGGGCCACATCCCCGGCGCGCACAGCGCCCCCACCGCCGAAAACCTCACCGCCGAAGGATATTTCAAACCAGCCGCCGAACTGCGCTCCCGCTTCACCGCCCTCGGCGACGGCAAGGTGGCGGTCTACTGCGGCTCCGGCGTCACCGCCGCCCACCAGGTAGCCGCCCTCGCCGTGGCCGGCATCGACGCCGCCCTCTACCCGGGCTCCTGGTCCCAGTGGTCCAACGACCCGAAACGCCCGGTGGCGACCGCCTGACCCGCCTCAGGGGCAGCCGGTGGCGACGCGTCGCAGCACCGCCTGGTCGGCGGTGGTGATGGGTAGGTTGTACTGCCTGGCGGCGGTCAGGTACTTGGCCGCGTAGAAACAGTGGTTGGCGGCGGCGGGTGGGAGCCATTCGGCGGGGGTGCTGTCGCCCTTGTCCTGGTTGGTCTTGCCCTCGGTGGCAAGGAGATTGAAGTCGAGGTCGTTGGCGAAGCGGATGCGGCGGTCCAGCGGCCACCCGTGGGCGCCCATATCCCAGGCGGCGGCCAGCGGGTAGACGTGGTCGATCTGGACGGTACCGGCATCGGCCTTCTCGAAGGTGAGGCGGCGGCCGGTGTACGGGTCGTCGAGGATGCCCGAGACCACCACGCAGGTGCTGCCGGGGCGGAATCCGATCTCGGTCAGCTGTCCGGCCAGCACGTTGTTGCGGGTGTCGCAGCCGTCGTGACCGCCGGGCGCGTCGTGGTCGTCGGTCCATGCCGGGCCGAAGACGCACGCCTGGCCGGTCTTGCAGCCGCGCTCGTACCCGCCCGGGCGCGGGCGGGTCGGCATGACCTGCACCTGCCCGAGCAACTCCTCGACCTGGGCACGGGAGGGACTGACCGGCGCGGGCGCGGCGCGCGGGCCGATGATCGAGCAGCCGCTCACCGCGATCAGCGCCGCGCCCAGCACGACGAACGTTCGGCACCGCCGCGACGCCGCCCGTCGAATCCCGCTCAGAATCCGCACATCTCACATCTACCCGGGTGCGGAAACGCCACGCGGGTTTTCCAGGACTTCGCACCGGTTCCGTGTTCTCGCACCGGTTGCGGGGACTACAGCCAGGCCCGCGCCAGCAGATCGTCGGCCGACGTCTCCGACATCTGCGGTGGCATGCGGGTGGCCGCGATCGTCTCGCAGCGCGCGCCATCGTGCCCGATCAGCCACGATCCGCCGCGATCCTCGCACTCGGCGATCTTGGCGAAGGTGGTGAGCAGGAACTGGATGGCGTCGCGCGGATCGGCCGTGCGGGCCAACCGCTGCGATTCCCCCGGTCGGGACAGATCCAGCCACACCCCCGATTGGCCGTCCAGGCGCATCCCCACGATCTTCGTCGTGTCCACGAAGGTGAATTTCCGCCGTTCCCACGGCGTTGTGGGCGTGAAGCTCTGCTCGAGCACTTGGAGCAGAATCGTCATCTTCACGGCCTCCCTCGGTATCGAGTCGTCGCGGCCCTGGCTGGTGCCGCGATGGATTGTTGCCGGTGCGTCCCGCTCGATCGCCGCTGAAGCGCAGCAGCCACCGTCCACGCGCGGTGACCAGCGGATATCCCAGTATGTTCCAAAATCGCCCGGTTTGGTATCCCCTCGGCGCGCCGGGTTTCAGACGAGTTCCAGACCGCCGTCCACGGTGATGACCTGACCGGTGATCCAGCTGGCCGTCGGTTCGCTCACCCGCAGCATCCAGGCCGCGACCTCGGCCGGGACCCCGCGGCGGCGCAGCGGGATGCGGGCGGTCTCCTCCTGCTTGATCGCGGCCACCACCTCGTCGGGGAGCCCGGCCGCCGTCAGTGCCTCGCTCTCGGTCGGACCGGGGGCCACGGCATTGACCCGCACGCCGTCACCCGCCAGCTCCAGCGCCCAGCTGCGGGTGAGCTGTTCGAGGGCGGCCTTGCTGGCGCCGTAGTGGGCGGCGCCCGGAATCGGCCGATGCCCGTAGGTGCTCGACACATTGACGATGCTGCCCCGGGTCGCGCGCAGGTGCGGCAGCGCGGCAGCGGCGAGCAGGCTCGGGGCGGTGACGTTGAGCGCGAACAGATCCGCGACGCGCTCGGCCGACACCTCGGCCAGCGGCATGGCCGCGGTGGCACCGGCATTGTTGACCAGCACGTCCACCCGTCCCCACCGGTCGACGGCGGTGTCGATGATCGCGGTGGCGGCCTCCGCGCGCCGCAGATCGTGGGCGATCACCTCGATGGCCGGATGTTCGGCCGCGGTCCGCTCCAGCACGTCCCGCCTGCGGCCGACACCGAGCACCATGGCGCCCGCCCGGGCGTACGCGATCGCGGCCGCCTGTCCGATTCCGGTTCCGGCTCCGGTCACGATCACCACGCGGTCGTCGAAGCTGCCCATATCGCATCCTTTGTTCGATGTTCGTAGAACGTCGAACAAAGTAGCATGGCGGTATGCGCGAACCACAGCATCCGTCGGCCTCCGATATCGAGCTGACGGCCGTGCTGGCGGCACTGAGCGATCCGATCCGGGTCGGCCTGGTGCGCGTGCTGGCCGACGATATCGAGCGCGGGTGGGGCGAACTGCGCGCTCCGGTCGCCAAATCCACACTGAGCCACCACCTTCGGGTGCTCCGCGATGCCGGGATCACGCGAACCCGGCAGGAGGGCACCCGCTGTTTCGTGGTGCTGCGCCGCGACGATCTCGACCAGCGGTTCCCCGGTCTGCTCGACTCGATTCTGGACGCCGCGACGACCGACGACGTGGGCCGCCACGTCGGGCTCGCGGGGTAGCGCCGCTGGGTCGGGCTCGCGGGGTAGCGCCGCTGGGTCGGGCTCGCGGGGTAGCGCCGCTGCGTCGGGCTCGCGGGACAGGGCCGCGACGTCGGGCTCGCGGGACAGGGCCGCTACGTCGGGCTCGCCGGAGCGGGCTGCCGCCTCGCGCGGACCGGATCGGGACCGGTGCTCAGCCGAGGATGTGCACGGCGATCAATCCGTCGCCCCGCTCCTCGACGCGAACGCCGGTCAGATCGGCGACGTGGGCGGTCGGGTCGTGGGCGACCGCGCGCGCTCCGACGCCGACGACCCGCATGCCCGCCGCCTTGCCCGCGGCTATGCCCGCCCCGGAGTCCTCGAAGACCAGGCAGTCCCCGGGCGGCAGCCCCAGTTCGGCGGCCGCCTTCAGGAAGCCCTCGGGATCGGGCTTGCTGACCGTGACCGATTCGGCCGTGATGCGGACGGCCGGTACGGGCAGCCCGGCCGCACCCATGCGCGCCTCGGTGAGCGCGATATCCGCCGAGGTGACCAGGGCGTGCGGGAGGTGCGCGACGGCCGCCAGGAAGGCCGGTGCGCCCGGGACCGGCACCACGCCGTCCACGATGGTGGTCTCCTCCCGCAGCATGCGGGCATTGTCGGCGTGATTGAGCTCCATGGGCCGGTCGGGCAGCAGCGCGGCCATCGTCGCCCACCCCTGCCGTCCGTGCGCCACCGCCAGCACCTCGTCGATCGGCAGCCCGTGCGCCGCGGCCCAGGTTCCCCACAATCGCTCCACGACTGCTTCGGAATTGACGAGGGTGCTGTCCATGTCCAACAGGAGAGCGCGGGCGGTGAGCGTGGCGTTGACCGTCATGTACTGGTTATAACCACGCTGGCCCGGCGAGGCAATGCGCTCCGAAGGAATGGGCGTCAGCCCAGTAGGAAATCCAGTCGCTCGTCCGCGCGCGCGGCCGCGATCTCCAGGATCTCGGCGGTGACCACATCCGCGATGACGAACGGGTCCTCGGCTACGCGTCGACGCAGTTCCTCCGCGGTCGTGCCGTGCGCGAGGATCGCGCCGCCCAGACCGGGCTCGAGGCCACCGACCAGAAGGAACACCCCGTCGTCGAAACCGCGTTGGATCCACCTGTTGTGCTCGCCCATGTGCTGGGCGGCGGCCTCGTTGCGAGCGGAGAACCGGAGCAGAACTACGAACATGCGGGATCGTCCTTCGTATCGTCTCGGTCGTGTCGATGCACAGCGGATTCGGTCGACGCGGCGGTGCCGTCCACCCAGTCGTACAGGCGTCGCACCTCACGCCGGATGAACTGTTCGTCGTGGAAGGCGTTGGCCATGGTGGCGACGCCCTGGCTGACGGCGAGCACGTACATGGCGTGCGCATCGGCATGGTCGGCCTGACCCAGTTCGACGAACCGCGCGCGCAACCAGTTTCGGAACAGTGTGAACAGTCCGCTGGCCGTGTCGAGGGCGGTGTGGTCGAGTTTGGCCAGCTCCGTGGTGAGCGTGCCGACCGGGCAGCCGTAGTTCTGGATGTCGGCGCGGTTGACCACCAGGATGTCGATGAACTTCCGGATCCGACCCACGGGATCGGCTACCTCGGCCTCCCATCGGGTGAGCATCGCCCGGGTCTGGTCGAGGCGCGAATCGATGACCGCGTCCAGAATCTCGTCCTTGGATTTGAAGTGGTAGTAGAAGTTCCCGCGCGAGATGTGTACCGCCTCGGCGATGGACGCGAACGAAGTCTGTTCGAACCCCCGGTGATAGAACAGCTCATCCGCCGCTGCGACGATATTCTCGCGAGTTGCCTTGCCGCTCACCGTATTACGCACTGATTTCCTCCTCGCCCGGACAGTCGGGGTAGTCGACGTAGCCGGTGTCGCCGCCTACGTAGAAGGTCTCCGGATCGGCGATCGCCAGCGGCAGATTCTCCCGGAAGCGGCGCACCAGATCAGGATTCGCCACGAACGGCACTCCGAACGCGACCAGATCCGCGTGTCCGGTGCGCACCGCCGCTTGGGCGCGCGTCAGGTCGTAGCCGTTGTTGGCGATGTAGGTCCCGGTGAATGTCGATCGCAGCGAACGGTAGTCCACCCCTGCGGCTTTGGTCATCATGTCGCCCTCGAGTACGTGGACGTAGGCCAACCGGCGGGTGCTCAGGCGGTCCAGCAGGTATTCGAAGTGCCGCTGCGGCTGGGAATCCGACATCGCGTTGAAGCTGTTCTCGGGTGTCAGTCGCACTCCGACCCGGCTGGCGGTCCATACGGTGCACACCGCGTCGAGTACCTCGTCGAGCAGTCGCATCCGGTTGCTGATCGTGCCCCCGTAGCCGTCGGTGCGGGTGTTGGATCCGTCGCGCAGGAATTGGTCGATGAGATACCCGTTGCCCGCGTGCACCTCGATCCCGTCGAAGCCGGCTCGCTCGGCCCGGGCGGCGGCATCACGATACTGCGCGACGACCGACGGAACCTCCGTGAATTCCAGTGCCCGGGGCGTGACGAAATCCTGCTTTCCGGAATAGGTGACGGCCTGCCCATTCGGCCGAATCGCCGAGGGTGCGATCGGCAGTGCCCCGTCGGCCTGCATACTCGGATGCGAGATCCGCCCGCAGTGCTGCAACTGTGCCACGATGCGTCCACCCTCCCCGTGCACCGCGTCGGTCACCCGCCGCCACCCCTCCGTTTGCGCGTCGGTGAAGAGCCCCGGGGTGTGGGGATACCCGACCGCCTGCGGTGACACCGGTACGGATTCGGACACGATCAATCCTGCGGTCGCCCGCTGTCGGTAATAGGTCGCCATCGACGGTGTCGCCACCCCGTCGGCACCGGCTCGATTGCGTGTCATGGGCGCCATCACCAGGCGATTGGCCAATATCAGTTCGCCCAGGCGAAACGGCCCGAACACATCAGCGGACAACGGAACCTCCCGTAACAGTTGTCTAGGACTTGTGTCCTAGACACGAGATTAGGACAGTTGACCTATCGAGTCAATGTCGCTCCCGGTCGTGGCTGCGCCGTTTCGGGAACCACCCGCCGGGTCGGCGACCTCGCCGCGTCGGGTGCTCGGTCGAACGATGTGCGCGACCGAATCGGCCTGTTCCCTGGTCGTGGGCCGGGCGCGGGCTTGTCGGACCCGGCTGATTTGATGGGCGGATGCTGCACGGACTGTGGTCGCCGGGGTCCGGGCTGGTGCTGTGGCATCGTCCGGACGGCGATGCCGGGGCGGCCGTCGACGCGCTGACGCTGCCGGATCCGCTGGGGTCGATCGTGCGGACGGCCCGGTTCCGGCATCGGGCCGAGGTCCTGGTCCCCGGGCCGCACGGTCCGGAGCACAGCACGGTGCGTGGGCACGCCTTGGCGCCCGAGGCGGCGGCGCGGGTGCTGCTGCAAGAGCTGCCGCCGCAGGCGGTGGCGGGGGATCTGCGGTTTCTCGCTCATGTGGCGCGCGGAATCGACCGCTGGGTACGGGCCGGCCGCATCGTGCCCGAGGTGCGCCGGGACGACGGTGACTGGTGGGTGCGCTGGCGTTTGCTGGGTGGTCAGCGGCAGCGCGCCTGGTTGGCGGAGCTGGCCGTCGCCATGCCCGCGGCGCTGCGCACGGTAGGGCGGCCGTCCGCGCTGCTGGAGGATTTCACCGGCGAACTCGCCGACCCGATCACCCGGCTGCGCCTGGCCGAGGCGGAGCCGATACTGCTGACCGGCGAATTCTCGACCGGCGCGGCGCATTCCGCGGCGGAGGTCACCGCGACGCCGACCGCGAGTAGGGCTGGCGCCCGGTCGGCGGCGTTGCCGACCGTGGGCTCGGTGGCGGTCGACGATCCGGAATCGCTGACAGCGGCGTTGCGGGACAGTCTGGCGGCGGCGGAGAGATATCCCGGACCGCGGGATCGTCCGATGCACGCCACCCGGGTGGCCCCCCATCCACTGCTCGCCGCGCTGGTGGGAGACGGGCCGCTGGAGGTCGGGTCGTATCGGCTGGCGTCGGTGCTGGAGGACTGGCGGACGAGTCTGACCGTCGACGAACCCGAGCTGGTGCTGCGGCTGCTGGAACCGCCCGACGCGGAGGCCGAGGCGGAGGATGTGCTGTGGCGGCTGGAGGTGTGCCTGCACACCGAGGGGGAGGCTCCGCAGCCGGTGCTGCTGCCGGGCGACCCCCAGGCGGTGCGGGTGGCGGGGGAGAAGCTGGCCGCCGCCAAGCAGGCGTATCCGCGGCTGCGCGATCTGCCCGGCGACCCGCACAGTATGGATCTGCTGCTGCCGGCCGAGGTCGTGATGGATCTGGTGGCGCACGGGGCGCAGGCGCTGCAATCGGCCGGGGTGCGGCTGCTGTTGCCGCGCGCCTGGAAGATCACCACGCCGAGCCTGCGACTGCGCGTGCAGAGCCCCGCCGCGACCGAAACAGCGGTCGGGCTCCAGGGTTTGGTGTCCTACCGGTGGGAACTCGCGCTCGGCGACACCGTGCTGACGCCCGCCGAGATGGCGCGTGTCATCGCGGCCAAGTCGGATCTGGTGCAGCTGCGCGGGCAGTGGGTGCAGGCCGACCACCGCATCCTGGCCGCCGCCGCGGAGTACGTCTCGGGTCGCGCCGACGACACGCCCACCACCGTCGGCGGCCTGTTCGCCGAACTCGCCGCCAACCCGGTGACCCGCGTCCCGCTGACTTCCGTTACCGCGACCGGTTGGGCGGCAGAACTTTTCGACACCGACCATCCGACCGAACCGATCGACCCGCCCGCCGGACTGAAAGCCGAACTGCGCCCCTACCAGCAGCGCGGCCTGACCTGGCTCGCCACCATGTCCCGCCTCGGCTGCGGCGCTGTCCTAGCCGACGATATGGGCCTTGGCAAGACCATCCAGGTGCTGGCGCTACTGCTGCACGAACGCGAAACCTCTTCTGCCCGGCCGCAACCCGTGCACCGGGTGGCCCCGCGTGCCGAGCCGGGTCTGGCGGCCGGTGATCCCGCGACCGTCGCCACCGCGACGAGCCCGGCCCTCGGCGCGGGTCCCGCCCCCACCCTGCTGGTGTGCCCCATGTCCGTGGTCGGTAACTGGCAGCGGGAGGCGGAGCGGTTCGCGCCGGGGCTGCGGGTGCTGGTGCATCACGGTGCGGGTCGGCGCAGCGGACCCGAATTCGATGCGGCCGTGGCGGATTCGGACCTGGTCGTCACCACCTACGCGCTGCTGGCCCGCGATGTGGAGGAGTTGAAGCGGCAGGGGTGGCAGCGGGTGGTGCTGGACGAGGCGCAGCACATCAAGAACGCGGCGACCCGGCAGGCGCGCGCCGCCCGCGCGATACCGGCGCGGCATCGCCTGGCGCTCACCGGAACCCCGGTGGAGAACCGGCTCGAGGAACTGCGCTCCATCCTGGATTTCGCCAATCCGAAACTGCTGGGCAAACCCTCGGATTTCCACGCCCGCTTCGCGGTGCCCATCGAGCGCGAGCGCGACGAGAACGCGGTGGCCCGCCTGCGCGCCATCACCTCCCCGTTCGTGCTGCGCCGGGTCAAGACCGATCCGGCGGTGATCTCCGATCTCCCCGAAAAGATCGAGATGACGGTGCGCGCCAATCTCACCGTCGAGCAGGCCGCCCTCTACCAGGCCGTGCTCGACGATATGACGCAGAAGCTGAAGGCCGCCAAGTCCAAGGAGGATATGGGCCGCAAGGGCGCGGTGCTGGCTGCCCTGACCCGGCTCAAGCAGGTGTGCAACCATCCCGCGCACTTCCTCGGCGACGGTTCCGGCGTGCTGCGCCGCGGCCGGCACCGCTCCGGGAAGCTGGCCCTGGTCGAGGACGTGCTCGAAGCCGTCCTCGCCGACGGTGAACGCGCCCTGCTGTTCACCCAGTTCCGCGAGTTCGGTGAACTGGTGGCCCCCTTCTTCACCGAACGCTTCGGCGTGGAGGTCCCCTTCCTGCACGGCGGCGTCCCGAAGCAGCGTCGCGACGCCATGGTCACCCGTTTCCAGGAGTCCGGCGGCCCGCCGCTCATGCTGCTCTCGCTCAAGGCGGGCGGCACCGGACTGAATCTCACCGCCGCCAATCATGTGGTGCACCTGGACCGCTGGTGGAACCCGGCGGTGGAGAACCAGGCCACCGACCGCGCCTTCCGCATCGGCCAGCGCCGCGACGTGCAGGTCCGCAAGCTGGTGTGCGTGGACACCATCGAGGAGCGGATCGACGACATGCTCTCCGGCAAGCGCCAACTCGCCGATCTCACGGTGGGCGTGGGCGAGAACTGGATCACCGAGCTCAGCGACGACGAACTGCGCGACCTGTTCGCCCTCGGCTCCGAGGCGGTGGGGGAGTGAGCGATCGCGTGGACTACAGCACCTTCGGCAAGCGCCGCCCGGTGCGCGGCGGCGTCGAATCCCGCAGCCAGCGCGGCGGTTTCGCCACGACCCGCTGGGGCCGCGCCTTCCTGGAGGCCGTCGAGCAGGTCGCCGATCGTGGTCGGCTGACCCGCGGTCGCACCTACGCCCGCGCCGGGCAGGTCGTCAGCTATCACCTGGAGCCCGGCGCGGTGCACGCCGAGGTGCAGGGCAGCCAGCCGCGCCCGTTCACCGCCGTGCTCACCATGCGCCAGCTGCGCGACGACCGGTTGGACGAACTCGTCGCCGTCGTGCGGCAGACCCCCGGGATGCTCGCCGAGATCGCCTCGGGCACACTGCCTTCCGCATTGGGTTCGCTCATCCTCCCGACCACCGTCAGCGAACTGGACTTCGCCTGCTCCTGCCCGGACTCGGGATGGCCGTGCAAACACGTGGCCGCCGTCTGCTACATCCTGGCGGAGCGGTTGGACGACCATCCGAAGGATCTGCTGACCCTGCGCGGCGTGGATCTGGAGACCCTGATCGGTGCGGTGCAGCATGATTCGAATCCGCCGGAGCAGGTGGATATCTACGGCGAAGAGTCCGAGCTCCCCGCGCTCCCGCGCCCCGACTTCCACCCGGCCCCCGACGATCTTGACCCGGCCCTACTACGCCGAGCCCTGCGGATGGCGGCAGAAGACGAGCCCACAGCGGAGACGGGCCTGCGTCACCTCCGCGCGCTCTATCGCGCCCTGCGCTGAAGCCGATACCGCGCCCCGCGCTGAAGCCCGGTAGCCCGGCGCGGATTCCGCCCTGCGTGGCGGTGTCGTCACTCGGTGGGAGTCGGCCCGACCCAGCGCGTTCGCCGGTTCACCGCACGGCGACCCGCCGCGACCGCCGTTCCGGTTCGGCGTTCTCGGCGAGTCGGTCGAACCGGTAGTCGCCCAGATCGAAGTGACCGGCCCGCCACGCCGCCTCCACCGTGCTCATCGGCTTGAGCGGCACATCGCCGTTCTTGTCGAAGTAGTAGCTGTTGGCCAGTGTGCAGCTGTCCTGCCAGAACACCTGGGTGCCACGGCGATTCAGCATCTCCCGGAAGAACCGCGCATTGGCCTCCGGCGTGACCTCCACCCGGGTCGCCCGCCGCTTGCGCGCGTTGCGCAGCAGTCGCAGGATGTGCCGGGTCTGCATTTCGATGAGCGCGAAGTACGACGACCCGTTGTACCCGTACGGCCCGATGATGGAGAAGAAGTTCGGGAATCCGGGCACGCTCACGCCCTCGTAGGCTTGCAGCCGGTTGTCGTCCCACCAGTCCTCCAGCCGCGCGCCGCCGCTGCCGTGCAGGTCGAAGGTCGGCATATTCCCCGACTCCATGACCTTGAAGCCGGTCGCCATGATCAGCACGTCGACCGGGTGGTGGTTCCCGTCGGCGGTGCGCAATCCGGTTTCGGTGACCTCGGCGATCGGATCGGTCTCCAACCGCACGTTCGACCGGTTGAAGGTGGCGAGGTAGTCGTTGGAGAATCCGGGCCGTTTGCAGCCGAGGGCGTAGCGCGGCGTCAGCTTGTCGCGCACCTCGGGATCATGTACCTGGTCGCGCAGGTGGGCCAGTCCGACCCGCTCGCCTACCTTGGCGATGGGCAGCAGACCGTAGTAGTGCGCGCTGAGCGGGAAGGTCAGTTCGACGAAGGTCTGACTGGCGAGCCGGGTGAGCAGCTGGCCCCCGGGCAGCCGCATGAGCAGGCGGACCGCCCCGGGCAGCTCCCGGTCCGGTCGCGGCAGACACCAGATGGGGGTGCGCTGGAAGACGGTCAGATGGGCCACGTCGGGGGCGATCTCCGGAATGATCTGTACCGCCGACGCCCCGGTGCCGATGATGCCCACGCGTTTACCGCGCAGGTTCTGCCCGTGATCCCAGCGCGCGGTGTGCATGACGATCCCGGAATACCGTTCCACCCCCGGGATATCGGGCAGTTTGGGCCGGGTGAGCACGCCGGTGGCCCCGATCACGTAGCGTGCCGTGATCTCCTCGTCCGCGGCGGTGCGCAAGCGCCACAGGTGCAGGTCGTCGTCGTAGTCGGCGCGGGCGATGGTGGTGCCGAACCGGATTCGCGGTCGCAGCCCGTACTTGCCGACGCAGTATTCGGCGTATGCCTTCAGTTCCCGACCGGGTGCGTAGATCCGGGACCAGCCGCGCTGCTGTTCGAACGAGTACTGGTAGCTGAACGACGGAATGTCCACGGCGATACCGGGGTAGGTGTTCCAGTGCCAGGTGCCGCCCACCCCGTCGGCCTCGTCGACGATCAGGAAGTCGTCGAAGCCGTGCTTGCGCAGCATGATCGCGACGCCGATGCCGGAGAATCCGGCACCGATGATGACGATCTCGTGGTCGACGACGCTGGCGTTCATGAGGTCTCCTCGGCGTAGATGACGCAGTCCACCCGATGCTCGATGCCGTCCACGGTGCGGATGCCGCGCGGTGCGAGCCGGGCGATCGGCCAGGTGATGAGCCGGACATGGGGGCGGCGCAGGGCCCGGTAGTAGTGGTTGTGCCAGGTGACCCGGGTGGGTGATTCCGGGGTGAGCTGGCGGCGGGTCCACGAATCCGGCACCTGGAGGCGCAGATTCGTGGCGGCGGCCCGGCGGGCGAGTCCGAAGGGCAGCAGCCGCGCCGCCGTGGTGGCCGCCGCGGTGAGGTACGGCAGCGGCGGGCGCGGCAGCACCCACACCGGATCATGTTGGAAGACGGTGACCTTCCGCGCGCGCTCCGCCACCCGGGGCAGCACCCGCGCGATCGCCGCCGCGCTGCCGATCACCGCGACCCGCTGCCCGGCCAGCGGCAGCTGGTCCGTCCAGCGGTCGCAGTGCAGTTGCGGTCCGGTGAAGGAGTCAGCGCCGCGCGGCGGACGCACCCCATTGCCCCGCGCGCCCCAGTCGGAGAACGCGTCCACCCGTGCGGCCGCCGCGTTCATTCCGCCACCGGCTCGTAGGTCAGCTCCTTGGACCAGGACGGCTCGCGGCCCAGCATCCGCACCGGGAATCGGTCGATGACCCGGCCGAGCCCGTCGTTCACCGCCTGTAGCGGTTGCAGCCGGTTGATGGTGGCGCGGCCGTGCAGCCGCACCACGTGATAGAGCGGCACCCGTTTGATGCTCGGGCTGCGTTCCCCGGCTTTCTCGTAGCGCCGCACGGCGTTCCAGAGCTTCTCCTCGTCGAGCCCCATGGCCATGATGTTGGCCGACATGCGTGACAGCAGCGGGGTGTACACCAGCGCGCCGAGCAGCAGGGTGGGGCGCAGCGTGTATCCGGCCGTCTCGATGGCGATACGGCGCAGCGGGCCCGCGCCGAGCTGTTCCAGGACCTGGAATCCGACGGCGAGGTGCCGCGACTCGTCGCTGTTGATGTGCCGGAACACGGTGTGGCACAGCGGGTCCCGGACCTCGTCGAGCAGGAACTTGACCAGCGCCCCGTCCAGAGCGCATTCCAGTGAGGGGATGACGGTGGCGAGCACCGGCAGGGACAGGTCGTCGGAGTAGCGGTCCACCCATTCGATGACGAGTCGGATGTTCTTGTTGGGCACCGGCATGGCGTCCGCGTCGAGCATTCCCCAGCGCCGCATGAGCGCCAGTTCCGCATTGGCGTGCTTCTGCTCCTCGGCGTGGAAGTAGCGGTAGATCTCGCGCAGCGGCCCGGGCGGCGCCTTACGCGTGAGGGCCGCGAAGCCGCGCGCGCCGACGTGTTCGATCCACACCAGGTCGGCCATGAACGCGGCGAGCGTCGGCCGCTGTTCGGCGGTGACGAGGTCGGCTCCCGGTGCGTCCCAGTCGATATCGGCCAGGGCCCATTGGCGGTCTCGGATGGTTTCCAGCATGTCCGGATAGGCGAACGCCATTGTTCGGCTCCCTTATCGGCGCGCCAGCCGTTCGATGAGTCCGGCGGCGCGGGTGTACGGAACGGGCAGCAGCCGCTTGGACTGCCAGATGAGCTTGGCCTCGACCTGCGGCACCACGTACAGCTGGCCACGGTCGACGGCGTCGAGGGTTTCGCGGGCGATGTTCGCGGGCGGCCGTCCGGTCCAGCGCAGCAGCAGATCGCCGAGTCGCGCGGTGGACGGGTCGTCGATGGCGGCATTGTCGAGGATGTGGGTGCGAACCGCCGTGGGGCACAGTGCCGTGACGGTCACCCCGGTGCCGACCAGTTCCGCGGCGAGGGTTTCGGAGAGCGCCAGCACGCCCGCCTTGCTCACGTTGTAGGCGGCCATGCGCGGCGCGGAGCCGAAGGCGGCCGCGGAGGCGGTGTTCAGAATCGCCCCGTGGCCGGCCGCGCGCATGCGGGGCGCGAAGACGTGACAGCCGTGGATGACGCCCCACAGGTTCACGTCGAGCACCCGGTGCCATTCGGAGAGCGGGGCCTCGCCGACCGGTGCGCCGCCCGCGCCGATTCCGGCGTTGTTGCAGACCAGGTCGGTGGGATTGCCGAACCACTGTTCGGCGGTGTCGGCGAGGGCGGCCACCTGGTCGGCGCTGCCCACGTCGCAGTACACCTCGAAGGCCTTGCCGCCGGCCTCGTGTACGAGTTCGACGGTGTCGCGGGCGGTGTCGGTGTCGATATCGGCGCAGACGACGCGCCCGCCGCGGCGGCCCAGCTCGACGGCCAGCGCGCGGCCGATGCCGCTGCCCGCGCCGGTGACCACCGCGTCCGCGTATCTGGTGCGGCGGGATCCGCCGAAGGGGTTGAGTCGCATGGGAACTCCCGAAGCCGTGCGACGCGACCACCCAACTGGTGTCGCCTGCCACCATTGGCCGCGCCTGCCACCAATTAGGCGCTCGATGGGGTAATTTGTCAATGATGAACATGCGCGCACCGGCCCGAACCTGGGGTGGCCGAACCCCGGAGGAACGCCGCGCGCAGCGCCGCCGCAAACTCATCGAGGCCGGATTGGCGATCTGGCTCGAGCACGGTTGGGCCGCGGTCACCATGCGCGGCGTGTGCACCCGCGCCGCCCTCAACGACCGCTACTTCTACGAGCATTTCGCCGACCGCGACGAACTGCTGGGCGCGGTGTGGGACGAGGTGTGCTTCGAGGTCTTCGGCGAATTGTCCGCGGTCGTGGCCGAACACCTGGACCGGACGCCGCTGGAGATCCTGCGCCTGGCCGTCACCCGCGCCGTCGATCTGCAAACCCACGGGCACGCCCGCATCCTCTTCGACAACCACGCGGGCAGCCGGGTCCTCGAGGAGCGCCGCCGGGCCACGCTCAGCGATTCCACCGATCTGCTCATCGCCACCGCCCGCCCGTATCTGCGGACCGGTGTGGACGAATCCGATTTCCGCATGAGCGTTCTCATGGGCATCGGCGGTTTCAACGAACTGCTCTCCGCCTGGCGCACCGGGGCCGTCGAGGCGGACGCGGAGCGGGTCATCGACCATGCCAGCCGGGTCGCCACGCTGCTCGGAACGCAGTACCTCGATCCCGCGGCCATCGCCGCCGATCGGGAGTAGGCGAATTCCCGGGCAATACCGCTCGGTACGCCCATACTGGGCGCATGACGCGACGATGGGTGGGGACCGCGCTGGACCGGCTGGTCGACGACGGCGTGCTGACCACCGAGCAGCGGACGGCGGTGGCGACCGCGCTCGCCGAGGAGCGCGCCGCCCCGGTGCCGTGGCCGCGCCTCGTCGCCGAGATCGCGGCCTACGTGGGCGCGGGCCTGCTGCTCGGCGGCATCCTGCTGCTGCTGGACTCCTCCTGGGACGATCTGGACCGGCTCGGACAGCTGCTCGTGCTGGCGGTGGTGTCGATCGGGCTGGCGGTGGGCGGCGTGCTGCTGGCCGGTGGCCCGGCGGCGCTGTTCGTCCGCGACGACGGTGACCGCTCGGTCGCGGCGCGGTTGGCGGCCGTGCTGTTCGTACTGACCGCGCTGTGCGTGGCCGCGCTGGTCGGCCTCGCCCTCGACGACGCCGGTGACGACACCACCTGGGTGTGGGCGATGCTCGCCGCACTGATCGTCGGCCTGGCGGGTTACGCGGCGCTGCCGTCGGTGGTGGGGCTGCTCGCCTGCGGGGTGTTCGCGGCGTCGGCGGTCGCCGGGGTGTGCGGTGAGTTCCTTGGCACCGACAGCGTGGGGACGGGGGTGGCGCTGGTGGCCCTGGGCGGAATCTGGTTCGCGGCCGGTCGATTCGGCGTCGCGGCCCCGAACTGGGTGGCCTATGTGATCGCCATCGCCACCGCGCTCATCGGCGCGCAGGTGGCGGGATTCGTCCACGAACGCTGGTCGTACCCGCTCGCTCTGTCGGTGGCCGTCGTCTGCTTCGGCGTCTACGCGACCGAGCGCACGCCGGTGCTGGTGGTCGGCGGCGTTCTCGCGGTCGCCGTCGGAACGACTCAGGCCGTATGGGATTGGACCGGGCAGGCGGCGGCGACCGCGGTCACCGTGCTGGTGCTCGGCGCACTGCTGCTCGGTGTGGGCGCGATGGCGTTGACGCGCAAGCGCTCCTGAGCTTCAGAGCACGTCGATGCGGTAGACGCGCTGGGCATTGGTGCGGAAGATCATGTCCAGTGCGGCGGCATCGGCCCCGTGCTCGGTGAGTGCGGTGGCGATGGCCTCGGCGGCATTGCCGATCGAGGTGATCGGTCTGTCCACCGGGAAGTTGGAACCCCACAGCAGCCGGTCCGCCCCGAAGACGTCCAGCGCGTGGTGCAGCATGGGGGACAGGCGCTCCTGGAGGACGGCCACCGGCGTCGACTCGCCCCGGGCGGGTACCGGATGCCCGAGGATGGGCATGCCCAGACCGCTGATCTTGGCCACCACATTCGGATGGGTGGCCAGCGCCGCGAGATCGTCGCGCCAGCGCAGGAACAGCTCGCGACGGCGCCCGGGGTCCTTCCCGGTGTCGCGGCCCACCGGCCCGAACATGCCCGCGGGCGTGCCCAGATGATTGAGCACGATGGTGGCGTCGGGATAGCGCCGGGCCAGCGCGGTGACCTCCGGCAGCTGCTGGGAGTAGACCCACGCCTCGAAGGAGAGCTTGCGCTCGGCCAGCACCGCGAAGCCGTCGAGGAAGGCGGCGCTGGTGAGCACGCCCGGCGGTTTGCGGTGCCCGCGGATGCCGCGGTCGGGATGGTGTTCGACGCGGGTGCGTATGCCCCGGAACAGCGGCGAGGCCGACTGGTGGGCGTCGAGCAGTTCGGCGAAGGTGGCCGCGGTGGGGTCGCCCCCGCCGACGATCGCGCCGAGCGCGGGGGTGTCGACGCCGAAGGGCAGGCTGGCCACCCAGCGGGTCTCGTCGGCCTGGGCCAGCCCGCCCCTGCCCGACCATTCGGCCTCGACGTGGACGATCGCCTCGACGGGGACGTCCCCGGCGTCGTCGCGATAGTCGGCGGGAAGGTAGGGGTGGACGAACGGTTCGGGGTCGGCGACGAATTCCCGGTCGCGTCTGGGTGCCAGTCTGGCGGCTACGTCGATGCGAATCGGCAGGTAGCGAAAGAGTTTCGCCAATCCGCTGAACTCGCGCGGTGTGGTCAGCGGATCCCACTGATGGATATGCGCATCGACGACAGTCATTCCAGTCAGGTCCATGACGTCCCTTCCGTACTGGTCGCTTCGATGCGGATTGTCCCATTTCCCAGACGGTCGGGCAGGCGAATCAGACGTTGCGGCGGTACTGGCCCCCCACGGTGAAGAAGGTGTCCGTGATCTGTTGCAGCGTGCACACCCGCGCGGCGTCCATCAATACCTCGAAGACATTGTCGTCACCGCGCGCCGCCGCCTCCAGTCGTGCCAGCGCGGCATGCGCCTCGTCGCGGTGGCACCGGGTGAATTCGCCGACCCGCCGCAGCTGCGACTGCTTCTCCTCCTCGGTGCCGCGCGCCAGTTCGAGCACCCGATGCTCGTCCGGACGCGGATTGCGGAAGGTGTTGACGCCGATGATGGGCAGGCTGCCGTCGTGTTTGCGCCGCTCGTAGAGCATGGATTCGTCCTGGATGCGGCCGCGTTGGTAGCCGGTCTCCATCGCGCCCAGCACGCCGCCGCGCTCGCTGATCCGCTCGAACTCCAGCAGCACCGCCTCCTCCACGAGGTCGGTGAGCTCGTCGATGATGAAGCTGCCCTGGAGCGGGTTCTCGTTCATGGCGAGTCCCCATTCCCGGTTGATGATCAGCTGGATCGCCAGGGCGCGCCGCACCGACTCCTCGGTGGGGGTGGTGACGGCCTCGTCGTAGGCATTGGTGTGCAGGCTGTTGCAGTTGTCGTAGACGGCGATGAGCGCCTGCAGGGTGGTGCGAATGTCGTTGAAGCTCATCTCCTGTGCGTGCAGCGAGCGCCCGGAGGTCTGGACGTGGTACTTGAGCTTCTGTGAGCGTTCGTTGGCCCCGTACCGGTCCCGCATGGCGATCGCCCAGATGCGCCGCGCCACCCGGCCGATCACCGAATACTCGGCGTCCATGCCATTGGAGAAGAAGAACGACAGATTCGGAGCGAAGTCGTCGATGTGCATACCGCGCGCCAAATACGCTTCCACGTAGGTGAATCCATTGGCGAGGGTGAACGCCAGCTGGCTGATGGGGTTCGCGCCCGCCTCGGCGATGTGATAGCCGGAGATGGAGACGGAGTAGAAGTTGCGAACCCCGTTGCGCACGAACCATTCCTGGATGTCCGCCATCATGCGCAGGCTGAATTCGGTGGAGAAGATGCAGGTGTTCTGGCCCTGATCCTCCTTGAGGATGTCGGCCTGCACGGTGCCGCGCACGGTGGCCAGCGTCTCGGCGCGCAACCGCTCCGCCTCGTCGGCGGTGGGCTCGCGGCCCTCGGCGGCCGAGAACTGCGCCAGCGCCTGGTCGATGGCGGTATTGAGGAAGTAGGCGAGAATGGTCGGCGCGGGACCGTTGATGGTCATGGAGACCGAGGTGGTCGGCGCGTCCAGGTCGAATCCGTCGTAGAGCGCCTTCATATCGTCCAGCGTCGCGATGGAGACGCCCGAGGTGCCGACCTTGCCGTACACGTCGGGCCGCTCGGCCGGATCGTGGCCGTACAGCGTCACCGAGTCGAAGGCCGTCGAAAGCCGTTTGGCCTCGGAATGTTCCGAGAGCACCTTGAATCGCCGATTGGTGCGGAAGGCGTCGCCCTCACCGGCGAACATGCGTGCCGGATCCTCCCCGTCCCGTTTGAACAGGAAGACGCCCGCGGTGAAGGGGAAGCGCCCCGGCACGTGCTCCGAACGCAGGAAACGCAGCAGCTCACCGTGATCGGTGTAGCGGGGCAGCGCCACCCGGGGAACCTTGTTGCCCGACAGTGTTTCCCGGGTGAGCACGGTCCGGATCTCCCGGTCGCGCACCCGGACGACCTGCTCGTCGCCCCGGTACGACTCGGCCACGGCGGGCCATTCGGCCAGCAGCGCGGCGTTCTCCGGCGTGAGGGTGGCGCGGGCCCGCTCCAGCAGCGCACCGACCGCCTCGGCCGCCGCGTCGCCGGAACTCCCGGCCGCGGCCAGCTCCCCGAGTACCGATTCGAGCCGCTGCACCCGCCGCGCCGCATCGGCCTGGCGGACCGTCTCGGCGTGGTAGTTCCGGACGCTCTCGGCGATCTCCGCCAGATAGCGCACCCGAGCGGGCGGAATGATCTGGGCGAAGCGGGTGGAGGCGCGAATGTCCACGCGGGGCAGCACACCCGGCTCCAACGGCAGCCCCCGCTCGGCGAGCAGCCCGCTCAGATGCTGATAGAGCGCGGTGACCCCGTCATCGTTGAAAGTGGCCGCGCTGGTGCCGAATACCGGCATGTCCTCCGGTGCGGCATGGAACTCCTCACGATTGCGCAGCAGTTGCCGCGAGACGTCGCGCAGCGCGTCGGCGGCCCCGCGGCGCTCGAACTTGTTGATGGCCACCACATCCGCGAAATCGAGCATGTCGATCTTCTCGAGTTGGGAGGCCGCGCCGAATTCCGGGGTCATCACATACAGCGACACGTCGACGTGCTCGGCGATCTCCGCGTCCCCCTGGCCGATACCCGGTGTCTCCAGCACGACCAGGTCGTAACCAGCTGCCTTGCAGGCGATGAGCATGTCGTCGACATTGGTGGGAAGTTCCCGCTCCCCGCGCGTGGCCAGCGACCGGAAGTAGACGTGGTCCGCGTCGAGGGAGTTCATCCGGATGCGGTCGCCGAGCAGTGCGCCGCCGCCGCGCCGCCGGGTCGGGTCCACCGCCAGCACCGCCACTCGCAGCTTGTCCTGCTGGTCGCTGCGCAGACGGCGAATCAATTCGTCGGTGAGCGAGGACTTTCCGGAGCCGCCGGTGCCGGTGATGCCGAGTACCGGCACCCGCCGATCGGCCGCCGCGGCGCGCAGGGCGGCCCGGTCGGCCTCCGGCAGGGCGTCCTGCTGTAAGCAGGTGAGCGCCCGCGCCAGTGCGGCCCGCTCCCCGGCGAGCACCCGCTCCACCGGCACCGGTGACCGCGCCAGGTCCACATCGCAGGTCTCGATGAGCTTGTTGATCATTCCCGGCAGCCCGAGCCGCTGCCCGTCCTCGGGCGAGAAGATGGTCACCCCGGAGGCCGCCAATCGCGCGATCTCCTCGGGGATGATCACCCCGCCGCCCCCGCCGAAGACGCGCACGTGGTCGGCTCCGGCCTCGCGCAGCGCGGCGGCCAGGTATTCGAAGTACTCGACGTGCCCGCCCTGGTACGAACTGATGGCCACGCCCTGCGCGTCCTCGGTGAGCACCGCGTCCACGACCTCGCTGACGGCGCGGTTGTGTCCGAGGTGAACCACCTCCGCGCCCTGCGATTGCAGGATTCTGCGCATGATGTTGATGGCCGCGTCGTGGCCGTCGAACAGTGCCGCCGCGGTCACGAACCGCACCGGGTGGACCGGGACGTGCAGGTCGGCCATCGCATCCTCCGCGGGAAGATTCCATTGGCGTCCAGATAGTAGGACGTCAAACCAACTCTAGAGTGATCCGCCACACATTGCCAGAGCCGTGCGAATGATCTTGTGAGTTATCCCACAGTCAATACTTGGATGTCCAACTATAGGATCGCCACGTACACCTACGGCGACGACGAACAGGACTGGCATGGTTCGCGAACTCACCCACTTCATCGGCGGACGGCACGTCCCCGGCACCTCCGGCAAATTCGGGGACGTGTACGACCCGAGTACCGGTCAAGTGCAGGCCAAGGTGCCCCTCGCCACCACGGCCGAGGTGGAAGCCGTCATCGCGAACGCCGCCGAGGCGCAGCGGGAGTGGGCCGCGTACAACCCGCAGAAGCGGGCCCGCGTGCTCATGCGGTTCCTGACGCTGGTGCAGGAGGAGATGGACTCCCTCGCCGCGCTGCTGTCCTCCGAACACGGCAAGACCATCGCCGACGCCAAGGGCGACATCCAGCGCGGCCTCGAGGTGATCGAATTCGCCACCGGCATCCCGCATCTGCTCAAGGGCGAATACACCGAGAGTGCCGGCACCGGCATCGACGTGTACTCCATGCGCCAGCCGCTCGGCGTGGTCGCGGGCATCACCCCGTTCAACTTCCCGGCCATGATCCCGCTGTGGAAGGCCGGACCGGCGCTGGCGTGCGGCAACGCCTTCGTGCTCAAGCCCTCCGAGCGGGACCCCTCGGTGCCGCTGCGGCTGGCCGAACTCTTCGTCGAAGCCGGGCTCCCGGCCGGGGTGTTCAACGTGGTCAACGGCGACAAGGAGGCGGTGGACGCGCTGCTGCACGACGAGCGGATCTCCGCCGTCGGGTTCGTGGGCTCCACCCCGATCGCGCAGTACATCTACGAGACCGCCACCGCCAACGGCAAGCGCGCCCAGTGCTTCGGCGGGGCCAAGAACCACGCCATCGTCATGCCGGACGCCGACCTCGACGATGTGGCCGATCAGCTCATCGGCGCGGGCTACGGCTCCGCGGGTGAGCGCTGCATGGCCATCTCGGTCGCCGTGCCGGTCGGTGAGGAGACCGCGGATCGCCTGCGCGAGAAGCTGATCGAGCGCGTCAACAAGCTCAATGTGGGCCGCTCCGACGATCCGGGCGCGGACTTCGGCCCGCTGGTCGGCCGCGACGGCGTGGACCGGGTGAACAATTACGTGCAGATCGGCGTGGACGAGGGCGCGGAACTCGTCATCGACGGTCGCGGCCTGGTGGTCGAGGGCGCGGAGGACGGTTTCTTCGCCGGTGCCTCGCTGTTCGACCGGGTCACCCCGGAAATGCGGATCTACCGGGAGGAGATCTTCGGACCCGTGCTGTCGATCGTGCGCGCCAAGGATTACGAGGAGGCACTGCGCCTGCCCAACGAGCACGAATACGGCAATGGCGTGGCCATCTTCACCCGCGACGGCGACACCGCCCGCGACTTCGCCGCGCGTGTGCAGGTCGGCATGGTCGGCATCAACGTGCCGATCCCGGTGCCGATCGCCTACCACACCTTCGGCGGCTGGAAGCGGTCCGGTTTCGGCGATCTCAACCAGCACGGCCCGGATTCGATCCGCTTCTACACCAAGACCAAGACGGTGACGCAGCGTTGGCCCGCCGGGCTCAAGGAGTCCAACGCCTTCGTCATCCCGACCATGGACTGACCCATGTTCCTACTCGACGACGACGAGCAGGCGATCACCGCGACCGCCCGATCCTTTGCCGACGAGCTCCTGGCCCCCAACGCGCTGGAATGGGACGAGCGCAAACACTTCCCGGTCGACGTGCTGCGCAAGGCCGGGTCGCTCGGCCTGGGCGGCATCTACGTCCGCGAGGATGTGGGCGGTTCGCAGCTGCGGCGGCTGGACGCCGTGCGCATCTTCGAACAGCTCGCCACCGGCTGCCCGGCCGTGGCCGCCTACATCTCCATCCACAATATGGCGGCCTGGATGATCGACAGCTTCGGCACCGAGCAGCAGCGGCACCGCTGGCTGCCGGGGCTGACCTCGATGGACGCACTGGCCAGCTACGCCCTCACCGAGCCCGGCGTCGGCTCCGACGCGGCGGCCCTGAGCACCAAGGCCGTGCGCGACGGCGACGACTATCTGCTCACCGGCGTCAAGCAGTTCATCTCCGGGGCGGGCAGCACCGATGTGTACGTACTCATGGCCCGCACCGGAACCGAAGGGGCACGCGGGATCTCGGCCTTCATCGTGCCCGCCGACACCCCCGGGCTGTCCTTCGGCGCGAACGAGAAGAAGATGGGCTGGAACGCCCAGCCCACCCGGCAGGTCATTCTGGACAATGCCCGGGTGCCCGCTTCGAACCTGCTCGGCGGCGAGGGCAGCGGCTTCCGGATCGCCATGAACGGGCTCAACGGCGGGCGGCTGAACATCGCGGCCTGCTCGCTCGGCGGCGCGCAGGCGGCGATGGACAAGACCGTGGCCTATCTGGCGCAGCGCAAGGCATTCGGGGCGCGGCTGCTGGACAATGCCGCACTGCAATTCGAACTCGCCGATATGCGGACCGCGCTGGAGGCGTCGCGCACGCTGCTGTGGCGGGCCGCGGCGGCGCTGGACGCCGACGCACCCGACAAGGTGGAGCTGTGCGCCATGGCGAAGCGGTTCACCACCGACGCCGGATTCGAGGTGGCCAACAAGGCGCTGCAATTGCACGGCGGCTACGGCTATCTGGCCGAGTACGGGGTCGAGAAGATCGTCCGCGATCTGCGGGTGCACCAGATTCTCGAAGGTACGAACGAAATCATGCGGGTGGTCGTCGCCCGCTCGGTAGTGGGGGCGGCGTGAAAGGAAACAGCATGGGCGAACCGGAAGTCCTGATCGAGCGGCGCGACGGGCTCGGCCTGATCACGCTCAACCGGCCCAAGGCCATCAACGCGCTGAATCATCCGATGGCGCTGGCCATTCTGGACGCGCTGCGCGAGTGGGCCGCCGACGACGAGGTGCGCACCGTCGTGCTCACCGGCGCGGGCGAGCGCGGACTGTGTGCGGGCGGCGATATCGTCGCCATCCACAATGACGCCAAGAACGCGGTGGTGCAGGGCGATACGGCCGCCGCCGACTCGCCGAGCGGCCGGTTCTGGCGTGACGAGTACATGCTCAACGCGCTCATCGGCCGCTACCCGAAGCCGTACGTCGCCGTCATGGACGGCATCGTCATGGGCGGCGGTGTCGGCCTGTCCGGGCACGCCAGCCACCGCATCGTGACCGAACGATCCAAGATCGGCATGCCGGAGACCGGCATCGGCTTCATCCCCGACGTGGGCGGCACCTACCTGCTGTCGCACGCGCCCGGCGAGATCGGCACCCACGTCGCCCTCACCACCGCGCGGATGAGTGCCGGTGATGCCATCGCGGCGGGCTTCGCCGACTACTTCGTGCCCGCGGAGCAGCTTCCGGCACTGCTGGAAGCGCTGCGCGACAACGACGCCGATACCGCCATCGCCAAATTCGCGCAGACCGCACCGGAATCCGAACTGATGGCGCAGCGCGACTGGATCGACGCCTGCTACAGCGCCGACTCGGTGGAGGAGATCGTGGCGCGGCTGCGCACCCACGACGCCCCCGAGGCCGCCAAGGCCGCCGCGGACGTGCTGACCAAATCGCCGGTGGCGCTGAAGGTCACGCTGCGCTCGCTGCGCAACGCGCGCGCCGCGACGCACCTCGAGGAGGTGCTGAACGAGGAGTACCGGGTGTCGGTGGCCTCGCTGAGCACCCACGACCTGGTGGAGGGCATCCGCGCGCAGGTCGTGGACAAGGACCGCAACCCGCGGTGGAACCCGGCCACCCTCGCCGATGTCAGCGCGGCCGAGGTGGACACGTATTTCGCCGAATTGGGCGACAAGGAACTGGGATTGACCGCACCGGAGGGCAAATGAGCACGACCGTCGCATTCCTCGGACTGGGCCACATGGGTGGCCCGATGGCCGCGAATCTGGTGCGGGCCGGATACGAGGTGCTGGCCTACGATCCGGTGCCCGCCGCACAGGAGCAGGCGCGCACCGATGGCGCGCGGGTGGTCGACACCGCGAAACAGGCTGCCGCCGAGGCCGATTGCGTCATCACCATGCTGCCCAACGGCCGCGTCGTGCTGGATGTGTACGACGAGGTCCTGCCCGCCGCCAAGCCGGGCACGCTGTTCATCGACTGCTCGACCATCGATGTCGCCGACGCCAAGACCGCCTCGGAGCGAGCGGTCGCGGCGGGGCATCGGGCGCTGGACGCCCCTGTCTCCGGCGGCGTCGCCGGTGCGGCGGCGGGCACGCTCACCTTCATGGTGGGCGGCGCGGCGGCGGATTTCGCCGACGGGCTGCCGCTGCTGGAGGTCATGGGCGGCAAGGTGGTGCACTGCGGCGGCGCGGGCGTCGGCCAGGCCGCCAAGATCTGCAACAACATGCTGCTGGGCATCTCCATGATCGGGCTGTCCGAGGCCATCGTGCTCGGTGAGAAGCTGGGCCTCACGCACGAGAAGTTCTTCGACGTGGTGTCCACGGCGTCGGGGCAGTCGTGGGCGCTCACCTCGTACTGTCCGGTGCCCGGCCCGGTCCCGACCAGCCCGGCCAACAACGACTACCGGCCCGGATTCGCCACGGCGCTGATGAACAAGGATCTGGGTCTGGCGGCCAACGCGCTCGCGGCCAATGGCGTCGACGGACAGATCGGCCTGCTCGCCGCCGCGATCTACGACCGCTTCAACCAGGACGAAGCGGGCAAGGACTTCTCGGCTATCGTCACCGATATCCGCAAGCGATCCGGAGGAGAGAACACGCGTGGCTGAATTCGAGACCATTCTGCTGGAGCGCAAGGGGCGCGTCGCGCTGATCACGCTCAACCGGCCGAAGGCCCTCAATGCGCTGAACTCGCAGGTCCTCGCCGATATCTCCGCCGCCCTCGACGAGCTCGAGCACGATGACGAGATCGGTGCGGTCGTGCTCACCGGGTCGGAGCGGGCCTTCGCGGCGGGCGCGGACATCAAGGAGATGCAGAGCAAGTCCTATATGGACATGTTCCTCGCCGACCACTTCGCGGGCTGGGATCGGCTCACCGCCTTCCGCAAGCCGATCATCGCGGCGGTCGCGGGCTACGCCCTCGGCGGCGGCTGTGAGCTGGCCATGATGTGCGACCTGCTGATCGCCGCCGACACCGCCAAGTTCGGGCAGCCGGAGATCAAGCTCGGCGTCATCCCCGGCATGGGCGGCTCGCAGCGCCTCACCCGCGCCGTGGGCAAGGCCAAGGCCATGGACCTCATCCTGACCGGCCGGAACATGGATGCCGAGGAGGCCGAGCGGGCGGGTCTGGTCTCGCGTATCGTGCCCGCCGCCGACCTGGTCTCCACCGCTCTCGAGGTGGCCGCGACCATCGCCTCGATGTCGCTGCCGTCGGTCATGATCGCCAAGGAGGCCGTGGACCGCTCCTTCGAGACCACCCTCGGCGAGGGGCTGCGCTTCGAGCGCCGGGTCTTCCACTCGCTGTTCGCCACCGAGGATCAGAAGGAAGGAATGGCGGCCTTCGTCGAGAAGCGCGCCGCGAACTTCTCGCACAAGTAGCGGAGCGCCCCGGCTCGACTCGACAACCTGTGTCCCGCCGTGAATCACGGCGGGACACAGGCGTATTCGGCGACTAGCCGCCGGGTTTCGGCGGTCCGATCACCTCGACCGGGCTGGCCGGGGTGCCGCCTTCCTGATGGCTGCGATCCATCATGAGCACGCCCGCGATGGTGCCGCCCAGGGTGGCGGTGACCGCGACGGCGGCGAGGAGTTTGCGCCGGGATACCGGCTCCTCGGTACCGCGCATGGCGGCGGCCATCGGGGCGAACCGGACACTGCGCACCCGGCGGGCGGAGGGGCGTTCGGCGGCGAGCAGGACCGCGCCGCGAGCGGAGACGAACTCCGGCTCCGGGTCGTAGATGAGCGGTATGTCCAGCTGCTGCTGGAGTTCGTCGCGAATGCTCAGCGTCCGGGTGCAGCCGCCGAGCAGGGCGATGGCGGTGGGGTGCACCCCGGTCTCGGCGATCATCTGCCGGACGAACGACGCCGAATGGTGGATCCCCGCCTCCGCCAGGTCGGCGAAATCACTGCGGGTGATCACCGCCCGATGCCCGGAGATGGGGTCGCACACCGTCACCACCCGCTCGGTGTCCAATGCCTCCTTGTAGCGGCGGCTGGCGGGCAGATCCACCCCCACCCCGTTGCGGGCCAGCAGCCAGCGCAGCAGCGCGTCGTGCCCGTCACCGCCCAGTACCGTGCTGCGCTTGCTCGCCAGGATGGCATCGGCGCGGCAGTCGATCTGGGTAACCGTCAGCCCGGACGCGCCCAGGTCGTAGAGCAGCACCGAGCCCTCGGCGGGTAGTCGGCCGGTGAACCGCAGATACCGCAGTTGGGCGACCGGTTCGTCGATCACGGTGAGGCGATTGCGCCCGGCCGTGGCGCGCACCGCCTCCGCCGCCGTGGCGCTGCGGCAGGTGGCGGCGATGCCGGTGATGAACTCGTCGCGGCGCGCGGCCGACTGGCGCATCAGGCGGATCGCCTCGAAAACCGCCTCCTCCAGCGCGCCGCCCACCCGGCGCGGCACGTGCACGCGGTCGATCGGGGGCAGGTGGGGCTGGTCGGAATGGGTCAGCATCGCCCGCGCGCCCGAAGCGCCCGCCGATACCCCGAGGACCAGCACCATGGCTCAATGGTGAACCTTTTGCGGCCCGATTCCAAGACAATGGCGCAGGAAAGTGGCTATCCGGATGCTGGAGGGTTACCGGCTGGCCCATCGTGTCGGCGTGTCGCCCGCATCGAAGTCTCCGGCGGCGCGTCGGAATTCTGCCAGCAACTCCAGCAGCTGCCGCAAACGTTCCGGTGACAGGCCCGGTCGGGAGAACACCTCCCGGTTCAGCGCGGCGGTCGCCTCGGCCACCAGTTGCCTTCCGGCATCGGTGATCTCGATCAGGGTCGCCCGCCGATCGCTGGGATGCGGCACCCGTTTCACCAGGTGGGCCGCTTCCAGCCGGTCGACGGTATTGGTCACCGACGTCGGATGCACCTGGAGCCGGGCGCTGGCCACCGCCATGGGCAGCGCACCCGTCTTGCTGAAACCCAGCAGCATCAGCAGTTCGTAGCGGGAGAAGGTCAACCCCGAGGGTTTCAGTGCCTCGTCCACCCGGGCCATGACGATCTGCTGTGCCCGCACCAGCGACGTCACCGCCGCCATACCGTCCGCGACGTCACCCCATCCGTGCTCGGTCCACTGGCGATGCGCCTCCTCGATGGGATCGAGCGGCAGGGGACGTGGCCGAGACATGAACCGATCATCGCACGAGCGACCGTTTTCGATGGACCGGCCGACGGCACCGGGTGTCGGAGGGCGACGGGTCGCATTGCGATCAGCGCGATTCCAACCCTCGCGGAGCTCGGGCCGACAGGGGAGTATCGACGGCGATGCGGGTGTGACCGAGTGGTTAGGTACCGGCCTGCAAAGCCGTTCACGCGGGTTCGAATCCCGCCGCTCGCTCGATTCCGGCCCCCCGCGGTGTACCGCGGGGGGCCGCGACGCTGTTCGGACTCGCCGTTCAGTCGGGGGTGCCGGTTCCCCCGCCCCCATGAGACGCTAGGTTGGTTAGCCAAACCTCAGGTCAGAGGCGGGAAAGGACAGTCATGACGGCAGGCCGATGGAAACTGCTATCCGGTGCTCTCGCGGCCCTCACGCTGCTCGCGGCCACGGGTTGCTCGAACTCGTCCGAGGACGACAACGAGATTCTGGTCTACAACGCCCAGCACGAATCGCTCACCAAGGAGTGGGCCGAGGCGTTCACCGCGGAGACCGGCATCAAGGTGACCCTGCGCCAGGGCGGTGACACCGACCTGGGCAATCAGCTCGTCGCCGAGGGCGCGGCCTCACCCGCGGATGTCTTCCTCACCGAGAATTCCCCGGCCATGGCCCTGGTCGAGAACGCCGGGCTGTTCGCAGACCTGGACGCCGAGACCCTCGACGCCGTCCCCGCGTCCTACCGGCCCTCCACCGGCAAGTGGACCGGCGTCGCCGCGCGCGCCACCGTCTTCGTCTACGACACCGGCAAGTTGGCCGCCGACCAGTTGCCCGCCTCCCTGCTGGATCTCCAGCAGCCGCAGTGGAAGGGCCGCTGGAGCGCGGGTGTATCCGGCGCGGACTTCCAGGCCATCGTGGCCGCCCTGCTGGAACTGAAGGGCGAGGACGCCACCCGCGCCTGGCTGCGGGGCATGAAGGAGAACGCGATTCCGTCGCAGAACAATGTGGTCACCATGAAGGGCGTCAATGCCGGGCAGTTCGACGGCGGCGTCATCTACCACTACTACTGGTATCGCGACCAGGCCAAGACCAAGGAGAACAGCGGCAATACCGCGCTGCACTATTTCAAGAACCAGGATCCGGGCGCGTTCGTCTCCATTTCCGGGGGTGGCGTGCTGAAGTCGAGCGATAAGCAGGAGCAGGCGCAGCGCTTCATCCGATTCATCGTCTCCCGCGCCGGCCAGGAGGTGCTGCGCGACGGCACCTCCATGGAGTATCCGGTCGCCAGCGATGTGGCCGCCAATCCCGCACTGCCGCCGCTGGATTCGCTCCAGGCCCCGGCGATCGATCCGAGCCGGCTGAATGCGAAGAAGGTCACCGAGTTGATGACCGAGGCCGGTCTGCTCTAACCATGACCGTCCGGACCGCTGTAGTCGACCGGCCGGGGCGCGGCTCCCGCCCCGGCCCATTCGTCACGGGCGTCGCGCTGCTGCTGGTGGCGGCGACGTTCGTGCCGCTCGGCTACATCGTCTACACCCTCCTCGAGACCGGACCGCACGAGACGGCCCAGCTCATCTTCCGCGCCCGGGTCGGCGAACTGCTGCGCAACACGGTGAGCCTGGTGGTGCTCACCGTGCCGATCTGCGTGGTGCTGGGTGTCGGCCTGGCTTGGCTCCTGGAGCGCACCGACGTCCCCGGATCCGCTTGGTGGGGGCCGGTATTCGCCGCGCCGCTGGCGGTGCCCGCCTTCGTGAACAGCTACGGCTGGGTGAGCGTGTTCCCCGCGCTGCACGGGCTCGGGGCGGGCGTGCTCATCGCCACCCTGTCGTACTTCCCGCTGGTGTACCTCCCGGCCGCCGCCACACTGCGGCGACTCGATCCGGCCGTGGAGGAGTCGGCGCGGGCGCTCGGCTCCGGGCCGGTAGCGGTCTTCGTCCGCATCGTGCTGCCGCAGTTGCGCCTGGCCATTCTGGGCGGCGGTCTGCTCATCGCCCTGCACCTGCTCGCCGAATACGGCGCGTTCGCCATGGTGCGGTTCGCCACCTTCACCACGGCCATCTTCGAGCAGTACCAGTCCAGTTTCGCCGGGCCCGCGGCGAGCGGCCTGGCCAGCGTGCTGGTGCTGTGCTGCCTGGTGCTGCTGGCGGGTGAGGCGACGGCGCGGGGACAGGCCCGCTACGCCCGCATCGGCAGCGGCGCACCGCGAGCCGTGCGGCGGGTCCGGTTGGGCGGCACCGCGATTCCGGTGCTCGCGGTGCTGGCCGCGACAGCGGTCGCCGAGCTCGGGGTGCCGCTGTGGACCATACTGCGCTGGCTCGGCAAGGGCGGTGCGGCCGTGTGGGATTGGGCCGATATCGGCGAATCCCTGGGGCAGACGCTCGGTTTGGCGGTCGCCGCCGCCGTGATCACCACGCTGTGCGCCTTCCCGGTGGCCTGGATCGCGGTGCGCTCGGACACCGTGTTCGCGCGGCTGATCGAGGGGGCCAACTACATCACCAGTTCGCTGCCTGGCATCGTCATCGCGCTGGCCATGGTGACCGTGACCATTCGCTGGCTGCCGGGCGTCTACCAGACCACCGCCATGGTGCTGGCCGCCTACACCCTCATGTTCCTGCCGCGCGCCCTGGTGAGCGTGCGCGCCGGACTCGCCCAGGTGCCGGTGGGTCTGGAGGAGGTGTCGCGGGCGCTCGGCAAATCCGCCCCCGCCACCTTCTTCCGCGTCACCCTGCGGCTCACCGCCCCCGCGGCCGCGACCTCGGCGGCGCTGGTGTTCGTGGCCGTCGCCACCGAGCTGACCGCCACCCTGCTGCTGGCCCCCATCGGCACCCGGACATTGGCCATGCGGTTCTGGTCGCTGTCGAGCGAACTCGACTACGCCGCCGCCGCGCCCTACGCGCTGATCATGATCCTGGTGTCGGTGCCGGTCACCTATCTGCTGTTCACTCAATCAAGGAAGGCGGCCGGAGTATGAGTCGTCTTGTCGTATCCGGGGTGTCGAAGACCTTCGGCCACACCCGGGTGCTCGACGCAATCACCCTCGACGTCGCGAACGGCAGCGCCACCGCGGTGGTCGGTGCTTCCGGCTGCGGGAAGACGACCCTGCTGCGGGTGATCGCCGGATTCGAGTCGCCCGATGCGGGCAGCGTTTCGGTCGGATCCGAAACCGTTGTGCGTGAAGGCTTCTCGATTCCGCCCAATCGTCGCAATATCGGCTATGTGGCCCAGGACGGCGCGCTGTTCCCGCATCTGACGGTCGGCCAGAACATTGCCTACGGTCTCAACGGCGGGCTGTCCGGTCGCCGTCGCCGCCATCGCGACCGGGTCGTCGAACTCCTCGACATGGTGTCACTGGGCTCCGCCTACGCCGACCGCCGCCCACACGAGCTCTCCGGCGGTCAGCAACAGCGGGTGGCGTTGGCGCGGGCACTGGCCCGCAAACCCGATGTGATGCTGCTCGACGAGCCGTTCAGCGCCCTTGACACCGGACTGCGCGCCACCACCCGGCAGGCGGTCGCCGACACCCTGCGGGCCGCGGGCATGACCAGCATTCTGGTCACCCACGACCAGGAGGAGGCGCTGTCGTTCGCCGACCAGGTGGCGGTCATGTGCGCCGGGCGGTTCACCCAGGTGGGCTCGCCGGAACAGGTGTACGCCGCCCCCGCCGACCTGTTCACCGCCCGCTTCCTCGGCGACTGCGTCCTGCTCGACGGCACCGTCGAATCCGGTGTCGCCGAGTGCGCGCTCGGCCGCGTACCCGTGCGGTCGGACGCGCCCACCGGGGCGGTCACCGTGATGACGCGGCCGGAACAGCTGGTGGCGCAGGTGGTGACCGACGACGAACCGGGCACCGGAACGGTGCGCGCGGTGGAATTCCGCGGCGCGGACGTCATGCTCACCATCGCACTGGACGGTGTGGCCGCGCCCATCCAGGTGCGCCGGATCAGTGTCGGCGCTCCGGTGGTGGGGGAGCGGGTGCGGCTCGAAGTGCTCGGCACGGCAGTCGCTTTCGCCGCCGAGTCGGACGCCGCCGTGGCGTCGGCGCCGGCTACCGCCGCGTAATCGCAGTGGCCGCACCGAAATTTATGACCGGTGCCGTCACGCCCCCTATATTGACGCGAGAACAGCGGGACCGGCCGATGCGGTCTCGCACTCGCACGAGGGAGATCCATTGCGCACCACGCTGATCGTCACCGCCGCGGCCGCACTGGCCATGGTTCCGGTATCGGCCGCCGCCGAAGGTCCCGGCGACAACACTCTCCGGGTGAGCGCCGTGCACGCCGCCGATCGGTTCCCCATCGAGGGTGTCACCGCGGACGTGTCCGACTGCCTGGGCGGTCCGGTGCTCGCGACCGTGACCACCGGCGCGAACGGCGCCGGGAGCTTCGGTGTCGCCCCCGGCTGCTACCGGGTGCGGCTCACCTCGACGCCCGCCGGATGCACGCTCGACGGTGAGCCCGCCGTGCAACTCGCCGTGATCCCGGGCATGGTGCAGACCGCGGACTACCGCTTCCGCTGCGCCTGATTCCCCCGACGGCCTGATCTTACGGCCGTTCGAATTCGGTTGGATGGTTCGGCCGGATTGTTCCGGCCGGATTCGGTCCGGTGCTCGGCTGTGCCCGTCTGCCCCCGGGCACAGTCCGCGCGGGGATTTCTCCCGCGTCGCGGCCTCGTCGATCGGACCGGTTGCGCTACTGGATGACCGCGCAGCCGCCGCCGGAGGACAGCGTGCACAGCATGGTCGAGATGGCGCGCACCAGCGCCTCGAGCGGATTGCTGGGTACGGAAACCGGCGAAACCATCATGGTGTCGGACCTTTCTGTCGTGATGTACAGGTCACGGTTCGTGACCATGGGCTAGACCGCTCGGCACCACCGTCTTGTTACCAACGTGTGGTCGACGCGTGCGTGAATCGTGGCTGACCTCACCGGTAAACTCGGCGATGGGCAACATCACGGCAACAGGCCCGGTATTCGGTTCCTGACAGCCCCGGCGACATTCGCTGTCCGTCGCGCGAGAGGCGTTCGCACCACCGATCGGGTAGGTGACGAGATGGGCGTGAAGTTCGCGTTGGCACATCCGGTAGGAGCGGTCCCGATGCCGGACCTGCGCCGGTACGAGTGGACGATCGAGGTGTCGGCCGCCTTCCTCGGCGCGACGGTCGCCGGGCTGCTGCTGATGGCTCCGCTCGATTTCGCCTGGACCAGCTCCGGTCCGTCGCTCCAGGTCGATCTGCTGGTCATGAACGTGCCCCGTGCGGCGGCCGCCGGAGCGGTGCTCGCGGTGGTGACGGCCGCCCTGGCCGTCTCGCTGGGCGTGCGCGCCGCATGGGTCGCGGCGCTCGGCAGCGCGACGATACTGCTGGTCGACCACCTCCGCGATCCCGCCGCGGCCGCCGCGCTGACCACCGTGAACTATGTCGACTCGCTGTTCGGCGGCATCCTGCTGGGTGCGCTCGCGGTGGCGGCGCTGCGGCGTCCCGCCACCGGGTACGCCTTCCTCACCGGCATCCTGTCGGCGGTCCTCATCGGTGATCTCACCGCGCTGCCCGCAGGTACGGCGTCGTCGTTGGCCGAGTGGGCAGCCACCGATACGCCGCCGGTCTGGCTCATCGCCCTCGCCGTCCTCGCGCTGGCGGCGGGAACGCTGTTGAACCGGCTCGAATCACCATTGGGCAAGCCCGATTACGGTGATCTGCCACTCGGCCCGATCGTCGCGGCGCTGCTGCTCCTCACCTCGCACGTGGTGGCCGCCGAATGGATTGCACGCCAGGCGGATTCGTTCGCCGACAACGTGCTGGCGGTCGCTGTCGCCATGATCGTCACCGGGGCCGCGGTGCTGCTGCTGCCCGCTCGCGACGGCGTGCTGGTGTTGCTGGCGGTGGCCGCCGCCAATGTCGGGAGCGCGATTACCGCTGTGCCGCGCCCGGATTGGAGTATGCCCATCCCGCTGCTCGGCGTGGCCGCCGGACTGTGGGCGGGCCGCCGCTGGCCGCGGCCGTGGGCCGGACTGCTGGCCGCCGCGGCGCTCGCCGTCTTCGCGGCCCTGACCGCGGGTCGGACCGCCACCCCGGCGGCGGCGATCCCGATCCTCGGCATCACCGCCCTCGCCCTGATCGTCGGCTACTGCTTCGGCGCGGTCACGCCGAGCGCCGCGCCGAGCACGGTGCTGGCGGTGGCGGTGCTGGTGGTGCCGTGCCTGGTACTTGCCTTGCGCGGCAACAGTTTCGGCCGAGTGGCGTATTCGCCGCGCTGGTTCCGCGACCCGGCCGATATCGCGTCGCCCGCCGCGGGCTGGACCGCGCTGGCCATTGTCGGCTGCTGCGCCGTCGGAATGTCGGCGGTGTACGCGCTGCGGTCGCGGTGATACGCAATCGCGACCGTCGCTCAGCGGCCGAAACGTCCGTCGACCCAGGCCAATACGGTGGGGTAGGACGCGTCCAGCACCCCGCGATGGTCGACGCCCGGGTAGGTGCGGTACTCGACCGGCAGCCCGGTCAGCCGCTGCTGGGCCACCATGGCATCGGTGGCCAGCGCCGGAACGGTGGTGTCCGCGCGGCCCTGGAGCACCAGCAGCGGCCGGGTGAAAACCAGTGTACTGGGGTCGTTCTCGTCGAGCACGCGGGCCAGGGCGGAGACGTCGCCGTCGCGGTCGAACACCGCGCCGGCGGGCAGCCCGCCCCACTGGTCCGCGCCGCGCAACTGACCGATGCAGTCGGTATCGGCCAGCGGCAGCATGGCATCGGCGCGCGGGGTGAGGAACCGGGCGGGCTCGATCGGCGCCACCGTCTGCGCACCGCGAATCACCAAGGGCAGGAAGGCCGTTGTCCCGGCCGTGGCCTGTCCCAGCGCCGCCGCCGCACCGACCGTGGTGGCCAGCTGCGACGCCTGCACGCCGATGCCCTGATGCGAGGCGGGGGCCAGCGCCACCGCCCCCAGCAACTCCAGTTCGGGAGCCCAGGCGGCAGCCTGCGCGTTCGCGAACACCGCCGCCTGACCACCCTGGGAATGCCCCACGGCCACCCACCGGGTGCCGATGGCGGGCTCGATCTGCCTGGCGGCCAACGCCATATCGGCGACCGCCCGCTGCTCGGCCGCACCGATCAGATAACCGTGCGGCCCGGGTGTGCCCAGCCCCTGATAGTCGGTCTGCGCCACCGCGTATCCGGCCGCCACCCAGCGCGCCTGCACCTGCCGCACCAGCGAGGTGTAGTCGCGCGCCGGATAGGCGGGTGAGGTGTCGCGCGACGGCGCACAACCATCGGCCACCCCGGTGGTGCCGTGCGCCCAGGAGATGAGCGGCCAACCACCCGGCGGCGCTTCCCCGGGCGGCACCGCGACGGTCCCCGACACGGCGACCGGATTGCCGCCCAGATCAATCGACCGATACAGCACCAGATAGTTCCGCGCCCCCGGCACCCCCGGATCACCGTCGATCGACCGCATCTGAATCACCGACCCGTGCGGCCCCGCCACCCGATCCTCCGCCGGCGTGTAGAACGCGAGCAGATCCGGACTCTCGCCCACCACATTGCCGCCGGCGAGGGGCGCATACAGCGTGGACGCCGCCGCGACCGCCGCCACCAACACCGCCAGCCGCCCACTACGCCTCCCGCGCGGGGGCGTCATGGCGAATGCGGTAGCGGACATGCCTGCGAACATACCGTCCAGAACGTCTGTATTCGCGATGACAAGCCGTACCTGCCAGGCACCCTCTCGAGTGTTTCCACCCACAGGTACCGCCACGCTCCAGAACCCGCCCGGCGCGGCGGCGGATCGACCGGCCCAGTCCCAGTCGAAGCGGAGGCTCGACGTCACGTGGTCACCCCATGATTCGTGCCCAGGCATCTCGGACTGCGGTCAGCGCGTGCTCGGCCGTGACTTCCAGTCGGGTCTGCCCGGCCAGTTGTGAGTTCCAGTCGTCTTCGCTCGGCGCACGATCGAACAGTTGCGGGCTGGGGAGACGGTTGGTCGGGCCGTACCTGCGATACAGCGCACCCGCGGCGGCATCGATCGCGCCGATGTTGTTGAGCGCCCACAGATCCCAGAGGTCGCGTGCGGCGCGCCGGTCATGCCACGTCGCGGTCTTTCCCGCGACGAAGGCCGGCAATGTGGGCACGAACAGCTCGGCCGGTGGTACGTCGCCGTATCGCTGTTCGAGATCACGAAGTTCGGTCGGCCACGCTGGCTGTCCGCGTGCCGACAGCAACTGGATCTTGACCGATACACCGGACGCGGTACGCAGGCTGGCGGCTCCTGCTTCCGGGACATCGCTGAGCGATGGGGTCCATTCCAGCCGTCCGTAGCTCCGCGCGACCGCGCGTGGCAAAACAGCGTCGAGGTCGGCTGCCAGTGCGGTGCGGTTGTTCAGCGCAACCAGGTCGATGTCCTCACTGAGCCGACTGTTCACCAAATGTGTACGGGCAAGCGCGGTTCCGCCGATGAAGTGCAACTGGTCGCCGAAGCCGCGGCTGATGGCCGCCAGTAGATGGGAGATCAGATGGTCGCGCTCGACCTGTTCGGGCGCGACGCCGAACCGAGCTGCGACATTCTCGTGTTCACCGTTCATTTCCCACCCAACCTTCCGCGCGTCGAAGCGCCGCGCTCAGACGCTGGTTCGCCGCAAGGTCTGCAAGCCTCGTCGAATCGGTACGGCGGTAGAGCGTGGCGACAGCCGAACGAACCTCCGTCTCGGCGTTGCCCAGCGCTGGGCGTCGGGCAAGATCGAGGATGGTCTGTTCCGGGGTGGTGACCAGCATCGGGCCCAGCGGCGATTCGACGCGCTCGGCATCGATAGCCTCGGTATCACGGCGCACGAACCGAACGCGCGCGGGACGGTCGGTCAGCGCGATCGGTCGGTGTTGCGCCGGAACCGCGACAACTGCTGTCGCCAGCGCACGAGGTATCGCTCCGAACACTCGCGCTGCGCTGACGCCCATGACGATCGCCTGATCCGCCCCATAAATCGACGATGCGATACCTGCGGCCGCCGCTTCCAAGCCGGGCAGCCAACTGTGGCCGACGTAGTCCGGCGGGACGATGATGTAGTAGCCGTGAGCGACACGGTGCAGCACACCCCGATGGACCAGCCGCGCGACCTCGGGTCCCGGCTGAGCATAGATTTCGGCCAAGTCCTGCGGTCGCACGGTCCGCAGTGGTGCCCGCCAGAGTCGGTTGGGCAGCAAGGTGCTGTGCCGTTCGGTCAACCAACACCACCTTCCGAACAGTATGCATTTCATTGGCTATAGACCAATGAAATGCATACTAGTGGTAGCTGGCTCTACCCCACGCCAGCATCCGGATCGTGTGTTCAATTCCTGCCGCATCGGCGAGGTCTTTGAGAACCACGTCGGCGGCCTCGAGCTCAGCCGCGGCTGTACCGCCTGCGGCGACAGCGATCACGCGTGCACCGCCCTGGTGGGCGGTCTCGATATCGCCGACGCTGTCGCCGATCAGCACCGTATTGCCTTGGCCGAATTCGCCGCTGCTGCTGGCGCGCGCCTGCGCGATGGGCACGAGCGCGGGCCGATGCCCGTCGTCGTCGCCGTAGGCGCCGGTGTCGAGGTCGAGATATTTGTGCAGGCCGAAGGTTTCGAGCTTGATACGCGTGACTTCACGGGTATTACCGGTGAGGACCGACTGCCGGATACCCGTCACCACCGCAAGGTGTTCGAGTGCTTCCTCGGCCCCGGGCATCACGCGACCTTGTGTGCGGAGCTGGTCCTGCCGTTCGATGTACGCGGCAGCGAGGGACTCGGCGAACACTGAAAACGGTGGCGGTCGATCGATATCGTGCAGGGCTGCGGTGGCGGCGTAGATATCCGGTTCGGTACGGCCCGTGATTCGAGGCATGTGCTCCAAGACGCGGCCGGTGACCTGCTCGAACGCTGCGGCGAACGACGCGCGACCGACGCCACGGGTCTCGATGAGCGTATGGTCGACATCCCACAGCACGAGAACGCTGTCGTTCTGGGTGAATGACATGCGAGCCGTCACCTCCGGTCCTACTGTGGCAGACATGGCCAGAGTGCCACGCCCCAATGACAATATCGGCGCACGAGTCCGTGTCCATCGTGAGCGGTCGGGAAAGTCACAGGCCGTCGTCGCGGGCCTTGCCGGAATCAGCGAGGACTACCTCGGGCAGATCGAACGCGGCCGGAAAGTGCCGAGCGCCCGCGTGATTCAGACGCTTGCCGACGCGCTGCGGATTCCGGCGGGCGTACTGCTGGGCGATACATCTGCGGCCACCCCGGCACCCGCAGCGGGTTGCGGAGACCGTTTGGCGCTGGCTTTGTTGTCGGGCGGCGGAGTTGCGACTGATCTGGCCGATCTTTCCGAGCGGACCAGCCTCGCCTGGCGGCGCTGGCAGAGTAGCGACCACCGACCACGATCGGCGACCAAATACGACAGGTCTGAGCGGCCGACGCGACGCGTCACCGTGCGCAGCAACCCGTACAGGTCGCTGGCAACTATCCGGACGGCGGAGGATGCCGATAACCCGATTCGTCTTGCGGTCGCCAGGTGGAATCTCGGGCACACTTTGCTGATCTCCAACGAGTACGAGGCGGCCATCGAGTTGGTGGCCAACGCCGCAGCGTCAGTCCTTGCCGAGAGAGGGGCCGAACCCGCTGCGATTGCGCTGGCGGGCGCGCTCGAACTGGTGGCGGCGGTAGCCGAAGCACGAGCTGGCCGACTTTGGGAAGCGCGTGACCGCTTGAACCGTGTTCATCCGGTCGCGGTGCGATCGCCGAACATGACCGATATCGGGCACACGATGTTCAGTACGACGAATGTCGGCCTGCATGCCATCTCGATCGAACTTCAAGCAGGGGACGCGCTCGAGGCACTGCGGATAGCCGAGCAGCTCGACACATCGGAGTATCTGTCGGTCGAGCGGCGATTCACCTTCGCGCTCGATCTCGCCCGCGCCTACGAGCTCCGCCGCCAGGAGACCGGGACGTTGCTGCACCTTCTCAACGCCGAGCAGATCTCCCCTGAAGACCTGCAATACAACTCAGAGGCACACGACATGGTGCGCCGTCTGCTCCAAGGCAATCGCTCTCCGAACCGCGTTCAGGCTGCGGGTCTGGCCGACCGCCTCAGCATTCCAGTCTGACCCGGACCGGGAGTCAACCCGGTCTCTGAGACCAGGTTGCGGCACGGTGGGCGGCCTATGTTCGTCCTGCCCCGGTGCCGGGAGGGGCCAGTCGACCTTCATCACCCATTGAGCGCACTGCAACTCGCAGCCTCGATGGGCGGTCATTCCCGGCACTGGGTGCTATCCAAACCCATCGAGGACCGGGAGGGAACCGGCCATGGAACTCCTCGCCATCACGTTCATCGCCGCACTGCTGCTCGCAGCGATTGCCGTAGTTGCTCGCCCGCCGCGCCGCCGCGGCCCATCCGTCGCCGATATCCAGGCGCGCTTGGCCGCCGAACAGGGCCGCGCCTGTGCCCCGATCGGTGGGAGGCGTTGACGGTGGGACTGGTCAGCGTGCCCGAGGACGCCAATGCGGTCACCGTGCGGGTAATGCTCTCCTGCACGAATCCCCAATGGGCACAGAGTGATCCGCACAAGGCCATGCAGGTGCACATCGAGTGCGAGGTCGGTGTGTGCGTCACAAAGACTGTCGCGCACCAGATGTTGCGCGAGCAGGGGAAGCTCGTGCCGGATTCGGGGCGGACCCGGTGACCCGACAGCTCTCCGGCATCGGCGTCGGCTTGGTGTGCCTCGACCGCGCTGCCACAGCAGATGTGGAACCCGACCTGTCCGCACTGGCCGAGGCTCACGGCTGCGTTGTCAAGGCCGTCGTCGGGTGGCGGCGCGACGATCCCAGCTGGATCTTCACCGCGCTGGAGCAGGTCCATATCCATTCCGCGTCAGCGGTTTTCGCTCAGCACAGTGACGACCTTGGCGACTATGCGCGTGCCCTGACCGGCATCGCCGACGTCATCGTCGGCGGCCCTGGTCGTGTTCACACCTACGCCTACGTGGGCTATGAGGGCTATGTGCCGCGGCCCGGCCTGATCGAGGTCGCGGAACGTTCGGACTCGGGGCGGCCCCGGCGCCGAGTGGAACTCCGGCTCTCCCAGCGCTGGTGGCGCAGCTACTCCGGCGGAGGTTGCGTACGAGATCAGCGGACCGATGGCCGACGAACTCACGGCGATGATCGAGCAGTCTTAACCGGTGCAACTGCACCCTTCGGCTTCGTTGTTTCGCGGGTATGGTGGCGCCGCCCAGTGCTTCCACCCACAGGTACCGCCACACGTCAGAGCCCGCGACCTCCGGCGCGACGAGTAGTTTGGCCCTATGCGGTACGTCGACTGGGGTGAGCGGTCCACGCGGTGGTCGGGAATCCACAGCGAGACAGTCGATCCGGGCGGTCTGTCGGCGCACTGTCTCATGGCGGAAGGCGAGCGGGCGCCGTCGGACGCTCCGGTCCATCTGCTGGTTCCCAACCCGGCGGGCAGCGCTTCGAACATGATCGACGTGCTGCCGGTGCTGCGCGGGTACGGGCGCGTGATAGCGGTGGACCTTCCCGGCTCCATGACCGGCCATACGGAGGCGCGGGACCGGCGCGCGCACGGCCTCGAAGCCGACGCGATCTTCCTGCGAGACCTCACCGACGCGCTGGGGCTCGACACGGTCGTGATCCACGGCTGGTCGGCGGGCGCGATGGTCGCGCTGCTCTTCGCCGACCTCGCACCCGAACGCGTGGCCGGGCTGGTGCTGGTGGCGCCCGCCCTGCCCCCTCCGCTCAGCGCGGGCGAGAGTCGGTGGTGGCGGACGATCGGTAGGGCGGGATTGGCGGTAGGGCCGCCGGTCGCCCGAGCGGCGCTGCGGGTCTTCGGGAAACGCCTCATCGACCGGAAACGCGCGGTGTTGTCCGATCCGGCGGGATCGGGATGGGACCTCGCGGGCGGTGACGGATCGCGGCTGTCGGATGAGTTCCGGGAACTCGCGGGAGAAGAACTCAGGACGGCGGGGCCCAGACAATTGGGCCGCGGCATCACTGGCTTCGCGTCGATCATGTCGGCCATGTTCGTCCGGCGTCACCCGGTACAGGACGCCATGCGGCGTACGTCGGCGCCCACCCTGCTGCTGTGGGGCGACGACGACCGCCTGATCGTGCGGGCGTGGATCGACGACTGGACGGCCCGCCGACCCAACTGGCAGCTGACGGTGCTCGATACGGTGGGGCACGCGCTACCGATCGAAGTCCCAGGCCGGTACGCCGACGCGGTCGGCGAGTGGCTGTCCGGTGCGTTCGGCGGTACGTCGGGAGGCTGATTTCCGGGATGTCCTCGACAGGCATACGGACGTACCGCTCGCCGAAGAACGAAAAATCCCCGGCCAGCTGAGATAGCTGGCCGGGGACCTGATTCGGTGCCCTCGGCAGGAATCGAACCTGCGGCCTTTTGCTCCGGAGGCAAACGCTCTATCCCCTGAGCTACGAGGGCGGGGATATGTCCGGGCGGGTGTTCCGCTCGGGCTGGGAAAGCGTATCGCATGGGTTGCGTCTCGGCCAAAAACAGGTGTGGACCGGGCGTTTCGCGGGTGCCCGGTGCACGGTTCGGGGTCAGGGGTAGGGGAGTGGGGAGGCGCCGCGGGCGTCGAGCATCCGGGTCATGAGGGTGACCTCGCCCGCCTGGGTGCGGGCCATTTTCTCGGCGAGATCGCGGACTCCGCTGGTCTCGGCGCGTTCCAGGGCGTATTCGGTCATCGGCACGCCGCCCAGGTGGTGGCGCAGCATGAGCTGGAGGAACAGGATGTCCTGGGCGGTGCCGGTGGCCTGGCGCAGGGCGACCAGGTCCTGCTGGGACGCCATGCCCGGCATGGTGGACACCGGGCCGGTGTGTTCCGGTGCGGCGGCCTCGCCGCCGTGGCCGTGCGAGGAGCCCGCGTCGGCCATCCAGCCCATGTACCCGCCGGTCGGCAGCAGCGGCTCGCCCCACAGCTGCAACCAGGCGTGCATGCGCCCGAGCTGATTCTGCTGACTGGTGAGGATGTCGTAGGCCAGGCTCTTGATGGCCGGATCGTCGGAACCCGCCAGTGCGACACCGGCCATCTCGACCGCCTGGGCGTGATGCACCGACATGTCCTGGCTGAAGCCGATGTCCACGGCATTCGGAGTCGGCTCGGAGCTGCCGTCCAGGGGGATGCGCGCGAACACGCCCAGTGCGAAGCCGATGAGCAGCACGCCGATCACACCCAGCACGACCAGCGCCGGGCGTTGGCTCGGGCGGGCGGTCACGGTGGATTCGGCGGGCTGGTCGTCGGCCGACTCGTGGGAATCGCTGTGTGACAACAAGGGCGGCATCACTGTCCCGGCGCGGGCTGCTCGGGCTGCGGCTGGGCGTCCTCGGGTGCGGCGGGCTGCTCACCCGCGGGCGCGTCGGTCGGCGCGGGAATGTTCGGCACACCCTCCGGCAGACCCGACAGACCCTCCAGACCGGACAGGCCCTCCAACCCCGGGATGCCCGGCAGCCCGCCGCCGAGCTCGGTGGGATCGGTCATGGATCCCTGGGTCGCGCCCTTGCCGTCCATGCCCACCGCGCCGGGACCCGGCGGCGTCGGATCGAAGGCGGGCGGATTCACGGTGTCGAAGGTCGGGTTGGCGCAGCTGGCGCCCACCTCCGGATAGGTGTTCTCGTTCAGGCGCAGATCCTTGATGAACCGGTCGATCCGGGCATCGTCGACCTTGTCCACCTTCAGCTGATGCCCCCACGCCTGCAGCGAGATCGGCTTGTCCAGGCCGGGGTGGGGCGACATGAGCATGTACGGCTGTCCGTCGACCTTCTGCTTCAGCGTGTCGATGGTCCCGGCGTCCACGCGCTCCGGGTTGTAGGTGATCCACACCGCACCGTGTTCGAGCGAATGCACCGCGTTCTCGGTGCGGATGGCCTTGTCGTACACCACGCCGGTGCACGCCGCCCACGAGCTGTCGTGCGGGCCGCCGAAGGCCGGGGTCTGGTCGTAGGCCACCCGCTGGGTCGAGGACACGTGCTGACCCGCCGGGTAGTCCTTCTTGACCACGCCGTCGATATAGGCGGACGGGTTCTTCAGCTCCTCCTGCGCGTGGTACTTCGGCACCAGGTACGCGGCGAGCGCGCCGACGAGTGCGATGATCACCACCGCGGCACCGATGGTCGGCCACGGGATATTGCGCTTGGTCGGCAACTTCCCGCTCTTGCCTCCCTTCCACGGCGACGTGGAGGATTTGCTCGCGGCCTTGATGGCTTTCGCCGACTTGGCGCTGGTCCTGCTCGGCATCGCTGTTGTGCTCTTTTCGACGTGTGGACAATCAGACGGGGTGGCGACTCGTCGCCGCCCCGTTTGCCGGGCGCGTGCCCGCGAGGTGCCCGCTGACGGCGTTCACCTGCTCAGACCATAGGATAGTGACTCGTGACTCCAGCTGACCTTGCAGATCTCCTTCGTGCGACCGCGGCGAAGGTCCTTGTCGAACGTGGATCCGACCCTGCGGTCCTGCCCGACGAGGTCAAGGTGGAGCGTCCGCGTAACCCTGAGCACGGTGACTATGCCACGAATCTGGCCATGCAGGTAGGGAAGAAAGCGGGCTTGAATCCGCGGGATTTCGCGAACCTGCTGGCCGAGGCGCTGTCGGCGGCCGAGGGTGTCGAGTCCGCGGAGGTCGCCGGGCCCGGCTTCCTGAACATCCGGCTGGCCAAGGCCGCCCAGGGCGCGATCATCACCAGGATCCTGGCGGCGGGTGAGAGCTTCGGCACAGCCGACACCCTCGCGGGCACCAAGATCAACCTGGAATTCGTCTCCGCCAACCCCACTGGACCGGTGCACCTCGGCGGCACCCGCTGGGCGGCGGTGGGCGACGCCCTGGGGCGCATCCTGGCGGCGCAGGGCGCGCAGGTCACCCGCGAGTACTACTTCAACGACCACGGCGCGCAGATCGACCGCTTCGCCAAGTCGCTGGTCGCCGCCGCGCTCGGCGAACCCACCCCCGAGGACGGCTACGCGGGGGCCTACATCGGCGAGATCGCCGCGACCATCGTGGCCGCGCATCCCACCGCCGTCGAGCTGCCCGCCGAGCAGCGGCACGAGCTGTTCCGGCGCGAGGGCGTCGAGCTGATGTTCGCGCAGATCAAGCAGTCGCTGCACGACTTCGGCACCGACTTCGACGTGTACTTCAACGAGAGCTCGCTGTTCGAGTCCGGCGCGGTGGACGCGGCGCTGGAGCGGATGAAGTCCTCGGGCAACCTGTACGAGAAAGACGGCGCCTGGTGGATCAACTCCACCGAGTTCGGTGACGACAAAGACCGCGTCGTCATCAAGAGCGACGGCAAGTCGGCCTACATCGGCGGCGATATCGCCTACCTGGAGAACAAGCTGTCGCGCGGCTTCGACCTGTGCATCTACATGCTCGGGGCCGACCACCACGGCTACATCGGCCGTCTCAAGGCCGTCGCCTCGACCCTCGGTGAGAACCCCGACGTGGTCGAGGTGCTCATCGGCCAGATGGTGAACCTGCTCAAAGACGGTGCGGCCGTGAAGATGTCGAAGCGGGCGGGCACCGTGGTCACGCTGGAGGACCTGGTCGACGCCATCGGCGTGGACGCCGCCCGCTACTCGCTCATGCGGTCGTCGGTGAACACCAGCATCGATATCGACATCAACCTGTGGACCAAGCAGGACAGCGTCAACCCGGTGTACTACGTGCAGTACGCGCACGCCCGCACCTGCCGCATCATCGACAATGCCAAGGCATTCGACTTCGCTTCGGTGACACCGGATTTCGGCCTCATGTCGGCCGAGCGCGAGGGCGAGCTGATCCGCACCCTCGGTGAGTATCCGCGCGTGGTGGCCACCGCCGCCGAGATGCGCGAACCGCACCGGGTGGTGCGCTACCTGGAGGAGCTCGCCGGGGCCTACCACCCCTTCCAGTCCGACGACGACATGCGCGTGCTGCCCAAGGGCGACGAGCCCGTCTCGCCGCGCCACGCCGCCCGCCTCGAGCTGGTCAAAGCCACCAACCAAGTTCTCGCCAACGGCCTCGGCCTGCTAGGCGTATCTGCCCCGGAGCGTATGTAGATGAGTGCCCACCCCGCCGGACCCCGCCACGCCGACATCCCGCACGCGCCGAATCTGCCCGAGCGCCCGACCGCGGCCCGGCAGATGATCGAGCTGCCCGCGAATGTGTGGCCCCGCAACGCCACTCGCGACGCCGACGGTGTGGTGCGGCTGGCGGGCGTGCCCGTGCACGAGCTGGCCGCCGAATTCGGCACCCCGCTGTTCGTCGTCGACGAGGACGACTTCCGATCCCGCTGCCGCGATATGGTGCGCGCCTTCGGCGACAACGCCAAGGTGCACTACGCCTCCAAGGCGTTCCTGTGCGGTGAGATCGCGCGCTGGATTCGCGACGAGGGCCTGTCGCTGGACGTGTGCTCCGGCGGCGAACTCGCGGTGGCGCTGCGCGCCGGCTTCCCGGCCGAGCGAATCGCCTTGCACGGCAACAACAAGTCCGTGCCCGAACTGGAGGCCGCGGTGCGCGCCGGGGTCGGCCACGTGGTGCTGGACTCGCTCATCGAGATCGAGCGGCTCGAAGCGGTGGCCAAGAGCGCGGGCGTGGTGCAGGACGTGCTGGTGCGCCTCACCGTGGGCGTGGAAGCCCATACCCACGAATACATCTCGACCGCGCACGAGGATCAGAAGTTCGGCTTCTCGGTCGCCAGCGGCGACGCCATGCAGGCCATCGCGCGCGTCTTCGAGTCGTCGCACCTGCGCATGGTCGGCCTGCACAGCCACATCGGCTCGCAGATCTTCGATATCGACGGTTTCGAGATCTCCACCCGGCGCATGCTCGGCGTGCTGCGCGAGGCCGTGGACAAGTTCGGGGCCGAACGCGCCGCGCAGATCAGCATTCTGGATCTCGGTGGCGGCCTGGGTATCTCGTACCTGCCGCACGACGATCCGCCCGCGCTGGACGAGTTCGCCGCCAAGCTGGATCACATCGTCACCGAGGAGGCGGCGCACGCCGGGCTGCCCAAGCCGACCATCGCGGTCGAGCCGGGCCGGGCCATCGCCGGGCCGGGCACCGTGACCCTCTACGAGGTCGGCACCATCAAGGACGTCACCCTCGACGGTGGCAACCGCCGCCGCTACGTCTCGGTGGACGGCGGCATGAGCGACAACATCCGTCCCGCGCTGTATCAGGCCGAGTACGACTGCCGATTGGTCTCGCGCACCAGCGATTCCACCGCCGTCGTCGCTCGTGTGGTCGGAAAGCATTGCGAGAGTGGGGATATCGTCATTCGCGATACCTGGATGCCCGCCGACGTGGGTCCGGGCGATCTCATCGCGGTGGCCGCGACGGGCGCGTACTGCTATTCGATGTCGAGTCGCTACAACATGCTCACCCGGCCCGCCGTGGTGGCGGTGCGGGACGGCAAGGCGCGCTTGATTCTCCGCCGGGAGACGGTGGAGGACCTACTCAGTTTGGAGGTGAACGCATGACAGAGGTGGCTAACAACGCTGCGAGAAACGGCGTGTGGGGGACGGACCACCCGATCGGTGTGGCGGTGCTCGGCATGGGCACGGTCGGCACCGAGGTCGTGCGTATTCTGCGCGATCACGCCGACGACATCTGCAACCGCGTCGGCGCCCCCGTGGTGCTGCGCGGGGTGTCGGTGCGTGACCTCGGCAAGGACCGCGGCCTGCCCGCCGACCTGCTGACCACCGATTCCGAGGCCCTGGTCACCCGCGACGACGTCGATATCGTGGTCGAGCTCATGGGCGGCATCGACCCGGCCCGCGCGCTGATCAAACAGGCCCTGGACGCGGGCAAATCGGTGATCACCGCCAACAAGGCGCTGCTCGCCGACTACACCGGCGAACTCGCGGCCGCGGCCGAGAACAGCCGCGCCGACCTGTACTTCGAGGCCGCCGTCGCCGGTGCCATCCCGGTGATGCGCCCGCTCATCCAGTCGCTGTCCGGTGACCGGGTGAACCGCGTGGTGGGCATCGTCAACGGCACCACCAACTTCATCCTCTCCGCCATGGCCGAGACCGGCGCGGACTACCACGACGTGCTCGCCGAGGCCACCCGCCTGGGCTACGCCGAGGCCGATCCGACCGCCGACGTGGAGGGTTACGACGCCGCCGCCAAGGCCGCCATCCTCGCCTCGGTGGCCTTCCACACCCGGGTGACCTCCGCCGACGTCTACCGCGAGGGCATCTCCAAGATCACCGCCGAGGATCTGGAGACCGCCGCCGCCGTCGGCTGCACCGTGAAGTTGCTCGCCATCTGCGAGCGCGTGGTGGAGGGACCGGAGGAGGGCGGCAAGGAGAGCGTCTCGGTACGTGTCTACCCGGCCCTCATCCCGCGCAAGCACCCCCTGGCAGCGGTGAACGAGGCGTTCAACGCCGTGGTGGTGGAGGCCGAGAACGCCGGTCGCCTGATGTTCTACGGTCAGGGCGCGGGCGGCGCGCCCACCGCCTCGGCGGTCATGGGCGATCTGGTGATGGCGGCGCGCAACAAGTTCTTCGGTGGCCGCGCGCCGGGCGAATCGGTTTATGCTGAGCTGCCGATCGCACCGATCGGCGACACCCCCACCCGCTACCACGTGAACCTGCAGGTCGCCGATCGCACCGGCGTTCTCGAGGCGGTGGCGGGTGAATTCGCCAAACACGGCGTCAGCATCTCGACGGTCCGCCAGGAGGGGCACGACGAGGGCGCGCGCCTGGTCGTGGTGACCCACCACGCGCAGGAGTCCGCGCTGGCCGATACCGTTGCCGCGTTGGCCGAACTGGACTCCGTCACGTCCGTGACCAGTGTTCTGAGATTGGAAGGCACCGAGGAATGAGTACGACCGCGCGGGTCCCCGTGCACACTCCGTGGCCCGGTCTGATCGACGCGTACCGGGATCGGCTCCCGGTGCCCGCCGATTGGGAGGCGGTCACGCTGTTCGAGGGCGGCACCCCGCTGGTGCCCGCGCATCACCTCTCCCAGCTGACCGGCTGCGAGGTGTACCTCAAGGTCGAGGGCCTCAACCCGACCGGTTCCTTCAAGGACCGCGGCATGACCATGGCCATGACCGACGCCAAGTACTCCGGCAAGAAGGCCGTGCTCTGCGCCTCCACCGGCAACACCTCGGCCTCGGCCGCCGCCTACGCCACCCGGGCGGGCCTGCGCTGCGCGGTGCTCATTCCGCAGGGCAAGATCGCCATGGGCAAGCTGGCCCAGGCGGTCATGCTGGGCGCGGACATCATCCAGATCGCGGGCAACTTCGACGACTGCCTGGAGCTGGCCCGCAAGGTCACCTCGGACTTCCCCGAGGTCGGCCTGGTGAACTCGGTCAACCCGGCCCGCATCGAGGGCCAGAAGACCGCCGCCTTCGAAATCGTCGACGCCCTGGGCAAGGCCCCCGATGTGCACGCGCTGCCGGTGGGCAACGCGGGCAATATCACCGCCTACTGGAAGGGCTACAGCGAGTACCACGCCGACGGCATCATCACCGCCCGTCCGCGCATGCTCGGCGTGCAGGCCGCCGGGGCGGCGCCGCTGGTCAACGGGGCTCCGGTCAGCGATCCCGAGACCGTCGCCACCGCCATCCGGATCGGTGCGCCCGCCTCCTGGAACGGTGCGATGAACGCCAAGGAGGAGTCCGGCGGCGCGTTCCGCGCGGCCACCGACGAGGAGATCCTGGCGGCGTACCGCCTGGTCGCCGCCACCGAGGGGGTGTTCGTGGAGCCCGCCTCCGCCGCCTCCGTGGCCGGTCTGCTCGCCGCCCGCAAGGAGGGCTGGCTGGACGCCGGACTGACCGTGGTGTGCACGGTGACCGGCAACGGCCTCAAGGACCCCGACAATGCCCTCAAGGGCATGCCGGAGGTCACACCGATCGCGGTCGACCCGGTTGCGGTGGCCCACGAGCTCGAGCTGGCCTGAGTTGAGTTCGCGCGAAGGTCAAGTGATGACCCGGACCCTGCCCGCGGATCTCACCGTCACGGTGCGGGTTCCGGCGTCCAGCGCCAATCTGGGGCCGGGTTTCGACTCCCTGGGCATCGCCCTCGGTCTGTACGACGAGATCACGGTGCGCACCACCGAATCCGGTCTCACCATCAAGGTGGAGGGTGAGGGCGCCGACGACGTGCCCTGGGGCCCTTCACATCTGGTGGTACGCGCCATCGAGCGCGGACTGGAATCCGCGGGCGTCTGGGCCGACGGGCTGGATGTGGTGTGCCGCAACGTGATTCCCCACTCGCGGGGGCTGGGTTCCTCGGCCTCGGCGGTGGTGGGCGGACTGGCCGCGGGGCGCGGACTGGCCGCCAAGTTCGATCCGGCGCTGGGGTTCGGCGATGACGCGCTGGTGCAGCTGTCCTCGGAGTTCGAGGGGCATCCCGACAACGCCGCGGCCAGCGTGCTGGGCGGAATCGTGGTGTCCTGGACCGAAACCGACCCTCCCGCCAACGCCGCGGCCAATGGGGTGGGGGACCATCACACCCGCTCCTACCGGGCCGTTCGGCTGGATCCGCATCCGTCGCTGCGGCCGTTCGTGCTCATCCCCACCGAGCGCTCCTCCACGGCGCACACCCGCGGTTTGCTGCCCGACACCGTGCCGCACGCCGACGCGGCCTTCAACGCCAGCCGTTCCGCGCTGGCGGTAGTGGCCTTGACGCAGCGTCCCGACCTGCTGCTGCCCGCCACCGCCGACCGGCTACATCAGGGCTACCGGGCCGCGGCGCTGCCGCTGACCACCAAATGGATCGACACGCTGCGCGCGGCCGGAATCGCGGCCACCGTCTCGGGCGCCGGACCCACGGTATTGGCCCTGGGTACCGGTGAATTCCCGGCGGAGCTGCGGGAACTCGCCGCCGCCGACGGCATGCGCGTGGTCGAACCCGGTATCGCCGACGGCGTGCTGGTGGACTGATCGCCGACGTATTGCCGGATTGACAGCGTGCCTGCCTTGCCGATGCAACTGGTGAGAGCTATCCTGGGGCGGTCCGTACATCGTGCGCGTCAGACGCCGGTGCTTCATCAGGGCAATCGCTCCAGAGGCTCCTTGCTCAGGCTCGAGGCTCGAGCTCGAAACTTGGGGGTAGCCAGTCAACTGGAATGATCTCTCCCACCTTTTGCAGTCGGTGGCGAAGCCCAGCAGTCGGTGGCGAAAACCACGCAGTGGCACCACACCACCACGTGGCGAAACCACCGGTCCGGCGGGGCAGGCGATGCGGCATCCGAGTCCGGCACACGACCGGATTGCAGGAGAAACCCTCGACAAGGCACACGGCAATCGAGGGAAGGAAAGGATTTCCGTGACAGATACGGACCTGCTCGCGACACCCGGGGTGGATACCAATTCCGATTCCTCGGGCGACCGCGAAAGTGACTCCGGACAAAGTTCGAGCAAGATGAGTGAACAAACCGACGTCGCACGATCGGGGCTGACTGGAATGTTGTTGCCGCAGTTGCGTGCGCTTGCGGGAGAACTCGGTATCCGAGGCACTTCCGGGATGCGTAAGGGTGATCTCATCGCCGCCATCAAGGAGAATCAGTCCGGTGGCGCCAAAGCCGCCGCCGCGGGCAAGCCCGCGAAGGGTGGCCGGGGTGAGAAGGCCAAGGCCGATGCCGAGGCCACCAAGGGCGCGGATACCGCGCCGACCAGCGGGGATTCCGGATCGGCCAAGGCCGACGCCCCCGCCGAGACCAAGAACGAGCCGTCCAAGGGCGAGTCGGCCAAGAACGAGCCGTCCAAGAGCGACGCCGGCAAGAGCGACACCGCCAAGAACGACGCGTCGAAGCGCGGCGCGCCCAAGGGCGAGGCCGCCGATGCCGCTCCCGCGCAGGAATCCAAGCGCGACGCGGGCGATGGCGAGGACGGTGGCCGGGAAGGCCAGCGTGGTCGGGGTCGCCAGCGTCGGGGCCGCGAACAGCGTGCCGCCGCGGCGAACAACGCTGCCGCCGAAGGGACTTCGACCGAGGCGTCCGGAGGCGAGGGCAAGTCCGAGTCGGAGGGCGAGCGCCGCCGCGATCGCAATCAGCAGAACGACCGTCAGCAGAACGACCGTCAGCAGAACGGCGGCCAGCAGAACCAGAACGGCACCGCGCGCCGCGACGACCGCGGCGGGGACGACGAGGAAGGCGGCCGCGGCCGCCGGGGCCGTCGCTTCCGCGAGCGCCGCCGGGGCCGGGACCGCGACGGCGGCAGCGGTGAGTCCCGCGAGATGGAGATCCGCGAGGACGACGTCCTGCAGCCGGTGGCCGGCATCCTCGACGTGCTCGACAACTACGCGTTCGTGCGCACCTCCGGCTACCTGGCCGGTCCGAACGACGTGTACGTGTCGATGAACCTGGTCCGCAAGAACGGCCTGCGCCGCGGTGACGCCATCACCGGTGCGGTGCGCGCCCCCCGCGAGGGCGATCAGAGCAACCAGCGCCAGAAGTTCGACCCGCTGGTGCGCCTGGACACCGTCAACGGCTCGGATGTCGAATCCGCCAAGCGCCGTCCGGAATTCAGCAAGCTGACCCCGCTGTACCCGAATCAGCGCCTGCGGCTGGAGACCCAGCCCAACAAGCTGACCACCCGCGTGATCGACCTGATCATGCCGATCGGCAAGGGCCAGCGCGCCCTGATCGTGTCGCCGCCCAAGGCCGGTAAGACCACGATCATGCAGGACATCGCGAACGCCATCGCGACCAACAACCCCGAGTGCTACCTCATGGTGGTGCTGGTGGACGAGCGTCCCGAGGAAGTGACCGATATGCAGCGCTCCGTGCGCGGCGAGGTCATCGCCTCCACGTTCGACCGGCCGCCGAGCGATCACACCTCGGTCGCCGAACTCGCCATCGAGCGGGCCAAGCGCCTGGTGGAAATGGGTCAGGACGTGGTGGTGCTGCTCGACTCCATCACCCGGCTGGGTCGCGCGTACAACAACTCCTCGCCCGCCTCGGGCCGCATCCTCTCCGGTGGTGTGGACTCGACCGCGCTGTACCCGCCCAAGCGGTTCCTCGGCGCGGCCCGCAATATCGAGAACGGCGGCTCGCTCACCATCATCGCCACCGCGATGGTGGAGACCGGCTCGACCGGTGACACGGTCATCTTCGAGGAGTTCAAGGGCACCGGCAACGCCGAGCTCAAGCTCGATCGCAAGATCGCCGAGCGCCGCGTGTTCCCGGCGGTGGACGTCAACCCGTCCGGCACCCGCCGCGACGATCTACTGATGTCGCCCGACGAGGCCGCGGTCATCCACAAGCTGCGGCGCGTGCTCTCCGGCCTGGACTCGCATCAGGCGATCGATCTGCTGATCGACCGGTTGAAGAAGTCCAAGAGCAATATCGAGTTCCTCATGCAGGTCTCGAAGACCGCTCCGGGCGCACTCGACGAGTAGGACATGAGCCGGAAGGGCGCGAAATATCCTGTCGCCCTTTCACTCGCGGTTCGAACCAGTTCGGCGGCCCCGCTACGGCGGGGCCGCCGAGGTGTATTCGGGGTCGGGCGCGGGCTGAAGAAGAACAAGCCGATCAGGGCCGCGCCGATGATCAGGAACCCGATGATGGTGGCGGTCACGGCGACCTGTGCGCCGGACGCCGTGACCGCCGTATAGGTGAGGTCGCCGGTGCCCGGCCGCGGTGCGCGGGAATGCACCGTCGGGTTGGGTTCGGGCCTGGCGCACCATCCCACGACCACCCCCAGGAGCAGTACTGCGAAGACACCGCCCGCGACGATCTCGGCTCGGCGTTCGTGTGTCCGGTTCACAGCTGTCCTTCCTGTTCGTAGGGGGTTCCTCTCACCTGACACGACACTATGAACAACGGTGTTCGCATTCTTGAGTAGACGGCTACTCGACTTTCAGGGTGACTCGAGCCCTCGAAAGATGCGTGCCCGCAATTCCTTGGGGGTGGATTCGGAACAAATCCGACCATCCCCATGTTCTCGGTTACGGTCGTCGCGCACATCGCCCGCGAGAACTACTCCGGATGGGGGAGAAGTTCAGGGTTCGTCCGGGTGCTGCCACCCTGGCGCGCACGACCGGAGGGACCGGGAACAAGGCCCCGCGAGGCGGCGTTTATACTGGTCCGTCGGCAACCATGCCTAGTCGGTTCCGGTTCACGTCCTCGGTCGTCGAGGGCGACCCGGCGACCATCGAAAGGACATCCATGAAGGCAGGAATTCACCCCACGTACGTGGACACCACGGTCGTGTGCGGCTGCGGCAACACCTTCCAGACTCGCAGCACCAAGGAGTCGGGCCACATCACCGTCGAGGTCTGCTCCCAGTGCCACCCGTTCTACACGGGCAAGCAGAAGATCCTGGACACCGGTGGCCGCGTGGCTCGCTTCGAGGCTCGCTACGGCAAGCGCGCGAAGGCTGCCAAGTAGCTACCCCGCCGACGCCCGTCCTGCACTGCAGGTCGGGCGTCGCTGTGTTTGCAGAGCTTCGATCACACCACCCTCGAGGAGCACATGTCATGGCCGACAAGTCCGCGGCCCCGTCCGCGATCGACGACATCCTGGCCGAGTACGCCGGTCTGGAGACGCAGCTGGCGGATCCGGCGCTGCACAACGATCCGGGCGCGGCGCGTCGCGTCGGCAAGCGGTTCGCGGAGCTGGGGCCGGTCATGTCCACCTACAACAGGCTGACCTCCGCGCGTGACGATCTGACCGCGGCCGAGGAACTGGCCGCCGATGACGCGTCCTTCGCCGCCGAGGTGCCCGCCCTGCGCGAACAGGTCGAGGAGCTGGAGAAGACGCTCACCGATCTGCTCGCCCCGCGCGATCCGCACGACGCCGACGATGTGGTGCTCGAGGTGAAATCCGGTGAGGGCGGCGAGGAATCGGCGCTGTTCGCCTCCGATCTGGCGCGCATGTACATTCGCTACGCCGAACGGCACGGGTGGAAGGTCGAGGTGCTGGGCGTCACCTACTCGGATCTGGACGGGTACAAGGAGGCCACCTTCTCCATCCGGAGCAAGGAGCCCAGCCGCGACGGCGTGTGGTCCCGGCTCAAATGGGAGGGCGGCGTGCACCGCGTGCAGCGCGTGCCGGTCACCGAATCGCAGGGGCGCATCCACACCTCCGCGGCCGGTGTGCTCGTCTACCCCGAACCCGACGAGGTCGAGCAGGTGCAGATCGACGAGAAGGACCTGCGCGTGGACGTCTACCGCTCCTCCGGCAAGGGCGGCCAGGGCGTCAACACTACCGACTCCGCCGTGCGCCTCACCCACCTGCCCACCGGCATCGTGGTGACCTGCCAGAACGAGCGCTCGCAGCTGCAGAACAAGATCCGCGCCATGCAGGTGCTGGCCGCGCGCCTGCAGGCCCTCGCCGAGGAACAGGCCGAGCAGGAGGCCGCCGCGGGCCGCGCCTCGCAGATCCGCACCGTGGACCGCTCCGAACGCATCCGCACCTACAACTTCCCGGAGAACCGCATCGCCGATCACCGCATCGGCTTCAAGGCACACAACCTGGACTCGGTCCTGGACGGCAACCTCGACGACCTGCTCGACGCCCTCGCCGAAGCCGACCGCACAGCCCGCCTCACGGCGGAATGATTCCCGCTCGCAGGTTGTCGCCATGACACGTATCGGGCTGCGGGCCGTGATCCGCGAAGCCGTCGAGACTCTCGCCGCCGCCGGGGTGCACAGTCCGCACACGGACGCGGAGCTGCTCGCCGCCCATGTGCTGGGGGTGGACCGCATGCGCCTCATGATGGTCCCGCTGCTCACCCCCGAGCAGCTGGCGGACTTCCGGGCGCTGGTGGCCCGCCGCGCGGAACGTGTTCCGCTGCAACATCTCACGGGCACCGCCGCGATGGGCGAGATCGACCTCGCGGTCGGCCCCGGCGTATTCATCCCGCGCCCCGAGACCGAACTGCTCTTCGCCTGGGCGCTGGCCCAGCTGGAGGCCGTCGGCCACGAACACCGGCCCGTCGTCGTGGACCTGTGCACCGGTTCCGGCGCGCTGGCCCTCGCCATCGCCCACGCCCGCCCCGACGCCCAGGTACACGCCGTGGAACTGGACCCGGTGGCCCTGGACTGGGCCCGCCGCAACGCCCTGCACCGGGCCGAGCAGGGCGACACCCCGATCGACCTGCACGCGGGCGACGTCACCGACCCCGACCTGCTGTCCCACCTGAACGGCACGGTCGACGTGGTGGTCGCCAACCCGCCCTACATCCCCGAATCGGCCCGACTGGACCCCGAGGTCGCCGACCACGACCCCCACCGCGCCCTCTTCGGCGGCCCCGACGGCCTCTCCGTCATCCGCCCCATGATCGGCACCATCGCCCGCCTGCTCCGGGCCGACGGCGTCACGGCTGTGGAACACGACGACACCAACGGCTCCGACACCGCCGCCCTCTTCCACTCCCACGGCGGCTTCGACGCCATCGTCGAACACCCCGATCTGGCCGGAAAACCTCGCTTCGTCGCCGCCCGCCGCACCGGCTGACCCGCCCCCACCTCCGACGTCTCGCCCGCGCGCGCCGGCATCCGGTCACCGCGCCGGTGTTTGCCCGGTCGTACCGGCGCGCTGATCCGCACGGCCGACTCGGCGAGCGTCCGCCCCGCACGGCGGCTGTAACCCGTCGCCGCGGTGTCCGGTGGCGCGCTGGTGGCCGCCCGCCGCCGGTCCGTGCACCGCTCAACTCAGGTCAGCCGGTCGGCCAGCCGGACGAGGATATCGGCAAGCGTGCCGGGATCGCGGGGGCCGAGGTGCGGTGCGTCGAGGTCGAACACCTCGAAGGGGTTGTCCGGGGTGGCGGTGTCGGCCTCGCGGATCATGCGGTCCTGGAGGGCGAGGGGCAGGGTGCGGTCGCGGGTGCAGCGGATAAAGGTGCGGGGGATACGGCCCCAGGTCGCGGGCTCGCCGCGGGCATCGTCGGTGGTGACCGCCCACGCCTCGTCGGGTTCCATGGCGTTGAGCGCCGCCCGGAACGCGGCATCGTCGTAGCCCTCGGCCAGCGAGCTGTGGGCGGCAGCCAGGAATTCGGGATCCGCCGAGCGCCAATTGGTTCGGGTGAAGCCGGTCCGCTGGGGATCGCCGCCGACGCTGGGCATGGTGGTGGCCTGGGAGGTGGCAGCCTCGGGCGTCAGGTAGCACTCCAGCACGCTGCGCAGTTCGACGCAGCAGAAGGCGGTGAGATAGACCAGCCGCGCGATGCTGTCGGGTACCTCGTTGCCGACCCGCGTGATCGTCGCCCCGCCCATGCTGTGACCCATCAGAATCACCGGTCCCCGCGCGGCGGCCGCCCGCACCACCGCGACCACATGCGCCACATTGTCGGCCAGTCGCAATTCCGCCAGCGGCGACGGCTCGCTGGCCAGGGCCGCGAGATCCTGCGGGGCCTGATAGGACGGCGGGAAGTTCGCCGCCGCCCCGTGTCCGGGCAGGTCGACCGCCAGCGCGCGGTGTCCGGCCAGCGTCAGTGCCGCCAGCAAGGGGGCGTAGGACGCGCCATTGCCGTTGGCCCCGTGCACGATCACGATGGTCGGACGTTCGCGCGCCCCGGCGGTGTCCGCGCCGCGCGCACATCCGGCCGCGAGCGCGCCGATTCCCATCGCGCCCACTCCCAGCAGTCCTCGGCGCGACAGTCCGGTGGTCGCCCGTCTCGTCATCCCGTTCTCCTCACCTGTCGGCCGAAGGTTTCGATGCGTTTGCATCGGAACCTAACATTTTTCCGATGCGACTGCATCGCTACGATGTCCGCATGCCTCGCCACGTGGACCACGAGAGCCGTCGGCGGCTCATCGCCGACGCCGTCTGCGATCTCATCGGCCGACGCGGTCTGGAGGCGGCCACCCTGCGCGAGGTGGCCGCCGCGGCCGGGGTGTCCATGGGCGCGGTGCAGCGCTGCTTCGAAACCCGCCAGCAGATGCTGATATTCGCGCAGGAGCACGTGAACCAGCGGGTCGCCGAGCGGGCCCGGACTCGCATCGCGGCGTCGGCCGAGCCGGAATCGGTGCTCACCCTGGTGGAGCAGACGCTCGACGCCATGCTCGTCGTCGACGACCCCGATCTGGTTGAGGCGAGTGTCTGGCTGGCCTTCAGTGCACAGGCGGCGGTGGATCCGGTGGTCGCCGCCGCCCAGCGTGACCACTATCGGGGCCTGGCCGAACTGCTCGTCCTGCTGCTGCGGCTCGGCGTCGACGGCGGCCTGATCCGATCCGAGGTCGACCCCGAGCAGGTGGGCGAGGACCTGATCGCGCTGGCCGACGGTTTGACGATCCAGGCCCTCACCCGTCGCCGCACCCCGGAATCGGTGCGCGCAACGCTGCGGCGGCACCTCGCCGAGCTGCGCGTCTGAGCAGCGCGCGCAGTGGCGCGCCGGGGGCCGCGACCATGGCCTCGAGCCCCTGACACTTGCCGAGAGCGCATCCGTGCCAAGATGTTGCGCGTGAGTACCGTCTACGACTGCGCCGATCCCGATTCGCGCGCCGCGGGACTGACTGCCGCGCGCAGCGCTCTGAAGTCCGGGCGGTTGGCCGTCATTCCGACCGACACGCTCTACGGAATCGCCGCCGACGCGTTCGACAGCTCGGCCGTCGCCGCGCTGCTGGCGGCCAAGCGGCGCGGGCGGGATATGCCGGTGCCGGTGCTGGTGGGTTCCTGGAACACCATCGACGGACTGGTGTTCTCGGTGCGCCCGCAGGCGCGCGATCTGATCCGGGCGTTTTGGCCGGGTGCGCTGAGTCTGGTTGTGCAGCAGGCGCCTTCGCTGGCCTGGGACCTGGGCGACGCGCGCGGGACCGTCATGCTGCGGATGCCGCTGCACCCGGTCGCGCTGGAACTGCTGCGCGAGGTCGGGCCGCTGGCGGTGTCCAGCGCCAACGTGTCGGGCCAGCCGCCCGCCACCACCGTCGGCGAGGCGCGCGACCAGCTCGGTGAACTCGTCGGCGTCTACCTCGACGGCGGCAAGGCCGAGCACGCGCTGGCCTCCACCATCGTGGACCTGACCGCCGACACCCCGCGCATCCTGCGCGAGGGCGCGGTGCCGACCGCAGCGGTCGCCGAGGTGCTCGGCGTCTCGCCGGAGGAGCTCGTCTCGCAGGCAACGCGGTGACGGCCCGGTAGATGGTGTCGAGTAGCGACCTGCTGAGCCAAGGCGTTTTCAGTACGGCGGCGGTGGTCCCCCTGCGGGAGCTGCTGCTGGTACTGCTGGTCGCCACGGTGGTGACCTATCTGTCCACCGGTGGAGTCCGGGTGGGGGCCATCGCGTTCGGCGCGGTGGCGGTGCCCCGCGAGCGCGACGTGCACGTGAAGCCGATTCCCCGCATGGGCGGCGTCGGTATCTATCTGGGTGTGCTGGCCGCCGTGCTGTTCGCCCATCAGCTGCCCGCACTGCGCCGCGGCTTCGACTATCCCGCCGATATTCCGGCCGTGGTGGTCGCGGGCACGCTCATCGTGCTGGTCGGCATCATCGACGACCGCTGGGGGCTGGACTGGCTCACCAAACTCGTCGGCCAGGTCACCGCCGCCGGAGTCATGGCCGTGATGGGCCTGAGCTGGGTCGCCATCTACAACCCGTTCACCAATACCACCGTGGTGCTCGATCAGCTCCAGGGCGGCCTGGTCACGGTCGGTATCACCGTCACCATGATCAACGCCATGAATTTCGTGGACGGTCTGGACGGCCTGGCCGCCGGGCTGGGATTGATCGCCGCCGCGGCGGTATTCGTGTTCACCGTGGGCTTGCTCTACGAGCAGGGCGGGTCCACGGATACCTATCCGCCCGCGTTGCTGGCCGCGGCACTGGCGGGCGGCTGCCTCGGGTTCCTGGCGCACAATTTCCAGCCCGCCCGGATTTTCATGGGCGATTCCGGCTCGATGCTCATCGGATTGATGCTCGCCGCGGTCTCCACCGGCGCGTCCGGCCGAATTCCGCTCCAGGGTTACGGCACCCGCGACATCGTCGGTCTGTTGTCGCCGCTGTTGCTGGTGGGCGCGGTCATGTTCATTCCGGTACTCGATCTTGTTCTGGCCATCGTGCGGCGCGTGCGCGCGGGTGTGAGTTTCTCCACCCCGGACAAAATGCACCTGCACCACCGATTGCTCCAGATCGGGCATTCGCATCGCCGGGTGGTGTTGTTGATCTACCTGTGGGTGAGTGTGCTCGCATTCGGAGCGGTCGGTTCGTCGCTCATGGATCGCCGCCTGGTGGTGCTGCTGTTCGCCGGCGGCCTGGTTTTCGCCCTCGTGATCACCGCCGTTCCGTCCATGGGCGAACTGACCCTGAAGGCCGGTCGCAAACCGCCGCGCGGCCCCGACGCGGCCCGCGGGTAAAGTGGGTCGGCGTGACTACGGCATCCAATCCCGGTCAGGACGCTCCGCTCCGGGCCGCGCTGCGCTACGGCATCTTCGGATTGATTGTGCTCGTGGTGATTTCAGCCATCCTCGGCCTGATCTTCGCTGGGCTGCCGGGCCTGTGGGGCGCCCTGCTCGGCGCGGGGATCGGCGGCGGGTTCATTCTCACCACGGCGGCCTCGGTGCTGCTGAGTGCCCGCTTCGACTCCGGCATCCAGGGCCTGGTGCTGCTGGGCAGCTGGGTAGGCAAGCTGCTGGTGGCCCTGGTGGTGGTCGCGGTGCTGCAGAATTTCGACTTCTACAGCCGCCCCACCCTGTTCCTGACCGTGGTCGGCGCCCTGCTCGTCGTACTCGGCGCGGAGACGTACGGCCTTCTGCGCCAACGGGTTCCGGTCATCGACCTGGAAGACCGGTAGGGGGTAGGGGATAGTTCACTCGCTGTTTCCGGCCACCCCCTACACGTTGTCGTAGATAACTTGATAAACTCTTTACCTGTAGGCAACCGAACCAACAGGGGGGTCCCTCGTGGACCCAGGTGGGGCAGGTTATGCTTACAGCCGTGCCGGGCCCTGCGGGGTTCCGGTTCTGCACCGTCGACGATGTCGCCGACGCGCGCTCAGACGCCCGGGTAAATGCCCGAACAGCTGCTGACGAACTTCGAGCCGACCTGAGTCGACCCACCAGATCGTCAATGTCCGATCGAACCGCGGGTGAAAACTATGGCCCGCGGCCCGAACACGGGAGAGAACGCTGAGCGTCATCACTTTGGCGGCGGGCGAGTTCCACGCGCCGTCGCTTAACGACTTCTTCCCTCCAGCTCTGCTGTTCGAGGGGACGCCGTTCGAGCTCGACCGTCTGATGCTCGTTCGTATCCTGATGGCTGCCGTACTGGTGGGATTCATGCTGCTGGCATTCCGCAGCCCCAAACTCGTTCCGCGTGGCCTGCAGAACATCGCGGAAACCGGTCTGATCTTCGTCAAGGAGCAGATCTGCGACGAGGTGCTGGGTAAGGAAACCGGAAAGAAGTTCTTCCCGCTCATCGCGTCGATCTTCTTCGCGGTGCTGTTCCTGAATATCTCCGGTGTCATTCCGTTCCTGAATATCTCCTCGAACGCCCGCATCGGCTTCCCGCTGGTGCTCGCCCTGGTCGCGTATGTCGCGTTCAACTACGTGGGTATCAAGAAGTACGGCTTCTTCCACTACATGCGTTCCAGCATCGTGGTGCCGAACGTGCCGCCCGCGATGCACGTACTGCTGATCCCGATCGAGTTCATCTCGACCTTCCTGCTGCGCCCGTTCACCCTGACCGTTCGACTCATGGCGAACATGCTGGCCGGCCACATCATGCTGGTGCTGTTCTTCAGCGCCACCCAGTTCTTCCTGTTCGACGGCGCCGCCTGGATGAAGGTGCTCTCGCCGTTCTCGCTGCTCGGCGGGTTCGCGTTCACCCTCTTCGAACTCCTGGTGGTCTTCCTGCAGGCCTACGTCTTCGCGCTGCTCACGGCCGTGTACATCGGCCTCGCGCAGCACGCCGACTCTCACTGACCGACCGGACAACCTAAACCTGCTACACACCGCCGTCGGCGGGTGGGCGACAGAAAGGGAATGAAAGACTCATGAGCCTCGCGTACCTGGCCCAGGAAACCATCGAGACCACCTCCAAGGGCTACGGCGCCATCGGCTACGGCCTGGCCGCCATCGGCCCCGGCATCGGCGTCGGCATCGTCGTCGGTAAGGCCATCGAGGGCATCGCCCGTCAGCCGGAGCTGCAGGGCACCATCCGGACCAACATGTTCCTGGGTATCGCCTTCACCGAGGCCCTGGCGCTGATCGGCCTCGTGGCCGGCTTCATCTTCTGATTGCGGAAGTCAACTTATGAGCAGCATTCACTTGCTCGCGGCTGAGGGGGCCGAAGACCAGAACCCCCTCATCCCGGCGACATACGACATCGTCTGGTCGTTGGTCGTCTTCGCGGTCATCGCGTTCGTCTTCTACAAGTACGTCATCCCGCGCCTGACCAAGGTGCTGGACGAGCGTTCGGAGAAGATCGAGGGCGGTATCGCCAAGGCGGAAGCGGCCCAGGCAGAGGCGCAGGCCACCCTCCAGCAGTACCAGGAGCAGCTGGCCGAGGCTCGGCTCGAGGCCGCCCGCATCCGTGAGGAAGCGCGCACCCAGGGCCAGCAGATCCTCGCGCAGATGCGCGCGGACGCCCAGGCCGAGGCCGACCGCATCGTGGCCTCCGGCCAGACTCAGCTCGAGGCGCAGCGCCAGCAGATCGTGACCGAGCTCCGCTCGGAGCTGGGCGCGACCGCGATCGACCTGGCCGAGAAGATCATCGGGCAGTCGGTGTCCGATCAGGCCAAGCAGGCCGCTTCCATCGACCGGTTCCTCGCGGAACTGGACGAGAAGAGCGGCATCGGGGTCGGAAGGTAACGACGCGAAAGTGGGAAGCATGTACGCAGCGAGCCGCGAGGCGAGTTCCCGTGCGCGGGAAGCTCTTCGGTCCGCTCTGACCGGGAGCGACACTGTCGCGGAAACGACCGGCTCCGAACTGTTCGCCGTTGTCGCCGTACTCGACGACCAGCGTTCGCTGCGTGTGGCGCTCGCGGATAAGTCGGTGTCGAGCTCGGTGCGCGCCGAGCTCGCCGAACGGGTATTCGGTGGCAAGGTCAGTGCGGCCACCCAGGCGGTGCTCACCACCGCCGTCGCCCAGGACTGGTCGCGGACCCGCGATTTCGTCGACACCCTCGTGCTGCTCGGACAGGAGGCGCTGCTGCGCTCCGCGGCCGACCGCGGCCGTATCGACGCCGTCGAGGACGAGCTGTTCCGGCTGGGCCGGATCGTCGAGGACAACCCGGAGCTGGAGCAGGCGCTGTCGGATCACGGCAAGCCCGCCTCGGCGCGCCGGGAACTGCTGGCCCGCCTGCTCACCGGCAAGGTCGAGGACACCACGGCGAAGCTGGCCGAACAGGCGGTCGCCCGCCTGCGCGGCAATGGCGTCGGCGCGGCCTTCGACCACCTGTCCGATCTGGCGGCGTCCCTGCGGGACCAGATCGTGGCGCACGTGCGCGCCGCGGTCGAGATGACGCCGCAGCAGCGGGAGCACCTGGCTGCTTCACTGCAGCGCCTCTACGACAAGCCCGTCACGGTGCACGTGCAGGTCGACCCCAGCCTGCTGGCCGGTGTCGTCGTGCGCGTGGGCGATGACCTGATCGACGGCAGCGCCGTCGGACGACTGCGGCGGCTCCGCCAGAGCCTGGCCTGAGCGCGCAGTCACCCCAACACACCGACATTCGAGACCAGACAGCGAGAGCAGGAAGAACATGGCGGAGCTGACGATCTCCCCCGATGAGATCCGTAGCGCGATCGAGAGCTACACCCAGAGCTACACCCCCGAGACCTCCATCGAGGAAGTCGGTGTCGTCACCGACACCGGCGACGGTATCGCCCACGTCAGCGGCCTGCCGTCGGCGATGGCCAACGAGCTGCTCGAGTTCCCGGGCGGCGTCCAGGGCGTCGCGCTGAACCTCGATGCCACCGAGATCGGTGCGGTCATCCTGGGTGAGTTCGACACCATCGAGGAGGGCCAGCAGGTCCGCCGTACCGGCGACGTGCTCTCGGTCCCGGTGGGCGACAACTTCCTCGGCCGCGTCATCGACCCGCTCGGCGCGCCGATCGACGGCCTCGGCGAGATCGAGTCCACCGAGCGTCGCGTGCTCGAGCTGCAGGCCGCCACCGTGCTGGAGCGCCAGCCGGTCGGTGAGCCCATGGCCACCGGCATCACCGCGATCGACGCCCTGACCGCCATCGGCCGCGGCCAGCGTCAGCTCGTCATCGGTGACCGCAAGACCGGCAAGACCGCGGTCTGCATCGACGCCATCATCAACCAGAAGGCCAACTGGGCCACCGGTGACCCGACCAAGCAGGTGCGCTGCATCTACGTCGCCATCGGCCAGAAGGGCTCCACCATCGCCGGTGTGAAGGCCGCTCTCGAGGCGCACGGCGCGATGGAGTACACCACCATCGTCGCGGCCCCCGCGTCGGACTCCGCCGGCTTCAAGTGGCTGGCCCCCTACACCGGTTCGGCGCTGGGCCAGCACTGGATGTACCAGGGCAAGCACGTCCTGATCGTGTTCGACGACCTGTCCAAGCAGGCCGAGGCCTACCGCGCCATCTCGCTGCTGCTGCGCCGCCCGCCGGGCCGCGAGGCGTACCCGGGTGACGTCTTCTACCTGCACTCGCGGCTGCTGGAGCGTTGCGCCAAGCTGTCCGACGAAATGGGCGCGGGCTCCATGACCGGTCTGCCGATCATCGAGACCAAGGCCAACGACGTCTCGGCGTTCATTCCCACCAACGTCATCTCCATCACCGACGGCCAGGTCTTCCTGGAGTCGGACCTCTTCAACAAGGGTGTCCGACCGGCCATCAACGTCGGTATCTCCGTCTCCCGAGTCGGTGGTGCCGCGCAGACCAAGGCCATGAAGAAGGTGTCCGGTTCGCTGCGTCTGGAGCTGGCCTCCTACCGCGAGCTGGAGGCGTTCTCCGCCTTCGCCTCCGACCTGGACGCCGCCTCGCTGGCCCAGCTGGAGCGTGGTGCGCGCTGGGTCGAGCTGCTCAAGCAGGACCAGTACGCCCCGGTCGCTGTCGAAGACCAGGTCGTCTCGCTGTTTCTGGTGGACGCGGGCTACTACGACTCGGTGCCGGTCGGCGACGTGCGCCGCTTCAACACCGAGCTGCTGGAGTTCCTGCACGCCAACACCCAGGAGTCCTTCGACGCCCTGCAGGGTGGCGCCAAGCCGCTCGAGGGTGAGGCCGCCGACGCCATCAAGGCCGCGACCGAGAAGTTCAAGCAGACCTTCCTGGCCTCGGACGGCAGCCGCGTGGTGAACGAGCCCGCCGCGGGCGAGCTGGACCACGAAGAGGTCGAGTCGCTGTCGGTCACTCGCAAGCGCGTCGAGAAGTAATCGAGACCAGCGATGCGACTGTCGGAACTGACGAATGAAGGGAGTGAGTAGATGCCAAGCGTGCGCGAACTGCGCTCCCGCATTCGTAGTGTGAGCTCGGTCAAGAAGATCACTCAGGCGCAGGAGCTGATCGCGACCTCGCGTATCGGCAAGGCACAGGCGCGCGTCGCCGCCGCCAAGCCGTATGCCGAGGAGATCACCAAGGTGCTCGCCGAACTGGCAAGCGCCAGTGGCAATCTCACCCATCCGCTGCTGTCCGAGCGGCCGAACCCGCGGCGTGCCGCGGTGCTGGTGATCACCAGTGACCGCGGTATGTGCGGTGGCTACAACTCCAATGTGCTCAAGCGCACCGAGGAGCTGGTAACCACACTGCGCTCCGAGGGCAAGGAGCCGGTGCTGTACGTCATGGGCGCCAAGGGCCTGACCTACTACACCTTCCGCAACCGCGAGGTGACCGGTTCGTGGGTGGGCTTCTCCCAGTCGCCCAACTACGCCGACGCCTCCGCCGCGTGCAACCACCTGGTCGAGGCGTTCATGGCGGGCGCCGACGGCGAGGTCGAAACCCCCAACGGGGTGGGCACCATGGCCGGCGTCGACGAACTGCACATCGTGTACACGCGCTTCGTGTCGATGCTGACGCAGACCCCCGAGGTCCGCCGCCTGGCCCCGATCCAGGTGAGCTTCGTGGACGAGAGCTTCGACCTGGGGCCGGACAGCTTCACCGACTCGGCGTCGGCGGAGCCCACGGCCCAGTACGAGTTCGAGCCGGACGCGAGCACCCTGCTGGGTGCGCTGCTGCCGAAGTACATCAATACGCGGATCTACGCGTCGCTGCTCGATGCGGCGGCATCGGAGTCGGCTGCGCGCCGCACCGCAATGAAGGCCGCGACGGACAACGCCACCGAGCTGGTGAATTCGCTGACTCGGACCGCGAACTCGTTGCGTCAGGCCGGAATTACGCAGGAAATCACCGAAATCGTCGGCGGCGCCAACGCGCTGGCATCGAGCTCGAGCGACTAAGCCCAGGAAGAGAACCCAATGACCGCAGCTGTCAGCAAAGAGAACCGGGTTGGCGCCGGCACCGGCCGCGTCTCCCGCGTCATCGGTCCCGTCGTGGACGTCGAGTTCCCGCGGGGCTCCATCCCCGACCTGTACAACGCCCTGCACGTGGACATCGCGCTCGCGTCGGTGGCCAAGACGCTGACCCTCGAGGTCGCGCAGCACCTGGGCGACAACATCGTTCGCACGATTTCCATGCAGCCGACCGACGGTCTGGTCCGTGGCGTCGAGGTGCGCGACTCCGGCAAGCCGATCTCGGTGCCCGTCGGTGACGTCGTCAAGGGCCACGTGTTCAACGCCCTCGGCGACTGCCTGGACTCCCCGGGTCTGGGCCGCGACGGCGAGCAGTGGGGCATCCACCGCCAGCCGCCCGCCTTCGACCAGCTCGAGGGCAAGACCGAGATCCTGGAGACGGGCATCAAGGTCATCGACCTGCTCACCCCGTACGTGAAGGGTGGCAAGATCGGTCTGTTCGGTGGTGCCGGCGTCGGCAAGACCGTGCTGATCCAGGAGATGATCACCCGTATCGCGCGTGAGTTCTCCGGCACGTCCGTGTTCGCGGGCGTCGGTGAGCGCACCCGTGAGGGCACCGACCTGCACCTGGAAATGGAAGAGATGGGCGTCCTCCAGGACACCGCCCTCGTCTTCGGCCAGATGGACGAGCCGCCGGGCACCCGTATGCGCGTCGCCCTCTCGGCCCTGACCATGGCCGAGTACTTCCGTGACGTGCAGAACCAGGACGTGCTGCTCTTCATCGACAACATCTTCCGGTTCACCCAGGCCGGTTCCGAGGTCTCGACCCTGCTGGGTCGCATGCCCTCGGCCGTGGGTTACCAGCCCACCTTGGCCGACGAGATGGGTCAGCTGCAGGAGCGCATCACCTCGACCCGTGGCCGTTCGATCACGTCCATGCAGGCCATCTACGTGCCCGCCGACGACTACACCGACCCGGCCCCGGCGACCACCTTCGCGCACTTGGACGCCACCACCGAGCTCTCGCGTCCGATTTCGCAGAAGGGCATCTACCCGGCCGTCGACCCGCTGACCTCGACCTCTCGTATCCTCGAGGCGTCGATCGTGGGCGAGCGGCACTTCCGGGTGGCCAACGAGGTCAAGCGCATCCTGCAGAAGTACAAGGAACTGCAGGACATCATCGCCATCCTCGGCATGGACGAGCTCTCCGAAGAGGACAAGGTCCTCGTCGGCCGCGCCCGTCGTCTGGAGAAATTCCTCGGCCAGAACTTCATCGTGGCCGAGAAGTTCACCGGTCAGCCGGGTTCGGTCGTGCCGCTGGAGCAGACCATCGACGACTTCGATCGCGTCTGCAAGGGCGAGTTCGATCACTTCCCGGAGCAGGCGTTCAACTCCTGCGGTGGTCTCGACGACGTCGAGAAGGCCGCGAAGAAGATCGCCGGAAAGTAGTCGCACATGGCTGAAATGTCGGTCGATCTGGTCGCCGTCGAACGGCGACTGTGGTCGGGCACCGCGTCTTTCGTGAGTGCCCAGACCACGGAGGGCGAAATCGGCATCATGCCGAACCACGAGCCGCTGCTCGGCCAGCTGGTCGACGGTGGCACCGTGTCCATCCACTCCACCGATGGCGAGAAGATCATCGCGGCGGTGCACGGCGGATTCTTCTCCGTCACCGCCACCTCGGTGCGCGTGCTGGCGGAATCCGCTGAACTCGCGGCGGATATCGACGAGGCGGCCGCGCGTGCCGTGCTCGCCGACAGCGAGGCCGGCGACGCCGCCAAGGTGGTCGCGCAGGGCCGGGTGCGTGCCCTGGAGAAGGCCAAGGCCTGATCCGAGTTCTCTTCGCAGCGCGGCGGTTCCGGGATTTCCCGGGGCCGTCGCGCTGTTGTTTTTCCGGGTGTGGTTAGAATCATGCCGCCGAGTCTCGGCAATTCCGGTTCTTCAGCTTTGCTTTTCCAGCATTACCTCAATGAGTTGGCGCAGCGCGGTCGCCCTCGGGTAGGTGCGGCCTCGCCACGATGAGCGAGGGGTGAATGAGCAGGTTTGTTTCCATCGCGGCGGCCGTGATCGTCGCCGGTATCGGATTCTTCGCACCCGGGTCGGCCGCGGCGGATGTGGTCGTGCCGCTGCCGGACGGATATATCGAGGGCCCCGGGGTGAAAATCACCAGTCGCGGTGAGCGCGCGATTGTTTCGCCCTCGCTCGCGGTCAACGGGGCCGGTCGTTCGACCTGGGTCTCGGGCACTGTGACGGCCGAGGTGCAGACCCCGGACGGCGAGGTCGGGCCGAACAACGGACCACGAAATTTCCCGGGTACCAATAATTCCGGGACACACGGCTCGTCCAATCTCACGGTCGGCTATATCGTCGGCTGCCAGGTCGCCCTGGGTTCGTTCAGCGGCAGTACGTCGGTCGGTATCAGCACGACCCCGAGTCTCTCGGTCGGTTTCAGCTTTCCGTTGTCGCCGGGTGAGGTGAAATGGGTCGCCATCAACAACATCGAACTCATCAAGAGCGGCACCTACGACATTCAGTATCAGGACGTTCCGATGGAGATTCAGGGCTGCGGCGGTTACGCGCAGGCCCGGCAGGTCTCCGTGGTGGAGATCATCGGCACGGACTACGCCAAGGTCACCCTCTACGGCCAGCCGTTCAGCATCGGCTGACCGCACCACTGACGACGCGAAGGGATCGCATGTTCGGCATGGGGACAGTACGCGGGGGCGGCAGGATGGTCGGGACGGCGTTCGCGGTGGCGGTGGTGCTCGGGCTCCTGCCCGCCGGGACGGCGCGGGGCGACACCTTCATTCCGCTGCCGGGCGGTGAGATCTCCCGGCAGCTACCGGACGGCACCACGGTGACCGTCCGGATCGACGGCGAATCGGTGAAGATCAGCCCGTCGATGGGGGCCACGCCGATCCACCGGAACGTGTGGGCGACCGGTCGCGGCATCGTCGACCTGTCGGGGCCGAGCGCCGCGACGGCCACCATCAAGATCTCGCCCGGCTACGTGGTGGCCTGCCAGGTGGATATCGGCTCGGTCACCGGGAACAACAGCGGCGGCGCGACCGCCGAGCAGGACGCGCAGGGGGCCTGGTCGATATCGCCGAGCGCGGCAGTGGGCGGCGGCATCACGGTGGCGCCCGGCCAGGCGGTGTCCCGGCTGCTGCTCGATATCGAGAAGCCCGACGACTACGGCCAGGAATCGCACAAGCGCTACAACAAGGTGCCGGGTCCGCATGCCAGCGTCAGCTGGATCGACGAGACCTTCTCGGTGGACGGCTGCGGCGGCTACGCGCAGGCTCGCTCGTTCGTCGCCGCCGAGATCGACACCACGAATTTCATCGGCAACGTGGTGCTCTGGGGCCAACCGTTCAGCATGGGCTGAACAGCGCATACGTCACATTCGGCGGATGGCCGGGCTCACCGTTCGCGCGGTCGCTACTATCGACCACACGAGCGGAGTCCGGCCAACGGCCGGGCGCGTGCTCGACGGCGACGTGAACGTGAAGGGACGGAGCGACATTGCAGACCGGGATGGTTCTCCTGATCATTCTGGTGCTGCTGCTCGTCGGCCTGGCACTGGCCTCCACGTACCGGCTGGTCATGCTGCGCCGCGGCGGGACGGCCGCGATCGTGCGCGCACTGCCCGCCCGCGGCCACGGCGGCGGGTGGCGGCACGGGCTGATCCGCTACGACGAGGACACCCTGGTCTTCTACAAGCTCTCCAGCCTGAAGCTGGGACCGGACTTCGCCATGCGTCGCCTCGGCATCGAGGTGAGCGGCCGCCGCAATCCCGACGGCGACGAGTTCGACATCATGACCGATGAGATCGGCATCGTCGAGGTCACCGACGGCGCGGGCACCTACGAACTGGCCCTGGACCGCGGTGCGCGGGCCGCCTTCCTGTCCTGGGTGGAGTCGCGACCCTCCGACCGCATCCGCCGCCGCCCCGGTCTCTAGGGTCGTCGCGCTGTGATCAGCGCTACGGTGGTCGTGTGAGTGTGCACCTGACCCGGATCTACACGCGGACCGGAGACGACGGGACCACCGGACTCAGCGACTTCTCGCGGGTGTCCAAGAACGACCCCCGGCTGACCGCCTACGCCGACTGTGACGAGACCAACGCCGCCATCGGCGTCGCCGTCGCGCTGGGGCAGCCGGACGAGCGAATCCTGAAGGTCCTGCGCCAGATTCAGAACGACCTGTTCGACGCGGGCGCGGATCTGTCCACTCCCGTGGTCGAGGATCCGAAGTACCCGCCGCTGCGGATCACCCAGGCCTATATCGACCGCCTGGAGCGGTGGTGCGACGAGTTCAACGAGGGCCTGGCCCCGCTGAATTCGTTCATTCTCCCCGGCGGCACCCCCTTGGCCGCACTCCTGCACACCGCGCGCACGGTGGCGCGGCGGGCGGAGCGCTCGGCGTGGGCGGCGGTGTCGGCGCATCCCGACGACACCGGCGTGCTGCCCGCGAAATACCTCAACCGGCTGTCGGATCTGCTGTTCATCCTCAGTCGCGTCACCAATCCCGAGGGCGACGTGCTGTGGCAGCCGGGCGGCGGAACCGACTGATTCGCCCGCCGAACTCCCGAGCCGAAACGAAAATCCGTCGCCGACAGGCCGATATCGCGGCACACCGGGGCACTGCGGCGCATACACGCGCGCCCCGCCGCTCGCGATGGATAAGCTACCCCTGTGAGTGAACGGTTTCTGGTGACCGGGGGCAAGCGTCTCGTCGGTGAGGTTGCGGTCGGGGGTGCCAAGAACAGCGTCCTCAAACTGATGGCGGCTGCCCTCCTGGCCGAGGGGACGTCCACGATCACGAACTGCCCGGACATTCTCGATGTGCCGCTCATGGCCGAGGTGCTGCGCGGTCTCGGCTGCGATGTCACGATCGACGCCGGCACGGTGTCGATCACGACGCCGCCGGAACCCAAGTACCACGCGGACTTTCCCGCCGTGACCCAGTTCCGCGCCTCGGTGTGCGTCCTGGGTCCGCTCATGGCGCGGTGCAAGCGGGCCGTGGTGGCGCTGCCGGGCGGTGACGCCATCGGTTCCCGTCCGCTCGACATGCACCAGGCCGGACTGCGGCTGCTCGGCGCGACCAGCGAGATCGAGCACGGCTGCCTGGTGGCGCGCGCCGACGAGCTGCAGGGTGCGCGCATTCGCCTGGACTTCCCGTCGGTGGGCGCGACCGAGAACATCCTGATGGCGGCGGTGCTCGCCGAGGGGCAGACCATCATCGACAACGCCGCGCGGGAACCGGAGATCGTCGATCTGTGCAACATGCTCATCCGCATGGGCGCGAAGGTGGACGGCGCGGGCACCTCGGTGCTCACCATCGACGGCGTGCGCAAGCTGTCACCGGTCACCCATCGGGTGATCGGCGACCGCATCGTCGCCGCCACCTGGGGTATCGCCGCCGCCATGACCCAGGGCGACGTGCGCGTCTCCGGGATCAACCCCAAGCATCTGTCCCTGGTGCTGGACAAGCTGCGCTCCGCGGGCGCGCGGATCTCGTTCGAGCCGGACGGGTTCCGGGTCCTGCAGTCCGAACGTCCGCGCGCGGTGAACTTCTCGACCCTGCCGTTCCCGGGTTTCCCGACCGACCTCCAGCCGATGGCCATCGGTCTGGCCGCGATCGCCGACGGCACCTCGATGATCACCGAGAACATCTTCGAGGCGCGCTTCCGTTTCGTGGAGGAGATGATCCGCCTGGGCGCCGACGCCCGCACCGACGGTCATCACGCTGTGGTGCGCGGGATTCCGCGCCTGTCCAGTGCGCCGGTGTGGTCGTCGGACATCCGCGCGGGCGCGGGCCTGGTGCTGGCCGGTCTGGTCGCGGACGGCAGGACCGAGGTGCACGACGTGTTCCACATCGACCGCGGCTACCCGGATTTCGTGGAGAACCTGCGGTCGCTGGGTGCCGAGATCGAGCGGGTCGGCGCTCCGGAGTGACGGAGCGGTCGCTGCGATGATCGCGAAAACACCCGTTTACCAGGCGATTTGACATGCGAATCAGCACCACGTAACTTATTCCAGGTCAGAGCGACACGGACACCGACCCGGAGCCCCGAGGGCCTGGGAAACGAGGTTGGACGAGGAGCGCCTGACGATCACACTAGCTCCACCTACCAGCGGATTTGGTTCCGTTGAGATGGCTGAGCTAAGCTGTAAAAGTTGCCTCACCGATCGAGCCGGGAATGCCCGGGGCGATGGTGTGTGCGTGTGTTCTTTGAGAACTCAATAGTGTGTCGATGAATGTCAGTGCCAAATATTATTTTGGTTCCGGCGCTTACACCCCCGTGTGGGTGTCGGACATTTAGTCAGCTAATTTCCGGCTGGCGATTGTTTTGCTAGGTTTTCGGACTCTGGTTCGATTATTCTTCTGATTCACCTTCGGGTGTTTCGAGAGTCTTCAACGGAGAGTTTGATCCTGGCTCAGGACGAACGCTGGCGGCGTGCTTAACACATGCAAGTCGAGCGGTAAGGCCCTTCGGGGTACACGAGCGGCGAACGGGTGAGTAACACGTGGGTGATCTGCCTCGCACTCTGGGATAAGCCTGGGAAACTGGGTCTAATACCGGATATGACCACGAATCGCATGGTTTGTGGTGGAAAGGTTTACTGGTGCGAGATGGGCCCGCGGCCTATCAGCTTGTTGGTGGGGTAACGGCCTACCAAGGCGACGACGGGTAGCCGGCCTGAGAGGGCGACCGGCCACACTGGGACTGAGACACGGCCCAGACTCCTACGGGAGGCAGCAGTGGGGAATATTGCACAATGGGCGAAAGCCTGATGCAGCGACGCCGCGTGAGGGATGACGGCCTTCGGGTTGTAAACCTCTTTCGACAGGGACGAAGCGCAAGTGACGGTACCTGTAGAAGAAGCACCGGCCAACTACGTGCCAGCAGCCGCGGTAATACGTAGGGTGCGAGCGTTGTCCGGAATTACTGGGCGTAAAGAGCTTGTAGGCGGTCTGTCGCGTCGATCGTGAAAACGTGCAGCTCAACTGCGCGCCTGCGGTCGATACGGGCAGACTAGAGTACTTCAGGGGAGACTGGAATTCCTGGTGTAGCGGTGAAATGCGCAGATATCAGGAGGAACACCGGTGGCGAAGGCGGGTCTCTGGGAAGTAACTGACGCTGAGAAGCGAAAGCGTGGGTAGCGAACAGGATTAGATACCCTGGTAGTCCACGCCGTAAACGGTGGGTACTAGGTGTGGGTTTCCTTCCACGGGATCCGTGCCGTAGCTAACGCATTAAGTACCCCGCCTGGGGAGTACGGCCGCAAGGCTAAAACTCAAAGGAATTGACGGGGGCCCGCACAAGCGGCGGAGCATGTGGATTAATTCGATGCAACGCGAAGAACCTTACCTGGGTTTGACATACACCGGAAAGCCGTAGAGATACGGCCCCCCTTGTGGTCGGTGTACAGGTGGTGCATGGCTGTCGTCAGCTCGTGTCGTGAGATGTTGGGTTAAGTCCCGCAACGAGCGCAACCCTTATCTTATGTTGCCAGCGCGTAATGGCGGGGACTCGTGAGAGACTGCCGGGGTCAACTCGGAGGAAGGTGGGGACGACGTCAAGTCATCATGCCCCTTATGTCCAGGGCTTCACACATGCTACAATGGCCGGTACAGAGGGCTGCGATACCGCGAGGTGGAGCGAATCCCTTAAAGCCGGTCTCAGTTCGGATCGGGGTCTGCAACTCGACCCCGTGAAGTTGGAGTCGCTAGTAATCGCAGATCAGCAACGCTGCGGTGAATACGTTCCCGGGCCTTGTACACACCGCCCGTCACGTCATGAAAGTCGGTAACACCCGAAGCCGGTGGCCTAACCCCTCGTGGGAGGGAGCCGTCGAAGGTGGGATTGGCGATTGGGACGAAGTCGTAACAAGGTAGCCGTACCGGAAGGTGCGGCTGGATCACCTCCTTTCTAAGGAGCACTTCTACACACTGCGTCACACAGGTGATTGTGGGTGTGTCAGAGACCGTTTCGGACCCGAACGTGGTCCGGCGGACGCTCATGGGTGGAACACTGACATGTGCCGAGCCTGGCTCGGATGTAGTCGACACACTGTTGGGTCCTGAAAGAACAGACGTTCTTTCCAGGCAAAAACGACGAGGCTGGCTTTCAGTCATACCGCGCAACGTTGGTTGTGGCTGGTGCTGGGTAAAGGGTCAGGCTTGTGTGTTGTTTGAGAACTGCACAGTGGACGCGAGCATCTTTGTTAGTAAGTGTGTAAGAGCGTACGGTGGATGCCTTGGCACCAGGAGCCGATGAAGGACGTAGGAGGCTGCGATAAGCCTCGGGGAGCTGTCAACCGAGCTGAGATCCGAGGATTTCCGAATGGGGAAACCCAGCACGAGTGATGTCGTGTTACCCGCGCCTGAATATATAGGGTGTGTGGAGGGAACGTGGGGAAGTGAAACATCTCAGTACCCACAGGAAGAGAAAACAACAGTGATTCCGTGAGTAGTGGCGAGCGAAAGCGGATGAGGCTAAACCGTGTGGATGTGATAGCCGGCAGGCGTTGTCCATGCGGGGTCGTGGGATCATTCTTCTCAGTTCTGCCGGACTGAGCGACAGTCAGAAAAGATCGCGTTAGCTGAATTGGTCTGGGATGGCCAACCGTAGACGGTGAGAGTCCGGTAGGCGAAAACGTGTTCTCTGTCGTGGATGACTCCCGAGTAGCAGCGGGCCCGTGAAATCTGCTGTGAATCTGTCGGGACCACCCGATAAGCCTGAATACTACCTGGTGACCGATAGCGGACTAGTACCGTGAGGGAAAGGTGAAAAGTACCCCGGGAGGGGAGTGAAATAGTACCTGAAACCGTGCGCTTACAATCCGTCAGAGCCCTCCTTTGTGGTGGGGTGATGGCGTGCCTTTTGAAGAATGAGCCTGCGAGTCATCGGTATGTGGCGAGGTTAACCCGTGTGGGGTAGCCGTAGCGAAAGCGAGTCCGAATAGGGCGCCCAGAGTCGCATGCTATGGACCCGAAGCGGAGTGATCTACCCATGGCCAGGGTGAAGCGACGGTAAGACGTCGTGGAGGCCCGAACCCACTTAGGTTGAAAACTGAGGGGATGAGCTGTGGGTAGGGGTGAAAGGCCAATCAAACTCCGTGATAGCTGGTTCTCCCCGAAATGCATTTAGGTGCAGCGTCACGTGTTTCACGCCGGAGGTAGAGCTACTGGATGGCCTAGGGGGCCCACAAGCTTACCGAAGTCAGCCAAACTCCGAATGCCGGTGTGTGAGAGCGTGGCAGTGAGACTGCGGGGGATAAGCTTCGTAGTCGAGAGGGAAACAGCCCAGATCGCCGGCTAAGGCCCCTAAGCGTGTACTAAGTGGAAAAGGATGTGGGGTCGCAGAGACAACCAGGAGGTTGGCTTAGAAGCAGCCACCCTTGAAAGAGTGCGTAATAGCTCACTGGTCAAGTGATCCTGCGCCGACAATGTAGCGGGGCTCAAGTACACCGCCGAAGCCGCGGCACTCAGACATTAATCTTGCTTTCGAGCCAGGAGTCTGGGTGGGTAGGGGAGCGTCGTGTAGCCAGGGAAGCAGCAGGGTGACCTAGTTGTGGAGGCTGCGCGAGTGAGAATGCAGGCATGAGTAGCGAAAGACGAGTGAGAAACTCGTCCGCCGAATGACCAAGGGTTCCTGGGCCAGGTTAATCCGCCCAGGGTGAGTCGGGACCTAAGACGAGGCCGACAGGCGTAGCCGATGGACAACGGGTTGATATTCCCGTACCCGTGTACCCGCGCCCAATGGCGAATCAGTTGTGCTAACCGTCCAAAAGCGGATGGACTCCCTTCGGGGAGCCGGAAGTGGCTGCACGGGACCCTGATTGTAGTAGTCAAGCGATGGGGTGACGCAGGAAGGTAGCTGGGCCAGGTGATGGAATACCTGGTGTAAGCCGGTAGGGCGTCGTGTAGGCAAATCCGCACGACATATAGCCTGAGAGGTGATGCGTAGCCGATTGAGGCGAATTCAGTGATCCTATGCTGCCGAGAAAAGCCTCTAGTGAGTTGGTACACGGCCCGTACCCCAAACCGACACAGGTGGTCAGGTAGAGAATACCGAGGCGATCGAGAGAACTGTGGTTAAGGAACTCGGCAAAATGCCCCCGTAACTTCGGGAGAAGGGGGACCACGGCTGGTGACGGAACTTGCTTCCTGAGCTGGTGGTGGTCGCAGAGACCAGAGAGAAGCGACTGTTTACTAAAAACACAGGTCCGTGCGAAGTCGTAAGACGATGTATACGGACTGACGCCTGCCCGGTGCCGGAAGGTTAAGAGGACCGGTTAGCGCTTCGGCGCGAAGCTGAGAATTTAAGCCCCGGTAAACGGCGGTGGTAACTATAACCATCCTAAGGTAGCGAAATTCCTTGTCGGGTAAGTTCCGACCTGCACGAATGGCGTAACGACTTCTCTGCTGTCTCAACCACAGACTCGGCGAAATTGCATTACGAGTAAAGATGCTCGTTACGCGCGGCAGGACGAAAAGACCCCGGGACCTTCACTATAGCTTGGTATTGGTGTTCGGTACGGTTTGTGTAGGATAGGTGGGAGACTGTGAAAGCGGCACGCTAGTGTCGTGGGAGTCGTCGTTGAAATACCACTCTGATCGTATTGGACCTCTAACCTCGGACCCTGATCGGGTTCAGGGACAGTGCCTGGTGGGTAGTTTAACTGGGGCGGTTGCCTCCCAAAATGTAACGGAGGCGCCCAAAGGTTCCCTCAGCCTGGTTGGCAATCAGGTGTCGAGTGCAAGTGCACAAGGGAGCTTGACTGTGAGACAGACATGTCGAGCAGGGACGAAAGTCGGGACTAGTGATCCGGCACCGGCATGTGGAAGCGGTGTCGCTCAACGGATAAAAGGTACCCCGGGGATAACAGGCTGATCTTCCCCAAGAGTCCATATCGACGGGATGGTTTGGCACCTCGATGTCGGCTCGTCGCATCCTGGGGCTGGAGTAGGTCCCAAGGGTTGGGCTGTTCGCCCATTAAAGCGGCACGCGAGCTGGGTTTAGAACGTCGTGAGACAGTTCGGTCTCTATCCGCCGCGCGCGTTAGAAACTTGAGGAAGGCTGTCCCTAGTACGAGAGGACCGGGACGGACGAACCTCTGGTGTGCCAGTTGTTCCGCCAGGAGCACTGCTGGTTGGCCACGTTCGGAAGGGATAACCGCTGAAAGCATCTAAGCGGGAAGCCTGTTCCAAGATGAGGTTTCTCACCCCCTCGAGGGGGTAAGGCCCCCAACAGACCATTGGGTTGATAGGCCAGAACTGGAAGCGCGGTAACGTGTGGAGGTGACTGGTACTAATAGGCCGAGGACTTACCAACAAAGCTGCTACGCGTCCACTGTGCGGTATCTGAAACAACACACGCATGCTCGAGCCCCCGGGTTGGGGTGTTCGTGGTGTGGACAGTTTCATAGAGTTACGGCGGCTATAGCGGTGGGGAAACGCCCGGTCCCATTCCGAACCCGGAAGCTAAGGCCACCTGCGCCGATGGTACTGCACTCGACAGGGTGTGGGAGAGTAGGACACCGCCGGAACATCCTTCGCGAAGGCCCCGACCACACGGTCGGGGCCTTCCGCGTTTCCGGAGAAAGAACCGTCGAATTCCCCTGCCCCCTGGCATTTCCGGCCGGGTTCGGGCACTAGAGTGGTCCCGGTGCGCCTCGTGATTGCTCGCTGCCAAGTGGACTACGTCGGCCGTCTCACCGCTCACCTCCCGATGGCTCGTCGCCTGCTGCTCATGAAGGCGGACGGTTCGGTGCTGGTGCATTCCGACGGCGGTTCGTACAAGCCGTTGAACTGGATGAGCCCGCCGTGCTGGCTGGAGGAGCGTGACAGCGAGACGGAGGCGGCCAAGCTCTGGGTGGTCACCAACAAGGCGGGTGAGGAGCTGCGCATCACCGTCGCGGAGATCGAGCACGATTCCTCACACGAACTGGGTGTGGATCCGGGTCTGGTGAAGGACGGGGTCGAAGCGCATCTGCAGGAGCTGCTGGCCGAGCACATCGAAACCCTCGGCGCGGGTTACACACTCATTCGCCGCGAGTACATGACCGCCATCGGCCCGGTGGACATCCTGTGCCGGGACGCCGACGGCGCGACGGTGGCGGTGGAGATCAAACGCCGCGGCGAGATCGACGGGGTGGAGCAGCTGACCCGCTACCTGGAGCTGCTCAACCGCGACCCGCTGCTGGCCCCGGTCACCGGAGTCTTCGCAGCCCAGCAGATCAAGCCGCAGGCCAAGACCCTCGCAACCGACCGCGGGATCCGCTGCCTCACGCTGGATTACGACGCCCTGCGTGGCACCGAGAGCGACGAATTCCGGCTGTTCTAACCTCGGATCATGCCCCGTCGCAAGCCGAGACCCCAGCAGTCGGCGCGGTCCCACCCGGAACCGCGCCCGCTGGGTGATGTCTTCGGCCGCCAGGAGGAGGGGCCGGGCGGGGAGATGTATGTCGTCCGTACCGTGCCCGGCACCCGTGCCGTCAAGCGCTACCGCTGCCCCGGCTGCGATCAGGAGATCATGCCCGGTGTCGCCCACATAGTCGCCTGGCCCGCCTACGGAGGCGAGGACGACCGCCGCCACTGGCACACCGGCTGCTGGAAAGGCCGACATACCAGGCGAATTACCCGCCGCTGGTCCTAGCCGAGGCTGCTACGCGTCCACTGCGCGGTATCGGAAACAACGGGCGGAAATAGGCGAGGCCGCCCCGTGTGGGGGCGGCCTCGGAGTGGATGGGTGTCGCCCGGTCGGCGTCGAATGTGAGGGACTAGCTGGAGACCTCGGCGTTTTCACGCTGTTCTTCGTCGACGTTCTGCTCTTCCTCGGACTCGGACTTGGAGTCCTGGATGGCCTTGCGACCGGACTGCTTGCTCTGCAGTGAGCGCGGCTCCGGGTTGCCGTCGAGCAGTTCGCTCTCGCGGTTGACCGCGGCCAGCATGGCCGGAACCGAATCGAGCTGACCGCGAATGCCCAAGAGCTGAGCCAACACTCGTCCGCGCAGCACCCGCATCTCCTCGGCCAGCTCCTTGGCGTGCGCGATCTTGCGATCGGCCGTGTTGGTGGCGTTGGTGATGAGGCGGTTGGACTCGTCGGTGGCGTCCTTGATGCGCTGGGCGGCCTCGGCGCGGGAGGTGGCCTCGAGCTCCTCCATGGCGCGGGTGAGCTTGGTGCGACGCTCGGCCATGGTGACCTCGAAGTCCTGCTGCGCGGCCTTGCGCTTGGCCTCGGACTCCTTGGTGATGCGGTCGGCCTCGGCATTGGCGGCGTCGATGATCTTCGCGGCCTCGGCGCGGGCATTGGCGAGGGTCTGCTCGAACTCGACCTCGAGCGCCTCGCGCTTCTCCTTGGTCTCGGAGAGCAGCGATTCGTACTTTCCGCGCATCTCGGCCGCCTGCTGTTCGGCGATCGAGATCATCTCCGCGGCCTCGGCCTGAGCCTGGGCGCGCACCTCGGATGCCTCGTCGGAGGCCAGGCGCAGCATGCGGGAAATGCGGTCGGACATACCTTCCGCGGTGGTCGGCGGCACCGAGAGCCGGTCGACCTCCTTGCGCAGCTCATCGATCTCGTCGCGCGCGTCTTCCAACTGCGCGGCCAGGTTTCGGGCCTGGGCGGCAGCGGCGTCGCGATCGGTAGCGGTTACCCTTAGCTCGGCGTCGAATCGGTCGAAGTAGTTGCGCACCTCATCACGGTCATACCCCTTCCGCACTACGGTAAAGGGCAGAGCGACGAAGCGATTACGATCGGGCTCAGTGGACGACATGCCCCACAAACTACAGCCTGTCGACCACTGATGGTGACCCGACCGCGAATGTTGTTACAGCCTCTTTCCCGTCGTGGATGTCGGTACTAGTGAGTAGTTTTCGCGGCGGGCTCGACGAGTTCGACCAGCACACCGCCAGCATCCTTCGGGTGGATGAAATTGATGCGGGAACCTGCTGTTCCGCCGCGCGGGGCCTCGTACAGCAAACGCAAGCCCCGTGTACGGAGATACTCGGAGACAGCTTCGATATCCGTGACACGGTATGCGAGCTGCTGCAGGCCGGGCCCATTTCGGTCGATGAACTTGGCAATGGTGGAGTCCGCGTTCAGGGGAGCCAGCAACTGGAGAGCACTCGAGCCCGCGGGCGCGCCCGGGCACGACAGCATGGCCTCGTGCACGCCCTGGGCCTCGTTGATCTCCCGATGCGTCTCGACCATGCCGAGATTCTCGACGTACCAGGCGACGGCGGTGTCGAGATCGGGAACGGCGATGCCGACGTGGTCGACGGCGGTCACATACTCCGCGGGGACGAATTCGGGCTTTTCGGTGTTGCTCACGTACCGAACGGTAGCGCGCACCTGAGGAAGAGGGGCGGGAGGCAGCGGGTTACCTTTGAGTAGGGCCTCGACTGTGGCAGGGGTCCGATCATCCGACGTAAGCGAGGGCTCATCGTGACCACCACCGTCATCGTCTCCGGCGCCCGCACCCCGGTGGGGCGGTTGCTGGGATCGCTGAAGGACTTCAGCGGCTCCGATCTGGGCGGCATCGCCATCAAGGCGGCCCTGGAGCAGGGCGGCGTGACGCCCGAACAGGTCGACTACGTGATCATGGGCCAGGTGCTGACCGCGGGCGCGGGGCAGATCCCGGCGCGGCAGGCGGCCGTGGCGGCCGGAATTCCGATGGATGTGCCCGCGCTGACCGTCAACAAGGTCTGTCTGTCCGGCATCAACGCCATCGCGCTGGCGGATCAGCTGATTCGCGCCGGTGAGTACGAGATCGTGGTCGCCGGCGGTATGGAATCCATGTCCCAGGCCCCGCACCTGCTGGAGAAGAGCCGCGAGGGCTTCAAGTACGGCGACGTGACGCTGCGGGACCACATGGCCTACGACGGCCTGCACGACATCTTCACCGATCAGCCCATGGGCGCGCTCACCGAGCAGCGCAACGACACCGACAAGATCAGCCGCGAGGATCAGGACGCCTTCGCCGCCGCCTCGCACCAGAAGGCCGCCGCGGCCTGGAAGAACGGTGTCTTCGCCGACGAGGTCGTGCCGGTCTCCATTCCGCAGCGCAAGGGCGACCCCATCGTGTTCGCCGAGGACGAGGGCATTCGCGCCGACACCACCGCCGAATCGCTGGCCAAGCTGCGTCCGGCCTTCCGCAAGGACGGCTCCATCACCGCGGGTACCGCCTCGCAGATCTCCGACGGCGCGGCCGCGGTGGTCGTGATGTCCAAGGCCAAGGCCGAGGAACTGGGCCTGACCTGGATCGCCGAGATCGGCGCGGCCGGTGTGGTCGCGGGGCCGGACTCCACCCTCCAGGACCAGCCCGCCAACGCCATCCTGAAAGCCTGTGAGCGGGAGGGTATCTCGCCCGCCGATCTGGATCTGGTGGAGATCAACGAGGCCTTCGCCGCCGTCGGCGTGGCGTCCACCCGCACGCTCGGCATCGACCCGGAGAAGGTCAATGTCAACGGCGGGGCCATCGCCATCGGCCACCCGCTCGGCATGTCCGGCGCCCGCATCCTGCTGCACCTGGCCTACGAGCTGAAGCGGCGTGGCGGCGGCGTCGGCGCGGCCGCGCTGTGCGGTGGCGGCGGCCAGGGCGACGCCCTGATCGTCCGCGTCTAGCACTCCGGCGGACCATTGTGACCACCTCCACTACAAGGTGTCGTAGGTCTCAGGGCACAATGGTCCGCATGGGTGATTTCTTCGATCTCGGCACGGTGGCGAAGCGCTTCCGATTCTTCGCGGTGCTCGAGGCGGTGTCCTGGGCGGGTCTGCTGATCGGAATGGCGTTCAAGTGGATTCCGCGCCTGCTGGACGCCTTGAATCTCGGCGTGACCGATCCGCAGATCGTGGTCGGGGTGAAGATCTTCGGTCCGATCCACGGCGGCGTGTTCATCTTCTACGTGCTCATCGCCCTGCTGGCGGCGCGGGAACTGGAGTGGAACCGCCGGACCACGCTGTTGGCGCTGGTCGCGAGCATTCCGCCGTTCGCCACCGTCTGGTTCGAGCGCTGGGCCGTCCGCACCGGGCAGTTGGGTGAGCTGAGCGCGGGCGCCGCGGCGGAAGGCGCCGCCCCGGCCGCGACGCGTTCGTGACAGACTGGATGTCGTGACTCGACCTGCACGACGACCTTCAGCCGCCGTCGCCGCCGCTATGTCCGGTGCGGTGGATCTGTCCGCATTGAAGCAGCCCGCGGTGAGCGGGGACGCTCCCCAGGGGCACGCCGTCACCGAGGCTGACTTCGAAACCAAGGTGCTGCGCCGCTCCACCCAGGTGCCGGTGGTGGTGGCGCTGTACTCCCAGCGCAGCCCCGGCAGCATCGAACTGGTGAAACTGCTGGAGAAGCTGGCCGCCGAAACCACCGACTGGGATCTGGCCAGCATCGAGGCCGAGGCCAATATGCGCATCGCGCAGGCCTTCGGGGTGCAGGGCATCCCGACGGTGGTCGCGGTGGCCGCGGGGCAGCCGCTCGCCGACTTCACCGGCAACCAGCCGGAGGAGCAGGTGCGGCAGTGGCTCGCCGCCGTCGTGGACGCGGTGCGCGGCAAACTGCCCGGTGTCGGCGAGGGCGGCGAGGGGGAGCCGGAAGCGCCGGAGGACCCGCGCTTCGTGGCGGCCGAAGAAGCCTTGGAGCGTGGGGATTTCGCCACCGCCGAGGCCGCGTACCAGGCCATCCTCAATGCCGAGCCCGGCAATGCCGAGGCCAAGGCCGCGCTGCGCCAGGTGCAGTTCGTGGCCCGGGTCCAGGAGTTGGACCCGAGTTCGGTCGCCAAGGCCGACGCCGATCCGGCGGATCTCGACGCGGCCCTGGCCGCCGCCGATCTGGAAATGTTCAACCAGCAGCCGGAGCAGGCCTTCGAGCGTCTCATCGCGCTGGTGAAGCGCACCGCGGGCGATGATCGCACCCGCGTCCGCACCCATCTGCTGGAACTGTTCGAACTGTTCGATCCGGCCGAGCCCATCGTGGTGGCGGCCCGGCGCAAGTTGGCCGCCGCGCTCTACTGACCCGGTCGGTAGCGGCCGCATCGACCAGCACCGGTTCCCCGGCTTCACCCGAAGTGGGGGAACCGGTGCGTTTCATCAGGCGTCCGGCGTGGTGCCCGAGTTGGCGCTCATGGTGCTGAGCGACTTGATCACGTCGACCAGGGCCGAGGACGAGCCGGTGCCGCTCGGGTCGGGCTCACCGGGCGCGACGACCGGCGCGACGGTGACCGGGACGTCGGCGGCGGCCATACCGGCGCCCGCGCCCAGGAATCCGGCCGCGGCGGCGGCGATGAACATGGCGGTACCCAGCTTCTTCATGGAGATCTGTTCCTCTTCGGTGGATCTGAATTTGTTACGTTTCGGTTGCGACGCCGCACGGTCAAATCCACTACATGCCAACCGATCTCGGCAGACCCGAATGTCCGTGCCCCCATTTCCGGGGGCCATGAGCGGCAGGCGGGAGACTCACTCCGGGGTGAGCCACAGCGCACTGTTGGGGGCCAGCGTGACCGCCGCCGACACCGGACGGCCGTGCCGAGGCTCGCCGTCCGCGGACACCCCGCCCAGATTCCCGATTCCGCTGCCGCCGTAGGCCGTGGCATCGGTATTGAGAATCTCCCGCCAGCGCCCGCCGAACGGCAATCCCACCCGGTAATCCGGCTGCTCGGCGCCGGAGAAGTTGTACACGCACGCGATGATGGCGCCGTCGCTGCCGTAGCGCAGGAACGACAGCACATTGCGGTCGCGGTCGTCGGCGTCGATCCACGAGTAACCGCCGGGTGAGGTGTCCTGGCTCCACAGCGCGCGATGCCCGGTGTACAGCTCGTTGAGGTCGCGCACCAGCGTGTGGATGCCCCGGTGCAGCGGGTTGTCGAGTTCGTACCAGTCCAGGCCGCGGTCGTGGTCCCACTCCCGGAACTGGCCGAATTCCTGTCCCATGAACAGCAACTGCTTACCCGGATGCGACCACATGTACGCCAGCAGGGCGCGTACGCCGCTCGCTCTGGCGAAATCGTCGCCGGGCATGCGCGTCCACAGGGTGCCCTTGCCGTGCACGACCTCGTCGTGGCTGATGGGCAGCACGTAGTTCTCGCTCCAGGCGTAGGTGAGCGAGAAGGTGATCTCGTTGTGGTGCCAGGTGCGGTGCACCGGATCGTGGCCGAGATAGCCGAGCGTGTCGTGCATCCAGCCCATATTCCATTTCATGGAGAAGCCCAGCCCGCCGACCTCGGTGGAGCGGGTGACGCCGGGCCAGGTGGTGGACTCCTCGGCGACGGTGAGCACACCCGGATGGTGGCCGTGCACGGTGGCGTTCATCTCCTGCAGGAAGGCGACGGCCTCCAGATTCTCGCGGCCGCCGTGCGCATTGGGCTCCCAGCCGCCCTCGGGGCGCGAATAGTCGAGGTACAGCATGGAGGCGACGGCGTCCACCCGCAGACCGTCGATGTGGAATTCCTCGATCCAGTAGCGGGCGTTGGCGACCAGGAAATTGCGCACCTCGTTGCGGCCGAAGTCGAAAACATAGGTGCCCCAGTCGAGTTGCTCACCGCGACGCGGGTCGGGGTGTTCGTAGAGGGCGGTGCCGTCGAAGCGGGCCAGTGCCCATTCGTCGCGCGGGAAGTGGGCGGGCACCCAGTCCAGGAGGACGCCGATGCCCTTGCGGTGCAGGTGATCCACGAACCAGCGGAAGTCGTCGGGGGAGCCGAATCGCGCGGTGGGGGCGTAGTAGGAGGTGACCTGGTAGCCCCAGGAGCCGCCGAAGGGGTGTTCGGCCACCGGCAGCAGCTCCACATGGGTGAAGCCCTGGGCGGCAACGTATTCGGCCAGCTGCTCGGCGAGCGCCCGATAACCGAGGCCGGGCCGCCAGGAGCCGAGGTGCACCTCGTAGACGCTGATCGGCGCGCGGGTGGGATCGAGCCGGGCGCGGGCGCGCAGCCACCGGTCGTCACCCCACTCGAAGGTGCTCGCGGTGATCACCGAGGCGGTGGCGGGCGGTGGCTCGGTGGCGAAGGCCAGCGGATCGGCGTGGTCGACGACCCGGCCGTCGGCGCCGTGCACGCGGTACTTGTACTTGTCGCCCGGACCCAGCCCCGGCACGAACAGCTCCCAGACGCCGGAGCCGCCGAGCCGCCGCATGGGCGCGGTGTGCCCGCTCCACCGGTCGAAGTCGCCGATGACCGCCACCCCGCGGGCGTTCGGGGCCCAGACCGCGAACGAGGTGCCGGTCACCTCGCCGTCCAGCGTGGTGTAGCGGCGCGGATGCGCGCCCAGCGCCTCCCACAGCCGCTGGTGCCGTCCCTCGCCGATCAGGTGCAGATCCAGCTCCCCGAGGGTGGGCAGGAAGCGGTAGCCGTCGGCGTCCACGGTGGTGCGCCCGCCCGGATACGAGGTGACCAGGCGGTAGTCCCACAGCTCCGGGAACGGGACCACGCCCTCGAACACCCCGTGTTCGAGGTGCTCGAGCGGATGGTCGGCGTCGCCGATGCGGGCCGCCACGGTGTCGGCGTGCGGGCGCAGCGCCCGGATCACCGTGCCACCGGGGTGCGGATGCGCGCCCAGCACCGTATGCGGGTCCGGGTGGGTGCCCGCCGCCAACAGCATGAGGTCACGACGGTTCATGCGGGGCATTCCGGGCGAACGGGCTCACGGCTGGCGCACACATCTGCCAACTTACTGCGCGGCACTCGGCGCGGCGGGGTCGAACCGGCGCGCCGAGGCAACCGGACACCGCACCCGCAGCGCCGAGCGGGGGCGGGTTCGCCGGTGGGCGGGCCGCGGCGTTTACGATCGAGGGTGGATACGGAACGCTCGAACCACGCTCGGGTAGGAGCGCTGATGTGTCGATTGTTCGGATTGTCGGCCGCGCCGCAGCGGGTGAAGGCCACCTTCTGGCTGCTGGACGCGCCGGACAGCCTGGCGCGGCAGAGTCGGCGGGAGCCGGACGGGGTGGGTCTGGGCACCTTCGCCGCCGATGGCACCCCGCTGGTCGAGAAGCAGCCGCTGGCCGCGTACGAGGACGCCCGGTTCGGCAGGGAGGCGCGGGAGCGGGCGTCGGCCACCTTCGTCGCCCATGTGCGCTACGCCTCCACCGGGGCCGTGGAACCGCGCAACACCCATCCGTTCCAGCAGTTCAAGCGACTGTTCGCGCACAACGGGGTGCTGCACGGGCTGTCCGAGCTGGATGCCGAACTCGGCGCGTATCGCGAACTGGTGCAGGGGGATACCGATTCCGAACGATTCTTCGCCCTGATCACCAAGCGCATCGACAAGTACGACGGCGACGTCACCGCGGGCATCGCCGACGCCGTCGCCTGGATCGCGGATCGGTTGCCGGTGTACGCGCTCAACCTGGTTCTGACCACCGCGACCGAGCTGTGGGCGCTGCGCTACCCGGCCACCCACGAGCTGTACGTGCTGGAGCGGGCCGCGGGCGGAGCGGGCGGCGACCGGCATCTCGACCATGCGGGCCGCACCGGAATCCGGGCGCGCAGCGGGCATCTCGCGCGGCATCCGGCCGTGGTGGTGGCCAGTGAGCGCATGGACGAGGATCCGGGCTGGCGGCTGCTGCGGCCGGGCGAGCTGCTGCACGTCGACGAGCGGCTGCGGGTGCGCTCCACCCGGGTGCTGAACCGCCCGCCCCGGCATCCGCTGTCGCTGGCACAGCTGGAACCGGCCGCCGCCGCATCGCAGACCGGAGCCTGAACGTGCGCGGTCGCGTCCGGTGCTCAGTGGAAGCTGTGCCGGTACGCCAGTTCCTGGCGGGCCTGGATCGGCACCGGGGGCAGGTTCAGGATGTGCGCCACCGCGCGGGCGGGATCCAACCGCACGTAATTGGTCTGGCCCCAGTGGTATTCCTCGCCGCTCACCTCGTCGTACACCACCGGCCGGTCGTGCCATTCGCGGCCGATGGCGGGCAGATCCAGCGACACCATGCCCTGCTCGGCACCGAACGGGTTGAGGTTGACCACGATCAACACGGCGTCCCCGGTGGTGGGGTCGAATTTGGAGTAGGCCAGCAGCGCGTCGTTGTCGGTGTGGTGGAAGTGGATGCAGCGCAGCTGCTGTAGCGCCGGATGGGCGCGGCGGATCTCGTTGAGCCGGGTTATCCACGGCTCCAACGATTCTCCGCGCGCGGCCGCCTCGGCGAAGCGGCGCGGGCGCAGTTCGTACTTCTCCGAGTCGAGGTACTCCTCGCTGCCCGCGTGCACGGCCTGATGCTCGAACAGCTCGAATCCGGAGTACACGCCCCAGCTGGGTGCGAGGGTGGCGGCCAGTACCGCGCGAATGGCGAACATGCCGGGCCCGCCGTGCTGGAGGCTCTCGTGCAGGATGTCGGGCGTATTCACGAACAGGTTGGGCCGCGCCTCATCGGCCTTGGCGGCCAGCTCTTTTCCGAACTCGATGAAATCCTGTTTGGTGGTGCGCCAGGTGAAATAGGTGTAGGACTGGCTGAATCCGCGCCGGGCCAGGCCGTAGAGGCGGGCCGGGCGGGTGAACGCCTCGGACAGGAAGATCACGTCCGGGTGTTCGCGACGCACCTGGCCGATCAGCCACTCCCAGAAGTCGGCCGGTTTGGTGTGCGGATTGTCGACCCGGAAGATCCGCACCCCCAGGCCGATCCAGTGCTTCACCACCCGCAGTACCTCGGCGTACAGCCCGTCCGGATCATTGTCGAAATCGACCGGGTAGATGTCCTGGTACTTCTTCGGTGGATTCTCGGCGAAGGCGATGGTGCCGTCGGGCAGGGTGGTGAACCACTCCGGATGCGCCGCCACCCACGGATGGTCCGGGGCGCACTGCAACGCCAGATCCAGCGCCACCTCCATACCCAATTCCGCTGCCGCACCGACGAAGTCGGCGAAGTCGGACTCGGTGCCCAGGGCCGGGTGAATGGCGTCGTGCCCGCCCTCGTCGGAGCCGATGGCCCACGGCGACCCCACATCGCCGGGCTCGGCGGTGAGAGAGTTGTTGCGGCCCTTGCGGTTCACCCTGCCGATGGGGTGGATGGGCGGCAGGTACACCACATCGAAGCCCATGGCCGCGATGCGGGGCAGCTCCTTGGCGGCGGTGGCGAAGGTGCCGTGCACCGGCCTGCCCTCCGCGTCCCAGCCGCCCGTGGAACGCGGGAAGAATTCGTACCAGGCTCCGTACAGCGCCCGCTGCCGTTCCACCAGCACGGTGTGCTGGGGGCCGCGCGTCACCATGTCGCGCAGCGGGGTGGCGCGCAGGATCTCGCCCACCTCGGTGCTGAAGGCCGGCGCCACCCGCGCGGGCAGCTGTACGTCGCTGCGCAGGGCTGCGGCCGCCGCCCGCAGCGTCTCCCACTGCTTCTTCGGCACCGCCTGGGCGGCGCGCTCCAGCAGTCGCGCCCCGATCTCCAGGTCGTTGGCCAGATCGGCCGCGCTCTGCCCGACCGCGAGTTTGGCCTCCACCGCCGCGCGCCAGGTGGCGACGGGATCGCTCCAGCCCTCGATGCGGTAGGTCCACAGGCCGGGTGCGGTAGGCGTGAACACGCCGTTGAACACGTCGGGCTGGTAGTCCGGCGCCATCCGGAATCGACGGGCCCGCGAGGATCCGGGCGCCCGCACCGCCAGTGTCGCCGCCACCGCGGCGTGCCCCTCGCGCCACACCACCGCCCGCACCGGAAATACCTCGCCGACCACGGCTTTCGCCGGTCGGCCGCCGGGAATGGCAGGGGCGGTGTCATCGATGGCGATGCGGCCGGTCACGCTCCCGAACTTACCGGTTGCGCCGCCGCGTCGCCGGAGTGGGCGGCATCGCGGCCCGCTACGCCTGTCCGGGCTTCAGCACGATGAACAGCCCGTTGGCCTCGGCGCACAGCCGGTCGCCGTCGGACATGGTGGCCCGGACGTACACCTTGCGGCCCTCCACGCGCTCCACTCGGCCGTGCACCCGCAGCTCGGTGTCGAGCGGGGTGATGGAGCGGTAGTCGATGGTGAGGGAGGCGGTGCGGGTGACCTGTTTGGTGTGCACGGCGGCGGTCATGCCGAGCAGGTCGTCGAAGGCGAGCGCGATGTGTCCGCCGTGCGCGGCCGCATTGCCGCCCAGATGGAAGGTGCGGAAGGTGAGCCGGGCGTCCACCCCGTCGCTCGCGGCGCGGTCGATCCAGAACGGGGGCAGGGTGATATTGCCGCGCGAGGGCAGATCGTGTCGCCGCCAGGTCGGGGCCGACCACTCGTCCACGACGGCCTCGTCGAGCCGGTCGTTGAGCTGCTTCAGCATGGCGATGGCATCCAGGGCCACGTCGTCGCTCGGCGAGCACAGCCGCACCTTGTCCATGAGCTCGCGGACCTGCTCGATCAGTTCCCCGTAGTGCGGTCCACCCGCGGAGTTGTCCCGCGCGAGTTCCGCCATCGGCCGGAACCCGCCTTCGTGGTGCTCGGCGGTCGGAACCGACTCGACCTGCTGCTCAGTCATGAGAACACGTTATCGGTTGCTCGCGAGAAGCTCGTGCCGAGGGCCGATCGCGCGGTGTGAGCCGTGCCGTCGCCCGCCCGCCGCCCCGCGGCCACCCGGTAGGGTCGAGCGGGTGAAGGCACTGCGTCGATTCACCGTTCGCGCCCATCTGCCCGAGCGGCTGTCCGCGCTGACCGAGCTGGCGACCAACCTGCGGTGGTCCTGGCACGGGCCGACGCAGGATCTGTTCGCCGCGCTCGACCCGGAGCTGTGGGTGGAGGTGGGCCGCGATCCGGTGCGGATGCTGGGTGAGGTGCCCGCGGCGCGACTCGACGAGTTCGCCGCCGATGCCGACTACGTGCGCCGGGTGGACGCGGGGGCGGCCGATCTGCGTGACTATCTGACCCGGCCGCGCTGGTTCCAGCGGCAACCCGAACACGACCGCCCGCGCGGCATCGCGTACTTCTCCATGGAGTTCGGTGTCACCGAGGTGCTGCCCAACTACTCCGGCGGACTCGGCATTCTGGCCGGTGACCACCTCAAGGCCGCCTCGGATCTGGGGCTGCCGCTCATCGGGGTGAGCCTGCTGTACCGCTCCGGCTACTTCCGCCAGTCGCTGTCCGCCGACGGCTGGCAGACCGAGCACTACCCGGCCCTGGACCCGCAGGGTCTGCCGCTGCGCCTGCTCGCCGAGGGCGGCGCGCCCGTGCTGCTGCACGTCCCCATGCCGGAGGGCAGGGTGCTGCGGGCCCGGGTCTGGATCGCGCAGGTGGGCCGAATCCCGTTGCTGCTGTTGGATTCCGATATCGCCGACAACGACGCGGAACTGCGCGCCGTCACCGACCGGCTGTACGGCGGCGATCAGGACCACCGCATCAAACAGGAGATGCTGGCGGGCGTGGGCGGTGTGCGCGCGGTGCGCGCCTACACCCGGGCGCACGGCCTGTCCGATCCGGACGTCTTCCACATGAACGAGGGCCACGCCGGATTTCTGGGCATCGAGCGCATTCGTGAATTCATGGCCACCGGAATGGATTTCGACTCCGCGCTGGCCGCGGTGCGGGCCGGGACCGTCTTCACCACGCACACCCCGGTGCCCGCCGGGATCGACCGGTTCGCGGCCGGACTGGTGCGCCGCTACTTCGGCGGCTCCCATGGTGAGCGGGAATCGGTGCTGCTGCCCGGGGTTTCGGTGGACCGCATTCTGGCCCTGGGGCGCGAGCACGATCCGTCGGTGTTCAATATGGCCCATCTCGGGCTGCGACTCGCCCAGCGCGCCAATGGTGTCTCACGCCTGCACGGCGAGGTCAGCCGCGGCATGTTCAACCCGCTGTGGCCGGGCTTCGACACCGCCGAGGTGCCCATCGGCTCGGTCACCAACGGTGTGCACGCCCCGACCTGGGCCGCCCGCGAATGGATCGACAAGGCCCGCGAACTCATCGGTGACGAGCTGGTGGAGGAGGCGCGCGGCTGGGAGCGGCTCAGCGACGTCGATCTGGGCGAACTGTGGTCGACCCGCACCACGCTGCGCGGGATCCTGGTGGCCGAGGTGCGCCGCCGACTGCGGGCGTCCTGGCTGGAACGCGGCGCGGCACCGGCCGAACTCGGTTGGGTGGACGAGGTTTTCGATCCGAATGTGCTCACCGTCGGTTTCGCCCGCCGGGTGCCCACCTACAAGCGGCTCACCCTCATGCTGCGCGATCCGGACCGGCTGCGCGCCTTGCTGCTGGATCCGGACCGTCCGGTGCAGCTGGTGGTGGCGGGCAAATCGCATCCGGCCGACGACGGCGGCAAGGCGCTCATCCAGCAGATCGTGCGCTTCGCCGACGATCCGGCGGTGCGCCACCGCATCGTCTTCCTGCCCGACTACGACATGTCCATGGCCCGCTACCTGTACTGGGGATGCGATGTGTGGCTGAACAATCCGCTGCGCCCGCTGGAGGCGTGCGGCACCTCGGGCATGAAGTCCGCGCTCAACGGCGGGCTGAATCTCTCCATCCGGGACGGCTGGTGGGACGAGATGTACGACGGCGAGAACGGGTGGGCCATTCCCACCGCCGACGGCGTCCGCGACGAGCACCGCCGCGACGACCTGGAGGCTGCCGCCCTGTACGAACTGCTGGAACGTTCGGTGCTGCCGCGCTTCTACGATCGCGATCGCGACGGCATGCCGGTGCGCTGGATGGAGATGGTGCGCCACACCCTGCAGACGCTGGGTCCGAAGGTGCTGGCCTCCCGCATGGTGCGCGACTACGCGGTGGACTACTACCGTCCCGCCGCCGCGGCCGGTGCCGCGGTCGCGCGCGACGATTTCGGCGGCGCCCGCGCGCTGGCCGAGTACCGCCGCCGCGTCGAGACCGCCTGGCCCGCGGTGAAGGTCGTCCAGGTGGACAGCTCCGGGCTGCCCGACACCCCGGTCATCGGCGCGACCCTGGCGCTGCGCGCCCGCATCGACCTCGGCGGCCTCGCTCCGGTGGACGTCACGGTGCAGGCGGTGCTGGGCCGGGTCTCGACCACCGACGAGCTGTCCGATGTCGTGACCGTGCCGATGGACCACGTCGGGTCCGAATCGGGCACCGAGTTGTTCGAGGTGCGGACCCCGGTCCCGCTGTCCGGCGCGGTCGGCTACACCATTCGGGTGCTGCCCGACCATCCGCTGCTCGCCACGTCGTCGGAGCTCGGAGTGGTCGCCACGCCGAGCCCGTAGCGGGCGCGCCACCCGGCCTGATAATTTGCCCACTATTCGCCGGGTCGGATGCGGTTGTCCGGTATGCGAGCGGCTAACGTGCCTGCGGGGCACTCCCGCACCATCCGGCCGACTGGAGCAGAACACCGATGACCACCGACGTCCTGTCGCGCGCCAAGGGGCGCATCGACGAGTATCTCGGCGTCAGCCGCCACGGCTCGACCATGAAGCGTGAATTCATGGCGGGCACCGTCACCTTCCTGGCGATGTCCTATGTCCTCGCGGTCAATCCGACGGTGCTCGGCGACGGCGGTCCGCTGGGCGATCAGGGCATGCCGATGCAGGCGGTCTTCACGGCCACCGCCGTGGCCGCCGTGGTCGGCACCCTGGTGATGGGCCTGTGGGCGCGTTATCCGGTCGCGCTGGCCCCGGGCATGGGCCTCAACGCGTTCTTCGCGTACACGGTCGTGCTGAGTATGGGCATCCCGTGGGAGGAGGCGCTGTCGGGCACCCTGCTGTCCGGCATCATCTTCTTCGTCCTCGCGGTCACCAAGGTGCGCGAGAAGATCATCGACGCCATCCCCATGCAGATGAAGCTGGCCGTGGGCGCGGGTATCGGCCTGTTCGTGGCCTTCCTCGGCTTCAAGAACGCGGGCATCGTGGTCGCGAGCGAGGCCACCCTGGTGCATCTGGGCGACTTCCATCAGGGCACCACGCTGCTGGCGCTGCTCGGGCTGCTGCTGACGGTCGTCTTCATGGTGCTGCGCTGGAAGGGCGCGGTGCTGTACGGCATTCTGGTCACCGCCGTCGTCGGCATGGTCTCGGGTCTGGTGGAGCTGCCGAGTGCGGTGGTCGACCTGCCGCACGGACTGAACGAGACCTTCGGTGAGGCCATCGTCAATCTGCCGAACGTCTTCACCAACGAGAAGATGATCATCGTCGTGCTGACGATGCTGTTCGTCGACTTCTTCGACTCCTCGGGCACCCTGATCGGCGTCGCGCACCAGGCGGGCATGCTCACCAAGGACGGCAAGCTCGAGCGGGCAGGGCGGGCGCTGGCCGCCGACTCCATCGGCACCGCGGCGGGCGCGATCATCGGCACCTCCACCACCACCGCCTACGTGGAGTCCACCGCGGGTGTCTCGGCGGGCGGCCGCACCGGGCTCACGGCCGTCGCCACGGCGTTCTGGTTCCTGATCGCCATGTTCTTCTTCCCGCTGTTCGCCGTGGTGGCGGGCGTTCCGGCGGTGACCGCGCCCGCGCTCATCGTGGTCGGCGTGCTCATGTCCCGGGCGCTCGGGGAAATCGAATGGGACAAGCTGGAATACGCGGTCCCGGCCTTCATCACCGTCGTCATGATGCCGCTGACCTTCTCCATCGCGAATGGCATCGCCATGGGGCTGCTGTTCTACCCGCTGATCATGGTGGCGAAAGGCCGCGCGCGTGAGGTGCATCCGGTCATGTGGGCGCTGCTGCTGGTATTCCTGGCGTACTTCTTCTTCCTCGCCGAATAACGTTCGTCTCGTCGCCGCGTCGGTGTAACGGGGATTACATCCGATTTCGGATGTTCCGGAATAGGCTCCCGGTCCCGTAGGTTGGCTACCACTGAATGCGAAGCGGACCACGGTCCGGATGCTTTGCCGAAGTAACGACCCGACGTCGACAGATGAGGAAAGACGATGACCGCACCCACCACCGGTGGTACCAGTTCGACCCGCTCCCTGCTGGCGGCCCGGGAGGGCGTGGACGCCACCGCCACCGATATCGGTCTGCTGATCGCCCGCGTCGGTTTCGGCGGCCTGTTCGCCGTGCACGGCACCCAGAAGCTGTTCGGCTGGTTCAACGGCTACGGCCTCGAGGCCACCAATGCCGGCTTCGACCAGATGGGATACAACCCCGGTGCGTTCTTCGGCACCCTCGCCGGGCTGAGTGAACTCGTCGGCGGCCTACTCCTGCTGCTGGGTCTGTTCACGCCGCTGGCCGCCGCCATCGTGCTCGGCACCACCGTCAATATCCTCAACGCCACCTGGTCCGACGGCTTCGCGATGTGGGAGATGGGCGCGCTGTTCGCCCTCGCGGCCGCGGCACTCGCCTTCACCGGTCCGGGTCGGTTCTCGCTCGACCACGGTCGGCCGTGGGCCCGGCAGGGTGTGGTGTGGGGTATCGCCGCGGTGGCGCTGGCCATTGTGGCGGGCGTGCTCACGCTGATTCTGAAGGCGGTTCTCTAAGGATTGTGTGTCCCCGCGCCGCGTGCAGGGCTTGGCGCGGGGACCACGGATACTTCGATGTGGGAATTGGGGGTCATCGGAGTACCGCACGCCAATTTACTTCTGTCCGGAAGTATGTAGGCATTGGTGTGAGTGGTTTCACATCGGCGGTTTTCGTCAATAGGTTTATTTCGAGGCGGCGGCGGGTGATCCGGTCAGGCGTCGCAAAGCCTGGGCAACCACCTCGGGATCGGAAGTCTCCCAATACGGCGGCAATGACGCACGCAGATATCCGCCGTAACGTGCGGTGGCCAAACGGGAATCGAGAATCGCGATAACCCCGCGATCGTCCACACTGCGCAACAGGCGGCCGGTGCCCTGCGCCAGCAACAGCGCCGCGTGATTGGCCGCCACCGAGAGAAATCCATTGCCGCCCCGCGATTCCACCGCGCGCTGCCGGGCCACCAGCAGCGGGTCGTCCGGACGCGGGAACGGAATGCGGTCCAGGATCACCAGACTCAGCGACGGACCGGGAACGTCCACACCCTGCCACAGCGACAGTGTGCCGAACAGCGAGGTCTCCGGATCGTCGGCGAACTTGCGCACCAGCGCGCCGGTGGCGTCGTCACCCTGGCACAGCACGGGGGTGTCGAGCCGCTCGCGCAGAATCTCGGTGGCCGCCTTGGCCGCCCGCATGGAGGAGAACAGGCCCAGCGTGCGCCCGCCCGCGGCGGTCACCAGACGTTCGATCTCGTCCAGGTAGGCGGGCGGCAGGCCGTCACGTCCCGGGGCCGGGAGATGCTTTGCCACATAGAGGATTCCGGCCTTGGCATGATCGAACGGGGAGCCCACGTCCAGGGAGTTCCAGCGCACCTGCTCCGCATCGGCTGGGGCCTGCGCCCCGTTCGCGAGTGCGGCGTCCACCCGGCCGGGGGACTGCGGCGGCAACCCCCAGGTGACGGCGAGATTGTCGAAGGAACCACCCACCTGGAGCGTGGCCGACGCCAGCACCACGGTCGCCGTGCCGAACAGGCGGCTGCGCAGCAGCCCGCCCACCGACAGCGGGGCCATGTGCAGGGTGCGGCGCGGGACGCCGCGCATCTCGTCCACGGCCAGCCAGACCACATCGCGGTGCGCGGCCGGATCGGACTCCTCGAACGTCTCCAGCACCCGCACCGCGGCGTCGTGCACCTCCTCCACCGCGGCGAGGGCCTGATTGCGGGTGGCGGCCGTCTCCGGATCACCCTGCGGCGCACCGGAACCCTGTGGATTGAGCGCGGTGCGGGCATTCCAGGCGGCATCGCGCACCAGCGCCAGTGCCGGGGCCGCGCCCTCGGGCAGGGTGTCCCAGCGGCCCGCGGGCAGCTCGTCCAGGAAGGCGTGCCACGCCTCGGCGGCGCTCTCCAGCCGATCGACCTCCCGCTCGTCGATGAGTTTGGCGCAGCGCTTGGCGGCGGCGCTGATGGCGGCGGTGGACAGCTCCGCGGTGGCCACCCCGGTGACCCGGTCCACCAGTTCGTGCGCCTCGTCCACGATCACCACATCGTGTTCGGGCAGCACCTGGATGCCGCTGATTGCGTCGATGGCCAGCAGCGCGTGATTGGTGACCACCACATCGGCCTGTCCGGATTCGGCGCGGGCCTTCTCCGCGAAGCAGTCCACGCCGAACGGGCAGCGGGATTTGCCCAGACATTCGCGGGAGGAGACGCTGACCTGCCGCCAGGCGCGGTCGCTCACGCCCGGGGCCAGTTCGTCGCGGTCGCCGGTCTCGGTGTCGGAGGCCCAGTCGTTGAGCCGCTGCACCTCGCGGCCAAGCCGGGAGATGGCGAAGGCGTCGAACAGCTCGGCCTCGGCGGGCTCGTCCGGAATGGCGCTGTTGATTTTGTTGAGGCACAGATAGTTGTTGCGGCCCTTGAGAATCGCGTACTGCGGCACCCGGCCCAGCGGCTTCGCCAGCGCCTCCGACAGCCGCGGCAGATCGCGATCCACCAGCTGCCGTTGCAGCGCGATGGTGGCGGTGGAGACCACCACCGTGCGCCCGGTGCGCACCGCGTGGCGCAGACTCGGCACCAGATAGGCCAGTGACTTGCCGGTGCCCGTCCCGGCCTGCACGGCCAGATGCTCCCCGGTGTCGATGGCGTGCGCGACCGCCGCCGCCATGGTCTGCTGCCCGGTGCGTTCCTTCCCGCCCAGAGCCTCGACGGCGGTGGACAACAGTTTCGGCACGGGTGGGAGTTCGGGCACGGCCGTCAGCGTAGCGACTCCGGCCGACAAGCCGACGGTCCGTGCGAGACCGATCGGTCGGCGGCGCGGGCGTGTCGGTGCGAAACGCGAGTGACCGAATCGGGCGGCGCTGGGAGGATATGTGAATGGGGAAGGTGCTCATCATCGGCGACCTGCACGGCAATACCGAACACGCGCTGGCGCTCCTGCGGGAGGCGACGGCGCGCGGATGCGATCGGGTCTTCGCGCTCGGCGACTTCGGGGCCTGGGAACACGTGCCCTCGGGGCGGCGGTACTTCGACGTGGTGAACAAGGCCGCGCGGCGCGCGGAGCTGACCGTGTACTTCCTGGACGGCAATCACGACAAGAGTTCGCTGGTGCACGAGCTGTACGGGGAGAAGCTCGACGACGAGGGATTTCTGCGGTGCCGCAGCAATCTGCGCTACGCCCCGCGCGGACACCGGTGGACGTGGGCGGACACCCGCTTCGCGGCCTTCGGCGGAGCGTACTCGGTGGACAAGCAGCGCCGCCTGCAGTGGGAGGCGCAGCGCGCGGCGAAGGGCGAACGGCGGCGCGCCCGCGGTTCCCGCCGCGTCCGTGACACCGCCGGGACGCTGTGGTTCCCGGAGGAGCAGATGACCGACGCCGAACTCGACGCCCTGCTCGACGCCGACAGCTCACCGGTGGACGTGCTGTTCACCCACGACAAGCCCCGCGCCGCCGCGCCGGATTTCGACCGCAAGAAGCACCCGGACTGTCTACCGAACCAGGACCGCATCCAGCGCGCGGTCGAAACCCTGCGCCCCGCGGTCCTGTTCCACGGCCATTTCCACTACCGCTACACCGACCACATCAGCCTCGGCGACGACGAGTGGACCCGCGTCGAGGGTCTGGCCGCCGACCCGGACGCCTCCCCGCGCCCGGATTATCACCGCGACGACTCCTGGTACGTGCTGCCGCTGCCACACGCGCGCGACGGCGAGGAGACTTCCCGCGCGGCGAGCTGACGAGCCGGCCGCAGGCGCAGCGGCTCCCGCACCGCGGGATCCGGCTGCCGACGTCACGCTGCGCAGGGCTGCGTTGCGACGTTGTCCGCGGCTTCGCCGCGCTGCGACGTTGTCCGCTGCTTCGGTGACTCAGTTCTCCAGCGTGCCCGCCAGCTCCACCCCGGCGGCGCGCAGCTGTTCCAGCGCACGGTCGGCGGTCTCGGGTGCGACCGCGGCGGTGAGGCCCAGCAGCACTCGCGTGTCGAACCCGGCGGCGCGGGCGTCCAGGGCGGTCGCGCGGACGCAGTGGTCGGTGGCGATACCGCACACGTCCACGGTGTCGATGCCGTGGTCGCGCAGCCAGTCCGCGAGCGGGGTGCCGTCCTCGGCGCTGCCCTCGAAACCGGAGTAGGCCGCGCTGTACGCGCCCTTGGAGAACACCTGCTCGATGCGGCTGGTGTCGAGGTTGGGGTGGAAGTGCGCACCCGGCGTATCCGCGCGGCAGTGCGGCGGCCAGGTGTCCAGGTAGTCGGGCGTATCGGAGAAATGCGGTCCGGGATCGATGTGGAAGTCGCGGGTGGCCACGACGGCGGCGTAGTCGGAGACGCCGAGGTACTCGGTGATCCGGTCCGCCACCGCCGCCCCACCCGTGACGGCCAGCGATCCGCCCTCGCAGAAATCGTTCTGCACATCGACGACGATCAGGGCTCGGCTCATGGGGCGACCTCCCGGTTGAACTGCGGCGGTGCTGCCTGCGTTATGCATTCTGCCGCCCGGGCGGGCAGGGGTCCATGCGGCGTGCGCCCCACCGGCTCAGCGGAGGAAGGTCGTCGGAATCGCCGGATCGCCCACCGACAGCTTCAACCCCTCCCACGGCAGGCTGACCAGCGCCTTGGCCAGCCGTTCCCGGCTGTCGCCCACGGCGGTTTCGCCGACCACCTCGCCGCCGCGCACCAACGGCGTCTGCAGGTCGCGCACCTCGAAACCGTTGGGGGCCGGGCGTTCTCCGGCAGCCGGGTAGACGATCTCCTCCACCATGGTTCCGGTGCGCCGGGACAGCCGCACCGCGCGCTTGGTGCCGCCCCGGGATTCCTTGTGCGAGCTGCGTTTCGCCACCGGCACACCCTCGACCTCCACCAGCTTGTAGACCATGCCCGCGGTGGGCGCGCCGGAACCGGTGACCAGGGAGGTGCCCACGCCGTAGGCGTCGACGGGTTCGGCGCGCAGTGCCGCGATGGCGTATTCGTCCAGGTCTCCGGACACCACGATCTTGGTGCGGGTCGCGCCGAGTGCGTCCAGCTGCTCGCGCACCTGCCGGGCCAGCACTCCCAGATCGCCGGAATCGATACGCACGCCGCCCAATTCGGGTCCGGCCACCTCGATGGCGGTGGCCACGCCGCGGGTGATGTCGAAGGTGTCCACCAGCAGGGTGGTGCCGACGCCGAGCGCGTCCACCTGACCGCGGAAGGCCGCCGCCTCGTGCGCGCCGTCCGCCCCGCTGTGCAGCAGTGTGAAGGCGTGCGCGCTGGTGCCCGCGCTGGGCACGCCGAAGGCGCGGGCGGCCTCCAGATTCGAGGTGGCGTCGAATCCGGCCAGGTAGGCGGCGCGGGCGCTGGCTGGCGCGGCGAGTTCGTGGGTGCGCCGCGAGCCCATCTCGATCAGGGTGCGGCCCCCGGCGGCGCTCACCATGCGGGCGGCGGCCGCGGCGATGGCGCTGTCGTGGTTGTAGATCGACAGGATGAGCGTTTCCAGCAGGACGCATTCGGCGAAACTGCCGCGCACCGTGAGAATGGGGGAGCCAGGGAAGAACAGTTCGCCCTCGGGGTAGCCGTCGATATCGCCGCCGAAGCGGTAGTCGCGCAGCCACGCCACGGTGTCCGCGTCCAGGAACCGCTCGACCACCGCGAGTTCCGCCGCACCGAAACGGAAGTCGCGCAGTGCGTCGAGCAGCCGCCCGGTACCCGCGACCACGCCGTAGCGCCGCCCGTGCGGCAAGCGCCGGGCGAATACCTCGAAGGTGCAGCGCCGCTGTGCCGAACCGTCGGCCAGCGCCGCCGCCAGCATGGTCAGCTCGTACTGGTCGGTCAGCAGCGCGGTGCTGGATGGAGTCCCGTTCACCGTGTCCATCTTGCCCGCTGTGGCGGCTTCGCCTCCGCACTCCGCCCAGGGGTGGGAGCCGTGTCCAGGGTGCCGGTGCTGTCGTGCGTGGCCACGCGTGTTGCGGGGAAAGCCTCGGCGTGTCGCGGCGTCTGTTGTTTCTCCGGGGTCAAGTCGTACCCTGGGTGTTATGGGTCTGTGCATAGAAGACGCTGTCCGGATCGCCGCCGGTCCGGTCGGCGCGAACCTGACACTGTCGGCGGCGCAGGCGACCCCCGAGGCGGTCGAGTACACCGAGATCCTGGAGGCCGAGGACCGGCCGTGGGTGACCGTGGTCTGGGACGATCCGGTCAATCTCATGCACTACGTCACCTACATCTTCCAGAAGCTGTTCGGCTACAGCAAAGGCAAGGCAACCGAGTTGATGCTCAAGGTGCACAACGAGGGCAAGGCCGTGGTGTCCTCCGGGTCGCGGGACAAGATGGAACACGACGTACAGCGCCTGCACGCGGCTGGACTGTGGGCGACCATGCAGCGTGACGACTGATCCGGACGACTACGGTAGGCCCGTGCGGAAGTGGAGCAGGAAGAACTCCCTGAGCGGGCCGAAACTACGCTCGGAAATGGACGCCCACGAGGCGGAGGTATTGCGTTCCCTCGTCGGCGCGGTCACCGGGCTGCTGACCGAACGGGCGGGTGAGGCCCCCGAGGACGATCTCGCGGCCCTCACCGGGCTACAGATGGGCAATGCCGCCCCGCCGGACGATCCCCGGCTGCGCCGCCTGCTGCCCGACTTCCACCGCCCCGAACCCGGTTCTCCCGACGCCGACCGCGCCGACCTCAACAGCGCGCTGCGCAGCCTGCACGAACCCGACATCATCGAGGCCAAGGTCACGGCCGGACAGGTGGTCCTCGACACCGTTCCGGCGCAGGGCGGGAAGATCAACCTCTCGCCCGAGCAGGCCGACGCCTGGCTGACCTCGCTCAACGACATCCGGCTCGCCCTCGGCACCGCCCTCGGCATCGACGCCGACACGCCCGACATGCTGGACCCGGACGATCCCCGGGCCCCGCACCTGGACGTCTACCACTGGCTGACCTGGATGCAGGACTCGCTGCTCCAGGCCCTGGCTCCCTGACCGCGGGCACCGCTAGCGTGGGCGGTGTGAACACGGCTGCGGGACCGCGCGATTCGCTCACCGATGTGACCGGCCTGCTGGTCGGGCACCATCACGTGCTCGACGCCGACGCCACCCTGGGCTTCGGTGCGGCGACCGGCTGCACCGTGGTGCGCGCGCCGGGCGGTGCGGTCGCGGCGGTGGATGTGCGCGGCGGCGGTCCCGGTACCCGGGAAACCGATCTGCTCGATCCGTCGAATACCGTGCGCCAGGCCAACGCGATACTGCTGACCGGCGGCAGCGCCTACGGGCTGGCCGCCGCCGACGGCGTGATGCGCTGGCATGAGGAACACGGCGAGGGCATTCCGATGGATCCCGCCGATCCGAGCCGGGTGGTGCCGATCGTACCGAGCGCGGTGATCTTCGATCTTCCGGTGGGGGCGTGGAATATTCGGCCCACCGCCGACTTCGGCTTCCTGGCCGCCGAGGCGGCCGCCGTGGATTTCGCGCGCGGGTCGGTGGGTGCGGGCGTTGGCGCGCGGGCCGGGTCGATCAAGGGCGGAATCGGCACCGCCAGTGTGCGTTTCACCGACGGACCGGCCGCCGGGGTCACCGTGGGCGCACTCGTGGTCGCCAATCCGGTGGGTTCGGTCTTCGACCCGCGCACCGGATTGCCGTGGGGTGCGGGCACGGACGGTCCCGACTATTTCGGCCTGCGACCCGCCACCGCCGAACAGCTCGCCGCCGCCAACGCGCTGCCGGTGAAGGGCACTGTGCTCAACACCACCATCGGTGTGGTGGCCACCGACGCCGACCTCGGCCCGGCCGCCTGCCGCCGCCTGGCCACCACCGGTCACGACGGCCTGGCCCGCGCCATCCGCCCGGTCCACTCCCCGCTGGACGGCGACACCCTGTTCGCCCTCGCCACCGGTACCGTGCAGGCCGCCGACCAGGGCGTTCGCCTGCCGCCCGCCTTCGGGGCGGAACTGCTGATCCTGGATCAGCTCTGCACGGCCGCGGCCGTCTGCGTCGAGCGCGCGGTGGTCGACGCCATCCGCAGCGCCACCGCCGTCGCGGGCGTTCCGGCCTACGCCGACCTGTTCCCGGGCTGACCGCCCGCGCCTCCCCGGTTCCGGTTGGTCGGGAATAGCCGCATATTCTCGACTGTTGAGGGCCGGTGAGCGGAAGGAATGCGACAGTGCTGGTGATCAAGGCCGACCTCGTCGACAAGATGGTGGCGCACGCGCGCGCCGATCACCCCGATGAGGCGTGCGGTGTCATCGCCGGTCCGGAGGGTTCCGATCGTCCCGAGCGGTTCATCGCCATGATCAACGCCGAGCGCTCGCCCACCTTCTACCGGTTCGATTCCGCCGAACAGCTGCGGGTGTGGCGCGAGATGGACGACCGCGACGAGGCGCCCGTGGTCATCTACCATTCGCACACCGCCACCGAGGCTTACCCGAGCCGCACCGACGTCTCGTTCGCCTCCGAACCCGACGCCCACTACGTGCTGGTCTCCACCCGCGACCCCGAACAGCACGAACTGCGCAGCTACCGCATCATCGACGGCCAGGTCACCGAGGAGCCGGTCCAGGTCGTCGCCGACTACGCGGTGGACGCCTGAGCACTCCCCGCGCGACCACGCCAGCAGGAAACGAGCAAGGAGCACCCATGCCGGTCACCGTGTCCATCCCCACCATCATGCGGCCCATCACCAAGGGCGAGAAGCGGGTGCAGGCCGAGGGCTCGACCCTGGCCGCGGTCATCGACGATCTGGACTCGAACTACCCGGGGCTGAAGGATCGGCTGCTCTCCGACGGCAAGCTGAACCGCTTCGTCAATATCTACGTCGACGACGAGGACGTGCGCTTCGAGGGCGGGCTCGCGGCCGAGGTCACCGACGGCGGCACCGTCACCATCCTCCCGGCCGTCGCGGGCGGCGCGTAATACCGTGGCACGCTTCGAGTCGCTGATCGAGACGCTCGGCAACACTCCGCTGGTCGGGCTGAAGAACCTGTCCCCGCGCTGGGACGGCGACGACCACGTGCGGCTGTGGGCCAAACTCGAGGACCGCAATCCGACCGGGTCCATCAAGGACCGCCCGGCGCTGCGGATGATCGAGCAGGCCGAGGCCGAGGGCAGGCTCACCCCCGGCTGCACGATCCTCGAGCCCACCAGCGGCAATACCGGTATCTCGCTGGCCATGGCGGCCAAGCTCAAGGGCTACCGGCTGGTGTGCGTCATGCCGGAGAACACCTCGGTGGAGCGCCGGCAGCTGCTCACCATGTTCGGTGCGGAGATCATCGACTCCCCGGCGGCGGGCGGCTCCAACCAGGCGGTGGCGCGGGCCAAGCAGATCGCCGCCGAACACCCGGACTGGGTGATGCTCTACCAGTACGGCAATCCGGCCAACGCGCTGGCGCACTACGAGACCACCGGCCCGGAGATCCTGGCCGACCTGCCCGAGATCACGCATTTCGTGGCGGGTCTGGGCACCACCGGCACCCTCATGGGCACTGGTCGCTTCCTGCGCGAGAAGCTGCCCGAGATCGATATTGTCGCTGCCGAACCGCGCTACGGCGAACTGGTCTACGGGCTGCGCAATCTCGATGAGGGATTCGTGCCCGAACTCTACGACGAGTCCGTGCTCACCTCCCGTTTCTCGGTCGGCCCCTACGACGCGGTGCGCCGCACCCGGGAGCTGGTACTGGAGGAGGGCATCTTCGCGGGCATCTCCACCGGCGCGATCCTGCACGCCGCCCTCGGGGTCGGCCGGAAGGCACTGCGGGCGGGCAAGCGCGCCGATATCGCCTTCGTGGTGGCCGACGCCGGATGGAAGTACCTGTCCACCGGCGCGTACGACGGCACCCTCGAGGAGGCGGAGGAGCGGCTCGACGGTCAGCTCTGGGCCTAGCGCGCCCGGTACGCTCGGAGATACGAGCGTTCTAGGAGGTCGTGCCATGAGCGGCGGTGCCGGCATGGGTGCGTCGTTCGATCCGGACCGGATCGGGCGACTGCGCGGACAGCTGACCAACCCCGAGACCAGCACGCGGGGATCCACGGCGCTGAAGCTGTTGTGGCAGCGCGCCATTGCGATAATTCTTGCGTTTACCGCGCTGCTTTACGGGGTAGAGGGCGTGGATTCGGTAACGGGGCACAATCTCGATTACGAGGGTGTGCGCCCGCGCACCGACGAGGGCCTGGTCGGCATTCTGTTCGCGCCCGTACTGCACGCCAATTGGGAACACCTCTTCGGCAATACGGTGCCGGTGCTGGTTCTCGGCCTGCTCACGCTGCTCAGCGGAATCGGGCGCGGCTTGGCGGCGACGGCCATCATCTGGGTGATCGGCGGATTCGGCACCTGGCTCACCGGGGATATGAATTCGGTGCACATCGGCGCTTCGGTGCTGGTGTTCGGCTGGCTCACCTATCTGATTTCCCGGGGCTTCTTCGCCCGGAACGCCACCCAGATCGTGATCGGTCTGGTGGTGGGGTTGCTGTACGGGTCCATCCTGTTGGGAGTGCTGCCGGGACAGGACGGAATCTCTTGGCAAGGGCATCTTTTCGGGGCGATGGGTGGCCTGGTTGCCGGGTGGGTACTCTCTGGTGATGCACGTCGTCATCGTCGCGGGGCTAACGCCGGCCGTCTCGCGTCGTCGGGGTGACAGCGGATCCGGTCGGCGATATGGGGGATCCCTCCTTGAATGAGACAGCAGCGTGGCAGCATGGGGGAATGCGCCTCACAGTCGTCGGGTGTTCGGGCAGCGTGTCCGGCCCGGATTCGCCGGCGTCGGGATATCTGCTCACCGGCCCGGATATGACGCCCACCGTCATCGATTTCGGTCCGGGTGTGCTGGGCGCGCTGCAGAAGTATCTGGATCCGGGTGAGGTCGACATCTTCCTCACGCATCTGCACGCCGACCATTGTCTGGATCTGCCCGGGCTGCTGGTGTGGCGTCGGTATCACCCCAATCCGCCGTCCGGCAAGGCGGTCGTGTACGGGCCGTCGGACACCTCGCTGCGGATCGGCAACGCCTCCGCCGAAATCGGCGGTGAATGCGACGACTGGTCCGATGTCATCGATATGCGGCAGTGGTCGGTCGGCGCGCCCATCGCCTTCGGCCCCGGCCACACCGTCGAGGCCCGCCGCATGTTCCATCCGCCGGAGTCCTACGGTCTGCGCATCACCACCGCCACCGGGCGCACCCTCGTCTACACCGGTGACACCGCCCTCTGCGACGAGGTGTACGAGCTGGCCCGCGGTGCGGACATCCTGCTCTCCGAGGCGTCCTGGACCCACGACCCGGCCAATCGCCCACCCGGCATTCACCTTTCGGGCACCGAGGCGGGCATGATCGCCGCCGAGGCGGGCGTCGGCGAACTGCTGCTCACCCACATTCCCCCGTGGACCTCCCGCGAAGACGTGATCGCCGAGGCCAAGGCCGTCTTCACCGGCCCCGTCCACGCCGTGTCGCCCGGCGAGACCTTCGACATCTGACCCACTGGGTCACCGAGTCCGCCGCGCACTAGGCTGTGTCCGTGTCGAAACGAGCCGATGGCAGGGCGGACGACGAGCTCCGCGACGTACGCATCACCCGGGGATTCACCACGCATCCGGCGGGATCGGTGCTGGTGGAGTTCGGTCAGACGCGGGTGATGTGCACCGCGAGCGTCACCGACGGCGTGCCGCCGTGGCGGCGCGATTCCGGCCTGGGCTGGCTGACCGCCGAATACGCCATGCTGCCCGCCGCCACGCACACCCGCAGCGGCCGGGAATCGGTCAAGGGCAAAGTCGGCGGCCGCACCCAGGAGATCTCCCGCCTCATCGGCCGTTCGCTGCGCGCCTGCATCGACCTGTCCACCATCGGTGAGAACACCATCGCCATCGACTGCGATGTGCTGCAGGCCGACGGTGGCACCCGCACCGCCGCCATCACCGGCGCGTACGTGGCGCTCTCCGATGCCGTCACCTATTTGGCGGCGGCCGGTCAGCTCACCGATCCGCAGCCCATCTCGTGCGCCATCGCCGCGGTCAGCGTCGGCGTGGTGGACGGCCGGGTGCGGCTGGACCTGCCGTACGAGGAGGATTCGCGCGCCGAGGTCGATATGAACGTGGTGGCGACCGATACCGGAACCCTGGTCGAGATCCAGGGCACCGGTGAGGGCGCGACCTTCCCGCGCTCCACCCTCGACAAGCTGCTCGATGCCGCGCTGGCGGGCTGCGAGCAGATCTTCGCCATCCAGAAGGAGGCGCTCGCGCTGCCGTATCCGGGTGTGCTGCCGGAGCCGGAGGAGAAGAAGAAGTGAGCCGCCGCGTGCTGGTCGCCAGCCGCAATGCCAAGAAGCTCGCGGAGCTGCGCCGCATTCTCGACGAGGCGGGTATCGCGGGCATCGAGATCGTCGGCCTGAACGACGTGCCGCCCTACGACGAGGCTCCCGAGACCGGCGCGACCTTCGAGGAGAACGCCCTCGCCAAGGCCCGCGACGGTTTCGCCGCCACCGGATTGCCCTGTGTCGCGGACGATTCCGGTATCGCCGTGGACGCGCTGAACGGTATGCCGGGTGTGCTGTCGGCACGCTGGTCCGGTGTGCACGGCGATGACGAGGCCAACAACCGGCTGCTGCTGGCCCAGCTCGGCGACGTGCCCGACGAGCGCCGCGGCGCGCGCTTCGTCTCCGCCTGTGCCCTGGTCGGCGACGGCGTCGAAGAGGTGGTGCGCGGCGAGTGGCCGGGCGTCATCAACCGAAAGCCGCTGGGCGACGGCGGTTTCGGTTACGACCCGCTGTTCGTCCCGGACGGCGGCACGGTCAGCGCGGCCGAACTCACCCCCGCCGAGAAGGACGCGGCGTCCCACCGCGGCCGCGCCCTGCGGCAGCTCCTCCCCGCGCTGGCGGCCCTGGCCAGGGTCTGAGCGCGGAGACGGCTCACAGACCGAAGGTGGTCTTCACCTCTCGGGTGCGCCTGTGCTCGAACACGAAGGAGAGGAAGGGAATGGTGCCCGCGAGGGCGGTGGCGAAGGTGGTCATGGGCTGCCAGCGGGCCTTGATCCCGAGGTCGATGGTGAAGACCAGGTAGAGCATGTAGAAGATGCCGTGGATCTGACCGATGTAGAACAGCCACTCGGGAGCGGTGCTGGAATCCTCCAGCAGCACGTACTTGTAGATCATCTCGCCGGTGAGGACCAGCAGCCACAGGCCGGTGATCCAGGCCAGCACCCGGTAGCGCAGCAGCGCGCCGCGGATCTTCTCGGGGGCCGCGGCTCCGGCGGGGCGGGGCGCCAGGGTGGGGGTGTCGGCGGAGTTGTCGCGGGTGCTCACCCGGCGCTCCTCTCGGTGTCGGGGCGCATGCCCGCACCGCGCATCTGCTCCTCGATATCGCGGGCGTGCAGGTCGGCCAGGTACTGGTTGTATTCGGCGAGGACGGGGTCCTCGTCGCGGGCGGCGGTGGGGCGTTCGGGCAGCAGGCCCGCCGGTATTTCGCGCGGTCCGGACCGCGCGGCGCGCCACGTCGCCAGGACGCCCCGGATACCGCCGCGTTCATCGGTGGTCTCGGTCCGCGGCGTCGGCTCGGTTCGGTCGTCGGCCTCGGACCCGGCTGCGGCGTCGCGTTCCAACCGCACGAAGCGGAAATACGCCCACAGCGCGAACCCGGCGAACAGCGGCCACTGCAGGGCGTAACCGAGGTTCTGCGCGGTGCCGTTGCCGGACTCGAATCGCGTCCACTGCCAGTAGCCGAGCCCCAGACAGGCCACGGCCGTCACGACCACCAGGATGATGAGCGCCGGGCGGCGGTGGGGAGCGGACACGCCCTCCACGGTACCCGCCTACTACGCACCCCGTAGTAGGCAGGTGGCGCAGCGGACACCGTGCCCGGGATCAGAACTTGTAGGTGACGCCGGTGAGACGCTCGGACTCCTCCCACAGCCGCTTCCAGAGTTCCCGATTCTGCGACAGGCGGCTGGAGGGCGAGGGCTCGACCGGCCCCTGGCTGCCGAACAGGCGGGTCGGACCCCAGTACACGGTGGGGTCGGCGTCGGGCATGGTGGCCGCGAAGAGGGAGGAGTGCGCGGCGCGGGCGGGGGAGTGGCCGATCATGCGGACGAAGGGCTTGGAGATCTTGTCCAAGGGGGTCTCGGTGCGCGCGAACAGATCGGTGGCCGAGACGCCGGGGTGTACGCCGTAGGAGCGCTTGGCGGAGCCGGATTCGCTCAGGCGGCGTTGCAGTTCGCGGGCGAACATGAGGTTCGACAGCTTGGACTGCGCGTAGGCGAGGTTGCGCTGGTAGCGGCGGTGCTCATAGTTGAGGTCGTCGATCCACAGCTTGGGGGTCTGCCGGTGCGCGATGGAGGCCAGCGTGACCACCCGGTCGCCGATCCGGTCGAGCAGCAGCCCGGTCAGTGCGAAGTGCCCGAGATGATTGACGCCCCACTGGGTTTCGAATCCGTCCCGGGTGCGCGAGAACGGAATGTTCATCAGGCCCGCGTTATTGATGAGCACGTCGAATTCGCCGCTGTTGTCGGCGAATCGGCGTACCGAACTCAGATCGGCGAGATCCAGCTCGGCGACCCGCACATCGCCGGGGATGCGGTCGGCGATCTCCGCTGCCTTGGCGGTATTGCGGCAGGCCATGATGACTGTGGCACCCTTGCTCGCGAGGACCGTGGTGGTCTGCTCGCCGATGCCGCCGTTGGCTCCGGTGATCACGACAGTGCGTCCGGACTGGTCCGGGATCTCGCTGGGCTTCCACGCCATGGGTCAGACCTCACTGGGGGTTCCGATTCGATGTGGGGCCGCCGACAGCGGCCCACACTCGACCTTACTCCAGAGTAAGTTTCATGGGTAGACGCGAGCCGCCACATTGGCGGGACGGGCCGTCAGCGGCTGCCGATGGGCTGGCCGAAGGCGGCGGCGAGGGTGGTGCCGACGGTCTCGCCCCAGATCTGCCAGGTGACCGGGTCGAGGGTCATGGAACCGACATCGGTGGTCCGGCACCCGGGGCTGGCGGGGACTCCGGCGAAGCGATCCTTCAGCCAGAGCAGGGCGCGGGGCGCGGCGATGGGGTCGAGCGTCAGGTGTTCACTGAAGTGGTCGCGGGTGTAGTCGACGCTCGCGTTCGGATCGGCGCAGTAGGTGTCCACCAGGTCGTCGACCGGGCCGACCGGGATGAGCCAGTCCATATTGGCCTGATACAGGAACAGCGGCATCTCCGGAATCGCCCGGCCCATCCGGGTCGCGCCGAGCACGTCCAGCACCCCCGGGTCCTGGAAGGGATCGGCGTCGAGCATGCCGAGATTGTTCGCGAACGGCAGCAGGTAGGACTGGTAGCTCGCGCACAGCTGATCCTTGATCGCCAGCAGCCCGCGCCCGAGCGGATTCATGTGCCGCTCCAGGAAGTTCGCCAGCTGCGGGTACTCCCGCGACAGTCCCAGCACGGCCGCCAGGATGAGTCCGGAGGATAGATTCCCGTTGGCCAGTCGCAGCGCCGCCCCCAGATCGGCGGGCACGCCGCCGTAGGCCGCGCCGACCACATTCAGCTCCGGTGCGTAGTCGGCCTGCGATTCCGCGGCGTGCCCGGTGGCGATGGCTCCGCCGGAGTACCCCATGAGCCCGACCCGGGTCGCTGTCCCCGGCAACTCCATGGGCGCGAATCGTTGCGCCGCCCGAATGCCGTCGAGGGTGATGTGCGCCGCCAAAGGGCCTGCGGCATAGGCGGAATCGGGCCCCTGGTGATCCGGCACCACGGCGGCCCAGCCCTGTGCCAGCGCGGCCTGCACCTCCAGGAACTGCGCGGGCACCAGCAGTGAGCCGGTGATCGGCGCGGGCACCGAGCCCATTTGCAGCTGATAGGAGGGCATGCAGTAGTTGCCGGTGGAGTCCTCGGCGATCTGATACGAGAACAGCGGCCGGTCGGCGACGTGGCCGCGCGGCTTCATCACGGTCGCCACGGCCGCGATCGGTTCGCCGCGCGAATCGCTGGACCGGTAGGACAGCTGCCAGGCGTCGATGTTCACCGGCAGGAGCGACAGGTTGGCGAGGTTGACCTGTCGGGCCGCGATGATGTCGCCGGGCTGTTTGTCGCGGTAGGTCTCGGGTGCGGGCCGGTAGAAGTCCGGATCGAAGCCGGGTGGCAGCGGTAGCTGCGGGAAGGGCAGAGCCGGACGAACCGGAACTTCGACCGGCTGGGCCGGCGGGTCCGGGACGGGGTCGGCCGCCGCCGTCCCGGACAGTGCCAGCGGCAGCGCCGCCGCGATGGCGGCGACGGCGACCAGCGTTTTCGATGCGCGAATGCGGGGTGGTGCCACGGTGAACCTCTCTGAGCGGGCTCATGTGAGTCCGCTTGGTCTCAAAAGTGGGTTCGAGTATGCACCAGCCATGACGCGGGTCACAAGAGCGCCTGGCCATGACGTGACCCAGACGGGTGTGACCTACCCCAGCAGATCCGCGAGCAGTGCGCTGCGTCCCGGCTGTCGCAGCGTCCGCATCGCCTTGGCCTCGATCTGCCGCACTCGTTCCCGCGACACCCCGAAGATCCGGCCGACCTCCTCCAGGGTGCGCGGTTCACCGGTGTCCAGCCCGTACCGCAGCGCGAGCACCTGCGCCTCCCGCTCGGGCAGCGTCCGCAGCGCCTTGGCCAGTTGCTCGCGCAGGGCGCCCGAGGTGACGGTCTCCGACGGATCCGGGGCCTGGTCGGCGATGAGCGCACCCAACTCCGCATCATCCTCGCCCACCGGCGTGTGCAGCGAAATCGGTTCTCGCCCTTGGCGCATGAGCTCACGCACCCGCTCGGGTTCGAGTTCGAGCTCGGCCGCGATCTCCGCGGCGGTGGCCTCGCGCCCGGGCTGCTGCGACAGTGCCCGCCCGGTGCGCACCACCCGGTTGAGCACCTCCGAGACGTGCCCCGGCAGTCGGATGGTGCGGCTGCGGTCGGCCAGCGCACGCCCGATGGACTGCTTGATCCACCAGGTCGCGTAGGTCGAGAACTTCAGTCCCCGTTCGTGTTCGAACTTCTCGACCGCCCGCATCAGCCCGAGTGTGCCCTCCTGGACGAGATCCAGCAGCGACCATCCGGCCGGAACCGGATAGTGCTTGGCGATGGAGACCACGAGCCGCAGATTGGCCCGCACCATGTGGTCCGCCGCGCGGCGGCCGTCGGGACCGCCACGCGCGATGCGCGCACCCAACTCGTACTCCTGTTCGGCGGTGAGCAGGGCCGTGCGCCCGATCGTGCGCAGGTAATCCCGGACGGCATCGGTGCTGATGGAAGCGGTGCTGACGGTCGCGGCGCGGTGGTTCATGACGACAAATTTAGAACAGACCTAAAAATATGTCAACATCGAATTTATGACGAGATCGGCTATGCTGATCGGTATGAGCACACGGACTCCGACTCCGACGGCGGCCCCGCTCGGCCTCCGGGAGCGCAAGAAGCTGCAGACCAGGCAGAACATCTCCGATACCGCCACCCGCCTGTTCCTGGAACGCGGCTTCGACCCGGTGACCATCGCCGAGATCGCCGCGGCGGCCGACGTCGCGAAGATGACCGTCACCAACTACTTCCCCCGCAAGGAAGACCTCGTCCTGGATCTGCACGACGAGTTCGTGAGCGGACTCGCCCGCACCGTGCGGGAGCGGCGCGCGGGTGAATCCGCCCTGGCCGCGCTGCGTCGCGCCTATCTCGCCGACGCCGCCGCTCGGAACCCGGTGGTCGGCTTCTCCGGCCTGGAGTTCGCCCGCCTCATCACCGGCAGCCCGGCCCTGGTGGCTCGGTTGCGGGAATTTCACGAGGAGCGCGAGCGCGCCCTCGCCGAGACCTTGGCCGCGGAGACCGGCGTGGACGGCGCGGTCGACATCACGCCGCGGATCGCCGCCGCTCAACTCGGCGGCGTGCACCGGGCACTGTTCGAAGAAACCTTGCGCCGCACGCTGTCCGGTGAGGACGACGACACTGTCGCCACCGCGATCCTCGGCTGTATCGGCACCGCCTTCGATCTGCTGGAGCCGTCGCTGGGGAACTACGCCGTGCGCGCCGCCTGATACCGGTGTATTAGCCGTGTCGTTGCTGTAGATCGGTCGCGCCGCCTCGGATACTGGGCCGATGACCGGTGCCAGCGTGGCCGCGCCCCCGTCCGTGAGCCGAGCCGGTGTGAACCTCGTCTTCGCGACGGTGGTGCTCGGCATGCTCATGGCGGCGCTGGACCAGACCATCGTGTCCACCGCCCTGCCCACCATCGTCGCCGACCTGGGCGGCGCGGGCCATATGGCCTGGGTGGTGACCGCCTACCTGGTGACCGAGGCCATCGCGACCGCGCTCGCGGGCAAGTTCGGCGATCTGTTCGGCCGCAAGCTGGTGTTCCAGGTGAGCGGCGCGATCTTCATCCTCGGCTCGATCGTCGCCGGCATGGCGCAGGACATGACCCTGCTCATCGTGGCGCGCGGCATCCAGGGCGTCGGCGCGGGCGGGCTCATGGTCACCTCCATGGCCCTCATCGCCGATGTGATCCCCCTGCGCGAACGCGGCAAGTACCAGGGCGCGCTGGGTGCGGTCTTCGGCCTGACCACGGTGCTCGGCCCGACACTGGGCGGCCTGTTCACCGACCATCTGAGCTGGCGGTGGTGCTTCTACGTGAACGTGCCGCTGGCCGTGCTCATGATCCTCATGGCCGCGCGCTTCATTCCGAAGCTGCGCGCCGAGGTGAAACCGATCGTCGACTATCTCGGCATCGCGCTGGTCGCTATCGGCGTCACCTGCCTGATCCTCGGATTGGAATGGGGCGGACAGGAATACGCGTGGGGATCGCCCACCATCATCGGCCTGTTCGTCGGTGCGGCGGTGGCGCTGGCGGCCTTCGTGGCGGTGGAGTTGCGGGCCGAGGAGCCGATGCTGCCCATGCACCTGTTCCGCGGCAATGTCTTCACCGTGTGCTCGGTGCTGAGCTTCATCGTGGGTTTCGCCATGCTCGGCGCGATGACCTTCCTGCCCGCCTTCCTCCAGTACGTCATGGGCGTTTCGGCCACCGCGTCCGGACTGCGCACGCTGCCACTGGTGGTCGGCCTCTTCGCCACCTCGATCTTCTCGGGTGTGGTGGTCGGCCGCACCGGCGCGTACAAGATCTTTCCCATCCTCGGCACCGCGGTGATGGCGGTCGGCCTGTTCCTCATGTCGACCATGGACGAGAACACCGGATTCTGGGAGCAGTCGGCGTACATGATGATCCTGGGTCTGGGCATCGGCCTGACCATGCAGGTGCTCACCATCGTCGTGCAGAACACCGTGCCGTACGCCGATCTGGGCACCGCCACCTCCGGGGTGACCTTCTTCCGGACCATCGGCAGCGCCTTCGGCACCACGGTGTTCGGCACCCTGTACACCAATCAGCTCACCCCGAACATGGCGGCGGCGCTGGAGGAGGCGAAAGTCGTTTCCCCGCAGGTCGCTTCGAATCCGGAGACGCTGTGGCGGCTGCCGTTCACCGAGATCGCGCCGATCGTGCACGCCTACGCCGAATCCATCGGCTACGTGTTCCGCTGGGTGGTGCCGGTGGCGGTGCTCGGCTTCCTGGTGGCGTGGTTCCTCAAACAGGTTCCGCTGCGCGACAGCGTGCGCGCCGAGGCATCGGATGTGGGCGGCGGCTTCTCGGTGCCGGACTCCCCGGATCGCCTGGTGCAGTTGGAGAACGCCGTCGCGCGGGTGATCCGCGGCCTGCGCGACGACGCCGTCCCCACACCGCGGATCGCGGCCGCGGCGGGCAGTTCGCTCACCCCGGACGAGGCGTGGGCGCTGGGACAGGTCCGGCTGTACGAGCGGCTGCGCGGGTCCGCGACGCTCACGGATATCGCTCGCACGCACTGGATCCCGCCGGAAGTGATCGCCCCGCTGTACGAGCGGGCGCGACGGCACGGCCATCTCGAGATCGACGGCGACCGGCTGACCCTCACCGACACCGGCCGGATCGAAGCCGAGCGGATCAAAGGGGCGTGGCGCGCCTGGCTCGACACCCAACTGGTGGATTGGGATCTCAGCGACCCCGACGATCGCGCCCTGCTGGACCGGGCCTTGGACAATATCGCCACGAAACTGCTGGACGAGGCCGACCGCCCGGATGTATTGCCGCTGAGGACCTAGCGCACCCCGCGCACCGGTGCGTCCCAGTCGATCCGGAACCGCTGCTCGGGGCCGAGGGTCTTCTCCGGGTCCATCATCTTCGTCATGAGCGGCAACAGCAGGTACATGGCCCGCCGGGCGATCGGCCCCGCCGCCTTGGTCCGGTTCATCCGCGCCACCCGGGCCGCCACGCCTTCCACCCGGGGGCGTCGCATGGCCTCGTAGGTGGCGAAGGCCGTTGTCGGATCAGCGATGTCGCGTAGACACCGAGCCAGCTCTAGCGCACTCTCGATGGCCAGCGACGCACCCTGCCCGGAAGTGTTGCTCGGGGCGTGAATCGCGTCCCCGGTGAGCACCATCCGGCCGCGGTACCAGTGCGGCACCGACGGCATGACGTGCAGCGCGCCGGCCACCTCCAGTTGCTCGGTGGTGGTAGCGGCGGCCAGTCCCGCACCCGGATCATCCTCGGCATAGGTCTCCCGCAGGATTCCTAGCCACCGGTCGGCGGGCACGGCGCGGGCCTCGGTCAAGGACAGATACCGGTCGTGAGGCAGGTTCGCGCCCCATCCGACGCGACCGTCGGGCAGCGCCCAATACAGGTAGTACGCCTTCGTGCCGAAGGCGAAGACCATGGTCTCGGGCGGCAGCTCGACCGGGCAGTTCGTCGTCGCGCCGAAGCCGAGCATGTGCAGGAATCGCGGGCCGGGCGCGTTCGGGTCGACGAGCCCGCGCACGGTGGAGCGAATTCCGTCGGCTCCGATCAGCACGTCGGCGGTGGCGGTGGTGCCGTCGGCGAAGATCGCGGTGACACCATCGGCGTGTTCCTCGACATCGGTGAGCCTCCTGCCGTATTCGAACGGGACCCCGGCGGCGACCGCGTTGTCGTGCAGCACGCCGTGCAGGGTCGAGCGTTCGACCAGGTGCAGCGGTTCCACATCGGTGAGCGACGGTGCGGCCACCCGTCGGCCGCCGACGCTCATGAGCTGGTGCCGGATGGGTGCCGACACCGCGCGTACGGCATCACCTCCGCCGATGATGTCCAGCGCGGCCAGCCCGTTGGGGGCCAAGGCCAGCACCGAGCCGATGCCGTAGGCCGGACCCGGATACGCCTCGAAGACGCGGGCGTCGATGCCCGCCCTGCGGAGCGCGGTCGCGGCTACCGGGCCGGAGATGCCGCCGCCGATGACGATGGCGGTGCGAATGGGGGACATGGGTTTCTCCTCGGGTGTGTCTACCCGAACCGGCTCATGCCAGGTGAACCCGGTTATCCTGTGGTTGCCAAACTCGGATCCGGTTTCACCCGTACGGGTCGGTTCGAGACGGTGTTACCCGGGCCTCGACGCAGGTGTTGCCGCACCTCGTCGGGGCTCGGTCGGTATCAGGGGCGTTCGCCTCGGACGTATCGTTCAGTTCGTGTCGGGCCTGGTCGGCTCTCCCTTCTCGATCCGGTCGTTCACCTCGGCCATGATGTCGGCGGGGGACGCGCCCTCGCCGTACCAGCGCCGCCACAGCTCGACCTCGGGGAAGCTGCCGTCGGCGAAGGAGTCGCGCAGGGCGCGCACCCAGGCCGCCTCGGCCTCCAGCATGGCCAGTTCGAAATCGTTCTCGACCAGGAACAGTCGCGGCAGGGTGCCGTCGTGTTCGGCCAATTGCGCTCGGCCGGAGGTGATCTCGGCCTCCAGCTTGGTGAGGCGTTGCCCCAGCAGTTCGATCACCTCGTCCGGAGCCAGTCCCGACATGACGGAGAGCCCGGCCACGAAGCGGCGCGGCTCGGGCTGTGGCTCGGCGATGAGTTCACGGGTCCAGTCGGCGAGTTCGGCGCGTCCGGCCGCGGTGATGCGATAGATGACGCGTTCGGGTCGGGCGCCGTCGCGCTCGCTGCCCACGACCTCGAGGAAGCCGTGCTTCTCCAGATTTCCGACGACGGTGTACAGCGATCCCCATTTGATCGCCATATCCCGGTCCTTGCCGCGGGCCTCGAGCGTGGCGGCGATCTCGTAGCGGTGCATGGGCCGCTCGACCAGCACCGACAGCACGCCCAGGGCGAGCAGATTGCCGACCTTGCGCTTGCGGGCCATCCCGTTCACCTCCTTACTCGTAGACAAATATACGCCTACGAGTATTCATCGGCAAGCAATCCCCGATTCAGCTTTTCCGGCGGCTCGCACTCCCGCTCCGGTAGCCTGCGAAGGCATGGTTGACGTGCAGCGATCCGGATCCACCCTCCGCATCACCATGAACCGCCCGGCCAAGCGCAACGCCCTGTCCCACCAGCACCTGGAGGAGTTGCTGACGGCCTTCCGGGCGGCGGGCGAGTCGGATGCCACCGGCATCGTGCTGGCCGCCGAGGGCCCGGTGTTCTCGGCCGGACACGATTTCGCCGATGTGGCGACGCGCGACCTCGAGGGTGTGCGGGATCTGCTGCACCTGTGCACCGAGCTCATGCGCACCGTGCAGAGCGTTCCCCAGGTGGTGATCGCCCGAGTGCACGCGCTGGCCACCGCGGCGGGCTGCCAACTGGTGGCCTCCTGCGACCTCGCCATCGCCGCCGACACCGCCGCCTTCGCCCTGCCCGGCGGCAAGGGCGGCTGGTTCTGCCACACCCCGGCGGTACCGGTCGCCCGCTCGGTCGGCCGCAAACGCATCATGGAACTCGTCCTCACCGGCGACCCCGTCGACGCCGCCACCGCCGCCGAATGGGGCCTGATCAATCGCGCGGTGCCGCTCGCGGATCTGGACGCCGCCGTGGACGAACTGCTGGCCCGCGCCACCCGGGGCAGCCGCGCCAGCAAGGCGCTGGGCAAGCGCACCGTCTACGCGCAGTTGGACCGTCCGGAGGCGGACGCCTACGACATCGCGCTCGAGGCCATGGCCCAGGCATCGCAGTTCCCCGCCGCCAAGGAGGGCATGGCCGCCTTCCTGGAGAAGCGCGCGCCGGTCTGGCCGGAGTGATCATCGGTCCTCACGTCCCCTAGGGTCGGTGACATGCGCATCTTCCTGGCGGGCGCGACCGGCGTCCTCGGTGGTCGGCTGGTGCCGCTGCTCATCGCGGCGGGATATCAGGTGGCGGGTATGACGCGGTCGGCGGACAAGGCGGCCGGGTTGCGCGCCGCGGGCGCGGAACCGGTGGTCTGCGATGTGTACGACGGCGCGGCATTGACCGATGCCGTCGTCGCCTACGCTCCGGACCTGGTCATGCACCAGCTCACCGATCTGCCCGACGATCCGGCCCGGATCGCCGAGGGGCGGGGTGCGAACGCGCGGATTCGCGTCGAGGGCACCCGCAATCTGCTGGCGGCCGCCGCCGCGGCCGGAGCGCCGCGCGTCATCGCCCAGAGCGTGGCGTGGGAGTTGGGTGGTGAGGGGCAGCGGGCCGCGGAGTTCCTGGAGGAGTCGGTGCTGGCGGCCGACGGTGTGGTGCTGCGGTACGGGCAGTTCTACGGCCCCGGGACCTACTACCCCGACGGGATGCCGGACGATCCGCGCATCCACATCGACGAGGCCGCCGCCCGCACTCTGCTCGCGCTCGACCTGACACCGGGCGTCTACCGCCTGGTGGACGGCGCGGCCCGCGATATCGAACCCGCCGAGTAGCGTCCGATCCGGCTACGCCGCGATATCGGCTGCGGCGCGCGCGAATTCGCGGACCGCGGTGATTTCGCCGGCGGTGCGCCACAGCAGCGCCCAGCGCACCGGCGGTGCGTCGCGGATGGGGACGAACGCCACGTCGGGCCGGGCGTTGTAGCGGCGCGCGTGCGCCCCGATCGGGAAGACGCCCTGCCCCGCGGCCACCAGGGTGAGCAGTTCGCTGTAGGTGGCGGCGGTGGGTCCGGCCGGAATCGGATGGCCCGCGGGCGTGGCCGGGGGAGTGCGGATATCGCGGATGGCCGCGGGGATCTCGGGCGGCAGCCGCAATACGGTGACCCGCGCCAGATCTGCCAGGGTGATCGCGGTGCGGGCGGAGAAGGGGTGGGCGGCCGGCACCGCCAGCAGGCGCGCCTCGGTGACGAGGTCGGGTCCGGCGGTGATTCCCTCAGCCGGGAACGGCACCATATCCAGCGCCATATCGATCTCTCCCGCGTGCAGCCACGGGATCACCTGTGCCGGTTGGGCTTCGCGCAGCCGCACCGCGACATCGGGCAGGCGTGCGCGGAACAGTTCGGCGGCGCGCACCAGCAGCTGTCCGGTCGCCGCGTCCACGAAGGCGACCTCCAGGGTGCCGGCGCGGCCGCGGCCGGTGTCCATGGTGCGGCGCACGGCGGTGGTGACGCGATCCCAGGCCGGGCGCAGTTCGGCGTACAGTTCCCGCCCGGCCGGTGTCGTCCGCACCCGGCGGCTGCTGCGCTCGAACAGCGGAACCCCCAGTCGCCGTTCCATTTTCGCGATGGTCTGGCTCACCCGCGCGGTGGTGACGCGCAGCCGTTCGGCGGTGCGGCCGAAATGCAGCTCCTCGGCGAGGACGAGGAACGCCTCGATTTCGTGCCGCTCCAGCATGCCGGGCCATCCCCTCGATCGTTAATCCAAGCTTGATGATCATTGCGCAGGTGCTCATTGTTCCCGACCGCGTGGCGAGCGAAGTTGTAGGTGTCCGATAAACGCTCCACCAGGAGGAACCATGTACGTCACCGAGACCCGCGCCCTCGCCGCCGGCACCGCCGAGGCCACCGTTCGTGAACTCGCCGACCGGGCCGAGATTCTGGATGCGCTGTACCGATTCGGCCTCGGCCAGGATCTCCAGGACAAGGAGCTGTTCGCCTCGGCCTTCGCCGTGGACGCCGAACTCGATTTCCAGCCGGCCGCCGCGGCGTGGGGTGGCGTCGTCCCGCTCATGACCGGTCGCGACGCCATCGTCACCACCATCCTCGACGGCTTCGTCGGCCGCGTGGATACCACCCATCAGGTCACCAACCCACGCATCGTCGTCGACGGTGACACCGCACGCCTCACCGCCCTGGTGGAGGCGCAGCATCTGCTCACCGTCGAGCACGACACCTTCGCTCTGCTGAAGAACCTCTACGACGTCGAGCTGGTGCGAGATGGCGGACGCTGGCTGCTGCGGCGCATCCGCATCGACAATGTCTGGTACCAGGGTCATCCGCGCGCGATCTTCGGCGCGTGAGCACGGCTCGGCGAATGCCATTGCGCTAATTTCTCGCAAACGCATGCAATAGATATTCAGCTGGAATATTAGCCTTGGGATCTGTTGTCGCTGTCTCACAGCAAATCTGTGTAGCGTCTGGGGGAAGAGCTTTTCGGATCACTGGAGCAGGTGCTTGGAACCGAGGGAGTCTCAGCAATGGCAGGCGGCACACAGGGGCGCGGCCCCCGGGAGACCGAGGGCATGCTCGGCGTGTCCGCCAACGGTGCCGTACCGCCGCGTGCCGTCGGGCTCATGGTCGCGGCGGCGCTGGTGCTCACCTTCGCCGTCCTCGGCGGCAATCCGCTGACCTGGTTCGAGGGCAGTCACGCTCGGACCGAGGAGGGCACCGTGCCCCCGGCGTCGAGTGCGACGCGGACCGCCCCCGCCGAACCCGCCCGCTCGCCCGCCGAGGCCCCGCCCGCTCCGGCCCCGGCTCCCGCTCCGGCCCCGGCCCCGCCTCCCGCTCCGGAACCGGCTCCCGCGCCGGAACCGGTCTACGTGGAACCGGCGCCCGAGCCACCGCCCGCCCCCGAACCGGCTCCCGCACCCCCGCCGCCCCCGCCCCCGCCGCCCCCGGTCCCGGAGGTGCTGGTGCCGTTCCTGCCGCCGTGGCTGGTGCCCCCGCCGCCCCCGCCCGCCCCGTAGTCCGGGCGGCCGCGCATCGAAGGAGTCCAGATATGGCCGAAGGACACAGCGATGGTGACATCACGCCGCGCGCCCTCGCGGTGGTCGTGGTGATCGCGGGCGTGCTGGTGCTCGCCGTCGCGGCGGGCATGCTGCTCACCGGTCGCGACGACACGCGAACGCGCGGTGAGCGAGTCCCCGCGAGCACGCCCGCACCGTCCCCGACCGTGCTCGCGCCGACGACCACCGCGTCCGCCCCGGAACCCGCACCCGCCGTGCGGATTCCCACCCCGGTGGCGCCGCCGATAGACCTGGCCGACCGTCGCGTGGGTGACGACTGCACGCACGACAATGTCATCTCGGCGTGGGAGTTCCGGGACGGCGACTGGGTCTGTGTGCCCAAGCCGCCGGGCACCGAGCACTACATCCCGGCCGAGGCGGTGTACCCGGGTCGCTGACCGCGCGTCAGATTCCGGAGATTCCGGCGAGCTGGCCGATTCCGTAGGTGACGGCCATGGCCAGCGCACCGCCGATCACCACGCGCAGCACCGCGCGGCGCGGGTTGCCGCCACCCAGCCGCGCACTCACCGAACCCGTGATGGCCAGTGCCACAACCACTGCCGCGAAGGTGACCGGAATCCGCCACGACACCGGCGGCAGCAGGATGGCCAGCAGCGGCAGCAGCGCGCCGACGGTGAACGCCACGGCCGAGGAGAGCGCGGCCTGCCACGGATTGGTGAGTTCGTCGGGGTCCAAACCCAGTTCGGCCTCGGCGTGCGCGGCGAAGGCGTCGTGGGCGGTGAGTTCCTCGGCGACCTTGCGCGCGGTCTCCGCCGAGAGTCCCTTGGCCCGGTAGATATCGGTGAGCTCGGCGAGTTCGTAGTCCGGCTGCTCGGCCAGTTCGCGTTTCTCCTTGGCCAGCAACGCCTTTTCGGAGTCGCGCTGGGTGCTCACCGAGACGTACTCACCGGCCGCCATGGAGATCGCCCCGGCGGTGAGTCCGGCGACGCCCGCGGTGAGGATATTGGTGGCGTCCGTGGTCGCCGCCGCGACGCCCACCACCAGACCGGCGGTGGAGACGATGCCGTCGTTGGCGCCGAGCACCCCGGCCCGCAGCCAGTTGAGCTTGGACGCGAACCCCTCGCCGTGCGGTTCGTGCGGGTGTGCCGGCGTCCCGGTTGTCTGGTCCACGACCGCAGCCTAAGTGATTCCTCCTATGAATCAAGCGAGGTAAAGCTCTCCTTTCCGCGGATGCACCGGATTAGCTGCGAAACTGGACAGCATGGCCCGCTTCTGTCTGCGTCACTGGTCCACGCTCGTTCCCCTCTTCGCCGCCCTGGTGCTGGCGGTTTCCTGGGGTCGCGATCTGAACGGGGCAGCGGTGATTCTGGTGAGCGCGGCCCTGATAGGGGCGGTGCTGTCGGCGGTGCATCACGCCGAGGTGGTCGCGCACAAGGTGGGCGAACCGCTGGGCGCGCTGGTGCTCGCGGTCGCGGTGACGGTCATCGAGGTCGGCCTGATCGTCACGCTCATGATCTCCAGCGGTGACAAGGCGGCATCGCTGGCCCGCGACACCGTATTCGCGGCGGTGATGATCACCTGCAACGGCATCGTCGGTCTGTCGCTGCTGGTGGGTGCGTTGCGGCGGCGGGTTGCGGTCTTCAATGCCGAGGGCACCGGCGCGGCGCTGGCCACGGTGGCGACCCTGGCCACCCTGTGCCTGGTGCTGCCGACCTTCACCACCAGTGAACCGGGTCCGGTGTTCTCGGGTGGGCAGTTGGCCTTCGCGGCGGTGGCGGCGCTGGTGCTCTACGGCGTCTTCGTCATGGTCCAGACGGTCCGGCATCCGGACGATTTCCTGCCGGTCGAGGGCGGTCCCGCCACCGTCGTCCACGATGAGCACGAACAGCCGCCGACCGGTGGGCGGGCGCTGGCCAGCCTGGGCCTGTTGCTGCTGGCCCTGGTCGGCGTGGTCGGTCTGGCCAAGACCGTGTCCCCGAATATCGAATCCGCCATCGCCTCGGCCGGGCTGCCGCAGTCCGCGGTCGGTGTGGTGATCGCGCTGCTGGTGCTGCTGCCGGAGGCGCTCGCGGCGGTGCGGTCGGCCCGGCGGGGCCGGGTGCAGATCAGCATGAATCTGGCGCTGGGCTCGGCCATGGCCAGTATCGGGCTCACGATTCCGGCCATCGCGCTGGCCTCGATCTGGATCGAGGGGCCGCTCATGCTGGGTCTCGGCGCCACCCAGATGGTGCTGCTGGCGCTGACGGTGGTGGTCGGCGCGCTCACGGTGGTGCCCGGCCGGGCCACGCTGCTCCAGGGCTGTGTGCACCTGGTGGTGTTCTCCGGCTTCCTGTTCCTGGCCGTCAGCCCCTGAGGTTCACGAGGTCCAGCGGTACACCTGTCCGTCGCGTAGCTCGTAGGCGCGGGCGGGTGGTGTCGAATCGCCGTTGTGCGGACGTCCGGCGAGCATGGCCATCACCCGGGTGCGGCCCCGGGTGATGTGGCCGCTCTCGGACCAGTGCACGTAGGGGTGAACGAGCTTCGCGAATGTGGTCCAGTCGTCGGCTTCGATGGCCCCCAGGATCGCGGTCACTGTCTGATCCACACCGCCAGTGAACTCCTCCCAGCGGTGCGGGGGAGCCGATTCACGCGAATTCGTACGGCGCTGACCACGGCCATCGCGGTTGCTGACAGTTCACTTACTGCGCGGCCGAGGTATGACCGAGGGCTCCGAAACCTCGATGCCGGCGGTTCGCCGGGGCGGTGATATCCGCCACAGCGATAGCTGTTACCGCTGATAACAGGTTCCAGAACGCGCCTTAACATGCGGATATAGCCTCTTGACCTGGTGGTCGGTGTTGATACCGGCCGGTAGCTTGGCGGCGTCGGTCACACCGTAACCCGATTTGTTGTAACTGCCCGTAACCATTAGCTTTGATGGCAGGCAGTGTTGCCGATCACGGAGAAGAATGATTTGAAGCCCGACACCCGGTCGCTACCGACCCCATCCGCCGCACGGATCGTGCGCGACAACTTCTCCGGAACCGTCGTGTCCTCCCTGCGTACCTTCGGACGGGCCGCCGGTATCGCCCAGGAGACCGTCACCGGAGCGGTGAGCGATATCGCGCGCGGGCAGTTCCAGTGGCGGGAGGCCATCATCCAGGCGTGGCGGCTGATCACCGTCACCGCGCTGCCCGCGATCCTCATCGCCATCCCCTTCGGCGTCATCGTCTCGGTGCAGGTCGGCAATATCATCCACACCCTCGGCGCGGATTCGCTGCTGGGCGCGGCGGGCGGACTCGGCGTCATCAAACAGGGCGCACCGCTGGCCACCGGCTTCCTGCTCGGCGGCGCGGGCGCGGCGGCCATCGCCGCCGACCTCGGGGCGCGCACCATCCGCGAGGAGATCGACGCGCTGAACACCATGGGCATCAGCCCGATTCACCGGCTGGTCATCCCGCGCATGGTGGCCATGCTGTTCGTGGCCCCGCTGTTGAACATCCTCATCATCTTCGTCGGCGTCCTCGCCGGATACGCGGTCGCGGTCGGCGGCCAGAACGTCACGCCGGGCAGCTACTGGGCCACCTTCGGCTCCTTCGCCACCACCGCCGACGTGTGGGTGTCGCTGGTGAAGGCGGTCATCTTCGGCTTCCTGGTGGTCGTCATCGCCTGTCAGCGCGGACTCGAGGCCAAGGGCGGCCCGCGCGGTGTGGCCGACGCCGTGAACGCCGCGGTGGTGCTCTCGGTGGTGTCCATCGTCGTGGTGAACCTGGTCGCCACCCAGATCACCGCCATGTTCCTGCCCACGAGGCTGGCATGACCACATCGACCTACGTCCCCAAGGGACTCGGCTGGTTCGCGCGCTTCTATCGCCGCCGCGGGCTGATTCTGCGCCGCATCGAGAATCTCGGCTTCGTGCTGGCCTTCGTCTGGCAGGTGCTGTCGTCGATTCCGTTGACGCTGCAGCGCTATCGCGACGAGACCATGCGTGCCATCACCAATATGACCTGGGGCCGCGGCTCGGTCATCGTGGGCGGCGGCACCGTCCCCATGATGATCGTGCTCGGCCTGGTCATGGGCGCGTCGGTGGCGGTGGAATCGTTCGCCACCCTGGACATGCTCGGCATGGGACCGGTGACCGGTCTGGTGTCGGCCTACGCGACAACGCGCGAACTCGCGCCCATCGCGGCCGCCATCGGCTTCGCCGCGCAGGCGGGGTGCCGGATGACCGCCGAGATCGGCTCCATGCGCATCTCCGAGGAGATCGACGCCATCGAATCGCTCGGCCTGCGCTCGGTGCCGTTCGTGGTCACCACCCGCGTGCTGGCCGGTGCGGTCGCCATCATCCCGACCTTCCTGATCGCGCTCATCCTGTCGTACCTGTCCTGCCGCGGCCTGATCACGCTGGTGCACGGGTCCGCCGCGGGCGTGTACGACCACTATTTCTTCCAGTTCGTCACCGGATTCGACGTGATCGCGGCGGTGATCAAGGTGGCCATCTTCGCCACCGTGGTCATCCTCATCCACTGCTACTACGGGTTCTTCGCCACCGGCGGCCCGGAGGGCGTGGGCATCGCGTCGGGTAAGGCGGTGCGGGCCAGCTCCGTGGCGATCGTCGCCATCGACATGGTGCTGTCCATCGCGCTGTGGGGCTTCAACTCGGCGATCACGTTCACGGGGTAGGGATGCCGAATTACGGAATGCCCGGGGTCGCGGTGGACCGCGGCCGGGCGATGAAGGTGGGAGCCGTCGCGGTCGCGGTGGTGCTGGCCGTGACCGCGGCCTGGTACGGGATTCGCGCCATGACCGCCGATACGGGACTGCGTATCTCGCTGCACACCGAGCAGATCGGTGACGGCGTGCTGGCGGGCACCCAGGTGCGCCTGGACGGCGTGCTGGTCGGCAAGGTCGTGGAGATCACGCCCGCCGCGCGCGGCACCCAGCGCATCGCCCTGCAACTCGACGAGTCACGGCTGTACGGTCTGGACGACTCGCTGCTGGTCGACTACGCGCCGCAGAATCTGTTCGGCATCAGCGAGATCGAGCTGCGCCGCGGGGCGGGCGGCGCGCCGCTGCGCACCGGCACCGAGATCGACCTCACCGGCGCCAAGTCGGCGGCCGTCTACGACGCCACCATGGGTTCGCTGCTGCGCAGTATGTCGCAGGTCGGCGATTCGGTGCTGACTCCGCAGCTGGCCACGGTCATTGCGCAGGTCGCGGCCGACGTGGAGGCGTTCACGCCGCTGGCGCAGGCCATCGTGACCGCCTCGCGCACCGTGGTGGACAACCAGAAGATGCCGCCCTCGCAGCTGTTCGGCAATCTCGGCCCGGCCTTCGACGGCGGTGGCCGGTTCGCGGGCGCGGCGGTCGAGGTGGTCGACGTGATCCGCAGTATCGAACGGCTGCAACAGGATCGCGAATCCTACGACCACGGCGTGGACATCGTGGTGAACAAGCTGCTGCCCACCCTGTCGGAAACGCTGGGGCAGGCCGGAACTCAGCTCTCGGCCACCACCGACACCCTCGCCGCCATCCTGTCGGTGCTGGCGCAGATGGTGCCCGCGCCGCAGCGTACCGCCGCCGAGCTGACCGAACTGCTGCACCGGCTGCGCGCCGCCATGCCGGACACCCCGAACGGTCCGGTGCTGAATGTCGAAGTGGATCTGCGTGGCGTGCCCGCCGTGGCGGTGCCGCTCCTGGGTGCGGGAGGTGGCCGATGAAGGTGGGGGCCGCCGCCTGGCGGCTGGGACTGTTCGCGGTGGTGATCGTGGCCGTGCTGGCCATGGTCATCCAGCTCATCGAACGGCCCGTCGCGGGCGAGACCGAGGCGCACGACGCGCTGTTCACCGATGCCAACGGCCTCAAGGTGGGCGATGACGTGCGCATGTACGGCGTGCAGGTGGGCAAGGTGCGCAGCATCGACCTGGACGGCACCCGGGCGCGGGTGCGCCTGACCGTCAAGACCGACGCGGCCATCTACGACAACAGCAAGCTGGCCATCCGCTACCAGAATCTGACCGGGCAGCGCTACATCGACCTGCAACAGCAGCCGCGGCCGGGGGTGCGCCTGCCCGCCGACGCCACCGTCGGCGTCGAGCAGACGGTGCCGTCCTTCGATGTCACCAGCCTGTTCAACGGCCTGCGGCCGGTGCTGGCCACCATTTCGCCCGAGGCGATCAACCAGTTCAGCGCCAGTATGGTGGCGGTGATCGAGGGGGACGGCAGCGGCGTCGGCCCGGCCCTGGACGCCATCGGCCAACTCGCCTCCTATGTGGACAACCGCCAGCAGGTGATCGGCACCCTGATCCGCAATATGTCGGAGCTGTCGGACAAGGTCGGCGGCCGGGTGCACCACCTGGTGCCGCTGCTGGCCCGGCTCTCGGACATCTTCGAATCGCTGCGCGAGAACATCGGCGGCCTGGCGCAATTCGCGGTGACCGCGCCGTCGGTGCTGGCCCCCGTCGACTCGCTGCTGCGCACCCTGGGCCTGGCCGAGGGCAATGACGTGGACGAGCTGATCCGCCGGCTGTTCCCCGATCCGCAGGAGGCGGTGGCGGTGTTCGGGCGGCTGCCCGCGGTGCTGGCCGCCGCGGACGCCGCGCTGCCGTCGGCCTCGGGCTGGACGCCGCAGTGCAGTAGGGGAACCGCGGAGCTGCCGGGTCTGCTCCAGGTGCTGGTTTCCGGACAGCGGGTGGTGCTGTGCAACGGATGAGACTGTCGAGCCTGCTGCCCCGCGAGAGCAGGGTCATCGACGACCACACCCGCAAGCGCCGGGAGCTGCGCCGCGGCGTGGTCGGCGCGATCCTGCTCGCCATCTGCCTGCTGGCGGTGGGCGCGCTGTACGTGGTGCCGTTCGGAAAGCACACCTACACGGCGGAATTGACCGAGGCACAGTCGGTGAAGGCCGGTGACGATGTGCGCATCGCCGGCATCTCGGTCGGCGAGGTGGAATCGCTGGAGCTGAAGCCGGACCGGGTCGTCATGCGCTTCACCGTGAATTCCAATGTGTTCGTGGGTGACCAGACCTCGCTGGACATCCGCATGCTCACCGTGGTCGGTGGCCATTACGTGGCGATGTTCCCGGCGGGGGAGCAGCCGCTGGGCGACGCCCCGATCCCCGCGGACCGAGTCCGGCTGCCCTACAGCCTGATCCAGACCTTCCAGGCCGCCGCCGCGCCGTTGCAGCAGCTCGACGGTGACTCGCTGCACCGCAATCTGACCGCGCTCGGCGATTCGCTGGAGACCGCGCCGGACACCCTGCGCACCACCCTGGACACGCTCGGCACCTACGTCGACGCGTTGAACCGGCAGCGCACCCAGGTCTCGAACGCCGTCGCGGTGCTGGACGAGTACGTGCGCATGTACGACGGCGCGAAGACCGATCTCGGCCGCCTCATGGACAATGCCAACCTGCTGGTCACGGTACTGCTGGACAAGCACGCCGAGATGGCCGAGGCGATCCGGCTGCTCAGCGGCGTGCTCGACCGGGTGGGCGTGCTGGGGCCGGTGTGGAACGACCAGCTGAAGACCAGGGTCACCGACGCGGTGGCGGCACTGCGCGGCCTCAGCGGCGAATTCCAGCCCATGCTCACCGCCGCGCAGGGTTTGCAGGACAAGTTGTCGCAGTTGGTGATTCCCGACGGCGGGGTGGGTGTGGACCGGTCCGGCGAGACCATCACCGCGCCCGCCGCCATCTGCGTACCGCTGCCCGGGAGGGACTGCTGATGTTCAAGCGGATGCTCGGATCGCAGGCGTTCATGTCGGTCGCCGGGGCGCTGGTGATCGTGCTCGTCGCCCTGGTCGGCTATGTCGTCATCTTCGACCCGATGAAGAAGACCATCTCCTACACCGCGATCATGCCCGACGCGGTGGGCCTGTACGTGGGCAACAAGGTGACCATGCGCGGCATCGCGGTCGGCACCGTGGATTCGGTCGAGCCGGAGAACGGCAAGGTGACCGTCGGTTTCTCGGTGGACGCGGACCATCCGGTGTACGCCGACGCCGCCGCCACCACCGTCGCCGAATCGATTGTGGCCGACCGGAATCTGGCGGTGCTGTCCAGCGGTGCGGATCGGGCGCTGTGGGACCCGGCCCGGCCCATCACCAATACCCTCACCCCCAAGAGCATCACCGAGACGCTGACCGCGCTGGCGGATCTGTCCGCCGAGATCCAGCGCCCCGACGCCCCGGACGCGCTGGGCCGCGGCCTGATCGCGCTCGACGACGCCACCCGGGGCACCGGCCGCGAGATCAACGACATCGTCAACAAGCTGGGTGCGGCCATGGCCGCACCGGACGCCGATATCGCGCATCTGGTGGGCATTTTCGACTCCTTCGCCTCGGTGGCGGAGAAGGTGGAGACGCACTGGGGCGATCTGCGCAGCATGCTGCTGCGGCTGGCTCCGGCGCTCACCATCGCCAGCGACGAGCTGATCGGTCCCGGTGCGGTGCTGATCGACCGGCTCGGCGCGGTGCTGCCGATGCTCAACGACCTGGTCGTGCTGGCGGGCGATCCGATCATGGACGCGCTCAACGACGCCGTGCCCATGGTGCGGCTGCTGCGCGCGAATATCGGCTCGCTGTCGGAGGTGGTGCGCAAGCTGCCGGTGATCACCTCGGTGGCGCAGGCGGTCACCGGTTCCGACGGCATCACCTACGGGTCGCCGCGGGTGGCGCTGCCCGCGCCGGACGCCGAGCAGGTGTGCGCGGCGATCGACGCCGTCGCACCCGGTCGGTGCGCGAGCGCGGCGAACGGCATGGTCGAGATTTCTCTGGTTCAGCTGGTGCTGGGAACGGCGGGTGCGCGATGACGGCGAAATTCTTGCGCCGCACCGGAATCGCGGTGCTGGCGGCGGCGCTGCTGGCCGGTGTCGGCGGCTGTGGCTTCGATCCCGCCTCGGTGCCGGTGCCCGGCACCACGGTGTCGGGGCCCACCTATCGGCTGCACATCGAGTTCGACAATGTGCTGAATCTGCCCGCGAAGGCGAAGGTCATCGCCAATGGCGCGATGGTCGGCACGGTGGCCGGGGTGCGGGTGGTGGACGCCGCGCAGGCCCCCGCCGGTCGCGGTGGCTACGTGGTGGTGGATGTCGACATCTCCCGCGCGGTGCGGCTGCCCGCGACCACCGTGGCCGAACTGCGGCAGAACACCGTACTCGGCGACATCCATCTGGCGCTGACCACTCCGACCGACGGTTTCGGCGATCTGCTGTCCGACGGCGGCACCATTCCGCTCGAGCGCACCGCGCCGCCGGTGCAGCTCGAGGACACCATGGCCGCGCTGGCCACCTTCACCCAGGGCGGCGCGATCGACCAACTCCAGGACATCATCCACCGGTTCAACGCGGTGCTGCCGCAGGATCCGGCCGAGACCAAGCGGATCGCGCAGGTGCTCGCCGCCGACGCCGTCGACCTGGCCGCCAACCTGGACCAGGTCGATCTGCTGCTCGACGGACTCGGCACCAATGCGCAGGTGCTGCACGACAAGATGGGCTTCCTGGACCATGAGCTGAGCCAGGTCTCGGTGGACCAGATGAACGGCATCACCCATTCCATCGACGGGGTGGCGGGCCTGTTCACCGCGCTCGGCACGCTGGGCACCTCGCTGACCTGGCTGGCCCCCATCGCCACCTCGGGTGATGCGGCCGCGCAGGCGTTCGTGCCGCTGGCGGTGTCGGGTGCGCCGCTGGATCTGTCCGCGCCGGGCAATCTGAATCTGCTCATCGCGCTGTTGCGGGACAAGGTGATTCCGTTCTTCGAACAGGGCGCGAAGGTGAATGTCACCGGGGTGTCGGTGGATTCGGTCGGCAAGGACGAGCAGGTGGATCGCATGGTCGCCACCCTGCGCATGATCGGAGCCGTGCGATGAAATGGGGATCGCTGGCCTCGCTGGCCGGTATCGGCGTCGTCACCGTGGTCGGCGCGAGCTATCTGACCTTCGGTGTGGTGCGGGCGGATCCGTTCGCGGAGTTCACCGACGCCGCCATGGTGCTGCCGAATTCGGGATCGCTCGAGGTGGGTTCGCCGATTCTGCTGACCGGTGTCGAGGTCGGTGAGGTGACCGCCGTGCGGGGCACCGCCGACGGGGTGGAGGTGCGCTTCCGGGTGGCCGCGGATCGGCGGGTGCCGACCGGCAGCACCGTCGTCATCGAACACCTGTCGGCGCTGGGCGAACCGTATGTGGAGTTCCGGCCCAACGGCCCCGGCGGCCCGTATCTCGCCGACGGCCAGCGATTGGACGCCTCCGCGGTGCGTCCGCCGCTGTCCATTCCGGAGGTCGCCCGGCTGGTCACCAAGACCATGAACCAGCTCGACCCGGAGGCGGTCGGTTCCCTGGTGAGCACCCTGGGCGAGGCCTTCATCGGCACCGACGGCGCCATGCCCGCCCTGCAGCGGTCCGGTGATCTGCTGGCCGCGGCCATTATGAGCCGGGAGCCCAAGATCGCCCAGCTACTGAACAGCTTCCAGGCCGCGGCGGCCGATATCGACGGTATGGGCGAGGCCACGGGAGCCGCCGCCCCGGCATTCGTCGAGTTCTCGCATGCTTTGACCGCCCTGGTCGAGGCGGTCGGTAGACTGGTCGACGGTGCCCCCGGACCCGATGCGTATCTGGCCGACAACGGGCTGGCTACCTTCCTGGCCCGGCTGAACGACTGGTTGCAGCAGGCCGGACCCGAATTGAAGACCCTCGCACCCGCCCTGCAACCCCTGGCGGACGCGGTGCGCAGTACGGGACCCCAGATCGATATCAGCACCCTGATCTCGCAGGCGCTCGCCGACACCGGTGACGGTGCCGTGCGCGTGCGGGTGACTGTGAAGTAGTAGGAGGAAGCGGATGTCCGAGGACGCCGAGAAGCGCGACGCCACCGCGGCGACCGCGCGCAAGACCGTGTCGCTGCCGGTGTCCACCCTGGTGGCGGGGGCCGTCGCGGCGGTGCTCGTCACGGTGGCCGTCGTGACCACCGGCCTGTGGCTGTCGGCGCGTGGCGACCTCGACGACATCCATGCCGCGACCGCCGCCGAGCAGCACGCCGAGCAGGTCGCCACCGACTACGCGGTCGGCGCGTCGAATATCGACTTCGCCGATCTCGGCGCCTGGCAGGGCCGCTTGAAGGCGAACACCACCGGCAAGCTGTCCGAGCAGTTCGACGCGGCGGGGCCGAAGCTGTCCGAGGCGCTCACCGTCCTGAAGTGGACCTCCAGTGCCACGCCCATCGCGGCCAAGGTGACCGGTCGGGACGGCGACGCGTACCTCGTCGACGTCTTCCTCGATGTCACCAGCACCAATGCCCAGAATCCCCAGGGCGTCAAGACCACCGTCACCTACAACGTGACGGTCAACCCCGACGGCTGGACGATCGCCGACGTCGGCGGCATGGATATGACGCTGCCGCAGAAGTAGGGGCCGGGCTCCCTCACCACCCCTTGCGCAGGGTGTCCGCGAGCCGGATCGCCAACGCCACGATCATGAGTGTGGGATTGGCGTGCCCGTTGGTCGGGAAGACGGAGCTGCCCGCGATATACAGGTTGTCCATCCCGTGCACCCGGCACCGCGCGTCCACCACACCGGTGCGCGGGTCGGCGGACATGCGGGTCGCGCCGGTGGGGTGCGCCCAGTCGGTGAGTTGCACCGGCTCCGAACTGTTCTCGCACACCCATCGGTGCAGGTGCGGGGGATCGAAGCCGAGGCGCGCGAACTCGCCGGCCGCCAGGGCGGCGGTGCGCCGGACGGTGGCGTCCTCTATGTCGTGCACCTTCCAGTCCACCCGGGCCAGGGGAATGCCGAGCCGATCCACCTTGTCGCTCAGGGTGACCCGGCTGTCCGGATCGGGTTGTTGCTCGACCATGCAGCGCAGTTCCACTTCGGCGAGTTTGCGCGGCAGTCCGGTGCCGTGCACCAGGCGGCGGCGCACCCCCGACAGCAGCAGGCCGGGATGGGCCGACACGATGCGCGTATCCCGCAGGGTCAGTTGTCCCCGCAGCAGCCGCTTGACCGATTCCCACGGGTCGTCGTCGGCGGGCACCTCCTGAATCCACAGGGCGCAGTTGAGCAGTCCCTCGCTTTCCTGGATCGCCGGGGAGAGCGCGACGCCGTGCAGGAAGGTGTGCTTCCCGCCGCGACCCTTCACGACGTACTTGCCGAAGCGGTCGCGTGCGGTGGCGGAGGTGGCGGGATCGAGCGTCCCGACCGCGCCGCAGCGATGGTCGAGCAGATATCTGCCGACCATGTCGTGCCGGTTGCCCAGTCCGGCGGGCACGATGCGGTTGGCGGCCAGCAGCAGGCGCGGATTCTCGAGTCCCCCGGCCGCCAGCACGATTCGCTGGGCGACAACCAGGCGTTCGCCGCCCTCGGCGTCCAGGACCCGCAGCGCCCGCACGTGGGTTCCGTCCGGATCGGTATCGATATGGGCCACGGTGGCATTCAGGACGACTCGGACATTCGCGGCGGAGATCGCCGGGGCATGTCTGCCGAAACGCTTGCAGTCGAAGGGATCCGCGGGGTCCTTGCTGATCTGCCAGAAGTAGGGGCGCAGCCAGCGCCGGTCGAGTTCGGCCGCGGGCGCGGAACGTCCGGCCAGGGCCCAGAACCGGTCGTCGGTGAACCCGACCCCGTGTCCGAGCCCCAGATGCGCGCCCGCCCGCTCCAGATACGGTTCCATATCGCTCGCGCCGATCGGCCAGCCGGAGTCCGGAATCCATTCCCGCCGGGCGAAGTCCAGTTCGTCGAGGGGCGCGCAGCGCCCGGCCCAGGTGTGCGAACTGCCACCCAGCACCCGATTGCGGGCATGGCGGTGCGGTAGGGAGCGCGGCGCACCGACATTGTCGATGTCGTTGAGCTCCTCGGTATCCGGCTGCTCCGCGCGGCCTCCGCTCTCCAGCACCAGTACCCGCAGCGCTGACCCCGCCAGTTCGGTGGCGATGGTCAACCCGGCCGGTCCGGAACCGATCACGCAGACATCGGCGGAGAGCTCCTCGTCCCGCAACCCCCGCAGGTCGTCGATACGCACCGGAATGTCCTTCCGATCCCCGCATCCACCCCCGAGACGGACGCGCAGTGACTGTCCGGGCTCATCGTAACCGCTCGATTGCGCGTTCGTGGCCCATCTTTCACCCGGCTCAACAGCCGGGCTGCAGAAACGCCCGGACGTACCCCGCCGACTGGCGCACGTACATCCACGCCCAGAACAGCGGACCGGAGTCCGCGGGGCTGGCCACCATGGTCAACTCGTCGCGAAAGCACTTGCCCACGATGTACCGGGCGCGGGAGACGTGCGGGGTGTAGGTGATCACGATGATGTGCCGCCAGTGCCCGGTGTCGGCCCGCCGGGCGATCTCCTGCGCCTCGCCCTGGGTGGTCCACGGGTCGGGCACGAAGCACGACACCCGGAAGTCGAACGTCCCGTCGCAGTAGCGGTCCATCACGTGGTCGTCGATGCCGGTGGATCGCGAGATGACCAGTTCCGGCGCGTAGCCCTGGCGGGCCAGCCGCAGGCCCAGATCGAAGCGCTCGTAGGCCGTGCCGCCGAGCACCACGATGGCGTCGGCGGGCCGCAGCGGGTCCACCTGCGGATGGACGAACACCGGCACCCCGGCGACGCCGATTCCTACAACCAGGGCGACCAGTACGACGAGGGTGGCGACGGCTCGCCGGAACGCGGGCACGGTACCGACGATACCGACTGTCCCCGAGCCCCTTTGACTCCCCGCCGCCTCCCCGCGCGTTCCCTCCGGGCCTACCGCCCGGTACCATCGGCCCAGCTCAACACCGTGGAGGAGAATCGTGTCCGCGAATCCGACTGCTGCGCAGCTGCTGGCGACCGTCGAGGCGTCCCCGAAGGCGGTCGCCGCCCACGACCGGTCCGCCTGGGTGGACCTGTTCGCGGAGGGCGCCGGTGTGGAGGATCCGGTGGGCTCCCGCCCGCACCGGGGACGGGCGGCGTTGGAGCGGTTCTACGACACCTTCATCGCGCCCAACGACATCGCCTTCGAGGTGGACCACGACGTGGTGTGCGGCATGACGGTGTTCCGCGATCTGACCATCCACACCACCATGTCGACCGGCGTCACGCTGCCGGTGCCCATGCATCTGCGCTACGACATCGCCGAGGGCGACGGCGGACTGAGAATCGCTGCCTTGCGCGCGCATTGGGAACTGCCCGGCATGATCACGCGACTGCTGGGCGCGGGTGTGCCGGGTATGAGGGCCGGAATGAAGTTGGGCCCGCAGCTGATCGGCAATCAGGGCGTCGGCGGCGCGCTCGGTTTCCTGCGGGCGTTAGGTGGCGTGGGCTCCGGCGGCAAGCGAGCCGCGGCGCGCCTGCTCGACGCCGCCGGCCGCGGCGACGCCACGGGCGTACGCACGGTGCTCGCGCCGGTGGCGCGGCTGGAATGGCCGGTGGGAGACCGCATGTCGGTCGACGACTTCGCCGTGCGGGCGACCGGGCTACGCTGGCGCAAACCCATCGCGGCGGGCCGCACCGTCACCGCGACCGTCGACACTCCCGACGGTCGCGGCATCGCGGAACTCGATTTCACCGAGCACGGCACCCGCGTGCAGGCGGCGCGAATCTACCTGGTGCGCTGAATCACCGCTTCGCTCCGACGATCTCGTTCACCACATCGGTGCCGGTGAAGGTGCTGCCCCCGGCGGTGCCCACCACTCTGCCGTGCACCGCGATCAACCACTGCCCGCAGACGCAGCGCAGATAGCGCACACCACGGTGACCGGAGACGGCGGAAGCGGGCGAGGGCCAGGAGCAGGAGGGGCAATTCACCCTTCCCATCCTTATCGGAAAACTTCCAGCGAAGATCGACGACACGCGTCCGTATGCGAACTGTGTTGGTATTCCGCCGTGTTTGTCCGATCCACCGCGTGACTCACGATCGCGGTCCGCGACTTCCGCTGCGCCGCACCGCCGTCGGCGTCACGCCCCACCAGCGTCGGCAGCAGCGAGTGAAAACGGCCTGTTCCGACAAACCGATCAGCGAGGCCACCTGGCTCATCGGCATATCCGTGGTGGTGAGATACCGGCGGGCCTCCGCCCGGCGCACCTCGTCGAGAATGGCCGCGAACGAGGTGCCCTCCGCCGCCAGCCGCCGTTGCAGCGTGCGCGGATGCACCGTCAGAAGTCGTGCCACCGCGCCGATTTCGGGTGCGGCCGTGCCGAGCAGCCGCTGTACCGCGGCCCGTACCCGCGGTGCGATCTCGGTGCCCGCGCCGCCGGTGAGTTCGGCCAGGAAGGCCATGGCCAGCCGGTGCAGATGGGCGTCCCCGCCCGAGAGCGGCCGGGTGGCAAGGCTGCTGGGCACGCGCAGCAGTGCGGCGGGGCGCTCGATCCGCACCGGTGCGCCGAAGAACTCCTCGTACACCGACAGCGGTGCGGCGGGCCGATACGGCAACTCCACCGAGCGCAGGCCGTACCGCTCCGTCGCCAGCCGCTGCAGGATGGTGTGGTGCACGAAGGCCAGTCCGAGATCGGTGCCCTGCACCGGGCTCGGTGTGCCCGGCGGCACGCCGTAGCGCAGGGCGATCACCCGCTCATCCCCGTACGGGTCCGGTTCCACCGTCAGGCTCAGCGCGCGGGCGTGCACGAACAGATAGCGGGCGGTGCAGTTCATGACATCGGCGAGGGTGGGGGAGTTGCCGATGGCCAGGGCCAGCGGGCCGAGCATGGCCAGATCCTGGCGGCGGGAGATGCGCAGGCCCAGGTCGGGGCAGCGCAGTCGATGCGCGGCCAGTTCGAGCACCGCGCCCACCGCGTAGTCGGAGACCAGCAGGTCGTCGGTGTCGAGAGCGGTGACGGGCAGCCCGCAGGCGCGCGCGAATTCCTCGGCGTCGCCGCCGAGTTCCGCGACCGTGGCGCGGAAGCCGCGCAATCCGGCGGACCTGATGACCGACATGTCGTTCAGGATCAAATACTTGTCGCGCACAGTCAAGAAGCCGGGGCGGGACGGCCCCAGACTGGAGATCATGAGTGAGCGCACAACCGAACGGGTCGAGCACCTCGACGTGGTGATCGTGGGCGCGGGACTGTCCGGAATCGGAGCGGCCTACCGCCTGCGGACCGAGCACCCGGACCGCAGCTACGCCGTCCTCGAGGCCCGCGAGAGACTGGGCGGCACCTGGGATCTGTTCCGCTACCCGGGTATTCGCTCCGACTCGGATATGTTCACCCTCGGCTACCCCTTCAAGCCCTGGCGCGATGCCCAGTCCATCGCCGACGGGCCGTCCATCCTGCGCTACATCACCGAGACCGCCACCGAGAACGGCATCGACCGGCATATCCGCTACGGCACCAAGGTCGTTGCCGCCGAATGGGACAGCGCCGCCGCCCGCTGGACGCTCACCCTGGAGCATCGCGACGGCGGGCGCGCCGAACTCACCTGTGGATTCCTCTACTCCTGCTCCGGCTACTACGACTACGACCGCGGCCACGCACCCGAGTTCCCCGGTATCGACGACTTCGCGGGCCGGGTCGTGCACCCGCAGTTCTGGCCCGAGGACCTGGATTACACCGGAGCGCGGGTCGTGGTGATCGGCAGCGGCGCCACCGCCGTCACCCTGGTTCCGGCCATGGCCGAGCGGGCTGAGCGGGTGACCATGCTGCAACGCTCACCGACCTGGATCTCCGCGGTGCCGGGCCGGGACAAGGTGGCCGACCGGCTGCGCGCGCTGCTGCCGCCACGGTTGGCGCACCGCGTCATCCGCACCAAGAACATTCTGTTCGGCATCGGCTTCTACCAGTACTGCCGCCGTCGTCCGGAGGCCGCGCGCAAGCTGCTCACCGGGCTGACCACGCGCATCCTGAAGGACGAGCGGTTGGTCGCCGAGCATTTCACGCCCGACTACGATCCGTGGGATCAGCGGCTGTGCGCGGTGCCCAACGCCGATTTCTTCAAGGCCATGCGCAAGGGCAGGGCGGAGGTGGTCACCGATCACATCGAAACCTTCGTGCCCGAGGGGATTCGGCTGACGTCGGGCCGGGTGCTCGAAGCCGATGTGGTGGTCACCGCCACCGGACTGCGGCTGCTGGCCTTCGGCGGCATCGACCTCACCGTGGACGGCGAGCCGGTGCGACTGAACGAGCGCTTCGTCTGGCAGGGCACCATGCTCACCGGCGTCCCCAATTTCGCGGTGTGCATCGGTTACACCAATGCCTCCTGGACGCTGCGCGCCGACCTCACCTCGCGCCTGGTGTGCAAGGTGCTGTCGTATATGGATCGCAACGGCGTCGCCGCCGTGGCGCCGCATGCCGACGGCCCGCTCGCCGAGCGACCGCTGCTGGATCTGGCATCCGGGTACATTCAGCGCTCCATCGGGGACTTCCCGCGCCAGGGCGACCGGCATCCGTGGCGGGTGCGGCAGAACTATCTGCTCGATGTCGCCACCACGCTGCGCACGGATCTGGGCAGGACACTGCGGCCGCACCCGGGAGCCGAGTGCGCGAAGCCGGCGCTGTCGGGGCGAGCCGCGCTCAACACGCCGTGAATGCCCGTCAGGCCGGTGATCAGGTCCTTTACGGAACTGTCGGACCGTGCGATGCTGGCGCAATCGCATCGCGCGGGAATCCACCGGTGAATGGGGGAGCGGGCATATGGCATTTCGAGGCCGGTATCTGTCCCCGGCGCCCGATCCGGAGCCGCCGCTGACGCCCTGCTGCGCACATGTGACGCTCGACGCCCAATCCCCGCCGCCGTGTCGGAATCGGGTGGCCCGCAATGACACCCGGACGGCGCGCAATGATGCCCGCGCGCTGGGCCCGGGGCTGGAACGGGTGGTGCGCGGCACGCATCCGGAAATTGCCGCGAGCGAAGTCGAAGTTTGTTCCGGGGCACGGAATTTCGCATGGCGTACGGTGCAGTTCGCCGTGGAAGTGCTGGACGGTCGCCGGCCGGTCGCGCAACTGGCCGCGGTCGCCGATTCCGGGGTGGTGGCGGCCGTGCGTACCCTGGTGGGCGCGCGGCTGGTGCCGGGCCGCTCTCTCGGCACGGCGGTGCTGACCAGGGTCGATGTGGTGATGGTCGATGCCGTGCACGCCGAGGTGTGCGCCGCCTACGACCGCGGTGCCCGACATTTCGCCCTGGCCGCCCGCATTGCCCGTGGTCGGCGCGGTTGGCGGATGACCGCATTCCGGGTGCGGTGACGCCGCACGGCTCCTACCCGGCTGCCCGGTAATAGCCGAATAGCCTGATGGTTGCGAATTCCAATCGCGCCGGGTTTGAATTCTATCCGTCCCGGGCATAATATTTCCGGCGAAAAGCGGCATCAACGTGAAAGGGCAGTCCATGGCGAAGAAAGTCACCGTGACTCTGGTCGACGACTACGACGGCGAATCGAAGGCCGATGAAACCGTCTATTTCTCGCTGGACGGCATGGACTACGAGATCGACCTGTCGCTGAAGAACGCCGGTAAGCTGCGCGGGTCGCTGGAGCAGTGGACCGAGAAGGCCCGCAAGGTCGGCCGTTCCAAGCGGAAGGGCACGAGCGGCAAGACCCGTCCCGCGGTGGATCGGGAGGAGAGCACCGCGATCCGCGAATGGGCGCGCGCCCAGGGCCACCAGGTCTCCTCGCGCGGCCGTATCCCGGCGGAGATCGTCGAGGCGTACCACAAGGCGAAGTAAAAGCCGGTCCGGAAATCTGGAACTCCGGAATTCGGCCAGCGCCGGTGATCCCGCAGCGGGTCACCGGCGCTGGCCATATCCGACAATCGCGTCGAGGGATGTCCCCGCGGAATAGCGGTGGGGATTGCGTTCCCTATGTTGTCCGGGTGCGGCAGCCGGTCGCGCGGTCGTCGACCCGGGGCGGGGAGACGGCCCGCAACTCGGTGCGGGCGCGGTCCAGCACGGCGCGGGCCCGGGTGGCGTGGGCGCGCGCGGCCTCGTGATCGTCCAGTGCGATCGCCAGGCTGGCCAGCACGGCCTCCACCGGTCCGAAGGTCACCACTCCCATTTCCAGGCCGACGATCTTGCCCGCATGCGGTACGAGGTAGTCGTACATTTCGCGAATGGTGTCCGCGTCGTCGAACTGGATCGCGGCCGCCGCGCGGAAGACCGACATGGTGATGGGATAGATGCCGTCCTGGGGCGGCTTTGCTCCGTCGTACACCGCGCGCGCCGCGTCGCGATCGCCACCGTGCACCAGCGCGATCGCGTAGATGTGTGACAGCACGTCCGGCAGCGCCGCGTAGGCGTGTGCGAGCTCGCCGACCAGGCCGGACAGATCGGCGCGCGCCCAGGCGAGCGCCACCCGACCGGCCAACGCGGCCTCGGCGGCATTGGTCAGTCCGGAATCCGTTATGCGCGTACGGAATTCGCCGTACAGCTGCTCGGCTCGTTCGAGATCGCCGCGCAGCAGTTCCATACCGGCCGCGGCGCAGCAGGCGATATCGAGCAGCGGCCGCAACTGCCCCTCGTCGGCGAGTTCGACGGCCAGTGCGGCGTGCCGATCGGCCTCGGCCAGCTCGCCGGCGGCGAAGGCGCTGCGGAAACGCAGATGATGTGCCACCGCCTGGTATTCAGGGAGTCCGGCCGCGGTGGCGACGGCCTCCAGCTCCGCCGTCAGCGCCGCGTATTCGGGGCCGTAGTCGTAGTCCATGAAGGTGACCGCATTGACCGCGGCGCAGAGCAACTCGGGATCGCCGAGGGTGCGCGCCGATTCGAGCGCCTGGGTGCTGAGGTGGTGATAGCTCTCGCGGTTCTCCGCGTCGATTTCGAAGGCCGCCGCCAGCAGCAAGCGCACCCGCTCCGCGCCCGAGGCGGAATCCAGTACCCGCCAGAGGGCTTCGAAGATGTGCGCGCTCGATTCCCGCCATTCCCGAACGGGCCAGATGACCGGTGCGCGCCAACAGGTGAGCGCCCGAATCACCGGCTCGTCACCGCCGATCCGTTCGGCCAGCTCCAGCGCCCGGTCGCGGGCGGCCCGGGCGTCACGCTGAGATCCGTTGTCGGCCAGTGCGGTCACCAGGGCACAGTGCGCGTCGAGCAGTGCGGTGCGGTCGCGGCGGTCGGCGTGCTCGCCGTCGTGCCCGGCCAGCTCGTGCAGTTCGATGACCGAGTGGCTCAATTCGACCGCCGCCGAGCGCATCCCGTGATCCATACAGTGACGGGCCGCCGCCCGCACCCGGTCGATGGCGTGGTGGGCGGTCTCGGCGCTCGCACCGAGTACGGCGTGCCGGGCCAGCAGCAGCGGGTCGGCCGCGGCGGGGCCGTCGCGGCGCCGCCGCTCCAGGATCTCCAGTGCCGACCAGTGCATGCGCGCCCGCCGCAGCGACGGAATGCCCCGATAGACGGTGTCACGGATCAGGCTGTGCTCGAAGCGGATTCGACCCGCGCGGTCGGTACGCACCAGGCCCACCGATTCGGCGGCCGTCACCATGTCGATGAGCGCGTCCTCGGGCAGTCCGGCGGCCGGAGCGAGCCGGGACAGCTCCACCTCGTCGCCCCAGACGGACAGCTGTCGCAGCACCTCGGCGACACCGAACGGCAGCCGCGCGATGCGACTGTCGACCAGTTCGCGCACGGCGTCGGGGACGGCGTCGGGATCGCCGCCCGCGGCCAGCAGTCGCGCCGATTCCCGTACGAACAGCGGATTGCCGCCCGTGCGCCGGTGCATCCGTTCCAGTGCGGCATCGTCGAGCGCCGTGAGTCCCGCGGCCAGCGCGACGGACCGGGTGCCGGTCCGGTCCAGGCCGGTGAGTTCCAGCCACGCGGCGGTGTGCTGGGCCAGGGCCGCCGTGGTGGCGTGGGTGTCGGGGCCGCCCTCGGAGCGCCGCAGCGTCACCAGGATCAGCACCGGTTCGTCGCGCAGCCAGCTGGTGACCTGCCGCAGCACCTGCAGCGTGGCGGTGTCGGCGCGGTGCAGATCCTCCAGCAGCAGTGCGACCGGCGTCGCGGCGGTCGCGCAGAGCTGGGTCACGGTGCGCGACAGGGTGAACGGATCCGTCGCCGGTTCCGGTGCGGAGGTGGTGGCCAATCCGGCCACCACCTCCGACCAGGCCCAGGCCATGGGTGCGCCGTCCACCTCGGGGCAGGCGCCGGCCGCCACCGTCCAGCCGTTGCCGCGCAGCCGGGCCAGTGCGGATTCGGCGAAGGTGGTCTTGCCGAATCCCGCCTCCCCGGCCACCCAGACCAGCCGCAGGCGTCCGCCCCGCGCGGTCTCCGCGCTCGCGATAACCTGATCGAGCGCACTGGAATAGTCCGTGGCGCAACCGTTCTCACGGTCAGTGCCGGTCTCGTCGGGGACAGTCGCGGTGCTCGGCAGTTCGGCGGCCCCGGTCAGATTCGAGGCGTGGTTCAGAATGGCGGTTTCCAGCGCACGCAGCCCCGGGCCGGGGTCGACGCCGAATTCCTCGCCGAGAAATTCGCGGCAGCGGCGAATGGTGGCGAGTGCCTCCAATTGTTGACCCAGTTGATACTGTGCGAGCGCGAGCAATCGGGCGATCTCCTCACGGCCGGGATGTTCGTCGAACAGCTGCCGCAGTTCGATGACCACATCGCCGGGGCGCTGTAGATCGAGTTTCGCGCGGGCATCGAGTTCGGCCGCGGTCAGGCGCAGGTCGGTGAGCCGATTCGCTTCCGCCACAGCCCATTCCGTATCGGTGAACGCTTCCAGCGCGGGCCCGTTCCAGCAGGCGAGCGCATTCTCCAGCAGGTGGCTGCGGTCGCGGGTGTCGGCGCGCTGGTCGGCGTCGTTGAGCAGTTCCTGATGGGCGCGCAGCAATTCCTCGAAGTGCCAGGCGTCCACCGCGTCCGGCGGCAGATGCAGGGCGTAGCCGGAGGATTCCGAGACGATGAACCTCGACGGGGCGCGGCGGGGACGATCGGGTTCGAACAGGCGGCGCAGGTTGTGGATGTGGACCTGGAGGACGGTGGCCGCCTTGGGTGGTGGTGATCCGGCCCAGAGGTCCTCGATCAGCCGTTCGGTGCTGACGGCCTGGCCGCGGGCGACGATCAGGCGGCCGAGTACGGCGCGCTGCATCGGGGTGCCGAGCGGGACCTCGCGTCCGTCGATGGACATGTGCAGGGGTCCGAGCACCCTGACGTGCGGTCCTGCCATCGCCGAAACCCTTCTCGCGCGGGTAGGCGGTACCGGTCGTCCGCCTCAAAAGAGGATTATCATCCCACAAATCAGCGATGCCAAAAGTATGCTGAATAGTTGCCGAATGGTTATCGCAGTTTCGAGGACTCGAAATTGCCCTGGATCGGTGTCATCTGAACGTATGTCCAGTGGCGGGCGGTGGCGAGCAGGGTGCCTATTTCCCCCGCTCGAGCGGGTTATGACATGCATCACAAGCTCGTGAGTTCATGAAATCCACGGTGTCCTCCCATCGAAATTCCCCCGCCTATTTCATTCGCGACGCGCCTGGCGAATCAGGCTGGAAGTGAATCGGAAGATCGATGGCGAATAATTCCAAGGGGAAGTATTCAAAGGAGGTCCTAGCGATGTTGACGCGATTCGAGTGGCTGACAGGGGGCGAAGTGATGCGGGACCAGGCGATGCCCATGGTGGAACCCGAGATCTCCGGCTTCTACCTGGACCGAGACGGTGATATCTGGGAGCGGCGCAGCGAGGGCTGGCGGCTGATCCTGCAGCGTGGCGTGGCCGTCGATCCCGAGGCGCTGTGGGACTGGGCCGAAGGCCATGTCCGCGACTACGCCCCGTTCACCCTCGTACACGGCGACGCCTACGCCGCCCGCATGGCGGCCGTCGCCTTCCCGACCGCGCACCCGAAAGACGGCACCGCGCGGTAGGGCTCAGCGGTAGGTCTCAGAGGAAGACCTGTGCGGCCAAACCCGCCAGCGCGCCGCCCAGCAGTGGGCCGAGTACGGGCACCCAGGCGTAGGACCAGTCGGGATCCTTGCGGTGGGCGGTCTCGCGGTCGGGCAGGTCGCGGTGGCCGCCGACGCCGACACCGAGGTCGGCCGACACGGCCTTGGGCGGCACCTCGGCGGAGTGCTGGGTGGGCAGCAGCGCGTAGGCGATGCGGGGGCCGAGGTCGCGGGCCGGGTTGATGGCGTATCCGGTGGGGCCGCCCAGGGATGCGCCGATGCCGACGACCAGCAGGGCGGCGGCGAGCGGGCCCAGGCCGCTGGGGGTCTTGCCGAACGCGACGATGACGAAGACGAGCACGAAGGTGGCGATCACCTCGGTGAGGAAGTTCCACGGGTACGAGCGGATGGCGGGCACCGTGGAGAACACCCCGAGCTTCTTCTCCTCGTCGGGTTCGGCGTCGAAGTGTCGTTTGTAGGCGAGATAGGCCACGCACGCGCCGAGGAACGCACCCACCAGCTGGCCGCTGAGATAGGCCAGGGTGTTGGCGGCGTTCACCGGAACGCCGGGCGCGTATTCGTCGAATCCGGCGAACAGATTGCCGATGGTGACGGCCGGATTCAGATGGCCGCCGGTCTTGTAGGCGGCATAGACGCCCGCGAAAACGCCGAGACCCCAGCCGAAGGAAATGAGCAGCCAGCCGCCTTCGAAGCCTTTCGACTTGGCTAGCAACACATTGGCGACGACACCCGCGCCGAGCAGGATCAAGATGCCCGTGCCTAGTGCCTCACTCGCGAATATCGTGCCGAAATCCATGAATAGAGCCTCCGATCCGCGGGGGGACGCGGACGCGACCCCGGGCCTGAAATGACTCTACGATTCTCACTCAGCAAACTCTTGGAAACACACACGATCATCTCGAACGAGGCATGATAAATCCCACATTCGCCCCGCCGTTCGCGCGCGCTGAAAACGCTTGTGCCGCGCCGGAACCGACGTTCCGGCGCGGCGGCGCGAAGGGGGTGCGGCGGGGGCCGATCAGCGGGCGGCCACCAGCCGGGCGGCGTTCGCGGACTCGTCGTCGCGGGCCTCGTTGGCGGCCAGCTCCGCGTGCACCCGGTCGTTGTAGCGGTTGACCTCCGCGCTGGTCCGCTCGGCATCCCAACCCAGGTGCGGGGCCACCAGTTCGGCGATCGCGGCGGCGGCGCGGAGTCCGCGGTCGGCAACCTCGATGGAGATGCGGGTGCGGCGGGTCAGGATGTCGTCGAGATGCAGTGCGCCCTCGTGGGTGGCCGAGTAGACGGCCTCCGCGCCGATGTAGTCCTCCGCGCCCGGAATCGGGTGGCGCAGTGCGGGATCGCGGGCGATGAGCTCGAACAGATCCTTGGCCACCGCGCCGTAGCGGCCCAGCAGGTGCTCGACGGTCTGCACCGGCAGGCCCGCGTCCTTGGCGACGCCCGGGATGTCGGCCAGCATCTCCTGGTAGCCGGCCGCGCCGAGCAGCGGCAGATGCTCGGTCACCGAGTCGGCGACGCCGCTGCCGAGCCCCTCGACCGCGGCGTTCACCACGTCGGCGGCCATCACCCGGTAGGTGGTGTACTTGCCGCCCGCGATGACGAACAGGCCCGGCACCGGCTCGGCCACCGCGTGCTCCCGCGACAGCTTGGACGTGTCCGAGGACGCGCCCGAGAGCAGCGGACGCAGCCCGGCGTAGGTGCCGACGATGTCGTCCTCGGTGAGCGGTTCCTTCAGCAGGGTGTTGACGTGGTCGAGGATGTAGCGCACATCCGCCGCGCTGGCGGCCGGGTGGTCCTTGTCGAAGGCCCAGTCGGTGTCGGTGGTGCCGATGATCCAGTGCTGCTCCCACGGGATCACGAACAGCACGCTCTTCTCGGTGCGCATGATGATGCCGGTGTCCATGTTCAGCCGCTCGCGCGGCACCATGATGTGCACGCCCTTGGACATGCGCACGTGGAACGGGAAGTCCACGCCGGTCATCCGGTTCATCTCGTCGGTCCACACGCCGGTGGCGGAGATGACGCTGCGGGCGCGCACGTTGTATTCGCGGCCGGTCTCCAGATCCATGACGGTCGCGCCGATCACGCGCTGCCCCTCGCGCAGCAGGCCGGTCACCCGGGTGCGGGTGAGCACGGTCGCGCCGTGCTTGGCGGCGGTGCGGGCCAGCGTCATGACGTAGCGGGCGTCGTCGACCTGGGCGTCGTAGTAGCGGATCGCGCCGGTGAGCGCGTCGTCCTTGAGCGCCGGGGCCAATTCCAGTGCGCCGGAACGGGTCAGGTGCTTGTGCATGGGCACCGCCCGCGCGCCGCCGAGGGTGTCGTAGAGGGCGACGCCCGCGCCGATGTAGGCGCGCTCCCAGACCCGATGCTGGAGCGGGAACAGGAACGAGACCGGGTGCACCAGATGCGGGGCGATCTTGTTCAGCAGCAGGCCGCGCTCCTTCAAAGCCTCACGCACCAGCGCGAAGTCGAGCTGTTCCAGGTAGCGCAGCCCGCCGTGGATGAGCTTGCTGGAGCGACTGGAGGTACCGGCCGCCCAGTCGCGGGCCTCCACCAGGGTGACGTTCAGGCCGCGGGCGGCGGCGTCCAGGGCGGCCCCGGCGCCGACGATGCCGCCGCCGACCACGAGGACGTCGATCTCGGTGTCCTCCAGGTGCGCGATGGCGTCGTCGCGGTAGGCGCGATCCAAGCGTGCAGACACGGGAATCTCCTTGTTCTCCAGGGTGATAAGTCTTGTGGGGGCCGTGGATCAGTCGTCGAGATCGACCCAGTCGAGGGTGCGCGCCACGGCCTTCTTCCAACGGCCGTAACCTTTTTCGCGCTGCTCCTCGGACCAGGTGGGTTCCCAGCGTTTGTCCTCGTGCCAGTTGCGGACGAGTTCGTCGGTGCTGCTCCAGAATCCGACCGCGAGCCCGGCGGCGTAGGCCGCGCCGAGCGCGGTGGTCTCGCGAACCACGGGGCGCGACACCGGAACTCCGAGGATGTCGGACTGCAACCGCATACACAGTTCGTTGGCGGTGATGCCGCCGTCCACCCGCAGGGTGTCGAGTTTGACCCCCGAGTCGGCCTCCATGGCCTCCACCACGTCGCGGGTCTGGTAGCCGATGGCCTCCAGCGTGGCCCGGGCGATGTGGGCGTTGGTGCTGTAGCGCGACAGGCCGATGATGATGCCGCGGGCGTCGGAGCGCCAGTAGGGTGCGAACAGTCCGGAGAAGGCGGGCACGAACACCACCCCGCCGGTGTCGGCCACCTGGCTGGCGAGCAGTTCGCTCTGGGTCGCCCCGGCGATGATGCCGAGCTGATCACGCAGCCACTGCACCGCCGAACCGGTGACGGCGATGGAGCCCTCCAGCGCGTACACCGGCGCGTCGTCGCCGAACCGGTAGGCCACGGTGGTGAGCAGTCCGTGCTGCGAGCGCACGATATCGGTGCCGGTATTGAGCAGCAGGAAGTTTCCGGTGCCGTAGGTGTTCTTGGCCTCGCCGGGCCGGAAGCACACCTGTCCCACGGTGGCGGCCTGCTGATCGCCGAGAATGCCGGTGAGCGGCACCGCGCCCTTGAACGGGCCGTCGGGGTTGGTGAGTCCGAACATCTCCGGATTCGACGACGGGGCGATGGTCGGCAGCATGGCCCGAGGCACCCCGAACAGCTCCAGCAGTTCGTCGTCCCAGTCCAGGGTTTCGAGGTCCATGAGCATGGTGCGGGAGGCATTGGTGGGGTCGGTGACGTGCACGCCGCCGTGGATGCCGCCGGTGAGATTCCACAGCAGCCAGGTGTCCGGGGTGCCGAACAGCGCGTCGCCGCGTTCGGCGTCCGCACGCACGCCGGGGATGTTCTCCAGGATCCACTTCAGTTTGCCGCCGGAGAAGTAGGTGGCGGGCGGCAGGCCGGTCTTGCGGCGGATGAGTTCGCCGTGGGTGCGGTCGAGTTCGGCCGCGATGCGATCGGTGCGGGTGTCCTGCCAGACGATGGCGTTGCAGTAGGGGCGGCCGGTGCGCCGGTCCCACACGATGGTGGTTTCGCGCTGGTTGGTGATGCCGACCGCGGCCAGGTCGGCGGCGGAGAGGTTCGAGGAGGTGAGCACGGTTTTGACGACCGTGCGCGTGCGCTCCCAGATCTCGGCCGGATTGTGCTCGACCCACCCGGCGTGCGGCATGATCTGCTCATGCTCGAGCTGGTGGCGGGCGACCTCGTTGCCATCGTGGTCGAAGACCATGAAACGAGTGCTCGTCGTTCCCTGGTCGATGGCTCCGATGTATCGGCTCATCGTGTCCCTTTCGAAAGGCTCACCTTTGAGCCCGTCGTATGCCCTGGTGGACGCGGGTGGCGGCCACGCTCGACCACGAATCTACGAGTCGATGAGTGCGCTCAACAGTGGACGCGTTCGACAATGTCGAATGTTTCGGTGGCTGCTCGGTCACAGGTGTCGCTACCGTTCGCCGAATCACGAGCGGCTAGGTTCGTGACGTGCCGGGTCCCATCCAGTCCATCGAGCGCGCCGCCGCCGTGCTCCGCCTGCTGGCGCGCGGCTCCGGCCGCATGGGCGTCGGCGAGATCGCCGCGGCGCTCGGCCTGGCCAAGCCCACCGCGCACGGCATCCTGCGCACCCTGCAGGGCGTCGGTTTCGTGGACCAGGACCCGGCGACCGGCAGATACTTCCTGGGCGCGGCGCTGGGCCAGCTCGGCGGCGGCTACCTGGACGCGAACGAACTGCGCTCCCGCGCCATCAACTGGGCCGACGCGCTGGCGGCGCGCACCGGGGAGGCGGTGCGCATCGCCGCGCCCCAGCACGGCGAGGTGGTGGTCGTGCATCACGTCTTCCGCCCCGACAACACCGAACAGGCACTGGCCCTGGGGGAGTCGCTGCCCCCGCACGCCACCGCCCTGGGCAAAGTGCTGCTCGCCTACGACGCGGACCTGGCCGCCGCCCTGCACGGCGCGACGCTGACCGCGTCGACCTACCGCACCGTCACCGACCGCACCACGCTGAGCCGAGTCCTGTCCGAGGTGCGCCGCACCGGCTGGGCGGGTGAGATGGAGGAGTTCCGCACCGGCGAGGCGGGCATCGCCGCCCCCATCCGGTCCCGCGGCGGCCTGGTGGTCGGCGCGATCGGCATCTCCGGCCCCGTGGACCGGCTCTGCGACGCCCAGTCGCGCCCGCGCCGGACCCTGGTCGACCGCGTACGCGACGCGGCGCACGCGGTCTCACGGGATCTCGGTGCGGCGCAGTGATAGTCGAACGCAGCCTGGGGAGCCCGGAATGACGCAACGGTATGTGCTGGCCATCGACCAGGGCACCACGTCCACCAGGTGCATCCTGTTCGACCAGCGCGCCCGGCTGGCCGGAGTGGCCCAGCGCGAGCACCGGCAGCACTATCCGCGCCCCGGCTGGGTGGAGCAGGACGCCCAGGAGATCTGGCGCAATGTCGAGCGCATAGTGCCCGCCGCCCTGCGCAATTCGGGCATCGAGATGGACCAGGTGGCGGCCGTGGGCATCGCCAATCAGCGTGAGACCACCGTGGTGTGGGACCGCCACACCGGCGTACCCGTCGGCCGTGCCATCGTCTGGCAGGACGTGCGCACCGAGAACCTGGTGCGTGAGCTGTCCGAATCTGCTGCGGCACAGCGAGTCCGGGAACTCTGCGGCCTCCCGCTGGCAACCTATTTCGCCGCGCCCCGACTGCGATGGCTGCTGGATACGGTGCCCGGCCTGCGGGCCCGCGCCGACCGCGGCGAGGTGCTGTTCGGCACCATGGAAACCTGGCTCATCTGGAACCTGACCGGCGGCGTCGACGGTGGTGAGCACGTCACCGACGTCACGAACGCGGGCCGCACCCTGCTGATGAACATCGACACCCTGGGCTGGGATGACGAGCTGCTGCGGTGCTTCGACATTCCGAAGCGGATGCTCCCGCGCATCGAGCCCTCGACCGGATCGTTCGGCACGGCGCGAAAAGTGGTGCCGGGCACCCGAATCGCGGCGGCGCTCGGCGATCAGCACGCCGCGCTGTTCGGGCAGACCTGCTTCGCGCCGGGGGAGACCGAGTGCACCTACGGAACCGGCGGCTTCCTGCTGATGAACACCGGCCGGGAGCTGGTTCGCTCGCAGCACGGATTGCTCACGACCATCGGTTATCAGGTCGGCGAGGAGCCGGTGTACGCCCTGGAGGGCCCCATCGCCGTCACCGGCTCGCTCGTCCAGTGGGTGCGCGACAACATCGGCCTGATCGGTTCCGCCCCGGAGATCGAAACCCTCGCTCGCACAGTGGAAGACAACGGCGGGTGCTATCTGGTCCCGGCCTTCTCCGGCCTGTACGCGCCACATTGGCGCAGCGACGCACGCGGTCTGCTGATCGGTCTCACCTCCTATGTCACCAAGGGCCACATCGCCCGAGCGGTGCTGGAGGCGACCGCATGGCAGACCCGCGATGTGGTGGAGGCGATGAACGCGGATTCGGGTCTGCACGCCGAATCCCTGCGGGTGGCAGGCGGAATGACATCGGACAACCTGTTGATGCAGATCGTCGCCGACGTGCTCGATATCCCCGTGCAGCGGCCGATAGTCGCCGAGACCGTCTCGCTCGGCGCCGCCTATGCGGCCGGACTGGCGGTGGGGTATTGGCCGGATCTGGAGGGGTTGCGCGGTAATCGGCGGGTGGCCGCGCAGTGGGTCCCCACGATGGACGCCGGGGCGCGGGAGACCGAATACGAGAACTGGCGGCGCGCTGTCACGCTGACCTTCGGGTGGTTCCGGGGGTCCACACCGGCGGCGGCGCAGTCACCCCCGTAGGGCGAGACCCGGTCGGCCGCCGCGGCACCTCCGGCTACCGTCGTCTCATGCAACTGCACGTCGGATGCGCAATGTGGACCCACCCGGCCTGGCGCGACTACCAGCCCACCCCGTCGCGACGCCTCCACAGCTACGCGACCTGGTGCAACGCGGTCGAAGGCAACACCACCTTCTACGCCACCCCTGCCCGCTCGGCCGTGGAGCAGTGGGCCGAACAGACCGACCCCGACTTCCGCTTCGTCCTCAAACTCCCCAGAACCGTCACCCACGAACGCCGCCTGCGCGGAGCCGAGCAGGAACTGCACACCTTCCTGAACGCCGTGGAACCACTCGGTTCACGCCTGCACGCACTCTGGGTCCAACTTCCCGGCTCCTTCGGCCCGAACGACCTCCCCACCCTCACGCGATTCCTGCGCACCCTGCCCGGCCGCACGGCCGTCGAAGTCCGCCACCCGGCCTTCTTCGATGATGAACGAGCCGCCGACCAGCTGGAACGCGCGCTCGCCGGTGTCGGCGCCGAATGGATCCCCTTCGACACCACCGTGCTGTTCGACGGCCCCGCCAGCAGCGCCGCCGAGGTCGAAGCACGGTCGAAGAAGCCGAGGGTGCCGCGCAGGACCGAGGCCCTGACCGATCATCCGATCGTCCGCTACCACGGCCGCGACGATGTCGACCGCACCGTCGCCGGATGGCGGCCCTGGCTGGAGATCACCGCGGAGTGGCTACGCGAGGGGCGATCGCCCACCGTGTTCATCCACACTCCCGACAACGCGAGTTCGCTACCGCTCGCTCGCAGGTTCCACGACGAGGTGCGTGCCCGCGTACCGGAACTGGCGGCACTGCCGGAACCCGAACCGACGGAACCCATGACCCTGTTCTGAACCTCCCGACGCCGCGCTACTCGCGCTCCGCGTCGTCCGTCGCGACGAACCCCGGCACCCATTCGCGGACCAGGGCCAGGAACGGCCCCGTGGTGTCGAGTTGCGCGCAGATGCCCGCCACCCCGCCGAGCACCCGCCCGATCATCGGCATCTCGGGAAACTCCGGTGTCGCCTTGAAGGCCAGCGCGTTGTTGATCGACATATTGCGCACGTCCATGGAGCGCTGCGCCTGATCCTGGAGCACCTGCCGGGTCATGTGGAACTCCTCCTCGCGCAGCAGGACCACCAGCGGACCCAGGGTGCGTTGCAGCGGGCCGATATCGACGGTGGTGCCCTCCTTCACGAATCCGGAGCGGCGTACCACCTCGACCGCCTTGTCGAAGTCCTCCGCCAGCAGATAGCGCGCGGTCTCGCCGATGAAAGGCGGTAGCCCGTTGGGTGTTTCGGTGCACGCGCCGAAGTCGATGATGCCCAGCCGCCCGTCCTCGAGCAGCCGGAAGTTGCCCGGGTGCGGATCGCAGTGCAGGATGCCGAACCGTGCGGGCGACGATACCGCCAACTCCCACAGCAGGATTCCGGCGCGGTCGCGCTGTTCCCGATCGCCCCCGGTGATCACCTTGGACAGCGGCATCCCGTCCATCCACTCGGTGACCATGACCTTGGGCGCGGAGGCGACCACCTTGGGTACGAAGAACTTCGGATCGTCCGGCCCCAGCGCCTTGGCGAACCGCCGCTGATAGTCGCATTCGATGCGGTAGTCGAGCTCGTCGTGGGTGCGGTCGATGAATTCGTCGACCAGTTCCTTCACATCCGCCCCGGGCAGGATGAGGTTGAACACCGACGAGAACATCTTCAGCAGCGCCAGATCCGCCTTCAGCGACTCCTCGGCGTGCGGGTACTGCACCTTCACCGCGACATCGCGGCCATCGGACCACACCGCCCGGTGCACCTGTCCGATGCTGGCCGCCGCCACGGGTTTCGGATCGAAGGAGCGGAAGCGGTCGCGCCACCGGGTGCCCAGCTGCTGGGTCAGCATGCGGTAGGTGTCCGCCTCCGGCATGGGCGGCGCTTCGGCCTGGAGTTTGACCAGGGCCTCCCGATAGCGATCGGCGAACTGCGGCGGTACCGCGGCCTCCATGACCGACAGCGCCTGCCCGACCTTCATGGCCCCGCCCTTGAGTTCGCCGAGCACCGTGAACACCTGGTCGGCGGCCTCGGCGATGAGTTTCTCGTCGAGTTCGCCGCGCTCGGCCCCGGTGATGATCCGGGTACCGAGGGCCGCGGCGCGTTTGGCCATGATGCTCATCGGCAGGGCCGCCAGTCTGGCCCCGCGTGCGATCCCCTTGCGTCTGGTTCCGGCCACAGTCACGTCCTCACACCCACACCCGATCGTCTTGGTCGCCACTGTCCCAGACGGGTTCTGCGGCGTCAAGGCGAGGGTTGTGTAGGGTTCACGTGCGTGTCGCCGGGGAGACCGGTTCGATCGACGCCCGATAATGTGGGGCAATCTTCCGGCGACCGTAGTTATCGAGCTTTTCCGCACCACCGCTTTCCCGCTCCCGCCGCTCGTGCGCGCGGGGCGTTATGGCCACTGACCAGGCGTGTTACGGAGAGTGAGCGACAGATGAGTTCTTATACGAGCGCGGACGGCTTCCCCGATGTAGTCGTCACCAGCCTCGCGGCCACCACGTCCATCGCGGGTGATATCGATTCCACCTGGAAGGGACTGCTGAGCGGCGAGAGCGGAATCGATGTTCTCGACGATTCCTTCATCGACGATTTCGAGTTGCCGGTGCGCATCGGCGGCCACCTGAAGGTGTCTCCGGGCGCCTCCCTCACCCCGGGCGAGGTGCGGCGGCTGTCCTACGTCGAGCAGATGGCGACGGTCCTCGGCCGCGAGGTCTGGCGAAACGCCGGCAATCCCGAGGTGGACACCAACCGCCTCGGCGTCTCCATCGGCACCGGTCTCGGTGGCGCGGAGTCGCTGATCGTGGCCCGCGACAAGCTGTCCAAGGGCGGCTACCGCAAGGTGTCCCCGCTGACCGTGCAGTGCGTGATGCCCAATGGCCCCGCCGCCTGCGTCGGTCTGGAGTTGGGTGCGAAGGCCGGTGTGACGACCCCGGTTTCGGCCTGCTCCTCGGGGTCGGAGGCGATCGCCAATGCCTGGCGGATGATCGTCATGGGCGATGCCGACATGGTCGTCACCGGCGGCGTGGAGGGGTCCATCCAGGCCCTGCCCATCGCGGCCTTCACCATGATGCGGGCCATGAGCACCCGCAACGACGACCCGAAGTCGGCGTCGCGCCCGTTCGACGCGGATCGTGACGGTTTCGTCTTCGGCGAGGCCGGTGCGCTCATGGTGATCGAGACCGAGGAGCACGCCAAGGCGCGCGGTGCGACCATCCACGCCCGCCTCATGGGTGCCGGAATCACCTCGGACGGTTTCCATCTGGTGGCCCCCGATCCGGAGGGCACCGGCGCGGCGCGGGCCATGACCCGGGCGCTGGAGACCGCGGGCATCACGAAAACCGATGTCACGCATATCAATGCGCACGCCACCGCCACGCCCATCGGCGATACCGCCGAGTGCAACGCCATCCACAAGGCGATCGGCAACCACGCCTCGGTGTACGCGCCGAAATCCGCTTTGGGGCATTCCATCGGCGCGGTGGGCGCGCTGGAATCGGTCATCACCGTGATGAGCATTCGTGACGAGGTGATCCCACCCACGCTGAATTTGGACAATTTGGACCCGGAAATCGATCTCGACGTCGTGCACGGACAGGCCCGAACGGGACGAATCGACTACGCGGTCAACAACTCTTTCGGATTCGGCGGGCACAACGTCGCGCTGGCATTCGGCCGGTACTGAGTGTCGCCGATCACCACACCTGCTACTGTTTCCCAGCTTTGGTGTGTGTCGATCTTTGTTCGGTGTCACTGCACGATGGAGTGCGTTGAAAAAGGATAGGGAATGATCGGCGAGACCTTCGATGACTATCTGGACGAGCACGGCAATATCAAGATCACGGGCGACTGGACCCTGATCGACGTCGTCGACAAACACAGCGAGACGAATCAGGACGATCTCGCTTACCGCTATATCGACTATTCGCGGGAACGCGACGGCGAGTACCACGAGCTCACCTGGCGGCAGTTCGGCGTCCGGTTACGGGCCGTGGCGGCCCGGCTGCAACAGGTGACGCGGCCGGGCGACCGGGTGGCGATCCTGGCCCCGCAGGGCCTGGACTACATCGTCGGCATGTTCGCCGCGGTCTACGCCGGGAATATCGCCGTACCCCTGTTCGATCCGGATGAGCAGGGCCATTCGGATCGGCTGCACGCGGTGCTGGGCGACTGCGAGCCCACGGCCATCCTCACGGTCGGTTCGGCGGCGGCGGGCGTGCGGGAGCTGTTCCGCCACCTGCCCGCGCCGCAGCGGCCGCGCATCCTCGCCGTGGAGGCGATTCCGGACACCGTCGGCCAGACCTGGGTGCGCCCGGAACTCGACATCGACAGCGTCGCCTACCTGCAGTACACCTCCGGCTCCACCCGCACCCCCGCGGGCGTGGAGATCACCCACCGGGCGGTGGCGACGAACCTGCTGCAGATGATCGACGCCATCGGCATCACCGAGAACGCGCGCGGCGTCACCTGGCTGCCGCTGTTCCACGATATGGGGTTGCTGACGGTGATCCTGCCGACTATCGGCGGCAAGTTCATCACCATCATGTCGCCGAGCGCGTTCGTGCGCCGTCCGTACCGCTGGATCAAGGAGCTGGCGGCGCAGCAGGACGGAGCCGAGATCTTCGCGGCGGCACCGAATTTCGCCTACGAGCACGCCGCCCTGCGCGGTCTGCCCAAACCGGGCGAGGAGCTGGACCTGTCGAATGTGATCGGCCTGATCAACGGCAGCGAACCGGTGTCGGTGGCGTCGATGAAGAAGTTCAACGACGCCTTCGCGCCCTACGGGCTGCCCAGGACGGCCATCAAGCCCTGCTACGGCATGGCGGAGGCGACCCTGTTCGTCTCGGCCACCAAGCGCGAGGACGAGGCCCGCGTGGTCTACGTCGACCGCGGGGAGCTCAATGCCGGGCGCATGACGCCGGTCGAGCCGGACGCCGACAGCGCCGTGGCCCAGGTGTCCTGCGGCTATGTGGCGCTGTCGCAATGGGCCGTGATCGTGGACCCGGAGAACGGCAAGGAACGCCCCGACGGTGAGGTCGGCGAGATCTGGCTGCACGGCCAGAACATGGGCATCGGCTACTGGGGTCGGCCGGAGGAGTCGATCGCGACCTTCCACAACACCCTGACCGCCCGCCAGCCCATGGGCAGTCACGCCGAGGGCACCGCGCCGGGCGCGAAGTGGATGCGCACCGGGGATTTCGGCGCCTATCTCGACGGCGAGCTCTACATCACCGGCCGCGTCAAGGATCTGGTCATCGTGGACGGCCGCAACCACTATCCGCAGGATCTGGAGTACACCGCGCAGGAGGCCAGCACCGCGTTGCGGCCGGGCTTCGTCGCGGCCTTCTCGGTTCCGGCCGACCAGCTGCCGCCCGAGGTCGAATCCGGCCCCGGCGAATCCGGTGAGGTGCTCGTGGTGGTCGCCGAACGCGGTACGGGCGCGGCGAAATTGGATCCGCAGCCCATCGCCGAGGCGGTGCGCGCCGCGATCGCCAAGCGCCACGGCGTGACGGTGCGCGATCTGCTGCTGGTGCCCGCGGGCTCGATTCCCCGCACCTCCAGCGGCAAGATCGCGCGGCGGGCCTGCCGGGCGGCGTATGTGGAAGGCACGCTGCGCGGGGGATACCAGCAGAAGGATTTCCCCGACCAGGCGGACTGAGCGCGGATCGCCGTCGTGAGCAGAGGGGTGCGGGGTGACCCGCGCCCCTTTCTCGCGTGGCGGGTGCGCTATGCGGGGCGGGTGGCCCGGTAGTAGGTGACGCGTCCGAGGCGGCGGGTGACGGTGGAGCTGATCTCCTCGGCGTCGAATCCGGCCGTCCGCAGCAGGCGCGGAATGCCGTCGCCGAGATTGTCGGTGACGTGACCGCCCTTCAGCATGCGCCGGGCCATGAAACCGTCGGCGGTGGTCATGCGGCCGCCGACGTCGACGATGTGCAGCTGTCCGCCCGGTCGCAGGATGCGCAGTGCCTCGGCCGCCGCACCGGACTTCACGTCGGTGGGGAGGTGGTGCAGCATGAAGGCGGAGAGCATGTGGTCGACGCTGGCGTCCGGGAAGGGCAGGTCCTGGGCGTAGGCGTGCCGGAAGTCGATCCCGCTGCGGCCCTTGGCCTTCCGCTCGGCGCGGGCGAGCGCGAGGGGATCGGGATCGGTGCCGGTGATCTCGATGCCCGGGTGGGTGTCCTTGGCGAGAACGGTGAGATTGCCGGTGCCGCATCCGATTTCGACGACCTGCGCGCCCGGCCGCAGCCCGGCACGCGCGATCAGGGTGCGATGGACCGCAGGGACGCCGAGTGCCCGGGTCAGCAGATCGTAGAAGGGCAGCAGGCCGTTGCGCCCGGCGGCGGGCAGATAGTCCTGCCGGTTGCCCATCGCACGGACGATATCGGTATCCGAAGCGGGATTATTTTTCGTCATGCCTCCATGGTGTGGTCTCTATGCTCTGGTGAATTGGTCGATTCTCGGCAGTAATGGGACTATCTTTCGTTACATGTCCGAGCATGCGCTGCCGGTCCGCTACGCGGCGGGGGTGCCGGTGTACCGCTACTGGTCGGATCCGGCGATGCCCCCGCTGTCGGTCGCCCGCTTCACCCGGTCGACGCGCCCCACCCCCGGTCACGCCCACATCCACGAGTTCCCGGTGCTGCTCTACGTGATCCGCGACGGCGGCCTGCTGCGCGCCGCCGGTCGCCGGTTCGAGCTGCGCGCGGGCGATATCTTCGTGGTCGGCCTGGGTGAGGTGGTCGACACCACCGACACCCACACCTTCACCGACGCCCGCGGCCTCTTCTTCGATCCGGCGATCCTGGGCGGCGAGGGCCGCGCGCCCTGGCCCGCCTGGCGGGGACACCCGCTGCTCTACCCGTTCCTGCACGGCCGCCCCGGCGGCCTGCTGCGCCTGCGCCTCCCCGCGGACCGGCAGCCGACGTGGGAGCGCGCGATCGCCGCCATCGAGACGGAATTGTCCACCCGCCCAGCCGGTTACCGGCAGGCCGCCACCGCTCACCTGACCCTGCTGCTGGTGGACGTGGCGCGGCTGGCCGCCGATGTGGTGGGCGAGCTGCGCCGCAGCGGTGAGACCGTGCTGGCCGAGGTCTTCGACGTGATCGAGGAGCGCTTCGGCGAACCGCTGTCGCTGCGCGATGTGGCCCGCGTCGTCGGCATGACCCCCGCCTACCTCACCACGCTGGTCCGCCGCCGCACCGGACGCACCGTGCAGGACTGGATCACCGAGCGCCGGATGAGCGAGGCGCGCCGCCTGCTGTCCGACCCGGACTTGTCCGTCACCGAGGTGGCGCGCCGGGTCGGCATCGCCGATCCCGGCTACTTCACCCGCGTGTTCCGGCGCGAGAACGGCATGCCACCGCGGGCCTGGCGGGATCGGGTGGCCACCGCATGACGGTGGTCACCGTTACAGTGAGGCGATGGGCACCGAAGAGACCCGGCGGGGTGTGCGGCTGACCAACCTGGACGTCGCGCTCTTCGACGGCGCGGACGCGACCAAGCGGGACCTGATCGACTACCTCGAGGCCATGGCCGACCGGCTGATCCGGCAGCTGCACGACCGGCCGCTGTCGGTGGTCCGGGTGCGACCGGGGCAGGACCCGTTCATGCAGAAGAACCTGCCCAAGTACACGCCGGACTTCGTCAACCGGGTGACCCTGTGGGCCGACAGCGCCCATCGCGAGGTGACCTACGCGCTGTGCGACGACATCCGCACCCTGCTGTGGTTCGGCAACCAGCGGGCGGTGGAGTACCACCCCACCCTCGTCCCGGTGGACCACAGCCTGGGGCAGACGCATCTGATCCTCGATCTGGATCCTCCGGCGGGCGAGGATTTCGCGGTGGTGGTGCGGGCCGCCGAACTCGTGCGCGCCGCCCTCGCCGCCGACGGGCTCGCGGGGGCCGTGAAGACCAGCGGCTCCAAGGGGGTGCACATCTTCGTCCCGATCGAGCCGGGGTTGCCCATCGAGGACGCCGCCGCGGTCACCCGGGCCATCGCCGCCCGTGCCGAACGGCTCGATCCGGCGCTGGCCACCACCGCCTTCATTCGAGAAGACCGGGGCGGCAAGGTATTCCTGGACTCCACCCGGGCGGCCGGTGCCACGGTCGTCTCCACCTACAGCCCCCGCATCCGTCCGGGCACGACGGTGTCCTTCCCGGTGGACTGGGCCGATCTCGGCAGTGTCCATCCGCGCGACTTCACCATCCACACCGTGCCGAAGACCCTCGGCGACCGCGACCCGTGGGCCGAGAACATGCCCGCGCCGCAACGGATTCCGGCCGATCTGCTCGAGGAGGGGCACACCATTCCGGTGGCACGGGTGCAGGCCATGCACGAGGGCAAGCGTCGGGCTCGGGCGAAGCGGGAGAGTTAGCCGCGGTCAGAGCCGGTGCGCCGCCGCCTCTTCCGCCTCGGCCAGCAGGTCGGTGATTCGCGCGGCGGGCATCGGATGGTGGAAGTACCACCCCTGCGCCGTATCGCATCCCAGCGCGTGCAGCTGGTCGGCCTGATGTCGTGTCTCCACGCACTCGGCCGTGACGGTGTACCCGAGATCGTGCGCCAGCGCGATGATCGTCTCGAGGATGCGCAGATCCGCCGCCTCCATGGCATCGGGGGTGCGCAGGTGCCGCACGAACGGGCCCGCCAGTTTGACCGTGTGCAGCGGCAGCCGCCCGAGGTAGGCCAGATTCGAGTAGCCGGTGCCGAAATCGTCGACGGCGATGCGGACCCCGGATTCGGCCAGCGTGCGCAGCGCGTGCAGCGGCCGCCCGGTGGTGGCCATGAAGGCGCGTTCGGTCAGTTCCAGTTGCAGCTGTTCGGGTTTCAGTCCGCTGTCCGCGATGGCCTGCTGCACCAGGTCCAGCCAGGCGGGATCGGAGACCTCGGTGGCCGAGACGTTCACGCTCACCAGCGGCGTGAGCGCCGGGTAGCGCTCGCTCCACGCCCGGCTGTCCGCGATGGCCAGATTCAGCACCAGCGAGCCCAGCGCGCCGATATGGCCGTTGTCCTCGGCCAGGTCCACGAAGCGGGCGGGTGGCAGGATGCCGAGTTCGGGATGCCGCCAGCGGGCCAGCGCCTCCACCGCCACCATGCCCGACCCGTCCAGTGCCACGATGGGCTGGTAGTCGAGGAAGAACTCCCCGCGCGCCAGGGCGTCGGGCATGGCGGCGGTGAGTTCCACGCGGGTGTGCTCGCGGTGGCTGCGGGCGGCGTCGAAGATCTCGTAGCGGCCGCGCCCGGCGGCCTTGGCCCAGTACATGCTGGAGTCGGCCGAGCGCAGCAGTTCCTCGGCGGTGGTGTGTCCGGCGCGGTCCTCCATGACGCCGACGCTGGCGGTGACCGACAGCCGGTAGCCGTGCACGTGGAAGGGACGGGAGAAGGCGTCCAGCACGCAGCGGGCCAGGCTTGCCACCTCGTCCGCGCCGCCGCTGTGCGGCACCAGGATGACGAATTCGTCGCCGCCCATCCGGGCCACCAGCTGTCCGGGCCCGGTGGCGCAGGTGGTGAGGCGAGTGGCGGCCTGGGCGAGCAGTTCGTCGCCCACCGCGTGGCCGAAGGTGTCGTTGACGGTCTTGAAGTGGTCGAGGTCGACGTAGCAGAGCCCGACGCGCACGCCTGGGTCGGCGAAGACGGTGGTCAGGGCGTCGAAGAAGCGGGTGCGGTTGGCCAGTCCGGTGAGCTGGTCGTGATTGGCGCGGTAGTGCAGCCGCTCGCGCAACGCCCGCCGCTCGGAGATGTCCTCCACCAGAATGAGGGTGTACTGCGGTTCGCCGCGCTCGTCGCGGATGAGCGAGACATTGATATTGGTCCAGACCCCGTGCCCGTCCTTGTGCGGATAGCACTTCTCCAGCTGCACATTGTCCAGATCGCCGCGCAGCACCCCCGAGTACAGCTGCCACATGCCGGGATCGTCGCTGGGGTGACCCAGATCGGTGACGGACAGGCGCAGCATCTCGGCGGGGGTGTAGCCGAGCATCTGCGCGAACGCGGTGTTGACCTCGATGATGCGGCCGGTCATATCGGAGAGTCCGGTGCCGATTCCGGCCTGTGCGAAGACCGCCCGGAAGCGGGCCTCGCTCTCGCGTAATCGTTGTTCGACGAGTCGGCGCGCGGTGATGTCGGCGACGCGCACGCTCTCCTGTTCGGCCAGCAGCCAGGCGCGGAAGGCGCGCACGTAGCCGGTGGTGAAGGCGGCCAGCAGCATGGCCACCCGGTCGGCGGGGACGTCGTCGGCGATCTCGGCGAAGTACTCCTCGAGCACGGCGACACTGCGCCCGAGCACCTCGTCGCCCACGAAGTGGGCCCGCGCCAGTTCCGCGCCCAGTTCCGCGATCCGCCGATCCGATGCCGGATCCCGCGCGGCGGCGTCGAGTTCGCGGGCGAATCGGGTGAGCAGCGTCCGGGTCTCGGCACGACTCATCGGCACCACGTGATCGCGCGTGCCACGGGTGAGTGCGGCGACCCACTGCTCGACGAGGTCGGCGTGTGGGCCGCCCGAGTACCGCTCACCCCCGGCTTCCCACGCCATGGGGATCGATCGTAGCCCTACCCTCGTACGGCGGCGAATCACCTCCCGCTGGGATACCATTGCGGCGCTTGATTGTTCGTGGCGAATCACAACCGTTCCGGGTGAATGGTGTGAACGAGGCGAACGATGTGTTTACTTTTTCGCTGTCAGAAGGGTTCGCGATGACCAGGCCGAGTTGGGCTCCCGAGGGGATCGATCTGGATCGTCCCAGTGCCTCCCGCGTATACGACTACTTCGTCGGCGGCATGCACAATTTCGAGATCGATCGCGAATTGGCGCGCCAGATCGAGGCATTCACTCCCAATATCGCCGAAACCATGCGTGCGAACCGGGATCTGCTGCGCCGCCTGGTGCGTTTCCTGGTGGACGAGGGCATCACCCAATTCCTGGATCTGGGTTCGGGAATTCCCACCGTCGGAAATGTGCACGAGGTCGCCCAGGCCCGCAATCCCGAGGCGCGCGTGGTGTACGTGGATATCGATCCGGTCGCGGTGGCGCACAGTATCGCGATTCTGGACGGCAATCCGAATGCCGGGATCATTCAGGCCGATGTCGCCGATCCGGAGCGCATCCTGACCGATCCGGTGGTCGGCGAACTCATCGACTTCTCGAAGCCGGTGGCGGTGCTGCTGCTCGGCGTGCTGCATTTCGTCCCGGACGAGGCGGATCCCGCCGGTGCCGTCGCGCGCCTGCTGAAGCCGTGTGTCCCCGGCAGCTACGTGGCCATCACCCACGCCACCGCCGACGGGCAGCCGGCGGAGGTGCTGGAGGGGCAGAAGCTGTCCGGTCGCACCTCCACCGAGATCTCGCTGCGCACCCGCGACGAGATCGTCACCTACTTCGGCGACTGGACGCAGATCGAGCCCGGGCTGGTGCACCTGCCGCTGTGGCGGCCGGAGAATCCGGCCGATGTCGGTGCGGAGCCGTGGCGCTCCGGCGCCTACGGCGGCGTCGCCCGCAAGGACGGCTGAGCCGAACCCGTCGCGTCGTCCGTCCGCCGGGGCCGGGTGGTCCACAGGCGGACGGCGCGCGCGGTGATGACGGTGACCCCGGCGACCACCGCGACGGCCAGGAAGACCAGCACGGCCGGGAACACGTAGAGCACGTGCTGGAAGCCGCCCACCCGTCCGGCGAAGACGAAACTGCCCAGTCCGGGCAGGAAGGCCAGTACGGGCACGGCCGTCAGATACGGCAGCTGCCGCAGCACGATGAGCCAACCGGGCAGGGACATCTCGCGCTGCCGGTGCGCCCAGCGGCGCGAGCGCGCGACCGCGATACCCGCCAGCACCGCCACGGCGAGGGTGGCCGCCGCGAGTCCCCAGTCGGCGTAGATTCCGGCCGGTCGCCGCACCGTCGGTTGGTCGCCCCGGGCGATGTCGACCAGTCCGTCGGCGATGATCGACGGGTCCGACTCCAGCGCCATCCCCATATCGGTCAGCACCACGATGCCGTACCCGGTCTTGGGCAGCAGCACCTGCTCGGCGGTGTAGGTGAACCAGGACCCGGTGTGGTGCAGCCGTCCGGGTTCGGTGTCGTCGACCTGCCAGCCCATGGCGTAGTGGGAGCCGCGCGGCGGGGTGTGCATGAGGTCGACGGCGGCGGGGGAGACCAGTTGCTGTCCACCGGCCCCGCGGCCGCCGTTGTTCTGCATGATGAGCCACTGCGCCAGATCCGCCGCGGTGGTGACGATGCCGTGGCTGCCGCCCACGAACCAGTCGATCTCGGGGACCGCGATCGCCTTCCCGTACAGGCGGATGTGGCCGCGCGGCAGGTCGGCGTCCCGCGGTCGGTTCACGGTGGTGCTCGCGTCCATGCCCAGCGGCCCGAAGACCCGCTCGCGCAGGTATTCCGCGTACGGCTGGCCGCTCACCATCTCCACCAGGCGCGCCGCGACCTGGTAGTTCGGATTGTGATAGTGGTAGTCGGTGCCGGGTTCGTCGGCCAGCGCCGCGCCGTGCAGCCGATCGACCGCCTCGGCGAGGGAATGCGCCTGGGGCCGTTTGAGATCCGGGAAGGCGCGGTCGGACATGCCCGAGGTCTGGTTCAGCAGCTGCCGCACCGTGATCGCCTCGGCGCGCGGATCGGCCATGCCGAACTCGGGCAGATACCGCCGCACGGGTGCGTCCAGATCCACCCGGCCCGCCTCGACGAGCTGCATGACGGCCAGCGCCGCAAAGGATTTGCTCAGCGAGGCCACCGGCATCGGGGTGTCGGCGGTGATGGCCGCGCCGGTGGAGTCGCGGCCGTAGCCCGCCACGTGCACCACCCGGTCGCCGTGGGTGAGGGCGATCGCCGCGCCCGGTAGTCCGGTGCGCGCCAGATAGTCCGTCAGGAACCGGTCGACCTCGGCCGGATCGACCTCCCCGGTCTGTGCCGACGCCACCGCGACCGTCGGCGGCAGGGCCGGCAACAGCAGCATCGCGATCACGGCGAGGACCGCCGAACCCGAGATCCGCACCGTGTCCGCGAGTTTCCGCATACCTTCTCCCGATCTCAGCGCAGCGCTGGGATCACCTCGCGCTCGAACAACTCCATTCCGGAGGTGTCGTAGGCCGCCTCCGGGAAATTGAGAATGGCATATCCGAGGCCGAGTCCGCGTACGCGGGACAGATTTTCGACGACCTGTTCCGGGGTGCCGACGGCGGCGGTGCCCCGCAACATATCGTTGACCTGCTGCTGCGCATTGTCTGCCCCCACAAATGGGGTCAGGCGCGCGGCGAGCGCCGCCAGCCGGTCCTCCACTTCCGCCTCGGTCGCGCCGATGGCCACATTGAAATTCGAGGAGCGGGTGATGGCGTCGAAATCGGTGCCCACCTCGGCGCAGTGGCCGCGCAGCAGTTCGGACTTGCGGGCGAATTGCTCCGGCTCGCCCGCGAAATTGGTGTATTGCGCGTACTGGGCGGCGATGCGCAGCGTCACCTTTTCGCCGCCGCCCGCGATCCACAGCGGAATACCGCCCTCCTGGATCGGCAGCGGCCGCACGATCGCGCCGTTCACCTGGTAGTACTTGCCGTCCAGGGTGGCCGCGCCGGTGCTCCACGCCTGCCGGAAGATCTCCACGCCCTCGCGCAGGCGGCCCAGGCGCTCACCGGCGGGTGGGAAGCCGTACCCGTAGGCGCGCCACTCGTGTTCGTACCAGCCCGCGCCGATGCCCATCTCCACCCGGCCCGCCGACACATGGTCGACGGTGGCGGCGACCTTCGCCAGGTAGGCCGGATTGCGGTAGGCCATGGCTGTGCACATCTGGCCCAGGCGCACCCGCTCGGTGCTCGCGGCGAAGGCCGACATGAGCGTCCACGCCTCGTGGGTGGCCTCCTCGGTGGGCACCGGCACGGTGTGGAAGTGGTCGTAGACCCAGATCGACTCCCAATCCGGGTTGGCGTCCGCGCGTCGCGCGAGATCGCGCATGACCGCCCACTGTTCGGCCGGGTCGATTCCGACCAGGTCGAGCCGCCAGCCCTGCGGGACGAAGATGCCGAAGCGCACGGATATCTCCTTCATGTGTGATCCGCTGTCGTTCCAGTCTGCCGTTCCGACGCTACAAGGCCGGAGCTCCGATCTCCGTTGCATAAAACTCGCCACAGGTTTGCTGAGATTTGCCGGCAAGGTGGTTCGATGGGAAATCGTGGAGCCTCGCACCGATCTCGCCGCCACCGTCGACGCCCTCATGCCCGAGCTGAAAGCCAAGCTCGTGCGGCTCGTATCGATTCCCTCCATCGCCTTCCCCGACTACCCGCGGGAGAATGTGCAGCGGGCGCACGACCTCGTTGCCGAAGAATTGCGATCCGCTGGAATCGGCGATATCAGAGTCCTCGAGCTGCCGCGCACCGCCCCGGTCGTGTACGGCCGCATCCCCGCCCCCGAGGGCGCGCCGACCGTGCTGCTGTACGCGCACTACGACGTCCAGCCGCCGGGTGACGCGGAACTGTGGCACACCCCGCCGTTCCGGCCGACCGAGCGGGACGGCGCGATCTACGGCCGCGGCGCGGCCGACTGCAAGGCCAATGTGATCGCCCATATCGCCGCGCTGCGCGCCTACGGCGGCACCCCGCCGGTGGGCGTGATCGTGGTGATCGAGGGTCAGGAGGAGTACGGCTCCGACTTCGACGACTATCCGGCCGCGCATCCCGAGCTGTTCCAGGCCGACGCCATGCTCATCTGCGATGCGGGCAATCTGCGGGCGGGCACGCCGACCCTGGTGACCGCGCTGCGCGGGGTGGCCGATGTCTTCGTGGAAGTGCGGACGCTGGCCGCGCCCGTGCACTCGGGCCAATTCGGCGGGGCCGCACCGGATGCCCTGCTGGCGCTCATGGCCGGACTGGCGACCCTGCACGACGCCGACGGCAATGTGGCGGTGCCCGGACTGCGCCGCGACACCTGGACCGGAGCCGACTACACCGAGACCGAATTCGCGGAGATCACCGGGATGACGCCGGATATGCCGCTGCTCGGTACCGGACCCATCGGGGAGCGGATCTGGTACGGCCCGGCGATCACCGTGATCGGACTCGACGCCCCGGCCGTGGAGACCGCCGCCTCGGCGGTGGTGCCCTACGCCCGCGCCTATCTGAACGTTCGCGTGCATCCGGAGCAGGACCCGGCCGAGGGACAGCGCGCGGTGATCGAGCATCTGCGCCGGGCCCGGCCCTTCGGCATCCCGCTGACGGTCAGCGGTGGCGATGTGGGCACCGGTTTCGCCGCCGGCACCGACGGCCCCGCCTACGCCGCCATGCGCGCGGCCATGGCGAAGGCGTGGGGGACCGACGCGGTGGATTCCGCCATGGGCGGTTCGATTCCGCTCACCAACTCCCTGGCCGCGGCCGCGCCGCACGCCGAGGTGCTCATGCTGGGCGTCGAGGACGCCAAGTGCAACATGCACGGCTACAACGAGCGGGTGCTGCTCAGCGAGCTGCGCAATGTGGCGGTGGCGGAGGCGGAGTTCTTCCGACTGTTCGCCCGCACCTTCGCCGAACGGGCGGGCCGATGAGCGATACCGCCACCGCCGATCCCGCATCTCCGGAACACGAGCGCAGGTGGACGTTCCCGTCCACCTACACGATCCTCGCGGGCGTCACGGTCCTGGTGTGGTTGGCGGCCTTCGTGATTCCGCCGGGGACCTACGACCACGACGACACCGGCCGCCCCGTCGCCGGGACCTATCACCGCCTCGACGAGTCGCAGGGTTTCGGCGACCGGCTGCGGGATCTGTTCCTGGCTCCCATCAACGGTCTCTACGGCGTGCAGGACGATGCGACCGGCCAGGTCGGCCCCGATATGTCGGGTGCGCTCTACGGCGCGGCGGCGGTATTCCTGTTCGTGCTGGCGGTCGGAGCCTTCATCACCGTCGCGTTCGGCACCGGCGCGCTCGACACCGGTATCGGCCGCCTGGCCTACGCCCTGCGGCGGCGTTCCTTCCTGCTGATCGTCGGCATCATGGTGGTCTTCGCCCTGGCGGGCACGGTGGAGGGATTCGCGGAGGAGACCCTCGGCTTCTACGCCCTGCTGGTGCCGCTCATGCTGGCCCTGGGCTACGACCGCATGACCGCGGTCGGCGCGATCATCTGCGGTGCGGGCGTCGGCGTGCTGTGCTCGACGGTGAACCCGTTCGCCACCGGCACCGCGTCCTCGGCGGCGGGCATCCCCATCGGTGACGGCATCGTGCTGCGCCTAGTCATGCTGGTGGTGCTGACCGCGGTCACCGTCGCCTACGTGCTCTGGTACGCGCGCCGCGTCCAGCGTGACCCCGAGAAGTCGTGGTCCGGTTGGCAACCCGGCGACCGGGAGGTGAAAGCCGAAGACCACGAACCGAACCCGATGACCCGCCGTCAGCAGGCCGTGCTGTGGCTGGTGATGCTGACCTTCGCCTTCATGATCTTCTCCATCATCCCGTGGGCCGAGGTGATCGACGGCCCGGACGCCACACCGTTCCCGTGGGAACTGGGTTGGTACTTCCCGGAACTCACCGCCCTGTTCCTGGTGGGCGCGGTGGTGATCGGCCTGGTCGGCGGCCTCGGCGAAACCCGCATGACGGAGGAGATCGGCAAGGGCTTCGGCGATTTCGTCGGCGCGGGCATCGTCATCGTCCTCGCCCGCGGCGTCACGGTGATCATGAACAACACCCAGATCACCAGCACCGTCCTACACGCCCTCGAGGGCGTCGTCACCGGCACCTCCTCCGCCTTCTTCGCGGTAGGAGTCTTCCTGGTGAACGTCCCCCTCGCCTTCCTCATCCCCTCCACCTCCGGCCACGCCACCCTCGCCATGCCCATCATGGCCCCCCTCGCCGACTTCGCGAACGTCCCCCGCTCCCTGGTCGTCACCGCCTGGCAGTCCGCCTCCGGCTGGGCCAACCTCGTCACCCCCACCACGGCCGTGGTCACCGGCGGCATCGCCCTGGCGAAGGTGCGCTACGACCGCTACGTCCGGTTCGTGGGTCCACTCATGGGGATTCTCTTCGTGCTGATCTGTGTGTTTCTGGCGGTGGGGGCCTGGATCGGCTGACAGCTCAGCGGTTTGCGCGGGTCCGAGACCGCTATCCGACGACTGCGGTGAGGTCGAGGCGGCTGAGGCGGTCGCGGTCGGAGATGAGGTCGATGGCGGCGATGCGGTCGCCGACGACCGTGAAGTTCATGATCGAGAACGGCTTGCCGTCGAGCGTGTTGACCAGCCCGGCGCCACCGTTGACGATCGCGGGGTGGACGGTGCACGCGGCCGTCATGCGCTGGAACGTCGCGGCCATGCCCGCCACCGCGGTCGCCCCGTGAATCACGCGCAGGGCGTCGGCGGAGTCGGCGCGCAACACCACGCCGGGGTCGAGTATGCGGAGCAGCTCGTCGAAGTCGCCCTGGCGGGCTGCCGCGAGGAAAGCGTCGACGACGCGGCGTTGCCTGGAACGGTCCGGGTCGGGGGTCGGCACGCTGCCTTGGACTCGACGGCGCGCCTGGCTGGCCAGCTTCTTCGCGGTCTGCGGGGTCCGGCCCACAATGGGGGCGATCTGCTCGTAGGGCACGGCGAACATATCGTGCAGGACGAACGCGAGCCGTTCGGCCGGGCTCAGTGTCTCGAGCACGATGAGCAGTCCCAATCCTACCGAATCCGCCAGCAGCGCTTGCTGTTCCGGGTCGACCGCAGCGTCCGCGAGGACAACCGGATCGGGCAGATGTTCGGCCTCGAGCGGTTGTTCGTGGCGAGACTTGCGTGAGCGCAGCATATCCAGGCAGACCCGCCCGACGACCGTGGTCAGCCAGCCGCCGAGATTGCCGATGTCGGAGGCGTCGGTGCGGGCCAGGCGCAGCCACGCTTCCTGGATGGCGTCGTCGGCATCGGTGAGCGAGCCGAGCATGCGGTAGGCCACCGAGCGCAGATGGGTGCGGTGCTCGTCGAACTTCTCGGCCAGAAACTGTTCATCGCGCACAGGGTCCTCCTCGATCGGAAACGTCACACGGATGACGAATCGCGGGCGGGGAGTGTGACCCGCCGCTGTCACGGACAGCCGACCCGACCCACCGCCGTCCGGTCGGAAGTCGTGACTACCAGCGTCTTTCCGTCCTCAGGTCACGTTCTCTCGATCGCGTCCGTCAGTGCACCGAACACGATCCGGCGCAACCGGCGAGCGGGCACACCGTTCTTCCGGAGGCGCGGATCACTCGTCTATCGGAAGGAACTCTCATGAGCGCGATCGATGTACACGGGACCGTCGCCGACGGATTCGGCGACGTCCGAGCGGAATTCGAGGCCGTGGTGGCCGAGGAGGACGGCGAGTCCGGCGCGCAGTTGGCCGCCTACGTGCGGGGCCGCAAGGTGGTCGACCTGTGGTCGGGCCCGGGGGTCACCGACACCACGGTCACCGGCCTGCACTCGTCCACGAAGGGAGCGGCGGGCCTGGTGGTGGGTCTGCTCATCCAGGACGGTGTGCTCGATGTCGACCTTCCGGTCGCTCACTACTGGCCACGGTTCGCCGCGGTCGGCAAAGACCGCATCACCGTGCGTGACGTGCTGGTGCACCGCTGCGGCGTGGTCGGCGCGGACGGCGGATTCACCGTCGCCGATCTGGCCGACGATCGCATCGTCGCCGAACGGCTGGTAGGGCAGCGGCCCTACTTCGAGCCGGGCACGACACAGGGCTACGGCGGGTTCGTCACCTACGCCATCGTCGGTGAGGTGGTGCGCGCCATCACCGGCAGCACCATCCAGCAGCTGTTCGAGCGGCGCGTCCGCGCACCCTACGACCTGGACGTGTACCTCGGCCTGCCCGCCGACCTCGATCACCGGTACCTGCCCATCCTGCCGTGGCGGTCGACAGCGGAGATGGAGGCGGCCTTCGCGGCGAATTCCCCCAATCCCTATGGAATCGCGGGTATCGCGTACAACCTGAACGCGCACGGCTTCACCCCGGCCGACGTCATGGCGCTGCCCAACGATAAGACGTTCCGGCGACTCGGCCAGGCATCGGCCGGCGGTGTCGGCAGCGCGCGCGGCCTGGCGGCGATGTACGCGGCGGCCATCACCGGGCTCGACGGGCGACCGCCGCTGCTCGATCTGGACACCATCGCCATCGTCTCCGAGATCCATTCCGGTGGAACCGATCTCGTTCGCGGTACCGTACCGTACGCGCTGGGGTTCGAAGCGAAGGGGCTGATCCACCAGTTCCTCGGCGCACATGCCTTCGGCCACACCGGATCCGGCGGCTCCGACGGCTTCGCCGACCCGCACAGCGGCCTCACCTACGGATACACCCGCCGCCGCGCCGCCTTCGCCTTCAACGCCCCCGAGAACGCCCGACTGGCGGCCGCACTGCACCGTGCCACCCGGTCAGCCGACCTCGCTCGTGCCGCCTGACGCATACCCCGACAACCAGGAGTCTCACATGACCATCTCCACCACCTCGAAGTTCCGTTCCCGCGCACTGCGATTCGCGAAATGGGTGCCCGTGGCGGCCGTACTGACCGAAACCGCCGTCGGCTCCTACTGGGACCTCGCCCGCATCTCCTATGTGCGGGAAGCGTTCGACCACCTCGGCTACCCCATGTATTTCGCGACCATCCTTGGCACCGCCAAAGTGGCGGCCCTGGCCGCCATCCTGACCCCCGGCCACCCGCGCACCAAGGAATGGGCCTACGCCGGACTGGTCTTCGTCTACGGCGGCGCCGCCGTCTCCCACCTCGCCGTGGGCGACGGCCCCGACAAATGGGCCATGCCCATCCTGTTCGCCGCCGCCACCTTCGCCGCCCGCGCCTGGCTGCCAACCGGCTCCACCGGCGTACTCGCCTCGCTCGGCAAGGCAGTCCCACCCGTCCGCCGCCCCGACAGCACCGAGGTCAAGACACCGAGCGTGACGACTCACTGCTGACGCCGCCCCACCGCCCCGCGAACCGACACCGCCGCGGGGCTTCGTACACCACTCGCACGCTCCTCGCCTCCAGCGATCCGCGCCGGGTGCCGTGCAGTCGTCGAACGCCCCCGGGTTGTCTGTGGCTACCAACATGATTGACCTCTGAGTGGTGTGGGTGATGGAGCCCCTGATGGCCGGTACTTCACGTGTTCCCCGAACCGCCGTACTGCGTGGGCGCACTCAGCGATCCGAGTTGTGTTGCGGCTCGTGGATTTCGGCTGTTCCCGGCCATCCGGGGTGAACTCAGTAGACACCCGACCGGGCCTGATTTGGCACATCCAGCTGCGCTAACCGCTCCGGAAGTGCCGCACTTCCAAATCAGGTACTTCCAGAACACGGCCACGTCGATAGCGAGGCTGACGCGTACAACGTCGGCGACGACGACCGACGACTCATGCTGAGCTTGGCGTAGGACATGGCGACGGCGGAAAAGAACTGGTGGCGAGCCTATGCCGATGGGCTGCGATCGGGGTTCGACCATTACATGAGCCTGGAGGATGCCGCCATCAGGCTGAGAATGTGGAAGCTGACCATCGTGCCCGGCATGCTCCAAACTCCCGAATACCGGCGCGCCGTGATCTGGATGGAAACGCCCAACCTGCCGCAGGACCAAGTGGAGAAACGTGTGGAGGTCGCCATGCGCCGTTGAGTCCGCTTGGAAGACACCATGTTCGAGCTGGACGTCCTGCTCTCGGAGATGGTTCTCCGTGACCGAATCGGCGGCCCCGGTGTGATGGCGGGCCAACTGCTGCACCTCGCGGATATGGCGCAGCGACCGAACGTATCCATTCGCGTCATCCCGTTCGACGCTCCAGGGCATTCCGGCTCGCTCGTGGGATCGTTCGTGTTCCTGGAGTTCCCCAAACTACCCGCTACCGGCTTACAGGAACCCCCGGTCGTTTACGTGGAAGGCTACGCGGGTGACCTCTATCTGGAACGGGATCCTGAGGTGACGCGCTATCGCGACGCATACGCGCAGATCCGCCGGGTAGCTTTGGACGAGAACACATCCCGACAACTCATACTGTCGCTAGCCAAGGAGTGCGAAGCGTGAGCAGCGATCTAGCCGGAGCCCTATGGTTCAAGAGCAGCCGCAGTCATGGGAGCGGTGAATGCGTCGAGGTTGCCTACCTTGCCGGTGGCCGAGTTGGTGTTCGCGACTCGAAGGATTCTGCGGGACCTCCGCTGGTCTTTGCCCCCGGCGAGTGGGATGCCTTCGTAACGGGTGTGCAGACCGGCGAATTCGATACCGGCATGAGTTTGACTTGAGCGAGTGACGGCCGACCGTAGACCCTCACTACTCGACATCTCCCGTGATCGCCCGGAGGCTGAGAGTGAACTCGCGCCAGTCTGCGGCTCGCCACTCGATATTGCTCTCGGTAGGAGGATCCGCCTCATCGTCCTCCCCCTCATGGTCCCAGTGCCAAACTGACCCGAAATCTTCCTGGCGAGTCGAGATGGCGATGAGGTTTCCGTACTCGTCATCCGCCACGGGCAACAGCCAATCCGGCAAGCGTTCGCTGAACACCGACAACTTCCACCACAGGCTCTGCCAGTTGGGTGCACCATTACGAAGGCTGAAGACTTCTTTCACGGCTTGATCATTCGGCTCCATTCTCCCGCCGCCGTGAGCAAGCATGAACCGACGATAGTCGGCGGGTAGAGGTCGCTCCAGCAGCCGCTCGAGCCGGTCGAGATCAGCGGCATCCGCAGGTGCTTCGGCATGTTCGAGACCGACTTTCATCGTTTCAGTCTTTTCCTGTCCAGTGCAAATCGACCGGTATGTCCCCCGGCTCTACCTCAAAAGGGTGGGCTCGCCGTATACCGATCGGAGCCGCTGACGCTGCACAGGGTGCCTCCGACAGTGACGGTGTGGTGGATGTCGCGGTGAGTGCGCAGGTGTCGTCGCCCTGGCGGGATGTAGACGTGGAGTAGCTCGGTGAGCGTGTTGACCGCGGGGCCGGGGTTCAGTACTGGTGGATCGGGTTGTGGGTCAACGGGTTCCACCCGTGTCGCGGCCACCGGTGTATGCGGGAAGAGGAATTTCGCGCCTTCGGGGCTGGTGATGATCGTATCGCCGGTGGGCGTGCGCCATTCGATGCGCCGGTGTGGATGGTGGGTGACCGTCCACCCGTTGAGTCCGTGGTCGGCCAGGGTCTTGAGGCGATGGTGGCGGCGGCAGCGGCAGCCGAGGTTGTGCACGGTGGTGGGTCCGCCGGTGACGGGAGAGTGGTGGTCGAAGGGCTGTTGGTGATCGAGGTCGGTGGCCGCGGCCGAGACCGAGCAGCCGGGAGCCCGGCAGGTTCCATCGAGTGCCCGCACACGCGTGGCGACGGTGGCGCTGGGCCGGTACCGCAATTCTGGTGGGTTCGCCGGTGCTGGCGAGGGTTCCGGGAGGTGTGCGGGCGGGTCCGCGGTGCTGTCGTTGGTGGGTTCGATTGCGGCCGGTGCGGGATTGATGTCGGCGTATTCGCTGCTTGCCGAGGCGCGGTGGGCGGCGGCGGGTGTGGTCGCCGCCGGTGCACGGCGGCCAGCCGGCAGGGTCGCCACTGGGCCGGAGCCGGTGTCGACGCCAGTGTCTGTGGACCCGGTCGCAGTCCGCGACTCCGCAGTGTGGAGATCGATGGTGTCGCTCGTGTGGAGTGTGGTGCCACTCGTGTGCGATGTGGCGGAGCCGCGACGGATCTCGTCGCTGGTTTCGGTGATCACATGGAAGCGGGCGTGGCGGGCGATCTGCCGCGCCAGATCGGCGTCGATCGCCCCGAACCCGGCCAACAATCCGGGATTGTCCTGCACCCCCGCCAGGGTCGCCGCGCTGACACCGACCTGCACCAACGCCCGCCGCGCCACCGGCACCGGCACGGTCGGGTCCCGGCGGGCACACTCGGGCAATGTGCAGCCGCAGATCAGTCGCCCGCGCCCGTCGGCCAACGCCACCAAGGCATCAGCGCGCCGCTGGTTCATCGTGCGCGGATCAGCGGCACAACACTGACTGACCGCCATCTCCCGCAACCGTTCGAACAACGTCCACCCCCCGGCCGCGGGCAACACGGCATCGACCAGGGCGGTGCCGTCGTCGGCCGCCCGCACGGCCACGTAGCGTTCGCGTTCGGCCTCACGACGCCGTCGCGCCTGCCCGGCGGGGTCGAGCTCGAGCAGCCGCCTGCGGATGATGCGCCGCAACCGCGCAGGATCACACCCCTCGGCACGAGCGACCACCGTCTCTTCCAACTCCGCGACGGTGTCGTCGGGTGCGTTGACCAGGGTGTCGTGGATCGCGCGTACCCGCGCCAGATCGATCCGTCCCTGCGCGAACGCCCGCCGGGTCGCGGGCAACCGCCCCAATCCCATCCCGAGCGCGATCAGCCCGTCCGCGCTGCGCTGCGAGACCCGCACCGCCACACCGATTTCGGTCGCCGCCGACTCCCCGGCATACCGTGCCGCGACCCCGGCCTCGAGCTGCTGGGCGCGCCGCAGCCGATACAGCCGCGTCATCAACGCCACCTCCTCGGCCTGGGCGGCGGCGATCTGCGCGTGTACCTCCCGCAGCCGCGCGACCAGCTCGTAGCTGGTGGCCTCGACCGCGACGGTTTCGCTCATGTGTTCGAATCTACCGTCCGCGACTGCGACACGAAACCCCAGCTAGAGCGACATGCCGAAGAAATTCAACCTTTCGATATGGCACGAAGCTGATCGAATGCTCGGTGCGATGGGATGCGATCGACGAACCTCATGATCCGAGCAGAGTCGTCCGTAATCCGCCTGGAGGTGTTATCTGTTCTCTCACGGTTCGCTCAGCACTGTGTTAGGGGTGCGCTGGAAGAATTGCAGCTACCCAAGATCGTCCCTCCGAGTTCGGGAGCAGCCATGGAGATGGAGCCCTTCACCGTCACTCTCGCGCGGACGGGTCAGGCGGCGCAGCAGGAAGAAACCACGGTTGACGAGTTGTTGATCGCCTATCCCGGTGGCCCCGAGATCCGGATAAGCCTCCAGACCCTCGACGGCCGGCCTCACTTCGCTCTTGGGATCGACTCGACGCCTGATTCCGAGATCCTGCACGTTTTCGAGCTTCTACCGGCCGCGGCCAACGCCTTCAGGATTCGGACGGAATCCCGTCGTCGGGTAACCAAGCCGACTCACTGACTTCGCGGAGGTCCGCCAGTGCCCGCCGCGTCGCAGCCGTTCAATCAGTCAGCTACACGGCTGAATTGGATGCTCGATGTCTCGTTGTCGCGTTTGATGAGGAACCGGTCGAGTAAATCGAACAGGACTTCAAGGACGAGATCCTCCTGTTCGGGTGTCAGTTCGGTGAGGAAATCCCGGTCCGGGAGCGCGATCTGCTCGATCTGAGTCCACCAGGTCAGATTCGCCCCGACCTCATGGTTGCTCATGAGCCATTCGCTGAAGCCGGTCAAGCCTGCTCCACCGTATCTGCGGGCGGCATAGTCGTAGCCGTCCAGGAAGCTGGTCACGCCCCGCAGCGACGTTCGCCCGATATACATTCCCGGCCGCTGGGCGAACAGCCAAATATATTGACGTTCAGTGAGTTCGCCGAAGTCGGTGACAATCTCCCCGTCCACGGTCAACTGTAGGTTGGCCCGGTATGCCACAGGCGTGCTGTCATCCGTCGCCACACACACTCCGATCATGGTGGTTGCCGTCATCCTGGAACCACGTTGCCATGCCGCCCATTACCGGGTGCGACGGCAATATGACGTGGAAGCCATCTCGAACCGCACGAGACTCGGCTCTGAGGCGCGTTCGGCCACTTCTATTCGAATACGGACGTAGTCGGCGGATTCCTCGCCTGGACCGACCGCGGCGAAGACCAGGCTCTGCGGGAACCTGATACGGGGCATAGCCAGCGTACCGAGCAGCCGCCGCTACGCCCCGGTCAGGATCTCCGCCTCGGGTGCGGCCGAAACCACGTCGGTGACCGCTGAGTGCGCGGCGGCGGCATCGGCGGCGGGCGCGTGGGCGGGGTAGTAGTCGGCGGTTCTGGTGCCGGTGAAGTAGTCGGTGGCCCAGCCGACCGCGAGCGTCTGCAGGGTCGAGATGTTCACCGATTTCGGGTCGCCACACACCAGGTCGCCCAGGGTGTCTCCGCTGGGGCCTTCGGCGTCGGTGTGAACACCGGTACCGATGCGGATGCCGAGGTAGCGGCGGTGCAGCAATCGCTGGAGGGTGTCGGTGCCGACGCCGAAGAGATTGCACGGTGAGGGTTTCGCGGCGATATCGAGAATCGGTAGGTCGGTGTGGTCGAGATCGGTGAGCGCTTGGTCGGTGTTGTCACCGAGGAAGGACTTCACCGGGTCGAGCAGGATGAGTCCGCGCAGGTCGGCGAAGGCGGCGGGGTGGTCGGTGTGCAGTCGGCGCGCGACGTATTCGACGGCCTCGCCGCCGGCGGAGTGCCCGACGAAGACCGTCTGCCGCGGCAGTCGCAGATCCGGGCGGTGCGCCGTCGCGGTAGCCGCCGCGAAGCTGCGCGCCAGCGAGTTGGTGGGTTCGGCGTCGGTGGCGAACAGGTCGGCGATGTTCCCGAGGAATCCGGTGTTGTCGCCGAGGTTCTGCAGGGTGCATCCGGCCGGGTCCATGAACGGCAGCGAGGGTGCGAAGACGACGTATCCGGCAGCGGCGAAATGCTCGGCGAGGCTGGCCACATTCGCATTGCTCCGCGCGAAACCGTGTTGCAGCCAGATCAGGCCACCGGCGGGTCCGTCGGGCAGGTACCAGTCGGCGTTCAGATGCCGGACTGCATCGCCACAGGCGATATCGACGGTCTCCGGTACCCGGTCGGGTTCGGCGTGCGCGACGGGTGTCGCGGCGGTCGCCACGGCGCAGGCGGCGGCGAACATGGCAGTGAGTACGAGACGACGAAGGTTCATCACCACTCCTGTGCGGAAACACGCTGCTCCCGGGCGGGAGCATGGATTATCTGGACATACGCCCAATTGGGAACCTCGAGTGGGGCGCTGTCAAACGGACGGCAACAGATCACACAGGCAGGCGGAGGGAGGTCGACGTCGCATCATCGGCAGCAGTACTGACTCGGGAACTTCAACGGACTGTCCATCGAGCGCGCCTGGACGGGTCAGGTTCAGATTTGCGGGCGATGCCTGCGAGAGCCGCACCGCGACAACGATTTCGGTCGCGGCCGGGTCCCCGGCATACCGCGCCGCGACCTCTCGGTCCGGGTGAGGGCGATTCCACTGCGTATTCGATCGGTGTCGGGGACAATAGGCAGTTATCCGACCCTCCACGTGACCGAGGTGATCCGCATGCCCCCGACTTCCGGCAAGGCTCAGCTGTTCACCGACCGCGACTACGGCGGCGCGAGCGCGACTCTCGAGACCGGCACCTACAACATGGCCGGATCCGAGGTCGGCGACGACTCCCTCTCATCACTGCAGGTCGCACCCGGATACGCGGTCACCGTCTACGCCCTCGCCGACTGTCAGGGCGCGAGTACGACATTCACCACCGACACCGCCTACGTCGGCGACGCGTTCAACGACACCATCTCCTCGGTCCGGGTCGACACTGCCGGTTCCTCGTCGACCGGCGCACCCGCGCAAGACCAACAGGTCGTGTTTGTTCAGCCACCGAGCTACTAGAGGCACAACAGCGCCGACGAACCTGTCGAATCCTGTCCGTCACTGCGTTCAGCCTCGCAGTGATCCGTCACGGCGGAGACGTTCGGAAACGGCTTTGATCGATCCGTCACACCCTGCGCCGCACCGTCAACGCCATCAGGCGCTCCGCAGTCTCGCACGGATCACCGGTGGCCGACTGTACCCACCAGGTGACCGCGCCCGAATCGCTGGTGGTGACCCCGCAGGTAGCGGGATGCCCCGGCCGACGTTGGGAAAAGCCCTGCCAGCCAGCAGAAGTGATGGCGGTGACCTGGTAGCCGAGTTGTCGCGCTATCCCCTCCTCCCGTTCCATCGAGCCGTTCTCCAGCCAGCCGAAGGTCAGGTCAACGCGTCCGCCGATGCGCCACATGCACACGGCCCCATGGAAATACATTTCCGACCGGCCGGATTCGCCGACGGTCGACATGATGTCGTCCGGCGGGACCGCCGTGCATTCGTGGAGTAGTTCGTCGAGGCGTCCGGGTGGTTGCGTGGGGGCTGGTGCCCAGGCGTGTGCCCGGTCCACGGTCAGCCGGGCCAGCGGCCGCAGGACCGTGCAGTCGATGCCGGGGGCGAGGATGAGCCAGTGGAAGAAGTCCGCGCCGTCCTGGACCGCGACCTGGCACAGGCTCGTCGCGTTGGCGGTGAAGCCGTGGAAGCCGTCGATGGAGAAGTCCGCCACGGTCTTTCCGCTGACGGTGGCGATGGTGCGTTCGCGTTCGATGGGGCTGTCACGGAACCAGGTGAACATGACCCGCCGGTCCCGGCCGGGTGATTCCCAGACGCATTTGAGGCCGTTGCGGGCGACGGCCGCCAGGGTGGGCAGGCCCGTGATGGTGCGGATGTCGTCGTCGCGCGCGCCGCCGCACTCGCCGAGGAACGCGCCCGCGGAAGGGGACGAATCAGGCTCCGGTGGGCTGTCTTTCGGGCAACCGGACAGGAGTCCGGCGAACAGTGTCGCCGTGGCGATCACCATGGTCTTCCGCATGTATCCCCCTCGCACCAGCCCTGCTCGCGGGTGATCGGTGCGACCGCGCCGGGGGCCTTACTCCGGGATGCCCAGCAGCGCGGCCTGCACCTGCCGCAGCCGGTCCACGTCGCCGCGGATACCGGCCGCCGTGTCGTTGTAGAGGAAAGCTTCCAACAGCCGGATGAGAGTGTAGGCGAGCAGCTGCCGGTCCAGGATGGCGTGGTAGCCGTCCTCGTCCTCGGTGCGGGTGATGAGGTCCTCCACCGCGGCGACGGCCTTGGGCTGCACCGGTCCGTCGCTGGCGGTCAGCACCTTCAAGCCCACCAGGCGTTCGTTGTCCAGGTACCGCTGCAGCGGCGCGCTCGCGGCCAGCCAGTGGTTGGTGCGGTCCAGGGCTTCCAGGATGCGGTGTGCGCCTGTGGTTTTCCGGCGGCTGTCGGCGAGCCGCAGCAGGCTTTCGAACTCATCGGCCAGAACCGCGCCCATGAGCCCGTCCCGGGAGCCGAACCACCGGTAGATCGAGGCCCGGCTCAGGCCCAGTTCGGCGGCGACGGCTTGGACGTCGACCCGCTCGCCCGCCAGGAAGGCCCGCCGGGCGAGTTCGACGACCTCCGCCTTGGTGGCCGAGGCCGGACGCCCGGGGGAGCGGACGGGCTGCTGCCGAGTACTCACCGAGAAAATGATACGGCGTGTATCTCATGTATCTAACTCGGTGGTCACGGTCCCGAGTCAGCGCAGTGCGCTCGCCAGGGAGTTGCGCTCCACACTGACGAACGTGTCGTCGGCGGGCAGCAGCCACTCGGGTCCGACGAAATACCGTTTCGCCGTCTCGTCCCCGAGCGCGAGATAGCGCAGCCAGGCCACCGCCACTCCGGCGGAACGATAGTGCGCGAGCCCGTCCACCGGCGAGAAATGGCTGACTCCACGAGCATTCGCGATCCAGGCCGGGGCGTGCACGGTCAGGTCGTACTGCCACCAGCGCACCCACGCGCCATCGGGAACCACGAAATCGTCGGAGCCGGTGAGGAACAGCGTCGGCACCCCGATCGACGCCCCGATGGCCAGTGGACCGGGTTGGACGGCCAGCACCCCGGCGACCCGCAGCCCCGGATCGACGAGCCCGGCGACGCCGGGAAACAGTGCGCCCGCCTGCAACGCCGCCTGGCCACCGCCCGAATGTCCGGCGAAAACCGTGCGGCCGAGGTCGATACGGTTGTGCAGCGGGGAATTCGGATCCCGGTGCGCGACCACCGCCGCCGCCACACCCAGTGCCGGGACGTGGATCAGGGAGTTGAAGAACTCGTAGGGGATCACGACCACGAAGCCGTGACTCGCCCACTGCCGCGCCATGGCGTCGTACATGCCCGGGTTGGCGTGGTAGCCGGGCGTCAGGACGATCAGCGGTACGGGCGGCAACGCGGCGATATCGGCCGGGTGATAGACGTTCACGCCGACGGGCGAGTCGAGCCCGTTCGGAAACGCCCGGGTGCAGGTGAGATCGTCGCGATTGCCCAACGCCTGGACCGCGAGCTGCTGCACCATGCCCCACACCGATTCCCGGCACGGATCGATGCGCACCGTGGTGGCCACCGGATGCGGGCCGGGGGTGTTGAACAGGTTCTGGACGGTCGGCGCGGGCGGGTGCGTCGGTTCCTGCGCCGTCGCGGTTCCGGCGATCCCCAGCATGGCCACCACGATCGCCACGACCGATACCGCGACCGCGCGCGGCCCCGCTGTGGCCAGATTTCGTCTCGTCACGGTCCTCCCCATCGAGGCCCCTCCTCGTCTCGCTTCGCCGTGAGTGGCCGATGCGGGGGCGCTCGGCCACGCTCGCGGCGTGCGTCCACCCTCCCGCGGCCCCGGGCCGCCCGCATTGTTCGGCCACACAGTCCGCGCCCGCCTCCGGTGTGGCCCCGCCCATTGGGACGCGCGTCACCCGGTCGCAGAATGTGAGCCGGACCGAGGAGGAGATTCGATGAGTTCGAGAACCATCACCGCGGCACTGGCGGGTGTCGCCGCGACGGTGTTGTCCCTGGCGACCGCGACGGCCGCCCCGGCCGACGGCGGCGCCGAATACGTCGCCCTCGGCGATTCGGGCGCGGCCACCACCGGCATCGTCAATTTCGATACCTCAGCACCCCTGAGCTGCGCACGCTCCACCACCAACTACCCGCATCTGGTGGCCGCGCAGCTCGGCCTGCGCCTGGACGACCGGACCTGCAGCTCGGCCCGGATTCCGCATCTCACGCAGTCCCAAGCGGCCGGTGTGCCACCGCAATTGGACGCGCTTGGTCCGAACACCCGCCTGGTGACCCTGCACATCGGCGCGAACGACGCCCGGTTCACCGCCCATCTGCTGGACTGCTACCTGGCCGCGGCGCGCGGCGGCTGCGCCGGAACCGCCGACGGCTGGGATGCCGATATCGACGCCATCGCCGCGCCCTATGCCGCCGCCCTGCGTGAGATCACCCGCCGCGCGCCGCATGCCGCGCTGGTGGTCGACGGCTGGCCGCGCTATCTGCGCGACGGCGGCTGCCCCGAGACGCTCGGCCTGGCCCCGGCCGACGCCGCCTACATCCAATCCAAGTTCGAACGCCTCAACGCGGTGGTGGCCCGCGAGGCCGCGGCCGTCGGCGCGCTCTATGTGGACACCGTCGCCGCCTCGGCGGGCCGCGACGCCTGCGCGCCCGCGGGGGTGCGCTGGTTCGATCCGCTGCTGGCCACCGAGACCCTGGTGCCCTATCACCCGACGGTGCAGGGCATGCGCGGCGTGGCCGACCGGGTGGTCGAGGCCGTGCGTGCTGCCGGAGTTCTGCCCCTCTGATTGACATCACCTGCCATCAGTTCATACTTGCGGGTATGAGTGACAACGAAGTCGGGACCGCCACCCCACCGCTGGCAGATGTGATCAACGGCGCGCTGGAATTCACCATTCCGGCCGCCCACCGCATGGGAGTGCGCGCCCTCGAAGTACGGCCCGGCTTCGCGGCCACCACCGTGCCCGCCGAGGGCAACGCCAACCACTTCGGCGCGATCTACGCCGGGGTGCTGTTCACCGTCGCCGAGATCCTGGGCGGCGCGATCGCCATCGCCAGCTTCGACAGCGCCGAGTACTACCCCCTGGTCAAGGATCTGCGGATCGCCTTCCGCAAGCCAGCCCGCACCGATGTGCGCGCCGAGGCCACCCTCGGCGAGGAGGAGATCGCCCGCATCACCGCCGAGGCCGCCGCCAACGGCAAATCCGACTTCACGCTGCGTGCGGTCGTCACCGACGCCGACGGTGTGCTGGTCGCCGAGACCGAGGGCCTGTACCAGCTGCGCGCCCACGGCAAGTAGCACGTTGCCCGGCTGACTCCGATACGCCAGCCCGGCCTTTCGGGCGGAATGTAGCCCTGCGGCCGACTCGTTCGCCAGGATGGGGGCATGGATCGGTTTCTGGTGCTGCACGATTACGGAATCAGCCGGGCCTGGTGGTGGGTGCGGGCGAGTTCGCCCCGGGAGATCCTCGAGACCTTCGCCGAGGTCGAGGTGATCGAGGACGAGGAGTTGCTGGAGCAGGCGCGGCATCTGCGCCTGGACGAGACCGCGGTAGACGCCGACGACTTGCCGCCGGGCCTGCGGGATCTGCGGGATCAACGCCGGGCGCAGCGGTCGCGGCCCGGCTTCGGCGCACTGGTCGGTCGGGGCATCGTGCACCTGCGCCAGAGCGAGGGCGCGTTCGTCGCACTCATGGAGCTGGGCCCCGACGGCCACCGACTACGCGAGGTGGCCATCGCCGGTGACGGCACCGTACTGCGCACCGGCGCCGACGAATGGCCCGCGCATCCGCCCGTCGACCTCTACGACCCGGAGTTGGCGCGGCACACCATCAGCCGCGACGAATTCGAATTCGCCTGGGCCGCGGCCGGAGCCGACGACGACGCCTGAATCAGACCGACTCGTCCGCCATACGGAAGGCGCCGCTCTCGAGGCGTTCGATGAGACCGTTGGTCCAGGCCGTCCGGCTGTCGGCGGTATCGAGCCAGAGTCCGACCACCGCACCCACCGGGCCCCACGTGTCCAGATCGGTACCCGACGGCAGCTCGGTGGTGATGCTGGCGCGCCACCGCGCCAATTCCGTCGCGCGGTCTCGGAGCAACCCGATCGCCTCCGCGCGCGGCAGGTCCTCGATCAGGCCCACGGCGGCGGCCAGCACATCGAGACGCGGGTCGCGGTGTGCCAACGCCGTGCGCAGGGACGCCAGGTATTCCGCGTCGCCCGCCTCGGTGATCTCGTACTCCACGCGGGGTGGCCCGCCGGCGGCGCTGGGCGTGCTGTCGTGGACGACCAGTAGCCCGTTCCTGGTCAGCGCTTTCAGCGCGTGGTACACCGAACCCGAAGTGGCGCGGGCCCATTCGTGCGCCCCCCAGGACTCCAGATCGGCACGGACCTGATATCCGTGCGTGCGCCCGCGGCGGCGCACCGCGCCCAGCACGAGCAACCGAACCGCGGACACACGTCTCCTTCTCGGTCAGGCGGGTGAGGTTACCCACCACAGTGTGCCGAACGGGTCGACGAATCCGCCCGAGCGGCTGCCATCCGCTGCCACCTCGACCTCCCGTGCGGCTCGTGCGCCGACGGAAACCGCCCGCTCGAAGGTCTCATCGGCATCCGGGACGGTCGCCCAGAGCTGTACGTGCACGGGATCGGCGGGCGATCGCAGACAGCGGCCTCCGTCCGGTCCCGAGTCGGCGAAGTACACCGCTGCGTCGCCGATTCGCGCCTCCGCGTGGATCACTCGCCGTGGATCCGTTTCCAGGGGGATGAGTTGAGCGATCTCGGCGTCGAATGCGCGTTCCAGGAACTCGCGGAAGATCTGGGCGTCGTCGACCATGACGTAGGGGGTTACGGCGGACATCACTACCTCCTTATTAGCCAAATTTGGCTAGTGCCATTCTAGCCAAATTTGGCTAGCTGTCCATGGCGCGGGGAGATCGGATCTAGACGAGGCCCGCTCGCGGGGGCAAGCTGGGAGGGGTTGCGCAATCGGTTGCTGCGAGTACGCTCATTAATGAGTGTGCTCACTGATGGACCGGGAGGTGCACATGGTTCATTCGCCTCGGGACGTGCGGGGCGGGCGGCGGGTTCGGAAGATGCTGGACAAGCAGGGCCGCATCTTCGAGGCGGCCGCGCATCTCTTCGCCGAATACGGATTCGAGCGGGTGACCACACAGCAGATCTCCGATCGCGCGGATATTGCCGCCGGGACGCTGTTCCGGTATGCGGCATCCAAGGGTGAGCTGCTGCTCATGGTCTACAACGAGGAGTTCCGGGCGGCACTGGACGCCGGGGAGCGGGTGGCGCGCGAGCGGACCGACCCCGGGGCGGCGATTACCGCGCTGGTCCGCCCGGTGCTCGACCTCGCTGCCCGCCGGGTCGAGAACACCATTGCCTATCAGCGGGAACTGCTGTTCGGGCCGCCCACCGAGCAGTACCGCGCCGAGGGGCTCGCCCTCGTGCAGCGGCTCGAATCCACCATCGCGGACATACTCGCGGCATCGGCCCGATCGCGCGGGGTCGAGCCGCCGGACCTGCACGAGCGGGCCGAGCTGGCCGGACGCAGTGTGTTCGCCGTCCTGCATCTCGCGCTCGCCCAGCCCTCGACGGGCGCCCATGCGGGCCATGACGCCGCCGCGGACCTGCGGGGGCAGATCGCACAGATCGTCGCCGGATTCCTGGCGCGGAAAGGAGAACAATGAGCATCGAGATTCGCAAGGTCACCGTGCTGGGGACCGGAGTGCTGGGTTCGCAGATCGCCTTCCAGACGGCATTCAGCGGATTCGACGTCACCGCCTACGACATCGACGGTGAGGCGCTGGACGCGGCGCGCGAACGGTTCGCCAAACTGGCGGGCATCTACCGCTCCGATGTGCAGGGCGGCGGTGACGGCAAGGCGGAGCAGACCGCCGAATCCATCACGCTCACCTCGGATCTGGGCGATGCGGTGCGCGACGCCGATCTGGTGATCGAGGCGGTGCCGGAGGTGCTGTCCATCAAACAGGAGACCTACGAGAAACTGGGCAAGCTCGCGCCGGAACGCACCATCTTCGCCACCAACTCCTCCACCCTGCTGCCCAGCGCCATGAAGGACTTCACCGGGCGGCCGGACAAGTTCCTCGCCCTGCACTTCGCCAACCAGGTGTGGAAGTTCAACACCGGCGAGGTCATGGGCACCACCGACACCGATCCGGCGGTCTTCCAGGCGGTCGTCGACTTCGCCGCGGCCATCGGCATGGTCCCGATCGAATTGCACAAGGAGAAGGCCGGTTACGTCCTCAACTCCCTGCTGGTGCCCTTCCTCAACTCCGGAATGGCCCTCGCCGCAGGCGGATACGCCGAACCCGAGGCCGTGGACAAGACCTGGCGCATCGCCACCGGCGCCCCCATGGGCCCCTTCCAGATCCTCGACGTCATCGGCCTCACCACCCCCTACAACATCCTCGCCAATGGCGACGAGAACGGCCGGCAGCTGGCGAAGTGGCTGAAGGACAACTACATCGACAAGGGCAAGCTCGGCATCGCCACCGGCGAGGGCTTCTACAAGTACTGACGCCGCTCGGCCCGGACCCGATCAGCTCGGGTCCATCGCGCCGCCGTGATAGCGGGAGGCGGCGTTCCACAGGAAGAAGCTGTCGATGCCGCGGGCCGCGGTGGCCTCGATCTGGGCGCGGACCTCGGCATCGCCGTAGGTGACGCCGAGGCTGAAGTCCTGCAGCCACGGGATCACCTTGGCATTGGTGCCCTCCACCTGGCGGTGGAAGTCCTCCAGGGAGCGGAAGATGATGTCGTAGGGCTGGGCGTTGGGATTGGCCACGCCGTACTCGCCCGGATTCCAGTGCGAGGGATAGAGCATGGGCGCGACGTAGTCCACGTGCGGCGCCATGAGCCGGATGTCCTGGGCGATCTGATCGGGGCGGGTGGAGGCGATGCCGAAGACCGCGGCACTCTGGTACGCACCCGCGTCGCGCACCGGAGTGCGGCTCTCGCGCAGGAATTCGGCGATGGAGACGCTGGCGTTCTCCGTCAGGCCCGGGAAGGCCATGCTGGACAGCGACCCGTCGGGGCGACGGACGTAGTCGTACATCACCTCGTCGAAGCCGAGCCGCGCGGCTTCCACCGCCAGATCGATGTTGTACCTGCGAATCTCGGGGTGGGCGAAGTTCGTGAACGCGATGGCCCCGTAGTGGCTGGAATACGGCGCGCCGCCGCCGTTCTGGATCACCCAGTCGCGGCGGCCGTTGTGCCAGGCCCACTCCGCCATGGTCGGGTCGCGGAAGGCCACGATCCGGCCGACCACCCGCAACCCCATGTCGTGCAGCGTCCGCAGCGCGGTCGGAGCGTCGTAGATGGTGGTGGCCGCACCCGACTCGCGGGCCAGCGGCACCTGGGAGTCGTAGCCGACGACCCCGTCCTCGTCCTTGATGTCGAGCTGCACGGTGTCGATCCGGCCCTCGCGCGCCAGATCCAGCACCGCCTCCCGCAAACCGTCGTGCGACCAGGCGTGCGCGGTCACGTGCACCGCGCGAATCCGCGGCACCTCCACCCGGGTGGTGATGGGCTGCCTGGTCTCGTTGCCCGCCGCGTCCGCGGCCACCAGTGCCGCGCCGACCGGGGCGTTGGGCAGCGTGAGTTCGAAGGTGCCGTCGTCGGCCACCTCGACCGGCCGCCCGTCCAGGGTGAGGCTGTCCGCGCCGGAGACCGTGCCGCTCAGGGTCACCGGTTCGCGGTAGGACCCGACCGTCTCCGGCTGGCTGACCTCGAGCGACGGCGGTCGCGCATCGACGGTGAAGGTGCCGGTCGTGCCCGGGCCGGTGCGCAGCGCGCCGAACGGTCCGCCCGGCGGAATCTCCGCGGTGAGGGTGTGCGGACCGTCGGCGAGCTCACCCGGCCGGAACACCACGGTGTCACCGGACACCTCGCCGGTGACCGCCTTCCCGTCGAGTTCGAGCCGCACCGCCTCGGCGTCGTGACCGCTGGCGTCCACCACCAGCGCCAGCTCCCGCAGCGCGGCGGCGTTCACGACCCCGTCGGGAAGTCCGTTGAGCGCCATCCCCTCCGGGTCACCGCGCAGCGCCCCCGCCGTCAGCGCGATGACCACGATCATCACCACCGCGATCGCGACCACCACCGCCGCCCGCATCCGTCCAGCACGCGGAATCCGCCTCAACAACCCGTACACCCACTCTCGTTCGACTGCCTCCCCAGTCTCTACCGGGAAGGCCGTCCGTCATGCCATCTTCACAACTCTGGTACCAAATCGATTGCCTGACACTAGAGTTGGTGAGATGCGCGGAAAGACGCTGATGTTGGCGCGCCTGGCCGCGGTGGGCCTCGCCCTCGCCGCCTGCGCGGCGCCGGAGGACAGTGAGCCCACACCCCGGGCCGAGACGGCGGCCCCGACCACCACGGTCGCCCCCGATCCGGCGGCGGTCGGCGCGAACGAGTTAGGGCTCGTCCCGGTGCTCATGTATCACCAGCTGTCGCCCGCACCCGCGGGCGAATACGACCAGACGCCGGAGGAGTTCCGCGCCGAGCTGGAGCGGCTGTACCGGGAGGACTACCGCCCGATCACGGTGTCCGACTACATCTCCGGGACGATCGACATTCCCGCGGGCACCCATCCGGTGGTGCTGACCTTCGACGATTCCACCACCAGCCAGCTCGCCTTCACCGCCGACGGCGCCCCCACACCCGACAGCGCCGTGGGGATCCTGGAGGAATTCCGGTCCCGCTACCCCGATTTCGCCCCCACCGCCACCTTCTTCGTGAACAACGACCCCTTCGCCGGGGAGGAGCGGGCGCTGCCCTGGCTGGCCGCGCACGGCTACGAGATCGGCGCGCACACCGCCTCGCACGCCAACCTCGCGAGTCTCGACGCGGCGGGCGTGCAGCGGGAGCTGGTGGAGAACGTTCGCGCCATCGCCGCGGCGGTGCCGGACCAGCCGGTGCGTGCCATGGCCCTGCCGCTGGGCATCTTTCCCGGTGACCGGACCCTGGCCGCGACCGGCGGCTGGGACGGCACCTCCTACGCGTTCGAGGCCGTCATGCTGGTGGGCTCCAACCCCGCGCCGTCGCCGTACGGCCCGGTCGATCCGGCCGGCGTGCCGCGCATCCGGTCGGGCCGCGACACGGTGCCGTTCGATTCCGCCTACTGGCTGGACCGGCTGGCCGAGCAGCGCTACACCTCCGACGGCGATCCGGCGCGGATCTCCTTCCCGCGTCAGCTGTCCGGTGACCTGGCGGCCCGCTGGGCGGACCGGGCCAATCCGTACTGACCGCCGTCAGACCGCCGACAGCTCCGGAATCCGATCCGCCAGCTCCACCACCTCGGCGAGCAGGTCGGCCGTTGAGCGCAGCTGTTCGCCGGTGTGCTCGGAGGTGATGAAGAACCGCAGCCGCTCCTTGCCCGCCGGTACCGCCGGAGCCGAGATGGCTCCGGCGTACACGCCCCGTTCCAGCAGGGTGGCGGAGACGAATCCGGCCCGGAGCTCACCGGGCACGATGACGGGCACGATCGGAGTTCCCTGGGAATCACCGAGATTCAGGCCGTGCGCGCGGAGCGCGTCGTTGAAGGTCCGGGTATTGCTCCACAGTCGTCGCACCCGCTCCGGTTCCGCCTCGAGCAGGTCCAGGCCCGCCGCCGCGGCGGCGATGGTGGACGGCGCGGGACCGCCGGTGAGCATGGCCACGCCCGGCGCGCTCGCCTTCATGGCCCCGATCAGATCGGCGTCGGCGGCCACGAACCCGCCGCAGCTGCCCAGAGCCTTGGACAGGGTGCCCATCCAGATGTCGACGTCAGTCCCGGCCATGGCGTAGTGCTCGCGAATGCCGAGCCCGCGCGGACCGAGCACGCCGAGCGAATGGGCCTCGTCCACCATGACCGCGCAGTCGAATTCCCGCGCGACGGCCGCCAGTTCGGCCACCCGGCCGATGGTGCCGTCCATGCTGTAGTGGCCTTCCAGCACCACCAGCGCCCGGTCGAAGCCGCCGCGCGACATCTTGAGCACCGATCGCAGCGAATCCGGGTCGTTGTGCCGGAAGTTGACCCGCCGACATCCGGCCCACTGCGTTCCCGAGACCACGCTGCCGTGAATGAGCGAGTCGCAGACCGCCACATCGCCCTCCCGCAGCAGGAAGCCGATGACCCCGGCGTTGGTGAGGTAACCGCTGGTGGTGACCATGGCATCGCCCTGGTCGTACAGGTCGGCGAGGCGTCGCTCCAGGTCGCCGTAGAGCGGGATCTCACCGGAGACGATACGGCTGGCCGAGGCCGACGCGCCGTATCGATCCAGTGCGCCCTTGGCCGCCGCCACCACCCGCGGATGGCTGGACAGGCCCAGATAGTTGTAGGCGCTGAAGTTCACCAGCTCCCGATCCGCCGCCCGGATCACCGTGTCGTTCGGGCTCTCGCGCGGCAGGAACAGCGGGTTGGTCAGGCCCGACTGCGCACTGATGGCCTTGATCGCCGCCTGCTTCTGAACGGTCGCCGCCACCTCCGGGTGATCGGCGAACTGTCGGCCCGGCCCGCGCGGGGCGCGTGCCGGTGCGGCGGCCGCCGGTCGCGCGGTCACGGTCCGGGCGGCGGGTTCGCTGTGGACGCGCTTGTCGGCGAGTAGTTTCCGCGCCAACTCACGTGCCGATTCGCTCATGCTGCTTCCTTTCCGGCCTGCTCGCCGCCGACCAGTACTTCCGCGGCCCGCGCTCCGGCCTGTGCCAGCGTGAACGACCGGCCCACCTTCAGCGACATGAGATCCACGCCCACGGATTTGCCGACCAGTGCGCCGAATTCGACCGCCATGAGCGAATCGAGGCCGAGTTCCGGCACCGGGATGTGGATGTCGATCGAGTCGGCGTCCACTCCCATGACCGCGGCCAACTGCTCGGCCAACATGTGGGCGACCACATCCCCGCGCTGTGCCTCGTCGAGTTCGCGCAGTGTCGCGACCAGATGCGAGGCGGCGGAATCGTCCTCGGCCGCCGCGGCGATGAGCGCCGCCACCCGGCCGGTCATGCCGAAGATCGGCGCGGTGCTGCCGACCGTGCGCCAGTCCACCGGAATGATGGCCACCTGGTGGTGGATGTCGAGTTCCAATGCCTTCTCCAGGAATTCGGTGCCCTCATCCATATCGATGGCGTCGAACCCGGTGGTGCGCAGGTAGCGTGCCACGTTCTCGTCCGCCTCGGCCATGCCGCCGCCGGACATGTGGCCCCAGCCGACCGCCAGCACCTCGCCGCCCCCGCGCGCCACCACGTCCGCGACCGATTGCAGGGCGATATTCGCGGCCGTGTAGGAGTACTGCCCGGTGCCCGCGAAAATGGCGCTGCCCGAGGAGAACAGCACGAACATATCCAGTTCCGCCCCGACGGCGGCGATGCCGTGGCGCAGCGCGTGCACGCCCTCGATCTTCGGCCGGTACACCGCGGCCAGGCTGTCGCGGTCCATGACCGAGACGCGCTTGTCGTCCACCACGCCCGCGGTGTGGAAGACACCGCGCAGCGGATGGTCGGCGTCGTGCGCCCGCGCGAGGACCGCCGCCATCGCTGCGGCGTCGGTGACATCCACCTGCTCGGTGACGATCTCGACGCCCTGCTCCCGCCAGGCGGCGAGCTGGGCGCGGCTGGCGTCGGTGCGCGCACCACCGCGCCCGAGCAGGGTGAGGTGGCGTGCGCCGCGACCGACCAGCCAGCGCCCGACCGCCAGGCCGAACGCGCCGAAACCGCCGGTGATGAGGTAGCGAGCCGCCGGATCGACGGTCACCGGTCGGGTGTCGGGGCGCACCAGCGGGGCCGGGTCGTCGAGGCTGAGCGCGATCCGGCCCATCCGGGTGGAGCGGGCCACATCCTCGAACGCCTTGGTCACGTCATTGGTGCCGTACAGCTCGAACGGCAGCCGTCGGTAGCGCTGGGCAGCGAGATGTTCGTTGACCCGGCCGATCACGCGCATGGTCTCGGCGCGACGCTTGGCCAGCATGCGGTCCAGATCGAAGGAGTGATAGGAGACGTTCTTGTCGAACAGTCGCATATCGAGCACGCCGCCGCCGTAGATATCGGCCTTGCCGATCTCCACGATGCGGCCGAATTCGGCCACCGCCTTGAAGTTCCGGCGCAGGATCTCCCCGGGGGCGGTGCTGATCACCACGTCGGCGCCGCGACCGTCGGTGAGTCCGAGCACGTCGTCGGCGAAGTTCAGCGAGCGGGAGTTCAGCACATGATCCGCACCCTGGTCGAGTACGTAGGCGCGCCGCTCGTCGGTGCTCGCGGTGCCGATCACGGTCGCGCCGTGCAGTTTCGCGATCTGCACGGCCGCCGAGCCGACGCCGCCCGCCGCGCCGTGCACCAGCACCACATCGCCCGCGCGCACCCGCGCCAGTTCCAGTAGCGCGTAGTCGGCGGTGGCGAAAGCCGTTCCGCTGGTGCACGATCCGGGTTCCGCGTCGGTGTCGTACTTGATGATCAGATCGCGGGGTGCGGTGTGGTAGCGGCTGATCATGCCCTTGGAGGTCAGCGTCACGGCGTCGCCGACGGCCAGATCGTCCACTTCGGGTCCGACCCGTACCACCACACCGTCGCCCTCCATGCCGGGCAGGGTGCCGAAGAAGGTCTCCGCCATATCCTGTTCGGTGAGCACGCCGATCACCTTGAGCGGATCCTTGTAGTTGAGGCCGATGGCGCTGATCCGCACCTCCACCTCGCCCGGTCCGGGTTCCCGCCGCCCGCAGCGCCGCCAGCCGAGCCGCGAGAGCACCCGCGACTTGGGCAGTTCCAGCGTGAAATTCGCCTCCGGATCGGTGAGCGGCACCGCCTCGTCCAGCTTGTCGAGCCGTTCCGGCAGCGTGGCGGCCACGACCGTCACCCAGCGCAGGCCGTTGCGCAGCATCACCTCGTCGGCGTTGTCGTAGCCGAACGCACCGGGAACCGCCAGTTCCGCCGCCAGATCGGCGGTGGAGACCTCGGGTTCGACGTCCACCAGCCGCCAGCGCAGTCGCGGCTGCTCGTTGAGCAGGACGCGGCGGGCACCGGCGAGCGCGGCCTGAGACGGGTTCGGCGCGGCGTCCTCGTCCGGATGGGCGTAGGCGCGTTCGGTGATCAGGCTGACGTGGATGGAACCGTCACCGGTCATGGGCATCTCGTCGCCGCGCTGTTCCAGCCACACCTCGAGGAAGCCCTCGATGGTGACCGCCAGGCGGCGCAGCGTCCACAGGGCGTCGAGATCCGCGTACGCGCTGCCCGCCACCACGGCCACGTGCAGGCGTTCGACACCCTCGGCGGCGATCGCGGTCCGAAGCCGTTCCAGGACAGCGTCTTCCAGGTCGACGCGGTTCGGATCGCCGGTCGCGAACAGTTCGGAGCGCGGCGCGGTCGCGGCCACGGCGGTGGCGCGATCGCTCACCTCGGGGCCGAGCTCGACGACGAGGGTGAAAGCGCCCTCCGGCGACGGCAGCGCAGCGCGGTCCACCGGATCCCGCAGCTCCCAGCGGTCCTCGAAGAAGATGTCGGTCATCCGTTGCAGCGCACCGCGTCCCGGGGCGATGGAACCGAAGCGCATGCCGACGATCTGCAGGACCACATTCTGTTCCGCGTCCAGCAGATCGATATCGGCGACGGGCGCGCCGGTGGTGTCGAGCCGGGCCACCACCGTCACCTCGTCCGGAATGGTCTCGAAGGCTCGCACCCCGTCCACGGCCACCGGCACCATGGCGCCGTCGTCCGCGCCGCCGGTGCCCGCCAGCAGCGCCGCCACGCTCTGCAGCGCGGCGTCCACCACGCACGGGTGGGCGAGGTGGCCGGAGTCTCGGGCCACCGAACCGTCCAGGGTGGCGACCACGGTCGAACCGGAGACGCGGACGGCGGTGGCGCGGCGAAAGGTCGGACCGTACCGGAGTCCGCGCGCCGCCAGCCCGTCGTAGAACGCCGTCGGGTCCAGGGCATACATATCGTCGACGTCGGACAGCTCCACCTTGGTGGACTCGAAGACGCCGCCCTGGATCAGCCGCCCGGTGGCATGGGTGGTCCAGAGGGACCCGGCCATATCCCGGGAGCGAATGGTGAACCGGCCGGTGGACTCCTCCACCCGCAGTTCCACGACCGGGGCCGCGCCCTCGTCGATGACCAGCGGTGCGATGAAGCGCACCTCCTCCACCGCCACCCGGGTGGATTCGGTGCGCAGCGCGACCGCGCTCAGCGCGGCGTCCAGGTAGGCCGCGCCGGGCAGGATGCGCGCCTCGCCGACGACATGGTCGGCCAGCCACGGCATCGCGCCCACGCTGAGCTGGAGACGCCACGAGGTGGTGGAGTTGTCCAGGTCCGGATCGCCCAGCATCGGGTAGCCGTCAGGGGTGCCGTGGCGGCGCTGCTGGAAGACGGGATTGAGGTTCTGCAGCCGGGTCCGCTGCCACGGGTAGCGCGGCAGGTCCACGTGCGGGGTCACGGTCTCGGTGAAGAGCGCGTCGATATCGAGGGCCCCGGCCGTGTACAGCCCGGCGATGGTCTGCCGGATGCTCTCGGTATCGGACTGCTTGCGATGGAGCGTGGGCACCGTGGTGCCGGATTCGCCCGCGACGATGAGGATTTCGCGGATATTCGCGCCCAGCACCGGATGCGGTCCGACCTCCAGGAACACCCGGCTGCCCGCCCCGACCAGTGCGGTGACGGCATCGGCGAAGCGCACCGGCTGCCGGACATTGGCACACCAGTACTCGGCATCCCAGTCGCCCGCGGTGACCCGTTCCCCGGTGACCGTCGACCAGAGCGGAATGCGCGGCTCGGCGAGGGTGAGATCGGCCAGGGCCGTGCGCAGTTCGTCGAGGATCGGCTCCATGAGGTAGCTGTGATACGGCACCTCGACATGCAGCCGCTTGGCGAAAGTGCCCTGCTCGGTGAGGGTTTCGGCGATCTCGTCGAGGCGCGCCTCGGCCCCGGCCAGCGTCACCGCGCTCGGACTGTTGACGGCGGCCACATCCACCAGCTCGTCACCGTCGATGAGTTCCCGGGCGGCGGCGAGCGGGAGCCCGACGGCCAGCATGCCGCCCGATCCCGCGGTGGTGGCCTGCAAGCGGGCCCGGTGGTAGCTGACCAGGAGGGCGCCGCGCAGTGACAGCATGCCGGTGACGTAGGCGGCCGACACCTCACCGACGCTGTGCCCGACCACCGCGGCCGGACGCACGCCCAACTCCGCCAGCATGGCGAACAGCGACACCTGCACCAGGAAGTTGGCGGGCTGCGCGACCGCGGTCGTGGTGACCTTGGATTCCTCCTCCGGGCGCAGCAGCTCCTCGATGATCGACCATCCGGCGATCTCGGTGAACACCGCGTCGATGCGCTTCGCCTCGGCGGCGAAGACGCCGTCGGTCTCGAGCAGTTCCCGGCCCATGCCCCACCACTGTGGCCCCATGCCGGTGAAGACGAAGACCGGTTCCGGATGCTTGCGGGCCACCGTCTTGGTCGCGCCGCGGCCGGAGCCGTGCGCGAAATCGACCAGGGCGCGCACCAGTTCGGTGTCGTCGCCGAAGGTCAGGGCGGTGCGGTAGGGGTGATGCCGCCGCCGGGTCCAGGCCGCCTCGGCCAGCCGGGCCGGGTCCGCGCCCTCGGCGATGAGCTGGGCGAAGCCCTCGGCCAGTTCGCGGGCGGCCTGCTCGCTGCGCGATGAGATCGGCAGTACCCCATAGTGTTTCGGAGCACGCGCGGTGTTCGCGGTCGGCACGTACTCCTGCAGGATGGCGTGTGCGTTGGTGCCGCCGTAGCCGAAACCGTTGACGGCCACGGTCATTCGCTCGACCTCCGGACCGACCGGCTCGGCTTCCAGCTGGAGCCGGATTCCCAGTTCGTCGAACGGGATATCCGGATTCGGCTCGTTCAGCCAGCCCTGCGGGGCGATGGTGCGGTTGGCGACGGCCAGCGCGGATTTGATGATGCTGGCGATGCCGGACGCCGCCTCGGTGTGCCCGAGCTGCGCCTTCACCGAACCCACGCCCAGGGGAGCGGTGCGGCCCGGCACCCGCCCGTAGGCATTGCCGATGGCCCGCAGTTCCAGCGGGTCACCCACCGGAGTGCCGGTGCCGTGCGCCTCCACATAGGTGACCTGGTGCGGCTCGATACCGGCCCGCCGGGTCACCGTCTTGGCCAGTTCTTCCTGGAGATCGGCATTGGGCACCGTGATGGCGGTGGTGCGGCCGTCCTGATTGGAGCCGGTCGCCTTGATGACGGCGTACACCCGGTCGCCGTCGCGCTCGGCGTCGGCGAGCTTCTTGAGCACCACCATGCCCGAGCCCTCACCGCGGCCGTACCCGTCGGCGGCGGCGTCGAAGGGCTTGCTGCGCCCGTCGGCGGCGAGGAACCCGCCCTTGCACATGGAGACGAAGGGTTCCGGGCCGAGCAGCATGGTGACGCCACCGGCCAGCGCCACCGTGCAGTCGCCGCTGTCCAGGGCCTGGCAGGCCAGGTGCAGCGCGACCAGGGAGGACGAGCAGGCGGTGTCGACGGTCAGCGCCGGGCCGACCAGGTCGAGCGCGTAGGCGATGCGGTTCGACAGCATGGTGTAGGACGCGCCCACCGCGGTATGCATGTCCACGTACGGCAGCGCGGCGTTGGTGGTGGACACCGCGAGTTGGTCCAGGGTGAACGCGCCGAGGTACACGCCGACGGGCGCGCCGGTGATGCGGCCCGCCATTCCGGCGTCGTCGAGCGCCTCCCAGGCCACCTCGAGTACGAGGCGCTGCTGTGGATCCATGGCCGCGGCCTCGCGCGGCGAGATGCCGAAGAAGTCGGGATCGAATTCCCAGGGGTCACCGGTCATGAACGCGGCGCGCCGGGTGTACATCCGGCCCGGAGTGCGTTTGTCCGGATCGTAGTAGCGGCGATAGTCCCAGCGTGATTCCGGGATGTCGACCACCCCGTCGCCCTTGCGGACCAGGAAGTCCCAGAACGATTCCGGTGAATCGATGCCACCGGCATAACGGCAGCCGATTCCGACAATGGCGATGTCCGACACGACGAGCTCCTCGGCGAAACTGGAGAATGGACCTGCTGATATCCCCCCGCTGTTCGTCAATCCGCGCGGACCGGAACCGGTGGGCGCAGGACGAAATTCAGCTCCGGACCGGTCTTTCCGATCCGAGCCTTGGTGACGAACTCGAAGCCGAAGCGGCGATAGTAGGCGACGTTGTCGTCCTTGGTTATCCCGCACACCGGCGCGGATTCCCGGTCGGCTTGCGCGTCGACCCAGTCGACCAGCGCGCGACCCACCCCACTGCGCTGAATGCCCGGATCGATGCCGAGATAGACCAGCAGGTGGTGCGGTTCGGCGGGTGCGACCCTGGCGATGGCCTCGTCGACGTGGATGCCCCGCACGGTGGCCGGTCCCATGGCCCACAGCAGCTGTGGACCCGAAACCATCTCGCGCCACAGTGATTTGCGGTATCCGGCGGGGTACCACAGCATCGCGCCGACCACCCGGTCGTCGAGCGTGGCGACGATCGCGCCGTCGCCGGGTAGGAAGCGGTGCCGGATCATCGTCCGCAGCATGCCCGGCGTGCGACGTTCGCGGATCGCCGCATCCGGGAAGACGTACTCCTCGATCGGATCGTCGGTGGCGAAGGCCGCCGCGACAACGCGAACGATTTCGTCGATGTCAGCCTCGGTGGCCCGGCGAATAGTCGGAGTGGCCGACTGATTCAAGTCTGTCCCTTACATTTTCGTGCCCATAGTCCGACCCCCGATGCCGAACTGTCCCTGCCTGCCCTACCGGACGGTAGCCGATGATGCTACTTGCCAGTAGGTTACACGCGTTCACTGATCTCGCCACCGGTAACCGTTGTGGCATAGAACAATTCACCGCCGGATTGCGTCGCGGAGGAACATGTTCTAAGGTGGCCCGTTCCGACAATGTCCATGCGGGACTTCGTAATTGGCCCAGACGGTTGAATTCCGGACATACTTCTCATTCTTCGAACTGTTATGCATAGCCGCTATGAGCGTGTAGCCTGATCCCGGCCCTGAACACGACAATGCTCGTTCGGAAATGGGGACAAGCTCCGTGCCACCCACATCGGCATACGGCTGGGGAAGCGGCGTCATCGACCAGCTGTCCAGCCCGCCAGAGGTAACGCAATACCAGAATCCCGAGGATTCGCCCGCCACCATCGTCACCTACCAGCAGCTCGACTGGGCGATCATCGCTGTCGCCTGCGCCGCCGTGATCGCCCTCGCGGTACTGCTGATGGTGCTGGTGAGCAATGCGGAATTCGGTGCGGGGCCACCGACCCTGCCCCCGCACCCCGAAGCCTGCCAGCCCTTCTGCGCGGGCGGCACGGGCTACTGACACCCGCTCGGCCGCGACACGGGTCGCGGCCGAACGGAAGCCGCTACAGCGCCCGCAGGACGCGCCGCGCGATGAGCGGATCGGACAGCGGGCGCAGGGCGATCCGCATGAGCGCGAGGGCGTTGTCGTCCCCGGCCACGCGGTTCACTTTGAGCACTCCGCAGACCAGACACTGGTGCACCAGCGACCATTCGCCGTCATCGCGCACCGACATGCTCACCGCCCGCATCCGCCCACGGCAGGCCGCGGACCGGTCACCGGGAACTCGATCCACGTGGCGACTGGCCAGACAGTGCGGACAGTGGTTGCGATGCGCGGTGCCCGGCGCGGCGACCGGCACGTCGAGCCGGCAGCCCACACACCGGAAGGCGTCGCCGGATGTGCCCGCGCGGCCGTGCAGGACGGTTTTTCCACGCTGTTCGCGCCGCGGTGCCGCCTTGTTCCGGCGCGGCATCACAGCTCGCCGAACACTTCGAGCGGGAACGGCGGTTCGGCGAGCGGACGCACGGCCAATCGCATGAGGATCAGCTGATTGTCGTCGCCGCACACCGAATGCAGCGCCAACTCGTGGCACCGCGTGCAGCGGTGCACGAGGCCCCACTCACCGGTGCGCGACACCGCGATCGACAGCGGAGCCATGCGCGCCCGGCAGTCCGAGACACCGCCGTCGACGTGGTCGACGGTGTGCCGGGAGTGCAGGCAGCTGGGACAGTGATTGCGCCGACTGCCGTCGGGCGCGAGGACGGCCACGGTCAGACCGCAGCGCAGGCAGGGGAAGGTTCCGGTCCGCAGGGTCGGACCGGGATCGTGCTGGGTGGAGAAAGTGTCGGACAACCCGGATCACTCCTAAGCCGAGAGCTGATGTGCAGACAGCAGGAGCAGGCCGAGTGCGCCTCGGTGACGCAGGTCGTTACGGACGTATCCGGTTGTGGGCGGCCATATCTCGGGCCGAGGCCACACCATGAGGCGCTCTCGGCGCGGGCTGGCTCATAAATCATCCCCTCCGGCGGGTGAGTTCGGTGTGCGCGAACAGCGCGGCGGCAACCGTAGCAGCGGCCGCGCTCCGGCCGCCACCGGTTTTCCGGCCGTCAGGTGCGAGGTCGGGCCAGGCGGGTTTCGTGGACGCGACCGCGCAGCGTCACCGATTCGCCCGGATCCCAATGCTTGCGCTCGGAGGGTTCGGCGCTGCTTACGGCGGTGGCGGAGGCCAGGACGCGGCCGTCGTCCTGTTTGGCCAGTTCGCACAGGCGGGCCGCCTCGTTCACCGGATCTCCGATGACGGTGAACTCGTAGCGGCGATGCGCGCCGACATTGCCCGCCACCACCCGTCCGGCCGCGACACCGATGGCGGCGTCGAATTCGATGGCGGCGCCGGACAATCGCCGCCGGATGGCGCGGGCGCTCGCGAGCGCGGCCCCGGCGGCGTCGGTCAGCGGCGCGGGGGTGCCGAAGATGGCCAGTGCGGCATCGCCCTCGAACTTGTTGACCAGGCCGCCGTGCCGCTCCACCTCGTCCACCACGATGCCGAAGAACTCGTTGAGAATGGTGACGATCTCGTGCGGGGGCCGGGTCGCGGTCATGGCGGTGGAGCCGATGACGTCGATGAACAGCGCGGCCGCCTCGCATTCCTCCCCGCCCAGCTCCGGCTGCCCGGCCAGCGCCGCTGCCGCCACATCGCGGCCGACGTGGCGGCCGAACAGATCCCGGATCTGTTCGCGCTCGCGCAGTCCCGCCACCATGTGGTTGAAACCGCTCTGCAACTCACCGAGTTCGGTGCCGTCGTAGACGGTGACCGCCACCTGCAGATCACCGTCCTCCACCCGGCGCATCGCGGTGCGCACATTGCGGATGGGCGCGACCGTGGCGGCGAGCGTCTGCGTCATGAGCAGCAGGCCGAAGACCAGCGTCGCCCCGCCGAGCGAGAGCACGCAGACCGCCAGCCGCTCGGTGCTGACGTTCACTCCGGCCAGCGCCAGCACCGCCACGATCATGAGCAGCGCCACCGGCGTGCCCGAACCCAGCACCCACACCAGCAGTGATCGGCCGAAGACGCCGAGGCCGCGCTGCCGTCGGCGCGGTTCGGCCTCGAGCACCCGCGCGGTCACCAGCCGCAGGGCGAATTCGGTGATCAGATAGCTGTTGGCGCAGACCACGACGGCGCTGAACCCGACCCCCAGAATGATCTTGGGCACGAAGGCCGGATCGACCAGGCCGTACAGCGGCGTCAGCACCGCCATCCCGCCGAACCACAGCAGCGCCTGCTGATGCACCAGCCGCCGCGGTACCTTCGACGACGCGATGCGCTCCGCCTCGTTCGGAATCCGCTCCGGATCGGTGGCCCAGCGCAGCGTCCGCAGCCCGGACAGCGTGCCCCACACGAAACCCACCGCCAGGGCGAAGGTCACGTACACCGGGACGGCCACGAAGTTCAGGAGCACCAGGTCCTGCGTGAACACCGACGGACCCGGCAGCACCAAGCCGATGAGCAGGGCCGCCACCACCACACCGGTGAGGTTCGCGAACAGCACCGGCACGGTCAGCAGCAGCTGTACGCGCACCCGCCGCGACGTCGCTCCCTGATCGGCGGGCCCCAGCAGGCGCGACCCGAACGGGGCCGCGCCCAGCGCCCTGGGCGTCACATCGCTGTCGACCATGGATGCAGCCTAAGCGTGATCACGAACCGCCTGCTGGGAGGCGTCCGGGCGCGCCCGCTCGAGCGCGCCGGAATCACCGGGATCGCCAGGCGTTGGCATGGGATATGAGTACTCCGCTGGCCGCCGTCCGCTTCTCCATCCTGGACCGCTCGCGGGTGCGCCACGGGCAGAGTCATCCGGAGGCGCTGCGGGAGACCGTGGAATTCGCCCGACTCGCCGAGCGGTGGGGCTATCACCGCTTCTGGGTCTCGGAGCATCACAGCGTGCCCGGGGTGGCCGGATCCGCGCCGACCGTACTCGCCGCCGGGGTCGCCGCCGCCACCGCGCACATCCGGGTGGGCACCGGCGGGGTCATGCTGCCCAATCACCAGCCGCTGGTGGTGGCCGAACAGTTCGGCGTGCTGGAGTCGCTGTACCCGGGACGCATCGATATGGGGCTGGGCCGTTCGGTGGGCTTCACCGGGGGCGTGCGGCGCGCCCTCGGCCACGGCAGGGACTATGCCGATGATGTCGACGCCCAGCTGACCGAACTGCTGGACTATCTGGCCACCGGTCGCGCGGGCGTGCACGCCTGGCCCACCGAGGGCCTGCGCATACCGGCCTTCCTGCTGGCCGTCGGTTCGGGCGCGGTTCGGGCGGCCCGATTCGGGCTGCCACTGGTGATCGCTCCCGCCGCCGGAACATCCGCCATGGTGCGGTCCATCGAGCGCTACCGCGACGACTTCCGGCCCGGATACGACGCCACGCCCTACGTCGTGGTGTCCACCTCCGCCGTCGTCGCCGATTCCACGGAGCATGCCCATCGCCTGCTGCTGCCCGAGGCGTGGTCGGCCGCCTGGTCGCGCACCCGCGGCGAGTTCCCGCCCCTGATCTCGCCTGAGGAGATCGACCGCATCGCCATGACCGACAAGCAGCGCGGCATCTTCACCGACTCGCTGCGCGGCCACATCCACGGCACCGAGGAGACGGTCGTGGCCGAGCTGGAGGCGCTGGTCGTGCGCACGGGGGCGGACGAAATCCTGGTCCACACCAGCACTTACGATCGCACGGCTCGGCTGGAATCACATCGCCGCCTGGCCGCCGCCGTCGGCCTCACCGCGCGCTCACCTGCTGTTTTCGCCTAATACATCGGCTGTTTCGCCGCCGGTTGCCCGGAAAAAGCTGCACTGCACCGGGTTACGAATCGTCGGTAGGCTGTGAGCTGTGATTACGCTCAGGAAAGAAGACGGGGCCGCGGATCTCGCGGGCATCACCAAGATGAGTGTCGGAGTGAGCTGGGATCCGTCCGCCGGTGCCAGCGGGGGTCTGCTGGGTATGGCGCGCCGTAAGAAGGGCGTGGACCTGGACCTGGTCGCCATTCTCATGCAGGGCGGCGATCCGGTGCGCTTCGCCGGACTGGACTCCCTGGACCCGCTCGGCAACGGCTCGGTGGTGCACACCGGTGACGAGCAGACCGGCGCCGCCTCCGGCGACGACGAGACCGTGCACGTCACCTTCGCCAATGTGCCGACCGCCATCGACTCCATCGTGTTCGTGGCCGCGGCGTTCAAGAAGGGCTCATCCTTCGAGAAGGCGAACAACATCTCGTTCAAGATCTACGACGCCACCGGCGGCAGCTCCCAGCAGGTGGCCGATATCTGGCCGTCCCTGCTGGGCAGCGACAATGCCAACGCCATCGCCCGCGCCTTCCGCAACGGCCCGGCCTGGCAGCTGGAGGTGCTGGACCGCAAGGGCAAGATCAAGCAGGGCGATATGCAGGCGCTGCTGCACTTCGCGCTGGCCTGATCCCGGCTCTCAGCGGCTGGGGTCCGGCCAGGTCCACTCGGCGACCACCGGGATGTCCGCACCGTGTTCGCGCGTCCACTGGCGCGCGTTCCAGCGGGCATCCACCATCTCCTGGCGTAGCCCCGCGGCCGTCTCGCGCAGCGACGGCACCCGGTCGATGACATCGGTGACCAGGTGGTAGCGATCCAGGTCGTTGAGCATCACCATGTCGAAAGGCGTTGTGGTGGTGCCCTTCTCCTTGTAGCCGCGCACATGCAGCTCATCGTGGTTGGTGCGGCGGTAGGTGAGCCGGTGGATCAGCCAGGGGTAGCCGTGGAAGGCGAAGATGACCGGGCGGTCCCGGGTGAACAGCGTGTCGAATTCGCTGTCCGGTAGTCCGTGCGGATGCTCGTTCTCGGGCAGCAGCCGCATCAGGTCCACCACGTTCACCACGCGAACCCGCAGCTCCGGCAGGCGATCTCGCAGAATGGCGGCGGCGGCCAGGGTCTCCAGCGTGGGCACGTCGCCGGCGCAGGCCAGCACCACGTCCGGGGTGCCGCCCACCGTGTCGTTGTGGCCCGCCCACTCCCAGATGCCGACCCCGCGCGCGCAGTGCCGCGCCGCCTCGGGCACCGACAGCCACGACTCCTGCGGCTGCTTGCCCGCCACGACCACATTCACGTAGTGCCGCGAGCGCAGGCAGTGGTCGTAGGTGGACAGCAGCGTATTGGCGTCCGGCGGCAGATACACCCGGACGATCTCGGGGCTCTTGTTCAGCACCACGTCCAGGAACCCGGGATCCTGATGGGTGAAGCCATTGTGGTCCTGCCGCCAGACATGGGACGACAGCAGGTAGTTCAGGCTCGGAATGGGCCGCCGCCACGGCACCTGCGCACTGGCGTCCAACCATTTGGCGTGCTGGTTGAACATGGCGTCGACAATGTGGATGAACGCCTCGTAGCAGGTGAACACCCCGTGCCTGCCGGTGAGCAGGTAGCCCTCCAGCAGGCCCTGGCACATGTGCTCGGACAGCACCTCGATCACCCGGCCGGTGCGGTCCAGCTTGACGTCGAATTCGCCGATCTCGGCCTGCCAGTCGCGCCCGGTCACCTCCAGAATGTCCTGCAGCCGATTGCTGGCCAGCTCATCGGGCGCGAAGGTGAGGAAGTTGTCCGGATTTCGCCGGGTCACCTCCCGCAGCCAGCCGCCCAGCACGCGCGTCGCCTCATGCTTGACCGCGCCGGGCCGGGCCACCTCGACCCCGAAGTCGCGCCAGTCCGGCAGCGCCAGATCGCGGATCAGCAGGCCGCCGTTGGCGACCGGATTGGCGCTCATGCGGCGGTCGCCGACGGGGGACTGCTCGATCAGCTCGGGCACCGGGCCGCCGTTGGCGTCGAACAGTTCCTCGGGCCGGTAGGACTTCAGCCACTCGTCGAGGACCGCGCGGTGGGCGTCATTGTCGCGGGCCGCCGCCAGCGGCACCTGATGCGCCCGGAAGGTGCCCTCCACCGGATCGCCGTCCACGATCGGCGGGCAGGTCCAGCCCTTCGGGGTGCGCAGCACGATCATGGGCCAGCTCGGCCGGGCGCCGTCGGAACCGCCCCGGGCGGCGCGCTGCATCCGCTCGATGCGATCCAGGCAGGAGTCGGTGGCCGCCGCCATGGCCTGGTGCACGGCGGCCGGATCGCTGCCCGCCACCACGATCGGGTCGTACCCGTATCCCCGCAGCAGCGACAGCAGTTCCGATTCCGGAATCCGGGCGAGAATGGTGGGGTTGGCGATCTTGTACTCATTGAGCGCCAGAATCGGGATCACGGCCCCGTCCCGGGCCGGATTGAGAAACTTGTTGGCGTGCCAGCTGCCCGCCAACGGCCCGGTCTCCGCCTCGCCGTCGCCGATGACGCAGAACACCGTGAGCCTCGGATTGTCCAGTGCCGCACCGTAAGCGTGCAGTAGGGAGTAGCCGAGCTCGCCGCCCTCGTGGAAGGAGCCCGGCGTCTCGGGTGCGCAGTGGCTCGGCACTCCGCCCGGGAAGGAGAACTGGGCGAACAGCGCGCGCATACCCTCGGCATCGCGCGGAATATCGCTGTAGAGCTCGGAATACGTGCCCTCCAGCCAGCCGCACGCATTCGGCCCCGGTCCGCCGTGGCCTGGTCCGGCCACGAAGACCGCGTCGAGATCGCGCTGGCGAATGGCCCGATTGGCATGCGCCCATACGAGATTCAGTCCGGGCACGGTGCCGAAGTGGCCGAGCAGGCGCGGTTTGATGTGCTCGGGGCGCAGCGGTTCGCGCAGCAGCGGATTGTCCATCAGATAGATCTGGCCGACGGACAGATAGTTCGCCGCCCGCCACCACGCGTCGATGGCGGTGAGTTCCGCGCGGGACAGCGGGCCGGACGCCTCGCCGAGTCGATACGGTCGCGGTGCGACGGTGCGCCCGCCGCTGCTATCCACATTGTCGGCCGCGGTGTCGCCGGTAGCGCCCTCGGCCTGGGCCTGCTGAGCCATGCGCCGACTCTCCTCACGTTCGTTTCGGACCACGTCGGATGGAGAATTCGACAACCACTCTACTGGCCGGTCGTGACTTCTCCCGATCATGACCGTCGCCGGGGCGCTCCGGCGCGAACATCCTCTACCGTTCGCCGGGTGCGGCGTCGGGAAGCGCGGCCGACGCCGCACACCCCATCGCCCGGTGCCGACTCTGGAGGATTCACTGTCCCGGTCGGCGGCGATCGTGAACTATGCCAGAGTCGAGCCGGATCACTGTGCGGCCCTTCGTCTTCGGAATAGCGTGAGCGCGACACCGGATCGTGCGCCCGCCCCGCGGTGTAACCCTGCGAAACCCCCGCCGCCGGGCCCGGCGCACCTATCCGCCGCCATCCTCGTGCCGGGAGCCCATGGGGCCGAGCATCCCATCCGGCACGGGGAGCTCTCCAGTCGCGGCGGAGGCGGCCGACCGGGCCGGGTCGAGGCACTCGCCCGACCCGGTCGGCTTTCGCTCGTCGCCTGGGAACGGCTGTGGCCCAGAGGTTCTCGATCACATGTACGTCTCGATCACCTGCGCAGCGCGGTGTCGGCGAGTTCGGTCCAGTCGGCGAGTACCTGCTTGCGCCGGGCCCGATCCCGGCCGACCATCTCGTCGAGGGTGGTGCCGCGTACCAGGTTGATGGTGAGCCAGAAGGCCGACTCCAGGCGGTCCCTGGTGATACCGGAATCGATGCGGGCGGCGCAGGCGTCCAGCAGTTCGGTGGTGAGCTCGTGCTGCACCCGCAGCATTTCGCGACGCAGCTCGCGGTCGTTGGCGATGCCGACGTACAGCTCCACCGCCGCGCGGCCCAGTTTGCCCGCGAAGGTGGCGGTCACCAGCTCCACCAGCACCGCACCGGCGTCGGTGGCCGACAGCGACCGCAGGCGGCGCCGCATGGCCTCGCGCTGCCGCTGGGTGAGGTGGCCGATGGCCTGTGCGAACAGTTCCTGGCGGGTGTGGAAGTGATGCAGCTGCGCACCGCGGGTCACCCCGGCGCGAGCGGTGATATCGGCGATGGAGGCGCTGCCGTAGCCCACCTCGGCCAGGCTGTCGATCGCGGCGTCCAACAGCAGCGCGCGGGTGCGCAGACTCTTCTCCTGATGCTTGTTCGGCGGCAGCGACGAAACCATTCGACCAGTCTAAACGCTTGAATTACATGCTGCCTTGCATGCAATCAGGTGTCGGACGTAATGTGTCGACATGGCCGTGGACCGTATGCTGCCCACCCCGGAGGCCCGGGATCTGCTCGAGTTGACCCGCGATATCGCCGACAAGGTGCTCGAACCGCACGTCGTCGAGTTCGAGCGGGAACAGCGCTACCCCGAGGAGGCGTTCCGTGCGCTCGGCGCGGCCGGGCTGCTCAGCCTGCCGTACCCCGAGGAGTTCGGCGGCGGCGCGCAGCCGTACGAGGTGTACCTCCAGGTGCTCGAGGAGTTGGCCGCGCGCTGGGCGGCGGTGGCGGTCGCGGTGAGCGTGCACAGCCTGTCCTGCCATCCGCTGTTCGCCTACGGCACCGCCGAACAGCGGCAGCGATGGCTGCCGGAGATGTTGTCCGGCAACCTGATCGGCGCGTACAGCCTGTCCGAGGCGCATGCCGGATCCGATGCGGCGGCGCTGCGCTGCCGGGCGGTGGAGGTCGACGGCGGCTACCGGATCACCGGCACCAAGGCGTGGATCACCAACGGCGGCCGAGCCGACTACTACACGCTGTTCGCCCGCACGGGCGAGGGGTCTCGCGGCGTGTCCTGCTTCCTGGTGCCCGCCGACACCGCGGGCCTGACCTTCGGCAAGCCCGAGGAGAAGATGGGCCTGCGCGCGGTTCCCACCACCTCCGCCGCCTACGACGACGTCTTCCTGCCCGCCGAGCGCCGCATCGGAGACCCCGGTCAGGGCCTGTCCATCGCCTTCAGCGCCCTGGATTCCGGCCGTCTCGGCATCGCGGCCGTGGCCACCGGCATCGCGCAGCGCGCTCTGGACGACGCGGTCGCCTACGCCCGGGACCGCGAAGCATTCGGCCGCCGCATCATCGACCACCAGGGGCTCGGCTTCCTGCTCGCCGATATGGCCGCAGCCGTGGACTCCGCCCGCGCCACCTATCTCGACGCCGCCCGCCGCCGCGACGCCGGGCTGTCCTACTCGCGTCAGGCCAGCGTCGCCAAACTGGTGGCCACCGACGCCGCCATGAAGGTGACCACCGACGCGGTCCAGGTTTTCGGCGGCTACGGCTACACCCAGGACTTCCCGGTGGAGCGCTATATGCGCGAAGCCAAGATCACGCAGATCTTCGAGGGCACCAATCAGATCCAGCGCCTGGTCATCGCCCGCGATCTGGCGGGCAAGTAGCGGCTGCGCGCGGCTATTTCAGATCGGCCAGATCGAGGCCGAGCATGGCCAGCAGTTCCGTGCACTCGGCGGCGCTGCGCGCGTGGACGGCGACCGTCTTCGCGGCCAGGGCGTTGCGCTCGAGCAGGGCCGCCTTCTCGGCGGCGCGGGCGTCGGCGAAACCGATCACCGGATCCGGGTAGGAATTGCTGCGGGCCGTGGTCATGAAGGCTCCTTGCGGGTAGCCCCGACCGAAAACCTTGTGCCTGCGATCGAGGGCCGATACGCGATCACGATCCGCCGCGTGACGGCCGACGATCGGGTTCGACTGCCGCCGACGTTACCCGCTCGGCGGGTGCGGTACTCGATTACCCGATTACCGGCGCGTCAGCGCCTCGGGCCGGGGCCGTTCGGCTCCGGGGGATCGGTGTCGTCGGGGCGGCGTTCGTCCTGGTCACCGTCGGAGCCGGACCCCGCGTCCGATCCGATTCTGCGCGGTTTGGCCATGCGTCGACCGCCTCGGGGCGGGCCGTCCGCACCGGCTCGCTTCCGCCGCGCCGCGCCGAAGTCGATCACGCTCCCGTCCTGCTCGGCCGCCGCCGGATCCGGTTGTACGGTGGGCAGCCAGGCCGAATTCGGCCCCGCCTGCCACCAGCCCGTCTCGCGCTGCAATTCCGACCGCAGCACGGGCCTGGTGGGCGCGGGATCGTAGACCGATCCGCTACCTTCGGACCGCCACGTCTTGCGTGAGCGCTCGCCGGGTTCCTCCGACATGCGCCGCGGTCGCCGCGGCAGCCGGATCGGCTTCCCCGCCTCGGACGCCCCCGCCTCGGCGGCCTTCATCCCCTCCAATTTCCGGCGCAAATGCTCCACCGCGTCGAACCCCGGCTCCCCGGGCTCCGACGGGCGGCCCCGCCCCGGCACTTCCCGATCCGACATCGAACTAGCCGCCGACAGACGCGATGGCGCTCGCGCGCGCCCCGACCGCCGACAACCCGAACCGACTCCTGATCTTCTTCCTGATCGCGTCACTCACGTTCGTATCCTCCCTCGGGACCACCGCGCCCGTTTTCCTGCTCCGACCACCGCATACCGGAGCCAAGCCCGCACGCCGTCGCCACGTGACGAATCAACGATAACCCGGACCGGCCGACCGGCTGGTCAGGCGGCGTGGGTCAGCGTTCGCCGCGCCCCTGTAGCAGGGCGGTGCGGGCCGCGTGGATGGTGGGGTGGTGGGCGGTCCCGCGGCGGTAGGCGATGTGGGTGCGGCGTCGAGTGGCGAGGGGTGTGAGGTGGATGGCGTCGGGTGGGGTGTGGATGGCGAGTTGGGGGATGAGCGCCACGCCCTGGCCCGCCGCCACCAGGGCGAGGACGGCGTCGAAATCGTCGGCGTGGTGGCGGATGTGGGGGGTGAATCCGGCGGCCTGGCAGGTGCGGATGGTCATGGTGTGGCAGAGAGTGCCCGGGGTGCCCGCGATCCAGGGGGTGTCGCGGTGGGTGGACAGCGGGGCGGGGGAGAGGGCGGCGAGGTAGACGGTCTCCTCGAGCAGCGGCTCGGTGTCGAGGGCCGGGTCGGGGGCGACGGGGACGTAGTCGTATTCCTGGACCAGGGCGATGTCGAGGGCATCGGTGCGCAGGGCGCCGGGGGCCAGCGCCGGGTCCAGTTCGGTGACCAGGAGTTCCAGTTCGGGATGTGCGGTGCTGAGGGTGACCAGGGCGGGGGCGAGGATGGTGCGAATCGCGGTGGGGAACACGCCGATGCGCAGTCGGCCGGTCAATGTCGCACGGCCCGCGGCCAATTCGGCGGTGGCCTGTTCCAGCACGGCCAGAATCGTCTCGGTGTGCTGAACCAGGCCGTGTGCGGCGGCGGTGAGGGTGACTCGGCGGCCGGTGCGCTCCAGGAGCGGGACCCCGGCTTCGCGTTCCAGCGCGGTCAGCTGCTGGGAGACGGCGGAGGGGGTGAAATTCAATGCCTCCGCGACCGCCGCGATGGTCTCCCGGTGCGCGAGTTCGCGCAGCAGGCGCAGCTTGCGCACATCGAGCATCAGTTCAGCTTACGCTCAGATGAAGAAATGTGAACTGGACCTGATGGGTGTGGCGGGGGAGGCTCGTGCCATGACGCTCTCCGGACTCTTCGTGCCCCTGGTCACGCCGTTCGCCGCCGACGACACCATCGCCGCCGACGCCTTGGCCGGGCTGGCGCATACCGCGCTCGAACAGGGCGCGACCGGTCTCGTCGCACTCGGCACCACGGCGGAGACGGCGACCCTCACGGAGGCCGAACGCGAACTCGTCGTCGATATCTGCACCCGGGTGTGCCGGGAACACGATGCCCCGCTGATCGTGGGCGCGGGCACCAACTCCACCGCCGCCTCGCTGGCCGCCCTGGAGCGTCTCGGCTCCGGCGTCACCGCCGCGCTGACGGTCGTGCCCTACTACACCCGTCCCACCGAGGCGGGCGTCCTCGCGCATTTCCGGCGGCTCGCCGAAACCAGTCCGGTGCCGCTGGTGGTCTACAACATTCCCTACCGCACCGGCCGCACCCTCGGCCCGGAGACGCTGCGGGCCCTCGCGGCCATCCCGAATATCGTCGGCATCAAACACGCCGTCGGCGCGGTCGACGAGACCACCATCGATCTGATGCGCACCCGCCCAGCCGATTTCGCGGTGCTGGCGGGGGACGACCTCTTCGCCGCGCCCCTGCTCGCCCTGGGCGCGTCGGGTGCGATTCTGGCCTCCGCCAACGTGGCCACCGATGCCTTCGCCGCACTGATCGCCACCTGGCGACACGGCCCGCTCGACAAGGCCCGCCGCCTGAGCGACGCCCTATCCGGCCTGTCCGCGGCCCTGTTCGCCGAACCCAACCCCACCGTCGTCAAGGCGGTATTGGCCGACCGAGGCCGCATCCCCACGGCCTCGGTCCGGCTTCCCTTGCTACCCGCCGCCGAGGAGAGCACGCGAGCGGCCGTGGCCGCCCTCGATGTCCTTGCCGCCGAGCTCTAATCGGTACAACTCGACGAATCAGCCCCGCTCGCGCCGACGCGTCGGTACTCCGGCCATGCCGTTGCTCCCACTGTGGTCGTCCGGCCCGGAGGAGTACGGCTCCGACTTTGACACATGTGCGGCGTTCCCGGCCGCAGCCGAGCCTCCGGGTGTGTCGAATCACCGCAGGGCGACACGGGCTCCGGCGGCCTCGAGCTTGAGTTTGGCGGTCTCGGCGGCGGTTTGGTCCACCTGTTCCAGGATTCTGGCCGGAGCGGACTCGACCAGATCCTTGGCCTCCTTGAGACCGAGGCCCGGGATGACCTCCCGCATGGCCTTGATGACCTGAATCTTCTTGTCGCCGAAGGACTCCAGGACCAGATCGAATTCGGTGCGCTCCTCGGCCGCCTCGGCGGTCGGGGTCGCTTCGGCGGTGACGGCGGCGGCCGTGGGCACGGCGGCGGTCACTCCGAATTCGTCCTCGAACGCCTTGAGGAAGGCCGAAAGCTCCAGCAGCGTCATACCTTTGAAAACATCGAGCAGTTCGTCGATGGTCATTTTGGCCATGATCATTCCCCTATGCGGCCCGACCTGGAGATATCTCCAGGCTACGCGGCGCGCGGGGTGTGCTCGGGGCCCTTGTGCAGATCCTCGAGGAATGCCCGGTGCGTGGCGCAGCGGTGCGCCGGGCCGGGGGTGACGAAGGCCGGGTCCAGCCGCTGTGCGAAGGTCAGGTTGTCCCGGCGCCAGCAATCGACGCATACCGGCTCGCCCATGTCGTCCTCCTCGGGCCGTTCGCGGAAATCCTGTGCGTCTCTTGATTCCCCGTTCCGTATCCGATCAGTCCGCCGTACCCATTTGTTCCTCGGATCGTTACGCGGCCGCACCGGTCGGAGACCCTTTTCTGTCCTCAGTACAAAATGTGCCATTGACAAATGGCACATTCAGGGATGATTCTCTTGCTATGACGAGAGCAAGGTCAACGGCGACCTGCGCATCGGCGGCGATCCCCGTCTCGGCCTCGCGACAAGCGCGGCTCGCGGCGACGGCGTCGGTGGTCGGGTTACGCCGGGTCAATGGACTGCTGCCGCGCAATCGCGTGGGCATCGAACTGGGCCGCGGGCTGATCGCCGGCGTGATGGCCGCCTTCGGGCCGACCCTGCCGGGGACGCGGGTCACCCCGATCCGCTCCGGCGCGATGCGCGGCGAGTGGGTGCGCGCGGCCGGAGTCGCGTACGGGCCGCGGGCGATCTACTACATCCACGGCAGCGGCTACGTGGTGTGCTCGGCGCGCACCCATCGCGGACTGGCATCGCGGCTGTCGAAACTCACCGGACTGCCGGTCTTCCTGATCGATTACCGACTCGCACCCGAACACCGCTTCCCGGCGGCGGCCGACGATGTGGCGGCCGGATACCGCTGGCTGCTCGACCAGGGGCACCGTCCCGAGGACCTGGTGATCGGCGGCGATTCCGCGGGCGGCCATCTGGCCCTGGACCTGCTGCTACAGAACGCGGCGGGGGATCGGCCGCAACCGGCGGGCGCGTTCATGTACTCGCCGCTCATGGACCTCACCCTGACCATGGCCGAGCGGCGCGACCGCGAGCTTCCCGACCCGATGGCCCCGGCGCGCACCGGCCGCCGGCTCATCGAGCTCTACACCGAAGGGCAGCATCCGGATTCGCCGCGGCTGCGCCTCACCGTGCCGCGCGGCGCGGCACTTCCGCCGCTGCTGGTGCAGGCCAGTGCGGGGGAGATGCTCGCCGACGACGCCCGGCACCTGCGCGATATGGCCGTCGCCGCCGGGGCGCGCTGCGATCTGGAACTCTGGCCCGGCCGCATCCATGTCTTCCAGGCCCTGCCGCTGCTGGTTCCCGAAGCGGCACAGGCGCTCCGGCGCACGCGGGGCTTCGTCGCGGGTGCCTTCGCCGAGGCGGCCGCCGACCGGACGAGAGTGGGCTGACATGTCGATTCTCGACGCGGTGCTGCCGGTATTCGGCGGCCGACGATCGCACGGTGCGCGTGCCGTGGTCACCGGCGCGGGCAGTGGCATCGGCCGGGCCTTCGCCCTCGAGATCGCCGCGCGCGGCGGCGACGTGGTGTGCGCGGACATCGACAAAGATCGCGCCGACGACACGGTGCGGTTGATCGAGCGCACGCACGGCCGACCCGCCCACGCCATCTTCTGCGATGTCTCCCGCCGCGAGGACGTGGAGAGCCTGGCACTGCACAGCGAGCTCATCTTCGGCGGCGCACCGACCCTGGTGATCAACAACGCCGGGGTCGGCATCGGCGGAAAACCGGTGGGCGATATCGGTTTCGCCGACTGGGAGTGGGCGCTCGGCATCAATCTGTGGGGTGCCGTGCACGGCTGTGAGATCTTCGCGCCGCGGCTGCGTGCGGCCGGTCGCGGCGGCATCGTCAATGTCGCCTCCGCCGCCGGATTCGCGGCGGCCCCGGGGATGGCCGCCTACAACGTCTCCAAGGCCGGGGTGATGTCGCTGTCGGAGACCTTAGCCGCGGAACTGTCCGGTACCGGTGTGGCGGTGACGGTGCTGTGCCCCACCTTCGTCAAGACGAATGTGGTGCGCGACGGCCGCATCGGCGCACCCTCGGCCCGGCTGGCCGACGAACTCATGCGCCGAACCGGCTTCGCTCCGGAGCGGGTCGCCCGCACCGCCCTCGACGCCAACGACCGCGGTCGCCTCTATGTGCTGCCGCAGTTGGACGCCCACGCCGTCTGGCTGCTCAAGCGGTCCTTCCCCGCCCTCTACACCCATGCCCTCGGTGTGCTGAACCGAATTCTCCCGCAGGACGATTCGACCCAGGCCGCACCGCTGGAACAGACAGGAGTCTGATATGTCCTTCGACTTCGAGGCCATGTTGGCCAAGATCAAGTCCCGGCAGTGGGCGCTCGCCGACATCGACTGGGACGCACCGGGAGCCGAGCTCATCGAGCCCGAACTGCACGCCAAACTGAAGCCTTTCATGGCCGATCTCATGTGGATCGAGAACGTCGGCGCGCGCGGTTTCGCGGCCATGGCCAAGAAGGCCCCGACCGATACGCTGAAGCAGATCTACCAGTACTTCCATGCCGAGGAGCAGCGGCACGCCAATGCCGAACTCGCGCTCATGCGCCGCTGGGGCATGCTCGACGGCGACGAGATCCCCGAGCCGAACATCAATGTCAAACTGGTGATCGAGTTCCTGGACTCGCACGCCGACGATATGTCGCTGTCGTTCCTGGGCACCGTCATCCCCATGCTCGAGGTGGCGCTGGACGGCGCGCTGATCAAGTTCGTCACCGACGAGATCACCGACCCGGTCGCGCAGGAGGTCTTCAAGAAGATCAACGCCGACGAATCACGGCATCTGGCCACCGATTACGCGGTGATGGAGCTGCTCGGCCACGCCACCGTCCGCAAACTCGCCATCGATCTGGTCGGCGGCTGGGCCAAACCCTCGTTCCTCGTCGGCGTGCTCAGCTATGTGCCGCTGCTGAACAAGATGCGCGACAATATCGTCGCCATGGGGGTGGACGAGGAGAAGCTGTACGCGGCCATGCGGCGGTTCAAGGCCGTCGGCGAGCGCACCCCGATCGCCAACCGCGTGCCCATGTACCGCATCGTCAAGATGCACAGCGGCTGGGTGATCAACCGCGATCACCCGTATCACCTGTTCGCCGACGCCATGGTCAAGCTGACCGCGCGCATCCCGGACCGCTTCCTCGGACCGCAGCCGACCTGGTCCAAAGAGCTCACCTACGAGCCGGTCGCATGAGCACGGGCCAGCCGCTGGACGTGGCGATCATCGGCGCGGGCTTCGCGGGTATCGGCGCCGCGATCCGCCTGCGGCAGAAGGGGATCACCGACTTCGAACTGTTCGAGCGGGACACCCGGGTGGGCGGCACCTGGCGGGACAACACCTATCCCGGCGCGGCCTGCGACATCCCGTCGCGCCTGTACTCGTACGCCTTCGCCCCCAATCCGGACTGGTCGCACACCTACTCCGGCAGTGCGGAGATCCTCGCCTACATCGAATCCATGGTGGACGAATTCGGCATCCGCCCCCATATCCGCTTCGACCACACCGTGACCGGGCTGGAGTTCGACGAGGTGAGCGGGCTGTGGGACATCGCCTTCGCGGGCGGCCGCCGACCGGTGAAGGCGCGCAGCGTGGTCGTCGCCTCCGGGCCGCTGTCGAATGCCAGCTTCCCGAACATCCCCGGCATCGAGGACTACACGGGGCACAAGATCCACAGTGCCCGCTGGGATCACGACTACGACTTCACCGGTAAGAAGGTCGCCGTGGTCGGCACCGGTGCCAGCGCCGTGCAGATCATTCCCGAACTCGTGGGCCGGGCGGCGGCGGTCAAGGTCTTCCAGCGCACGCCGGGCTGGGTGCTGCCCCGTGCCAACCGGCGCACCAGCGGTGCCACCCGACGGCTGTACCGGCAGGCCCCCATCACCCAGAAGCTCGCGCGCGACGCCTGGTTCTGGGGCCACGAGTCGGTGGCGCTGGGGGTGGTGTGGAATTCGCCGCTGACCCGGGTGGTGGAATCGGTCGCGCGGCTGCACCTGCGCGGTCAGGTACGCGACCCGTGGCTGCGCCGTCAGCTCACCCCGGACTTCCGGGCGGGCTGCAAGCGCCTGCTGATCAGCAACGACTACTACCCGGCGCTGCAACGGGAGAACTGCAAGCTCATCACCTGGCCGATCGCGCGGCTCAGCGAGCACGGCATCCGCACCGCCGAGGGCATCGAGCACCGGTTCGACTGCATCGTGTTCGCCACCGGCTTCGACGTGTCCAAGGCCGGGGCTCCCATCCCGGTCACCGGACGCGACGGACGGGCGCTTGGTGACGAATGGAGCAGGGGCGCATACGCGTTCAAGAGTGTCGCGGTGGCGGGCTATCCGAACCTGTTCCTCACCTTCGGCCCGAACTCCGGCCCCGGCCACAACTCGGCGCTGGTGTACATGGAGGCGCAGATCGAATACCTCACCGACGCCATCGGCATTCTGCTGGACCGCGATCTGCGCATGCTCGAGGTGCGCCGCGATCGGCAGGACCGCTACAACGCGCGCATCCAGCGCAGGCTGTCGGCCACCACCTGGAACTCCGGCTGCCGCAGCTGGTATCTCACCGAAGACGGCTTCAACGCCACCATGTACCCGGGCTTCGGCACCCAGTTCGTACGCCAGCTGGCCCGGGTGGAACTCGACGACTACGTACTCACCCCGCGCGATGCGGCACCCGCGAGTGCCGACCGTGGAATCGCCGTCTCCCTCGGCTAATGTCGTCTCCGAGCGTGACGCCCGTGCCGCCGACCGGCGCACGGGCGACGCGTCCGGGCGAACCGCGACACAGGGAGGGCGAGACGAGGATGGCGGAATACCGCATCGACGATCTCGCGCGGGCCGCCGGAACCACCGCCCGCAATGTGCGCGCCTATCAGGAGCGCGGCCTGCTCGCCACACCCACCCGGCGCAGCGGCCGCGCACTCATCTACGACGATTCGCACCTCGCCCGGCTGCGCATCATCGACGCCCTGCTCCAGCGCGGGTTCACCACCGCGCACATCGCCGACTTCATCACCAGCTGGGAGACCGGCAAGGACCTCACCGAGGTGCTCGGACTGCAACAGGCCGTCACCGCCACCTGGGGCAGCAGCGCCGCACCACTGGAGGTGCCGCGTGAGCTCGTGGACACCTTCCTGGGGGGTGTCGACGGAGCCCCGGTGACCGGCGACGAGCTGGAACGGCTGGCCGAGCTGGGACTGATCCGGCTGCACGCCGAGACGGTCGAATTCACTCAGCCGGAACTGCTGGAGACCTTCGGGGCGCTGCACGGCTACGGATTCGGGCTCGAGGCCCTGATCGACGTCTATGCCGCCGTCGGTCGTCGCGTGGACGACATCGCCCGGCTCATGGTCACCGCGGCCAAGGACCACATCGTCGCCGAGCACGGTGCGGGCTGGCTGCCCGACAGCGATGCCGAGGTCGCCGCCACCACCAAGATGCTCAATCACCTGCGGGAGCTGGGTGTGACGGCGGTGCAGAACACGCTGGCCCAGGCACTGGACCGGGTGTTGCAGAGCGAACTCAGCGCCTACCTGGAGACGGCCGCCGAAAAGCGCGGCGCGACAAAGCAACCGAAGGATTAGCGGAACGGCCGCGCCCGCACGCTGGCCTACGGCCCATCGGGGTGCGGCGGGCCGGTTACGGTGGCGTGGACGTGAGGTTGTCGGCGGAAAGGGCATCAGGTGCGTGAACTCGGTGTGGCGGTGATCGGTTACGGGCTGGCCGGTGCGGTGTTCCATGCGCCGCTGATCGCCGCCGATCCGCGCTTGCGGGTGGCGGCGGTGGTCACCTCGTCGGCCGAACGCGGCGAGCAGGCGCGGCGGGAGCATCCGGGGGTGCGGGTGCTGGCGGCGGTCGAGGAGCTGTTCGCCGATCCGGCGGGCATCGATCTGGTGGTCATCGCGACGCCCAATCGCACCCACGCCCCGCTGGCCGTGTGGGCGCTGGAGGCGGGGCTGCCGGTGGTGGTCGACAAGCCGTTCGCGCTCACGGCGGCGGAGGGCGAACAGGTGGTGGCGGCCGCCGAGCGGGCCGGGCTGGCGCTGTCGGTGTTCCAGAATCGGCGGTGGGACAGCGACTTCCGCACCATCGCGGCGCTGATCGGCGACGGTCGGCTGGGGGAGGTGCGGCGTTTCGAATCCCGGTTCGAGCGGTGGCGGCCGGTGACCAAGGGCGGCTGGCGGGAGCTGGGCAGCGCCGAGGAAGGCGCGGGCATTCTCTACGACCTGGGCAGTCATCTGGTCGACCAGGCGCTCACCCTGTTCGGACCGGTCACCGACGTGTACTGCGAACTGGACAGCCGCCGTCCCGGCGTCCAGGCCGACGACGATGCCTTCGTGGCGCTCACCCACGCCTCCGGCGTCCGCTCGCACCTGTGGATGAGCGCCGTGGCAGCCCAGCTCGGTCCGCGCTTCCGGGTGCTCGGCTCCGAGAACGGCTATGTCGGTTACGGTCTCGACCCGCAGGAGCAGGCGCTGCGCGACGGGCGTCGACCCGATGACGGAAAACCCTGGGGGACGGTCGATGTCGAGCACGGGGGCTGGTTCGGCACCGATGGGGATACGCGCCGGATCGCCAGCGAGCCGGGCGACTATCCCGCCTTCTATCGCGGTATGGCGGCCGCGCTCATCGACGGTGCTCCGGTTCCCGTCGACCCGCGCGATGCCGTGGCGGCGCTGCGCGTCCTGGAGCGGGCCCGCGCGTCCGCGTCACCCTGAATCCACCTACCAATTGACATCCACCTACCAATTGACCAATGAGTAATTTACTATCTGGTCAATTCGCTGTCGATCGAGAGGTAGGACATGGCGGATCGATCCTGGTGGGGCTGGGGCACCCGCGCCGACGCGGTGACCGGTGCGGAACGCAAGGCGCTGACCACGCGGGTGGCGGCGCTGCTGCCCGGGGCCGACCTCAGCGTGCACGAACCGCCCGACCTCGCCGAGCTCGATATCCCCGATCCTCGGATACACGCCCCGGAATCCCTGGCGCCCTTGGCCTCCGATGATCGCGAGGATCGAGTGGCGCACGGGCACGGTCAGGCGTTCCGCGATGTGGTGCGAAATCTGCTGGGCCGCATCGACCATGTGCCCGACCTGGTGCTGCGACCGCGCGGCGAACAGGATGTCACCGCCGTTCTCGACTGGTGTGGCGGCGCGGATATCTCGGTGATCCCGTACGGCGGCGGCACCTCCGTGGTCGGCGGCGTCGAACCTCGCTGTGCCGCCGACTATTCCGGCGTCGTCGCGCTGGACCTCGGCCGCCTGGACCGGATCGTCGAGATCGACCGCACCAGCCGGGCCGCCCGCATTCAGGCCGGAATCCTGGGCCCCGCACTGGAAGCCGGTCTGCGCGACCACCGGCTGACCCTGCGCCACTTCCCGCAGTCCTTCGAATTCTCCACCCTGGGCGGCTGGCTCGCCACGCGCGCGGGCGGGCACTACTCGACCGTGTACACCCACATCGACGACATGGTGGAATCGCTGCGCGTCGTCACACCGGCCGGGATCAGCGAATCGCGCCGCCTGCCCGGTTCCGGCGCCGGGCCGTCACCCGACCGGATGTTCCTCGGCTCGGAGGGCACCCTTGGCGTCATCACCGAGGCGTGGATGCGGCTGCAGGACCGGCCACGCTGGCGGGCGGGAGCCTCGGTGCACTTCGACGACTACGCGCGCGCCGTGACCGCCACGCGGGTCATCGCGCAGGCGGGCCTGTTCCCGGCCAACTGCCGCCTCCTCGACCCGGTGGAAGCCTTCCTCAATGCCGGAACCGGCACCGCGGGCGGGGTGCTCGTGCTCGGTTTCGAATCCGCCGACCATCCGGTCGACGCGCCGATGGCGCGGGCCATCGAGATCTGCGCCGATTACGGCGGGCGGGTGCCCGACGGGGTGCGCGTCTCCGACACCGCCGAGGCGAAGGTGAGTTCCGGTGCCTCGGACGTATGGCGCTCGTCCTTCCTGCGCATGCCCTATCAGCGCGATGCCCTGGCCGCGCAGTCCATGATCGTGGAGACCTTCGAAACCGCCTGTACCTGGGATCGTTTCGAGGAACTGCGCGCCGCCGTGCTGGCCGCCGCCACCGCGGCGTTCGCGGCGACCGGCACCACCGGCCTGGTCAGCTGCCGCTTCACCCACGTCTACCCGGACGGCCCCGCGCCCTACTTCGGCGTCTACGCGGCGGGCCGGTGGGGCAGCACCGTGGCGCAGTGGGACGACATCAAGGCGGCGGTCTCGGAGGCACTCGCCGGTGCGGGCGCGACCATCACCCACCATCACGCCGTCGGTCGCGATCACCGCCCCTGGTACGACCGGCAGCGACCCGAACCGTTCGCACTCGCCCTGCGGGCGACGAAGGCGGCACTCGATCCAGCGGGCATTCTCAACCCCGGCGTTCTCCTCGATCCACCCGCGACGGTGGGCCACTCGTAGCCCTCACCGCCGTGCATGGCTGGATCTGCCATAGTCGTGTCGTTGACGCCATGGCCGCCGCCCGCGAGGCTGGGCATATGCGGGTGGTGCTGTTCGTCGTCTTCGACGGATTCCAGCTTCTGGACCTGGCCGGACCCGCCGACGTGTTCTCCTCGGCGGCGCTCATGGGCGCGCGTCCGGGGTACCGGGTCGAGATCGCCGCGGCGCGGTCCGGGCCGGTGCGTTCGGCCAGCGGTGTCGAGGTCACGGCCGCACATGCGCTCGACACCTGGTCCGAACCGGTGGACACGGTGCTCGTGGTCGGCGGACTCAGCGCCTGGAACGCCAGCCGTGACGCCGAACTGATCGCGGGCATTCGACGCGTCGCGAGCTCCGCCGAGCGCGTCGGCTCGGTGTGCTCCGGCGCGTTCCTGCTGGCTCGCAGCGGCCTGCTCGACGGCCGCAAGGCCACCACGCACTGGGCGGGCGGGGAGATGCTGGCCCGCGAGTTCCCGGCCGTGTGCACCGAACCCGACCGCATCTACGTCCGGGACGGGCCGGTATGGACGTCGGCGGGCGTCACCGCGGGCATCGATCTGGCCCTGGCCATCGTCGGTGCGGACCACGGTCCCGAACTCTCCCGCGAGGTGGCCCGCTGGCTGGTGGTCTACCTGCACCGCCCCGGCGGGCAGAGCCAATTCAGCGCGCCGATCGCCGCCGGACCCTGCCGGCGCAGGTCGCTGCGCGAGCTACAGGTCTGGGTGGAGGAGAACCTCACCGCCGATCTGTCCCTCGCCACCCTGGCACAGCGGGCGGGCATGAGCACCCGCCACTTCTCCCGCGTCTTCGCCGACGAGATCGGCACCACCCCCGCCCGCTACGTCGAGCGGGTCCGCATCGGCGCGGCCCGGCGACTGCTGGAGACCACCGATCAACCGCTGTCCCGGGTTGCCGCCGCCGTCGGCCTGGGCAGCCCCGAAACCCTCTATCGGATCTTCCACCGCCACTTGGGCATACCGCCCGGCGAATACCGCGCCCGCTTCACCCACAACTGAAAGAGAACGCCCCCATGACATTTCAGACCGCCATCGTGCTGTATCCGGGCATGACCGTACTGGACGCCATCGGCCCCTACGAGGTGCTGCGTCTCCTGCCCGACAGCGAATTGCGTTTCGTCTCCAATGAAGTCGGCCCCATCGTCTCCGACAGCGGCGTGCTCGTCCTGGGGGCCACCCACACCTTCGCCGAGACACCCGCACCCGATCTGGTGCTGGTGCCGGGATCGGAGGCCGCGACCACCGAGGCCATGGCCAATGGTGAGCTCATCGCATGGCTGCGCGCGGTGCACCCGAACACGCAGTGGACCACCTCGGTGTGCAGCGGTGCGCTGGTGCTGGCGGCGGCCGACATCCTGCGCGGGCATCCCGCCACCACGCACTGGTCGGCGCAGCCGGCGCTGGCCGCCTTCGGAGCCGAATCCCGTCCGCACGACCGCATGGTGCGCAGCGGCAAGATCGTCACCGCCGCCGGGGTCTCGGCCGGAATCGACCTCGGCCTCTGGCTGGTGGGTGAGATCGCCGGGACCGAACGCGCCGAAATGGCGCAGCTGGTCATCGAATACGACCCGCAGCCGCCCTTCGACACCGGCCACCCCGACAAGGCCTCCGCGGCCCTGCTCCGCCGGACCCGCCTCGAGATGTCCACCCGCGTTGTCACCCCGCGCATCCCGCTCGACGTCGCCACGGCCATGTGGCGGCTCACCCTCAACCGGATCCGCGACCGCGCGGCCAAACGCGCGAAGGTGTAGCGCGCGTTCACATCCAGCGCAGCAGTTCGGCCGTGCGCATGCGACCGGTCGGAACGGCCGACGGCGACGGCGCCGCCGCCGGGTACCCCATGGCCACCGCATGCCGGGGCAGCCACCCCTCGGGCAGCCCCAGCAGCGCTGCCACCCGCGAAACATTCTCCGCCGGATGGAAAGTCGTCGGACACGACCCCAACCCCAGCTCCCGCGCGGCCAGACAGACCGACTGCGTCACCCGCCCCATGTCGAACAGCGTGTCCGAGAACTCGTTCGCCACCGACGCCAGTACCAACACCACCGGAGCCGCCGCCAGATGCACGGCATAGGCCCCACACCGACTCAACTCCACCCGCAGCGCCGCATCCGTCACCGCGACGAACCGCCACGGCTGCCGATTCCGCGCCGACCCCGTCCACCGCGCCGCCTCGACGATCCGCTCGACCGACTCCCGGGGAACGGGGTCGGGCCGGTAGTGCCGGACGGCTCGCAGGGCTCGCAGGGGTTCCAGGGATTCGCGCATCGCGGTGATGCTAGCGACCGGCGGCCGTACCGCGATCCGACGGCACCGTCCGCAGCTCGGCGTTCGCCTCGTCGAGTACCCGTTTGAACACGTAGGTGAGGATCGGGCGGGCGATCAGTCGGGTCAGCAGTGCCCCGAGTAACGGGAAGCGGAGTTCGACCTGCGTCGACCAGACCACGCGGGTGCCGCCCGGCACCGCGGTGAAGGTGACGCTGCCGCCCTCGTGACGGGCGGGCGGAATCGCGCGGTAGACATGGAATTCGAACGAGTGCGGCGGGTCGTAGGCGGTGATGCGCTCCCAGAACCAGCCGACCGCCCAGCCCAGCACTCGCACCGCGCCGACCCCGTACGGTGCGTCCGCGCCGGGCCGGGCGAGATGCTCGTGCAGCACGAAGCCGACGCGAGTGTAGTTGTGCGCATTGCTCATCCAGTCGAAGACCGCGTGTGGCGGTGCTGCGACGATGCGTTCAACCGTGATCGTTTCCATGGGTTTCCCTCCCGAGAGTGAGTGGTTGCAAGGTCCTGGCCGCGCGCAGTTTCTCCGGATTGCGGACCGCGTAGAGCCTGGTGACGCGGCCGTCGGCGATCTCGAACAGGAGGATCGAATCGAGGACGCCCTCCGCGTGGAACAGCACGGCGGGCAGCGCGTTGTAGGTGCCGAATTCGGCTGTCATAGCGGCCATCTGCCTGCGGGCCAGGCCGGAGCAGAAGGCAGCGACACGCTCCGCGCCCGCGATCGGACGCGACGCGACGCGCACGCGGCCGCCGCCGTCGGAGATCTGGACGACATCCGGTGCCATGAGGTCCAGCAGCGCCGCGATATCGCCGGTCTTGGCGGCACGCAGAAACTGCCCGATCACCTTCGGGGCGGTGTCGTCGAGTTGGAAGCGCTGGCGGCGGGCCTGCACGTGCCGCCGGGCCCGATGGAGGATCTGGCGGACCGTGACATCGGATTTTCCGACCATATCGGCGATTTCGACCTGGCTGTACCCGAAGACCTCGGCGAGCACGAAGACGGCGCGTTCGGTCGGGCCGAGCGTCTCCAGGATCAGCAGCATGGCCATCGACACCGATTCCGCGAGCACGGTATCGGCGCTGGCATCCGGGCCGGTGCGGATGGGCTCGGGTAGCCAGCTGCCGATGTAGTCCTCCCGTCGCCGCCGCACCGTACGCAGATGATTGAGCGACTGCCGGGTCACCGTCTGCACCAGGTACCGGCGCGGATGCGCCACCGTGGCCGCGTCGACATCCCGCCAGCGCAGATAGCTGTCCTGCACTATGTCCTCGGCGTCGGCGGCGCTGCCGAGTATCTCGTAGGCGATGGTGAACAGCAGTGGCCGCAGTTCGGCGAATTCCTCGTCCCCGGTCGTCACGATCGCACCCTCCCTTCGTTCCCCAGTCGAACACAGGGACACCGCTCGGCACGGCAGCGTGACGTACCGGTGCTGTGCCCTCGGTCACAAGGAGGGGATGGGAGGGGAGCCGAGATCAGGAGCGGGCTGCGGCGACGAACTCGCGCATGCGGCCGTGGTCCTTCACGCCTCGGCTGGACTCCACGCCGCTGGACACGTCCACTCCCCACGGGCGGGCGACGGCGGCGGCCTCGGCCACATTGTCGGGGGACAGGCCGCCCGCGAGCAGCCACTGGCCGGTCGGCCGGTCGGCGGTCAGGGCGGTGAGGTCCCAGCGTTCGCCGGAACCGGCGACGGGGGAATCGAGCAGCAGCCATTCCTCGCCGTACGCGCCGGTGCGCACGTCGGTGTCGGCGGTGAGCGAGGTGGCGCGCAGCAGGCGCAGGTCGGACAGTTCGTCGAAGGCCGCGCGTGGGTACCCGCCGTGCAGTTGCAGCGCGTCCACCCCGGCCGCCCGCGCCAGCGCACCCGCCTCCGCCGCGGGGATGCCGTGGACGACGCCGACCGACAGCACCGTCGGCGGCACCTCGCGCAGCAGTCGCCGGACCACCTCGACCGAGACCTGCCGGGGGCTGGCGGTGAAGACGAACCCCACGGCGTCGGCACCGGCGGCGACGGCGGTCGTCACATCGGCCTCGGTACGCAGGCCGCACAGCTTCACGAACATGGGAAAACCCTAGGCGACGCGATGCGGCCGCCGACGCGGCCCGTCCTCCGTAGAGTGTCGACTGTGGACCTGCTGGCGGCGCGGTCGGAGTTCTCGGCCTACGGACTGTCGCACTGGATCGTGCTGGCCGTCTTCGCGGTCGGCGCGGTCGCGGTCGTGCGAATCGGGCGCGCGCACCGAAACGACCGTGCGGCAAAACTTTTCACCCGGACTTTCGGCGCGGCCACACTGCTGTCGTACGGGGTGATCTATGTCGTCGCCCTGATCCCGTTCACCGTCGACCGCTCGATACCGCTGCGGCTGACCGACCTCGCCACCCTCATCGCCGGGTACGCCCTGTGGTCGCACGCCCGGTGGGCCTACGCGCTGACCTACTACTGGTGTCTCACGCTGAGCACCCAGGCGCTCATCTCCCCGGCGCTGGAGAGCCGCGACTTCCCGTCCGCCGAATTCATCGCCTTCTGGGTCATCCACCTGGCCGTGGTCTGGGCGGCCATCTACCTGACCTGGGGAATCGGCATGCGTCCCGACTGGGGCAGCTACCGGTTCGCGGTGGCCGCCACCCTGATCTGGGTCGCGGTCACCTACGCCGTCAATACGCTCACCGACGCCAACTACGGCTTCGTCAACGCCAAACCCAGCACCCCGTCACTGCTCGACGTGCTCGGCCCGTGGCCCTGGTACCTGGCCACCGTCGCGGCCATCCTGCTCACGGTGTGGGCCCTGATGACCTGGCCCTGGACCGTGCGGCGGCCGGAGCGGAGCGAGGTCAGCCACCCAGGTCGGTGAGGATGGCCCCGGTGAAATCGTCCAGGTCGCCGGGGTTGCGGGAGGTGATCAGGGTCCAGCCGTTCGCGGAGCGGACCATCGGCTCATCGGTCCACTCGCCGCCCGCATTCCGGATATCGGTGCGCAGGGACGGGTACGAGGTCAGCGATCGCCCGCGAATCAGATCCGCCTCCACCAGCAGCCACGGCCCGTGGCAGATGGCGGCGATCGTCTTGCCCGCCGCGGCGAACGAACGCACCACCTCGACCGCGGGCTCGGTGAGCCGCAGCTTGTCGGCGTTCACGGTACCGCCCGGAATCACCAGGGCCGCATAGTCTTCCACCGCGACCGAATCCAGGCTCGCATCCGGATCGACGGCGATCGCCTGTTCGGTGTCGTGCAGGACGGTCCGCACCGCCTCCTTCTCCGGGGCGGCGTGCACCACCTGCGCACCGCTGTCGCGCAGCCTGCGCACGGGGACGAGCAGTTCGTCGCGTTCGACACCGGTGTTGGAGGTGATGACCAACACCTTCGCGTTCACGCTCATGACACTCCTTTCCGACGGGCGGGACTCGCTCACCGAATGCCCGGGGGCGGGCATGGCAAACCGCCACACCGCAGGTCGCTCGGTCATTGCCGAACCGGCTGGATTGGGTCATTGTTGTGGGTGTGCGGCGCCTGCGCGCGGGACTCGAAGCCGGAACGGTGTGCCTGACGGCCGCCCTCGCCGGGCTTACCGTCATGGTGCCGATCGACCCCCTCGAAGATGCGACTCCGCAGTCGGTGGCCTCGATCGACCTGGCCGTGTTCCAGGTGCCGCGGGCCACCATGGCGGCGGCCTTCGTGACCATTCTCGCGGCGGTGTTCGCCCTGATGATGCGCAGTGCCGTCGCGTGGGCCACCATCACACTGACCGGTATCGCCCTGCTGATCGATCAATTGCTGTGGAGTAGCTCGATTGCGGCGGAGGCAACGCTCACCTATATCGACTCGGCCCTGGCCGGGGTGCTGATGGGCGTCGTCGGCACGCTGGCCTGGCCCCGGAGAGCTACCGCGAGCGGATTTCTGTTCGGCGCCATGGCGGGCATTCTGCTGGGCGATTTCACGCCCGCGCCCGCCCCCGGCGAATCGCCCTCGCCGGTGGACCGGCTGCTGCTGGACGCGCCCTCGGTGGGGCTGTCGACGGTGCTGGTCGTGGCGGCCGGGGTCTGCGCCTTCGAACACCGGCGGCAACCGATGACGGTGCGTCGACTGGTCGATGTGGTGCCACTGCGGTCGATCCTGGCGGCGGGCATCATCTTTCCCACCATCCTGCTGACCTCGGAGTGGTTCGCGCGCGACGGCCGAGACCTGTCCGTGCTGACCGTCGGCGTGCTGGTCATCGTGGTGGCGGCCACCGTCGCCGCGCTGTTCCTGCCGGGCCGCGACGGACTGCTGTTGCTGCTCATGGTCGCGTTCGCCGCGGCCGGGAGCACGCCGGTCACCGTGCCGCGTCCCGACTGGGTGGTTCCGTTGTTCGTCGCCGCCATCGGACTGGGTCTGTACGTCGGATACCGCCGCGGGCTGCCGCTGGTGGCGGCGGCGCTCACGGCGGTGCTGGCCGTGGCCTCGGTGCTGGCGGTCGCCGCCGGGGTGCACGGCGAGGTGCCGGCCGTCGTGGGCGGCCTCGCGGTTGCGTTCGTGGGCGGCTACTGCCTCGGCGCGGCGACGCCGCTGTTTCCCACGGTGCCGCCGCTGTGCATCGCCGTGCTGTTCGTGCCGTCGGCGGCGGTGGCGTTGTGGGGCAGGGATTTCGAACGAGTCGCCTATTCGCCGGGCTGGTATCGGCCGACCGAGCCGGTGCGCGCGCTCGCGCCCGGACTGGTGGCGCTGGCGATCACCGCGGGCTGCACGGTCGGCATGCTGCTGGTGTATCGCCTGCGACCGAACACCAAGGAGGCGATCCGTCGCCGCTGGGCCCGGATCCGGGAGACGGCCGTCACGACCTCCGCACTGCCCGGTGCGGTGGTGGTCCGGCCGAGCCGTCCGGAGCCGCCACCAGCATGACCTACCGGTCGTTACTGTTTCTTGGGAACTCTGGACTTGAAATTTAGGTAAGCCGAACTTTACGATTCGACAGGTGAAGGTTTGGCTCCACCCGCTGCATCGTTCGCTTTTCCGCGCGTTCGCCCTGACGCTGCTCGCCGCCGCCATGGTGGCCGTGAGCGCCTGCGGCAGCCCCGCCGGCCGGGACGGGAAGCCGGTGGTGCTGACCACGTTCACCGTGCTCGCCGATATCGCCCGCAATGTGGCCGGAGAGCATCTCACCGTCGAGTCGATCACCAAGGTGGGCGCGGAGATTCACGGCTACGAGCCGACTCCGGGCGATATCCGCACCGCGTCGACCGCCGACCTCATCCTCGACAACGGATTGAATCTGGAGGCGTGGTTCGCCCAGTTCGTCGCGGATCTCGATGTCGAACACGTGGTGGTCACCGAGGGAGTCACGCCCATTCCGATCGGTGAGGACGCCTACGCGGGCAAGCCGAACCCGCACGCGTGGATGTCGCCGCTGAACGTGAAGATCTACGTGGACAACATGATTCGCGCGTTCTCCGAACTCGATCCGGAGCACGCGGCCGACTTCCGGGCCAATGGCGCGGCCTATCAGGCGCAGTTGCAGCAGGTGCACGACGAGTTGACCGGCACCCTCGCCGCGCTGCCCACCAACGAGCGCGCCCTGGTGACCTGTGAAGGCGCGTTCTCCTACCTCGCCCGCGACGCCGGACTCACCGAGAAGTACATCTGGCCGGTCAACGCCGAACAGCAGGCGACACCGCAGCAGATCACCTCGGCCATCGAATTCGTGCGCGCCAACCGGGTTCCGGCGGTGTTCTGCGAGTCGACCGTCTCCGATGCGCCCATGCAGCGCGTCGTCGAGGCCAGCGGTGCGCGTTTCGGCGGCACGCTGTACGTGGATTCGCTGTCCGAGGCCGACGGCCCGGTCCCGACCTACCTGGACCTCATCCGGCACGACGTCCGGACGATCACCACCGCGCTGAGGGGAGCCCAATCATGACTCGCGCGATCGAGACACCGGCCATCGAAATATCCGATGTCGCAGTTCATTACGGTGAAGTGCTGGCGTTGGACGGGGTCGATCTCACCCTGCGTCCCGGCCGGGTGTGCGGGCTGATCGGGATGAACGGCTCCGGCAAGTCGACACTGTTCAAGGCCATCATGGGCCTGGTGCCGCCGGACCGGGGCACGGTGCGCGTGAACGGCGGCGCGCCCGTGAGCGCGCGCCGCTCCGGCACCCTCGGCTATGTGCCGCAGAGCGAGGACGTGGACTGGAACTTTCCGCTCTCGGTGCGTGATGTGGTGATGACCGGGCGATACGGTCGGATGGGGTTCACCCGTCGGCCGCGCCGCGCCGACCGCGAGGCGGTCGCGCACGCGCTGGAGCGGGTGGAACTCACCGAGTTGGCCGACCGGCAGATCGGTCAGCTCTCCGGCGGACAGCGCAAGCGCGCCTTCGTGGCGCGCGGAATCGCCCAGGGCGCGACGATTCTGCTGCTGGACGAACCGTTCGCGGGCGTCGACAAGCGGTCCGAGGCCACCATTTCGGCGCTGCTGCGCGAACTGGCCGACGAGGGCGCGACCGTGCTGGTGTCCACCCATGACCTGCACGCGCTGCCCACGCTGGCGGACGAAGCGGTGCTGCTCATGCGCCGGGTGCTCGCACACGGCGATCCGAGCGAGGTGCTGCGGCCCGAAAAGCTGGCGCTGGCATTCGGTTTGGATACCACCGACGGCGGTGCACTGGCGCAGGCGAGTTGACCATGACACTCACCGAACTGTTCGCCGATCCGCTGCGCTACGAATTCATGGTGCGCGCCCTGGCCACCACCGTGATCACCGCCGTGGTGTGCGCGACGCTGTCCTGCTGGCTGGTGCTGATCGGCTGGTCGCTCATGGGCGACGCCGTCTCGCACGCGGTGCTGCCGGGCGTGGTGCTGGCCTATATCGTCGGCGCGCCGTTCGCGGTGGGCGCGGTGATCTTCGGATTCCTCGCGGTCGCCCTGATCGGCGTAGTGCGCGATACCAGCCGGGTGAAGGAGGACGCCGCCATCGGCATCGTCTTCACCACGCTGTTCGCCCTCGGCCTGGTGCTCGTGTCGGTGACCCCCAGCAATACCGACCTCAACCACATCATCTTCGGCAACCTGCTCGGTGTCGGCCGCTCGGAACTGATCCAGATCGCCATCCTCGCCGCCATCGTCATGGCCGCCCTGGTCCTCAAACGCCGCGACTTCACCCTCTACGCCTTCGACCCCACCCACGCCCACGCTCTCGGCCTGCGCCCCCGCCTGCTCGGCGCCGCCCTGTTGGGACTGCTCGCCCTGACGGCGGTCCTCGCCCTGCAAGCGGTCGGCGTCATCCTCGTGGTGGCCATGCTCATCATCCCGGGCGCGACCGCGCATCTGCTCACCGACCGCTTCGGCCACATGCTCCTCATCGCCCCGGCCGTCTCGGTGGTGTGCTCGGTCGCCGGTCTCTACATCAGCTACCACGCCGACACCGCCCCCGGCGGCATGGTCGTCGTGGTCCAGGGCATCGCCTTCACCCTGGCCTACCTCTTCGCGCCCACCCGCGGCGTGATCACCCGGACCGTCACGGCCCGCCGCCGCGGCCGAGCCCGGGAGGCCGCCGAGGTGCCGGTGTGATCAAGGATTGCCTCGAGCGGCTATCGCCTTCCGTATCAGCGCCCGAGCTTTGTCCCCGGTGACGGACCGACGTGCCAACGTATCGAACGTCCGCCCATAGAGCGCGATCTCGCGCGGTTGAGTGATGCTCAGCTCGGCCGTGATCGCTTCGACGGTCACCAGTCGGTCGTCGAACATGACGAAATTCGTCGTCTGCATGGGCGGACCCGACCGAGCCGGGATGATGCCGAGTAGAACTCGTGACAGCCCGACTACCGCCAGCAGTCTGTCCAGCTGTCCGAGCATCACGGAGTCGGTGCCTACCGATGTGTACAGCGCCTGCTCGGCGACGAGGATGTGAAACCGACGCTCGCCACGGTACAAGAAGTGCTGGCGCTCGATCCGTTTGGCGACTGCGCCGTCCACATCGTCTGGCAACCGGTAGAACTCGACGGAGTGCCGCAGGATGCCCTCGGCGTATTCGGCTGTCTGAAGGATGCCTGGGATGATTGCGGGCTGGAAGATTCGCACGATTTTCGAGCGCTCGGCCAGTCTGGCCGACTTCTGCTGCCCCCGCCGCAGTCCCGCCGCGTGTTGACGCCGGTACTCCAGGTAGGCGGCGTCGATATTGTGGACGGTGGCCAGCAGATCTTCGAGTTGATCAACCGCGCCCGCGTGCGCGCAATAGGCGCGGATGTCCGCATCGGAGGGTTTGACCCTGCCGTATTCGATCTTGGAGACCTTGGTTTCGTGCCAGCCGGACAGGCGTGCCAGTTGGCGGCCTGAGAGTCCAGCCCTTCTGCGGATCTCTCGAAGCCGCTGCCCGAGCGCCTGTCGAGCCTCCTGAACGCCGCTGCTCACTTCCGGATATCTGCCGAGCGCTCACAGGCGTAATCCGCGTACGGGGTCGCCAACCGCCATAGGCGCTCTTTTGTCTGTCGACACTGTTCCGCGATTCGCGGATCAGTGGTGCTGGCCGCAGCGCCGGCAGCGCGCCCGTTCTCATCGACCAGGTTGAACACGATCCGGGCGTCATCCAACAGCCAGAAGTCGTCGGTGGGCACGGTCCCGGCCAGGTGCCTGGGCAGATACCGAATATCCTCTCCCGCTGCGGTGTTCAGCGCCGCGAGCGCGAGAAGCCACCGCTGGTAGTCCACATGCGGGACGGTGACGACGCGGACGCGGGTCACCCGTACACCCCGCCCGGTCGTCTCCCGCATGAGTTGCGCCCACTGTTCGAACCATCCGTTGTCGTCCGGCTCTCCATTCAGAAACCGCCGCAACGGTTCCGACTCCTCCGGCACGGCGTAGGTGTCTCTGACCTCGAGGTGGAATGCTTCTCGATGGCACTGACCGAACAGGTCAGGCCACGGGTTGCCGCGAAGCAGTTGCACCGTAGAACGTCCTTTCCACCTTCGGAACCTCGATGGGGGCTTCATAGGTCTCCATCGTGAGCTGGTCTAACGTCTCATGGTCCGTGATCGGGCGACCGGACACCAGGAATGTCCCTCGGCCGGTGTCCTCCAGTCGGGCACCGAGGAATGTGTCCGGCTCCAGGAAGCCGAGTAGCAGGTGTGGGATCTCGACCGTTCCCGCCCGGTCGGTGGCCCAGCCGATGACCGCGTAGCTGTCCTGGTCGGTTGCGAAGAGCGTTGGGCAGTCGTTCAGGCCCGATCCGCCCTTGCCGAGGAAATCCAAGAGCATGGTCAGCTCCGTTTCCATTTGTATGCACGGGCTTTCCGTGCTGTCCTCCATGATCCACCGGCGCGATTCACAGAGCCAGCAGTTCAACAAACACGGGAAAGTTTTGTCATACTTCTGGCCCTGCTGATGTTCTGGTTTCTAGCGTGACATCCAGATGCTCGCTTCTCGTTCTGCTCTATTCGGGCCATCTGATGTCGGTTACCAGTGAGGGCGGTTGAAATGGATGTAGGGACAGGACTTTTCGCATTTCCCGGCGGTGTCCTGGAGTACCAGCAGAGCTCGCAGAGCGCTCCCATGCGTAGCAGACCGACGGCGATCGGATATCTCCGGACCGACGTATCCGGCACCGCACGGCTCCGAGATCAGCATGAGATCCGCAGGCTCGCGGTACGACTCGGCTACGACTTCGCGGACATGATCGTCTACGACCCGAAGTTCGGCCGCCCGCCGCTGGCCCGCTTGAAGGCGCAGGCGACCAGGCTCGATGCGGAAGCCGTGATCGTTCCCGGGCCGGAGCACTTCGACGGCGGGCGGGTGCCGGAATCGCTGGTCGAGCGGCTCGACGTGGTCACCGTGCGGCCGGAGGAGACCTATGCCCGGCGTGCGGCGCCGCCGGATCCAGCTCAGCACAGCCCCGCGAGTTTGTAGAGCACCAGCGAACCTGCCACCGCCACATTGAGACTCGCCCCCGTGCCGACCATCGGGATCTCGACCGCCGTGTCCAGGTGGTCGAGACCTTCCGGTGGGATGCCGTAGCCCTCGTTCCCGAGGACCACGACGGTGCGGCGGCGGGCGGCGGGTAGGTCGGCGAGGCGGATGGACTCGTCGGTGAGTTCCACGCCGAGAATGGTTGCGCCGCCGGTCCGTTGGCGGTCGAGCCAGCGGTCGGCGCGGCCGGATACCCAGTGCACGCACTGGCGGTGGCGCAGGGTGTTGCCGCGTTCCAGGGCCTCGGGGACCCAGGGGAAGCGGGGGACGGCGAGGCAGGCGCCGGTGGCGTCACAGGTGCGCAGCAGGGTGCCGAGGTTCACGCCGTGTTTCGGCCACAGCGGGGCGGCGATGAGGTGGTTCCAGCAGCCGTGTGCGCGGGGGCGGCGTTGGGTGCGCAGTTCGCGGCGGGTGCGCAGCCGGGCGGCCGTCATCGGATGGCGGGAAGAGCCTTCCCCGGGGGCAGAACGTAATTCATGGCAACGATGCTCGCGGCGCATCGGGGGCCGTCGTGGGATCGAATGGTGTCTCTACGATACGCCAACCGAGGTGCCGCGGCGCGCCCGCAGCAGTCGGGCGACCAGCGGCCAGGCCAGGATGGCGGCGATCACGGCGTAGACGGTGACCGAGAACCAGGTGTTGACCAGGCCGCTCAGCGCACCGTCGCTGATCTGCAGCGCGCGGCGCATCTGCTGTTCGGCGTTCGGCCCCAGAATGGCTCCGATAATGGCGGGCAGCAGCGGAACTCCGTAGCGGCGCATCAGGAATCCGAGCATGCCGATCAGCAGCAGCAGGATCAGGTCGGTGGTGTCGCCGCTCACCGCGTACGCGCCGACGCTGGCGAAGAACAGGATGCCCGCGTACAGGTACGGGCGCGGGATGAGCAGCAGTTTCGCCCACAGCGGTGCCAGCGGCAGATTCAGCGCCAGCAGCAGCACGGTGCCGATGAACAGGCTGGCGATGAGCGTCCACACCAACTCCGACTCCCGCTGGAACAGCAGCGGCCCCGGCTGAATCCCGTACTGCTGGAAGGCCGCCAGCATGACCGCCGCCGTCGCCGTGGTCGGCAGGCCGAGGGTGAGCATGGTGGTCAGCGTGCCCGCCGCCGACGCGCTGGCGGTGGATTCCGGTCCAGCCACGCCCTCGATCGCGCCCTTGCCGAACTCCTCCGGATGCTTGGACAGCTTTCGCTCGGTCGCATAGGACAGGAAGGTCGGGATCTCCGCACCGCCCGCCGGTACCGCGCCGAACGGATAGCCGATGAGCGGCCCGCGCAGCCACGGCTTCCAGGAGCGCTGGAAGTCGCTCTTGCTCAACAGCACTCGACCGACGGGTACGGCCGTGGCCGGTTGTCGGCGCAGATGCGCGGCCACCCAGAGCGCCTCGCCGACCGCGAAGAGCCCGACCGCCACCACGATCACGTCGATGCCGTCGGCCAGGTGCAGGGAGCCGAAGGTGAGCCGCTGCTGACCGGTCATCGGGTCGAGCCCGATCAGCCCGATCGCCAAACCGATTCCCAGCGAGGCGAATCCGCGTACCCGCGAACTGCCGAGCACCGAGGTGACGGCGATGAACGCCAGCAACATGACCGCGAAGTAGTCGGGCGCACCGATATTCACCGCCACCTTCGCCACCGCCGGAGCCAGCAGCACCAGCAGCAGCGTGCCGCACAACGCGCCGACGAAGTTGCCGATCGCCGCCGTCGCCAACGCCTGTGCGCCGCGCCCGCTGCGCGCCATCGGATGCCCCTCGATGGCGGTGACCACCGAGGCGGTCTCGCCGGGTGTGTTCAGCAGGATGGAGGTGGTCGACCCACCGAACATGCCGCCGTAATAGATACCGGCGAACATGATGAACGCGCCGGTCGGCTCGATGCTGTAGGTGATCGGCAGCAGCAGCGCCACCGCCATGGCGGGCCCGATGCCGGGCAGCACGCCGATGGCCGTGCCCAGCAGCACCCCGACGGCCGCGAGCAGTAGATGGGTGGGGGTCAGCGCCGTGCCGAACCCCGCGAGTAGATCCCCGAGTACATCCACGTCAGATCAGCCCCTCCAGTGGGCCGCCCGGCAACATGACCCCGAGCAGCCGGACGAATGCGATATAGGTGAGCAGCGACAGCGCTATCGCGATCACGGGATCGCGCACGTAGTGCCGGCTGCCGAGCGCGTAGGCCGCACCCCAGAACAGCAGCCCGCCCGAAATCGGGAAACCGACCACGTCGATGAGCATGATGTTGGCGACGAACACCCCGATGAGCAGCAGTACCGTCCGCCACTCCACGGGTGTGGACAGATCGATGTCCTCACCGGCCTCGGCCGGGCCGCGCCCGCCGCGCAGCACATCCACGGCGAGCACCACCGCGACCACGATCAGCAGCAGGCCGACGACCACCGGCACCGCGCGCGGCCCGACCGGGCCGCGCTGGGTGAAGTCGGCCGACATGGTCAGCGCGTCCACGATCACCAGCGCACCCGCCCCGGCCAGCAGGGCGGACACCCCGAGTTCGGACCGTTCACGCCACCAGGCCAGCGTCGAGGTGCGCCCGGGTCGCTCGGTCATGCCAGTCCCAGATCCTTCAGCACCGAGCCGACCTGGTCGGTCTGCCGCTGGATGAACGTGCCGAACTCGGTGCCGGTGACGAAGGCGTCGTCCCAGCCGTTGGCGGCGAGCGCGTCGCGCCACTGCGGCGAATCGTGCATGCGGGTGTAGGCGTCGATGAGTGCGGTGCGGTCGGCGTCGCTGATGCCCGGCGGTGCGACCACCCCGCGCCAGTTGGTGAACTCGACGTCGATGCCCGCCTCCTTCAGGGTGGGCGCGTCCACGTCGGCGATGCGCTCGGGTCCGGTCACGGCGAGCACCCGCAACTCACCGGCCTGGATCTGGTCGAGGTACTCGCCCACCCCGGAGACGCCGAACGCGATCTTGTCGCCCAGTACCGAGGCCAGCAGTTCACCGCCACCGTCGAACGGGATGTAGTTGACCGACTTCGGCTCGATGCCAACGGCTTTCGCCACCAGCATGGGTGCGAGGTGGTCCGGACCGCCGGGGGAGGAGCCGCCGCCCACCGGCACCGCGCCCGGATTCGCCTTCCAGTCCGCGACGAGCTGGTCGATGCTGGTGTACTTGGAATTCTTCGACACCACCAGGATGTCGGGTTCCTCGATCAGCTTCGCGATCGGCGTGGTGTCGGTCAGCGTGGAGGGCGAATTGTTGGTGTAGACGCTGCCGACCACACCCAGGCCCATCTGCATGACCAGTTTGCCGTTGCCGTCCTCGCCGACCAGGCGGCCCAGACCGACGGTGCCGCCCGCGCCGGGCAGGTTGAACACCTCCACCGAGCGCGCGATCCCCGCGTCTTCCATGGCCTTCGCGGAGGTGCGCGCGGTGATGTCGTAGCCGCCGCCGGGGGAGTTGGGCACCATGATCCGGACGCCGCTCAACTTCTCGCCTCCGGCCGCGGTGCTGCCGCACGCGGTCAGGGTCAGGGCCGCGACGGCAGCGGCCGCCAGTCCGGCCAGCATTGTGGATTTTCGCACTGTCGATCCCTCATCTCTCACCATCGAACAGGGTGGAATTGTGAGCAGGGCCACTGCGCGCTGTCTGCCTTGCGTCAGAAATGTTCGTTTTGTTCATAGTGTTCGCGGCGAAAACGGTCCGGTCGGGACCGTCGGGCGGTGAGACTGGCGACGGGCGATGAGGCCGGGAGGTACGAGAACACGTGGGCAAGAAGGGCTCGCTGGCACGACGGCTGCTGGCCCTGCAACTGACGATCGTGGTGGTCCTGCTCGCCGCGGTCGCGGCGGTGGTGGTCGCGCAGGTCGGCGAGACCTTCCGGGCCACCGAGTCGCGGCGCATGCTCGGCATCGCCGAGGACGTCGCCGCCAATCCGAGCCTGCGCGTGCTGCTCGCCGACCCGAAACAGCATCTGCGGCTGGCGCCCTTCGCCACCGTGGCGCAGGTGGCCTCCGGTGCCGATGTGGTCGTCATCGCCAGAATCGACGGCACGGTGCTGACCTCGCAGGACCCGGCGGAGATCGGCGAGCCGCTGGCCCTGGCCGATTCGACGGTGACCGAGGGGCGGGCCTGGGTCGGCGATGTCGACGGCGCGGTGGTGGCGCATGTGCCGGTGATCGGGCAGGGCAGTCACGAACTCGTCGGCTATGTCGCCGCGCGCAAACAGCTTCCGGGCTTCCTGACCATCCTCACCGAATCGTTCCCGCGCCTGCTCGGACTGCTGGGGCTGGCCTGCGTGCTCGGGATCGCGGGCTCGCTGTCGGTGACGTGGTGGGTCAAGCGGCAGACGCTCGGCCTGGAGCCCGCCGAGATCACCGGACTCGTCGAGCATCGCGAGGCCATGCTGCACGGCATCCACGAGGGCGTGGTCGGCCTGGATCAGCAGCAGCGCATCACCCTGGTGAACGACCAGGCCAAGGCGCTGCTGTCGCTCGGCGACGTGGTGGGGGCGAGCGTGCACGCCTTGGGGCTCAACGACCGGATTCTGGACGTCTTCACCGGCCGGGCGGCGGGCACCGATCTGGTCGGACTGCGCCGCGGCAAGGTGCTGATCATGAACCGCACCCCGATCCGCTGGGATCAGCGCACCCTCGGCGCGGTGATCACCCTGCGCGACCGCACCGAACTCATACGGCTGCGCGACGAACTGACCGAGAACCGCAATACCACCGATATGCTGCGCGCCCAGGCGCACGAGTTCAGCAATCGCCTGCACACCATCGCCGGACTCATCGAACTCGGCGAATACGACGAGGTGCGCCGCTATGTCGAGGTGGTGAGCGCGGGACGCGATCAGTGGCAGGCCGAGGTGACCGAGCGGATCGGCGACGTGGCGGTGGCGGCGCTGCTCATCGCCAAGGCCAGTCCCGCCGCCGAACACGGTGTGGGACTGCGGTTGTCGCCCAGCACCGCGCTGCCCGAGGTGGATGACGCGCTCTCCGCCGATCTGGTGACCGTGCTGGGCAATCTGGTGGACAACGCGCTGGACGCGCTGCGCGGTCCGGGCTGGATCGAGGTCGATCTGCGCCGGGTGGACGGGGCGGTGCGGGTGGTGGTGCGCGACTCCGGTCCCGGTGTCGCACCCGAGATCGCCGAGGAGGTCTTCCGGCACGGCTTCACCACCAAGGCCGCCGAGCGCGGCGGCGCCCGGGGGCTCGGACTGGCCATCACCCGGCAGACCTGCGTGCGGCGCGGTGGCTCGGTGTCGGTGCACAATGCCGAGGGCGCGGTCTTCACCGCCACCCTCCCGCTCACCCCGGTGGTGTCGCGATGATTCGGGTGCTGGTCGTCGACGACGACTTCATGGTAGCCCGGGTACACAGCGGATACGTCTCCCGCACAGCGGGTTTCGAGGTCGCCGGGGTGGCGCACACCGGCGGCGAGGCGCTGCGCATGGTCGGTGAGCTGCGTCCCGATCTGGTGCTGCTCGACATCTATCTGCCCGATATCGACGGCCTGTCGGTGCTGCGCGGTATCCGGGAGACCGCCGAGGCGGATGTCATCGTGGTCAGCGCCGCCGACCACGTGGACACCATTCGCGCGGCGGTGCGCGGCGGCGTCCTGCACTATCTGATCAAGCCGTTCACCTACGGCGCGCTGCACGATCAGCTCCGCCACTTCGCCGCCCTGCACACCAAACTCAGCGGCCTCGACCGCGCCGCCCAGGCCGACATCGACCAGGTCTTCGGCGCCCGCCCGAGCGGCACCATCGCCCTGCCCAAGGGCCTGACCGCGCATACCGCCGACCTGGTCGCCCGCGTCCTGCGCGCCGCCGACACCGACCTCTCCGCCCAGGAATGCGCCGACGCCGCCGCGCTCTCACGCGTCAGCGCCCGGCGCTACCTGGAGTACTTCGTGGGCACCGGCCGCGCGGAGGTCCGACTCCGCTACGGCGGCACCGGCCGCCCGGAACGCCGCTACCGCTGGACCGGATCCTGAGCAGCCGGATGGGATTCCGGCTCCGACGTATCCGCAGCGAGGACCGCCTCGCCGCGCGCGACCATGCCCGCCTCGTCGGAGAGCTTCAGGTGCGGGATGAACAGCGCGAGCAGGAAGGCTACGGCCACGCCGGGGAGCAGGTACCAGAAGCCGGGGACCAGGGCGTCGACGTAGGCGCTGACGATGGCATCGTGCAACTGCTGCGGTAGGTGCTTGACCACGGTCGGCACCAGGGCGCCGGGGTCCAGTCCGGCGGCCTGCTGGCCGTGCTCCTGGAAGGCATCGGTCAAACCCTCGGTGAGGCGGCTGGTGAAGATCGAGCCGAAGACGGCGACACCGATCGCGCCGCCCATTTCCCGGAAGTAGTTGTTGGCGCTGGTGGCCGTGCCGATCTGGTCCGGCGACACCGCGTTCTGCACCACCAGCACGATGATCTGCATGATCAGGCCGAGGCCCGCGCCCATGACGAACAGCATGCCCGACACCACCCACATGGAGGTGTCCGCGCGCAGTTGGGTCAGCCACACCATGCCGATGCCGATGATCAGCGCGCCCAGCGGCGGATACACCCGGTAGCGACCGGTCTTGGTGATGGCCGCCATGGACGAGATCAGCGTGGCCAGCAAGCCGACCATCATCGGGATCAGCAGTAGCCCCGAGACCGAAGCGGAAGCGCCCGTGGCCATTTGGAGGTAGGTCGGAATGAAGGCGAGCGCCGCGAACATCACCAGACCGACCACCAGACCGATGGTCGAGGTGAGAACGAAGGTGCGGTTTCGGAACAGCCACAGCGGCAACATCGGTTCCTCGGCCCGCGCTTCCACCGCCACGAAGGCGGCGATCACCAGCACCAGCGCGACGATCATCGACAGGATGACCGAAGAATCCCACGCGTAGCGCTTACCGCCCCAGTCGGTGACCAGAATGATCAGCGTGGTGGCCGCGGACATGAGCACGATGCCGAGATAGTCCGGCTTGGACTTGGGCCGATGGCTGGGAATGCTCAGGTATTTGAACGCGATGGCCATGGCCACCAGGCCGACGGGCACATTGATCCAGAAGCACCAGCGCCAGCCGATGTGGTCGGCGAAGAAGCCGCCGAGCAGCGGTCCGGCCACCGAGGTGATGCCGAAGACCGCTCCCATCGGGGCCATGTACTTGCCGCGATCCTTGGCGGGCACCACGTCGGCGATGATGGCCTGCGCCAGGATCATCAGACCGCCGCCGCCGACGCCCTGGAGTCCGCGGAAGGCGATGAACTCCCAGAAGCCGGTCGCCAGCGCCGCGCCGATCGAGGCGGCGGTGAAGACGCCGATGGCGAACAGGAACAGCCACCGCCTGCCGAACAGGTCGCCGAACTTACCGTAGATCGGCATGACGATGGTGGTGGCCAGCAGATACGAGGTTGCGGTCCAGGCCATTTCGGAGACGCCGCCGAGCTCGCCGACAATGGTCGGCATGGCGGTGCCCACGATGGTCTGATCGAGGCTGGCCAGGAACATGCCCGCGATGAGCGCGGAGAAGATGAGCCAAATCCGCTTCTGGGTCAGGACGATCGGGGTGGGTGGTGATGCGGCAGCCGTGGTCATCGGCGCGTCTCCTTCATCTGTTGTCGGGCTTGCGGACGCTCTGAGATCCGCTGAAGAGTTCGATCGCCATGGCGCATTGCGCTCGCACCGCGTCGGCCAGTGACCGGGATGGGTTCTCGCGCAGGGACGTCGCGGCCCGGGTGGCCAGTGTGGACATGAGTCCAGCTGTGAGACCGGCGAATTCGGCTGAGACGGTGTCACCGAGGCGGGCGGACAGTAGTTCCCGCAGGGCGTCCTCGTGTTGGGCTCCGGCAGCGATGAATCCGGCCAGCACCCGAGGCTCGGTCTCGATGATCGATGCGACCAGTGCGATGCTCTCACGCACTTCGTCTTCCGGTTCGTAGCCGGAGACGTAGAGCCGGATCACATCGTCGATCAGCACGCCGGTCGGCCCCCCGGCCGCGAATTCCAATCGCGCCTCGGGTGTTCCAATCTCGCCGACCGGTCCGACCACGGCGTCCAGCTTGGTCTCGTAGTAGTTGAAGAAGGTGCGCGGTGAGACGCCCACCGCCTTGGCGATCTCGTCGGTCGTCGTCGCGTCCAAACCGTGTTCGGCGGCCAGCCGTCGTGCCGCCATGCACAGATCGAGTCGGGTCTGTCGCTTCTTGCGCTCACGCAGTCCGAGTTCGGGCTCCTCGCGCCTCGCTTCCGCCATACTCGGAAATTTAGCAGAAACTGCAAAAATTCAGAAACTGCAAATTCTATCGCTGGAGAACGGCGAAGGGACGGCGGCGGACCACCTGGTCCGCCGCCGTCCCTTCGGTTCCAAGATCAGCTCGGCGTGCCCAGGCGCAGCAGCACGGTTTCGCCGGTGGCGTCGTCCAGGCCGTCGTTGTCGGTGACGACGTAGAGTTCGCCGTTGCCCGCGACGGCCATCCCCTCGACCTTCTCCTGCACCCAGCCGTTGCCGGCGCGCAGGTCGGGGAGCAGGTCGTGGGCGGTGGTCTTGTCCAGCACGGTCGGCTGGGCGGTGCCGGTCACGCCTGCCTCGGCCGGGATGGCGACCCGGGTGACCACCTTGAGTGCCGCGTTCGGGCCACTGAGCTTGTCGCGCTCCAGCAGCAGCAGGGTATCGCCGTCGACCGCGATCTCGGACAGGCCGATCCAGTCGCCCTTGGTGTCGGTGCCGTCCAATCGGTAGCCGTACCACTGCCATTCGCCGGTTTCGGGCCGGTACTTGCCGATGCGGGCCACCCCCTTCGGATCGGACTTCAGCTCGCGCTGCAGCACCACCCACACGGTCTCGTCCGCGCCGGAACCCTGCACCGCGATGCCCTCCAGGCCCTGCTTGCCGAGTCCGGCCGCGATCTCGGCGGGCAGCTGGATCCGCTGCTCGATCGCACCGTCGGCCGCCACCCGCAGCACCTGGTTGCCGGGGCCGTCCTCGCCCTCGACGGCCAGGTAGAAGCCGCCGTCGGCGCGGGCCGCCAGTCCCTCGATATCCAGTTCCGCCGGTGTGCCGTTGTCGGTGACGGCGATGTCGGTGTCGATCACGGCCGGAGTCACCGAGACGTCCAGGCCGAGGATGCGGGCCGGGCCGTAGGCGTTGTCGGTGGCGGTGAACAGCCGGTCGGCGGCGGCCGGGTCGGGGCTCAGCGCGCCGAGCGCACCCCAGCCGATCGGCGTGCCGTCGGCATCGGCCGAGACGATCGACGGGAACTCGGGCGTGCCGCCGTCGGCGTAGTCGGAGCCGTAGCCGAACAAGCTGACGGTGCCGCGCACCCCGGCCTTCGCGTCGTCCACCTCGGAGGAGACCGCCAGCAGATTCCGGTTCGGAATCGGGACGATGCCCTCGGGACCGACACCGGTCGCCAGCACCTGCCGGAACACCGGCTCGGCCGGATTCGAGACGTCGTATACCGCGACGAAGTTGCCGCGCTCCGAACCGATCAGCGCCACCGGGACGCCGTTCAGTTCGGTGACCGCGATCCCCTCGGGTTCGGTGCCCTTCTTTCCGGCGCGATCGTCGTTGTGGAGGCCGACGCGCATCGCCAACTGCTCGAACGAGTTACCGGCGTCCCAGACCACCGCGCCGGAGGCGGCGTCGAAGACGGTCCAGCCGCGCGAGCCGCCCTTCCAGTCGCCCTCGTTGGCGGTCACCACGTGGTCGTCGCCGATCCAGGCGATCGAATCCGGTTCGCGCGGGACGTCTTTCAGCGATCCGCTCGGATCGATCCGGCCGTCCTTCTCGGTGTCGATGCCATCGGCCGACACCTGCCCGGCGGAGAACACCTTCCGCACGGTTCCGGCGGCGGCGTCGATGATCGCGATGCCGTTGTTCTCCTGGAGGGTGACGGCCACCTCGCCGCGCGCGTTGAAGCTCACGTACTCCGGCTCGAGATCCTCGGGCGCGGCCAAACCCGCCGCGCGGGCGGCGGATTCGTCGATGCGCACCGGGGTGGCCGCCCACTGCTGCGGCGCGCCGGTCAGGTTCAGCAGCTGCACGAAGCCGGTCGGCGGCTGCGGCAGATCACCCTTCTCGCCGCCCGGCGGCGTGAACTCCTCGTCGCGCTGATTCTCCATGGCGATGGCGGCACGGGTGCCGTCCGTGCTGACCGCGATCGAATCCGGTTGCCCGCCCAGGTCGATGCTGTGCACCTTGGTGCGGTCGCTGATGCGCACCACGTCCACGCGTCCGGACGGCGCGGTGAAGTCGCCGCCGCTGCTGTCCACCACGACCAGCACGTAGTCACCGGCGACCGCCACCGAGGTGGGCTGGTCGTCGGCGTGGCCCAACTGCTCCAGTGAGACCGAACCGGTGCCCTTGGGAGCGGCCGGATCGCCGAGGTCGACGAAACCGATGCGCTTACCGGCCGCGTCGGTGTAGATCAGGGTCTTGCCGTCGGCGGTGACCGCGGAGATCTCGGCGGAGGTTTCCGCGTCGGCCGCCGCCCCGTCCGGGCGGTTCTCGACGATCGGATAGGTGGCCAGCCGGTGGTAGCTGTTCGCGGCGTCGCGCTCCCAGCCCGGCGCGGCCGCCGGGCCCGCCTGCCGGTCGTCGGATCCGCACGCGGTGGCGAGCACCGCCACCGCGGCGACCGCCGCACCCAGTCGCCAACGTCTCATCCCGGCCACACCGTACTCCTCGCAACGATCTTCTCCCCTCAGACGGGGGAACCCGGTGATCGTGGCGGAGACGGGTAGCCATCAGGTAGCGATGGAATGAACTCGCGGCCGTGTGGTCGGCCGCGAGGTGGTTCAGCCGGTGTCGGTGGCGTCCGGATCGCGGCGCAGCAGACTGGCCCAGCCGCCGCCGAACCGCTGGCGCGGGGACCGGCTCAACGGGACCAGCACCAGTGTGAGCACCCCGACGACCAGACTGTTCACCGTTGCCGTGGAAGGGAAGTCGAGTATCCAGGGAGCCAGCAGCAGCCAACCCGCGGTGAGCAGATTGAGCCAGCGCATCCCCCGCAGGATGTCGTAGGCGGCCAGATAGCCGATCGCCGCGAGCACCGGCCCCGCGATGCGGTCGCTGGTCGCCGCCGGTGCGCCGTAGTCGAGGACGGCGGGCGAACCCATCAGCCAGATCCCGAGGGCCGCGATGACGAACTGGGGAATCATGACGCCGCCTCCGTTTCCCTCTGCCGCAGCCCCCAGAACGCCCGCCACACCGACTCGCCGCGATCGTGCACTCGCCGCAGATACTGCAGGCTCGCCAGCACCTCGTCCATGGCGGGCGGGATCATCACCATGGAGATGACGGCCGAGGCCAGACACAATGTGCAGAACGCGCCGTAGAGCACCGGCTGCGCGATCACCAGCAGAATGCTGATGGTGCCCAGCGGGCCGACCGCGATGCCGAACACCACCACGATCCACGGCATGGTCCGCCAGCGCCGCACGCCCCCGTACGCGCCGGAGACGGCGTCGGCCAGATAGGCGAGCGCGCCCAACGTCGCATCCGACACGGGCAGCACGTACGACAGTTTCGAGTCCAGAATGACCCGGCTGCCGTCACCGAAGAACGGCTCCCACACGGTCGGCACCACGTCGTACTGGTAGAGCGCGAGATACGTGGCGATGGCGAAGCCCACCAGCGCGATGCCCACGATCGGCAGTCGCTGCGACCAGGAGGAGGGGTTCCACGTCCAGCGCGGCGGGATGGCGTCGGACCGCCGCGCGGAGCCGTTCATCGCCACACCGGCCGAGTGGTTGTCGCGGTGTCGATCGGTGTTCCGAATGCCGTGTCGCGCATCGTTACCTCTCCTGCTCCGGATCCGTCCCTCCGGCTCCCTGGCCCGGGCGGGAGGTCCGCTGCGTGGCCGCCGGTCAGCGCTGCGGCCGGGTCGGTGACGGGGGTTCACCCTTGCTCCACACGTCGAACGGCACTCCGAAGGTCACCTCGCCGCCGCGTTCGAAGACGAAGGTGAACGGCAACGCCACCCCGGGCCGCAGGGCGCCCGCGACCGGGCGCACCACGACCGTGAACGGCTCGTCGGGTGCGGTCGCCGGATCCACCGATTCGATCGGCTGCCCCGCGGCGATCGCGGTACCGGCGTCGATGACCAACTCGTCGGGTTCGGCCTCGATCCGCACCTCCTCGGCGGCCGCCGAGGCTATCGCCAGCAGCCGGTCCGGAGCGCCGATGCCGGTGTGAATCGCGGTGAACGACAGGCTGACCGAACCGTAGTCGCCGATCCGCTCACCCACGGACTCCGCCGCGAGATACACATTGCGCAACGCGATATCACCGGCCTCGGCATTGCTGCCGTTGACCGGGTTCTTGTCCATGCTGGTCTGCGAGAGCTGCCCCGCGCCGCACCCGGTGAGCAGTCCCGCCACCAGGATGAGCGCGGCGCACGCGGCTGGTGACAGCCCCGGAAAACGTCTCGGCATGCCGAATTCCTCACTGCGGCCGAGGGTTGATCGATGTCATCGGCGAGATGCCCGATGACATACGACCCAAACTTCGGCCGGGTCGCTCACATGACCGCCGCGCAGACGGATCGCGGTCCGGCATCGCCGGTGGAGCGGGTTTCGGCATCGGGCACCTCACCGCCCGGAACGGTGTAGCGGGGCGGGATATTGCCGAAGTTGTCCGCGCCCGCGTGGATGATGGCGGCGCGACCGACGCCGCCGTTGCGCAGATCCTCCAGCGTGAAGGCGGAGGTGGTCGTCACCAGCAGACCGCGGCCGTCGGGGCGGACGTGCACGGAGGTCAGATCGCCGCTGGCGGGCTGTCCGGTGTGCCCGTCCACCTGCATATGGCCACCCGCCGAGCGGAACGCACCGGGTTCGCCGCCCTCCGGCGGAGCGGAATCCGGTTCGCAGACGCCGCGCTCGTGGATGTGGAAACCGTGGAAGCCGGGGTCCATGCCGTGCACCTCGGCGCGAACCTCGACGAAGCCGGCGCGTTCGATGAAGGTCACGGTGCCGGCGGGACGGCCCTCGGCGTCGACGAAACCGGCGGAGACGGTGTTGCCGCCGGGGGAGTGGCCCGGCTCCCCGGGCGCGTCCCCGATCGTCGACGGCACCGTGCTCCCGGTCCACACCGACGGCATCGTGCCGGTGGTGTCGCTCGGGTTCTGGTCGGCCATACATGCGGCGGTGAGACCGGTCGCGGTGGCCAGCGCCGCCACGGCGGCGAGGCGGGATCGTACGGATCGCCGAATCGAGTCGCGTGGCATGGGCTCACTCCTGTTCGTCGGGTGCTGCGGTGTCGTTCGGGTCTATGTCGAGCGGTTAACCACTGTGACGGCGCTGATGCCCGGGTCGGCGCGATCATTCGGTTGAAGCCGGGTGCACCGGGTAGTCGCGGCATATCGAGAGCAGACGATTCGACACTGCGACGGAGGGATGCGGATGGCGGCGAACGGGGGTCGGGACGGGTCGCCCCGGGAGGCCGCGACCGGCTCGTCGGTGGCCGCGAGCCAGCCGTCCACCAATCTGCTGTTCCCGATTCCGCCGCCGCCCGAGGACACCCGGGTCGCCGCCCTGCTGCGCCGCGAAACCGTCGGCGGCGTACTGGTTCTCGCGGCGACGGTGCTCGCGTTGGTCTGGGCGAACTCGCCCTGGCAGGACGCCTACGCCACGGTCCGTGATTTCACCTTCGGGCCGCACGTCGCCCATCTGCACCTGTCGGTGGGGGAGTGGGCGGCCGGGGGTTTGCTGGCGATCTTCTTCTTCGTCGCCGGGCTCGAACTCAAACAGGAGTTCGTGACCGGTGAGCTGAGCCGGTTCCGCAAGGCGATCCTGCCCGTGGCGGCCGCGCTGGGCGGCATGATCGTGCCCGCGCTGGTGTACGTGGCGATCATCGCGAGCACGGGGGTGGACGCGCTGCGCGGGTGGGCCATTCCGTCCGCGACCGATATCGCCTTCGCGGTCGCCGTTCTCGGCCTGATCAGCACCCATCTGCCGCCGTCGCTGCGCACCTTCCTGCTCACGCTGGCGGTCGTGGACGACCTCATCGCCATCACCATCATCGCCGTGTTCTACTCGGGGACGTTGACCCCCGCGTACTTCGGCGGTGCGCTGCTCGCCCTGCTCGCCTTCGCGTTCGTGGTGCGGCGCTGGCCGCGAAGATGGTGGCTGCTGCTCCCGCTGGCGGTCGTGACCTGGGCGATGGTGCACGGTGCCGGGGTGCACGCCACCGTCGCGGGACTGCTGTTGGGCGCGGTGGTCCCGGTGCGCGGCGGCGATCGAGACCCTTATCCCGCGCAACGGCTCGAGGACCGCTGGCGACCGGTCGCGGCCGGGCTGGCGGTGCCGGTGTTCGCCCTGTTCGCGGCCGGGGTGTCGGTCCGCGGGCTGCGCGGTCTCACCGAGGCGCTCACCGATCCGGTGGCGATCGGCATTGTCGCCGGTCTGGTGCTCGGCAAGTCCTTCGGCATCTTCGGGACGACCTTCGTCGTGGCCCGCTGGACCCGCGCGCGCCTGGATCCCGGCCTGCGCTGGATCGACGTCTACGGCGCGGCCCTGTTGGCGGGCATCGGCTTCACCGTCTCCCTGCTCATCTCCGAACTCGCCTTCGGCCCCGGCAGCCCGCACGCCGAACGCGCCAAGATCGGCGTGCTGTGCGGCTCCCTGACCGCCGCTGTCGTGGCCGCCGTCATCCTCCGCATTCGCAATCGCGCCTACCGGCTCGCCGAACACGAGGAAGAGACCGAACAAGAGGAGGAAACATGAAAGCGGTGACTTGGCAGGGACGGCGCAAGGTGGCGGTGGATACCGTGCCGGACCCACGTATCGAAGCGCCCGGGGACGCGGTCATCAAGGTGACCTCGTCGGCGATCTGCGGATCCGATCTGCATCTGTACGAGGTGCTCGGCGCGTACATGAGCGAGGGCGACGTGCTCGGGCACGAGCCGATGGGCATTGTGGAGGAGATCGGTTCGGCGGTGACGGAATTGGCGGTCGGTGATCGAATCGTGGTGCCGTTCCAGATCAGCTGCGGCACCTGCTTCATGTGCTCGACCGGTCTTCCGACGCAGTGCGAGACCACGCAGGTGCGCGAATATGGATGCGGCGCGGCGCTGTTCGGCTATTCCAAGCTGTACGGCCAGGTTCCGGGCGGGCAGGCCGAATATCTGCGTGTGCCGCACGCCGATTTCACTCACGTCAAGGTGCCGCACGGTCCCGACGACACCCGCTTTCTGTATCTGTCGGATGTGTTGCCCACCGCCTGGCAGGCGGTCGAGTACGCCGCCGTGCCCGAGGGCGGCTCGGTGACCGTGCTCGGGCTCGGCCCGATCGGCGATATGGCCTGCCGGATCGCCGCGCACCGCGGCTACCGGGTGATCGGGGTCGATCTGCTGCCCGAACGGCTCGGCCGGGTGGCCGGACGCGGTATCGAATGCGTCGATCTCGCCGCCGCCGACCAGCCCATAGGCGACATCATCCGGGAGCGCACCGCCGGGCGGGGCACCGATGCGGTGATCGACGCGGTCGGCATGGAGGCGCACGGTTCGCCCGTGGCCGCCCTGGCCCAGCGTTCGGCCACGCTGCTGCCGGATGCGGTGGCGCGCAAGATGATCGACACCGTGGGCATCGACCGGATGGCTGCCCTGTACAGCGCGATCGATATCGTCCGGCGTGGCGGCACCATCTCGTTGATCGGCGTGTACGGCGGCATGGTGGACCCCATCCCGATGCGCATCCTGTTCGACAAGCAGATTCAGTTGCGCATGGGGCAGGCCAACGTCAAACCCTGGGTGGACGACCTGCTGCCGCTGCTCGTGGACGGTGACCCGCTGGACGTGGAAAGCTTTGCCACGCATCGACTTCCGCTCGGCGCGGCGCCGCACGCCTATCGAATGTTCCAGGAGAAGTCCGAGGGGGCGGTGAAGATCGTGCTCGACCCGGCCGCGTGACCGGATCAGCCGCGCCCGCTCAGCAGCCGTGGGTCGTGGTCGACCGGGTCGAAACCACCTACACCCGAGGTGAATTCATGAATTCGCAGCGGACCGCCCGCGTCGGCGGCGAGCGGAGGCGTATCCAGGTCGGCGCCGTCGCGCAGGCCCCCCAGCAGTTCGCGCAGTGCGTCGGCGGCGCTGTGGCGGGCGTCCAGCCCAGTTCGTCGCGCGCCCGCGTGGTGTCCATGATCGGCAGGCGCAGGAAGGCGTCCAGCAGTCGCGGGTCGACCGGTAGCAGGCGCAGCCGCCAGGCGGCGGCGACGGCGGCTCGCAATGGCCGCACCGGAATCGGGACGGGTCGGGCTCCGAGCAGTTCACCGAGCGAGTGCGGGTCGAGTACCGGCTCCGCCGCGATATTGAACGGTCCCGCCACCTCCCGGATGACGGCCAGCCGGTACGCCTGCGCCACATCGGCACTGTGCACCGCCTGGAATGCCAGGTCCCGGGGCGCCGGGAGCACGGGGAGCAGTTCCGGGCGCACCAGCGGGTTCGGCAGCAGCGGTCCGGCGAACAACCGGCGCTGTTCACTGGCCGCGCCGCGCTGGAAGATGAACGCGGGCCGCAGCCGCACGACTCGGCAGTGTGGATAGGCGAAGGCGAACCCGTCGAGCAGCCGCTCCACGTACGCCTTCTCCCGCGTGTACCCCGCCTCCGGCCAGCCGTCGGTGGGCCAGCTCTCGGTGACCGGTCGCACATCGCGGCGCGGTGAATACGCGCCCACCGACGAGGCGTAGATCAGCGCCGGAACCGACGCGGCCGCGACGGCTCGCAATACCCGTTCGGTGCCGTGCACATTGGTGCGCCAGGTATCGAGTGGCCGTCGCATCGGCTGGATGGCCCACGCCAGATGCACCACCGCGTCCGCTCCGCGGAGCAGCGGCTCCAGCTCGTCGGTCCGGATATCGGCGCCGACCCACTCCGTCTTCTCGACCTGTCGCTCGGGGATGCGGCGGGCCACTCCGAGAATGGAGGTCACCGCCGGATCGGCGGCCAGCGCGGCCACCACCGCGGTTCCGACATTTCCGGTACCGCCCAGTACTACGACTCGCATCCCGACTCCTCACCACGACGACGCCTCTACGGTCGCGGCATACCCGACCTCGCGGTGCCCACACGCGGACGGCTGGGCGGCGCTGCGATCAACCCGGGGTGAAGTAAGATTTGCCTAATCTAACTCTTGCGGGGTGCCGGGTTGTCCGTTCCCTGCCGGATCGAGTTGCGCAGGAGTCGAGTGTGCGAGGATTCCGTACCGTAAGCACCGCGGTCGGAACCGCGTTGATCGCGGTCACCGCCTTGGTGGCAGGCTGTGCCACCGCGCCGGATCGGACTTCCGGCGGCCGATCGAGCGGCACCGAGCGCGTGTATTACATCGCCGCCGATCCGGTGCGCTGGGACTACGCACCCGACGGCGAGAACCGCATCCACGGCGAGCCGTTCGACGACGACGAACGGGTATTCGTCGGCAGCGCCCCGGACCGGATCGGCTCGACCTACGCGAAATGCCTGTACCGGGGTTACACCGACGACACCTTCAGCACCCGGATCGAACGCGACGCCGACGATGCCTACCTGGGTTTCCTCGGCCCGGTCATCCGCGCCGAGGTCGGTGACACCATCAGGGTGGAATTCCGCAACAACTGCTCGTTCCCGGCCTCGGTGCACCCGCACGGCGTGTTCTACGACAAGGACAGCGAGGGCGCGCCCTATGCCGACGGCACCGGGGCCGCCGACAAACACGATGACGAGGTGCCGCCCGGCGGCGGCCACACCTACCACTGGGAGGTGCCCGAGCGGGCCGGTCCGGGTCCCATGGAGGGCAGTACCGCCATGTGGATGTACCACTCGCACTCCGATGAGATCGGCGACGTGTACGCCGGGCTGAGCGGTTTTCTCATCGTGACCGCGAAGGGCGAGGCCGATCCGGACGGCAGTCCGGCCGACGTCGATCGCGAGGTGTTCTCGCTGTACGAGGTCGTCGACGAGAACCAGAGCCCGCTGCTCGCGGACAATCTCGCGGGGCTGGCGGCGGCTCCCGCGGATCCCGAGGACGAGGAGTTCGTCGAGTCGAATCTCATGCACGCCATCAACGGCTTCGTCTACGGCAACGGCCCGGTGGTGACGATGCGCAAGAACGAGCGCGTGCGCTGGTACCTCATGGGCATGGGCACCGAGGTGGACCTGCACACCCCGCACTGGCACGGCAATACCGCCGTGGTGAACGGCATGCGCACCGATGTGGTGAGCCTGCTGCCCGCGACCATGGCCACCGCCGACATGCGCCCGGACGCCACCGGGACCTGGTTGTTCCACTGCCATGTGGGCGACCACATCGCGGCCGGAATGCAGTCGTTGTATCGCGTGGTCGATTGACGCAACGCCCGCATCAATCGGCCGGGGCTGGGTAACGCCGCCGTAGAGGTTCCCAACTCTGACGAGGAGGCGGCTATGCCGATGTCCTGCAACAAGATCGTTCGTACCACCGTGGCCGCCGGGTTCATCGCGGCCGGGGCGATGCTGGCGGCCTGCGGCGACGACGAAGAGCCCGGTGTCCAGGACACCACCACCATGACCACACCGGATCTCACGACCACGACCACGGCGACGGCCACGACCACTCCCGGCGGGGACGAGGACGTGGTGACGCCCGCCGCCGCCCAGCAACTCTGCGACATGATCGAGCCCGAACTCGACAACTGGCGCGACCAGGGCGCGACACTGGCCAAGGTCTCCTTCAACGGCACCGTGCAGAACTGGGCGGTTCGCAATGAGGGGCTCAACGACGAGGTGATCGGCGATACCACCATCGTCGACGAGGCCACCACCAACACCTGCCCGGACATCCGCCAGCAGGCACTCGAGGTGCTCGAGGTGCAGAACCTGTCCGACGCACTGGTCGGCTTCGGTAGCTGATCGCCGCGAGTAGCAGCACCGACGGGTGGTCGGCAGTCGCTACCCGCGTGGTGTCACGCGGGCGTTGGTAACTGTTCGCGGACGGCGGTGAGGGTGAATACGCCGGTGGCGGCCGCCACCACCGCCAACGCGGCCAATCCGAGCCCGTAGGAGCCCAGCGCACCGTACACCGCGCCCATCACCAGCGGTGGCACGAAGCCGCCCAGACCGCCCGCGGCGCCGACCATTCCGGTGACCGATCCGACCCGTTCGGCCGGGGCGAGCAGGGCCACCAGTGCGAACACCGCGCCGCTGGCGGCGCCGAGCGCCGCGGCCATCGACAGGAACGCCGCGGTGGCCACCGGCATCACGGCGGGCGTGGATGCCTGTACCGCGGCCGCGACGGTCACCACGGCCATGGCGGTGGCCAGCACTCGAATCGGCCCGAGATGGTCGGCCAGCCAGCCGCCGACCGGACGCATGGCCACCGCCAGCAGGACGAAACCGGCCATCCGCGCGGCCGCGTCCGCCTGTGTCAGCCCGTACGCGGTCTTCAGATAGGCCGGCAGATACACGGAGAAGGCGACATAGCCGCCGAACGTCACCGCGTACAACACCGCCGCCTGGCGGGTCACCGTCATGCGCGCGGTCGAACTCAGCCGTCGGGTCAGCGGCTCGGTCGGAACGACCCGGCCGGGAGCATCGCGAAGGACCAGCGCCGCCACTATCGCGTAGATCAGCAGTGCGGCCGCGGTGAATCCAGCGCATCCTTGAACGACGGACCCAACGGACTCAACAGCGCCCACGCCCAGAAGTTCAGCGCGAACCCGACCGTCGCCAGGGTGAGCATCAGGAGTCCCCGTGTCGACGTGGACTCGGCCTTCTCGGTGGGCGGAACCGGTTCTGGCGCAGATATTTCCAGGTTCTCTTCGGCTGTGCTCATCGCCACATCCCGCATCCGGTCGTGTCATCGGTGCCGCCCGTTTCGTCGGCACCTCGAGCATCGGCCGCACCGCGTGGTCGTCAGCAGAGGCGGTGGGTTTCGACCCTGATGACCATCGTCCCTAGCCCACCGTCGATGGATGCCCGCAGCATCTCAGCGGGGCGCGAGTTCGGTGAGGTAGCCGCGCAGGGCGCGTTTGGTCTCGCGGATCAGGGCCGCGCGTTCGGGTTCGGTCGCGGCGATGATGGCGGGCATGGTCGCCCGCACGATCTGCACCGCGATGAGCGCGCCGCGGCGGCGGTCCTCGATCGGCAGGTCCGGGTAGCGGACGGCGATGACCGATTCGGCGCGGCCGAGGACGGCCTGCTGGAGGGGTCTGGTGCCCGCGGCGAGGCTGGCGGGCATGTCGGGGTTGGTGAACAGGGCCTTGGCGCCGGGGTTGTCGAGGTTGAAGGCGATGAGCGGGTCCAGTAGGTGATCGACGAGTTCGTCGAGGGGGAGTTCGGCGAGGTCGGTGCGGTCGAAGGCGGAGGCGTGCGCGGCGCGGAAGGCGTCGACCAGTCGGGTCGAGAGGGCCTCCGCGATGGCCTCCTTGTTGGCGAAGAACTGGTAGAGCGAACCGGGGGAGACCCCGGCGCGGGTGGCGATGGCATTGGTCGAGGTCGCCTCGTAGCCGAGTTCGCCGAACAGTTCCAGTGCCGCGTCCAGGATGACGGACATGCGCTGCCTGCCGCGCTCCTGGCGGCGGACGGAACGGGCTTCGGGCACCACACCTCCTGTTGACAAATACGAGAGACCTCTCGTAATTTCAAAAACACGAGAGCTCTCTCGTATTCGCTGAGGCTAGCAGACCGACGGAGTCCACCCATGCCTGTATTGCACCGACTAGGCACCCTTCTCGCTCATCGACCCCGGCCGGTCCTGGCCGCGGGGCTGCTGCTCACCATCGTGCTGGCGGTGATCGGCGCGGGCGCGATGGGTGCGATGATCCTGAACCGATGGGAGGCTCCGGGCACCGAATCGGTGCGTGCGCAGGAGCTCTTGCAGCGCGAATTCCACACGGGCAACGCCAATTTCATTCTGCTCGTGACGGCTGTCGCGGGCGGCGTGGACGATACCGCCGTCGCCGCCGCGGGGCGTGAACTCACCGCGGAGTTGCGCACCGACCCCGCGGTCGCCGATGCCTGGTCGTACTGGTCGGAGGAGGGCGACCCGACCATGCGCAGCGCGGACGGCCGGCAGGCGGTGGTCCTCGCTCACGTCGCGGGCGACGCCACCGCCGCGCGCGCCGAGATCGTGGATCGGCTGCTGCCCGCGTACACCCGGGCCGACGACGTCGTGCGGGTTCAGGTCGCGGGCGCGGAGGCGGCATCGGGCCAGATCAGCGCCCAGGCCGCGCAGGACTTCCTGCGCGCCGAGATGATCATCCTGCCCGTGATGCTGCTGCTGTTGCTGCTGCTGTTCCGCCGCACCCGGCTCGCCCTGTGCACGCTGGGCGTCGGCGTGTTCTCGGTCGTCGCCACCCTTGCCGCGCTGCGCGGGGTCGCCGCCCTTACCGACGTCTCGACCTTCGCGGCGAATATCACGCTGGTGATGGGGATCGGCCTGGGAGTGGACTACAGCCTGTTCGTCATCACCCGGTTCCGCGAGGAACTCGGCAGGGGTGCAACGGTTTCCGATGCCGTCATCACCTCGGTGCGCACCGCCGGGCGCACGGTGCTCTTCAGCGGCGCGACGGTCGCGGCGGCGCTGGCGGTGCTGCTGGTCTTCCCGTATTCGTTCCTGCGGTCGTTCGCGTACGCGGGTGTGCTGGTGGTCCTGATGGCCTGCCTCGGTGCGCTGGTGCTGCTGCCCGCGGCGCTGGCCGTGATCGGTCATCGCGCGCTGCCGCGTCGCCCCCGCGCCAGCGCCGAGACCGAGCGCGGCTTCTGGTATCGCTTCGGTGATGCGGTCATGCGCTACCCGGTGCGGTTCTCGATCGCCGGTCTGCTGCTGATCGCCGTCCTCGCCGCACCCGCGCTCGGTATGCGGATCGGCCTGCCCGATGATCGCGTGCTGCCGCCCAGTGCCTCGACCCGGCAGGCGTACGACGAACTGCGCGCCGCCTTCACCGTCGAATCCAATGACACCATCCACTTCGTCGCACCGGACGGACGGCGGGTCGGTGCGGACCGCGTCGCCCGGTACGCGGTCGAGCTGTCCCGCATCGACGGTGTGGCGCAGGTGAATTCGGCCGCCGGTGTCTTCGTGGACGGCCGCGAGGTGCGCGCCGTGCCGCATCCGGAACGATTCGTCGGCGACACCGCCGCCCGGCTGGAGGCCGTTCCGCTGCGGGAGGTGCTCGCGGGCACCGACGTCCCCGGTTTCGTGGCACAGCTGCGCGCGGTCCCCGCACCGTTCGACACCGTGCTGGTCGGCGGCTATCCCGCCGAACTCACCGACTTCCGCGCGACGCTGACCGACCGCATCCCCCTGGTCGCGGTGCTCATCGCGGTGGTCACCTTCGTGCTGGTGTTCCTGATGTCGGGCAGTCTGCTGATTCCGCTGAAAGCCATTGTGCTGAACCTGCTCAGCCTGTCGGTCATGTTCGGCGCGCTGGTGCTCATCTTCCAGAACGGCGCGCTCGCAACGCTTCTCGGCTTCACCCCGATCGGCACCCTGGACCCCGCCTTCCCCATCCTGCTGTTCTGCGTCGCCTACGGCCTGTCCATGGACTACGAGGTGTTCCTGCTCTCCCGCATCGCCGAGCGCTACCGCGCCACCGGCGACAACCGCCGCGCCGTCCTGGAGGGGCTGCAACGCGCCGCCCCACTGATCACCGCCGCCGCGGTCATCCTGGCCGTCTCCTTCTCGCTCTACGCCACCGGCCGCGTCATGTACCTCCAGATGCTCGGCATCGGCACGGCGGTGGCCATCATCGTCGACGCCACGCTCATCCGCGCCGTCCTGGTACCGGCCTTCATGCGCCTGGCCGGTCGCGCCAACTGGTGGGCCCCCGCACCGCTGCGAAAACTGGCCGCCCGCTTCGATTCCCACGCCGATGACGCGCCCGCGATGCCCGCGCGGGCAGCAGCCCAGCCGTCGATGCCGGTCGGATAGGCCGATGCGGGCCCGGTCGGTCGTCCATCCAGGGCATCCCCAGCCCAGGCTGGGCGCGGCCCTGGTGGGCGGGCCTGGCGCCGCCGCACGCTGGGGACGAAATCTGCTCGCGCACAGCGATTCCGAGCGATGCCCGGTCGATCACCGGTAGGAGAGCGATCATATGAGCGAGATCCAGAACCCCACGGACCTCTGGCCGGTGCTCCGCGAACGCGCACAGACCGGGCAACTCGAATTCGAACCGGACGTCGCGTACGAGGCCGCCGAACTGGCCTCGGAGGTGATCGGCGAGCTGCTCGCCCTTCGGCTGGTCGCCGAACAGGTGGAGGAGAACGAGCCGGTCTCGAATCTGTCCTCCGGCTCCACCTTGGCTTCCAGATTCGCGATGAAGGGCAGCGAGTTGCACCGACTGCTCGGGAGCCATATCGGCATTCTCGAGGATATGGTCGACACGTTCGTCGCCGCCGGGCGCACCTACGCCATCGCCGAGGGCGAGAACGCCGACAGCTTCGATGATCTCTCGGTGCCGGAGCGCCCCACGGAACTGCCCGGTGGGCCGCCGGAGCGAACCGCGATCCCCGGACCGCTCGACAGCCGGTCCGAATACTCCGTCCCGGCCGATGGCACCGCACATGACATCACACCCCAGACTCAGCGGTTGCAGCACCACGACGCCTTCGACGTCACGACTGTCACGGTCGAGAGCGCCGCCAACAAGTCGTACGAATTCCTCTACGAACTCGGCCAGAGCATCGCCGATTCGTCATCGCCGCAGCGGACGGCGAACTGGTCCGGTATCTGGGAATGGATGGCGGATCAGCTGCGGGAGACGTTCCTCGAGTTCATCAACCGCATGGACTCGGTCACCGCCGAGCAGTGGCGCGGTGCGGGTGGCGAGGCGGCGGTGGCGTCGGTGCACAACTACACGCGAAGTATGTCGACGCTGTGGGAGAGCATGCGCCTGATGGGCGACAATCTCGCGTATACGTCGGGGTGGCTGGAGGCGACCCGGGTCAGCATGCCGCAGGACGCGGAGAACCCGGCCGGAACCATCGAACCCGGCGGGCTGGAGATGACGGGCGTCGGTGTGGGCAATATGACGACCTACAGCTCGGATACGACCGTGGTGGACCCCACTCCGCAGTATCGGCGGAACATGTATCAGACCTACGGCTCAGGATTGCCGTGGTCGATGCGTCGGCTGCCCACCTTGCCCGAACCCCAGGTGGCGGTGGAGGGGATCGACATTCCGACGCAGTCGAACGGGTCCGGCGGATCGGGCGGCACCGGGGCGGCGGGTGCTGGTGGCGTGGCTCCTGCGGTGGCCGGTGTCGGAGCCGCGCTGCCCGGTGTCGCGGGCAGCGGGCAGCCTGCCGTGCCGATGTCGACGCCCAGTCCGCCGTACCCCGACGCCGGGGGTCTACGGCCGGGCGTGCAGGGGCAGTCTGCCACCACGCCGCGCGGTGCCACCGCGCCACGCGGGGCCGACACCTCCGGCCAATTGGCCGACAGCGCACTGCGATCCGCCCAGCAGGCGCTCACCGCCGGTCAGGGCGCGCTGTCGGGCATACCTGGTCCGGGGCGGGTGGACCCCTCGCCCGTCTCGGCGCGACCCACCGATGCCGCGGTGAAGGGGCCTTCCGGCAGTTCGACGGGTGGTCGGGCCGGGGGTGGCGGGGGAGTGCCCCCGGTGCGCGATCCGGCGCAGTCGGCCCGGCTGTTCCCGCGCGCCACCCCGCCGGTGGACATTCCCGCAGCGTCCACCCGCGCGGCGACGCCGATGGCCGGGATTCCGGGTACCCCGGGCGCGGCGGGTGCGCACGGGGGCGCCGCGAACAAGGATGGGAGCGCGCACAAGCGGCCGGTCCATCTGGAGGGCGCCCATCATGTCGAGGAGGGCCTCGGGGCGCCGCTCATCGTCTCCCGGCCGGTGCTGGACGAATGACACCCGACTGGACCTTCGACGATCTGGAGTTCGTGGCGCTCTGGTCGGAGCACGACGAGGACGAGCTGCCGCATCCGTTCGTGTTCACCAGCCGCATCCCGCTGCACGACGACTACGTGCGTGCGCTTGCCCGGACGCGTGAGCGGTTGCGGCACAGCGTGTCGCCCGAGGTCCGTGACGTGCTGCGGATGGTGGCGCGGCCGGAAATCCGCATCGCCGTCCGCGCGGCCGACGCCCGTATTCCGAAGGATCCGGCGAGCAGTATCCGGCTGTTGGGGATTCTGGGGAACGGGCAGGCGTATCTGCTGCGACAGCTGCCCGGCGAAACCGTCGATCACAGCGCCGGATTCACCATCACCGCGTGCGATCCGGCCGGACTGGCCGATGCGGTGGTGGCGGCGCTGCCGGAGGCGCCGCCGGGTCGTCGGCCACGGCTGGTGCTGGATGTGCTGTCCGACGGGTTGGACTACAGCCACGAGCGCTATCGCGCCCTGGAAATGTACGAGGACACCGAACTGGAGATCGCCCGACGGTTCGTGGCGACAGCGCCGTCGCGTGTCGGCTGGGTCGAGGTGGCGCAGGGCGTATCGGGTTTCGGTCCGCGCGGACGCGTGAGTCGTCTGCCGCGCTGGCGGGAGCTGCCGGGGGACGGTCGCTATGTGATCGTCCCCGGACCGCCCACCGTGGCGCGGTCCGCGGACGCCCGGGTGTTCGCGGACATGGTCGGTGCTGAGATCGCCGAGGTGGCGGCGGCTGTCATGGACGAACGCCGGTCCCTCGCGCGTCGGCCCAGCTAGGCGCGGTCGGATTCGTCCCGGGCCGCCAGGGCTTGCTGGCGTAGTCGCGCGATCTGCGCGTCGAAGCGGGTGTGACCCCAGGCCGAGCGGTTGGGGCGTGGCCGTTCGGCGCGGGTGACGGCCATCTCGGTGTTGGGCGAGCGGAATTCGGTCCGCTTGTTCGACATCATCGTCGGCCTCCGGGTTCGGTTCGACTCCACGATGGCTCGCTGTGCGGGGGGTACCCGCTTTCGGCCGGGTCGAATCTTCGATCTTGTCGGTGGAATCGGCGGCCGTCTGGGACTCCGGAGCAGGCCAAGTATGTGTAGGCTACCCAAAGTCGGAGGTGGGAAACCCAGCTGAGAGACCGTGCGGCCGGCGCTGGCGCGGGGCCGCCTCCGCCGCACACCGATCGGAGGACAGGCGATAATGGCGCGCAGAGGGTTTCAGGGGGCGGTGCTACGCGGCTTCGGCGTTCAGTACCACACGGCAACGGTACTCGACACCGAACAGACGACACCGCGCATGCTGCGGGTCTGGCTGAGTTCGCCCAGCCTGTTCGAGGAGATCACTCTAGAACCGACCGCCTGGTTGCGGATCTGGTTCCCGGATCCGGAGGGCTCCGACGCCGAATTCCAGCGCGGCTACACCATTGCCGAGGCGGATCTGGACACCGGTCGCTTCGCCGTGGACTTCGTCCTGCACGAACCCGCCGGACCGGCCTCGGCCTGGGCCAGCCGGGTACAGGGCGGGGAAATGGTCGAGGTGGCCTCGTTCGGCTCCAAGGGCTTCCCGATCCCCGAGGACCTGCCCGCCGGATACCTGCTGATCGGCGACTCCGCCTCGATTCCGGCCATCAACTCGATTCTGGCCGCCGTGCCGCCGCAGGTGGCGATCGAGGTGTACCTGGAGAAGCACCACGACGACGACCTGCTCATCCCGCTCACCGAACATCCGCGCGCCCGGGTGCACTGGGTGCCCCGCACCTCGGAGAACTCCCTCGCCGCCGCCCTGGAAGCCCGCGACTGGTCGAACTGGTACGCGTGGGCGGGCCCGGAGTCCAAGTCCCTCAAGCACATCCGCGCGCGCCTGAAGGACGACTTCGGCTTCCCCAAGAGCGATGTCTACGCCCAGGCGTACTGGGTGCACGGTCGGTCCATGGGCAAGGAGCGCGACGGCTCCGAGCGGGCGCAGGCCGCCGCCGAGACGACGCCGGTCGAGGAGACCGTGACGGTCATCGAACCGGCCGTCGACACCCCGGCCGCCCCGAGCGCGCCCGCCGCCGAGACCGCCGCGGCCCCGCGCGGACGCTGGCGTTCCCAGGCGGGCAGCCGCCTGTTCGCCGATATCCGCGCCAAGCTGTGGGTCGCGGGCATCCTCCAGATCCTGGTGACCCTGGTTCAGCTCGCCCCCTTCGTGCTGCTGGTGGAACTGGCCCGGGAACTGTTGGCGGGCACCGACGAATCGACCCTGTGGTCCCTGGGCCTGTGGGCGCTGGGCCTGTTCGCCGTCGGCGCGGTGCTGGAATCGGCCCTGCAACTGTGGCTGCACACCGTGGACGCCCGCTTCAGCCGCGATCTGCGCGGTCGTCTGCTGAGCAAGCTGGCCCGGCTGCCGCTGGGCTGGTTCACCGCCCGCGGCTCCGGCAAGATCAACAAGCTGATCACCGGCGACACCCTGTCACTGCACTACCTGGTGACCCACGCCGTCACCGATGCGGTCGCCGCGGTGGTCGCGCCGCTGGCCGTGCTGGGCTACCTGTTCTGGGTGGACTGGCGGCTGGCGCTGGTGCTGCTGATCCCGGTGCTCGGCTACGTCTTCACCATGCTGACCATGATGGCGTCCTCGGGCCCCAAGATCATGCAGTCGCAGCGCTGGGCCGAGCGCATGAACGCCGAGGCCACCTCCTACCTCGACGGCCAGCCGGTGATCCGCGTGTTCGGCGGCGCGGCCGCCTCCCCGTTCCGGCGCAGCCTCGACGAGTACATCCGCTTCCTGGACAACTGGCAGCGCCCGTTCGTGGGCAAGAAGTCCGCCATGGACCTCATCACCCGCCCGGTCACGTTCCTGTGGATCATTCTCACCGTGGGCACCGCGCTCGTGGTGACCGACCGGATCGACCCGGTCGACCTGCTGCCGTTCCTGTTCCTGGGCACCACCTTCGGCTCGCGCCTGCTGGGCATCGGCTACGGCCTGTCCGGTCTGCGGGAGGGCCGCCTCGCCGCCCAGCACATTCAGGTGGCCCTGGACGAGTCCGAACTCGAAGTGCGCGGCGGCGCTACCGCGTCGGCCGAGCGGCAGCCGGGCCATGTCGAATTCGACGACGTCACCTTCGGTTACCGCCCGGGCGTCCCGGTGGTCGCGAACATCTCGCTCACCCTGGAGCCGGGCACCGTCACCGCGCTCGTCGGACCCTCCGGGGCCGGTAAGTCCACCCTGGCCGCGCTGCTGGCGCGCTTCCACGACATCGAGAGCGGTTCGATTCGGGTCGGTGGCCGCGATATCACCACCTTCACCCCCGACGAGCTGTACACCCGCATCGGATTCGTCTTCCAGGACACCCAGCTGATCCGCGGCACGGTGCGGGAGAACATCGCCCTCGCCGTCCCGGACGCCTCCGACGACGCCATCGAACGGGCTGCCCGCGACGCCCAGATCCACGAGCGCATTCTGCGGCTGCCGCAGGGCTACGACACCCAACTCGGTTCGGGCACCACGCTGTCCGGCGGTGAGAAGCAGCGCCTCACCATCGCTCGTGCACTGCTCGCCGACACCCCGGTGCTGATCCTGGACGAGGCCACCGCCTTCGCCGATCCCGAATCGGAATACCTGGTGCAGCAGGCCATCGACCGCCTGGCCGTCGGCCGCACCGTGCTGGTGATCGCGCACCGGCTGCGCACCGTCACCGCGGCCGACCGGATCGTCGTGCTGGAGTCCGGCCGCATCACCCAGACCGGCACCCACGGCGAACTGCTCGCCGCCGAGGGCCGCTACCAGCAGTTGTGGCAGGCCGGAGCCGTCGCCGCCGATGTGAAGGAGACCGTGCGATGACGCGCACCATACTGATGCTGCTGCCCGCCGAACAGCGCGGCCTGGTGGCCCGCTACCTCGCGCTGACCGTCATCTCGACCATCCTGCGCGCCATCGCGGTGGTGTTCGTGGTGCCGCTGGTCGCGGCGCTGTTCGGCGACACCCCGGCCGATGCCTGGCGCTGGGTGGCGCTGCTGACCGCCGCGGTGGCGGGCGGCTGGATCGTGGACTCCATCGCCTCCCGGGTCGGCTTCGACCTCGGCTTCACCATCCTCGACCACGCGCAGCGCGATGTCTCCGCGCAGGTGGCGCGGATTCCGCTGCGATGGTTCGACGAGGACAACGCGGCCACCACCCGCCGCGCCATCGCCACCACCGGACCGGATCTGGTGGGTCTGGTCGGCTATCTGGTGACCCCGGTGATCCAGGCGATCCTGCTGCCGATCGCCATCGCGGTGGCGCTGATCCCGATCGCCTGGCAGCTCGCGGTGGTCGCGCTGCTGGCGGTGCCGCTGCTGCTGGGCGCGCTGTGGGCGACCGGGCGCATCACCCGGCACGCCGATCGGGTGGCGGCCGAATCCAACAGCGCGCTCACCGAACGCATTCTCGAATTCGCCCGCACCCAGGCCGCGTTGCGCGCGGCCCGGCGGGTGGAACCCGAACGCAGCCAGACCGGTGCGGCGCTGGCCGCCCAGCACGGCGCGACGGTTCGCTTGCTACTGTTGAACATTCCCGGCCAGGTGCTGTTCAGTCTGGCCAGCCAGATCGCGCTGCTGCTGCTGGCCGGTACCACCGCCTGGCTGGCGGTGCGCGGCACCATCGGCATTCCGGAGGCCATCGCGCTCATCGTGGTCGTGGTGCGCTTCCTGGAGCCGTTCGCCGCCATGGGCGATCTGGCCTCCGCCGTGGAGACGAGCCGAAACGCGTTGCGCGACATCCGGACCGTTCTCGACGCGGGCGGACCGGCCGGGGCGTCGGCGGTGGAACGGGCTGTCGGCGAGCCCGCCGCGGTCGAACTGCGCGATGTGCGCTTCGGCTACGGCGATACCGCCGCGCCGGTGCTCGACGGCCTCGATATCGAATTCCGCGCCGGGGAGACCACGGCCGTCGTGGGGCCGTCCGGCTCCGGCAAGAGCACCCTGCTCGCGCTGGTGGCCGGACTGGAGACGCCCACCTCCGGCAGTGTCCGGGTCGGCGGCGTCGATCGCGGGTCGGTGGACGCGGCGCACCGCCCGGCCGATACCAGCATGGTGTTCCAGCAGCCGTACCTGTTCGCGGGCAGCATCCGGGAGAACGTGCTCGCGGGCAACCCCGACGCCGACGAGCAGCAGCTCGCCACCGCGCTGCGGCTGGCGCGGGTGGACGCCTTCGCCGACCGCCTGCCCGACGGCCTGGACACCCTCGTCGGCGACGAGGGCACCGCGCTGTCCGGCGGTGAGCGGCAGCGGGTTTCGATCGCCCGCGCGCTGCTGAAGGAGTCGTCGGTGCTGCTCGTGGACGAGGGCACCAGCGCCCTCGACGCGGAGAACGAGGCCGCCGTGGTCGCCGCCATCGGTGACGATCCGCGCGGCCGCACCCGCATCGTGGTGACGCACCGGCTGTCCACCATCGCGGGCGCGGATCGGGTGCTGTTCCTCGAGGACGGGCGTGTGGTGGAGGACGGCACGGTCCAGGAGCTGTTGGCCGCCTCGGGGCGGTTCGCGGAGTTCTGGGCGCATCAGGAGAATGCGGCGGGCTGGCGCATCGCCGCCGCCGAACGCGTCTGAACGACAGCCGATTCGGCGACAGACGAAGGCCGCCCGGCCGGAACCTCGAGGTTCCGGCCGGGCGGCCTTTCGTATGCGCGCTGCTGGTCTATTCGCTTCGCGTGTCGGCGACGGACAGTCGCACCGTGCCTACCACGAAGATCACCACACATAGGATCGCGAAGTACGCCAGCGAGCCGTTCTGCCCGCCGAAGTAGCTCTCGATGGTCGCCAGCTGACCGACGCCGAGTTCACCGTTCTTGAACGGCGAGAGCCGTTGCAGCAGCAGCCCCAGATCGCCCGGGATGAAGGTGACGAACACCTCGATGCCGAACTTCCACAGCAGCACGATCATGACGACCAGTCCCGGCTTGGGTACCAGTGCCGAAAGTCCCAGTCCCAGTGCGCAGATGAGCAGGGCGAAGACCGGCACCGCGATGAGCAGGCGCACGCCGTCGGCGGAGAACGCGTCGACCTCGCCCCAGATCTCGGGGAACAGCCGCGGGAATCCGGCGAGCAATGCGAAGGTGGTCAGCCCGGCGGTGACGGCCGAGATCGCGCCGTACACGATCAGCTTCGCCACCGGCAGGATCCAGCGCCGCGGCTGGATCGCGAACGCCGTCTCGGCGGTCCGATCCTTGAACTCCGCACTCAGCGAGGACACTCCGGCCGACATGAGGATGAAGGTGGAGAAGATGAGAATCCAGTAGGCGGCGTTGTTGGTGTCCATCCCGCCCGCGCCCCGGAAGGCGTTCGACTGGGTGGCCTTGGCGATGCCGAAATTGATCGCGACCGGAATCAGCACGGCCAACGGCACCACCGAGTACCAGACGGAGCTGCGCCACGACAGCTTCGCCAGCTCACTGCGCACGGCCTGGACGAGATAGGTGATCGTCATCGGCGCGCACCTCCGGCCGCCGCGTATTCCACGCTGCCCTTGGTGATGTCGATGTACGCCGACTCCAGCCGCCGGGGTTCGGATCCCTTCGCCACCAGTTCTTCCTTGGTCGTATCGGACAGCACCGCGCCCTTGCCCATGATGACGATCCGCGTTCCGGTGATCTCCACCTCGGTGAGATTGTGCGAGGCCACCAGCAGGCATTTGCCTTCCGCCGCCAGGCCGACGACCAGTTCACGCAGCCACAGGATGCCTTCGACATCGAGGCCGTTCGCGGGCTCGTCCAGTACGACGGTCCGCGGATCACCCAGCAGGGCCGAGGCGATGCCGAGCCGCTGCAACATGCCGTAGGAGAACTTGCCGACCGGCCGCCCGGCGACCCGTTCCAGTCCGACCCGCTCCAGCGCCGCGCCGACCGTCGATGTCGGCAGCCCACCCAGCCGTGCCTGCCACAGCAGGTGCTGGGTGGCGGTGTGCTGCGGATTGCGGGCGAACGCGCCCAGGCTGAACCCGATCTCGCGCAGGGTGTTCGGGAAGTCGTGCAGGGTCTTGCCGTTGATGGTGATCGACCCGGAGCTCGGCCGCGCCAGCCCGGCGATCATGCGCATGACCGTGGTCTTGCCCGCGCCGTTGGGGCCGAGCAGATAGGTGATGGCCCCCGGCTCGGCCTCGAAGCTGACGTCATCCACGGCGACGGTGTCGCCGAAGCGTTTGGACACGCCGCGAACGGTGATCATAGGGAAGTCCTGAAAAGCTGTTTCACAATCGAATTCGTTTCTCTGGGGCGCTGACATGACAAACGCGACCCCCCGGATCGCGTGGACGCAATCAGGGGGTCGCGCCGGATGTCAGCGGTGGCTCAGTAGCCGAAGTTCGGGTTACCGGCGCACTGCATCGACTGGCAGATGCTCTTCCAGTCGAACTTCCACAGGCCGCCCTCGCGGATGTAGTGGTAGGTGGTGCTGGTGGCCGGGAAGCCCGCCATCAGGCCCTCGACCTGGACCGACATGGTGTTGCCGGCGACGTTCACCGGACCGAGCGCGCGGCCCTGGATGGAGAAGAAGTCCATGGTGGCGCTGTTGCTCATGACGCGCTCGAGCGCACCGCGAGCGTTGGCGCCGTTGTAGCTCACCTCGACCTTGGCGTCCATGCCGATGTTCGGGTTCCAGAACGCGGCGAACTGCTTCTCGATCTGGTGCAGGCTCGGCACGTCGGCGCGGACGTAGAGGTCGGAGACCTGCGAATCGCGGATGGAGACATCGGCGGCCGCGGGCTGGGCGAAGCCCAGGCCGAGAATGGCGGCGAAGACGGCGATGGCGGCGACTTTGATGAACTTTGGCATGACAGCCCTTCTCGAACAGCGTGCGAAACGTGCAGCGAGAGCACACGCTAGCCAGGCAAATTAGGCAAGTCAATCCTAAGTCGGGCGTGGCCACCGAAGTGTGAGGTCTCCCAAAGTGATCGGTGTGGAGCGAGGCGGGTCACATCTGCGCTCGCGGTAAGTTAGTCTAGCCTTGCCTAACAAGCGAACGGAAGGATGCACGGTGTCGACCGAACCCGCCATACAGGTCGTCGATCTGGTCAAGACATACGGCGAGGTCTCGGCGTTGCAGGGGATATCGTTCGAGGTGGCGCCCGGCGAGGTGCTCGGCCTGCTCGGCCCCAACGGCAGCGGCAAGACCACGACCGTCACACTGCTGTCCACGCTGCAGCGGCCGACCTCGGGACAGGCCCGCATCTGCGGGCGCGACGTGGTCGCCGACGCGGCGCGGGTGCGCGAATTGATCTCGCTCACCGGGCAGTACGCCGCTTTGGACTCCGGGCTCACCACCGTGGAGAATCTGGCCGTCTTCGGCAAGCTCACGGGTCTGCGCGGACATGCGCTGCGGGTCCGGATCGACGAACTGGTCGAGCAATTCGATCTGGCGGCGGTGCGGGATCGCCGGGTCGGGGCGCTCTCCGGCGGTATGCAGCGGCGCGTGGACATCGCCAGCGCGCTGGTCACCCGCCCGGAGGTGCTGTTCCTGGACGAGCCGACCACGGGGCTGGATCCGCGCAGCCGCGCCGCCGTGTGGGATACCGTCTCCGGACTGCGCGGCGAGGGCATCACGGTGCTGCTCACCACGCAGTACCTGGAGGAGGCCGACCGGCTCGCCGACCACATCGTCATGCTCAACCGCGGCTCGGTGGTCGCCGCCGGTACGCCCGGTCAGCTGAAACAGCAGGTCGGCGCGGCCGTCTGCGAGGTGACCCTGATCGAGCGTGCCGACACCGCGCGGGTGCTGTCCCTGCTCGACGGCTTCGAACTGGTCGACGCCCCCGCGGACGGGACCGCCGGCACCGTGCACCCGCGCCTGGTGGTCCGGGCACCCGAGGGCATGGACACCGTGTCCGATGTGATCGCGCGGCTGCGCGGTGAGCGGATCGAGGTGGTGGACATCGGGCTGCGGCAGCCGTCGCTGGACGAGGTGTTCCTGCAACTCACGGAGATGCACTGATGTCGTCGACCACCCTCACCCCCGTCTCCGCCACACCGGCGCGCGGCGGCTCCATCGCCCGTGCCTCGGTGGGTTTGGGCGCGGCCACCGCCACCCTGGCCCGACAGAAGATCGTGGCCGCGATCCGTTCCGGCGACGCGATTTTCGCCGTCTTCGGGCCGGTCGTGTTCTTCGTCTGCTTCTACGTGCCGCTGCATCGGCAGTTCGAACTGGGCGGCGGTGACTACGCGCAGTTCCTCACCCCGATCATCCTGTTGCAGGCCGGGCTGTTCACCGCCATCACCGCCACCGAGACCGCCGGGCACGACGCCCGCGCCGGGGTGCACGAACGCACGATGTCGCTGCCCATCCCGCGCGTCACCCCGTTCCTGGGCCGCATGGCGTGGGTGGTGGTGCGCATGCTGCTGGCGCTGGCCGGTGGCGTCGGCATCGGCTCCTCGCTGGGCTTCCGCTTCCACGGAACTGCTTGGCACACAGTGGCTTTCCTGGCGCTGGTGGTGATCTTCGGGCTGGCGCTGAGCATGCTCACCGACGCGGTCGGCACGGTCGCGCGCAATTCGGTGTCCATCGCCAGCATTCTCATGATCCCGCAGCTGATCCTGGTGATGGCCTCCACGGGACTCGTTCCGGCGGAAGGGTTTCCGGACTGGGCGCAGCCGTTCGTCCGCAATCAGCCCATGTCGGTGTTCGCCGATGCGCTGCGCGCGCTGGCGAGCGGGACCGGGATCGAGTTGACGGCCGCTCTCAGCTGGGCGGCGGCGCTGCTCACCGTGGGCGGTGTCGCCATTGTCGCGGCGGGTCGAGCGCAGGTGAGCCGATGAATCAGGAAGCCATGACCACAACCGAATCCAGTTCCACCACCGTGAGTTCCACCGATTCTTCCGTGACATGGCCGCCGCGCCAGGCCGTTCCGCTGCTGCGGCAATCGCTCGTGCACGCGGGCGCGCTGCTGCGTTCCTGGTCGCGTGATCCGGGAATCGTGGTGCAGTCGTTGGTCTTTCCCGCCTTCATGCTGCTGATGTTCCAGCTGGTGCTGGGCAAGACGGTGACCGCCATGGGCGGCGGGGACAGCGTGTACGGCAATACCGGTCTGGTGGCGCTGGTGGGGGCGCTGTTCGGCACCCTCGCCACGGCGATCAGCCTGATCGCCGAACGCGATTCCGGGCTGCTGGCGCGCACCTGGACGCTGCCGGTGCCGCGCGCGGGCTTCATCGCCGGGCGGCTGCTCGCCGAGGCGCTGCGCACCGGCATCGCCACCGTGGTGCTGTTCGCCGTGGCGCTGCCGCTGGGCTTCCGCTTCGAGCACGGGGTCGCCGCCGCCGTCGGCGCGGTGCTGGTGCCGATGGTGTTCGCGGTCGGCATCGCGGTGCCGGTGATCGCGATGGCCACGGTGGCGTCGGGACGGCAGGCCGTGCAGCAGTTGGGCGGGTTGTTCCTGCTGCTGCTGTTCTTCAACGGCGGCTTCGCGCCGGTCTCGGAGTATCCGGGCTGGTTGCAGCCGGTGGTGCGGCATCAGCCGATGACCCCGGCGGTGGACGCCGTGCGCGGCCTGACCGAGAGCGGTGCGGTGGCGAAACCGCTCGTCCTCACGGTGGTCTGGACCATCGGCCTGATCGTCGTGTTCGGCCCGCTGGCGGTACGGGGGTACCGCCACGCCGCCGAGCAGCGCCGCTGAATCGATACGGCGGGGGCCGGAACACCGAAACGGCAGGGGCCGGAACGCGAATCGCGTTCCGGCCCCTGCTCGTTTGCCTGTGCGGTCTCAGGCCGGGATCAGGCTGGTCGCCAGTGAGCGGCGCAGCTTGCCCGACGGGGTCTTCGGCAGCGCCCCCTTCGTCACGATGGTGACCACGGCGGGCGCGATGCCGACATCGTCGTACACCGCGCGCGCCACCTCCTTGCGAATCCGTTCGGCCACATCGGCATCGGCGGCCGCATCGGATTCGGCGATGACCGCGATGCCCTCGCGGGCCATGGAGGGCAGCCGCACCGCCACCGCCGCCACACCACCGGGACGCACGCCGGACACGGTGCCCGCCGCGCGCTCGACCACGGTCGGCGCGATATTGCGGCCCGCGACGATGATGACGTCCTTCTTCCGGCCGGTGACCACGACCTCACCGCTCTCGGTGACATAGCCGAGATCACCGGTGGACAGCCAGCCTTCGGCGTCGACGGCCGACGCGTACCCGTCCGGTCCCAGGTAGCGGGTGGTGACGGCGTCGCCGCGCACCAGAATGCTGCCGATGCGGTCGGCGGGCAGCACGGTGCCGCGCTCGTCGACCACGCGCAGTTCGATCCCCGGCACGGGTGCGCCCAGTTTGGTCAGGGACCGGGGCCGCTCGATGCCGTCCCGGCGCGCGACGCCGTCGCGCTCGGCCACCTCACCGTCGATGACATCCACCGAGAACACCTCGTCAACCGGGGCGAACGACACCGCGAGGGTGGTCTCGGCCATGCCGTAGGCGGGCATGACGGCCTCCGGTCGCAGGCCGAAACGTGCTGCCTCGGTGACGAATTCGTCGAGGGTGCTCTCGTCGATGACTTCCGCGCCGTTCACCGCGACTCGCAGCGTCGACAAATCGTAGGCACCTTCGGGAGCGCGCTTGAGACGCCGGGCGAGCAGCGAGTACGCGAAATTCGGTGCGGCGGTGTAGGTGCCGCCGAAGCGCGTGATGTACTCGGCCCACTTCAGTGGGCTCTTCAGGAAGGCCAGCGGGGTGGTGATCACCGTGGTCGCCTGCGCGATCATGGGCGTGAGCATCATGCCCACCATGCCCATATCGTGATAGAGCGGCAGCCAGCTCACCACCACGTCGCTCTCGGGCCGGAACCCGGCGGCGGCGATCATGGCGTGCTGGTTCTGTCGCACATTGCCGTGCGAGATGGCGACGGCCTTCGGGACACCGGTGGTGCCGGAGGTCAACTGGAGAATGGCGATATCGTCCTCGGCGGTGGCCACCGGGTCGACTTCGGTGGCGGCGGCCAGTTCCTCCACCGACACGATGGGCGCGCCCAGGTCCAGATCGCGCACGGCCGCCGTGAACGGCTCGCCGACCGCGATCACCGCCGCGCCGAGCATGGCCACCACGGCGCGGGTATCGGCCACCCAGGTTTCCAGATTGGTGCGCGGCGTCGGCTGATGCAGCATGGTGAAGGCCGCCCCGCGCAGCCAGGTGGCCTGCACCAGTGCCGCCACATCGGCGGGCTCACCGGCGAGGATGGCGACCGAACCGCCGTGTTCGACGCCCGCGCCCGCCAGCCCGCCCGCGATCCGGCGGGCGCGCGAGCGCACCTGATCCCAGCTGTGGAAGGCCAATTCCGTTGTGTCGCTTCCACTCCACAGTCCGGTGGTGGTGGATGCGGGCTGCTCGAACAGCAGCTCGGTGACAGTGCTCATAACTCTTCCGGTCTCTTCCCGGCTCAGGCCGACGGTGCTGCCTCGCGCAGCACGCGGTCGAAGTTCTCTACGAAGGTCGCGGCGTAACCCGCGGGCAGGGCGGCCGGGTCGGTGACGACGCCGAACGAGGTGCGATTGCCCAGGATCAGGGAGGTCACCGAGAACGAGTATCCGGCCAGCGGCGACAGCGGCGTCAGTTCGGCGATGCGCCGGCCGAGCACCGCGCGAATCCGGGAGAAGCCCGGATTGATGCCGATGTGGATGTCCGGACTCATATGCGCCATGGCCGCGTGCGCGATGACGCGCTGCACCGGCCAGGGCAGCGCGGGACCGCCGTCGGGTGCGGCCGAGGTCAGTTCCGGCCGCCGCCGCTCGATGGTGGCCAATTCGCTGCGGCAGCGCTCGATCTGGCGACCCAGATCGGGTTCGTTGCCGAGCAGGTTCAGCGGCGTGACGATGACCGCGTTGCCGGTGTGCCGGAACTCCGGATCGTTGGTCACCGGCAGGGTCACCCGCAGCGTCTGCGCCGGGGTGCCGGGCGGGATGGTGCTGAGGGTGCGCCCGACGGCGGCGAGCACGAACTCGTGCACTGTCGCATCGTGTTTCTTGGCGGCGCGGCGCAGTTCCCGGGTGGAGATGCCGGTCGTCGCGACCTCGCGGCGGCCGGTCTTGGTCAGTTTGGGCCAGCCGCGGCCCGTGCGCCCGGCGGCCCACTGGTCGTTGAAGGCGGCCTTGGACTCCTTCAGCACCTCCGGCTCGACGGCCGGGGTGCGGAAGCGCGGGCTGGTGGCGAAACGCTCGAACTCCGAGAGGTCTTCGGCGGAACCGTCGGCCAGCAGCGCGGCGAAGGCGGCCCCGGCGATGCCGTCGGACAGCGCGTGGTGCACCCGCAGCAGTATGCGCTGCGCGCCGTCACCGCGCGGTGTCAGCAGCGTGATGTGCCACAGCGGCTCAGGACGGGGCAGCGGCGTCTCCATCAGCGTGGCCAGCTGCCGTCGCAGGTCGGCCTGATCGGTGAAGTCGCCGCCGGTGAGGTGCCGGGTGAGGTCCGGCCGGTCGGTCAACACGACGCGCGGTGCGCGCCAACGGCCTTCGGCGATGCCGACGCGGAAGATGTCGAACAGGCCGATGCGCTCGGCCACCCGGTCCCGGATGGCGTCGAGGGTGAGCCGTTCCCCGCCTGCCTCGAGTTCCAGCAGCATCGCCCAGTGCATGGGGCGACCCTTGCCGTCCAGGTGGAGGTAGGTGTGGTCGGGCGGGGCCAGTTCGATGGGTGCGCTGGCGTTGGTGATGGCGGCGTCGGTCATGGCAGTTCCACCTGGTTCTCGAACATCGTCCGGTATCGCGCGGTATCGGGTTTCATGGCCGCAGCCACCAGCTCCCACAGGATTTCGTCGGTGCCGCCGCCGACGCGGGCCAGTTTCATATCCCGCCACCAGCGTCCGATCGGCAGTCCGGTCTCCAGGTAGCCGATGCCGCCGAAGATGTGCAGGCACTGCGACGCCACCTCCTCGCCGAGGTTGGCGGCGGTGGCCTTGAGCGCGGCGGCGGTGCGCAGGTTGATCTTTCCTTCGGCCGCGACCCCGGCGAGGGCGTAGCGCAGCATGTCGACCCGCGATTGCAGGTCGGCCAGCCGCAGCCGCAGCGCCTGGTGGTCGTAGAGGCGCTTGCCGAACTGGGTGCGGTCCATCATGCGGGCCAGCGTGACGCCGAGCATGACCTCGCAGGCCCCGGCGATCTGTCCGGCCACCGAGAAGCGCTCGTGCGCCAGGCCCCAGCTGATCATGGCGAGACCGGTGCCCGGACGTCCGATGAGCGCCTCCGCGGGCACCCAGGTGTCGATGGTGACCGCGGCGGTGTCCAGCGGTCCCGCCCCCAGCTTCTCGTACGGGGTGGCGATCTGGACCTGCGCGGTGGGCACGATCGCCAGGGCCACATTGCCGTGCTCGGCCGAGGAGCCGTCCCCGGCGCTGCGGCACACGACCATGATCTGGTCGGCGATGGGCGAGAGCGAGACGAACTTCTTGTGGCCGACCACCCGGTAACCGTCGCCCTCGGGTTCGAGCATGGTGCGGGCGATCTGGAGATCGGAGCCGCCGGATTCCTCCGACGCCGCGATGCACAGCACCGCCTGGGTCTCGATGGCCCGGTCGGCCAGTTCCCGCTGAAAATCGTTGCGTCCGAACCGCCGCAGGATGGCGATGGCCGAATCGTGCAGGCTCACACCGACTCCGATGCCCGCCGAGTTCAGCGCGCCCAGGCGCTGCGCCAGGGCGAAATGCTTGCCGAGGTCGGTGAGCTTGCGGTCTTCCCACTTGCGGGCGAAGACGCCCTCCTTGCCGAGATGCTCGAGCAGCACCCGGGGGAACTTCTTGTCCTGCTCGGCCGCTTCGGTCCAGGCGACCACCTGGTCGTCGAAGACGCGGTCGAGCAGTTCCGCGTAGGTCTCCGGTGCGGTCGTCACGGTCACGAGCCGACCTTGGAGCGGATGAGGTCTTCCAGATCGCCCACCGACGCGGCCTGCGACATCTCCCGCTCGGTCAGCTTCACGCCGAGTCGCTCCTCGATGGCGACCACGCCGATGGCGAAGGCCACCGAGTCGACGCCGAGATCCTCGATCAGCAGCGACGAGCGGGTGACATCGGCCAGGGACAGATCGAGGTCTTCTTCGAGAATGCTGTTCAGCGCGTCACTGATGTGGTCGGACATGTCGAAACTCCTTGGGAACAGAAGAGAATGGGTAACCGGTGCGTGAGCGGCGCTATTCGAGGACTTCCTCGTCGCCGACACCGAAGCTGGTGAACGCCGTATTGCGCTGCAAGCGGTAGACCTCGCGGCCGAGGACCGAGTTGAGGATCTTGGCATTGCGCATCGCGCCGATGTCCAGGTTCGGCGCGGACACGCCCACCGCGTGCGCCTCGGCATTGGCGACGAACACCCGTCCCGCCAGCGCGGTGTCGGCGGCCACCGCGTGGTTGCCCTCGATCACCAGGCGGCCCTTGGTGTCTCGGTGCAGCCGGTCCGCGATCGGGTCCAGGAACGCCTGCGCGCGGGGCTGGTAGCCGGTGGCCGCGACGACCATATCGGCGGTGTGGGCCAGCAGCGCTCCGGTGTCGCGGTGGCGTCCGCGAATGCGCAGCCGCCCGTCGTCCAGGGTGTCGATGCCCTCCACCACGACACCGTTGCGCAGCCGCACCGGTTGCAGCTTCTCCTTGAGTTCGCGGCGGTAGAGCAGATCGTGCAGCCGGTCCAGGGTGTCGGTGGAGATGCCCTTGTGGAACTGCCAGTGTCCGGCGCGCACCCGGTCGCGGGTGTCCTCGGGCAGCCCGTGGAAGTACTCCATATAGGCGGGCGTGGTCATTTCCAGTGACAGCTTGGTGAAGTCCAGCGGCGCGAACCACGGTGTGCGCGTCCACCATTGCACCGCCGGGCCGCCGTCGAGGTTGGCCTCGAGCAGATCGACCACGATCTCCGCGCCGGACTGGCCGGAGCCGATCACCGTCACCGCGCCCGCGGCGTGCGCGTCATCGCGGTGGTGCAGGTAGTCGGCGCTGTGGATGAGCTTCGGCGAAGCGGTGGCCAGCGCGGCCGGGATGGCGGGCTCGGTGCCCACGCCCACCACGATGTGACCGGCGTGGATGGTCGAGGTGGTGCCGCCCGAGGTGACCGACACCTCGAACCGGTCGTGCGCGTCGTCCCAGTGCACCGCGTCGACGGTGGTGGAGAACCGCAGCGACGACAGCCGCCGCACCGCCCACAGCAGGTACGCCTCGTACTCGCGACGGGTGGGGAAGAAGTCCTCGCGCACCAGGAACGGGTACAGGCGGTCGACATCGGCCAGGTAGGCCAGGAACGACATGGGGTGGGTCGGGTCCACCAGCGATACCAGGTCCGACAGGAAGCTGACCTGGAGTTTGGCCTCCTCGAACATCATGCCGGGGTGCCAGTGGAACTCCTCGACGGAATCCACCACCAGCACCTCGACATCGTCGACCGTGGAGGCCATGGCGGCCAGGCCGATATTGAACGGACCCGCCCCGATGGCGAGGATGTCGACCGATTCGATGTCACTCATGGACCTTCACCATTTCGTCGTGTCCGCTGCGCAAGCCCTCGGACTCCACTTCCAATCCCACCCGCAGCAATTCGTCGAACAGATCGTCGATGTCCCGCGCGCTGGTCTCCGGATTCAGCAGGGTGAGCTTCACACAGGTGCGGGGCTCGCCGGCGCCGCCCACCCGCACCTGGGTGCGGCCGATGAGCGCGGTGCCGGAGCTGATCAGGCGGCGGCGCAGTTCGCCGTTCACCTGGTCCAGGTCCAGATCCTCACAGCGGTAACGGAATACGACCGTGGTCAGGGTCACCGGCGCGACCAGTTCCAGCAGCGGTTCGGCGGTGATGCGGGCTTCGGCGTAGCGGGCCAGGTCGTGGCAGGCGTCGAGCATCCGGCCCAGGCCGCTGCGGCCGTAGGCGAGGAAGGTCGCCGCCACCTTGAGCACATCCGGACGGCGCGTGGTCTGCAGCGTCTGGCCGAGCAGACCGCCGTATCCGGCCTCCACGTCGTCGTCCGGGTTGAGGTAGGCCACCGAGCGGTTCAGCGAGGCGAACCGGCGCTGATCCGACAGCAGCAGCACGCTGGCGGCGGCGGGCTGCCAGCCGACCTTGTGCAGATCGAGGGTCACCGAATCGGCGCGCTCGATACCGCCCAGCAGCGGAGCCAGCTTGTCGGAGAACAGCGAACCGAAACCGTAGGCGGCGTCGACGTGCATCCACACGCCGTGGCGCGCGGCGATATCGGCGATCTCGGGCAGCGGATCGATGGAGCCGAAGTCGGTGGTGCCCGCGGTGGCCACGATGGCGACCGGCGTATGGCTCTCGCGCAGTTCGGTCAGCGTCGCCTCCAGGGCCTCCGGAATCATCTGGTGGTCGGCGTCGACCGGGATCGGGATGGTCGCCGCCTCACCCAAACCCAGTGCGGCACAGGCGCGGTGAATGGAGAAGTGCGCCACCTGCGAGCACAGCACCACCGGTCGGGGCAGTGCGCTCACGCCGTTGTGGCGAATGTCGATGCCCTGCCGGGCCGCCCCGTAGTCGCGGGCGATGAGCAGCGCCAGCAGATTCGAGTACGACCCGCCCGGACCGAAGACGCCGCCCGCGTTCTCGCCGAATCCGGCCAGCTTCGCCAGTGCGCTGATGGTCCACTGCTCGATGCCCAGGGTGGCAGGGCCGGAGTCGTAGGTGTCCAGGGAGGCATTGGTGGCGCTGGCCAGCGCGTCGGCCACCACGGCCACGGTCAGCGGCGGCGGCTGCAGGTGCGCGGCGCACAGCTTGTGGGTGAGATCCAGTCCGTAGCGGGCGATCACATCGGCCAGCCGCGCGAGTGCGGCGGCCTCGCCCACGCCGTCGTCCGGAACCTGTTCCGCCCCCAGGGACGCCGCGACGGCATCCAGCATCTCCGCCGGTTGTCCGGACGGCAGCGGTGAGCCGTGGTGGCTCCGCTCGACCGCCGCGGCGAGTTGCGCCAGACCGCCGCCGACGGCGGTCCAGCCGTCGCCGGGTGAGGCGAACTTGGACGCTCTCCCCCAGGGGGACTCGAATTCAGGTGACACAGGTAGACCTCGTTACGTCAATGCGGGGGATGATTCGGAATGTCTGGTGCCGCAGGCGGGCTCGGCTATCCGGCCTCGGTTTCGCTTACCGCGCCGACCAATTCGGCCAGCGGGCGGTCCAAGGCCGCGGGGATGCGGGTGACCAGCGCCGTGGCGATGGCCGCCGCCCGATGGGCGCGGGCGGTGTCGACCACCTCCGGCTGGTGATCCACCTCCAGGTGGACGTCGTCACCGGCACCCAGTTCGAATGCGAGCGTCAGCGGGTAGTTGCCGATCCCGTGGAACACCGACGTGCAGTCGACCCGCGCACCGTCGGGGATCGGGATGCCGCGCAGCGGGGCGTTGCGCACCGAGGCCATGATCTCCGCCACCGGGAAGCGTCCGCCCGCCGCGCGCAGCGCGGTGAGCACGGCGCCGTAGTCGACGCCGGTGAACTCCATGGACCGGTAGACCACCGCGACGGCATCGCGCAGCGCCGCGCGCACGGTGGCGTTCGGGTCGAAGGCGAAGCGCATCGGGACGATATTGCCGCTGTAGCCGACGGCATCCGGGCTCTCGCCGTGGCGCCGGTTGTCGGCGGGGACGAGCAGCACGTGATCCGCGGCGTCGGTGAGGGCGTACACGGTGACCGCGCAGATCGCGATGAGCAACGCGTTCGAGGTCGATCCGACCTCGCGGGCGACACCCTCGAGCGCCGCCACGGCGGATCGCTCGACGGGCCGCTCGAACCGCACGCCCGCACTCTCGTCCATGGGCGACAGCCAGCTCTCCGCCGCGCTGACCGCGGGCAGTTCCCCGGACAGCGGGAAGCGAATCCCCTCGGCGGCCCAGGTCGACCGGGCGTGCCGCACCGCGCGATCCACCTCGTCGGCGGTCACCGGCGCGTTCGACCGGTTCGGCCGATCCGCCCGCGCGGGCCACGCGCCGGTGGTCAGCGTGCCCAGCAGCAGCGGCCAGGAGGTGTCGTCCACCGCCAGGTGATGCACGACCAGCACCAGCGTGACGCGCTCGTCGCCGCCGTAGATGCGTGCGCGCAGTGGTGGCTCGGCGGTGAGGTCGAAGGGCGTGCGCGTCAGAACCTCTGCGACGGCGGACATCTCGGCTCGTCGCCGTTCCGCTGCGCACCGCTCGGGAATCGTTCCCCACTCCCAGACCGCGCCCGGTTCGACCCAGCGTCCCTCGACCTCGGCCGGTACACGGCGCGGGACACCGTTCTCGGTGGCGACCACCGAGGACAGCACCGCGGCATTGCCGACCATGGTCTCGAAGGAGGCGATCACGCCGTCGAGGGTGTAGCCGCGCTCGAAGTCCAGGATCAGCCCGATGTTGTGGGACACCGAGGTCGGGTCGAGTTCGTAGATCTTCCACATGCGCCGCTCGGCGGTCCGCAGCGCGCCGTCCGGCAGGTCGGGGGCGGGTGTCGCGGCTGGGGCGGGGGAGCGGTCGGCGGCCACGCCCGCGGCGGCCAGGCGGCGGCGCAGCAGTTCGAGTCGCGCGTCGGTGAGGGTGGTCATAGGTCTCCCAAGCTCGAGGCGACGGCGGGGTCCGGTGTGCTCGGGCGTGCCGGACGGAAGCCGTCGGAGCCCGGCGTGCGGCTGAATTCCTCACGCTTGCTCGCTGTTTCGCGCAGCGTTGTCCAGTCGCTGACGATGTCGACCAGTTCGCCGCGCGCCCACAGCGGCGCTTGGTCCTCGAAGTGCGGCGAGCGTTTGTCGCCGCTCACGCCGAGCGGCACGATCCACCGGCTCGCGTCGCGGTCGTTCAGGTCCCACACGTAGCGGGCGGCGGAGCCGACGCTGCACGCGTGCGAGAAGCCGACGGCGCTGGCATTGGCGAAGACGCATTCGGCATCCCCGCCCAGCGGCAGCCGACTCGGCCGAATCCGTGCCGACAGTTCGGGATACCGCAGGCTCGCGCCGACCAGATCGAAGCCGTGGATGGGCGCGAACACGTGCATGCTGCCCCAGGTCGGAGTCTCCTCGGCCGCCTCGAGTCGAGCCGCGACCGCTTCGACGGATTCCCGGACCAGTCGGTCCACCTCCACCCCGAGCGTGGCCGCCCGATCCACCACGGCATCCAGTGCCGCCGCGACACGGGTGCCCACCACGAACCACGGATCGAAGGTGCGGCCGAAGGGATGGGGGGCACCCAGCCCCGCCAGCGCGGCATCGCCGGTGAGGGCGCGGACCAGGTGGGCGCGCACCTCCGCGTACACATACGCGTCGGTGCTGTCGGCGTGCATGGTGCGGTCCCAGTCCAGCAGCCGACGGCGCACCGCCTCGGCGCGCGGGCTCAGCCCGGTCAGCGGGCGCAGCACCCGCTGGACGACGTCGCCGGCGTCGACGGTGACATCGCGGTGGATGCGTTCGCAGTCCGCCGCCGCGACGGCCGCGGTCTCCGCGAGCAATGCGTCGATGCGGTCGGCCCGGAACGGAGCCGCGCATTCGGTGGTGATCGGTTGCAGCGGAGCTGTTTTCGCGATGCGCTGATTGGCGATGACCGAGTATTCGGACACCCGGGCGTCGAACGTCTCGTCCCGCACGGACGCGCCGGTGTAGCCGCGCCACCGGTAGCGCTCGTCCCAGCCCGGCACCGGCAGCCAGTAGTTCTCGGCGGCGCGTTCCGGCATGGCGCCCACCACGTGGTGGGTCAGGCTGCCGGAGGTATCGGCGATGACGATCCGGTTGACCGGTTCGGACCACTGCCGCAGTGCCTGTTCGACCTCGGGCACCGACGTGGCGAACAGCAGATCCAGTGCCGCGTCGAAGGTCGTCTCCGGATCGCACAGCATGGGGGTGCGCAGGCTCAGCGCGAACGCCTCGTCCGGGCCGCCGAAGATCACCGGGCCGTTGTCGGTGACGATGATCTCGACCCGCACCGGCTCGCCGCCGCGCACGCGGATCTCCTCGGTGTGCGTCTCGGCGAGCGTGGTGCCGTCGACGGATTCGGCGTACACGGCGGCGCCCGAGCGGGTCAGTTTCTCGACGTAGAGATCCTGGTAGTCGCCCATGGCATTGGTGATGCCCCAGGCCACCGTGCCGGAGTGGCTGAAGTGCGGCACCCCGGGCACGCCCGCGAAGGAGAAGCCCACTACGTCGAATTCCGGTGCCGCCAGATGGAACTGCTGGTAGATGCCGGGCAGCTCCAGGAAACGGTGCGGATCGCCCGCGATGAGCGGTGCGCCGGTGGCGGTGCGCGTCGCGGCCACGCCCCAGGCATTGCTGCCCGAGATGGCGTCGCCGAAGGAGGCTTCCGGAGCCGGACCGGCGGTGGCCGCGTCCGGTAGCCACCGCAGCAGATCGGCGACGAAGGCGCCGTCCGGCGTCGCGGGGACGCGATCGGTGGTGTCGTCGACACCCTCGCAGTCGAACAGCGCCAGCGCGTCCACGCCCAGCGCCCGGCACGCGTGCAGTCGCCAGAGCTTGGTGAGGAACCGGCCGAACAGCACGTTGTGGACGATGAACACCGAGATGGGCGTCCACGGCCGCCACGGCGCGGGGGTGTGGTCGAACTCGGTCAGCTCGATGGCGTCGGCCGTGTCCAGGGTGCTGTTCACACCGTCGGCGAAGGCCGCGACCAGTTCCCGGGTGCGCGGGGAGGATGCCTCGAAGATGCGCCGGGCCGCGGCGTCGAGGCGGGCGCGCCGGGCGAATTCGTCCCAGCCCACGCTGTCGCTGCCGAAGACCTCCGCGGTGCGGCCCTCGGCGCGCAGTCGCAGGAATTCCAGCTGCCAGGCGCGGTCGGTCCCGCAGGCGTGGCCCTGGCCGAAGAGCGCGCCCGCGGCCGAGGTCGCGGTGATGTGCGGAATGCCCCAGGCGTCCCGGATGATTTCCACATCCGGGTGGTTCGTGGGCTCGGTGGTCACGAAACCGCCACCTCCTCCTTGTGTTCCCGAGTCGTGTGTTCCCGAGTCGCGGACGGCTGGAATGCCGCGATCGGATTCACCAGTTCGTGCCGATCGTCGACGAGGGTCGAATAGGAATCGCCGAGATTGACCATCCGGCGGTTGTTGGTCAGCTGCAGCCGGTTCATATGGATCGCCTTGAAGGTCGGCGCGAACAGGTCCCAGGCGCGGAACCGGTCGTCCAGATCCGGGTGCAGTTCCTGGAATTGGGTCACGCTCTCGGCGACGACGGCCCAGAAGTCCCGATCCGGCAGCAGCCCGCTGGCATGGAATACGGCGGCGAGATGGCGCAGGAAATCGTCGAACACATCCGAGAGCACACCCATATTGCGGATGTCGTCGGTCGCCTCCGCCCGCGCCCGCTGGCAGGATTCGGGCAGGTCGTCCGGATCGCCGAAGACGGAGACCTCTTCGCCGATGTCCTTGAGCACGGCCCGCACCGGAATGCCGTTGTCGAGCACCAGGATCAGATTCTCCCCGTGCGGCGAGAACTTGAGCTCGTACTTGTAGAGCAGGTAGACGATCGGGTGCAGGTAGGAGCGCAGATAGCGGTGCAGCCAGTCCCGCACCGGAATGCCCGACTCGCGAACCACGGTCGCCACGAACGGATTTCCGTCGTGGTCGACGTGCAGCAGCGCGGCCATGGTGGCGAGCTGCTCCCCGTCGCGCACCAGCGGAATCGGGCTCTCCCGCCACAGCGCCGACAGCAGTTTGCGGTACTCCGAGCCGGGCTGGGTGATGGCCGTGTAGTTCGGGCTGCGGTAGCCGATGGCCGCGACCTCGTAGAGCATCTCGAAATCCAGCGATTTCAGGTACTCGTCATCGGTGACCAGCGCGCGCACCCAGTCGTTGATCGGCGGGGTATTACGCATGTAGTCCGCCGACATCCCGCGCGTGAATCCCATATTGACAATGGAGAGCGCGAGTTTGACGTAATGCCGGGTGGGGTGCGTGGTGTTGAACAGCGTCCGGATGGACTGCTGCGGCTGGTACAGATCCGGGCCCTCGCCCAGTTCCACGATGCGCTCTTCGGCGATGTCGACGGCGTAGACGCGCGCGACCTTCTCGACCCACTGCCACGGGTGCACCGGCATGTAGTAATAGGCCGCGGGTTCGAGCCCCCGCTCGGTGAGGACGCCGGCGAAGCGCGCGAGGGTCTCGGCACCCAGCTCGTCGCGGACCAGATCGGCGTAGTCGACCCCGGCCACCGCCGCGAACTCACAATTCTCCCGGCGCACGGCGACCCAGGTCAGCGGGAACCGCTGCCCGGATTCCGGGGCGTAGCGCTCGACATCGGCGGCGCTGAATCCGAGCCGACCGGCATTGGCCACGATGCATGGATGGCCCTCGGTCATGGTGCGCTCGATGGTCTGGAAGTCGGCGCGGGCCAGCTCCGCCACCGGAATGCGCCGAGCGTCAGCACGATTCGTACTGATCAGCAGCGTATTGGTGAACTCCTCCAGATATTCCGGCAGCGCCTCGGCGGGAATGCCGAGCGAGCCGCTGAGGTCGATGACGAGTTGGATCGCGTCGATGCGCAGTTCCTCACCCGCCCGCACGCGGCGCAGCGAGTTCTCGTCGATACTCCAGCTGTCCAGCGACAGGAGTTCGGCGCGGAAGAAATACTCGGTCCGCCCGTCGTCGGAGTGGACCACGAAGACGCCGGGGGACAATTCGACCGGATGCACGAAACGCTCGTGACAGAACTCGGAGAGGATTTTCTTCGCGATCCTGGTTTCGTACGTCTGCCAGTACGCGGATCGGCGGGCGGAGGCCACGGTGCTGTTCAAAACGCTACTTTCTCAGGGGTTCTCGAGCTGATCGGTCGCCAGGGAGCGCCCGCTGTCGGTCACTCGCAGGAAATCGGCGCGCGTGCAATAGCTCAGTCGTGCGATCTTGTCGGCGACCGGGAAGTCACCCACGACGCGGAACCCGACGGCGGCATTGAGGCGCTGCACATCCAGATTGCGGTGGTCCGGCTCGACCACGACCCGCTCGGCGCCGCAGTCGAAGAACGCCGTGCGCATGATGTGCAGCATCACGTTCCCGGTGAATCCGGCCAGTCGCCGTTCACTGCTGGAAACGAGCAGATGCATGCCGATATCGCCGGGCTCGTGTGCATACCCCGTGCCCGGCTTGGCGAGATCACTGGTCACCGGGTTGTAGAGCTCGAAGAGGAACTGCGGCTCGCCCTCGAAATACCCCATCCGCATACCGAAGCGGGGGTCGGGATCCGACTCGGCCTCCCGCAGTAGCCGTTCCACATCGGCCAGGCTGCTGTTCACCATCCCCCAGTACGCGGACTTGGGATGGTTGAGCCACCGGTGCGCGGTCTCGGTATCGCGTTCGATCTCGATCCGCCGCGACGTCAGCTCATAGCTCGGTACCGCTGAGCTGGGCGTATCGGACCGAGACGCCTCGGCTCGACCATCGACACCCGAACTCGCCTCGGGACGAGCAACCACCATGAGAACGCCTCTCGCAGATCCACTTTCGCGGGGTTAGCGTACCCTAATTAAGTTAGGGTAAGCTAACAAGCCCATCGGGTTCGGCTGCTCGCGACGTGAGAGCGATAGCGGCATGCTGTCAGCGGCGAACCTCTCGCCGGTGGCGAAGTCGTCGCCCGACGTGCGCCTCTCTCGTGTCATAGGAGTTTAGCCTCACCTAAATTAGGATAGGCTACTGTAAGATAGATCTCCTGGCGAGTGGCGCCTCGTGCCCACTCCTCGAGACGGGCACAGCGGCCCGCCGCGGCAGCGAGCCTGCCCGCGTCGCGGCGTAGGCCACCACGCGATACGCCCATCGATTGATGTCGAGCAGGAAATCGAATACCCCGCGCGGATAGCGTCCGCTGCACAGCAGCGCGATCGCGGTGATGAGAACCCCTTATCCCCCTTCTACTGTATATCCGATCGGCGTCGCTCATGACGAATCGAAATCTGGTCCATAATCGCTCGCTACATGCCGAAACCCCAGGTGAGGAGCAAGCCGAATGGCCTATGTGCTGGACTTCGCGGACATCGACCGGAGCCGGATCGCGGGTGTGGGCGGGAAGGGTGCGAACCTCGGGGAGTTGGCGAGGATCGACGGTGTTCGGGTGCCGGACGGCTTCTGTGTCACCACGGAGGCGTTCCGTCGGGTGCTGGCCAAGCTGCCCGCCGTCGAGGTTCAACTCGGCGAACTGACGGCCCTGGCTCCGGACGACCACACCCGCATCGCGGCGCTTAGCGCCGACATTCGCCGTGCGATCGAAGAATGCGTCATACCGGACGAGATCGCGACGGCGATCGCCGCCGCGTACGCCCGGCTGGGCGCGGATACCGCCTGTGCCGTGCGGTCCAGCGCGACCGCCGAGGACCTGCCGACCGCATCCTTCGCCGGTCAGCAGGACAGCTATCTGAATGTCACCGGCGTGCGGGCGATTCTCGAACACATCGGCCGGTGCTGGGCTTCCCTGTTCACCGAGCGGGCGGTTACTTACCGGCAGCGCAACGGCTTCGGCCACCGGGCGATCGATATGGCGGTGGTCGTCCAGCGGATGGTGTTCCCGCGGGCCGCGGGCATCATGGTCACCGCCGACCCGGTCACCTCGGACCGGAAGGTCGTCTCCATCGACGCCGGGTTCGGCCTCGGTGAGGCGCTGGTGTCCGGCTTGGTGAACGCCGACGTCTACCGGGTTCGCGACGACGCGATCACCGATCGGACCGTCGCCACCAAGAAGCTGACCGTCGAAGCGAACCCGGCGGGCGGCACGCAGATCCGGGAGCTCGAGCCGGAGCGACAGCACCGGCAGGTGCTGACCGACGCGCAGATCCTGCGGCTGGCACGGCTGGGCCGCGTCGTCGAGGCGCATTTCGGCTGCCCCCAGGACATCGAATGGTGTTTGGACGACACGGATTTCCGCATCGTCCAGAGTCGTCCGATCACCACCCTGTTCCCGGTCCCCGAGGCCGCCGACGACGACAACCACGTCTACCTCTCGGTCGGCCACCAGCAGATGATGACCGATGCGATGACACCGCTGGGATTGTCGGTGTGGCAGTTGACGAGCCCCGCGCCCATGCGGCACGCGGGTGGTCGACTGTTCGTCGACATCACCCGTGCCCTGTCGTCGCCGACCGCGCGGCAGGCACTGGTCGACGGTTTCAGCCAAGCCGATCCGCTCTCCGGCGACGCACTGCGCACCATCGTCGACCGCGGATTCATTCCCACGGTCCCGGACGCGACCCCCGCCGCCCCGGCGGCCGAGGCCGCCACGCCGATCGACGCCGACCCGGAACTGGTCGCCGAACTGATCGCCGCCAGCGAGCAGTCCCTCGCGGCGCTGAAGCAGGACATCGAGGCCGAAACAGGCACGGCCCTAATGGATTTCATCGCTGCCGATATCCAGGGCGAACTCCGGCGGGTCCTGTTCAACGCCCGCAGCCGACAGGCGATCATGGCCGGCATGGAGGCGGCGGGCTGGCTCAACGACCGGTTGCGGACCTGGCTGGGGGAGACGAACGCCGCCGACGTACTCACACAATCGGTGCCCGGCAATGTCACCGCCGAAATGGGCCTGGCCCTCCTGGATGTCGCCGACGCCATCCGGCCACACCAGGACGTGGTGGACTACCTGCGGCAGGTCGCCGATACCGGTGTCGACGGCCAGCGTTTCCTGGACGAGTTGGCGCAGCGTCCGGGCGGTGACGTGGCCCGCGCCGCGCTCGACGCGTTCCTCGACCGTTACGGCATGCGCTGCGTCGGCGAAATCGACATCACCCGCCCACGCTGGAGCGAACACCCCGCCGCCCTCGTCCCGACCCTCCTCGCCGATATCGCCAACTTCGCACCGGGCGCGGCCGAACAGCGCTTCGCGGACGGCCTGCGCGCCGCCGAACAGCACACCCGCGACATCCTGGAGCGACTGCGCGCACTGCCGGACGGAGAGTCGAAAGCCATTGAGACCCAGGCGATGATCGACCGCCTCCGCACTTTCACCGGCTACCGCGAGTACCCGAAGTACGCGATGGTCAGCCGCTACTTCGTCTACAAGCAGGCCCTCCTGCGCGAGGCCGCACACCTCGTCCGAACCGGAGTGCTAACCGACCCCGAGGACATCTATTATCTGCGATTCGACGAACTGCGCGAGGTGGTGCGCACCCAGCGCGCCGACCACGACCTCCTCCGCGACCGCAAAAACGCTTTCCGTACCCACCAAACCCTCACCCCACCCCGCGTGCTCACCTCGGACGGCGAAATGATCACAGGCACCTACCGCCGCACCGACCTCCCCCCGACCGCCCTCCCCGGCACGCCCGTATCCGCCGGCACCGTCGAAGGCCGAGCCCGCGTCATCTCCGACATAGCCGAAGCCGACCTCACCCCCGGCGACATCCTCATCACCGCCTACACCGACCCCAGCTGGACCCCACTGTTCGTAACCATCGCCGGCCTCGTCACCGAGGTAGGCGGCCTGATGACCCACGGCGCCGTCATCGCCCGCGAATACGGCCTCCCCGCCGTCGTCGGCGTGGAAAACGCCACCGAGCGCATCCGAGACGGGCAGCGCATTCGAGTGCACGGGTCGGAGGGGTACGTAGAGATCCTGCCAGAGCAGTAGATCAGCCGCGCGACCGGTGCCGATAGTCGCCGAGGTCAACGCGGCTCACCCGCGGCTAATCGGAAACTTCTCCAAGTGGTCGAGTAGCTGACCGAACAGTATCGAGATGATGATGAACGTACTGAACCAGCGCAGTGCCTGTTTCGTCGCCTGCCATGGCCAGCCCCCGCGCCACCCGGGCTGCGCTGGGCCCACTGTCGCCTCGACCCAGATCCCCCAACGCGCCACCGCCCAGGCGGCGACGAACATGAATGTGGGGACGTAGCCGAATGGGCTCTTGGGAGGGAGATTTCGCCATTCTCCGACAGCGACTAGCATCAGTCCAGTCGCTACCAACAACAGAGTGAGCCGGGTTGCCCAGATCACCCGCGTGAGCCGCACGGGACGCCCGCGCGAGCTGAAGCCCCCGCTGCGCCGGTGAACAGCGCGCGGAGGGCGAAGCCTCCTTGGTCTCGAAGTTGAGCTATCAGCTTGGATACGTCGTCTCGGCGTTCGCTAAGCCAATTCCGCCAAAACCTAGCGGCGTTCCCTGGTGGACGCGCAAAACCCCGGTAGTAGAGCAAGCCTCGGACCTGCGGGCGATCGCGCAGAAATCCGCGGCCATGGATGTCATTGCGTTCGACGATGCGACCACCTCGCTGGACTGTCTGCCAGCGCAGCAACGCACGCACCTCCCGGCCGCTGCGACGCCGATGGCCCGGCCGGTGATGATGACAGCGCCGCCATTCCCCGAGCACGCGGTTCCGGCACGGCCGGCCGGTGGTGGTGATCGGGTACTCGCAGCCCACCGGCCAGACGTTCCCGCGAGACCACCACACCATGATGGCCAATACCGTCAGGACGATCGGGAAGACGAGCGCGAAAGTCAGCGGCCACGGGACTTCCCAAGGACTCAGATACTCGAGCACCCCGGCGAAGAGCCCGAGTACTCGCCTGAGATGGTCGACGATCTCCCCCATGCCGCGATGCTACGGGGCGCCCTATTGGGCCGGGCGCCGATCGAAGGTGACGATTCGTGCCAATAGCTGCTTCGGTTACGCTCGCGCGCAGCAGCTTTCATATATTGACTGCGCGGTACCGTTGTCGGAAGCAGCCCGAGTTGTTCGGCGGTGCCGACGATCGAACCACCGTAGGAATGCCTACATAGCTGACCGGTGTGCCCGGCGCGTGGCTCCCGATTCCCGGTCGAGTTCTAGGCCGAAATCCACCAGTCGTTGGGCCTTCTCAGCGGCGAATTTCGGACATCGCGCGTGAGCAGTTGGCGGCGGAACTGTATATCGATGCCGCGTTGGCACGTGCTGTTTCCGCTGCTTTGCCGAGCCCGTCGAGGTTCCGGCTTTCGAGCTGACTGATCGTCGGCCGCATCAGCGTGGTGTCAGCGCGGTGATCTCGGCGGCGATCGCCGCCCTCGGAGTTCTCGATGTTCGCAGGCGAGGAACCGGTTCGCATGAGCGCGAATGCACTCGTGCGTTTGCTAGAGGGTTACGGCGGGTTGGGGGGTCGCGGGTGTTCGTTCCGGGGAAACGGACGAAGCGGGCGTTCGGCGGGGTTGCCGGACGGGATGTGAAACGTGGTGCGCGAGGGGGGACTTGAACCCCCACGTCCGTGGACACCAGAACCTAAATCTGGCGCGTCTGCCAATTTCGCCACTCGCGCTGATGGTACGACCGTCCAAACTCTACCGGGATTGACCGCGTTAGCGAAGCACCGGTGGGGTGTGGCGTACTGGTCAGTAACCCTACCAGGGGTTATAACGATTTGGTAACCGTGAATATGAGGGAGGCTCAACTTTCCTTCATGGGTGTAACCGCGTGGACCTGGGGGTTCAAACATGAGGCGGAGTCATGTTTCTGATCGTTCTGGGACGGACGTACCTGAATACTGCGCGGTAGGGGGTCGTGGGTAGGGGTAAACATGAGGAACCCCTCATGATTTTGTGGAATCCTCGGGCACTACCAGGGCCGGGTGGCCTCGGGAAGATCTGCGCGACGAGAGCGCGGCCCCGTCCTGCGGGGGCAAGCCGCTACGAGAAGGAAGTCGAACGTCTTGACGATCAACGAGAGCACCGGGACCGGATCTAGGGCGAGGGTGGCGCGCAAGGCCTCGGAGGGTGGGGTCAGGTCGTCGCTGTTGGACAGGTTGCTGGGTGGCGCGCCGTACGCGTTGGCGTTCGGTGGGCAGGGCGCCCAGTGGTTGCGGGAGCTGGAGGAGATCGGGCGGGATTCCGCGCTCGAACCGGAGCTCACCGCGCTCGTGAACGAGGCCGCGCAGCGGCTGGAACCCGTTGCCGCGCAGCTGCTCGTGGTCCGGCCGGTCGGTTTCGACCCCATCGGCTGGATGCTCGAAGAGGAGATCGCCGACCCCGAGCAGGGTGAGGTCTCGGCGGCCCCGTCGCCGCAGATCCTGCGGTCCGCCGCGGTATCCATGCCCGGCGTCTTCCTCACCCAGGTGGCCGCGCTGCGCGCGCTGCGGCTGCAGGGCCTGGACATTGTCGCGCAGGCTCCGGTGGCCTACATCGGTCATTCGCAGGGCCGCCTGGCCGCCACCGCCGCCGCCGCGCACGGCGAGCGGGATGCCGAGATGCTCGCGCTGGCCCAGTTGATCGGGGCCGCCGCCGGTCTGATCGCCCGCCGTCGCGGGCTGGTGCCGGTGGGCGAGCGCATGCCCATGGTCGCCGTCTCCCATGTCGACCCCGACCGGTTGCGGGCCGTGGTCGAAGAGGTGTCGGCGGACGTCGACGCGAGCAAGGCCGCCGTGGTCTCCATCCGCAACGGACGTCGCCGCGCCGTGCTCTCCGGCCCGGTGGCCCAGCTCGACCGGGTGCGGCAGCGCTGCGCCGAGATCAGCGCCGAGCAGACCCGCGACCGCGAGGCCAAGAAGCGCGGCGGCGCGGTATTCGCCCCCGTCTTCGAGGACATTCCGGTCGAGGTCGCCTTCCACCACCCGGCCCTGGCCGAGACCGTCGAACTGGTGAGCACCTGGGCCGGGCAGTGCGGACTCGACACCGAACTGGCCGCCGCGCTGACCAAGGAGATCCTGGTCGATCCGATCGACTGGGTCGCCACCGTCGACGAGGTCGTTTCCGAAGGCGCGCAGTGGATTCTGGACCTCGGCCCCGGTGACCTGCTCACCCGCCTGACCGCCGGATCGCTCAAGGGCACCGGCGTCGGCGTGCTCGCCGCCTCCACCCGCCCCGGCCAGCGCAGCCTGTTCACTCCGGGCGCGGCCCCCGAGATCGCCCCCGCCTGGGCGGAATTCGCGCCCAATCCGGTGCGCCTGCCCAATGGCCGCATCGTGGTGGAGACCGCCTTCACCCGCCTCACCGGCCGCTCGCCCATCCTGCTCGCGGGCATGACCCCCACCACCGTGGACGCGAAAATCGTGGCCGCGGCGGCGAATGCGGGCCACTGGGCCGAACTCGCCGGTGGCGGCCAGGTCACCGAGCAGATCTTCGCCGACCGGGTCGCGGAGCTGAAGACGCTGTTGCATCCGGGCCGCGCGGTGCAGTTCAACTCGCTGTTCCTCGATCCCTACCTGTGGAAGCTCCAGCTGGGTGGCAAGCGCCTGGTGCAGCGATCCCGCAGCGCCGGTGCGCCTTTCGACGGCGTGGTGGTCACCGCTGGCATCCCGGAGCTCGAGGAGGCCGTCGCCCTCATCGAGGAGCTGACCGAGGCCGGCATCACCCACGTGGCGTTCAAGCCCGGCACCGTCGCCCAGATCCGGGCCGTGCTGCGCATCGCCGACGCGGTGCCGGACTACCCGGTCATCATGCATATCGAAGGCGGTCGCGCCGGTGGTCACCACTCCTGGGAAGACCTCGACGACCTGCTGCTCGAGACCTACGCCGAACTGCGCGGCCGCGACAATGTGGTGGTCTGCGTCGGCGGCGGCATCGGCACCCCCGAGCGCGCCACCGAATACCTCACCGGCGCTTGGTCACAGGCACACGGCTACCCGGTGATGCCGCTGGACGGCGTGCTGGTCGGCACCGCCGCCATGGCCACCCTGGAGGCCACCACCGCGCCCGAGGTCAAGCAGATGCTGGTGGACACCCCCGGCACCCCGGACTGGGTGGGCGCGGGCACCGCCAGTGGCGGAATGGCTTCCGGCCGCAGCCAATTGGGTGCCGACATCCACGAGATCGACAATGCCGCCTCCCGCACCGGCCGCCTGCTGGACGAGGTCGCCGGTGACGCCGAGGCAGTCGCCCAGCGCCGCGCCGAGATCATCGAGGCGCTCGACCGCACCGCCAAGCCGTACTTCGGCGATGTCGCCACCATGACCTATGTCGAGTGGCTGGAGCGCTACGTCGAACTGGCTGTGGGCCTGGACCGCCGCAAGGACTTCGACTGCGGCGGCGACTTCGCCGACGCCATCGCCGACGCCACCCGCTCGGTCTGGCTGGACATCACCTGGCGCGACCGCTTCGCGGAGATGATGCGCCGCACCGAATCCCGCCTCAACGAGGCCGACCGCGGCGAGATCGAGACCCTCTTCGCCGACGACGCCGCCTTCGAGGAGCCGGTGCGCGCGCTGTGCACGCTGAAGGAGCGCTACCCGGCCGCCGCGGACACCGTGCTGCACCCGGCGGACGTGCCGTTCTTCATCTCGCTGTGCAAGACCCCCGGCAAGCCGGTCAACTTCGTGCCGGTCGTCGACCAGGACGTGCGCCGCTGGTGGCGCTCGGATTCGCTGTGGCAGGCCCACGATCCGCGCTACAGCGCCGATCAGGTGTGCATCATCCCGGGCACCGTCGCCGTCGCGGGCATCACCCGCGCGGACGAGCCCGTGGGTGAGCTGCTCGATCGCTTCGAGCAGGACGCCGCCTACTCCATGGTGCGCGCGGGCCTGGTCCCCGCCGCCGTGGACGGCCGTCGCCGCGCCGATATCGCCCACGGCGCACTGGATACCGTGCTCGCCGCCCCCGACGTGCAGTGGGCCGGACGCACCACCGTCAACCCCATCCACCGGCTCGGCGATGTGCACGAGTGGACCATGAACGGCAAGGGCGCGATCCACCCGCCCACCGGCGCCACCCTCAGCGCCACCGAGGGACCCGAAACCGACCACGCCTACGTGGAATTGACGGTGCCGCTGCTGGGCGGCGCGGTAGCCGCCGCGAAGGACGCCGTGCGCATTCGCATGACCGTTCCCACCTCGGTCTACAACGGTGGCGCGCCGGTCATTTCGGAGGCCGACGCCGAGACCGCCATGTCGGCGCTGCTGGCCGTCGCCGCGGGCCAGGCGCTGCCCGAGGTGAAGACCGTCGACGGCGCGAAGGTCGCGCACGTCAACACCGCCTGGACCCCCGACCTCATCGCCGACCACGCGGGCGTCACCGGTTCCGGCCTGCCCGAGAACCTGAGCACCAACGGCCGCACGGTGCCCGACGTGCTGGTGGGCGCGTGCTGGCCCGCCGTGTTCGCGGTGCTGGGCGCGACTCGCACCGAGGACGGCGCGAGCGTCATCGAGGGCATGCTCGACCTGGTGCACCTCGACCACCGCATCGAGCTGGCCGGTGAACTGCCCGACGGCGCAAGCGTTCTCGCGGTGCGCGCCGAGGCGGGGGAGACCCTGGACACCGATCTGGGCCGGGTGGTCGAGGTGCGGGTGCGCATCACCGGCATGCTGGACAAGCCCGAGACCGGCATGTCCATGCCGACCATCGCCACCCTCACCGAGCGCTTCGCCATTCGCGGCCGCACCGGCGCCGGCGAACTCACCGATCCGCCGCGCGCCGCGGGCACCCTGTCCGCCGACGCCGCCGACACCCCGCGCCGTCGCCGTCGCGATGTCACCGTCACCGCGCCGCGTGCCATGGCCGCCTTCGCGCAGGTGTCGGGCGATCACAACCCGATCCACACCTCCGATGCCGCCGCGAAGCTGGCCGGACTCGGCAGCCCGATCGTGCACGGCATGTGGCTGTCGGCCGCCGCGCAGCACGCCGTCTCGGCCATCGACCCGGCCGACAAGCTGCCGCCGCGCACGCTGACCGCGTGGACCACCCGCTTCCTGGGCATGGTGCGGCCGGGTGCGCAGATCGACGTGCGGGTCGAGCGGGTCGCGGTGGATCGCGGCAGTGAGATCGTGGAGGTGTCCTGCCGCACCCGCGGCGCGGGTAATGGTGACAGCGGTGGGGATCTGGTGATGACCGCCACCGGTCGTATCGCACCGCCCAAGACCGTCTACGCCTTCCCGGGACAGGGCATTCAGACCAAGGGGATGGGTCTGGACGCGCGCACCCGCTCCAAGGCCGCCAAGGAGGTCTGGGACCGCGCCGACAAGCACACTCGCGAGGCCCTCGGCTTCTCGATTCTCGCTGTGGTGCGCGACAATCCGACCTACCTCAAGGCGCGCGGCGTCGAGTACCGCCACCCTCAGGGTGTGCTGCACCTGACCCAGTTCACCCAGGTCGCCATGGCCACCCTGGGTGTCGCCCAGGTCGCGGAACTGCGGGAGGCCGGAGCCTTCGTGGACGGCGCGATGCTGGCGGGCCACTCGGTCGGCGAGTACAACGCGCTCGCCGCCGTCGCCGGGGTGCTGCCGCTCGAGGCCGTGCTCGAGGTGGTGTTCCAGCGCGGCTCCGCCATGCACGAGCTGGTGCCGCGGGATGCTCAGGGCCGCAGCGACTATCGCATGGCCGCCATCCGCCCCTCGCAGATCGGCGTGCCCGACGCCGCGGTGATCGACTTCGTCGCCACCGTGGGCGCGAAGGCGGGCGAATTCCTCGAGGTGGTCAACCTCAACCTGCGCGGCTCGCAGTACGCCATCGCGGGCACCGTGGCCGGACTCGAGGCCCTGGAGGCCGAGATCGAGCGCCGCCGTGCCGAATTCGGCGGTAAGCGCGCCTTCGTGCTGGTGCCCGGCATCGACGTGCCGTTCCACTCCACCGTGCTGCGCGCCGGGGTGCCGGAGTTCCGGCACAAGCTCCAGGAGCTGCTGCCCGCGGACCTGCATCCGGAACTGCTGGTCGGACGCTACATCCCGAACCTGGTGCCGCGCCCGTTCTCGCTGGAGCGCGAATTCATCGCCGAGATCGCCGATTACGTGCCGTCCCAGCCGCTGGCCGAGGTGCTGGCCGACTTCGACGACTGGGCCGCGCGTCCCACCGAACTGTGCCGCGTGGTGCTGATCGAGCTGCTGGCCTGGCAGTTCGCCAGCCCGGTGCGCTGGATCGAGACCCAGGATCTGCTGTTCACCGATGCCGCCCACGGTGGTCTCGGCGTCGAGCGCTTCGTCGAAATCGGTTTGGCGGCAACGCCGACCGTGGCCAACCTGGCGACGAATACGCTCAAGCTGCCGATGTTCGCCAACACCGCGGTCGAGGTGCTGAATATCGAGCGTGAGGCCGGCGTGGTGTATTCCACCGACACCGACCCTGCCCCGGTGGAGGAGCCGGAGGAGACCCCGGCCGAGACCGCGGCACCCACGGCGGCCGCCGCGCCCACCGCCCCCGTCGCCGCGCCGGCCGCCCCGACCGGCGGCCCGACTCCGGACGACATCGCCTTCACCGCCGCCGACGCCACCCGCGTGCTCATCGCGTTGTGGACCAAGCTGCGGCTGGACCAGATCGGTCCGGTGGACACCATCGAAGGCCTGTGCGACGGCGTCTCCTCGCGCCGCAACCAGCTGCTCGTCGACCTCGGCTCCGAACTGTCGCTCGGTGCCATCGACGGTGCCGCCGACGCCGACATGGGCGCGCTCTCGGCCACCGTCGACCGCCTGGCCCGCACCTACAAGCCGTTCGGCTCGGTGCTCTCCGACGCCATCGGCGACCACCTGCGCAAGGTCTTCGGTCCCTCCGGCAAGCGCCCCGCCGCCATCGCCGAACGTGTCAAGAAGGTCTGGGGACTCGGCGACGGCTGGGCCAGCCACGTCACCGCCGAGGTCTCGCTCGGCACCCGCGAGGGCGCGTCCGTGCGCGGCGGCGATCTGGGCGGCCTGGTCTCGGGCGCGCTGGGCGACGGTGCGGCCGTGGACGCCGCCATCGACGCCGCCGTGCAGGCCGTGGCCGCTCGCCGGGGTGTCGCGGTGTCGATGCCGTCGGCCGGTGGCGGAGGCGGCGCGACCGTCGACGCCGCCGCGCTGGGCGAGTTCACCGAGCAGATCACCGGCCGCGACGGCGTGCTGGCGCAGGCCGCCCGGGTGATCCTGGAATCGCTGGGCCACGCCGAACAGCTCTCCGCGCCGGAGGCCACCGACGACACCCTGGTGGACCTGGTCTCGGCCGAACTCGGTTCGGACTGGCCGCGATTGGTCGCTCCCGCCTTCGACGCCCGCAAGGCGGTCCTCATCGACGACCGCTGGGCCAGCGCCCGCGAGGATCTCGCGCGGCTGTGGCTGGGCGGTGACGCCGGACTGGACGAACTGCCGGTCGACGGCTACGTCGGCGCCGGGGAAGCGGTTGCCGCGCAGGCCAACTGGTGGCGGGAACGCGCCATGCACGAGGCCCGCTCGGTGCTGGCCGGTCTCTACGCACGCATCGCCGCGGCCGCCGTCGAGGTGACCGAGCCCGGTGTCTGGTCCTCGGAGATCGCCGTGATCACCGGCGCCAGCAAGGGTTCCATCGCCGCGGCCGCCACCGGGCGACTGCTCGGCGGCGGCGCGACCGTCGTCGTCACCACCTCCAAGCTCGACGACGCGCGCCTGGCCTTCTACAAGCAGCTCTACCGCGACCATGCCCGTCACGGCGCCGCGCTGTGGGTGGTGCCCGCGAATATGGCCTCCTACAGCGATATCGACGCCCTCGTCGAGTGGGTCGGCAACGAGCAGACCGACACCGCGGGCGGCGCCAAGGTGCTCGTCAAGGAGGCCATGACCCCCACCCTGCTGCTGCCCTTCGCGGCGCCGCGGGTGGCCGGTGACCTCGCCGACGCCGGGGCCCGCGCCGAAATGGAGATGCGGGTGCTGCTCTGGTCGGTCGAGCGCCTCATCGGCGGCCTGTCCAAGCTGGGCGCGGACCACGACGTGGACGCCAAACTCCATGTGGTGCTGCCGGGTTCGCCCAACCGCGGCCTCTTCGGCGGTGACGGCGCGTACGGCGAGTCCAAGGCCGCGCTGGACGCCGTGGTCGCCAAGTGGCGGGCCGAGAAGTCCTGGGCGCAGCGGGTCACCCTGGTGCACGCCCTCATCGGCTGGGTGCGCGGCACCGGCCTCATGGGCCACAACGATCCGCTGGTCGAGGCCGTGGAGAAGGCGGGCGTGCAGACCTGGTCCACCCAGGAGATGGCCGATGAGCTGCTCAAGTGGTGCACCGAGCGGGCGCGCGGCGTCACCGCGCAGGGACCGCAGCAGATCGACCTGACCGGCGGCCTGGCCGGTGCCAAGCTGGATCTGTCCGCGCTGGGCAGGGAGGCCGCGGAAGCGGCGGCGGTCGAGGAGGATACGGCCGCGAAGGCCGCGACCATTCCGGCGCTGCCCGCCCCGCCGACCATGGTGTCGTCGGCGCTGCCGGTTCCCGAATGGGGCGCGGTGACAGCCGATCTCGACGATATGGTCGTCATCGTCGGCGCGGGCGAACTCGGCCCCTACGGCTCGGCGCGTACCCGCTTCGAGATGGAGGTCTCCGACGAGCTCTCCGCCGCGGGCGTGCTCGAACTGGCCTGGACCACCGGACTGGTCACCTGGGAGAACGAGCCCAAGCCGGGCTGGTACGACACCGAAACCGGTGACTACGTCGACGAATCCGAGCTGGCCGAGCGCTACCACGACACCGTGGTGGAGCGCTGCGGCGTGCGCCGCTACGGCGACGACGGCGCGATGGTCGACAACACCGCCCCGCTGCTCACCTCGGTGTTCCTGGACAAGGATCTGACCTTCGTGGTCAACAGCGAGGCCGAGGCGCGCGCCTTCCACGCCGCCAACCCGGAGCAGACCGTCGTCACGCCGGTCGAGGGTTCGGGCGACTGGCAGGTGACTCGCAAGGCGGGCACCGAGATCCGGGTGCCGCGCAAGGCCAAGCTGTCGCGCTTCGTCGGCGGCCAGATCCCCACCGGCTGGGATCCCACCAGGTGGGGCATCTCGGCCGATATGGCGGGCTCCGTGGACCGGGTGGCGCTGTGGAACATCGTCTGCACCGTGGACGCGTTCCTGTCCTCCGGCTTCAGCCCGGCCGAGCTCATGAGCTGGGTGCATCCGGCCATGGTGGCCAACACCCAGGGCACCGGTATGGGCGGCATGTCCTCGATGCGCTCGCTCTACATCGACAACCTGCTCGGGGAGCCGCGCGCCAACGACATCCTCCAGGAGGCGCTGCCGAATGTGGCGCTGGCCCATGTGGTTCAGAGCTACGTCGGCTCCTACGGCGGCATGGTGCACCCGGTCGCGGCCTGCGCCACGGCGGCGGTCTCGGTCGAGGAGGGTGTGGACAAGATCCGGCTCGGCAAGGCCGATCTGGTGGTGGCCGGTGGCTACGACGATCTCGGCATCGAGGGCATCGTGGGCTTCGGTGACATGTCGGCCACCGCGGATTCGGCGGCCATGAGCGCCAAGGGCATCAGCGACCGCTACTTCTCCCGGGCCAACGACCGCCGTCGCGGCGGCTTCGTCGAATCCCAGGGCGGCGGAACGGTTCTGCTCGCCCGCGGCAGCGTCGCGGTCGAGATGGGCCTGCCGGTGCTCGGCGTGGTCGCCTTCGCGCAGTCCTTCGCCGATGGCGTGCACACCTCGATTCCGGCCCCGGGCCTGGGCGCGCTGGCCGCCGGTCGCGGCGGCCCGGAGTCGAAACTGGCTGCCGAGCTGAAGAAGCTGGGCGTCGCGCCGGACGAGATCGCGGTGGTGTCCAAGCACGACACCTCCACCGCGGCCAACGATCCCAACGAGTCCGAACTGCACGAGCGGCTCGCCACGGCGCTCGGCCGGTCCGACGGGGCACCGCTGTTCGTGGTGTCGCAGAAGACCCTCACCGGCCACGCCAAGGGCGGCGCGGCGGCCTTCCAGCTCATCGGCCTGTGCCAGGTGCTGGAGCAGGGCGTGATCCCGCCCAACCGCAGCCTGGACTGCGTGGACGCCAAGATGCGCGAATACCCGCACCTGGTGTGGCTGCGCGAACCGCTCGCGGTGGGAGATCGCCTCCCGCTCAAGGCCGGTCTGGTCACCTCGCTCGGCTTCGGCCACGTCTCCGGCCTGCTCGCCGTCGTGCATCCGCAGGCGTTCGTCGCGGCCATCGACCCCGAGCGTCGCGAGGAGTACCTGCGCAAGGCCGAAGAGCGGAAGCTCAACGGCCGCCAGCGCTTCGTCGAGGCCATGTGCGGCGGCGCGCCCCTCTACGAGCGCCCCGCCGACCGCCGCCTCGGCGGCGACGGCACCCCCGCCAAGCAGTCCCGCCAACTCGAGGCCGACGTCCTGCTCACCAAGGACGCCCGCCTCGGTACCGACGGCATGTACATCGCTCAGCGGGGGCCCGCCTGTAGCTGATCATCGGGAACCGCTGCGCTTGGGCAGTCTGCGCCAGGGGCGCAGGGTGGGCAAGCGCGGCACCCTCCGACGCGGCGCTGCCTCCCGGACCTGGGAACGCTTGCGGCGCAGACCAAAGCACTGCGGTCAGCCAGCGGAACCGATCGACTACCCGCGGAGCCTACGGAACCGTAGGCTCCGCTGGTATGTTCAGCCGACCACGACTGCACACCGACCGACGAGGAGCTGCGGCGCGTTGACGATCCTGGGTATCGGACTGGACCTGGTGACGATCTCGGAGTTCTCCGAGCAGCTGAAGCGCACCGGAACCACCATGTTGCGGGAAAGCTTCACCGCGGGGGAGCGCCGCTACTGTGAGAGCAAGTCCACCGATTCGGCGCGCAGCTACGCGGCCCGCTGGGCGGCGAAGGAAGCGGTGCTCAAGGCGTGGGCCTCCTCCCGTTTCGCGCGCAGCCCGCAGGTCGGCGACAATCCGTATCCGCTCATCGAGGTGGTCAACGACGCCTGGGGCCGCCCCAGCATCCGATTGCACGGCCTCGCCGCGGAATTCCTGCCGCGCGTGCGAATCCACCTGTCGCTCACCCACGACGGCGACACCGCGGCCGCCATGGTGGTGCTGGAGGATCCGGGCGAGCTGGCCGACCTCATCGGCCAGTAGGCCAGGCGAAACCACGGCCGCGCGCGGCTAGCTTCCGGCGTTCTTCTGCCCGCCCGTTCGCGATTCCTTCTCGGCGATCAGCAGATACGCCACCATGAGCCGCTTCAGCTCCGCCACCGCCGCATCGTGGCTGAGCCCGTCCTGCACCGAGAAGTTCAGCATCGAGTACACGACGTGCACCAGCACCTGCGCCATCATGGACCGGCGGGCGCGGGGGGTGCGCGGCATCAGCGGCCGCAGCATCTGCGCCACCACCTCCGCGAACTCCTTCTCGTGAATCGCGCCGGTGGCCCGCGTGGACGGCGTAGACTGCATGGCCAGCCACACCTCGCGCCGGGACGGGTCGGTCATCCACAGCTGCGCCATGTGGTCCACGAAGCTGTTCATGTATCGCAGCCAGTCCATGGACGGCACTTCACCGTGGAAGTTGGCCAGCTCCTGTGAAACCGCCACCAGGTCTTGGCGATTGAGTTCGCAGACGATCACGTACTTGTTGGCGAAGAACTGGTAGAGCGTGCCGATCGGCACTTCCGCGCGGGCCGCCACCTCTTCGCAGGTGAAGGATTCGAAGCCGACCTCGACGAGCAGCTCCCTGGACGATTGGAGCAGTGCGTCGAATTTCCGTTTGCTCCGTTCCTGCGTCGGACGGCGGCGGGGCATCAACTCTTGCGGGTCGTCCTGCAACTCCAACGCAGGGTCGGGCCTCGGCGTTGCCCTCGCTCCCGTGCGCGTTTCCACGTCCAACAGGCTACTGGTAGCGACACGCTGATGACACGCGGCGGTGTCCTGCGTGTTTTCGAAGGGCCCATCGGTTATGACCAATCCGCGCCGAGTGTGGCGTCGAACACTCATTGCAGCTGCTTATAGCGGCTGGACTCCAACGCGCTAGGCGGAAGGCTGAATCTGTGGTTGTTCCTGCGGTAGTTCGATCAGCGGTGACCATCGGTGTCTCCACCGAACGCGGCACCGTCCATGCTGTGGCGCTCGCGGACGACGGCGACAAGCTGCCCGAGCGAGTGCTGCTGCACCTCACCGGAAGGGTCGGCGGCGAGACCAAGGCGGACCTCGCCGCGGCTGTCGAGGCGGTCATGGATGCCGTCGCCGACAAGATCGGTCCCGATCGCGATGTCGTGGGGGCCGCGGTCGCCTACCGCGATGCCGCCGAGCGGCGCGCGATCGTCACCAGGCTGGCCTCCGGGCGCTGGCACGAGGCATCGCTGGTCTCGGCCAAGTCCTCGCATCTCGCGGCCGCGCGGGCCATGACCTGGGTGGACGAATTCGAGGATCTCGCCATCTGCGAGGTCGTGCCCGGCTTCCAGGCGTTCTCGCTCATCGACGGGGATCGCACCCGGGTGCTGGCGGCGGTGTCGCTCAGCGGCGGCGCGGCCACCGAGGAGGCCATGCGGGCCGCCGTGACGGCGGCCTGGGATCAGTTCGACGCGGCCGGGGTGCGTCCCGACGCGGTGGTGCTGATCGGTTCGGCCGCAAGCGAACCCACCGTGGTGGCGGCGCTGGAGGCCGGATTCGGGGCCCCCATCATCCCGTGCGCGGTGGCGGCGCAGGCCCCGGCCATCGGCGCGGCACTGGCCGCGCTGCCGGAGACCGAGTACGCGGGCGAGGCGGCCGAGCGGATGAAGCGCACCCGCGGCACCGCGGCGCTGTTCGCGGCGGCCAGTGTGCTCGCGGGCGGTCTGGTGGCGGGCGGGGTGTACTCGGCCAGCGGCAGTTCGCGCACGGTGCCCGAGCCCATGCTCACCGACGCCCGGATCAATGCGGACGGTGGTCACCGCGGCCCGCATCCGGCCATCGCCGATTCCGGTTCGGCGGTCGGTTCGTCCAATGAGACGCACTGGGAACCCGCCGTCGTCGAACCCTCGGAGGCGGGTGCGGTACTGGAGGAGGAGTCCGCGGCCGAGCCGACCGTGGTGACGCTGGATCCCGGCACCTCCGGCTGGGGTCCGGCGGACTCCGAGCCGCTCGGTCTCATGGGCCCCAAACCGCTGCTCGACGCTCCGGCGGAGCGCGAGACCGGCGTGGGTCAGCAGTCCATCATCCCCGCACCGACCAACCCGGTCGGCGCGCCGGACGGCTTCGGTCTGTTCCCGGGCGAATCCGCCCCGCCGCCGCTGGGCACGCCCGAATTCCAGAGCTGGTGGGACAGCCACTGGGCGATGATGCTGAAGTGGGCGGTGCAGATGCTGCCGCGCGTATAGCGCTGTAACGCACCGCAACCCGCGCGAAGGTCCGGCCAACCGACGGATGGCCGGACCTTCGTCGTGCTCAGACCGACAGGTCGCGACGCAGCTTCGCCACGTGCCCGGTGGCGCGCACGTTGTACTGGGCGGCCTCGATCTTGCCGTTCTCGTCCACCAGGAAGGTGGAGCGGATCACCCCGGTGACCTTCTTGCCGTACATCGTCTTCTCGCCGAAGGCGCCCCACGCGGTGAGCACCTCCTTGTCCGGGTCGGACAGCAGCGCGAAGGTGAGCTGCTCGTTGTCGCGGAACTTGGCCAGTTTGGCGGGTTTGTCGGGGGAGATGCCGACCACCTCGATACCCGCGCCGTTCAGTTCGGCCAGGTTGTCGCGGAAGTCGCAGGCTTCTTTGGTGCAGCCGGGGGTGCTCGCCGCCGGGTAGAAGTACACGATCACCTTGCGGCCCTTGAAGTCGGTCAGGGATACCGGATTCCCGTCCGCGTCGGGCAGGGTGAAGGCGGGGGCGGTGTCGCCGGGACTGAGGCGGTGATTCTCGGTCATGCCAGCACGCTAGCCGATCCGGCACCGGGCTATACACTCGCTGGCAGGCCGGCGCACATCGCGTTTGCCCTACTCACCACGGCGGATGTGGCGATGGGCGGCCGGCCGGCGGACGACGATCGCGCCGCCCATCGGGAGCGGCCTGAGACAGGAGTGTGACGTGGCGAGGGATACCGAGGACATTCAGCGCGAGATCGAGGCCGCGCGGCACCGGCTCGCGAACACCCTCGATGAGCTGGCGGTGCGTGCCGATCCCCAGCGGCTGGCCGACAACACCAAGCAGGCGTTCGTGGCCAAGGTGAACGAGCCCAAGATCAAGTACAGCCTCATCGGGGCCGGACTGCTGGTGTTCCTGCTGCTGGTGGTGAAGATCTTCCGGGACTGAGCGCCCGCCGCCGATCCGGGCGACCGGTATCGGCGGGTTTCGAGAGATGACGAACCCCCGGTGCGATCGAGGCACCGGGGGTTTCTGTCTGGGTGCGACGGCGTCGCGAATCAGACCGTGGGGCAGGCGAAGCCGTCACCGTCGGGGTCGAGGTGCGGGCCGTAACCGGGCTCGCCGCGGAAGAGGGGTGCGTGCCCGGCGGCGCGGGCGTCATCGCAGTTGCGGTAGGAACCGCCGGCCGAGCCGGTCTGCGACAGCTGGGCCGAGCCGACCGCGGCCGAGCCGGTGTCGATGGTGGACGAGCCGGTGCCCGAGGATCCGGCGGGAACCTGGGCGACGGCCGCCGCGGCGGGGGCGAGAGTCGTCAGACCCGCGACGCTGGCGGTGACGAGGAGCCTGCGAACGTTCATGTATTCCTCTGTGTTTTCGTGCGTTCTTGTGCGCGATGGACGGGGCGGACCGGCTCGACGCGGGCGCCACCGCTGCCGGGGACGGCACGGTGGCCGGTCCGGTCCGCCGTCCACCATCACAACGGACCGTTGCATTGTCAACCGGTTGCGCTATTCATCGAGGCAGAAGCCTTGCGCGCAGGCCCGTTTCGCCGCGTTTCACTCTCCGAGGCGGTGCCCCGCGCGGTGCTCCGCGGGAATATGACCCATTCGCCCGGCTTGGAAATCCTCGATGGCGTCGATGATTTCCTGTCGGCTGTTCATGACGAACGGTCCGTACTGTACGACCGGTTCCCGGATGGGGCGACCGCCCAGCAGCAGCACTTCCATATCGCCGGTGCGCGTATCTTGTTTCGCATCGGCGGCCACGGTGAGCGAATCGCCGTGCCCCAGCACCGCCAGTTGGCCCGCGGTCACCGGCCGCCCGCCGGCCGCGCCACTGCCGGAGACCACGTAGACCATGGCGGTGAAGTCGCGCGGCCAGGGTGTTTCCAGCCGCCCGCCCGGCGTGATGGAGGCGTGCGCGTAGGCGATGGGCGTATGGGTCGACCCCGGTCCGGAGAATCCGCCGACATCCCCGGCGATGATCCGCACCAGCGCCCCGCCGTCGTGCGAGCTGACCAGGGTCAGTTCGCTCGCGCGCAGATCCTGGTAGCGCGGCGCGGCCATCTTGTTGTCGCGCGGCAGGTTCACCCACAGCTGGAAGCCGTGCATCCGGCCGCCGTGTGTCACCAGTTCCTCGGCGGGCAGCTCGTCGTGCAGGATGCCGGATCCGGCCGTCATCCACTGCGTATCGCCCTCGCCGATGACGCCTCCGCCGCCGTGCGAGTCGTGGTGGACCATGCTGCCGTCGAGCACATAGGTGACGGTTTCGAAACCGCGGTGCGGATGCCAGGGCGCGCCCTTGGCCTCGTGCGGCTCGTAGGTGACCGGACCCATCTCGTCGAGCAGGATGAACGGGTCGGCGGTGCGCAGATCCACGCTGGGGAAGGGGCGCCGTACCTCGAAGCCCGCGCCCTCGCGCTGGCTGTGGGCGGTGACCAGGGTGCGGACGGCGCGCTCACGTCCGGTGGCGGCGTCGGGGCGCGGGAGCCGCGGCAGCACCAGGATGTTGTCGACGGTGATGGCGGGCATGGGAACCTCCTGTGGACCGGTTGGTGTCCATGTCAACCATTAGCCGCTAAGATCTATTCCATGGTGCGTTGGCTGAATGACGAGGAGCAGCAGACCTGGCAGTCCTATATCCGGATGCGCCAGCGTCTCGACGCCGCCATCGCGGCCGGATTGGCGGCCGACGGGCTCTCACCCTCGGACTACGAGATCCTGGTCGCGCTGTCGGCACACGGCGGAGAGTTGCGCGCCAAGGATCTGGGTGCGGAGATCTGCTGGGACAAGAGCCGCCTGTCCAAACACCTCGCCCGCATGGACGGCCGCGGCCTGGTGTCCCGGTGCCCGGCCACCGATGACGCGCGGGGGCGTGAGGTGCGGCTGACCGATGCTGGTCGCGCCGCCCTGGAACACGCCGCGCCGAACCATGTGGAACTGGTCCGGCGGGCCTTCATCGACCATATGACCGATGCCGAGGCGACGGCGCTGCGCTCGCTCGGTGCGAAGGTGGCGGAGGCGGTCGAGCGCGAGAGTGCGCTCGACTAGCTCTGCTCGTCCCGCGCGAACTGCGCGCGCTTCCAATCGCCGAACGGTTCGTCGCGCTCCCGGACCGCCTCGCGGAATCCCGCTGTCATGGAGCGCATCTGGAAGGCGTACCCCTCGCGCGTATGCCGCGAGACGCCGTCGAACACCGTGCTGACCATGCCCGAGTTGGCCACGCCCTGATTGAGCAGCGCGCTGTTGAGCGCCAGCTTGGCCATGATGAGCTGATTGATCGGCACCAGCGAGATCCGGCGCAGCAGTTCCTCGGTGCGCTCGTCGAGCCGCTCGGCGGGCGGTGCTTCGATGGCCAGCCCCCATTCGGCGGCCTGCTTGCCGCTGAGGCTGTCGCCGGTGAACAGCAGTCGCTTGGCGCGCTGATCGCCCACCCGGTGCGCCCACATGCCCGCGGCCGGAATGCCCCAGGTGCGGGTGGGGGGATAGCCGAAGCGGGCGTCCTCGGCGCAGACGATCTGGTCGGCGAACAGTGCGATATCGGTTCCGCCCGCGATGGCGAATCCGTGCACCTTGGCCACGGTGGGCTTGTTGGCGTACAGCAGGCTGGCGAAGCCGCGGTTGAATCGCGACATCATCTGATAGTCGACCATGGGGTCCCAGGTGCCGCGGGGGTCGTGGTTGCGCGCCTGGACCACCGGGTCGAGCACGCTGCCGTCGGCCGTCCCGCCGGCCGGTCCGAAGCCGCCGCTGCCCGCGCCCTCGGCGAAGATGGACAGGTCGTAGCCGCCGCAGAAGCCCTTGCCGCGGCCGCTTACCACGATCACGTGCACCCGGGGATCGAGATCGGCCTGTTCGACCGCGGCGGCCAGTTCGATCGGGGTGTCGGAGGTGATGGCATTGCCGTGCTCGGGCCGGTTGAAGGTGATGCGGGCGATGCGGCCGGTCACCTCGTAGGTGAGGGTGCGCGCGGTGTAGGAGTTCACCGGCTCGGGCCGATCCGCGAACAGTGAATCCGCGCCGCCGGTCAGGTCGTCGCGCCAGGCCGCGGGGCGGGTACCGGCATGGTTCTCAGGGGACACGCAAGTAGTGAACGCCAGTTCATTTCTTGCTGTCAAGAGCCGACCTGATTCCGGCACCGCGCTTGTACGGCCGGTGGCGGCACCACGGGCGGATCAGTTTTCGCCGGTGACCCACGGTTTCACCGGCGGTTTCACCCAGGTGATCTTCTCGTCGGCATGGCTGCGCCGGGCCGCGGGGTGGTCCGGATGCCGCGCCGCCCACGCATCCTTCGCGTCCAGCAGCCGCGCCACCACCTGCCACGTCTCCTCGCTGCCGGGCGGATTCACCCCCGCCTCCCGCGCCAGCTTGCGCAGCTGCGCCATGGGCAGCTCCCGCAGCTCCGCACTGCTGATATCGCGCAGCCAGACATACGCCGCCAGCCGCCGCGCCTTGTCCAGGCGCGCGTGTTCGGCGGCCTTGCTGTGGGCGTAGTCGTCGTTCTCGGCGTCGTTCATGGTCCAGGCTTTCGGATGGGGGCGATTCCAGGGTAGTCCCGGCCACCGACAGCGCCGCGGCGACCGAACCATCGGTGGCAATACGACCGTGCCGGGTGTCGGGACGCTGCGGCATACTGCCTGAAACCTGCTCGGAGAACGGAAGATCGACACGCATGAGCGCAGCACTGCCCGAACTGTTCGCCGACCCGCTGTGGGAGCGGCAGGCCCGGGCCGCCGCCGCGGCGGCGGCAGCCGAGCGGGCGAAGGAGATACCGTTGGTGCCCGGCCTGAAGCCGCCCACGGAGCGGAGCGTCGTCTGGGAACCGGGTGAACGGGAGGGATGGCTGCGGCGTGCGGACCGGTTGCGCCCGGCCAGTGCCCTGAGCGGTGCCGAGGACTGGGGTCAGGTGGTGCGGGCCTACCGCGACGGCGCGATCACCCGCCCCTCGTATCAGGCGAATATGTTCGGTGCCGCACCGGTCGAACTGGTGGCACCGCTGCTGCCGGAGTGGCAACCGCGCCTCACCGGAATCGGGGCGGGCCACGATCTGCGGGTGCTGGCCGCTCGGTACGAATGCGACGCGCTGCACGTCGTCGTCTCGAATGCCAAGTCCAATGCCTACGACAACGGCCCGGCGCTGGTGCCCTTCCTCGAGGTCGAGGTGGCGCGCCTGATGGCAGACTGGTTGGTGCGCTTGAAATCGGCGCAGCGGATCGCTCGCGGCTGGTTCGCCCGGCACGGTCTCACGGCCGTGCCCTATCTGGTGCCCGACGCGCTCGCCAAGCGCCGCGTTCCACGGGAAAAGGCCACGGCCGCATTGGCTCTCATCGCCAAGGCGCACGGAGTGGACGAGGTCGTGGCGGCTGCCCGCGTGTTCGGTGAGGAGACGGCGGCCGGGGTCGCGCGACTGCTGAGCGCCGAGACTCCCGAGGTCGTGCAGACCGGCCCGGTGGACAAACCCGCCAAACCGCCGAAGCTGCCCTGGCTGAATCGCGACGAGCTGCCCGAGGTGCGCCTGCACGACGGCAGCCCCCTGTCCGCGACCGCGCGGGACAATCTGATCGGCGGGCTCGCCCTGTCGCCCGGCTACCGGTGGAACGGTCCCGCGCAGGCCTATCCGGGGCTGCGAGAAGCCGTGGAGCAGTGCGATTCCCGAACGCTGGCCGCCTTCGGCTGGGCGCTGTTCGAGCAGTGGCTGCACGCACGCATGCCCGCCCGTAACGCCTGGGTCGTCGATCAGTTCTGCTGGCTGGCCGATGACGCGGTCGTCGAGCGGCTGGGCGCGCTGCTGCTGCGTTGGCCGGGGGCGGGCAGCGACAAGCACGCCATCGGTGTGCTCGGAGTCATCGGCACCGATACCGCGCTGCTGCATCTGCACCGAATCTCCCAGCGCGCCAAGGCTCCCGGCCAGCGAACGACGGCCGAAGGCTGTCTGCGCCTCGCCGCCACCGCGCGCGGCCTGACCGCCGACGAACTCGCCGATCGCCTCGTACCCGACCTCGGTCTGGACGCGGACGGCACCCTGCTGCTCGACTACGGGTCACGCCGCTTCACCGTCGGATTCGACGAGCAACTGGCGCCGTTCGTGATCGACGAGTCGGGCACCCGGCGCAAGACGCTGCCCAAACCCGGCGTCAAGGACGACGGCGAGCTCGCACCCGCCGCTTATGAGCGCTTCGGTGTGCTGAAGAAATCCGCGCGCGGTGTGGTCGGCGATCAGATTCGCCGCTTGGAGCGGGCGATGGTCACGCAGCGCCGCTGGAGCACAGCCGAATTCGACCGGTACCTGGTGAAACATCCGCTGCTGCGGCATCTCGCACGCCGTCTGGTGTGGACGACCGGTGAGACGAATTTCCGCCTGGCGGAGGATTTCACGCCGACCGATATCGAGGATGCGCCGGTGCGGCTCCCGGAATCGGCGCGTATCGGCATCGCCCACCCGCTCGAACTTGGCGACGCGGTCGTACGCTGGGGTGAGGTCTTCGCCGATTACGAGATCACCCAACCGTTCCGGCAGCTCGGGCGGCCCGTGTACGCGCTCACGCCGGAGGAGCGCGCCACGCGCCGGATCCGTCGGTTCGACGGGGTCGAGGTCTCGGTGGGCGCGCTGCTGGGACTCACCCGTCGGGGGTGGGACCGGGCGGCCGCGCAGGACGGCGGCGTCCAGCCGGGCCTGTACCGCGCGCTGGGTGCGGGGCTGAAGCTGGTCGTCGAGCTGGATCCGGGCATCGTGGTCGGAGCCGTCGACATCCACCCTGTCCAGAAGATCACCGAGATCTGCTTCACCGCAGGCGATCTCGACACCGTGACGGAAGTGACCGCCTCGGAGGTGCTGGCCGATCTCGCCGGTCTCACCTGATCGGCGAATCCGCGCTCACCAGGCCGCGGGTCGGACCCGTCCCGGCGTCACCACCTGCGCCAGCACGTCCCGCAGCGCGCCCAGTGTCGAATCGCCGAGTGTGGCGGCCCAGCGGGCGGTGAGGTCCGCCGCGGCGGCATCGGCCGCCCGGGTACAGGCCCATCCGCGTTCGGTCAGGGTGATCAGCCGGGCGCGGGAATCCAGCGGATGCGGATTGCGCTCCGCGTAGCCCTTGCGCACCAGCTCGTCCACCAGCTGACTGGCCGCCTGCTTGGTCACCCCGAGGTGTTCGGCGATCTCTCCGACCGTGGCCCCGTGCGGGGCCATGCGGACGAAGGCGAACCCGTGCGTCGGCCGCACATCGGTGAATCCGGCCGCCACCACACCCGCGTGGATGGCATCGGTGACCTCCGCGGCGGCGGCGAGCAGGAGCAGCGGCAGGTCTTGGGCGGAAGCGGGCATAGGGGAGATTTTGGCACTTGACAAGAAAGTCAACAAGCTTGACTATTTAGACAAGTTGCTTGACCAATAGGAGTGTTGATGCCTGTAGTCCGCGCCGCCGATGCACCCGTGCACCACCTGCACGGCTCCCGTTTCACCCCGTTGATCCGCCCGTCCTCCGGCAGCGCCGAGGTCTGCGTCTGGAAAGTGGAGGTGGCCCCCGCCACCGCCGGTGTCCCGCACCGCATTCTGCGTGAGGAAGCCTTCGTCCTGCTCGACGGCGCGATCACCCTCACCGTCGACGGTGTCACCACCACCCTCGCCGCCGGCGACGCCGCCGTCGCCCCCACCGGCTCGACCATCGCCCTCGGCAATGACTCCGACGGCCCCGCCACCGTGCTGGTGTCCACCACCGTCGGCTTCACCGGAGAGCTGCTCGACGGCACCGTGGTCGAACCGCCCTGGGTGAACTGACCGCTCCGCCCGACCGGAAAGGCGTTCTACACCAGTCGCTCTCGGTCCAGGCCGCGTTCGAGCGCGTCGAGCCGGGCGTTCACGGCACGCAGCAGCTCCAGCATTTCCTGGCGCTCCGCGTGCGCGGCCGTCTCCCGCGCCTCGAGCTCGGCGCGCTGATCCTGGTCATGGATCTCCTGGGTGGCGCTGACGATGATCGCGATGAACAGATTCAGCACCACGAAGCTGGTGAGCAGGATGAACGGCACGAAATACAGCCAGGCGTAGGAGTATTCGGCCATGACCGGGCGGGCGATGCCCATCGACCAGCTTTCCAGCGTCATGATCTGGAACAGGCTGTAGAGGCTGCGGCCGAGATCGCCGAACCAGTCCGGGAACCGCTGGCCGAACATCTCGGTGCCGACGACGGCGAACACGTAGAACAGCAGTCCCAGCAGCGCCGCGGACCAGCCGATGCCGGGCAGGGCCTGAGCCAGCGAGTCGACCAGCATGCGCAGCCGCCCGCGCCGCCGCGGAGGTCTCGACGCCGAGCACCACCGCATTGCCCAGGATGAGCGCGGTTGTCGCGCTGCGTACTCGCGGTGAGTCGATCCACCGCTCCAGGGCCATCCGCCAGTCTGCTCGGGTTGCAGACCCCACCGTATCCTCCACCGCCACACTCTCTTTCGGAGTTCGAACCCCGGAGAGCTTGGCATCGAGCGGATGTCGTGTCGAATCGTGCGGATGGTCCTGGGAGCGTGCGGGTCTGCCCACCCCGGGCCGTGGCCGAGGCCGGCCTCAGATATTGACCCCGTAGTCGCGGGCGATGCCCGCCAGTCCCGAGGCGTACCTCTGCCCGACGGCCCGGAACTTCCACTCCGCACCATTGCGGTACAGCTCCCCGAACACCATCGCGGTCTCGGTGGAGGCGTCCTCGGTGAGGTCGTAGCGCGCCAGCTCGGTGCCGTTGCTGCGATCCACCACCCGGATGAACGCATTGCGAACCTGCCCGAACGACTGCTGCCGCGTCGCGGCCTCGTGGATCGACACCGGGAAGAAGATATTGGTGATCGTCGGCGGCGTATTCGCCAGATCGACATTGATCACCTCGTCGTCGCCCTCACCCTCACCGGTGAGGTTGTCGCCGGTGTGCTCGATGCTCCCCTCGGGCGACCGCAGGTTGTTGTAGAAGATGAAGTGCTGATCCGACAGCACCTTCCGATCCGCGCCGCACGCCAACGCGCTCGCGTCGAGATCGAAGTCCGTACCGGTGGTGGACCGCACATCCCATCCGAGGCCGACCGCCACCGCGGTCAGATTCGGTGCCTGCTTCGACAGCGAGACATTGCCACCCTTGGCCAGGCTGACACCCATCGTGATTTCCTCCTCGTCCTGTTTCCTCGACACAGCGAATCGTCTGCCGGGACCGGCTGCTGCCCGACCTGCGGCAGCTTCGACCATAGTGTTTTCCGGCAGCGAGGTGTCGGCGGTGCGACCACGGACCTGTCAGGACCCGGCGACGCGGGCTGCGGCGGCGGCGATCCGGCCGGGTCACGGGTGTGTGGGGTCCTGGTCGAGCAGGTCCGCGCCGACGACACCGGTGAGCAGGTTCGGGTCGATGGGCCGACCCGCGCGCAGCACGCTGATGGTGCCGGAGGGTTCGAAGATCACCGCACCGACATCCTCGGTGTGCGCGATGCCCGCCTGCCGCAATCGGGAGTACAGCTCAGCGCGGGACACATGACAGGTGCGCATATGCGATTCCAGGATCTCCCGGCCCGCCATCAGCAATACCGGCCGGTTGACCACCGCCCGGGAACCGACCCGCGTACCCCGCACCACGCCGACGAGCGCCTGGATCGTCATGAGTGTCACCAGCGCGACGATCCCACCCGCGAGGCGCGGCGAATCCCCCAACGCCGCGCGCCCGATCACCGCCCCGAACGCGATCACCGCGACCAGGTCGAAACTCGACATCCCCGACAGCACCCGCTGCCCGAGCAGCCGCACCAGCACCACCATCACGAAGTACATCCCGGCGGTCGCGAACACGACCGCCAGCGCCCCCTCGACGGTGATCCCGAGTGACTCAAGCATCGCGCCCACCTCCGCGCGATACGGGTGAACAGGACATGATCGGCATCATGTGGTCAGCGTACGAACCGTGCCGTCGGTCGGCGCACCGACACCGCTAACGCGGCCGCGTCGTGTCGTGGCCGCCGATCACTGGGACGAGAGACCGCTGGGGATCGGTATCCGGGTCAGGAAGCAGAAGAGGTGGGATGGCAGATCACGAGGGTTGTAGCAGGGATCGCCCACTGCTTGGGCCGCGTTCGGCCTGGACTCATCCGACGAGACCGCCCCGGCAGGGGCGACGGCGGCCACCGGAGCGGCCGCGAGGATGATGGCGAAAACACTGGCGCGGAAGCAATTACGCATAAAGGTCCGTTCTGTTGGTTGCCAACGGATGCCCAGACTGCCCGGCGTGCGCTCGCTGCACAACCCCGGTTCGGCGACTGTTGATTACCTAGGCTTATCGGTGCTGGACAAGGGACGGGCGGATGGGTCTCAGGCGTATCGAGATTCTGCTCACCCCGGCCGACGAGCGGTATCTCGGCCGGCATCGATACTCCCGACCTCGTCGGGGGCCGGGATCGGCTGTGGCTGGTTATCGATTCGCGCCCACGGCATCGCCTCCTCGAGTTCGAAGGCCAGTTCGAGCAGGGTGCGTTCGTCTCCGATATTCGCCGAGAAGTGCGATGCCAGCGGCAGACCCGATCGTGTTCGGTGGAGAGGGAGTGTGATGGCAGGCGTGCCCGAGATGTTGTTCAGCGGCGCGTAACAGTCGAAGGCGCTCAGTCGCTCGAACCACGAATCGAACGGCTGATCCGGCGACAGGTGGCCGAGAATCGGTGTCGAGTGCGCGACCGCGGGCGACAGCAATACGTCGACGTGGTCGAACGTCGATCTGAATCGCTTCTGCACCTCGCGAAGTCGATGAATAGCGATCGGTGTGCGGAGGCTGGCGCGCCGGTACCGATCGCAGAGGCCGCTGGTTGTCGCCTCGAGCTCGGCCCGGTCGAGGCTGGACCCCACGATCCGGGTGGCGGCGCTCCGGATGGAAGTCATGAGCAGCCCCATGTACAGCAGGTAGTCCCTCATGAAGTCCGGCCGAACGGGAACCGCTACCGCGGTGACATGGTGCCCGAGAGAGTCCAGCAGATCCGCGGTGAGCCGGATGGATTCCCGCGTTTCCGAGTCGACCGGGCTCGGCGTGGGAGCAGCGGACAGTACTCCGATTCGCAAGCGTGTGCGACTGGAACCGGCCACGTCGCACACGGGGCGCAGTCGGGCGTTTCGGTAGCGGCGCTCGGCCTCGAACATCATGCGTGCGGTATCGCGAACCGACCGCGTGAGAACGCCCTGAACCGCGATTCTGAGCGGCATGGCCTTCTCCGAAACATCTTCCACCAGTCGTCCACGAGACGGTTTGAGGCCCACGAGACCGCACGCCGCAGCGGGGATCCGGATGGATCCGCCCGCGTCGGTGGCGTGGGCGATGGGAACCACGCCGGCGGCCACCAACGCCGCGGCGCCGCCCGACGAGCCACCTGCGGAATAGTCGGTGTTCCAAGGGTTTCGGACCGGTTCGTCGCGCGTGTACTCGCAGGTGACGTTGAACGCGAACTCGGGTAGCCGGGTCTTCCCGATCGGGATCATTCCGGTGCGCACCATCTGGTCGACGAAGTGCCCGTTCGCCGAAGCCGGGGCGGCGCGAAATGCGGTGCTGCCGAACTGTGTCGGCAGCCCGGCCAGGGCGGTGTTGTCCTTGATCGCGGTCGGTACGCCACCGAAGGCCCCACCGCCACGATGATCACCGGCGGACAATGCTCGATCGAAGTCCTCGGTGGCGAGGCCACGCAGAATCGGGTCCGCGTCGTGTGCCCGTGCGATGGCGGCCTCGACGACCTCGCGCGCCGAGACCTCGCCCGAGGCGATGCGCGTCGCGACCCCGCATGCATCCAGGTCGGCGAGTGCGTCATCTTTGAAGGTGTGGACGCGATTGTTCTTCATGCTCTCGAACCTCCGTGCGAGCCGCGTCATACGGGCGGCAGGTCGTAGGGCATGACTTCGATCCCGTACTGGCCGGCGACGACCGGACATTCGGTGCCGCCGCGGGGCGCCTCCTGCGTCGGATCGGAAAGGATGGTGCCGTCGTCCAGGAACATGCCCTCCAGGCCGGAGGGCGCCACCAGGATGAGCATCCTTGCATTGCGGTCGGTTTCGTTGCGGAAACCACGAACCACGCCGATCGAAGCGTTGATGAACGTCCCCGGCCCGGCCGGGACGCGTTCGGCCTCGGTGTAGAAGGCGACCTCGCCGTCCAGGACGAAGAACGCCTCCTCCTCGCGGCTGTGCACGTGGAACGGCGAGCCTTCCCCGGGGCGCAGAGTGGCTTCGAAAAGGGAGTACTTGTCGTTGGTTTCGGCTTTGGTGGCCAGAAAGCGGTAGACGATCCCGCCCGATGCGACGCGCAGGCCCTCGCCCGGGGTGCACACGGTGGGAAGCTGTACATCGGTGGCTGTCTTCTCGTGGTTCTTCATCTGAGTTGCTCCTCTTGCGGTGGTTGATGGTCGGGTGGTGCGCTCGTCGGTTCGGCGCCGGTCACGCGGGTGCGTGACCGTGCTGTCGTGCGAGATGTGGCGTTAGGACAGCGGCGAGCGGGGGTCGGAACGCTTCGCGCGCAGGACGATCGCGCTGACCTCTCGTTCCATCGCAGGCGAGAAGTTGCCGTCCGATGGCACTCGGTCTCGCTGGGCGAGGGCCGCGGCGACATCGCTGTCGAGGAGGTATCCGTTGATGGCGATCGCGGCGGCGGAACCGGCGCCCGCGGCGGTGATCACCTGCGCTCGCGGGTCGGCCACGTTTCCGGCCGCCCAGATGCCCGGCACACTGGTGCGACCGGTGCCGTCCACGGTGACGAATCCGTGGGGTCCGACATCGCATCCGATTCCGGTCAGCAGGGAGTCGTTGGGTACGAATCTGGGGCCGACGAAGAGCACCGCTCGGGGGACGAGTCGCCCGTCGTCGAGTTCGACCGCGCGGAGCCGATCATCGCTGGCGACGATGCCGCGCACGGGCCCCTCGACGATCTCGACACCGCGAGCTCGAATGCGAGCTCGTTCACCGTCCGTCAGCTCGATGCCATTGGGGAAGAAGACCACATCACTCGACCACTGCGGGAGCAGCAGGGCCTGGTGGATGGACAGCTCTCGGACCTCGCCCCCCAGGACGCCGATCGGTTCGTCGTGGACCTCGTAGCCGTGGCAGAAGGGGCAGTGCAGGACATCGATGCCCCACCGCTGCCACAGCCCGGGGATGTCCGGCAGCTCGTCCCGGAGTCCGGTGCTGACCAGGACCGCCCGGGTCTCGAGTTCTCGGCCATCGCTCAACCGCAGAACGAAGCCCGGATCGACTCCACGCCAAGAGATTTCGGTGACATGTTCGTCGACGAGATCGACGCCGTACGCGAGCGCCTCCTGCCGTCCGGCGGCGACCAGAGCGGCGGGCGGCGTTCCGTCGCGCGACAGGAACCCGTGCATGAGTGCGGCGGGCCCGTTCCGAGGGGCGTGGCTGTCGATCACCGCGACGGTGCGGCGGGCACGTCCGAGCACCTGCGCGGCGGTCAGGCCGGCGGCGCCACCGCCGATGACGACGACATCGAGAAGACTGTCGGTGGTGCTGTCTCGCTTCATGACCTGAGCGTGCCCGCGGTAGACAGCCGGCAGCAAAGAAGCTTGCTGTTTCCGCAACGGATTGTCGTACTCAGGCAGTAACCCCTCCGCCGGTCCTCCCGGCAGGTCACTGACTTTCTCAGTACCTGCGCGCGTTGTAGGGCCTGGAATCGGCCGCCAGTACCGCGTAGCCGATGACGCCGCCCCTCAGCACGGTTTGGTGATGAGGTTGGTGGTCACCGAGGGCGTGAGCCCAATCCCATAGGGCCTGCAGTACCGGGACAAGTGCGTGTCCGCGCTCGGTGAGCGTGTAGCAGACTCGGGCCGGCCACCCGGGTGTGCGTCTGCGCTCGATGACTCCAGCCCCGGTCAGCTGGGTCAGCCGGTCGGAGAGGACCTTGTCCGACAGGCTGGGCAGCGCCCGTGCGAGGTCGCTGAAGCCACGTGGTCCGTGCACGAGTTCGCCGACGATCAGTGGGGTCCAGCGCCCGCGCAACACGGCGAGGGTGAGTTCCACAGGGCAGTCGGGGCCGGGCGCGGGATCCGGCCTCCGGCAGCTGCCGAGCAACTCCGCCGAGGCGTAACCAACCGTTTGGTGAGCCACGAATGGCCTCCTTAGTGTCGCTGTCACGAGCACAGCAGAGAGAACGCGAAGCCGCCGCGATCGCAAGTGCGGCGACCCTGCTGCGATTCGATCATAGGAACCACGAACCGATCGGCCGTACGGGCCGACACAGGAGACGACATGACGCTCGAACATGAGAAGCTCGCGATCGCAGAAACCGTCACCAGGATCTTTCACGCATTGGATGCCCACGACTGGGACACGATCGGAGCGCTCACCACCGACCCTGTCGACCTCGACTACCCCTCCAAAGAAGGTGGCCCGGCGTCGGTGAGCACCGGCGAATTCCTGGCCGGACTGCGGGGCTTCCTGCCAGGGTTCGACGCCACGCAGCACCTACTAGGTCCGATCGTGGTCGACATGGATTCCGAGACCACGGCGACGGCGCGGTTTCACGCCCGGGTCACGCACGTGCTCACCGAGGCAGTCGGCGAACGGATCTGGGTGATCGGCTGCCACTACACGATCGGCCTCACCCGGCGGAACGGCACCTGGCTGCTGTCGTCGTCTCGGGTACGGATCTGGTACGAGGAAGGCAGCCGCGGACTGGAAACTACTGCGCGCCAACGGGTGACCGCAGCGTCGTAACCGGATTGCCCAGGGGGACTGCCCGTTCCAGAGGGCTGCCAGGAAAGTCGCCGAAATGCGTTATCGCTGAGTCGGCAGTTCGGCGACTATCTGCTGTGCCGCTACCTTCCACTTCTCATCGGTTGGTGCGGTTGCCGGTTCAGATTGGTCGGTGAGATTGATATCCAGTGCTACAGCGAGTGTGTCGGTGTAGATCCCGGCATTCGGGGTGCTTCCGTCGTCCCAGACCAACATTGTTCGGGCGACACCTGGGATCTCGCGGGCACCCGGGCCGCGGAACATGGCGATGAGGTCGTCGAAGGCTATGTTCTGCCAGAGACGAGCGATATTGATGGACGCGACCGCGAAATCGCTAGTACCGTCGGAGCGGCGGTACTCGCAGCGGCGGTCGATGCCAGGTACCGAGGTCTCGACGTTCGTCCCTTCACCGACGGTCACACCGGTCAGCGCACCGACTTCCGCGGCGGTGAGCAGGCACTCATTGTCGACGACTTCGCCCGAGTGGATCCCGATGATGGTGTCCTGAACGGCGGTCGTGGTGGTGGATGACTCTGCCGCTACCGAGGTTCCGGTGCTGGTGGCGTCGCAGCCGCTGATCGCCAGCAGGGCGATGGCAGCGGGAACGACAATGATCGATGGGGAGCGATGTCTCATGCCCAGTTCTCCGGTGCTTTGATCGACCAGTTCTCGTTGGCGTGCCAGCCTTCGTAGGCGACCGCTTCGGGGTAGTCGGGGTCATCGCCGATAGGCACGTCATCCTCGTCGAATGTTGGTTTGTCCGATGTGGACGGGTTCGTGGGGGTGGGTTCCTGGCCCGGCGGTGACGCGGGTTTTGGTTTCCGCTGCATCAACGCTGCCACGAGATCCCGTGATAGATGTTCGGTCACAGTGGCTCCCGGCGATGTGCTGAGGTCGATAGCGATCGGTTGATGATCAGGGGCTCTGCGGGTTTCTTGGTCTCAGTGTCGGTACCGGGGCCAGCCGGGGTAGGCGGGCAATGTTTCGGGCGGGGTGTCGGTGGTGATGGTTTCCGGTTCGGCCGGGGCATCCGGATCAAGGGTCGCCACCCACGGGACGCACCGTTCGCTGTCGTAGTCGTCCGGGGAGCCGGGGTCGATGATCCAGCCGGTGAACAGGTTGTCCTCGGGCGCTTGCCATTCGCGGGGGCCTGGTGTGGGGGTCGGCGTAGTGGTCGAAGTCGCCGTGGGAGCCGAGGTTGTCATCTCCAGCGGAAGGGGGCTGTCGTCCCACTTCGTGCGGGCGAATGTGATGGTCTGCGAGTGGCCGCGATGGCTGCGGGAGACGTTGTACTTGCCGTCTCTTTCGACAGCGAAGTCCTTGAACGATTCGCAGGTGTGAGCGGTGAATCCAGTTTCGGTTGGGACGATGTCGACGATGTGCTTATACAGCGTGCCGTACACCGTGTCACGGTTGGCCTTTCGGAAGTAGATTCCCCGTGTCGTGGGATCCGTGACGGCTTCGTCGAATCCCGGATAGGACTGTTCGGGCCCAGCAAGACCAGCGACCACAAGTGCTTCGGCGGCAGCACGGGTGAGAGTCGGGTAGGTGTCGAACAGATCGGTGCCGGGCTCCGCAGACCAGACGACGGTCGCGTTGCGAACCTCGTCTGGTGGTAGATAACTCGGTGAATCAGGGGACTCGTGCGAGTCGGACGGGCTGGTTGTGCAGGCGACGGCAAGCAGCAAGACTGCCGTGATCCCCGCAGTGTGCAGAAGATTGCGGGTCATCAGTCTCGGTACCTCCATCTGTTGGCGTTGCCTACGTTGGCGCTGTCGTTCTTCAGCACACTCTCGAGGGCGCGCTGGTTATCGCCATTGTCTGGGTGTAGGACCTCGCGATCGAGCACGCCGGGTGCTTCAGTTGCTGCCGACGTGTAGGAGAATTGTTCTTCGATCTCGACCCCGCCGTCCGCGAGGGCTTTCGGCAATGTCTTCAATGCATCATTTATTGCGGCTATCTGCGCGTAGTCCGTCGAATTCCTTTCGGCGTTCAGAGCCACCCAGGACTTCATAGTACCGTCCGTATTGAGGAATGCGTCGGGCAAGCTGGCCGGTTCGATGTGACCACCGTTGACGAGTCCCTGAACCATGGCGTACATCCGGTTGTTGTTGTCACCGATTTCCGCGGGGTTGTAATTGGTGTAGTCGATGCCGTCGGCGGTGAGCTTGACATCAGGGAATGGATTGATGAAAGTCCCGTCTACTGCGGTGATGTCGTTCTTGAAAAACTCGGTGACCGCCACCCCGGCGGCAGCCTGGGGACCGAAGCCGGCTGCGAAAATCTGTGCAGCGGTGTAGGCGGCGGCGTACTTCTGCTGTTTCGAAGTATCTGCTTCCTGGGCATTTTGGGTGCGGTCGGCGATTTCGGCATCGATTCCGGAGTCGACGAGCCAGCGCATGTCACCGGCCATGGTGCCGAGCAGATGATTCGGATTGCCCCTGGCGGCTTGATCGGCGTAGATGCCCTCGATCCGATCGGCCTCGGCCAGCGCGACGCTGTTGATGATGGTGGCGGCATCGGAGTCGGTATTGAGGACGCTCATGACACGCACAGCTTCGACGGGATTCAACTCGCCGAATCCGGTGGTGTTGGTCAGGTTGTCGTCGGCGTCGATCATATCGAGCGTGTACGGCGCGAGTGCGGTGGCCAGAGCCTTGGTCGCGAAGGGGTTGAGCTCGCCAAGGGACTGTTTGTCGTGGCCGGGCACATCGAGCCAGGATTGGTAGAGGTTTTCCTTGTTGAGTCCCGATTCGGTGGTCGACAACAGTTGTGCCAGCCCGTACGCGGCCTCACCAGCCTGCTTGGCGTCCGCGACCTGCACGGGGTTGCCGGGATCGGTGATGCGGGCGTCCTCGTTGATCCAGGTGAACATCTCCGAGAGGGCCTTACCGTCGTCGTCCCATTCGTGTTTCAACAGGGGGGTGAGAACCGAGTCGCGGTGGTAGCCGTCATTGTCCTGTCCTGGTGTACCTGCACCGAAAAGCTCCGGGTCGCCGTTGCCGGTGATGAGGGCGTAATTGGCATCGTCGTTGCGGGCTCCGACATTGACCAGGTCTTGTAGCGTCTGCTCACTGACCCCGCTCCACGGCACGTCATGCCCTGCCTCGGTCCGATCGGCGAGAATCGCCTGATGCGCCGCCTGGCGGGTCAATTCCATCCCAAACCGTTGCCCGGGTTCGTACCCCTTCTCCGAAGCCCCGAGCAGGTTCGCGAATCGCTCCAGGTCTTGGCGGTAAGCGGCCTCCCGGTCGTTGCCGAACAGGCCGCCGCGGTAGTCGTCGGGCAGTTCCCGAGTGTTGGCGTCAGGCAGGTTGATTCCCGTTCCGGCTCGGGTTCCGACGAGTTCACGGACCTCGGAATGGAGTTTGTCGTAGCCGCCGCGGTTGACGACGCTTCCGGTGTCCTTGTCACGCGTGACGACCTTCTCATTGGACAGCACCATCAGCCCGTTGCCGAGATCCGTCCGCAACTGCGTCGCCTGCGGAGTGTTGGTTCTCGCCAGTTGGTCTGAGAACTGGAGTAATCCGTCTCGCCCGGCGTAGCCGTAGAAGGCTTGGAGATAGGCCAGCGTCGCCGGTGGCACGTCAATTTCCTCGCCCTGCTCGAGTGCCGCCAGCTGCTCAGGAGTCAGTCCCGTGTCGGCCAGCCGCTCGGAGATCCGCGCGATCTCTTCGTCTGTGGCGGTGCCGTCGGCAATGGCTTTGCCATCCTCTTCGGCAGCCGAGGGAGTCAATCCGTCGGCGGACGTCTCGGGGGCGAGTTGCTCGATGCCGTCGAGGATCTTGCCGATCGCGTCGGCGGTGGCCGCGTCCTCGATCCCGATATCCCGGGCAAGCTGCTGCAATCTGATGGTTTCGTTGATGGCGGTGTTCGCCCGAGTCGACTTGATGTTGTCGAGCTGGCTGATGGTGTCCTGGTTGTCGCCCGCCGCCGCGTAGAGGGTGTCCCAGTCGGTGCCGTCGGTGACCGTCCAGTCCTCGGCGACCTTATAGAAGTTGACACCGTTGAAACTGTTGTCGCGCAGGCTCGCGACCGCGGTCTTGGCGGTCGACACCATATGGTCGAGATTGGCATGGTGGGTGCGGGACTGGGCGGCGAGGTCATCGAACTCGCTGGCCAGAGTCCCCATCTGCTGGTGTTCGCGATCGGAGCGGTAATCCGCGCCCGCGCGTCCTTCTCCCGACCAGTTCAGGCCGTCGATAGTGGAATTCATCCGGTCCGCCAGACTGCGCAGCTCCCGAGCGATCGTCTCGGCCAGCGGCGCGGTCGCGTCGACCTTGATCTGCCAGCTCAGGACTTGGCTGACCGTCGGCGTGATCGGGTCGGTCACGCCGAAGCCTCGCCGCCGTTGAAGTCACCCAGCGCGTAGAACCACGTGGCCGCCTCGGCATCGGCATTGGTGTAGGAGTCCGCGGCCACCCGAAGCAGGCTCGCGAACTGCTCGTAGCGGTCACCGACGTTCTTCAACGCGGTCGCGCGAACCGTTTCGATACGGTCGAGCACCGGCGCGGTTCGCGACCCGGCCATCAGCGTCTCGCCTGTGACCCCGCTCCACAGACCCGGCGAGTTCCCCGGCGCCATTGTCGGCAAGTTCCCCACACCGGTGACCAGCTTGTCGAACTCTCCCGCTGCTTGCCGCAACTCCTCAGCTGAAACCTTCATCGGCCCCCTCCTGGTGTTACTCGTGCCGAGCCGCTCGCCCGCTTGCTCCAGGGCATACAGCATGCCGACAATATCAAGAAACAAGCCTGCACCAGCCCCTGGATCGTTGCGATGGGGACTACGGGCTAGGGTGCGTGGGGAGCTTCACTCGTGGGGGATCGTGCGTCTTTTTTCGGCTGCCGCGAGTCTGACTGTGGCGCTGGCGACAGCGGGATGTACAGGGGCAGAGTCGAATTCCGAATCTGCGGGCCTGCGGCTTGATCGAAGTGATCGAGTCAGCGGCGGGTACGACCCTGTGGAGAGCGACGCCCTGGGGGTTCAGGGTCTTCGACTTGTCCATCTACATCTGGGATTGCCCAGGTGATAGCTACCCCCCGCACCGGACGCCCCTTGATGCGTCACGATGTACAGCGCGACCGGTGCGGAGATCGGCCATTATCGCGGCTGGTTGAAGGCGGCGGGTACCGACTGGGTGGCCGTGCTGCTCAACTCTGTACGGGAAAGGCAGTTGGACTTCCACGACCGAACGCGGGATCGGACCGATCCACCGAAGCCTCTGACGGCTGGACCGGTGGGTCGCCGGCCGTGAGCGGGACAGGGCCACATTGGGCCAGCTCCGCCACCAGTTGGCCGACTTGGGGGTCCATGCCGAAGCGTCCCGGGTCCAGCGAGAGAACCTGGTGTACGCCGAAACCTCTCGGGACTCGGCGTCGTCCTGGCTCACCCTGGCCGGACTGGAGCGCCGGGCCGCGACAACCACCATGCCGCCTGGAATGCGCTCCGCGAGTGCCGCCGAGCCCTCGATGGCGTGTCCGGATGGGCAGAGGTGGATCTGGGGCGGATGTACGTGGAGGAGCTGTTCCTGCTGGTCGGTTTCGCAGAGGGCGAGCTGGGCGAGGCGGTGTTCGCCGAGGCGGACCGTCAGGCACGCGATGTACCCGGCTTGCCGTTGGCGGTATTGCGGTCCGCAATCGCAGCGGCCGACAAGGTCGGCGACCAGTTTCGAGTGGAGCACTATCAAAAGCTCCACGATGCCGAGCAACGCCGCACCGACGCCGAGTTGGCCCCGTTCACCCGCGATGCTCGAGTCCTTCCGAACCAGACCAACGCATATGAGCGAACGGTTGTCCGCCTGTGCAAGGGAGGCAAGCTTTCGGAGCGACTACCAGCCTGGATGTCGCTCGGGCACCGCACCTCATTGCTGGTGAAACGGCGAAACCCCTGACCAGAATTCCTCGGTCAGGGGTTTCTCACTGTGCGCCATCAGGGACTCGAACCCCGAACCCGCTGATTAAGAGTCAGCTGCTCTGCCAATTGAGCTAATGGCGCGTGCCGTGTGCTCGCCGGTGTTTCGGGAGCTCTGCGGTGCGGAAGAAACCTTAACAGGCGGTGGCTCTGAAAGTGAAATCGTGGGGTCTAGCTGGGGGTTTTGTTGCGGTGGACGGATGTGATCATCCGTGTTAACGGAATGGGGTCGGGAACGGATGAAGGGGGCGAGCCCTGTGGAGGGTGGTTGTGGTCGTGTGTCGGTGTCCGTGGGGCCTGGCAGAATGATCGTGTCTCGACCGCTCCCCGCAGGCGTGGTGGGTCGAGCAGGCGTAGTCGGGGTAGGCAGCGGACCCCGCGCACGCACCGAGACGTGAAGTGGGGTTGTGAATATGAGGAATGGTCAGGGCCGACGCCGATCGCGGAAGCTGCTGGGCGCAGTGGCTGTGCTGTCGGCGCTAGTGCTGGCGCTGGGGGCATGTTCATCCGGGTCGGGGACGGATTCGTCCGCGGTCGCCATCGACTCGAATCCGATCAGCGAGCTGATCAAGCCGAAGCTCGTCGCGCCGGTCAAGGACGGGCAGATCGGGGTGTCGCCGGGTGATCCGCTGGTGCTGAAGGTCGAGGACGGCAAGATCAACAAGGTGAGCCTGCTCAATCCGGAGGGGCGGGAGGTCAGCGGTGAGCTGGCCGCCGACGGGCAGTCGTGGACGCTGACCGAGCCGTTGGGCTTCGGGCGGACCTATCGGCTGACCGTGGACGCCATCGGGCTCGGCGGCGCGAACACCACCAGCATGAGCTTCACCACGATCTCACCGAACAATCGCACCCACCCGTACCTGATTCCGGGTGAGAACGAGGTGGTCGGTATCGGGCAGCCGATCGCGATCCAGTTCGACGAGAACATCCCGGACCGCAAGGCCGCGCAGAACGCGATCAAAATCACCACCACACCCGCGGTGGAGGGCGCCTTCTACTGGGTGAACAACCGCGAGGTGCGCTGGCGGCCCGAACATTTCTGGGCTCCGGGCACCAAGGTCGACATCGAGGTCGACGTGTACGGCAAGGATCTGGGCAACGGACTGGTCGGTGACGCGGACATCACGTCCACCTTCACCATCGGCGATGCCGTGATCTTCACCGCCGACGACAACACCAAGCAGGTGACGGTGGAGAAGAACGGCGAGGTGATCCGCACCATGCCGACCTCCATGGGTAAGAACAGCACACCCACCGACAACGGCATCTACATCGTGGCCGACCGGCACGAGAAGATCATCATGGACTCCTCGACCTACGGTGTGGCGGTCGACTCGCCCGATGGCTACAAGACGCCGGTGGACTACGCGACGCGCATCTCCTACTCCGGCATCTTCTTCCACTCGGCTCCGTGGTCGGTGGGTGCGCAGGGTTCGTACAACACCAGCCACGGCTGCCTGAACCTGAGCCCCGCCAACGCGCGCTGGGTGTACGAGAACGCCAAGCGCGGCGACATCACCATCATCAAGAACACCGTCGGCGGCACCCTCTCGGGCGTCGACGGCCTGGGTGACTGGAATATCCCGTGGGAAACCTGGAAGGCCGGAAACGCGGACGACAACCGCTGATTCCAGCGAAAGGGGCTCCAGCTCGACGGCTGGAGCCCCTTTTCGTGCGCTCTGTCAGAAAGCGCCGCGCCTAGATGATGGCGGCGGCGGTGGCGATGGTTTGCGGCGGCTTGTTGTCCTTGATGAGGTCGCAGCCCAGTCCGGCCTTGCCCGCCAGCGCGAAGGCGCTGCCGGTGACCGCACACATGGTGTCGAACGGTCCGAACAGCAGCTTGTCGAGATTCGGCAGACCGAACGATCCGGTGCCGGTGGAGCCGCTGGTGACCAGCCCGCCGGTGGAACCGCTGCTCTGCACCGAGCCGGAGCCGGTGACCTCGGATTCCATCGGATCGTCGGCCACGTCGGTGGCCGGGACGAACGGTTCCAGGGGAACGGCGGAGGCGGTGGCTGGAGCGGCGGTGAGGATGGCGGCGGTCGCCAGGAATGTGGTTACGGCGCAACGATTCACAAGTGCGGTCTTTCTGATCGAGCTGGTTCGGGGGCCCCGACCTCCCCCGTGTTCGGATGAAGTCTACGAAGATCGAGTGGGCCGCGCCACAAATTCGAAGCGATGTTGTTTCAACCACAATTTCTTCATCGGAATGCCGGCGAGCTGCGAGCTAGTCCGCCGCGCGGCGCTGTTCGAAGCGCTCGGCGCAGCGGATCAGCACATCGGCCGGATCGGCGGGCGGCGACTGCTTGCGCCAGACGGCCCGGAACTTGCGGGTGAGCACCGCGTCGGTGAGCGGAATCTCGACCAGTGCCCCGCTGCGCAGGTCGGCGTCGGCGATGAGGCGGCTCAGCACCGCCGGTGCCACACCGGTGCGGGCGGTGGCGAGGATGGCCGCCGCGGAGCCGAGTTCGGCGGCGGGCGGCGCCGGTTCGGTCTGCGCGCCCAGGATCTCCCAGAGCGTGTCCCGGGTGCCGGAACCCGGTTCCCGCCACAGCAGTGCGGTCCCCGCGAGCTCCCGTGCCGTCACCGGCACCCGCTCCCGCGCCCACGGATGCGCGATGCCGACCACGACGACCAGATCGTCGGCCCCCAGCACCCGGCTGCCGAGTTCGGCCGGGGGATGGGGGCCCTCGACGAAGCCGAGATCGGCCTGCCCCGCACGCACCCACGCCTCCACCTGTCGCGAGTTGCCCACCTCGAGGGCCACCGCGACCTCCGGCCGCGCCTCCCGCAGTGCCGTGAGCCAGTGCGACATCCGGTGGTCGGCAATGGTTTTCGACGCCGCTATCCGCAACCGCGGCCGGTCGGCCGCGCGCAGGGCGGCGACGCCCGCGGCGAAGGTGTGCGCAGCCGCGAGTATCGGACGCGCGTAGTCCACCACCGCCCGCCCCGGTTCGGTGAGCGCGGAGCCGGTGGGGCCGCGATCGAGCAGCCGCAGCCGGAGCCGTCGCTCCAGCGCCGAGATCCGCATGCTCGCCGCGGGTTGGGTGATGCCGTGCCGCCGTGCCGCCGCGCCCAGACTGCCCAGTTCCCCGACCGAGGCGAGCAGATCCAGCACCTCGAGGTCGGGCATTCCCGGCGGCAGACTCATAAGCGTCGATTATGGGGTGCATCCGATTTGGTGGCTACCGGAAAGCGCGCGCCGGCCGGAGGCTCGAGGGGCGACACTTCCCGAGGAGACACCATGACCTATGTCATCGGCGCGGACTGCGTCGACGTCCTGGACCGCGCCTGCGTCGAAGAATGCCCCGTCAACTGCATCTACGTCGGCGACCGCATGGCCTACATCCAGCCCGACGAATGCGTGGACTGCTCGGCCTGCGAACCCGCCTGCCCGGTGGAGGCCATCTACTACGAGGACGATGTGCCGGCGGGGCAGGAGGAGTTCGTCACCGAGAACGCCCGCTTCTTCAGCGAGACCCTGCCGGGCCGCGACGAACCGCTCGGCATTCCCGGCGGACCCCTGAAATTCGGCGAGGCGGTGGGCGTGGACACGCCCTTCGTCGCGCGATTCCAGCGCTGAGACGGCGAGAAACCCCGGCCCCCCTCATGATCGGGCCGGGGTTTCCGCGTTCGGCGGGTGGCTACCGCACCGGAGTGACGACGGGGTCGTCGAGATCGCGCTTACGTCCCAGCACCGAGTGGTGGCGGCTGTAGGCGAAGTAGATGATGATGCCCAGCACCATCCAGACCACGAAGCGCAACCAGGTCTCGATGGAGAGGTTGACCATCAGCCACAGGCAGGCCAGCGCAGCCACGATGGGCAGGACCGGGACGAACGGGACGCGGAAGCCGCGCGGCAGGTCCGGTCGGGTGCGGCGCAGGATGGGCACGCCGATGGAAACCATGACGAAGGCGACCAGCGTCCCGATGTTCACCATTTCCTCGAGGGTGCCGAAGTCCACGAAACCCGCGAGCAGCGCGCAGACCACGCCGACGATGACGGTCAGCCGCACGGGCGTGCCCTTCGTGCCGGTGTGCGCCAGACCGCGGGGGAGCAGCCCGTCGCGCGCCATGGCGAACAGCACCCGGGTCTGGCCCAGGTACATGACCATGACCACGGTGGACAGGCCCGCCAGTGCGCCGATGGCGATGATGTTCTTCACCCACGTCGCGCCGTGGATGGCGAAAGCCGTTGCCAGGGTGGCGTTCTCGCCCTGGAGCTGGGTGTAGGACACCATGCCGGTGAGCACCAGCGAGACGGCCACGTACAGCACGGTCACAATGGCCAGCGAGCCGAACAGGCCGCGTGGCATATCGCGCTGCGGATTGCGGGTCTCCTCGGCGGTGGTGGCGACCACGTCGAAGCCGACGAAGGCGAAGAACACCAGGCTGGCCGCCGACAGCAGTCCGAACCAGCCGAAGCTGGTGCCGCCGGAACCGGTCAGGAACGCGAACAGCGACTGCCGCAGCCCCTCGGCCTTCTCCGACTCCTGCGCGGGCGGAATGTAGGGCGACAGGTTCGACGCCTTGAAGTAGGTCGCGCCGACCACCAGGACCAGCGCGATCACCCCGAGCTTGATCGCCACCGCGATGGCCGACACTCGCGAGGACAGTTTGGTGCCGGTGGCCAGCAGCACGCCGACGGCGGCGATGATCGCGACCGCGCCCCAGTCGAAGTGGATCGATCCGATGGTGAGGATCGGCGCGTCGGTGCCGAGCACCGCGCCCAGATACTGCGACCACCCCTTGGCCACCACCGAGACCGCGAGCGCGAACTCCAGGATCAGATCCCAGCCGATGATCCAGGCGATGATCTCACCGAAGGTGGCGTAGGCGTAGGTGTACGCACTGCCCGCCACCGGCACCGTCGAGGCGAATTCGGCGTAGCACAGCGCCGTGAGCCCGCAGGCGATGGCCGCGAATACGAAGGCCAGCGACACCGACGGACCAGCGACGTGTCCCGCGGTGCGGGCGGTGAGGGTGAAGATGCCCGCGCCGATCACCACGGCCACACCGAAGATGGTGAGGTCGCGGGCCGTCAGATCCTTGCGTAGCTTGGCATCCGGATCATCGGTATCCCGAATCGACTGTTCGACGGATTTGGTGCGGAGTAATCCGCTCGCGATCGCCACTGTTGTCTCCTCTCTGAAACTCCCTGCGGCGCTGTCAGATCGCGCGCGGGATGGCGTCGAGTCGCCGCTCGGCGAATCGGTTGGCGGCGGCGCCGGAACCGATGCCCTCGGTCCGCGCCGCGGCGAGAATGTCGCGGCAGCGGTCGAAGATGCGGGTCACATCGGCTTCGACGGCGGCCGCGTCGGCCCGGCGCAGTTCACCCTCCACCTGGATGAGTCCGCCCGCGTTGGCCACGAAGTCGGGCACCCAGGTGATGCCGCGCTCGCCGAGCGCGTCCTCCACCGCGGGTGTCGCCAGCTGATTGTTGGCCGCGCCGCAGACCAGCTTGGCCTCGATATCGGCCACGCTCGCGGCGGTGAGCGTGCCGCCCAGCGCGCAGGGCGCGTACACGTCCACGGGCGCGGTGGCCACCGAACTCAGCAGCCGCACCGCCGGGTGCGCCTGCGAAACCTGCTGCAGCGCGGCCTCGTTCACATCGGTGACGCAGACCTCCGCACCGTCCTCGAGCAGCAGGGCGATGAGTTCGCGGCCGACCTTGCCGACGCCTTCGACCCCCACCGTGCGGCCCGCGAGAGTGGGCTGGCCCCAGACGGATTCGGCACCGGCGCGCATGGAGTGGAAGACGCCCAGGGCGGTCAGCCGGGCGCTGTCACCGGAACCGCCCGCGGCCTTGCTGCGGCCGGTCACGTGGCTGGTGTGCTTGCCGATGATGTCGAGATCGTCGGTGTTGGTGCCGACGTCACCGGCGGTGATGTAGCGGCCGCCGAGGGTTTCCACGAACCGCGCGTAGGCGGCCAGCAGCGCTTCGGTCTTGTGCACGGCCGGATCACCGATGATGACGGCCTTGCCGCCGCCCAGATTCACGCCCGCGGCGGCCGCCTTGTAGGTCATGCCCCAGGACAGCCGCAGCACGTCCTCGAGTGCGGCGGCCTCGCTGGCGTACGGGTAGAAGCGGGTGCCGCCGAGCGCGGGGCCGAGCGCGGTCGAGTGGATGGCGATGATCGCCTTCAGTCCGGTCCGGTCGTCCTCGCAGAACACGACCTGTTCGTGGCTTCGGGCGCTCACTTCGTGCGAGCGGGCGAAAACCCCTGCGTCGGTGTGCATCGCGGTCACAATGGTTCCTTTCTGGCTGCCGCCGGGGTGCGGCGGCGGTGGTTACCGCCGGGGTGTGGCGGTGTCGGGTGCCGCGGGTTCGCGGCGGGTGCCCGTGCGTCACGAATGGCATTCGGGCACAAGGGATGTGATGTAGGCAGGCACGGCGGTATGACGTGCGGGTGTGACGGTGGTGGAGTCGGTTCAGAACTCGATGCCGAGTTCGCGCAGTGCGGAGCGGTAGCGCTCGACATTGCCGAGCTTGATGTCCTCGTAGCCGCGCACCACATCGGGCAGGGCGGCGGCCTCGGCGGCGGTGTCGTAGGTGTCGGTGCTGAGCTCGACGGCGAGGCGGCGCACCATGGCGGTGTAGTGGGACAGCAGTTCCCGCTCCACCTTGCGCACGTGGGCGTAGCCGAACGGGTCCAGCCTGGTGCCGCGCAGCGCCTTGCCCTTGGCGAGCACCTTCAGCGCCACATGCGATTTCGGGCCGAGACCGATCTTCTTCTTGCGGCCGAGGGCGCGCAGCACCGGCGGGTGCAGCTTGTAGGTGAGGTTCGCGCCGCCGGGCACCTGCGCCCGGACGTCGGCGAGGAAGTCCGGATCCACCAGTAGCCGGGCGACCTCGTACTCGTCCTTGTAGGCGGTGAACTTGTGCAGTCCGCGCGCCACGGCCGCGCTGAAGTCGGTGCGCTCGGTGACGGTGCGCTCGGCATCCCACACGAACTGCACCGTCTCCACGTAGCGCCGGGCCACCTTGGCATTCTGGTAGCTCACCAGTTCGGCGGCGCGCAGTTCCACCAGTCGGCGCACCTCACCGTCGAAGGTGGTGTCGGCCAACAGGTTCGCGGGCACGGCGGGTCGCTCGCGGCGCTGCCGGGCGGGCTCGACCGCGGCCTGGAAGGCGGCCGGATCGGCGACCGCGACCCGTCCCCACCGGAAGGCGGCGATATTGGCGGCCACCGCGACACCGTTGATGCCGATGGCCTCCTCGATGGCGGCGGCGGGCAGGCGCAGACCGCCGGTCTGGAAGGCCGCGCCGACCATCAGGAAGTTGGCCGCGGCGGTATTGCCGAACAGCTGCTGCGCCGCCGCCAGATGGTCGAACTGCCGCAGCGAATTCGACACCGACGCCAGGCGTTCCAGCAGTGAGTCGGTGGCCGGGTAGCCGACCGACTTGTCGTACACCATGTCACCGGTGGGGGTCTGGCTGGTGGAGGCGACCGCCACGGTGGTCGCCGGATCGCCGTACTGGAGGTTCTTGGGGTCGGCGGCGGTGAGCAGGTCGATGGCCACGACGCAATCCGCGCTGCCCGGGGTGAGCCGGTTGGACGGCTCCAATTCCGTCGCGGAGAACCGCAGATGGGAGATGACCGGTCCGGCCTTCTGGCTCAGGCCGATCTGGTCGAGGCTTTCCACCTGGTATCCGGCGCGCAGCGCGGCGGTGGCCAGCACCTGGTTGACCGTGACGATCCCGGTGCCGCCGATACCGGCGATCAGCACGTTCTGGGTGCGCCGCGGCGCGCCCAGCCCCGGATCGGGCACCGTCGGGGGTTCGAGTTGCTTGTCCCGCGTGCGGTTCTGCTTGTCCTCCGGCGTCAGCTCGACGGTGACGAACGACGGGCAGTCGCCGTCCAGGCAGCTGTAGTCGGTATTGCAGGAGGTCTGGTCGATACGGGTCTTGCGGCCGAATTCGGTCTCCACCGGCTGCACCGACAGGCAGTTCGACTTGACCCCGCAGTCGCCGCAGCCCTCGCACACGGCCTCGTTGATGACCACGCGGGTGTTGCGCACGGGCAGCTTGCCGCGTTTGCGCTGGCGGCGGGCGTCGGCGGCGCAGTGCTGGTCGTAGATCAGCACGGTGACGCCCTTGATCTCGCGCAGCATCCGCTGGGCCTCGTCGAGCCGGTCGCGATGCCACAGCAGGGTGCCCTTGGCGAGGGCTTTCCGGTTGTGCCGCTTGGGTTCGTCGGCGCAGATGATGATCTGCTTGACGCCCTCGACGGCGAGTTTGTGGGTGAGCTGCGCGACGGTGAGCCCGCCCTCGACGTCCTGTGCGCCGGTCATGGCGACGACTTCGTTCCACAGCAGCTTGTAGGTGATGTTCACGCCCGCGGCCACACACGCCTGCACGGCGAGCTGCCCGGAGTGGAAGAAGGTGCCGTCGCCGATGTTCTGGAACAGGTGCGGCACATCGGTGAACGGGGCCTGCCCGATCCACTGGCTGCCCTCGCCGCCCATCTGGGTCAGCCCGGTCACCGCGCTGTCGTCGCGGCCGGACATGGTCACCAGGGTGTGGCAGCCGATTCCGCCGCCGCCGATGGAGCCCTCGGGCAGGGCGGTGGAGCGATTGTGCGGGCAGCCGGAGCAGAAGTACGGGGTGCGCTTGGCGGACAGCACCTCCAGCGACAGCGGCGGCGGCGCGGCCTTCTTCAATTCCACGTGGTCGCGCAGCACCCGGCGCAGTGGGCCGAGCAGGCGACCCGGGGTGAGTTCGCCGTCGAAGGGCATGAGCAGCGCCCCGCGCTCGTCCTGCTTGCCGAGCACACGCGGGGCATCGGCTGTGCCGTAGAGGATTTCGCGGATCTGGGTTTCGATGAAGGCGGTCTTGTCCTCGACCACGATGAGCTGGTCGAGACCGCGGGCGAACTCGGTGATCCGCGCCGCGCCGAGGGGATAGGGCATGCCGATGCGCAGCAGCCGGATACCCGCGCGGTGCAGGGCCGCGTCGTCGACGCCGAGATCGAGCAGCGCCTGCCGCACAGCGTCGAAAGTGGTCCCGGTGGCGGCGATTCCGATCTTGGCGTCGGTGGGGTTCACCTCGATGACATCGAGGTCGTTGACCGCGCCGAAGGTGCGCACCAGCTCCCAGCGCGGACCGTACAGGTCGGCCTCGGCCAGCACACTGTCGGTCGGTGCCGCCATGGGCCGCTGGCGGTAGACGAAAGGCCGCCCCTCCCAGGTGATCTCGGGCACCGTCAACGGCCGGTCCGCGACCGAGGCATCGACGGTCCACGCGCCGTCCGCCACATCGGCGACGATCTTCATGGCCACCACGCAGCCCGAGGCGCGCGAGAGCGCCACGCCCTGCATGCCCATCGTGATGATCTCCTCCGCGTTGCGCGGGAACAGCACCGGAATCCCCATGGCCGCCAGCGAGCGTTCGCTCACCGCGGGCACCGTGGACGATTTCGAGGCCGGATCGTCGCCGACCAGCAGCAGCACCCCGCCGCGCGGATTGACGCCGTACATATTGGCGTGCCGCAGCGCGTCGGTGGCGCGGTCCACACCGGGCCCCTTGCCGTACCAGACGCCGACCACGCCGTCATGGGTCGGTGTGCCCGCGGGCAGATCGGCCTGGCTGCCCCACACCGAGGTGGCCGCGAGCTCCTCGTTCAGGCCCGGCACGAAGGTGATGTCGTGTTCGGCCAGCACGTTCGGCATGCCGAGCAGCATCTTGTCCACGCCGCCCAGCGGGCTGCCCTGATAGCCGGAGACGAAGGTCGCGACCCGACGGCCCGCGCGGATATCACGCACATGCTGTTCGACCAGCAGCCGGGCGATGGCCTGGACACCGGTGAGCAGGACCGGTCCGGCCCCGGAGCGATACCGGTCGGCGAGGTCGTACGGCGCGGTCGGCTCGGCCTGCGGTAGCGAGGACGGGCAGGCAACGCTGGTCATGAACTCTTCACCACACTTTCCACAACCCAGATCGTGAGCTGCGAACGAAGGGACTAGCGATCGGTGCAGCGAAATCTGCCGTGAAGGTGTGATCTATGTCAACAGTCGGGCAAAACGTTGATCAGATTGCTCAAAAGTGATCTAGGGCACTCGGGGTCGCGCGTCATTTTGCTCGAGTGCTGGTGTCGCCGGTCACATTACTGCCGGCCGGTCAGGTACTCCACGAGCGGCAGGGCCCGGTAGGGGATCGGCGTCGCCAGCGCGAGCATGGTCTCGGTGTGCTTCACGCCGGGAATGGCATGCACCCGCTGGATGATCTCCAGCAGATCCTGCTGGGTCTCCGCCGCGATGCGCACCAGCAGATCCGACCGTCCCGTGGTCGCGTGCACCTCGAGGACGTGCGGGAACTCCCGCAGCGCCGCCACGATCGCATCCATCTTGTTCTGATCGAGCTCGATGCCCAGCAGGGCGTGTACCGCGAAGCCGATGGCCTGCAGGTCGATACTGGGCGGGTAGCCGACCACCACGCCCGCGGCCTCCAGCCGCTTCATCCGCGCCTGCACGGTATTGCGCGCGATGCCCAGCCGCTGCGCCAGTTCGAGAATCGGCGCACGCGGGTCGGACGCCAGCTCCGCCAGCAGCGCGGAGTCCAATGCGTCGATCTTGATGGTCATGCCGCATTGTGGCACAGCGTTTCCGGTGCACCCCGGACGCCGGGGGCGGTCATTCCCAGCGGTGCCCGATGATCGTCACGTCGTCGAGCCGGACCACCGGATCGCCGAGATTGTCCTTGCCGGTCAGGGTGATGGTGCCGGTGAAGACGTCCCCCTGTCGGACGGCGTCGCCGCCCGTGCCGACCACCTGTGCGCGGGATCCGTTGATGGTGTAGTACTCCTCCGGTGCGCCGGACACGAAGGCCAGCGTCCATACCGCCGCGTCGGAGTACACGAGACCGTAGACGCGCGCCTGCTCGCCGACGCGCCCGCGGTGATCGCGCAGCATGCCCTTGACGTCGACCTCGGCCGGAGACTCCGGTTCCGCCGTGGTGGGAGACGCGGGGGATACCGCGGTCCCGGCGGCGCCGAACAGTGGCGCGACTGCCAGGACGGTGGTGGCAACAGCATTCCTACCGAACATCTTTCGCATCCGTCCTCATGGATTTCCCGTCCCCTGGGGATTCCCACGATCATGGTGGGCGAAAACCCCGATGGCGCACTGCGGCCGGAAACACATTCGGGCCGGATATGCGAGAAGCCCGGTCCGCGATGGACCGGGCTTCCGCTCGGGGTGACCGACGGGACTCGAACCCGCGACAGCCAGGATCACAACCTGGTGCTCTACCAACTGAACTACGGTCACCATCGCCGGTAACTTCCGGCGCGGTAGATCGTAGCGCGAACCGGCGTCCAGTTCCTAATCGGCTGATGAGGGGGTGTTTCCGGGGTGGGTTTCGGTGCCGGTCAGGTCGGCGGCCACGGCGGCGATCTCCGCGGTGGAGGGGCCGGGGGCGGGGACGAACGCGGTGCGGCGGTAGTACTCGAGTTCGCGAATGGATTCGCGGATATCGGCCAGGGCGCGGTGGGTGAGGCCCTTCTCCGGCTGGCCGAAGTAGATGCGGGGGTACCAGCGGCGGGCCAGTTCCTTGATGGAGCTGACATCGATCATGCGGTAGTGCAGATGCGCGTCCAGGGTGGGCATGTCGCGGGCGATGAAACCGCGGTCGGTGGCGATGGAGTTGCCCGCCAGCGGCACGGTGCGCGGGGTGGGCACGTACTGCTTGATGTAGTCGAGGATCTGCTGTTCGGCCTCGGCGACGGTGACGGTGGAGCGGCGGACCTCCTCGGTCAGCCCGGAGCGGGCGTGCATCTCGGTCACCACCGGCGGCATGGCGGCCAGCGCGGCATCATCGGCGTGGATCACGATGTCCACGCCGTCGCCGAGGATATTGAGGTCACTGTCGGTCACGAGCGCGGCCACCTCGATCAGCTTGTCGCTGTCGAGCCGTAGGCCCGTCATCTCGCAGTCGATCCACACCAGGTACTTGTCGCTCACCGGAGACACAGTAGCCGTTCGGTCCCGGTCCGCCGGGCGCACCGGGATGGCGTCGGCCCAGCGTGTTCAGCGTGGCGTCGCGCGATGCGGGCCGTTCCGATCCGGCGCGACGGTGTGGGTCCATGCCGTGCGGGTGCGCCGGGCGTGCGATGCATTGCCGCGCGGGCGTGGCGCGGTTGCCTGACGGCTGCGCGCTGCCATGGGTGCCGGTCTCTCGGCCGCGTCGGGGCGGGGTGGAGGACCGGCCGCGCGATACTGTTTGCGGCAGATCCGCGCGTTATCAGGCGGTCGGTTTGTTGTTCGGCGGTGTGTTCGGCAGAGCAGGCAGTGGCAGATCAACGGAGGACGGCGCGATGACCACCCCGCAGGAAAAGGCAGCGGCGGCCCGCAAGGCCGCGGAGGAAGCGGCGCGCGTCGCGGCGGAGGCGGCCGCCGCGGCCGAGGCCGCCGAGCGGGAAGCGGCCGAACAGGAAGCCGCGGAGCAGGCGGCGGCGACAAAGGCTGCGGCGAAAACAGAGGCGGCACAGGCGGACGCGGCGAGAACAGACGCGGCAAAGGCGGACGCGGCGAAATCGGAGGCGGCGACGAAGAACGCTGCGTCGACTGAGGACGCTGCCGGGGTCGCCACCGCCGCGGCTCCGGCGGAGGCCATCGCGGCCGGTTACACCTTCGAGGGGCTCGCTCTCGAGCTGGGCACCGTCATCGTGGACGGCGAGGTCAATCCGACCGCGCGCGTGCGCATTCCGATGAAGACCATGAACCGGCACGGATTGGTCGCGGGGGCCACCGGCACCGGTAAGACCAAGACCATCCAGGGCATCGCCGAGCAGTTGTCGGCGGCGGGGGTGCCGGTGGTGCTCGCCGATATCAAGGGAGACCTGTCCGGGCTCGCGCAGCCGGGACAGTCCAATGACAAGATCCTGAAGCGTGCCGAGGAGACCGGCGATCCGGACTGGCAGCCGACCGGGTATCCGTGCGAGTTCGTCTCGCTGGGCACCGGTGGCATCGGGGTGCCCATTCGCGCCACCATCACCTCGTTCGGGCCGATTCTGCTGTCGAAGGTGCTGGGACTCAACGAAACCCAGGAATCCACCCTGGGCCTGATCTTCCACTGGTCGGACAAGAACGGCTTCCCGCTGCTGGATCTGAAGGATCTGCGGTCGGTGATCCAGTTCCTCACCAGCCCGGAGGGCAAGGAGGATCTCAAGGGTATCGGCGGCGTCTCCGCCGCCACGGCGGGCGTGATCCTGCGCGCCCTGGTGAACCTGGAGGCCGAGGGCGGTGACACCTTCTTCGGCGAACCGGAACTGGATCCGGCGGATCTGCTGCGCACCGCGGGCGGTCAGGGCGTGATCACGCTGTTCGAACTGGGTTCGCAGGCCGCGCGGCCGCAGCTGTTCTCGACCTTCCTCATGTGGGTGCTGGCCGATCTGTTCCAGACGCTGCCGGAGATCGGCGATATGGACAAGCCGAAGCTGGTGTTCATCTTCGACGAGGCGCATCTGCTGTTCAACGACGCGTCCAAGGCGTTCCTGGACCAGGTGGAGCAGACGGTGAAGCTCATCCGCTCCAAGGGCGTCGGCGTGTTCTTCTGCACCCAGTTGCCCACCGACATCCCGAACTCGGTGCTCTCGCAGCTGGGCGCGCGCATCCAGCACGCGCTGCGCGCCTTCACCCCGGAGGACCAGAAGGCGCTGTCCAAGACCGTGCGCACCTACCCGAAGACCGCCACCTACGACCTCGAGAAGGCGCTCACCTCACTGGGTATCGGCGAGGCGGTGGTCACCGTGCTGTCGGAGAAGGGCGCGCCCACCCCGGTGGCCTGGGCCCGTATGCAGCCGCCGCGTTCACTCATGGACACCATCGGTGACGACGGCATCCGCTCCCGTGCCCAGTCGAGCACCCTGTACGCCAAATACGGCCAGACCATCGACCGGGATTCGGCCTACGAGATCCTCGCCGAGAAGGTCGCCGCCGCGGCGGAGCGGGCCGAGGACGAACCCGCGCCCACACGCTCCCGCTCCCGCCGGGCCGAGCCGGTGGAGGAGTCCATGGCCGAGAAGATCGTCAACAACGCGGCCTTCAAGAACTTCCTGCGCTCCGCCGCCACCGTGGCCGGACGCGAGATCGGCCGCAGCATCTTCGGCACCAGGAAGCGGTGACCGCACCCTGCCGGCCCACGGATCGCGCCTGACGGCCGCTAGCCCACGTCGCGGCGCAGCAGATCGTCGACCGTCTCGCGGCGCAGCAGTTCGCGGCAGCGGCCGCCGCTGATCGCCACGATCGGTGGGCGGCCGACGCCGTTGTAGGTGGAGGCGAGGCTGTGGTGGTACGCGCCGGTGCACGGCATCGCCAGCACCTCGCCCGGCCGCAGGTCGGCGGGCAGACGCACGTCGGCGGCGAGGATGTCGCCCGCTTCGCAGTAGCGGCCCGCGACGGTGGCGGTCATCTCCGGGCCGACGGTGTGCCGGTTGGCGACCACGGCGTCGTAACGCGCGCCGTACAGCGCCACGCGCGGGTTGTCGCTCATGCCGCCGTCCACCGTCACGTAGGTGTGGCCGTCGTCGATCCGCTTGATGGACAGCACCCGGTACAGCGTGATCCCGGCCCGCGCCACGATGGCGCGGCCGGGTTCGACGGCGATCGTCGGGCGCGGGAAGCCGTAGCGCGCGCAGGCGGCGTCCAGGGCGTCCTCGACGATGTCGGCGAGTTCGGGCAGGTTCATCTCGGCGTCACCGCACCCGTAGGCCACCGCGTGCCCGCCGCCCAGATCGAGTTCGGTGAGCAGGTGGTCGTGGTCGTCGCGCACCCGTGCCATGGCGGAGACCAGGCGGCGTACCGCCTCCCCGAACGGGAAGGTGTCGTGGATCTGCGATCCGAGGTGGCAGTGGAAGCCGACCAGACGCAGATTCGGTTGCCGCAGTACGCGTTCCACCGCTTCGGCGGCCAGGTCGCTGCCCACCGGGAAGCCGAACTTCTGATCGGCGACGCCGGTGCGCACGGCCGGATGCGAGTCGATGTCGATATCGGGGGAGATACGCAGCAGCACCCGCTGCGGTGTGGTGGCCAGCGCGGCCAGCAGCGGGATCTCGGTGAGCGAGTCGATCACGATGCGACCGACACCGGCGCGCACCGCCGCCTGCATCTCGTGAAACGGTTTCCCGTTGCCGTGCAGGATGATTCGCTTGGGATCGACACCGGCCGCCAGGGCTATGGCGAGCTCTCCGGCCGAGCAGACGTCCAGCGAAAGCCCTTCGGAGGTAACCCATTCCGCTACCGCCCGGGTGAGCAGCGCCTTGCCCGCGTAGATGACCTCCGCGTCCGGGAAGTATTTGCGGTAGGCGCGGCAGCGGGCGCGCACCTCGTCCTCGGCGAGCACGTAGGTGGCGGTGCCGTACTGGTCGGCGATATCGGAGAGGGCCACCCCGCCGACGGTGATGCGGCCGTCCGTGTCGTAGTGGGTGTCGGTCGGCCAGACCGACGGGGCCAGTCGCGGCACCATCGTCGATCCCAGGGAGGGGAACATGTCGAGCAGCGTCACGGTGTCTCCAGCTGTCGTCCCCGCCGTTCGGTATGCGGGGCCGATGTCAGGACTACGCCGGTTTCGGGGGACCGGCGCATCCGGTAACGCTGCTTTGACGGCCTCCCGGTCGATCTTGACAGATTCCTGATCCTCAGCCGGTCAGCTGCCCAGCTTCTTGTACACCGAGCCGGCGACCACCGAGGTGATGGAACGCGGGCCGAACTGCCCTGCCAGGCTCATCCCCTTGCTGAGCACGCCCGGGACGATGCGCATCCGGTTGCGGGCCAGGCCGTCGATGGAGATCTTGGCGGCGTGCGCGGCGGAGACCCAGACGAAGTCCGGGATCTTGTTGCCCACATCCTCCTGATCCGGATTGTCGGTGCGCACCGGGCCGGGGGCCAGCAGCGTGACGTGCACGCCGGTGTCCTTGAGTTCACCGCGCAGCGATTCGGAGAAGGTGTTGGTGAACGCCTTGCTCGCGGCGTAGGTGGCATTGTTCGGAATGGGCATATTGCCCGCCGCCGAACCGGTGATCAGGATGCCGCCCGCGCGCCGCGCCAGCATGCCCGGCAGCACCGCCAGGGACAGATCGTGCACGGCGACGGCATTGAGTTCCATGATGTCGCGCTCGTAGTCCAGATCCAGGTCGGCCAGCGCCCCGAAGGTGGCCACCCCGGCGTTGTTGCACAGGATCGCGATATCGCGGCCGCTGAGCTCCTTGGCCAGCGGAGCCCGCTGCTCCCGATCGGACAGGTCCACCGCCCGCACCTCGGCGATCACGCCGTACTTCTCGGTCAGCCGCTGCGCCAGCTGGTTCAGCAGATCCTCGCGCCGGGCGACGAGGATGACGTTGTAGCCGCGCGACGCGAGCTCGGTGGCGAGGGCGGTGCCGATACCGGACGAGGCTCCGGTGACGACGGCACGGTTGTCAGCGGTGGGTACGGGAAGACTCACGGTTGGCGAGCTTACCCGCCTCCCCGAATTCTCAGCGCGCGGTTGACAGCCGTCGCCAGTCGTGCACACGCGCCGGCGGTGCGTGCCGAAACCATGCTGGGCGTACCCGACGAGTTGCCCTCGCCTCACGAGATCAGTTGTCGCGTCTGCGGTCTACTTCTCCATGAAAGCAATGCCCCAGTTGACATGTCCCCGCCAGACGCTGGCGATGCGGCCGCCCTGGACCGCCGGCTTGGGGTCGCCGATGGGGCCGCCGGTGGTGCGCACGGCAGCGACCGTGGCATCCAGGTCGTCGGCCATGAAGGCGACGCCGACCAGGGCTCGGGGCAGGCCGGAGGTGACGACCTCGATGAAGGCTTCGCCGACGCGATAGAAGGCCATTTCCGGGCCGTCGGGGCCGCGCGGGTGGAAGCGGCGGCGCGGGGGCACGCCGAGGACCGCGTTCAGGTCCTCGACCGCCGTGTCCAGGTCGGGGACCCAGTAGACGATGTGGTCCACGCGGGTCACGCCGTTCGGATGCGGTGCCGCGGGCGGTGCGTCCGTCGTATCCAGCAGGGCCGGGACGTCCAACAGCGCCGGGTCGGCGTGCACCTCGTCGAAACCCCACGCGGGTTCGCCGAAGGTGCACGTCACCTGGCCGATGCGCACGGTGCCGTCGGTGACGGTGAACCCCAGTGCCGCCCAGGCCCGCTCGTCTCCGGGCAGGCCGAGGCGGGACAGCAGCGGCATTACAGCGCCGCCGCCAGACGGGTGCCCTGCTCGATGGCGCGTTTGGCGTCGAGTTCGGCGGCCAGGTCCGCACCGCCGATGAGATGCACCCGCACGCCCGCCGTCCGCAGCGGCTCCTCCAGTTCCCGCACGGATTCCTGTCCGGCGCAGAGGATCACGTTGTCGCATTCGATGACGCGCGGCCGCTCCCGCTTCTCGCCGAAGCTGATGTGCAGGCCGCGGTCGTCGATGCGCTCGTAGTTCACGCCGCCGATCTGCTCGACGCCCTTGGCCTTCACCGCCGCCCGGTGCACCCAGCCGCTGGTCTTGCCGAGCCCCTTGCCGAAGGACGAGGTCTTGCGTTGCAGCAGCACGACGTCCCGGGCGGCGGGGGAGGGCTTGGGGGTGGTGACGAATCCGCGCACGTTCTCGTCGTCGGTGACGCCCCACTCCTCCTTCCACTCGTCGAGCTTGAGGCTGGGATGCCCTTCCACGGTGAGGAATTCGCTCACGTCGAAGCCGATGCCGCCCGCGCCGATCACGGCCACCTTCTTGCCGACCGGTTTGCCGTCGCGCACCAGCTCGGCGTAGGTGAGCACCTTCGGGTGGTCGATGCCCGGAATCTTCGGAATGCGGGGCCGCACGCCGGTGGCCAGAATGACCTCGTCGTAGTTCCCGTCGATGAGCTGCTCGGCGGTGGCGCGGGTCTCCAGATGCAGGCGCACGCCCGCGACCTCGATCATCCGCGTGTAGTAGCGGATGGTCTCGTTGAACTCCTCCTTGCCCGGAATGCGCCGGGCGATGTCGAACTGGCCGCCGATCTTGTCATCGGATTCGTACAGGTCCACGTGGTGACCGCGTTGGGCCAGGCTGACCGCCGCGGAGAGTCCGGCCGGGCCCGCCCCGACCACGGCGAAGCGCCGGGTGCGCCGGGTGGGCAGCAGCTTCAGTTCGGTCTCGCGGCCCGCGCGCGGGTTCAGCAGGCAGGACACGTGTTTGGCCTGAAAGGCGTGATCGAGGCAGGCCTGGTTGCAGGCGATGCAGGTGTTGATCTCGTCGGTGCGCGCCTCCTGCGCCTTGACCACCCAGTCCGGGTCGGCCAGCAGCGGACGGGCCAGCGAGATGAGGTCGGCGTCGCCGCGGGTGAGGATCTCCTCGGCGGTCTCGGGCATATTGATGCGGTTCGACGCGCACACCGGAATACTCACGATGCCTTTGACTTTCGCGGTCCATTCCACGAACGCCGCGCGCGGCACCGAGGTGACGATGGTGGGCACGCGCGCCTCGTGCCAGCCGATGTCGGTATTGATGATGGTGGCCCCGGCGGCCTCCACATCCCTTGCGACAGCGGCGATCTCGTCCCAGGTCTGGCCGTTCTCCACGAAATCGGCCATGGAGAGCCGGAATACGATGATGAAATCCGGTCCGGTGGCCGCGCGCACCCGCTCGACGATCTCGGCGGCGATGCGGCGGCGGTTCTCGGAGCTGCCGCCCCACTTGTCCTTGCGCTTGTTGGTGCGCGGCACCAGGAACTGGTTGATGAAATAGCCCTCGCCGCCCATGATCTCGACGCCGTCGTAGCCCGCGAACTTGGCCAGCCGGGCGCAGCGCGCGTAATCGTCGATGGTCTGCTCGACGCCCTTGGACGACAGGGCGCGCGGGCGGAAGGGGTTGATCGGGGCCTTGATCGAGGAGGCCGACACACTGCCGGGCATGTACGAGTAGCGGCCCGCGTGCAGGATCTGCAGGGCGATCTTGCCGCCCTCGGCGTGTACCGCCTTGGTGATGGCGCGATGCCGGTACGCCTCGGTCTTATTGGTCAGTTTCGCGCCGAAGGGCAGCAGCCAGCCGGTGCGGTTGGGGGCGTAGCCGCCGGTGATGATGAGTCCCACACCGCCTTTGGCACGTTCGGCGAAGTAGGCGGCGAGCTTGTTGGTGTTCCACGCGCGATCCTCCAGGCCGGTGTGCATGGAACCCATCACCACCCGGTTGCGCAGGCTGGTGAATCCGAGGTCGAGTGGTTCGACGAGGTGCGGATAACTACTCATCGCTGAGCACTGCCTTTCTCAAGGCGCGGGCGACGGGGCTGTGTCGCCTCGCGGGTCCGTGTCCCGCCGCAGGGCGGCGAGGATTTCATCGCACCAGTCGACGAACCCCTCCTCGACGCGGATGCCGCCGCGCAGGACGAGGTACTGGTGCAGGGCCGTTCCGGAGAGTCGATCCGGTGCGGAGAAGTCCTTCTTCTCGAAGGCGCGATACAGCTCCAGCCGTTGGGCGTGCTGATCGCGCAGGCGGGCCACCTCGGTGCAGAGCGCGGGGATGTCGCCGTGTGAGGCGGCGCGCAGCTTCACGCCCAACTCGTTGCGCATGGGGCCGATATCCAGCGGTTCGGCGATCCAGCGGGTGAGTTCGGCTCGCCCGGCGTCGCTGACCGTGTACACCTTCTTGTCCGGTCGCCCGTCCTGTGCCACGGCCTCGGCGCTCACCCAGCCATGCTCTTCCATACGCTTGAGAACGCGGTAGATCTGCTGGTGGGTGGCGTTCCAGAAGAAACCGATGGATTTGTCGAAGCGACGCGCCAGTTCGTAGCCCGAACTGGCGCGCTCGGTCAGCGATACCAGCAACGCGTGTTCGAGGGCCATGCGCCGAGGATAACTGCGACGACTTGTACTATGCAACTCGGTGCATAGTGAGCCTGGGCACGGCCGCAGGGCCGCCGCGTGCACGGTGGCGTGTTTCCCGCCGCCGTTTCCGATTCGTCGCATACCCTGCGCTGATGGCGGAGGTTTCGGGTCAGGCGACGGTCGGGCAGGCCAGTGGCCGCGGGCAGGTGGTCGCGTGGGGGCTGTGGGACTGGGGTTCGGCGGCGTTCAATGCCGTGATCCTCACCTTCGTATTCTCGGTGTACCTCACCGACAAGGTGGGCGAGAATCTGCCCGGTGACATCTCGGCGAGCGCCTGGCTGGGGTGGGCGCTGGGGGCGGCGGGTCTGGTGGTGGCCCTCACCGCGCCGGTGAGCGGCCAGTGGTTCGACGCCACCGCCAAACGCAAACTCTCGCTGGCGATTCTGACCGGGCTGACCGTGCTGAGCATGTCGCTCATGTTCTTCGTGCGCGACGACTACCACTACCTGTGGCTGGGTCTGGTGCTGCTGGCCTTCGGCTCGGCCTTCTTCGAACTCGCGAACGTTCCCTACAACGCCATGCTGCGCCAGGTCTCCACGCCTGCCACGGTGGGCCGAGTCTCCGGATTCGGCTGGGCCATGGGCTATTTCGGCGGCATCCTGCTGCTGCTCATCTGCTATTTCGGTTTCATCAGCGGTGACGGCGATTTCCGCGGTCTGTTCGGCGTCCCCACCGATACCGGCCTGAACATCCGGCTGGTGGCGGTGCTGGCGGCCGTCTGGTTCGCCGCCTTCGCCCTGCCGGTGCTGTTCCTGGTTCCGGAGCTGCCGCGCACCGACGCCGATCCCGGTGCGGCCGTGCGGGTTCGGACCGGCAGCAGGCTGACCGGCTGGTGGCGCGCCCTGCTCACCTCGTACCGGGTGCTGTGGCGAGACCTGCGTGAACTCTGGCGCGTCGACCGCCGCACGGTCGGTTTCCTGCTGGCCAGCGCGGTCTTCCGCGACGGCCTGGCCGGCGTCTTCACCTTCGGCGCGGTCCTGGCCGTGAACGTCTACGGCATCGCCGACGCCGATGTGCTGCTGTTCGGTATCGCCGCGAACGTGGTCGCCGCCCTCGGCGCCGTCGTCGCGGGCCGTTTCGACGACCGCGTCGGCCCCAAATCCGTCATCGTGGTGTCACTGGTGTCCATGATCATCTGCGGCACCGCGCTACTCGCCGTCTCCGGCCCCCTCATGTTCTGGATCTTCGGCCTCCTGCTCACCGTCTTCGTCGGCCCCGCCCAAGCCTCCGCCCGCTCCTTCCTGGCCCGCCTCGCCCCACCCGGCCGCGAAGGCCAGATGTTCGGCCTCTACACCACCACCGGCCGAGCCGTATCCTTCCTGGCCCCCACCCTGTTCGGCCTCTTCGCCTACGCCTTCGACGCCGACCGCGCGGGCATAGTCGGCCTGCTGCTGGTGCTGGTAGCGGGCCTACTGGCCCTTCTGCCGGTGCGGCCGCCGCAGCGTGCGGAGCAGCGCTGATCGCCAAACTGGGTGGGTAGAGTGGGCCAGGTGACGATGCGTGCGAAGATCTGCGGAATTCGCTCCGAGAACGATCTGCGAATCGCGATGGCCGCCGGTGCGGATGCCATCGGATTCATCAGCGGCGTAACCCACTACAGCGAGGATGCCCTCGATGCCGACGAAGCGGCTCGGTTGTCGGGAATGACCCCGCCCTTCGTCACCCGAGTGCTGGTAACACATTTGGAGGATGCGGCCGACATCGTCGACCTGGCCTGTCGCATCGGAGTGGACGCGATCCAGGTGCACGGACTTGTCACCGACGAGACCGTGCGCCGTGTCAGGGAGCTCGCGAGCGGGCAGAAGATCCTACGAGCTGTCCATGTAACCGGTCCCGAAGCTGTCGATGTGGCGCGGCGGGTCGCGGCTGACTGTGACGCGATTCTGCTGGATTCGCGGACGGCAGAGCGCCTCGGTGGAACAGGGCGTACGCACGACTGGTCGATCAGCGCCGATATCGTGCGCGCTCTCGACGGTTCGCACTGCGCGGTGATTCTCGCGGGTGGGCTGAGGCCCGACAACGTGGGCGACGCGATCGCGGCCGTTCGCCCGTTCGGTATCGACGTCAACAGCGGGGTCGAGACCGAGACCGGAGATAAGGACGAGACGGCGTGCGCGGCCTTCGTCGCCGCCGCTCATCGAATGCCGTATCGGTTCGCACCTGCACAGCCACGGCCGTGAGCACCATGCCCCCGGCCGCCACGGTTGCCACAGTGAGACGGGTATCGGTCAGGACGGCGCCGATGATCGCGGCCGCGACGGCTTCGTTGAGCCCCACGATCCCGGCTGTCGTGGCATCCAGCGTTCGAAGCGCCCACCAGTAACAGGCGAACCCTGGGCCGAGCAGCAGTGCTCCCACCGCGACCAGTTGTATGACCGCCCACCCGGTGGGCGGTGCCGCGGCGATGGTGAGAGGTAGGGCCAGAAGCGTCGCCAGCAAAAGCTGGAGTCCAGCGGAAGCCAGCGTCGCGCGCTGTGCCGAATGCTCGGCGACGAGTGTCACGAGACCAGCCACACAGGCCGCGCTGGCCAACGCGAGGACGCACCCGACGACGATGGCGATGGTGTCCTTGGAGTCCGTTCGTCCTATGGCGACCAGGCCGATCGCCACGCCCACCAGCGTCAACTCCGTCACCACCGCCAACCCGAGCGCTCGTCTTCCCCGGACAACCTGCGACACGATGAGAATCATCGGTGCGGTCAGATGTAGTGCGACGACGACCGGGAGCGGCCCGAGACGTAGCGCCGCCACATAGAAGACGAGGTTCGCGGTCTCCAGTCCACTCAGACAGAGGAACAGCCGTCGGTCCGCGCGGAATACCCGCCACGGCCTCTCCCCACGGATCATGGCAACGCCCAGTAGTAGAAGTGCGCCACCGAAGGCCACCGGACCCGCTGCACCGATGCCGGGCACGGAGACTTCCGCCAGGAAGGCGCTGGATGCTCCCCACAGCGTCGTCGCGACGACCATCAGGACGATCGCTCGTCCACGGCCGATCACGAGAGCAGAAAGGTGACGACCGGCAGTACGACAGCCGTATAGGCGGCGAAAACGGCTGCTGCGATGCGTCCATTGGGCACGCTCGGGAGCCGTGTCGAGATGCCGGCTAATGTTCCCAATGCCACGAAAAGCACGCCCCAGACGACGAGCGCCCGGCTTCCGGCCTCGCCCAGGTCGTCGGCGAAGGCGACAGCGAGTAGCGCGATGGTCAAACCGGAAGCTCCGCCGACCGCGAGTAACGCCGCCCCGGCGTGACTGTTCATCACGAGGGCTCGGCCGCGGGTGGATATCAACCGTTGCGCATCCGCGTGGTGTACCCCATCTGCACGGCACACCAGGTCGAATACCTTTGCGGGGTTGACGCTCTCGTTCAGTGAGGTTCGGACATTCGTCATGGCCTCCATCGCCTGCGTTGTCGCGTAGGAGGTGACGAACCCGGACATGGACGTGCGGAAGCCGCCATGCTGTGCGTGTTGGCGTGTCGTTTCCTGTAGATCCAGGAGTTCGGAGAGGGCCTGCCGGACGGCCGGGTCGAAAATGGTTCGCGGATCGGCGGCCACTACCGCACCGACCGAGAGGTGCAGCGTCAGATGACGCCAAGTCTCGGACTGGTTGTCGCGCTGGAATGCCTCCTCGCCGATATGTGTTTCCTGGCGGCGCAGTCCGGCGAGGATGCGTTCCACGGAGAGGTCACGCGCCCGCTCGAATCGTTTGCCGCCCAGCGCCGATATTTCGGGCCGAGCCAGCGTGGACGCGATATGCGCGCATGCGTACAGCGGTTCGACGCGGGGGTCGCGGGCTAGCGTTGCCGAGACCAGGAACTTGATGCCGCGTTCCGCCGAGCCCATGGCTACCTCGTCCGGCTGAGCAATCCCGGTCAGTGCCCGCACCGCCGTCGCGGTCGCGGTGATCGATATCGGCCCGACTCGACTGGACATCCGCCACCCACCGCTGTCCGTATCCTGTTCGGCGATGAGTGCGTCACGGCATGCGGTGATATCGATATCTGCCGCGTCGACTCCGAGACAGCGCAGTCCACGGATCTTCCAGGCCAGATCTATGGGCGCCTGGAAGGCCCAGTCACCGCCTTCATCACGATGTACAACTGCTCGACGAACCAAACGGGAAACCTCATCGACGCGTGGTATCCGACGGCATGCTGTGGTGAGCGCACAGACGACCTCGGCGGTGTTCTGCGGATTCGGCGGTACGTCCGGTACCCACCCCCAGCCCGCTCCGCCTTGACCGTCGGGCATCTGATTGTTGTTCAGCCACTCGGTCGCAGCCCTGATCCGCTCGTCGAGACTTGACATTTCCCCTCCACGACAGCCATCCGTTCGCCTCGATAAATCTTGGTGGGCAAAGGATTTCAGGTCACTGTATCGGCAATCTGTCGATTGCCGGAGGGTTTCGTGTGTGAGCTCGTGAGTACAGTGCCGCCTGCCACACCAGCGGCGGGCTCACGGGCGCCAGGCGCTCATGCCGAGGGAGATCAGTCGGACCTGGCGGACGGCGGTGTCGATCAGGTGGGCGCGGTCGCGGGGGGCGGCGGTGATGTAGTCGGCTATGCGGGCGGCGACGGTGGAGACGATGAGGTCGGCGGCCAGTTCGAGGTCGTCGTGGGACCAGGTGTCGAGGGCGCGGATGCGGGAGAGGTCGACCACCAGTTCCCGGACGATGAGCTGTAGTTCGACGGAGATGGCGCCGCGCAGGGCGGCGGAACCGCCGTGGCGTTCGCGGAGCAGGAATCCGTAGAGATCTTCCTTGCCGTCGACTTGCTCGAAGACGAAGCGGACGGTCTCGGCCAGGCGGGCGTCGGGGGTGCGGCGCAGTTCCCGCAGGGCCAGGCGGAGTTCGCGCACGCCCTGATCGACCAGGGTGGCGCCGAGTTCGTCGAGGGAGGTGAAGTGCCGGTAGAAGGCGGTCGGCACGATGCCCGCGGAGCGGGCGATCTCGCGCAGACTCAGGGCGGCGAAACCGCGGTCGGCGGCGAGAGCGAGGGTGCCTTCGAGGAGCGCGGCGCGGGTGCGTTCCTTGCGTTCGACTCGGGTAGCTGCCTGCTCGCTCACGTCGATGAGCATACATGCGTTCACATTCAGTTCCTTCACGAGATGTCGCGTGGGTCACACGAACTGCTGGTTGCACTCGAGGCTGGGTACTCGGCAGACTAGTTCAGTGTACAGATGTGCACCGAAAAGTTGGCGAGCTAGTGCTCCCGGTGCACCGCAAGATCGACGGGGCGCGCCGAGGCGAACTCGGCGACGCGACAGGAGGCCCGCATGGTTGGACTGCTCGAACTGGTGCAGACGCTCACCAGCCCGCACCCGCTGGACCGCTACCTCGAGCTGGTGCGCCCGACCTTGACCGTGCGCGATATGCGCGCCGAGATCACCCACGTGCGCCGTCATCCGGGGCCGGGCAGCGCGGAGGGCTCGGTCACGCTGACCCTGCGTCCCACCCGGCAGTGGGCCGGACACCTGGCGGGGCAGTACGTGCAGATCGGCGTGGTCATCGACGGGGTGCGCCACACTCGCTGCTATTCACCGGTGAATACGCAGAGCCGCCGCGACCGGCATATCGAACTCACCGTCAAGGCCCACCCGAACGGCCTCGTCTCCCAGTACCTCAACGCGCACGCCATCCCCGGCATGGTGGTGGACCTGTCCCCGGCGGCGGGAGTCTTCCATCTGCCCGACCCGCGCCCGGACCGCATCGTGCTCATCAGCGGTGGCAGCGGCATCACCCCGGTGCTGTCCATGCTGCGCACCCTGGCGGCCGAGAGCTATGCCGGCCAGGTCGTCTTCCTGCATTACAACCGTTCTCCGGAAATGGTGCCGCACCGCGCCGAACTCGACGCCATCGCCATGCAGCACGGCAATGTGCGCGTCGAGCTGCTGTATCCGGAACGCGATCCGGGGCACCGCTTCTCCTACGACCAGCTGGAGGAGTTCGCCCCCTGGTTCGCCGACGCCGAGACCTACCTGTGCGGCCCGCCCGCGCTCATGAACGCGGTGCGCACCGTCTACGAGGCCGAGCAACTGGCCGACCACCTGCACAGCGAGGAGTTCACGCTCTCGGTGGCACCGGCCGATCCGGAGACCGCCGAGGGTGAGGTCACCTTCTCCGGCAGCGGCGTCACCGCCGCCAATTCCGGCGCGACCCTGCTCGAGCAGGCCGAGGCCGCCGGACTCACGCCCGAATACGGCTGCCGCATGGGGATCTGCTTCTCCTGCACGGCGGTCAAGACCAGCGGGTGCACCCGCAACCTGCGCACCGGGGAGCTCGACAGCGACCCGGATCAGCCCATCCAGCTCTGCATCAACGCCCCGGTCGGGGACGTTGACATCGCCATCTGAAAAGGAGGGTTCATCATGGCGATTCTGACCGAAACCACCGCGGGACCCCTGGTCCTGTCCGCCGAGCAGGTCGAGGAGATCGGCCACGAACTCGACGAGCTGCGCGCCCGGGTCGTCGCCGACCTGGGCGAGCGCGACCGCGAATACATCTACAAGATCATCAAGGCGCAGCGCGGCTTCGAAATCGCCGGGCGCGGCCTGATGTACCTGGGCTTCCTGCCGCCGTTCTGGCTGGCGGGCGTGGCCGCCCTGGGCGTGTCCAAGATCCTCGACAATATGGAGATCGGCCACAACGTCATGCACGGCCAGTACGACTGGATGCGTGAACCCGGTCTGAACTCGCGGGTGTTCGAGTGGGATACGGTGTGCCCCGCCGACCAGTGGAAGCACTCGCACAACTACATGCACCACACCTTCACCAACATCCACGACATGGACCGGGATATCGGCTACGGCATCCTGCGTATCGACGAGGGCCAGAAGTGGAACCCCTACTACCTCGGCAACCCCATCTACGCGTTCTGGCTGATGGTGCTGTTCGAGTGGGGCGTCATGCTGCACGACCTCGAGGCCGAGAACATCGTGCAGGGCAAGCGCAAGTGGGCGGACATCAAGCCGCTGCTGATCGGACAGTGGCGCAAGTCCGGGCGGCAGGTGCTCAAGGACTACATCGTGTTCCCGGCGCTCACCGGGCCGCTGTTCCTGTCCACACTGGCGGGCAACGCGGCCGCCAACCTGATCCGCAACGTATGGGCCTTCTCCATCATCTTCTGCGGGCACTTCCCCTCCGGCGTACAGACGTTCACCAAGGAGGAGACCGCCGAGGAGACCCGCGGTGAGTGGTACGTCCGGCAGATGCTGGGTTCGGCCAATATCACCGGCGGCAAGCTGTTCCACATCATGTCGGGCAACCTGTCGCACCAGATCGAGCACCACCTGTTCCCGGATCTGCCCGCCAACCGTTACCCGGAGATCGCGCCCCAGGTCCGCGCGCTGTGCGAGAAGTACGGCCTGCCGTACAACACCGGTCGGCTCAGCAAGCAGATCGGCTCGGTGTGGGCGAAGCTGTTCAAGCTGGCACTGCCGGACTTCCTCGTCAAGAAGTCGCCGCAGCCGGGTGTTATCGTCATGCGGCGGGGGAAGCCGAGCGAAGTGGGCGTTTAGATGATCGGAAAATTCGAGAGCAACAAGGATCTGATCCAGGAATTGACGTCGTCGGGCGCGAAGCACGTCGGCAATATCGCGAACATCATCACCGGCACCGTGGCCGAGGTGACCCGCGAGATCGGCGACTGGATCACCGACGCCATCGAGATGCGTGAGGCCGCCGCGGCCGCCGCCCGGGACGCCGAGGCGCAGCGTGCCGCGGAGGGTGATGCGGCGGGCAGTGCCGATGGTCTCGAGGGTGACGCGGATAGTGCTGCGCCGCAAGATGTCTCGCCCAAGCGTTCGCCGTCCGGCGACGTCATCGACGCCGAGGTCGTCGTCGAACCTCGCCACTACTGACCCGTCATAACGGCGCGCCACCCGGCGACGCCCCATGTCGCCGGGTCCTGCGACCGATTATCCGCGCAGGTCACCACACCGGTAGCCGACGCCGGTGCTCGGCCACGTCGGTGATCAGATCCCGGTAGCCGTCGGCCAGCTCGGCCAGGCGGTACCAGAGCAGATGAGTTTCCCGGTCGACGCCGCGCCGGCCATTGCGCCGCGCGGCGTCGTCGCCGTTCTTGGCGGTGTGTTCCCGGCCGGTGCCATTGCCTCGTGCGGAATCGTCGGCACCGCCGCGTGCGCCGTCGCCGGTGTGGACCGGTGGTCCGTCACCTCGATGGGGTCCGGTGCGTGGGCGGGGGCGGCCGTCGGCCGTGGGGGGCCGGGCGGAACTGCTGGGCATGCCCAAAGCCTGTTGTGCCGCAACCCATTTCGCCGCCATCCGATCGATGACCGCGCCCAGGGTCTCGGTGTGCAGCGAGGCTCCGCTGCGATGCGCGATATTGGCGGCCACCCAGGTGTCGATGCGTTCGACGAGTTCCGCGCGGCGGGCGTCGATGTTCTCCACGAGCTGGCTGCACTCGGCGACCCGGCGGGGAGTCGCGCCGGTGGCGTGCGCGGCCTGCTGCGCGTGGCGGCGGCATTCGTGGCATCGCACCAGCTCGTGGGCGGCATCCAGGACCTCCCGGTCCGGGCGCTCGGTGGTGACGGGTTCGCGGAAGGCGCGTAACAGGGTGGCGGGCGCGGGTAGCCGCGTCCCGGAGACCGGTAGCTCGTCCCCGAAAACCGCTGCGCCGTAGTCGGTTGTCATACTTCCACCCTCGACTGTCTGTGGTGTTGGATGCGCCAGGGCCGAGGGGGTTTCGGGGAGGGGCTCCCCTCGGCTCCGGCGCAGCCCCGTATGCCGGAACGCACAGCCCACCACTCAAACGACACGGTGAAGAAACCGGGAAATCCGCGACGATGCGATGAGAAGACTGTCCGAAATACGGGACATATTCAGGTTGGCGCGACTGTCGGAGACGCGCAACCAGCGGGCGCGCGATTCGCCGAAGCTGCCGGGGAATCGTTATACACCATTACAGGACGGTCACACACGGGGTGCGGTTCGAGGCGATTCGACACCTGAGCGCCCGGCTTGCCGGCGCGGGCGCACCACGCGCCGGGACCGTCGGCGCATGCGACCCGGTGATCGCCAGGCGCATCGATGGCAATCCGCAGGGCGTGGCGACCGGGCCGGACGGGTCCGCGGGGATAGCCTCGATATTCGTGCCAGCATACGTGTCCTCACCGGAGCTGACCTTCGGTTTCATGTTCGCTCTGGAAGACCCGGAGCGAATCGCGGAAGTGGTGCGCACGCTCATGGTTCGCCGGACCGTGTCGGTGTTCCGGCTCGCGCACCTGTCCACCGACAACGGCCCGCCGGAGCGCTATGTCGTCAACTGGGCCGCCATTCCGCAGATCTCCATCACCACCGCCGCGCCCGAGCCGGACGAGTTGCGTACCTCGGCGACGATGCTGGTCAACGCCTTCCTGGGGGAGGACGGCGAGGTGAGTCTGTATTCGGCCGGGGCGCAGCCTCCGCGATAGGCACGCACCGGCTTTCGTTACGGTGACACTACCCACAACGGGACTCAGCGATCTCTCAGCTACCGGCCAGTGCGCTGTAAGTCTGCGTCGGCAGTGTGGTCACGTCCACGGCGGGAAATCCTCGCCGGGGGCGCCATACGACAGAGAGGTTGATTCCATGATCCCGGTTATCATCGACACCGGTAGCGCCGCCCTGAACGGTCTGTTCAGCACCGGTTCGGCCGCGCTGCACGGCATTCTGAGCACCCTCTGGACGGGTTCCTTCGGCGGCTGATACCGCCCGCGAAGGGTTTTCGGGCTACCGCCCCGGATGCGAGCGCATCCGGGGCGGTCTTCGTGCGGGCGGTGTTCATCCCGCCAGCGCGGGCGCGCGGCGGCGCAGCAGGACCTGCTCCAGCAGCGCGACCAGCACCGCCTGCACCGATTTCCGGTCGCGCGCATCGCAATCCATGAGATGGATGGCCGGATCGATTTCCAGCGCCTCGCGCACCTCGTCGAGTTCGAACCGCTGCCCGGCGTCGAATCGGTTGACCGCCACCACGAATGGGGTGCCCCGCCGTTCGAAGAAGTCGAGCACCGGATAGCAGTCCTCGATCCGGTCGGTGTCCACCAGCACGACGCCGCCCAGGGCGCCGTCGAGCAGATCGTCCCAGAGGAATTCGAAGCGCTCCTGGCCGGGCGTGCCGAACAGGTACAGCACCAGGGAGCGGTCCAGGGTGAGGCGGCCGAAGTCGAGTGCCACCGTGGTGGTGGTCTTGCCGGTGTCGCGGCCGGGAGTGTCCACGCCCACCGAGACCTCGGTCATGGCGGCCTCGGTGGCCAGCGGCTCGATCTCGGAGATGGCCCCGATGAAGGTGGTCTTGCCGACCCCGAAACCGCCGCTCACGACGATCTTCACGGAGGAGGCCAGGGCGGGTGCGGCGGTGACGTGCTCAGAGTGCCCGGACAAGGTCCCGGATCCTTTCGATGGCGGCGGTGGACAGTTCATCGGCCCCGCTGACCGATACGTGGCCCGCGCTCACCAGATCGCTGACCAGCACGCGGGCGACGCCGACCGGAACCCGCAGGGCCGCGCCGATTTCGGCGATGGAGTGAGTGTGCTGACACAGCCGCACCACGCGTTCGAGTTCGAAGCGCAGCGGGGCGGACAGCGCGGCGGGGGTGGCGCGAACCAGGGTCTCCAGGCGCAGACCGTCCACCAGCGGGGTGGTGCGGCCCGCGGTCACCATGAACGGGCGTACCACGAGTTCGTCGGCGGGGTCGGGGCGGACTTGACTGTCGCGCGGGGCGGTGGTGGGCCGAGCCCAGCCCGCGGGCTGGTTCAGCGCGATCATGCGGGGGTCCGGGAGCCGTTGCCGATCGTTCATCGCGACAGCGACTCTCTCAGTTCGCTGATGAGCGCCGGGGTGAGCAGCGCTCCGGCGCGGTCGGCCAGCACCGCCATCTGATAGCCGACCAGTCCGACATCGCAGGTGCTGTCGGCGATGACGCCGACGCTGCTGCCGTCGGCCATGGCGGAGACGAGCAGGAAGCCCCGGCCCATCTCGATCATGATGAGCCGGAGGCCGTCGAAATCATAACTGCGGGAGGCGCTTCGGCTCAGACTGGTGAGTCCGGAGACGATGGCGGCGAGTCGGTCGGCGCCGGTGCGGTCCAGTCCGGCCGACATGGCCATGAGCAGTCCGTCCGAGGACACCGCGACGGCGTCGCGCACCCCGTCGGTGGTGCGGACGAAGTCGGCGAGCAGCCAGTTGAAGGTGTGCGGATCGGTCTCGGTGTAGTGGGTGGTCACCTGCGGTCCTCCTGGGTGTTCGACGCGCCGCGCTGATGCCCGGCACGAAATCCGGCGAGGATGCCGCGCACCTCGTCGGGGGAGCGTTGTGCGAGCGCGGCGCTGGGCTGCCGGGTCGGCGCGGGGTGCACGCTCTCCGCCGCACCGGTGTGCCCCCGAGCCTTCCGGTTCCGCTTGACGAGCCCGTTTCGAGTGCGTTGCACCTCCGTGCCGTTCGCCTCGTCCGCAATCCGAGAAGCGTTGCCCGGCAGCGGGTTCGTCGCCTCCACTACCGGGGACGGGTCCGCTGTCCGATCGGTCGGTGCTTGGTCGAGTGGGAACGACTGTCGCTCGCAGGTGGCCGCGCCGTTGGTCGCGGGGGCGGACCGGTGCCCGGTCGTCGAGGCGACAGGTCCGGGCCGGTGGTGGCGGCCAGGGGTCGGCCACGCCGGGTTCGCCGACCCCGGAGCGTCCCCCGACTGCCGCACCGGCGCGGGCGAGTCCTCGGACACGTGCGGCAGGATGGCCGCGCCGTCCGATTCCCGTGTCAACGGTGCGCTGATCTTCTGGGGCGCAGTGTCTTTCGCCGTCAGGGCGGGTTGCTCCGCGCGCTGGTCCACCACCAGATCCGGCGGCAGCAGCAGTCGTGCCACCACGCCGCTGACCGGCGAGATGGTGAGCTCCACCTGCACGCCGAGGCGGCGGGCGAGGCGGCCGACCACGTAGTGGCCGAGGAAGCGGGTGGGGGCGACCAGGAAGTCGGCCTCGCCGCGCAGGCGGGCATTGGCGATGGCGAGCTGGTCCGGCGGCATGCCGACGCCGTGGTCGACGATGGCGATCAGGTAGCGCTGGCCGGTCCGCCGCCCGTAGATCTCCACCTCCAGATCCGGTGGGGAGAAGGACAATCCGTTCTCGATGAGTTCGGCGAGCATATGCGCCACCTCGCTGACCGCCGAGCCGACGACGGCGATCTCGTCCACCCGCCGCAGCACCACCCGGCGGTAGTCGTCCACCTCGGACAGCCCGGCCCGGATCACATCGCTGAGCGGAATGGGCTCCGACCAGCGCCGCGGGCTGGCCTCCCCGACCAGTACGAGCAGGCTTTCGGCATTGCGGCGCATGCGCGTGGCCAGATGGTCGAGTTCGAACAGGTTGGACAGTGCGGTGGGATCCAGTTCCGCCCGCTCGAATTCACTGATCAGCCCGAGCTGGCGACGCACCAGATTCTGATTGCGCCGGCCCAGATTCGCCAGGGATTCGGTGGTATTGCGCCGCAGCAGCGCCTGTTCCGAGGCCAGGTCGAAGGCGGTGGTCTGGACGCGGTCGAGAGCCTGTGCCACCGAGACGATTTCCTCGCCCGCCCCGGCACTGACCCGTACCGGTGGCGGCGGCGCGGGGTCCGCGTCCGCATCCCGGTGCCAGGCCGCGATGAGTTCCGGCAGCCGGTGACCCGCCACATCGTCGGCTTCCGACGCCAGTCGCGCCAGCGGCCGCACGATGGAGCGCACAGTGGCCACCACCAGCGCTACCAGTGCCAGCACGGCCAGCAGCGCCGCGAGCACGTACCCGCCGAGCAGCAGCGCGGCCCGGTCCCGCAGGGTGTCGGCGCGAGCGCGGATATCGGCTGCGACCGACTGCTGCACCTCGTGTTCGAGGTCGACGACGGCCGTCATCTGTCGCCACCAGTCGGCGGTGCTCACCGGTTCCAGCAGCGGTCCCGCGGTGGACGCGATGGCGACGGCCTCGGCAGCGCCGGCACCGACCGCGTCCTCGGAACGCATGGCGGCGATGAGCAGGGCGCGCTGCTCGGGAGTGGCGTCGCGGTCGAAGGCGGTGATCGCGGCCTGTTTGGCGGCCCGGATATCGAGGAACCGCACGTATTCGCCCGGTTCGAAGCCGCCCGCGGCGAAGACGCCGTGCAGGAACCCGCGCTCCTGTCCGGTGTATTCCTTGGCGTCGCCGAGTGCGTACAGCGCCTGGAGTCCGTGCCACAGTTCGGTGTCCCGGGCCTTGTCGAGTCCGGGCCGGGCCTGGTTCAGTGCGGTGATGGCGCCGGTATAGAACTGGAAGGAAGCCGAGCGGTCGATGCGGCGGGCGTCGACATCGGCACGGTTGGCGCTCAATCCGGCCACGTGCGTGAGTGCCGAACGCACCTGATCGGCACCGGCGGGCCGCGCGGCCACCGCGCGTTCGAGCGCCAGCAGGGCGTTGTCGGTGGCGGCGCGCTGCTGCTCCACTACCGGCCGCAGCGAATCGTCGCCGCCCTGAAGCCCATTGGTGAGGCCGCGCTCGCGCTGCGCCTCGTGGACCAGATCCTGGACCGCCAGGGCGAGGGTGACCGCCCGTACGGTCGACCCGGTGTCGCGGTAGGCCGCGACCTCCCGGGAGATGATGATCGCGAGCAGTCCGAGCACCATCGCCACCGATACCAGCAGGATGCGCCGCAGCCGGGCGCGGATCGTGCGCGGACGTACCAGTGCCGTTGCCGGCGCGCGCTTCCCGCTACCGTTCGGCAGCAATGCCGCAGGTCGGAATAACACCATTCGACTCCTGCTCGATCGGTTACCGTGTCGAGGACGGCATGTCACATGCGCACACGATCCTGCTCGGGCGGGATGTGGAGTTCGGGTCCGGCGGGAAACAACGAGATGTCCATCGGCTCACCGCCGTGTCGGCGGTACGCGAGAGCCGTGGCGGTTCGGCCGGTCGCCGCGGACGATGTCGCGGAATTGTTACGAGCCGAGCGGTTTCGCGCTGGATTCGTAGATGCGACGCACCACATCCTCGATATCGGGTTCCTCCAGCGACAGGTCTCGCACCTGGGTGCGGGCCGAGATGGCGGCCAGCAGCTCCGCGGCCGTGGTGCGCTCGGAGTCGAAGGCGAACCGCTGCCGCAGCCCCGCGCCCTCGCTGTCGAGCAGTTTCGCGCCCGGCAGGTCGGTGAGTTCGGCGGCGGGCTCGACCAGGTCCACGGTCAGCACCCGCTGCGCACCGACGGTGGCGGCCAGTCCGGTCAGCGAGCCGTCGTAGACGAGACGGCCGCGGTCGACCACCAGGACGCGCTCGCACAGTCGCTCGATATCGCCCATATCGTGGGTGGTGAGCAGCAGCGTGGTGCCGCGCCGGGTGCGTTCGTAGCGCAGGAATTCGCGCAAACGCTGTTTGGACAGCACATCCAGGCCGATGGTCGGCTCGTCGAGAATGACCAGCTCGGGCGAATGCAGCAGGGCCGCGGCGACTTCCGCGCGCATGCGCTGCCCGAGGGAGAGCTGCCGTACCGGAGTGTCCAGGGTCTCGGCCATCTCCAGCTGCTCCACGAGTTCGTCCAAGCGTCGCCGCGCCGCCGACTCGGGCAGCCGGTGGATGGCCGCGAGAATCGAGAAGGATTCGCGCAGCGGCAGATCCCACCACAGCTGGGAGCGCTGTCCGAACACCACCCCGATTCGAGCGGCCAGTTCCCGCCGCTGCCGGACCGGATCGAGCCCGCAGGTGCGCACCGTCCCGGACGAGGGCACCAGAATGCCGGTGATCATCTTGATGGTGGTCGACTTCCCGGCCCCGTTCGCGCCGATATAGCCGACCGCGGCGCCCGGTTCGACGCGAAAGCTCATGGCGTCCACCGCCGTCAGCTCCTCGCGTCGTCGCCGCCAGCGCCCCTCGCGGCGGCGCAGGACGAAAGTCCTGGTCAGTTCCTCGATATCGATGATCTGTCCGGTCATCCGCCGCCTCCCTGGTAGTGCCTGGTCCCCAGCCGCCACAGTCCCAGCGCCGCCGCCCACACCCAGATCGCCGCCAGCGGCGCGCCCCAGGCCAGCCAGGACGGCAGCATGGCCGGGCCGGGGAGGTCCAGCAGTGCGATGGTCGGCAGATAGGAGGTGAAGGCCACGGGCACCAGGAATCCGAAGATGAGTTTCATCGGTGTGGGGAACACCGAGGTCGGTTGCATCGAGGCGTAGGAGCCGCCGTAGGTGAAGGAGTTGGTGAGCTCCGCGCCGTCGATCAGATAGAACTGGAGCCCCGCCGCGCAGACGAACAAACCCGCGAAGATCGCGATCCCGGACAGCAGGGTCAGTGCGAACAAGGCGAGATGCGCTGGGGTCCAGTCGATGTCGTTGTGGGCGATGCCGAGGCCGAGGATCGTCACCGCCACCGCGAGCCGCGCGATGCGGCGCAGTGCGATATCGCTGGTGGACAATTGCAGCAGCAGCGGCTGCGGGCGCAGATAGAAGGCGTCCAGCTGTCCCATGCGGATGTAGTTCGGCAGCGTGTCGAGATGTCCCACCAGCATGTCCGCCACCGTGAAGGCGGTATTGCTCAGGCCGAACAGCAGCAGCATGGCGGTGAGGTCGAGCCCGCCGAGCCGCGGCACATTGGCGAAGATCACGTACATCTCCGCGAATTCGACGAGGCCGATGAGGAGCGCGCTGCACAGGTCCAGTCCGAACGACAGCGGGTAGGCGCGTTGCGCGCGCAGCCGGGATGCGAGCACGGCCCGATAGGGGGCCAGCCGCGAGGGCGCCTCACCCACCCTGCACCTCCAGCTTGCGCTGTCCGGCGCGCAGCACCAGCTGCCCGGCGGCCAGCAGCGCGAACAGCCAGCAGAGCTGCGCCCCGACCAGTCCCACCGCGTGCCAGCCGACGGTGCGCCCGGAGAGCACGTCGATGGGCCATTGCAGCATGGACGGGAACGGCGTGCAGTAGGCCAGGATGCGCAGCCATTCCGGGAACAGGTGCACCGGTGCGAAGAGTCCGGCCAGGAAGGTGCCGAGGATCATGTGCAGCGTCCGCAGTCCGCGCGTCTCGACCACCCAGAACCCGGCCAGGCACACGGTGAACAGCGACAGGAACGATACGGCGATGGCCAGGACCAGGCTGATCGCGCCGAGCAGATAGGGCCCCGGCGTGGCGGGCACGGCGAGTCCGAAGGTGATCGCGCCGATGAGCACGCTGGGCAGACCGCGCGGCAGCAGGGTGTAGACGGCGCGTCCACAGTATTCAGCCAGGTGCGCCAGTTGGATGTCGATGGGTCGCAGGAAGTCGATGGCCACATCGCCGGACTTGATGCGCTCCACGATATTCGGCACCCCCCAGAATGCGATGGCGCCCAGCAGTCCCTGTGACAGCCAGGTGTAGGCGCCGATGGTGCCCTGGTCGTAGCCGCCGAATTCACTGCCGCTGTCCACGGCGGTCATCAGCACGGCGGCGCGGACGAAGCCGAAGACCACGTTGGTGATCAGGCCCGCGACCATGGCCGATCGGTAATAGGACTGTCGGCGGAATCCCGCCCGGACCAGCTGCCAGTAGATCCCTACGTCAGCACGCACAAGATGTCGACAGTATGGTGACCGCGCCGCCGACGCAAAGGATTTATTCTGGCCACCCCACCGGGATTCGGCGAAAACGGTCCGGTCCGCCACCTCGCAGTGATAGAAACAGTCACGTTTCACTTTGCCGCACTGCGAGGACGCCCATGACCACCGCCGAGACGACCGTGTTCGAGACGCTCGAATCAAATGTGCGCGGCTACTGCCGGTGCTGGCCGACGGTCTTCGCGACCGCCCGGGGCGCCTGGCTGACCGATGAGAGCGGCAAGGACTACCTCGACTTCTTCGCCGGGGCGGGCGCGCTCAACTACGGGCACAACAATCCGATCCTGAAGCAGGCGCTCATCGACTACCTGCTCGCGGACGGGGTCACGCACAGCCTCGACATGTCCACCGCGGTCAAGCGGGGACTGCTGGAAACCCTGCGCGAGGTGGTCCTCGACCCGCGCGAGTTGGACTACAAGGTGCAGTTCCCGGGCCCGACCGGAGCCAATGCGGTGGAGGCGGCGCTCAAACTGGCCCGCAAGGTCACCGGCCGCGGCACCGTCCTGAACTTCACCAATGCCTTCCACGGCATGACCCTGGGCGCGCTCGCGGTGACCGGCAATGCCGCCAAGCGAGCGGGCGCGGGCGTGCCGCTGGTGCACGCCACCCCCATGCCCTACGACGGCTACCTCGGTGCGGCAGACGATTTCGCCTGGATGCGCCGGGCGCTCGACGACTCCTCCTCGGGCCTGGACCGCCCCGCCGCGGTCATCGTGGAAACCGTGCAGGGGGAGGGCGGGGTGAACGTGGCGCGCGCCGAATGGCTGCGGCAGTTGGCCGACCTGTGCTCCGATCGCGGCATCCTGCTCATCGTCGACGATGTGCAGATGGGTTGCGGGCGCACCGGCCCGTTCTTCTCCTTCGAGGTCGCGGGTATCACCCCCGATATCGTGACGCTCTCGAAATCCATTGGCGGATACGGACTTCCCATGGCGCTGGTGCTCATGAAACGAGAGCTCGACCAGTGGACGCCGGGCGAGCACAACGGCACCTTCCGCGGTAACAACGCCGCCTTCGTGACGGGAGCCGCGGCGCTGCGGCACTACTGGTCCGACGGCACGCTGGAAGCCGCGACCCTGGCCAAGGGGGAGCGGGTGCGCACCGGGCTCACCGCCCTGGCCGCGCATTTCGACGGCGTGTCCACGCGCGGCCGCGGCCTCGTGCACGGGCTGGTCTTCGCGGAAGCCTCCGAGGCCGCCAAGGTCAGCCAGATCGCCTTCGAGATGGGATTGCTGGTGGAGACTTCCGGATCCGAGGACGAAGTGGTGAAATTGCTGCCACCGCTGACGATTACGGACGAGGAGCTCGACCACGGCCTGGACCTGCTGGGCCGGGCGCTGGACACCGTGCGCCACGCCCACTGACCCGCGCCACCCGGCGCGTAGACGTCGGCCCACCGCCCACACCGGTGTGTCGACAGGGGGCCGGGCTCCCAGCTGCGGAGGGAGCCCGGCTTCACCCTGTGCCGAGCCGATCGGATCGACGGGATAACCCGAAAGTAGTACCGATCCGTGGGCAATCGGCAGATGCTCGAACGCGTCGCACAGCGGATCGTCGACTCCATCGGCAACATCACGATGGAGGACACGAGATGATCGAGGCCCGCGGACTGGGCAAGCGCTACGGAGAGATGGTCGCGGTCGACGACCTCTCCTTCGATGTGCGACCCGGGGTGGTGACCGGCTTCCTGGGCCCGAACGGCGCGGGCAAGTCCACGACCATGCGGCTCATGCTGGGACTCGACCGCGGCAGTGGCCGGACCACCTTCGACGGGTACGCCTATCCGGAGTTGCGGGACCCGGTGCGCTCGGTCGGCGTCCTGCTCGACGCCGGCGCGGTGCATCCTGCCCGACGCGCCCGGGCGCATCTGCGCATGGTCGCGCGGGGCGCGGGACTGTCCGGCCGCCGTGTGGACGAGGTGCTGGATCTGGTCGGCCTGACGGCGGCGGCCGACCGCCGGGCGGGTGGCTTCAGCCTGGGCATGCGGCAGCGACTCGGCCTCGCGGTCGCTCTGCTCGGCGATCCCGGCACCCTGATTCTGGACGAGCCCGCCAATGGCTTGGACCCCGACGGCGGGCGCTGGCTGCGGGAGTTGCTGCGGCGGCTCGCGGCGGAGGGACGCACCATTCTGGTGTCCTCACATCTGCTCAACGAGATGACGCTGCTGGCGGACGAACTCGTCGTCATCGGTGCGGGCACGCTCATCGCCGCCGAACCACTGCCCGCATTCGTGGAACGGCATTGCGCGCCGCGAGTGGTAGCGCACACCGACCGGCCGCGCGAACTCGCCGAGGCGCTGGCCACGGCCGGCTACTCCGGCGTGCGCATTGGACCGGAAGGCGCGGTCATTGTCGACGGACAGGACCGACAGGGCATCGCCGCCCTCGCGCTCCGGGCCGGGGTGCTGCTCACCGGACTCTCACAGGAGCAGTCGAGTCTGGAGCAGGCGTACTTCCAGGCCACCTCGGCCACCGCCCGATTCCGCGGCCGCGCCGCCTGATGCCGAAGGAACTACGCTGATGATCAATGCGATTCGCTACGAACTGACCCGGCTGGCCACCGTCCGGTCCACCTGGGTGCTGCTGTGCACCGGCCTCGGACTACAGGCCGCCGTCGCCTACGTCTATGCGAGCAAGACGGATCTGACCGCCCGCGAGCAGTTCGTGTATTCCTTCACCGGGTTGTCGCTGACGCTGGTGACGCTGTGCATCACCGCCGTCGCGGTCAATGCTCTCGGCCACGAGTTCCGCTACGGCACTGTCGCGACCACCGTGCTCGTGCTGCGTGATCGCGGGCGTGTCCTGGCGGCGAAGGCGCTCACCGCGGCGGGGGTGGCGGCGTGCGCCAGCCTCGCGCTGGTCGGGGTGACCCTGCTGGTGCAGCTCCTGGTGTCCGCAGTGCCATCCGAAGCCTGGCGCGTCGCCCAGGTCACGGGAGCGGTCGCGGTATATGCGGTGCTGGCCGCGCTGGCGGGTCTCGGCCTCGTGGCGGTGACCGGCAATGCCACCCTGTCCATGGTCGCAGTCCTCGCCGTTCCGTCCGTCGTCGAGATCGCGGGCATGCTGGCGGGCATCGATCCGAGTCTGCTGCCGTTCCACGCGGCCGCCCAGTTGGTCACCCCGTCCGAAGGGAATCCGGTACTCATGGTGCTGCCGCTACTGTTGCTCGCTACCGGTTTGCTGGGTGTCGGCGCGGCGTTGTTCGCGCGCCGTGACCTGTGAATTACACCGCGTGTCTAAGATCGCCGGCGTGAGTCGGTCCCATCGGATACGCACCGCGATCCTCGATGCGCTGCTCGCGCTGGGCTTCGGCTGGCTCGCCCTGCATGACGTTCGGACCTCGGCCATCGGGCTGGCCCCGGCCGCGGTCGGCCCCGCGTTCGCGGTGCTGGCCGGCCTCGCGCTGATGGTGCGGCGACGGTTCCCGATTCCGGTGCTCGCCATCACCGCCTTGGCAGAGATCGCGGCAGGTGCGTCCGCGCCCATGGTGCTCGGCGTCTACACGGTGGCGAACCGATTCGGCAATCGTGCCGTGACGTGGTGGTGCGGGGCGGGTGCGCTGGTCGTCGCCGTCGTGCCCTGGGGGCCGCCACCGGACTCCACCGCGCTGCTGCGGGCCCCGGTCGTCGCCGTGCTCCTGGCGTTCCCTTTCCTGTTGGGGCTGTGGGTGAATCAGCGCCGGGAGCTGGTCACGGGACTGCGGGAGCGGGCCGAACAGGCCGAGCGCGAACGCGACCTGCGCGCCGCCGCGGCGGTCGAGGCCGAACGCATCCGGATCGCTCGGGAACTCCACGACATCGTGGCGCACCGGATCTCGCAGATCACAGTGCAGGCGGGCGCGCTCGAGGTGTCCACCGACGGGCGCCCCGCCGAGATCGCCGCGACCATTCGTGCCACCGGTGTGCGGGCGCTGGACGAGATGCGGGAGATGCTCGGCGTCCTGCGCAGCGACACCGGCTCCGTGGCCGATCCGGATGGGCCGAGTGCCGATCGAGCGCCCGTGCGCCCGGCTCCAGACCTCGCGGCCGTGACGGAACTGCTCGACGCGGCGGTCGCGGCGGGGCATCGGGTACGGCTGCGGGTACCGGACCCGCTGCCCGAGGTGCCCGGCCCGGTGGGCCGTGCTGTGCACCGCCTGGTCCAGGAGGCGCTCACGAACGCCGCCAAACACGCCGCCGGCGCCGAGGTCCGGGTGACGATCGGCTGGCGGGCGGGCGTCTTGGACGTCGACGTCCGCAATGGTCCCGGCCGGGTCGGTGCGCTGGCCGCGCACGGCTCCGGCTTCGGGCTGGTCGGAATGCGCGAGCGGGTCGAATTAGCGGGCGGCACACTGCGCTGCACCGCGATGCCCTCCGGCGGCTTCGTGGTGTACGCGCGGTTCCCGGTGTCCCAGGTGGGCGAGCGGTGAAGGAGGCGGTTTGATTCGGGTGGTCCTGCTGGACGACGAAGAGCTGGTGCGGTCGGGCATCGCCATGATCCTCGAGGCCGGCGGCGGTATCGAGGTAGTGGCGCAGGGTGAGGACGGTCGCGACATCGTGGAGCTGGTGCACCGGCACCGCCCCGACGTGGTGGTGACCGATATCCGCATGCCGCGGGTGGACGGTCTGGAGGTGACGCGCCGGGTCCGCGCGCTGTCCGATCCGCCCGCGGTGGTGGTGCTGACCACCTTCGGGCTGGACGAATACGTCCATGCCGCACTGGAAGCCGGTGCAGCCGGATTCCTGCTGAAGGACACGCCGCCGCGCGAGCTGGCGCGCGGTATCGAGGTGGTGGCGCAGGGCGATGCCGTGCTCGCCCCCGCCGTCACCAAACGCATGCTCGAAACCTTCTCGCGAGGAACCGGATCCCAGCGGCGGGAGGCGCTGACTCGGCTCGACCTGCTCACCGACCGGGAACGTGAGGTGGCGCTGGCGGTCGCCACCGGCGCGGGCAACGCCGAGATCGCACGCACGCTCCACATGAGCGAATCCACTGTCAAGGTGCACCTCAGCCGCGTGATCGCCAAGCTGGACATGGAGAACCGCACCCAGGTGGCGATCCTCGTACACCGCGCCGGTCTGGCGTGAGGCCCGGGCTCGACGCCCACGATCCGCTCAGCGCCGGAATTCCTCGACCGGCTGGAATTCCGCCGCGCGGTCCCCGACCTCGTTGCGGTACCACTGCTCCCGCCGGTGGCGCTGCACGCGGTCGGCGACGGCGTCCAGTCCGGGGATGGTGCGCCGCAGGGTTTCCGCGCCGAAGATGAGTGGGGCCTGGACGATGGGGTGCAGCACCCAGGGGAAGCGGCGCGGCATGGTGTGGCGCGCGTAGGTGGACGGCAGCAGCCAGACGCCCGTGTAGCCGATCTGCATCCGGTAGTTGATCTCGTCGCGCAGTCGTTTGCGCCACGGCGTCCCGGGTTTCGGTTCGAAGGCGGGCAGATACGACTCCACCAGCTCGGCGCCGTCCGTGCCCGCGGTGTGGGCGCGCTTGACGAAGGCCGCGAACATGAGCCGCACCGATTCCCGGAAGTCCCGCGGGTACCACTGCGGCTGCACACCCAGCAGATGTCCCACGTATCGCCAGAAGTGCAGTGTCGCTTCGATTTCGCGCACCGTGGTCTGGTGTCCGATGCTCCACAGCGCCAGACCGGGCACCACGCTGCCGCCCATCAGGGTGAGCGTCGCGTCGCCCACGCTGATCGGCACGCCCCAGGCGTCGTAGTCCCATTCCGGTCGGGCCATGAGCTTGCGGCGGATGAATACGTGCATGATCCGGACCCGCATGGCGGTCTGCCGTCCCCGAGCGCCGGGGTCGAGTCCGCCGGGTTCGGATACGTCGATCCAGAAGCGCACGGTCTCGAGCTGTCGTTTGTGCGCCCGGTCGCCCGCGTAGCCGCCGGTGTAGGACAGCGGTTTGGCGATGGAGCTCTCCGAATACATTTCCAGGGTGCTGGTGGTGGCGAAGCTGAATACCGAAGTGCCCCACCGTCGGAACACCTGCGCGCCCTGGGCGACCAGTTCCGGGTCCAGCCAGTCCGGCGGCGTCTCGAACTCCTCGAACAGCCGGATGAGGGAGGGTGGTGCGTCGGGCACCGAATCCACGCCGTACTCCAGGGCCCGGTCGAGCATGGCTCGGCCCGCCTTCGGGCCGGGCTCCCCCAGGTACACCTCGTCCACGAACGCCTCGGCCACCGGGTCGGCCTGGTAATACGCCTCCCCGAAGGCGCGCACCAGGTCCTCCGAGGGTTGCGGGTCGAATCGGAAGACGGTGCGGAACATGCGGCGCGCCTGCTGCACCCGAGGATCGGCGAGCCGGTCCCAGTAGTGGAATTCGGTGGGGATCACATTCTCGCGGGCCATGTCAGCAGCGTAAAGTGAGCTGATGCTCAGGTTCTACTCACTTTTCACGGCGAACCGGTTCCATGGCTGAAACCGGCAACCACCGGCGTAAACGTCCGACGCAGGAGCGGGCCCGGGAGTCCCGCGAGCGCATCGTCGCGACCGCGGCTCGACTTTTCGCCGAACGCGGTATCGCCGACACCTCCACCAATCGGATCGCCGCCGGCGCCAATATGAGCATCGGCACGCTCTACCGCTACTTCACCGACAAACACGAGATCGTGGAGGTGCTGCGGGCCCGGCTGCTCGCGGAACTGGAGGAGCGATTCACCGCGGCCGTACTCGACGGCATGGGCCTGTCCCCACGGGATTCGGTGGCCACCAGCCTGCGCGCCATCGTCGCGGTGCTGGCCGAGCGGGAGCCGCTGGTGCGCGCGCTCACCGCCGACGCGACGGTGGACGGCGCGGGCTTCGGCGGCCTGGAACGCCGCCTGCTGCTGCTCACCCGCGCCTACCTGCTCCAGCAGCTGGGGCCGCTGCCCGATCACGATCTGGACGTCCGTGCCTTCGTCATGGCCAATGCGGGCCTGGCCGCGGCCCTGCGCATCGGCCTGAAACCGCCGCCGGAGCTCGACCGCGACCGGCTCATCGACGAGACCGCGGAGATGATCGGCGGCTGGGTCAGCCGTTCCTGATCCGTTGCACAGGCGCTTCACCCGGATCGGGTGAAGGGGCGAAGGTGCGGCGGGGTAAGAATGGGAGGCCATGAACGGCGAACTCGATCGGTTGTCGACGCGCGTCTCGCGCCGCACCGCCCTCGGGCTGGCCGCCGCGGCCGGTTTCACCCTGGCCGCCTGCGGACGTTCCGACGACGGCGCGGGTGCGACGTCGACCGACGCCGCCGATCTTCGGGGGATCGCCGCCGACGCCTACGTCTTCGGCTACCCGCTGGTGCTCATGGACGCCACCCGCGGCGCGTTCGAGACGATCGTCCCGACGAATCGCTTCCTGCACGCCGACAGCCTGCCCACCCCGGCCCGTCGCGATCTGGTGCGCGTCAATATCGACACGCTGTACTCCATCTCCTGGCTGGATCTGGCCGTGGAGCCGATCGTGCTGCGGGTGCCCGCGGTGGAATCGGGCCGGTTCTGGGTGATGCAGTTCCTGGACGCCTGGACCAATACCGTGCACAGTCCGGGCAGCGTCCGGCCGCGGGTGGGACCCGACACGCCCGGACCGCCCTATACGTACGTGGTCACCGGACCGGGGTGGGCGGGAGAGGTGCCCGACGACGCCGTACGCCTGGAGATGCCGACACCCATGGTGTGGCTGATCGGCCGCATCCAGGTCGACGGCGTCGAGGATGTGCCCGCGGTGCGGGCCCGGCAACGCGAGTTGGCGCTGGTGCCACTCGGTGACTGGCTGGCCGGGCGGCCCGCCCCCGAGGGAACGGTCAAACCCGTCGAGACCACGACCCCGCCCGCCTTCCGGGTCGGCAGCATGGATGCGAACAGCTTCTTCACCCGTCTGTGCGCGCTCATGGCCGTGAATCCGCCCGCGCCGGCGGACGCACCCGCCCTGGCGCGTTTCGCGCGGATCGGCATCCGGCCCGGGGGAGCGGTCACCGGGATCTCCGCCGCCGACCTCGCCGCGGGGGTGGCCATCGCCCGGCGGCAGCTCCCGACCTACACCGATCCGGACACCACGGTCGCCAACGGCTGGGAGTACTCCACCGAACTCGGCGACTACGGCACCGACTATCGGTTGCGCGCCCGGGTCGCCCAGCAGGGGCTGGGCGCGAATCTGCCCGAGCATGCGATCTATCCGAATCTGGACGGGCTGGCCGACACCGACGGCACGCCCAACCGCTACCGGCTGCGCTTCCCGCCGGACCAGATCCCGCCCGTGGACGCCTTCTGGTCGATCACCGCCTACGACGGCGACGGCTTCCTGATCCCGCATCCCTCGGGCGTGCACTCGGTCGGCCACCATATTCCGCCGGTCCCGAATCCGGACGGGTCGCTGGAGATCGCGGTGCAGTACGAGCATCCCGGATCCGATGTCCCGCCGGGCAATTGGCTGCCCATTCCGGACGCGGGACCGTTCTCGCTGACCATGCGCCTGTACGCACCGCAACCGAGTGTGCTGCGCGGCGAGTGGCGGCCGCCCGCCCTGCAGCCCGCGCCGTGACCGGTCAGTTGGTCTGGATACCCGTGGCGATCTTCACCACGACCTGATCCGGCGTGACCTCCTGTACGGAGACGTTCATGCCGTCCGCGGGCTGCGTCTCCCCGGCCGGCACCGACACCTCCTGCCCGGCCACCTTCAACGTCACCAGATTGCCGTTCACGGCAACGAGTTCCGCCTCCACCCCCAGCACGCTGGCCTTGGCGTTCACACCCCGGTCGAAGGTGATGGTGCATCCGCTGACCTGGCACTCGGTCTTGGATCCGGGGCCCTCCGAGGTGCAGGCGGCCACGCCGAGCGGGGTCAAGACGGCACAGGCGGACAGGGCGATCAGACGTCGAATGCGCACGCGGTCAGTGTAGAGCGAAACCTCACCTCCCTGGGGCGGGAGCCGCCACCCGTGTGGCCCGGAATCCTCCACCGGGGCGATAGGGTTGCCCGGAGTTGACCGCCCGCCGAGCCGTCGTGGAGGAGTGCGCCGTGCCCAAGGGATCCCGCCGGGCGTACCGCACCGGCCTGTCGCGCGCGGTGATCGTCGATGCCGCACTGGCATTGACGGCCGAGCGCGGGCTGGACGGCTGGAGTATGCGGGAGCTGACCGGTCGGTTGGACACCTCGCTGTCGGTGATCTACCACCATGTCGGCGACCGGGGCAAGGTGTGCGCCGCGGTGGTGGATCGCGTGTACGCGGACATGGGCTTGACCTTCGACGAAACCGATTGGCGCGCAGGGCTGTACGCGGAGCTGTCGGCCATGGTCGACCAGCTGTCGCGGTATCCGGGGGTGGCCGCCTGGCTGCTGCGCAACGGTCCGCAGACCGAAGGGTTGCTGCCCATGGTCGATGCGGGGCTGACCCGCATGATCGAGGCGGGTTGGGGCGAGGAGGCGGCCCCGGCGTACACCGTCGCCTTCAACACCTGCCTCGGGTTGATCTCCATCGGTGACCAACGCGAGGACGAGGGGTTCGGCCTCGCTGGGCTGGAGCGGTTGCTCGCCGCGCATCCGTCGGCCGGGGTCGAGCGGATGCGGCGCATGGTGGCGGGGTTCGTCACGGCTCCCGAGGGCGTGGCGGCGGCGCGGCGGGAGTACTGCCGCTACGCGCTGGATCGCGTGCTGGACGGGTTGGAAGCGCGCCTGCGGCAGATCATCGAGGCTGGTTAGCCACCCTTTGCCGGTGACCGCTTGTCATTGCCGGGTTGCTCGGTACACTCCGAATTAGAACAGTGATCTAATTTATGGAGGGGTCATGACTACCGCGGTGCTGGAACCGGTGACGTCCGAGGAGACCCCGCCACCGCGCGAGCGCGGCGGCCTGGCGGTCGTGCTGGGGCCGGTGCGGCACCGGCTCACCGGGGCCGCCGCCCTGCAACTGGTGGGCACCCTCGCCGGACTCGCGCCCTATATCGCCGTGGTCGAGATCGCGCGCGAACTGCTCGCCGGTACGGCGGTGGACCGTGCCGCGGTGTGGGGGTGGGTGGCCGTGGCGGTCGCCGGTTTCGTGATCCGAACCCTCTGTGCGGCAGCGGCTTACACCATCAGCCATATCGCCGATGCCGATGTGGGGCTGGAGATCCGTCGCCGGATGGCCGCGCGGTTGAGCCGAGTTCCGCTGGGCTGGTTCACCGCTCGCAGTTCCGGTCGGGTGAAGCGGGTGCTGTCCGATGATGTGGCGTCGGTGCATCATGTGGTGGCGCATGCGCTCAACGATCTGGTGGCCGGGATCGTGACACCGATCGTGGCGCTGGGCTACCTGTTCGTCCTGGACTGGCGACTGGCGCTGGTCTGCCCGGTGCCGCTGCTGCTCTGGTTCGGCATCCAGCTGTGGATGATGCGTGACGAGAACGCCGCCATGGAACGCTGGACCGCCGAACTCGACCGAGTCAATGCCGCCGTCATCGAATTCGTGGACGGCATCGCGGTGGTGAAGGCGTTCGGGCAAGCCGGACGCGCGCAGGACCGCTATCGGCGCGCCGCCGACGAGATGGCGCGCTCGCTCAGCGCCTGGTCCGGCCCGATGAACCGGATGGAAGCGCTGTCCTCCACACTGATCTCGCCGCCGGTCCTGCTGCTGGCGGCGCTCGGCGGCGGGGTCTGGCTGGACGTCGAACCGGTCGAACTCATCGCCTTCGTCATGCTGGCGGTCGGGCTCGGCGGGCCGGTGCTGGCGCTCGGTTTCGGGGCGCTGGCCCTCCAGATCGCCAAGGACGCCGCCGGACGCATCGCGGATCTGCTCGCCACCGCGGAACTCGGCCACGTCGAGCATCCGCGGTCGCCGCACGGTGCGCGAGTCGAATTCGACCGGGCGCGCTTCTCCTACGACGGCGGCTCCACCGTGCTCGACGGCGTCGACCTGGTGCTGGAGCCCGGCACGGTCACCGCCCTGGTGGGCGCGTCCGGGTCCGGCAAATCGACGCTGGCGCGCCTGCTGCCGCGGTTCTGGGATGTGGATTCCGGTGCCGTGCGGATCGGCGGCGTCGATGTGCGCGAGATCGCCGAGGACACGCTGTACCGGCAGGTGGGCTTCGTTTTTCAGGAAACCTCGTTGTTGCGCACCAGCATTCGCGACAATATCGCCCTCGGACGACCCGACGCCGATCACGCCGACATCGAGGCCGCGGCCCGCGCCGCCCAGATCCACGACCGCGTCGCGGCCCTGCCGCGCGGCTACGACAGCGTCATCGGTGTGGACGCGCACCTGTCCGGCGGTGAGGCGCAGCGGATCTCCATCGCCCGCGCACTGCTGGCCGACACCCCGGTGCTGGTGCTCGACGAGGCGACCGCCTTCGCCGACCCGGAATCGGAGGCAGCGGTGCAGGACGCCCTGTCGCGCTTGGTTTCCGGTCGCACACTACTGGTGATCGCGCACCGGCTGCACACCATTCGCGGCGCCGATCGCATTGTCGTGCTCTCGCACGGCCGCGTGGTCGAAGCGGGCCGCCACCGCGAACTGCTCGCCGCCGACGGCGCGTACGTGCGCATGTGGCACACCCAGACCCGCGATCGGGAGGAATCACTGTGATCCGCAAGCTTTTCCGCATCGTCGACCCGGGCGACCGGCCGCGGTTCACGCGGTGGCTCGGCCTGATCGTCACCTTCTCGGTACTTCAGGGACTCTGTGTCCTGCTGGTGGTTCCGGTGCTGCGCGCGATGCTCGACGGCGACCGGAACACCGCACTGCCCTGGCTCGCGGCCTTGGGCGTGACCACCGCCGCCACCTGCGTGGTCTTCTACGCGCAGGCCCGGCAGGGGCAGCGGGTCGCCGACGCGCTGCTGTTCGGCATGCACCACCGCATCGGCGACCATCTGGCGCGACTTCCATTGGGCTGGTTCGGAACCGACCGTATCGGCCGCCTGACGCATTCCCTCTCCCAGGGGACGACCAATATCGTCAGCGTTCCCGCGCACCTCATGCAGCCGGTGATCGCCGCCGCGGTGACGCCCGCCGTGGTGGCCGTGGGCATGGTGGTGTTCGACTGGCGGCTCGCGGTCGCGCTGGTCGTCGCGGGCATGATCCTGCTGTTCACCCACGAGCGGGCGCAGACCGCGATGGCGCGCAGTTTCGGCGATATCGACCACGCGGCCGTCGAATCGGCCGGGCGGGTGGTGGAATTCGCGCAGAACCAGCCGGTGCTGCGGGCATTCGGGCGCGGGGGAGCGGGCAATCGTCTGCTCGACGACGCGCTCGTGGGGCAGCGGCGGGCCTACGGTGCCCTGAATCGCCGTGCGGTCGGGTCGCTGCTCACCTTCTCGGTCGCGGTGCAGGCCGCGTTCCTCGCGCTCATGAGCGTCGGTGTGGCGCTGGCCCTGGGCGGTTCGCTCGATGCCTCCGAACTCGTCGCCCTGCTCGTCCTCGTAACGCGGTTCACCGGGCCCCTCATCGAGATCGTGGATCACGCCGCGGCGCTGCGCATGGCGGCCGAGGACATCGACCGGCTCGACGAGGTGCTGGCCGTGCCGCCGCTGCCGGAAGGAACGGTGCGGCAACCGGTCTCGCCCGGCACGGTGGAGTTCGACCGGGTCGCCTTCCGCTACGACGACCGCCCGGTGCTGGGGAAGGTGAGCTTCGCCGCCCGCCCCGGCACCCTGACCGCCATCGTCGGCCCCTCGGGCTCCGGCAAGACCACGCTGCTGCGCCTGGCCGCCCGCTTCTGGGATGTGGACGCGGGTGCGGTGCGCATCGGGGGCGTCGATGTGCGTGAGCTGACCACCGAGGCGCTGATGGACCAGGTGGCCATGGTCTTCCAGGACGTCTACCTGTTCGACGACACCATCGAGGCCAATATCCGCCTCGGCCGCCCCGACGCCACCGTCGAAGACATCCACGCGGCCGCCCGTGCCGCCCGCGTGGACGAGATCGTCGAACGCCTGCCCGACGGCTGGCGCACCCGGGTCGGCGAGGGCGGCGTCAGCCTCTCCGGCGGTGAGCGCCAACGGGTTTCGATCGCCCGCGCCCTGATCAAGCAATCCCCGATCGTCCTCCTGGACGAGGCCACCGCCGCCCTGGACCCCGACAACGAGGCCGCCGTCGCCGCCGCTCTGCACACCCTGGCCCGAGACCGCACCGTCCTGGTGGTGGCCCACCGCCTGCACACCATCGCCAGCGCCGACCAGATCCTGGTCCTGGACGAGGGCGGCATCGCCCAGCACGGCACCCACACCGACCTGCTCGCCGTCCCCGGCCGCTACCGCGACTTCTGGCGCGAACGGGAACGGGCACAGGGCTGGCGACTGACGCCACCAGGGGGCTTGCACTCTCCTGTGGGGAGTGCTAAATAATATCTATGTCAGCAGACACAAGTTATCTAATCCACTTCGAATGAGATTGGAGTGAGTTGGAGTGGCGACCATGCTGATGCGAGCGGATCCGTTCCGCGATCTGGACCGGTGGACGCAGCAGGTGTTCGGCACGGCGGCACGTCCGGCGGTGATGCCGATGGACGCCTGGCGTGACGGCGACGAGTTCCTGGTGGAGTTGGATCTGCCCGGCATCGATCCGGACTCCCTGGATCTGGATGTCGAACGCAATGTGGTGACGGTGCGGGCCACCCGCCCGGAACTGGACTCGGACCGTTCGATGATCGCCGCGGAACGTTCCCGCGGCGTGTTCAGCCGACAGTTGTTCCTCGGCGAGAGCCTCGATACCGAGCGGATTCGCGCCGACTACCGAGACGGCGTGCTGCGCTTGGTCATTCCGATCGCGGAACAGGCCAAGTCCCGCAAGATCGAAGTCGCCCGCCCCGAGCGCGAGCGCCAGGCCATCAACGCCTGACTCGAACCCGGCGACGGGCCCCTGAACTCGCGTCGTGCAGACGCCGAGATATCAGTCGCGCAAGGAAGTGAGGTGGTGCCTGTCCATTCGAATCGCTCGACAGCCGTTTCGCGGCCGGCACGCGTTGTCCCGCCTGTCTCCGGCACTCCGCGGACACCTTCGTGATCGGGTGATTCGCTGTGCACGGTCACCGTTGTGGCGCAGCAGGCGACCCGCGTCGGTCGCCGCGACACGGCAGATATCTTCCCTCGCGAACGCTTCGTTCGACTCCTCCGTTACAGGTGGGCCCGGTCGGCATGCTTCCGGGCCCACCCGGCCTGTTCTCACCGATACGCGAATGGCCCGCATCCGTTGGTGGATGCGGGCCGTGTCGCCTGCTCAACGTTCGATCAGCTTGCGCCGCATGCCCTCGGTGGCGATGACCAGGGCGGGCACCAGGGTGAGGTGGGTGATCGACAGGGCGATGGTGGAGGCGGTGTCGAAATCGGCGTCGACGGTGAGCGCGATGGTCGCGACCGCCAGGAGTGAACCGATCACGGCCGCGGTTCGCAGCACGCCCACCCACTTGTAGGACAGCAGTGCGGCGGCGGTGAGGCCCACCAGCATCGGAACGACGGTCAGGATGACGATGCCGCCCGGCGCGACGGATTGCGTCACGCCCTCGTTCGTCATTTCGAAGGAACCGCCCGCGGCGGCACCGATCAACCAGACGACCAGGTTGACCGCGACGGCGGCCGTGATCGAGCCGAGCACGGCGACCGGGCGGCTCAGCGCGGGGACGGTGATGGCGTCGCGGGCGGGGCGGGTGGTGGTGGTCGTGGTCGTCATGATGATCTCCTGAGTCGAAGCTGTGTAGTCCGTGTGAGACCATCCTGAAACCTCAACAATTATTCAGGTCAAGCCGCTTCGGGGTGGAGTGCCGCGGATCACAGCACCGCGTGGCCGGTGGACCCGGACCGGCCCACGACTATGCTTCTGCGCCTATGGCCCTGAGTGCGACGATGTACAACTTCTCCGTCAACCTGGCCGACGTCGATCGCGGCGTCTACCAGGAGGTCGAGCTACGCGTCGCTCGCCACCCATCCGAAACACCCGCGTTCATGCTGACCCGGCTGCTGGCCTACTGCCTCGAATACACCGAGGGCATCGCCTTCAGCGAAGGCGGCGTCTCCTCGACCGACGAACCCGCGGTCCTGGTCCGCGACCTCACCGGCCGCATCACCGCCTGGATCGAAGTCGGCGCACCCGACGCCGAAAGACTGCACCGCGGCAGCAAACTCGCCGACCGCGCCGCCGTCTACACCCACCATCGCGACCCCGCCAAGGTGCTGGCTCAACTCGTCGGCAAGAAGATCCACCGCGCCGAGGACATCCCGGTCTACAGCCTGGATCGAACCTTCGTCGACGCGGCCGCCGCGACGCTGGACCGTCGCAATGCCATGAGTGTCTCCATTACCGAACGCCTGCTGTACTGCGAGATCAACGGCACCACCCTGACCACGCCCGTCGAGGAACTCCGTCTGGTCTAGTGGGACCTCGGATGGTTCATCCGCAAGTCCGGGCGTGGATATCGTCATCGTCGATCTTGATACGGTGCTCGCCATGACATCGACGACGCGCCCGACACGGCTGCTTTCGCTCCTGGGCCTGGTCGGCTGCCTCGTCGCCGGGCTGACCGCCTGCGGTGGCGCGGCCGATACGGCGGAGACCGCCGCCAGCGGCGCCCCGCGGGCACCGGGCCGCACCAGCTATCCGCTGACCATCGAGAACTGCGGTGTGGAGGTGACCTTCGACCAGGCGCCCACCCGGGCGGCCTCGCTGTACCAGGCGTCCACCGAGATCCTGCTGTCGCTGGGCCTCGCCGACCGCATGGTGGGCACGTCGACGTGGTTCGATCCGGTGCTGCCGCAGCTGGCGGCCGACAATGCGACGGTGCCCCGGCTGGCCGACAACGATCCGTCGCTGGAGGCGGTGCTCGCCACCGAACCCGATGTGGTGACCTCGGCGAGCGCGCACACCTTCACTCCCGCCGTGGTGGCGGAGCGGTCGCGGTTCGCGCAGCTCGGCATTCCCACCTATCAGTCGCCGTCGGTGTGCACGGGGGCGACGGTCGAGGGCGAAACCGTCACCCGCACCGAACCGCTCGGCATCGAGACGCTGTTCCAGGAGATCACGGAACTGGCCCGGATCTTCGATGTGCAGGAGCGAGGCGCGCGGCTGGTCGACGAGCTGCGCGGGCGGTTGGCGGCGGCGACGGCGAAGCTGAACGCGACCTCGGAGCCGACGGTCGCCTTCTGGTTCTCCGGAATCAAGACCCCCTACATGGCCGGATGTTGTTCCGCCCCCGGCATGTACGCCCGCGAGGTGGGTGCGCGCAATGTCTTCGCCGACGAGCGCGAGGACTGGCCCGAGATCAGCTGGGAGGCGGTCGTCGCCAGCGATCCCGATGTGCTGGTGCTCGCCGATCTCAGCCGCCAGCGCATCGAGGGAGACGCGCTCACCACGAAAATCGAGTTCCTGGAATCGAATCCGGCGACCAACCGGATGCGGGCGGTACAGGATAAGCGCTATGTCGTCATGACCGGCTCGGAGCTGGATCCGGGAATCCGTGAGATCGACGCCATCGAGAAGTTGGCGAACGGTCTCGCGACAGCGCGTTGACCCGCACCCGCCGCGCGGCGTCGATCTGCCTGGCGTGCGCTGTCCTGCTGTGCCTTTCGATAGCCGTCACGGTATCCATCGGCCCCGCCGACATATCCGTGCGCGATGTGTATTCCATCATCGGACAGCATCTCGGACTGGGGACGTCGTCGGCCGGTCGACTGGCCGACGGCATCGTCTGGCAGTTGCGCTTGCCGCGTGCGGTGCTGGCGGCGATCTGCGGGGCGGGGCTGGCGCTGTGCGGGGCGATTCTGCAATCGCTGCTGCGCAATACGCTCGCCGATCCGTTCGTCCTCGGCGTCTCCTCGGGCGCGTCCACCGGCGCTGTGCTGGTGGCGGTGGTCGGCGTCGGGGCGGGGGCGCTGACGCTGTCGGGTGGGGCGTTCCTGGGCGCGGTGCTGTCGTTCACGCTCATGCTGGCCCTGGCCTACGCCGCGGGCGGCACCCCGGACCGAGTGGTTCTCGCGGGTGTGGCGTGTACGCAACTGTTCTCGGCGCTGACCTCGCTGACCGTGCTGTGGTCGGCCAATGCCGAACAGACGCGCGGCGTGCTGTTCTGGCTGCTCGGTTCGCTGGCCGGCGCGACCTGGTCGGATGTGGTCGTCTGCGCCACCGTCGTCGCCGTCGGCTGCGTGCTCTGCCTGTGGTACGCGCCGACGCTGGACGCCTTCGCCTTCGGCTCCGATGCCGCTGCCACGTTGGGCGTCGCGGTGGGCCGAACCCGGCTGTTGCTGCTGCTGATCACGGCCGTGGTGACGGCGGCGCTGGTGAGCGCGGCCGGTGCGATCGGCTTCGTCGGCCTGGTGCTGCCCCATGCCGCCCGCTTCCTGGTCGGCCCCGGTCACGCCCGGCTGCTGCCGGTCACGGTACTGCTCGGCGCGGTCTTCATGGTCTGGGCGGACACCCTCGCCCGCAGTGCGTTCGGTGCCCGCGAGGTACCGGTCGGAGTGGTCACCGCCCTGCTCGGCGTACCCGCCTTCGCCATCCTGCTCGCCCGGCGTCGCAGGCAGCTCAGCTGACGCCCGCCGCATCGCCTCGGTCGGCCAGCACACACCACCCTTACCGCACACCGCCGCGATAGGTGGCGGGCGGGCGGCCGACCACCGTCTTGAAGTCGCGGGCGAAGTGCGCCTGATCGGCGTAACCGAGTTCGGCGGCGAGGGCGGCCAGATCCCGGTAGCCCTCGTGCAGGCGCTGGGCGGCCTCGTGCAGGCGGTAGCGCTGGATGACCCACTTCGGGGAGACCCCAGCATGGTCACGAAACAGCTTCTGCAAGTGGCGTTTTCCGAGACCGAAGCGCTGTGTGAGGTCGTCGACGCGCACGATCGTGCGATCGGTGAGGATCGCGTCCACGATCTCGTTGAGCAGTGCGGTACAGCCGGATTCGCTGTCACACCGTTGGCGAACGAAGTCTTCCGCGAATCCGCACCGCACGCGGGTGTCGGATTCCGCGCTGATGCGCGCGGCGAGTCGATCGGCATCCGACCCGAACAGGTCGGAACCGGGCACCACCCGATCGGAGAGATCGGCGACGGGTCGGTCGATCAAGGTGCGAAATCCCGCCGGGCGGAAGGTGGTTCCGAAGATATCGCCCCGGCCGGACAGCTTCTGCGCGTACTTGCCGCGCAGCACGCCGTGCACCCGGCACCGCGCGTCCTCGACGACCAGCACCACCGCCGGACTCGGGAGCACCTCCACGTCGAACGGCTCGCGCCCGCGCAGATCCCAGCGGACCGACCAGTGATGCGCCACGATGTGGGCCAGGTCCTCGGATACCGGAACGAAGCCCTCGCGATACACGCCGGCCCCCGCCCGCGGGTCGAGGAGGCCGCGCGGTGGGCTGTCGGCGGTCCAATCCATGGTGCCCCGCGTTCGCGTTTGTTCAAGACCGGGATACCCCCTCGACCTTAGCGTCGAGTCATGAACGACACGACCGCCACCGGCACCATCGAATCGAAGTCCTGGGAACAGACCGAGTTCGCGTCCGCCGACGGAGCCCCGGCCCTGGGCGTCGCCACCGGCCACGACCGCTACAGCGGCGACATCGTCGGCGACGCGGAATGGCGCGGCATCACCTATAGCGCCGCCGACGGCAGCGGCGGCTTCGACAGCCTGCAACGCATGCACTGCACCCTGGCGGGCCGCGCCGGCACCTTCGTCCTCCGCATGACCGGCACGTTCGACGCCACCGGCGATTCCCGGGCCGACTGGTCCGTCCTACCCGGTTCCGGCACCGGAGACCTCACCGGCCTCACCGGTACCGGCGGCTACGACTCCACCGATGGTGCCAACACCTACCGTCTCACCTACCGTTTCACCTAGCCGACACCACCCGCGGCGTCCCCGTCGGCACCGGACACCGATGGCGGCAGGCAGGACAAGGCGGTCGCAACGGCCGCCGCCGGCGTGCGCACCTCGATCCCCGCGTCGAGCGGTCGCCCGTCGGCATCGTGCACCCGCCATCCCCCGACGCTGATCACGGGCACGCCACCCCGCCTGCGGGCGAGGGCCACCTCCGACAGCGTCCCCCACGATCCGCCGACCACGATCACCGCATCGGCCGACCACACGATCACCGCATTCCGTGCCTCGCCCATATTCGTGTACAGCACCGCCGAGAGGCCGTCACAGACTTGCTCCCGATCGGTATCGGGACGCACGCCGATCACCAACCCGCCAGCGCGGGAAGCGCCTTCGGCGACCGCGGCCATAACGCCGGTGCCGCCGCCGCACAGCACCGTCGCCCCGGCTTCCGCCAGCAGGCGGCCGATCTCGCGGGCATTGTCGGCGTCGGTCGGCGTGCAGTCCCGAGGACCGCACACCGCAACCTGAATCGAGGGCATGTTCATCCGTCCTTCGCGTCGCTGATTCCGGTATTCCGTAATGGAAGAACGGGGCAAATCGGATCTGAAGATATGCAGTTCAGACGGCTTATTCCATTCTGCCGCAATGTGTTTCGCGATAGAATAAGGGCATGAATTCGGAGGGGGAAATCCAGCAGCGTGATCCCGCGCTCGCCATGTTGGCGACCGCGATCGACACGCTGTCGGCCGAGGACCTGACCGGATTCACCGACACCGAATTCGCCGCCCGCATCCAGGGATTGGAAGCGTGTCGCCGTCGCCTCGAAACGGTGGGGCATCGGCACGTGATCGAGATCAACGACCGCCGGTTGTGGACCACCACCGGGTCGGTGGGGTTGTACCGGTATCTGGTGGAGACTCTGCGCCTGGCCAAGGCCGACGCCGTCGCCCGGGTGAAGGGTGCCGCGCAGTTGGGGGTGATGACCAGTGCCTACGGCGAGAAGTGCGAACCCCGTTTGCCCGCTACGGCGGCCGCGCAGGCCGAGGGGGTGATCTCGGGGGATCATGCGCGGGCGGTGATGCGGGTGATGGACCGCATCCCCGACGCGGTCGACACCGAACACCGCGCGGTCGCCGAGGAACACCTCGCCGACGCCGCCCGGGCCGGGACGCCGGAGATGGTGGGCAAGGTCGGTGACCGCATCCTGGGCTACCTCGACCCCGACGGGACACTCACCACCGCGAAGGACCGCGCCCGGGTGCGGGCGGCCACCTTCGGAGAGCAGCGTGTGGATGGGATGAGCCCGTTCCAGGGGTGTTTCGATCCGGAGTTGCGGGCGATGGTCGATACCGTGTTCGCGAAGTGGGCGCGGCCGGGCATGTGCATGCCCGACGACCCCGACAGCCCCCAACTCGGGACGCACGATCCTGACGGGTTCGATCCGAACCGGTTGGCGGCCGCGGTCGGGCGTGATGTGCGGTCTGCGGCGCAGCGGCGGCACGACGCGTTGAAAGCGTTCCTGTCCGCCAGTGGCCCGGCCAGCCTGGGTGGGCATCGTGGGTTGCCGGTGTCGATCGTGTTGACGATGTCGGTCACCGACCTGGTCCGGGGTGCGGGGGTGGCGCGGGCGGCGTCGGGGACGACGATCCCGGTGCGGGAGGCGTGGCGGATGGCGCAGGGCTCGATCCCGCTGTTGCTGCTCTTCGACGAAACTCAAGGTAAGGCCCTGTATTTGGGGGAGGGGGCAAGGATCGCGTCGCAGTGGCAGCGGTTGGCCGCCATCGCCCGCGATCGTGGCTGTACCCACCCGGACTGTTCGGCGCCGGCGACGATGTGCGCGATGCATCACCTGATCCCGTGGGCGGCAGGCGGTCCGACCGATATCGACAACCTCACGTTGGTGTGCGATGCCCATCATGCGCAGATCACCGCCGGCCCGGATGATCCGAGCGGGTGGGCCACCCACCGTGTTCCGGCTGGTGGCGCGGATGCGGGGCGGACGGCGTTCTGCCCGCCGACCTCGGTGGATCCACAGCGTAGACCGCGGGTGAACCGGTTCCATCACCCCGAACAAGTACTGGCCGAGAGCGTGAAACGCCGCCGCGCCCGACTGCTGGCCGACCGCGCGGCCGTATCCGGGCATGGCGTCGGCCGCGCGGGTGAATCCCGCCGTGGCCGGGAGCCTCACTCCGCGCGCGAGCCGCACTGCCGCGAATCCCTGCACCGCGAATCCGGTGGTGGTCACGAGCTCGGACACCGCGAACCCAGTGGCAGTCGCGAGCTCGGACACCACGAGTCCGGTGGCAGTCGCGAGCTCGGGGACAGCGAATCCAGTGGCAGTCGCGAGTCCAGGCATCGCGAAACCGGTCACGGCCGCGAGTCTCATCGTCCCCGCGAACCTCACCGGGCCCGCGAATAGCGCCGTCCCGGCACAACCCCGGTTCGATAATCATCCAGCAGCGCGCGCCGCGCGACGAAAGCCCTTGTCGCGCGGGGTATTCGCTGCGGCACCCAGCGACTTCGTGCTACCCGAGCATCGACGCAGCCGCAGAGGTGCCTCCTGGTGGCGTAAGCATCGCACCGCGTCTGCGATGACTCGCCGCTCCCATCGCGTCCGCGACACACCACCGCCCCCTCGGGACGCACCCGAGTGCTTCACCGCGTCCCTCGCGAGGGAGCCATCCCACCGCCACACTCGCCAGCGCACCCGCCGCATCCAGCACCATCCGCCGTATCTCGAAACCGGACCACAGCCAGTCCGGCGGCCGGAACCGAGCCCACGACCCCCAACCTGGCGTCAGCGACAGTCAGGTAAGGCACACGACGCAACCACACTTCCAATCTTTTGATCTCTGCCGCAACCGCTCCTGTCACGGTCACCGCACCAGGCGAATGGTGAGCAACGCAGCCTGGAATGCCACCCCGGATATCTGAAACATTCATAGTTCTAATTGGGCCGATTCCTGGACGAGAGACCAGTTAACTGTGTTAACTTGGCCGCCGGGTGACCACCGTCGCCTCGGGGCCGTCCGCAGGGTCCTGTTGCTATTGCCTTGTCCCGGAGCATCTTTCGGGGCACAACAAGGAGAAGTATGTTCCGAACCACGAGGATGACCGCACTCACGGCGTCCACCGCGCTCGTCTTTGCGGGACTGAGCGCCGCCACCGGTATCGCCACGGCGGACGGGGGCTGCGAGGTGCGCAGCTATCAGACCAAGAAGGACGTCAGCACCGTGGGGATCACCCATACCTACGAGAAGATCGCCAGCGCCGAGAGCATCGGCATCGGCACCACGGTGACCTACGACGTGAAGATCGGCACCACCGGCATCGGCAACCCGTACGTCAACACCATCACCGACTTCCCGCCCGCGGGCTTCGGCGCGCCGGTGAAGGTCGCCGTCACCGCGTACCACGCGGGCCGGGGCCAGCAGACCGAGGATGTGACCGCCACCCCGAACGCGGGCGGCTGGAAGGTCACCAGTACCGGCTGGTTCGTCAACTCCGGCAATCCGGTGACCCTGCACATCACCTATCCGGTGCCGGACGACCTGCGCGCGGGCCAGCAGATCACCAGCGGCGGTGTGGGTGTCGCGGGCACGGTCGGCGTGAGCAACGAGATGCCGAATCTGACCGCGTGTTTCACCGCGCGCGGCGCCAACCCGGGTGAGACCGTGCTCGGCAGCCTCGACGACAACGGCCTCGGATCCAACGACGGCCAGCTCAGCTCGACCGGCTCGTTCAGCGACGTGCTGGCCGAGACGCTGCGCAAGTTCCTGGGCAGCTGACGGTCCGCAGTGCGGCCGCTCGCCCCGATCATGGGGCGGGCGGCGTCCGTCGTACGAGCGATGATGGGTGAACGAATGCGCGAGAGAAGATTGTCGATACTGGTGGCGATCGGCTGCCTCCTGGTCGCCGCGGGACTGTCCGGCGCGTCCGGCACGGCCGCGGCCGACCCCGACGCAGCCGACCCCGCCACGGCCGAACTGGTGTTCACCGACCGGGCGGGACAGCGGCAGCAGATCATGCACGTCTACTCACCGTCCATGGCCCGCGTCATCACTCTGCACGTGATCACCGCGTTCGACACCAGCGCGCCACGGCCGACGCTGTACCTGCTCAATGGCGCCGGCGGCGGTGAGGACCGCGCGAACTGGCATCGGCAAACCGATATCGTGCAGTTTCTCGCCGACAAGAACGTCAATGTGGTGACCCCGATCGGCGGCGCGTTCTCCTACTACACCGACTGGTACGCGGACGATCCCGAGATCGGCCGACACCGGTGGACGACCTTCCTCACTCGCGAACTGCCACCCGTCATCGACGCCGCCCTGGGCACCACCGGCGTCAATGCCATTGCGGGCGTCTCCATGTCGGCCACGTCGGCGCTCAATCTCGCGATCGCCGCCCCCGACCTGTACCGAGCGGTGGCGTCCTACAGCGGTTGCGCCTCCACCAGCGACGCCATCAGCCGCACCTACATCGAACTCGTCCTCGCCCGCGCCGACGCCGACGTCCGCAATATGTGGGGTGAGCCCGGCGACCCCGCCTGGCTGCGCCACGACGCGGTGCTCAATGCCGACAAGCTGCGCGGCAAAACCATCTACATCTCCAGCGCGACCGGACTGCCCGGCCGCGAGGACACGCTCGCCAATCCGCTGGTGGCCGGCGAACCGACCACCCTGGCGAATCAGATCGTGCTCGGGGGCATGATCGAAGCCGCGACGAACCTGTGCACCCACCGGCTGGCGGGCCGCCTGGCCGAGCTGGGCATCCCCGCCACGGTCGAATTCCAGCCCGCCGGAACGCATTCCTGGATGTACTGGCAGGACGCCTTCCACCGCTCCTGGCCGATTCTGGAGGCCGCGTTGCGGTGACCGTCCGCGTCACCCACCACCCACGCTGACCCGACCGGCCACCACCGGATGCGCGTAATCGGGTGCGAGGGCGAGTGATCTGGCGGGCTGCCAGAGTCGGCGCAGGGTGCGTTCGTTGGGGACGTCGGCCCAGTACGCGGTCGGCTCGCCCGGCGGTTCCCCACCGTGGTCCGCGAGGTAGCGGGCCGCCAGGACCAGTTCGGCGACCAGCCGCATATCCTCCTGGTCGGCTTCGGCGACGACGGTGTCGATCAGCTCGTCGACGGCATCGGGAAGCGGCCGGACGTAGCGGGCGACGATTTCCGCCGCGTCGTGAATCTCCATGCGGCGGCGGTGCAATCGCTCGCGGGGGGATCCGTGCCAGCTGTCGGCCCACTTCAGCCGGAACACCACCTGCGGCGCGGCGGCTGTCAGGTCCCGCCAGATCGGGGACAGGCGGCGTACGGTGCGCGACTCCTGGTCCAGCCGTAGCAGCCGCAGCACGGCCTGTGCCGAGGTGGGGATGAAGACGACCACCACGGCGGCGTACACGAACAGTCCGGCTTCGCCCGAGGCGAGTTCACCGGCCACCCGGGTGTAAGTGAGGTGGAAGGCATTGTCGACGCCGGCGAGATCCAGGACCCCGGCGGCCGCGATCGTGCCCAGCGGGAGCAGGGTGGCCAATCCCAGACCGACCATGGCGGCCACCGTGATTCGCTCCCACCAGGTGGTTGTCCGCCACAGCGCGCCCTTGTACAGCAGGATGAAGTAATAGGACGTGATCACGGCGGGCAGCCCCGTGTACAACCCGAAGTAGACCGCGAACTGCCAGCCGCCGTGGTTCGCGATGGACGGCAGACCCTGTGCGCGCGCCGGGTGGCTGAGGATCAGGAAGGCCAACCCCACGAGCGCCGACAGCCCGATCACGATGCGGAAGCGGTAACGGTAGCGGGTCGGCCCGTACTCGTGCAGCAGCGCCATCCCCAGCCCGCACGCCCAGGACAGCAGGGTCAGCCAGTGCCAGGCGTCGAAGACGGTGGGCAGGCCGCCGGGCACGACTGCGGCCAGATTGCGGGCGACGACCGGCTCCCGCAGTACGGCCGCCGAGGCATTGAGCGCGATCACCGTATTGGTGAGATGGCCGAAAATGCTCGCGTGCCTGGTCAGGGCGACTCGGATGATGGTGATGAGGACGATGAACGCCGTCGCCGACGCGGTGGCCCAGAGGGGCATGTGGTCGTGCGGCCACATGCGCTACATCTCTTTCAGCATCGGGTCCCGGCGCGGCCCGTCGGTGCGGGCGTGGGAGCCGATCAGGGTGGCGAACAATTCCGCTTCGTACTCCTCGTTGGAGGCGTAGCTGGAGATGCCGCGGGCGGCCCGGACCGTGGCGGGGTCGATATCGCCGACGGTCTCTTTCAGCGTCGCCCATTCCGTCGCGGAGATCGGCCGGTCCTGCCCATGGCCGAGCAGCATATGGCCGATCTCGTGCAGCACCACGTGGGTCTCCACGGTGGAGTCGGGGGAGGGCCGTAGGAAGATGGCGTCGTATTCCTTGCACGCCAGCCACAGTCCGCACAGTCCCACTGGCGCGGTGGGCGGCAGCGGCAGCCGCGCGATGCGGCGTCCGCGCATGCGCTCGACTGCGGCGATGAACTCCTCGATCGTCCAATCCGGGGGCAATTCGAGGTCGTCGACCATGGCCCGCAGTCGCGCCCGGGTGGAGATCTTGCTCCGGTCGGGCCGCCACGGCCACGGGAATGGCTTGCGCCAGAACAGGTTCAGTATGCCGCTCAATTGGAGTTCCTGTCCCGAGCCTTCGGACATCCGATCTTGTTCACCGCGCACGGCGGCGCGGACAATCACAGTCGACCACAACCCGGCGTTCCGCGCAATCGATCGGAAGTCGTTATGGTGGCTAGGTTTTCGACGTGTCGTCCGGGGTCGACTCGTCCGAGGCTCGGGTGGGTTTGGCGACATCTTGCAGTGCCTGTAGTAGCTGGTCGATCGCTGTCTTGGGGAAGATCAGCTGGTAACCGTCGGTGTGGCTGCGTGCCCGCTTCAATTCGATGCCCAGCCGGTCGAGTTCGGTCACGAGGTCCACGACGGAGCGGTGCTTGCGTGCCAGATTCTGCAGGGCGTTCACGCCGCTCTCGACATCGTCCGCGTCATCGGTCATGGGTGCGGCGGGTGGCTCGTCGACGGGCATTCCGAGCGTGCCGCCGTGGTGCAGGGCCGCCGTCGCGCTGCCGGGCGGCAGTCCCAGGGCCTCGAGCGCTCGGTTGTATTTGGCCTCCGATGTGGCGCTGATGGTGTCGACCTGCCCGCTCTCGATCCGAGATTGCACATTCCGGGTAGGACCTCCCAGTTCGTGGATGTGCTGATGTGTGATCAGCTCATCGGGAAGATTGCGTTGCCGAAACGCCTTCAGCTGCCGTCCGAACCGCTGTCCAGCGGACTCGACGACTTTCTCGCGCTGCGCGCTCTCGCCGACGCCCAATTCGTCGCCCATGAGCAGGCATTGTAGCACCCACATGTGCAGAGCTGGGCATGACGTCCCATCGCTGAGAAGCGTACCTAGTCGATCGAGGGTCGGCAACGTGATTTGACCTTGAATCTGCCCACGCTTTCGGGCGCCTGACGGCGGGATGCGATGTTAACGAATCTGCTGTGTGCACGATGCACACCGATGTGTTGACATGAGTATTCATGGTCGCTAAATTGCACTCGAAGGGGCGGGTTCGGGCGCCAATGCGAGGTGGGCAGCGATCATGTGGAAGTTCGGCACGATCGGAGAGACTCCCGACGGAATCACCTTCGGCGGAGTCGGGTTGCGCGAATCCGGCGCGGCGCGACCTCGGACACTCCTGGTTGCCTCCGATTCGCCGTTCGCGCGAACGGATTTCGAGGATGCGGTCGCGGCCAGCGAAGGCTTCGTGCTGGCGGGCACCTGTTCCTGGCGCGAGGTCGCCGACCGGGCCGGGCACTGGCGGCCCGACGTGGTCGCCGTGGACGCCTCGGTCGCCTACGTAGCGGGTCTGGCCGAGACGGTGGCCCAGCTGCGCGGCCTGGCGCATGCGCCCATGATCACGCTCCTGGTCGAGCACGGCGCGGCCAAGGCCGATATCGACCAGGTCGACGCGGTGGTGGCCACCGATCGCGGCGCGGCCGCGGTCTTGGAGGTGCTGGAGGTGCTGATCTCCGGGGCGGTGCTGGCACTGATGCCGCAACCGGACCGGGTGCATGCCGACGCGGCCGCGGATTACGAGGTGCAGCGCCGCCTGGCCGCCATGACCAAGCGGGAACGGGAGATCCTGGAGCTGGTCGTCGACGGCCTGTCCAATCGAGAGATCGGCTCCCGGCTCTACATCAGCCCGGAGACGGTCAAGGAGTATGTCAGCCGCATTCTCACCAAGCTCGATGTGACCAGCCGGATCGAGGCCGCGGTGGCCGCCGTCCGTGCCGAACAACTCGCCTGCGGCGACCGCTAGCGGGGCTATCGGTCGCCCCGGGGCGACTCGGGCAGCCAGACGTCCTCGGCCGCCAGGTCCGCGATCCGGTACTTGCCGAGGGCGCTGACCAGCAGTCGCAATTCCAGTTCCAGTGCGGCGAGCAGATTGCGCAGTCCGTGCTCGAGGTCCTCGTCGGCGGCGACCAGCGCCGCCCGACCGAGGCCGGTGGCACTGGCGCCGAGTGCCAGGCACTTCACCACCCGGGTGCCCTCCCAGCAGCGGCCGGACACCAGCAGGTCGCCACGGCGATCGCCGATCCGGCGCAGGCATTCGGCCAGGGGCAGGCCCACATTCTCCAGGAATCCAATTGGGGCCCAGCCGGTTCCGGCTTCGGCCCCGTCGACGGTCACCGCGTCCGCACCCGCCGTCCACGCCACCTCCGCCGCGGCGGCCACATCCCGCGACGGCGGCAGCTTCACCCATACGCGGCACCGTGGAAAGTTGTTGCGCATCAAGCGAATCTGATGGCGCAGGATCTCCGGGGTGAACGTGCCGGGGGTGGCGCAGCGCAGGACCGGGCCGGTGCCGTCCGCGCTATCGGGGTCGATTTCCACCATGTCGTACCACGCCGCCAGCCGCGCGGCATGGCGCCGGGGCACGAGGGTCATACCGCCGAGACCGGGCTTGGCGCCCTGCCCCACCTTCAGCTCGAAGGCGAGTCGGCCGGTGGCCAGCAGCGGCTCGGCCGCCGGGTCGCTGTACACCAGATTCCACACCTCGGCGTCGGCGTCCTCGGTGCTCTGCTGAACGATCACGCCACCGATGTCGTCGGCGGCCGTCTTGGCGTACTCGTTGAGCCTGCGCAGCAGCGACCCCTGTGACTCGCGCGGCCCCGGCGATTCCGGCGTCAACCGGCCGTAACCGGATACCGGAACGATGTTCTCGCCGATCACCATCGGTATGCCGGATGCGGCGGCCTGCCGCGCCAGCGCGACGCCGAGATCGCCCTCCACCACGGCGGTCGAGCCGAATGCCGAGACATAGACCGGAAGCTCGGTGCGCAGGCCGCCGATCGTGGTGGTCAGGTCGACATCACCGGCGAGTGGTTCCCGTCCCAGCTCGAACAACCGCTCCTCCCGCAGGGGGACGAAGACCGGTGGCACCACACGGATCCGGTCGATCGCGTCCGGGGCTTCCGGCATCGGGTGCTCGCCCTGACCGAACAGGGTCGAGCCGTACCGGGTGCGATCGGGGAATACCGCGCCCGCCGCCGACCGGGCGCGGGCGCGCACCTCCCGTTCCGGGAATCCCGGAGCTGTCAGGGCGCTCATGGTCGCGGGACTCCCGGCAGCTTCGGGTAGGCAGTGGCCTGCCAGACGGCGTCGGAGCCGCAGAGGAAGCGGGTGAACCGTTCCACTCCGAGGCCGAATCCCGCACTGGGCGGCAGTCCTTCGCGCGCCAGTGTGAGATACCACTCGTACTTGGCCGGGTTCTCCCCGGTTTCGCGAATTCGGGTCAGCAGGGTCCGGTAGTCCGACTCGCGCTCACTGCCGCTCATCATCTCCCCGAAGCCGCCGGGGAAGATCAGGTCGAAATTGCGGAGCACGCCGGGCGAGTCCGGATCCTCCCGGTCGTAGAAGCCCCGCGATCCCTTCGGGTAGTCGGTGACGAAGAACGGGCGGGTCGCGGCCGCCGAGACGAGTTCCTCACCGGCCCATTCGATCTCGGTGTGGTCCGGCTGGTCGTAGCCGAGGTCGCGTAGTTCGCGCACCGCCTCGGTATGGCGCTTGCGGCCGTAGGGACCCGCGAGGACCTGGTTCAGCTGTTCGACGTCGCGGCCGAGTTCTCGCAGCTCGTGTTTGGCATTGCTGAGCACGTACTCCACCACGTGGGTCGTCATGCGTTCGGCGACATCCATCGCGTCGTCCCGGGAGCCGCCGGCGATCTCCACGTCCAGTTGGTGGAATTCGACCAGATGGCGATGTGTCACCGCGGTGTCGAGCGGCTCCAGCCGCACATTGGGGGCCACGTGGAAGATTTTGTCGAAGGCGAGCAGGGATGCCTGTTTGTAGAGAATTCCGCTGGTCATCAGCTTGTATCGATGACCGTAGTAGTCGATGTCGACCTGCTTCGCGCCGCGGGACCCGGGATCGGTCACCGGGCCGATGATCGGCGGCAGCAGTTCGGTGAAACCCTCGGCGGTCAGGAATTCCCGCGCGGCCGCCTGGAATGCCGACTGGACGGTCAACGTCGCAATGGTCCGCGGTGAGGTGAGATGCGCACGTGTCGACGGGAGTGCGGATACCGTCGATTCGGTCGATTCAGTGGGCAAGTCCGGTCCGTTCAATAGTGGTGAAGGTTGATCGGATAATTGGATCGATACCGAAAAGAATTGTGTGGACGAAGCCCATTATCGAGTGTCGGAAGAAGTCTGTCCATCACCCGTTCGGGGGGATTTCGGCCATCGGGAGAAGTGTGAAACAGCTGGTTGACACCGGTCGTAACACGCGATTAATCTCGATCGGGAAGCTGTATTGATCAATTCCGAGACCGAAATGAATCTCGATAAATGAATTCTGATCGTATGGAGTTCGCCCCGATTTCCGCGGCGCGAAACCATGATTCCGGAGAATTGCGATTCCACTGGTGTGCCCCGGCGGACAGTGGACAGCAGTCGGCCACCGAGAAGTATCGGGTCGGCGAACTCGACTTCGACGGGATGGTGGCGTTCGCGCAGGAAGCCGACCGGCTCGGCGTCGACTCCCTGCTCATGGGCATCGCCCACTACATGCCCGATCCGCTGCCGCTGATCGGTGCGCTGGTCCGGGAGACGCGCGATGTCACCTTCATCCTCGCCTACCGGCCCGGACTGCTGTCGCCGACGCTGTTCACGCAGGTGGTGAACACCATCTCGTGGATGTCGGACGGCCGCATCGCGCTGAATCTGGTGGCCGGGATCTCGCCCGTGGAGCAGGCGTACTACGGCGACTTCGTGGCTCATGACGGACGCTACGCCCGCACCCAGGAGTTCCTGCAGATCTGCCACCGGTTCTGGAACGGCGAGTCGCCGCTGACCCACGAGGGTGATCACTACGCCATCAGGGAGGCCGAACTCGGCCTGGGTTACCAGGGCAAGGGCAGACCGGAGATCTACCTCAGCGGTGCCTCGGAGATCGCCAAGGAGACCGCGACCATGTACGCGGACTGCTGGCTGCGCTACGGCGACACCCCCGAGGGCATCGAGGCCGCGGCTCGGCCGGTGCTGGACAAGGGCACCCGGGTCGGCATTCGCATGCACGTCCTGGCCCGTGCCACCCGCGAGCAGGCGCTCGCCGATCTCGCTGCCATGCAGGAGAATCCGGATCAGGCGCATCGGGCATGGGTCGAGAAGTTCGTCGCCGCGTCGGATTCCGAGGCCGTCAAGACGTCCTTCCGGCTCGCCGCGCAGGCCGACGACGACTGGCTGTCCCCGATGATCTACTCCGGTTTCGTGCCGTATCGGGGCGGTCCCGCGCTCTGCGTGGTGGGCAGCTACCGGGAGGTCGCCGACTACCTCTATTCCTACCGCGCGGCCGGTGTCGGCGAGTTCATCTTCTCCGGCTGGCCGACCCGCGACGAGATGCGGATCTTCTATACCCATGTGCTGCCGCTCATCCGGGAACGGGAACGCGGCGGAGGGCCGGCGTGAACTCAGGGGCGAGTGTCCGACAGCGTGCGCTGTTCGCCTCCGGGGTCCTGCTGGGCCTGGTGGCCGAACAGGTGATCCTGTTCGCGGTGCCGCTGCTGATCTTCCAGGACACCGGTGAGGTCTCCACCCTCGGTTTCGCGTTCGCGCTGGAATGGCTGCCCGGCCTGCTCGCCTACCCCTTCGCGGGCCTGCTCGCGGACCGCGACGGCGGCGCGCGATTGTTCGCCCGGGTTTCGCTGCTGCGCGCGCTCATCCTGCTCACGGTGCTGCTGGTATGCCTCGCCGAGCCCGGCGCGGCGACGGTCGCCCTGATGGCGGGCGGTGCGTGTCTGTCGGTCTGCATGGCGCCCATCCGGATGTCGATCGAGAAGATGGTGCCGCAGCTGGCGCCGCCGTCGCAGGTCGCGGCGGTGCAGTCGCTGGTCCAGAATATGGAGCTGCTGGCCATGGCGCTCGGCCCCGCGCTGGCGACCGTGGCCGCGCTCTTCCTGGGCAAGCTGTGGCTGCTACTGGTCGCCGCCGCTGCCTTCGCGATCGCCGCGGCGACCTGGCTGCCGCTGCCCCGCCCGCGCCGCGAACCCGCGGTGCGCCAGGCGGCGCGGGCGGTGCTCGCCGAACTGGCCATCGGCTGGCGGCTGCTGGTGAGCATCCGTCCGGTGCTGCTGCTCGGCGTGCTGAACTTCGCCATCAATCTGGTGGTGGGTGTGCTGCTGGCGGCGAACGCGGCACTGATCACCGATGTGTTCCGGGCCCCCGATTCGGCGTACGGTCTGCTCAACACCGCGGTCGGGATCATGGGGCTGCTCAACCTGCTGCTGATTCCGATACTGTTGCGGCGCTTCGGCATCGGTCTCGTCGGCGTGACGGGTTTCGCGCTGATCTGCGCCGCCCTGCTGGTCGCCGCCTTCGCGCCGTCCTATCTCGTCTACGCTCCCGCCTTCGTCGCGGTGATCGTCGGAGCCGCGCTCTACAACGTCTACAACCGCACCCAGCGCCTCAAGGTGATCCCCGGCGAGCACCTCGGCAAGGTGATGGGGCCGTTCTATCTGCTCAACCTGGTGTCCTATCCGATCGCGGGACTCATGATCGGCGGGGTGGGCGCCAGCGTCGGCCCCCAGCGGCTCGTGCTGTGGCTCAGCGCTCTGCTGTGCCTGTTCGGCGCCGTCCTGCTGCCGCTCACCATGGCCGCCTTCCGCAAGGCGCTGCAACCCCGCGAGATCGCAACCGTGGAGGTCGAGGCATGAACAGTCGCTTTCGGTGCGTGCTGTGCACCGTCGAATCCGATTCCCACCTCTGGAATCTGGTCTATCTGCACAAGTTGCTCGAGGAATACGGCGCGTGCGTGCGCAATCTGGGCACCTGCACGCCGATCGGTGTGGTCACCCGCGCCCTGCGCGAGGACCGGCCCGATCTGTTGGTCGTATCGAGTGTCAACGGGCACGGCTTCCACGGCGCGCGCGTGCTGCTGTCGGCCGTCCGGTCCGACGGGCTGGCCGTGCCGTGCGTGGTCGGCGGCAAGCTGACGACCGCGGTGTCCGATGACGACCGGGTCCGTCGTGATCTGTTGGCGGCGGGCTACCTGGACGTCTTCACCGGCGACGACGCCATCGACCGCTTTCGCGTGCTGCTGGATTTCGATATCGCGCAGGGGTTCTCGTCCTGGCACGCCGAGCCCGCCGTCGCCACGCCCTGGGACGGCGAGCAGATCACCACACCGGAGGTGCACTGATGCACATCGTCATCGTCAACAAGTGGCCGCGCTTCAGCGACGGGGTGCGCTGGGACAACGAGCTCACCCGCTACGAGGAGTTCATCGACCACGACGCCCACCGGGTGAGCTACGTGGTCGACGGTCCCGGCGCCGACGGCGTGCTGGCCCACCCCGAGCGAATCGCCTGCCGGATAACGGTTTCCGATGTGAACGACGTGACCGAACTGGGGGCCGCCGTCGCGGATGTCATCGAGCGGGTGGGTCCGGTGGATCTGCTGATCGCGCTCTCGGAATTCACGCTGGAGACCGCGGCTCGGGTGCGGGAGCGGTTCGCGATTCCCGGGCCGACGGTCGACGAGGTCGCCGTGTACCGGGACAAGGTGCGGATGAAGCAGGTGGTGGCGGCGGCGGGCCTGCTCGTACCCCGCTTCGCCCGGTGCGAGCGGGCCCGGTCTTTCGCGGCGGAGTGCGGATATCCGTTGATCCTCAAGCCGATCGACTCCGCCGCCAGTATCGGCGTGCTGCGGGTGGACGACGCGGCCGAACTGGAAACCGCACTGGCGACCGTCGATTCGTCCCGCTACGAGGTCGAGGAATTCATCGCGGGCGACATCTACCATGTCGACGGTTTCGCCGACGACGACTCCCGGATCACCTTCCAGGCGACCGCCCGCTACATCAACGACTGCCTGTCGTTCACCGGCGGCACGCCGCTCGGCTCGGTGCTGCTCGGTCCGTCGCCGCGGCGCACCCTGCTGGAGGAGTTCTCCCGACGGGTCGTCGCCGCCTTGCGCCTGCGCCGGTTGCCTTTCCACCTCGAGATCTTCCTGCCTCCGGACGGCGCTCCGGTATTCCTGGAGATCGGCGGCCGGGTGGGCGGTGCCGAGGTGCCGCACCTGATCAACAAGGCATTCGGCGTCAATCTCTACGAACTGTGGCTGCGCGCGCTCGTGGGTGAGCCGGTCGCCACACCGCCCGCACCCACCGACACCTCCGGGGGCTGGCTGGTCGTGCCGAAGCCGGCCGAGCACTCCGAACGGGTGGTCCGGGCCGGATCCATGCGGGACCAGGTGCCGATCGTCTGGCGCGAACTCCTGCCCGAGGCCGGACAGGTGCTCGCACCGGGCGGCTCCTACGACGCGCTGCACCGCGGGCGTTTCATTCTGCTGCACGACGACGAGCACGTCGTCGAGGCGGGCATCCACAAGATCATCGAGAACTTCGACTTCGAGGCGGAACCGCTGTGAACGAGCAACAGGCCCACGACGATCGGGCACGGTACGAGCGGCTGATCGCCTTCCTCACCCCGGCCGAGCGGGACGGCGTGGCGGCGGTCGGCGATACGCTGCTCGAGGCCGCGGGCGGCCCGGACCGGATCGCCGACTACAAGGTCATGGTGGCCTACGGCGGCGGCAAGGACAGCACCTATGTGGTCGCGTTCGTGCGGGCCGTGCAGCTGCGGCTGCGGCTGGTGCACGGCACGACTTTCGCTGTCCGCGTGGCGAATATGCGTCATGCCGGGGTGCCGCGCGCGGTGATGGAGAACATCGAGCGAGTGTACGCGGCGCTGGGGCTGCTCGACGACGACCGCGCCGAACTGCTCACCGTCGACCACACCGAGGTCCGCCGCTTCGACGTCGATCTTCCGCTGCCCGCGCAACTGGTGGCGGTCAACCGGCTCGACGTGCTGATGAACGGGCACCGGTCGGCCGGTGACGGCCGCCCCACCTTCTGCAACAGCTGCAATCTCGCGGTCGCCGACTTCTACGGTCGGGCGGTCTGGTGGGGCGGCGGCGTGGACGCCGTGATGACCGGTGATTCGCGGCGTGAGCAGATGCTCTACGCGGCGTGGATCAGGCGTCTGGCGGAGGGGATCGGCATCGATGTGCGCCGCCACGGCATGACCTTCCAGGATCTGCTGATCGCCCTGCGCGGCATCGGTGACGCCTACTTCCGTGAGCTGTTCGGCGACGGCTCGCCGGAGGTGGCGGCCCGCGCGGTCGCGGTGGGCGATCGTGCGGTGCAGCCCGCCTTCGTCTCCATCTACGACCTGGTCAGCTACCGGGTGGACGACCACTGGGATCTGGTCGTCGACTTCCTCGGCTTCCGCTTCGACGACCTCGCCTTCAGCTTCACCGAATCCGATTGCGCCAACCCGACTCTCATGGCCCACCTGCGCGGCCTGCGGGCCGAGTACGTCGAGGGCCGGACCTACGCGGCGGGTATCGCGGAGTACCTGGAGTTCGCCGAGACGGTGATGCGCAAGAAGGAGATGCCCGACCGCCTCATCCGGCTGGCGCTGGAACGCTACGACTCGCCGGAGCGAATCGCCGAGCGGCGCGCGCTGGCCGACGCCTACGCCGAACGCGCCTTCGGGCTCCGCCCGGACACGCTCGTCACCATGGTGTTCTCGCCGTTCACCGATGCGGCCGCGCGGCTGGCGGACTTCGTGGAACGCTGCCATCCGCAGTGGCGCGACGAGCTGCCCGCACTGCTCGCCACGCTGCGCGGTGACACCACGGATGCGCGGTGTGTCGCCTGGCTGCACGAGATCTCGGGATTGTCCATCGCTCACCTGCGCACGCTCTACCGCAGTTCGCTGGTGGACTTCGCGGCCGGTGACACGGTGATGGCGCGGGTGCGCGCGGGCGATCCGCACAAGGCGCGGGTGCGCACCGTGGATCCGGACTCGGGCCGCCCGACGCTCGAGCTGATCTCGGGCCGGTGACGTGAGCGGATATCTGGACCGCTTCGTGGCGGACCGGGCCGGTGTGGGACCGGTGGTCCAGCCGCGCATGGGCTTCGGCACGGTGTCGACCATGCGATCGGGGCTGGCCCGGGTCGCCGCCCTGGACTATCCGGTCGTCGGCACGCTGACCCTGGACAGCTACACCCGCGTCGGCGACTACACGACCCCATTGCAACGGCTGGCCGCCGGAGAGGAACTGAACGGGTATCCGATCGTCTCCCATCCGGTCGAGCGCACGGCCGCCGTGCTCGCCGGGCTGTACGGTCCCGCCTTCCCGGTCCAGGTGCGGCACGGCACCGCGCTGCCGCTCGGCGTCTTCCGGCGGCTGGTCGAGCTCGGGCTGGACGCGACCGAGGGCGGTCCGGTCTCCTACTGCCTGCCCTACAGCAGAGTGCCGCTGCGCCAAGCGGTTCGGGCGTGGGCGGTCAGCTGCCGGTTCCTCGCCGACCACACCGAACGCGGCCATATCGAGAGTTTCGGGGGCTGTCTGCTCGGCCAGCTCTGCCCGCCCTCGCTGCTGGTGGCGATGGGTGTACTGGAGGGCTGCTTCTTCCGGCGACACGGGCTGCGCCACATGTCGTTCAGCTACGCGCAGGGGACGTCGGCCGCACAGGATCGCGGCGCCCTGCGCGCGCTGCGCGCCCTCGCCGCGACCTATCTGGGCGATGTGACCTGGCATGTGGTGCTCTACACCTACATGGGGCTGTTTCCGCGTACACCGGACGGCGCGGAACTGCTGATCCGCGACAGCGCGCGGCTGGCCCGCGATGCCGGGTGCGAACGGCTGATCGTGAAAACGGTGTCGGAGGCGTGGCAGATCCCGTCCATCGCCGAGAACGTGGCGGCGCTGCGCCTCGCCGCCACGGAGATCCGGCGACCGTCCCCGACCGAGGACACGGAGAGCGGAGACGACGCCTATTTCGAGGAGATCCTCGACGAGGCGCGGACCCTCATCGACGCCGTGCTCGACCTCGCCCCCGATGTCGGGGACGCGCTGGTCGAGGCATTCGCGTCCGGTCTGCTCGATGTGCCCTACTGCCTGCACACCGACAATGCGGGCGCGGCCACCTGCGTCATCGACGATCGAGGCGCACTGCGGTGGGGTGCGCTGGGTCGGCTGCCGCTGCCCCGCACCACCGCCGCCGACGCCTCCGGCCGACTCGGATCCGACCGGCTCTACGCCATGCTCGAGCATGTCGCGAACCGCTACGACAGCCCCCTGATCCCTCCGAGGGGAAACCCATGACCCATCGACGCCAACCCGCCGCCGTGGTGCTGGTGGACGCACTGTCCACCGGGGCGCTGCTGGTGCCCCGGGTGCGGAACCGCTGTCGGCTGATCCACATCCGCTCGCGGGCCGATCTGCCCGCCGTCTTCGCGGCCAGCCTGCCGGTCACCCAGTTCGACGCGGACATCTGCTACGCCGACGGGGCCGACGAGGTCTTGCGCGTACTCGCCGAGGAGAATCCGATCGCGGTCATCGCGGCCAGCGAATTCGGCGTCGAGGTGGCCGACGAGATCGCCGCGAAACTGGGTCTGCGGGGCAATGATCCGCACCGCTCCCGGGTGCGGCGCGACAAGTTCCACATGCTCGAGGCCGTCGCCGCCGCCGGGCTGCGCACCGCCGCGCAGACCCGCGGCACCACGGCGGCGGAGCTGCTGGCCTGGCGGCGCGCCAGCGGCCTGCGGCGCACCGTGATCAAGCCACTGGACAGCGCCGGATCCGAGGACGTCTTCGTCGCCGATACCGACGCGCAGGTGAGTGCCGCGGTGGCCGCCATTCTGGGCAAGACGAATCTGATGCTGCGCACCAATGAGGCTGTCCTGGCCCAGGAGTACCTGGTCGGCCAGGAGTACGTCGTCAACTCGGTCAGCCGCGACGGCGTGCACCGGATCACCGACGCCTGGGCCAGTCACAAGGCGACCGTGGACGACGAGCGTCGCATCTACGACCACGAGGATCTGCTGGCTCCGTCGGAGCCGCACGCGGCGGAGATCTTCGCCTACGTCCGCGGTGTGCTCGACGCGCTCGGTGTGGCCAACGGGCCCGCGCACACCGAGCTGATCCGCACCGCCGAGGGGCCGGTGCTGTTGGAGACCGGGGCGCGGCTGTCCGGTCTGGCCGAGCCGCGCGCGCTCGACCGCTGCACCGGGGTGAATCAGGTGGACCTGACCGTGGACTGCTTTCTGGACGACGGTCGGGTGCTGGCGGCGCAGCCGCCGGTGTACGTCCGTCGCGAGCGGGCGCGCTGTGTGAACCTCATCGCCCGTCGGGCGACGCCGCTGCCCGCGGCCGCCCTGCGCGCCGCGCTCGAACGTCTCCCGGCCTTCCAGAGCGTGCGATTCCGGATCCGCGACCGGGCGATGACCAGGCCGACGGTCGACCTGAATTCCTCTCCGGGGGTGGTGTTTCTGGTGCACTCCGAGGCCGCCGAGATCGAACGGTCGTATCACGAGCTCCGGCGAACCGAACGCGAGTTCCTGTCGTGACGTCGGTACGGCGCACGCCCACCCGATCGGGGGGATGTGTCCGCCGCTGCGACGGTCCTACGATTCTCCAAAGCATGGGCAGGTGAGAAAATGACACTGCAATACTGGTTGCGCTGGTTGTCACTGCAGGGGGCGCCGCGGCTGGTGCTGCGCGTGCAGACGATGCGCGGCGACACCTTCGCCAAAATGATGGGACCGCAGGGGATCTCGGATCCGCACCCGTTCATCGAGCACATCCGGGCGCAGGGCAGGCTGGTGAAGACTCCGCTGCCCTGGGCGACCTGTGACTATGAGCTGGCTCGAATGATTCTGCGGGACAGCAGGTTCGGCGTCCGCAGCTCCGCTCGCATCAAGATTCCGGCGATACTGCAGAAGTTCGCGAATCGCGTTCCACCACCGGCGAATCCGGCCGACCCACCGGCCATGCTGCGGTTGAATCCACCGGAGCACACCAAGATGCGCAAGCCGGTGGTCTCGGCGTTCACCCCGCGCGCCGTCGGCAGGCTGCGCGATCGGGTGGAGACCGTCACCGAGGAACTGCTCGACGCCCTGCCCTCCGGCGGCTCGGTCGACCTGGTCGAGACCTTCGCCTCGCGCGTGCCCATCGCGATCATCTTCGAGATTCTCGGCATGCCGGACTCCGACCAGGACAAGTTCCTGTTCTGGGGCGAGGAGATGACGCCGATGCTGGATGTCGGCATCTCCTGGCCCCGGTACCACCGGGCCATGCGCGCGGCGCAGGAGTTGAACGACTACCTGGACCAGCACATCGATCGACTGCGGCGGGAACCGGGCGAGGACATCCTCAGCACTATGATCGCCAGCGGCGAATTGGATCATTACGCGCTCAAGGCCAATGCCAGCATCATCATCGGCGCCGGTTTCGAGACCACGGCCAATTTGATCGCCAGCGCCATCACCCTGCTGCTGCGACATCCCGAACAGTTGGACCGATTGCGCGCGGAACCGGAGCTGTGGCCCAATGCGGTCGAGGAGGTTTTGCGCTATGAGCCGCCGGTATTCATCACGGCTCGCCAGGCGCTCACCGATGTCGAATTGGCGGGGGTGCCGTTGCATACGGGCGATATGATCATGCTGTCCCTGGCCGGAGCCAATCGCGACCCCGCGGTATTCGACGATCCGCAGCGATTCGATATCACCCGTCCGAATGCCAAAGAGCACTTGGCGTTCAGCAGTGGCGTCCATTCCTGCTTCGGTGCCAATCTGGCCCGAATGGAGGCGGCGTACGCACTGCGGGCGCTGTTCGAGCGCTTTCCCGATATGCGGGCGGCCGCGCCGCCGCGGCTGCGCCAGCAGCTCACATTCCGTGGCTATGGGAACGTGCCGGTCCGACTCGGGCGGCGCGCTGATTCCACTCGATCCGTCGCCGGCTGAATATATTTCCCACGGCCGCTGATATGCAATCCACCCGGCATGGCATTCCACCCGGCCGGGGGGATGTGGACGAAAAGTAATTCTCATACGATTTCATCGGAAGCAGATCGTGATATCCGATCGATCCGCAGGTGAAATCTGCCGATAGGCGTGCTGTTACAAAGGCGAGGCTATTCGATGAATTCTGTTCACATCTCCCCGACCGATGCCATGCCGACCGAGAACGAGGGCATCGCCATCGTGGGGATCGGTTGCCGGTTCCCGGGACACGTTCGCAATGTCGACGATTTCTGGCGACTCCTGCTCGACGAACGCGACGGCGTGCGCGAGGTTCCCGACGACCGGTGGACGGCGGCGGGCTTCTACGACCGCGATGCCGGACGGCCCGGACATATGCGGACCCGAACAGGCGGCTACGTCGACGACGTCACCGCCTTCGACGCGCACTTCTTCGGTATCACACCGACCGAGGCTGCCCGGATCGACCCGCAGCAGCGGCTGTTCCTGGAGACGACCTGGGAAGCGCTGCAGGACGCGGGCATCGTCCCGGAGGAGTTGGCCGGGACGAAGACCGCCGTGTACGCCGGGGTGTCCGGTCACGACTACGGCATCATCCAGCTCAACCCCGAGAACCGCTACCTCATCGGTGGCCACACCATGACCGGTGTCACGAACTGCATTGTGGCCAACCGTGTCTCGTACCTGCTCGACCTGCGCGGCCCCAGTATGACGGTGGACACCGCATGTTCGTCGTCCCTGGTCGCGATTCACCTGGCGTGCCGCAGCATCCGCTCCGGAGAGGCATCGATGGCCATCGTCGGCGGCGTCAGCACCCTGCTGCTGCCCGAGGCGACCATCGGCTTCAGTCAGGGCACGTTCCTGTCGCCCGAGGGCCGGTGCAAATCGTTCAGCGAATCCGGTGACGGCTACATCCGCAGTGAGGGTTCGGGCACCGTCGTACTCAAGCCGGTCTCCGCCGCCGTCGCCGACGGCGACCACATCTACGCGGTGATCCGCGGCAGCGCGACGAATCAGGACGGACGTACCAACGGCATGTCCGTGCCCAGCGAGGACGCGCAGGCACAGATGATCATCGACGCCTGCCGGGACGCGGGCGTCGCGCCCACCGATATCGGTTATATCGAGGCGCACGGGACGGGAACGCCCGTGGGCGACCCCATCGAGGCGCGGGCACTGGGAAAGGTGTTGGGAGCCGGGCGAAACGGCCAGGGCCCCTGCATTGTCGGTGCGGTGAAGTCGAATGTCGGCCACCTGGAGTCGGCGGCCGGGATGGTCGGCCTCGTCAAGGCCTGCCTGGTCGTCAAGAACGGTGAGATCCCCGCGAATCTGCATGCGGAGCATCCGAATCCGACCATCCCCTTCGCGGATTTGGGGCTGCGGCTGGCGACGGCCCGGCAGCCGTGGCCGAATGCCGGGCCGCGCCTGGCGGGGGTGAACTCGTTCGGCTTCGGCGGCTCCAATGCTCACGTGATCCTGGAGGGGCTGCCCGTCGACGGGGAACGCACCGATCCGGTCCGGGACAGCGTGGACGCCACCGTGCTGTTCACGCTCAGCGCGAAGACCCCGGACGCGCTGCGGGCCTACGCCGACAGCTACGCCGAATTCCTGGAGCGGCCCGCCGCCGATCTGACCGCCATCGCCTCCGCACAGGCACGGACCCGCTCCCACCACGACCATCGGCTCGCCATGGTCTGCACCTCCACCGAGGAGCTGCGCGACGCCCTGCGCGATATGGCCCGTGGCTCCGCGCCCGAGGCGCTGCACAGCGGGGCGCGGTCTACCAAGACCTCCGGCGTGGCCTTCGTCTTCTCCGGCCAGGGACCGCAGTGGTGGGGCATGGCGCGCGAATTGCTGGGCCGGAGCTCGGTATTCCGGCAGACCGTGGAGCGTGTCGACGCCGAACTGCGCAAACACGGCGACTGGAGCGTACTCGAGGAACTGGGCCGCGATGAGGCGGACAGCCGTATCGGTGAGACCTATATCGCGCAGCCCGCGGTCTTCGCGGTGCAGCTCGGCCTGGCACGGCTGTGGCAGAGCTGGGGCATCGTCCCGGCGGCCGTGGTCGGGCACAGCATCGGCGAGGTGGCCGCCGCCTGCGTGTCGGGGGCCCTGACCTTCGAGGACGCGGTGCGGGTCATCTTCCACCGCAGCCGGGTGCAGCAGCGGGCCTCGGGCAAGGGGAAGATGCTGGCCGTCGGCCTGCCCTCGCACGAGGCGGAGCGGCGTATCACCGGCTATCGCGGGCGGGTGGAGGTCGCGGCGCTCAACGGCCCGGAATCGACCGCCCTGGCCGGTGATCCCGATGCGCTCGAGGAGATTCGGGTCGAACTGGAACGCGACCGGATCTTCTGCCGCATGCTCCAGGTCAGCGTGGCCTTCCACAGCCACCACATGGATCCGCTGCGCGATGAGCTGCTGTCGTCGCTGTCCGGCCTCACCTCGGGTCCGGCCGAGATTCCGATGTATTCGACCGTGAGCGCGGAGGTGGTGCCGACCGGCGGGCTCGACGCCGAGTACTGGTGGCGCAATGTGCGCGAGCCGGTGCGCTTCGCGCCCACCATCGATCGGCTCATCGCCGACCAGCACCTGACCTTCGTCGAATTGGGCCCGCACCCCATCCATTCCACCGCCATCGGCGAGCTGCTGGCTGGGCGGCAGGCCGAGGGCGTGGCGGTGGCGTCGCTGCACCGCAAGCAGAGCGATCGCGTCACCCTGCTGTCCTCGCTGGCGACGCTGTACACGAACGGATTCGATCCGGACTGGGATGCCGTGTACGACGGTGTCTCCGAACGTGTTCCGGTGCCGTTCTATCCGTGGCAGCGCGAAACCTATTGGCTGGAAACCCCGGTCTCCCGGGAGCACCGCTTCCCGTCGCTGGGTCATCCGCTGGTGGGGACCCGCAATCTCGCCGCCGACGAACCGGACAAGCACGTGTGGGAGTTCGTCATGGACACCGCCGTGTTCCCGTGGCTCGAGGACCATCGCGTCCAGGGGCCCATCGTCTTCCCCGGAGCCGGACATCTCGATCTGATCATCGGCTGTGCGCAGGACGCGTTCGGTCCGGGCCGCTACTCCGTCGAGAACGTCGAATTCCGGCGGCCGCTGTTCGTTTTCGACGATCGCCCGGCGCCGCTGGTCCAGGTGGTGCTGACCCCATCGCTGCACTTCACCGTGTACAGCCTCCAGGACGGCGACAAGGACTGGGTCGCGCACTCGGTCGGGACGGTGCGTCGCGGTGCACCGGATACCGAACTGCCGGTGCCGTTCTCGGAATTCGGGGCGGACTGCCCGGTCGAGTTCGAGCCGGAGAAGGTGTTCGCGAAATTCCGCAACAACGGCCTGCAACTCGGACCGAGCTTCCGGGCCATCACCAAACTCCAGTACGGCGAGCTGCGTTCGCTCGGGCGCATCGACACTCCGGAGGCGCTGGCCGACGAGGCGCCGCGCCACACCATCCACCCGGCGCTGCTCGACGCCTGCTTCCAGTCGCTGTCCATCGCCATGGGCAATGATCCGAATACCGAGGACAGGCACCTCTACATCCCGTTCGAGGTCAAGCGCTTCAGCTTCCATGCCAAGGCGGGTAGCCGCGTCTACTGCTACGGGCGCGCGCACGTCCTCGACGATCTCGCCTACTGCGAGGGCGATCTCTGGCTCGTCAACGAGGACGGCACGCTGGTGGCCGAATTCGAGGGCTTCAAGGGCAAGTCGATCACCCAGAGCACCGAGGACCGCGACGCGCTGTTGCAGTGGCTCTACGAGTACCGGTGGCATCCGGCCCCGGTGCGCACGAAGACCCTGCTGCCCGCCGATTTCGTGCCCGCGGACGAGGCCCTGAGCGCGGCGGCCGCACCCGTCCTCGACGAGGTGCGGAACTGGTCGGTCAATCGCGACTACCACGCCGTGACCGAGGCGGAGATGAACCGCCTGTGCATGGCCTATGTCACCGAGGGCTTCCACCAGCTGGGCATGGACTTCGCGCCGGGACGGCGCTTCACCCTCGACGAGGTCGCCCGCGAGATGGGCGTGCGCGACAAGCACCGCGACTACCTCGCTCGCCTGCTCGAACTGTGCACCCGGCACGGGATCACCGGGAGGGACGGGGACGGCTGGCGGGTCGAGCGGGTTCCCGCCCGGGTCGATACGGCCGCCGAACTCGCCGCGCTGCGCGAACGGCATCCCGAATGCGAGGCCGAGTACCTGGTGCTGGAGCGGTGCGGCCCGCAGCAGGCCGCCGTATTGCGCGACGAGGTCAATCCGATCGAGCTCATCTTCCCCGAGAGCGAGTTCCAGTCGGTGGTCGATCTCTACGAGTCGTCGTTCTCCTTCGAGCGCTGCAACCGCACCGTCGCCGCACTGGTCGCGGAATGCGTGCGCGGGCTGCCGAGCGATCGGCCGGTACGGGTGCTGGAGATCGGCGCGGGCACCGCGGGCACGACCGGGTGGATACTGTCCGAACTGCCCGCCGACCGCGCGGAATACGTGTTCACCGATATCACCCAGCTGTTCCTGGGTAAGGCGCGGCAGCGGTTCGCCGACCACGACTTCGTGGACTACCGGATCCTCGATATCGAAACCGATATCGAGGAGCAGGGTTTCGATCCGCACTACTTCGACATCGTGGTGGCGGCGAATGTCCTGCACGCCACCGAGAAGCTGCGGACCACCCTGGACAATGTCACTCGGCTGCTCACCTCGCGCGGCCTGATGGTGATCGTCGAGGAGACGAATCCGCCGCACTGGGTCGATCTCACCTTCGGCATGACCGATGGGTGGTGGCGCTTCGCCGACCACGACCTGCGCCCCGACTATCCCCTGATGTCGGAGGCCACCTGGCGGGAGTTCCTGCCCACCGCGGGCTTCGAACACGTGCAGATCTTCTCCGATATGACCGATCCGGAGCAGACCGGCTGCTCGGTCATCGTGGCGCGGACACCCGAGGTGGATCTGGAGCCGCATCAGCCGCGCGTCGAGCCGGGCGCGTGGGTGGTGCTGGCGGACGCCGACGGCGTTGCCGAGCGGTATCTCTCGCTGCTCGGGGCGGCCGCCGCGGACAGTGTCGTGGTCACCCGCGGCGACGCCTACGAACAGCTCGACACCCGCGCCTTCCGGGTGGATCCGACCAGCGGCGCGGATCTCGAACGCGTACTCGGGCAGGTCCGCGACCGCGCCGGGACCGTGGCCGGGGTGCTGCACCTGTGGAACCTGGACTTCGCCGCGGCGGATCTCACCACCGAGCTGCTGGCCCAGGTGGAGAGTCACGCCGCCTACAGCGTCATCGCGCTGGCGCAGGCCGTCGAGAAGTTGGATCAGCCGGTGGCACCACGCTTCTGGGTGGCCACGTCCGGGGGACCACTGGTGGAGCGGGCCGACAGCGTCGCGGTGTCGCAGCTGCCGAGCTGGGGCATCCTCCGGGTGCTGTTGAGCGAGCACAGCAGCCTGCGTGCGAAGATCATCGACTTCGATCCGGCCGCCACCGCCGAGCGGCGGGCCGCGCAGCTGTTCGATGAACTCCTGCACGTGCGGACCGCGGAGGAGGAGGTCGCCTACCGCGGGGACATGCGCTACACCGACCGCTTCGAGCATCTCTCGCTCGCCGAGTTCGAGGCATCGGTCGCGACCCCCGCCCGGGTGTCGGACGACACCCCGTTCGCGCTGTCCGTCCCGGCCGAGCCCGGAATCGAGGAATTGCGCTACGAGCGGCAGCCGCGGCCCGACCTCGGCCCGACCGATGTCGCCATCCGGCCGGAGGCGACCGGACTGAACTTCCGCGACATCATGCTGACCCTCGGCGCACTGTCGCAGGGAGCGACCTTCGGCGGATTCTACGAGAAGAACCTCGGCGTGGAGTGCGCCGGCGTCGTCACGGCGGTCGGGCCCGAGGTCGAGGGCATCGCGGTCGGTGATCGCGTGATCGCCTTCGCCCGAGGTTGTTTCGGGTCGTCCGTGGTCACCGACGCGCGCCGCGTCTACCCCTCGCCGGAGCAGCTGTCGGCGGTCGAGGCCGCCACCCTGCCGATGGCCTATCTGACCGCGTGGTACGCGCTGATGGAGGTGGGCCGATTGCGGGCGGGGGAGCGGGTACTCGTGCACGCCGCCGCCGGTGGCGTCGGTCTGGCCGCGGTCCACATCGCGCATGCCGTCGGGGCGACCGTACTCGCCACGGCGGGTAGCCAGGAGAAGCGGGACTACCTGCGCGGGCTGGGCGTGGCGGAGGTCTTCGACTCGCGGTCGCTGGCCTTCGCCGACGAGATCCGGCAGCGCTGCGACGGCGTCGACCTGGTGCTCAATTCCCTTCAGGGCGAGACCATTCCGAAGAGTCTCGAACTGCTGCGCCCCCGGGGCCGATTCATCGAGATCGGCAAGAAGGATATCTACGACAACTACCAGCTGGGCCTGAAGCCGTTCGGCAACAACCTCAGCTACTCGGCCGTCGATATCGACCGGATGCTGCTGGAGGACCCGGCGCTGTGCCGGGAGTCCATGACGGCCGTGCTCGACCGGGTGGCCGCGGGGACGCTGCCAGCGCTGCCGCACACCGAATTCGGTGCCGCGGACGTGGCGTCGGCGTTCCGCTACATGGCCACCGCCAAGCAGATCGGCAAGGTCGTCGTCGCCTACGAGCCCGCCGACGAGGTCCTGGTCTATCCGACCGCCACCGACGCCGTCACCGTGGACGCCGACGGCACGTACCTGATCACCGGCGGCTATACGGGTTTCGGCCTGCGTACCGCACAGTGGCTGGTGGGCAACGGCGCGCGCACCGTCGTGCTGGTGGGCCGCCGGGCTGAGGTCGACGCGGAGAACGAGCAACCCATCGCGGCCATGCGCGCCGCGGGCGCCACCGTGGTGCTCGAACGCGCCGACGTCTCGGTCGAGGCGGAGGTCGAGGGTCTGCTGGAACGCATCGCGTCGCTGCCGCCGCTGCGCGGGATCTACCACGCCGCCATGGTCATCGCGGACGGGCCGCTGGCCACCATGACCGAGGCGGACTTCCTGCGCGCGGTGCGGCCCAAGGTCGACGGCGCCTGGCATCTGCACCACCACACCCGGTCGCTGGATCTGGACGTCTTCGTCTTGTTCTCCTCCATGAGCTGGAATGTGGGCACCCCGGGTCAGGCGAACTACGCCGCGGCCAACGGATTCCTGGAGGCCCTGGCACTGCACCGCCGGGAACTGGGCCTGCCCGCCCTGACGGTCAACTGGGGCGCCATCGCGGAGGTCGGATTCGTCGCCCGCAACAAGCTCGACACGCTCTCCTGGCTGGGCTGGACCCCGATCTCGCCCGACCACGCGCTGGACTTCATCGGCCGGTGCCAGGCCCACGGTGTCAACCGCGCCAGCGTCTTCGGCGTGAACTGGGCGAAGATGAATCAGGTGATGCCGATCGTGCGCAGCTCGCCGCGTCTGGCCCATCTCACCGCGCAGTCCACCGCCGGCACCGCGGCGGCGTTCGGCACCGAGGGGTTGCGGGCCGAACTGTTCGAGCTCCCGGAGCCCGAGCGCGCGCCGCGACTGGTTACGGCACTGTCGCAACAGATCTCCCGGATCTTCGACATGCCGGTCGAGCGCCTGGCCCAGGACGCCGGGCTGACCGACCTCGGGATGGACTCGCTGATGGCCGGCCAGATCCGCAATATGCTGGCCAAACACCTCGAGATCGACTTCCCGACCATGGGTCTGATGCGCGGTCCGAGCATCGTCGAGCTCGCGGACGAGGTACTCGCCCAGTTGCAGGGCGAGACATCCGGGACCGCAACGACTCCGGCCACCGGACCGGAGCGCTGGATCCGCACCGTGGTCGGCCGCTCCAACACCGCGTCGGTGCGCCTGTTCGCCCTGCCCTTCGTCGGCGGCGCGGCCTCGGTGTTCACCCCGTGGCCCAACCAGCTGCCGGAAACGGTGGAGGTGGTGGGAATCCAGTTCCCGGGCCGGGAGGACCGGATCGAGGACGTGCCGATCGACGCCATGCCGGAGTTCGTGGCGGAGCTGGCCGAGGCCATGCTGCCCTACCTGGACCGCACCTTCGTCGTCTACGGGCACAGCATGGGTGGACTGCTCGCCTACGAGCTCACCCGATACCTCGAACAGCAGTACAACGAGGTGCCGATGAAGCTCATCATCGGCGGCTGGCCCTCGCCGGTTCTGGTCGAGGACTACGTGCGAAACCTGAACCACGTGCGCGACGGCTTCGACCTGGCGAGCGAATCCGACAGCCGGGTGCTGGCGGTGCTGCGGGACAACAAGCTGCTCGACATCCCCGTGGAGGAGGAGGCGGCGATCATGCACTGGCTGCCCGCCATCCGCGCGGATCTGAAGATGCTGGGCGACTACCGGTTCCACAACGGCTACACGTTGCGCGCCCCGATCTCCGTACTGCGCGGTGCGGACGATCCGGTGTTCGAGGAATCGCAGTTGGAGGGCTGGGGCAAGTTGACCAGCGGCGGGTTCTCGCTCACCACGGTGCCCGGCGGGCATCTGTTCATCCAGAACCCGGACCCGCGGGTCATGCGCACCATCGCGGCGGAGCTGTCCGCCGAGGACGCGTTCCCGAGTTTCACGAGCCTGGTGGAAGGACGCTGACATGACGAATCCGGCAAGGACGAATCCGGCACTGACGAATCCGGCCGAGCGGTACGACGTGGTGGTATGCGGCGGTGGACTGGCGGGGCTGACGCTGTCGAGACAGCTGAAGCGCGCCATGCCCGAGCTGTCGGTACTGGTGGTGGAGCGCACGGCGGGCGACGTCATCCCCGACGGCGCCTACAAGGTGGGGGAGGCGACCGTCGAGGGCGGTGCGCACTACTTCACCGAACAGCTCGGTCTCGCCGGGCATTTCAATACCCGGCACCTGCACAAGCTCGGGCTGCGCATGTTCTTCGGCGACGCGCACGGCCCGTTCGAGGCGCGGCCCGAGCTGGGCGCCCGGCGGTTCCCGCGGGTGCCGTCGTACCAGATCGACCGCGGCATCTTCGAACGCGAATTGCGGCGCGGGGTACGAGAACTCGGCGTCGACCTGGTCGAGCAGGCGAAGGTGGTCGATGTCGACCTGTCGACCGGCGAGGACGACCACGTCGTGCACATCGAGGTGCCCGGCGTGGGCGGCGACCGGGCGGTGCGGGCACGGTTCGTGGTGGACGCGACCGGTCGGCGGCGACTGCTGCAACGCAAGCTGGAGTTGGGCACCCCGAGCCCGCACAAGATCAATGCGGTGTGGTGGCGGTTCCGGGGTGAATACGACGTCGAGCGGATGACCGACACCACCAGTCTCACCTGGCGGCCGAAAACGCAGGAGCGCCGGTGGTTCTCGACCAATCACCTGATGGGCGCGGGGTACTGGGTGTGGATGATCCCGCTGTCGTCGGGTAACACCAGCATCGGCCTCGTGACCGACGAGCGCATCCACCCGTTCAGCAGCTACGCCACGGAAGCCAAAGCGCGGCAATGGCTCGCCGAGTACGAGCCGACATTGGCCACCTTCATCCGGGACGCCGAGCCCATCGACTTCCTGCGCATGCGCAATGCGAGTTACGGCTCGCGGCAGATCTTCTCGCATCACCGGTGGGCCTGCCTCGGTGAGGCGGCGGTCTTCCTGGACGCCTTCTACAGTCCCGGCTCGGATTTCATCGCCTACACCAACCACATCACCACGCGGCTCATCGAACTCGACCGCGCGGGTCGGCTCACCGCGGATGTCGCCGCGACCTACAACCGGCTCATGCTCGAGGATCTGTGGCCCAACTACCTGGCGATGTACCACGAGAACTATCCCAGTTTCGGCAGCGCGCCCGCCATGTTCACCAAGGTGATGTGGGATACCTCGTTCTACTGGGCGCTGCCGTCGTCGCTGCTGTTCCACGGTCTGATCGCGAACGAGGACGCGGCGGCGGAGTTCCATCCCATCGCGACGAGATTCCAGGGCATCCAGCACCGCATGCAGGCGAATCTGCGGGCCTTCGCGGCGCAGGCCCCGCAGCCGGACAAGTACCTGTTCGTCGAGTACAGCAAGATACCCATCTGCGCTCAGCTGCATCTGGACCTGCTCACCGACAAGACCGCCACCCAGGCATTCCGCGATATGCGCCGCAATGTCGACCGCCTGGAGGCGTGGGCGGAGTCGTTCGAGCAGGAAGTCGGCAAACAGTACGACCTCCCCCAGCGGGAGCCCGCGGTGGCGGTCGCCGAGTGACCGCGATGACGAGCGAGAGGAGCGGAATGTGACCCAGTTCCAGGATCGGGTGGCGATCATCACCGGCGGCAGCCGGGGCATCGGCAAGGCGTTGGCGCTGGCCCTGGCCGAGCGGGGCACCAATGTCGTGATCGGCGCGAAGACGATGGAGGCCGGTGGGCGGCTGCCCGGCACCGTGCCCGAGACGGTCCGCGAGGTCGAACAGCGCGGTGCGCAGGCCCTGGGAGTGCGCTGCGACGTGCGCTCCGAGGCGGACCTGAAGAACCTGGTCGACCGGACCGTCGAGCGCTTCGGCCGGGTGGACATCCTGGTCAACAATGCCGGGGCGATGTGGTTGCAGACCGTCGAGGGCACCCCGCACAAACGGTACGACCTGGTGATGGCCATCAACGCCCGGGCGCCGTTCCTGCTCGCGCACCACTGCATTCCGCATATGCGCGAGGGCGGTTGGGGACACATCGTCAATCTGAGCCCACCGCTGGATCCCGAGGGGATTCAGCACATGGGCGGCAAGGTGGCGTACATGTCGTCGAAGCTCAATGCCACCCTGCTCACGCTCGGGCTGGGCAAGGAGGTCGCGGCGGACGGCATCGCCTGCAATACGATCTGGACGCGCACGCTGATCGGGACGCTGGCGACGCAGAACCTCGGCATCGGCAGCCCCGAGGACTGGCGAACCGAGGACATCGTGGTGGACGCCATACTGGCCGTGCTGGAACAGGATCCGGCGACCTTCACCGGCAACTCGCTGCTGGACGATGAGATCTTGGCGCGGTTCAAGGGTATCGAGGACCTGTCGCGGTACCGGTTCGTGCCGGACAAGGAACCGACGCCGATGACCTGGGAGCGTTGGGATCTGGTCGCCGAGGTCGCGCGGCAGCTCTACTTCCAGGCGATGGTCTCGGCCGACCAGGCGAAAGCGGCGGCACTGTCGGAGGGCGCCTGACGTGCCGACCCACCGCATCGGCTCGTTCGCGGTCCTCGCCCGGGGATTGCTCGAGGGCGCGGGCTCCAACCGGACGCTCGCGCTCGAGCTGGAACGGCGCGCCCGCACCCGGCCGACGCACCCGTTCCTGCTCTACGCGGACAGGCGATTCGACTACGCGCACGCCAATCGCCTCGTCAATGCCATCGCGCACGCGTATCGGGCCGCGGGTCTGCGCAAGGGCGACGTGCTCGCCCTGATCATGGAGAACCGGCCGGAATTCCTCTGGCACTATCTGGCCGCGGGCAAGCTCGGTGTCGTTGTGGCACTGGTCAATACGCAATCGCGCGGGGACGGGCTCGCGCACGCCCTGGCGGTGTGCGGTGCGCGGCGGGTGGTCGTCGGCTCGGAGTGCCTGCCCGCCTTCCTGGCGATCCGGGACCGGCTGCCGGGCGAGCTGGCCGGTGGCTGCTCGGTGGACCCGGACCCCGATCTGGACGAGACCGACTGCGACACAGCCGGGCTGGCGTTGTTCGTACCGAGCGAGACGGTCACCGATCCGGTCGATACCGCCGGTCACGCCCTCGGTGACACCGGCGCGTACGTCTTCACCAGCGGCACGACGGGGCTGCCCAAGGCTGCCGTCATGAGTTACCAGCGGCTGACCAGCGTCGGGCGGGTGCTCGGTGCGCTGGCGTGGCGGCTGGAACCGGGGGATGTGGTGTACAACTGCCTGCCGCTGTTCCACACCCACGCCCTGGTGATCCCGCTGGCCAGCGTCCTCACCCACGGCTCGACCCTGGCGCTGGGCCGTCGGTTCTCCGCGAGCGGGTTCTGGCACGACATCCACCGTTTCGGGGCAACGGGTTTCAACTACATCGGTGAGATGTGCCGGTATCTGGTCAACACGCCGCCCGGCCCGTACGACAACCGGCACCGGGTGCGGGTGATCGTGGGCCAGGGGTTGCAGGCCGATATCTGGGCCACGCTCCAGGAACGGTTCGACATCGGCCGAATCGTCGAGATGTACGCGTCCACCGAGGGGAATATCGCCACGCTCAACCTGTCCGGCACGGTCGGATCGGTCGGGAAGTTGCGCCTCGGCGGCACCCTCGCGCGATGGGATTTCGAGCGGGACGATTTCGTGCGTGAGCGCGGGCGTCTGGTGCGCTGCGGGCCGGGGGACGTCGGGATGCTGCTCGGCCCGATCCGCGAGCGCACCCCCTTCGCTGGATATCGCGACCCCGAGGCGACCCGCGCCAAGATCGTCACCGACGCCTTTCGCGACGGCGACGCGCTGTTCGTCACGGGTGATCTGTTCCGACTGGACGATCGGAAGAATCTGTTCTTCGTGGACCGGCTGGGTGACACCTTCCGGTACAAGGGCGAGAACGTCTCGACCACCGAGGTGCAGGAGCAGCTGGTGCGGTGCCCCGGCATCGCGGAGGCCATGGTGTACGGCGTACCGGTGCCCGGCCGTGAGGGGCGGGCCGGAATGGCGGCCATCGTCCTCGCCGAGGGAGCCCGTTTCGACGGCGCGGCGATCGCCGCGCGGTTGGACGCGGCCCTGCCATCGGCTGCGCGGCCGGTCTTCATTCGGGTATGCTCCTCACTGAAAACCACAGCGACACTTAAGGTTTCGAAACTGTCGCGACAGCGCGAGGGCTTTGCCCCGCAACCGGGGGAACCGGTCTACGTGCGTGACGGAACCGACCCCGCCTACGCGGAACTCACGCCGGAACGCTACGCCGCCTTTACCCATGTTCACCACCAGTCGCGATCGACACCATGAAGGAGCCGACCATGAGCGATGACACCACGATCACCGGCCACGACGAGATCATGAAGCACGCCCTCGCACTGTTCGACCATCTCCCGGTCCCGCCGGGCGTCGAACTGAAGCTGCCGCCGCCGTCCACGACGACACTGGAGATGCGCTTCGCGGAATTCGTTCCCGGCAAGTCGCTGTCGGCCACGGTGACGGTGGCCGCGAAGTACGGAAATGTCATGGGACTGCTGCAAGGTGGCTTCCTCGCCGCGATGTTCGACGATCTGATGGCGCCACTCGGCTACCTGACCGCCCGGAATCCGACGACGAGTATGGAGTTGACGACGCACTTCCTGCGCCCGGTATTCGTCGGTGAGCAGCTGACGCTGACCGCCACGGTGCGCAAGCGCGGTCAGTCGGTCATGTACATCGCCGCCGAGGCGGTCAACGCGAACGGCAAACTGGTGGCGACGGCCATGTCCACGATTCAGGTCATGCCCCTGTCGAAGTAGGCAGCTGCACCGCCATATTGTCGATCAGCCGGGTCGCGCCCACGCGCGCCGCCACCAGTAGGCGCGCGTCACCGTGGGCGGGTGCGGGGCCCAGCTCGGGGTCCCGCAGTTCCAGATATTCCACGGCCACACCGGGATCGGCCGACAGCAGCGCGTCGGCGGCGGCGAGCACCGCGTCGCCGCCCTCGGCCCCGGCCCGCACGCCCGCCGTGAGTGCGGCGGGCAGCACGACCGCCACCGCTCGCTCCCGGGCGCTCATGTACCGGTTCCGAGACGACATCGCCAGACCGTCGGCCTCCCGCACGGTGGGCACCCCGACGATCTCGATCCCCATATCCAGGTCGGCGACCATCTCCCGGATGAGCACGAGTTGCTGGTAGTCCTTCTCGCCGAAGAACGCCGCATCCGGGCGGGTGATCAGCAACAGTTTCGCCACCACGGTCAGCATGCCGCCGAACAGCTGCGGCCGCGTCGCACCGCACAGCCGGCTGCCCGTCGGTCCGGGGCGCACCGTGGTGCGCCGACCGTTCGGATACATCTCGCCCGCGGTCGGTGCGAAGACCACGCGGGTTCCGGTGCCGCGCAGCAGATGGAGATCGACCGCGAGCGTCCTGGGGTAGCGGTCGAAATCCTCACTCGGGCCGAACTGCAACGGGTTCACGAAGATGGAGACGACGACCTCGAAGCCGCGGTCGATCGCGGCCGCGACCAGGGACAGGTGGCCGTCGTGCAGCGCGCCCATGGTTGGCACGAGTGCGACGGGGCGACCCGCCGCCCGCAGCGCCCGGGAGGTCGCGACCATCTCGTCGACACGATGAACGACACGCACGGCTACCTCGTCAACTCGTCGGACATTCGCGGATGTGCCCCTGCACGGTGATCGGGAGGGGCAGCGGCGGCCTCGGACGGTGCCGACGATTCACAGGCTCCTCCGGGTGGTGGTGTGCCGGGTGTGCGGCGGCCCGACCGAGCGGATCGCCCGGGTGACGGCCGCCAGTGCCATGAGTCGCACGACATCGACATCGGCCTGAACCGAACCTGTTGCGGCGGTGATAAACCCATCGCCGTCGAAGCGTCCGTGCGGCGGCGTGAGGGCACGGGACAGGCCGTCGTGCGCGCCCTGTGCGACCGCCTGGCAGCCCAGCTTGTCCAGCCGGGCGTTGGTGACCACCACGCCGATCGTCGTGTGCATGCGTGCTCCCAGATCGATGTCGTGCAGCTGGGTGACCGCGTCCAATTCGATGTCCCCGGCGCCGTAGTCGATATCGCCGTAGGCGTTCACCACGCACAGCGCGCCCACCACCACGTCGTCCCAGCGGTGCTCGGCATAGGTGAGCCCACCGGGGCGGCGTCCGCCGGGGCCGCGCCAATGCGCGGTGTACGCGCCCGCGCCCGCGCCGATCCGACCGGAGACGATCGGGAGTCCGGTGGCCGTGCGCGCCGCCTCGTATCCGTTCGCCGCGGTGGGCCGGGCCGCCGGATTCCCCACGGCCAGATCGAACAGCGCCAGGGTCGGCACGATGGGGACCGGCCCGCCGGGGGTGGGCACGCCGCGGCCGCTCTCCTCGAGAAAGCGCATGACACCGTCGGCGGCGGCGAGACCGAAGGCGGAGCCGCCGGTGAGCACGGCGGCGTCCGCGCAGGGCACCATCTTGTCCGGCGCCAGCACATCCAGTTCGCGGCTGGCGGGCGCGCCGCCGCGCACCTCGCACGACGCGGTCGTGCCCTCGGGAAACAGGACGACGCTGCATCCCGTCTCACCGGTCGGATCGGTCCAATGTCCGACCCGCACATCGGGAATACCGACTGTCACAGTGACCTCACCTCAGTGCTGGGCGCCTGCGACAGGTACGAAGAAGTCGTCCGGCGTGGCCGGGAAACCCATTCGCGCCACCTCGGTCGGCACGGGTTGGTAGGGGAACAGCTGACGTTCGTTGTAGGCGAAGAGTTCCACGCCGTCGGGCCGCGCGGCATACAGGGACACGCTCGCCGTCCACTCCACCTCATCCGGACTCTCCGCAGCGAACGCCGCTGCGTTCTTGTGCAATTCGGTGGCCGTCGTGATGAATGGAGGCTGCACGGCGGAGTACGTGTACGCGGTCCAGGCCGGGCTGTGATAGTCCGGGCCCGGCTCGTCGGCACCGGTGTAGACCGACAGCCACGGCCCCCACGAGTCGAGACTCCCGGTAGGGGCGGGCAGCCGGGTGAGGCGGTCGATGAGCCGCTTGCCGAGCGCGCCGCCATCCGTCGGTTCGGCGGTGGTCAGCAGGTGCGGAACACCCGGGGGGAGTGCCGTCGTCGTCACCGCGGGGCCGTCGACGGCGACTACCGTGGCGTCGTGGCCGTCCGCGATCAGCAGCCGGTAAGCGAGTGTGGCGGTGTCGGTGTCGGCGGGTGGCAGTTCCTCGACGAGATGTACCGCGTGCCGAGCGGATTCGGCGGTGGCGCACAGGATCGGCAGCATCGTGACGGCTGCGGGCGCGGCGGTATCGGTGGTGAGCAGACGGCAGTAGACCCCGCTGCGGCGATTGAACGCGAGCCAGGTGCCGCCCTCGGCGTCGATGCCCCCGACAACGTCGGACAGGGCGTCGGGGTTCGGGGCTCGTCGCGCCGGAATGCGTTGGAGGAGTTCGGGATTGTCGTGCCAATGCGGACCGTACGAACAACGCGGGTGGAGGCCGAGTCTCCGGGCCGCCTCGAAGCCATGTGGCCGATGCACGGGTTGCTCATGCGACTCGATGGCGAGGAAACGCGCGGCCTTGTCGTCGAGAAGAAATACGCAGGTACACATCGGCCATCCACCTCGTCATGCGGTCCGCCCCACTCCCATCGGTGCGAGGGTACCCCGATCGCGGCACCGTTCGACTCCCCCGATCAGGGGGATGTCCTTGTGCCACAAGGAGATTAGGATTTCGCGCATGACCACAGCGGTGGAAGACCACGGCGGATCGGTCGCGGGGGAGCCGAACGATCCGAGTCCGACCGAGATCGAGTTCCGGCAATGGCGGGCGTTGAGCTCCGATGCGGGCGCCGAATTCTATGCGCGGGTCACGGCCGAGGACGCGGTATTCGCGGTGCCCTCACCGCATGCCACGCTGACCCGGCGCAGCGTTCTCGACGCGGTGGCCGCGGCTCCGCGTATCGAGACGTATCAGATTCTCGAATTCCATGAGCGCGCGCTGGGACCCGACGCGTTTCTGGTGTTCTACGAGATGTATCAGAAGCGGGTCGGCCTGGACGGAATCTACGCCGCGATCTCGACCGTCTACGTGCGGCGCGACGGACGCTGGCTGATGCAGTACCACCAGCAGACGCCGCTGCAGCGTGGATCCACCGGGAGCGTGCGGTGATGAACGGCGAATTCGATGTCCTCATCCTCGGTTCCGGGCTGTCCGGCAGTACGCTGGCGCTGTGCCTGCAGGCGGCCGGGCTGCGCACCTGCATGGTCGACGCCAAGCGGCATCCCCGATTCGCGATCGGCGAATCCACCATCCCGAACACCTCCAAGCTCTACACCTTGATGAGCGTCAAATACGGTGTGCCGGAACTGGCGGCGCTGTCGTCGTTCGACGATCTGATCGAACGCGTCGGCACCTGCGGTATGAAGGACAATTTCGGCTTCGTCTACCACGACAAGCGCGCCGATCCCACCAGGGTGCACCAATTCCCGCTGTCGGAGATCGTGTCGACCGAATCCCATCTGTATCGCGCGGACGTCGACCACTGGCTGGCCTGCCGGGCCCGGGACCGCGGCGCGGCGCTGTTGGAGGGGGTCGCGACGCGCACGATCGAGGTGACCGAGCGCGGCGTCCGCTTCGAAGGTGTCGACGGGACGCGGATCTCGGCCGACTACGTGGTCGACGCCACCGGTCGAGGTTCGTACCTGGCCGACGCTTTCGGCCTGCGCACCACCGAGGGGCTGCGCACCAAGTCGAAATCCATCTTCACGCATATGACCGGTGTCATCCCCTTCGATGAGGTGACGACCATCCGCGCCCCGCGGCGGTGGCACACGGGGACCCTGCACCACGTCTTCGACGGCGGCTGGATGTGGGTCATTCCCTTCGACAACAGCGACCGGTCCGCGAATCCCCGGTGCAGCGTGGGCATCTGCTGGCGGATCGACAACGGCGACGAATCTCCGATACCGAACCCGGAGCGGGCCTTCGCCACCTTCCTCGCCGACCATCCCGATATCGCGCGGCAGTTCGAGCACGCGCGTGCCGAGCGGGAGTGGACGAGCACCGGCAGACTCCAGTACACGGCGACCCGGACGGTCGGCGAGCGCTGGTGCCTGACCTCCAATGCCGCGGGCTTCATCGATCCGCTGTTCTCGCGCGGCATGCAGAACACGGCCGTGGTCGTCGACCGGTTGGCGGAACGGCTGATCAATCGTTTCGCGGCGGGTTTCGTGCCGGAGGTCTTCGACGACATCGACGCGTTGCAGGCCGGCCTGATCGAGGAGAACGACTTCCTGGTGTCGGGCGCGTTCCGCTCGTTCGCCGCCTTCGACCTGTGGAATGCCTGGTTCCGGGTGTGGCAGGTCAATCAGGTGACCGGGACCATGCGCACCGAACAGCAACTGCGCACGGTGTCCCAGCTCGTCGCGGCCGACGGCGGCGGATCATCGGTGCTGCGGCCGGGTTGCGCGCCGGGTTCCCGGGTCGACGGTTTCATCGACGCCTTCTACAGTCGAGCTGACCGGATCATCGAGTCGTATTGGAACTGGGAGATCAGTATGGAGACCGCCGCGCGCGAATTCCGCACCCTGTTCGCCGATGTCGACTTCGTGCCACCGTCTTTCGGACTGACCGACATGTCGCAGCCCTTCTTCGATATCGACGCCGACAAGGTGGCGCAGGCCGTCGCCTGGGCGCGCGGCGCCCGCCCCGGCATTCGGGAGCTGTATCTCGGTGGGCTACCGGCCGAGGCCGATGCGGAACGCTCGGGTGTGGTCGCGCCCTGATGTCCGGCGACAGATCGCCGTTCGGCACTGGCGCGTCGGGGGTCGTATCGGGGTTCGTCAACGGGCTCTTGCGGTTCGACCGGTCCATGGTGTGGTCGCTGGACGAGGTGGACGACGAGGCCGCGGACGCACCCGTGGTCGTCGTGCTGCGCGCCTACCAGTATCTGCTGGGCGGCGTGCTCCCGCCGGACGATGTCCGCGCGGCGCTGTGCCGGATCGATCCCGCCGCCATCCACCCGTGGGAGGCGGCGCATCTCGAGGTCGTGCGGTTGTTGCTGAACCGCGCCTATCGGGCGGCCAGCGCTCGACTGCTCGCCATCTCGGCCGAGTTCCCGGCCGACGAACTGGCGCTCGCCGCCGGGCATCAGGTCGACTTCCTGTCTGGATCGACGCGAATCATGCTGTCCCGCTTGACATCCAGCCCGCTGCTGGTCGAGGGCGCGAGCGCGGCCCACCCCTATCTGCTGGCCATGCTCGCCTTCGCCTACGGCGAGAACGACGCCTACGCCGACGCGGCCGCCGCCGGGGAGCGCGCGTTGGAGCTGGCCCCGGTCGACAATCCCTGGGCCGTCCACGCCTGTGCGCATACCTATTTCGAGCGCCGCGACTACGATGCGGTCGGGGCGCTGCTCGGTGCGACGACCGGTCACTGGAGCGCGCAGCGGTGCCTGTTGCGGACGCATCTGACCTGGCATCGCGCCCTCGCCTCGATGGCGGTCGCCGACCGGGACGGGCTGGCCGAACTGGTGGCCGAGATCCTCGGCACGGTCGCCGGTCCGTCCTCGGCGATGCAGTTCTGCGATGCGGTATCCCTGCTGTGGCGACTGCGATTGGCGGGCATCGCCGGGCCGGACGATTTCGACGCCCTGGCGCACCGGGCGGTGGAGATACGGGCCAGCTCCAACTCCGCGTTCGTCGATCTGCACACCCTGCTCGCGCTCGTTGGAGCGGACCGCCACGAGTTGGCCCGCCGGATCGCCGCGGAGATAGCGGAGGACCGCGCCGGGAGCGCGGATGACATGGTGCGGCCGCGTCATACGGCGATACGGGTGGCGGAGAGCTTCGTGGAGTATTGCGGTGCGAACCCGGAATCGGCCGTGCGGGGGTTGATATCGGTGCTGCCGGAGGTTGTCGCGCTGGGCGGCAGTATGATTCAGCGCGATCTGGTGCTGGAACTGCTGGTCAACTGTGCGCACGGCGGTGGCGCCGACCTGCTGATACCGTCCGGGGCCCGGGTCGGGACGCGCCCGTTGGTCACCTGTCGCGTCGCCTGATTTCACCCGGCTTCCACCCCCCTGTTCGGGGGTATGTGGGTCTATGGTGGGTCGCTTAGACTTCCTCGGTAGCGGGTCGTGATCTTCGATCAGAACAATTCCGACCGCCTGTTGAACGCATCTCCGCGGATAGAGATTCAACAGAAGTTCGTGCCATGACGACGCTGTCGAGGCTTATCCGATCACGCTCGGGGGGGCTCGGAACGAGGGCGTACGCACATGGGAGGACACAGTTTTGGAGCATCCGACGCCGATCGTCCCGGCACCTTTCATCCGCACCGAGCTCGGAGGCTGATATGCAGCTTACTCGTGGATCAGGGCTGGAAACCCGGATATGCCCCAATATCAGCGTCGTCACCGGAGCGCGGTTGTCGTCGCAGACTCGGCGCACCCTGGTCGTCGCATCCGAATTCCCGTTCGTACATGACGATTTCGAGCGCGCGGTGGCATCGGTAACCAATCTGACGCTCGCTGGGAGATCGACCTGCGGCGAAGTCGTGGAGCAGGTGGTGCGCTGTCGCCCCGATATCGTCCTGCTCGATGCGTCGGTGGAGGTGCCGCGCGACCTGCCCGCCCTCACCCGTCGACTGCGCGCCCTGGATCACCCGCCGCTCATCGCGCTACTGGTGGCGCGCGGCGTCCCCCGCTCCGCGACCGAGCATCCGGATGTCCTGCTGGCGGCCGACTTCGGCCCACCCGCGGTACTGCACGCGCTGAAGCTGGTGGCCTCCGGCGTCATGGTCGCCGCCGCCCCACCGCATCGCACCCCACTCACCCCCGCCATAGCGGATCCCGATGCGCGTCGACGTCTGGCGACCCTGACCGAACGCGAGCGTGAGATCCTGCTGCTGATCGTCGACGGTCTGTCCAATCGCGAGGTCGGCGCTCGCCTGTTCATCAGCCCGGATACGGTGAAAGACCACGTCAGCCGCATCCTCACCAAACTCGGGGTGGCCAGCCGGATCGAGGCCGCCGTGGTGGCCGTCCGCGCGAATCTGTGCCGTGCGACCGGCCTGGACGCCACCGGGACGCGCGGCCGCGGCCGCGGCGGGCGGGCGGTGCGCGCCGTGGCCAGCCGAGCGTGAGGAACGGCCGTGCCCAGTCTGCTGCAGATCGCCACCCACTTCTTCCTGCAGGTGGCCGTGATCCTGGTGACCTATCGCCTGCTCTGGCACGTGTTCCGGCGGCTCGGACAGGTGCAGGTGGTCGCGATCATGGTCGCCGGATTCGTGCTCGGACCGTCCGTACTGGGCTGGATCTGGCCGTCGGCCCAGCACTGGCTGTTTCCGACCACCCTGGAGGGCACCTCGATCACGCATCCCAACCTGGTCGCCATCTACGTGGTCGGCCAGCTCGGGCTGGTGCTCTACATGTTCCTGGTGGGAGCGTCCTTCAAACTGGACATCCTCGGCGCACATCTGCGTCAGGCCGGGGCGACGTCGGCCGCGGGCGTGGCGGTACCGCTGCTGCTGGGCGGGCTGGTCGGCTGGTGGCTGGTCGGGCAGGGCGGCTACTTCACCGAGCGGGCCGCCGGGTGGCAGGGTGCGCTGTTCGTGGCCTCCGCCGTCGCGATCACGGCGTTTCCCATGCTGGCGTGGATCGTGCACGATTCCGGACTGCTGCACACCCGGCTCGGCACCATGTCGCTGTCGTGCGCGGCCGTGGACGACGCGTGCGCGTGGGTGCTGCTCGCCACCGTGGTCGCCACCACCAAGGACGAGATGAGCGGCGCGCTGATCACCGTGATCGGGGCGCTGGGCTACCTGTTGTTCATGGTGTACGTGGCACGGCGCTGGCTGGCCCGACTGAACGCCTGGACCCCGCGCGCGGGCGCTCCGCAGGTTGGCGGACTGCCGATCGCGCACCTGTCGGTCATCCTGATCGTGGTGCTGCTGGCGGCCTGGTTCACCGACTGGGTCGGCATCTACTCGGTGTTCGGCGCGTTCGTCGCCGGCGCGGTGATGCCGCGCGGCGAACTGCTGAACCGCGTGCGTGAACGGCTGGAACCGCTGGTGTCCTACCTGCTGCTGCCCGGCTTCTTCATCTACTCCGGGCTGAACACCGAACTCGGCCTGATCTTCGCCCCCGAGGTGCTGCTGATGGCCACTCTGGTCCTGGTGGTGTCGTTCGCCGGGAAGTTCGGGGCCGTGGGGCTGGCCGCGCGGTGGCAGGGCATGGGGTGGCGGGAAGCGGCGGCCATGGGCGCATTGGCCAATGCGCGCGGGCTCATGGAACTGATCCTGCTCAATATCGGCCTGAGCGCGGGCCTCATCACCGGCGAGCTGTACACGATCCTCGCCCTGATGGCGATTGTCACCACCTTCCTGTCCACCCCGGTCCTGCGCCTGATCGAACGCAATATCCGAAGGGACGGAAGGACTTTCGGCCCGTACGGCGAGGAACCGTTGCCTCCGGCGCTACCCGACGGCCGCGCCACGGTCGCTCCCACCTGATCCGCCGGTCAGGAACAGCCGTGCCGCGACCGCGTAGGTCAGCGCATACCGCTTCAGGTCGCGCACGGCCACCCACTCGTCGGCCATATGCGCGATCCACTTGCCGCCCGGGCCGTACACCACACTCGGCACCCCGCCGTGCGCGGTGAGAATGGTGCCGTCGGTGGTGCCCGGTACGCCGCCGAGGCGGGGCCGGACGCCGTTGACGATCTCGTGTCCGGCGATCAGGGCGGTGACCAGCGGGCCGTCCGGATCGGTTGCGACCCAGGGGCGATCGTCGATCACGGTGACCGCCGATCCGACCCCACACCCCCGCGCCGCGGCGTCGACGCACCGGTCGATCCGTTTCGACAGCACCTCGTGGTCCACGCCGGGCACCGTCCGGATATCGAGGAACAGTGAGCTGCTGCCCGGAATCGTATTGATCTGATCCGCGGTCCCCGCCAGCGCCACCGTGGGCGTGATGGACGGTGCGCCCAGCGGCGGTCGACCGCCCACCTCCCGCACCAACCGGCACTCGAGATCCTGGAGGCCGAGCACCGCCCGGGCCAATGCTGGCAGGGTGTTCCGTCCCTGCCACGGTATCGCCCCATGGCTCATCACCCCCGTGAAATCCACCCTGAGCCGCATCGCGCCCTTCGACACCGGACACACCTCGTCGCCCTCGGGCTCACCGCAGATCACCCCGTCGACATCGCGGGTGAACCCCTGCGCCACAGCGGCTTTCGCACCCGTCATCATTCCCTCCTCGTCGGCGAGCAGCAGCAGGCGCACCCGACCGGGAAAGGGCCCGGACAGTTGCAAGGCCCGCACCGCGTACAGCATCGCCGCGACACCGGATTTCATATCCGCGGCACCCCGCCCGTACAGTCGCCCGTCCCTGATCTCGCCGCCGAAGGGATCGACGCTCCACTGCCCGACATCCCCCTCCGCCACCACATCCATATGTCCTTCGAAGGCCAGCATCGGCCCCGCCCCACCGCCCCCATCCACCGTCACCACGATGTTCGGCCGCCCCTCCGCCTCGAAAAGCGTGGCACTCCACCCCCATTCCCGCATCGTGGCGAGCAACAGATTCGCGACGGCCCGTTCTCCCCGCCCTTCCTCCCGTGGGGTGTACGTCCGCACCAGCCGTCGCGTGAACTCGATGAGTTCCCGCTCGTCGATCGCGGCCGTCAAGGCGTCGATGTCCACGATTACCCCCTCGGAGGGTCGGCGTCCGTGCGCGCCGGACGGTCCGGACTGATCCTGACCGCGCGCTGTACCAGACTGCGGGGCAGGGTTTTACGAATCCTCGCCGACACTTCGGGCACCCGGCATCCCCCGATCGGGTGGCGCTCGGTAATCCTCGACGGTCGGGCCTCAGCACCAGTAGGTGGGAAGGACCAGTCCGGGCGCCTGGAGACCCGCCGCGAGCGCCTGGATATCGCCGGCGGGGCAGGCTTCGTCGGATTCCGTGGTGGCCGCGCCCTCGGCGGGCGGATCGACCGTGGCCGGAACGGGGTCCCGCGGTCGGCGGCCGAGTGGGAACCTCAGGCGCATCGGGTCGATACCGGTTGGTCGCCGTGCCCGCGGCCGGGCCGCCGGTAGTCGTTCCAGGCCCACACCAGGGTGCGCCGGGCCATGACGGACAACGCGTGTCGGCGGTAGCGCGCGCTGCCGCGCACATCGTCGATGGGTTCCGCTGCCGCCGCGACCAATTCACCGAACCGGGTGACCGCCGCCGGATCGAGCTCGGCCCGGGATTCCCAGCGTCCGCTGGCGTGCAGTTCGCTCTCGAGGAACCGCTCGGCCGCCCTCGCCGAGCGGGGAGTCGGTGCGGCGGAGCCGAATCCGGTGCCGACGCGCCCGCGCTCGGGATGCAGGGACAGCGCGAAGGCCGTTACCGCGATGACCATGGCATTGCGCGTGCCGATTTTGGCGAACTGCTGCGGTCCGGCGGCGGGCGGCACCCGGACGGCGGCGACGAGTTCGTCGGGTGCCAGGGCATTGCGCTTGACGCCGGTGTAGAAATCGGCGATCGGGATGTGGCGGATACCGCGCACCGAATGCGCCACGACCACCGCGTCATTGGCGAGCAGCGGCGGATGGGAGTCACCGGCGGGGGAGGCCGCGCCCAGGTTGCCGCCCACCGTGCCGCGATTGCGGATCTGCGGAGATCCGACGGTGCGGGCGGCCATGGCCAGACCGGGCAGCTTATCGGCCAGTTCGGTGATGATCCTGCTGTAGGTCACCCCCGCGCCGAGGTGTATCCGGTCGTCCGTCGCCGACCAGTCGGTCAGCTCGGGGATCCGGGTCAGATCCAGCAGGACGGTCGGCCGGGCGAGGTCGAAGTTGAGCTCGACCATCACATCGGTCCCGCCGCTGATCGGTACGGCGTCGGGGTGGGCGGCCTTCGCGGCCAGTGCGTCGGCCCAGCTGGCCGGGCGCAAGAACTCCATATCGAGAACTCCTGGGGTCGAGAAGGATTCGTCGCTAGCGGACCAGACAGGACAGCACGCCGCGGGTGAGTTCGGCGCGGTCGAGATCGCGTCCGATGAAGACGACCTTGCCCTTGCGTTCGTCCCCGCGCCACGGGGTCGACGGCCGGATGTCGAACAGGCGGTGGACGCCCTGGAGGACGAATCGGCGCGGATCGTCGTCCACCGCGAACAGTCCCTTCATCCGGTAGACGTCGTCGCCGCGCGCCACGAGGTGGGCGCGTAGCCAGGATTCGAATTCCTCGTGGTCGAGACGGCCGTCCACCTCCACCCCGACCGAGGTCAGCCGTGGATCGTGCTGGTGGTCGCCGTCGTCGAGCCAGTGCGGATCTCCGGATACGGTGCGCGCCACATCGAATGCGCCGATCCCCAGCACGTCGGCGATATCGACCGCGGCGTACTGGGAGGTAATGATCTCGGCCGTCGCATTGATCCCGCGCACGGTCTCCCGCACCTCCCGGACCACCTCGGGTGCGACCAGATCGACCTTGTTGATCACGATGCGGTCGGCGAAGGCGATCTGGTCGACCACATGGGAGCCGACGCCCGCGGAGTCGCCCTCGGCGAGATGGGCGCGTACATGTTTGGCGTCCACCAGGGTGAGGATGGCATCGAGGGCGAAATGCTGCTCGATCTCGTCGTCGACGAAGAAGGTCTGCGCCACGGGATTCGGGTCGGCCAGTCCGCTGGTTTCGATCAGGATTCGGTCGAACCGGTCACTGCGGGCCAGCAGGGAGCGCAGGATGTCGATCAGGTCGGTGCGGGCGGTGCAGCACAGGCAGCAGCCGTTGCTCATCTCGATGATCTTCTCGTCCGCGTTCAGGACGAGGTCGTTGTCGATGGGGATCTCGCCGAACTCGTTCTCGATGACCGCGATTCGGTATCCGTGCTGGGCCGTCAGAATGTGGTTGACCAGCGTGGTCTTTCCGGATCCGAGAAATCCGGTCAGTACCGTCACCGGGATCTTGCCGCCGTCATGCATGTCGTCCTCCTGTTGTCGCGTTGGGGGTGAGGATCTTTCGGGCCCGGGCGCGGGCCGCCTCGGAGATCTCGATCCGGGTGCCCTCGAAGCCCGGCCCGCGGGTCGCGTCGAGACCCATCCGGGAGGTGGTGCCGTCGTCGGTCGAGGACGGATCCAGCGGTGAGCCGGGCAGTCCGGCGACGGTCAGCAGATCGCGATGCGGCTGGAAGTGGGTGGCCAGCGCCCACAGCACCGCGGCGTCGTCGGTGATGTCGATATCGCTGTCGACCGCGATCACCGTCTTGACGTAGGGGTCCCAGCCGAGCAGGCCCAGCATGACCTGGCGCGCCTGCCCGGGCCTGCGCTGTCGCAGCGCCACATAGCAGTGGAAGTGCGTTCCGGAGGTCGGATAGTGCACGGCGGTCACGTCGGGGAAGCGGGCCTTCAGCTTCTCCACCATTTCCGACTCACGCGGTATCCGAGCCAGATTGAGGTGTTCGGCGGTATTGCCGCCCTCGACGTCGAAGAGGATCGGTTCGTGCCGTCGCATGATCGCGGTCACGGTCATCAGATTGTTGGTGGACCGATTCGAGGAGTAGCCGGAGAACTCGCCGAAGGGGCCCTCCTCCGCGTACGCCGACGGGTCGATCGTGCCCTCCAGCACATGGTCCGACCATGCCGGGACCCCGATGCCGTACTCGGGAGTCGGCACCACCTCGAGCGGTTCGCCGAACAGTCCACCCGCGATCGCACGCTCGTCCACGTCGTAGCCGACCCGGGCGGAGGCGGCGAGCATGAACAGCGGATGGCCGCCGATCACCATGGCGACGGGCATCGGCCGTCCGAGTTCGGCGTACGTGCGCAGCATGCGCCAGAGGTCGCCGCGCGAATGCAGACTGGTCGCCAATGCGGTGGGGGAGTGCACCATCGAGCGGTGGTAGCTGAGGTTTCCGACACCGGTGTGCGGATCCTCGGCCACGATGATGCCGCTGGTGATGTACGGTCCCCGGTCCGAAGCGAAGTGCCGCAGCATCGGCACGGTCGCCAGATCGACATCGCCACCGGTCAGCACCGAGTCGAGGATCGGTCCGGAGTCCACCTCGCGCGGGGGCAGTTGGCGGGCCGCCCCGGCGGCGAAGGCTTCGTGCAGCCGCTGCGGTTCGGTGCCCAGGATGCGAGCGATCCGGCGGCGGGAGGCGAACATATTGCTCACCACCGGCACCGCGAGGCCGTCGACCTTGCGGCACAACACCATATCCGCGCGGCCGCGGGCGGCGAGTTCGTAGATCAACCCGGTCACGCCCTGATCCGCCGGGACGATGTCGTCGACCGTCAGCACATCCTCGGGGTGCGCCGCGCGGTACCGCTCGAGGAAGGCGTGCGGATCCTGTCGGTGCTCGGCGATCATCGGACCGCGCCTTCCGTGTGGCGAGCGGCCGCCGCACCCGCCCACCGGGGAAACAGCTCGTGCCGAATGCCGAATTGGTCGAGTATTTTTCCGCTCAGATGTGCGAGCACGTCCGGAATCGACGTCGGCCGCTGATAGAACGCCGGAACGGGCGGCAGCACGGTGGCACCGGCCTCGGTCACCGCGGCCATATTGCGCAGATGCACCAGGCTCAGCGGAGTTTCCCGGGTGACCAGCACCAGGCGGCGGCGTTCCTTGAGACAGACATCGGCGGCCCGGGTGAGCAGATCGTCGGAGTAGCCGTGCGCGACCGCGGCCAGGGTCTTCATCGAGCACGGCACCACCACCATGCCCAGGGTGAGGAACGACCCCGAGGCGATGGTCGCCGCGATATCGCCGCGCTGGTGGTGCACATCCGCGAGCGCGGTGACATCCTCGGGACGCAGCCCGGACTCCAGCTCGATGGTGCGATGCGCCGCCCGTGAGATCACCAGGTGGGTTTCCACGGCATCGAGGCGGCGCAGCGCGGTGAGCAGATGGATGGCGAGGTGCGGGGCGCTGGCTCCGGTGATGCCGACGATCAGTCGCGGCTTCGCCACCGCGCCGTTGCGGTACTCGGAGGTGGTCATCATTCCTCCACTCGGGTGACACGATCGGGCTCGGCGTCGTCGCCCGATGCGCGGGCCGGGGCGGGTTGTTCGCGCTGCACGCCGTTGAGCAGGAGATTCAGCAGGAAGGCCGCGATGCCGCCCGCGGCGATGCCGCTCGACAGCACGGTCTGGAGCGGACCGGGCAGCTGGGTGTAGAAGTCGGGAGCGCCCACGGGCATGAGTCCGAAGCCGAAGGCGATGGCGACGATCATGTGGTTGCGCGGCTGGCTGAAATCCGCCTCCAGCATGAATTTGATGCCGATCGCGCCCAGCGTGCCGAACATGACCACGCCGATGCCGCCCAGCACCGGTCCCGGCAGTGAGGCGACGACCGCGCCGATCTTGGGAATGAGGCCGATGATCACCAGAATCGCGCCCGCCGTGGCCACCACGTAGCGGCTCTTCACCCGGGTGATGCTGACCAGGCCGACATTGCCGCCGAAGGTGACGAAGGTGAAGGAGCTGAAGACGCCCGCGAGCGCCGTTCCGACACCGTCGGCACGCAGTGCGCGGGCGATATCGCGGGGGCCGAGCGTGCGGTCGACGATCTGGCCGGTGGCCAGGGTGTCACCGGTCGACTCCACCATATTGACGATCTGCACCACCAGCATGGGCAGGATGGCCGCGAGGACGAAGGTGGGTGCGCCGAAGGCGAACGGCTCGACCATGCCGAACAGTGGTGCGTCGCGGGTGGCGGAGAAGTCGGTGAGGCCGAGCGGCCAGGCCGCCAGTGTTCCGACGATCAGCGCGATCAGAATGGCGAACCGGCCGACGGCCGGGCGCATGACGCGTTCCAGGACGACCACCAGCGCGATGGTGCCGAGCGCGAGCAGCAGGCGTTTCGGCGCACCGTGGTCGGCCGCGGACTCCGGTCCGCTGATCAGCGTCGCCGTTTTCGGCAGCAGCGAGAAGCCGATGATCGCGATGGTCGTGCCGGTCACGATGGGCGGGAAGTAGCGGGACAGCTGCGCGAACCATGGCGCGATCACCCAGGTCAGCAGGCCGACCAGGATGGTCGCGCCGAAGACCGCCGGTAGGCCGGAATCGCTGCCCACGATGATGGCCGGGGTGATGCCGGTGAAGGTGGAGCCCATCACGATCGGCAGGCGCACACCGATATTGAAGATGCCGAGGGTCTGGATCAGGGTCGCGACACCGCTGATGAGGACGTTCGCGGTGACCAGGGTGGTGACCTGTGCCGGGGACAGTCCGACGCCCAATCCGATGACCAGCGGTACGGTGACCATGCCGGAGTAGGCGACGATGACGTGCTGCAGGCCGAGCGGAATCATCAGCCGCAGCGGGGGAACGGTGTCGACGGGGTGGCGGGGTTTCGATAACCGGGCTCGGTTTCGGGTGAAGATATTCATGGCAACTTCCTCGGCGTGCACAGGGCAGCCATTCCGGCGCGGGCGACGAGCTGTTCGGCCCGCGATTGAGCCGCTGCGACAGCGGCGTCCTCATCGATCAGCAGGCATCGTCCGTGCTGGTAGACGATTCGCCCGTCGACGATGGTGGTTTCGACGTCCGAGCCGCGGGCGGAGTAGACCAGGGCGCTCACGGCGCGGTGCAGCGGTCGCAGATGCGGCCGGTCGACGTTCACGACGATGATGTCGGCGAGGCGTCCGGGCTCGAGGACTCCCGCGTCGATGCCCGCGAATTCGGCGCCCTGCCGGGTGGCCAGCGCGAGCGCTTCCTCGGCACTCCAGACCGTCGGGTCCAGGGTCGACAGCCGTTGTGCGAAGACCGAGAGTTTCATCGCTTCGAACAGATCCTGTCGATGCCCGCAACTCGGTCCGTCACTGCCGACCGCCACGGTGACGCCGCTGTCCCGCAGCTCGCGCAAGCGGACGGTGCCCGAGGCGAGGTAGGCGTTGGACGACGGGTTGTGGGCGATCTTCGCACCCGCCTGGGCGATCTGGTCCAGCTCGTAGTCGTCGAGCCAGATGGCATGGGCGAGGGTGGCTCGTTCGTCCAACAGCCCGGCCTTCGCCAGCCACTGCACCGGCCGCACACCGTAGGCGTCGACGTAGCCGAGCGGATCCTTGCTGCTCTCACAGCAGTGGGTATGCCAGTGGGTGTCGAATTCCCTTGCCAGCTCCACACATCCGCGTACCAGGTCCTGGTCGACGTAGGTGAGATTGAGGGGTGCGGGCCAGATCTCGACCTTGGATCCGCGCGGGCGGTGCCGCATCGCCTCCCGCATGATCGACAGCTCGTCGGCGGCGCTGTACCGGAACAGTTCGGCCGGCTGGCCGCGCCGCGCCGCGACGGCCGTGCGCTCGCCGATCACCCCGCGGGCGACCGCGCCCCGGAGCCCGGACTCCTCGATCACGTCCGCGACCGCCAGTGTGGTTTCGAGATCGCTTGGGGCGTAATGGTTGTCGATGACGGTGGTGGTCCCGGCGCGGAGCGCTTCGACGGCTCCGAGCCGGGCGGCCGCGACGGCGTCGGCCGGGGTCATCGCGATGGAGTAGGGCCACATGAACTCGCACAGCCACGGCACGATCGACATGCCTTCACCGAGTCCGCGGGCCAGTGCCTGGTAGAGATGATTGTGGCCGTCGATCAGGCCGGGGAGTACCACCTTGCCGCGGCAATCGAGCACCGTGTCCGAATGCCATTGGGCCAGTTCGGCTTCCGGTCCCACCGCGACGATGCGCGAGCCGATGACGGCCACGCTCCCCGGGTCGTACACGGTGCCGGCGTCGTCGACCGTGACGACGATCCCGCCGGTGAGTAGTAGGTCGCAATGCGCAGGGGCTGTCGGTGTCATTGCCGCCCGAGCCTTTCCCAGGCGGCCGAGCCGCCTCGATCCGTAGGCGATTGGGAGATCAACTCCCCAGCCAGGACGCCAGTCCTGGAGTTCGCCGAACGGTTTAACCCAAGTCGGGAGGTCACCGGCGTCGCGGCCGATTCCAGCGGAACCTGGCAGCTCATACATGTAAACCGCAGCGGAATGCGTTTGTCAATGCCCGAAATCTGGCGCTCTGGATGGAATATCTGCTGCCACAGTGGCTTTGAACTGCGAAGATGCCCCCAGTGCGGCTGGAAGAATTACATGCAATCCGTTGACACGCTCGCCGTGCGTGTGTTGAACTCGGTGCCATCGAGCCGGCGGTCGGGCCGGCCCGCCACCGGGTGACTCGGTGGCCCGTAGGTGCGGTGATTCGCGGCCGGGGAAGTCATCCCGACCTGATCAAGGAGAATCACAGTGATCATCGATACGCATGTGCATCCCACCAACCTGGTCGACGAAGCCTGGCGGCACACCGGCGAACCGTTCACCGGGGAGCGCGTTCTGAAAATGATGGACGGTCCGTTCTGGATCAACGGCAAACCCCGCCGGGTCGATGTCAGCTGCATCATGCCGCCGCCGGGAAATACCGCCTGGCGCGAGGGAAATCGCAGTGGCCGCGAGGGAATTCGCGACTATCAGGCGTACGTCACCTCACTGGTCCGAAACTACCCGGACCGCTTCGTCGGAAATTTCATCTACAACCCCCGCTTCGGGCCCGAGAACGGGGCCGCCGAACTCGCGTTCCACGTCAAGGAATACGGGTACAAGATGATGAAGCTGCACGCCAACATGCACTCCTACCGCCCGGACCGGGCACTGGACTGGCTGCGCCCCGCCCTGCGCGTGTGCGACGAGCTCGGCGTGACCGTGTTGATCCACACCGGTGACGGCCCGTATTCCATTCCCACGCAGTTCTATCCGATCATCCGGGAGTTCCCGGGCGTCAACTTCATTCTCGGCCACTTCGGCATTCAGACCGGCGGTGTCTACTGTTTCGAGGCGTTCTGGATGATCCAGGACTCCACGAATGTCATCGGCGAATCCGGCTGGCTGCTGCAATCGCGCATCGTGGAATTCGCGAAGGAGATGAAGAAGAGCAAGATGGTGTTCGGCACCGACTCGCCGCCGAACGAGCCCGGCATGTGGGCCCGTGAACTGGAGGTGCTGTGCCATGAGCCGCCGCAGGGTCTGAACCTCTCCGAAGACGATCTCGAAGGCTATCTGGGCAACAATATGGCGAAACTGCTCGGACTGGCACCGACCCCGCCGCCGAAGGACCGGGCCGAAGCGGAGGCGTACCTGCGCGGCGACGTGGTGCAGGCATCGGCGACCAATTCGCACGCCGACCACTACAGCGACTACACGCCCTCCGCCTGGGCGGAGGAAGCGGCGCTGGACGCTGGCCGCTAGCGGGCCGTCCCGAGGGCGCGAGCGCGACGTGGCTTGCGCCCCTTGGGATCCGCTGTCGCATCGGATCCGACGACGAGGGAGAGCTTGCGGCGCTCGCCACCCGCGGGCTCGTCCCGTGCGGTGGCCTGCGAGAGCCGCACGCGCAGGCGGGAAATATGTTGCCGGGCAGCCTGTTCGGCCAGGTCCGGATCGCCTGTCGCCATCGCGTCGACGATGCCGATGTGCTCGTCGAGCGCGAAGCGCGGCGCCTGCGCACCGCGCCACAGCGAGTGCAGCGCGAGGTGCGAGCGTCCCGCGATGGGCTCCAGGGTGGCTGTGAGATGCGGATTTCCGGCGATCTCACGGATGGTCCGGTGGAAGCGGACATCCAGTTCGATATGCGCCGCCTGATCCGCGCCCGCGCTCAGCACACCCTCGTGGTCGGCGATGATCTCGCGCAGCGTGGCCAGTCCCGCCGTGTCCAGGCGCTCGGTCGCCAACCGCGCGGCAAGTCCCTCCAGCAGTTCGCGCACCACGTACAGCTGCCGGAGGTCGGCGATGTCGACCTTGCTCACCTGCGCGCCGCGATGCGAGATGTGGGTGGCCAGCCCCTCGTAGATCAGGCGCTGCACCGCCTCGCGGACCGGCGTGCGGCTGACCTCGAGCTGGCGCGCCAGCTCGGGCACGCTCAGCGCCGTGCCGGGGGTGAGCTGATTGCGGAAGATCGCCAGCTTGAGGGCCTCGTAGGTGCGGTCGGTGAGTAGCTCGGCGGCGGAGGAGTTCTCCGGTGCGGGCGACTCGGGCATGACGATCGGTCCTCCTGGTGGGCGATGCAGGCCATGTTACATGCAATGTTCCGGACACCCGCCGCCGTGTCCGGTCATGCGGCCTGTGGAACGAAACACATTGACAGACAACCTGATACACGCGCCAACCAGGAGGAGGCACCCCATGAACACATCCTCAGACCCCCGATTCGGCCGGAGTCCGCGATGACCGCCCTGGTGCGCGGCGCGCGCACGCGGGAGGGGTACGGCGTCGGCGACCGCGCGCCGCGGCCCGACGGAGCGCTGAAGGTCACCGGGGAGTTCGCCTACTCCTCGGACCTCTGGATGGAGGGCATGGTGTGGGCGACCACCGTGCGCAGCCCCCATGCCGCGGCGCGCATTCGAGGCATCGACGTGAGCGCGGCGGTGGCGCTCGCGGGCGTTCACGCCGTTCTCACCCACGAGGACGTCCCCGGAGCGAAGACCTACGGCATGAAGATCGCCGATCAGCCGGTGCTGGCCATCGATCAGGTTCGGTATCAGGGCGAGCCGGTCGCGCTGGTGGCGGCGGACGACCCGGAGACCGCCCGGCGGGCGGCCGAACTCGTGGTGGTCGACTACGAGGTGATGGATCCGGTCACCGATCCCGAACTCGCACTCGACGCGGATACCCGTGCCGTGCACGGGGTTTCGAATCTGGTGCGGCACGTCAAGATTCGGCACGGCGATATGGAGCGGGCGCGTGCCGAGGCCGACGTCGTGGTCACCGGCGACTACGAGGTGGGCATGCAGGACCAAGCCTTCCTCGGGCCCGAATCCGGCCTGGCCGTCCCCGCGTCCGACGGCGGCGTCGAGCTGTACGTCTCGACGCAGTGGCTGCACAAGGATCTCGAGCAGCTCGCGCCCTGCCTGGCGCTGCCGCCGGACAAGGTGCGGTTGACCATGGCCGGGATCGGCGGCGCGTTCGGCGGCAAGGAAGACCTCTCGGTGCACGTGCACGCCTGCATGCTCGCGCTGCGCCTCGGCAAGCCGGTGAAGATGGTGTACAACCGCTACGAATCCTTCTTCGGGCATGTGCACCGGCATCCGGCCACCATGCGCTTCGAACACGGGGCGACCCGCGACGGCAAGCTCGTCTACGTCAAGGCGCGCCTGCTGCTCGACGGTGGCGCGTACGCCTCCACCTCACCGGTCGTGATCGCCAACGCGGCCTACTTCGTGGCGGGTGCCTACGAGGTCGCGCACGCGGAGATCGACGGATTCGTCGTCTACAGCAACAACCCGCCGTGCGGGGCGATGCGCGGATTCGGAGCCGTGCAGTCGGCCTACGGATGCGAGTCCAATATGGACAAACTGGCGCGTGAGCTGGGTATCGACCCGGTCGAGCTGCGGCTGCGCAATGCCATGACCACCGGCACGGTGCTGCCGACGGGTCAGCCCGTGGATGGACCGGTCCCGGTCGCCGCCCTGTTGTCCGCGCTTCGGTCGAGGCCGATGCCGCCGTCGGAGGGCAGTCGGGATCTGCGCCTGCTGCCCGGCGGGGTGGGAAATACGACGCACGGCGAGGGGATTCGCCGCGGCGTCGGATACGCGGTCGGCGTCAAGGCGACCGGCTACTCGGGCGGGGTCGACGACATCTCCACGGCGCGCGTGACGCTGTCGGTCACGGCCGGTGCGCCCGTCGTCTCGGTCCACACCGCCGCGGCCGAATGCGGGCAGGGCATCACCACGGTGCAATCGCAGATCGCCACCACCGAACTGGGCATCACCCAGGTGGTGGTGCTGCCCGCGGACACCCGGATCGGCGACGCCGGCTCGGCGTCGGCGTCGCGCATGACCTGGATGTCCAGCGGCGCCGTCCAGGGCGCCTGTCGGCAGATCGCGGGGGAGATCCTGCGCCGGGCCGGAGCGGCGCTCGGTCGCGATGTCGGTGGTCTCGCGCTGCGCGATGACGCGGTCGTCGACGTCGAAAGCGGTGATCCGGTGGCCGCGATCGCCGATCTGGTCGGGACCGAGACCGTGGAACGGGTCTTCGTCTACCGGCATCGGCCGACCGAGACCATCGATCCCGAACGCGGCCAGGGCAATGCGCATGTGGCGTTCTCGTTCTGCGCGCATCGCGCGGTCGTCGACGTCGATGTGGAACTCGGGCTGGTGCGGGTGGTCGAGCTCGCCGTCGCCCAGGATGTCGGCAAGGCCATGAACCCGCTGGCCGTCGAAGGCCAGATCGAGGGCGGCAGCGCACAGGGGCTGGGTTTGGCGCTGATGGAGGAGATTCTCGTGGACGACCGTGGGCGAGTGCGCAATCCGTCGTTCACCGATTACCTCATTCCCACCATCCTCGACGTGCCGGACATGCCGATCACGCTGTTCGAATTCCCGCACCCGGACTCGCCGTACGGTCTCAATGGGGTGGGGGAGCCGCCCACCCTGTCGTCCACACCGGCCATCATGAACGCGCTGCGCGACGCCACCGGATTGGAGCTGCCGCGGGTGCCGGTGCGCCCCGACGAGATCGCCTTGCGCACATAGTGACTCGGTTCTTCTCGCCCTCGCGCCTCACCACAGCGCGAGGGCGAGGAAGAAGTCGACGCGATCCTCGAGCCGGGACAGGTCCCGCCCGGTGAGCTCCTCGATGCGTTCGATCCGGTAGCGAACCGTATTGACGTGCACATGCAGCCGGTCCGCGCAGGCGCTCCAGCCGCCGGACACACGCAGGAAGGTCTCCAGGGTGAGCACCAGATCGGTGCGGTGTCGCCGGTCGTAGTCGTGCAACGGGGCCAGCAGGCGTCCCCGGAAGATCCGCCGGACCTCGTCGGGGACACTGGACAGCAGCAGCATGTGGGTCGCGAGCTGGTCGTGGCTGACGACATTCGCGGGCTCGGCGCCGGCGGCGGCGGAGCGGCAGGCGTAGCGGGCCTCCTCGACCGCGCCGCGCAGCCCCGTGCGGTCCACGGCACGACTGATACCGAAGGAGAGGCGGACCCCGTCCAGGCCCGCCGCCAGCACCTCGGCGGCGCGGCGGATCTCGTCGACGACCGCGCTGTCGGCGGGTATCAGGGCGATGCCCTCGTGCCCGATCGTGCCGATCACCGGATTTCGGCCATACAGCGTCTCGCGCAGCACAATTCGGATCGTCTCGGCGTCCTGGCCCGCCGACGCCGCGGCCGCCACGGCGACGTGGCACTGCCCGGAACGGTGGCCGGTGAAGTCGAGACGCGACATCACCTCCGCCGGTTCGGCTTCACCGACGATCATGTCGATCAGCTCCTGTGCGATCCGGTCGGTCGTGCTCTCCCGGTCGGCCCGCGTGCGCTCCAGGGCGACCACGGCGGCCAGTTCACGCACGACCGCGCGCCGCTCCTCGGGCCAGTCGCTCCGATCGCCCTCGCACACCAGATACCAGTCGGCCACCCGGGCGGTGCTGTGCTCGCTGATCGCGAAAACGGTGCAGGGGCTGTCTGTTTCGCGTAGTACCAGGGGCAGGCGGCGGGTGCCCAGGGCGGTGCCGAGCCGCTCGATCGGCGGTGTCGACGACCCCGCCACCACACGCCCCGTGAAGCTCAGCACCCAGCAGCGCATACCGAGATCGCGTTCGATCAGGCCGAGCACCGATTCCAGCCCGCGCCCCGAGACGACCTGACGGTGCCGGTCCAGTACCGCGCTGAGATGCGCGGACCGGCCGGTGGCGACATTGCGATTGACCTGCTCGGTGACTCGCGCGAAGGTGACGGATTCCGGCACGCGCAACAGCGGGATGCGGTGGTGGCGGCATGCCTCGATGACGTCGCGCGGAATGCCGCCGTAGCGGGCGGGTCCGGCGATCATCCCGGCGGCTCCGGATCTGGCCAGGGCGCGCACGAAAGCCGCGCTGTCGGAGGCATGATGGCGCCAGTGCAGCCCGGTGATCACCAGTTCGTCTCCGGACAGGTAGCGGCTGGGATCGAGCAGATCGGTGGTGACCGCCCACCGCACCGAACGGTCGAGGTCTTCTTCGCCGCTGATGAGTTCGAGACCCAGATCCGCCATGGCGAGCACGGAGCGCAGTCGCACGGTCGACACGCTAACAGCTGTGCCCCTTGGACATACCCACAAAGGTGACCGGGTGAGCTGGGACACATTCTGGGTGCTTCGCGTCTGGCCCTCGATCGCCGTTGTCGGGTCTACTGGCCTACGTCGCGCGTGATCCATCGGTCGAGTACCGATTCCGAGCGCGTCCATTCGGTTGCCGGGTGCGTTCCCGTCGATTGCGCCGAATGCTGTCGCCGTTGCCGTCCGGCGGGCGTTTCTATCGTGGAAAGGAAGCTGCCCGATGCGTGTGACGTGCACCGTGAATGGCTCGCCGGAGACCGTCGATGGCGTGTGGGAGGGTGAGAGCCTGCTCACCATGCTGCGTGAGCGAATGGGTCTTCCCGGCTCCAAGAATGCCTGCGAGCAGGGTGAATGTGGTTCCTGCACCGTGTATTTGGACGACACCGCCGTCTGCTCGTGCATGGTGGCGGCCGGGCAGGTCGAGGGGCGCTCGGTGCGGACCGTGGAGGGGCTGGCCGATGGCGGCGAGCTGGATCCGGTGCAGCGGGCGTTCATTCGAGCGGGCGCGGTCCAATGCGGGTTCTGCACCCCGGGCCTCGTCGTGGCGGCGCACGAGCTGATCGAACGGCATCCCGATCCCTCCGATGCCGAGATCCGGGAGGCATTGGCCGGAAACCTCTGTCGCTGCACCGGATACGCCAAGATCCTCGACGCGGTCCGGCTGGCCGCCCAGCAGCGCGCGGCGGCGGAGTGAGCGCGGCGATGCGTGGATTGCCGGTCGGTGCCGAATAGGAATGGAGCCCTCCGATGTTGGACCTGCTGGATCGGCTGCTCGCGTGGAGATCCCGCGGTGCGCGTAGCGCCCTGGCCACGGTTGTCGACACCTCGCTCAGCGCGCCACGCGCACCCGGCAGCGCCATGATGGTCTCCGAATCGCTCGAGGTGTTCGGCAGCATTTCCGGCGGCTGCGTGGAGGCCGCGACGGTCGCGATCGCCGAAACCGTCCTGGCCTCCGGCACTCCCGTCCTCGAGCATTTCGGCGTCACCGACGACGACGCCCTCAGTGTCGGCCTGACCTGCGGCGGCACCATCGACGTCTACGTGGAGCCGGTGACGGACACGCTGCTCGATCACCTCGTTCGGATACGAGACGCACTGGCCGACCGCCGCCCGGTGACGATGACCACGGTCATCCGCGATGGTTGCCTGCCCATTCGCTCCCGCTGGGAGGACGGGACGATGATCGGATCGAATACCGGACTCGAGCCACCGAACTGCTCCGCCGACCGTATCCGACCACTGCTGGCGGCCGGGCGCGACGAGTTGATCCGCGTCGACGGTGCCGACCCGTTCACCCTCTTCGTCCAGGTATTCACTCCCGCCCCACGCTTGATCATCTTCGGTGCCGTCGATTTCGCCGCCGCCCTGGCGCGTCTGGCGAAACTGCTCGGCTACCACGTCACCATCTGTGACGCCCGCCCCCTGTTCGCGACCCCCGAACGCTTCCCCGACGTCGACGAGGTGGTGGTCGACTGGCCGCACCGCTACCTCGACGCGACCGAATCCGACGAGCAGACCGCACTCTGCGTCATGACCCACGACCCCAAATTCGACATCCCCCTGCTGGAACGAGCCCTCCGACGTCCCGCCGCCTACATCGGCGCGATGGGCTCGCGACGAGCCAGCGCGGAGCGCGCGCACGCCCTGCGCGCCCGCGGCATCACCCCCGCCCAACTCCGCCGCCTGCACGCCCCGACAGGTCTGGACATCGGTGCCGTGACCCCCATGGAAACCGCCGTGTCGATCCTCTCCGAAATCCTCGCCGAACGCGGGCAACGCTCCGCGAAACCCCTGACCGCCGGAACCGGCGCGATCCACGCACGCCTCCACCACGATGTCGGCCACGGCGACCGACGTGTACGACAGGAACCGTGAGCCAGCCTCCCCTGGTGAGCGGCAGCCGAAAGGAACCCGGTCGCGCCGGGTGACTGTCACGGTAGAAGCCCCAGCACGACCAGACGATGACGCCACCGCACAGCGCCAGAATCGCCAGCAGAGCCCATGCGTCCCACGCCATCTCGGCCTCCATTCGCGATTGGATACCGAGCGGGCTATAGGGGTTCGCCGCAGGTTCTCGATGCTCGGTGCTGTCCACCTTTCTCGAATTGGCAATTCCACGAAGCTGATTCCAGCTACGCTGGTGGAACTCCATTGAGGGGTAGTCCAGTACGGAGATTCCCAAATAGTGAGGCTAATCAAATATGGTCGGATCCTCGCTTCCCCGCAGGGCGCTCGGTCGCCTGCTTCGCCAGTATCGAATCGCTGCCGGAAAGGGCCAGTTGGCTGCGGGATTACACGTCGAAATCTCTCCGCAAAGCATCGGCCGCATGGAGGATGGGCGGAAGGTCAAAATTGTCACGTCTCAGATCAAGGATCTGCTAGACCTCTACGGCGTCGTGGAACCGAGCGAGAAGCGCGATGAAGTCCTCAGCCTCTGGCAGGAAGTCAGGCAGCAGGACCACGCCGCCAAATTGCAGGGTGATACGAAGGGGTGGTGGCGTTCGTACCGGGATCAATTCGCCGCGCACTTCGACCACTACCTCAGTTTGGAAGCCTCCGCGCATCGGCTGACCTCCCATCAGCTCACGTTGGTGCCCGGTTTGCTACAGACGCCCGAGTACCGCCGAGCCATGATCCACGCCGACGACCCGAACCTGTCCGCCGTCGATGTCGAGCGGCGCCTCGAACTGGCTGCGCGAAGGCGAATCAGGCTCGAGGACAGTGCTTTCCACCTCAGCGCCATGCTCTCGGAAGCCGTGCTTCGCCATCAGCCCGGCGGTTGTGCGGTGATGGGCGGCCAACTCCGGCAGCTCATCACCGATGGCGAACGCGAGAACGTCGCGATCCGGATCGTGCCCTTCGGCGTGGGCGCGCACAGCGGCCTGGTGGTCCAGTCGTTCACGTTGCTCGAATTTCCGCCACCGGCAAACAGATTGGTCGAGCCGCCGGTGGTGTACGTGGAAGGTTACGAAGGTGCGCTGTTCCTGGAACAGATGGACGTGATCGATCGGCATCGCCGGGCGCTGTCCAACCTCGGGCAGGTAGCGTTGAGTGAGGATGACTCCAGGGAGCTGGTGTGGAGAATCGCGAAGGAGTACCAGGCGTGACGATCGCTCTATCCGAAGCCCAGTGGTTCAAATCCAGCAAGTCCCCGAATGCTTCGGAGTGTGTGGAGGTCGCGTTCCTCGGCGCGGGAGGTGACCGGGTCGGGGTCCGAGACTCCAAGGACCCGACCGGCCCGGCGCTCGTCTTCGACGCGTTCGGCTGGGATGCGTTCGTGGGCGCGGTCCGGTCCGGGCGGCTCGATCAACCATGCGCTGGCCGACCCGGGTGCCACCCGGTTCCCAACGCGGGTGGCAGCACCGGGTTGTAGCCGCTACCCGGTGGTGCCGTAGCGGGCGGTGTCGGCGAGCACCGTATCGATGGGAGTGGGGGACAGGTCGAAGGTGCGCTGGGTCAGGGTCGAGTCGAGGACATCGGGATGTTCCAGCGAGTAGAACATCTCGACCATCTCCGCCGAGATGGGGTCGCCCGCCCCTGCCCACGCCAGCTCGGTCAGCGACATCGGAACCAGTTGCGGCGCAGGGGCGTCGGTCAGCTTCGCGAGACGCTCGACGACGGCACGCAGCGACATCACCGTCGACGGAACATGCCACGCCCGCCCCCAGGAACGCTCGTCGCGGGCGACAGTGGCCAGCGTCAACGCGACATCGTCGACGAACGACCAGCTCTTCGCCACGTCCGGATCGCCCGGGTAGCTGGCGGGTTCTCCGGCGATCACATTGCGCGTCACCAGGAAGTTGAACAGCGATCCAGCGTCTCGACCCAGGTAGTCCGAGGCGCGTACCTCGGTGACGCGCACCCGACCCGCCTCGTGCGCGGCGAGCGCGTCGAGCCACATGCGTGCTCGCACCGCACCTTTCACCGCGATCGGGGACATGGGCAGCTCCTCGGTCATCGGCCCGTCCACCCGGCCGTAGCCGTAGGTGTTGCTGAGCGACACGTAGTTCGCGCCCGTGCGTTCGGCCGCGGCGAGCACACCCGCGGCGATGGGCGGAAAGTCCGCGGGCCATCGGTCGTAGGCAGGCCAGGTGGTGTTGATCAGGGTCTGCGCGCCCGCGGTCAACGCGGTGAGCCCGTCGGCGTCGGTGGTGTCGGCAACCACCTTGTCGATCAACGGATGGTCGGGCCCGAGCCCGCGTCGGCTGACCAGCCGCACCTGCTCACCTGCCTCGGCCAGTAGTAGGGCGGTGCGGCTTCCCGTGCTCCCGGCACCAGCGACGACATGCAGAGACATTGCTTTCCTCCTCGGCTCGAGCCACCCCGGCGGCGGTCCGCAACCGACTGTGCCCGGCCCGAAACGCGTACGGTAGTGGCCTGAATGCCGTACATCCCAAGGATCGAGCCATGCACCGCGTCGTCGTTCTCGCAGTCCCCCCGGTGACCACCTTCGACCTCGCTATTCCCGAAATGGTCTTTCCCGCAGTACAGGTCGCCGGCGAACCGGTGTACGACGTCGTGGTGTGCACCGCCGATCCGGGCATCGTGCCCGCATACGTGGGACGCGATGTCGTGATCAGCGCGGGCCTGGACCGGCTCGCGACGGCCGACACCGTGATCGTCACCGGCACCGGCGCCCACGTGGACGGCGACCCGCGTGTCCTGGCCGCCCTCCGCACGGCCGCCGCCGCTGGCACTCGCATCGCCTCCATCTGCACCGGAGCTTTCGTCCTGGCCCAGGCAGGTCTTCTCGACGGGCGTCCCGCGACCACGTACTGGCAGTACTCGACCCGGATGAGTGAGCTCTTTCCCGCGGTACGGCTGCAACCCGATGTGCTCTTCGTCGACGACGGCCAGATCCTCACCTCGGCCGGACTGGCCGCCGGCCTGGACCTCTGCGTACACATCGTGCGCCGCGATCACGGCGCGGCCGTGGCCAACGCGGTGGCGCGTCTGGCCGTGGTCGCGCCCATTCGCCCCGGCGGCCAGGCACAATTCATCGAAACGCCCCTCCCACCGGAGACAGGGATCTCGCTGGCCGAAACCCGCGCCTGGGCAGCGGCGCGACTCGACGAACCGCTCACCCTGCGTGAGCTGGCGGCCCACGCCCACGTCAGCACCCGCACCCTCACCCGCCGCTTCCGCGCGGAAACGGGATGCAGTCCGCTGCAATGGCTGCTGCACCAGCGCGTCGACCGGGCGCGTGAACTCCTGGAGGTCACCGACCTACCCGTGCCCGAGGTGGCCCGCCGCTCCGGCCTGGGCACCGGAGAATCGCTGCGCCTGCACCTGATGAAACGGCACGGCCTGACCCCCAGCGCCTACCGCACAGCGTTCAGCCGCCGCTGACCACCATCAACTCGTGTCGGCGGGCCGGTCGATCGCGGCGATGTTCGCCCGCACGGCGTGACGACCGTGGACGATAGTGCCATCGGTGGCTCCCTCCGGATGGACAGCGATCGTCCACGACTGTGGCGTGGCATCGGCTGCCCGGCTTCACCCAGAGCGGGTGATGCGCACGGCGACGGCGCACGTGACCATCACCGGTATGGCGCACTCATCGACACTCGGACCGGTGGAACTGACGGTTCTCACCTTTCCCGGCACCCGCATCGACGCCGACGTGAAAGCCGGACTCGCCGCGGTGGTCGACCAGGGATACGTGACCTTGCTCGATCTGATCTACCTCGCCAAGGATGCCAACGGCTATCTCACCCAGGTGGAGATCGACGAGTCGCTCGAGGCGATCGGGCTCGACGGTCTGGCCGTGGACGCTCGCGGCCTGGTCAGCGATGACGACCTGGAGTTGGTCCGGTCGTCCATGGCGCCCGACACCTCCGCGGTGGTCCTCGTATACGAGCAGACCTGGGCGCGCGCACTGGCCGGGACGGTGTCGGCGGCCGGTGGCGAGGTGCAACTCCACGTTCAGGTTCCGCGCGACGCCCTCGACGCGGCGCTGGTCGAATCGTAGAGAAAGGAAGAGCCCCATGGTATTTCGTGGCGGAAGAATCGGACGGCCCGGACTGCTCGGCACCGTCGCCCGGACCGCGGTGGTCGCGGGCACGGCCAGCGCCACCGCCAACGCTGTCAACCAGCGCGCCCAGCGTCGCGCCGCCGAACAGCAGGCATACGCCGAACAGCAAACGGCCGCGTACGCACCACCCCAGGCCCCCGCCACCCCTCCACCGTCGGCGTCCCCGGCCACGGAAACCGGCGACGACCTCGTAGCCAAGCTCCAGCAGCTGGGCCAGTTGCACGCCTCCGGAGTGTTGTCGGACGAGGAATTCGCCGCCGCGAAGGCGCAACTACTCCGGTGAGACGCGCGGCGTCGGCACTACCGCATCGTCCCTACCTCTCATCCGATCCGGGTGCAGCGGATTCGCACCCGCGACGGACACAGTGAGAGTTCTCCCGTACTCCGTCCGAAAGGGGTTGTGATGGTGTCCACCGGTACGCGGCACCCGGCGCGGCAAGGGTTCGCGTTCGGGATCTCCTTCGCCGTCGGTATTCTCCTGTTCGCCGCCGCGGCGCTGTCGGTGTTGCAGGGCATCGCGGCGGTGAACGGCGATGCGCTGTTCGAGGTCGGTCCGGATTACACCTATCGGCTCGACCTGACCACCTGGGGGTGGATCCACATCGTGGTCGGGGCGTTTCTGGGCCTCGTCGCCATCGGGCTCATGTCGGGTGCGAAGTGGGCGCGGATGACCGCGATCTGCCTGGCCGCGCTGTCGATGGTGGTGAACTTCCTGTCCCTGCCGTACTACCCGTGGTGGGCGGTGTTGATCATGGCTCTCGACGCCGTGGTGATCTGGGCGGCGGCGACCTGGAACCCGGAACCCTGAGTCGCCGACTTCACCCCGTTCGGGTGAGGCCGATCCAACAGCGGAATCCCAGACTTCCGATATGACTGCGACATCGAAACCGGCATCCGAGTCCGTTGTTCGCCAGCATCAGGAGTTGCTGCGGCGGCTGCCCTTCTCCGATACCCAGGACTTCGACGACGCTACCAGGGGTTTGATCGGCCGACGCACGCCGAACGCGGTCACCGCGGCCGATGGGACGGTTCTGTGGGACAACGATACCTACTCTTTCCTCGATGGCGACGCGCCCGACACGGTCAACCCCAGCCTGTGGCGGCAGTCCAAGCTGGTGGCGATCGATGGCTTGTTCGAGGTGGTGCCGGGTATCTACCAGGTGCGCGGCATGGACCTGTCGAACACCTCGTTCATCGAGGGCGACGAAGGCGTCATCGTCGTCGACACGCTGCTGTCGAACGAGACGGGCCGCGCGGCATGGGAGCTGTACCGGCAGCACCGCGGTGACCGGCCGATCAAGGCGATCATCTACACCCATTCACACGCCGACCACTTCGGCGGCACCAAGGGATTCGTCTCCCAGGAACAGGTGGACGACGGGACGGTGCGGATTTTCGCGCCGGAGGGGTTCCTCGAGCACGCGGTGTCGGAGAACGTCTACGCCGGAATCGCGATGAACCGTCGCGCCGCCTATATGTACGGCGCCGCGCTCGCGCGCGGTCCACGCGGTCAGGTCGGAGCCGGGCTGGGACAAACGATTTCGACCGGGGTGGTCTCGCTCATCGCGCCCACCGACATCATCACCACCACCGGCCACGAGGTGACCATCGACGGCGTGCGGATGGTGTTCCAGATGGCCCCCGACACCGAAGCCCCGTCGGAGATGCTGGTCTACTTCCCGGATTTCAAGGCGCTGTGCGCGGCCGAGGACGCCACCCACACCTTCCACAATCTGCTCACCTTGCGCGGTGCGGTGGTGCGCGACCCGCACGGATGGGCCAACTACATCACCGAGACCATCGACCTGTTCGGCGACGAGGTCGAAGTCGTATTCGCCTCCCACCACTGGCCGATCTGGGACAACGAGCGGGTGCGGGCCTTCCTGTCCACCCAGCGCGACCTGTACGCCTACGTGCACGACCAGACGCTGAGGTTGATGAACAAGGGTCTCACCGGTCCGGAGATCGCCGAAGAGATCCAGCTGCCCCCGTCGCTCGAGAACGCGTGGAGCGTGCACGGTTACTACGGTTCGGTCAGCCACAATGTCAAGGCGGTCTACCAGCGCTATCTCGGCTGGTTCGACGGCAATCCGGCCAGCCTGTGGGAGCACACCCCGGTGGAGCAGTCCAAGCGTTATGTGGACTTCATGGGCGGTGCCGACGCGGTCGTCGCCAAGGCCCGCGAATCCTTCGACGCGGGCGACTTCCGGTGGGTGGCACAGGTTCTCAACCACGTCATCTTCGCTCAGCCGGACCACGCCCAAGCCCGCGAACTCCTCGCCGACACCTACGAACAGCTCGGATACGGTGCGGAGAACGGCACCTGGCGCAGCTTCTACCTCTCCGGCGCGACCGAGCTGCGCGACGGACGGTTCGGCACCCCCACCGAGACCACCGCGCCCGACGTCATCAACAACCTCTCGCCGACGATGCTCCTCGATGCCATCGCGATCCAGATCAACGGACCGAAGGCGTGGGACGAGAAACTGTCGATCGACATCGCGCTCACCGATACCGACCAGCGCTATCGCCTGTGGCTGGCCAACGGGGTGCTGACCTACAGCGGCCGTCCACAGCGCGGCACGGCCGATGCCACGCTGACCACCACCCGCCGGAGCCTCCCGATGCTGGTACTCGGCGGACTATCCGCGGACAATCTCGCGAACTCCGGCAGCGAGCTCACCGGAGATACGTCGGTCCTGCAACGTCTGGCCGCGGTGCTCGACCCCGGCGACAAGAACTTCGCGATCGTCACCCCGGACTAGATACACCTCGACGCCGCGATCCACGGAGGCCGTCGAAGACTCGACGGGAAACCTAGTCGCCGTCGCGGGCGGGTCCGGAGTGCTCGGGCAGGTCGGCGACGGCGGCGCTGATGGTCGGATACACCGGTGCCGCCCGGTTTCCGGTGTCGGCGGAGCTGAGTTCGTCGCCGAACTGGCCGATCGACCGCGCGATCCGGAAGTCGATGCGGCGACGGGCGAGGCTGTCGCGGAGTTCGGTGAGCATGGTTGCCGCGCTGACGTCGATGGTCGGAGAGGTTTCGGCGTCGAGCACGACGAGCCGGGTCGCATCGGTACACATGTGCTCGATGTGCTCCTGCACGTAGTCGGCATTGGCGAAGAACAGCCCGGATTCCACGCGCACGACCAGCACGTCGGCGCGCCGGGGCAGGTCCGGGTGACGATCGGCGTCCAGCCACAGCGTTCCCTGCGCGGCCAACGCCGTCACGTGCGGTTGGGAGGCCCGGTAGACGAGCAGCACCATGGAAATGCCGATGCCGATCAGCAGTCCGGGCAGGGTGTCGAACAGCAGCACACCGAGCATGGCCGCCACCGCGGCGGTGAAGTCCGCGCGGGCGGCTTTGCCGTAGATGCTGCCCAGCCGGTCGGTCCAGACCCGATAGAGCCTGCGCAGTGCCGCGATATCGACCAGCTCGATCACCGCGGCGATCACCACACCGGCCAGTGTGGCCTCGGGCAGCTTCTCGAACAGGCCGGTCAGAAACAGCAGTGTCAGCGCGGTCAGTGCCGCGACGATCAGACCGCTCAGCTGTGTCTTGGCACCCGCCGAGCCGTTGACGGCCGTCTTGGACAGGCTGCCGTTCACCACCATTCCCGAGCTGAGACCCGCACCCAGGTTGGCCGCGCCCATACCGAACAGCTCCCGATTGGGATCCACGGTGTAACCCGCTGTGGCCGCATAGGTTTTCGCCGCGCCCAGCCCCTCGGCGAATCCGATCAACAGCACCCCGACCGCGGGACCGAGCAGGTCCAGATAGTCGTGGAAGCTCAGGCCGTCGGGTGGTCCGACAGTGGGCAGGCCCGCGTCGATATGCCCGACGATATCGACGCCGTGGTCGTCCAGGTGCAGGGCGGCGACGGCAAGGATGCCGAGCAGCACGGCCAGCAGCGATCCGGGCACCAGCGGCAGCCAGCGGCGAAATCCGAGGACCACGACGAGGCTGAGCGCACCGAGCAGCGCTGTCCGCCAGTTGATCTCGCCCAGGTGGGTGATGACTCCCCAGGCTTGTTCGAAGAAGTCCCCGTCGCGCTTGTCGATGCCGAGCAGTTTCGGAACCTGCCCGATGATGATCGTCAATGCCAGGCCGACGATGAAGCCCTTGAGCACGGGCTCGGAGATGAAATTGGCCACGAACCCGAGCCGGGCCAGTCCGGCAAGCAAGCCGACCACGCCGGTCGCGATCGCCAGAGCGGTCGACAGCGCGATGTACCGGCCGCCGTCGGCCCCCGCGAGCGGGGTGATGATCGCCGCCGACAGCGCCGCGGTCGCCGACATCGGCCCGACAACCAGGTGCCGGGAACTGCCCGCCAATGCGTAGAGCACCAGCGCCGGCAGCGCCGCGTACAGTCCCGCGACCGGCGGGACGCCCGCGATCGACGCGTAGGCCAGTGCCTCCGGCACCAGGACCGCCCAGACGGTGAGGCCCGCGATCGCGTCGGCACGCAGCCACCGCGACTGGTACGCCTGCAAAGACTGAAACACCGGCCATGCCATGGCTGCCATCCGTTCTCGTGCGGGCATCGGCCCGTGTCGGAGTGCACCGATGCCTGTGCGACCACGGCCGCGCCCATCACCGGACACTGCCCACCGGCCACCGTAGGGCGGCGGGTGACGTCGGCTGCTCACCTGATCCGGGTGAATTCGACGGTCGCCCAGCCGCTCGTGTGCGGCACGGCCCTGTTCCTTTTCATCCGATTCGGGTGAGTTGCCGGTCCGTGCAGGTGGGCACCATGGTCGGTATGGCCGAGCACCCTCGGACTGGCGGTCGCCGATACCCGGAGGTAGATCGGGCTCCGGCGGAGACAGGTCGCGCCGCCCGCAAGCGGATCTCCAGATCCCGGCTCGGAGTCTGGGAAGCACCGCCCGACCGTGTCGATCCGATAGCCGTGCTGCAAGCGCAGGCCGCGAGTCGGCTGCCCGAACTGGTGCCGATCCGCCACGCGCGGATGGCCGCCGGGGTGTTCCCATTCCTGCGCGGTGCGCCCGCCATCATGGCCGCCGATCTCGCCGCGTCGCCGAACACCGGTCTCACCGTGCAACTGTGCGGCGACGCGCACCTGATGAACTTCGGGCTGTACGCATCACCCGAGCGCACTCTGGTCTTCGATCTCAACGACTTCGACGAGACATCGCCCGGACCGTTCGAATGGGATGTCAAACGGCTCGCCGCCAGCCTCGCTGTCGCGGCACGCGCGAACGGGTTCTCCGATGCCACCGCGGCTCTCGCGGCACGGACCGCGGCCGAGGCGTACCGCGTGAACATGCGCAGACTGGCTCGGCTCGACGGCTTGACCGTGTGGTACGAGCAGATCGACATCAGCGCCGTGATCGGGACGCTCGAGCATGCCCGACGTCGCAAACGCGCCCGACGACAGGCCGACGCCGCTCGATCGCGTACCAGCCTGCAAGCGTTGCGGAAGCTTACCGAGCCGGATCCCGAGGGCACACCGCGGATTCGGCATCAGCCGCCGTTGCTGGTACCGATCGCGATCGCCGACCAGCGCATCGTCGACACCGTATTCGCTGACTACCGGACCACTCTGCCCGAGGAACGCCGAACATTGCTCGACCGGTTCCGACCGCTGGAAATCGCTCGCAAGGTGGTCGGCGTCGGCAGCGTCGGCACCCAGTGCTTCATCATGCTGCTGCTCGACCGCACCACCGGCAGCCCCCTGTTCCTCCAGGTGAAGGAGGCGCAGCGGTCGGTCCTCGAACCGTACGCCGAACCCAGCCCATTCCCGCACCAGGGCCATCGCGTCGTCCACGGCCAACGCCTCAGCCAAACCGCGAGCGACATCTTCCTCGGCTGGGCCACCGGCCCGCAGGGGCGCTTCTTCTACTGGCGGCAACTGCGGGACATGAAAGGTTCGGCCGATACCGAATCCATGACCGCCCGAGGACTGACCGACTACGGCGCTCTCTGCGGGCGCACCCTGGCCCGCGCCCACGCCCGCTCCGGCGACCGCGTCGCCATCGCCGCCTACCTCGGCACGGCCGAAACCTTCGACCGCGCGATGAGCGACTTCGCCCTCGCCTACGCCGATCAGACCGCCGAGGACCACCGGGCGCTCACGCGAGCCATCGAAACCGGACGCGTGGAGGTGGCCACGGAATCCTGACCTCCCGCGCCGATTTCACCCACCGCGTGTGAGGTGCCCTCAGCCGCCACTCCCTTAGCGTCGCGATACTCGTCCTGCGCCGCGACGCTCGGCCACCGAGAGGAGTCCACATGAACGGGATCGTGGTCGCCCTGGTCGGAGCACTGCTGTGCTTCTACGGCATCCGATCGGTCCACCTGGGCATCCTCGCGATCGGTTTCGGACTCGGCTGGATGATCGCCGACCTGTTCAACCCGTCATTCGGGTGGCTGCTACTGATCGGCCTGATCGGCGCGCTCTCGTCGTGGGTGGTGACGTCTCTGATATTCCGCTTCGCGGCCTACTTCATCGGCGGCCTCACCGGCGCCATGATCGGCACGAAGCTGGCCACCCTCTTGCAACCCGGCGACAAGAGCTGGGCATTGAGCATGATCGTGGCGGCCGCGGTCTGCGTAGCCGGCGCATTCCTCGCCGACAAGTTCCGCGCCCGCGCCCTACTGTGGCTGACCTCCATCGGCGGCGCGAGCATGGTCCTCAGCGGCCTCGGCCGCATGGCCGACCCACTGGTCTTTCTCCGCGACCCGGACCCCGGCTGGCAACAGGCCACCGCCACACTGGCGTGGATCGGCCTCTCGGTGCTGGGCTGGATCACCCAGCGGCACCTGTTCGCCGAGAAGCTGGGTATCGAGCACCTGGTCGGCGACGACAGCGATCGGAGCGAGGCGCCGGACAGCTGACCCATGGACGCGGCTTTTCCAGCGGTCGGGCCGATGGCCACCGAGGCTGGTCACGCGTGTCAGACCTTCTTGACCACACTGGACTTCAGCTGCATCGCGCCGAAACCCTCGATCTTGCAGTCGATGTCGTGGTCGCCGATACCCTGGACGAGGCGGATATTGCGGACCTTGGTGCCGGCCTTGACCGGGTTCGGGCTGCCTTTCACCTTGAGGCTCTTGATCACGGTCACCGTGTCACCGTCGGCGAGCGGATTGCCGACCGCGTCCCGGACTACTTGTTCGCCGGTCTCCTCGGTCTCCTCGACGGTCCACTCGTGCGCGCATTCCGGGCAGATAAGCAGCGATCCGATTTCGTAGGTGAATTCGCTCGCGCACGAGGGGCAGGGCGGTAGGGCACTCATGGGCATCCTGTTCGGTTCGGTCGAGGTGTTCAGCTGGTGAGGAATTCGACGAGGGCGCGATTGACCTCGTCGGGCTGTTCGAGATAGCCGTAGTGTCCGCACTTCTCGATCTCGGTGTATCGCGCACCGGGGATGGTCGCTGCGACCTCGCGCCCGAGCGCGGGTGGGACCATCCGGTCATCGGCGAATCCCACGACCAGGCAAGGTCTGGTGATCCGCGCGTAATCGGCCAGCCGGTTGCGGGAGCGGTCCATGCCGAGCTGTGCTCGCACACCGACCGACGGTGTGGCGGTCGCACCGTACTCGAAGATGTCCAGCCACTGCTGGGCGCGCTCGGTGTCGGCGAGAGTGTGCGGGGAGAGATTGAGGATCGCCTTGATCGCGGCCGCGTATTGGGGCGGAAGCGCGACATTTTCGTCGATCAGGGCCTGTTCGCCGCGATTGAGAGTGTGCGCGACCGGGTCCGGCCTGCCGGTCGCGGCGAGGAGAACCGCCTTGTCGATCAGATCGGGCCGGGCCAGGGTCAGTTCGGCCACCACCCGGGCGCCCATGGAGGTGCCGACGACGTGCGCGGGTGCTCCACCGAGATGCTCGATCACGGCGGCGGTATCGGCGACCAGGTCGTCCATGGTGATGCCGTCGGGGGATTCGTCGGAGGGCGCGATGCCGCGGTTGTCGAAGGTCGCCACTCGGAATCCCGCCTTGACCAGTGCCGGTACTTGATAGGTCCGCCAGACCCGCCCGGGACTCCCGGATCCCATCACCAGCACGACCAGCGGGCCGGTTCCGGTGACGTCGTAGTTCAGTCGGATCCCGTTGAGGGTTGCGGTGGGCATCATCCTTCTTCCGGTCGCTCACATTATCAGTTGCGAACATTAGCAATCAGTCGGTGGCTTGGTTGGTCGCGGTGTGGCGCAGGGGTGGTCTGTCAGCACGCGCTGATCGCTGCGGACGCGGAGCGTCCCTTGAGATTCGCGATGAGTTCGGCAGGGAAGGCAACGGGCTAAAGTGCAGCCCATGCGGAATCCCGGAATGCTACTTGGAATGTGCATCATTGCCGGTTCCATGATGTCGGCTGCGCCAGCCGAGGCGCTGCCGCCGGACTGGCCGCCGCCGGAGGCCACGGCCCGGTTGACGTACGACTTCGGTCGCTGTGACACCAACGTCCTGCGAGTACCCCAGGACGTATCGGTCCAGTTGGACATCGTGGTCCAGAATCAGTTCGACCCCGACGCCGTTATGACCATTCCCCAATTCCTGTGGCGACGGCAGCTACCGCTCACCGTCACACCCCAGACGACCTCTCTGCAGTTCATCGCTAATCGGCCTGGCAGCTACGGTTTCTCGATCACTCCCTCTGTCGCCACCGGCAGCATTGGTGCAGGCTGCGAGGGAACGATCGTCGTGGAATGACCGCGCTGGCCGGTGAGTGAAGCCGTGACCCGATCGTCATCACAGCGAGGTGCCCTTCGTGTTCGAACAGCTCGATTTGCCATCGCGGCCAGCCGATATCGTCACCCCTGTCGGGACAGTGCTCTTCACTACCTGGCTCGGCCAGGAAGCGGTCGGTGGTTCGACCTCAGCACGCGCTTTGCCCTCCGGTGCTGTCGCGCATCGCTGGAATGATCCGAGCGCCACGGTCGACCTCGTGACTGGCCCGGTTCAGAATCACCGATACATCAATCGCGGACCGCTGACCGTGGCTGCGCTCTGGACGGCGATATGGCAGATTCGGGCCCGATCCCAGGTTCCCGGACTGGAATTGCGCGCCGAACTCACCGATATACCCGCTGATGCCCAGAGCAGTCCCGACTGCGGCGAGCACCTCGACGCCATGACGATCGACACCGCGACCACCACTCTGTCGATGGGCGGACCGGACTTGGAACTGCTGTCCGCGCAGGCCGAGACCGGTCGGCACTTGCCGCGACGGTGGGTACAGCACTTGCCGCGGTCGTCGGCGGACAACACTTCTCAGTACTTTGTCGCCACCAGCTACCCGGCTCGGCTGACCTGGCGACTCCCCGGCCTCGAGCCCGGCGAGGCAATCGAACTCTGCGTTGCCATCGCCTGGCGATCGCGAACAGTGCCGCTTGGTCCGAACGACGTCGACGCTTGGCTGGCGATCGATGTCCCGATCGATGACGCTCTCGAACAGCTCCTACCGGCGGCCGGGTCTTAGCGCCGCTATACGGCCCGTGCGCGCGTGCATCCTGCCGCAGCCACGACACAGTAGCCGGAGTGCTGTCGGCTGGATTCGGTGCTGCGGCGGTGGCCGCCTGCCGCGTGGGCAAGATCGCGATCAAGGTAAAATCCTGAACACTCAGAGATGAATTGAGCAACGCGCAGGTTTGGTCGGCCGTAATCTGCCGACCGAGGGATGGCCACCGAACGGGTGCCTTATCAAGCGCGATCCGCAAGGAGATATCAGTCGATGCAGCTACTATGATGCGGACGGGATCGCGACTAAACGTGTCGACCTGACAGGAAAGCCTCACTACGACAAGGCTACCGGCATGGATATTCCGACGCCTCACGTCGTAGATATTGTCGGAAACGTTGATCCGAAGACTGGAAAAGTATATGCGTCAACTGATTCTTCATCGACCCGACCGGCGCTTCCCGGGGAGATCCCCTGATGAATTCTGACTTCGAGGACGGCCTCCGATCTACCCTTGCACGGTCTAAGGATGAGGACACCGGTACTCGTCTCTCCGCGATCGTTGACTTGGCGTCGATGGCACATGACGAGCAAGCAATGGCGCGATTGGTAGAAATGCTGGACGATCCGAACGTTACCGTTGAGGTCGATGCAGCTGAGGCGCTGGCGCGCCACGGCGGGACCAATGGTCTACTGGCGGTGTTGGAGAACCTTGGCCGCCGAGGTGATGATGGTGATTTCCGACTTCATCGCTTATAAATTGAACGAACTCACCGCGACACAGGTTGTCAGGATGCTCGAGATTGCTGATTCGATCGGAGAAGCCGGGCTATCGACGAACCAGAAGCTCGGAGTCGATGATGTCCGCGAGGTCGGCGGTGACGTTCGCCGGTACCAAGCGTGATGAACTCTGAGCTTCTCGACTGGAGTCTGAATTCGGTAGTCGTGCCGCCGCGAATGCGGTAGGTGATCAGCATCGACGGTGCGTCGGTCGGTCATCGTCGTCGGCGGTTGGCGTGGAAGCGATGGTCGCGCTCGGCCAGCCGGACGACCTCGGCACGTTCCCCCGGAGTCAGTGGCGAGGAGAGGTACTCAATGGTGCCCATGAGCAGGCGTGCGTCGGTGCCGACGAAATCGACTGCGGGGTTTGCGACTTCGACGAGTTGGGCGTGCTCGTGCATGAGCATGACCGCGGTGTGAACCCGTATCCGATGTCCTTGTCGGGTCAGCCAAGCCTCCAGGTCGTGCGCGACCTGACCAACTTGCTGAGGCCAGCTGCGGCCGCCGCCGTCCACGGCCCATTCGGACTCGTACACATTCCCGCGCGTGCTGATCTTCTGGAACCACCACTGGTCGCCGACCGCGTGTAGCAGAACTCGGCGGCGCTTGACCTCGATGGCCCAGACCCCGTCGGGTCCGATCAGCACGCTGTCGGTCTCGCCGCGCCGGTTGCGGTAGCCGCGCAGCATGACCCACTCGTCGGGCAGGGCCGACAGGCTCCAGGCCAGCAGGTCCTCACCGTACGCACCCGACCCGTGCTGCTGCATCCGGCCGTATGCCTGCTGCGCGCTGTAGTCCGCCCACGCCACCTGCTGTGCGGCCTGGCCGACGTGGTGCTGTGCGGCTTCCTCGGCCTCGGTGGGGACGGCCAGTATCCGCTTCCAGAAGGGTTTGGCGCGTTTGGCGGCCTCCCACTCGGTCTGTGCCTGCGCGTAATAGCTCTGCCAGGCAGCCTGATTCGCTGCGGTCTCGTCGAGTTGCTGCTCGGAGAGCCGCAACTGCTCGCCGATGTGGTCGGACAGCACCTTGACTCGCATCGTGACCAGCCCCCTGCGCACGGCTACCGCATCCAGCATGACCGATCCGCCGACCACAGGCGCGGCGAATGCGCCGGATTCCAGCAATTCGAACAACGTCGAATCCTCTGGCTCGAACGATCAACGGCTACACCGTCGAGATTCGCGGCGCCACGATCGGTGGTGTCCTCGAGATCGGCACCGCGTACATTCCGTGACATATCGCAAGAACCTCCTGGAGAACCGATGAGTGTCACACCGATTCAGCCTCGGGCTCTGACCGACCTGGAGTGCGGCGTCATCGCCAAACTACTGGCCACAGGTAGGTCAGGCGCGCATGACTATCTGCGTCAACTTCCGGATGCGCAGGTCGTCGCGACCTGGGGCGTCGGTTCGCCCAGCGTCGATGTGGTGATTCCGGCCGACGTGCCGGCCGCATCGGATTCGACGGATGGGATCTTCGCCAGCGGAGCGGTCACCGATAGCGGAGGGGTACCGGTCGGCGAGGTCATTCTGTGGGTCGAGCATGGCAGGCTCAGCGGAATCGAGTACGCCTGGTACACCGACGAGCGCCCGCCGACGCTGCCCGAGCCGTCGCAGATCGAGGTCTTTGAGGCTCCTACCTACGCGACGCGTCTCGGGCCGACCGTACATCCGGATAGCAGCTGGGCCGAGACTTGGAGCGATCGCATCGGCGGTGGTGGAATGCCGACCGACTGAGACGGGCCAGCCCTGTGACGAAGCTACGAATAGTAGGACACCGCGCGACCACCGTCCGCGTGAAGCACACGGTGACGATCGAGCTGGGAGCGGAGTTCGAACTGCAGATCGAAGGCGACCTGACACTGCGAACAGCTGACGGAGCCGTGCTCCACGCGACCTCCGACGCCTATGCCAGTCTCGGTTCCGAACTCGAGACCCTCGTGAGTGCCGCAGTGACGAGGGCTGACGCCGACGAAATCAGCGGTTTGACCCTCGAATTCGACTCCGGCGCCAGGCTCCATGTTCCTGTCGACCAGCACTACGAAGCATGGGGTCTTGTAGGACCCGGCGGCTACCGAGTCATCTGTATGCCGGGTGGCGAGTTCGCCATATGGTCCGCACGCAAATAGGTCTCCCCAATGCCGGTTCAACGAGAGTGTCGATACTCCAGGCGCCTCGGCTCGGAAAGCGCACCGCAGTTCGGTGTCGAAGTCTTCCAGCCACGATGGCGTCGAGATCCTGCCCCATCAGGGGATCAGCCCGGTGAAAGTTCCTTGGTGTTTGAGCGCTGTATGGGATGGGTATTGGTGTAGGTGTGCGCGTTCGCGCAGGTCAACGGTGGAAAGTGCCCCCGGCAGGAATCGAACCTGCGACCTAGGGATTAGAAGGCCCTTGCTCTATCCAACTGAGCTACGGAGGCAGTCGGGTGGTGCACGGCTTTGTGCCACCAAACACCTTGACCGATATCGATCGTGGTGTCCAGCGGGTTAAGTATAGCGACCGTCCAGATGGGGGACGGTGGGCGTGGGGCGGCTGGGGGGCGCGTCGGGTGGGGTGGTGCGGACCGGGGGTCGGGAAACCCCGTGGGAGTCCGGATCGGCGCTTCGAACTACCCTGAGTCGTATGTCGTCTCCGCAGGACCCGCCCGCAGTCGCCGACTTCCAGGCCAATCGGTCGGGGTCGGGGGCGACGTTTGGTGTGCTCGCGGCTATGGCGGGGGCGTTCGCGGCTATGGTGGCGGCGCTGGTGGTGGGGTTGTCGGCGGCGGAGGCGCTGACGTTGCTCGGGATTCCGGACCCTGGGCCGCTCACGACGTATGGGTTGCCCGCGGTGCGGGCTGTCGCCGATTTGTCGGCGGCGTTGACCGTGGGATCGCTGTTGTTCGCCGCGTTCCTGGTGCCGCCGCAGCGGGATGGGCTGCTCGATGTGGGCGGGTATCGGGCGTTGCGGCGGGCCGCGAATTCGGCGCTGGTGTGGGCGGGGGCGTCGGCGTTGCTGGTGCCGCTCACGCTGTCGGATACGACCGGGCAGCCCTTGGCGGACTCGCTGCGGCCGGAGGAGGTGTGGCGGGCCGCCGATACGGTGGATGTCGCCGGTTCGTGGCGGCTCACCGTGTTCTTCGTGCTGGTGCTCGCGGTCGGGTGCCGGGTCGCGCTGCGCTGGGGCTGGACGCCGGTGCTGCTGTGGCTGTCGGTGCTGTCGCTGCTGCCGGTCGCGCTGACGGGGCACTCGTCGTCGGGCGGGTCGCACGATGTGGCGACCAACAGTCTCATTCTGCATCTGCTCGCCACCGGGTTCTGGGTGGGCGGCCTGTTCGCGGTCCTGGCCTACGCACTGCGCGGGGGTAAGTGGACCGCGCTCGCCACCCGGCGGTTCTCCACGGTGGCGACGGTGGCGTTCATCGTGATCGCGGCCAGCGGCGTGCTCAATGCCTGGGTGCGGTTGCAGGAGCCGTCGGATCTGGTGGACACCACCTACGGGCGGCTCATCCTGGCCAAGACGGCGGCGCTCATCGTGCTCGGCGTCATCGGATATCTCCAGCGGCGCGCGGCGCTCCCCGGGCTGGAGGCCGATCCGAGCGATCGACGCGCCCTGATCCGGTTCGCGGGCGTCGAGGCACTCATCTTCGCTGCCACGGTCGGGTTGGCGGTCGGGCTCGGGCGCACCCCGCCGCCGGAGCTGAAGCAGATCCCGACTCCGGCAGAGGTAGAGCTCGGCTACAACCTGGCCGGGCCGCCGACCGCCGCGCGGCTGCTGTTCGACTGGCGGTTCGACCTGATCTACGGCACGCTCGCGATCGTGCTCGCCGTCCTCTATATCCGCGGTGTGATGCGGCTGCGGGCACGCGGCGACGCCTGGCCGGTGGGGCGCACCATCGCCTGGCTGTCGGGCTGCGCGGTACTGCTGATCGCGACCAGCTCCGGTATCGGCCGCTACGCGCCGGCCATGTTCAGCGTGCACATGGGGCAGCACATGCTGTTGTCCATGCTGGCGCCGATTCTGTTCGCGCTGGGCGGGCCGGTGCTGCTGGCGCTGCGGGCGCTGCCGCCCGCCGGACGCGATGCCCCGCCGGGACCGCGCGAGTGGATTCTGGCGGCGGTGCACAATCCGGTGTCGCGCTTCATGACCCAGCCCGTGGTGGCGTCGGTGTTCTTCGTGGTCGGGTTCTACGGCCTGTACATGGGCGGTCTGTTCGACCAGTTCGTGGATTCGCACGGCGCGCACCTGCTGATGAATCTGCACTTCCTGGTGAGCGGCTACCTCTTCTACTGGGTGGTCATCGGCATCGACCCCAAGCCGCGTCAGGTGGAGCCGCTCACCAAGGTGGGCATGGTGTTCGGCTCACTGCCCTTCCACGCCTTCTTCGGCGTCGCGCTGATGAGCATGAATACCGTCATGGGCGGCTGGTTCTACCGCAGCCTCGGCCTGGGTTGGAACGACAACCTGCTCGAGGATCAGCGCAATGGCGGCAGCCTGGCCTGGGCCAGCGGTGAGATTCCGCTGGTATTGGTGATGCTGGCACTGCTCATCCAGTGGTCGCGCAGCGATCAGCGGCTGGCCAACCGTATCGACCGCGCCGCCGACCGGGACGACGACGCCGAGCTGGCCGCGCACAACGCCATGTTCGCCGAACTGGCGAGACGGGATCGAGAGGTACGCAAGTGACTGACCGGATCGTCGCGCCGACCGGGGAGGACCCGGCGCGAAAGGTCAAGAAGCTCTACCGATCCGACGTGCGGCGGGCCAGACGGCTGCTGCGCGGGCAGTTTCGGGTCACCCCGGTGTTCCATACCGAGGTCCAGGGTCCGCACGGACCGGTGCCGGTCACGCTGAAACTGGAATACCTGCAGCACGGCGGCACGTTCAAGGTGCGCGGCAGCCTGAACGCGCTGCTGGGTGCGCGGGCCGGGGCCGACAGCGTGGTACTGGCCTCCGGCGGCAATGCCGGTATCGCCGCCGCCCTGGCCAGTGCCGTGCGCGGACTGAGTTGCACGGTGGTGGTGCCGGAATCCGCACCGCACACCAAGGTCGCGGCCATGTGGTCGCACGGGGCCGAAGTGCTGTGGCACGGAACCACATACGCCGAGGCGTACCGGTTCGCCACCGAACTGGCGGTGGAGCGCGGCGCACTGCAACTGCACGCCTACGACCAGCCCGCCATCGTGGCCGGGGCCGGTGTGGTCGGGCTGGAGATCGAGGATCAGGTGCGCGGGCGGCCGCCGGTGCTGGTGGCCGTCGGCGGCGGGGGACTGGTCTCCGGGATCGCGGTGGCGCTGGGACCGCGCGGCCGGGTGATCGGCGTGGAACCGCACGGCGCGCCGACCCTGCACGCGGCGCTCGCGGCCGGGCGGCCGGTCGAGGTGGAGGTGTCCAGCGTGGCCTCGGATTCGTTGGGGGCCAGCCGGATCGGTGCCATCGCCATGGAGGTCGCGCAGCGCTACGGCGTGGAATCGCTGCTGGTCAGCGATGACGCCATCGTGATGGCGCGGGAGTACCTGTGGCGGGAGTTCCGGATCGTGGTGGAGCCCGCCGGCGCCACCGCGCTCGCCGCCATCCAGAGCGGCGTATACGTGCCCAAACCGTACGAGCGACCGGTCATCGTGTTGTGCGGGGCGAATACGGATCTGGCAACCTTGTAGTTCACAAGCATCGGAGTTATCCCCACTCGCCGAAGGCGGGCTGTCGTGCCGGTCTCGCGCGCGTCACGCTGGAGAGGTCTTCCGGGTACGGAAGCCAGTCGGCAAGGGGGAGCAACGATGTACGAAATCAATACGTCCATAGTGGGTACGGTGGTTACGCATCCGGTGCGACGGGAACTGCCCAGCGGTGAGCAGCTGATCAGTTTTCGACTGGCCAGCAATCCGCGGCGCTTCGACACCCAGCGCGGCGAATGGGTCGACGGTGACACCACCTATCTCACGGTGCGCTGCTGGCGGCGGCTGGTCGCGGGGGTGGAAGCCTCGTTGCACCGCGGCGATCCGGTCATCGCCTACGGACAGCTCAGTTCGCACGAATACCGCACGCGGGAGGGAGTGACGCGCAGTGATCTCGAGCTGCGGGCCTTCGCTCTCGGTCCGGATCTCGGCCGCTGCACGGCCCTCGTGCAGCGCAAACGGTTCGAACGCGTGGACACCGACCACACCGCACCACCCGGTGATACCGAACACAGGGAGGCCGAAGTGGCGACCGCATCGGACTAGCCCCACCACCGCCCTCGACGGCGGCGCTCAGCGCCGCAGCATAGGATTTTCCATATGGCTGAGTTCATCTACCAAATGCGAGGGGTTCGCAAAGCACACGGCGACAAGGTCGTGCTCGACAATGTGACCCTGAACTTCCTCCCCGGCGCCAAAATCGGCGTCGTGGGGCCGAACGGCGCTGGTAAGTCGAGCGTGCTGAAGATCATGGCGGGACTGGACCAGCCGAACAACGGTGATGCCTGGTTGGCGCCCGGTGCCACGGTCGGCATCCTGCAGCAGGAGCCGCCGCTGAACGAGGAGAAGACCGTTCGCGGCAATGTCGAGGAGGGCCTCGGCGAGATCAAGGTCAAGCTGGACCGCTTCAACGAGATCGCCGAACTCATGGCCACCGACTACTCCGACGAGCTCATGGAGGAAATGGGCAAGCTGCAGGAGGAGCTCGACCACGCCGACGCCTGGGATCTCGACTCCCAGCTCGAGCAGGCGATGGACGCGCTGCGCTGCCCGCCGCCGGAGGAGCCGGTCACCAACCTCTCCGGTGGTGAGCGTCGCCGTGTCGCGCTGTGCAAACTGCTGCTGAGCAAGCCCGACCTGCTGCTGCTCGACGAGCCCACCAACCACCTCGACGCCGAATCGGTGCTGTGGCTGGAGCAGTTCCTCGCCCAGTACCCGGGCGCGGTGCTGGCCGTCACCCACGACCGCTACTTCCTCGACAATGTCGCGGGCTGGATCCTCGAGCTCGACCGCGGCCGCACCTACCCCTACGAGGGCAACTACTCCACCTACCTGGAGAAGAAGGCCGAGCGGCTCGAGGTCCAGGGCAAGAAGGACCAGAAGCTGCAGAAGCGCCTCAAGGACGAGCTCGCGTGGGTGCGCTCGGGCGCCAAGGCCCGGCAGGCCAAGAACAAGGCCCGCCTGCAGCGCTACGAGGAGATGGCGGCCGAGGCCGAGAAGATGCGGAAGTTGGATTTCGAGGAGATCCAGATTCCGGCCGGTCCGCGCCTGGGCAATGTGGTGGTCGAGGTCGAGCACCTGGACAAGGGCTTCGGCGACCGCCAGCTGATCAAGGATCTGTCGTTCTCGCTGCCGCGCAACGGCATCGTCGGCGTCATCGGCCCCAACGGTGTCGGTAAGTCGACGCTGTTCAAGACCATCGTCGGCATGGAGGATCCGGACAGCGGCGTCGTGCGCGTCGGCGACACCGTCAAGCTGAGCTACGTCGACCAGAACCGCGCGGGGATCGATCCCAACAAGACGGTGTGGCAGGTGGTGTCCGACGGGCTGGACCACATCCAGGTCGGCAACCAGGAAATGCCCTCGCGTGCCTATGTTTCGGCCTTCGGCTTCAAGGGGCCGGATCAGCAGAAGCCGGCGGGCGTGCTCTCCGGTGGTGAGCGCAACCGGCTGAACCTGGCGCTCACCCTCAAGCAGGGCGGCAACCTGATCCTGCTCGACGAGCCGACCAACGACCTCGACGTCGAAACCCTCGGCTCGCTGGAGAACGCCCTGGAGAACTTCCCGGGCTGCGCCGTGGTCATCTCCCACGACCGCTGGTTCCTGGACCGCACCTGCACGCACATCCTGGCGTGGGAGGGCAATGACGACAATCCGGCGGCATGGTTCTGGTTCGAGGGCAACTTCGAGGCGTACGAGGCCAACAAGATCGAGCGCCTCGGCCCGGAGGCGGCCCGTCCGCACCGCGTCACCCACCGCAAGCTGACCCGCGGATAGGGCGACGACCTCCGACGCGCTGGCCCGCCGCCTTCGGGCGGCGGGCACGGCGACACCTGCGGTGTGAACGCACCGAGGTTGCTGGCGTCCCGGCGTTAGCCGGGGCAGGTGCGGCACTCAGCCATGCCCGCTGGCAATCTGAGAGCGAACTCAGTGCGTAGCGCAAACGCACTAGTGCGCGAAAGCCGTTCAGATGCAAGGTTTGTCGTACGCCACCTGGCGATTCGGCGGCATCGCGGTGAACGCCGCTCTGCCTTGTTTGTCGGGTCTGTACGACGCGGCGCGGCATTGAGAGGAATTGAGCCCGGCGCATCCCGCGCCCAGCTACTCTCGGGACCGGCGTCACTTTGTTACGGAACCGAATCCGAGGAGCTGGCGAAAATGACCGTCTCGTCCGAATTGTCCAGCGCGGCATGGGCTGCGAGTTTGCCCGCATCGCTGCGCGGCAACTTGGTGTCGCTGGAGGAGGCGTACTTCCGACACGTCGACGCCGGGGACGCGGACTGCGCGATCCCGGCGACGTCGACGCAGATCTTCCGCAGCCATGTGGAACTGGCCATCCGGCGCAGTCGCGGCCTGGCCAATGTGAAGGTCCACCACCCCGAGGACGAGTCCTGCCTGGGGGCCGCCCTGCAACTGGTCACCGACGATATGCCGCTACTGGTCGAGTCGGTCACCTCCTCGCTCAACCGCATGGGCATCAGCGTCAGCGAGGTCGTGCACCCCATCTTCGAGGTCACCCGCGACGCCGACGGCACCCTGGAGACCGCCGTCCCGCACGAGGTGGACGGCAATGGCGCGACCGGGCTGCGCGAATCCTGGATGCACATCCAATTGCACCCCTCCACCAGCCGGGAGCAGCTGGAGCGCATCGAATCGTCCATCCCGGACGTGCTCACCGACGTGCGCGACGTCATCGGCGATACCGAGGCCATGCGCGAGGCGCAGGAACACGTGGCCGAACAACTCGATGCCGCCGCCGCGGCGGGCGCGTCCCCGTTCTCCGCCACCGATCTGACCGACTGCGCGAAGCTGCTGCGCTGGTTGGCCGACGGGCACTTCACCGTGCTCGGCTACGCCCGCTACGAGCGCACCACCGTCGACGGCACCACCAAGTCGGTGGCGCGCCCCGACACCAGCCTCGGCGTGCTGCGCCCCAATGTGGGCACCGATTTCCGCGTCCCCGACAACAGCGGTGACCAGCCGCTGCTCATGCTGACCCAGGGCCTGGTCCCGGCCACCGTGCACCGGGCCGTCTACCCCTACTTCGTGGGTGTCGCCGAATTCGACGAATCGGGCGTCGTCACCGGTGAACACCTGTTCATCGGCGTCTTCACCGTCACCGCCATGCACGAGAACGTCCTCGACATCCCGGTCATCGAACGCCGGGTGCGCCGGGTCATCGAGGCGAGCGGTTTCGACCTGGACTCCTTCTCCGGTCAGGAGATGCTCGAGGTCATCCAGTCCTTCCCACGCACCGAGCTGTTCTCCTCCGACGCCGACACCCTGCGTCGCACCGCCAGTACCGTGCTGAATGTCGGTATGCGCCGCCAGGTTCGACTGTTCATGCGCCTGGACGGCTACGGCCGGTTCGTCGCCTGCATGGTGTACCTGCCGCGCGACCGCTACACCACCGCCGTGCGCCTGGAGATGCAGGACATCCTGGTGCGCGAACTCGGCGGCGCGTCCATCGACTACTCGGCGCGGGTCTCCGAGAGCGAACTCGCCAGCGTGTACTTCACGGTGCGCCTGCCCGACGAGGGCCGCGTCGCCGACACCTCCGAACCCAACCGGCTGCGCATTCAGCACTTGCTCGCCGAGGCCAGTCGCACCTGGGAGGACCACCTCAACGACGAGGTCGCGACGTCCGCCGTACTCGATCCGGCGGTGGTGGCGACCTACGCCGAAGCGTTCCCGGAGAGCTACAAGGAGGATTTCGGGGCGAGCCGGGCGCTGGCGGATATCGTTCGCCTGCAACGGCTTCAGGACGGCGGGATCGACCAGCACCTGTATCGCCGCTCCGATTCCGAGCCGGGCTTCTGGCGCTTCAGCCTCTACATCGGCGGCGCGAGCATTTCGCTGAGCCAGGTGCTGCCGGTGCTGCAGAGTCTCGGGGTGGAGGTCGTCGACGAGCGGCCGTACCAGATCGAACTCGATCACGGCCCGGAGCGTTGGATCTACGACTTCGGCCTGCTGGCCCGGCCTGAGCTGCTGCGCAGCGCGCTGGACCGGGATATGGACGCCCAGCTGGTGGAATCGGCCGACCGTATGCACCTGCTCGACGCCGAGGTCCGCGGCCTGCGCGAGCGGTTCATCGACGCCTTCGAGGCGCTGTGGTACGGGCGGGCGGAGGCCGACGGCCTCAATGAACTCGTGCTGCGCGCCGCCCTGCCCTGGCGCTCGGTCTCCATCCTGCGCGCGTACGCGAAGTACCTGCAGCAGGCCGGTTTTCCCTACAGCCAGGCCAATATCACCCGCGTACTGCTCGCCTACCCGGATGTCGCGCAGCTGTTCGTGAACCTCTTCGCGGCCATCTTCGATCCGGATACCGCCGACGCCGAGCAGGCCCGTGAGCTCGAGACCGCGGTGCGCCGCCGCATCGACGATGTGGTGAGCCTGGACGCCGACCGCATTCTGCGCGCCATCCTGGGGCTCATGCGCGCCACGTTGCGCACCAACTACTACATGACCGATGCCGAGGGGTGTCCGCGCGAATACCTGTCGTTCAAGGTGGAGCCGCAGGAGATCGCCGAACTGCCCAAGCCCCGACCGCAATTCGAGATCTTCGTGTACTCACCGCGGGTGGAGGGCGTACATCTGCGCTTCGGTCCGGTGGCGCGCGGCGGCCTGCGCTGGTCGGATCGGTTGGAGGACTTCCGCACCGAGATCCTGGGCCTGGTGAAGGCGCAGGCGGTGAAGAACGCGGTGATCGTGCCGGTCGGCGCCAAGGGCGGTTTCGTGGTGAAGCAGCCCCCGGCCGCGACCACGGACCCGGTGGTGGACCGGCAGGCGTTGCAGGCCGAGGGCGTGGCCTGCTACCGCACCTTCATCTCCGGTCTGCTCGACGTCACCGACAATGTGGACCGCGCCAGCGGCGAGGTGATTCCGCCCGCGCGGGTGGTGCGCCGCGACGGTGACGACACCTACCTGGTGGTGGCGGCAGACAAGGGCACGGCGACCTTCTCCGATATCGCCAATGACGTTGCCCGGCAGTACGGTTTCTGGCTCGGCGACGCCTTCGCCTCCGGCGGCAGCGCGGGCTACGACCACAAGGCCATGGGCATCACCGCCAAGGGTGCGTGGGAGAGCGTCAAACGGCATTTCGCCGAGATGGATATCGATACCCAGACCCAGGACTTCACCGTGGTCGGCATCGGCGATATGAGCGGTGACGTCTTCGGCAACGGCATGCTGCTGTCCGAGCACATCCGGCTGGTGGCCGCCTTCGACCACCGGCACATCTTCCTGGACCCCGACCCCGACGCGGCCACCTCCTATGCCGAGCGCCAGCGCATGTTCGCACTGCCGCGCTCGTCCTGGGCGGACTACGACCGCTCCCTCATCAGCGCGGGTGGCGGGGTGTGGGACCGCACCGTCAAATCGGTTCCGATCAGTGAGCAGGCCCGCCAGGCCCTGGGCCTGGACGAGGGCGTGACGGCCCTGTCGCCGCCGGAACTCATGCGCGCGATCCTGAAGGCCCCGGTGCAACTGCTGTGGAACGGCGGCATCGGCACCTACATCAAGGCCAGCACCGAATCCAATGCCGAGGTCGGCGACAAGTCCAACGACGCGGTGCGGGTGAACGGTAACGAGCTGCGGGTGCGGGTGATCGGCGAGGGCGGCAACCTCGGCGTGACCGCGCACGGGCGCATCGAGTTCTGCCGCAACGGCGGCAAGATGAACACCGACGCGCTCGACAATTCCGCGGGCGTGGACTGCTCCGACCACGAGGTCAATATCAAGGTTCTGCTCGACGGCGTGGTGAGCAGCGGCGAACTCGCCGAATCCGAGCGCAATCCGCTGCTGGCCTCCATGACCGACGAGGTCGCGGCGCTGGTACTACGTGACAACGTCTCGCAGAACTATCTGATGGGCATGTCGCGGGCGGAGGCGTCGCGCATGTTGAATGTGCAGGTGCGCGTCATCCAGGAGCTGGAGGAGCGGCGCGGGCTGGACCGCGAGCTGGAGGCGCTCCCGTCGGACGTCGAGATCAAGCGGCGGCTGGAGGAGGGGACCGGCCTCACCTCGCCCGAGCTGTCGAATCTCATGGCGCACGTGAAGCTTTCGCTCAAGACCGACCTGCTCGGCAGCGATCTGCCCGATACCGCCTACTTCGCCGCGCGGCTGCCCGACTACTTCCCGACACCGCTGCGGGAGCGGTTCGGCCCGGCCATCAAGCGGCATCGGCTGCGTCGGGAGATCACCACCACCATGTTGGTGAACGAGGTGGTCGATCTGGGCGGCATCACGTACGCGTTCCGCTTGAACGAGGAGATCGGGGCGACGGCCTCCGATGCGGTACGGGCCTTCACAGCCGCCACCCAGATCTTCGATCTGCATGCGGTCTGGGAGCGTATCCGGGCGGCGAGCATTCCGACCTCGATCAAGGACGCGTTGGAGCTGGAGACCAAGCGAACCCTCGATCGCGCCTCCCGCTGGCTGCTGAACAATCGGCCGCAGCCCATCGCCGTGGGCGCGGAGATCCACCGCTACGCCGCGTCGGTGCGATCGCTTTCGCCGAAGGTGCCCGGCTGGTTGCGCGGCCATCACATCGACTCGCTCATGGCGCAGTCGCAGGTGCTGATCGGGCGCGGCGCTCCGGCCGACCTGGCCAGTGAGGTGCTGGGGCTGCTCAACCTGTTCCCGCTGCTGGATGTGATCGATATCGCCGACATCACCGACCGGGGTGGTGACGAGGTGGGCGCGCTGTACTACGCGCTCAACGATCACCTCAAGATCGACTGGCTGTTGCAGGCGGTCAGTCACCTGGAACGCGGTGATCGCTGGCACGCGCTGGCCCGGTTGGCGCTGCGCGACGACATGTACGGTTCACTGCGGTCGCTCACCCTGGATGTGCTCTCCGCCGGAGACCCCGAGGAGACGGCCGAGGAGAAGATTGCATACTGGGAGTCGAAAAACCAGTCTCGACTGGGTCGCGCGCGTGCGGCGCTGTCGGAGCTGTTCGAGTCCGGAACCCACGACCTCGCCACGCTGTCGGTCGCGGCGCGGCAGGTGCGCAGCATGGTGAGCGGGGTGGGTGCGCAATCGGAGGTACCGCGTTGACGAGTGTCGGTTCGCTGAACGGAGCGGGGAGGGTGGCGCTCGCGCCGCCGCCCCGCTTCCACACCAAGGTCGAGGTTCGCTGGTCCGATATGGACGTGTTCCAGCACATCAACCATGCCCGCATGGTGACCCTGCTGGAGGAGGCGCGGATCCCCTGGCTGTTCACCGATGACCGGCCGACCGCTCGTCTGGGGCGTGGCTGTGTGCTCGCCGATCTCCGGGTGCAGTACAAAGGTCAACTGCGGCACGAGGATTCGCCGCTGGACGTCTCCATGTGGGTGTCGCAGCTGCGCGCGGTGGACTTCACCGTCGCCTACGAGGTGCGCGCGGCCGGGGTCGCCCCGGACGCGCGTCCGGCGGTGGTCGCGTCCACGCAGCTCGCGGCCTTCGATATCGACACCCAGCGACTACGCCGCCTCACCGACGACGAACGCGACTATCTCGCGCAGTGGCTGGCGGAGTGATCGCGGGCCGAATGATTTCGAGCTGAACCGTGGCAGGTCAAGCGACACTTCATATTCCGGATCCGGCCGAGCGGGAGAACCTGGCCACCTTCGTCAACCATGCGGTCCGGCTGGACCCGGCGGTGGTGATCCGGCTGCGCCGCCGGGGCGTGAACTACGTATCCGCCTGGGCCGCCACGGGTTTCGAAACCCTGGCGGTCCGCACGGTGGTGGCGGTGCTGAGCGTCGAGGACATCGCCGTCGGCGGTGACACCGTGCTGTCGGGCCTGCACGGGCCGGAGCCCGGCAATCCCATCGACCTCGGGTACGCCATGGATTCGGCTTGGCGTGCCGCGCTGCCGCCCGCCGCCGGGTTCGTGCACGTGGACGACGTCCCCGCGCGCATGCTGGTCGAGTTGGCCGAGCGTGGTGCCGAGGTGGCCCAGGAGCATGGCAGCGCCCACGGCCCGCCCGCCTCCCTGCTGGACCAGACCGTGCTCACCGTCTCCGGCGGCGGGGAAGAGGTGGAGGTGCCCATGCGGGTGGTCTTCGCCCTCACCGCCATGGACTTCATTCCGCACGGCGGCGAGAAGGCCGACTCCCGCCGCATCTCCGTGGACGAGATCGTCCGGGTCCGCGCCGCCCGCACCTGGCTGCGCCTCGACGCCCGCTACGGTTCCGTCGCCCGCCGCCGCGGCCCCGGCATGCCACTGTTCCCGCAGTAGGCGGGGAGATCGCGCGACTGTTCCCGCGGTAGGCGCAGCCAGCGGCGGCGCGAATCGCCGGAACGGCGGGGCGGCCGGGTGCGCGGCTCAGGCACTCTCGGTCGAGTCGCGGCGGTCGGCCCCGCTGCGCTCAGGAGACGCCGAGCAGGCGCAGTACTGCCGTGGTGACGGCCGCGGACAGGATGACCACCAGCAGCGGCGCGCGTCGCCAGGCGAGCACGATGGCGACGAGAACGCCTGCGGGCAGGGCGATCCCGGCGTGGGCGCTGCCGCTCGAGGGGATGAGCGTGGTGACGGCCAGGGCGGTGAGCAGGACGACCGAGGCGATCTCCAGCAGGCGGATCACGCGCGGGGAGACATTGACCCGGCGGCGCAGGACCGGGCCCGCGAAGCGGAAGGCGTACGTGCCCACGGCCAGCGCCAGGGTGCCGAAGAGGAGCGCCTTGGTCATGACGGCGCGCCCTCGGGGCCGGTCTCCGGCGACGGCTCGTCACCCGCGCGGCGGGCCACCAGCACCACGGCCAGCAGCGCCAGCAGAATGGGCAGGCCCGCACCCAGGAACGGGGTGGTCACCGCGGCCACGCCCGCGCCGATCAGAGCGGCGGTGCGGGTGAGCGTATCGTTGAACGCGGGCAGCACCAGTGAGATCAGGACGGCGGGGAAGACCGCGTCCAGGCCGAAGGCATTGGGGTCGGGCACCACCGATCCGAGGACCGCGCCGACGGCCGCCCCGAGCGGCCACGCGGTCAGCACCCCCAGGCCGCACAGCCAGTAGGCGGCGCGGCGGCGGTCGCGATCGGGCTGGGCCAGTGCCAGCGCCACCGACTCGTCGTTCATGACGTGGGTGCCGACCAGGCGACGCCAGCCCGACCCCACCACATCGGGGACGGACAGGCCGTAGGGCAGATGGCGCGCATTGACGAGCAGCCCCGCGAGCACGGCCGCGACGAGGCTGCCGCCCGCGGTGATGATGCCGATGAAGACGAATTCGGCACCGCCGGCCACGACCGCGATGCTGAGCAGCATCGGCAGCCAGGCGGGCAGCCCGGAGGTGACGGCGGTCGCCCCGTAGGACACGCCGATCATGGCGATCGCCAGGCAGATCGCCGCGATACCGGTGAGCACACCCCGATCCAGTGTTCGCCATATCGAACGCATGTTGTCTATAGTGAACGCATCGGGCCGATTCGTCAAAGCGGTGGACGAACATCACCCGGTACGCTGTGAACCCGATATGAGCCAGCACGACAGCCCCACTCCCGCCGCTTCACCGCAGCAGGCGATCGCCGCCGCCCTGCGCCGCGAGCGCACCCGTGCCGGGTTGTCGCTCAGCGAGGTCGCCAAACGGGCGGGTATCGCCAAATCCACACTGTCGCAACTGGAGTCGGGCTCCGGCAATCCGAGCATCGAAACCCTGTGGGCATTGTGCGTCGCCCTCGATGTGCCATTCTCCCAGCTGCTCGATCCGCCCCGCCCGCAGGTCCAGGTGATTCGCGCCGGGGAGGGGCAGGCGCTGGCCTCGGCGCAGGCCGACTACCGCATCGCCCTGCTGTCGGCCGCCCCGCCCAATGCCCGCCGGGACATCTACCGCCTCACCGTGGAGCCGGGGCATCCGCGCGAATCCGATCCGCATACTCGCGGGGTCGTCGAGCATGTGGTGCTGTGCGCGGGCCGCGCCAAGGTCGGGCACGTGGACGCGCCCGTGGAACTGCATCCCGGCGACTACATCTGCTACCCGGGCGACCTGCCGCACATCTTCGAGGCGCTCGAATCCGGGACCTGGGGTCTGCTCATCAGCGAATTCAGTTGACGGCCGCGACGACGGAATCGGCTAGGCCACGTCCTCGCCGAGATACTGCAACCACACCGGGTCCAACTCCGAGGAGGCCGAGAGCAGCCGCCAGTGCGGGCCCTTGGGCGCGACCATCGGGTGACGCAGCGTCCAGCCCAGTTCGCTGAGCAACTTATCGGCCTTGCGGTGGTTGCAGGGGGCGCAGGAGGCGACGCAGTTCTCCCAGGAATGCGCGCCGCCACGGCTGCGCGGGATCACATGGTCGATGGTCTCGGCCTTGCCGCCGCAGTATGCGCAGCGATAGCGGTCGCGGTGCATGAGCGCAGCCCGGGTCATCGGCACCCGGGCGCGATAGGGGACTCGCACATAGTTGCGTAGTCGGATGACGGAGGGGAGGGCGACCGCGGCGCCCGCGGAGTGCACGACCGGACCTTCGGGGTTGTCGTGGACCGCATCGGCCTTGTCGCAGATCAGCAGCACGATGGCGCGGCGCGCGGAGAGGGCGGTGAGCGGCTCGTAGGTCGCGTTCAGCAGGAGGACGCGACGTTTGGCCCAGCTCGGGACCTGCGGAGGGGAATCGGCGGAGCGATGCGCGTGATCGTGACGCGCACCCGGATACGAATGATCGGACAGAACATGCAGCGAGGGAGCCCCCGACCCACGATTGTGGACGTCGGCGGGCTGGAGTTGTCGGTGTGTGCGCGCCTCGTGCCGCGCGCCGTGCCGCTGCTTCATGTGTGCAACCCCGAATTCGTATTCGCTGGAGTATGTGGTAACTCGGCAGACTGCCCCCAAGTTGACCATGCCCGGACGTGGAATGCACGGTGATTTCGCACATTGTCGGGCACATTCAGGTGAACAGGCCGTGATAATCCGGTTCCCCACCTCCCCGGAATCCCCGCCGCGCGCTCGACAGGCAGAATGGACGGCGTGAGTTCGGGTGAGCAGACTGCGACGTCCTTCTACCAGGCGGTCGGTGGGGCCGAGACGTTCCACCGGCTCGTCGCCGCGTTCTACCGGGAGGTGGCCGCGGACGAGGTGCTGCGTCCGCTGTATCCGGAGGAGGATCTGGGGCCGGCCGAGCGGCGGCTGCGCATGTTCCTCGAGCAGTACTGGGGTGGGCCGCGCACCTACTCCGACGAGCGTGGGCACCCGCGGCTGCGCATGCGGCACATGCCGTTCAAGGTGGGCCCGCTGGAGCGGGACGCCTGGCTGCGCGCCATGCGGATCGCGGTGGCCGAGATCGAGCCGGAGGTGCTCGATGATCAGCACCGCAAACAGCTGCTCGACTACTTCGAGATGGCCGCGAATTCGCTCATGAACTCGCCGTTCTGAATTACTCGGCGCTTAAGCCCTTGGAGCCCTGAGCCTTTCCGGTGGGTTGCGCTGTCAACTGATCATTTGCTGAATCTCGTCAAGTGTGGGCGACACGCCAGCGCGAGTCGGTCCGCTTTGGCACACTACGGGCTGTGACAGACATTTCGGCGGTGTCGGGTCCCGGAGACGCCTCGGTCGACCCGTGGTGGCGATCGGCGGTGTTCTACCAGGTGTATCCGCGTTCCTTCGCGGATTCCAACGGTGACGGCGTGGGTGATCTGGGCGGATTGCGGGAGAAGCTCGGATATCTGGAGCTCCTCGGCGTCGACGCGCTGTGGATCTGCCCGGTCATGCGCTCGCCCATGGCCGACGGGGGGTACGACGTCTCCGATCCGCGCGATATCGACCCACTCTTCGGCGGACTGGACGCCCTGGACGCGGTGATCCACGAGGCACACTTCCGGCAGATCCGCGTCACCATGGACCTGGTGCCCAATCACACCAGTGACCGGCATCCGTGGTTCCAGGCCGCGGTGGCGGCGGGGCCGGGCAGTCCCGAGCGCGACCGCTACCTCTTTCGTGACGGCCGCGGCCCGGACGGTGCTGTGCCGCCGAACAATTGGCCGAGCGTCTTCGGCGGTCCGGCCTGGACGCGGATCACCGAACCCGATGGTCGGCCGGGACAGTGGTACCTGCACATCTTCGCGCCCGAACAGCCGGATCTGAACTGGGGGAACGAAGAGGTGGCCGCCGACTTCGAGCGGACCGTGCGGTTCTGGCTGGACCGCGGCGTGGACGGGTTCCGCATCGATGTCGCCCACGGCATGGCCAAACCGGAGGGTTTGCCCGATATGGCGCATGTCGACACCCGCATGCTGGTGCACGACGACAGTGATCCGCGCTTCAACGATCCGGGCGTGCACGAGATCCACCGTCGCCTGCGCAAGGTGATGGACGAGTACCCGGACGCGGTGGCCATCGGTGAGGTCTGGGTGGACGACAACACCCGTTTCGGGGAATACGTACGCCCGGACGAGCTACATCTGGCCTTCAACTTCCGCTTGGCGGAGACGCCCTTCGACGTGGCGAAGATCCATGCGGCCGTGGACAATTCGCTGGCCGCCGTGGCGGCGGTCGGTGCCACGCCCACCTGGACGCTGTCCAATCACGATATCGAGCGCGAGGTGACCCGCTACGGCGGCGGCGGGCTCGGACAGGCGCGGGCGCGGGCCATGATGATGCTCGAATTGGCGCTGCCGGGTTCGGTGTTCGTCTACAACGGGTCCGAGCTGGGACTGCCGAATGTGGACGATCTGCCGGATGAGGCGTTGCAGGATCCGGCGTGGGAGCGGTCCGGGCGCACCGTGCGGGGACGCGACGGGTGCCGGGTACCGCTGCCGTGGGAGGGCGCGCCGCCGAATTTCGGCTTCAGTACCGGGCGGCCCTGGCTGCCCATGCCCGCGAGCTGGGCCGGGCTGACGGTGGAGAACCAGTTGGAGCGGCTCGACTCCATGCTGTCGCTGTACCGGATGGCCATCGAATTGCGGGCCGGTCGGCCGGAGTTCGCCGGTATGGGAATCGAGTGGTACGGCGCGCCACCCGGATGTCTGGCCTTCCGGCGGGACGGGGGGCTGGTGTGCGTGCTCAACGGCACGGACGCCCCGATCACGCTGCCCGCCGGCGAGGTGTTGTTGGCGAGCGCGCCGATTTCCGCCAGGAAACTTCCAGCAAATTCGACCGCGTGGCTGGTGTGAGCCGTTCTACGACGACACGTAGGTGAACACGCTCACCGCTCGTCGGCAGCGTCGGAAGCATCGTCTACCGTTGAGCCGTGAGCATTCTCCAGACAGTGCTGATCTTTGTCGGCATCCCGTTGGCGATCTATCTGGTGATCGCTGGTTTGTCGTTTCTCGGCAAGCCGCTCCCCGGTAAGAAGCCGGAGCATTTCGAGCTCGGTGACACCTGGACCCAGGGCCCGGTGCTGTGGAGCGCGACCGACGAGGTGACCGGAGCGGGTCACCACGATACTGCCGAGTCGCATGGCAATCATGCTGCAATCGAATCCGCCGACGCGGACCTGATCGGAGGCCGGGCAAGTGGCAAGTTCTAATTGGCCCGCGGTGAACGAGGCCGATCTCCCGCACGGCTACGCCATCACCAGCAGCGGACGGGTGTCCGGCGTGCACGAGGCGGGCGACGTCTTCAACGAGGTGCCGTTCAGCGACCACGAGCGGCTGCTCATGGACAATGCCCTCACCGACGCCACCCGTGCCACCAAGGTGCGGTTCAACGTCTACATCGGTGATCTCGGCCCCGATGCCGCCGCCGGCGTGGACGCGCTGTTCCCGACCACCCCGGAAGCCGCGCGTTCGGTGCTCATCGCCGTCGACCCCAATGCCAAGTCCGTCGAGGTGCGGTCCGGCCGCGAGGTGGCGGAGCGGGCCAACGACCGCGTCTGCCAGCTCGGCGCCACCGCCGCCCTGAGCTCCTGCCGTCAGGGCGACCTCATCGACGGCCTGGTCTCCGCCATCCGGGTGATGGCCGCCGCCATCGGCCGCGTCTAGTTTCCACCGGCGCCGCGGTGTGCGGCGCGGGGAACATCGCGCCCCTTCCGTGTCCGCACACCCCTCGTTGTGCGGACACGGAAGGGGCGCGAGGTGTGTCCGGGGGCGGGCGCGATCGGGCTTCGAGTGGTGATCCGTCGCCCGCATCGACGGTGTGCCCGCCGCTCCCAGCCCGGGAGGTTTGTTCGCCCTCAGCAGAGAGGCGGGGCACGCGGCGATGGTTCGGCCGTAGGCTCCGAATATGACCGAGCAGCCGAGCACCGAGTTCCCGCGGACCGAGCTTCCGCGACTGCACGCGATTCCGGGAGGGCGGGATGATCGGCCGCGTCGTGCGTACGGCGAGGGGGCGTCGAGCCCGGGACCATCACCGGAACCGCGGGCGGTGCGCGAGCCGCTGTGGCGGGAGGTGCTCGGTCGGCGGCTGCGGGCGCTGCGGCAGGAGCAGGGCACGACGCTGGCCGAGACCGCCGGGCGCGCCGGGGTGTCGCCGCAGTACCTCTCCGAGGTGGAGCGCGGCCGCAAGGAGCCGTCGAGCGAGATGATCGCCGCCATGGCGGGTGCGCTCGGCACCTCGCTGTCCGGACTCATCGAACAGGTCGCCGACGACCTACTGACCCTGCGTCGCGCGGTGGCGGTGCGCTCGGCCACCCGGATCCGCCCCGCCGACGTCGCCCGGTCCGCCACCCCCTACGCCAGCACTCCGAATCTGGTCCTCCTCGCCGCCTGATCGGTCCGGTGTTCGACGTTTCCGCGACCTGGTCCGCAGCGTGCGTCGGCGGCGCTGACGCCAGCGGCGAACACTGCCGTTGGGGAGCACCCGCTGCTTCGCGTACTCACCCGGCCAGCCGCCGATCCGGCTCGCCGTCAGGTCCGGCCTGTGGTTCGGTGCAGCCGGGTGATGTCCCGGCTGACGCCATGTCTCCCGACCGAAGCCGCACCCTCGGTCGGGATCTGCCCGCGGTCCGACCTCGATCGGCGATGCGCCTGCGCTACGCGCCGCCGAGCACCTGGTCGACCAGGCCGTACTCCACCGCCGCGGCGGGTGTGAAGACGCGGTCGCGGTCGGTGTCGTGGCGGAGGGTCTCCGGGGAGCGCCCGGTGTGCTTGGACAGGACGGATTCCACCTCGGCGCGCATGCGCACCAGCTCGTCGGCCTGGATGATGAGGTCGGGGATGGTGCCCCGGCCCTGGGCGGCGGGCTGGTGCAGGACCACCCGGGCGTGCGGGAGGATGGAGCGGCGGCCGGGTGCGCCGCTGGCGAGCAGCACCGCGCCGACCGCGATGGCCTGGCCCACGCAGGTGGTCACCACGGGTGAGCTGATGTGCTGCATGGTGTCGTAGATGGCGAGCATGGCGGTGAGATCGCCGCCCTCGCAATTGATGTAGAGGTTGATGTCCTGGCCGGGGCTCTCCGCCTCCAGGTGCAGCAGCTGCGCGATGAGCGCGTTGGCCACGCCGGAGTCGATGGGCGTCCCCAGGTAGACGATCCGCTCGGTGAGCAGATGCGAGTACACGTCCATGATCCGCTCACCGCGCGGATGCTGCGCGATGACATTCGGAATCGTGTAGGAGGTCATGCGATCCCCACCTTCTGTCGTTGCGGAAGCACCTGGCCGAACGATTCGACGATGCCGTCGATGAATCCGTAGTCGCGGGCCTGCGCGGCGGTGAACCACCGGTCGTGCAGCGAATCCTCGTAGATCTGGTCGTAGGGCTGCCCGGTGTCCTCGGCGATGAGGCCGAGCACCGTCTGCACGGTGTGCCGCAGATCGTCGGCCTGCACCTCCACCTCCACCGCGCTGCCGCCGATACCGGCGGAGCCCTGGTGCATGAGGATGCGGGCGTGCGGCAGCGCGAAGCGCCGCCCCCGGGTGCCGGAGGAGAGCAGGAATTGCCCCGCGCTGCATGCCAATCCGAGCGCCAGGGTGGAGACCTCGCACGGCACCAGACGCATGACGTCGCGGATGGCGAGCATGGACGGAACCGATCCGCCCGGCGAGTGGATCCACAGCGCGATCCCGGTGTCGGGGTCCTCGGTGGCCAGTTGCAGCATCTGCGTCATCAGCAGGGTGCCGTTGTCGTCGTCGAGGGCGCCGTCGAGTACCAGGATGCGCTTGGCGAAGAGGCGTTCTCGGGTGTGCCAGTTGAAGATCGGTGTGTGCTCGTCGTGTGCCATGGGTCCACCGTGCCCCAGGGGTGCCCGTGCTGTCCGGTCCTGCTGCCGTGGGCAGATCTGCTCACAGCAGCGAGGCTCTGAGCTGGGTGAACAGAAATTCGAAAGATTTTTTCGCGAAGTGGGAATGATCGCAACGCCTCTAACCTTCTATATGGCAATGACCAGTTAGAAGGTCCGGTCAGGCCCCAGCGAACAGCGCGGAAAGCGCTCTACACGAAGAGGTTTCGTCATGTCCCGTCTGCCCCTGATCCAGCCCGAGTCCGCCACCGGCAAGGCTGCCGACCTGCTCGCGGGCGTACAGCAGGCCCTGGGCGTCACCCCGAACATGACCAAGGCCATGGTCAACAGCCCCGCCGTGCTGGAGGCCTACCTCGGCTTCTCCGGTGCGCTGGGCGGCGGTGCGCTGGCCGCCCCCACCCGGGAGCGGATCGCGCTGCTGGTCGCCGAGGAGAACGGTTGTGACTACTGCCTTTCCGCGCACTCCTACATCGGCGCGAATATCGCCAAGCTGACCGCCGAGGAGATCGAGGCCAACCGGCACGGCCGCTCCTCCGACGCCAAGGCCGCGGCGGTGCTGACCTTCGCCGCCGCGGTGGTGCGCTCGCGCGGCGGTGTGGAGGAGGCCGATGTGAAGGCCGCCCGGGCCGCCGGGCTCACCGATGGTGAGATCGTCGAGACCATCGCGAATGTCGCGCTCAACGTGTTCACCAACTACCTCAACAAGGCGGTCGAGACCGATATCGACTGGCCGGTGGTGCGCCACCACGAGCAATGAGGCCATCGACCGGCCCGGACCCGCGCGGGGGTCCGGGCCGGTCGGCGTCGCATCCACCCCGAACACGAAAGTCGATGAGATGACCGGGCATTACGGCCAGATAGCGTTCACCGAGCGCGTTCGCGAGCAGCAGCGCATACACGGCAGCCTGCGCAGTTACGAGCGCATGGCGGCGGTGCCGCCGGTGCCCGACGCGATCGGCCCCGACGAGGCCTGGTTCATCGGTGAACGCAGCAGCTTCTACCTGGCGACGGTGAGCGAGACCGGCTGGCCGTACATCCAACATCGCGGCGGTCCACCGGGTTTCCTGAAGGTGGTCGACGCGCACACCCTCGGCTTCGCGGACTTCCGCGGCAACAAGCAGTACATCAGCCGCGGCAATCTCGACCACGACGACCGCGTCTCGCTGTTCCTGATGGATTACGCCGCGCAGACCCGCCTGAAGATCTTCGGCCGCGCGGATGTGGTGGAGGCGGAAGATGATCCGCAGCTCATCGCCTCCCTCACCGTGGACGGCTACCCGGCCCGCGTGGAACGAGCCGTGCTCATCGACGTCGAAGCCTTCGACTGGAACTGCCGCCAGCACATTCCCCAGCTGTACCCGCGCGACGCCGTCGCGGCGGCGCTGGGGGAGCTGCGCACCCGGATCGAGGAGCTGGAACGGGAGAACGAGCGGCTGCGGCAGGGCGGGAATTGACCTGCCCGCCAGCCGCAATCGTCTACCGCCCATTGTTGTTCGCCAGCGCCGATCCGGAAGTCGCGGTGGCGCGCAGCGTTTCGGGGCACGCGCTCGCGGTGCCGGTCGGCATCACCGCCGCCTTCGGGGTGCGGATCGTGGGCGTACTGCTGGCGCTGTTGCGGATCGTACAGTCGGCAGGCTGGCTACCCCTCGCCCAGCTGACCGCTCGGCAGCTGGGCGAGGGCGCGGTGCGATGTCACCTCCGCGAGGCGGCTCCGCTCACCGCGCGTCGAACGCCCGTGCGCGCAGCGAGCGCTCGATACCGGCCTTGCCCTCCAGCACCAGGCGGCGCAGGGCGGGCGGATGTTCTCCGGCGAGGAACTTGTCGGCCGCCGCGACCGCCTCGTCCGTGATGGCCCAGTGCGGGTACAGGCCGACGACCACGGTCTGCGCCACCTCGCTGGAGCGGCGCTCCCAGACCGAGGCGACCTCGGCGAAGTAGCGCTCCACGTACGGGGCGAGCAGCTGGGCCTGGCCGACCGGGGAGAAGCCGCCGACGATGGCGCGGGCGGTGATGTTCGGGACGGTGTCGTCGCCCATCACGGTCTCCCAGGCCGATGCCTTGACCGCGGCCTGCGGGCGGGCGGTGGCCGCGGCGGCGGCCTGGCGGCGGCCCGCGGCGGTGGGGTCGCGCTCCAATTCCGCGTCGATGACCGGGGATTCGAGGCCCTCGGCGTCGATCTCACCCGCCGCCGCCAGCGCCTGCACGAGCCGCCAGCGCAGATCGGCGTCCACCGCCAGACCGGGCAGGCCGACGGTGGCCGGGTCGCCGTCGAGCAGCTCGCGCAGCACCTCGGTGTGGTGCGCCGACAGCAGCGCCCCGGTGAGGGCATTGACGAAGGCCAGCTGGTGATCCGACCCCGGCTGCGCCTCGCGCGCCAGCTCCAGCAGCCGGTCGGCGAACAGCTGCCAGCCCTGTGCCTCGGCCCAGGCGGGATCGGCATAGCTGCCCAGCGCGGTGTGCGCCTGCATGAGCAGCCGCTGCACCACCCCGATCTCCGATTCCGCGCCGATGCCGCGCTGCACCAGCGCCACGAAGTCGCGGGCCTTCAGCTCCGCCTGCCGGGTCATCTCCCAGGCCGCCGACCAGCACAGCGTGCGCGGCAGCGGTTCGGCGATATCGGCGATCCGATCCACCACGGTGGCAAGGGATTCCGGATCCAGCCGCAGCGAGCAGTAGGTGAGGTCGTCGTCGTTGACCAGCACCAGCCGCCCGCGCTGCACGCCGACCAGCTCCGGCACCTCGGTGCGCGCCGCCGGATCGATATCGAGTTCGACGCGCTTGGTGCGCACCAGCTTTCCGTCGCGGTCGTCGTAGACGCCGATGGCGATGCGGTGCACGCGCCGCTCACCCGCCCCCGGCTCCGCACCCTCCTGCACCACGGTGAAGGAGGTGAACTTGCCGTCCTCGACCTGGAATTCGGGCCGCAGGATGTTCAGGCCGGTGGTCTTGAGCCACTGCGCGCCCCAGTCGGACAGGTCGCGTCCGGACGACTTCTCCAGCGCACCCACCAGATCGTCGAAGGTGGCGTTGCCGTAGGCGTGTTCGGCGAAGTAGTCGCGCAGGCCCGCCAGGAACGGCTCCCGCCCGACATAGGCCACCAGCTGCTTGAGCACCGACGCGCCCTTGGCGTAGGTGATGCCGTCGAAGTTCACCTCCACCGCGGCCAGGTCCGGGATATCGGCGGCGATCGGATGTGTGGAGGGCAGCTGATCCTGCCGGTACGCCCAGGACTTCTCCACATTCGCGAAGGTGGTCCAGGCATTGGTGTACTCGGTGGCGTCGGACTGGCACAGCACCGAGGCGAAGGTGGCGAAGGACTCGTTGAGCCACAGGTCGTCCCACCACTTCATGGTGACCAGATCGCCGAACCACATGTGCGCCATCTCGTGCAGCACGGTCTCGCAGCGCCGCTCGTAGGAGGCACGGGTCACCTTGGAGCGGAACACGTAGTCCTCGAGGAAGGTGACCGCGCCCGCGTTCTCCATGGCGCCGGCGTTGAACTCCGGCACGAACAGCTGGTCGTACTTGCCGAAGGCGTAGGGCACCCCGAAGTTGGCGTGATAGAAGCCGAAACCCTGCTTGGTCTCGGTGAAAAGCCGCTCGGCGTCCATGAATTCGGCCAGCGAGGCGCGGCAGTAGATGCCCAGCGGGATGGTGCCGTGCGCGTCGGTGTAGGTGTCGGTCCACTTGGCGTACGGTCCGGCGATGAGCGCCACCAGGTAGGTGCTCATGCGCGGCGTGGTCGCGAAGGTGTGCCGCAGCACCGTGCCGGTCGGCTGGGTGTCCACCACCGCGCCGTTGGAGATGACCTCCCAGTCCTGCGGCGCGGTGACGGTGATGTCGTAGGTGGCCTTGAGGTCGGGCTGGTCGAAGCACGCGAACATGCGCTTGGCGTCGGCGGTCTCGAACTGCGAGTACAGGTACACCTTGTCGTCGGTGGGGTCGACGAAGCGGTGCAGGCCCTCGCCGGTGTGCGAGTACACGCAGTCGGCCTCCACCACCAGTTCGTTGCGCTCGGCGAGGTCGGGCAGGGTGATGCCCTGCTCCTCGTCGTAGGCGCTCACATCCAGGGGCGTGCCGTTGAGCACGGCCGAGCGGACCCCGGCGGCCACGATGTCGATGAAGGTCCGCGCGCCCGGCGTGGCGGTGAATGTCACCGTCGACCGCGAGCCGAATGTCTCGCCGACGGCGGCGTCGGTACTCGTCGGCTGCCCGGTCAGGTCGAGTTCGACGCGGTAGTTCTCCACCCGGATGGTCGCGGCGCGTTCGATCGCCTGTTCCCGGGTGAGATTCGGTGCGGACAAGGGGACTCCTTCGTCGTTCGCCAGGACTGTGCCGATGCCCAGAATGCCACCTCGGTAGGGTGTCGGTCGGCCCACGTGGACATTCGGATGTCCCGGCGACCCCAGTACGAGGAGGAGTCAGTGAAGCACATCCACGCCGGTAAGGTGCGCGACCTGTACGAGGACGGCGATGAGCTGATCCTGGTCGCCTCCGACCGGGTGTCGGTGTACGACGTGGTGCTGCCCACTCCGATCCCGGAGAAGGGCGCGCTGCTGACCCAGCTGTCGAACTGGTGGTTCCGGTTCTTCGCCGATGTGCCCAACCACCTGATCTCCACCACCGATGTGCCCGCCGAGTTCGCGGGCCGCGCGGTGCGGGCCAAGAAGCTGAGCATGGTCAAGGTGGAATGCATCGCCCGGGGTTATCTGACCGGCTCCGGGCTGGCCGAATACCGGCGCACCGGATCGGTGTCGGGGGTGGCGCTGCCGCCCGGGCTGGTGGAGGGCGACAAGCTGCCCGAGCCCATCTTCACTCCGACCACCAAGGCCGATGAGGGCCACGACGAGTTCATCACCTTCGACGATGTGGTGAACCAGGAGGGCAGGCAGGTCGCGGAGCGGCTGCGCGACCTGACCCTGGACGTGTACGCGCGCGGCGCCGAGCACGCGGCCTCGCGGGGCGTGATCATCGCCGACACCAAGCTCGAATGGGGTTGGGACGGTGACGTTCTCACCCTCGGCGACGAGGTGCTCACCTCCGACTCGTCGCGCTTCTGGCCCGCTGACGAGTACGCCCCCGGCCGCCCCCAGCCCTCCTTCGACAAGCAGTTCGTCCGCGACTGGTCCACCTCCACCGGCTGGAACAAGGAGTACCCGGGCCCGGAGATCCCCGCCGATATCGTCGCGGCGACCCGCGCCAAGTACCAGCAGGCGTACGAACTCGTCACCGGCGAGACCTGGACGGGCGTGAGCTGACAGTCCGCCGGATCTCCGGTGACGGGTGCCTGGCCGACGGCGAGAACCCTCGTCCGCGATCAGGCGGGCACGCGGTCGGCGGCGAGGAATTCCTCCACGTAGTTCGCCGCGCGCCGCTCCAGGGCGTCGTACTGGGCGCGGCGAGCCTCGCCCACGGCGACGTCGCTGATGGCCAGGTTGCCCTCGGCATCCAGGGTCTGGCGGCGCTCCTCGGCGTCGGGGAGCAGGCCGACCTTGGAGAAGGAGAAGCCGCAGTAATAGGCGATACCCGCGCTGAGCTGGGTGTCGAGAGCGGCTTCCATATCCGCCACCATGGGATCCTCGGCGGAGATGCCGCCGAGACCCAGCCACAGGATGCGCTTGCCCGCCAGTCGGGGCTTGCTGCGGCCGTAGGCGAAGCCGTAGTTCCAGACGCGGTCGATCCAGCCCTTGAGGATGGCGGGCACGCTCTGCCAGTACACGGGGAACACCGCGACCACGACGTCGGCGTCCAGAATCCGCTGCATATGCCGCTGCGTCTCGGTCGAGTAGGGCTTGTCACGATTGCCCCAGTCGGGCTGGTCCTCGGTGTTCATGCGCGGGTCGAAGCCCTCGGCGTGCAGGTCGAGCAGGTCGATGCGGTAGCCGTCCGCCTCCAGCTGTGCGGTGGTGCGGCGGGCGATGTGCGCGGTGAGCGAATCGGAGCGGTGGTGCGCGATGACGACCAGGGCGGTGCGAGTGGTGTCACTACCGTTGTGCTGCACGGGATCTCTCCTGACTGATGGGGTGAATCTCTCTTGCGGTACCACCAGTCAACCGGTGATCGAATGGACGATCCATGGGAGATACGCTTCAAAGGATAGGAGTTCGTCTACTCTGGTGGGCATGGATCCGGTGAGTTCACTCCTGAACGGCATTCGCGCGGAGGGGTCGGTGGTCAGCCACGCGGTGCTGGAAGCACCGTGGACCATTCGCTTCGCCGACCGCGCCCCGCTCACCATGGTGACCGTATTGCGCGGCGGCGGCACCCTGGTGCTGGGCGATGGCAGTGAGACGCGAGTGAGCAAGGGCGACACCGTCATCGTGCGCGGTCCCGAGGTCTTCCACCTCGTCGACGATGTCGCATCACTGCGGCGGCCACACGTGGAGTACGAAATCGCCTGCTTCGCCGCGGAAGCCGAATGCGACGCCGAGGAGCTGAGCGGAATCCACTGGGGCGCGGAATCTCCCGAGGCGACCGCGCTCATCGTCGGCGCGTACCGTGCCAACGGTCGCCGACACGACCGCCTGCTCCGGGCGCTGCCGCCGGTCCTGGTGGTGCGCGAGGACGCCGAGACCTGCGATTGGATGGAATCCGCCGCCAAGGAGTGCGCCGCGCGCCCGGCCGGTTCCGCCGCGATCATGGACCGGCTGCTCGACTGGGCGCTGGTCTGCACCCTCTGCACCTGGTTCGACCAGGCGGGAGCGCAAGCGCCCACCCTCTATCGAGGACTGTCCGACCCCGTAATCGCTCCGGCGCTGCAAGCCATGCACGCCAGCCCCGCCGCCCCCTGGACGGTCGCCTCGCTCGCCGCGCGCGCCGGAGTCTCCCGCGCCCTGTTCGCCAAACGCTTCACCGAACTCATGGGCCGTCCGCCACTGGGCTACCTCACCGAGTACCGCATGGACGAGGCCGAGGACCTCCTCACCGGCACCGACTTCACCGTAGCCCAGGTCGCCAAGTCCGTCGGCTACGCCGACCCCTTCGGCTTCAGCGCCGCCTTCAAACGTTACCGAGGCATGAGCCCCACCGCCTTCCGCTCCGCCGTCGCCGCGTGACCGCGCGGTCAGGGGGAACCAGTTCCCCCTGATCGGGTGTCCATCTCTTGGCGGAGGCGGGCGGCACGGAGGGTCAGGTAGTCGCGCTCGGGGAGGCTGGTGGTGCGGCGGGCCGCGGTGGTGTAGCAGGCGATGGCGGCGGTCGGATCGCCCGCCATCTCGTGGAGGTGGCCGCGCACGGCGGCGAGGCGGTGGGTGTCGGTGAGGGTGCGGTCGAGGGGCGCGGCCATGGCGAGTCCGGCCGCCGGGCCGTGCACCATGGCGGTGGCGACGGCGCGGTTGAGGGTCACCATGGGGTTGGGGGCGATCGCGTCGAGTGTGTTGTACAGCAGCAGGATCCGCTCCCAGTCGGTGTCCTCGGCGCGGCGGGCCTGGGCGTGCAGAGCGGCGATGGCGGCCTGGATCCGATACGGCCCGCGCAGGCCGGCGCCGACCGCACGGGTCGCCAGCCGCATGCCCTCGGCGATCATGTCGCGGTCCCAGCGGGTGCGGTCCTGCTCGGCGAGCGGGACGAGCTCACCGCTCGGGCCGGAGCGGGCGGCCCGGCGGGCATCGGTGAGCAGCATCAGTGCCAGCAGGCCGGTGACCTCGGGGTCGTCGGGTAGCTGCCGGTGGACGGCGCGGGTCAGCCGGATGGCCTCCGCGGCCAGATCGCCCCGGCGGATCTGCGGCCCGGCCGTCGTGGTGTGGCCCTCGGTGAACATCAGATAGAGCACGCGCAGAACGGAACCGAGCCGGTCCCGCCAGTCCCGCGCGGCCTGTGCCGGATCATCGTCGGCGGGCATGGCGAAGGGGCGGTCGACACCGCCGAGTTTCTTCTTGGCACGGGCGATGCGTTGCGCCATGGTGGCTTCCGGGACCAGGAAGGCGTGCGCTATCTCGGCGGTGGTCAGGCCGCCGACCGCGCGCAGCGTGAGAGCGATGGAACCGGCCGGTGGGAGCGCCGGGTGACAGCACAGGAAGAACAGGGTGAGACTGTCGTCCCCGGCGGCCGCCCCGGCCTCGACCGTGGTGGCTGCTTCCCGAAAAGCGGTGGTGCTCTCGCGCTGTCGGCGCGCGACCTCGGCGCGCACGGTGTCCACCAGCCGCCGCTGAGCCACCTGGACGAGCCAGGCGCGCGGATGCTCCGGCACACCCTCGTCGGGCCATTGCAGTGCGGCCGCGAGCAGCGCCTCCTGCACGGCGTCCTCGGCGGAGTCGAAATCCCCGTAGCGGCGCACCAGGATGCCGAGGACCTGCGGTGCGAACTCACGCAGCAGGTCCTCGACCTCGGGGTCGACGCCGCTCGAAACCCGTTGACCCGAGCGTGGATTCGAGTGGCGCTCGGGTGTCTTCGGGCTCATGGTGAACAGCGGTCAGGCGTCGGTGGCGGGTGCGCTCATGACCGCCCGCACCTCGATGTACTCACCGATCGGCTTGCCGCCCGGTCCGGGTGCGGCCGACGCCTTGGCGGCGATCTCGACGGCGCGCTCGGGACTGTCCACGTCCACCAGCCAGTACCCGGCCAGGAATTCCTTGGACTCCGGGAACGGGCCGTCGGTCACGACCGGGGCCGAGCGCCCGTCGGAGCTGACGATCCGCGCCTCGTCCGGGCCCGCCAGCCCCTGGGCGTCGACCAGTTCGCCGGATTTGGCCAGCTCCTCGCCGAGCGTCTGCTGGAACGCGATATGCGCGGCGATCTCCTCCGGCGTCCACTCGGACATGGCGGTGTCGCAGTACGCGGCCGCGGTATGGGTCTTGATCAGCATGTACTTCATGGCTCGGCTCCTCGATTCGACGCGCCCCCGGCGGGCGCTCTCGTGGGTGGGTCGGAGCCGCACCCGCGATCTCGACACACTTCGCCGCCGCGTGTCGTGACGATGGTCACAGTGGTGACGCCGGGTCGGCGAGACGGTCCGGATCGACCGGTTCGCCGCTCAGGATCAATTCCTTGATGCGATCGGTCACGTCCCAGACGTTCACATTCATTCCGGCCAGCACGCGATCGGCGCTGTCGAGCCAGCAGGCGACGAACTCGCGCGTGCCCACATCGCCGCGCACCACCACCCGCGCTTCCTGCCGCGGCGCCACGTACCCGGTGTACTCCATGCCGAGGTCGTACTGATCGGTGAAGAAGTAGGGCAGCCGGTCGTAGACGGCCGATCTGCCGAGCATGGTCTTGGCCGCGACCGCGGGCTGGTTGAGGGCATTCGCCCAGTGCTCCACCCGGATCCGCCGCCCGAGCACCGGATGCTGCTGATCGGCGATATCGCCGACGGCCACGATATCCGGGTCGCCCGTGGCCAGGCTCTCGTCCACCAGCACCCCGCTCTCGGTGGGGAGTCCGGCGTCGGCGGCGAGTTCGATATTCGGGCGCGCGCCCACCGCGACGAGGACGGCGTCGGCGTCGATGCGGGTGTCGTCGGCCAGCCGCACCCCGGTGGCCTTGCCGTCGGCGGTGAGAATCTCCGCGACCCGTACCTCGGTGCGCAGGTCGACGCCGTGCGCGCGATGCAGGTCGGCGAAGACCTCGCCCATCTCGGGGCCGAGCACCCCCTTCAGTGGGGTCGACTCGGCTTCCAGCAGCGTGACCTCGACTCCGGCATTGCGGGCGGCCGCGGTGACCTCGAGACCGATCCAGCCGCCGCCGATCACGGCCAGTCTGCCCGCCGAACCGAACAGCGACAGCAGCGTGTCGGAATCCTCGATGTGGCGCAGCGTGTGCACGCCCTCGGCATCCATGCCCGGCACCGGCAGCTTGCGCGGGCGGGAGCCGGTGGCCAGCGCCAGCTTGTCGTAGGGGAGTGTCGTACCATCCGGCAGCGCAACGGTTTTGGTGGTGCGGTCGATGGCGGTGACGGTGGTGCCGAGCATGACCTCGATGTGGTGGTCGCGGTACCACGACGCCGGGTCCACGGTGAAGTCGGGCAGCGACTTCTTACCCAGCAGATGCTCTTTGGACAGCGGTGGTCGCTCGTAGGGCAGATGCTCCTCGGCGCTGATGAGGGTCACCGTGCCGTCGAAATCGTTGGCGCGCAGGGCTTCCGCGAGCTTGGCCGCCGCCAGCCCCCCGCCTGCGATGACGAACCTGGATGCTGTGGTCAATGCCGACACCTCCCTGCGACGCGAATGCTGCGGGTGTTTACGACGGGACTTCCTCCGACCCTAACGCGCATCCGTGTGCGCTCGGAGGAAATATCGGCACAATCGCGCATTGTTGCCACTGGGGTATGGCCGTGCCCGCCCCCCGAAAGGACTTCCCCGTGAGCAAGAAGGACACCGTCGACTTCTGGTTCGACCCGCTGTGCCCGTGGTGCTGGATCACCTCCCGCTGGATCCTCGAGGTCGAGCAGGTCCGCGATATCGAGGCACGCTTCCACGTCATGAGTCTGGCGGTGCTCAACGAGGGCCGGGATGATCTGCCCGAGCAGTACCGGGAAATGATGGCCAGCGCCTGGGGTCCGGTCCGCGTCGCCATCGCCGCCGCCCGCGATCACGGCGACAAGATCCTCGCCCCGCTCTACACCGCCATGGGCACCCGCATCCACGACCGGCGCGCCGAGTACGAGCGGGAATCCACCGCGGCCACCCTCGAGGCCGTGATCGCCGACGCGCTCACCGAGGTGGGGCTGCCCGCCGAACTGGCCGCAGCTGCCACCTCCACCGACTACGACGAGGCCCTGCGCGCCAGCCACCACGCGGGCATGGACAAGGTCGGCAAGGATGTCGGCACCCCCACCATCCACGTCAACGATGTGGCCTTCTTCGGCCCGGTGCTCTCCCGCATCCCGCGCGGCGAGGAGGCGGGCAAGGTCTGGGACGGCGTCGTCGCCCTCGCCTCGTACCCGCACTTCTTCGAACTGAAGCGCACCCGCACCGAGGACCCGGTCTTCGACTGACGGGCACACCGCTGAGCACAGCGCACCGCTCGGCCGTGAACATATCCGCTGCTACCCCCGGCCGCACCGTGTCGGACACGCACACGGAGAGCGGGTTGTGAACCCTGGTGGCGATGCTTCGTACCGGGGCGTGTGAGCGGTCCGATGTTCGGAGGAGCCGGGCCGAGCGGCCGACAGGTCGGCGTGGCGTTGTGCCCTAGGGATTCTCGGTCGGTCGCTGGAATCCGGCGCTCGGTCCGGCAGGTCGGTCGCTCACCGTGGGTGGGAGCGGATAACCACCGGTGGTCGGGGCCTGCGGGTACGCGCCGGTGCTGGGCCGCTGGTAGCCGCCGGTGATGTGGGCCTGCTGGCTGCTACTGGCCATGGGGCCCTGCGGGTGGCCGGTCGCGGGGAGTGGCGGATAGCCCGTGGCGATCGGCGACGGCCTGTAGCCGCCGGTTGGGTAGCCGCCGTACGGCGGGGTCGGGTGGCCGCCGGTCGGTGTGGCCCCGACCATGGGGCCGTGGTGGTTCGGCGGGGTGGGGCGGAGGAAGAGCCTGCCGTGGCGGCTGCGGTCCCGCAGGGCCCACATGCGCCAGGTCAGCACGGGGTGGCTGGACATGGCGTTGACGATCCACACCATGAAGCCCTTCTCCTGGGCGGCGCGGTCGGCCATTTCGTCGAAGCCGACCAGTGCGTTGAGGTATTTGCCCGCGGCGAGGGTCTGCATGGCCCCGGGAGCGCCGGTGTGCCGGTTGCAGTAGCCGTGATTGTCGGCGGTGTACTCCTGCGAGCGGATGAGCGAGTTGCCGAGGATCGGCAGGAACGGCACCAGGAACATGCCGAGCTGCCGCCAATAGGACACATGCCCCGCGGCGATATGCCCCACCTCGTGGCCGATGATGAAGGCCAGCCCCTCGGGATCGCGGGCCTTGCCGCCGATTTCGAACAGGTCGCTGTAGACCACGACGAACCGCCGGAATCCGTGCCCGGAGGCGAAGGCGTTGATGGCGCCATTGCCGAGCAGCACGTAGGCGTCCGGCACCTGGGTCATCCCGAACCGGGCGGCCGCCTCCTGCACCATCCGGTACCCCTCGGGGAACTGGGTGGGCGACATCTTCACGGCGTTGAGCCGCATGGTCGCGTAGTTCATGCCACGGCCGAGCCACAGCAGCACCGGCGCGGTCAGCAGGATCAGCACGTACTCGTTGATCGCCCCGACCAGCAGGAACAGAATCGAGAAGAGGTACGCGAAGCTGGTCAGCACCACCACGATCACCAGCAGCGGTATCTCCCAGCTGTGCCGGGCGGGCATGCCGAACGGCGAGAGGCCGCGCGTCCCGTCGTGCGGCGGAACCTGCGGCGGCGAGTACCCGGTCTGCGGGGCCCAACCGGGCGGACCGACCTTGGGATCCCACCCGGCCATCCCGGTGACCGGATTCCACGCGGCCGGGTGCGGGGTGGTCGGCGGTGTCGCGCCCCCGGCATCCGGTGGCGCTGGCATCGACTGCGGTCGATCATCGGACGTCATGGGCTGAACTTTAGGCAGTCCTGCCGGCGGCCGGTCGGTCCAGCGGGCGGGTCATCCCCGGGCGCGTCGGCTCCGGGCGGCCTGACACAATCGCAGCCATGCGCGTATACCTGGGTGCCGATCATGCCGGCTTCGAACTGAAGAACCACGTCAAGGAACACCTGCGGGCGGCCGGTCACGAGGTCGTCGACTGCGGTGCGCTCGAGTACGACGCTCTCGACGACTACCCGGCCTTCTGCATCGAGGCCGCCCGCCGCACGGTCGCGGATCCGGGCAGCCTGGGCCTGGTGTTCGGCGGCAGCGGCAATGGCGAGCAGATCGCCGCCAACAAGGTGCCGGGCGCTCGCTGCGCCCTGGCCTGGAGCGTGGAGACCGCGCAGCTGGCCCGTCAGCACAACAACGCCCAGCTGATCGGCATCGGCGGCCGCATGCACAGCACCGAGGAGGCGCTCGCCATCGTGGACGCCTTCCTCGCCACCCCGTGGTCGGAGGAGGAGCGCCACCAGCGCCGCATCGACATACTGGCGGAGTACGAGAAGACCGGCGTCGCGCCCGAGGTGCCCGCGTACTGAGCCCGCCGACCGCGCGCCCCTTCGCTCGGAGGGGCGCGTAACCGGCTGCCCGGCGACGACGCTGACCTTTGCCGTCGGATATCCAGGAGAGGACCCGAATCACCCGTGCCTGAAGGGCATACGCTGCATCGGTTGGCGAGATCGCACCACAAGCGTTTCGCCGGGGGAGTGGTGCGCGTGTCGAGCCCACAGGGCCGGTTCGCCGAGGGCGCGGCGCTGGTCGACGGCCAGGTGTTGACCAAGGCCGATGCCTGGGGCAAACACCTGCTGCACCACTACGATTCGGGTCTGGTCGTCCACGTGCACCTGGGCCTCTACGGCAAGTTCACCGAATCTCCGCTGCCCCTCGGCGATCCGGTCGGCGAGGTCCGCATGCGTCTGGTCGGTGCGGGCCGCAGCGGCGAGCCCTACGGCACCGACCTGCGCGGCCCCACCGCCTGCGAGGTCCTGCTCGAACCCGAGGTGGACGCGCTCACCGCCCGCCTCGGCCCCGACCCGCTGCGCCGCGACGCCGACCCCGACCGCGCCTGGCACCGCATCCGCCGCTCCCAGCGCCCCATCGGCGCACTGCTCATGGACCAGAAGGTGATCGCCGGAGTCGGCAACGTCTACCGCGCCGAAGTCCTCTTCCGGCACGGCATCTCACCCCACCGTCCCGGTGTGAAGCTGACCGCCGAGGACTGGGATGACCTGTGGTCGGACCTGTGCGACCTGCTGAAGGTCGGCGTGCGCCGCGGCAAGATCGTCGTGGTCCGCCGCGAACACGATCACGGCGCTCCGGCCTACGCCCCCGACAAACCCCGCACCTACGTCTACCGCCGCCAGGGCGAACCCTGCCGCCTGTGCGGAACCACCGTCCTGCATTCGGTCATGGAGGGCCGAAACCTGTTCTGGTGTCCGGGGTGCCAGCCCAGCTGACGTTCGCTGGTGATCGTGTCCCGACGCGCTAGTCGTTCGCGACCACCGATCGGCCGTCGCGCAGTACCGCGTCGACGTCGCGCAGTGCGCCGATGTCGCTGAGCGGGTCGCCGCGCACGATGAGCAGGTCGGCGGCGCGGCCCGGTTCGATGACGCCGATGGTGTCGGCGCGCAGGGCGGCGGCCGGCGTGACGGTGGCCGCGGTGATGGCCTCGTGCGGGGTCAGGCCCGCTGCCACCAGTAGTTCGATCTCGCGCAGCAGGCCGTCTCCGGCGTGGACGCCCGGCATGCCCGCGTCGCTGCCCGCGATGACGCGGCCGCCCGCGTCGCGGAACTCGCGCAGGCGTTCGTAGATGGCCCTCCTGGTGTCCTCGTCGAAGCCCGGGTCGGTGACCGCGAGTGTCGGTGCCAGCGTGATGCCCTGCTGGACAAGGGTTTCGGGGTAGCCGTCCGGCCAGCCGTCGCGGACGCCGCGCGGTTCCAGGTGGTCGAGGCCGTCGATGCCGGCGGCTACCAGGTCGGCGAGGTCTTCGCGAGTTCCCCAGTGCGCGAAGACCTTCGTGTGGTGTCGGTGCGCCTCGTCGATGATGGCGGCCAGGATGTCGGGTCGGATCGGTTCCAGGACTTTGCGTTCCGGGTTGCCGCGTTCCTGGATGACCTTGATCAGGTCGACCGGATCGTCCCCGGTGACGAGGGCGCGCACCATCTCGCGCGCCTCCTCGGGGCTGCTCGGCACCCGGACCGCGTCCGAATTCCGCTCCAGACCGAAGGTCGCGATGGGATGGCCGCCCGGCGTGGTGAACATCGGCCCCGCGATGAGCAGTCGCGGACCCTCCAGTTCACCCTGGGCGATCTTGCGACGGAAGTCGTGCACCCAGGCGTTCTCGTCACCCATGCTGCGCACGGTGGTGACCCCGTGGCGGAGGAAGTCCTGCCGCTTGCCCGGGTAGTAGCGGACCCAGTCGGCCACGACGCCCGGCATATCCCAGAAACCGATCTCCTCCCCACGCTCCCGCTCCGGTGAACTCAGATGCACATGGGAGTCGATCAATCCGGGCAGGACGGTACGGCCGGACACGTCCCGGCGCTCGGCGTCGGGCGGTATCTCCACATCCGGTCCGACCGCGACGATCACACCGTTCTCGATGATCACCGTGGCATTCGCCACCGGGTTCAGTTCGGGCCCCAGCAGGACCGTGCCGCCGGTCAGCGCGAGCCGCCCGCTCTGCGCCGGCCCGGCCTTGTACAGCGTGAGCCGGTAGAACGCGTACCCCGCCACCACCGCCACCAGGAGCGCGACGACCAGGAAGATCAGCGGATAGAGCACCCAGCGTCGGAGTCCGCGTCGCAACGCCACCATGGCAATCCAGCCTCCTCGCGATATCTTTAACTGCTCAGTTAGTTAATGATAGGTTGCCTGATATGGCCCGAACTGTCGACCCGAATCGTGTAGCCGAACGGCGGGCGCGCATCACCCAGGCCGCAGCGGAACTGTTCGCGGCGCAGGGGTACGAGCGCACCACCGCCGCGCAGATCGCGCGCGCGGCCGGGCTCACCTCGGGGTCCGTCTTCTACTACTTCCGGGACAAGGCGGCGGTCTTCCGGTCGATCTTCGAGCAGTCGCTGCCGGAGCACGCCGAGCTGTACGGTCGGCATCTCGACCGCGCCGACTGTTTCGCGGCGATCCTCGATGTGGTCGACGGTCTGGCGGCGGAGGCGCTGGATCCGGTGGCACCGGGGCTGATGGTGGAGTTGCTGCGCCGGTTGGATCAGGACGAGGAACTCGCCGGGGTGGTCGCCGAGGACACCCGGCGCAGTGCCGAGGTGCTGACGACGCTGCTGGAGCGGGGGATGGTTGCGGGACAGCTCGATCCGGGGTTCGACGCGGCCGCTACCGCCCGCTGGATACTGTCGGTCGTCGACGCGGCATTCCTGAATATCGATCCGGAGCATCCCGAGGATCCGCGGCCGTTCGTCCGCGCCACCGTCGCGCGGCTGCTGCGGCCGATCGAGTCGGCGGGCCGGTAGCGGCAGCCGCGGCGAGCGGGTCGGTCAGAAACCGCCGTCGAATCCCCCGGAATCGAAACCGCCGGAATCGAATCCACCATCGGATCCGCCGGAACCGAAACCGCCGTTGTAGCCGCCCGAGTCGTAGCCGCCGGAGTCGTAGCCGCCGTCGTAGCCACCCGGCTCGTCGTAATACCCGGCGTCGCCCTGACTTCCGGTCTCCAAGCCCGCCTGGAACCCGTCGCCATAGCCGTGCTCGAAGGCGGTCGCGTCGTAGCCCACCCCCGACATGCCGCTGAAGAGCGCGTCGAACAGCAGCACCGAACCGACACCCCACGCACCCGCGACAAGTGCTGTCTTCCACCAGGGTTCGGAGTACCAGCCCGTGGGCACGGGTCGCCCGGCGACGCGTCCGCCCGGGTAGTAGTTCGGGGTGCGCGGCGACGGTGTCGGGGAAGCCTCGATGCGGCGGCCGTCGAGTTCGACCACGCGGTCCTCGCTGACCTTGCCCGCCGTGCGCTGGCCGTCCAGCTCCGGAATCGCCGGTCCCGGATCGAGTCCCATGGCGGTGCGGGCGGCGCGCACGTAGTACAGCCCCTCCAGCGCGGTCTCCTTGGCGAGTCGCGCCTGGGCGGGCGTCCGCGCCTGCTCGATCTGCGCACCCGCCGCGTTGAAACGCTCCCCGGCATCGGCCAGTGCCTGTTTCGCGGCCGCGTCGGTGCCGGTGAGGTTGTAGACCTGTCCGCCGAGGCGGTCGATGACGCGGCGGGCGTCGGCCTTCGCATCGGCCAGCCGGGTGGTGGTCCGGGACCGTTGCGCGACGACCATCACCACACCCAGGACGATGACCATCGCGATCAGCAGAATCAGCACCGTAGCCACGTCTTCCAGCGTACGCGGCAGCAGTTGCCTGCTATTTGCTGCTCGTCTGTGGAGGCTCGCTCACCCGGCCACGGCGGCGTAGCCCGCGCGGTTTCCCCCCGGCTCGGGCTCCTCCGCGTCCAACTCCGACACCGCGAACTGCCGCTTACCCGCGGTCTTGGCCGAGTACATGGCGCGGTCGGCGCTGCGTAGCAGATCGGAGAAGTCGCAGTCGCGATCCGGCGGGCAGAACGCGGTGCCGACGCTCGCCGAGACCGGCACCGACCCGGTGATCGAGGCCACGGGTTCGCACAGCGCGGCCAGCACCCGCATGGCCAGCTCGCCGAGCGTATTGCGGCGCGACGGCACGGCCAGCACGAACTCGTCGCCGCCGTACCGGCAGATCACCGCCTCCGGCGGACAGGTCGCGCGCAGCCGCTCCGCGATGGCCACCAGCACCTCGTCGCCCACCGCATGGCCGTAGTTGTCGTTGATCTGCTTGAAGTCGTCCAGGTCGATGAGCAGCAGCCCCACCCCTCGTGCCGGGTCCGCCGCCATCAACCGCACCCGCTCCTGCAACAGTGACCGGTTCGCCAGATCGGTCAGGGCGTCGTGGGTGGCCTCGTGCCGCAACCGGTGCTGGAGCGCGGCGATCTCCTGAACCCGCACCGACACCGCCTCGGTGAGGTTGCGTTCCTGCTGCGCGAGGGCGCGCTGTTGCAGCTCCTCGGCGTAACTGTCGATGGCCTGGCTGGCGACGAACATCCAGCGGGTGGCGAGCAGCGATCCGGATTCGCCGGGCGCGAGCCCGAGCAGGGCGCGGCTGGCGGGCGCGAGCATGCGCGTGCTCTCCAGCGGCGGCGCGGCCAGGCGGCGGCCGATGGTGCGTGCGGCCAGTACCGGGAACGGCTCGGACGCGGCCAATTCCATGAGGTCGTCGATGACGTCGGCGAAGACGGCCTCCAACTCCTCCGGCGGCATGGCCGGAACGGCACCGGTTCCATTGCCCCCCGCGTATACCGTCCGTACCCATTCCCTGGTGGTTGCCGCGATCATCGTGGCGGTCCGTGCGTCGAGTCGGATGGGCATGCGCTCACTCCGCGCCGACGCGGTCGGGATCCAGGCCGAGGCTGTCGCTCCGGGCCCTCCGGCCGGTCACACCCTTCGGTTCGTGCTCACTCGGTTCGTGCTCACTGCTACGCGGTCGGTCACACCACACTCGGCGCATGCTCACCGCCCCCTTTCCAGATACCCCCGTCCGGACAAAAAGGATCCTAGCAAGCCACTCGGCATCGAAAACCCAAGTTCTAGAACGGGTTCGCGATACCTCGCGAATGGCGAACGGTTGGGTGATCGGTGAACGACACCGCCGTGTTACATCCGATTTTCGCGTGTCTTCCGCGACGCGCCGAGGGGCGGCGCGAACTCTCCGGAGAGCTCACAACGAACCGCAGGTCCCGTTGGTGCCGATCACGAGCCCCCGCCCCGCCACGCCCACCGGACAGGCCGATGACGAGCCTGATTGGCATTTCCGGAGTGAGGTTCGGTACAGTCTCTTCCGCACACGACAAACGGTGCTCGCACCGAGTCGTCGCGCCGTGCGGGTGTAGTTCAATGGTAGAACCTCAGCCTTCCAAGCTGATGGTGCGGGTTCGATTCCCGTCACCCGCTCTGACCGGGGTTTCTCCCGTTCGGTGGGGTAGGCCCGGCGGATCCGCCGGGCGATAACGGGGTGTAGCGCAGCTTGGTAGCGCATCCGCTTTGGGAGCGGAGGGTCGCAGGTTCAAATCCTGTCACCCCGACCACACATCACATCGCCGCGAGCGATTCACTGCGATCGATGCCTGATTCCGCGCGTGCTGCCGGTCCGTAGGCACGCTGCGTCGACGAGCGATCGGTATCCAAGAGTCCGGGGGTGGGGCGAGTGGCGGCCCCCTCATGTGCCGCCACCCACTGTCCCCGTACCCGACTCTCGCATTGAGAAATCGTCAGGCCCAGTCATTCAATGCATCGTTCATCTGGAATTCGCCACTCGGTTGCTCGATGGCGTTCGGGGGTTGGGGTGCAACGCAGTTCGCGTGGTGTCGGGGCGCCGCCCGGCGGGTTGCGGCACGGCGAAGCCCACCCGCCGACGGGCGCGGGTGGGCTCGGTGGATCGGTGTTCGCGAAAGGTGTTCCGCGACAGCGCGAACGGCGTCGCGGGGCGAACGGGCCTTGCGGTGGGTACGGCTGCCGGGGTGTCCGGCCTACTTCGCCGGTTCGGCCTGGGCGGGGGCGGCGGGTTGGGGCTTGGGCTTGTCGGCCCACCTGGTGGTGCCGTCGGGGGCCTGGACGGTGGTGAGGTATTCGATGCCGGTGGCGATGAGGGCGGGGCCGCCCGCGACGATGGTGCCGATGATGCCGCCCACGCTGGCGCCGGTGGCGAGTCCGCCGATGCAGCCCGCCACCAGTGTTGCGACACAGCCGATTGTCGCGCCGATGGCGGTGCCGACGAAGCCGCCGATGGCGGTCGCCAGGCCGAAGTGGGTGGCCAGGTTGTTGAGGGCGCGCTGGTTCTCCACCTCGGAGGCAACGGGTTTCACCGCAAGGGGTTGCGAGATATCCAGTCCGGCAGGCTTTTCCGGGGTGAGTCGCAGCACCGTGTCGTCCTCGTCCAGGGCGGGCCGCACGGGGACCGAGACCTCGCCGAAGCGGAAGTCGAGCGGCAGCGCGACCGCCACGGCGCCGGTGGCGTCCTTGACGTCGACGATGTCGACCGTGCGGGCGGGATCGGCGGCGGAACCGTCGGCGCGGACCAGGGTGCCGTCGCGCTCCGTCAGGCGTTCCACACCGCCGTCCTCGAGCCTGGTTCCCTTGGACAGTTCGAAGGTGCCACCTCGGAGAACGGTGACGACCGTCTTGTCGACCAGTGTGGTCGAGTACGCGAGATTCGGCGTCTCGGGCTGCTGGGCGTGTGCCGGCGCCGCTCCGAGGGTGAGTGCGCCGATCACCAAGGTGGCTGCCGCGGTGGTGCTGCGGAACTCCATGCGGTATTCCAATCATCAGGTGTCTGCGAGCGAACGCATGGCAGCCTAGTGGAACCTGTCGCAGGTCAGGCCGTTTCATACCGACCCGCCCAATTTGTCGTGAAGCTCCCGTCCCGCCCCTCGGGATTGTCCCCGGCTCCTGGCACACTGCCCGCATGACCAGGTACAGCGCAGGCGTCCTGTTGTTCCGCCGCACCCCCGAGTTCGAGGTGCTCATCGCCCATATGGGCGGTCCCTTCTGGTCCCGCAAGGACACCGCCGCCTGGTCCATCCCCAAGGGTGAGTACGACCCGGAGACCGAGGACGCCGCCGCGGCCGCCCGCCGCGAATTCACCGAGGAACTCGGGCTACCCGTGCCCGACGGCGAATGGATCGCGCTCGGCGAGGTGGCCTACGGCAGCGGCCGCGCCCGCAAACAGGTGAGCGCCTGGGCGATCGAGGGCGATCTCGACCCCGCCCTGATCATCCCGGGCACCTTCGAGATGGAATGGCCGCCCCGCTCCGGCCGCCTCGCCTCCTTCCCGGAGGTGGACCGCGCCGCCTGGTTCCCGCCCGAGGCGGCCCGCGACCGCCTGATCGCTGCCCAGCGCGCCTTCCTCGATCGGCTCACCGAACTGGCGGTTCAGTAGCCGATGGTGAAGCGGTCGTTCGGGCTGACGCCGCCGGGCGACTGAGCGCCCGGCGGACGGTCACAGCCGGGGGTCGATCGGCTCGGTCTCCAGGGCGAGGACCGCGAAGACCGCCTCGTGGACGCGCCACAGCGGCTCCCCGGTGACGAAGCGGTCCAGGGACTCCAGGCCGAGGGCGTATTCGCGCAGGGCCAGGGAGCGTTTGCCGCCGAGGGCGCGCTGGCGCAGGCGCTTCAGGTTCTCCGGGCGGAGGTATTCCGGGCCGTAGATGATGCGGAGGTACTCCGGGCCGCGGCATTTCACGCCCGGTTGGACCGGACGGTTGCTCCGGGTGCCGGTGCCGGTCACGAAGGAGCCAAGAGGCTTGACCACCATGCCCTCGCCGCCCGCTGCGGTGAGCTCGGTCCACCAGGCGGTCGCGGCCGCCTCGCTGCCGACCGGGCACGCAGCGGCTGCGATACCCGCAACGGCCGAGTCGGTGGCCGCTGTCACAGGACGGGTGAAACCAGCGGGCGAGCCGTCGGCAGCCGTGGCCGGACCGGTAACCGCTGGGGTGGAGTTGGTGGCGGCTACGACCGGACCGGTGGCTGTCGTTGCTGTATCGGTGGCGGCCGCGGTCGCCTCGGTCGCCGTGCCCGCGGGGACGAGATTCACGATCATCCGGCGGGTGGGTGTGAACAGTTCCGGGTCGGCAGTGATGAGGCGGTCGATGCGCTCCAGGTGCCAGGTGTGGTCGCGCAGTGCGTGATTCGCACCCTCGGCGGCCAGCAGCTGGAACGGGGCCAGGCGGACTCCGGCGAGGCCGTCGGTGGCCCAGCAGTAGCGGCCGTAGGCGGCGGTGAACGCCTCCGCGTCGGTGCGCCGGTCGACGGTGCGGGCGGCCAGGTCGCCCACCTCGAGACCGCGCGCCACCGCCGCGGCGAGTACCGATTCGGCGGCTCCCAGCGATGCCCGCGCCGCCGCGCCCACTGCCGCGTACTGGGAGCGCAGCAGGCCCAGTGCCTTGGTCGACCAGGGCAGCAGTTCGGTATCGAACAGCAGCCAGTCGGACGCCAATTCCTCGAACAAGCCGGATTTTTCGGCCGCCGCGCGGACGCGGGCCAGCAGCGCCTCGGTGTCCGACGGCGCGTCGAAGAACGGGCGGCCGGTGCGGGTGTACACCGCGCCGGTGCTGCCGTCGTCGATGCCGAAGCGGTCCCGGGCGGTGTCGGCCGAGCGTGCCACCATGACCACGGCGCGCGAACCCATGTGCTTCTCCTCGCACACCACGATGTCCACGCCCTCGGAGCGGTAGTAGTCGAACGCCTCCGCCGGGTGCTCGAGATGACCGTCGACGGCCGAGGTGGCGCACGGGGACATGGTCGGCGGCAGATACACCAGCCAGCGCGGATCGATGGCGAAGCGGCTCATCACCTCCAGCGCCGCGGCGGCGGCATCCTCCTGCACGCCGACGCGGTCCAGGTAGCGCGTCTGCACCACCCGGCGGCCGAGCACATCGTCGAGATCCAGAACGCCCGGATCGCGGCGCACCGCCTCGGTCGCGCCACCGGGATCCTGGAGCGGGCGGGCCGGCTCGAACCACACCTGTTCCGCCGCGACGGAGACGGTCTCCTTCTCCGGATAGCGCAGGGCGCTGAGCTGGCCGCCGAACACCACGCCGGTATCCAGACACAGGGTGTTGTTCACCCACCGCAAATGGGTGACGGGGGTGTGCCCGTACAGCACCATGGCCCGGCCGCGATAGTCGTCCGCCCACGGGTAGCGCACCGGCAGCCCGTATTCGTCGGTCTCACCGGTGGTTTCGCCGTACATGGCGAACGAGCGCACCCGGCCGGAGGCGCGGCCCTGGTACTCCTCCTTCAGACCCGCGTGGGCGACGACGAGCTTGCCGTCGTCGAGGACGTAGTGACTGACCAGGCCCCGGCACCACTCGTGCGCGGCCTTGCGGAAGGCATCGTCCTCGGCCGCCAGCTGCTCCAGGGATTCGGCCAGGCCGTGCGCGATCTTGACCTTGCGGCCGTCCAGGGCGCGCACCAGTTTGAATTCGTGATTGCCGGTGACGCACAGCGCGTTTCCGGCGGCCACCATGCCCATGACCAGGCGCAGCACGCCCGGGGTGTCCGGGCCGCGGTCCACCAGGTCGCCGACGAACACCGCGGTGCGGCCGTCGGGGTGGCGCGCGTCCACCGGGCGGCCGCGCTCGTCGCGGGCGAGCCGGTAGCCGAGCGTGCCGAGCAGGGTCTCCAGTTCGGAGCGGCAGCCGTGCACGTCGCCGATCACGTCGAACGGGCCGGTGAGGTCACGCCGGTCGTTCCACAGCCGCTCGTTCACGATGGTCGCGGCGTCGATCTCGGCGACGCCGCGCAGGATGTGCACCTTGCGGAAGCCCTCGCGCTCCAGGTGGCGCAGGCTGCGGCGCAGATCGCGCTGCTGGCGGACCACCACGTGCTTGCCCAGGTGGGCGCGGTCGGGGCGCTGCGTATTGCGTTCCAGGCACACCGCGTCCGGGACATCGAGCACGATGGCCACGGGCAGCACGTCGTGGGCGCGGGCCAGTTCGATCAGTTCCTTGCGGGCCTGCGGCTGCACATTGGTCGCGTCCACCACGGTGCGCAGGCCGCGACGCAGCCGCACCCCGGCGATGTGGTGCAGCAGGGCGAAGGCGTCGGGCGTGGCGGACTGATCGTTCTCGTCGTCGCTGACGATGCCGCGGCAGGCATCCGAGGACACGATGGCCGTGGAGCGGAAGTGCTTGCGCGCGAGGGTGGATTTGCCGGAGCCGGTACTGCCGATGAGGACGACGAGCGCGAGTTCCGGGATGGACAGCTCGGTCATGACGCGACTCCTTTCGAATCGTCGGTGGCGGGTCGGGTGAACACTGCCATCTGGGTGGGTGGGCCGAGGGTGTCGTCCTCGGGGCCGATGGGAACGAAACGCACCGTATAGCCGTAGGTTTCGGCGACGTCGTGCGCCCAGGCGGCGAATTCGCTGCGGCTCCACTCGAAGCGGTGGTCGGCGTGCCGGAACTTGCCCGCGGGCAGGCCCTCGTAGAGCGAGTTGTATTCGCCGTTGGGGGTGGTGACGAGTACGGCTCCCGGTGCGGCGGAACCGAATACGGCATGTTCGAGCGCGCGCAGCCGGGAGGCGTCGACATGCTCGATCACCTCCATGAGCACCGCCGCGTCATGCCCGCGCAGCGACGCGTCGGTGTAGGTCAGCGCGCCCTGGCGCAGACTCACCCGCCGCGCCTGCCACTCCGGCAGCCGCGCCATCCGCCGCTTGGCGATATGCAGCGACCGCACGGCCACATCCACGCCCACGATCTCGGTGAACGCCCGATCCGCCACCAGTTCCCGCAGCAGCGCGCCCTCACCGCAGCCGAGATCGAGCACCCGCTGCGCCCCGACCTCGTGCAGTGCACGGATGACAGCGGCGCGTCGGGTGACCGCGAGCGACGGTGGCCGGGGCGCGGTCGCGGCCGCTGCCGGGCTCGCGCCCGTCGTCGCCGTGCGGGGTTCGGCGGCAGCGCTCTCGGAATCGGTTGTGTCGTCCAGGTTCTCCTCGATCGCGCCGAGATCCTCCGGTTCCAGGTCGTCCACCTCGGCGAGCCGGGCCAGGGCGGCGCGGACCAGGGTGTGGCGGCGGGAGAGGTAGCGGCGGGTGATCCATTCGCGTTCCGGGTGGTCGGCGAGCCAGCCCGCGCCGAAGCGCAGCAGCTTGTCGATCTCGGTGGTGTCGAGCCAGTAGTGCTTGCTGCCGTCCAGGACGGGGAGCAGGACGTAGAGGTGGGCGAGGGCGTCCGCCAGGCGGAAGGCCCCGGTGAGTTCCAGTCGCAGGTAATGGGATTCGCCCCACTCGGGGAAGGCCGGGTCCAGGGGGAGCGGTGTCGCCGCGACGGTCCAGCCGAGGGGTGCGAAGACGCGTTCGACCGCCTCCGGACCGCCCTTGCAGGGGACCGCGGGCAGGTCGATGCGCAGGGGCAGCATCAGGTCCGGCAGTTCGGGGCGCTGGGCGCAGCGGCCGTGCAGGGCCGAGCCGAACACCTTGGCGATCGCCACCGACAGCAGGGACGAGGCCGCGTACGGCCGGTCGTTCACGTACTGGGCGAGGCTGAATTCCGGTGTGCCGCGCTGCTTTCCGCGTACCAGCCGAACCGGATCCACCTCCAGCAGCAGCGCCGCGGTGCAGCGCTGGGCGGTCGCCTCAGGGTAGAGCACGTGCGCCATTCCGTACGACTGCTCGAACGCCTGCACCTTGGCGGGGTTCTTGTGCAGCAGATAGCCCAGGTCGTCCGCCGTCCAGGCGGCGCCCTCCGGTCGCGTACAGGTAATGGTCAACAGCACCCGGCGATCGTCTCCCAGCCGCAGGTCACCCGCAATCGAATTCACCCCGTGCCGGTCTCGGCGGCGGCGGGTGCGGCGACTTCGGCGGCCGCTCAGCTCGTTCGTGTAGTTTCGGCGCGGACATCGCCGCCCACAGGGTGGCCGGATAGGCAGCGAGGAGATGCGGATGCGCGTGGTGGGCAGGATCGGGTCGATCGGCGTGGCGGCCTGCGCCGTGCTGGCGTTGGCGGGCTGTGGCGAGGACACGAGCAAGTCCGCCGACTCGACGACCACCGAGTCCACCAGCGTCGCGGCGCTGCCGCAGACCACCGCGTCCAAGGGTCGCGAATGCACCGCCGAGGACATCGGCGTCACCGGCGGGTTCGGCGAGGCTCCCGAGATCACCATTCCGGACGACTGCGATCCGCCGACACAGCTCGTCGTGAAGGATCTGGTGGTCGGCGACGGCCCGGCCGCCAAGGCGGGCGATCAGCTGACCATGAACTACACGCTCGTCACCTGGTCGGACAAGAAGAAGCTGGACAGTTCCTTCGACCGCGGTGAGACCTTCCCGCTGACCCTGGGGCAGGGCATGGTCATCGAGGGCTGGGACACCGGCCTGGAGGGCGTCACCGAGGGCAGCCGCCGCCTGCTGATCGTCCCGCCGGATCTGGGCTACGGCTCCAGCAGTCGCGGCGGCATGAAGCCGAACGAGACCCTGGTCTTCGTGACCGATGCCGTGAAAGTGGGCTAGCGAACGCCGTCGCGGCCCCTACGCAGCCGATTGCACCGCTCGAACCCCCGTCGACTACCCTGGTCGGGATGCCTACGGGGGGGACCGAGCCGTCAATACGAACGAACGAACCAACGAACAAGGAGCATGTCCGTGAAGAGCACCGTCGAGCAGCTGAGCCCGACCCGGGTCCGGATCAATGTCGAGGTGCCCTTCGAGGAGCTGAAGCCGGACTTCGACAAGGCGTACAAGGCGCTGGCGTCGCAGGTCCGCATCCCCGGCTTCCGTCCGGGTAAGGCCCCGGCCAAGCTCCTCGAGGCCCGTCTCGGCCGCGGCGCGGTGCTGGAGCAGGTCGTCAACGACGTGCTGCCCAAGCGCTACAGCGAGGCCGTCATGACCTCCGAGGTGAAGGTCATCGGCCAGCCCGAGATCGAGATCACCAAGATCGAGGACGGCCAGGAGCTGGCGTTCACCGCCGAGGTCGACGTGCGTCCCGAGATCACCCTGCCCGACTTCGCGAGCCTGTCGGTCACCGTCGACCCGATCGAGGTCGCCGACGAGGACGTGGAGAAGCAGTTGGACTCGCTGCGCCAGCGCTTCGGCACCCTGACCTCGGTCGAGCGCGCCATCGAGAACGGCGACTTCGTCTCCATCGACCTGTCCGCCACCGTCGACGGCGAGGAGGTCGAGGAGGCCTCGACCACCGGCCTGTCGCACGAGGTCGGCTCCGGCCAGCTGATCGAGGGCCTGGACGAGACCCTGATCGGCCTGAAGGCGGAGGAGTCCAAGGAGTTCACCTCCAAGCTGGTCGCCGGTGAGCACGCGGGCAAGGACGCCGTCATCACCGTCAAGGTGAACTCGGTCAAGGAGCGCGAGCTGCCCGCCGCCGACGACGAGTTCGCCCAGATGGCAAGCGAATTCGACACTATCGACGAGCTGAAGGCCGATCTGGTCAAGCGCGTCGAGCAGTCCAAGAAGGTGCAGCAGGCGGGCGAGATCCGCGACAAGGTGCTCGACGCCCTGCTGGCGGCCACCGAGGTGCCGCTGCCGGAGAAGGTCGTCCAGGCCGAGATCGACGCCGTGCTGCACGACGCCGTGCACGGCTTCGACCACGACGAGGCCAAGCTGGCCGAGGCGCTGGAGGCGCAGGGCTCCTCCCGCGAGGAGTTCGACAAGGACACCAAGGAGGCGGCCGAGAAGTCGGTCAAGACCCAGCTGGTGCTCGATGTCGTCGCCGAGCAGGAGAACACCCAGGTCGGCCAGGACGAGCTGACCGAGCGGATCATCTTCCAGGCGCAGCGCTACGGCATGTCGCCCGACCAGTTCATCCAGCAGGTGCAGCAGGCGGGCCAGCTCGGCGCGATCTTCGCCGACGTGCGCCGGGGCAAGGCCCTGGCCGGTGTGGTCACCGCCGCGACCGTCACCGACACCGCGGGCAACACCGTGGACACCGCCGAGATGTTCGGCGCTCCGGCCGAAGAGGCCGAGGAAGTCTCCGCCCAGGAACTCGCCGAGGTGGCCGACGCCGCCGAGGCCGAGGCCAAGTAGACGAGGCCGGGTAAATACGGCACTACGGCGCGTGTAGGTTTTGCGCTGTGAGCGAAGCAGGGCGGTACCGGGAGTTCGGTGCCGCCCTGCTTCGTTAGGGTTTGTGTCAGCGAATCAGTAGGGCTTGGTGGGACCAGGCCGGTGAGAGAGGGCAGGTATCCGTGACAATCAATCAGGCAGGGGTGCAGATGACGTCGCCGACTGCGGGTCTCAACCTCAGTGATTCGGTGTACGAGCGGTTGCTGCGTGAGCGCATCATCTTCCTGGGCAGCCAGGTCGACGACGACATCGCCAACAAGCTCTGCGCCCAGATCCTCCTGCTGTCGGCGGAAGACCCGACCCGGGACATCTCGCTGTACATCAACTCGCCGGGTGGCTCGGTGACCGCGGGTATGGCGATCTACGACACCATGCAGTTCGCGGAGTGCGACATCCGTACGGTCGCCATGGGTCTGGCCGCCTCCATGGGCCAGTTCCTGCTGGCCGCGGGCACCAAGGGCAAGCGCTACGCACTGCCGCACTCGCGGATCATGATGCACCAGCCGTCGGCCGGTATCGGCGGTTCCGCGGCCGATATCGCCATTCAGGCCGAGCAGTTCGCCTACACCAAGCGCGAATTGAACGAGTTGCAGGCGCAGCACACCGGTAAGTCGGTGGAGCAGGTCACCGCCGACGCCGACCGCGACCGCTGGTTCACGCCGAACGAGGCGCTCGACTACGGCTTCATCGATCACGTGATCACCCACTCGCGTCAGGCGAACGGCAACTAGTCCGCAGCCCACCCACTCAGACCTCTTGGAGACATCTATGTCGAACATGTTCGATCCGCGGGCCGCGGGCATCACTTTCGCCGCCGCGGGCTCCAGCCTGCCGCAGGCCCGCTACATCCTGCCGTCCTACACCGAGCAGACCAGCTTCGGCGTCAAGGAGACCAACCCGTACACCAAGCTGTTCGAGGAGCGCATCATCTTCCTCGGCGCGCCCATCGACGACACGTCGGCCAACGACATCATGGCGCAGCTGCTGGTGCTGGAGTCGCTGGATCCCGACCGCGACATCACCATGTACATCAACTCGCCCGGCGGCTCGCCGGTGTCGCTGATGGCCATCTACGACACCATGCAGTACGTGCGTGCCGATGTGGCCACCGTGTGCCTGGGCCAGGCGGCCTCGGCGGCGGCGGTGCTGCTGGCCGCGGGCGCGCCCGGCAAGCGTGCCGCGCTGCCCAACGCGCGCGTGCTCATCCACCAGCCCTACACCCAGGGCGGCTTCCAGGGTCAGGTCTCCGACCTGGAGATCCAGGCCGCGGAGATCGAGCGCACGCGCTCGCTGCTGGACACCATCCTCGCCCGCCACACGGGCAAGGAGGCCGAGATCATCCGCCGCGACACCGACCGCGACAAGATCCTCACCGCCGACGAGGCGAAGGACTACGGAATCGTCGACACGGTGTTCGAATACCGCAAGCTCAGCGCGCAGCGGTAGACGTTTCTGCGGTGGCGGAGCGGGTGCGGCTCCGCCACCCGGCAGGGGTGAGTCCACGCACATGTCCGGTGAGAAACGTGCTCAAGTTATCGACCTCGGTCGCGAATAGCGGGTACGGTCACTCTAGGGACCTTTGCTCGTGGTTGTCGGCTCTGCCGAACCGCTCACATCTGAAGGCGGTAAGCGAATTGCCGCTCCGGGGTGAGGGCATACGCTGGATAGGTGGCAGGCTCCGGCAGCCGAGACAGACGGTTGCACGCGGACAAGGAAGTAGGGACCCAGGAGATGGCGCGCATCGGTGATGGCGGCGATCTGCTCAAGTGCTCGTTCTGTGGGAAGAGCCAGAAGCAGGTCAAGAAGCTCATTGCGGGACCGGGGGTGTACATCTGCGACGAGTGCATCGATCTGTGCAATGAGATCATCGAGGAGGAACTCGCCGAATCGAGCGAGGTCAAACTCGACGAGCTCCCGAAGCCCACGGAGATCCGGGACTTCCTCGAGCAGTACGTGATCGGGCAGGATTCCGCCAAGCGCAATCTCGCCGTGGCCGTGTACAACCACTACAAGCGGATCCAGGCGGGCGACAAGGGCCGCGACCCCCGGGGTGAACCGGTCGAGTTGGCCAAGTCGAACATCCTCATGCTGGGCCCGACCGGCTGCGGCAAGACCTATCTGGCGCAGACGCTGGCCAAGATGCTGAACGTGCCGTTCGCCATCGCCGACGCCACCGCGCTCACCGAGGCCGGATACGTCGGCGAGGATGTCGAGAACATCCTGCTGAAGCTCATCCAGGCCGCCGACTACGACGTGAAGCGCGCCGAGACGGGCATCATCTACATCGACGAGGTCGACAAGATCGCCCGCAAGTCGGAGAACCCCTCCATCACCCGCGACGTGTCGGGCGAGGGTGTGCAGCAGGCGCTGCTGAAGATTCTCGAGGGCACGCAGGCGTCGGTACCGCCGCAGGGCGGGCGCAAGCATCCGCATCAGGAATTCATCCAGATCGACACCACCAATGTGCTGTTCATCGTGGCGGGTGCGTTCGCGGGGCTGGAGAAGATCGTTCAGGATCGAATCGGCAAGCGTGGTATCGGATTCGGTGCCGAGGTGCGCTCCAAGGCCGAGGTCGATACCACCGATCACTTCGCCGAGGTGATGCCGGAGGATCTGATCAAGTTCGGTCTCATCCCGGAATTCATCGGCCGTCTGCCCGTGGTCGCGTCGGTCACCAACCTGGACAAGGAATCGCTGGTCCGGATTCTGGCGGAGCCGAAGAACGCGCTCGTCAAGCAGTACGTGCGGCTGTTCGAAATGGACGGCGTGGACCTGGAATTCACCCAGGACGCCCTGGAAGCCGTTGCCGACCAGGCGATTCTGCGCGGTACCGGCGCCCGTGGCCTGCGCGCCATCATGGAGGAAGTCCTCCTGCCGACCATGTACGACATCCCCAGCCGCGATGACGTGGCCAAGGTCGTCGTCACCGCCGACACCGTCAACGACAATGTGCTGCCGACCATCGTGCCGCGCAAGCGCCAGCAGGGTCCGGAGCGCCGCGAGAAGTCGGCGTAGGACGCCTCGGTTCCTCCCCGGATCCCCGACAACCACCGGTGGCCCCGCGATCGTCGCGGGGCCACCGTGCTGTGTACGGCCGGGGCCGAAGGTCAGTCCTGGGCCCACGGGACGCGGCACGCGTCCCGGCTGAACCCCTGGTCGGTGATGCCCAGTGCGTGATATGTGCGGGAGCGTGAGTTCTCCAGCGCGATCTGGTAGGTCAACTCCATGACACCCGCTGTCCCGAAACGTCCCTTCAGGTCCGTGACCTGCTCGTCGGTGACGGTGGGCGGGGTGGCGGTCATGGCGTCGGCGTAGGCGATGGCCGCGCGCTCGTCCGCGCTGTAGTGCGGGGAGGTCGCGAACTCGTCGATGTGCTGGAGCTTGTCGATATCCAGATCGGAATGCTTCATGAGCATGGTGCCGAAATCCACGCACCAGGAGCAGCCGACGGTCGACGCCACCCGGAAGACCGCGATCTCGCGGACGGCGGCGGGCAGTTGCGTGGACGCCTTCTCCACCATCGTCTCGTGCACGCCCGCGGCCCGCATCAGCTTCGGATGGTTCGCCAGTACCGCGAACGGTTCCGGCACCTCGCCGAAGCGGCGCTTGCTGTACCGGTAGGCGATGCGCGTGAGCAGACCGGCCTGCTGCGGCGTGACGGTGGGAATTCGGGTGCTACCCATGACGGCCTCCTTCGATCCGTGGGATGGTGCTGTCCCTTGGACGAGGTGGACCCGCCGAACGTGACGGGTCGCCGCGGGTGACTCGGCTCACGGTGTCACGAGGTTGGTGGCAGAAGCTCCATCATGGGTCTCCTGTCGGTCGGAATCGGTGACGATCGGGGGAGCGATCGCGCCCGTTTCGAGAATCGCCGTTGACTCTCCTGGTTCGCCTTTGAACCTTCATTCCTGCTTCGGAAATCGGCGCTCGCGCTACACCTGTTACGACGGTGCGGCAGGAGAGAATTCATCGCATCCGACGCGAGTTTCCGACGAGATGCGCGGGGCCGGTCAGCGCGGCGGGCGGGTGCCCTGGCCGCGGGTGTGCCGGGTGCTGCGCCGCTGTGGAAAACGCAGGGTGAAGGGGGCGGGCTCGGGCACCGGATGGCGTTCGCGCGGGGCCACGAACACGCAGGCCACGCCGAGCGCGGGAATCAGGATCAGGGAGACGGCGCTGAGTACCGCGCTGACGCCGCTCAGTTCATCGGGCCAGTGGGTGAGGTGATACAGCAGATGCGGCAGACCGAATACCGCCCAGGCCACCCCCGCCACCCGCGCGACCATGCTGTCCATCAGATACAGCGCGGCCAGCGCCACCACGGCCAGCGCGAGGAAGAACGCGCCCACATCGGCGGCCAGATGATGGTTGTACGGCCCGTCCACGCTCACCCAGCGCATTCCGAAACCCGGGAAGCTGTCGTACCAGGAACGGGGGGCCAGCACCGCCCACAGGCCGGTCAGCAGCCCGATGCCGGCCAGGATCCCCAGCATGATGCGCAGGGCCAGCCACCGACGGCGATTCACGTCCAAGCGCATGCGCACCCGGAGTCCGTCCCCGGTGCCGCGCAACGAGATTCGCATCGTGCCCTCCCGCCCCAGGCCGAATCGGTAGCGATGCTGATCACGGTAATTCGGTGGGCGGGAGGGGGCAAGGGGTGTCAGGTCTCGGATCTATTCCATGACCATGTCGTCGGGTCCCCAGTAGGCGCGCATGGCGACGATCTTGCCCGCGTCGTCGAATTCCATGGTGTCGATGGCCGACAGCGTCATCCGCTTGTCGCCGTAGACGGCGGTGAGGGTGAAGGAGGCCGCGGCACAGTTGCCGGCGACCCGGACGGCGTGCAGTTCGGTACTGCGCTGATCGGCGCTGTCGAGTGCGGCGTAGAGCTCGCGGATGGCGTCGTGGCCCACCCGGGTCGGGGTGCCGATCGGGTCCTCGACGGTGGCCTCGGGTGCGTAGAGGGCGATGATGTCGTCGGTGGGTCCGGTGGCGACCAGCTTCAGATACTGTTCGACCACGTCGCGGGGCTGCGCTGCCATGAGAACTCCCAGGAAAGTGGAACGTGTTCTAGGTTCGTACTGTAGGTCGCAGCGTAGCAGTGCGGCGGCGGCGATCACACCGTCCGGCTCGATGAGTGAACATCGTCGATGCGCTCGATTCCGGTGTAGACGTTCATCGAGTCACCACGCAGGAATCCGACCAGGGTCAGCCCGGCGTCCTCGGCCATGTCCACCGCCAGGGAACTGGGGGCCGACACCGCGCACAGCAGCGGGATGCCCGCCATGGCGGCCTTCTGCACCAGCTCGAAGGAGGCGCGCCCGCTCACCATGAGCACCAGATCGTGTGCGGGCAGCCGGTTCTCGCGCAGCGCCCAGCCGATCACCTTGTCCACGGCATTGTGGCGGCCCACATCCTCGCGCACGGCCAGCGCGGTGCCGTCGGCGGTGAACAGACCGGCCGCGTGCAGGCCGCCGGTGGCGTCGAAAACCGTCTGCCGGGAACGCAGTTCGCCGGGCAGGGTGGTGAGCACGGTGGTCTTCACCGAAAGGCCCGCGGCGGGAATCGGGAACGGCAGCCGGGTGCGCACCTCGTCGAGCGCCGTCTTGCCGCAGAGGCCGCACGAGCTGTTGGTGAGGAAGTTGCGCGGCCGCGCCGGAACCGGGTGGCGCAGGCGGATATCGAGCACATTGTAGGTATTGCGGCCGTCGGAGTCGGTGCCCGCGCAGTAGCGGGCGGTGACGATGTCGGCGGCGGCGGTGATCAGGCCCTCGCTGAACAGGAAACCGTGCACCAGGTCGATATCCGCGCCCGGGGTGCGCATGGTGACCGTCAGCGACCGGCCGTCGACGCGGATCTCCAGCGGTTCCTCCACGACCACGGAGTCCGGACGCCGCACCACCCCGGTGGGGGAGATGCGCACGGTCTTGCGGCGGGCGGTGACTCTACTCATGCGGGTGCCGATGGCGTTCGAGTCGAATCGTGATCGCCTTGGAGACCGGGGTATTGGACCGCCGGGCGACATGGTCGAGCGGGACGAGCGGATTGGTTTCGGGATAGTAGGCCGCCGCGTTGCCGCGCGGAGTGGAGTAGGCGACCAGGCGGAAACCGGATACGCGACGTTCCTGCGGCGCGGCATCGGGTGTCGCGGGGTCGGTCCATTCGGAGACGAGGTCCACGAGTTCATCCTCGACGAAACCGAGAGCGGCGATGTCCTCGGCATTGAGCAGGACGACCTTGCGGCCGTTGTGGATACCACGATAGCGGTCGTCGAGGCCGTAGATGGTGGTGTTGTACTGATCGTGGCTGCGCAGCGTCTGCAGGATGAGGCGGCCCTCGGGGACGGGCAGCCAGTGCAGGGCGTTGGTCGCGAAATTGGCCTTACCCGTCGCGGTCCGGAACTCGCGGGCGTCACGAGGTGGATGTGGGAGCTGGAAGCCATTGCGGCCCCGAACTTTTCGATTGTAGTCGGCGCAGCCGGGCACCACCCGGGCGATGGCGTCGCGAATGTGGTTGTAGTCGCGCCGGAACTGCTCCCACGGCACCGGATGCTCGGGGCCGAACAACTCCCGCGCGAGTTCGCACACGATGGCGACCTCGCTGCGCAGGTGCTCGCTCACCGGCTTCAGGCGGCCGGTGGACAGGTGCACCATGGACATGGAGTCCTCCACCGAAACCTGTTGGCGCTTACCGTCCTGCAGGTCGTCGTCGGTGCGGCCCAGGGTGGGCAGGATCAGCGCGGTCCGGCCGTGCACCACATGGCTGCGGTTGAGTTTCGTGGAAACCTGCACGGTGAGCTCGCAAGTGCGCAGCGCCGCCTCGGTGACCTCCGTATCGGGGGTGGCGGAGGCGAAATTTCCGCCCATGCCGACGAAGACCTTCGCCCTGCCGTCGCGCATGGCGCGAATGGCCGCCACCGTATCCCAGCCGTGCCGGCGCGGGCTGGTGATGCCGAATTCGGCGTCCAGCGCCGCCAGGAAGGTCTCCGGCATCTGCTCCCAGATGCCCATGGTGCGATCGCCCTGCACATTGGAGTGACCGCGCACCGGGCAGACGCCCGCGCCCGGCTTGCCGATCATGCCGCGCAACAGCAGCAGATTGGTGGCCTCCTCGATGGTGGCGACACCGTGCACCTGCTGGGTGAGGCCCATGGCCCAGCAGACGATGGTGGCCTTCGACTCGGCCAGCAGGCGGGCCGTGCGTTCCAGCTGCTCGCGGGTGAGACCGGTGGCCTGCTCCACCACGCCCAGATCGACGGCGCGCATATGCTTCTCGTATTCCGCGAAGCCCGCCGTATGGGCGTCCACGAAGGCGCGGTCGACCACGGTGCCCGGCGCGCGATCCTCGGCCTCGAACAGCAGCTTGCCCAGGCCCTGGAACAACGCCATATCGCCGCCGAGCCGGATCTGCAGGAAGTCGTCGGCGATCTCGACGCCGGTGGTGAAGCCCTTGACCGTCTGTGGGTCGCGGAAGCCGATGAGACCGGTCTCCGGCAGCGGGTTCACCGCGATGATCCGCGCGCCGTGGGCCTTGGCCTCCGCGAGCGAGGACAGCATGCGGGGATGGTTGGTGCCGGGATTCTGCCCGGCGATCAGGATCAGGTCGGCGTGGGCGAAATCGTCGATGGTGACCGAACCCTTGCCGATGCCGATGGACGAGGTGAGCGCAGCGCCCGAGGACTCGTGGCACATGTTCGAGCAGTCCGGCAGATTGTTGGTGCCGAGGCTGCGGGCCAGCAGCTGGTACAGGAACGCCGTCTCGTTGGAGGTGCGGCCGGAGGTATAGAAGACCGCCTCGTCCGGGGTGGACAGACCGCGCAGGGTGTCGGCGATGAGACGGTAGGCGTCGTCCCAGGAGATGGGGGAGTAGTGCTCGTCGCCGGGGCGCAGCACCATGGGCTCGGTGATGCGGCCCTGCTGGCCCAGCCAGTAGCCGGACTTCTCGGCGAGGTCGCGCACGGGGTGCTCGGCGAAGAACGCCGGGGTGACGGTGCGCAGTGTCGCCTCCTCGGCAACCGCCTTCGCGCCGTTCTCGCAGAATTCCGCCACCCGGCGCGTGCCCGTGGGGTCCGGCCACGCACAGCTCGGACAGTCGAATCCGTGGCGCTGGTTCAGGCGGGACAGGGTGCGGGCGGTGCGGACCACCCCCATCTCCTCGACCGCGCGCTCCAATGCCACGCTCACCGCCCGCACGCCCGCCGCCTGCGTCTTCGGCGGGCTGACGGTCAGTTCGGCCTCATCGATGTCCTGTTTCGGCGCGGCGCGATGCATGCGGCCATTGTCCTCTTCCGCGCGGGCGACGCCCGAATCGGGGGCTTCGGCGTGCCGGGGCGCATGAACACTCGGGTGTCGCGGCGCGATATACGACCGAGTGGGGTAGTCGGCTACCCGTGCTCGGATGCCCGTATCTCCCTAGTGTCTTCTCCTGGCGGCATTGCCAGTGCGTAACGCCTGGGTGAGACCGTTCCGCGCACGCCGACCGGGCCTTACCATCGAACGAGCGAGGTCACGTCCGATGAAGACATCCGTAGCTGTCGGATCGCGTGCCGGCGCCGGGCGTCGGCCGGTGAAATGCATACGTGGAGGGGGGTTTCGGCGCTCCCTCGCACTCCTCGCCGCCTGGCTCACCGTCTTGGCCGCTGCGGCGCTGCCGCCCACGGCGAGCGCGGAACCCGGGGCGTCGCCAACGATTTCGCCTGCGCCACAACAGCCTGCGCCACCACAGAGCGTCACCACCGGTCAGCAACCCCCGGTGCCGGATGGCAGCGGAACCCGGGACGGGGTACCGCAGGACCCGCAACCACAGCAGGAGCCGGAACCACAACCGGAGCCGCAACCACAACCGGAGCCGGACCCCCAGCCCCAACCGGAGCCCCAGCAACCGGACTGCCAGGTCGGGCGCTCGACCCCGAATTGTCCTGGCTCCGAGCCGGAATGCGAGCCGGGCTCGGCGGCCTGCGGAACCGACCCCCCGGGCGGGAGAGACCCCGCCTGCGCACCGGGAACGCCGACATGCGGGACGAACCCGGATGGCACCGCCGATCCCGGGTGCCCGCGAGGGGTTCCGAAATGCGAGACGGATCCGGGTGGTTCGACGGGTCCTGGGTGTGAGTCGGGGACGTCGGGGTGTGGGACCGATCCGGGTGGTTCGACGGGTCCTGGATGTGAGCCGGGGACGGCCGGATGTGGGACCGATCCCGGTGGCACGCCGGACCCCGGCGGGACCACCGATCCGGGTACGACGGGTCCCGGCACGACCGATCCCGGTGGCACGGACCCGGGGTCGAATCCGGGTGGGACCGATTCCGAGGGAACAAGTCCCGGCGGAGCGAATCCCGGGGGAACGAACCCCGGCGGTGGTAGTCCCGGTGTGACGCCCGACCGGCGGCCGAATCCGCAAGCGCCGGAAGCGCAACCGGACGAGCCACTGCCCGGGAGCGAGACACCGCTGCCGAGCGAACCGGATACGGGTCCGGCGACACCCGCCGGTTCCGGTCTCGCGGTCGAGCCACCGGCGGTAGCGCCGGGCGGCGAGGTCACGGTGACCGGGCACGGCTGTGATCCCGGCGCACCCGTGCGGCTGTCGATCGGCGACGGGCCGGTCGGGGACACCACCGCCGGCGCGGATGGCGGATTCGATGTGCGGCTGTCCACCGGGGATACCGATATCGGCCACCACCGGGTGACCGCGGACTGCGGGCGCACCCTCGCCGGGCCGCTGGACATCGTGCTGGTCAGTCGGGTCGGCGGGGCCACCTCCACCGCTACCGTCCTGCTGTTCTTCCTGCTCATCGGCGGCTGGTACTACGGCCACCGCCTGGTATCCCATCTGCCTGCCCGGAGGCCGCGATGAGTGCCCATGACACCGAACCGATGCCCCCGGCCCCGCGTGCGGTCCGACCCGCACCCCGCGGCCCGGCTACGCGCCTCGCCGCGCTGGCCATGATCGTGGTGCTGCTCGTACTGGGCGGGGCCGGGCTCGCGGCGGCGGCAGACGGGGTCGATGCCACCGCCACGCTGGACGGGCGGCCGCTGGCCGGGGCGAACGCGAGTGATCCGGTGCGGTTCGATCCGCATCGACCGGCGCAGATCGTCGTCGAATTGACCAATGGCACCGGTGCACCCGTGACCGTGCGGAGGGTCGATCTCACCGGCCATGTGCTCGGGCTCAACTTCTTCTCCTATTCGACCGCGGTCGAGATGACCGTCGCCGCGGGCGACACCGAGACGCTGACCTACCGGCTCGACCCCGCCGGACTGGACGGGCAGGCGACCGGGCTGATCGGCACGACCATCACTGTCATCGGCGGTGACGGCGAACCGGTCGCCACCGTGAGCACGGTCGTCGACGTGCGCGGGTCCCTGTTCTCGGTCTACGGGCTGTTCGGCATCGTCCTGGCGGTCCTCACCGCTCTCGCCATCGCCGACGCCGCGCTCACGGTGGCCCGCCACCGCCTCTCGGCCAACCGCTGGCAGCGCGGCCTGCGCCTGCTCGCTCCCGGTGTCGGCGTCGCCCTCATGATCGGTTTCACCGCTTCGGTGGCGCGCTGGTGGGTGCCCGCCACCCCACTCTGGCTGGCGCTGGCCGGGGCCACCGCCACGGTGTTCTTCCTGACCGGCTACTTCTCGCCGACTCCCGAACAACCCGACGATCTGGATCTCGACCCGGCCGACCTCGCCGCGGCACGCGAACTCGACGCCCACGGGTACGGCACCGTGGAGCCGGTCGGCCACGCGCAGCCCTTCGGTCCGTCGGTGTCCGCTGATTCCGCGGTCGGCGGTGCCGACGCTCGCCGCCGCACCGGCCCGCGGCCGAGTTGGTACGACCCGTCCGAAGAGCCGACCGTCAGCGTGCGGTCGCCGCACGGGCGGGGGCCGGGAGGAACACTGCACGACGTCGGGGGAACACTGCCCGAGCTGCCCGGGCCGAACCGTGCGGACATGGCCGCCAGCACTACCGAAGTGGCAGGCCGGACGGCATGGAGAACCGATGAGACGACGGTGGGAGCCGAGCCCGATCCAGGTGTGGGTCGGCGCGAACCGGCCGTGGTGACCGATCCGGACTCGACCGCGACCGTGCGCCGGGGACTGTCGGGTGACGTGGCGGGCTCCTCCGGGCAGGGGGACGGGCGATGAGCGTTCGGGATCTGACCGGGGAGGACACCGATCGGGTGCGGGCCGCGCTGCCCGGATACGTGATCGACGGTCAGGTCGGGCGCGGTGGGTGCGGGGTGGTGCTGGCCGGGACACATCGCGGATTGGGGCGGCGGGTCGCGATCAAACAGATTCCGCCGCAGTTCGCGCACGATGCGCAGGTGCGGCGGCGGTTCGTGGGCGAGGCGCGGCTCATGGCGGCCATCGACCATCCGCATGTGGTGCCGGTGTACGACTTCATCGAGCGTGCGGACCTGTGCCTGCTCGTCATGGAGTATCTGCCCGGCGGCACGGTCGAGAGTCGGTTCGCCACCGACGGTTTCGACGCCGCGGCGGCCGTGGCGGTGGCGCTGTCGTGTGCGGCGGGACTGGAGGCGGCGCATCGGCACGGCATTCTGCACCGCGATGTGAAGCCGTCGAATCTCATGTTCTCCCGGCGTGGTGCGCTCAAGCTCACCGACTTCGGTATCGCCAAGATCGTCGGCGGCGACGAGACACTGGTGACCCGCGCCGGGGAGATCATCGGCACACCGTCCTATATCGCGCCGGAACAGGTGCGTGGCCAGCAGCTCTCACCCGCCACCGACGTGTATGCCCTGTCCACCATGCTCTACCAGCTGCTGTCGGGTGTGCTGCCGTTCCCGCCCGACAGCGACCAGTTGGCGATGCTCTTCGCACACGCCTACGGCGAACCCGCACCCCTGCTCGACGTCGCCCCCGGCGTCCCGGAACCCATTGCCGACGTGGTCATGCGCGGGCTCACCCCCGACCCCGACCACCGTTTCGCCACCGCCGAATCCTTCGGCATCGCCCTCGCCGCCCCGGCCGCCCTGTGCTGGGGCGTGAATTGGCTGCCCCCCGTGGGCATTCCGGTGATCGGCGCGGACACCATTGTCGCGGCGGCCACCGGCGGCCGGTGGTCGCAGGGCCCGCAGACCGGTTACGTCCCGCGCGATCCCCTGCCGGTACGGCGGAGTATGCCGACCGCGCGCATGCTGCCGCGAGAACCCGTGGCGCGGACGGGGGCTCGACTGGTCGATGTGGAGCGTGCCGATCTGATACCCGTGCAGCGGGTCGTACACCTGTCGTCGCCACGGGTGCCGCTGCTGGTGGCCGGGGTACTGGCCATGCTGACGGTGGGTGTGGCGGTGCTCGGTCTCGGACCGGGGCCGAATCGGGACCTCCCGGCGCTGGACACCATTCGCGTCGGCGGGGTGGATGTGGCCGCCGGGGAACCGATCGAGATCGATCTGTCGCGACCGGTGCCGATCAGCGTCACGGGCACCGACGCCGATGCCGCGACACTCGCGGTCGTCGTGCTCGGCACCGCCACCGGCGGGACCGCCACACCCCTGTCGGCGGGGCCGAGTGGGGCGAGCGCCGAGGTGCCCGCGCCGGTGCACCGGTACGTCATCGCCGGTGACCTCACCGCGCGACTGACGCTCTCCCGCGCTGGAATCGAAACGGCCACCTACGATTTCGGTGTTCGCACCACCCAGTCGCCGTACCCGACCGCCGCCGCCGTCGGCACACTGCTGCTCGCACTGTTCGCCGGGGCGTACGCGGAGTCCAATGCCCGCGCCCTGCGCGCGGGCGGCGCGCGGTTCGCGGCCGCCGTCGGTCTCACCCTCTCCTGCGCCCTGCTGGCGGTGGCGGCCGTCGGCGCGGTCTGGGTGCTGCTCGGATCCGAACCGGCCCGCACCACCGTGATCGGCTGTGCCGTACTCGGCGCCGCCACCGGAAGCGCGGCGGCCGTGGCGTGCCGCCGACTCGGCCGCCGTCGCCGCTACCTGCGCATCACCAGGCTGCGGGACCTGTTGCGGGAGCCCTGATTCGGAAGAGGAGAGCGGATGGCGGGTCAGCCGCTGATCGAGATTCGGGAGTGGGGACGCGCCGCCCGGCGTCGGGTGCTCGACGGCCCACTGCTCATCGGCCGCGACGGCGCGGCCGAAGCCCTTGCCGACAACCAGGTTTCGCGCCACCACCTGCGATTGGTGCCGACACCCACCGCACTGTCGGCGGTCGATCTCGGCAGCCGCAACGGCACCACCGTGAACGGTGTGACACTGACCGGGCGTCGGGTGCTGGCCACCGGCGATGTGGTGCGGCTCGGGCGCACCGAGATCGTCGTGCTGCACACGCCCACCGCGGAACCCGACGGTCAGCCCGCCCTCACCACCGCGATGTTCGCGCGCGACCGCGTCGCGCCCCCGCCGCCCGCAGAGCCGACGGGCGCGGTGCGGCTGGCCAACCGCGTCCTGGGCATCGATCCCACGGACACGCGTGACCCCTTTCCCTCCTTCGCGGAACTGCCTGCGCGGATTCCGCTGCCGGTATGGCAGGGTGTGCGGTTCGTCAGCATCGGACTGTATGTCGGGCTGATCATCCTGTTGTTCGTACGCCCCGCCGCCGGGCTGGTCGTGCTCTTTCAGGTGATCGTCCCGCTGCTGCCCGCGCTGTTTCTCATCGCGCCCGGGCTGTGGCGCGATATCTGTCCGCTCGCCGCCACCAATCAGCTGCCCCGGCTACTGCGCCTCGATCGGGCCGCGACACCGCCGAAGTGGTTGCGCGAGCGCGGATATCTCGTCGCCGCCGTGCTGTTCTTCGGAATCGCCGGAGCTCGACTGGCGGGATTGGATCGCAGCGGTATCGCCACGGGCACCGTACTGTCGGCCGTCGCCGTCGCCGCTCTCGTCGGCGGCGTCGCGCTGGCGGGCAAGAGCGGTTGGTGCAGCAGTATCTGCCCCCTGTTCCCGCTGCAACGAGCCTACGGCCGAACACCGTTCGTGACGGTGGCCAACAACCACTGCCGTCCGTGCGTGGGATGCGCGAAGAACTGCTACGACTTCCGGCCCCGATCCGCGTACGACGCCGATCTGGCCGACCCCGAGCGCGGTTGGAGTGCGCCCCGGAAGCTGTTCGTGGCCGCGCTGCCCGGGTTCGTGTTCGGATTCTTCACCCTGGCGGGCGCCGACGCGGTGCCGATCCTGCGGCAGTACGCGGTACTCGCGCTGTTCATGCTGGTCGCCGTGGGATTGTACTTCGCGCTCGAAGCCCTGACACCGGTGAGTGCGGCGCTGCTCACCGCCACCTACGCCGCCGTGGCCATCAATGTCTTCTACTGGTTCGCGGGGCCGGTGCTCGTGGGCGCGCTGACGGGCGGCAGCGCCCCCGGTGCGCGGTGGGCGATCAGCGCGGTCGTCCTCGGGGCGACGGTGCTCTGGCTGGCACGCACCCGGGTCGTCGAATTGCAGTACGCGGTGCATACGGGTGCCCGACCCGGACCCGTACTGTTGTCCTTCCCCCGCGCGAACGGAACCTCCTCGCCCGCGGTCGCGTCGGTGGTGTTCGAGCCCGGCGGCACCCGGATCGCCGCCGATCCGGGAATGAGCCTGTTGGAGACGGCCGAGCGCGAGGACCTGCCGCTCGAGGCGGGATGCCGGATGGGCGTGTGTGGAGCCGATCCGGTGGCGGTGCTGGAGGGTGCCGAGCGACTCTCCACGCCCGGGCCCGACGAGCGAAAGACATTGCGCCGCCTCGGCTGTGCGGACAACACCCGGCTGGCGTGCTGCGCGCGACTCGACGCCGGGACCGTCCGGGTATCGCTCACGCCCGAGATCGGGCACGGAAACGGTTTCGCGCCAGCGAATTTCGACCGCGCCCTGGTGAGCGTGGTGATCATCGGCAATGGTGTGGCCGGGGTGACGGCGGCGGACTTCCTGCGTCGCGGGCACCCCGACTGCGAAATCCACCTCATCGGGCGGGAAGCGCACGGCTTCTACAACCGGATGGGTATCTCCCGCCTGGTCTACGGTCGCTCCGCCATGCAGGGGCTCACCCTGCTGCCCGACCAGTGGTACGACGAGCACGATGTCACCGTGTGGCTCAATACCCTCGCCACTCGCATCGACCTGCGGCAGCGGCGGGTTCATCTCGGCACGGGGGACGCGCTGCCCTACGACCGCCTCGTCCTCGCCATGGGTGCGGCGGGTGCCCTGCCCGATATCGAGGGCCTGCGGCGGCCCGGCAGTTTCGTGCTGCGCGAAGCCTGGGACGCCCTGCGCCTGCGCGCCTACGCCCAGGAACGCGGATGTGCGACAGCGGTCGTCGCGGGTGGCGGTCTGCTCGGACTGGAGGCCGCCGTCGCGCTCCGACAGCTCGGACTGCGGGTCACCGTGCTCGAACGTGGGGACCGGCTGTTGCGCCGACAGCTCGATCCGCGGTGCTCCGAACTGGTGTGCGCGCATATCGGGCAGGCGGGCATCGAGGTGCGCTACCGGGCCGAAACCGCATGGCTCACCGGTGATCCCGCCGTTCGCGAGGTGACGCTGAAATCCGGGGAGCGGTTGCCGTGCGAGCTGTTCCTCGCGGCCACCGGCATCCGCCCCAATATCGAACTCGCCCGCCGGGCGGGGCTGCCCGTCGCGCGCGGCGTGCTCGTCGACGACCGGATGTGCACGGCGGCACCCGGCGTCTACGCCGCCGGGGATGTGGCCGAGCATCGCGGGCGGGTGCACGGCCTGTGGCCGATCGCCGCGGAACAGGCCGAGGTCGCCGCCGTCAACGCCCTCGGCGGGCATCGCACACTGCACGCGGAGACGCCCGCCACCATTCTGAAAGGCGTCGGGCTCGAACTGTTCACCGCCGGAAGGGTGCGGCCCGAGCCCGGTGACGAGGTCATCGTGTCGGACGATCCGCGCCGCCGGTCGTATCGACGCCTGGTTGTCGCGCACGGTCGGGTGGTCGGGGCGACGGTGCTGGGACATCACCCCGCCGAGGTGGCGGGCGTCCAGCGGGCCCTGCGTGCGACGGAACCGCTCTCGTCCGGCGCGCTGGCCGCCGCCCGCGTCGGTGACTGGGCCGCGCTCGCACCCGGCTGACCGCGTGGGTGTCGTGTGGATCGTGTGGGTGTCGTGCGGATCGTGTCGGTGTCGTGCGGATCGTGCCGATGTCGTGCTGACCGTGTCGGTGCCGTTCCGACTACGTCAGCGTCGTTGCGGGCGAAGGGCTTCGGTGCTGTAGGTGAGGATGCGGTCGGCGATGCGCAGGCTCCAGCCCGGCTTCAATTCCATCGGCTGCGCACCCAGCCGAATCCAGTCCTCCGCGCGCGGGGCCGCGATGTAGGTACCGCCCGGGGTGGCGGCATCCTGTACGAAAACCGCTGTGCCCTCGATGAACACCCGCGCGTGCACCCGCGAGATGTGCCGGTCGCCGGTGAGGGCGATGGGGGAGGCGGCCGCTCGGCGCACCGCCTCGTCGGCCATGGGATCGCGGCCGAGCACATACGGGCGATCCAGCGGATAGGACGCACCGCCCGACATGGTGAGCGCGCCGAGCGGTTCGGCCAGCGCGGTCGTTTCCGGCGCGGGCTGGCGCGGCGGCTCGACCGCCTGGGCCGACCACGCCTTGGGCACGACCCAGGGTTTCGCCGCCGGTGCCGGGTGCGCGGGCTCGGAACGCCCCGGTGCTGAATGCGCCTGCCGCTGCGCGGCTTCCAGCGCGGGATGTGGGCTCTGCCGTGCGGCGTCGGGCGCTCCGGGCGTGGGACGTAATTCGTGCCGTGCGGCGTCGGGCGCTCCGGGCGCGGGATGTGGTTCGTGCCGTGCGGGCTCGGGTGTCGTTGGCTCGGGCCGCGACTGCCGCCGCGCGGTTTTTCCCCGCTTCGGGGTGGGCCGCGCCTGCTGGGCCGAATCGGCCGGCGGTTCGGCGGAATCCGGGCCGCCGGCGTCCTCCATGGCGGCCGCCCGGGCGTCGAACGGTGCGGTACGGGGAGGTTCGGCCGACGGGGACGCCTCCGTCCCACGCTTCGGTCGGTCGGATGCGGAGCGCTCGGAACGTGCGGGTTTCGACGTGGCCTCGGACTCCCCGCGTGCGGCACCGGCCTGCGGTGTCGCGGATCGCGCGGCGGCCGATCGCTTGCCCAACATGACTGTGGGCGGCGGATTCTCGGCGGGCGGACGCTCCGGATCGGGCCGGTCACCGGAGAGTTGGGTGGCGGCGTGCGCCGCGGGAGGGATGTCGCTGCTCGGTCGGACCTTCGGCCCGGAGGAGCGTGCGGAATCCGCTCCGGACACCGGCGACGACGGTGCGGGGGATTCGGTGGCCAGCGGTGTGGTGGCGGCCGGATTGGGGATCGTGCGTTCGGGATAGCCGGTGCGCGACACCCCTCGCTCGGGCGGCTGGCGCATCGCTCGGTCCGCTGACGGGGCATCCTCCTCGCTGCCGCTGCCGCTGCCGCTGCCGCTGCCGCTGCCGCTGCCGCTGCCGCTGCCGCTGCCGCTGCCGCTGCCGCTGCCGCTGCCGCTGCCGCTGCCGCTGCCGCTGCCGCTGCCGCTGCCGCTGCCGGTGCCGCTGCCGCTGCCGCTGCCGCTGCCGCTGCCGCTGCCGGTGGCGCTGCCAGCGCCAGTGCCGCTGCGGTGGCGGGCGGGGGCGTGCAGGATGAAGCCGCCGCCGGGGGCGATGCCGGAGCGGAGGTCGGTGTGGGGGATCTCGGTGGTGGTGTCGTCGGTGCCGACCGTGATGCGGCGGACGGGGTCGCGGATGATTTCGTCGGTCCAGGTCATGGCGCGGTCGCCGGAGAGTGCGCGAGCGCCCTCCGGGCCGTCCACCACCGCCCGGACCGGGCCGCGCAGCAGGATCAGCAAGCCGTCGGAGGTCGGCGCGACCACGCCGAACGACGGCGACTGCGCCGATCCACCCGCGAAGATCGCCGCGGCCAGGCGCTGGGCGATGGCGACACCCGGATCGGCGGCCCCGGCCGCCGCCTCGGCCGCCCCGAGAATCCGCTCGATGGACGGTGTCTCGCCGGTGAGGAACAGCACCACGCTTCCGAATCGCGCGATCAGCCCGTCTCCCCGCGACAGCGCCACCGTGGACGGAATACGACCCATTGCGCGCCTCCTCTCCCCTGGCGCATCGGATACCGCTGCCCAGAATAGGACGTTCCCCCGGTCGAGGGGATGGCTCGATCCGTCCCATTGACGCCGTCCATCCGCCGCAGCGAACTTCCAGTGGCCTTTCCGGACGAATTGAGCGTGTTTCGATGCGCCGTGACGTGGCACACGCGACGATCGACGCAGATCGTCGGCGCACCCGGCGTCGACTCGGTACGACGAGGACTGCTCCATGCGCATGACCACGGGAAACCGAGAATCCACCCGCCCACTCATCGCGGTGGGGGCGGGCTGTGCGGCCTTGGCCGCCACCCTGCTCACCATGCCCACCGCGGCCGCCACCGCCACTCGCATCGGTGTCGAACCGAGTATCAGCTTCGGTTCGGCGACCAACTACGGGGCCGGATGCACCTATCCGGTGAACGTGTACGTGGACGATCCGGTGACGCCGGTCGTCATCTACGACAACGGGGTGGCGTTCGCCGTGGTCCGGCCGTCGGGCGCGATCGCCACCGGGCACTGGACCCCGGCCGCTCCGGGAGAACACCGGTTGCAGGCCATCCAACCCAATGCCGGGGGCGACGTGGTGCCCTACGTCGACCTCACCGTGGGCGTCGGGCTCAACTCCGGATCCGGCTGCATCGTCACCCACTAGTGGGGGAATAGGCTCCGCACGTCGACAGCTGTGTCTTGGCATACGGCAGGCGAGAGGAGTCCACATGGCAGGCGGACGCGCACTGGTGCTCGGGGGCGGCGGGGTCGCCGGGATCGCGTGGCAGAACGGGGTGCTGGTCGGGCTCGCGGATGCGGGGGTGGACGTGACCGATGCCGATCTGCTGGTCGGAACGTCGGCGGGGGCCAATGTGGCGGCGCAGTTCACCAGCGGCTTGTCGCGAGAAGAGCTGTACCGCAGGCAGATCGACGCGCGCGTGCAGAGCCGGGAGGTGCTGCCGCCCGGGAATCCGCTCACCGAACTCACCGCCGCGCGGGCCGCCATCGCGGCCGAAACCGACGATCCGGCGGAAATACGAAGGAGAGCGGGGGCTTTCGCACGCGCCGCACGAACCGTTCCGGCACCGGTGCGACGGTCCGTTGTGGAAAGCCGCCTGCCCGTGCACGAATGGCCGCAGCGGCGACTGCTGGTGATCGCGGTCGATGCGGTGAGCGGGGAGCCACGGGTGTTCGATCGCCAATCGGGGGTGTCGTTGGTGGACGCGGTGACGGCGAGTTCGGCGGTGCCGGGGGTGTGGCCGGTGGTGGAGATCGAGGGAGCGCTATACACCGATGGCGGGGTTCGTAGCACCACCAATGCCGATTACGCGCGAGGATGCGCACGGGTTCTGATACTCGCGCCGTTACCCGTTTGGCCCCTGGACGAAGAGGTGGAGGAATTGGTCGCTGGTGGGGCGCGGGTGGAGGTCATCGCGCCCGACGATGCCTCGGTAGTGGCGTTCGGCGAGAACCCGTTGGATCCGGACTGCCGGGTTGCGGCAGCGAAAGCCGGTCGGGCGCAGGGGGAAGCGGAAGCGGAGCGGATCGGTCGACTGTGGGAGTGAGGGTTCGGCGGCGTTCCCGTTCCGGTCAGGCGAAGGCGGCTTTCGCGGCGGGTTCGGCGGCGGAGCGGGCCTCGGGGACGAGGCCGATTCGGGTGCGGCGGTCGAGCAGGTCGGCTGGGGTGAGGGCGGCCTCGTGGGTGGTGGCGAAGGCGAATTCGGCGGCGGTGACGTCCAGGCCGGGGGCCACCGGGGCGGCCAGGTCGGGGTTGGCCTCGGCCAGGGCGAGGACGGCGGGGGCCTCGGAGCCGTAGCGTTCGATGAGGTCGGGAGTGGCTGGGATGCGGTCGCGGGCCGCGCCGGAGACGGCTCCGACCAGGGGCAGCTGCCGGGTGCGGCAGGGGCGGGCGGTGAGGCCGCGCTGGGTGAGGACGGCGTCCACGGTGTCCTCGGCCATCTTGCGGTAGGTGGTCAGTTTGCCGCCCACGACGGTGATGACGCCGGAGGGGGAGGGCAGCACCGCGTGCTCGCGGGAGATATCGGCGGTGGCGTCGTCGGCGGTGCGCAGCAGGGGCCGCAGGCCCGCGAAGGTGCCGCGAATATCGCCGCGGGTCAACGGTTCCCGCAGCACGGTGTTGACCGTGTCGAGCAGGAAGTCGATCTCGGCGTCGGTGGCGTGCGGCACGTCGGGGACGGGGCCGGGCGCTTCCTCGTCGGTGAGGCCCAGATAGACCCGGCCGTGGGAGGCGGGGAAGGCGAAGACGAAACGGCTGATGCTGCCCGGAATCGGAATGGTGAGCGAGGCGTCGAGCCCGCCGAAGGACGCCGCGTCGAAAACCAGATGCGTACCGCGCGAAGGCCGCAGCTCGATACTCGAATCGACCTGATCGGCCCACACTCCGGTGGCGTTGACCACCGCCCGCGCCCGCACGGACAGGGTTTCGCCGGTGAGCCGGTCGTGCAGTGTCGCCGCGTCGCCGGTGACCCGGGTCGCCTCCACCCGGGTGAGCACCGCCGCCCCGTGCAGCGCCGCCGTGCGCGCGATCGCCACCACCAACCGGGCATCGTCCACCAGCTGCCCGTCCCAGGCCAGCAGCCCGCCGCGCAAACCGTCCCGGCGCACCGTCGGAGCCAGGCGCAGCGCCTCCGCCGCCGCCACCCGGCGCGAGCGCGGCAGTACGGCCGCCGACGTTCCGGCCGTGCGGCGCAAGACATCTCCGGCCAGGAAGCCGGCCCGGATCAGGCCCTGCTGTGCCGCACCGATGCCCGGCAGCAGCGGCACCACCTGCGGTAGCGCCCGGGTCAGATGCGGAGCCGTGCGGGTGAGCAGGATGTGGCGCTCCACCGCACTCTCGTGCGCGATGCCGACCCCGCCGCTGGCCAGGTACCGCAGCCCGCCGTGCACCAGTTTGGAACTCCACCGGCTGGTGCCGAAGGCCAGATCGTGCTTCTCCACCAGAACCGTGCGCAGTCCGCGCGCGGCGGCGTCCAGCGCCACGCCCGCACCCGTGATGCCGCCGCCGATCACCAGCACGTCGATCTCGCCGCCGTCACCCAGCGCCCGCAGCTCGCGCTCGCGTCGCCCGGCATTGAGCGCGGAGCTGGACTGTGCCGAATTTCCGGTCATGACTTGGCCTTTCGAAGAGGGCGCACTAGCGCCCGGCGTGCGGGGTGAGATAGCTGTCGATGGCGTAGGCGAGTTCGGCGTCGAGATGGTCGGCGTCGAGGAACTGAGCGACCGTGCCCGCCGACTGCACCGCCGACTGGCTCATGAGCAGCAGCATGGTGGCCATCCGCTCGGGATCGCCGTCGCGAATGGAACCGTCGGCCTGCCCGGCCAGAATGCTGTCGGCGAACATCTCGATGAGCCGCCGCTGATTTCGGCCCAGTCGCTCGAACACGTAGGTGAGCATCACGTCGGTGTCGGCGCGAAAGATCTTGCTGAACAACGGGTTCTCCCGCACCGCCGCACCACCGCCGACGATGGCCATGCACAGGCGCTCCCGCGCGTTGCCCTCGTCGGGTACGGCGCGGGCGACGATCTCGCGGAGTTCCCGCACCAGCAGGTCGGCCACCAGCGATCCGGTATCGGGCCAGCGGCGGTAGACGGTGGGGCGGCTCACGCCCGCCCGCCGCGCCACCTCGGTGAGGGTGGTGCGGCGCACTCCGAATTCGGCTACGCAGGCCCGCGCCGCGTCGAGGATCGCCCGATCGACGGCGGAGGACGGTTCGGTCATCGTGTCATCCCAGGTTCGTTACTGCTTGACAATCTATGTCAGACTGTAACGCATGGCCGACATGAAAGCACCCGCCGCATCCACCGGAAACCCGGGCGAGCCGGACGCTCGTCCGAGTATGGTGTGGGACGCCTGGGGCGCCCCGTCCGGACAGAAACCACTGCCCGAACAGATCCGGGGACTCCTCGCCCAGGTGTTCGGGGTGTCGGGTGAGCCGGTGGCCCGTCGCGATGAGGGCGACGTGCCGCTGCGCGCCTCGGCGATCACGCCGGACCAGCGAGCCGGGCTGGTCGCGGTGGTCGGCGCCGACCACGTGTCGGACGGCCACCGCGACCGACTCCGCCACGCGGGCGGCAAGAGCACCCCCGACCTGCTGCGCCGCCGCGCCGAGGGCCCGCAGGACGCGCCCGACGCCGTCGTCTTCCCGGCCGACCACGACGAAGTGCTCGCCGTCCTGGCCTACTGCGCCGACAACGGCATCGCGGTCGTACCCTTCGGCGGCGGCACCAGCGTCGTCGGCGGCCTGGACCCGGTGCGCGGAGCCTTCCCGGTGGTGATCGCGCTCGATCTGCGCCGCCTCGACACCCTCACCGAGGTGGATCCGGTCAGCGGCACCGCCACCCTGGGCGCCGGGCTCACCGGCCCGCGCGCCGAGGAACTGCTCGCCGCGCACGGACTCTCGCTCGGCCACTTCCCGCAGAGCTTCGAATTCGCCAGTATCGGCGGCTTCGCCGCCACCCGCTCCTCCGGACAGGCGTCGGCGGGCTACGGCCGTTTCGACGACATGATCCAGCGGCTGCGCATCGCCACCCCCGGCGGCAGCCTCGACCTGGGCCGCGCCCCGGCCTCGGCGGCCGGACCCGATCTGCGCGAACTCTTCGCGGGTTCCGAGGGCGCCCTGGGCATCATCACCGCCGTCACCCTGCGCGTCCATCCCGTACCGGAGACCACGGCATACCAGGCGTGGTCGTTCCCGGACTTCGGCACCGGCGCGAACGCGCTGCGCAGCGTGATCCAGACCGGCGCGGCCCCGACGGTGCTGCGGCTGTCCGACGAGGCCGAGACCGGACTCAACCTCGCCCGCGCCGGAGATATCGGCGGCGCCGCCGTGGGCGGTTGCCTGGCCGTCACCACCTTCGAGGGCAGCGCCGCGCACGTGGCCGCCCGCCGGGCCGAGGCCGAGGCGCTGTTCACCGCCGCCGGGGGCACCGCGCTCGGTGAGCGGCCCGCCGCCGAATGGGAGCACGGCCGCTTCTCGGCCCCCTACCTGCGCGACGCCCTGCTCGATGTCGGCATCCTCTGCGAGACCCTGGAGACCGCCACCAGCTGGTCCAACCTCGCCGAACTCAAGGCGAAGGTCACCGCCGCGCTGACCGATTCGCTCACCGCGCAGGGCACCCCGGCGCTGGTCATGTGCCATATCTCGCACACCTACCCGACCGGGGCCTCGCTGTACTTCACCGTCATCGCCAAACAGGCCGAGGATCCGCTCGGCCAGTGGGCGGCGGCCAAGCGGGCCGCCGGGGACGCCATCGTGGCCGCCGCGGGCACCATCACCCACCATCACGCCGTCGGCGCGGATCACCGCCCCTGGATGGCCGACGAGATCGGCGATCTCGGCGTGCGGGTGCTGCGCGCGGTCAAACAGGCCGTTGACCCGTCCGGAATCCTCAATCCTGGGAAGCTGATTCCGTGAAAGAGATCCACTCGGTCGCCCTCGTGACCAATCCGATGTCCGGGCACGGCCGCGGTCTGGAGGTCGGAGCCGCCGCCGTCGCCCGCTTCACCACCCACGGGGTGCGGGTGCGGGAACTGTGCGGTGACTCCGCCGCGGACACCACCCGGCTGGTCCGTGCCGCCCTCGACGATCCGGAACACCGTCCCGACGTGGTGGTGAGCGCCGGTGGCGACGGCCTGACCTGCGTTGTGCTGCAAGCGCTCGCGGGCACCGGGGTGCCGCTGGGCCTGGTGCCCGGCGGCACCGGCAACGATCTGGCCCGCCAGCTCGAGATCCCCGACGACACCGATGCCGCCGTAAACGTGGTGTTGGCCGGAAAGACCCGCCGGGTCGATCTGGGCACGGTCGAAACCGCCACCACCGGTGGCGAATCCGATCCGTTCTGGTTCGCCACGGTCACCGGCACCGGGCTCGACGCCCGGGTCACCCTGCGCGCCAACGACCTGCGCTGGCCCAACGGCCCGGCCCGCTACACGGTGGCCGCGCTGATCGAGCTGTTCCACGGGTTGGCCGTGCCGTACCGCATCGAGCTCGGCGGCTCCCCGGACCATCCGGACGGGACCGCGGTCATCGACACCGACGCCATCATGGTCGCGGTGGGCAATACCAAGACCTATGGCGGCGGCATGCTCATCTGCCCCGACGCCGTCCTCGACGACGGTCTGCTCGATCTCACCGTGGTGGGATCCATGTCGCGGCTCCAGATGCTGAAGATGCTTCCGGCCCTGTCCTCGGGTAAGCGCATCGACCATCCGGCGGTCACCCAGTACCGTGCCGCCACCATTACCCTGACCGCTCCGGGTGCACCCGCTACGGCCGACGGAGAACCGGCCGGCATGCTTCCGGCCATCTTCCGCGCCCGGCCCGGCGCGCAGGCGGTGCTGGTGCCGTAACGGGTAGCCGGTAGCCGTGGCTGAAGCCATCGCAGGTGGCCGACTCCGGAGCCGGCGAGGTGGTGCGGTGGCGGCCCCACTGCCTCGCCGTCACGGCGACGATGTCGTCGCCGCGACCTCGCCGACCACCTCCGAATACCAGCGGAACAGGCGAATCTGCTGCGCTGGTTCGGATTTCCGCAGTTCTGCCCAGCAGGCGGCGGTGCTCGCGCGGGCGGCCGTGCCGATCCACGGCTGCGGCAGCAGCTGCGGGGGCAGCAGCGGATCGGGCTCCACCGCACGGGTGAACTCCGCGGCCAGGGCCACGGCGATGGTCAGCCGCCGGGTGTGCGCGGCCGTGCGCAGTTCGCGCAGGAAGCCCTCGGCGGTGGCGAGCAGGCGGCGGTGGCCGTCGGCGATGCGGTCCAGCGGCCACAGCCGGGCGGCGAGTTCACGCGGCTCGTGTACGCCGCCGACCCGGAGATCCGTACTGGTCGCGGTCGTGATGTTGGCGGCGACCCCGAGGTCGTCCGCGGCGGCGTGCAGGCGGTCCTCCCACGGATTGGCGCAGACGTACAGTCCGCCCTGGATCGGCGCGCCACCCAGTCCCACGATGGTGTCGCGCATGGCGTCGCGGGCGTGGCGGGCCGACTCCGGAACGGCGAACGCGGCCAGATGCCAGACACCGTCCCAGGACACCTGCCCGCGGTCCTGCGCGTACATGAACCGGATGAACTCCAGATCGGGTTCGATGGCGGCGCGGGTGGTCGCGGTGGCGTGCAGCACCGCCTTGCGCCCGCGCCCCTCCTGGACGAAACGCCCGTCGGCGGCCAGTCGTTTGATGCAGAGCCGGACCTGCTGGTCGGTCATGCCGAGCGCATTGGCGACGTCGTACAGCTCCCCGGCGTCGATGGTCGCGTCCTCGCGGATCATGCTCTCGACCAGCGTGCGGGTGGAGACCTCCGATTCGTGCGGCGCGGCCACGGGGTCACCTCCTGATCGGTGCGGCGATGCGCTCGGCCGTGCTGGCGATGGCGCTCGGCCATCCTACGGTCGGCGCGGCTCCGATCGTCGGCGGCGGTGCGCTATCCGGCCTCACGTTCGACCCGGTACAGCGGGGTGTCCGAGTCGCGGCCCAGCACCCGGTCCAGGTCGGAGAAGAAGCGCACCGGGTCGATGGCGGTCTCGGGCGGATGCACGCCGGGGCGCAGCGCGGAGCTGTCGACGAGTTGGGACATGCCCAGCGCCAACGGAATTCCGGTGGCGCGTGCCATATCGCCGAGCAGTCCGCGCGCCGGATCGGTCGCGGGCAGTGCCATGTTCAGGCAGGCCAGCACCGTCAGCTCGCGCCCGTGCGCCGACCCGGTGACGGCGGCGAAGAACGCCGGCAGCGTGCCGGGACCCTTGGTGCGCAGCGCGATCGGCACGGATCGCAGCAGCCGGGACAGCGTGGGATCGGCCAGGGCGCGCGCGGCGGTGTCGTTGCTGAGCCTGCCGCCGTCGATATCGCGGCGCAGCACCTCGAGGTAGGCGAGCGTCCACGGCGTGACGACCATGAGCGTGGCCGCGTCGCCACTCGCCTTCAGACTGTGCCGCAGGGTGATCGGCTCCGGATGGCCGACGGTGTACGCGGTGCCGCGTCGTCCGCCGGGCAGCCGCAGGCTCGTGGGTGCGAGCGGTCGCCGATCGGTGAGCCGTCCGGCCTCGACCACCCGGATCGTGCCGCTGCTCTGCTGCATCCAGTGCACGGCGGCCGCCGACGGGGTGCCGCCCGGGGGCAGCAGCAGATCCTTGTCCTCGGCATCCATGTCCACCGGCCACGCGGTGTACACGTCCCGCACGGTCTCCAGTTCGGCGGCGGCGACGGCGGCGAGCAGATTGCTCATTCCCGGGCTCGCACCCATGCCGATGATCGCGCACACTCCCTGGTCGCGGGCCTCGTGATCGAGTTCGAGCAGGCGTTCCGTCGGCTCCCAGTCATCGCAGATGTCGAGATAGTGGGTGCCGGTGGCGATGGCAGCGCGCAATACGGCGGGTCCGAAACGGTAGTACGGGCCAACGGTATTGAGCACCAGGTCGGCGGCGGACAGGGCGCGCCGCAGCCGTTCGTCGTCGGTGACGTCCACCTCGATCGCCCGGATCGGCATGGGCGCGTAGGCGAGACGGTTCGCCAGCCGCCGGGCGGCGGCGAGATCGCGATCGGCGATGACGATCTCGTCGATATCGGGCAGGGTGACCGCGGTGTGGACGGCGGCGGCGCCCATGGCACCGGGACCGCCGAGGGCCAGAACTCGCATGGGAACTCCTATTCCGCCTGCGACACATAGCGTCGCAGATCCTCGAGATAGCCGGGCGCGTACAGGGCGCGCGGCGCGAAAACGGCCACCAGGAAGGCGCGGATCCCCTGCTCGTGGTCCAGCTTCGCGACGGCGATGCTGTGCGAGGCGTCCGGATACTTCCGGACGGTCAGCAGCCGGGGCGGCAGCGATGCGCGATAGAAGCGTTCGGTTTCGGCGACGTCGACGTTCAGGTCCTTCGCGCCCAGCACGAGCAGTACGGGTACCCGGATCAGCGGCAGGGTCGGGGCGGCGTCCGACCGGTAGTTCTCGACGACGAAGCGCCATCGGTCGGCCGACATCGGCGACTCGTCGACGCCGGAGGCCACATACCGCTCGTGGGAGGCGTTCTCGCGCAACAGTCGCCGTATCTCGTCGCGTCGCCGATGCGCCCGCGCGATCTCGTCGTCGGACGCGCCGCGGTAGCGCAGTTCGGCGTCGAGGTTGTAGGCGCCCTGCCGCTGCCAGTCGATCGCGACCCCCACCGCGATGACGAAGCGCAGCTCGGGGTGCCGGACGGCCACCTCGGGCAGCACCCACCCGGCCTGGCTGATGCCCCACAGTCCGGTCCGCAGCGGATCGAGGTCACCGCGCTGCCGAGCCCAGGTGAGCGCGGCCTCGGTCTCGACCGCCCGGTCGTGCATGCTCTGCTCCAGCCAATTGCCCGGCGCGCCATCGACTCCCGGCTTGTTCCAGGACAGCGACGCATAGCCCGCCCGGGCGAAGGACTCCCAGATGGGGCGGTAGAAGCCGTCTCGATCGGCGGTGGCGGGGCCGTCGCCGTGGACGAAAACGACCAGACCATACGGCGTTTCGCCGTGTTCGGGCAGCGCCAGGGTGGCCTGGAGCGGATGTGCCGCGCCGGGAATGGTCACCCGCTCCTCGCGGAAGGCGAAGTCGTGCCGGTAAACGATCCACGCACCCGCCGCCGCGATCAGCGTCAGCACGCAGCCGAATGCGATGACGGCCCGCCGTGTCCTGCTCACCGCGCCTCCCGTTGACGATCCAAGTAGATACTAACGATTATAGAACGATCGTAGAGAGAATGATAGATATGGTCGCCGGACAGCAGAGTGCCCCCGGACTTGCCGGGGGCACTCGACGAAGTGATCGATCGGGTCGGGCGGCGGTTGGGTCAGGCGGCGAAGGAGACCTCACGCAGTTCGGTCACCGTCCGGCGATCGAGGATCACCACCGAGGCGGGCTCGGGTCGCGGTTTCGTTCCGGCGGCGACGGCGTCCACCAGGCGTCGCCACTTCGCGCAGTGCACGCGGAAGCTCAGGCCGCTCACCTCGCGACCGCGCGAGACCTGCCCCGCCAGAGCCTGTTCCGCTGGGGCGTCGATCATGATCATGTGCACCTGCCGGCCCGCGGTGCGGGCCCAGAGCGCCACCAGGTGGCGCACCCACTGCCGGGTGCCGCAGTCGTGAATGACCACCGGACCGTCCGCCCGGTGCAGTGCGGCGCGAATCCGAAGATAGTGCGTGACGTGCACGATCGGCAGCCACAGCGGGTAGGGGACGGCACCCAGATATTGCTGCCACCAGTTGCGGGAGTGCTGGGAGTCCAGCAGAACCGTGCCGTCCGGTCCGGCGGCGGGGCGGACGGCATCGCTGGAGCAGCCGAACAGTCTACGTAGCGCGGTGCTCTTGCCCGCGCCCGGAACCCCCGTGACGATGACGGCCGCCGTTGCGGGGTAACGCAATTCGCCAATCGGATGGCCGCGTAGGTCGTGCACCTCGAACGGGGCCATGCTGCGCGGATCGGGGGAGAGGTGTAGCGGACCGGATTCGAGCGGGGGGTTCACCCCTCCCAGAATCCGTGCTCGTTCCCCGTTCGGCAACCGGGAAAACCCTGAGTTCCGGAACCAGATTCGCTGAGCGACAGGCACTTCGGGCGACGCGCCGGGAGTGACACACTGGCTACCGTCCCGCGGCGTCCCGGAAACGGCAAAATAGTTTGCCGTTCTCGCCGGGTGGCGGCACGGTGGACGCATGAGCGAAACGAATTACGACGTGCTGGTCATCGGCGGCGGCGCGGCAGGACTGTCCGCCGCCCTGCTCCTCACCCGATCCCGCCGCCGGGTCGCCGTGGTCGACGCGGGCGCACCCCGCAACGCCCCGGCCGCCCACATGCACGGCTTCCTCTCCCGTGACGGCATGAACCCCCTGGATCTGCTCGCCGCCGGTCGTGCCGAGGTGGCCGGATACGGCGGCGAACTCATCGACGACCGGGTGGTCTCGGCCGAGCGCACCGGAACGGCGGACCGAGCCGGTCGAGCCGATATCGGCCACGGGGGGCGCGGCCGCGCCCCGCAGACCGGCGACCAGGCGGTGGAGTCCGCCGATGGTGGCCATCCCAACCCCGGGTTCACCGTGCACACGGCGGGCGGTCGCATCCTGCGTGCCCGCCGTCTGCTGGTGGCCTCCGGTCTGCGCGATGAGCTACCGCCGCTGCCGGGCCTGCGGGAACGGTGGGGCAGAGATGTCCTGCACTGTCCGTATTGCCACGGCTACGAGGTGGCCGATCAGCCGATCGGTCTGCTCGGCGCCGCGGAATCCGGACCCGCGCCGCGCTCGGTGCACCTGGCGCTCGCGCTACCGCAGTGGTCACGGGATCTGGTGTTCTTCCCGCACACCTTCGAACTCTCCGACGCCGACCGCGCCCGCATCACGGCCCGCGGGGTGCGCATCGTGGACGGCAAGGTGTCGGGTATCACCGTCGCCGACGACGCCCTGCGCGCGGTGGAACTCGCGGACGGCACCTCCGTGGCCCGCTCGGCGCTGTTCGTGGTGGCCGACATGATTCCGGACAACACCGTGCCGGACGCCCTGGGCTGTGAGCTGACCGACAGTGGTTTCGTCCGCACCGACGCCAACGGCCGGACCAGCGTGCCCGGAGTGTTCGCGGCGGGCAATGCGGCCGACCCCCGCCTGCAGGTGATCTCCGCCGCCGGTGCCGCCGCGGCCGTGGCCATCGCCGTCAACACCGATCTGGTGGAGGAGGACAGTGCTGTCCGGTGAGCCGGGAAATCCGCCCCGGATGCAACGTGGATGCAACGAAAGTTGGCCTAGCCTGGGCGATTCGGTCAAAACCTGAGAATTGCTTATGGATTCGGGAGAGCGGCCCGATTCGCCGGTAGTCTTGCTGTTGAGGGCGGGGCTTTCGGTGTCCCTCATCCGCCGAAAGCCCCGCTCTTCGGCTATCTCGAGGTCCTTCTTTAGAATCGCACGGTGACCAGCACAGCCTCTGAGAACTCGCGTAATCGTGCCGATGCCCTCCCCAAGAGCTGGAACCCCGGCGAAGTGGAGGCCGAGCTGTACGAGCGCTGGGTAGCCGCTGGTTACTTCACCGCCGACGCGAGCAGCGACAAGCCGCCGTACTCGATCGTCCTGCCGCCCCCCAACGTCACCGGCTCCCTGCACATGGGCCACGCCCTCGACCACACCCTCATGGACACCCTGACCCGCCGCAAGCGCATGCAGGGCTACGAGGTGCTGTGGCTGCCCGGCATGGACCACGCGGGCATCGCCACCCAGAGCGTGGTGGAGAAGCAGCTCGCGGCCGACGGCAAGACCAAGGAAGACTTCGGTCGCGAACTGTTCGTCGACAAGGTCTGGGACTGGAAGCGCGAATCGGGCGGCCAGATCCAGGGCCAGATGCGCCGCCTCGGCGACGGCGTGGACTGGAGCCGCGACCGGTTCACCATGGACGAGGGCCTGTCCCGCGCCGTGCAGACCATCTTCAAGCGGCTCTACGACGCGGGCCTCATCTACCGCGCCGAACGCCTGGTCAACTGGTCGCCGGTGCTGAAGACCGGCATCTCCGACCTCGAGGTCGACTACAAGGACGTGGAGGGCGAGCTCGTCTCGCTGCGCTACGGCTCGCTGAACGACGACGAGCCGCACGTGATCGTGGCCACCACCCGCGTCGAGACCATGCTCGGCGACACCGCGGTGGCGGTGCACCCGGACGACGAGCGGTACGCGGCGCTGGTCGGCACCACGCTGTACCACCCGATCACCGGCCGTCAGATCCCGATCGTGGCCGACGACTACGTCGATCCCGAATTCGGCTCCGGTGCGGTGAAGATCACCCCCGCACACGACCCCAACGACTTCGAGCTGGGTCTGCGCCACAACCTGCCCATGCCGACCATCATGGACGAGACCGGCAAGATCGCCGGAAGCGGAACCGAATTCGACGGCATGGACCGCTTCGAGGCCCGGCGCAAGATCCGCGAGCGCCTGGAGGCCGAGGGCCGCGTGGTCGCCCGCAAGTTCCCGTACGTGCACAGCGTCGGCCACTCCGAGCGCTCCGGCGAACCCATCGAACCGCGGCTGTCCATGCAGTGGTGGGTCAAGGTGGAATCCCTCGCCAAGGCCGCCGGTGACGCCGTGCGCGCGGGCGATGTGAAGATCCACCCCGCCAGCCAGGAGCCGCGCTGGTTCGAATGGGTCGACAATATGCACGACTGGTGCATCTCGCGGCAGCTGTGGTGGGGGCACCGCATTCCGATCTGGTACGGCCCCGAGGGCGAGATCGTGTGCGTCGGCCCCGACGAGCAGGCCCCCGAGGGCTACGTGCAGGACCCCGACGTGCTCGACACCTGGTTCTCCTCGGGCCTGTGGCCGTTCTCCACCATGGGCTGGCCCGACGCCACCCCGGAACTCGGAAAGTTCTATCCCACCAGCGTTCTCGTCACCGGCTACGACATCCTGTTCTTCTGGGTGGCCCGGATGATGATGTTCGGCATGTTCGTCTCCGACGACCCGGCGCTCACGGCGGGTAAGGGCGGACAGCGGCAGGTGCCGTTCCAGGATGTGTTCCTGCACGGCCTGATTCGCGACGAACACGGCAAGAAGATGTCCAAGTCGCGCGGCAACGGCATCGACCCGCTGGACTGGATCAGCGAATACGGCGCGGACGCGACCCGCTTCACCCTCGCCCGCGGCGCACAGCCCGGCAGCGACCTGTCCATCGGCACCTCGCACGTGATGGCCTCGCGCAGCTTCGTCACCAAGCTGTTCAATGCCACCAAGTTCGCGCTCATGAACGGCGCGGCACCGGGCGAGCTGCCCGCCCGCGACACCCTCACCGACGCCGACCGCTGGATCCTGGACCGGCTCGAAGCCGTTCGCGCCCAGACCGATACGGCGCTGGACCGCTACGAGTTCAGCAAGGCCCTCGAAGGGCTGTACCACTTCGCCTGGGACGAGCTGTGCGACTGGTACCTGGAGCTGGCCAAGGTGCAGTTCGCCGCATCCGAGGAGCGCGCCGCCGGCACCCGCATCGTGCTCGGCAATGTGCTGGATTCGGTGCTGCGCCTGCTGCATCCGGCCATTCCGTTCGTCACCGAGGCGCTGTGGCGGGCGCTCACCGGCGGTGAATCCCTCGTGATCGCGCGGTGGCCCGAGACCTCCGGTGTGCCCGCCGACACGGTGTCGGATCGCCGCATCGCCGACGCCCAGCGTCTCATCACCGAGATCCGCCGCTTCCGCAGCGATCAGGGGCTCACCGACAAGCAGAAGGTGGCCGCGAAGCTCATCGGCATCGAGGCCGCCGACCTCACCGGGCAGCTCGCCGAGATCGCCGCGCTGGCCCGGCTCACCGAGGCGGGCGAGGATTTCGCCGCCACCGCCGCACTCGAGGTGCGCCTCACCGATGCCACCGTGACCGTGGAGATCGACACCTCCGGCACCGTCGACCTCGACGCCGAACGCCGCCGCCTGGAGAAGGACCTCGCCGCCGCCCAGAAGGAATTGGCGGGCACCACCGCCAAACTCGGCAACGAGGGTTTCCTCGCCAAGGCGCCCGAGGATGTGGTCGCCAAGATCCGGGGCCGTCGGGAACTGGCCGCCTCCGAGGTCGAGCGCATCGGCGCGCGGCTGGCGGAGATCGCGAAGCTGGCGGAGCGCCGGTGAACGACGAGCCGGAGCGTCGGTACGCGGAGGAGCCGTTGACAGGCGGCACCTCCCCGGTCGACCTCGCCGAAATGGCCCTGGTCGAAGCCGAACTGGACCAGCGCTGGCCGGAAACCAAGATCGAGCCGTCGCTCGCGCGCATCTCGACTCTCATGGATCTGCTGGGCTCGCCGCAGCAGGGCTACCCGGCCATCCACATCGCCGGAACCAACGGCAAGACGTCGGTCACCCGGATGATCGACGCTCTGCTCACCGCCCTGCACCGGCGCACCGGGCGGATCACCAGCCCGCATCTGCAACTGGCCACCGAGCGCATCGCCATCGACAACGCGCCCATCACCCCGGGGCGCTATGTCGAGACCTTCCGTGAGATCCAGCCCTACGTCGAGATGATCGACGCACAGTCCACGGCGGCGGGCGGTCCGGCCATGAGCAAGTTCGAGGTGCTCACCGGCATGGCCTACGCCGCCTTCGCCGAGGCGCCGGTGGACGTGGCCGTGGTCGAGACCGGTATGGGCGGTCGCTGGGACGCCACCAATGTGATCGACGGGCAGGTCGCGGTGATCACCCCGATCGGGTTGGACCACACCGACTATCTGGGACCGGATCTCACTTCGATCGCGGGGGAGAAGGCCGGGATCATCAAGAAGGCTCCCGACGACGGACTGGTGCCGCGCGACACCGTGGCCGTCGTAGCCCAGCAGGAGCCCGAGGTCATGGAGGTGCTGCTGCGCCGGGCCGTCGAGGTCGACGCCGCGGTCGCGCGGGAGGGCTCGGAGTTCCGGGTGCTGTCGCGGGCGGTGGCCATCGGCGGGCAGATGCTGGAACTCCAGGGTCTGGGCGGGGTGTACGACGAGATCTTCCTGCCGCTGCACGGTGAGCATCAGGCCCGCAATGCCGTGCTGGCACTGGCCGCCGTCGAGGCGTTCTTCGGCGCGGGCGCGCAGAAGCAGCTCGATATCGACGCCGTCCGAGCGGGATTCGCGGCCGCCGCGAGTCCGGGGCGGATGGAGCGCATGCGCAGTGCGCCGACCATCTTCATCGACGCCGCGCACAATCCGGCGGGGGCGCGGGCGTTGGCGGCGACCCTGACCGACGAATTCGATTTCCGCAAGCTGGTCGGTGTGATCGCGGTCTTGGGGGACAAGGACGCCGGTGGCATCCTCGACGCCCTGGAGCCGATCTTGGACACCGTCGTGGTCACCCAGAACGGTTCGCCGCGCGCCTTGCCCGTCGACGATCTGGCCAACCTGGCCGTGCAGCGCTTCGGCGACGAACGTGTCGCGGTCGCCCACGACCTGGCCGACGCCATCGAAACCGCCATCGCCCTCGCCGAGGAGGGCGAGGATATGGTCTCGGGGGCGGGCATCGTCGTCACCGGTTCGGTCGTCACCGCCGGGGCGGCCCGCTCACTGTTCGGAAAGGACCCCGCGTGAACGGCCCCCCATCCCACGAGCCAGTGCCCGCACCCGCCACCGATCCGTGGAAGGGCTTCCGCGGGGTGATGGCCGGGGCGCTGATCCTGGAGGCCATCACCGTGCTGCTGGCGCTGCCGGTGGTGGCGTCGGTGGGCGGCGGGCTGGAGTGGTGGTCCACCGCCTATCTGGTCGTGCTGGCCGCGGTGCTGGTCGTCGGCTCCGGATTGCAGCGGCGGCCCTGGGCCATCCTGTTCAATCTGGGCTTGCAGATCTTCGTGATGGCGGGCACGTTCATCCACCTGTCCATCGGCATCATCGGCATCGTCTTCGCCGCGGTGTGGGTATTCATCCTGGTGCTGCGCGCGGATGTGAAGAAGCGCATGGAGATGGGCCTGCTCCCGAGCCAGCGCACCGAGAATCAGGGCTGACGTCGCCGGATTCGGGAGTTCGCGCGGTCCCCGGTTACGCTGTGCGCCGTGACTGAGCAGACGTTGGTTCTCATCAAGCCGGACGGCGTGGCCCGTGGCCTGATCGGTGAGATCATCACCCGTATCGAGCGCAAGGGTCTGAAGATCGCCGCGCTGAAGCTTGTGAACGTCTCCGAGGAGCTGGCGGGCGAGCACTACGCCGAGCACAAGGAGAAGCCGTTCTTCGGTTCCCTGATCGAGTTCATCACCTCCGGCCCCGTGGTCGCGGCGATCCTCGAGGGTCCGCGCGCCATCACCGCCTTCCGCCAGATCGCGGGCGGCACCGACCCGGTCGAGAAGGCCGTCCCCGGCAGCATCCGCGGCGACTACGCCCTGGAAACCCAGTTCAACCTCGTCCACGGCTCCGACTCGCCCGAGTCCGCCAAGCGCGAGATCTCCCTCTGGTTCCCCGAAACCGCCAACTGACACAGCGCCCGTTCGCATCGGCCGCGCCGTCGCTCACCCCCGGGTGCCTCATCTCTCCGCGCACCCGGGGTGCCTTTCTGCCTGCGTAAACCCTCTCCGCCCGAGTAACCCCCCGTTGGTTCGCGGCGCGTCCCGGTTCTGGACTGACCGGAGCGGAGGAGCGAAGCGGGGGAGCGGAGGGAGGGAAGAACCGGGACCTCCAGCGCCGCGAACCCGCCGGAGCGGAGCGGAGGCAATTAGACACAGTGTGGGATACTGGGCAGCGGATGTAGCCGACGCCGGTCACTAGCGGCAGGTGGCGGCCACAACCGAGGCACCGCAGCATGACGGACGGTCATCGCTGCCGCCGACAGCTTCCGAGACTCGGCTGTCGGGCGGCACGCTGGATGAACGCTCGTGCGGTGGTGTTGAGCCAACCAGCCAGGCGCCGCGTGACCAGTTAGCCGAACGACGACAACAACAGGCGAACACCGGACACGCGGGGCGAGACCATACGACCTCGAGCCCACCGGGCACCGAGGCGAACGGACAGTGCCCCCGCGTCGGCCGCGTCACTCCCAGAGGGACGCGCCCGGGGGTCCGAGGAGAATTCGTGGCCGAACAAGAGCCGCAGGACGCATCGCAGGTGAACGGTGAAGGGGAGGCGGGCCGTTCGGGACAGGGACAGTCGGCTACCGCCCCGGCCGCCGAACAGTTGCCGGAACGGATCCGAGTGCACGCACTGGCGAAGTTGCTGGGCACGACCAGCAAACGCATCCTTGCCCACCTGACCGAGATGGGCGCGCAAGCCCGCAGCCCCCAATCCAGCCTGGACCGCACCGTCGCCGAAACCGTGCGTGACGCGTTCGGGCCGCGTGACGTGGAAGTGACCGCCGCGACCGTGCCCGGCGACGCCGCCCCGGGCACCGCCGCCCCGACCTCCGGGAGCGTAGCCGCCGAGGCGCCCGCGGCCGAGACCACGGCGGTGGCGGCCGCGGCCGGTCAGGCCGCCGCGACCGTCGACGAGGCCATTGCCGCGGGCGACGACCGGGCCGCCGACGAGCTGGCCGCCGAGGAGGTCGAGCAGGCCGAGGCCGCCGAGTCGACCGCCGCGCACCAGCCGACCACCCTGTTCGCCAGCCCGTTCCAGTCCGTGGCGCCGGCCGCCGAGGAATCCGTGGTCTTCGAGCCCCCCGCCGTGGTGGCCGCACCGCTGTTCCTGCCGCCGGACGCCACCGCCGCCGAGGAGCTGCGCCGCAAGCGCCGCGTCGAGCGCAAGCCCAAGGACGAGCCGGTCGAGGAGGCCGCGCCCGCCGCCGAGGAGCCCGCGCCCGCCGAGGACAGCACCGACGAGGGCGACTGGGACGAGAACCGCGACAAGAACGACGGCGCCTCCCGCCGTCGCCGCCGGGGCCGTCGCGGTCGTGGCCGGGGTCGCGGCGAGCAGCAGAACGAGGGCGAGGACAACGCCTCGGAGTCCGAATCGGATACCGACGACGAGGACGAGACGCGGACCGCCGCCGACGCCGAGGCGTCGGCCGAGGGCGAATCCGGTGATGACGACGCCGAGGATTCGGCCGTGCCGGAGGGTGCCAGCTCCCGCCGTCGCCGTCGGCGCCGCCGCCGCAAGGGCGGGGAGGACAGCGACAACGAGCCCGCCGACGACGATCCGCCGAACACCGTCGTGCACGAGCGCGAACCGCGCAACAAGCGGCGCGCCGAGAAGAATGTCGACGAGGTGCAGGGCATCACCGGTTCCACCCGGTTGGAGGCCAAGCGCCAGCGTCGCCGTGACGGCCGCGAGGCCGGTCGCCGTCGCCCGCCGATCCTGACCGAGTCGGAGTTCCTGGCGCGGCGCGAGTCGGTGGACCGCGTGATGGTGGTGCGGGAGAAGCACTTCGCCGAGCACCCGACCGCCACCACCCAGGTGGCGGTGCTCGAGGACAACATCCTGGTCGAACACTTCGTCACCAGCACCGGGTCGGCCTCCATGGTCGGCAATGTGTACCTGGGCAAGGTGCAGAACGTGCTGCCCTCGATGGAGGCGGCGTTCGTCGACATCGGCCGCGGCCGCAACGGCGTGCTGTACGCGGGCGAGGTGAACTGGGAGGCCGCCGGGCTCGGTGGTCGGGAGCGCAAGATCGAGCAGGCGCTCAAGCCCGGTGACACCGTGCTGGTGCAGGTCTCCAAGGATCCGGTGGGCCACAAGGGTGCCCGCCTGACCACCCAGATCAGCCTGGCCGGTCGCTTCCTGGTGTACGTGCCCGGCGGCACCTCCACCGGTATCTCGCGCAAGCTGCCCGATACCGAGCGCAAGCGGCTCAAGGAGATCCTGCGCGATATCGTGCCGCAGGACGCGGGCGTCATCATCCGTACCGCCTCGGAGGGCGTGAGCGAATCCGAGCTCGCCCGCGACGTGGAGCGGTTGCAGAAGACCTGGCGCACCATCGAGGAGCAGGCCAAGAACGGCTCCGGCGCGCCCAAGACGCTGTACGAGGAGCCCGACCTCCTGGTCAAGGTCGTGCGCGACCTGTTCAACGAGGACTTCTCCAAGCTGGTCATCGAGGGCGATCGGGCCTGGACGACCGTCGAGAACTATGTGCGCACGGTCGCCCCGGACATGCTGAACCGGGTCGAGCGGCACGACGACAACGGTGTGGACGTGTTCGGCGCGTTCCGCATCGACGAGCAGCTGGCCAAGGCGCTCGACCGCAAGGTGTGGCTGCCCTCGGGCGGCACCCTGGTGATCGACCGCACCGAGGCCATGACCGTGATCGACGTGAACACCGGCAAGTTCACCGGTTCCGGCGGCTCCAATCTGGAGGAGACGGTCACCCGCAACAACCTGGAGGCGGCCGAGGAGATCGTGCGCCAGATGCGGTTGCGCGATATCGGCGGCATGATCGTCGTCGACTTCATCGACATGGTGCTGGAATCCAACCGGGATCTGGTGCTGCGCCGCCTCACCGAGGCGCTGGGTCGTGACCGCACCCGCCACCAGGTGTCCGAGGTGACCTCGCTGGGCCTGGTCCAGATGACCCGCAAGAAGCTGGGCACCGGCCTGGTCGAGGCGTTCTCCACCACGTGCGAGCACTGCCACGGGCGCGGCATCCTGGTGCACAACTATCCGGTCGAGTCCGCTCCGGCGGAGGAGGGCGGGGGCCGCCGCGAGGGTCGCCGTCGCCGCAAGGACAAGGGCGAGAAGGCCGCCGCCGCGCCGGAACCGGCCGTGGTGGAGGAGAAGGCCCCGCCGACCGAGGAGAAGGCCGCCGCCAAGCGGGCCCACCCGGTGGCGCTGGCCATGGCCGCCCACCAGGCCGAGGACTCGGCGCACGAGGCCGCCGACGCCGCCGCCGTCGCCGTGGAAGCGGTCGACCTGGCGGTGGCGCAGGCCGAGACCACCGGAGTGGACGAGGCGGTCGCCGATACCGCGGCGACGTCGGACGTGACGGTCATCGAGGCGGCCGACCAGGCCGCCACGGCCGCCGCGCAGGCCGCCGCCGCGGCCGAGGAGGCCGCCGCCACCGCCGCGGAGCTGAAGGCGGCCGAGGTTCGCGCCGCCGAATCCGGGACCGCACCGACCACCGGGGAGTCCCGCGCCGCGAAGGCCCGCACCAACGGGACCGCGTCGACCGCCGCCGACGCGGTGGTCGCGCCGGAGGCCGAGACGGCCGCTGGTGAGGCGCAGCTGATGGTCACCGAGGCGCAGGCCGCCACCGGTGCCCAGACCGCGGAGACGGTGACCGGCGATGTCGGACGCCCGAAGGCGGTGCACCCCGAGCCGAAGATGGCCGTGGCCGAGCCGGAGAAGGTGGTACCGGCCCCGGAGAAGGCGGCTCCCGCCGCGACCACGGACGAGTCCCCGGCTCCGGCCGGTCGCCGTCGCCGCCGGGTCGCGCGCACGGCCGCCGCCCCGGCAGCCGACAGTCAGGGTGCGGTGTTCGTGCTGTCCAGCGCGGATCAGCCGCAGACCCCGGCACTGTCGCTCGAGGACACGGCACCGCCGCCGCCTCCGCGCGCCCGGACCCGCCGCCGTGCGGCCGGTCGCCCGGCCGGGGCCCCGGAGGGCGGCAATTAGCCGGTACGTTCGCTGACACAGATCGTGGCCCCGCCGATCCAGGCGGGGCCACGATCTGTCTCGGGGATGCGGCGATTCCGGGGATACGTCGACTCAGTCGTCGCGGACCGTGATTCCGAAGGTCTGGGCGAAGGCCGGGGCGAGATCCATGAGCTGGGGCGGGCTGATGATCGCGCCGCGCAGGGCTTCGATGCCCTGGCTGATGCCGAGCGCCCGCGCCCCGCGCAGGTCGACCTCCTTCAGCCGGGCATCGTGCAGAGTCATACCGTCGATCGACGAGCCGGGGAAGCCGACCCGGGTGAGCTTCGCCCCGATGAAATCCGGTTGTCGCAGCACACAGTCGACGAACTGGACATCCTGGAGGTTGGCGTCGCGGAAGTTCACGCCGTCGAGCTTGCAGCCCTCGAAACGGACGCGGCGCAGTCCGGAGCCGAAGATCTCGACGCCGGACAGGGCGGTGTCGATCAGCTCGGCATCCATCCAGTGCGTCTGGCTCAGGTCGACGCCCAGCCAGCGGGTGTCGCGGAACCAGACGTCGGAGAAGCGGGCGAAGCGCAGGCTGCCGCCCTGGAAGGTGACGCCGGTTCCGGCCGACTCCTCGAAGCGCGCACCACTGGCTCGCACATCCTGGAAGTGGGCGCCGTCCAGGTGCACGGTCTCGTAGCCGGTGTCGGGTTCCGGTTCGGTCTCCAGTGGCTTCAGATAGCGGGCATAGGGGAGATCGCTCAGCTCACGGGGCACCAGGGCACCATAGGCCCGGCCACCGACAGGTGTGCGCCGGGTGTGTGCTCGAGCCCATCGCGGCCCGGTTTGGAGGCGTCGGCTCCGGTCAGGTAGTCTTGGACGGTCGCTGCCCGGTGACAGCAGTCTGCTGTGGAGCCGTGGCCCGGTTCAATCGAGAGCCACCAGGCGCTGAGGCGGCGGTGATTACCAGACCAGTCTGCGGCGGTTTCCGGTGTCGATCGGAGACAGGCCGTGAGAGCCACAGTGCCCAGTGCACTAGTAGAGGAAGAAGGGCAGCCGACCGATGGCAACGTACGCGATCGTCAAGACCGGCGGAAAGCAGTACAAGGTCGCGGTCGGTGACCTGGTGAAGGTCGAGAAGATCGAGGGTGAGCCGGGCACTTCGGTGTCGCTGTCGCCGGTGCTGGTCGTGAACGGCGCCGAGCTGACCACCGATGCTGACAAGCTGGCGAAGGTTTCCGTGTCCGCCGAGGTCGTCGAACAGACCAAGGGGCCGAAGATCCGCATCCACAAGTTCAAGAACAAGACCGGCTACCACAAGCGTCAGGGCCACCGTCAGAAGCTGACGGTCCTGAAGGTCACCGGCATCAAGTAGTCCGACCAGGGGTTCGCACCCCGGCACGAGGAGTTAGCAATGGCACATAAGAAGGGTGCATCCAGCTCGCGCAACGGTCGCGACTCGAATGCCCAGCGGCTCGGTGTGAAGCGCTTCGGCGGCCATGTCGTCAAGGCGGGCGAGATCCTGGTCCGTCAGCGCGGCACCCACTTCCACCCCGGCGTGAACGTCGGTCGTGGCGGTGACGACACGCTGTTCGCCCTCGCGGCGGGCTCGGTCGAGTTCGGCACCAAGCGTGGCCGCAAGACCGTCAACATCGTGGAGCCGGTGTCGGCCTGACGCCGTCACGGAGCTTCTCCACAACTTTCCGAAGCGGGTCAGGGTGCGGAAACACCCTGGCCCGTTTTGCTGTTCGCGCTACTGTCCGATCGGCGCTGCCAACGCAGCCGACACGTCCTGAAGGAGGATGATCACCGATATGTCCAAATTCATCGACCGTGTCGTATTGCATGTGCGCGCGGGCAAGGGTGGGCACGGCTGTGCCTCGGTGCACCGCGAGAAGTACAAGCCGCTCGGCGGCCCCGACGGCGGCAATGGCGGCAATGGCGGGGACGTGGTCCTCGAGGTCGATCCGAATGTGCACACCCTGCTGGACTTCCACTTCCACCCGCACGCCAAGGGCGGCAACGGCAAGCCCGGCGAGGGCGGCAACCGCAATGGCAAACAGGGTGAGGAACTGCTGCTGAAGGTGCCCTCGGGCACCGTCGTCATGACCGCGGACGGGGAGATCCTGGCCGACCTCGTGGCCGACGGTGAGCGCTTCATCGCCGCCAAGGGCGGCCGTGGCGGCCTCGGCAATGCCGCGCTGGTGTCGAAGGCGCGCAAGGCGCCCGGTTTCGCGCTGCTCGGTGAGGCGGGGCAGGAGCGCGATCTGGTCCTCGAACTCAAGTCGGTGGCGGATGTGGGGCTGGTGGGTTTCCCGTCGGCCGGTAAGTCCTCGCTGGTGTCGGTGCTCTCGGCGGCCAAGCCGAAGATCGCGGACTACCCGTTCACCACGCTGGTGCCGAATCTCGGGGTCGTGCAGTCCGGTGACACCACCTTCACCGTGGCCGATGTGCCGGGGCTGATTCCGGGGGCCAGCGCGGGCCGCGGTCTGGGCCTGGACTTCCTGCGGCATCTGGAGCGTTGTGCGGTGCTCGCCCACGTGGTCGACTGCGCCACCATGGAGCCGGGTCGGGATCCGGTCTCCGATGTGGACGCGCTCGAGGCCGAGCTGGCCTCCTACAAGCCCGCGTTGCAGGCCGATACCGGACTGGGGGATCTGGCGGACCGGCCGCGCGTGGTCATTCTCAACAAGGCCGATATTCCCGATGCCGACGAGCTGGCCGATTTCGTGCTTCCGGAGTTCGCCAAGCGGGGGTGGCCGGTGTTCAAGATTTCCGCCGTCAGCCGGGACGGTTTGCGGCCCTTGACCTTCGCGCTCGCCGACATGGTCTCCGCGTATCGGGAGGCGCATCCCAAGGCCGAACCGAAGCGTCCGGTCATCCGCCCGGTCGCCAAGGGCGACAGCGGATTCCGCGTGACGCACGATCCGGAGACCGATGGCGGGTTCATCGTCTACGGCGAGCGCCCGGAGCGCTGGGTGGCGCAGACCCAGTTCGACAACGACGAGGCCGTGGGCTACCTGGCCGACCGCCTGGCTCGTCTCGGGGTCGAGGAGGAGCTGGTGAGGCTGGGTGCGCAGCCGGGCGCGCCGGTCACCATCGGCGATGTGTGCTTCGACTGGGAACCGCAGATCTCCGCGGGAGTGGAGGTCATGATGACGCGGCGCGGCGTGGATCCGCGCCTGGACCAGACCGAGCGCATCAGCGCCGCCGAGCGCAAGCACGCCTCGCGGGTGCGCCGTGGTCTGGTGGACGAGGACGACTACGAGGAATGACGTGCCGCGGCGGTTCGCTCCCGCATCGTGGCGTGGGCGGCAGCGGTGCAGCGGGTGTACCGCGGGCGAATTGAGGTGTGGTGCAGTGAGTTCGAGTATCACGCGGGTGGAGACCGAGCGCAGTGACGCGCGGCAGGCCATCGCGTCGGCGCGCAGTGTCGTCGTGAAGATCGGTTCCTCCGCGCTGACCAGCCTGGAGGGCGGCCTCGACAACGATCGGCTGGACAAGCTGGCCGATGCGGTGGAGACGCGGATGCGGGCCGGATCGGATGTGGTGGTGGTGTCCTCCGGTGCGATCGGCGCTGGTATCGCCCCGCTGGGATTGTCCAGTCGCCCCAAGGATCTGGCGACCAAGCAGGCGGCGGCGAGCGTGGGGCAGCTGGCGCTGGCGCACGCCTGGGGCACCTCGTTCGCGCGCTACGGTCGCGTGGTCGGACAGGTACTGCTCAGCGCGGACGATTTCGCGCGGCGGGAATCGCATCGCAACGCGCAACGCACTCTGGATCGGCTGCGCGCCCTGCACGCCATCGCGGTGGTGAACGAGAACGACACCGTCGCAACCGAAGAGATCCGGTTCGGCGACAACGACCGGCTGGCGGCGCTGGTGGCGCACCTGGTGGGTGCGGACGCGCTGGTGCTGCTCTCCGATGTGGACGGCCTCTACGACGGAGACCCGCGCAAGGGCGGCGCGAACTTCATTCCGGAGGTGCGCGGCAGCGCGGATCTGGACGGGGTGATCGCGGGCAGCGGCGGCGCGCTCGGCACGGGCGGTATGGCGTCCAAGCTGTCCGCGGCGCGCTTGGCCGCCGATGCCGGTGTACCGGTGCTGCTCGCCGCCGCCTCCGAGGCCGCCGCCGCCCTGTCCGGGGCTACGGTCGGCACCGCCTTCGCCGCCCGGCCGATCCGCCTGTCGGCACGCAAGTTCTGGGTCCGCCACGCCGCCGACAGCCGGGGTGCGGTGCACCTCGACGCGGGCGCGGTGCGGGCCGTGGCCGAGCGCCGCAGCTCCCTGCTCGCCGCGGGTATCACCGAGGTGCGCGGCCGCTTCTACGGCGGCGACGTGATCAGCCTGGTGGCGCCCGACGGCCAGGTGGTCGCCCGCGGCATCGTCTCCTACGACAGCGATGAACTGGAGACCATGAAGGGCCGCTCCACCACAGACCTACCGGAAGGTATGCAACGCCCCGTCGTGCACGCCGACGACCTCGTGAAGGTGTGAGCGCGGCCGTCGTGCCCAAGCCGCCACCGGCGTAAGGGGATTCGGCGGAGAGGCCGGAACCGGCCGGCAGCACCGTCGGTCCGGCGGCACGCCGCGAGTTCCCGGTATGGCTGGCGTGTCCCGAGTTGAGGGGCGACGGAAGGCCACCGGAAGGGCAGTGGGCGGACGGGCGGTACGGCGCATGCTGGAGAGGCACCCGGCGCCGTATCGCATGTGCCCTTCGCCGATAGCGGTCCCGGATCCGGCGCGGTCCGCCCTTGCCGCGCCGGGCTCGCGGTTCGGTGACCGCCCGCGGCGCCGGGTGCGCCCGCACCGCCGTGGAGGTAGGTATGTACGTACTGCCCGACTGGCATGAACTGCTGGCCGCGTTCTGCGGTCATATCGGCGATCAGCCGGAGGATCATCCCGTGACCCGCTGGGCTCGGCTGCTGGCCGAATCGCATCTGGCGCGGCGGGATCGGCCGGAGTGCGCCATCGAGATCGACCGTCGGCGGGCCCACATGGTCGAGTGCATCGACGATTACGTGCTGCGCCGGGCGCGGCGCGCCGATTCGGCCGCGGCGCACGGCGAATCGCTCGGCAGCGTGGTGGACGCCATGGCCGCCGCCCATGTGCGCGCGGTGCATCTGCTGCGCACCGTCGACGCGGTCTCCGATGAGCGGGTGCACGCGGCGTGGTTTCTGTTGGCCTCCATGGCGGACGGGTGGACCGACCGGGTGGCGCTGGTGACCGGAATGGTCGGCGAACCGGTGCGCCGGTCGGCCTGAGATGTGCCGGCCCCGGGGGCCAGACACCCGGGGTGCGGTGGTCGTGGTCGCGCGCAGGGGGCGCGGCCGCGACCACCACGGCCGCCGTCCACGCCGTGGCTATCCGGTCGGGCGGGCTTCGAGAATGCTGTCGGGAGCGGCCGTGTCGACGGTGCGGACGAGAGTGAAACCGCTGCGGGACAGAAGGTCTCGGAACTGCTCGGCGGTGCGTTCCCGGCCGCCGGAGTTGACCAGCATCTCCAGGTCGATGAACTTGCCCGCGTGCGGGCGGTGGTGTTCGGGCAGCAGGATCTCGATGACGAGGAGGGTGGCGTCGGGCGCCATCGCCGCGCGCACGGTGCGCAGCAGCCGCTCGGCGTCGGCGTCGGGCCAGTCGTGCAGGATGTGTTCGAGCAGGTAGGCGTCGCCGCCCTCGGGCACCGATTCGAAGAAGGATCCGGAGCGCAGCGTAAGGCGTTGGGCCAGTGCGAGTTCCGTGATCTCGTCGGGCGGCTCCGCCAGCACCCGAGGCAGATCGAAGAGTATGCCGCGCGCGTCCCGGTGGCGGCGCAGGATCGCGGCGAGCAGGGCTCCGTGTCCGCCACCGATATCGACGACCGTCCCGAACCGGCCGAAATCGTATGCGGCGAGCAGCGGTTCGATGGCGAGGGTGTTCACGCTGGCCATGGCACGGTCGAACAGCGCACCGAGTTCTCGGTGTTCGGCGGCGTATTCGAAGAATCCCGCCCCGTCCAGTGCGGGCCCGACCGGTTTTCCGGTCCGCACCGCATCGGCCAGATGCGTCCAGTGGCGGCGGTGGTACTCGGACCCGAAGAACAGCGACAGATCCCGCAGCGTGACCGCGCCGTCCGACCGCAGCGCCCGCGACATCCCGTTCAGCGCGTACGCCCCGTCGCGCCGCCGCGTGAACACGTCGAAGCTGACGAGCAGCCGCAGCAGTCGTTCCAGGGCGTCCGCGTCGGCCCCCACCGCCCGCGCCAGCTCCTCCACCCGTTTCGGCCCGTCCGCCAACGCGTCCGCGATCCCGAGCTGTGCCGCCGCCTGAATCGCCGGCGCCAGAAACCCGGTCATCTGCAATTCGAGCAGTGCGATATGCCCCGGCACCAGATGCCGATGCAGCGCCGCGAGCCCATCGCGCACCCGCCCCACCGCGCGCACCAGCGGTGGCGGAGGCAGTTTCAGAGATCCGAATGCCACGGCGGCTCCATCACTGATCGGCGCTGCTCGGACTCGTCGAGCCTACGCCGCCTCGACCACTGGGGCGCGGTCACTTTCGATCCGGCGTGGCGTGGCGGCAGTCGCACCGGACAGCGAACGGCGGCGGGGCCGGTATCCATCTCGAGAATGCGCGGCCGAGCGTCCGCGCTGAATTTGACAATTACTTGAGATTTTCGGTTTGCCGGTCGGGGTTACCGGCTGCTTCGATCGGGTCGAACCACCGACCGGAAGGAACAATCGTCGCCATGCGCCGAACCACCATGATAATTCTCGCAGTCACGATCAGCGTCGGCGCGCTGAGCGGCTGCAGCCGCACTTCCTCGGAGACGAGCGCTCCCAGCGGCGCCGGGACCTCGACGACAGCCGCGGCCTCCGGTGCGAGCACAGCCGAATACTGTGAGGCGGTCGAGGAACTGGGTGATTTGGCGGCAGCCTCGACCTCGGCGGAACTCATCGCCAAGGCACGTCGAATCGCCGAAGTCGCCCCGGCCGATATCCGCGCCGATTGGGTGGCGTTCGCCGACGCCAGTGAAGCTGGGCTCGATCTTTCGGAAATCGATTTCTCGAACCCCGACACCGCCATCGAGGAATTGCAGGGCAAAACGGTGGAGGCTCAGCAGAACGCCACGAAGCTGACCAATGCTTCCACCAATATCGGCAAGCACATCACACGAACCTGCAAGTAGCCCGGCCCGGTGGCGTGGGGTGTCCGCCCCCACGCACACGTAGCGGGGCCGGTGTGCGCATCGGCCTCCGGCGGGTTCAGGAGGGGGTGGCCAGGGCGAACGGCAGCACCGCGTCGGCTCCGGCGGCGCGCAGCGCGCGTGCGGCCATGGTGAACGTCCAGCCGGTGTCGGTGAGGGTGTCGACCAGCAGGATCGGGCCGTCCACCGAGGTGAGATCCGGTGTCTCCCAGGCATTGTGGAGGGCGGCCACGCGGTGGGCGGAGTTGACGGCCGAGACCGGGGGCAGGTCCGGGCGCAGGTGCAGGACGCCGAGGTCGCGCAGGCGGCCGATCTCGGCGAGCCGGGCGGCCAGGGAGGCGGCGAGAATCGGGTGGGTGGGTGATTCCAGGGCCATGACGGCGGTGGGGCGCCGCGCCCAATCCCATTCGCGCAGTACCACCGTGCAGGCGCGGAAGACCTCGTCCGGCACCGGGCCGTCCGGTGCGTCGAGCAGGGCGCGCAGCCGCTGGCCCCAGCCGAGATCGCTCAGGCGGCCCAGCACGCGGCCGGTCTCGGCGCCGTCGGAGATCTTGCCGGACAGGGAGATTCCGAGCTTGGCCATACCCGTCGGCCACTGCTTGCGCGGGGCCAGATCGATACCCGGCCGGTCCAGACGGGCTCGGATCTCGGCGACCTGGGCGGTGTCCACGCCGGTATCCGGGCGGGTGCCCGTGCAGTTGTCGCAGCGGCCGCAGCCGGGGGAATCGGGAGTGAGGCCCGGGTCGTCCAGTTGCCGCCGCAGGAAATTCATCCGGCATTCGGCCGTGGCCTGGTAGTCGATCATGGCCTGCTGTTCGGCGTCGCGGGCGGCGGCGAGCCGTTCATAGCGTTCGGTGTCGTAGGCCCAGGGTTCGCCGGTGGCGATCCACCCGCCGCGCACCCGCTTGACCGCGCCGTCCACGTCCAGGACCTTGAGCACCATCTCCAGGCGCGAGCGATTGAGTTCGACCAGCGGTTCCAGCGCGGCGGTGGACAGCGGCCGATCCCGGTCCAGACTGTCCAGCACCGAGTGCACGATATGTTCCCGAGGGAAGGCGACCGAGGCGAAGTAGCTCCAGATGCGCCGGTCCTCCGGTCCGGGCAGCAGCACCACCTCGGCGCGCTCGGTACCGCGCCCCGCACGGCCCACCTGCTGGTAGTAGGAGATGGGGGAGGAGGGCGCGCCGACGTGCACCACGAATCCGAGATCGGGTTTGTCGAAGCCCATCCCCAGTGCCGAGGTGGCGATGAGCGCCTTGACCTCGTTGTTCAACAGCGCGATCTCGAGGGCTTCGCGCTCGGTGGGTTCGGTCTGGCCGGTGTAGGCGGCGACCTGGTGGCCGTGCGAATTCAGCACGTCGGCGAGGTCGTGCGCGGCGGCGACGGTCAGCGTGTAGACGATCCCGGAGCCGGGCAGTGCGCGCAGGTGCTGGCTGAGCCAGGCGGTGCGCTCGACCGCGTCGGCGATGCGCACCACCGACAGCCGCAGCGATTCCCGATCGAGGCTGCCGCGCAGCACCAGCGTATCGGTGCCGATCTGGGTGGCCACGTCGGTGACCACGCGATCGTTGGCGGTCGCGGTGGTGGCCAGGACCGGCACATCGGAGCCGAGGTCGGCGATGAGGGTGCGGATGCGCCGGTAGTCCGGCCGGAAGTCGTGGCCCCAATCGGAGACGCAGTGCGCCTCGTCGACGACCACCAGTCCGGCGTCGGCGGCCAGTTTCGGCAGCACCGCGTCGCGGAAGTCGGGATTGTTCAGGCGTTCCGGGCTCACCAGCAGCACGTCCACGTCGCCCGCGGCCACCCGGGCGTGGATCTCGTCCCATTCGGTGACATTGCCGGAGTTGATGGTGGCCGCCACCACGCCCGCGCGCTCGGCGGCCGCGACCTGGTTGCGCATGAGCGCCAGCAGCGGAGACACGATCACCGTCGGGCCGCGTCCCGCCGCCCGCAGCAGTTTGGCCGCGATGAAGTACACCGCCGACTTGCCCCAGCCGGTGCGCTGCACCACCAGCGCCCGCTGCCGTCGCACCACCAGCGCCTCGATGGCGGTCCACTGATCCTCCCGCAGCCGCGCCGACGGCCCGGCGAGTTCGCGCAGCAGCCGTTCGGCGTCGTCCCGCAGCGCCGCACTGGTCTCGGTCGGAGAGGTCGCGTTGGTCGGGGTCACGCGCTCCATGGTGCCTCACGCCGCCGACAACCGACCGCCAGCGGGGGCTTCCCGCACCCCTTCCCCCGCTCGCGCACCGCTTCCAGGCGTTTCGGTCGATGGTTCGACGGCACGGCGACATCTCGACCGTGCGATCCGGTGTACCGAATGACGGGAGACTTCGTTGCGGTGCGGTCAAGATCGGGCGGGTCGAGGCTCGGTGCCGGACAATGGGGGGACCGGGGACCGGCGGGCGCGTCCCGGGGGCGGATGGGAGGCGTCATGGGTCAGCAATTTCCGTCGCCTGCGGGGTGGAGCCCGCCGGGCACACAGTTCACCAGTGGTTCCGCGACGTCGCGCTCGGTCACCGGGGTGGTGGCGGGACTGGTGATGACGCCGATCGGAATCGCCTTGGCGGCCAATGGCGGGCTGGATATCCGCTACTGGGTGATCGTCGGCGCGGTGACCGACCGGTTCACCGCGTCGGTGCAGATCATCGTGGGCTCGCTGCTGCTCATGCTGGTGGCGGTGCTGGCCGCCTACTCACCGCTGGGCACCATGGTGGCGAGCCTGGTGTGGGGTGTGTTCCCGGGCGTGCTGCACCTGCTGTTCCCCGACGACACCTTCCGGCTGATCGGGGACCTGCCGCTCATCTCCAGTGAGATGACGGTGGCGCTGCACGCCTGGGTCACCTACGGTTTCGCGCTCATCTCGGGGTTCATGCTGCTGGGCGCGGGCATCGTGGGCGCACTGCTGCGCCGCTGAGCCCGCGCCCGCACGGCACACCTCAGCCCTTCACACACAGCACCTGGCGCAGCGTCGCCACGACGTCGACCAGTTCGCGCTGGGCGTCGATGACCTGGTCGATGTCCTTGTACGCCGCGGGGATCTCATCGATCACCCCGGCGTCCTTGCGCGACTCCACGCCCTCGGTCTGCGCGATCAGATCGGCCACCGTGAACTGCTTCTTGGCGGCATTGCGGCTCATCCGGCGGCCCGCACCGTGCGACGCGGACTGGAACGAGGCCGGATTTCCCTTGCCCCGCACCACATACGACCGCGTACCCATGGATCCGGGAATCAGCGCCAGATCGCCCGCGCCCGCCCGCACGGCGCCCTTCCGCGTCACCAGCATGGGCACCCCGTCGACGATCTCCTCCGCCACATAATTGTGATGGCAGGAGATCGGCTCGTCGAAACGCACGTCGACTCCGGTGAATTCATCCCGCACGGCCTTGCACACCAGCGCCAGCATCACGGCCCGATTGCGCGCCGCGTATTCCTGCGCCCAGGTCAGATCCCGCCGGTACGCCGCCATTTCCGGGGTCCCGGAGAGGAATACCGCCAGATCCCGATCCGGCAGATCCTGATTGTGCGGAAGTGCCCGCGCGATGGCCATATGCCGCTCGGCGAGTTCCTTACCGATATTCCGGCTCCCGGAATGCAGCAGAATCCATACACTCTGCTCGGTATCCAGGCAGACTTCAACGAAGTGGTTGCCCGATCCCAGCGAACCCATCTGCTTGTGCGCCTTGGATTCCAGGGAATGGACTCCGGAATGCAGCGCACCGAAGGACTTCCAGAAGCGCTCCCAGCCGGAACGCAACGTGGTGCCCGCCGCACGCTGGCCGTGTATCTCAGCCTCGAGTCGCCGCACATTCACCGGCTCCCGATGCGCGGTGAATCCGACCGGTACCGCCGCCTCGATGCGGGACCGCAGCGACAGCAGATCATCGGGCAGCTGCGCGGCCGTCAGCGAGGTGCGCACGGCCTCCATGCCACAGCCGATATCGACGCCGACCGCGGCGGGCGCGACCGCGTCCCGCATGGCGATGACGGATCCGACCGTGGCCCCCTTGCCGAGGTGCACATCGGGCATGACGCGCACGCCGTGCACCCATTCCAGTTGCGCGATGGTGCGCAGCTGCCGCAAGGCGGCGGGGTCGACTTCGTGCTCGTGCGCCCACATGAGCGTCTGCGCGCGCGTTCCGCGCAGCTCGACGGGAAACATCGTTCGGTCCTTCCTCTTTTTCGAACAGCTCCACCGTAAGGAGCGAGTGGACGTGCGCGCATCCGAATATCGGGCCGGGTGAAGGCGTCGCGCTGTGCCGGTCTGCCGTCGCGACGGCGCTTTTCGGCGACCGAATGCTTTCCGGGTGTCGCCGGATTCGTCTAGCATCGCCTCGTTCGATCGCTTCTGAAATAGTGGAGATTCTCTTGTCGCTCGCTCGTAGTGCCGCAGTCACCGCCGCCGCCGTCGCCGTCTGCGCACTGGGTTTCGCCGCGCCCGCGCAGGCCGCGGGACAGCACGGCACCATCGCGATTTCCCGGCTGAACAATGTGGTGGTCGCCGCCACCGACACCTCCAGTCGGGTCGTCGCCGACGCCGCCGCCATCAAGGACTGCAATGTGTACGACTGCGAAATCGTGCTGCGCTTCAGTGACGGATGCGGTGCGGTAGCCCGGGGTGCGGACGGTCGGTACGGGTGGGCGGCCGCGCCGACGCGCACCGAGGCCGAGGCGGCCGCCGTGGGCGGATTGGGAGAATCGCATCCGCCATTCCCCGATCTCGGCAGTGCCTCCCCGCGACCCGCCCAGATCGTGCTCTCCGCCTGTACGGCAAACGCGTCCTAGCGGGCGAATCGGCGTAGATATTCGGAGGAATTCACGTCGGAAGTATTCGAGTTCGCCGAGTTTTCCGCTGTCGAATGGTTGGATGCACGATGGTTGCCCATTGCGCCACCAGATTACGCATTCCGAACCACCGCAGACAGGAGAGCGTTGTCGATGAAAGGTGTGAGCCTCGCCGGTGTGATCGCCGTGGGTCTGACGGTCGCGGCCTGCGGTGAGGAGAGTGAACCCGCGGTGCCGCCGCAACAGCCCCCGTCGCTGACCGTCGGGATCAAATTCGATCAGCCCGGGATGTCGGTCATGGGGCCGGACGGCGTGCCGCGCGGTTTCGACGCCGACACCGCCACCTACATCGCGGGCAAGCTCGGTGTCACGCCCGAGCACATCGTCTGGAAGGAAGCGCGCTCGGAAGACCGCGAGCGCCTGTTGAATTCGGGGGCGGTGGATTTCGTGGTCGCCTCCTACTCCATTACCGCGGGTCGCCAGCAGCAGGTGTCCTTCGCGGGGCCCTACCTGGTCGCGGGCCAGGATCTGCTGGTCCGGCAGAGCGAGCGGAAGATCGAACGTCCCGAGGACCTCAACGGCCGCACGGTCTGCACCGCGGAGGGCTCCAGCTCCGCGGACAAGATCCGCAAGGACTTCGCCGCCCGCGCCGATCTGGTCACCCGCGACACCTATGTGCAGTGCGTCGCCGACCTGCTCACCGGCACGGTGGACGCGGTCTCCACCGATGACGTGATCCTCGCCGGATACGCCGCGCAGCATCCCGGCACCCTGCGCGTGGTGGGCCATCGCTTCACCCGGGAGCGCTACGGCGTCGGCGTCCGCAAAGGTGACATCGACATGCAGGCCCGCATCACCCGGGCCATCCGCATGATGATCGACGACGGCAGCTGGCGGCGCGCCATCGAAGCCAATATCAGCCCGTCCGGCCACCGAACCCTGCCGCCCCCACCGGTTTTCAACGCACCGGACAAGGAGATCGCCCCCGGCGACCGCACTCAGCTCGATCCGGAGCTGGTCCGCATCACCGAGGCCATCGCCGCGACCTTCAACGCCCAGGACTGGGAGGGCTTCCAGCAGCTGGTCTGCCCCGAAACCGCCCAGGACATCGACGATCTCGTCATCCAGTACACCCCGCAGTACGACCGCACCCTGGGCCCGGAGGTGCGATCGGCGGGCTTCACCAAGACGATCACCGGCATCACCCAGACCAGCCCGAATTCGGCCACCTACCTGGCGCACGAATCGTTCACCGATATCCCGGAGAAGTACCGCCAGTACTTCAAGGACATCGACTACACCGGCACCATGGTCCGCCGCGACGGCGAGTGGCGATTGTGTTCCATCGCCGCCGATTTCGTCGAACCCTGAGCGGCTCGGCGGCCTCGGGTCTATCGGGTCACAGGTGCGGTGCGGGTGAGGGCGGTGCGCAGGGCGGCGAAGGCCGCCGCATTGGCGCGTCCGGTCTCCGGGAGGTGCCAGGCCATGGACATGAAGCCGTGGACGGTGCCGTCCCAGCGCTGGATCTCCGTGTCCACCCCGGCCGCGCGCAGGCGGCGGCCGTACGCCTCGCCCTCGTCGCGCAGCGGGTCGAATTCGGCGGTGACGATATGGGCGGGTGGCAGGCCGGACAGGTCGGCGCGGGTCGGGTTGGCGTAGGGGTGGTTCGCGTCGGCGGGGGTGCGCAGATACTGCTGCCAGTACCAGTGCAGGTGGGTGGCGGTGGTGAAGTAGCCCTCGGCGTTGTCGGTGTAGGAGGGGCTGTCGCAGGCCGGGTCGAGCATGGGGTAGAGCAGCAGTTGGAAGGCGATGTCGGGGCCGCCGGTGTCGCGGGCGCGGAGGGCGGCGACGGTGGCGAGATTGCCGCCGGCGCTGTCACCGGCGACGGCGATGCGGGCCGGATCGCCGCCGAGTGCTTCGGCGTGGTCGGCCACCCAGCGCAGGACCGCGTAGGCGTCGTCGGCGGCGGCCGGGAAGCGGGCCTCGGGGGCACGCCGGTAGTCGACCGACACCACGATCACGCCCGCCGCGTCGGCCATGGTCCGGCAGAACCGGTCGTGGCTGTCGAGTCCGCACAGGACGAACCCCCCGCCGTGGTAGAAGACCACGACGGCGGGCACCCGCTCGGCGTGTAGCGGCCGGTACAGCCGGACCGGCACCTCGGGGGCGTCCGGTGGCCCCGGTATCAGCCAATCCTCCACCCCGGCAACGGGTATCGGCTCCACCACCGGCGCGGGCCGGGCGGCCAGGAAGGCCCGCGCCGCGGCGGCGTCGCAGACCTCGGTGCCGAGAGCGGGAAAGGCCGCCGCGGCGGCGTCGACGAAGGATCGCCATTCGGGGGAGAGGGGCATCACGAATTCCTCACCGGGGTCGCTACGGATTCCGCGGGATGAACTTGCCCGCCGCCAGACCCCCGTCCACGGTCACCTCCGCGCCGGTGATGTAGGCCGCCGCGTCGGAGGCGAGGAAGGCCACCAGCTCGGCGACCTCCTCCGGCAGTCCGGTGCGTTCCAGCGGCAGCGTCGGGAAGCTGCCCGGACCGGTGGTCAGATACGGCACCATCGGGGTGGCGATGGGCCCCGGATGCACCGAATTCACGCGGATGCCGACGGGTCCCAGCTCCAGCGCCGCGATCTTGCTGAGTCCGCGCAGCCCCCACTTCGAGGAGCCGTAGGCGGAGTGGTTCATCAGGCCCTCGATCCCGGCCTGGGAGGAGATGTTGACGATGGAGCCGCCGCCCGCCTCGGTCATCGGCCCGACCACCGCCTTGATGCCGTTGAACGCGCCGACCAGGTTCACCCGCAGAATCCGCTCCAGCTCCTCGGTGGAGGTCTCCACGAGCGGTTTCATGGTGTAGATCGCGGCATTGTTCACCAGTACGTCGAGCTTGCCGAAGGTCGAGACGGTCTCACCGACCGCGGTGTTCCAGCTGTCGTTGTCGGTGACGTCGTGGTGCACGAAATGTGCCGCCGCCCCGAGTGATTCGGCTAGCTCCTTACCCTCGGCGGCCAATACGTCGGTGATCACCACCCGCGCCCCGCGTGACGCGAACAGCCGTGCCTCCGCCGCGCCCTGGCCGCGGGCGGCGCCCGTGATGAGCGCGACTTTGCCGTTCAGATCAACCATGTCGTTTCCCTGCTCCATGTCCTTGTGTCCGTCGCGCCGCCACCGCGGTCGGGTGGGGTTATGCCTGTCCGAAATAGTTCTGCACGCATACCCCGTGGTCACGGGGGTGTCCCAGTGGTCGGGACCACATCGTGCCGGGCACCGGGGGCCGCCTTAGCGTCGATCTCACAACCCGCGTCCCCGCCTGCCGTCGTCCCGCCGTGCCACGGCGGCCCGCGCACCGGCTGCGGTAACTGAAAAGGACTCGAGAACTGTGGAATTCGAATTCGATGTGGTCGTGGTCGGCTCCGGCGCGGCCGGGATGACCGCCGCGCTCACCGCCGCCTACCGCGGGCTGTCGGTGACGTTGATCGAGAAGAGTCGCCTGTTCGGCGGCTCGACCGCGCGCTCCGGCGGCGGTATCTGGGTGCCGAACAATCCGGTGCTCCAGGCGGCGGGCGTGCCCGACAGCCCGGAGATGGCCCGCACCTATCTGAAAGCCGTTGTGGGCGACCGCGTTCCGGAGGCCAAGCAGCGGGCTTTCCTGGATCACGGGCCGGAGATGTTCCGCTATCTGGGCGCTCGCTCGCGCTACTGGGAGTTCGTCTACGACCGCGGCTATTCCGACTATCACCCGGAGTTCCCCGGCGGGCTGTCACAGGGCCGCAGTATCGAGCCCGCGCCCATCGACGGGCGGCTGCTGGGCGCGGATCTGCACAAGATCAATCAGCCGACCATGTCCGCGCCCAAGGGCATCGCCATCACGGTCAGCGACTTCCACGACCTCAATATGATCGCCCGCACCTGGGCGGGCAAGAAGACGGCCGTGAAGGTGGGTGCGCGTACCGCGCTGAACCTGCTCAGGGGTGCGCTGCCGCTCAGCCTGGGCAAGGCCCTGGCCGCCCGGCTGTGGCTGTCGCTGCGGGACGCGGGCGTGCCGGTGTGGCTGAGCACGCCGCTCACCGAGGTCGTCACCGAGGGCGGCGCCGTGGTCGGGGTGCGGGCCGAGCACGAGGGTCGCTCCGTCGTCATCCGGGCGCGGCGCGGCGTGGTGCTGGCGGCGGGCGGCTTCGAACACAACCTCGAGATGCGCGAGCAGTACCTGTCCGGACCGCAGTCCACCGACTGGACCGTGGGCGCGACCGAGAACGTCGGGGAGGGCATCGTGGCGGGCCAGAAGGTCGGCGGCGCGGTGGACCTGATGGACGACGCCTGGTGGGGCCCGTCGGTGCGCAATCCCGACGGACCGCCGTTCTTCTGCCTGGCCGAGCGCTCGCAGCCGGGCGCGATCATGGTGAACGACAACGGGGAACGGTTCGTCAACGAATCCGCGCCGTATGTGAACGTGGTGCACCGGATGTACGAGATGGAAGCGGCCGGCACCGGCAGCATCCCGGCGCACTTCATCTTCGACCAGAACTTCCGCGACCGCTACCTGTTCCTCGGCAACTTCCCGAAACGTCCACTGCCGCAGAAGTATTACGACGCGGGCATCATCACCTCGGCCGACACCCTGGCCGAACTCGCCGACAAGATCGGGGTGCCCGCCGACCGGCTCACCGCCACCGTGCGGCGGTTCAACGACTTCGCCCGCGCCGGTCGCGACGAGGATTACGGCCGTGGCGATTCCGCCTACGACCGGTACTACGGCGATCCGACCGTGCGCCCGAACCCGACCCTCGCACCGCTCGAGCGCGGACCGTTCTACGCGGTGGAGATGGTGCCCGGCGACCTCGGCACCAAGGGCGGCCTGGTGACCGACGAGTACGCCCGGGTGCTCGACCACGACGGTGAGCCCATCGCCGGACTCTATGCGGCGGGCAACAATTCGGCCGCCGTCATGGGCAACGACTACGCCGGTGCGGGCGCGACCATCGGGCCCGCCATGGTGTTCGGCTTCATCGCCGCCAATCACCTGGCCGACTCGCGGTCGGCGCGACACGAGGAGAGCTGAGATGGGACGCGTCGACGATAAGCACGTCGTGATCACCGGCGGGGCGCGCGGCATGGGTGCGGCCTTCGCGCGCCGACTCGCGGCCGAGGGCGCGCGGGTGACCATTGCCGATGTGCTGGTCGAGCCGGGGCGGGCGGTGGCGGCCGAAATCGGTGACGCCGCGCTGTTCCTCCCGCTCGACGTGACCGACGAGGGCGACTGGACCACCGTGATCGCCACCGCCGAGGCGCGGTTCGGGCCGGTGTCCGGGCTGGTCAACAACGCGGGCATCGTGCACGTGGACCCCATCGAGAAGCTGTCGGAGGCCGACTACCGCCGGGTCGTCGACGTGAACCAGGTCGGCGTCTTCCTCGGGATGAAGGCGGTGATCGGCTCCATGCGCCGTGCGGGCGTGGGGTCCATCGTGAACATCTCCTCCACCGGGGGGCTCATCGGCTATGCCGATATCCTCGGCTACGTCGCCTCCAAATGGGCGGTGCGCGGGATGACCAAGACGGCGGCGCAGGAGTTGGCCGCCGACAATATCCGGGTCAACTCGGTGCATCCCGGCATCGTCGCCACCGAGATGACGGCGGCGTCGGATCGCTCGCGGTCGATCGCGGCGACGCAGCCCATCGCGCGCCCCGCCACCCCGGAGGAGCTGGCGAATCTGGTGCTGTTCCTCATCTCCGACGAGTCCTCCTACTCCACCGGCGCGGAATTCGTCGCCGACGGCGGCTTCACCACCCAGTAAGACCGGCGCTGTTCCGCCATCGTGCGACTCCGCCACTGCGAGACAAGGACATTCCCATGCAGAGCTTCCACGGCAAGGTCGCCGTCGTCACCGGAGCCGGGGCCGGTATCGGCCGGGCGCTGGCCCTCGAACTGGCCCGCGAGGGGGCGGCGCTCGCGCTGTCGGGGCGCACTCTCGACAGTGTGGCCGAGACCGCCGCCCTGTGCGAGCAGGAGGGGGCGAAGGCCCGCGCCTATCGGCTCGACGTCACCGACCGCGCGGCGGTGTACGCGCACGCCGATGCGGTGGTGGCCGATTTCGGCACGGTGAACCTGGTCGTCAACAACGCCGGTGTCTCGCTGACCGCCAATATCGAGGACGTCACCTGGGAGGACTTCGAGTGGATCTTCGATATCAACTTCTGGGGTACGGCGCACGGCACCAAGGCGTTCCTGCCGCATGTCATCGCCTCGGGTGACGGGCATATCGCCAATGTCTCCAGCATGTTCGGGCTGGTCGCCTGCCCGAGCCAAAGTGGTTACAGCTCATCGAAGTTCGCCATGCGGGCGTTCACCGACGCGCTGCGCCAGGAGATGATCATCGCGGGCCACCGGGTGGGCGTCAGCAGTGTGCACCCGGGCATGATCAAGACCGAGATCGCCTGGAAGGCAAGGGCGTCGGCCAATCGTGATCGCGACGCGCTGGCCTCCAACTTCGACCGGTTGGCCAAGACGTCGCCGGAGCAGTGCGCCCGGACCATCCTGAACGGCATCCGCAAGAACAAGCCGCTCATTCTCATCGGTACCGACGCCAAGGCCATGAACTGGATGCAGCGCCTGCTCGGCTCCGGCTACATGAAGCCGCTGACCGCGCAGATGCGCAAGGAGATCTGACTCAGGCGAGCACCTCGATGCGCGCCGGAACGTACTTGTGCCACGGCGTTCCGGCGATCGGGTCGCGGTGGTGCAGGGAGGTGAGCTCGTTCGGAGCCACGCCCGCGCGCCGACCGTCGTCATCGGTGCCGAGACCGTTGGGCAGGGTGATATTGCCGGGTCGGACGGTATCGGTCACCTCGACCACGGCCGGGGCCGCTCCCGCCTCGGTGACCACGCGCACCCGGTCGCCGGTGTCGACGCCGAGCCGCCGCGCGTCCTCGGGGTTCACCCGCAGCGCGCCGTCGGCGTCGCGGCGTCGCCAGGCCGGATCGCGGAAAATCGTGTTGGCGGTGAAGGATCGGCGCTCACCGGCCGCCAGGACGAACGGGTAGTCGGGATCGGCCCGGTCCGGCGCGTCGGCCAGTTCTCCGAAAGCCGCCAGCAGTTCCGGGATCTCGAGGGTGAAGCGGCGATCCGGGCGGCGGACGTAGTTCCAGGTGTCGGACCATTCGTCGACCGTGAACGTGATGCCCGAGCGGCCGTGCAGGATGGCCTCGAAAAGCTGCTCCCCGGCGGCCAATCCGGGACCGCGGTACCCGGCGCGGCCGACCCCGGCGGGATTGCCCAGGGCGCACAGGTGCGCGATGCCCCACAGCACGGCCGCCCCGCGCAACTCCGCGGGCAGGGTCGGGCCGAGGGTTTCGTAGAGCACGTACGGCGCCAGCCGCATCAGCGTCGGATCGGCGGCGACGGCACTGAAGAAGGCCAGCGCGAAGGCGTGGCGTCCGGCGTGGGCGGCGGTACGCAGCCGCGCGAGGGTGGTCTGTGGGACGGCGTCGAGCGCGGTGAGCAGGCGCGCGTAGATCTCCGGCTCCGGCAGCGTGCCCGTCAGCGGCGGCAGCAGCGGGGCGCGCAGCTGGAAGGTGTTGTGCGGGAACTCGAAATTGAAGAAGGTGGCCTCGCACTTCTCGAACTGGCTGGCCGCGGGGAGCACGTAGTGCGCGTGCCGGGCGGTTTCGGTGAAGGCCACATCGACCACGACCACCAGGTCGAGGGCGTCCAGTGCGGCCCGGAAGGTTTTCGAATCCGCCAGGGAGTGTGCGGGATTCACGCTGTCGATCCACATGGCGCGGAAGCGGTCGGGGTGATCGGTGAGGATCTCCTCGGCGATGGAGTTGCACGGCACCAGGCCCGCGATGATGCGCGCGCCGGTGACCGGGGTGCGGCGCGCACCGCCGGGCTGGCTGACCCCGCCCGCGCCGCCCAGCAGGCCACCGGCCATGGGGGCGACCGCGGTCACCAGTTTCTCGGCGGCGGTGTCGGCGAGTTTCGCACCGGCGGGCAGGGCGGTGAGTGCGCCGAGGGTGGCCGACAGCGTGGTCGCGCCGAGCGGAACGGCGCGGGTGGCGGCGGTGCCGAGGGTCTTGCGCGCCCGGTCCGGCAATGACGGCGGCCGGGTGCGTGCGGTGCGTGGGGGAGCGGCGCTGCCCGCCACGGCGGCCAGCACCGAGTGCAGGGCCATGGTGCCCGGCTTGCCGAAATTGCCGGTGAGGATCCACAGCAGCTTGTTGAGGTACGACGACAGGGTGGAGTGCGGGGCCTGCTGGATGCCGAGGTCCTCGTAGGTGGCGACGGATTCGCCGGTGCCGATGGCGCGCGCGGCGGCGCGGATCAGCTCCTCGTCGACCCCGCAGCGGCGGGAGAACTCGGGCACGTCAACGGTTTTCAGCTGCGCGAGCACGGCGTCGGCGCCCGTGGTGTGTGCGTCGAGGAAGTCGTGGTCGAGCAGGTCCTCCTGCACCAGCACGCCGAGCAGCGCGCCCAGGCAGTAGGCGTCGGTGCCGGGCGCGACCTGGAGGTGGATGTCGGCGAGTTCGGCGGTCTCGGTGCGGCGCGGGTCGATGACGATCATGGTGCGGTCCGGATCGGCGGCGATCTGCCGCAGCACCGGCCTGGCCCGCGCGAAACTGTGGGACTGCCAAGGGTTCTTGCCCACGAACACGACCACCCGGGCGTGTTCGAAATCGCCCTTGGTGTGGCCGCCGTAGAGCTTGCCGTCCACCCACATCTCGCCGGTCTTCTCCTGCGCCAGCGCATTGGAGTAGTACTTCGCGCCGACCGCGGCCTGGAGCGCCTGCGCGTAGCTGCCGCCCAGGTGATTGCCCTGTCCGCCACCGCCGTAGAAGAAGATCTTGTCGCCGCCGTGGGTGTCGCGCACCGCGCTGAGCCGGGCGGCGATCTCGGTGACGGCGGTATCCCAGTCGATCTCGGTGTAGCTGCCGTCGGGTTCGCGCCGCAGCGGGCGGGTCAGGCGGTGCGGATAACTCTGGTAGTAGTCCAGCCGCAGCGCCTTCTCGCAGGTGTAGCCCCCGGAGGCGACGTGCTCCTTATCGCCGCGGATGCGGGCCAGCCGCCGACCCTCGACCTCGATCTCCAGCCCGCAGTTGCATTCGCACAGGATGCACGCCGTCTTTCGCGCCGATGCCATGACGGTCTCCTCCTCGGTGAACGGACAGAACGTTCCTTCGTAGACGCATGATTGCAGTATAACGATCGGTATACAAGGGCGATGGGCAAACGCCCCGGTCGGCGGCGGTTGTTCGGTACCGTGGGATCCATGGCTGGACCGGTGTCGCCCAAGGGATCTCGCATCGCACTCGTACTGGGCGGGGGAGGACCCGTGGGTATCTCGTGGCTCGCCGGATTGGCGGTCGGGTTGCGTGAGGCGGGTATCGACCTGGGGCTCGCCGATCGGTTCGTGGGCACCTCGGCGGGTGCGGTGGTGGGCACCGTGCTCGCGGCCGGTGCCGACCCCATCCGCCTGCTGACCCCGCCGCCCGCGGACGCGCCGCCGCTGCGAGCGGATCCGGCGCGGCTGGGGGAGATCTTCGCGATCATGACCGAACCCGGAATCGCCCCGAAGGACGCCCGCCGCAAGATCGGCGCGCTGGCCATGGCGGCGGACGTCGGTGCGCCCGGAGTGCACATCGACCGCATGCGCGCCGTGGTCGGCATCGACGACTGGCCCGACCGCGATATCGTGCTCACCGCCATCGACGCCCACTCCGGCGACCTGCGCACCTGGACCCCCGGCGACGCGGCGACCCTGCCCGAGGCCCTTGCCGCCACCACATCGGTTCCCGGTGTGCTCCCGCCCATCCCCATCGACGGCCGCACCTACATCGACGGGGGCCTGCGCTCCACCGTCAACGCCGATCTGGCCCTGCCCGCGGACGTCGTCGTCATCCTCGAACCCCTGGCGCACATGTTCCCCCGCACCCGCGCCGACCGCGACCTCGGCTCCGCCCGCGAGATCTCCGTCGTCCCCGACGCCACCGCCGTCGCCGCCTTCGGGCCCGACGTCTTCGCCGTCGCCGCCCTCACCCCCGCCTTCGAATCCGGCGTCCGCCAATCCGCCGACGCCGCCACGTCGCTCAAAGACGTCTGGCCCGCCCGCTGACAGGTGTCGCGCAGCTGCGCGGTGGCGTCAGTCGTGGGTCGCGCCGATGTTGTGCAGCACCTCGTGGATGATCGGATCGTCGAGGTGGTTGGCGACCGCGCGGCCCATGCGGGTGGAGGTGATGAAGTTCTCGTGCCGCAGGACCCGCAGCGCCTGGGAGATCGAGTTCTCGGTGCGGCCGGTGGCGGCGGCGAGTTCGCCCACGGTGATGCCGGGGCAGCGGTGCAGGCAGAGCAGGATCTCCAGGCGGCCGGGATCGGAGAGCAGGTCGAAGCGGCGCGCCCAGGCGCGAATGTCCACGCCGCGCAGCGCCAGTTGTCCGCGCTGAACCGGTGACCCCTTCGTTGACCGCGGTTCTCCCATGGCCCTCACGGTAGTCGCGTCGGAACGCCAGGCCCTATTATCTGTTCACCTGAACAGGTGAACAGTTGAAAGGCTCTCGATGAGGATTGGCTCCCGGACGTCGCGCAGCGTCGGTGTCCTGCTCGCACTGACCGCCGCGCTGTCGGCGTGCGGTGCGCCGACGACCACCGACGACGGGTCGCTGGTCCTCGCCGACGGATACGAACTCGGCGGCTACAACCCGATCGCCGGATACGGCGCGGCGGGCGAGGCCAAGATGTACGACGGGCTGCTGCGGCTGCGCGGCGGCCCCGGGCTGCCGGAGTTCGATCCGGCGCTGGCGATCGCGCCGCCGGTCGCCGCCGCCGACGCCACGGTGTGGACCGTCGATCTGCGGCCGGGGGTGAAGTTCAGCGACGGAACGGATTTCGACGCCGCCGATGTGGTGGCCACCTACCGCGCCGTTCTCGACCCCGCCTCCGCCTCCGAGGTGCGCTCCTCCTACGAGATGATCGAGCGCGTCGACGCCGTCGACTCCGATACCGTGCGCTTCACCCTGCGCTACCCCTACGCCGCGTTCCCCACCAAGCTGCTCATCGGCATCGTGCCGTCGGAGGCGGTCGCCACCCCGGGCCCGGCCGCCGAATCCCCGCTCAACACCGCCCCCGTCGGCACCGGGCCGTACCGCCTGACCGAACTGACCCCGGAACGCGCGGTGCTGGTCGCGCACGAGGACTACTGGGACGGCCCGCCCGCGGTGCGGAAGGTCACGCTGGTCTACGTCCCCGACGACAACACCCGCGCGCAGCGCATGGCCGCCGGTGAACTCGACGGCACCACGCTGCCACCGCTGCTGGCCCGCACCTTCGCCGACCGCGCCGGAATGACGGTGTCCGCCAACACCTCCGCCGACTGGCGCGGCGTCTCGCTGCCCTCGGGACATCCGGTGACGGGCGACCCCGCCGTTCGCAGGGCGCTCAATCTGGCGGTGGACCGCCGCGCCGTCATCGACAATGTGCTCGGCGGCTACGGCCGCCCGGCCTATACGCCGATTCCCGAGGTGTACGGCGAAGCCCACAATCCCGCGGCGACATTCGACTTCGACCGGGAGCGGGCCGCGGCACTGCTGGACGCGGCCGGGTGGCGACCGGGACCGGACGGCATCCGCGTGCGGGACGGTCAGCGGGCCGCGTTCACGGTCATGTACAAGTCCACCGACACCCTGCGCCGCGATCTGGCGCAGGCGTTCGCCTCCGATGCCCGCCGCATCGGCATCGAGGTGGATCTGGAAGGGTTGTCCTGGGATCGGATCGAGCCGCGGGTGGAACGCGACGCCATTCTGCTCGGCGGCGGGGACGAACCCTACGATCCGGATACGCAGGCGTACAAGACGCTGCACTCGGCCTACCTGGACCCGGCCGTGGGCAGCGTCTACGACAATGCCAGCCGCCACGCCGACCCCGCCGTCGACGCCGCCCTCGACCGGGCCCGCCGCAGCACCGATCCGGCCGTCCGCGCCGCCGCGTACCGCGACGTGCAGAGCGCCTACATCGCCGACCCGAGCTATGTGTTCCTGGCCTTCCTCGACCACACCTACGTGACCAGGGATTCGAACTGGGTGATGTCGGGCCCCGTGCTGGAACCGCATACGCACGGCGTCGCATGGGGACCCTGGTGGTCCCTGCACACCTGGACGCGGCGCCCGTGACCTCGGTGACGCCGCGGCGCAGCCGGTTTCGGGACCGGGGGCTGCCCCGAATGATCGGCTTCCGGCTGCTCACACTGATCCCGGTGCTGGCGGCGGTGGCGGCCGGACTCTTCGCGGCCGCCGCGTATTCGCCCTTCGATCCGCTGGCGGGCTATCTGGGCAATCGCTACGAGACCACCTCGGAAGCCGACAAGGCGCTGCTGGCACGGGAATTGGGCCTCGACACCCCCTGGTACCAGCTGCTCGGCCGCTGGTTCGGCCGCGTGCTCACCGGTGACCTGGGCATGTCCCGAGGTTACGGTCAGCCGGTGAGTCAGGTGGTGGCCGAACGCATTCCGTGGACCGTGCTGCTGGTCGGCGTCTCGCTCACCGTGGCCGTTCTCGTCGCGGTGACGCTCGGCGCGTGGACCGGGATGCGGCGCGGCGGCCTGGTGGACCGGGCGGTCAGCACCGCCTGCGTGGTGGTGCAGGGGCTGCCGCCGTTCGTGCTGGCCCTGGCCGCCATCGGGATCTTCGCCGTCGGCACCGGCTGGCTGCCGCCCGCCGGACTCACCGACGCCGGCGCCGACCCCGATGTGGCGCAGGTGCTCCGGCATCTGGTGCTGCCCGCGTCGGCGCTCGCGCTGTCGCAGCTGCCCTGGCTGCTGCTGGCGGTGCGGGAATCGGTGTCGCACAACCGGAGTGAGGACTTCGTCGCCGGAGCCATGGCGCGCGGCGTGGACGCGGCCACCATCGCCCGCCGCCACATCCTGCCCATGTCGCTGGCTCCGTTCGTGACCATCCTGGGCGTGCGGCTGCCCGAACTCGTGGTGGGCGCGGTGCTGGTGGAGGAGATCTTCTCGTGGCCGGGCATCGCGGGCGCGTTCGTCGACTCGGCCACCGATCTGGATATGCCGCTGCTGGCCCTGCTCACCGTGGGCACCACGGCCGCGGTCATGCTCGGCTCGCTGCTCGCCGACATCGCCTGTGTACTGCTGGATCCGCGGGTGCGTGCCGATGGCTGACCGACGTTTCCGCATCGCGGCCGCCGTCCTCGTCGCGGTCGCGGCCTATGCGCTGCTGGTGCCGTGGCTGTTCGGCATCGACGACCGGCTCACCGACTTCGCGGCGGCCCGTCGGGCGCCGTCGGGCGCGCACTGGTTCGGCACCGACGCCGCCGGACGTGACCTGTTCGTGCGGGTGGCCGCCGCCATCCGCGTCTCACTGCTGGTGGCGGCGGCCTCGGCGCTGCTGGCCACGGTGCTCGGCACGCTGGTCGGCACCGCGTCCGCGCTGGCGGGTGGCTGGGTGGACCGGCTGGTCATGCGTGTCGCCGACACCACCAACGCGCTGCCGCATCTGCTGTTGGGCATCGTCATCGTGGCGCTGTTCCGCGGCAGCGTGCCCGCCGTGGTGCTGTCCATCGCGCTCACGCACTGGGTGCAGGTCGCCCGCGTGGTACGCGCGGAGACACTGAGCGTGCGCGAACACGACTACCTCGCCGCCGCCCGGCTCGCCGGTGCCGGACCCGGGTATCTGCTGCTGCGGCACGTGCTGCCCGCCGTCTCGCCGCAGGCGTTGATCGCGGTGGTGCTGTTGCTGCCGCATGCGGTGTGGCACGAATCCACGCTGTCGTTCCTGGGTTTCGGTCTGCCGCCGCACGCGCCGAGTCTGGGCACCCTGCTGGAGGAGGCGCGCTCCTCACTGCTGCTGGGCGGCTGGTGGACGCTGGCGTTCCCGGCCGGCGTGCTGGTCGTCACCACGGTGGCGGTGGCGGTCGCCGGATCGGCGCTGCGCGCCAGGCTCATTCCCCCGAAACCCGCGAGGCTGCTGTCATGACCCTGGTCGATCCCGTCCTGCGCGCCGGACTCGCCATCGCGGCGCTCACGGTGCGCATCCCGCTGCCCCGAAGGCGCGTCGTGCACGCGGCCACCGACGTGACGCTCGACGTTCCGCGCGGCCGGGTGACCGCCCTGGTCGGCGAATCCGGTTGCGGCAAATCGGTGGTCGCCGGTGCGGTGCTGGGTCTGCTGCCGCCGCACGCCGAGATCGGCGGGGTCATCCGCGTCCCGGCCGGGGACCGGCAGCTCGATGTGCGCACCACCGACGAGCCCTACCGGGGTCGGCATGTGGGACTGGTACCGCAGTCCCCGGCAACGCATTTCACCCCGGTGCGCACCGTCGGGGCGCAGCTCCTCGAGACGCTCGACCGGCTCGGCTCCCCGCACGGCTGCGCCGACCTGGCCGAGCGCGTCGGCTTCCCGATCGAGGCGTTGGACCGCTATCCGCACGAACTGTCCGGCGGTATGGCGCAGCGCGCCGCCGTCGCCGCCGCACTGGCCGGTGATCCGGAGACGATCGTCGCCGACGAACCCACCTCCGGACTGGATCGCGACCGCACCGACCACGTGCTGCGCCTGCTGCGCGAATGCGCCGACCACGGTGCGGCGGTCCTGCTCATCACCCACGATCTGGCCGCGCTCATCCGCACCGGAATCGCCGACACTCTGGCGGTCATGTACGCCTCCCACCTGATGGAGACCGGACCGGCCGCGGAACTGCTCGACGATCCGTGGCACGAGTACACGCGGGATCTGCTGGCGGCGCTGCCCGCGCGCGGACTGCGGCCGCTGCCGCATCCCAGCCCGGAGCTGACCGACCTGACCGTCGAACGCTGCCACTACCTCGGTGGACCGACGACCCTCACCGCGCGGGGACCGCGCCTGCTGCGCGAACGGAGCCGGTGATGCTGGCGGCCACCGCGGTGAGCGCGGGATACCGGCGCGGTGACACCGTGCTCGACGCGGTGGACTTCGCCGTCGCACCCGGGGAGGTGGTCGGCCTGGCGGGGGTATCGGGTTCCGGGAAAACCACTCTCGTGCGCGTCCTGGCGGGCCTGGTGGCACCGCGCTCCGGCGTGGTCACCCTCGACGGGCAACCGTTGCCGCGCGCGCTGCGGGGTGCGGTCGGCGTCGTCTTCCAATCTCCGCGCACGGCGGCCGATCCGCGCTTCACCCTCGCGCGGATCATCGGTGAACCGGCCCGCATCCGCGGGGAACGCGACCCCGATGTCACCGCGCTCGCCGGGGCGGTCGGGCTGACACCGGATCTGCTGGAGCGCCGCCCGCACGAGGTCAGCGACGGCCAGTTGCAGCGCGCGTGCGTGGCGCGCGCCCTGGCGCAGCGGCCGCGCTACCTGCTGTGCGACGAGGCCACCGCCATGCTGGACGCGGCGACCACGGCGGCCATCGTGCGGCTGCTCATGGACCGTGCCGCCGCCGACGGCATCGGGGTGCTGGTGGTATCGCACGACGGGGAACTGCTCGACGCCTGCTGCACGCGGGTGGCGACCATCGAGTCCGGATCACTCCGGTCGTGAGGCCGGTGCGCGCAGCAGGTTCTTCATCACCTTGCCGCCGGTATTGCGGGGCAGCGCGTCGGTGAACGTGATCTCGCGCGGCACCTTGTATCCGGCCAGCCGGGTGCGTGCCCATCCCAGGATGGCGTCGGCATCGGCGGTGGCCGGGTCGGTGGGCACCACCACCGCCCGCCCCACCTCGCCCAGCCGGGGGTCCGGGATGCCGACCACCGCCACATCGCGAATTCCGGGATGTCCCAGCAGGGTTCGCTCGATCTCGGCGGGATAGGCGTTGAAGCCGCCGACGATGAACACATCCTTCAGGCGGTCGGTGATGCGCAGGTAGCCGTCCGCGTCCAGGGTGCCGACATCCCCGGTGTGCAGCCAGCCGTCGGTGTCGATGGCGGCGGCGGTGGCCTCCCGGTCGTCGAGGTAGCCGCGCATGACATTCGGTCCGCGCACGGTGATCTCGCCCGGCACGCCCGCCGCGACGGGTGCGCCGTCGCGGTCCACCAGGCGAATCTCGGTGTCGAGGACGGCCTTTCCCACCGTGGTCGCCGCCAGTTCGGCGGGTGCGTCGGGCGGGCAGACGGTGATCACGCCGATGGATTCGGTGAGGCCGTAGGCCGTATAGACGTGCGGCACACCGAGTTCGGAGCGAATGCGCTCGACCAGTTCGGTGGGGATGGGCGCGCCGCCGGTTCCGGCCAGCCGCAGCGAGCTCAGGTCGCGGCCGGTGCGGTCGCGGCGCAGCAGGTCGGTGAACAGGGTGGGCGCGCCCGCGAGCATGGTGACGCGTTCGCGCGCGATGAGATCGAGCACCGCATCGGCGTCGAAGCGGGGGACCGGGATCATGGTGGCGGCGCGCAGCAGGCAGGCGATGATGCCCGCCTTGTACCCGAAGGTGTGCGAGAACGGATTGACCAGCAGACAGCGGTCGCCGTGCCGCAGTGTGACCGCGTCGGCCCAGCGGTCGAACACCTCCAGGGTCTGCCGGTGGGTGGCGAGCACGCCCTTGGGCGCCCCGGTGGTGCCGGAGGTGAACAGGATGTCGGAGATCGCGTGCGCGTCGACGGCGGCCGCCCGCGCGCGGGCCGCGGCAGCCGGTGTCCCCGAGCCGGATTCGAGGAATGAGCGCCATTCCCCGGCGGCGCTCATATCCACCGTCCTCCGCAGGGTCGGCAGCACCCGGCCCGACTCCGCCAGCAGCCGCGGATAGTCGTTGCCCAGGAAGCCGCGCACGGTGAACAGCGCCCGCGCCCGGGCGCGCGCCAGGATCTCCGCCGTCTCCACTCCGGTCAACCGGGTGTTGATCGGCACCAGCACCGCACCCGCTCCGAGCAGTCCCAGCGCGGTGACGATCCAGCGCGCGCCATTGGGAGCCCAGATCCCCACCCGGTCGCCGGGTCCGAGCCCGCTCGCCATGGCCGCCCGCGTCACCTCGAGGGCATGGTCCGCCAGTTCGGCGTAGGTCATCCGGCCGTCGGGCCCGGCGATGGCGAGCACGTCCGGGAACTGTTGTGCCCGGTCCGCGAGGAGCGCGGGAATACTCGTCAGCCGCGTATCGCCCATGGACTCGTCCCGCCGATCCATGCGCCCATCCTGCCGCACCACCCCGCCCGCCACGCCCGATTCGTCGGATGAGTCCCGTTCACCGGGGTCGATCCGCCGCGACCGGCGGACCGCCACCGCGGCAGCGCCGGTTCCGCTCAACGAGATCGGGTTGGAGAACCGCGTCGCCGACCCGGCACGCTCGGTACATGACGCCCGGACGGGAGGCACGGGGCGCGGTGCGCAGGAATCCACACGATCGAAGGAGTGATATGACCGCGGGAGCGGAGCTTGCCCAGCGACCGGATGTGGTGGCCGACGCGGCGACCGTCGTCGAACTCGACGGCCGCTGCGGGCTGTCGCGGGAGCGGATCGGCGGCAAGGCGTGGAGCATCGACCACATGCGGGCACTGGGGCTGCCGGTGCCGCCCGCCTTCGTGATCACCACCGACGGCTGGGCCGACTACCGCCGCCGCGGTGGCATCGCCGCGGAGATCTGGGCGCAGGTGCGCGCGGGGATCGCCATGATCGAACGCGGCACCGGCCGCGGCTTCGGCGGCACCGCGCGCCCGCTGCTGGTGTCGGTGCGCTCCGGCGCGGCGGTCAGCATGCCCGGCATGATGGACACCGTCCTCAATCTCGGTATGACCGACGCGGTGCGGCGGGCGCTGGCCGAGGAATCCGGGAATCCGGCCTACGCCGACGACACGTGGCGGCGCTTCCTCGCCCAGTACCGGGAGACGGTGCTCGGCGACGAGCACGGCGTGGTGCCGGATGATCCGTGGGAGCAGTTGCGCGGCGCGATCGAGGCGGTGTTCCGCTCCTGGGATTCCCCGCGCGCCAAGACCTATCGGCGCAATCGCGGTGTGGCCGACACGCTCGGCACCGCGGTCACCGTGCAGGCCATGGTCTTCGGCAATCTCGACGACCTGTCCGGCACCGGAGTGCTGTTCAGCCGCAACCCCAATACCGGCGACGGCCCGGCCTACGGGGAGTGGCTGGTCGGCGGGCAGGGCGAGGACGTGGTCTCCGGCCGCACCACGCCGCGCCCGCTCGACGAGCTGGCCGCCACCCAGCCGCGCGTGCACGAGCGATTGCTCGCCGCCGCGGCGCAGCTGGAACGCGACGGCCGCGATATCCAGGACATCGAGTTCACCGTGGAGTCCGGCGCCCTGTGGCTGTTGCAGTCGCGCCCGGCCAAACGTTCCGCCCGGGCCGCCGTGCGGGCCGCGGTCGCCATGGTCGACGAGGGGATGATCGGGGCACGGCAGGCGCTGGATCGGATCACTCCCGATCAGGTGCGGGAGGTGCTGCGTCCCGCCTCCGGCGACACCACCGGGCAGCAGCCCCTGGCGCACGGCGAATCCGCCTGTCCGGGACTGGCTTCCGGCCTGGTCGTCACCGATCCGGACGAGGCCGAGGCCCGCGCCCAGGCGGGGGAGGCGGTGATCCTGGTGCGCCCCACCACCAGTCCCGACGACCTGCACGGCATGATCGCCGCCCGCGCCGTCGTCACCGAACTGGGCGGCACCACCTCCCATGCGGCGCTGGTCAGCCGGGAACTGGGCCGCCCGTGCGTGGTCGGTTGCGGTTCCGGCGTGGTGGCGGCGTTGGCCGGGCGCACCGTCACCGTGGACGGGGGTGCCGGTGTGGTGTGGCCGGGCGAGGTCGCCGGAAAACCGGTCGAGGCGGATATTCTCGCCGATGTCGCGCAGCTCGCCACGTGGGCGGGCACCGCGCCCGACGGCCTGGCGGCACACCTCGAAGCGCGGGCGAGCGCACCGGAAACGACTGCCCGGCAGTCCGATTCGACCGAGGTGTTGCCGTTCACCGAACTCGAGCTGCTGCGTCTGGTGGGAATCAAGGGCCGGGTGAATGCCGAGGGCCTCGCCGCCAGCCTGGCCGCCGGGGTGGACGAGATCACCGCCCGCTGTGCGGATCTGGTCACGGCGGGCCTGTGCGCCACCACCCCCGCGGGCTTCCGGCTCACTTCGGACGGCCGTCCGCGCCTGGAGCGGCTGTTGGCCGATGAACGCGAAACCGTCGACCACGCCGCGATTTCGGCCGCCTACGACGAATTCTGTGTCCACAACCAGGATGTGAAGCTCATCATCACCGACTGGCAGATGAAGGACGCCGATACCGTCAACGACCACGCCGACGCCGACTACGACGCCGCCGTCCTGGCCCGGCTCACCGACGCCCACCGGCGGCTGCGTCCACTGATCGGGCGACTCGGCGACATCGCGCCGCGGCTGGGCCGCTACGCCGACCGCCTGGACCGTGCGCTGGAGCGCATCGACGCCGGTGACCACACCTGGGTGGCCCGCCCGATCATGGACAGCTACCACACGGTGTGGTTCGAACTGCACGAGGACCTGATCGGACTGTGCGGTCGCAACCGCGCCGAGGAGGCGGCGGCCGGTCGTGCCCACTGACACCCCGGTGACCGGTCCGGCACAGCACGAGAACTCCGCACCCGGCGTCTCCGCGCGCTACCCCGACACCGGGCGGCGGTGGGTGGAGTTCGCCCAGATCGACAACCTGCGGGATCTGGGCGGACTCCCCGTCATCGGCGGCGGCACGACGCGTTTCGGTGTGCTCTACCGCTCCAGCACGCTCCAGCAGGCCACCGCCGCCGATATCGAGTTGCTGCTCGGGGAGCTCGGTCTGCGCACGGTCGTCGACCTGCGCCTGCCCGACGAGGTCGAGCGGGAGGGTTACGGCCCGATCGCCACCGCGGCCGTCACCATCGCGAATCTGCCCATCCGCAAATCACCGCGATCCTCGCTGGCCGCACGTGATCTCGTACCCGACAGGACCCGGGTGGATCTGGTGGAACTGTACGGCCAGCTGTTGCGCGGCAGCCCGGAGCACATCGTCGAGACCGTGCGCCTGCTCATCGACGCGGACCGGCGGTCGTTGCTGTTCCACTGCGCCGCGGGCAAGGATCGCACCGGGGTGCTGGCGGCGGTGCTGCTCGATGCCGTCGGTGTGACGCCCGAGGCCATCGCCCACGACTACGCGCTCACCAACGAGCGCATGGCCCGGGTCCGCGAGCGGCTCGACGCGCTGCCGTCCTATACGGGGCTGCCACCGGTCAGCACCGGCATCCTCGCCGTCGAGCCGGAGGTGATGCTCCGCTTCCTGGAGCGGATGCGCGCCGACTACGGTGGCGCGGCGAAATGGTTGCTGGCCAACGGGCTTTCGGCGGCCGAACTCGATCGACTGCGGGATACGCTGGTGGTGTCACCGATGTGACACCATCCGGTCGACTCGTCGCCGGACGGCCCCCGGCGGCCGTATGCTCGAGGTATGACAACCAGCAGGCACGCGGTTGTCGGAGTCCGGGAACGAATTGTCGCCGCCGCGTACGAATTGTTCACTCGGCGCGGCGTTCGCGATGTCGATACCGATGAAGTGGTGGTGCGCGCGGGCGTTGCCCCGGGCGCGCTCGCGGAATACTTCCCGACCAAGGACGAATTGGTGCTCGCCGTCCTGCGGCGGCGTGAGGAACTGTGGACCTTCGCACTGGTGGAGGAACACTCCCGCACCCGCGGTTCGACACCGGTGCAGCAGTTGCTCGCCATCTTCGATGTTTTCGAGGAATGGTTCGCCTCGCGCGATTTCGACGCGTGCACCTTCATCAACGTGCTCCTGGAGATGGGCGCGGACCACCCCATCGGCCGGGCCGGGATCGAACATCTCGGCACCATCCGCGATATCGTCCGCGGCCGTGCCGAACAGGCCGGGCTGACCGACCCGGACGACTTCGCACGCACCTTCCACATCCTCATGAAGGGCTCGATCATCGCCGCCGCGGAGGGCGACGAACATGCCGCGGTGCGCGCGAAACGCCTGGGCCGCACGTTGATCGAGGCGCACCGACCGCCCGGCTCAGCGCCGCTCGACGACGACCTTCCCGTCCGCACCCGGCGCGATCAGGGCTATCAGCCGCGCCGCCTCGGCACATACGGCGACCTCGTCGGCGGCCGAGAGCGGATGCCACGGGATGATTCGGACGGTTGCGCCGTCCAATGACCAGCGGCCGTGCACGAATCCGTCGACGAGATACATGGGCACCCCGGCGGACGCCTCGGCCGCGATGCTCGCGCGGTCGGCGTCGCTGATCATCCGGCGGCGGTCGCGATGCCCGAGCAGGGCGTTGTCGAAGGCGGGCAGCAGGCGTACGGGCGTCGGCGTCTCCGGGTCGGCCAGTGGCGCGTCGGGCAGATCGAACAGTTCGCGCCCGGTGTCGTCGCGGAATACCCGCAGCTCCGGACGCAGCCGCGCCACCACCTCGGCCAGCCGGGTGAGGCCCGACCACGCCTGAATATCGGCGACGCTGGCGGGGCCGAAAGCCGCCAGATAGCGCAGCACCAGGGTGTCCGGCCGGGGTCCGGCCGCCAGCGGTGCGCCCAGCCACTCCTCGGCCAGAGCGACCGCGACCCGGCGATTGCGCCACCCACCCCACGCACCGGCCTCGGCATCGTGGACGAGCGGCAGCACCGCCCCGAGCGCCTGCGCCAGGCGGCCCGGATGCGGTGTCGTGAACCGTTGTGCCAGTTGGCGTCCCAGATCGCGGCGGGGCACCGTACGGCCGGTCAGCAGTTCCCGCCCGGCTGCCGCCAGCTCGACGGGATCCACCGCCGTCATGGCCTCGCGGAAGTAGGCCGCGCCGAGGATCGACTCCACCATGGGCGCGACCGTCGGCTGCAACCAGCGGTGGTCCGATGCGGTGGTGAGATGGACGGTGCGTCGAATCATGGTGGAGCGCACCACCGTCCGGTCCCGCAAGAGCGTGATGAGGTCGTCGGGCCGGAATCGGGTGAGCCGGGTCCACAGTCCCACGTAGGGCCAGTTCGGCTCCTGTCCCTGCACGGCGACCAGGTGCCGGATCAGGTCGGCCGCGGACATGTCCACCCGCTCCGCCAGCAGTTGACGCTGGAGCAGAGTGCGGTTCAACCGGCGCAGCGAGAGTTCGGTCGTCATACGACCATCCTGTCGCGCAAATAGGTCAGCTTCTGTCCTAGTCGATCACCGGATGTGCGGTGTCCGGCTCACGGTGCTCCCCGGCGGGCGGCTCAGAGTCCTCGCACGGTGGTGAAGACCGCGGCCAGACTGTTCTGGCGCAGAAAGACATCGGGCGGTGGGTCCGGGAAGGTCGTCAGGCCGGTATCGGTGAGCCAGGTGTGGTCGAGTACGCGCAGTGACAGCGGTCCCGCCGGTGCCACCACCTCGACCTCGAGGCCGTCGGCCGGGGGAGCCCAGAACTGGAAACCGGTGGCCGGAGCGGGCGTCACCGCGCGTCCGGCCACCCGCAGCGCGCGGATCTCGGTGTCGTAGTGCAGATCCAGGCGCAGCGCGTCGCGGGTCGACCGGAGACGCAGCCGGACGGTGCGCTGCCCGGCCTCGGTGGTGTCGGAGAGGATCTCGGCGACGGGAGCCGAGAGCGCCTGGGCCGGAGCGGGGCCGCTCGCGACCGCCGTGGGCCACAGTGCCGCGAACGGTCCGGCGGGCGCGGTGTCGTCGAGATAGGTGTCGTTCCAGGCATCCGGTTCGCGCGGGGACAGCCAGCGCGCCTCACCGGAATCCGCGTCCAGCGCGTAGATCAGCTGGGTCGGCATCGGGTGCTCGTCGTCGAAGCGGTCCACGGTCGACCCCAGCGCCGTCAGGGCGACGGTGAGCGCCAGCGCGGCCGTGGAAATCAGCCAGCCGTGCCGCGGCGGCCACACCCGCACCAGCGTCACCGTCAGCAGGCCGCCGAGCAGCAGCACCAGCGGGGCTACCAGGAAGGGCGCGCCCGCGAGTCCGGTCTGTAGCACCGGCCAGGTCACGCCGCCCAGGAAGACCGCCGCCGGCAGCAGGAAGACGGTGAGCGCCACCAGTTTCCAGCGCTGCGGCACCAGGAAGGTGAGGGCGACGCCCGTCGCCGCGGCGCCGGTCGGCACGATCAGGATCTGCGCACCCGCCGGAACCAGCACCGCGCACACCACCCCGACCAGCGTCACCGCGCCGAGCAGGCCGACCGCGGCCGCGGTGGTGTCGAACAGCCGCCGCGCCAGCGCCCACCACGCCGCCAGCACCGCGACCAGCAGCGTCAGCACCGCCGCGTAGTAGCTCTCCGGCCGATACGGATCGACCGGACCGAGGGCGGCGTACTCGGGCTGGATCACGCGCAGCAGTTCCCACAGCGCCCACACCGCGCCCATGCCGACCGGTACGGCGAGCAGGAAGGTGAGCCCGGCCAGCAGGATCGTGCGCGCCCGCGTCTCCCCGTGGCGCCGCGCCTGCCAGACCACCCAGGCGACCAGCAGCACGGTCAGCACCGTCAGGGCGATGATGACCCACACCGGGAGGACGACGAGCACGCCGAACGGCAGCTGGAAATAGGCGCGATCGACACCGGTGTCCAGCGTCGCGAGATCGGTGTTGCCGTAGTCACGGGCCAGGGCGAGGGTGTTCTCACCCATCTGCTGCACCGTCGGCAGGTGGACGTGCGCCGGATCGTCGAGGCGGTTGTGGTAGTAGGCGCTGCTCCCGGCGAACGCCCAGTCCAGGACGTGCAGGCCGCCCGCCTCCAACGCGACGAAATCGGTATTGCTGGTGGTCTGGGCGCCGCCCAGGGCGGTCGAGAGGGAGTCGGTGTTCGGGTACGGCGCGTCGGCGACGGCGTCGATGAGGTGGCCGTCGGGATGGGTGATCCGCCACAGCAGCACCGGTCCGGCCGCACCGCGCGCCTCGTGATTGACCACCACGCCGGGGCGGCTGCCGTCCAGCCCCGCGGCCACGTACGCCTCCGCGCCGAGCAGGCCCATCTCCTCGCCGTCGGTGAGCAGTACGACCAGGTCGTTGCGCAGCGAGATCTCACCCGCGCGCAGGGCGCGCACCGCCTCCAGAATGGCCGCCACACCCACCCCGTCGTCATTCGCGCCCGGGCCGGAGGGCACCGAATCGTAATGCGCCGCAAGGTACACCGTGCCCGTGGCGGCCGTGCCGGGCATGCGCGCCACGATATTGGCGGTGCGTCCCATGCCGAACCCCTCGCGCTGGAAGGCTCGGGGCCACTGCCCGATCCCCTCCTGGACCTCGGTCTCCAAGCCCAGTTCCCGCAGCTGCGCCACCAGCTGGTCACGCACGCGGTCGTGTTCGGCGCTGCCGATGGGATGCGGTCGCGACGCGATGGCCTCGACGGTCCGCAGCGCCCGCTCGGCGCTGAACACCTCGACGGGCGCGGCGGCGTCGCGATAGCCGCGCGGCTGTTGTTCCCAGGCCACCGCGGCCGCCACCGCCAGTAGCAGGACGAAGGCGAGCACACCGGAGAACCGCGATCCTGACCGCACGAACTCGATCGTAGCCACGATCATTCGCGGATCGTGGTGACAGCGGGCGCGGGGCGGTCACACTGAGGAGATGCGCGGAGCTGCCATCGAGGTGTCCGCGGGTGCTTTCACCCGCGTCTACGACCCGAGCGAGGGACTGTCGGAACAGTGGTACATCAACGACCACACCATCGTTCGGGACGCCGAGGGCGGCTGGCACCTGTTCGGCATCACCCACCCCGAACCCGCCGCACCGTTCGACGAAACCGTTTTCGCCCACGCCACCGCGCGATCGCTGCACGGGCCGTGGATCACCCGGGATCCGGCCCTGCTGGTGGACCCCGACTACGGTGAGACGCAGTTGTGGGCCCCGCATGTCGTCTACGCCGACGACCGGTACTGGATGTTCTACTCGGGCGGGGGACCCGACCGGACCGCCACCGCCATCAACCTGGCGACCTCCCCGGACCTGTTCCACTGGACCCGGCACCCGGACGGGCCGCTGTTCCACGACGGCTACGACGCCCGCGACCCGATGGTGCTGCGCATTCGCGGCCTGTGGGTGATGTACTACTGCGCCACCAGCGATCCCGAGGGCGGTCACCACGTGGTCGCCTACCGCGTCAGCCCCGATCTGGTGCACTGGGGCCCGCGCCGCATCGCCTACGCCGACCCGCTCACCGGCACCGAGGGCGGCAACACCGAATCACCGTTCGTCCTGCGGCACAACGGGATCTGGTACCTGTTCATCGGCCCCCGCCCGGAATACGTGGGCACCGAGGTGTTCCGCGGCGAGGGCCCCTTCCACTTCCGCCCGAGCGACCGGGTGGGCCGGATCCGCGCCCACGCGGCCGAGGTGGTCGACGACGGCGAGCTGTGGGTGACCAGTGCGGGCTGGGCGCAGGGCGGCGTCTCACTGGCCCCGCTGCTGATACCGGACGGCGAGTGCGGTCCCTGACCGGAGCGTGCCACCGTCCCGGTCACGCGGGCGGGTAGTACATATCCCGCACCTCGGCGTAGCGCTGCCGGATGGCATCGCCGAATCTCCGCGCGGGCGGCGGGAACTCGGTGGCGGGCGGACTCGGCCACGCGGGCGGCCCGGATCCGCCGCGCAAGGCCCACGCCGCCTGGCGGGCCGCGCCCCGGGCCACGTACTCCCCGGGTTCGGGCACGGTCACCGTGGCGTGGAAGATCGCCGCCGCGGTGTGGGCGATGAGTCGCGAGCGCGCGGCGCCGCCGATGAGCAGGATGCGGCGGGGCACGGTGGGCAGTCGGTCCAGGGCGTCGGCGATATTGCAGAGCATGCCCTCGATGGCGGCCCGCGCGAGGTGGTGCGGTCGCATGGTGTGCGGGCGCAGGCCGTGCAGGCTGCCCGCGGCGTGCGGCAGATTCGGGGTGCGCTCACCGGCGAGATACGGCAGCAGGGTGAGACCGTCCGCACCGGGCGGGGATTGGGCCGCCAGCACCTCCAGCCCGGAGATGTCGGTGCCGAGCAGGGTGGCGGTGGAATCCAGGACGCGGGCGGCATTGAGCGTGCACACCAGCGGCAGGAACGCGCCGGTGGCGTCGGCGAAACCGTTCACCGCCCCGCTGGCGTCGGCGCTGGGCCGCGGCGACCGGGAGAAGACGGTGCCACTGCTGCCCAGCGACACCACCACATCCCCCTCCTCGATGCCCAAACCCAGTGCGGCGGCCGCATTGTCGCCGGTACCCGCCGCCACCACCCGGCCGCCGGGGGTGTGCCCGGCGATCTCGGCCGGGGCCAGCACCCGGGGCAGCTCCGGGGTGCGCCCGCGGAAGGCCAGCGACAGCAGATCACGGCGGTAGCGTCCCGCGGCCGGTGACCAGTAGCCGGTGCCCGAGGCGTCCCCGCGATCGGTGGTCGGCTCGGTGCCGGCGTCGCCGCCGCGCAGCAGCCAGGTCAGATAGTCGTGCGGGAGCAGCACTTTCGAGGTGCGGTCGGCGAGTTCGGGTTCGTGGTCGGCGAACCAGCGCAGTTTGGCCACCGTGTGCGCGGCCAACGGCACACTGCCCACCGCGTCGGCCCACGCCTGCGGCCCGCCCAGCTCGCCGACCAGCTGCGCGGCCGCCTCCGCGGAACGGGTGTCGTTCCACAGCAGGGCGTCCCGCACCGGATACCCGGCCGCGTCCAACACCACGAGGCCGTGCTGCTGTCCGGCCACCGAAATGGCCGCCACCTCGCGCATCATCTGCTCCGACGCCGCGCGCAGCGCCTCCCACCAGGTCGCGGGCGGCACCTCGGTACCGTCCGGATGCGGAATCTGACGCTGCCGCACCACGGTTCCGGTGTCGGCGTCACACACCACCAGCTTGCAGGACTGCGTGGAACTGTCCACTCCGGCGACGATCGTCATCGCGCCGCCTCGATATCTGTGCTCCCGCGTGCGCGCATATATCCAGATTGCACCCGTTGCGTTCGCGACCGGTGCGTTTTCCGCTATCGAGGGGGATCGTACGGGGGTGTGGGGCGGGAGGTGCCTGCCCGCGCCGGTGGCTAGTCGGCGTCGGCCAGCAGGGTCACCGTTCCGGCCGCGCCGTCCACTCGCACGCGCTGTCCGTCGGACAGGCCGGTGCTGGCGGTCTTGGTGTCCACCACACAGGGCACGCCGAACTCCCGGGCCACGATGGCGGCATGGGAGGCCGCGCCGCCGATATCGGTGACCACGGCCCCGGCATAGCCGAACATGGCCGTGTGGCCGGTATCGGTCACGGCGGCGACCAGGATGTCGCCGGGCTCGATATCGTCGTCGAGGGACAGCACGCGCTTGACGGTGCCCTCCACCACGCCGGGACTCACGCCCAGCCCGGTGAGGGTGTCGCCGACGGCGATCGCGCCCTCGATCTCCTCCGGAACCCAGTGGCCGTTCACCAGGTCCGGCATGCGGATGGCCTGCAACCGGCCGCGTTCCTCCCGGCGGCGTGCCACCCGCTCCTTCAGATCCGATGGGGCCCAGAGGATCTCGTCCAGGGTCAGGAACGCCGAATCGTCCGGCTCGGTGAGCTTGCCGCCGGCGACCAAGCGTGCGGCGCGCTCCCGGGTGGCCATCCGCAGATTGTTGGTGATCCGCACGACGGCGTCGCGGGCGCGTTCACGGTAGACGGTCGCGCCGACCGCCATCCGGGCGGTGCGGGTGGTCGGCGCGGGTACCGGCTCCCGCTGCGGGGCAGGCATTTCCGCGGCGCGCGCGGCGGCGGCGACCAGCAGTTCGGGACGGTTGCCGAAGGTCGGGTTGAGCAGTTCGCATTCTCCGGGACCGCGATGGCCCACCCGGCCCAGTTCCTCGTCCAGCGCCGCCGCGAACTCCGGCGACTTCTCCCGGGCGGCCGCCACATCGCCGGTCCGCGCCACCTCGTGCAGTCCGGCGTCGCGGCGGCACAGCGCCGCCAGCCGCTCCACGGCCAGCATGGGTTTGGCCGACTCCAGCCGGTCCAGGTCGATCTTCACCTCGCCCTTGTGCACGGCGGTGGCCGCCCCGGTCATCATGACGCCGATGGCGGCGGCCTGCCACGCCTGATTCAGGCGGTCGCGCCACAGCAGGGCGCGGGCGTGCAACTGCTCGTCGGTGAGCTCCGAAATCTCCTCGCGGGACAGCGATTCGGTATGCGATGCGGCATTGATGTGCTCGGCGGTGCGGCGATAGCCGAGGGCGGTGGCCGCCACCCGGCCGGTGGCCTTCAGGGTGCCGAGGCGACCGCCCGCCATCGGGGGACGGCCCAGCGGATGCAGCTCCATATCGCCGATCGCGCCGTAGACATCCTTGCGGATGCTCTCCTCGTCCCAGCCGGGCATGTTCTCGGCGGTGAACACACCGATCGAAGGATTGATGTACATGTGGTGGCCGAGCACACTGGTCACCCGGGACACCCAGTGCTCCAATGCGATTCCCTCCAGCGCGATCATCCGGCCCATGGCCTCGTTGCCCAGCCGGATGGCACCGGCCTGCAGGTCGATGGTGAGCGGGGTCAGCGGACCGGGCAGCGCTTCGGAGGTGTTGGTGGCGGTGTGCACCGGGATACGCTCGTCGACGAGATCGTCGAACTCGCCCTGATACCCCTCGGGGGCGGCGGAGACCAGCGGATGGCCGTCCGAGGTCGGGGCCGACTGCGGCACTACGTGACTCGGCAGCGGAATGGCCCCGCGCCGGGCCCGGAACCCGGTGCCGTCGGCCTTGCGCCCGTGCAGGCCGCGCGCCACGTCGGCCACCACCTCCCGGGCGGTCCAGCCGTAGCGGACCTGCCATTCGTCCCGGGCGGCGGTGGTGTCCACCGGGGCGCGCCGGGTGGACGAGCGCGGCAGCCAGGCCGAATACCGTACGCCGGACTCCTTCAGTATGCGGCGCACGTCGTCGCCGGAAACCTCACCGGGAGCGGCCAATCCGACCACGCCACCGCGCTGGGAGACGGCCGCGAGCACCAGGAAGCGTTCCAGATCGTCGTAGTGCAGCACCTGCAGCGCGTGATCTCCGCGCGCGCCCGCGAGGGTTTCCAAGGCGCGCCAACTGGTTCGGTCCACTCGGCGGCCGGTGACCACGGGGGTGCGCACGATGAGCGCGTCCGCACCACTGCCGGTGATCGTGCGCTCCACCGTCGGATCGAGGCCCGCCGCGACGGGCACCACGATGCGTGCCCCGGCATCGCGAACGGCGGACAGCAGCCCGGCGACCGCGCCTCCGGCCAGATGCACCACCGCATCCGCTCCGGCGACGGCGTCGGCGCACACCCGCGCGTCGGACAGGTCGCCGACGGTCACCGTGACCCGCGGGTCCACGTAGCGGTGTCGCCGCCGGTCCAGGCCGACCACCTCGTGGCCCGCCGCCACCAGCATGCGCGCCACGGCACGACCACTCGGTTCGGTGACTCCGGTGACCAGAATCCGCATTGACTCTCCTCCTCGTGAGGCGTCCCAACCACACGTGACGCCGTTCACACACCATCGCCACTGCGCTGACCGGCCACGGTTCCCAGTCCCGATCAACGGGATCGGAGAGTCATTGAGCAAGATGCGCCGCTATGCCCTTCCCGCGGCGCGGGGACCGTCGTAGCCATGACGGTGCGGAAAGCTGTGACAACGCGGGCGGCGACCGAGGTCGACGAGTTCGACATCGACACCGATGTGCTGGTGGTCGGATACGGTGCCGCCGGTGCCGCGGCGGCGTTCGAGGCGGCACGGGCCGGGGCGCGCGTGCTGGTGGTGGACCGGGCGGGCGGAGCGGGTGGCGCGTCCGCGCTGTCGGGCGGCGAGATCTACCTCGGCGGCGGCACCCCCGTACAGCGGGCGTGCGGCTTCGACGACACCCCGGAGGAGATGGCTGCGTTCCTGACCGCTGCGCTGGGGCCGAGCGCGGACCCGGCCAAGATCGCCGAGTACTGCGCGGGCAGCGTCGAGCACTTCCACTGGCTGGTCGACCGCGGCGTCCCGTTCACCGCGAGCCTGTGGGACGCCCCGACCTGGGTGCCGCCGACCGACGACGGGCTGATGTGGCTGGGCGAGAACAGTTGGCCGTTCACGGAATCGGCGCGGCCCGCACCGCGCGGGCACCGGCCCGCCGCGCACGACTTCGGCGGCAGACTGCTCATGGAATGCCTCACCGAGGCCGCCGAAACAGCCGGAGCCGGAACGCTTTTCGACACCTACGTCACCAATCTCGTGATCGCCGAGGATCGGACCGTGATCGGGGTGGTCGCCCGGCGATACGGCAGGGAGATCGCCATCCGTGCCCGGCGCGGCGTCATCCTCACCACCGGCGGATTCGTCGACAACGACCCCATGCTGGCCGCGCACGCGCCACATCTGCTGGGCCACACCAAGGTCAGCGCCGGAACCGATGACGGCAGCGGCATTCTCATGGCGCAGGCGCTCGGGGCGGGGGTACGGCACATGGGTGCGGGGCAGGTCGGCATCTCGCTGATACCGGGCCTGGCGGCGCGCGGCATGGTGGTCAACGCTCGGGGACAGCGATTCGTGAACGAGGACACCTATCCCGGGCGCATCGGGCAGGCGGCGCTGTTCCGGCAGAACATGGGCGGCGCCTGGGCCGGTGGCGACACGGCCGTCTGGGTGATCGTGGACGAGGAAGGATTCGAGGCGGTGCCCGAACCGCAGCGGTGGGGGGTGCGGCCGACCCACGTCGGCGAGACACCCGAGGAACTGGAGCGGCTGACCGGGCTCCCGGACGGCGCGCTGGTCGACACGGTGCGCCGGTACAACGAATTCGCCGCGCGGGGAGCGGATCTGGACTTCCACAAGGCATCCCGCTGGCTGCGCCCGCTCACACCGCCCCTGGCCGCCATCGACGTGAAGGCCGGGGTGCGCCCACCCGCCGAATCCGGCGACCGGCGCGGCACCGGGGCCTCCGTCTTCACCCTGGGCGGGCTGCACACCGACCTGGACGGGCACGTCCTGGATCTGGGCGGCAGTTCGATCGGCGGTCTCTTCGCCGCCGGGCGGGTCGCCAACGGGTTGCACGGCTTCGGCTACATCAGCGGAACGTCCCTCGGTGACGGCACCTTCTTCGGCCGCCGCGCGGGCACCGCCGCCGCCCGGAACGAATAGCCCGAACCGCCGCCCGGCCGAGGGCCGCCGCGACGGCTGAGCGGGCCGGGGGTTCCGATCACCGGGACTTTTCCCGATCGCCGCGCGACGGCGGCCATAGCGTCGACAATCAGAATCACTGGACCAGGAGGGAACAGCTCAATGACGAACAAGGTGCTCGATCGGGTCCGGGATCTGCTGCCCGCGATCCGGGAACGAGCCGTGCAGGCCGAGGAGCAGCGGCGGATTCCCGACGCCACCATCGCCGAGCTGACCGCGGCCGGGGTGTTCCGCATGTTGCAGCCCGCGCGGTTCGGGGGCGCCGAGGCGTCGCCGGTGGCCTTCTACGAGGTGATCCGCGCCATCGCCACCGCCTGCCCGTCGAGTGCCTGGGTGGCATCGGTGCTGGGTGCGCATCCCTGGCAGCTGGCCCTGTTCGACGATCGCGCCCAACAGGACGTGTGGGCCGAGAACCCCGATACCCTGGTCTCCTCCTCGTACGCGCCGACCGGCAAGCTGACCGCGGTCGAGGGCGGCTACGAGATCTCCGGCCGCTGGAGCTTCTCCTCCGGCTGCGACCACGCGCAGTGGGTGTTCCTGGGCGCGCTGGTGCCCTCGGACCAGGGCATGGACTACTTCACCGTGCTGGTGCCGCGCAGCGACTACGTCATCGAGGACGTCTGGGACGTGTCGGGGCTGGCGGGCACCGGCTCCAACGACATCGTCATCGACAAGGCGTTCGTACCCGCCTACCGGGCCTACAGCGCCGCAGACCAGGCGAATCTGGTCGGCCCCGGACAAGAGCTGAATACCGCTGCACTGTACAAGATCTCGTTCGGCAGCGTGTTCTCCAACACCATCACCGCGCCCATCATCGGTGCCGCGCAGGGCGCGTACGAGGCGCATATCGCGCGGCAGCGCGAGCGGGTGCGGCTGTCCTACGGCGGTCAGAAGGTGGCCGAGGATCCGTTCGCGCACGTGCGCATCGCGCGCGCCGCGTCGGAGATCGACGCCGCGATCCTGCAGATGGAGCGCAATATCGGTGAGCAGCTGCGCTATGCCGAAGCGGGCGAGGAGATTCCGTTCGAATCGCGGTTGCGGGCGCGGCGTGACCAGGTGCGCGGCACCGAACGGGCGCTGGAGGCAATCGATCTGCTGTTCAAGAACTCCGGTGGCCACTCCATCCGCCGACCCAACCCCATCGAACGGCATTGGCGCGACGCGCACGCCGGAAGCGTGCACGCCATCAACGACGTGGAGCGTGCCCTGGCCATGTTCGGCAAGGGCGCCATGGGGCTCGAGGTCACGGATCGGATGCTGTAGATGACGTTCACCGCCGAGAACACCTCCCGCCGGTGCAGCGTGGACGGTGTCGAACTGCGGTACCACGAGGCGGGATCCGGTGCGCCGCTGGTACTGCTGCACGGCTCCGGGCCGGGAGTGTCGGGGTGGGCCAACTTCGGGGCCAACCTCGAGGTGCTGTCCCGGCACTTCCGCTGTCTGGTCCTGGATCAGCCGGGCTTCGGGGCGAGCGGGCGGCCGGAGGTGTACGAGCGCAACTATCTGCGCATCGCCTCGGACGCGGTCATCGCGCTGCTGGACGAGTTGGGCATCGAGAAGGCGAGCCTGCTGGGCAACTCCATGGGCGGCGGGGTCGCGACGCTGACCGCGCTGGAACATCCGGGGCGAGTGGACAAGCTGGTGTTGATGGCCCCCGGCGGCGTGGGCGTGAACATCCTCGGACCGGAGCCGTCGGAGGGCATCAACCGGCTGCTGGCCTTCAACGCCGATCCGACGGCCGAACGCGCCCTCGACTGGTTGCGGACCATGGTGTTCGATCCGGCGGTGCTGACCGAGGACTTGATCGCCACCCGCACGGCGGCGGCCACCGATCCCGCGCAGACCAAGGCGCTGGCCGATGCCTACGCCACCTTCTACAACCCGAGAATGGCCGAACCGCTGCCGCTGTGGGCGCGTCTGAAAGGTGTTCCGCACCAGGTCCTCATGCTGTGGGGACGTGACGACCGTGTCACGCCGGTGGAGGGCGCGCTGTTCCCGGCCCGCCAGCTCCCCAATGCCGACCTGCGGATCTTCTCGCGCTGCGGGCACTGGGTGCAGGTCGAGCGCAAGGATGCTTTCGAACGCGCGGTGATCGACTTCCTCACCCGGGGAATGTGATCACGTCGGGGCGGTGGTCGCATTAGATTGCGAGAATGACATGGACCGCACCGGAAGTCGATCGCCGCTCGTTCGCACTCGTTGGTGACGAACGCACCATGCTCCAGTCCTTCTTGGACCGCTCCCGCGACACCCTGCTGTGGAAATGCCAGGGGCTCACCGCAGTTCAACTAACCTCCCGTAGCGTGGAACCCTCCTCGATGTCGCTGCTCGGCCTCGTGCGCCATATGACCGAGGTCGAGCGGGGATGGTTCCGACGGACCACGGCGGGGGAGCGGGTGGATTACATCTATTGCGACGAAACCAACCGCGACGGCGACTTCGACGACATCTCCGCATCGGACGCCGAGGCGGACATCGCGCGCTATCGCGAGGAAATCGCGTTGTGCGACAAGGCGGTTGCGGGGCTGCCGGTGGAGTACACCGTGAAGCATCCTCGGAGTGGGCGGGATCTTTCGTTGCGGTGGATCTATCTGCACATGATTGAGGAATACTCGCGGCATTTGGGGCATGCTGACTTGTTGCGGGAGCGGGTGGACCGGGTCGTGGGGTATTGAGTGCGGGGAGAGTTTCGGCCCTGTCCATGTGTTGTCGTCGTGCGGTCGCGCTTGGGCGGGGGTGTTGCCGCAGAGATGAAGAGAAATAGTGTGGTGGCGTTGGGCGCCTTTCCTGGCTTTCGCTGACGCCGGGTGGGGTGCCGTGGGCTGCGATTCCGGCGGGCGGACTGGCTGTGGGGGCGTTTAGAGAATTTGGGGTCCTGAGGGATCTTGGGGAATCGGGGGGCGTGCGTGGCTGGCCGGAGCAAAGACGAGTTTCGTGTCAGGTAGTTACGTGCACTCGGGGGATTTTGGGGACATGCGCTTCATTGGTGGTTGATGAATTCGAGCCCTGCGTGGGTTGGTCGGGGTGGTCGTGGGTGCCTGGGGGTTACAGCGGCGTGTGGGGGCGGAGCGTCTCGTGACGCTCTCGGTTCTGCATCGGTTGGCCGGGGACGACCTCGAGTGCCCCGGGGAGATGGCGCACCCGTGGGTGCCGCGTAACGAGATCGAGCACCAACGGGCGGCACAGGGTGTGGCTGTGCGCCCGAGGATGCTCGGGGTGTTCTCGAGATTCGCCGGTGACGAGGTGTGGGGGCAGGTGAGTTTCGCGCAGTAGCGTTTCGAACTCTCGGCCAGGATGAGTTCGGGATGGTGATGCTGGTTGACCTGTGCGATGCGGTGCGGGTCGATCTCGACCGGTGGCCACCATCGGGTGTGTTGAGCCATCGCGGACCGTCCAGGACGGTGTCGGGGACGAGTTCGAGGGTGGCACTGGGGTGGTCGAACGAAATCGAGCACCCTGGGGCGGCACAGGGTGTGGCTGTGCGCCCGAGGGGTGCTCAGGTGTTCTCGATACTCGCCGGTGACTGTGGGCGGGCGGGTGTTAGTTGTGGAGGCGGGTGAGTTTGGCGCGGTAGCGTTTCAGGCTTTCGGCCAGGATGTGTTCGGGGTGGTGGAGGTGGTTGACCTGTGGGGTGCGGTGTGGGTCGATCTCGACTGGTGGCCGCCATTGGGTGCGTCCGGCCAACACGGATCCGGGCGGGACTGTTTCGGTGGCCCACCCGTGGGGATTGTCGGGGTCGGCGGTGATCTGGGCGTGGCAGCTGTCGCAGACCAGGGTCAGGTTGTCGATGTCGGTGGGGCCGCCCTTAGCCCAGGGGATGATGTGGTGCATGGCGCACATGGTCGCGGGGGCGGTGCAGCCGGGGCGGGTGCAGCCGCGTTCGATGGCGGTTTTGGCGCGGCGCTGCCAATTGTTGGCGAGGCGGGGGCCTTCGCCGAGGTAGAGGGGTTTGCCGTGGTGTTTGTCGAAGATCATCAGGAGCGGGATGGCGCCTTCGGCCATGCGCCAGGCGTCGCGGATCGGGATGGTGGTGCCGGTCGCGGTTACCGCGTGGCCGGTGCCGCGCAGCAGGTCGGTGACGTCCATGGTCAGGGTGACCGCGACCGGCAGTCCGCGGTGGGTACCGAGGTCGGTGCGGCCGGGGCCGCCGCCGGAGGACAGGAAGGCTTTCAACGCGTCGTGGTTGCGTTGGGTGGTGGTGCGGGTGTCGCGGGCGATGGCCGCGTGCAGGCGGGCGGGATCGAACCCGGCGGCACCGACACCAGCGACAGCGACACCGCCAGGACCGCCCGCGCCTGCGCCAGCACCGGCACTGTCAGCACTGACGACACCGGCATCGACGCGGCCAGCGGCGGTGACGCTGCCAGCCGTGGCGCCGTCGCCTCGGACGGTGTCGACATCCATGCCATTGACGCCGTCGGCGTCGATTGTGTCGGGGTCGTGGGTGCCTGGGTGGGGGCTGTCGGGGTCGTCGGGCATGCACATGCCCGGGCGTGCCCACTTGGCCAGCACGGTATCGAGCAACGCCCGCAGTTGCGGGTCGACGCAGCCGGTGATCTCGGACATGCCGTCGATCCGTTGCGGGGACAGGGTGAGCCCGCGCAGGCGGGCGCGGTCACGGTCGTCGGTGAGGGTGCCGTCGGGGTCGAGGAAGCCCAGCAGCCGGTCCCCGACGTGGGTGAGCTGTTCGGGAGCCAAGATCCGGGCGGCGTCGGCGAGGTGCTGTTCGGCGATGGTGCGGGTGGCGGTGTCGATGGCGTCGGGCAGCCGGTCCATTACCCGCATGACCGCGCGGGCGTGGGTGGGCGAGATCGCGCCCTCGGCTTGGGCGGTCGCGGTGGCGGGCAGCGACGGTTCGCGCACCGCGCCGCTGGGTTCGCGGAACGCTCCCAGGGCGTGGGCGGCGTCGATGCGGGAGGCGGCTTCGAAGCGGGACAGGCGCAGGGTTTCCACCAGGTAGCGGTGCAGGCCGCGGCGGCCGATCATGCGGGGGAGGTGGCGGTCGCTGGTTTCGATGAGCAGGCGATGCGAGACCGACTCCGTGATCCGGCGGCAGGTCTCGAATTCGGCGAGCAGGCCCTCGAATTCGTCATCGGTGAGGGCGGTCAGGTCCACGGTCTGCAACGCGGTCAAGCCCGCGCGGACAGCGGCGATACCGCTGTCGCTGTCGTGGATTCCCTCCCCCGGATTCATACGTTCATTCTATCGCGAAATGCATTGCGGTAGAAGGGAAAACAGTATCTGAACTGCGGATATTCAGATACGAAATGTCCGTTCTGAACCTATTTCACAGCCCATGCTCGTGAACCCACGCCGCAACCTGTGTTCGCGATGTGAATCCGAGCTTGGTGAGAATATGCTCCACATGCGTTTCCGCCGTACGGGTGGAAATCACCAATTCGGTGGCAATGCGCTTATTGCTGTATCCGGCGGCTATCAGGCGCGCGACGTCCTTTTCTCGTCGGGTGAGGACGTCGGTTTCGGCGGTGGTCGTGGCGGAGACGCGTGGCGGACGGCGGGGGGCTGCGGGTTCGGGGTCCGCGATCGGGGCGGGGGTGCGGCCCAGGGCGTAGTCGATGGCGTCTTCCAGTGGGACGTTGGCTCCGGCATTGAACTGATCGCGGAATATCTTGTCCCCCAGTGCCTCACGGACACGGCGGCGTTCCTCGTCGGCTATGACGCTGGTGATGTGGTGGGCCAGGCGAACCGTGCTGCGTTGCAGGGTTTCGGCCGCGCCCATCAGGCGGGCGGCGCGGTGCGGTTCGCCGCGTGCGGCCTCGGTCCAGGCCAGGCCCTCGAAGGCCGAGGCCAGCCAGACGCAGCGTTCGAACAGGGCCAGTTGTTCGATGGAGCGGACGTGGTAGTGGGCGGCGGTGTCGTAGTCGCCGCGTCGCCAGTGCACGATGCCGACGGTCCACAGGGCCAGGCCGCCGAGCAGGTGGGAGCCGGAATCCTCGGTGAGCTTCAGGAAGCGTTCGGCCAGTTCCGCGCCGCCGGTGGCGTTGGTGACCTCCGCGCACATGAAAGCGAAGGCGTGGCTGTCCATTTCGATGGCGGGTTGGCCGGTGTCCACGGCCAGGTCGATGGCGGTGCGGGCCAGTTCCAGGGCTCGGCTGCCGTCGCCCTCGGTGAAGGCCAGTAGGGAGCGGTCCAGGTTGATTTCGGGTAGCAGGTCGGTATTGCCGAGATCCGTTGCCAGCACCAGGCATTCGTGGACCAGGCGGGCCGCGGACGCCTGATCGGACAGGAGCGCCGCCAGGGAGGCCGCGGAGGACAGGGCGCGGGCACGAGCCCGGGTGGGTTCGGGGTTGAGTTCCAGGGCTTCGGTGAGCCAGCGGTAGCCCTCGGAGAGGAAGCGGTGGTGCTCCCAGAACGGGCGCAGCACGCTCACCGTCTCCATGGTGGCCAGCGGCTCGTCCTGGAGTCCGGAGCGCAGTGCCGCACGGAGATTCGCGTGTTCCCGGGTCAGGTCGCGGAACCAGGCCACGTCCTCGCCCGTCCAATAGGCGGTCTGGCCGCGCAGGGCCAGCTGCCGGTAGTGCTCGCGATGGCGGGCGCGCACGGCCTGCACATCGCCGCGCGCGGTCAGTCGGTCGGCGGCGAACTGGCGGATGGGCTCCAGCATCGAATATCGGCCCACCGTGCCGTCATAGCGTGGTGTCAGCACCGATTTGTCCACCAGGCCGGTGAGCGCCTCCATGAGCGACGCGCCGCCCAGATCGCACACCGCCTCGGCGGCATCGATGTCGAAGCCGCCCGCGAAGACCGAAAGCTGTTCCCACAGCAGCTGTTCCGCTGGTGTGCACAGGTCGTAGCTCCAGCGGATCGCGCCCTCGATGGTCTGTTGGCGCTGCGGGGCCGTGCGCGGGCCGGCGCTGAGCAGATCCATGGTGTCGTCGAGGCGGGCCAGGATCTGTTCGGGGGTGAACATGCGCAGGCGCAGGGCCGCCAGTTCCAGGGCCAGCGGCATACCCTCCAGGCGGCTGACGATCTCGGCGAGGACGGGACGGTTCGCCGCCGTCACCGCGAAACCGGGGTTCGCCGCACTGGCTCGTTCGACGAACAGGCGCATGGCGTCGCCGTCCTCGCCCGACCCGTCCTCCCGCACCGGCAGCGGCGGGACCGGCATCACCTGCTCGCCGGGAATCCCCAGCACCTCGCGGCTGGTCGCCAGCACCCGCACATCCGGCGTGGTGGCGATGATCCGCCCCACCAGTGCGGCGCACGCGTCGATCAGATGCTCACAGTTGTCGAGAATCAGCAGCAGGCGTTTGTCGGCCAGGAATTCGGTGAGCCGCGGCAGCGGGGCCGTGGTCTCGTCGCGCAGCTCCAGTGTCTCGGCCACGCTGAGCGTCACCAGGTTCGGGTCCTGCACGTCGGCCAGCTCCACCAGCCAGACGCCGTCCGGGAACGCTCGGGCCACCAGCTTCCCGACCTGTCTGGACAGCCGGGTCTTACCCATTCCGCCCGGTCCCAGCAGGGTCAGCACCCGGGTGGAGGGCAGCAAGCGCTTCGCGGTAGCCAGCTCGTCGCGGCGGCCGACGAAACTTGTGACCTCTTCAGCGAGGTTTCCGATGACACGCCGCGCCATGGGATCAACCTAAGGTATCGCGCACTGTCTCGGCCAGCACACGCGAATAAAAGCCGGAATAATCGGACGGGGTCGCGTGGCGGAATCGTGCCGGGGCGGCGGGGTCAGTGCGCGGCGGCTCCTGTCAGGAAGGATGTCATGGCGGCGGCGACCGCGTCGGGGCGGTCGAGCATGGACAGCACGTAGGCGTCCTCGATCTCGACCAGCCGCCCGTGCGGTAGCAACTCGGCCAGGCGGCGGCCGTGCTCGCGCGGCATCACCCTGCCCGCCGCGGACCACAGCACCAGGGCATCGCCCGAGAAGTTCCGCAGCGCCTCGGTATTCGCGATGAGATCCGCCTTGCGGAAGCCGGATCGGGTGTAGGACAGCAGGTCCCGGCGAATGCGCCGGTCCCGCAGCCCGGATTCGGTCCAGCCGCGCACCATCTCGTCCGGCAGCGGCTCGCGTGCCATCCAGCCGAACATGAGTGGGGAGCGGCGCAGCCACGCTATCCGCAGCTGTCGCAGGGCCAGCCAGACGCCGCCCGGTGCGTAGGACGCGAGGACGGCGGTCTTGCCCGGCAATCCGGGCGGGAAGTTGTCGAACGCCTCGCAGGGGGTGATGATCAGTCGCCCGACCCGCTCGTCCAGCCCGTACGCGGTGAGGAAGAGCCCACCGCCCCAATCGTTGTGCACGAGGGTCACCGCGCGTAGATCCAGGGCGGCGAGGAAATCGGCGATGATCCGGTTCTGCCCGCGCAAACTCAGGTCCGCGCCGGGGCGCATCGGCTCGGGATGCGCACCCAGCGGCAGATCCGGCAGCACGTACCGGAACCCCTCGGGCAGCCGGTCGAGCACCGGGTCCCAGACGGTGTGGTTCATGAGCAGGCCGTGCAGCAGTACCACGGGAGGCCCCTCGCCGCGCTCGACATAGTGGATCCGACCTGCGGCGATATCGACAGTGGGCATCTCTCACCTCCGGTAGAGCAGACGCTCTAGTGCGTTTGCTCTAGTCTGGTGGGGTGAGTGAGAAGATGTCAACCGGTACCAGGGACCGCCTCGTCACGGCGGTCGCCGAGCTCATGCGGGTGCACGGCTACAGCGCGGTCACGGTCAAACAGATCACCGCCGCCTCGGGCGCGCCCATGGGCTCGCTCTACCACCACTTCCCGGGCGGCAAGCCGCAGATCGCCGCCGAGGCGCTGCGCACCTCCGGCGCGGCCTACATCCAGCTGCTGCCCTTGCTCATGGACCCGCACGACGATCTGCGCGCGGCCGTACCCGCCGCGTTCGCCGCGGCCGCCGACACCATCGAGCAGAGCGGTTGGATGAACATGTGCCCGGTCGGCACGGTCGCGGGCGAGATCGCGGACAGCGAACCCGACCTGCGCGCGGTCGCCGCCGAGGTCGTCACCGACTGGATCGACCGGGGCACAAGCTATTTCGTGCGCCGCGGCCTCACCCCGACCGACGCCCGCGAGACCATCCTCGCCATCCTGTCCGCGCTCGAGGGCGCGTTCATCCTGAGCCGCACCCTCCGCTCGGCCGAACCCCTGCACGCCGCGGGCGCGGCCATGGCGGCGCGTCTGGAAAACCTGCTGAGCGCACCGAAAGCGGCTGCGGCACCACAGCGCGCGAACCGCGATCTCGACGCCACCCGGGCGGCCGCGGATCAGAGGTAGCCGACGGCCGGGTCCACGTCGGTGAGTTGATGTCGCATGCGGTCGCGCTTGGTGCGTAGGTAGCGCACGTTGTGTTCGGTCGGGCGGGTGTGCAGGGGAATGCGGTCGGTGACCGCGATGCCGTGCGCCTCGAGCCCGGACTGTTTGGCGGGGTTGTTGCTGAGCAGCCGTGCGGAACGCACGCCGAGGTCGGCGAGGATGCGGGCGGCGGCAGCGTAATCGCGGGCGTCGACGGGTAGGCCGAGGGCGAGATTGGCGTCCACGGTGTCGGCGCCGTGGTCCTGTAATTCGTAGGCGCGCAGCTTGTTCAGCAGGCCGATGCCCCGGCCCTCCTGGCCGCGCAGGTACACCACCACCCCGCGGCCCGCGTGGGCGACGGACCGCAGGGCGGCGTCGAGCTGTGCGCCGCAATCGCAGCGCAGGGAACCGAAGGCGTCGCCGGTGAGGCATTCCGAATGCACGCGGACGAGGCTGTCCGTGCCGGCCGGATCCCCATACACCAGCGCCAGATGCTCGGCGCCGGAATACTCGTCGGCGTAGCCGATGACCCGGAATTCGCCTGCCGGAGTGGGCAGGCGTGTCTCGGCCACCCGAGATACACCGGGCTCCAGCCGCTTTCGGTAGGCGATGAGGTCGGCGATGGAGATGACGGGCAGGTCGTGGGCGCGCGCCAGGGCGAGCAGCTCGGGCCGCCGCGCCACGGAACCGTCGTCGGTGACCACCTCCGCGATCACCCCGGCGGGCCGCATTCCGGCCAGTCGCAGCAGGTCGACGGCGGCTTCGGCATGGCCCGGACGGCCCAGTACGCCACGGGGATTCGCGCGCAGCGGCAGCACGTGCCCGGGGCGGGTCAACTGCTCCGGAGTCGTGCGCGGATCGGCCAGCAGGCGCATGGTGTGCGCCCGGTCGGCAGCGGAGATCCCGGTGCTCACCCCCGACGCGGCGTCCACCGCCACCGCGTAGGCGGTTCCCCTGGGGTCCTGGTTCACCGCGGTCATGGGCGGCAGCCGGAGACGGTCGAGATCGGCTCCCGGCATGGGGACGCACAGCAGACCGCTGGTGTGCCGCACCAGGAACGCGATGCGTTCGGCCGTCGCGTGCTCGGCGGCGAGCACGAGATCGCCCTCGCTCTCGCGGTTCTGGTCGTCCACCACGAGCACCATGTCGCCGCGTGCGAGCGCCGCCACCGCGTTCGCGATCGGGTCGAGTTGACCGGTCATCGTCGACCACCTCCTCCGGTATTTCACATCGAAATATGTCGGGTGGAGAACAGCGAGGTCGCGTCTCGATCACCGGACACGGCCCGGAGGCACATCGCCTCCGGGCCGCATACGGTCGGGCTCGGTCCGCTCAGTAGGCGGTGCCGCCGGTGGCCGGGGTGCGGCCGTGCTTCATCCAGATCGCGCCGAGCAGCGCGATGAGCGAGGTCGCGGCGATCACCCAGAAGGTGATCTCGTACCCGCGATCGGAGAACAGCAGCGGGATCTCACTGGTGACCGTTGGTTGCCCGGTCACCGTCACATCCGCAGCGACCGGATTGGCGTGCAGGAAGGCGGTCGCCACCGCGAGTCCGATGGCCACGCCCATGGCCTGCATGACGCCGAGCATGCCCGCGCTGACGCCCTGCTGCTGGGCGGGCACCGCCTCCACGATGAGATTGGGGGTGGCCGCGTAGTAGATGCCGAACGCGATTCCGAAGACCGCGCTGATCAGGGCGAGGGTCACCCAGCCGTGCCCGAGCGCGGCATAGGCGACGGCCGCGCCGACGAAGATACACAGCGCCACGATCAGCGGTATGCGCGCACCGGATCGGCGAATCCACAGCCCGGCCACGAAGCCGAAGATCATGGAGATCACCGCCTGCGCCAACGCGAGGTGGGTGGCGAACTCCAGCAGACTGAAGCCCTCGCCGTAGGAATACCCCGGATTCATCTGCACCCGCACCATATCCGGCGGCAGCTGCGCGAGCACCGCCTCCTCGGGCACCTGGACCGCGCCCGGCGGCAGCTCCACCCCGGGCGGCAGCTGTGCGCGGGCCTGCTCCTCGGCGGCGGCCTGCGCCTGCTGCATCGCACCGGCTTTCACCTGCTCCCAGGTGGCGGCGGTGACCTCGCCGGCCACCGCGGACTCGGGCGGCGACTGGGTCATGTAGCCGATGGCGTAGGACTGGTACCCGATCATGAACGAGGCCAGTAGGGCGATGAACAGCACCACGCTGACCCGGGGCGTGAACAGCAGCTTCATATCCATGATCGGCTGTTTCACCCGCAGCTCCACCACCGGGAACAGCGCCAGCAGTACCAGGCCGCCGATCAGGTACGCCAGCGAGGTCGGCTCGGTCCATCCCCACGCCTGACCGTTGTCCAGGTAGATCAGGGTCAGCACCGCGCCCGCGCCCAGCAGGGCCGCACCGACGACGTCGAGCCGCTGCGGCACCCGCAGTTTCGATTCCGGCACCACCAGGATCACCAGCGGGATCATCACCGCGGTGAAGATGAACAGGAACCAGAAGATGGCGCGCCAGCTGTTGTGCTCCACGATCCAGCCGCCGATGAGCGGACCGGCCAGCGCCGAGACGCCCAGTCCGGTGGCGGCGATGCCGATGCCGACCGGAACCAGCCTGCGCGGCATGAGATCTCGAATGAGTCCGTAGGAGATCACCGCGGTGGCGATGGCCGTCGCCTGGAGTCCCCGGCCGAACAGGAACAGCAGCCAGTTGCTGGTGACCGCGCAGATGACGCAGCCGATCATGAACAGCACGCCGCAGGTGAGGAACATCTTCTTCTTGCCCCAGATATCGCTCAGCTTGCCGATGAGCGGTGAGGTGGCGGCGCCGATGACGCCGAAGATGATGATGGCCCAGTTCAGATTGGCGCCCACGGTCGGGAAGCTGGGCGCGATCTGGCGCAGCGCCGCCGACACCATGACGTACTGCATGGGCGCGACCTCGGTGAACAGCACGATCACCGCGAGGACACCGAAGATCCTCAGCTTCGACGCGCCGTCGAGACGGCCGGTGTCCTCATCGCCGACGCCCGACGGCGTCGTGGTTTCGACGGAGGTGGACATATTCGTCCTCCAGGTGGGTAGGTAACACGATGGCGTGAACCGTGTCACACCCGGAGATCGCCGAGAACAACCGAGTTCGGTCAGTGGGAATTATCGGAATTCCGGTTCCCGGCTGCATTGCGCCGGTTACGCTTTTTCGCCAATTTGTCCAGGTCGTCCAGGAGATCTCGGGCGAATTCCCGCTCCGCCTCGTAATGGCGTACACACCAGCGCAGTACCGCGCTCGGATAGGCCCATTCCGGATTGGCGTCCGCGCCGTCGGCGTCGGCCTGGGCGCGCCGTCGCATGGTTTCGGCGTAATCGATGTGCTGGCCCAGTATTTCGCGCATTCGCTCCGGTTCGGCCAGATGACCGAGCCAGGCCCGCAGCATCACGCTGTGTTTCAGCACCGGCGCCTCGACGGGGGAGTGGTTCACCCAGTGCGCGGCGGCTTCGCGACCCGATTCGGTGATGGCGTACATGCGTTTTCCGCGCATGCCGTCCTCGGACACCACGGTGCGCGAGGTCGCGTAGCCGTACTTCTCCAGCCGTTTGAGTTCGGCGTAGATCTGACTGAACGACGGACTCCAGTAGAAGAACTGGAGGCTCCAGTCGGCCCATTTCTTCAGGTCGTAACCGGACAGTTCATCGGCGTGCGAGAGCATTCCGAGCACGGCCCACGCCGTTGTCGGAAGGTCCGGGCGCTGCCCGTCGGAATGCCCGGACCGCGCTGCTGCGCCTTCGGTCATCACTGCAATCTACCCCCGCCCGTCCAGGCTCAGCGCCAGTGGGCACGGCGCGGGAACAGGGTGCGGCCGGCCTCATGCGCCACCTCGAGCACCACCCGGGCCAGCCGGTCGAAGCTCATGGCGTCGGCGCGCCCCGACAGCGAGATGGCCGCGGGCGCGGTGCCGCGTCCCCGCAGCGGCGCTGCCACGCAGGCGATTCCGACCACCGCCTCCTCGCGGTCGATCGCCACCCCCTGGCGCAGGCGGATCTGCTGGAGCTCGCGGCTGAGCGCCTCGGCCTCGCAGATGGTGCGCGGGGTCAGCCGGGGCAGCCGGGCGCGCACCGCGGCCTCGGCGATATTCGGTTCCAGACAGGCCAGCATGGCCTTGCCGAGTCCTGTAGCGTGCGCGGGCATCCGGCCGCCGAGTCGGGTGGGCAGGCTGGCGGCGAAACGGCCACCGGCCTTGTCCAGGTACACCACATCGCGCCCGTCGAGCACGGCGAGATGGCCGACCATGCCGGTGCGCTGGGACAGTTCGTGCAGCAGCGGGCTCACGGCGTCGCGGATCTCGTTGTGGTCGGCGGTGAGTCCGCCCAGTTCGAGGGCGCGCATACCCAGCCGATATCCGCCGGATGTGTGCGCCAGCCAGCGAAGTTTGATCATTTGGTCCAGAATGCGATGGACCGTCGAACGTGGCAGTCCGGTGCGCTCGACCAGGCCGAGCAGGGTGAGCGTCGGAGTGGAGGCATCGAACGCGTCCAGGATGAGCGTCATGCGCTCGATCATCGACACCGGGACCTCCGCGGCGGTGTTGCGGGCGTCTTTGGTGTGAGAGTCTCTGCCGCGCATGGGGGTTCGGTTCTCCGCCGAAGAGAGCAGGGCGACGGACATGAGTACCTCCGTTGGTTCGTGTCCAGTCTAGGACTATGCCGATTAGGCATGTACCTGTTTCGGACGTTGTGCTACCCATCACAGTGCCCTGCGGCACATACGGAGGAATCGGGAGAACTACGTATGTTCCACGGATCCGTGTCCCGGTGACCGAACCCCGATATTGACGCTTCCTCGGCCCGACCTGCTGTTATGACTGCCAGCGATATTTCGGATCGAAATAAGGAGTTGCCGTGGAACCGGCTCTCGACGAGGTTCCGGCGATCGACGCGGCGGCGTTCAAGGCCGTGCTGGGGCGGTTCTGCTCCGGCGTCACCGTGATCACCGCGCTGGACGACGGGCATCCCGTCGGCTTCGCCTGCCAATCCTTCGCCGCCCTGTCCCTGGACCCGCCGCTGGTGAGCTTCTTTCCGGCGCGCACCTCCACCACGTGGCCGCGCATCCGGCGGGTGGGCCGCTGCTGTGTGAACATCCTGGCCGACCATCAGGACGAGCTCTGCCGACGGCTGGGCAGCCGGGGGCCGGACAAGTTCGCGGGCGTGGACTGGACGCCCTCGGCCAATGGCGCACCCCGGCTGGCCGGGGCGCTGGCCAGCATCGACTGCGAACTCCACGACGAGGTCGACGGCGGTGACCACACCGTTGTCATCGCCCGCGTCACCGGCCTGACCGAACATTCCGACGCGTCGCCGCTGGTGTTCTACCGGGCGGCCTTCGAGCGTCTCGCCCAGCGGTAGTCCGGCGTCTCGACTACCGGTAGCCACCTCCCGGCCAGCGGGACTTCGCCTGCGACGCCCAGCACCGCGGCCGCAACCTCGAACCAACGGATTCTCGAAAGGACCTCACATGACCACCACGGACAGTGACGTGCGCGTGATCGACGCGGGCGCACCGCCCACGCGGTTCGCCCGCGGCTGGCACTGCCTGGGTCTGGCGGACTCCTTCCGCGACGGAAAGCCGCACAGCATCACGGCTTTCGGCACCGAACTGGTGGTGTTCGCCAGCTCCGACGGTGCGCTCAACGTGCTCAACGCCTACTGCCCGCACATGGGCGGCAACCTGGCCGACGGCACCGTCAAAGGCGATTCCCTGGCCTGTCCCTTCCACGACTGGCGCTGGAACGGCAAGGGCAAATGCACCGGCATCCCCTATGCGCGCCGGGTGCCGCCGCTGGCCCGCACCAGGGCGTGGCCGACCATGGAGCAGAACAAACAGCTCTTCGTGTGGAACGACCCGGAGCACCGGCAGCCGCCCGCCGAACTGGCCATTCCGCGCATCGACGGCGCGTTCGACGACGGCTGGACCGACTGGACCTGGAACAGCATGGTCGTCGACGCCAATGCCCGCGAGGTGATCGACAACGTGGTCGACATGGCGCACTTCTTCTACGTGCACTACGGCTTCCCGACCTTCTTCAAGAACGTCTTCGAGGGCCACGTCGCCAGCCAGTACATGACCTCCATCTCGCGCGAGGACATGATGGGCGAGACCGCGAAAGCCCTGGGCGGCAAGAACGTCCTGCATTCCGAGGCGTCCTACTACGGCCCCTCCTACATGATCGACTACCTGCGCAGCGAGAGCGCCGGGCTGACCGTCGAGGGCTACCTGATCAACTGCCACTACCCGGTCTCGGAGAACCGGTTCGTGCTCCAGTACGGGGCCATCGTCAAGAAGCCCGAGGGCATGGACGAGGACAGGGCCCTCGAGATCGCGAACAAGTTCGCGGGCGGTCTGGGCAAGGGGTTCGAACAGGACGCCGCCATCTGGAAGCGCAAGAGCCGCATCAACAATCCGCTGCTGTGCGAGGAGGACGGCCCCGTCTACCAGCTGCGCCGCTGGTACGAGCAGTTCTACACCGACGTCGCGGATGTCACCGAGGAGATGACCACCCGCTTCGAATTCGAGGTGGACACCAGCCGCGCGGTCACCGCGTGGGAGGCGGAGGTCGCCGCGAACCTGGCCGAGGGCGCGACCGCGCCGTTCTGAGAGGCGCTGCCATGGAACAGGTTTCGTGCCGGTCCTGCGGGACGTGCGTCGCGGTGGAGAAGTTCAGCCCGCAGCACACCAGCGTGCAGTGGAACAGTGCGGCCGTGGCCGCGTGTACCGGTCTGGCTCGCGACGGACTGCGCTCGCACACCTGCCCGGCGTTGCGGGCCAGCATCGAGAACGCGGTGGCGGCCGGGGAATTGGGCGTGAGCACGCGCGACGCGGACGTGCGCACCCGCGGCCGGACGCTGCGCTGAGTGTCGCGCCGAGCCGGTCGCCCGCGCGGCGGCGGTCGGCCGCCACGACGCGGAGCGCGTGCAGAGTACCGAGCGCGTGAAGAGTACTGGAGGAATGGATGACGGTGACAGAGCTGGAACCGGACAGCGCCCGACACGGCGGTGCTGTCGCCAGCGTGCGGGTGGTGCGCGTGGTGCGGGAAACCCACGACGCGGTGTCGCTGGAACTCGCGCCCGAACCGGCGCACGCCGCGCGCTTCGGCTACCGGCCCGGCCAGTTCCTGACCCTGCGCATCCCCAGTGCGCTGACCGGTTCGGTGAGCCGCTGCTATTCGCTGTCGAGCGCGCCGCACGAGGGTGGCCCGCTCAAGGTCACCGTGAAACGCACCCCCGGCGGCTACGGCTCGAACTGGTTGTGCGACAACGCCGTAGCGGGCACCACCCTGGAGGCGCTGCCCCCGGCGGGCCTGTTCACCCCCGCCTCGCTGGACACCGACCTGCTGTTGTTCGGTGCGGGCAGCGGTATCACCCCCGTCCTGTCGATACTCAAGGCCGCACTCGCCGAGGGCACCGGCCACATCACGCTGTTCTACGCCAATCGCGACGCCGAATCGGTGATCTTCGCGGGCGAACTCGCCGCACTCGCCGCGGCGCATCCGGAGCGGTTGCTGGTCTGGCAGTGGCTGGAGAGCGTGCAGGGCCTGCCGACCGTGGCGCAGCTGGCGGCGGTGGCGCGCCCCTGGGCGGGGCGGGAGATTTTCGTCTGCGGCCCGGGCCCGTTCATGGACGCGGTCACGTCGGCCATGACCCAACTCGGCGCGGACCGCGAGCGGGTGCACCTGGAGAAGTTCGTCTCGCTCACCGGAAACCCCTTCGAGGACACCGGCACCGACACCGCACTCGACGACGGACCCGACTCCGGCGCACCGGCGACGGCGCACGTGGAGCTCGACGGCGAGCAGCACGAGGTGGACTGGCCGCGCCGCCGGACCCTGCTCGACGCCCTGCTGGCGCAGGGCATCGAAGCGCCCTACTCCTGCCGGGAGGGGGCGTGCAGCGCCTGCGTGTGCCGGGTGGTCTCGGGTGCGGTCGCCATGCGCCGCAACGAGGTGCTCACGGACGAGGACCTGGCCGAGGGCTATGTGCTCGCCTGTCAGGCCGTCCCGGAGACCGACGACGTCTCGGTCACCTATTCCTGATTCCCCCGAACCGATTCCCTCCGAACCCAGAGGAGTTCCCATGGCTGTCCTCAGCTCCCTCGGCTATGTGCGGGCGCGTATCGCCGACGTGCGGGCCTGGCGTGAATTCGCCTTCGACACCATCGGTTTCGCGGAGGGGTCGGGGCCGAATCCGGAATCGGTCTACCTGCGCACCGATGAGCACACCTACCGCTTCGAACTGGTGCCCGGCGCCCGCGACGAGGTGATCGCCGTGGGCTGGCAGGTGGCCGACGGCCGGTCGCTGACCCTGGTGCGGGAAACCCTGGAGCAGGCGGGTGTCGCGGTCACCGCGCTGTCACCGGCCGAGGCCGCGGCCCGGCACGTGGAGGAGGCCATCGCGTTCACCGATCCGTCGGGCTTCACCATCGAGGTGTTCCACGGTCCGCTGCTCGACCACAGCCCGGTGCTCACCCGGCACGGCGCCCGCTTCGTCACCGGCGAGCTGGGACTCGGACATGTGGTGCTGCCGGTGTGCGATATCGAGGCCGCGCGCCGGTTCTACACCGAGGTACTGGATTTCACCGCGCGCGGCTCCTTCCGCGTGGGTCCGCCGCAGCAGCCGATCTGGATCCGGTTCCTGGGCGTCAACGCCCGCCACCACAGCCTGGCCCTCATCCCGGGCAGCCGTCCCGACGGACCGGGCATCGTGCACGTGATGGTCGAGGTGGACACGCTCGACGACGTCGGCCGCGCCCTGGACCGCGTCACCGCGGCGGGCTACCACCTCTCCTCCACCCTGGGCCGCCACACCAACGACAAGATGATCTCCTTCTACGTCCGCACGCCGGGCGGCTGGGATCTCGAATTCGGCTGCGCGGGAATGCTTGTCGGCGACGACTACGTCGCCGAGGAGATGACCGCCGACAGCTACTGGGGTCACGAATGGGCCCGAGGCTGACCCGGCCCCACCTCGTCGGACCCACAACGTCGGACCCACAACTGCATACCCGCAAAGGAGCGTCGACACGTGCATCAGCCCACCGCGTCCGGACCCACCCGGTTCGGCTTCTTCATCGCGCCGTACCACCCGCTGAACGGCAATCCGACCCTGCAACTCCAGCGCGACCTGGAACTGGTGGAACTGGCCGACCGGCTCGGTTTCGCCGAAGCCTGGGTGGGCGAACACCATTCGGCCGGAATGGAGATCATCGCCGCGCCCGAGGTGTTCCTGGCCGCCGCCGCGCAGCGCACCACCCACATCCGGCTCGGCACCGGCGTGAACTCACTGCCCTATCACCAGCCGATGATGCTGGCCGACCGGTTGTGCCTGGTCGACCATCTCACCAAGGGGCGGCTCATGATGGGCATCGGCCCGGGGCAGCTGGCTTCCGACGCGGCCATGATGGGCATACCCCAGCCCCGCCAGCGCGACATGATGCACGAGTCGATGGACGTCCTCGTCCGGCTGTTCCGCGGTGAGGTGGTCACGGCCAAGACGGACTGGTTCGAGCTCGACGAGGCCCGCCTGCAACTGCTGCCCTATCAGCAGCACGGCCTGGAAATGGCGGTGGCGTCCACGATCTCGCCGTCCGGTGCGGTGCTGGCCGGACGCCACGGCGCCGGGCTGCTCTCCCTCGCGGCCTCCGATCCCAGCGGCTACGAGGCGCTGCTGCCCAACTTCCGGGTCTACGAGCAGACCATGGCCGAGTACGGCCACACCGTGCGCCGCGCCGACTGGCGGCTGGTCGCACCCATGCACCTGGCCGAGACCCGCGACCAGGCGCGGCGCGAAGTCGAATGGGGCATCGGGCATCTGGTGGACTACATCCGCAAGCTCAGCGGCATGGACGTGCCCTGGGGCGATACCGCCGCCGAGGCGGTGGCGCAGTGGGTCGGCCCCGGATTCCCCGCCTTCGGCCGGGCCACCATCGGCACCCCGGATGACGCCATCGCCGCCATCACCGATCTGGCCGAGCAGTCCGGCGGATTCGGCACCTTCCTGGTGCTGGCGCTCGACGTGGCCGACCGGGACGCCACCCGACGTTCGGCGCGGCTGTTCGCCGAACACGTCATTCCGCACTTCACCCGCGCGAACCGCAATCGGGTGGCCTCGCTGGACTGGGCCAATGCCAACAGTGAGCGACTCATGTCCGGTATGCGGGCCGGAGTGGAGGCCGCCTTCGAACGGCACGGACAGGCGCTGGCCGCCGCGCTCGGGCCCCGTCGGGAAGGACAGTGAGATGCGCGCGGTAGTCATGCGTGATCGGCGGCTCGTGGTCGACGAGGTGCCCGAACCGGTGCCCGGACCCGGTCAGGTGCTGGTGGAGACGATCGCCTGCGGGATCTGCGGTTCCGACAAACAGGCCCTCGACCACACCGACGCATTCCTGCGGGCGTCCCGCGACAGCGGCGTGCCCACCTTCCTGTTCGACCCGCACCGCGACCTGGTCATGGGCCATGAACTGGCGGCCCGGGTGATCGGGGCCGGACCGGATACGCCCTACACCGAGGGCCAGGCCGTGGTCGCGCTGCCGTGGGCGCTGGACGCGGCGGGCGGCATCCACGGCGTCGGGTACTCCAACGACTTCCCGGGCGGCTACGGGGAGCGCATGGTGTTGCAGGCCATGGCGCTGGAGCCCATTCCCGAGCATGTGCCGCCGCGGGTGGCGGCCCTGACCGAACCGCTGGCCGTCGGCTTCGGCAATGTCGCTCGTACGGGTATCGGCCCGGAGGGCACCGGCATCGTGATCGGCTGCGGGCCCGTGGGTCTGGGTGCGGTGGCGGCGCTCGCGGAGCGTGGCGCGGCACCGATCGTCGCCTCGGATCCGTCCCCGCTGCGCCGGGCGGCGGCGCTCCGGTTGGGGGCGCACCGGGTGATCGATCCGGCCGCCGAGGACCCCGTGGACGTCTGGCGGGAGCTGGCCGCGCCCGGGCAGCAGTTGCACGTCTGGGTGTGCGCCGCGGTGCCCGGACTGCTCAACGACCTGCTGTACCGGTGTCCGCGCGAAACCCGGATTCTCCAGGTGGGCGCGGTCATGACCGATGACGTGATCCGGCCCATCGTGGGCATCTACAAGGACATCTCGGTGCAGATGTGCATGGTGTACCCGCACGAGGAGTACGCGCGCACCCTGCGCCGCATCGCCGAGGGCACCGTCGACGCGGCCTCGCTCATCACCGACGAGGTCGGTTTCGACGGCGTCGCGGGAGCGATCGAGGCGCTGCGCCGCCCCGACGACCACATCCAGATCCTGGTCCGCCCGGATCTGTGAGCCCCGGGCAGGGCCGACGGCGGTCGTTCGAGCACTGGATTCGAACGACCGCCGTCGGGTATTCACCGCGTTTCAGGATCGGACGGGAGAATCCTGATCGGTGAAGGTGACGCGCACGGTGACGGGAGTCGTCTCCAGCGCGGCGAACATGGTTCGGGCCAGTGGCGCCAGCAGCGGATGCGGTGCGAAGGTGCGCGCCCGCGCCACCACGTCGTCCTCCGGCAGCAGGGTGGCGGTGCCGGTGCGCCACCGATCGCCCTGGCGCACCCGGATGGTCGGATTCTCGGCGATATTGCGACCCCACCCCGAGCGCATGCCGTGCTGGCAGATCATCCACGCGCCCTCGTCGTCGAACAGCACCGAGACCGGAACCCGGCGCGGGGCACCGGATTTGCGGCCGATGGTCTCGATCTCGGTGGCCAGCGTGGTGCGCACACCCACCCGATCCAGCGCCCGCACCGTCGGATTCATGAGGTAGCGGCCGAGCGCGCGTTCCCGCCGGAACTTGCGGGCCGCCCGGTCGTCGGCGGAGCGCGAGGCGGGGGAGCGCTTGCTGCGGAAGGCGTCGATACCGTGGTGGCGCACCATGTTCACGGCCGTGAGCCAGGGGGAGCGGGCCGGATCCGGATCCGCCCCGGAGCCCATGCGGTGCAGTTGGTCGGTGTGCCACTGCAGATCCAGCGCGCCGTCGAACGCTTTCAGGTTGCCGTTGGCCGCCAACCGCGGCGGCAGGCCCAGGGTGACGTGCGGCGGGCGCAGCACCTCGGTGCGCCCGGTGAGCAGATCGGCCGCGGCGGTGGGGAACACGGCGGTCGGGCGGCCCAGCCCGACCACATCGCAGCGCCCGGAGGCGACCGCCTCGGCCATCGTCGCGGCGGAGCGGAACCCGCCGGTCACCCCGATCGGCGTGGACCCGGCCACGCTGCGCACGGTGTCGGCGTAGTCCAGGAAGTACGCCTCCCGGGCGCGGGTGCTCGCCGCGACCGTGCGCGGTCGGCCCATCATGGCGGGGGATTCGTAACTGCCGCCGCTGATCTCGATGAGGTCGACGGCTTCGGCCGCCAGCCGGGCCACCACGTCCCGCGATTCCGCCTCGGTGAAGCCACCGCGCTGGAAGTCGGCCGAGTTCAACTTGATTCCGAGGGCGAAACCGGGGCTCACCTGAGCCCGAATGGATTTCACCACCTCGAGCACGAATCGCGCCCGCCGCTCGGGATCACCGCCCCAGGCGTCGGTGCGGCGATTCGACAGCGGCGACAGGAACTGCGACACCAGGTAGCCGTGTGCCCCGTGGATCTGCACGCCGTCGAATCCGGCCGCCTCCGCCACCCGGGCGGCGGTGCCGAAGCGGCCGACGATGTCCAGGATCTCGTCCTCGGTGAGTTCGCGCGGGGCGGGCAGGCCCGGAATGGTCAGCGCGACGGCCGACGGGGCGACCGGGCGGTGCCGGGTGACGAGCGGGTTGGCCTGCCGACCCGGGTGGTTCAGCTGGACCCACACCGGTGTGCCGCCGTCCTTGCCCGCCTTGGCCCAGCGGGTCAGGGCTCCGAGGTGGCGCTCGTCCTCCATGGCCACATTGCCCGGTTCGCCGAGGTGGCGGCCGTCCACCATGACATTGCCGGTGACGAGCAGGCCGTAGCCGCCCGCGCCCCAGCGGCGGTACAGCCGTTCGAGGCGTTCGTCGGGTGCGAGGTCGGCGTTGCCCAGGCCCTCGCTGAGGGCGGACTTCATGATCCGGTTGGGTAGGGTCCGGCCGCAGGCGAGCGGTAGCGGATCGTGCAGGGTCGGCATCGTTGGCCCCCGTTCGTGTGGAGTGGTTGCCCGGGTTGGTAGACCAATCGGTATACTCGGACGGTAGTACACCAACCGGTCTAGGACAAGCCGTAGACTGATCATCGCGGGCCGACGCGGAAAGGGGTGCGCGGATGGGAGCCAGGGACAAACTGGTCGACAGTGCGATCGACCTCATGCGCCGCTACGGCATCGCGGGCACCGGCGTGGCGCAACTGCTCGAGCACAGCGGCATCTCGCGTCGCTCGATCTATCTGAACTTCCCGGGCGGCAAGGCCGAATTGGTCGCCGAGGCCACCCGGGCGGCCGGTGCGGCGTCAAGTGCCCTTATCCGAACTTTCGCGGCCGGCGCCGATGTGGTCTCCGGTATCGCCGCCGTGCCGGGGATCTGGCGTGAAGCCCTCATAGCCAGCGATTTCTCCGCGGGTTGCCCGATCGTGGCCGCGGCGCTGGGGCGCGCGGAATCGGCGGCCGCCGCCGACGCCGCGGGGGACGTCTTCGCCGAATGGGAGGACATCCTCACCGAGCGCCTGCGGGCCGAGCAGGTCGACCCCGAGACCGCACGCACGCTGGCGACCACCATCATCGCCGCAGTAGAGGGCGCGATTGTCATGTCATTGGCACAGCGGTCCACCGAACCGTTGGAGCGCACCGGGAAACAGTTGACCGCCCTGGTCGCCCAGTACACCCGCGCCGCCGCCACCGCGAACTGACACCTCGCGTAATACCGTGCAGTGCACGGTTTTCCGATCTTGCGGAGTCGGTCGAGGATTCGCTGTGATGCTGCTACTGTGTTCGAGTCGTCGGGATCGCAGTCCGCGCGCAATGAAAGCCGCTGCCGCGCGCGCGATCTCCGAACACTCGACATGAGCTGCGAGGAAGGGCGAGACCGAACGCTGTGAATCTATCCATCGCCATGGTGATTTCCTGGGTCGTCGCTCTGTTGCTCCTCGGAGCGCTCGGTGCCTATGCGGTACGGGAGCGCACGCGCGCCCGGGCGCTGGAGCACGAGCTTCGGATGCGCACCGAAGCCTGGGAGCAGAGCCGACTCGAATTCGAAGAGGAAGCGCGCCAAGCCGTCGCCCGTGCCGAGGCATCGGTGCGCGCCGAACTGGAATCCGGTGCGCGCACGGCCACCGGCGCTGCGGTGCGCTCCTTCGGCACCTCCGTGGTGAGCCTCGGCGCGGACGTGGGTCAGGTGGTGAGCAACGCGCTGCGCGAACATCGCGGCGACGAGGTCTACGAAACCCTCACCCGCATCGACCACAGCGTGCAGCAGATGCTGCGCCAAGCCCAGTCGTACGTGATCGTCTCCGGTGGCCTGCCCGGCCGCCGCTGGCCGCAGCAGCCGCTCACCGACATCGTCGGCGGCGCGATCGGCCGCGTGCGCGACTTCACCCGGGTGCGGTTCAACCAGCTCGACCGGGTGGTCATCAGCCGCGCCGTGGAACCGCTGGTGCACACCATCGCGACGCTGCTGGACAACGCCCTGCGCTATTCGCCGCCCACCTCGTACGTGGACGTCGGATTCCAGGAGGGGCACCACGGCGTCACCATCATCATCGACGACGCCGGCGTGCGCATGAACAACGAGCAGATGGAGGAGGCCCGCCAGGTGCTCGCGGGTGAGCGCTCGGTCGACATCCACCAGCTCGGTCCCACCCCCCGCGTCGGTTTCCCCAGCGTCTCCGCGCTGGCCCGCCGCTACGGCTTCACCGTCTACGTGGACGGCCCCAACGCCTACGGCGGCACCAGGGCGATGGTGTTCGTGCCCGAGGCGCTGTTCGTTCCCCGCCGCGCCGGAGTCGACGGCCCCGCCACCGAGGTGGTGCCGGTGCCGCAGGTCGACGCCCCCGCACCCGACCCCGCGCCGGCCCCGGCGCCGACCGAGGAGCCCGCATCGGTGCGCGATATCACCGAAGGTGGTCTGCCCAAACGCCGTCGCCGGTCGCCCGCGCTCGCGGCCGTGGGCACCGCTCGGGAGCCGCGCCCTGAGGCGGAAACGCAGCAGGACACCAGCACCATTGCTCGACCCGATATCGCCGCCGCCTGGCACAGCGGTTCGCAGAGCGGCCGCGCCGCCGCGCGTTGACAGCGCACGTTGACACCGAAGGGATGACGTTTCCGATGGGAACACCCGGCACCGCCGTAACCGAACGCGCCAACAAATTGGCGTGGATGCTCAGCGAATTGGAGATTCCAGGCGTGCGTTTCGCCGTCCTACTCTCCGACGACGGGCTCCGGATCGCGCACACCGGTGGTATCGGCGTGGACGACGCCGAGCGCTTCGCCGCCGCGGCGTCGGGCCTGCGTTCACTGGGCAAGGCGCTCGGCGAATTCTGCGGCAATTCGAACTCGGTGCGCCAGAACATGACCGAGTACGACGGCGGGATGATCTTCATTACCGCCGCCGGCGTGGGTGCGCTGCTAGGGGTGGCCACCACCACCGAGGTGGACGTCAGCCTGGTCGCGCACCGCATGAACGCGCTCGCGGTCCGCGTCGGGCACGAACTGGGTTCGATGTCGAACCAGAGGGTTGGCGGCGACCTGCAATGACCGGGCAGCGGCGGGATCCGGACCTGGTCCGGGCGTACGTGCGCACGGGCGGCCGGAGCCGGCCGACCCGGAATCTGGGCTTGGTCACCCTGGTGATCGCGGCGCGGGAACCCGACCCCGGGGCCACTCCCGACGCGATCCGGGTACTGAGCATCTGCCGTCGTGGTGTCCTGTCGCTCGCCGAGGTCGCGGCATATCTCGACCTGCCGCCGTCCGTCGTGAAGATCGTCGCAGCCGACCTGCTCGACAGCGGACACCTGACCACTCCTACCCCGGCCGAGGAACTGCCGGATGCTGCGTTGCTGGAGGAGGTACTGAATGGGCTCCGCGCTCTCTCGGCCTGAGCTCGTCGTCGATCACGTTCCCGATACCGTCACCCGGTCGGTGAAGCTGTTGGTGGCGGGCAATTTCGGCGTCGGCAAGACCACCTTCGTCGCCAGCGTTTCCGAGATCCGGCCGCTGCACACGGAGGAGACCATTACCGAAGCCAGTGTGGGCGTGGACGATATGGCCGGATTGCCCGGTAAGACGACCACCACCGTGGCCATGGACTTCGGTCGCATCACCCTGAATCCGCGGTTGGCCCTGTACCTGTTCGGCACCCCGGGACAGCATCGCTTCGTCCCGCTGTGGGAGGAGCTGGCCCGCGGCGCGCTGGGCGCGCTGGTCCTGGTCGACACCCGGCGGATCGAACAGTCCGACGAGGTGCTGGCGCTGCTGGAGGAGCGTGAGGTGCCCTACGCCGTCGGCATCAACGAGTTCGACGGCGCGGTCCGGTACCCGCTCGAGGAGGTGCGCGACGCACTCGACCTCACCCCCGACACCCCGCTGATGGCGCTCGACGCCCGCGATCGCGGTACCTGTGTGCGTTCCCTGATCACGCTGGTGGAATACCTGTCCCGCCGTGCGGGGTCCATGCGGTGACCCGCAATGTCATCGAGCCGATCACCGCCCCGGTGCCCTACGGCTCGCCCATCGGCTCCGATGGACCCCGGATCGCCATGTACACCGCCGAATTCGCGGCCGACCCGCACGGCGCCTACGCCGAGATGCGCCGCCGCTTCGGCCCGATGGCCCCGGTCGACCTCGCTCCGGGCATACCCGCCACCCTGGTCATCGGATACCGCACCGCCGTGCGAATCCTCAACGACCCCGAGCACTTTCCCGCCGACCCCCGGTACTGGCAGCGCACCGCACCCGCCGACAGCCCGATCATGCCGATGCTGGAATGGCGGCCGAACGCCCTGCGCAGCGCGGGCAATGAGCACATTCGGTACCGGCAGGCCAATGTGGCGGCCATCCGCGCCGTGGACCTCTACGCCCTGCACGACACCGTGGAGCGCATCGCGATACCGCTGATCAACGCCTTCTGCGCGTCCGGAAGCGCGGATCTGATGGCCCAGTACGCGTTTCCGCTCGCCTTCGAGGCGGTCAACGCCCTGCTGGGCTGCCCGGCGGAGATCGGCCAGCGCATCGCCGCCGGTATGGCCGCCATCTTCGACGGCGTCGACGCCGAACAGGGCAACCGCGTCCTCACCGAGGCCATTCTGGAACTGGTGCTCGGCAAGCGATCCCGGCCCGGTGACGACATCGTCTCCCGTCTGGCGGCCGATCCGGCCGAACTGTCCGACGAGGAGATGATCCACCAGATCGTCACCCTCTACGGCGCGGGCATCGAACCGGCGCAGAACCTCATCGTGAACGCGCTGCGGCACATGCTCGTCGACAGCACCCTGGCCGACGGTCTGCACGCGGGCAGCCTCACCACCCGCGATGCCCTGGACCGGGTGCTCTACACCGATCCGCCGATGGCCAACTACTGCGTGAGCTATCCGCGCCAGCCCATGCTCATCGACGGGGTGTGGCTGCCCGCGCATCAGCCGGTGGTGATCAGCATGGCCGCCTGCAACAACGATCCGGACATCGGTGCGGGGCGGACGCTGCACAATCGCGCGCATCTGTCCTGGGGCGTCGGACCGCACGCCTGCCCGGCCCGCCCGACGGCGTACCTGATCGCCGAGGACGCCATCGACCAACTGCTCGACGCACTGCCCGACCTGCGGCTCGGCGTCGCCGTGGACGAATTGGCCTGGCGGCCGGGACCTTTCCACCGGTCCCTCACCGCGCTGCCGGTCGTCTTCCCCCCGACTGCCCCGTTGACCGTGCCGTAAGGAGAAAGCGTGACCACCGACCCCATCGTCCTGGATCCCACGGGCACCGACATCCAAGGCGAGATCGATCGACTACGCGAGCGTGGACCGGCGAGCCTGGTGGAACTGCCCGGCGGCGTGACCGCGTGGTCGGTCACCGACACCGCGCTGCTGGAGAGCCTGCTCACCGATTCGCGCGTCTCGAAGGATCCGCGTCAGCACTGGCCCGCCTTCATCAACGGTGAGATCCCGCAGGACTGGCCGTTGTTCCTGTGGGTGGCGGTCAACAATATGTTCACCGCCTACGGGTCCGATCATCGGCGGCTGCGCCGGCTCGTCGCGCCCGCCTTCACCGCGCGCCGCACCGCCGCCCTGCAACCGCGCATCGAGGCCATCACCGCGGAACTGCTCGACGCCATCGCCGCCACTCCGGCCGGGGAGCCGGTCGATCTGCGGGAGGCGTTCTGCTACCCGCTGCCGATCCGGGTGATCTCCGAACTCATGGGTGTGCCCGACGAATTGGTGCCCGGCCTGCGCAAGTGCGCCGACGGCGTCTTCGACACCACCCTCGGCCCCGAGGAGTCGCAGGCGAACTACCTGGAGCTCTATCGGATTCTGGGTGAGCTCATCGCCTACAAGCGCGAGACCCCGGGCGACGATATGACCAGTGTGCTCATCACCGCCCGCGACGAGGACGGGTCGACGCTGGGGGAGCAGGAACTCGTCGACACCCTGCTGCTGGTCATCACCGCCGGGCACGAGACCACCATCAACCTGTTGGACCAGGCCATTTTCGCCACCCTCACCCATCCGGAGGCGCGCGCCGACCTGATGGCGGGCCGGGCGGCCTGGCCGGATCTGGTGGAGGAATCGCTGCGGCTGGAGGGTGCGGTCGTGCACGTGCCGCTGCGCTACGCGGTGGACGACATCGAACTCGACGGCGTGCGCATCGCCAAGGGCGATCCTATCCTGGCCTGCTACGCCGGACCCGGCCGCGACCCGAAGGTGCACGGGGATACCGCCGACCAGCTCGACCTGGCGCGGGCGGACAAGAGCCATATGGCCTTCGGGTACGGCGCGCACCACTGCCTGGGTGCGCCGCTGGCCCGGCTGGAGGCCAATTCCGCGCTGCCCGCGCTGTTCCGGCGCTTCCCGGACATGCGGCTCGCGGTCGCGCCGGACCAGCTGACACCTCTGGCCAGCTTCATCTCCAACGGGCACACCGCCCTGCCGGTGTATCTGGAGGCGGCGTAGCCGGGAGACCTGTCGCGGTGGCCGCGCTACTCGGCCGTGGCCGCCGCCTTGGCCTCCGGGGTCACCGGATCCAGGAGGTCGTCGAAGTCGTGGTGTTTCTCCACGAAGTGCGCGACAAAGGGGCAGACGGGGACGACACGTTTGCCCTGTTTCCGGGTCTCGGTGAGCGCCGCGTGGATCAGGACGCTGCCCAGGCCCCGGCCGGAGAACCGATCATCGAGTTCGGTGTGGTAGAAGATGCGCTGGTCACCGGTATCCACATAAGCGGCCAGTCCGGCGCGTTCACCATCCACCTCGATATCGAACTGTTCCGGGGTGGCGTCGTCCCGCTGGATGACGGTCGGGTCGCTCATACTTCCTCGCTTTCGATCGGTTCGCCGCGCGGCGAAGTGGTTCAGCCCTGCTGGACGACCTCGATGCCGAGGGTGAGGGTGATCTTGTCGCCGATCACCGCGCCACCGTCGGCCAGAGGCATATCGATAGTGATTCCCCAATCTCGGCGATTGATGACCGTCTTGGCCTCGAAACCGGCCACCGGGCCCTGACCCATGCCCGGATTCACGCCCAGGAACTCCACCTCGAGGGTGATCGGCTTGGTGACTCCGGCGATGCTGAACTCGCCGTCGACCTCGAAGTCCTCGCCGTTGACCCGGAAACCGGTGGACTTGAAGGTGGCCAGCGGGAAGTTCTCGGCGTTGAAGAAGTCGGCGGTGCGCAGGTGGGCGTCGCGCTGCGGATTGTCGGTGGTCACCGAGTCCACGCGGATCTCGGCCTCGGCGCTGGCGGTGCCGTCCTCGCCGATGACGAGTTGGCCGGAGAAGTCGGTGAAGCGGCCGCGGACCTTGGACACCATCAGATGGCGTACCGCGAAGCCGAGCGTGGAATGCGCGGCGTCGATGGTCCAGGTTCCGGCGGTCAGGGCGGTGGTGCTGGCGGTCATGATTACTCCTCGTTGTGGTTGTGCGGGTGTCGCGGTTGTGCGGTGTCGTGGTCGTGCGATGGGGGTCGAACCGGCTACTTGGCGGCGGCGGTGCGCTGTGCCAGTAGCGAGGCGTGGGTGGGCGCGTCCGGGACGTGTGCCGGGCGCGCGGCGGCGAATTCCCGGCGCAGTACCGGAATCACCTCCTCGCCCAGCAGATCCAGCTGCTCCAGCACGGTTGGCAGCGGCAGTCCGGCGTGGTCGATCAGGAACAGCTGCCGCTGGTAGTCGCCGAAGGATTCGCGGAAGGTCAGCGTCTTGTCGATGACCTGCTGCGGGCTGCCCACGGTGAGCGGTGTCTGATCCATGAAGTCCTCGAGCGAGGGTCCGTGGCCGTAGACGGGCGCGTTGTCGAAGTAGGGGCGGAACTCGCGGATGGCGTCCTGGGAGTTCTTGCGCATGAACACCTGTCCGCCCAGACCGACGATGGCCTGATCGGCCGAACCGTGTCCGTAGTGTTCGTAGCGCTGACGGTACAGCCCGATCAGCCGCTGGAAGTGCTCCTTGGGCCAGAAGATGTTGTTGGCGAAGAAGCCGTCGCCGTAGTAGGCGGCCTGCTCGGCGATCTCGGGGCTGCGGATGGAACCGTGCCAGACGAACGGCGCGACGCCGTCGAGCGGGCGCGGCGTGGCGGTGAAGCCCTGGAGGGGAGTGCGGAAGCGGCCCTGCCAGTCCACCACGTCCTCGCGCCAGAGCCGGTGCAGCAGTTGGTAGTTCTCGATGGCCAGCGGGATGCCCTCGCGGATGTCCTGTCCGAACCAGGGGTAGACCGGTGCGGTGTTGCCGCGTCCGAGCATGAGGTCGACGCGACCGTCGGCCAGGTGCTGCAGCATGGCGAAGTCCTCGGCGATCTTCACCGGGTCGTTGGTGGTGATGAGCGTGGTCGCGGTGGACAGGATGAGCTTCTCGGTGCGCGCCGCGATATAGCCGAGCATGGTGGTCGGCGACGACGGCACGAACGGGGGATTGTGGTGCTCGCCGGTCGCGAATACGTCCAGGCCCACCTCTTCGGCCTTCCGCGCGATGGCGACCATCGCCTTGATGCGCTCGGCCTCGCTGGGGGTGCGGCCGGTGGTCGGGTCGGCGGTGACGTCACCGACCGTGAAGATTCCGAACTGCACGCGTCCTCCTCGTCGTGGCATCCACTTGGTGGATGTGGCAACCATATCGACAATTTGTGGACATGGCAACCAAGTGAACGACACGCAGGTGCGCGGATATTCCGACCGGCGCACGGTGACACCGGTTACGGGTGGGACGGGCTCAGCCGCGCGGGTGCGGATGCGCGCCGTGCTCGGTCGGCTCGAGCGGCGGCCCGGTCACGGCGCAGTGCACCTTGCACTCCGGTTCGGCGTCCGGCGCGGCGGTGCTCAGTGTGTCGTCACGGACGGTGGTGAAGGTGAGGACGGCGGCCCCGAGCATGAGCGCCACGCAGATGAGCAGCGCCACGCGGAAGCCGCTCGCGAAGACCGACGGATCGGTGTACGCGTCGCCGGTGAGCCCCGCCAGCGGTGGAATGGCGGCCACCGCGAGCAGACCGGCCGCGCGGGCCACGGCATTGTTCACTCCGCTGGCGATGCCCGCGTGGCGTTCGGAGGCCGCGGCCAGCACGGTCGCGGTGAGCGGAGCCACCGCCAGGGACAACCCGAGGCCGAAGACTAGGGCGGCGGGCACCACATCCCACAGATACGAGGTATCCGGTCCGATCCGGGTCATGAGCAGCATGCCGACCGCCGCGAGCAGCACGCCGACCGTGATCGGAATGCGCGGCCCGATCCGCTGGGCGAGAGCCCCGGCCCGGGCCGACAGCAGCAGCATGAGCACGGTGACCGGCAGCATGGCCGTGCCCGCCGCGATCGGATCGAAGCCCGCCACCACCTGCAAGGTCAGCACCAGTAGGAAGAACACCACGCCCATGGCCCCGTACATGACGAAGGTGACCAGGTTGATGGAGGTGAACTGCCGGGACTTGAAGATGTCCACCGGCAGCATGGCGCGCGGGTGCGTGCCGCGTCCGGTGCGGCGGCGCTCCACCACGATGAAGGCGATGGCGGCGGCGACACCGGCCACGCCACCGGCGATCACCAGCGCCGTGTTCCCGGCCGCGTCGGGAGCCTCGGTGAGCGCGTAGGTGATTCCGGCCAGGCTCAGCGCCGCCAGCACCGCGCCGAGAATGTCGAACCTGCCGGTGGCCTCCTCGTCGAAGGTCTCGGGAACGTGCCGCAGCGTCACCGCGATCACCACGGCGGCCAGCGGCAGATTCAGCAGGAACACCCACCGCCAGCCCGCGACGTCCACCAGCCAGCCGCCCAGGAACGGTCCGATGGCACCGGCCACGCCGCCCAGTCCGGACCACGCGCCGACCGCCTTGGCCCGGTCCTCCCGCGCGAACGACGCCTGGATGATGGCGAGCGATCCGGGCGTCAGCAGCGCCCCGCCCACGCCCTGCAGCGCCCGCGCCGCGATGAGCATCGAAATATCCTGCGCCGCACCGCACAGCGCCGACGCGATGGCGAACCACACCACGCCGATGAGGAACACCTTCTTGCGCCCGAACCGGTCCCCGAGCGATCCGCCCAACAGGATCAGGCCCGCCAGCGTCAGCGTGTAGGCGTTGACCGTCCACTGTAATCCGGCCATGGAGGAGCCGAACTCCGCGGCGATCTTGGGCAGTGCCACGTTCACGACCGTGGCGTCGAGCATGGCCATTCCCGACCCGAGCACCGTCGCCAGCAGTGTCCAGCGTCCCGCCCCCGACGACATCTGAATGCTCGCGGCCATGAGCACACCGTAACCGCAGCCACCGACGACTGCCGGGCGGCGGCCGCGGGTGACAGGCGCTCGGGGCGCAGCCGCGGAAACCGCTCGAACGCGTGCGCCTAGGCTGTACCCATGACAGCAGGAACTGCCGCCGACCTGGACAACGTCCGCGAGGTGGTGCACGAGGCGGCGCGCCGGGCCCGGGTCGCCTCGCGCACGCTCGCACAGCTCACCACCGCGCGCAAGAACGAGGCGCTGCACGCCGCCGCCGACGCGCTGCTCGCCGCGAAGGATCGGCTGCTCGCCGCCAATGCCGAGGATATCGAGATCGCCGCGGCGGGCGGCACCGCCGAGGCGCAACTGGACCGGCTGCGGCTGACCGCGGCCCGCATCGACGGCATCGCCTCCGGACTGCGGCAGGTCGCGGGCCTGCCGGATCCGATCGGCGACGTGGTGCGCGGGTCCACCTTGCCCAACGGCCTGGAGCTGCGGCAGGTGCGGGTGCCGCTCGGCGTGGTCGGCATGGTGTACGAGGCGCGGCCCAATGTCACGGTGGACGCCTTCGGGCTCACCCTCAAGTCGGGCAACGCCGCCCTGCTGCGCGGTTCCTCCTCCGCCGTGCGGTCCAATACCGCGCTGGTCGAGGTGTTGCGCGAAGCCCTTGCCGCACAGGGTCTCCCGTCGGATGCCGTGCAGCTGCTGCCCGCCGAGGACCGCTCCAGCGTCACGCACCTGATCCAGGCGCGCGGCCTGGTGGACGTGGTGATCCCCCGCGGCGGTGCCGGACTCATCAGCGCCGTGGTGCGCGACGCGCTGGTGCCGACCATCGAGACGGGCACCGGCAACTGCCACGTCTACGTGCACCGGGACGCGGATCTCGCGATGGCGGAATCGATTCTGCTCAATGCCAAGACCCGCCGCCCGAGCGTGTGCAATACCGCCGAAACGGTGCTCATCGACGCCACCATCGCCGATACGGCGGTGCCGCGGCTGATCGCCGCGCTGGAGGGTGCGGGCGTCACCATCCACGGTGACCTGCCCGGTCTGGTGCCCGCCACCGATACCGACTGGGCCGACGAATACCTCTCCCTGGATATCGCCCTGAAGGTGGTCGACGATCTCGACGCGGCCGTCGAGCACATCAACCACTGGGGTACCGGGCACACCGAGGCCATCGTGACCGGCGATCTGCGGGCCGCCCGCGAATTCGCCAACCGGGTGGACGCCGCCGCCGTCATGGTGAACGCCTCCACCGCCTTCACCGACGGTGAGCAGTTCGGCTTCGGCGCGGAGATCGGCATCTCCACCCAGAAGTTGCACGCTCGCGGCCCCATGGGCCTGCCGGAACTGACCTCCACCAAGTGGATCGTGTGGGGTGACGGGCAGATTCGGCCCGTGTAGTACAACTGGTGCGGATGGGTTTATACACCGTACGGTGTACCCATCCGCCCCTCCAGGAAGGACAGCACCCTTGGCTCCGACATCCACTCCCATCCAGGAGCCGATCTTCTCGTCGGTCGACGATGTGATCGAGCGTCTCGCCCGCACCGGCTACCTGGCCGACAAGGGCACCGCCACGTCGGTATTCCTCGCCGACCGGCTCGGCAAGCCGCTGCTCATCGAGGGACCGGCCGGTGTCGGCAAAACCGAGCTGTCCAAGGCCGTGGCCGAGGTCGCCGGGGCCGAACTGGTGCGGTTGCAGTGCTACGAGGGTGTCGACGAATCGCGGGCGCTGTACGAGTGGAACCACGCCAAGCAGATCCTGCGCATCCAGGCGTCCTCGGAGAACGATTGGGCCGAAACCAAAGCCGACGTCTTCACCGAGGAGTTCCTGCTCTCCCGGCCGCTGCTGACCGCCATCCGGCGCGCCGATCCGACGGTGCTGCTCATCGACGAGACCGACAAGGCCGATGTCGAGATCGAGGGTCTGCTGCTGGAGGTGCTGAGCGACTTCTCGGTCACCGTCCCGGAACTGGGCACCATCACCGCCTCGCGCCGCCCGTTCGTGGTGCTCACCTCCAACGCCACCCGCGAACTGTCCGAGGCGCTGAAACGGCGCTGCCTGTACCTGCACATCGACTTCCCCGACGAGGAATTGGAGCGACGCATCCTGGCCAGCCGGGTGCCCGAGCTGAAGCCCGCGGTGGCGGCGCAGCTGGTGCGGATCGTGCACGTGCTGCGCGGCATGCAGTTGAAGAAGCTGCCGTCGGTGGCCGAATCCATCGACTGGGCGCGCACCCTGCTCGCCCTCGGAGCCAAGGATCTGGACGAGAAGACGGTGCGCGCCACCCTCGGCGTGGTGCTCAAACACCAGGCCGACCACCTACGCGCGCTCAATGAGCTGAAGTTGGCGTGACGTCATGGTCGGCGGCGTACCCAACACTCCGCGGGCGCTGGTCTCTGCCGCCAAGCGCGCGGTGAGCGGCGGTTCGGCCCCCGGCGCGCGCGGGCCGGCCGAACTCGGGCCGACCGCGCCGCACGGTCTGTCCGGCCATCTGGTCGGCTTCGTGGAAGCCTTGCGCGCCAGGGGGATTCCGGTCGGACCGTCCGAGACCGTGGATGCCGGGCGGGTTGTCACCGTCCTGGATCTCATGGACCGCGAGGTGCTGCGCGAGGGGTTGGCGTGCGCGCTGCTGCGGCGCACCAGCCAGCGCACCACCTTCGACGGGCTGTTCGATCTGTGGTTCCCGGCAGCGCTGGGGGAGCGGGTCGGAGCCGAGGACATCGAGATCCCGCACCGGCCCGATGGTTCGGTGGACATCATCGCGCTGCGGAAGATGTTGGGCGAGTTGCTGGCTCAGGACCCGTCCGGGGAGCGGGCGCGGCAGTTGCAGCTGCTGGCCGCGCAGCTGGTCGAGGAGATGGGGCAGTACCAGTCCGCCTCCGGGCCGTCCTTCTCCGCCTATCAGGCCCTCAAGGATCTGCAGCCGGAACTGCTGGTGAGCAAGCTGCTGGCGGGACTGGCCGCGGGCATGGACACCGATGCCGCACCGTCGGAGTTCGACAACGAGGTCGCGCGCCGCGCGGCCCGCCAGCGGGTCAAGGCGTTTCGCGGCACCGTGGAGGCCGAGACCCGCCGCCGCGTCGCCGAACGGCTGGGCCGGGAGCGGGTCGCCACCTACGGCGTGCAGCGCCAGGCCGAGGACGCCGACTTCCTGCGTCTGTCCGAGAACGAACTGGCCGAACTGCGCCGCAGTTCGCAGCGGTTGGCGCGAGTGCTGGCCTCCCGCTTGGCTTCCCGCCGTCGTCGGGCGCGGCGCGGGGAGATCGACCTGCGCAAGACGCTGCGCAAATCCATGTCCACCGGCGGGGTGCCGGTCAACCTGGTCACCCGCAAACCGCGTCCCGGCCGCCCCGATCTCGTACTGCTGTGCGATATCTCGGGTTCGGTGGCCGGATTCTCCAGCTTCACCATGGTGCTGGTGAACGCGCTGCGCGAACAGTTCTCGCGGGTGCGGATTTTCGCCTTCGTCGACCGCGTGGACGAGGTCACCGGCCTGTTCGACCAGGTCACCCCGCTCGACCAGGTGACCAAGCGCATCTTCACCGAAACCCGGGTGGTCGGCATCGAGGGCCACTCCGACTACGGTTCGGCCCTGCGCGGTTTCGCCGACGACTTCCCCGACGCCGTCACCAGTCGCACCTCCCTGCTCATCCTCGGCGACGCCCGCACCAACTACCGCGATCCGGAACTGGCGGTGCTGAGCGGTCTCGCCGCCACCGCCAAACACTCCTACTGGCTCAACCCCGAGGCCGAGAAGATGTGGGGCACCGGCGATTCCGCCGCCCGCAAGTACGCCGAGATCGTCGAGATGCACGAATGCCGCAACGCCCGCCAGCTGACCGCCGTGGTCGGCCGCCTACTGCCGATCTGAGGAGACGCGATGGACGAATGGCTCGCCTACTGCCTCGCCAAACCCCGTGCCTGGCAGGACGAACCATGATCGACTTCGGCCCGACCACCCCCGCCTTCCGCGCGGAAGTGGCCGCCTTCTACGCCGGTTTCGGCAACCCGACCGCCCTCCGCCACACCTTCCACGACGCCGTCCTCCTCATCCCCCTCACTCCCGACCGCCGCATCACCACCTCGACCTACGGCGGCATCGACTGGATCTGCGCCTTCACCGACGCCGAAGAATACGCACGCTGGCTGGCAGCGCGAGACGCCCTGACCCCCGAACACCCGTACCCCTACCAAACCCTCACCGGCGCGCACCTCACCGACTTCGCCGCCACCCGCCCCAACCCGACCGGCATCGCGGTGGATATACAGGGCACATCACCCATGGCCTTCCCCCCGACCGTGCGCGAAACGGACGCCTGAGCGGTATCGGCACCATCGCCGTCGGCTTCATCGCGGGAGCGAGTCTGTCGGTGGTCTCTGCCAGTGTGTAGCAGGTGACGACTCTGTCTGATGAATTCCGTATTCGCATCGACGTCCGGATCTCCGATATCGACCCGCAGCTGCACGTCACCAGCGCGGCGTATCAGCAGTACGCGGATCACTCGCGCTTCGAATGTGTTCAGGCCGCTGGAGTTTCCGTGTCCGAACTGCTCCGTGACGGACTCGGCCCGGTGAATCTCGAAGCCGTGATCAAATTCCATCGGGAGCTGAGGGTCGGTGATTGTGTCGACGTGACCTGCGCCTGGGTCTGGGGCGGGGGCAAGACCTATCGCGTGGAAAACACCTTGCGCCGTCCGGACGGCGAGCTGGTCGCCACCCTCAGCTACGTGTGCGGTCTGCTGGATCTGGAACGGCGCACCCTGGTCGCCGATCCGGCCGCCGTCTGGGCGGCTCGGGCGAAGGATCCCACCATCCTGGGTCTGTAGGGGTGGGCCGAGGGCTATCTGGTCAGGCGTGGTCGCGGAGGTCGAGGATGCGGGCGAGGGCGTGTTCGAGGGCGTAGTTGGTGTCGGCGGCGCCGCCTTTGACGTCGGCGTTGAGGGTGGCGACCACCTGGAGGGCGTCGCCGATGGTGGCGGGGGTCCAGCCGCGGGCCTGGGCTTGGGCCTTTTTGACCTTCCAGGGGGGCATGCCGAGTTCGGGGGCGATTTTGAACGGGTCGGCGCGGAGGCCGGCGGAGCCGACCCGGGCGATGGTGTGGACCGAGTCCGCGAGGGCGTCGGCGAGCAGGACCGCGGGGACGCCGCGGTCGGTGGCCCAGCGCAGCGCCTCCATGGCGGCCGGGCGGTCACCGGAGACCGCGAGTTCGGCGACGTCGAAGCCGGAGACCTCCGCCTTGCCGGAGTAGTAGCGGCGCACCGCCGCGATGTCGATCTTGCCGCCGGTGTCGGCGGCCAGCTGTGAGCAGGCGGCGGACAGTTCGCGCAGATCCGATCCCACGGCCTCCAGCAGTGTCTGCACCACGTCCGCGGAGGCCCGCACCCCGGCGGCGCGGAATTCGTTGCGCACGAACTCGGCTCGTTCATTGGCCTTGGTGAGCTTGGCGCAGTTGTGCACCACCGCGCCCGCCTTCTGCAGCGCGGGCGCGAGCGCCTTGGCCCGCCCGCCGCCGGTGTGCAGCACCACCAGCACCACGCCGTCCGGCGGCGCGGCGGCGGCCGACTGGATCACCCCGACCGCGTCCTTACCCGCCTCGGCCGCGGACTCCAGAATGATCACCCGGTCCTCGGCGAACAGCGACGGACTCAGCATTTCCGCCAGTTCGGCCGTACTGGCGTCCCCCGCCCGCATCCGATCCACCGGCATGGCATCCGGATCCTCCGTCACCGCCCGCGCCTGCGCGGTGATCGCGCTGACGGCCCGCTCGATGAGCAGCTCTTCTTCACCGAGCACGAGATGCAGAGGCGCGGGGCGTTCGGTCACGCAGCCGATCCTACGAGGCCACACCGACAGGCCGCCGGGCGGTACGACGGTGGCGGCGTGCGGTGGACGCGGGCGAATTGGCCGCACCCGCCATCGGGTGTCGGCTATCGCGCCCGGGCGATACGCCGCCCCACGATATAGATGAGCACGCACAGCCCAGCGGCGACCAAACCCGATCCGGTGCCCGCTGGCACGGTGAACGAGGTGCCGAGAGCGGCCGCGTGCTCGGAAGCGGTGAGCAGCCACCAGAGCGGCGGCGCGGTGCCGTACAGCACCAGATGGGCCAGCGGGGCCCACAGCGATGCGAAGACCGCGCCCAGCGCGCCGAGGACGGTGATCGGGGCGACCACCGGGGCCACCAGTACATTGACCGCGATGGCCAGCGGGTTGAGGTGGCCGGTGAGGGCGATGATGACGGGGGTGGTGACGACGAAGGCGGCGGCGGATACCGCGAGAGCGTCGGCGGGGGCGCGCCAGCAGCGATGGGCCTGAAGCCATTCCGACCAGCCCGGGGCGAGCAGGACGAGGCCCGCCGTGGCGAGTACCGAGAGGGTGAAGCCCGCGTCGACGGCCAGTTCGGGGGACCACGCGAGCAGGCCGATGACGGCCGTGCACAGGGCGGGTAGCGCCTGTTTGCGTCGGCCGGTGCACAGGGCCAGCAGTGCGACCGCGCCCATGACGGCCGCGCGCAGCACACTCGGCGTCGGGCGGGCCAGGATCACGAACATGACGAGGGCGGCACCGGCCACGACGGCGGCCACCCGGGGATCGACGGTGAGTGCGCGCAGGGACAGCAGCACCGCGCCGAGCAGGATCGTGACGTTCGCTCCGCTGACGGCGGTCAGGTGGGTGAGATGGGTTTCGCGGAAATTCGTGCGGACGTGGTCGGGTAGACGCGAGGTGTCGCCGATGACCAGACCCGGTAGCAGGCCCGCCGCATCGGGTGACAGTGCGCGAGCGGCGGATTCGGCGAAATCCGCGCGCACCGCGCCCGCGATCCGCTGCCATCCGGGCGGCGGGCCGATGCCCGCCGGCGGTCCCTGCGCCCGCAGCACCGCCACCGTGAGATCCGACCGCCACGGCGGGTACACCTTGGCGCGGAACGTCACCCGCTGACCGGGCAGCAGGCGGGTCCAGGCGTCCCCGTGCGCCAGAACCAGCACCCGCCCACCCACGCGCACGGTGTCCGCGCCGTACCGGTATTCGGCGAGCCGCGCCCGCACCAGCCACTGCTTGCCGCGCACCGCCTTGGCGGACAACGCCTTCGGATCGTCCACCGGGATCACCGTCGCCCACACGTGCGCTCCCCGATCCAGGTCGCGCAGCGGATGCGCCGCCGCCCGGCCGTCGTGCCAGGCCGCGGCCGCCGCGAACCCCGCACCGATCAGCACGGTGGCCAGAGCGGCCGACAACCCCTGCCGACCACATCGCGCGCCACGCGCCACCCGAAGCCACAGCAGGACTGCCACCCCCAGCAGCACCGCCGCGAGCACCGCCCCGACCCGCCACCCCGCCACCACCCCGACAATGGTTGCCGCCCAACAACACAGCGCAGGACCAACCAGCCGCGCATCCACCACCTGCTCGGGTTCCACCGCCCACCGGTCCGATGCGGCCGCCCCCGCACCTCGACCCGCACCCCCACCCCTCCGAGCCGCTGCTTCCGGAACTTCCGCTGTTCCCGCTGCTCCCACAGTCCCCGCTGCCGCGGCAACCCCCGCAGCCGTGGCAGCCGGGGCCGGAGTCCTGGGTGTCGCAGCCGTCGCCGCCGGTGCCGAGGTCGTCGTTGCTTCAGCCGCTGGAGTCAGAATCGTTGTGGCCGTGTCCGCTTGCGTTGTACCCGCCGGAATCGTGGTAACCGGAGCCGCATCGGTTGCCGCCGTGGCCGCCGTTGCCGGAACCGTGGCCTCCGGTGTCACCACAGCCGCAGGCGTGGCTGTCGAAGCCTCGGCTGTCGGGGTCGTGGCCGCTCTGGACGCGGTTGACGGGGTTGTGTCTGCCCCCGGCGGTCCCGCCCCGTCGTCGGGCGGGCCGCTCATACCGTCACCAACCCGCGCAGCCGCTCGAGGCGGGACGGTCCGATGCCCTGGACGTCGGCGAGTTGGTCGACGGAGCCGAAACGGCCGTGTTCGGTGCGCCAGGCGATGATCGCCTTGGCGGTCACCGGTCCGATGCCGGGGAGGGCGTCGAGTTCGGCCTCGGTGGCGGTGTTGAGGTTCACGATGGTGGTCGTGGCGGTGGGGCGGGGTGCGCCGGAGGGAGTGCGGGGCGTGTCGGGGTGTTGCGCCTGCGCGCCGACGATGCTGCTGCCCGCTTGCGGGGCAGTGGGATTCGGTCCGGTGCGGCCGATGACGATCTGGTCGCCGTCGGACAGATACTGGGCGAGGTTCAGGCCGGACAGGTCCGCGTCCCGGCGGGGTGCGGCCGCGGCCAGGGCGTCGGCCACGCGCGCACCGGTCGGAAAGCGCAGCAGCCCACCGCGTTCGACGAGGCCGATGACGCTTACGACGACCACTCCACTGGCCGAGTGGCCGTTGCTGCCGGTCGGGTCGTCCGCGCCGGGCGGTGCGGCCAGTCCGGGATCGACGGGTCCGTGCGCGCCACTGCCCACCGGCCCGACACCCGCCGCTCCGGACCCGACCCCCATCGCTCCCGGTGCGGCACCGGCCGCATTCGGCCCGGCCCCCGCTGTGCCCCGCCCGGTATTCGAGGCATCCGGACCGGCCCCCGTCGAACCTGGCTCAGCCCCGAGCGCTCCGGGCCCGCCGTTCGAGGCGTCCGGTCCAGCACTCTGAGCCCCGCTCGCAGCGCCCGTCACACCGTGCGGCGCGCCCGGTACCCCACTCGCCACCACCTCGGTCCGCACCGCCGCGACCGGCGGCACCGCCCGCGTCACCGGCCCGTCGCGCAGCGCCATCGCCCCCGCGATCAATACCGCGAGCAACCCCACCCCGGCCAGCGCCAGCACCCCGCGCTGTCCCGGGTCCCACCGCGTCCCGCGCAGGCGTTCGGGCAGCAGCCGCTCGTGCCAGACCCCCGCGCGCCCGTCGGATTCCAGTTCGTTCTCGTCCCAGCGCCCGGAGCGGGGTGGTTCGGGTCCGCTCAGCGTGTCGAGTCGTCTGCGGACCTGCGTACTCTCATCGATGTGCGACATGCGGCCACGGTATGGCCGCCGCATCTCGGTCCAACCGATCCGACCTGGGCTTTCGAAAAGTCTGTGGATAGCTCAGGGGCTGTGGAGAACCGCGGTTCAGCCGCACCCGCCGGGGACGACCAGGGCACCCACGGCCCCCATGCCGAGATGTACCCCGAGCGTGGGCCCGAATTCGGTCACGATCATTTCCCGAATGCCGGGAATGAGTTCGCGCAGTTGCTCGACCACCGTGGTGGCGGCCTCCTCGGCTCCCAGATGCTGCACGGCCACCGCGGCTCCGTCCTCGCCCGCCGCGTCCACCGCCGCCGCCACCAGTTTGGTGATCGCCTTGGAGCGGGTCCGCGCCTTCTCCCGCAGTTCGATCCGACCGTCGACGATCTGCAGGATCGGCTTGGTCACCAGTTCGGTCCCGAAAAATGCCGCCGCACTGGACAATCGGCCGCCGCGGCGCAGTTGTTCGGTGCGATTGACCACGATGAACGCCCGTCCCCGCACCGAGGCCGCCACCGCCGCGTCGTACACCACGTCCAGCGATCCACCGTCGCGGGCCCGCCGCGCCGCGGCCAGCACCGTCAGCCCGGTGCCCAGTCCGGCGCTGAGCGAATCCACCAACCGCACCCGGTTCGCGGCATTCATATCCCGGATCGCCTGCCGCCCGGCCTCGCAGGTCCCCGACAGCTGCCGCGAAAGATGCACGGCCACAACGCCGTCGCCCGCACTGAGTTCCAGCGCCCGCTCGTACGCCTCGCGCAGTTCCCCCGGCGACGCCGCCGAGGTGGTCACCGCCGACGAACCGTAGTCGATATCGAATTCGTCCACCCCGTCCCGGAACTGGCGCTCATCCACCAGCACGTGCAGCGGGACGGTCAGCACGCCGAGGTCGGCGACGAGGTCGGCGGGCAGACTGGCCGACGAGTCGGTCACAACCACCACGGTCATGCAGTGCGAACCTCGCTGGACCGCAGCTCCGACAGCACCTTCACCATGGCCCGCGCCACGGCGTCGTGCCCCGCCCAACCCCAGTGGATGCCATCGGGATTGGCGTCGCCGGAGAAGATGTTGTCGCGCACCGCCTCCCCGAGGTCGACCAGCGGCACATCGTTTTTCGCGGCCCAGGCCCGGGTGGCGCGCACCTGCGGATCGCGCCCGCGGTGCACCCGTCCGTACGCCTCGCAATCGTGCACCGACGGCAGCGTTCCCACCACCGGTAGATCGGGCCGCAACTGCGCCAACGCGTTTCGCGCCTGCTCCAGGTAGTCCACGCTCACCGACGGCGGCAGCGCCACCGGGTAGCCGAGGTGCGACAGCTTGGGCTGCAACCAGTTGTATCCGGTGCGCACCTGCCGTCGCAGGAACGGCGGCCGGATGTAGCGGATCAGCTCGCGTGCCGCGGTCGGCAGCGGGGAGGGCAGCGAATCCATGCCGCCGGTGGCGAACACCACCGCGGCGGCCCGTGGCACGGCGGCCCACACCCGCGGATCGCCGATCAGCGCCCAGTAGGCGTCGCGGCAGGTCCAGCCGATGCGCGCCACCAGCTCCACATCCCAATCCAGTTCGGCTCCAACCAGATTGGGCCAGATCCGGGGATGGTCGGCGGGCAGTCCGCCCTGCGGGCCGAAGTAGGCCAGCGAGTCGGCGATGACGAGCAGCACCGGCCGCTCGCCGCCGGTATCGGGCTCCGGCGCGGGCGCGGGTGCGCCGAGCAGCGCGTCCGGCAGATGCCGGACCTGCTTCACCTCCGACGCCCGCCGCAGCAGTTCGTCGGATACCTGCCGTTCGCCGGAAACACCGTCCAACTCAGAGGACATCAGGAGCTACCTTCGCCGCCGCGTTCCACACATCGAGTCGCCACCCGGGCTGCTCGAGGCTCGGACCGTGGCTGCTCAGCTGCACCCAACTGGTATTGGCGAGCCCGCCGAGGGCAGGCCAGTTCTGGGGCGGCAGGTCGAGTACAGCCGCGGTCAGCGCCGCGATGAGCCCGCCGTGCGCGACCAGGATGATGGTACGACCCGGCCAATCCGCCCGCTCGGTGAACAGCTCGTGCACCACGGGCAGGGCGCGGCGGCCGACCTCGAGTTTGGATTCGCCGCCGGGCGGGGTCCAGGTGGCGTCCATGCGCCAGGCGACGCGCGCACCCGGAGCCATGGCGTCGACCTCGATATGGGTCAGGCCCTCCCATTCGCCGAGGCTGGTCTCGCGCAGCCGCGGGTCGGTGGTCACCGGCAGGCCGATGCTGTCGCCGACCGCGAGGGCGGTGTCGTGGGCGCGTTTGAGGTCCGAGGAGACGATGCGAATGGCACCGCAGTCGGATAGGTCGCGGGCGATGTCCTTGGCCTGGCGGCGGCCGAGCTCACTGAGTTCGGTGTCGATCTGGCCCTGCATGCGATCGGAGGCGTTCCATTCGGTCTGCCCGTGCCGCAACATGATCAACCGGCGTACCCCGGCAAGTTTGCTCACTCGTCGTCCCCGGCCTCGTTCTCATCGGCCGAGCGCTCGGATCGGGCCGCGCCGTCGCCGATACCCGCCACCGGCACCTGCGGGCAGTCCTTCCACAGCCGGTCGAGGCCGTAGAAGTCGCGTTCGTCATTGTGCTGGATGTGGATCACCACATCGGAGTAGTCGAGCAGCGCCCAACGCCCCTCGCGGGTGCCTTCGCGACGCACCGGCTTGCGCCCGGCCTCCCGCAGCTTCTCCTCGACATTGTCGACGATCGCGTTGACCTGCCGCTCGTTCGGCGCGGACGCGATCACGAAGCAGTCGGTGATCACCAGCTGCTCGGAAACATCCAGCACCAACACATCGGACGCCAGCTTCTCGTCCGCCGCCCGCGCGGCGACCTGCGCCATCTCCAGTGCCTCGACCGATGCGCTCACCCTGCAACCTTCCCGTTCTCCGGCACGTACAGATGCCGTTTGGATATGTACTGCACAACCCCGTCCGGCACCAGGTACCACACCGGACGCCCCTCTCCAGCCCGCTTCCGGCACTCACTCGACGAGATCGCCAGGGCCGGGATCTCGATCATGGTGACCGCGTCGGCGGGGTAGTCGCGAAGGTGTTCGGCCAGATGATCGACATTCAATTCGTACCCCGGCCGGCTCACGCCCACGAATCGCGCCAACTCGAACAACTCCGCCCAATCCTGCCACGTCAGGATGTTCGCCAGCGCGTCAGCACCGGTGATGAAGTAGATATCCGCGTCCGGATGTTGTTCCCGCAGGTCGCGCAGGGTATCCACGGTATACGTCATCTTGCCGCGATCGATATCGGCCCGACTCACGGAGAACCGCGGATTGGACGCCGTGGCGATCACCGTCATCAGATACCGGTCCTCGGCCGGACTGACCTTCTTGCCCGCCTTCTGCCACGGCTGCCCGGTCGGCACGAAGACGACCTCGTCCAGCTCGAACCGATGCGCGACCTCACTCGCGGCAACCAGATGCCCATGGTGGATGGGGTCGAAGGTGCCGCCCATCACCCCCAACTTGCGGCGACCCGTCGTATGCACGAATGCCGAGCTTACCGATGGGCGTTTCGAGACCGGCACACCGGCGGCGAATCCGCGTCGACGGCCTGCGGCGGTGCGGGCACGACAAAAGCCGCCGTGGTCGTCGTGGCCACGGCGGCTATGCGTAAGCTTCCGGCGGTACGCCGGGGTGTATCAGCCGGGGGTGAATCAGCCGAGCTTGTTGAACGCCAGCGACAGCGCCGACTTCTTGTTGGCGGCCTGGTTGGCGTGGATGACGCCCTTCGAGGCGGCCTTGTCGAGGCTCTTGCTGGCCGAGCGCAGCAGGGTCAGGGCCTGGTCCTTGTCGCCCTGCGCGGCGGCCTCGCGGAACTTGCGGATCGAAGTGCGCAGCGCGGACTTGACCGACTGGTTGCGCTGCCGCGCCAACTCGTTGGTGCGGATCCGCTTCATCTGGGACTTGATGTTGGCCACGCCTGTTTCCTCGTGTTCCTTCGCTTGGTGGTTTACGCGGGATGCAAAGTCTGCGGGGCGCGCACTACTTCCTGTAGCGCAGCACCGACGGTCGAGGTTACCAGGCGGCGTACCGCCGGACGAAATCGGCCCGGTCGCCGATCACGGTTCGAAACCGACCGGATCGCGGAAGATGCAAGAAATTTACCTGTGTCCACCTGCGTGTTGCTCCCGCGTGATGGACTATTTTTGCATGACTCCCGCCGCTGCCGCGCGTTCGGCCGCGGCCGCTCCACCGATCGGCCGCGCCGAAGTCGGCGACGCCGTGGGAGTGTTCGAGGGCTACCGGCCGGGCAAATACGACCGTGCCTACGACGAGATGTTCGACGGCGACCGCGCTCGCGCCGCCTACCGGGGGATCTTCGCGGCACTCTCGGAGATCGACGTGGCCGATCTGGCCGGGCGGGCCGAGGCGCTGGCCCGCGCCTTCGTCGACCAGGGCATCACCTTCTCGCTGTCCGGACAGGAGCGGCCGTTCCCGCTCGACCTGGTGCCGAGGGTGATAGCCGCCACCGAATGGACCAAACTCGAGCGCGGCATCAAACAGCGGGTACGGGCGCTGGAGGCATTCCTCGCCGACGTCTACGGCGAACAGATGGTTTTGCGCGACCGAGTGGTGCCCAAACGCCTCGTCACCTCCTGTCGGCACTTCCACCGCGAGGCGGCCGGGCTGGTGCCGCCCAACGGTGTCCGCATCCACGTCGCCGGCATCGATCTGGTCCGCGACGAACGCGGTGACTTCCGGGTGCTCGAGGACAATCTGCGTTCCCCGTCCGGGGTCTCGTACGTGATGGAGAACCGCCGCACCATGGCGCGAGTCTTCCCCGACCTGTTCGCCTCGCACCGGGTGCGCGCGGTCGGCGACTATCCGACGCATCTGCTGCGCGCCCTGCGCGCCGCCGCCGCGCCGAACGAGGCCGACCCGACCGTGGTCGTGCTCACCCCCGGCGTCTACAACTCCGCCTATTTCGAACATTCGCTGCTGGCTCGGCAGATGGGCGTGGAACTGGTCGAGGGCCGCGACCTGTTCTGCCGCGACAATGTGGTCTACATGCGCACCACGGCGGGGGAGCGGCAGGTGGACGTCGTCTACCGCCGCATCGACGACCCCTTCCTCGACCCCATGCAGTTCCGGCCCGACTCCATGCTCGGGGTGGCGGGCATTCTCAATGCCGCCCGCGCCGGAACCGTGGTGCTGGCCAATGCGGTCGGCAACGGCGTCGGCGACGACAAACTCATCTACACCTACGTGCCCGACCTCATCGAGTACTACCTGGGCGAGCGGCCGGTGCTGCCGAATGTGGACTCCTACCGCTGCTGGGAGGAATCCGAATGCGACGAGGTGCTCGACCGCATCGCGGAACTGGTGGTGAAACCGGTCGAGGGTTCCGGCGGCTACGGCATCGTCATCGGGCCCGACGCCACCGCCAAGGAGCTGGAGGGCGCGCGCCGCAAGATCCGCGCCGATCCGCGCGGCTGGATCGCGCAGCCGGTGGTGCAGCTGTCCACGGTCCCCGCCAAGATCGGCGACCAGTTGCTGCCGCGGCACGTGGACCTGCGCCCCTTCGCGGTCAACGACGGTGACGACATCTGGGTGCTGCCGGGCGGATTGACGCGGGTGGCGCTGCCGGACGGCTCCCTGGTGGTGAACTCCAGCCAGGGCGGCGGCAGCAAGGACACCTGGGTGCTGGCCCCGCGCACCTCCGGGGAACAACGCGAGCTCGCGGGCACCGAGCTGGTGGGTGAGCTGGCCATCGACCGCGAGCGCGACCAGTCCCCCGAGACCGCGCCGGTGCGCAATCAGCAACAGCAGCAACAACAGCAGGCACAGCGGATGCGCCCGTCCCCAGCGCCGCGGGCGGCGCACCGAAACGAAGGGCGACTACCGAATACGTGAGGTGATTCGGAACATGTTGGCGCGCAATGCCGAATCCCTGTACTGGATCGGCCGCTACGTCGAGCGCGCGGATTACACCGCGCGCATTCTCGACGTCACGGTCCACCAACTGCTCGAGGACGCGACCGTGGACCCGGACCGCACCTCGCGAGTTCTCCTGCGGGTCTTGGGGATCGAGTTGCCCGAGAACGAACTCGACGTGTGGTCGGTGACCGAGTTGGTCGCGTTCGACCGCGACAACGACGGGTCGATCGTCGACTCGATCGCACGGGCTCGCGCGAATGCCCGTGGGGCGCGGGAGGTCACCTCCACCGAGATGTGGGAGTGCCTCAACGCCACCTACAACGGCCTGGCGACGGCCGAACGCGCCGCCCGGTCGCTGGGGCCGCACGAGTTCTGCCGCTACATCACCGACCGCGCCGCCATGTTCGGCGGGCTGTCGGATTCCACCCTCAGCCGCGACGACGGCTACCGGTTCCTGCTGCTCGGCCGTTCCATCGAGCGCGTGGATATGACGGTGCGGCTGTTGCTCTCCCGCGCCGGTGACCGCACCTCCTCTCCGGCCTGGGTGACGGTGCTGCGTTCGGTCGGCGCGCACGACCCGTATCTGCGCACCCACCGCGGCGTCATCGACGCCACCCTCATCGCCGAATTCATCCTGCTGGACCGGCTCTTCCCGCGCTCGGTCTTCCATTCGCTGCGGGTGGCCGAAACCTGTCTGAAGGAACTGGATCAGCGCCCGGGCAGTCGTTTCGCCGCGCGCTACGAGGCACACCGGCTGCTCGGCCGGGCGCGCAGCGAACTGGAATTCCTGCCCTCGGGCGTGCTGCTGGAGGATCTGCACCACCGGCTGCTGTGGTTGCAGCAGTCCTGCCGGGACGTGGGGGAGGCGGTGGCGCTGCAGTACTTCCACGCCGAATCGTGGGTGGCGTGGACGGGGCTGCACGGGCATCGCGACCGGGTGATCGAGGAGGCGCTGTGAGTTGGCGGATGCGGGTGGTGCACACCACCGGATACGTGTACGACGCCCCGGTCATGCGGTCGTTCAACGAGGCGCGGCTGACCCCGCGCGCCGACAGCCGGCAGAACGTCATCCTCAATCGCGTGGAGACGGTGCCCTCCACCCGCTCCTACCGCTATGTCGACTACTGGGGCACCACCGTCACGGCCTTCGATCTGCATGCCCCGCATACGGAATTGGAGGTCACCGGTTCCTCGGTGGTGGAGACCGAACCGTTCGCGAGCCCGGAGGAGGAACTGCCCTGGGAGCGGTTGCGGTCCGAACCCGTCGTCGACCGCTACGACGAACTGCTCACCGCCACCGGCTATGTGCCGCGCGACCGGCGGCTCGGCACGGTGGCGCGGCAGCTCACCCGCGGCGTCGCGCCCGCCAAAGCCGTTGTGCGCGCGGCTGAATGGGTGCACCGCGAAATGTCCTACCTGGCCGGGACCACCTCCGTGCACACCAGTGCGGTGGAGGCGTTCGCCGAACGTCGCGGCGTCTGCCAGGACTACGCGCATCTGACCCTGCTGCTGTTGCGCGGCATGGGCATTCCCAGCCGCTACGTGTCGGGCTATCTGCATCCCGATCCGGCCGGTGCGGTGGGGCGGACGGTCGCCGGGCAGATGCACGCCTGGGTGGAGGCGTGGACCGGGCAGTGGTGGGGCTACGACCCGACCAACAACATTCCGGTCACCGAGCAACACGTCGCGATCGGGGTGGGCCGTGATTACGCCGATGTGCCGCCGCTCAAAGGTATCTTCTCCGGTAGTGGTTCGACCGATCTCGAGGTCGTGGTGGAGATCACCCGCCTCGCCTGATGCCTGATGTACGTGATGCCTGATGTAGCGGAACACAGGAGTTCTCCGCGACCGGCGGGGACGATCCGGGAAGGTGGCTGATGTCTCCCACAGCGCAGGAAGTCGTCGAGGATCTCACGGAATTCGAGGAAGTGTCGCTCGGGCGCAAGCTGTTCGCCGAGGCGTTCGGCACCTTCGTCCTGGTTTTGGGCGGTGTCGGCACCGCGGTCTTCGCGGGCAGCCGGGTCGGCGCGCTCGGGGTGGCGCTGGCGTTCGGATTCACCCTGCTGTTCCTGGTCTACGCCATCGGACCCATCTCCGGGTGCCATGTGAATCCGGCGGTCACCGTCGGGCAGTTCCTGCTCGGCCGGGTCACCGCCCTGGTCGCGAGCGCGTACATGCTGGTGCAGGTCATCGGCGGTCTCATCGCCGGTGCGGTCATCTACGCCATCGCCCAGAACCTACCCTCCTACGATCGCGCCGAGGACGGTCTCGGGGCGAACGGCTGGGGCGCGCACAGCCCCTCGGCCACGGAGCTGGCGGGCATCACCCTCAACGGCTACGGCTTGGCGGCCGCCATCACCGTCGAGGTCATCCTGACCGCCCTGCTGGTCTTCGTCGTGCTGGCCTCCACCGACCAGATCTCCGATGTCCCGCTGGCGGGCCTGTCGATCGGCATCACCCTCGCGGTCATCCACCTCATCTCGATCCCCATCGACAACACCTCGGTCAACCCGGCCCGCAGCCTCGCGGTGGCCTTCTACCAGGACGGCGCGGCCGCCCAGGTCTGGGTGTTCATCGTCTTCCCGCTGGTCGGTGGCGTACTCGGCGCACTGGTCTACGGCCTGATCTTCGGCCGCTCCCGCAATCCGCTGAGCTGAGACCGCCCGTACCGTCCTAGGTGATCGAGCGGGCGTTCACCAGCAGCGCGTACTGCGCGGCGGCGCGCTGCTTGACCGTTGGTTCGTCGGCTGCCGAGACGATGGCCCAGTAGCGCCCGTCCAGAACGAAGCAGTAGTAGCGGCTCTCGCGCTGGGCGTCGGTCACGGCGGGATTGCGAAAGCACGCGCTGTCGGGCACCCCGCTCGGCGGCGTCACCGCCTCGTGCTGGCTGGTGTTCGTCAGGCGCACGTTCATTGCGCGCGCCCGTGCCGGATCGGACAGCCGAAGCAGCCACCGGCTGCCGATGAACGCGGCCCGCTCGACCCCGGCGCCCGGATTGTCGCGGCCTTCGGGACTGCGTCCGAGCAGGTGGCTCACCCCGCGCGGCCCGTAGACGACGCCACTGCCCCAGCCCTCGTCCGGCCAGGACGAGTCGTCCTGCGCGGTGCCGTTCGCGTCGGCGAGAGGATACGGCCAACGGTCTTCGTCCGGGTGCAGCATGCGACGCAGCATGGCGTCGTCGTCGAACGGCATGGTGGACAGTTTGTCCGGCGGGGTCGGTTCGAAGGCGTCCAGCAGGGGCAGTTCAGCGGTGAGCGCATTCGCGGTGAGCGTGGTCAGCGCCGCCTCGTCGCGCGTCCGATCCGCCGCCAAGACCACGATGACAAAGGACCGGTACGCGAGTGTGGTGAACAGGATCGGGGATCGATCCCGCCAATGCGCGTACGCCCCGGGGTGTCCCGGCACGTGGACGCGCACGGCATCGGGGGTGCGCGCGATATCGGCCTCGTCTATTCGCCCCGCGACCATCCGCGCGATGTCGTCGTCGCGGAAGCTCAGCACCGTGAACCGCATGGCCTTTGCTTCGCCCACCCGTGGTTCCTGGCCGGTGACATCACTGCCGGTCACGGTGTATCCGGCGATCATTCCGAAGTTCGCGATCGGCTCGATGGCTACCTCGGGGGCCAGCACCGAGACGCGCCCGGGCGTCGGCAACAGCGTGGACGTGCCGTAGATCAGCGCCGGATCGATATCAGGCGGGTTGATCACGGCCTCCGACAGACGGGCGGATTCGAGCACGCGCCCGTGGGTGTCGTTGTCATTGGACGGCACCCTGACCGGATGGGTGCGCAGTTCGCCCACATCGAGCGTGCTCAGATCCGGCGTGGCGATCCGTTCGGTGCCGGTGACGGTCTCCGCGCAGCCGCCGAGCAGCCCGGATAGCAGCACGGCCGCCGTGACCGCCATCCGCGCGCACAGCCGCGTGCGCCCACCGGGCTCACTGACCTCGTTCATCCACCGTCCTCGCTAGATCGGGGCCGTCGGCCACCATCGGTCGTACAGCTCGCGTCCCGAGCCCGCCCCGGTTGTCCACAGCTTGCAGAATTCGCGGTCGTCGTCGTCGAACCAGATGTCGAGACGACCGCGTTCGACTCCGTCGGTGGTGAGGTCCGACCAGATGAGGTGCCCGGATCCGGACGCCCGCGACCAGGATTCGCGGCCGATCACCCGGGCCGGCGGATCCTCGATGGGCATGGGCGAGCGGTCGCGCCGGCAGCTCACCCACAGGGCGGACACGCGCCCGATGCAGACGATCCGCGGCTGCTCCAGCACGACGTCGGCGGCTACCGCCTCGTTGGCGTTGTCGGCGGCGGTACAGCGCAAGTCGTCGTGGCCGCGATCGGATGGGGTTGCGGGCAGTAGACCGGGGAAGGCGTCGACGATGAACCCGGCCGTACCCCATGGGGAGACGGCGGAGGTGATTGGGGGCGTGGCCACGGGTTTCTCATGGGAACCACCGACGCGCTGGGCGACCACGACCGCGCCGGATATCACGATCAGCGCGGCGGCACCGACGGCGGCGATCGCGAACGCGCGCCGGTTGCGTCGGCGGGTTAGGGGTGACGCCACGAGTTCGCCGCGCAACGCGGCCGCCGCGGCGGCCGCCAGTTCGCCGCAACTGCCGTAGCGCTCCTGAGGATTCGTCGCCATCGCCCGTGCGATGACGATGTCCAGGCCGCTCGGCAGATCAGGGACGATATCGGTCGGTCGTGGACGGGGCGCGGTGAGATGCGCGTTCATCACCGCCGCCGCCGTCTCTCGCGGAAACGGCACCGAGCCGGTGAGCAACTGGTACAGCGTGCAGCCCAGGGCGTAGACATCGGTGCGCGGGTCGAGGTCACCGCCGTTGATTTGTTCCGGCGCGGCGAAAGCCAGTGTGGCCAGTAGTCTGCCTGCGGCCGTGCGAGCATCCGTTTCCGTTGTCGCCCTGGCGATTCCGAAATCGGTGACCAATACCCGCTCCGCCCCGGGTGCTCCGCGCTCGACCAGGATGTTGGCGGGCTTCACGTCCCGGTGCAACAGTCCGGCACGATGCGCGTGATCGAGGCCGCGTGCGGCGCCGGTCACGATGGCGACCGCCCGCTCCGCGGGCAGGCCGCCGCGATGACGGCGTACCAATTCCGCGGCATCCGAGCCGTCGACGTATTGCATGGCGATCCAGAGCATGTCGCCCTCGCCGCCACAATCGTAGATGGCCACGATATTGGGATGGTCGAGGCGACCCGCCAGATCGGCCTCGCGCAGGAAGCGGGCACGGAATTCCGGATCCGCGCCCCGCGACAGCACTTTCACCGCGTCGTGGCGCGGGAGCCGGGGATGCCGGGCCAGATGGACGCTGCCGGTTCCGCCGGTACCGAGGCGTCGCTCGATGCGATACCCGGCCACCACCGCCCCCGGAGTCACTGCGCGCATCGGGGCTCCTACCGGTTCCGAACCAATAGCGCGTACTGGGCGGCGGCCATCTGATGCACGGACTTCTCGTCCATGGCGCGCACCATCGCGAGATAGCGGCCGTCCCGAACGACGCAGTAGTAGGTGGGTACGATGCCCTCCGCTCGCAAACAGGCCGTGTCGGGAATGCGAGGCGGCGCCATCGGGGTCTGGCGGGCGGAGGGCTCGGACTCCCGCGCGGCGGCTCGGCGCGCGGCGGCAGCATCCCGGAAGCGGATCAGCCAGCGTCGATCCACCACCGCCAGACTCTCGATCTCGGTGCGTTGGACGCCGTAGGTCCGTGGATCCACCGACATCCAGTGGTTGGCTCCGGTACCGGCGTAGACCACGCCACTGGACTCGCGATACGCGCCCGCCCCCGCCTCTCGATCGCCGTGCATCCGAGTGGTGTAGGGATAGGGCCACTCGCCGGGTTCGGTGGGCACCATGCGCCGCAGCATCCCGTCGGTGTCGAGCGCGAGGTCGGACAGCGCGGCCGCCGGAGTGGGCTGGAACCGGTCCAGCACCGGCAGTTCCGCCTTCAGCGTGGCGGTGGCCAGGCCGGTCAGCGCGGCCAGGTCCGGGGTCGGGTGGGTGACGAACAGCGCGACGAGGAAGCTGGCGTGCGGTACGACGATGCCGAGCGTGGGTACCGTCGGTCGCCAGTGTCCTTGGGCAGCCGGGTATTCCGGCAGTGTGACCGCGGTGTTCTCGGGGTTGACGGCGAAGTCGGCCGCTTCGATCGCGGTCGCCGCGGCGCGGGCAGCCGACTCGTCCGGCATCCGCAGGACCGTCACCCGCACCGATCGACTCGCATCGCGGCAGTGCTCGCCTTGGCAGTCGGGGCGCCCCATCACCGTGTAACCGGCCAGCATGCCGTGCTCGACCAGGATCGGGCGGGCGACGTCGGCGAGAAAGCCGATGGTGTCCTTCGGCTTCGGCAGCAGGCTCGGCTGATAGGGATACAGGTCGGCATCGATGTCGCGAGGATCGACGACGGCTTCGGCCATGCGTGCCGATTCGATGATGCGGCCGTATCGGTCGTTGTCGTTGCCGGGCTCGGTCAGGGATTCGCCGCGCAGATCGCCGAAATCCAGTGTGGCCAGATCGATGTCGGCGGTGGTCGGCGTTCCCTCGACGGTACGCGCGCCCCACAGCAGTCCGGCCGCCAGCACGGCGACCGCGCACAGCGCCGCCACACCGGCGAGGCGATGGTCAGAGCGGAGCATTCGCCCACCAGCCATCGCGCAGTTGCCGCCCCGACGCGCCCGCGGCGAAGAGCGTTATCGCGCAGAAGGTTCGATCGGAGTCGTCGAAGCTGATGCGCAGCTGTCCCTGGGATGCTTCGCCGGGTGCCGGAACCGCGTCGCCCCACTCGATGCGGCCGGTGCCGGAGGGGCGCGTCCAGGCTTCTTCGCCGGCTTTGGTGGCCCTGTCCCAGGGGCGTTCGGGCCAGGGCAGGCGGTTGGCCAGGCAGCTCACCCACACTGTGTCGAGGGGATCACCATCGCCGGTGCACATCAGGTTGACCTGGGGTGTTCGTACGTCCAAGGGTATTTGCCGGAAGTCCGTACTCAGCACGTCGCACCACAGTCCTCGATAACCGCTGCCGACGGGGGAGCGCGGCAGTAGGTCGGGAAAGGCGGCGACCACGAATCCCGCTGTGCCCCAGGGGTTGGAGCCGTCGACCGGAGGTGCCCCGGAAGCCGTGGTCACGGAGTCTGTCTGGTCTCGTCCCGCGCCGTCGGTGCCCAGCACGAAGGCGGTGGTGCCGATCAGGAGTGCCAGCACGGCCGCGACGACCGCGGCGACGGTGCGCCCGGCGGGCCGACGTGCGCGGGTGACGCTCAGCACGGGCTCGCCGCGCAGTACCGCATTGGCAGCGGCGGCCAGATCGCCGCAGCTCTGGTATCGCTGCGCCGGATCCTTCGCCATGGCCCGGGCGATCACGCGATCCAACCGGTGCGGCACGGTCGAATTCACGGTGCTGGGGCGCGGCGGGGGTTCCGTCAGATGCGCGTGCATGACCGCGGCAGCGGTGCCTCGTGGGAACGGCTTGGTGCCGGTGAGCAGTTCGCACAGTGTCGCGCCCAGCGCATAGACATCGACACGGTGGTCGAGGGGTTCGCCGCGCAACTGTTCCGGCGCCGCGTAGGCCACGGTCGCCAGCACATCACCGGCGGCGGTGAGGATGGTGTTCTCGTCCAGCGCCCGCGCGATGCCGAAGTCGGTGACCAGCACGCGGTCCGGGCCTTCGGTGGACGGGGAGACGAGGATATTGGCGGGCTTCACATCGCGGTGTAGCAGACCCGCGTCGTGGGCCGCGTCGAGACCGCGCGCCGCCTCGGTGACGATGTGGACCGCGCGCTGCGGTGGCATACCGCCCGGGAATCCGCGCAGCAGGCGGGCGGCGTCCGTGCCGTCGACGTACTGCATGGCGATCCACAACGACTCCCCGAAGACTCCGCGGTCGAGGATCGCCACGACATTGGGATGTGCCAGGCGCGAGGCCAGTTCCGCCTCCCGCAGGAAGCGGGCCCGGAACTCGTCGTCGGAGCCGGTGTTGTCGGAGAGGATCTTGAGCGCGGTCAGGCGCGTCAGGCGGGGATGTCGGGCCAGGTAGACCGATCCCATTCCCCCCGCGCCCAGCTTGCGTTCCACGCGATAGCCCGCAAACACCTCTCCCGCCCGCACTCAGTGAGTGTCGGCGGCGATGCGGGAACCGTCAAGACCATTCGGCCTGAGCCGTGGTTGCCGCGACCGGCCTCAGTGCCAATGGAATTCGGCGCAGAGGCGGTGTGCCACCCGGTCGAAGGTCTTGCGGGGCAGGATCGCGCCCTCGCGGCGGATGCCCGCCTCGGGGACGTCGAGGACGCGGTCGAGGCGGACCCAGCTGTCGCGGCCGGCGTGGTCCCAGGGTCCGGATCCGATGCCCACCCAGTTGTGGTGGCGGTCGTGGTCGGCGTTGGAGGAGAGCATGAGGCCCAGCAGGGTGTCGCGTTCGCGGCCGACCACCAGGACGGGGCGGTCCTTGCCGTTGTCGGGGTCCTCCTCGTAGGGGACCCAGGTCCAGACGATCTCGCCGGGGTCGGCGCGGCCGTCCAGCTGGGGGCTGTAGACGATGCGCCGCGCGCGTTCGGTGCTCGGCACCCCCACCGAGGCCGTCGGCCGCACCGCCACGCCCGGGGCCTTGCGGGTGCCGCCGAGGGACTGGATCGTCCGCGACAGCACCGACGACCGCTGTACCCGTCCGATGAGCTTCGGCGCCTGCCGCTTGACGATCTGAGAGCCCTGCTCTTTCGCGATCAGACCCAGCTGCTTTCCGAGAGCGTTCCACGTGCCCGCCATGTCGGCAGCTTAACGGGGGCGGGCCGGGTTCTCATCCGGGCAGGATGCGGCGGTGGACCGGCCGGACCGGACCGGGGCACGGTCACATCGGCCGACCATGGGACGATGGACGGCAGTTCACCGATCACCTGAGGAGTGGAGTGCCAAGCTTCGCGGACACGACGTTCACCGATCCCGCGCGGATCCGGAACTTCTGCATCATCGCGCATATCGACCACGGCAAGTCCACGCTGGCCGACCGCATGCTGCAACTCACCGGGGTGGTCGAGGAGCGGCAGATGCGCGCCCAGTACCTGGACCGGATGGATATCGAGCGTGAGCGCGGTATCACCATCAAGGCCCAGAACGTGCGCCTGCCCTGGCAGGTCGACGGGGAGGACTACGTCCTGCACCTCATCGACACGCCGGGACACGTGGACTTCACCTACGAGGTGTCGCGGGCGCTGGAAGCCTGTGAGGGCGCGATCCTGCTCGTCGACGCCGCGCAGGGCATCGAGGCGCAGACCCTCGCCAATCTCTATCTGGCGCTGGACAAGGACCTGACCATCATCCCGGTCCTGAACAAGATCGACCTCCCGGCCGCCGATCCGGACCGCTACGCCGCCGAGCTCGCCCATATCGTGGGCTGCGAGCCGGAGGAGGTGCTGCGCGTCTCGGGCAAGACCGGGGTGGGCGTGACCGAGCTGTTGAACAAGGTGATCGCGGAGGTGCCGCCGCCGGTGGGCGTGGCCGACGCGCCCGCGCGGGCGCTCATCTTCGACTCCGTGTACGACACCTATCGCGGCGTCGTCACCTATGTGCGTGTGGTGGACGGCAAGCTCACCCCGCGCACCAAGATCAAGATGATGTCCACCGGCGCGACCCACGAATTGCTGGAGATCGGCATCGTGTCGCCCGAACCCAAACCGACCCAGGGGCTGGGTGTCGGCGAGGTGGGCTACCTCATCACCGGCGTGAAGGACGTCCGCCAGTCGAAGGTCGGCGATACCGTCACCACCGCGCGCGACGGGGCCGCCGAGGCGCTCACCGGCTATCGCGAACCGCGGCCGATGGTGTACTCCGGCCTCTACCCGCTCGACGGCTCCGACTATCCGGATCTGCGTGACGCACTGGACAAGTTGCAGCTCAACGATGCCGCGCTGACCTACGTCCCGGAGACCTCGGTGGCGCTGGGCTTCGGCTTCCGCTGCGGCTTCCTGGGCCTGCTGCACATGGAGATCACCCGCGAGCGGTTGCAGCGCGAGTTCGGGCTCGACCTCATCTCCACCGCGCCCAACGTGATCTACCGCGTGATCATGGAGGACGGCACCGAGCACGTCGTCACCAACCCGTCCTTCTGGCCGGAGGGCAAGGTGCGCGAGATCTACGAGCCGGTCACCAAGGTCACCATCATCGCGCCCAGCGAGTTCATCGGCACCATCATGGAGCTGTGCCAGAGTCGGCGCGGTGAGCTGCTCGGCATGGACTACCTGTCCGAGACCCGTGTGGAGATGCGGTACACGCTGCCCATGGCCGAGATCATCTTCGACTTCTTCGATTCGCTGAAGTCGCGCACTCGCGGCTACGCCTCGCTCGACTACGAGGAGGCCGGTGAGCAGCAGGCCGCGCTGGTGAAGGTCGACATCCTGCTCCAGGGCGAGGCGGTGGACGCCTTCTCCGCCATCGTGCACAAGGACGCCGCCCAGGCGTACGGGCACAAGATGACCACCAAACTGCGCGAACTCATTCCGCGCCAGCAGTTCGAGGTGCCCATCCAGGCCGCCATCGGCTCCAAGGTCATCGCCCGCGAGAACATCCGCGCCATCCGCAAGGACGTGCTGGCCAAGTGCTACGGCGGCGACATCTCGCGCAAGCGCAAACTGCTCGAGAAGCAGAAGGAGGGCAAGAAGCGCATGAAGACCATCGGCCGGGTCGACGTGCCGCAGGAAGCCTTCGTGGCGGCGCTGTCCACCGAGTCGACCTCGGACAAGCCGAAGAAGTAGCGCGTCCGACGCGGTAGTGCGAACTCGCGGTGCCCCGCTGCCCATGGGTGGCGGGGCACCGGCGTTTCCGGGGGTTGCGTGTTCCGCCGCCGGGGTACAGGGTGTGGGCAGCCCGCGCCCCTGTCTTAAACCTTCGTAAGGTTCGAAAGCAGGCGAAAACTGGGGCTTGGCGTCCGTATAGGGCGGATGACAAGCTATCCGGTGCATCGGTGTGCACACCTCACATGACCTGGAGGATGTGACAGGCCGGTTTGCGAGAAATAAGGTGTGAAACGATCCGATTTTCGGCGGGCGCTCCGGAGCCGCCGGAACACCCGAGAGCGGAGCCTGTATGACGCGTGACCAGTCCTTCGACGACGAGGCCGGTCCGGGCGAGGACGCGGACACCGCGTATCGCTTGGCCACCGGGATCTCGCGCGTGGCTAGGGCCGGAGCGTACGTCACCGGCGGCGCGCTCATCGCCGCCAACGGCAGCCCCGACCGCACCGGCGATTCCCACGACAGCCGCAATGTCGGCTGGGCCCAACCCGACGATCCGGAACCCGACGCACCCAGTCCCGTCATCACCTTCCCCGAACTGGACCCGGAGTCCGTGCCCCCGCTGCTCGGCGGTATCGAGCCGGTCGCCGAACAGCTCGGCACCGACGCGGGCCTGTTCCCGACCGATTTCGGCCAGCACGGCGTGCCGGGATACGGGCACAACCCCACCGCCGACTGGGATCCCTCGGCGACACTGCGGCAGCCGACCGGATTCGATCCGTCCGCCGGGCTCGGGCAATCGGCCTACGACCCGTCCGTGGGGATCGGGCAGCCGCCGAGCGCCTTCGACCCCGCCACCGGGCCGGGCCGGCCCGCCGAGGCCTTCGACCCGTCCGCGGGTCTCCAGCGTCCCGCCGGATTCGACCCGTCGGCCGGACTCGGACGGCCGGACGGCGACCACGGCTTCGGGATGCCCGGTCTCGACGAACCGCAGCAGCTGTGGAACCAGTTCGGGCAGGGGTTGAAGCTGCCCGGCACCGAGGGACTCAACCTGCCCGGGATGAACGGCGGCGGCTTCGGCCCCGTGAATTCCGGAAACGGTGTGGACAGCGGCGTTTTCGATGGCATCGGCGAGAACTTCGGTGTGGTCGTCACGACCGATACCGGCTTCTCGATGCACGTCGGCCTCGACGGGGTGTGGGTCGACTCGCATATGAACATCGAGATCGGCGTCGGTGATGTCGGCGATCAGCTCGACCGGTTCAACCAGTCGGTCGAGGATGCGCTGTCCGATCCGTCCAAGATCAACCCGGCGGCCACGCAGGGCTCCGGGGCGGTCGACCAGTCCGTCGGCGGGCTGTCCGGGCTGCGCGGACAGGGCGCGAATTCGCCTGGCACGGGCGCCAATCCGGTACCCGGCACGGCGCCGAGCGCGACCGGACCGACTCCGGTCGGTACTCCGGCCGCCCCCGCACCCGTGGCTCCGGCGGTCGCGCCCGCCGTCGCCCCGGTGTCGGTGGCTCCGGTGGCTCCGGCCGCCCCCATCGCGCCGGTCGCTCCGGCCCCGGTCGCCGCGGCCCCGGTCGCGCCCGCCGCGCCCATCCCGGTGCCGGTCGCGCCCGCGCCGGTCGCTCCGGCGATCGTCGCCCAGCCGGTGACCGCCACCCCGTGGCAGACCACCATCCAGCCCGATGCCGCCACCAAGCCGATCGCCAATGTGCTGGCCGCGCCCGAGGGGCCGTCGCCGCTGACCGCGCCCGCCATCGCCGCACCCGCGCTGCTCGACACCACCCGGCCCACGGAGACCACCACCCCGCAGCAGCCGACGGCCACCGTGATCGCCCAGCCGACCACGCCCACCGGCGGCGCGTCGACGCCGACGACCGGACCGCAGGTCAGCACCCCGAACACCACCGACGCGGGTGGGCTGCTCACCCCCACCCCGGGCGCGCCCACCACACTGCCGGGCCGCACCGACACCGCGACCACCGAACTCCCCGGCGTCACCGACGGTGCGTCCACCACCGTGCCGGGCACCGGCGGCGCGGCCACGACCAAACCGGGTGTCGATGGCGGCACGACCACCGTGCCGGGCACCGACGGCGGCACCACCACCGCACCGGGCGCCGACGGCGGCACCACCACCGCGCCCGGTACCGACGGCGGCACCACCGCGCCGGGAACCGACGGCGGCTCCGGCACCCCGACCGGGAACGTGCCGACCACCACGCCTCCGGTCCCGTCTCCCGGCACCGGGATCGACGTCGCCCCGACCCAGCCGGACGATATCGATACGGGCCCGACGCAGGTGCCGTCCATCAGTGCCCCGCAGCCGAGCGTCGACCTGCCCGACGGCAACACCCCGGATCTGGACGTGCCGACCGTAGCGCCCACGCCCGCACCGGATCTCGGCACGGATGGCGGTCTCGGCACCGGACCCGGCGTGGTCACCCCCGAGCCCATGCCGCAGCCCGCGCCGACATTGGTCAAACCGTCCATCGCACCGCAGCCCGCGAAGCCCATCGCGGACGTACAGGACGGCGGGTACCACGCCGCGCTGTACGGCGGCCACGACGATTTCGCCTACGGCAGTTCGCTCGCCTACCCCGGCGGCGCGCTGTCCACGCAGCTCATGCCCGACGCCACCCTCGCGGAGAGCCACCACCCGGTATCCGGCTCCCACGACATCACGCTGTTGTGATCGACGGCGATAGTCTCGCCGTCGTGAAGCATCCGGATGCGATGGCCCCGTTGCTCGAGCTGCTCGACGAGCTGCTCGAGCTGACCCGCGCCGCCGCCCGCGCCGACCTCACCGGGCGGCTGAATCTGGCCCGGGCACGGGTCGCCGATTCCCGGGTCCGGCTGGTCGTGGTCGGCGAACCGGGCAGTGGGGCGACCACTCTGGTCAACGGCTTGGTCGGGGCGGAGGTCAGCGCGGTCGGCGGCCGAGTGCCGGTGATCGTGGAATACGGACCGCTGTCCCGGGTGACCGTGGTGCGCCAGGGTGCGGGCGGTCGGGTCGAGCGGCGGGTGATCGATCCCGCCGAGCGGGTGCAGGCACTGGCCGCCGACGGCGTCGTCCGCGCCGAGCTGGCCGAACCCAGCCCGCTGCTGGCCGAGGGGTTCGTGGTGCTGGAGGCTCCCGGATCGCTGGCCGACACCCCGGCGTCCTGGTCGCTGCTGGCCGCCGCCGACGCGGTGCTGTACGTGGCCGACGCCGGTGCGCCGTTCACGCCCGAGCAGATCACCCTGCTGGGCCGCATCCAGCAGGTCTGCCCCATGGTGGTCTGCGTACTCAACAAGATCGACCGGTACTCGCACTGGCCGCAGGTGCAGCAGCAGGACCGGCAGCTGCTCGACGCCGCCGGACTCGGCTTCGCCGTCGCGCCCGCCTCGGCGCAACTGCACGAACATGCCGCCGCCACCGGGGATCAGCAGCGCGATCTGGAATCCGGTGTGCCGCAACTGCTCGACCACCTGCGCGGGTATGTGCTCGGGCGCGCCGACGCCGTGGCCCAGGAGGCCGCGGTGCGCGATATCCGGCTCATCACCGACCATTTGGCGCTGGCGCTGCGCAGCGAGGCCGAAACCCTGCGTGACCCAAGGCGTTTCGGTGAGATCACCGAACAGCTGCGCCGGGTCCGCGAAGAGGCCGACCAGTTGCGTCAGCGCACCGCCAACTGGCAGGTCGCGCTGGCCGACGGCGCGGCCGAGCTGATGGCCGATATCGAACACGATCTGCGGCATCGGCTGCGCAGCCTGATCCGCGACGCTGAGGCCGAGATCGGCAAGCGGGATCCGGCCAAGCACTGGAAGGACTTCGGCGCCGACCTGGACGCCAAGATCTGCGAGGCGGTGGAGGAGAACTTCGTCATCGCCCACTACCGGTCGGTGGAACTGGCCGAGCAGGTGGCGGAGAAGTTCCCGGACGGCTCCCTGCCCAAGGCCGACCTGCGGTTGGAGAGCCCGAGCGAGGTACTGGAACCGGTCGCCGCGCTCGAACCCCTCGACAGCGCCAAAGCCGGTGTGACCCAGCAGGTCCTGAGCGCGCTGCGCGGCTCCTACGGCGGCATCCTGATGGTCGGCCTGGCCACCAGCCTGCTCGGCATGTCGCTGGTGAACTGGTACTCGGCGGGCGCGGGCGTGCTGCTGGGCGTGAACGCGCTGTGGGACGACCGCAAGACGCGCAGCCAGCGGCGGCAGGCCGAGGCCAAGGTGGCGGTGGCGCGGCTGATGGACGACGTGATCTTCCAGGTGAGCAAGGAATCCCGCAACCGGCTGCGCGGCATGCAGCGCACCCTGCGCGATCATTTCACCGAGATCGCCAGCGCCACCCTGCGTTCGGCCGACGAATCGCTGCGCGCGGCGGAGGAGGCGGTGGCGGTGCACTCGGGGGAGCGCCGGGAGCGCCGTCTCACCGAGATCGAGTCGGCGCTGGTGCGGCTGCGCGAACTACGCGAGTACGCCGACGCACTGGGCGAGGCCCAGGAGAGCTGAGCGTGACAGCGCCTGCCGCGCACGGAGCGAAGTCGTGCGCGGCAGGCGCGATCACCACGCGTCCCAGCGCCCCGGGTGCCCCGGGGGTTGGGCATAGAAGCGCCGCCCCGGCAGCGCTCCACACCGCCGCTCAGCGTCCCGGATGGGCCGGGTTGAACTGTCCCGCGCCGTGCGACTCCTCCGCGCGGATCACGTGCATGACCGCGTTGATGAGCGCCAGATGCGTGAACGCCTGCGGGAAATTGCCCAGATGCCGTCCGGTGCGGGTGTCGATCTCCTCGGCGTAGAGCTTGAGCGGGCTGGCGTAGCCGAGCAGCCGCTCGCACAGGTGCCGGGCCCGCTGTAGTTCGCCGATCTCCACCAGCGCCGACACCAGCCAGAACGAGCAGATGGTGAAGGAGCCCTCCGCGCCGGACAGTCCGTCGTCGGTGGTCTCGGTGCGGTAGCGCAGCACCAGGCCGTTCTCGGTGAGTTCGTCGGCGATGGCCAGCACGGTGGCGCGCACCCGATGGTCGTCCGGCGGCAGGAAGCGGTTGAGCACCACCAGCAGCAGGGAGGCGTCCAGGGCGTCGTTGCCGTAGGTCTGGGTGAACACGCCGCGCGAGTCGACACCGTGCTCCAGCACGTCGGCGTGGATCTCGTCGGCGATATCACGCCACTTCTTGGCGTAGTCGTACTCTCCGTGCAGTTCGGCGAGTTTCGCGCCGCGATCCAACGCCACCCAGCACATCACCTTGGACGAGGTGAAATGCTGCGGCTCGCCGCGCACCTCCCAGATACCGCGATCGGGCTTGCGCCAGTTCTCGATCGCCGCCTGCACCTGCCGTTCCAGCATGGGCCACAACGTCTCCGGCACCTGCTGGCGCGACTTCACGTGCAGGTACACCGAATCCAGCAGCGTGCCCCAGATATCGTGCTGGTCCTGCTGATAGGCGGCATTGCCGATGCGCACCGGCCGCGCGCCGTCGTAGCCGGACAGGTTCGGCAGTTCGTACTCGCGGATCTCACGCTCCCCGCCGATGCCGTAGAGCACTTGCAGCGCAACCGGATCCCCGTTGTCGTCGCGGCACACATCGTGCAGGAAGGCGAAGAAGTCGTCGGCCTCGCGGTCCAGGCCCAGCGTGTACAAGCCCCACAGGGCGAAGGTGGAGTCCCGGACCCAGGTGTAGCGGTAGTCCCAATTGCGTTCCCCGCCCGGGGTTTCCGGCAGGGACGTGGTGGCCGCCGCGAGCAGCGCGCCGGTCGGCGCGTAGGTGAGGCCCTTCAGCGTGAGCGCGCTGCGTTGCAGATATCCGCGCCACGGATGATCCGGGAAGCGTCCCAGGGTGATCCACTGCCGCCAGCACTCGGTGGTCTGCCACATCTTCTCCGCCGCGTCGGCGAAGGTGCGCGGCGGCGGCAGCTCCGACCAGGACAGGGCGACGAACACCTGATCGCCCTCCTGCATCCGGGTGCGGGCGCGGGCCTCCCGGCCCTCGAGCCCCAGCCGCAGGTCGGTGGTGAGGGTCAGCGCGGGGCAGTCGTCACCGCCGCGTGCGGTGGCCTGCTCGTACACCTCGCCGGTGTACTCCCATCGGGCCGGGGCGCCGTGGTACTCGAAGGCCGGTTCGCAGCTCATCTCCAGTTCGACTACGCCGTTCACGCACTTCACGGTGCGCAGCAGCATATGCTCGGCGTCCCAGTCCATCGGGGTGCGGCGGTGGGTGCGGCTGCGCTGGGTGGTGTTGTGCCAGGGGCCGAGCACCAGCGCGTCGCGCACGATGAGCCAGCCGGTCTCGGTTTGCCAGGTGGTCTCCACGATCAGGCCGCCGGGCAGGTAGCGGCGGGCGGCGGGCACATTGCGGCCGTACGGGCCGATGCGGAAGTGTCCGGCGCTGCGGTCCAGCATGGCGCCGAACACGCTGGGGGAGTCCGGTCGCGGCAGGCACAGCCACTCCACCGAGCCATTGCGGGCGATCAGGCAGTTGGTCTCGCAGTCGGAGAGGAATGCGTAGTCGTCGATGGGCGGGAAGATGGAGCGGTGGCTCGGGCCCGACGAGGAGGGGAGATAGTCGTCGGGGACGTCGGGCGGGTCGCCGAGGCCGTCGCGGGGCGGGACCGCCGGACCGCCGTTCGATTCGTCGCCGGGCGGGTCCGGAAGGTCGCCGTACCCGGCGCGTAGGTTGCCGTCGGGCTCCGGTTCGTCGTAGGACGCCATACCCTCATCATGGGTCCATCCGGCCCAGCTCGTCCACCGTCACGCCTTCGGCCTAGGCTGGAGCCGTGCATCGGATCGCAGATTGGTGGGACGGCGTAGAGCTCTGGGTGGCCGGACTGCCATTCGTACCCCAGTTCGCCGTCGTGCTGGCCGCCATGGTGCCGGTCTGCTTCGGCATCGCCTACCTGCTCGACCGGGCGCTGCGCATCGCCATGCGCGTACTGGGCCGCGACCGCGCCGCCGCGCGGGAAGCCGCCGTCACCACCCCCGCGCCGCGTCGCGTCTCGTCCAAGGAAGCAGCCTGATGCCTCGCTCTCGTGTCCAGCTCGCCCTGATCGCCCTGCTGGTCCTGGTCGTCATCGCCTGGTTCTTCACCCGCTGAGCGAATGTCACACGGTCGCCACCGGGTTCCCGCGCGGAGTGTCACCTGGTTCGCGTACGCTCCGGCCCCATGACAACCGATGAGGGTGTGGAACTGGAACAGCTCCTCGAAGTGGAGTACGAAGACGAGCCGCGGCTCCTCGCCACCCATTACTGCGGCCCCGACGAGGCCATCGAGATGGTGAAGGCCGCTCAACTGCTCGGCCTGGGCGTCCGCCTGTCCAACCGGATCCGGCCCGACGAGGACGACGCCGAATCCGCCACCGAGGAGTGGATGCTCGACATTCTCGAGACTCCGCCGGTGGTGGAGGAGGACTAGCCGGCCGTTCGCCCGACCGTGGTGCGCCGCCGCGGCGCACCACCCGGGTGGTCACCAGGTCTCGAAGACGCCGTCGACGAAACAGGAACTGCCGGTGTCGATCCCGGCCCGCCGCACCTCGATGTCCAGGTAGCCGACCGAGACGGGGCGGTCCGGCTGGGTCTGCACCACCTTGATGGTGTGCCAGCCCATCCGGGTGGGCGTCCAGCGCACCCGAGCACCGTCGGCGGGCGTGTACGGGGTGACCGGTCCGATCGCGACGTCGTCGACGTAGAACTCCGGGGTCGGGTTCAGCACCGGACTCGTCAACCCCACGGCGATGGTGTGCGCGCACCCCATCGCCGGACCGCGACTGCCGGTGTTCATGACCGCGATACCGACGACATCCGCGTCGGCTGGCGGAGCCGTGAGTGTGGTCTGTATGCCGCAGAGCAGGGCGGCCGCCGCGGCCACCGAGCCGACTCGAGCTGCGAGAACCTGCATGATCGTCGCTCCCTACCTGCTGTGGTGGATGGTCGGGATGAAGCCGTCTCCGCTACAGAATCGCATGATCGGCCAGCTCGCCAGGCGTCGGCCCACACCGCGCGGGGCCGGAGCGATCTGCCGCCGTGAGCGATCTGCCGCCGTGTGGCTAGCGGCGGATGGCGAGCGCGCGGATCAGGGCACCCAGGGCCAGCAGAAAGCCGATGCCGCTGGCCGCCACTCCCACGGGTTCCTGCAACGGGTAGTACATGGTGAGCGCGTGGATATTGCGGCCCACGTAGTGCACGTACAGCTGGCTGCCCGCCGCCCCGGCCATGAAGCCGAGACTGCCGAGCACGATCCAACGCCGCCCGATCCGCCTGGACAGCGGCAGCAGCAGCGCACCCCCGGCCAGCAGGGCGGCGACGACCCCGGCGAACCCCAACCCCACGGCGAGGTAGGGGTAGCCCGGATAGCGGACATCGCGGAACGCGTCGGGGATATAGCGCAACCCGCCGATCTGCGCGGCGAGCCGCACCACGCACAGCAGCGCGAGGAACGAACACATCAGCGCCAGACCCGCGGCCGTCACCGCGGCCGTGCTCCGCCGCCCCGCCCCGGATCCCTCCGGTCCACGCCGCCCGCTCGCCGCCCGCCCTGCGGCATGTCCGCTCCGCCCGCTCGCCCGCGATCCGGCCACCTCGTCCTGCCGCGCCCGTGGCGTCGCCGCCGACGGATTCCCGCCTCCGGCCCACGACCCCGCAGCAGCCCCGGTATCCGATGCGAACGGCCGCGTCCCAGGCGCGGGTACCGCCCCCGACGCCCGAATCGCCTCCGACCCGCTCCGCCCCGCCGCCGATCCGGACCACGCCGCCGCACCACCGCCCGCTCCGCCACCACCGCGCGGACTCGCCTCGCCCGAGCCGGGACGCCCCGCCGCAACCGGACCGATACCGGCCGCTCCGCGCTCCGCCGCGCCCGGACCGAAACCGGCTGCCCCGCGCTCCGCCGCGCCCGGACCGAAACCAGCAGCCCCGCGCTCCGCCGCCACACCCGGGCTACCCGCTGCCGCCCCACGGCTCATCGCTCCCGCACCCGGGGTGCTCGGCGTACGCGATCCCGCCGCCGTACCGGGTGCAGCCGTCCAACCTGGAACGGCTGTCGCCGAATCGCGGTGCGCCGCCCCGTCCAGACCACTGGCGGCCGGGCCGCGATCGGCACCCGCGCCGGAACCGGCCGCTGCCGCGAAGGGATCGGCTCCGGCCGCGTGGTGGCCACCGGCCGTTGCGGGGTTGGCCGACCAGCCGGGCCGGGCTGGCGCTGCCGGACCGGGGGTGGCCGTCCGGTGTCCATCCGCATCACCCGGGTGGGACGAGCCCGGATCGAAGTTTGACGGCTTCGAACCGTGCGGGCTCGGATGTGGTCCTGCCGCAGTGGTTTTCGGTGGGTGGGCGTTGGGGTTGGGGATGGTCGCGGGTGGGCGGACGGGGGTGCTGGAACGGGTGGTGAGGGCTGCGCGGGCGGCGGCGGCGAAGGTGGAGCAGTCGGGGTAGCGGGCGGCGGGGGATTTGGCGGCCGCGCGGGCGAGGACCTCGTCCAGGGCCGGGGGGACGTCGGGGCGCTGCGGGTGCAGGTGGGGGAGGGGTTTGTTGAGGTGGCCGGCCACCACCTGGCCGGGGTTGGTGGCGGGGAAGGGGCCGTGGCCGGTGAGCAGGGCGTAGCAGGTGCAGGCCAGCGAGTACTGGTCGCCGCGGTGGTCCAGGCGTTCCCCGGAGAGCTGTTCGGGTGAGGCGAAAGCCAGTGTGGCGGAGAACATTCCGGTGGCGGTGAGCTGGGTGTTGGAGTCGGCGAGGGCGGCGATGCCGAAATCGGTGAGCACGGCCCGTTCATCGCGTCCGGTCGCGGCGGCCCACAGCAGGATATTGGCGGGCTTCACATCCCGGTGCAGGATGCCGTGGCTGTGCGCGTAGTCGAGCGCGGCGGCGGTCTCGCTGATGATCCGCACCGCCCGCTCGACCGACACGGCGCGCGGATCCAGCCGGGCGGCGTCGGTGCCGGGCACGTACTGCACGGCGATCCACAGGTGTCCGTCCTGCACCCCGCGGTCGTGGATCCCGACGATGCTCGGATGGTCCAGCCGGGCAATCACATTCGCCTCGCGCTCGAACCGCCGCCGCACCTCCTGGTCCGCCGACACCTCCCGGTTCAGCAGTTTGAGCGCCACCTTGCGCGGCAGCCGCGGATGCCGCGCGAGATAGACCGTGCCCATGCCGCCGTTGCCCAGTACGCCTTCGATCTCGTAACCGGCGAACGACTCGTTCACACCGAGCTGCACGACAGGTCACTCCATCTCGTTCGATCGACAGGGCATCCGGGCCGAGCGCGCACGCTCCCCACGGTGAGTATTCCGCACTCCGCGACTAGGAGCCGTCTCGATTCCGCCACTCGTCGAACCGCTTGCCGATCTTGGCGACGGTCTCGCCCACCTCCTGGCCCACCGTATTCACCGCCGAGGCGGCATCGCGCCCGAGATTGCGCACCACCTTGACCAGCGGATCCTCCGACTGGTCGAAGGATTCGCGATAGCTGCGGGCGGCCTGGCGGATCTCCTCGCCGAACCGCGCGTCCCGGTCGGTGTGGCGGCGCGGGTACTGCCCGTCCAGCACCCGCCCGTATTCCCCGCTGGCGATCCATCGCCGCAGTTCGGCGGCGCGCAGCACCGAGAACGGGTGGCTCTGCAACTCCAGGTTGAGCAGTTTGAGCACCCCGTCGCGCAGATCCCCGGAGCGGTCGTAGTCGTCGGCCTGGGCCAGGAAGGCTGCATGGCTCATCTGGTCCACCCGCGAGCCGCCCGCCAGTTTCATATGCACCCGCACCGACGCCTCCACGTCCTGGCCCGCCAGCAGCCCGGCGCGGTCGCCGGACAGTTCGGATTTGCGGCTCCACTCCATGAGCGCGGCGATGATGGCCCGCAGTGCCCACCCGCCGACCGGAATCCAGCCGATCCCACCGGCCAGCCGCATGAGATGCATGAGCATGGTGCGGTACACGGCGTGTCCGGAGAGCGCGTGCCCGAGTTCGTGGCCGACGACGAACCGCAGCTCCTCCTGATCGAGCAGATCCAGCAGTCCGGTGGTCAGCACGATGAACGGCTGGTCCATGCCGATGGTGAAGGCGTTGGCGCGCGGGTCCTGGAGTACGAACATCTCGGGAGTGGTTGGGGCGTCCAGGATTTCGACGCAGTCCTGACGCAGCTGATGCACCGTCTTGAACTGCCGTTCGTCCACGCGCACCGCGGTGGCCAGGTAGAGCAGCCGGTGCTGGCGTTCGGCGAGCAGCCCGCTCAGGGTGCGCAGCACCGTGTCGAATCCGGCGAGGCTGCGCAGCGCCACCAGGGCGGTGCGGTCGGCGGGATGCTCCCAGGCGCGGGTGCTGATCTCCGGGAATCGGGTCCGGAGTCGGTCAGGGCTCGTCATGAATCTCCCCCGTGTGGGCGTTTCGCGGTAATTCGCGGCGTCGAATGCCGCTCTGCTACAGTCTGCCCGTGTCGTCGAGTGCTCCACCCCGGGTCCGCCATGAATTGGCGTTGATCGCGGTGGGCTGCCTTGCGGTAGCGGACATTCACTGTCGCTGACCGCCGACCGAACCGCTGCACCTCTCATCAGTAGACTGGCGCGCGTCCTTTCGCAGCTGAAGTTCGTTCCCGGCGGCCCCCGGGCCGATCGCGCCATGGCCGTGCCCGCACGCGGGCCGACGGCAGTCCCCAGATTTCCGCCGACGTGATCGGCGGGCGGTAGGAAAGGTCCTCTCGATGCCTCGCAGCTCCCGGCTCCGACGTCCGGCACTGGTGACCGCGCTGGTCGCCGCCCTCGCCCTCACCGGATGCAGCGGCGGCTCCAGTGACGAGATCGGCGGCGGCGATACCGACAACAGCCGCGGCACCCTGCACCTGTACGCCTACGCGGTGCCGAAGCCCGGTTTCGACAAGGTGGTGCCCGCGTTCAACGAGACCGAGGCCGGGGAGGGCGTCGAGGTGGTGCCCTCCTACGGCGCGTCCGGGGATCAGTCCCGCAAGGTGGCCAAGGGTGCGGACGCCGATGTGGTGAATTTCTCGGTGGAGCCCGACATCACCCGCCTGGTCGACGCCGGGCTGGTCGATCCGGACTGGAATGCCGACGCCAACAAGGGAATTCCCTTCGGATCCGTGGTCACGCTGGTGGTGCGCGAGGGCAACCCCAAGAACATCCGGGACTGGGACGACCTGCTGCGGCCGGGCGTGGAGGTGGTGACCCCCAACCCGTTCAGCTCCGGCTCGGCCAAGTGGAATCTGCTCGCCCCGTACGCGGCCAAGAGCGAGGGCGGCAAGAACCCGCAGGCGGGCCTGGACTACCTGTCGGAACTGCTCTCGCCCGAGCACGTGAAGGTGCAGCCGAGTTCCGGTCGCATGGCCACCGACACCTTCCTCCAGGGCGTCGGTGACGTGCTGATCAGCTATGAGAACGAGGCCATCTTCTCCGAGCGCCAAGGCGATCCCATCGAGCATGTGGTGCCGCCGATCACCTTCAAGATCGAGAACCCGGTGGCGGTGCTGAAGAGTTCGCGCCACCCCGAGCGGGCCGCGGCGTTCCGGGACTTCCTCTACACGCCCGCCGCGCAGCGCGCCTGGGCCGAGGCCGGGTTCCGCCCGGTGGACCCGCAGGTGCGCGCCGACTTCGCCGCCGAGTTCCAGCAGCCGCGGACCCTGTGGACGATCGCCGACCTGGGCGGCTGGCAGACCGTCGACCAGGAACTGTTCACCCAGGGCAGCGGCGGTATCGCCGTCATCTACGAGCGGACCACCGGATAGTCGGGTGACGTGAAGCACACAGGATACTGGCTACCGTGAAAGACAGCAGCGGAAGCGTCGAGCTCGGGCGGGACTCGCACGCATCCACCGATACCGCCGGCGTCCCGCGCCCGGACCGCTGGTCCTGGTTGCGGGTGACCGGATCGGTCGGCCCCCTCGGCATCGCGATCTCGGTGCTGTGGCTCAGCATCATCGTGCTGCTGCCGCTGGCGGCATTGACCTTCAACTCGTTCAGCGACGGCTGGGCGGGCTTCTGGGACGCGGTCACCGCACCCGCCGCCCTCGACGCGCTGCGGGTGACGGTCGCCGTCTCGGTGATCGTGGCCGTGCTCAATGTCGTCATGGGCACCCTCATCGCCTGGGTGCTGGTGCGCGACGACTTCCCCGGTAAGGGCGTCGTGAACGCGCTCATCGACCTGCCGTTCGCCCTGCCGACCATCGTGGCCAGCATCGTGCTGCTGTCGCTGTACGGTCCGCAGAGCCCGATCGACATCCAGCTCAATGCCACCCAGCCCGGTCTGGTGGTGGCGCTGGCCTTCGTGACGCTGCCGTTCGTGGTGCGTTCGGTGCAGCCGGTGCTCATCGAGGTCGATATCGAGGTGGAGCAGGCGGCGGCGTCGCTGGGCGCGGACAACTGGACCACCTTCCGGCGCATCGTGCTGCCGACCCTGGCCCCGGCCATCATCAGCGGCGGCGGGCTCGCCTTCGCCCGCGCCATCGGCGAATTCGGGTCGGTGGTGCTGATCGGCGGCAATATCCCGGGGGAGACCCAGGTGGCCTCGCAGTACATCCAGCAGCAGATCGAGGTGGACCGCCCGGTCAGCGCGGCGGCGGTCTCGGTGGCGCTGCTGGTGATCGCCTTCCTGACGCTGCTGGTGCTGCGGCTGTTCGCGGAGCGGGCGACCCGGAAGGAGCAGGACGCGCAGTGAAACTCTCGGCGATGACCCGCATTTCGCTGCGCACGGTGGCGCTCGGGTATCTGTTCGTGCTGCTGGTGCTGCCGTTGGGCATCATCCTGTACCGCAGTTTCGAGCAGGGGATCGGGACGTTCATCGACTGGATCTCCACGCCCGCGGCGATTTCCGCGTTCAACCTCTCGATGATCATCGTAGCCATCGTGGTTCCGGTGAACGTGGTCTTCGGTGTGATGACCGCTATCGCACTGGTGCGCGGGCGGTTTCCGGGCCGCAGTCTGGTTCAGGGCCTGGTCGATCTGCCCTTCGCGACATCGCCGGTGGTGGTCGGTGTCTCGCTCATCCTGCTGTGGGGTGCGGGCGGCTGGTTCGGCGGTCTCGAGGACTACGGCCTGAAGATCATCTTCAGTCTGCCCGGCATGGTGCTCGCCACCATCTTCGTGACGCTGCCGTTCGTGGTGCGCGAGGTGGAACCGGTGCTGCACGAGATCGGCGACGATCAGGAGCAGGCCGCGGCGACGCTGGGCGCGAACCGCTGGCAGACGTTCTGGCGCATCACCCTGCCCGCCATCCGCTGGGGCCTCACCTACGGCGTGGTGCTCACGGTGGCGCGGGCGCTGGGGGAATTCGGCGCGGTGCTCATGGTGTCCACGGCGCTGCCCGGCCAATCGCAGACGCTCACGCTGCTCGTGCACGACCGGTACAACGACCACAATGTCTTCGGCGCGTACTGCGCGGCGACCCTGCTCATGGGCATCGCCTTCGTCGTCCTTCTCCTGATGACTCTCCTCGAACGTAAGCGGGACTCTGCCTCATGATCACCGTGACCGGTGCGAACAAGCGCTACGGCTCGTTCGCCGCACTCGACAATGTCAGCATCGACATCCCCTCCGGGGAGTTGACCGCGCTGCTGGGGCCGTCCGGATCGGGCAAGTCCACCCTGCTGCGGTCCATCGCGGGACTGGAATCCCTGGACACCGGGGTGGTCACCATCGCCGGACGCGACGTCACGCGCGTGCCGCCGCAGAAGCGCGATATCGGGTTCGTCTTCCAGCACTACGCGGCGTTCAAACACATGACCGTGCGCGACAATGTGGCGTTCGGACTCCAGATCCGCAAGCGGCCCAAGGGCGAGATCGCCAAGCGGGTCGACGAACTGCTCGAGATCGTCGGACTGGACGGTTTCCAGCACCGCTATCCGGCGCAGCTGTCCGGTGGTCAACGCCAGCGCATGGCCCTGGCGCGGGCGCTGGCGGTGGAGCCGCAGGTGCTGCTGCTCGACGAGCCGTTCGGCGCGCTCGACGCGAAAGTCCGTACCGATTTGCGCAAATGGCTGCGGCGACTGCACGACGAGGTGCACGTCACCACGGTGCTGGTCACCCACGACCAGGAGGAAGCCCTCGATGTGGCGGACAAGATCGCGGTCATGAACCGCGGCCGCATCGAGCAGATCGGCACCCCCGAGGATGTCTACGACCGTCCCACCAGTGAATTCGTCATGTCCTTCCTCGGCGATGTGGCCAAGTTGAACGGACATCTGGTGCGGCCGCACGATATCCGGGTCGGGCGGGATCCCAGTATGGCGCTGGCCAGCCACGAGGGCACGGCGGTCTCGGCCGGAGTCACCCGCGCCAGTGTCGAACGTGTCGTCCATCTCGGCTTCGAGGTGCGGGTGGAGTTGAAGAACGCGGCCACCGGGGACCTGTTCACCGCCCAGGTGACGCGCGGCGACGCCGAGGCGCTGCACCTGGCCGCCGGGGAGACGGTCTACGTCCGCGCCACCCGCATCCCGGACCTGCCCGCGGAGTGAGCTCGCCGCCCTACGGTGTCGAATCCGCGAGCGGGCGCACCGAATTCGAGGTGACGCCGGATCAGCTCACGGTGTGAGCCGCCGGTTCCACGTAGCGCCACACCGGTAGCAGCTCCTGCTCGTCGAGCGGGGTGGCGTCGGTGTGCACGGTGGCGCGCAGGCGGTCCAGGGCGGCGGCGGTGTCCAGGCCCGCGCCGATCAGGACCAGATGGGTGGTGCGGGGTTCGTGGCGCGGCCAGGGGGTGGGTTCCACGACGATATGGCGGCCGACCATGTGCAGGACGAACTTGCGCTGATCCTCGGGGACGGCGAAGGCGATGGTGCCCTTGGCGCGGAACAGGCCCGCGGGCGGGTTCTCGAAGAAGTCGACGAGGGCGCGCGGATGCAGGTCGGTGGTGCTGGTGAAGGAGACCGTGTCGTAGCCGTCGTGCAGGTGGCGGTGATCGTGGTCGTCGCAGTCGTGCTGGTCGTCGTGCGCGTCGGCGAACAGTTCGTCGAAGCTGAGCTGCTCACCGACCCGAGGGCGGCGCGCCTCGCGGTCCGGGGTGTCGACCAGTAGGCCCGGATCGATGCGGCCGTGCGCGGTGGAGTAGACCGGGGCCGGGTCGGCAAGCGCGCGAATCTCGGCGAGCAGTCCGTCGAGCGTCGCCGCCGGGATCCGGTCGGCCTTGTTCACCACCACCAGGTCCGCCATGCGCAGGTGGGTGGCGAGTTCCGGGTGCTGGGCGCGGGCCTGCGGAAAATGCTCGGCGTCCACCAGCTCCACCAGTCCGCCGTAGCCGATGCGCGGGTTCTCACTGTTGACGATCATGCGGATCAGATTGCGCGGCTCGGCCAGCCCGCTGGCCTCCACGACGATCACATCGATCCGCGCGCGCGGCTGCGCCAAGCGGTCGAAGAGCCCGTCCAGCTCGCTCACATCCACCGCGCAGCACACGCAGCCGTTGCCCAGCGACACCATGGCATCCACCTGGCCCGCCACCAGCATGGCGTCGATGTTCACCGCGCCGAAATCGTTGACCACCACCCCGATTCGCAACCCGCGATTGTTGCGCAGCAGGTGGTTGAGCAGCGTCGTCTTACCGGCCCCCAGAAATCCGGCCACCACGAGAACAGGAATACGCCGAGCCACCAGCACACCCTACCGGGGGCGCGGAGCGGGCCGCCGTGAAGTGGTCGCAGCACTGGCGAAACGTGGCGGCAACACCGGGCTCCTACGGTGTGCGGCAGTAGGAGCGAAGGACGGAGGTGTGCCGTGCGCTTACGGGATCTGCTCGGCGCGCCGCAATTGCGGATGGACCTGCTGCACGGTGACGCGGCGGCGCTGGAGCGTGCGGTGGACCGGGTGTGCGTGACCGATATGCCGGACCCGCGGCCCTTCGTGACGGCCGGAGCCCTGGTGTGCACCGGCCTGGTGTGGCGGAGTTCCCCGGCGGACGCGGACCGCTATATCGGCCTGCTGGCCCGTGCCGGAGCGGTCGGCGTGGTCGCCGGGCAGGCGCTGCACGGCTACGTACCCGACGATGTGCTGGCGGCGTGCGCCCACCACGAGCTAGCGCTGCTGTCGGCCCCGCAGAGCGTGCCGTTCAGCCGGATCATCGAGTACATGGCGGAGCGAGCCGCCGAAACCCGATGGCAGCGTGAGCGATTCGGGCTGCGTCGGCTGATGTCCGAAGCCGCCGGGGGTACCGACATCGGTGATCTCCTGGCGGATGTCGCGGCGGAGCACGGGTTCTCGACCTGGCTGCTCACCGCGACCGGCGCGGTCGTGGCGGGTACCGCACCGCTGCGCGACGACGAGATCGATCGCATCCTGTCCACCGCTCTGACCGCGCCTCGACTGCCCGCCATCGCCCCCGGTGGGATCACGGTGCACCCGGTGGGCAGTCGCGACGGTGACCGGATCGCGGCCTGGTACCTCATGGTCCGCGCCGCCGCCGCCGACCCGCACGGCATCCAGACCGTGGGTGCCGACTTGGCCGCCGTCGCGGAACTCTATCGGGCGCGCCAGGCCGAACACCTGCGCGCCGCCTGGGATGTCGCCGACCGCACCGTCGACCTCACCGCCGCACCGATGACCGGCCCGCGGGTCGCCCTGGTATGCGACCTGTATGTCACCTCCCGGGCCGACCACGCCGACATCACCCCCGGTATCGGCGAACGACGGTCACCTGCCGCCGCGCGGGTCAACCGGAGTGCGATCGGTGCCGCGACCGAGACCGCGGCGAGATCTGCGGCGGACGGGAATGCCGCCGACGCCGCGGCCGCGACCGTCGCTCCCGATCATGTCGCGATCGCGGTCGAGGGGGCGGTTGTACGAGGGTCGTCCGCATCAGCGACCACACCCTCGGATTCGGAGGGCGCGGTGCCCGCCGCGAGGGCGGTGGTCGCAACCGCGGCGGCGCGCCGGGCGACCGGGCCTGGCGGTGTGGCCGCAGCGGGGACCACGCCCCCGGATCCGTGTGGGGCAGTGGCCGTCGCGAAGGCAGCGACTGGTGCCGCCGGTGGGACAGCGGCGGTCGCGGGGTCTTCGGCGGGAACCGTGCACACGGCCGCGCGCGGGATGATCGGGGCCGCTGCTCCCACTCGGCCGGGGCAGGCCACCGTGCCGCCACCGACTCGCGATGCACTGCGCGCCGCACTGCATGATGTACTGCCCGGAATCGTCACCGGTATCGACAGGGACGGTCGCGTCATCGGGTACGCGCCGGGGAGTGAGGCGGAGGTGGCGGGGCTGCTGCGCCGTGGACTCGGTCGGCTGCGGCCGGTGCTGGGTGGTGCCGGGATCGCGGTCGGGGTCAGTGCGCCGCAGGGTGCGGAGGCGCTGTCCGGGGCATTCGCGGCGGCCGCCGCCGTCGCATCGGCGGAGGCGGGGGAGGCCAGCGTGCGCATTGCCGATATTGACAGCGCGGCAGGGCTTTTCACCGCGATACCGAACGAGTTGCAGCGCCGGTTCGCCGAACGGGTGCTGGGGCCGGTGGTCGAGTACGACCGGAAGACCGGTGCGGGACTGGTGCGCACCCTGGAGGTGTTTCTCGGATGCGAGGGTTCCTGGCGGCAGGCGGCGGAGCGCATGCATCTGCATCTGAATACGGTGCGCTACCGCATCGGCCGGGTCGAGGAGCTGACCGGGCGGGACCTCGGGCGGCTCGACGACCGGCTCGACCTGTACCTGGCGGTGCGGACGCTCGGCGGTCACACCGCCCCGGTGTAGGCGTCCCAGGCGATTCCGGCATACGGCGCACCCTCCCGCAGCACGCTGGCCTGGATCAGCCCGTACGGCCGATCGTCGGCGTGGAACACCTCACCGGCGTTCTCCACCCCGAATCGCTCCAGGTCGTAGGCGAAATGGTGTTTGTTCGGCGCGGACATGCGGATCTCCGCCAGGCACGGATACGCCTCCAGCGCCGCCTTCCCCATCTCGAACAGCGTCTGCTGCAACGCCTTCGAATGCAGGGTGGCGAACGTCTCGATCATGACCGCGCGGATGCCGTCGTAGGCGGCGTCCCAGTCCTCGGGCGCGGTGGCGAAGCGCCAGCGCGCCACCAGACTGGTCGCCAGAATCCGGTCGGCGGCGGGCTCGAGCACCGTGTACGGATCGGTCAGGAAGCCCGCGAACTCCGATCCGGTGGATTTGAGGATGACCAGATCCTTCACCCCGCCGATCACCCACTCCCGCCGCTCGGAGCCGCTGCCGCGCACCGTGATCGCGGCGATCCGCACCTCCGGCCCCACCCGCGTCCAGGTGTGGTCGTGCCCGCGGCCGCCGACCGGGACCCGCTGCCACGCGTACTCCTCGATCTCGATACGCGCCGAATCCACCGGTTCGATGTCGTCCACGAAATGCCGGGCCAGCGCCAGACCGTAGTCCTCGATACTGCCGTCGCCGTGCTCCTTGGCGTAGGCGTAGACGGTCTGCTTCTGCGTGTCGGTGGGCAGCACCGCACCCTGATCGCCGACGGTGTGCGCCGGATCGAACGCACCGCGCAGACACGACGACACGTTCAGGTCGCGGATCTCGTGCCGGGCGGTGTCACGGTAGATGCGCACCACCCGGTTCTCCGCCTTGCCGTACTGGTGCGGGCCGAGCACGATCTTTCCGGACGATGCGGTCACGGGCGGCTCCCTCGGTCGATGGACATCCTGATCCCACTCTGGCGCATGTCGCGTCCCGCGAGCACTGGTTGCCGAGACAAAATGCGGCGTGTCCGCCGCGGCCGATTAGGCATATCGGACAAACCCGCGAACGCCGCCGAATGTCTAGCGTGATCTCACCTGCCGTATCGCAAGGAGTACCGATGACCTCGCCCCATCCCGTCGACATCCGGCTGCCGTGGACACGGCTGCTGGCCTTCGGCATCCAGCACGTCCTGATCATGTACACCGGATGTGTCACCGTCCCACTGGTATTCGGCGCGGCGGCCGGACTCGACCAGGCCACCATCGGACTGCTGATCAGCGCCGACCTGCTGGTAGCCGGCTTCATCACCATGGTGCAGAGCCTCGGGGCCGGACGGTTCGTGGGCGCGCGGCTGCCCATCATCTGCGGCGCCACCTTCGTGGCCATGTCGCCGATGATCCTCATCGCCAAGGAGTACGGCCTACCCGCCGTCTACGGCTCCATGCTCATCGGCGGTCTCATCGGGCTGGCGCTGGCCTGGCCGTTCGCCATGATCGTGCGATTCTTCCCGCCGCTGGTGACCGGCACCGTGCTCACCGTGGTCGGCATCTCGCTCATCGGCGTGGCGGGCGGACTGATCGTCGGCACCGATCCGGGCGACGCGGCCTTCGGCGATCCCGCCCGCATCGGACTGGCCGCCGTGGTGCTGGTGATCGCGCTGGTCTTCACCTGTCTGGGGCGCGGCGTGTGGTCGCAGCTCGGCATTCTCATCGCGCTCGCCGTCGGCGTGCTCATGGCCGTACCCATGGGCCTGGTGACGCTGGACGGCGTCGGGGCGGCGGACTGGCTCGGCATCCCGCGGCCGTTCCACTTCGGCGCGCCGGAGTTCCCGCTCGCCGCGGTGGTGGCCATGACCATCGTGATCGCGGTGGTGTTCGCCGAGTCCACGGCGAGCATGCTCGCCATCGGCGAGATCACCGGGAAGAAGGTCGGGCGTGCGGAACTGGGACGCGGGCTGGCCGGTGACGGACTGTCGGCGGTGCTGGCCGGTGTGTTCAGTTCCTTCATCGACACCGTCTTCAACCAGAATGTCGGCGCGGTCGCAGCCACCCGGGTGTACAGCCGCTACGTGACGGCGGTCAGCGGTGCGCTGCTCATGATCCTCGGCATCGTGCCCCGCTTCGGCGCGGTGGTGGCGGCGGTGCCGAAACCGGTGGTCGGCGGCGTGGGCCTGGTGCTGTTCGCGACCATCGCCGTGATCGGCGTCAACACCCTGCGCAAGGCCGACCTGACCGACCGCGTCAACCTGACCATCGCCGCGACCGCCATCGGCGTCGGCCTGATCCCCGTCCTCACCGACGGCATGTTCGACCGCTTCCCGTCCTCCGCGCAGATCCTCCTCGACAGCGGCATCTCCCTGGCGGCGGCCACCGTCTTCACCCTGAACCTGCTCTTCAACCACACGCCGCTAGGCGACCTCGCGCGTGGGGCGGCCGACACGGGGCGAGGGGGAACTGGTGGCGGAACGCTCTCGGGCGATGCCGCCACCAGTTCCCCCTGATCGGTTGTCCAGCGGTCAGCCGCAGGCGTTCACCCATTCGGAGAGGCCGTCGGCGAAGCGCTGCCGCTTCCAGATGGGGACCTCGTGTTTGATGCGGTCCACCAGGTCGGCGCAGACGGTGAAGGCTTCGGCGCGGTGCGGGGCCGCCACCGCGACCGTGATGGCGAGGTCGCCGATGGTGAGGGCGCCGATGCGGTGCACGGCCGCCACCGGCAGGCCGCTGGCCGCGGCCACCTCGGCGCAGACCTGGTGCAGGAAGCGTTCGGCCTCGGGATGGGCGGAGTACTCCAGGGCCGAGACCGATTGGCCGCCATCGTGATCGCGGACCTTGCCGGTGAACACCACGACCGCGCCGTGCTCGGGACCGGATACCGCCCGCTCCACCTCGTCGGGGTTCAGCGGCTGCTCGCTGATCCGGGCCAGCAGGTCACTCATGGCTGCCTCCTCCGGCCACCTGGGCCAGCAAGTGTTCGAGCAGTGGTTCCAGTACGGCGATGCCGTCCTTCACTCCACCCGGCGACCCGGGCAGGTTGACGATCACCGTGCGCCCCGCCAGCCCCGCGACGCCTCGGCTCAGCGAGGCCAGCGGGAATTTCGCGGTACCCCGCTGCCGGATCGCCTCCGCCACCCCCGGCAGTTCACGATCCAGCACCTGCAGCGTCGCCTCCGGGGTGGCATCGGTGGGCGAGGCTCCCGTCCCGCCGGTGCTGATCACCAGCGCGGGCTCTTCCGACAACGCGTCCGACAGGCCGTAGGCAATATCGGTGTCGGCGTACACCAGCGGTCCCCGCACCGAGAAGCCCAGTCCGGCAAGCCATTCCACCAGCCGAGGCCCCGTGGTGTCGGTCCGCGTCCCCGCCGCGGCCCCGGTCGAGGCAACCAGTACCGCCGCCGCGCGGCCCGCGCCGAACGCATCGGGCCCGGGGCGGTCGGCGGAGTCTCCGGATGGCCGTTGCGCCGTGGGGTGCGCGTGCCCGCCCGTATCGCGCGGTGGCTCCCCGGCGTGAGGTGGGCGTGGTGTGCCGGTGTCGTTCGGATGCGTGGGCGACTCGGCAGGCACGTGCCGGTGGCCTGCGCCGCGCGGGTGCGCTGAAGCGTCCGCGGTGGTCCGCTCGGTGCCGGTATCCGCCGGGGTGTCCGCTGGCCGCTCCCAATGCCCGTGCTTCCCACCGTCTTTGGTGAGCAGGCGGACATCGTTCAGAGTGGCGGCCGGGTCCACGGCCTTGACCATGTCGTGCAGGGTGAGCCCGGCCACCGCCACGGCGGTGAGGGCCTCCATCTCGACCCCGGTGGGGCCCTTGGTTTTCGCGGACGCCTCGATGGTGATGGCGGCGTCGGTGAAGTCGAAGCGCACATCCACCGAGGACAGGGCCAGCTGGTGGCACAGCGGAATGAGTTCCGACGTCTTCTTGGCCCCGTTGATTCCGGCGATGCGGGCGGTGGACAGCACATCGGCCTTGGGCATGTCGTCGGCCCGCACCAGCCGCACCACCTCGGGCGTGGTCCGCAGCTCACCGGCCGCCACCGCCACCCGCGTGGTGTCGGCCTTGGCGCTCACATCCACCATGCGAGCGCGTCCCTCCCGATCCACATGGGACAACTCACTCATGCCCACCAGCGTTCCACAGTCGCCCCGGTGGGGCTGCACGGGGAGGCGGGGTTCGTGCGTTCCTCCGAAATGCCGCGAGCCGCGATTCGCCCATCCTGGTGGATGAGCCGAGCCGGTGGGCGGCGGGTCAGAGTCGCCGCACCCGCACCGGTGACCCGGCGGGCAGGTCGGTCACCTCGGCCGGAATGTCGATCAGCACGTCGGCGGCGGCCATCGAGGCGATGAGGTGGGAGCCGGGACCGGCGACCAGGGCGACGCCGTCGTCGGCGCGGCGACCGCGCAGGAACTGGCGACGACCGGCGGGGGAGCGGACCGGTTCCAGCAGGGCCAGCTCGTCGACCTCGACCGGCTCCAGCCCGGCCAGCTCACGCAGGATCGGGCGGGCGAAGACCTCGAACGACACGGCGGTCGACACCGGATTGCCGGGGAAGCTCAGCACCGGCACCCCGTCCACCACCGTGACGCCCTGTGGTCCGCCGGGTTGTACTGCGACGGAACCGAATTCGCCGCCCAGGGTCGCGAGCACATCCTTCACCACCTCGAAATCGCCCTGGGACACGCCACCGGAGGTGAACACCACATCGGCGGCGGCCGCGGCGGCGGTCACCAATGCGCGGAACTCGGCCGGGTCGTCGGAGCTGTGGCCGACCGACACCACCTCGACGTCGTTGTCCGCCAACGCCGTTGCCAGCGTGAGCCCGTTGGAGTCGTAGATCTGACCGGGCCGCAGCACGCTGCCCGCGGGCATGAGTTCGTCACCGGTGGTCAGCACGGCCGCGCGCACCCGCCGCGCGACCGGGACCTCGGCCAGTCCGACCGCCGCCAGCGCCGCCACGTGCCGGGGCGCGAGCCGGGTGCCCGCCGCGACCAGCAGCGCCCCGGCCCGCACGTCGGTCCCGGGTTCGCGCACGAAATCGCCTGCGGCGCGCCCCTTCTCGATGGTCACGGTGGAGCCGTCGGTGCGGGTGTCCTCGACCGGCACCACACAGTCCGCGCCCGGCGGCAGCGGTGCGCCGGTCATGATCTTCACGGCCGTCCCGGCGGACAGTTCCGCGTCACCGGCCATCCCCGCCGCCACCACACCGGCGAGCGGCAGCGTCACAGGTACCGTCGCCACCGATTCGGACCGCACCGCGTATCCGTCCATGGACGAGTTCCGGAAGACCGGCAGATCCAGGGGGGAGTGCAGATCCTCGGCCAGCCGCCGTCCGAGCGCGCGCGCCATCGGAATCCGCTCGGTCTCCCGGTCTGCCAGTGGACGCAGCAGACTGTCGATGCGTTGCCGGTGGTCGTCGACGGACCGGGCCCGCATCCGAACTGGCCGAGAAGTCATGCGGGTCAGCCTATACGCGCGCCGCGGCGGGCCCGCTCGGCACGACAGGCCGAGCGGGGGACTGGACATACCCGTAATAATGGTCGGGTGACCGTGGTCGTGATGGGAATTCCCGCCGTACGAGCCGGGCGACCCTCTCTCGACGGTCGCCCCGATACCCCGTTCCTGGTGGACCGCTACGGTCGCACCGCCCGCGACCTGCGCGTCTCCATTACCGAGAAGTGCTCGCTGCGGTGTACCTACTGCATGCCGGAGGAGGGCCTGCCGCCCATTCCGGCCGAGGAACTGCTCACCACCGACGAGATCGTGCGCCTGGTCACGCTGGCCGTGCACGAACTCGGCGTGCACGAGGTGCGCTTCACCGGCGGTGAACCGCTCATGCGCCGCGACCTGGAGCGGATCATCGCCGGCTGCCGCGCCGCGCTACCGGATACGCCGCTGGCCATGACCAGCAATGGCGTCGGTCTGGAGCACCGCGCCCGCAAGCTGGCCGAAGCGGGGCTGAACCGCGTCAATGTCTCCCTCGACACCGTCGACCGCGACGGTTTCGCCCGGCTCACCCGCCGCGACCGCCTCGAGTCGGTGCTCTCCGGTATCCGCGCCGCCCAGCGCGAGGGGCTGGCCCCGGTCAAGGTGAACGCCGTGCTCATGCGCGAAACCCTTTCCGGCGCAGCGGATCTGCTGCAATGGTGTATCGACGAGGGCTGCGAGCTGCGCTTCATCGAGGAGATGCCGCTCGACGCCGACCACGAGTGGGCGCGGGCCAATATGATCACCGCCGCCGAACTGCTGGAGGTGCTGGGCGAGCGCTTCACCCTCACCGAGATCGGCCGTCCCGACGACCCGTCCGCCCCCGCCGAGAACTGGTTGGTCGACGGCGGCCCCGGCACCGTCGGCATCATCGCCTCGGTGACCCGCAAATTCTGCGGCGACTGCGACCGCACCCGCCTCACCGCCGACGGCCGCATCCGCTCCTGCCTGTTCAGCGATCAGGAATACGATGTGCGCGCGCCCCTGCGCTCCGGCGCCTCCGACGCGGAGATCGCCACCCTGTGGCGCGGCGCCATGTGGAACAAGTGGGCGGGTCACGGTATCGACGCCGCCGACTTCCAGCCCCCCGAGCGAACGATGGGAGCCATCGGTGGTTGAGGTCCGCTATTTCGCCGCGATCGCCGACGCGGTGGGCAAGGACAAGGAGACCCTGGACCTCCCCGCCGGAGCCACGGTCGCCGACCTGCGCCACACCCTCGCCACCACCTACGGCCCCGACCTGGACCCCATGCTCCGCGTCTGCGCCTACCTCGTCGGCGACGAACTCACCAGGGACGCGGCGACTCCCCTCACCGCACGGGTGGACGTCCTGCCCCCCTTCGCGGGCGGCTGAACCGTCGCGGCTATCGCCACCAGGTGTCGAGCGGGGTCACCGGGACGGTGCGCTTGTGGCGGGTGTTGCGGAAGATCGTTTCGAGGCGGTCGGCGACCTCGGGGGTGACGTCCTTGCCCTCGAGGTAGTCGTCGATCTGGGCGTAGGTCAGGCCCAGGGCCTCCTCATCGGGGAGGGCGGGGCGGTCGTCCTCGAGGTCTGCGGTGGGGACCTTCTGCCAGACGCTGGGCGGGGCGCCGAGTTCCTGGAGCAGGGCCGCGCCCTGGCGTTTGGTGAGGCCGGTGAGCGGGGTGATGTCCACGCCGCCGTCGCCGTATTTGGTGAAGAAGCCGGTGACGGCCTCGGCGGCGTGGTCGGTGCCGACCACCAGGAGGTTCAGCTGACCGGCGATGGCGTACTGGATGACCATGCGCTCGCGGGCCTTGATATTGCCGCGCACGAAATCCCGCAGCCGGGTCTCGGTGCCGAGCAGCCCCGCCACGCCGAGCGCGACCTCCTCGCCCGCGGCATCGGCGCTCGGCTTGACGTTCACCGCCACCGAGCGGTCCGGCCGGATGAACCGCAGCGCGATCTGCGCATCCTCCTCGTCGGCCTGCACCCCGTAGGGCAGCCGCACCGCCACGAAGGTGGCCTCGGCGCCCTCGGCGCGCAGTTCCTCGGCGGCGAGCTGGCACAGCCGCCCGGTCAGCGTGGAGTCCTGGCCGCCGCTGATGCCGAGCACGAATCCCTGGGCGGGCGTGGCGCGCAGGTAGTCCTTGAGGAAGTCGATGCGCCGCCGCACTTCGAGTTTCGGTTCGATGGTCGATGCCACGCCCAGTTCGGCGATGATCTCGTCACGCAGGTTCCCCATTGCGCACACTCTACTGCGCGGCCGCAGCGGTGACCCGGCGCACGAGGGTCTCCCAGTAGTCGCCGATCTGCGCCAGGGTGTACCCGAGCACCCGGGTCTGGTGCAGTACCAGGCCCGCGTCCAGTGCGGCCAGCAGCGTATCCGCGAGCAGCCAGCCGCCGTCGGTCACGTCGGCCTGCCGAAGCAGCAGCGCCACATGGGATCTGGTCACGTTGTAGGGCGCGCTGGCGTAGCGGTCGGCGTCGAGGGTCGCCTCCCGGCGCACATCGCCCTCCACCTCGATACCGGCCAGCCGTGCCCGCCCGAAGGCGATGAGCCGCTCCACCGGCGGTGCGCCCGGCCCCAGCGGCGGCGGGCCGAACATGTACGCCGCCTGGAGCTTCTTCTCCGACTGGTCCAGCAGCGCGTGCATGAGCCCGGACCGGTTGCCGAAGCGCCGGAACACCGTGCCCTTGCCGACGCCCGCCCGCCTGGCGACGGCGTCCATGGTGACGGCTTCCGCGCCCTGTTCGCGCACCAGCGCCTCGGCGGCGTCGAGCAGCAGTTGGCGGTTGCGGGCGGCATCGCTGCGTTCGGCGTGCTCGGTGGTGGGCAGCGGGATGCCGCCCGGCAGCGACGGCGGCGTCCTGGGCTCGATCGAGAGCGAGTCGGACGGCAGCGGTTCGGGCCGCTCCGCCGGGGGTGTGTCACGCATCACGGTGCCCTTCTGGAGACCCGGGAATGTATACGGACCGTGGTCCGGTTAGTGTTCGATGAACGTACCACCCACCGATCACAATCTCAGGAGTGCCCGCCATGTCCCAGACCCGTCTGCTCGCTCTCGTCGGAAGCCTGCGTGCCGCCTCCATCAACCGCCGCCTCGCCGAGGCCGCCGCCAAGACGGCGCCCGAGGGCGTGGAGATCGCTCTCTACGACGGTCTCGCGGATATCCCTTTCTACAACGAAGATCTGGATGTCGAGGGCAAAGTGCCCGCCGCCGCGCAGGCGCTGCGTGACGCGGTCGCCGCCGCCGACGGTCTGCTGCTGGTCACGCCCGAATACAACGGCACCCTCCCGGCCGTGCTGAAGAACGCCATCGACTGGGCCTCGCGCCCCTACGGCGCCGGCGCCATCAAGGGCAAGCCCGCCGCGGTGGTGTCCGCGTCCATCAGCCCGAACGCGGCCAAGTGGGCGCACGGGGACACCGTCAAGGCGCTGGGTGTGGCGGGTGCGACCGTGGTGGAGAATGCCCACCTGCACTTCGGCACCATCGGCAACCGGTTCGTCGACGTCCACCCGGCCGATGACGCCGAGGCGCTGACCCAGCTGGCCGCGACCGTCGTCTCCCTGGCGGAGTCGGCCAACGGCAACCTGGTCACCGCCTGACCGGCGACACTCCGAATCCCCACGAGGCCACGGCTTTCGACGCCGTGGCCTCGTCGTGTGCGGCGGGAAGTGCGCCCCGGCGACACGCCGGGGCGCGTCTCGATTCGGTGTCGGCCGCATGACGGGACGGTGCTGCGACACCCGCGTACCCGTGGTGTGCGTGTGACCCGCGTGATGGGTGTTATGCGTGATGACGCAGGGTTTGCTGAGAATGTGCTACTTGCCGAAATTGTGATCTCTGCCTCAGTCGTGTCGAGTTGCGAATTGAGTGGCCAGGTACTTACGACACCGGAATTTCACCTTTGTGAGTCGCAACATGTCGTGTTGTATGAATCTGTCGGCCACTAGGTGTAGTGTCTACAGCGCTGGAAAGCCACCCGAGATGAACAGTGGGTCGGATCGGGTGACCAGGGGCTTCGGTTCCGCTTCCAGGGGTTTGCGCAGCTAGTACGTGGATCTTGTTTCAGCCGTGCACTGCATACGGATCAAAGGCGAGGAGAAGGGGACACAATGACCATCACCGTGTACACGAAGCCTGCTTGTGTTCAGTGCAATGCCACCTACAAGGCGCTCGACAAGATCGGCGTCGACTACGACGTCGTCGACATCTCCGAGAACCCCGAAGCCCGCGACTACGTCATGGCCCTGGGCTACCTGCAGGCCCCCGTCGTCGTCGCCGGTGACGACCACTGGTCCGGCTTCCGCCCGGACCGCATCAAGGCGCTCGCCACCGTCGCGGCCTGAGCGGCCCCCCAGCGGCGTGCGGGGAAGCTCGCCGCTGGTCGCAGGTTCGCCCGATCGAACTGGGAAGGTGGCCGACATGTCCACCCAGACAGCCAATCTGGTCTACTTCTCGAGTGCGTCGGAGAACACGCACCGCTTCGTGGAGAAGCTGGGTCTCCCGGCGCTCCGCATACCACTGCATACCGCCGACTCGCTTCGCGTCGATGAACCCTACGTGCTGATCGTCCCCACCTACGGGGGTGGTCGGCACGTCCTGGGTGGGAACCGATCCGAGAAGGAATTCGTGCCCCGGCAGGTGGCCAAATTCCTCAACGATCCCCACAACCGCGCCCTGCTGCGCGGCGTGATCGCGGCCGGCAATACGAACTTCGGCGATACGTACTGCTTTGCGGGAGAGGTGATCTCGCGCAAGGCGGGAGTGCCGTACCTGTATCGCTTCGAACTCATGGGAACTGCCGAGGACGTCGAGCGCGTCCGAGAGGGATTGGGATTGTTTTGGCAACGACAACAGCACCGGTCGGAAAGACTGCCCGCGTAGAGCGTCCGGTCAGCGGGGACTCCAGCACCACCGAGGGCCTGGACTACCACGCCCTCAACGCCATGCTGAACCTGTACGGGCCGAACGGCGAGATCCAGTTCGACAAGGATCGCGAGGCCGCGCACCAGTACTTCCTGCAACACGTCAACCAGAACACCGTCTTCTTCCACAACCTCGACGAGAAGCTCGACTACCTCATCGAGGAGAACTACTACGAGACAGAGGTTCTGGAGAAGTACAGCCGCGCCTTCATCAAGCAGCTGTTCCAGCAGGCGTACGCCAAGAAGTTCCGGTTCCCCACCTTCCTCGGCGCGTTCAAGTACTACACCTCGTACACGCTCAAGACCTTCGACGGCAAGCGCTACCTGGAGCGCTTCGAGGATCGCGTGTGCATGGTGGCGCTGACCCTCGCCGACGGTGACGAGATCCTGGCCTCGGAACTGGTCGAGGAGATCATGGCGGGCCGCTTCCAGCCCGCCACCCCGACCTTCCTCAACTCGGGCAAGAAGCAGCGCGGCGAGCCGGTGTCCTGCTTCCTGCTGCGCATCGAGGACAATATGGAGTCCATCGGGCGCTCCATCAACTCCGCCCTGCAGCTGTCCAAGCGCGGCGGCGGAGTCGCGTTGCTGCTCAGCAATATTCGTGAGGCCGGCGCCCCGATCAAGAAGATCGAGAACCAGTCCTCGGGCGTCATCCCGATCATGAAGCTGCTGGAGGACTCGTTCTCCTACGCCAACCAGCTCGGTGCGCGGCAGGGTGCGGGCGCGGTGTACCTGCACGCCCACCACCCCGACATCTACCGCTTCCTCGACACCAAGCGCGAGAACGCGGACGAGAAGATCCGCATCAAGACGCTGTCGCTGGGCGTGGTGATCCCGGACATCACCTTCGAGCTGGCCAAGAAGAACGAGGACATGTACCTGTTCTCGCCGTATGACGTGGAGCGCATCTACGGCGTGCCGTTCGCCGACATCAATGTCACCGAGAAGTACTACGAGATGGTCGACGACAAGCGCATCCGCAAGTCGAAGATCAAGGCGCGCGAGTTCTTCCAGACCATCGCCGAGCTGCAGTTCGAGTCCGGCTACCCGTACATCATGTACGAGGACACGGTGAACCGGTCGAACCCGATCAAGGGCAAGATCACCCACTCCAACCTGTGCTCGGAGATCCTCCAGGTCTCCACCCCCTCGGAGTTCAACGACGATCTCTCGTATTCCAAGGTGGGCAAGGACATCTCCTGCAACCTGGGCTCGCTGAACATCGCCAAGACCATGGACTCGCCGGACTTCGGCAAGACCGTGGAGACCGCCATCCGCGCGCTCACCGCGGTCTCGGATCAGACGCACATCTACTCGGTGCCGTCGATCGAGCAGGGCAACAACGAATCCCACGCCATCGGCCTCGGACAGATGAACCTGCACGGCTACCTGGCGCGTGAGCGCGTCTTCTACGGTTCCGAAGAGGGCGTGGACTTCACGAACATCTACTTCTACACCATCGCCTACCACGCGGTGCGGGCGTCGAATCTCATTGCCAAGGAACGGGGTACGTACTTCGGCGGCTTCCCGGAGTCCAAGTACGCCTCGGGCGAGTACTTCGACAAGTACACCGAGCAGGCGTGGGAGCCCAAGACCGAGCGGGTGCGCCAGATCTTCGCCGACGCGGGCGTGCACATCCCCACCCAGGACGACTGGCGCGAGTTGAAGGCGTCGGTCATGCAGTACGGCATCTACAACCAGAACCTCCAGGCCGTGCCGCCGACCGGTTCCATCTCCTACATCAACCACTCGACCAGCTCGATCCACCCGATCGCCTCCAAGATCGAGATTCGCAAGGAGGGCAAGATCGGCCGCGTCTACTACCCGGCCCCCTACCTGACCAACGACAATCTCGACTACTTCGAGGACGCCTACGACATCGGCTACGAGAAGGTCATCGACACCTACGCCGCCGCCACCCAGCACGTGGACCAGGGCCTGTCGCTGACGCTGTTCTTCAAGGACAGCGCCACCACCCGCGACGTCAACAAGGCTCAGATCTACGCCTGGCGCAAGGGCATCAAAACCCTCTACTACATCCGCATCCGGCAGATGGCCCTGGAGGGCACCGAGGTCGAGGGCTGCGTGAGCTGCATGCTCTGAACCGAGCAACGGTCGAGGGCGCTTCCGGTAGGTGAACCGGGAGCGCCCTCGGCGTTTCTAACCGGGGATCGGCGTCGATGCTGACACCATCTCTGCCGTGACCGATGGGACGCGGCGAATTGGGATTCTGCTGTTCAACGGGGTCGAGGAGCTGGATTTCGCGGGGCCCTGGGAGGTCCTCGCCTTCTGGACCAAGATGTGTCCGGAGGACGGCTGGGAGGTGTTCACCTTCTCGCGGCACGGGGAGAGCGTGGAATGCGCCAAGGGGCTGAAGGTGATTCCGGACTACGCCCTGGAGGACGCGCCGCCCATGGACGCCGTGGTGTTCCCCGGCGGCAAGGGCACCCGGTGGATGCTGCGCGACGACGCCGTACTGGCCTGCGTGCGGCGGTTCCGGGAGAAGATTCCGCTCATCACCAGCGTGTGCACCGGATCGCTGGTGCTGGCCGCCGCCGGACTGCTGCACGGGCGACCGGCGACCACGCACTGGCTGTCGCTCGACGTGCTGGCGCAGCTGGACCCGACCATCGACGTGCGGCGCGATGAGCGGTTCGTCGACGACGGCGACATCATCACCGCCGCCGGTGTGTCCGCGGGGATCGACATGGCCCTCTACCTGGTGCAGCGGCTCGCGGGCAAGGACCGCGCCCAGTGGGTGCGCCGCGGCATCCAGTACGACCCCGTACCGCCGACCGGCACCGACTGGCCCGACGGCGCGGAATGGGAGATCGGGTCGGTCGATCCGACCGCCGAATCCCGCGCCGACACCGGCCAACTCGCCCGTCTGGTCCGCTGAAACGTCAGCGGGTGCGGTAGTTCCGTGATCCGGCGGGGCCGGAGCCGCGATCTCGCCGGACGGACCGCCGCCAACCCTGCTCCGGTCTCGCGGGCGGATGTCAGGCGGCGTTCTCGCGTTCGATGCGCCAGACCTGGCGGACCGTGAGGGCGTCGAAACGCCAGCCGTCCTCGGTGCGGACCGCGCCGAAACGGTAGACGCCGCCGATGCGGCGGACCGGTTCCGGATCGTCGGCCCGGCCGAAATAGCCGACCAGATTGGCACGCACCTCGGCGCGGTCGCCGTTCACATCCACCAGCACACCGCTGACGATGTGCTGAAGATTCGGGAAATCGGTGTGATTGCGCGTGGCCTGCGCAATCACCTTGTCGCGGCCAACGGCGGTGCCGCCCGGAGTGGTGGCCGTGGCCTCGGGTGTGAACAGCTGGGGGAGGGCCTGGAAGTCGTGCTCGTCCAGGGCCACGCCGAGGCGGGTGACCAGCCGGCTGATCTCGGCCTCGTCGTCACGGACCGAATCCATCGGGGCCGCGCCGCCGCCCGCCGTGCACGCGGTAGCGGCCGCCGCGAGCAGCGCGAATGTTCCGGTCAGCGCGACGCGCCGAATCGCCCCGGACAACCGGCGCGCCGGTCGAGGGCCGGCGTGGGGCACTGCCACGGTCGCGTGGCGATGAACGGTGTCATGGGTCGATGTCGCATCGGAGTGGGAGGGATGGTTCGTGTGCATGGCGAATCCTCGTGTCGGGCAATCCTGTCAGGGATTAATGTTGGTGATGCCAACGAATATATGTTGGCTCGACCAACAATGCAAGCCCTGGTTTAGGCTGAGATCGTGGATCCCCGCACCGCGCCGCGCCGACTGCGCTCGCTGCCGACCTGGCTGCTCGCACAGAGCGCAGCTCAGGGGCACCGGATCGTCGGCGAACGACTGAGCTCCGCCGATATCGCACACCGCTACCACTTCTCGCTGCTGGCGGCGCTCGACGAATCCGGGCCGACCAGTCAGGCCGATCTGGGTCGTCGCATCGGGCTCGACCGCAGTGACGTCACCGCCGCCATCACCGATCTGGAGCGCGGCGGCTACATCGAACGCGCCCCCGACCCCCGCGACCGCCGCCGAAACCTGGTGCACCTCACCGACTCCGGCCGCCGCCACCTCGACACACTCGACACCCTCATTCGCACCGCCCAAGCCGAACTCCTGACCCCCCTCACCGGCGAAGAGCAACGCCACCTCATCCGCCTGCTCCGCGCCATCGTCGACCACCACGCCTGACCGCGACGGGGAACTGGTGGCGGCGGGTACTCGCGCGATGCCGCTACGAACTCCCCCCTGATCGATCGTCCAGCGGCTAGGGGTCGGTGAGGTGGTCGGTGTCGTTGTAGGTGGTGAGGTGGAGGTGGGTGGCGGTGCGCTGCCAGCGGGTGATGGAGGCGTTCGCCAGTTGGGTGCTTTCGATCTCGAGGATGCGGGGCTCGTCCAAGCTCTCCAGGAGGTAGCGGGTCATGACGATCACCAGGTCGTGGGTGAAGACCAGGACATGGCCGGAGAGTTCGGGTAGCAGGGTGCGCAGCCGCAGCGCCACATCCGGCCAGGACTCCCCGCCGGGTGGGCGATAGTAGAAGCGCCCCAACCGTTCCCGCTCCCGGAACTGCTCGGGATGGCGGCGGCGCACCCCGTGTGCGGTCAGCCCCTGGAGGACACCCTTCTCGTGGTCGCGCAACCGCTCGTCGAGGCGCGGCTGCGGCCAGTCCGTATCCGCCAGCGCGATCTCCGCGGTCTGCCGCGCCCGCAGATACGGTGAACTCAACACCGTTTCGGGTCGCGGCCACGCCCGCAACCGCGCCCCCACGGCCGCGGCCTGCGCCCGCCCCACCGCCGACAGCGCGAAGTCCGCATCCCTTGTCCCGGAACCGAATTCCTCGTCCCCCGCCGCCTGCGCCACCCGCGCCGCCGCATTCCCGACGCTCTCGCCGTGCCGCACCATGGTGAGTGATTCCAACCGCACCCCTCCACCCCAGCACATCACCGTGCCCGCCGCGCGCACCGCGGGTGGCCGCTGTGGTGGCGTGTCGCTGCCCACATGTGGCCGGTGGATTCGGCGGGTTTGGCCGTTGGCTGTATCCTGCACGAGGATGATTTTTTGCGCTCGCAATATGGCGAGTGGTCTCTGACGGTGCACGGCGACGATGGAGGAGGTGGGTTGCATGCGCAGCGAACCCCCCAGTCGAAGGCCGCGCGGCGCCGTCCCCTCGTTCCGCGGATAGGGCAGTAGGACTGTCGCGGCCGGGGCGGTGCCTCGCGGTGTGAAACCAGGTGTTTGCCCTCGTTCACCCCTTTACTCGCCTGCCCGGCCGAGGTTCCGTCATGACGCAGACAGATCTGCACGTCGCTCCGTCGACGTTGCCCGCATTCACCCCGCTGACGACGCGCGAGGCGGTATCGCCCCGGTGCGATACGCCCCTGCCCCGTCACGAAACCGCCCTGTCGCCCCACGATCCGGCGCTGCTGTCCGACCGCGAAGGTGCGCTGTCGGAACTCGGCGGCGCACTGTCAGATTGCGCGAGCGCGGTGTCCGACCGCAGCGGCGTGAATCCCGGGCGCGACGGTGCGCCGCCCGAGCGTGCGGCACTGTCCGCTCAGGGCGGCGACCTGTCCGACCGCGAAGGTGCGGGGTCCGGGCAGGTGCGGCCGCGGGCCGAGTCGGGTGGCGCGCCGCCCGAGCGCGAGGGCTTTGCTCGCGGTCGCGAGCCCGTGACCGAATACGTTGCCGCGCAGGAGGTTCCGGTGCAGCAGTCCGCTTCCACGCACGATGAGGACCGTGCGCCCTACGTTCCGCTGCGCGACATCGTCGACCCGCATCGCGTCGGCCCCACGCTGGAGTGGCTGGACGATCACGCGCCGCACGTGATCGCCGACGAACTCGCCCGCATGGACGCCGTCACCGCCGGGATGGTGTTCCGGCTGCTGGACAAGGACCGTGCCCTCGATGTCTTCGAGGAGCTGGAACCCGTCGACCAGCAGCAGATTCTGAGCGGGCTGCGGGACGAGCGCTTCCGGGAACTGGTCGAGGAGATGGATCCCGACGACCGCGCCCGCATGCTGCGCGAGGCCCCCGCCAAGGTCGCCAAGAAGGTCCTCGCCGGACTCAGCCCGCGCGAACGGCGCATGACCGCGCAGCTGCTCGGCTACCCCGAGGGTTCCGTCGGCTACTACATGACGCCGGAAGTCGTCGCGCTGCCGCGTAATCTGCCGGTCGCGCAGGCCCTGCAGTGGGTGCGCACCAAGGGCGGCAACGCCGAGACCGTCTACACCCTCCCGGTGGTGGACGGTGGCCGCCGCATCATCGGCGTGGTGGAGCTGCGCGATCTGGTGCTCTCCTCCCCGGACGCCATGATCGCCGATCTGGTGGCGGCCGAACCGGTGTTCGTGCGCGCCACCGACTCCGCGGAGAAGGCCGCCCGCCTCATGCAGGGGGCCAACCTCATCAACCTGCCGGTGGTGGACAGCGAGGATCGCCTCGTCGGCCTGCTCACCATCGACGACGCCATCGAGGTCATCGAGGCCGCCGACTCCGAGGATGTGGCCCGCCAGGCCGGTGCCGCGCCCTGGGAAGGCCACTACATGGCGGCGGGTGTCTTCCAGCTGGCGCGCTACCGCGCCATGTGGCTGACGCTGCTGCTGGTCGCGGCCACCTTGACGGTGTCGGTCACCGACCTGTTCGAGGGCACCCTGGAACAGGCCGCGCATCTGGCCCTGTTCATTCCGCTGATCATCGGTGCGGGCGGCAATGCCGGCGCCCAGGCCGCCACCTCCTGCGTGCGCGCCGTGGCCGTGGGTGAGGTGCGGGGTTCGGACCTGTTCCGGGTGGTGTGGCGCGAATGCCGGGTGGGCCTGCTGCTGGGCACCATGCTCGCGCTGATCGGCGTGGTGATCGGCGGACTGTTCGTCGGCATGGAAATCGCCGCGGTGGTGGGGATTACGCTCGTGCTCATCTGCGCGTGGGCGGCCACCATCGGCGGCACCATGCCACTGCTGGCCAAGAAGCTGCGCATCGACCCGGCGGTCATCTCGGCCCCGATGGTCACCACCCTGGTCGACGCGACCGGGCTCATCATCTACTTCACCACCGCGAAATTGGTGCTGGGGATCTGAACCTCAGCGCATGAACGGCAAACCTTCGGGCGGTCCCCCGCCGACGGCCGCCCGAAGGTGCTGTGACAGAGTGCACGGCGGCGCGTCCGCGCCGCGCGGGGTGTCTCCGCCCACCTTTTCGAGGGTAACCCGGCTATCACCCCAGGACGCCGAACGACACAACACCTTGTGTTGTAAAACTTTGTCCGCCACAAGTAGTAGTGTCCAGGGCAAGAGAATTCGGTGAGCTGGGAAGGGTGAGTGAACGGGCGTGACCGCTGAGACGCATACGACGATGCGTGTGACCAAGGTGATCGATCGAGTGTCGGCGATCAACTGGAACCGCGTGCCCGACGAGAAGGACGCGGAGGTCTGGGACCGGCTGACGGGCAACTTCTGGCTGCCCGAGAAGGTACCCGTCTCCAATGACATTCCGTCGTGGAACACGCTGACCCCCCACGAGAAGCAGTTGACCATGCGGGTCTTCACCGGCCTCACCCTGCTCGACACCATCCAGGGCACGGTCGGCGCGGTGAGCCTCATTCCGGACGCGCTCACCCCGCACGAGGAGGCGGTGCTCACCAATATCGCCTTCATGGAGTCGGTGCACGCCAAGAGCTACAGCTCCATCTTCTCCACGCTGTGCTCCACCCGCGAGATCGACGACGCCTTCCGCTGGTCGGAGGAGAACCCGAACTTGCAGCGCAAGGCGCAGATCGTCATGGACTACTACCAGGGCGACGATCCGCTCAAGCGCAAGGTGGCCTCCACCCTGCTGGAGAGCTTCCTGTTCTACTCCGGTTTCTACCTGCCCATGTACTGGTCCTCGCGGGCCAAGCTCACCAACACCGCGGACCTGATCCGCCTCATCATCCGCGACGAGGCCGTGCACGGGTACTACATCGGCTACAAGTACCAGAAGGGTCTGGAGCAGGTCTCCCAGGCCGAGCAGGACGAGCTCAAGTCCTACACCTTCGAGCTGCTGTTCGAGCTGTACGAGAACGAGGTCGAGTACACCCAGGATCTCTACGACGAGGTCGGCCTGACCGAGGACGTCAAGAAGTTCCTGCGCTACAACGCCAACAAGGCGCTGATGAACCTCGGCTACGAGGGTCTGTTCCCCAAGGACGAGTGCGATGTGAACCCGGCGATCCTCTCGGCGCTGTCGCCCAATGCCGACGAGAACCACGACTTCTTCTCGGGCTCGGGTTCGAGCTACGTGATCGGCAAGGCCGTCAACACCGAAGACGAGGACTGGGAGTTCTAGGAGCGTTGAAAGGTGCGGGCCGGTAACCGTATTCGGTTACCGGCCCGCACACTTCCGAGGTATACGCGAGGATCAGTCGGTCACGTAGCCGTTGAGGGTGTTGCGGATGTCCTCCAGCAGGGCCCGTGCCGCGGTGACGCCGCTGCCGTGCCAGATCACGTCCTCGACGGCGAAATTGCGCTTGTCGGCGACCGCGCCGAGTTTCCTCCAGTCGTCGCCGCGCATGAGCGATTCGCCGAAATCGCGGCCCTCGGGCCCGTCGAACATGACGTAGACGAGGTCGCCCTCCACCTGGTCCCGATTCTCCTGGGACGACACATCCGCCAGTTCGAAGCTCGCGCCGCGCTGCGCGGTCGGCCGCTGCACTCCGGCATCGCCCAGCACCTGCCCGGCGAAGCTGTCCCCGCCCAGCACCTGGAGGTCGTCGGCGCGGAAGCGCACCACCGACGCCTGGGTCAGGTTGGCGGCCACCGCGTTTCCGGTGTCGCGGGCCGCGGTGCGGTAGTCGGCGAGCACCTGATCGGCGGCCCGCTCCCGGCCCAGCGCCGTGGCGATAGCGGAGAACTGCCGCTGCCAGCCGCCGTCGCCGGAGACCAGCACGGTGGGCGCGATACCGCGCAGCGCGTCGTAGCTCGCGCCGTCGGTCGCGCCGCCGATGATCACGTCCGGGTCCAGGGCGGCGATCTGCGCGGGGTCGGGCGTGCCGACCATGCCGACCGCCGGAATCTCGGAGATGCCGGTGCCCAGATAGGCGGGCTGCGGGGTGGGACCGGCGACGGTGGCCGCGCCGACCACACGCTCCCACAGGCCGAGCGCGCAGATCGCGTCCAGCGCCGGGGTCGAGATCACCACGATGCGTTGCGGATCGGCGGGCACCTCCACGGTCCCGGTGGTGGTGTCGACGGCGCGGGTCGCGCCCGCGGCCGGATCGGCGGTGGTGGGCAGCGCGCACGCGGTGCGGGTGTCACGTTCCAGGCCGACCACACCCGCGCCCGCGATATTCGTGGTGGTGCGCACGATGGCGCTGGCGGCGTCGTCGGCCGGTTCGGCACAGCCTGCCAGCAGACCGGTCGGCAGCACCGCGGCGGCGGCCAATGCCACCCCCCAGGTGCGCAAACGCCGCGCGGAACCGGGGGAGGGGGCGTACGGGGTTCGGGTGGAAGCGGACTCGCGCACCGACATGCGGAGGAGCGTACAGGCGCGAGTCCGGACACCCAATCGCGACGCTCGGATTTCGGCCGGATCGGCGGCCCGGGAACTTCGGGACCAAGGTCCCCGGCAGTCCGTTACCAAGGCCAATTACGACAGAGAGTAGGACCGGCCGCGACCGCTGCGGCAGCACGGTTTACGATTCACAACAGCGCAAGCCACCCGTCGTTCGCGTGTGCGTGAAAACGCCGACGCCGGAAGCAACCGCGACGAACGACCAGAAGGCACCTGTCAGGAGGTTCAGTGACTGCCGTAGAGCCACGCCCAGTCCGTGAAGTGGAAGCGGCTCGGCCATACCCGCCCCGTGTGGGTCCCAAGGGTTCGTTCATCTACAAGATGGTCACCACGACAGACCCGAAGGTCCTCGGCGTCATGTACCTGGTGACGGCGATGTCCTTCTTCCTCATCGGCGGCCTGATGGCGCTGCTGATGCGCGCCGAGCTGGCCCGGCCGGGCCTGCAGTTCCTGTCGCCGGAACAGTTCAACCAGCTGTTCACCATGCACGGCACCATCATGCTGCTGTTCTACGCGACCGCGATCGTGTTCGGCTTCGCCAACATCATCCTGCCGCTGCAGATCGGCGCACCCGACGTCGCCTTCCCGCGCCTGAACGCCTTCAGCTACTGGCTGTACCTGTTCGGCGGCACCATGGCGACCGCGGGCTTCATCACCCCCGGTGGCGCGGCCGACTTCGGCTGGACCGCCTACACCCCGCTCTCGGACATCGTGCACTCGCCCGGCGTCGGCGCGGACCTGTGGATCCTGGGTCTGGCCGTCTCCGGCCTGGGCACCATCCTCGGCGGCGTCAACATGATCACCACGGTGGTCTGCCTGCGCTGCCCGGGTATGACCCTGTTCCGCATGCCGATCTTCACCTGGAACATCCTGGTGACCTCGGTGCTGGTGCTGCTGGCCTTCCCGCTGCTGACCGCCGCGCTCATGGCGCTGGCCTACGACCGGCACCTGGGCGGCCACATCTACGACCCGGCCTCCGGCGGCACGCTGCTGTACCAGCATCTGTTCTGGTTCTTCGGGCACCCCGAGGTGTACATCATCGCGCTGCCGTTCTTCGGCATCGTGTCGGAGATCTTCCCGGTCTTCAGCCGCAAGCCGATCTTCGGCTACACCACGCTGGTGTACGCGACGCTGGGTATCGCCGCGCTGTCCATCGCCGTGTGGGCGCACCACATGTACGCCACCGGCGCGGTGCTGCTGCCGTTCTTCTCGTTCATGACCTTCCTGATCGCGGTGCCGACCGGTGTGAAGTTCTTCAACTGGATCGGCACCATGTGGCGGGGTCAGCTGACCTTCGAATCACCCATGCTGTTCTCGGTCGGCTTCCTGGTCACCTTCCTCTTCGGTGGTCTGTCGGGCGTCCTGCTGGCCTCGCCGCCGCTGGACTTCCACGTGTCCGACACCTATTTCGTGGTGGCGCACTTCCACTACGTGCTCTTCGGCACCATCGTGTTCGCCACCTACGCGGGCATCTACTTCTGGTTCCCGAAGATGACCGGTCGCATGCTGGACGAGCGCCTGGCCAAGTGGCACTTCTGGGCCACCTTCGTGGGCTTCCACACCACGTTCCTGGTGCAGCACTGGCTGGGTAACGAGGGTATGCCGCGTCGCTACGCGGACTACCTGCCCACCGACGGGTTCACCACGCTGAACACCATCTCCACCATCGGCGCCTTCATTCTGGGCGCGTCGATGCTGCCGTTCATCTGGAACGTCTTCAAGTCCTACCGCTACGGCGAGGTGGTGACCGTGGACGATCCGTGGGGCTACGGCAATTCGCTGGAGTGGGCGACCGCATGCCCGCCGCCGCGGCACAACTTCTACGAGCTGCCGCGCATCCGCTCCGAGCGTCCGGCGTTCGAGCTGCACTACCCGCACATGATCGACCGCATGCGCGCCGAGGCGCACGTGGGTTGGGGTGGAAAGGCGCACACCGTCAAGGAGACGGCGAAGGTCTGACCTGAGCCGATCGAGCAGCGCGGCGGCCGTCCTCGGACGGCCGCCGCGTTCGCGTTTCCGCTGTCACATCGCGGCGCGCGGGATCGAACGACCGACGGCGGGTGATGCCCGCCACCGGGGCGGTGGTCGGCGCGGGCGACCGGCGGCACACCTGGAAGAATGAGCGGGCCGTCGTGTGCCGACGGTCAGGTCATACGCGAGAACGGAGTTTCGATTGAGCACGTCTGACACGACGGTTCTGGTCACGGTCACCGGACCCGACAAGCCGGGCGTGACGTCGGTGCTGCTCGCGGCACTGGCGAACAACTCCGTGAGCCTGCTCGACGTGGAGCAGGTCGTGATTCGCGGTCGCCTGACCCTGGGCGTGCTGGTGACCTGTCCCAGCGATCCGGAGGCCCTGCAGGATCAGCTCGAGGACGCCATGGCCACCGTCGGTATGCATGTCGACGTGGAGATCGGCGCGAACAGCGTCTCGGGCGCGAAACTGTCCACCCACGCGGTGGTCGTGCTCGGCAGCCCGGTCACCGCGCGCGCCTTCGGGGCCATCTCGCGGGAACTGGCCGGGCAGGGCGTCAATATCGACTCCATTCGCGGTATCGCCGACTATCCGGTGACCGGGCTGGAACTCATGGTCACGGTGCCCTCCGCGCCCGCCGTCGCGGTGCCGATCGGCGACGCGGGCCGCCCCGAGGTGGTCGAGACGGCGTCCGACGCGGTCGATACCGGCATGGCGGAGACGCGACTGCGCACCGGTCTGGCCGAGGTGGCCGTGAAGGCTGGCGTGGACGTGGCGGTCGAGCGTGCGGGCCTGGCGCGCCGCTCCAAGCGGCTCGTCGTCTTCGATGTGGACTCCACCCTCATCCAGGGCGAGGTCATCGAGATGCTGGCCGCGCACGCGGGGGTGGAGGACGAGGTCCGCCAGGTCACCGAGGCCGCCATGCGCGGCGAGATCGACTTCGCCGAATCGCTGCGCCAGCGGGTGGCGACGCTGGCCGGGCTGGACGCCTCGGTGATCGACGAGGTCGCCGACCGCATCGAACTCACCCCCGGGGCGCGCACCACCATTCGCACGCTGCGCCGCCTCGGCTTCCGCTGCGGTGTGGTCTCCGGCGGGTTCCGCCAGGTCATCGAACCGCTCGCGCACGAGCTGGAACTCGATTTCGTGCAGGCCAATACGCTCGAGATCGTCGACGGCAAGCTCACCGGCAAGGTGGTGGGCGATATCGTCGACCGTGCCGCCAAGGCGGTGGCGCTGCGGCGGTTCGCCGCCGAGGCCGGTGTGGCCATGGAGCAGACCGTCGCGGTGGGTGACGGCGCCAATGACATCGACATGCTCAATGCCGCCGGGCTGGGCATCGCCTTCCAGGCCAAGCCCGCGCTGCGCGAGGTGGCGGACGCGGCACTGTCGCATCCGTACCTGGACGCGATCCTGTTCATTCTCGGCGTCACCCGCGACGAGGTGGAGGCGGCCGACGCCCGCGACGGGATGCTGCGCCGGGTACCGCTCAACAGCTGACTCGCCCGCGTCGATGGCCGGTATGCCAGGAATTCGCCAGTAGGCTCGCCTCATGCGTAGCCTCCTGCCGGTCGTGGCGCTCGGCCTGGTGCTCGTCGGCTGTTCCACCGACTCCGGCGACTCCGACACGGCATCGACCACGGCGCGGCCCACCACCGCGTCGAGCACCACCGCCTCCACCACGAATCCGTCGACCACCGCGCCCGACCCCGCGCCGAGCCCGGTCACGGTCGACCGGTCCGCGAACGGCACCGAACTGGAGGTGCGGCCCGGCCAGCGCCTGCTGGTACGGCTGCCGTCCAATCCGTCCACCGGATATTCCTGGGGGACGGTGCGATTCGACCAGGGCATCCTGATCCAGGACGGCGATCCGGACTACCAGGCGGATCCGGGCCCGGACATGCCGGGCAAGGGCGGCACCGAGACGTGGGCGTTCCGCGCCGAGCGGCCGGGGACGACCACTCTCGAACTGGTGTATGCCCGGCCGTGGGAAGAGCCTTCCGACGCCGATGAGCGCTTCACCCTCACCGTTCGCGTCGCGTAGTTCCGTCCCGGCACGTCGACAATGCACTCGCCGGAAACGCACTCGCCCGAAACGCACTCGCCAGCGGGCGAGTTGGCGGCGCCCGGCATTCTCGAGCAGAGTGGATCGGTGACCGAAGATGTGTGCGATATCGAATCAGCATCCGGATTGGCGGAATTCGCGGTACGGCACGCGGAATTGGCGCGCGGATACGGCGGCGCCGGCGATCCCGACGATCCGGCGTTGGTCCAGGCCATGCAACTGGTACTGCATATTCCGAAGGCCGATCCGCCCCGCCGTGACGCGGTGCTGGCCGCTGCCGCCGCCGCGACGGTCGCCCTGTGTCTCGACGAACGGGTGGGTCCGGGCGGGCCGTGGGCGGACCGGTACCTGGCGTGGCAGCGGTCGCGGATCCGCAAGGTCGCCCGCCGGGCCCGTGGCGCACACTGGCTGGCCGCCCAGGAGGTGGACGGGGTGACCGTGGATCTCGACGGCGCGCAGGCGCGGGCCCTGGTGCCCGGACCGGTCGGGTCGGTCGACGCGCGGATCAAACGCCTGCAGATCGGCGGCACCGAACTACCCCTCGATGAACCAGGCGATCTCGACGAGAGGTATCCGGTGCTATGGGTGAACGCCGAATTGGGTATGTCCGTGGGTAAGGCTGCCGCACAGGTGGGACACGCGAGCATGCTGCTCGCCGGGGCCCTGCCCGTGCAGCAGGTGTATGCCTGGTCCGAGAGCGGCTTCCGCTGTGCCGTGGCGGATGCCGACCCCGGTCGCTGGGCACGGCTGCGACAACGCGTGGCCGAGGGCGGTGCGATCGCCGTCCGGGATGCCGGATTCACCGAGGTGGCTCCGGGGTCGATGACGGTGATCGCGGTGCCGGGACGGTGACGGAACATCGCCGCGCCGCGGGACGTTCGAATTGTTGCGTGATTGCCGCGCCGATGTCCCAGCGATGAACCGAACGGTCTCCACACTGGCCTATGTGTGCTGCGGGTATCGACTTCGCCGTACCGCTGGGCAAGGATCGGGGCACGAGTTTCCGCGGGAGGAAACACGGAGATGACTACTCTGCTGGTGATTCTTATCGTGTGGGTGCTGCTGTCCATTCCGGCGGCGCTGATTCTGGCACGCATGTTCCGCAGGCCGCGCGTCGAGCGGCGGCCGTCGGAATTCGACAGCCTAGAAATGCGGGAGCGTGCGCGACGCTGGGAATTCGACCGTCCGGCCGACGAATTCGGCCGCGATCGGCGGCCCAGCGGACTGTGACACACGCCCGTGATCGCACACCACGTTGACGCGTGTCCTGGGGCGTGAGACAAGATGGAGCCCGTGCCGCAACCGGATCCCGATCTGCTCATCGACTTCAACGACGTCACCGTCCGACGTTCCGGTCACACCCTCGTCGGGCCGGTCACCTGGCAGGTGGAACTCGACGAACGCTGGGTGGTGCTCGGCCCCAACGGCGCCGGGAAGACCTCATTGCTCCGTATGGCCGCCGCCGAGATGTATCCCACCTCGGGGACGGCGAACCTGCTGGGGGAGGTGCTCGGCCGGGTCGACATCAGCGAGCTGCGCCCCCGGATCGGACTCTCCTCGGCGGCCGTGGCCAGCCGAGTCCCGCTCGACGAGAAGGTCTCCGACCTGGTGGTCTCGGCCGGATACGCGGTCATGGGCCGCTGGCGGGAACGCTACGACGACATGGATACCGACCGTGCCGTCGACGTGCTGGAAAGTCTGGGCGCCGAACACCTTTCCGACCGCGCCTACGGCACCCTCTCCGAGGGTGAACGCAAGCGGGTGCTCATCGCCCGCGCGCTCATGGCCGATCCGGAACTGCTCCTGCTCGACGAACCCGCCGCCGGGCTGGACCTGGGCGGCCGGGAGGAGTTGGTGGAACGCCTGGGCGATCTGGCCGCCGACCCCGACGCGCCCGCCACCGTGCTGGTCACCCACCACGTCGAGGAGATCCCGCCGGGCTTCACCCACGGCATGCTGCTCAACGAGGGCGCGGTGGTCGCGCAGGGGCTGCTCGAGGATGTGCTCACCGCCGACAATCTCAGCGAGGCGTTCCGCCAGTCCATCACCCTCGACCGCATCGACGGCCGCTATTTCGCGCGCCGCAGCCAGCGCTTCGGTCGGCACCGCACCCGCTGACTCGGTGCGGGTGGCGCCTCACACCTGCGTTTCGCTTGCTCCGATTCGGTTACGCGGCTGGTGAATCGGTGTCATGCTCACCGCGTTCGGGGCATTCGTCCGATTCGGTGACGAACGTCCGTTGCGTCGCGGACCTTGCGGCGGGCAAACTGTCCGCAACATGTCTGGGGCGCACCGAGCAGGACGGACAGCGTGCGCTGCGCGCTCGCCGTCCTGGGGCGAACGCTCAGCGCGGTGCGGCGGCCGGAGGTCGGGTCGCGGACGGAGGGAGCAGCGGTGCGTCGAACTCTCGTCTCGGTGGTGCTCGCCGCCGTCCTGCTGAGCAGCGTCGCGTGCGTGGCGAATCCGCCGCCACCCCAGCGTGCCCCGGACACCGACACGCCCGCGGGCGTCGCCACGGCCACGCTGCCGATCACACTCGCCGGTAAGACGGTACGGGTGAGCTACGAATCCGGTACCGCGCTGACACTCGCCTTCGCCGCCGACGGCGCATCGGTGGTCCGCACCGGCGCGGATCGCCCCATCTCGACCGCCCCGGCCACCGTGGTGGCCCTCGAACCCGGGGTCTTCCTGGTCACCTGGGCCGAAGCCGACGGCATCGCGAGCCAGGTCCAGGACTTCCGCACCGGCACGGTCCACGGCACCTGGGCGCACCGCCCCGACCCCGCCGCGCCGTACGCGATCGAATCGCGCACCGGCACCGTACGGCTGGCCGACTGAGCCCGCGGCCGCCGCCGTATCGGTCTGTCCGAATACGGGCTGCGCCCCGGGCCGCCCGGCCTCCGGACCGGCACCACCCTGTCGCGCCGACCTAGCAAACGTTAGGGTGCGGAGTGTGAGCGAGACAGTTGCGCGTGGCGAGCAGCCGACCGCGGTGCCGGTTCGGGACGCCTCCACGGTCATGCTGGTGCGGGACGGTGTGCACGGGCCCGAGGTGTTCCTGCAGCGCCGGGTGAACGCCATGGCGTTCGCGGCCGGGATGACCGTCTTCCCGGGCGGCGGGGTGGACGCCACCGACGCCGCCGTGGCACTGGACTGGGCCGGACCCGAACCCGCCTGGTGGGCGGCGCGTTTCGGTGGCACCGACGCGGCGCGGGCGCAGGCGCTGGTCTGCGCCGCGGTGCGCGAGACCTTCGAGGAGTGCGGGGTGCTGCTGGCCGGGCCGACCGCCGACACCGTGGTCGCCGACACCGGCGTCTACGCCGAGGCGCGGGGTCGGCTGGAGCGTCGTGAACTGTCCTTCGCCGAATTCCTCACCCGCGAGCGGCTGGTGCTGCGCGCCGATCTGCTGCGCCCGTGGGCGAACTGGATCACCCCCGAGGTGGAGTCGCGCCGCTACGACACCCACTTCTTCGTGGCGGTGCTGCCGGAGGGACAGCAGGCCGACGACGCCACCTCCGAGGCGGAGGTCGTCACCTGGTCGACCCCCGCCGAGGCCATCGAGCGCTGGCGGTCGGGGCTGGACGTGCTGCTCCCGCCCACCTGGTCGCAGCTGGTCGCCCTCGGCGAATTCGGCTCCACCGCCGACATTCTGGCGGCCACCCCCGCGATCGAACCGATAATGCCGGTCTACGACCCGGAGTCGGGCGGCCCCACCCTGGCCTTCCCGAACGCCGCCCGCTATTTCTCGGACCTGCCGGAGGGCGCACGCCTGCGCGGATCTCAGCGACCGTGAGCACGAGCGCGCCGGGAGACCCACGGCAGCCGGGGTTACCCTGAGTTTGCTGTTTTCGTGCATATCCGGCGAACGCCCGACGAAAGGTGCGTACCGATGGCGATGACCGACCCGCTGCCCGCGATCCCGCTGGAATCCTGGCGGCCCACCAAGGAGACGCTGCACCGCTACCTCCAGATCGTCGGCAAGGTGGCGCTGGAGCGCGGGATCCGCCGAAACCACTGGTGGCATATGACATTCCGGCCCACCGCGCGCGGCTGGACCACGGTCCCGCTCGGCTCGGCCCGCACCGGACCGGTCTTCACCTGCGCCTTCGACTTCTTCGACCACGAACTGCGGATCGAGACCGATCACGGCCGGCGCGGCGCGGTACCGCTGGCGGGCCAGTCGGTGGCGAGCTTCTACACCGATGTGATGGCGGCCCTGCGCGCCTCCGACATCGACTGCACGCTGCCGAATCCGACCCCCTTCGACCTGCCCGACCACGGCCGCCCCTTCGACGAGGACACCGAGCACGCCGACTACGACCCGGAGCGGGCGCGGCACGCCTTCCTGGTGTACAGCCAGGTCGGTCGCATTCTGGAGGAGTTCAGCGCCGCCTTCTCCGGGAAGATCAGTCCGGTGCAGGTCTTCTGGCACACCTTCGACATCGCGGTGCAGCGCTTCGCGCCCCGGCACATCGAGATGCCCGCGAGCGTGGATCCGGTGACCCGCGAGGCGTATTCGCGCGAGGTGATCAGCGCCGGATTCTGGTTCGGCGACGACAAGGTCCCCGAACCCACCTTCTACTCCTACGTCGCTCCCGAGCCCGACGGGCTGACCGACGCCGAACCGCGCCCCGCCAAGGCCCGCTGGGTGCCCTCGGGCTCGGCCCACGCCGCCTACTACGCCTACGACGAGGCCCGCGCCACCGCCGACCCGGTCGGCGCGGCCCTGGAGTTCTACCAGTTCGTCTACGACCGCGGCTCCGAACTGGCGGGCTGGGACGCCCCAGCCCTGACCTGCTGGGGCGGCATCACCGACCCGGTGCTGCGCGAACAGGGCCCGCGCTGGGCGAACTGACCCCGGCCGTGATCGGCAGGCACGGCCGTGCACCCCGCCGGACCGGACGCGCCCACCACTCGAACCGGAGTGTCCGGTCGCGCCCCGCATCCGGCATGGGGCGCCGCTTCGCACGGCAGTACGCTTGCCCGCTGTGGCCGAATTCGTAACCGTGGACCGGGGTGTGGCGGAGGGGATCGCCGTCATCCGGATCGCACGTCCGCCGATGAATCTGATCGATCTCCAGGTCGCGCTGGAGGTGGCGAGCGCCGCGGACCGGCTCGCGGTGGACGAGAGCGTGCGGGCGGTGGTGCTCTACGGCGATGAGCGGGTGTTCTCGGCGGGCGACGAACTGGCCGAGCTGGCTGGGCTGACCGCCGCGCGGGCCGCGGCCATGGCCGCGGACTTCCAGCGGGCGCTGGGCGCGCTGGCGCGGCTGCCACAGCCGACCGTCGCGGCCATCAGCGGGTACGCGCTGGGGGCCGGACTGGAATTGGCGCTGGGCGCGGACCGGCGCATCATCGGCGACAATGTGAAGCTCGGCCTGCCGCAGATCAAGGCGGGGCTCATCCCGCTGGCGGGTATCCGGCGGCTGAGCCTGCTCATCGGTCCGGCGGCGGCGAAGGATCTGGTCTACACCGGCCGTTTCGTCGATCCGGAGGAGGCGGCGTCGCTCGGCCTCGTCGACGAGGTCGTCGCCCCCGACGATGTGTTCGAGGCCGCGCTGCGCTGGGCGCGGCGGTTCACCTCGGGTCCGGCCAAGGCCCTCGCGGCCGCCAAGCGGGTCTTCGAGGCGGGTACGCACGGGCACGATCGCGCCCGCGCGGAATGGGCGGAGCTGTTCGACACCGAAGATCAGCAGATAGGAACACGTTCCTATCTGGCGGCCGGTCCGGACGCGGCCCGCTTCGTGGGCCGATGACCGGGCCGATCAGCGAGCTCGCCTGGTGATTCATTAGGCTGCCCTGCATGACTGCTCGTCCTGACGATCCAGCGCCGAACCCGCACGCCACCGAGGCCGAGGTCCAGGCCGCGCTGACCGACAACAAGCTCGCCCAGGTGCTGTATCACGACTGGGAAGCCGAGACGTACGACGACAAGTGGTCCATCTCCTACGACGAGCGCTGCATCGAGTACGCGCGCGGCCGTTTCGACGCCGTGGTCCCGGACGCTCCGCTGCCGTACGACCGGGCGCTCGAGCTCGGCTGCGGTACCGGTTTCTTCCTGCTGAACCTGATGCAGTCCGGGATCGCGAAGTCCGGTTCGGTCACCGACCTGTCGCCCGGCATGGTGAAGGTCGCGACGCGCAACGGCCGCAATCTCGGCCTGGACGTGGACGGCCGGGTCGCCGACGCCGAGACCATCCCGTACGAGGACGACACCTTCGATCTGGTGGTGGGCCACGCGGTGCTGCACCACATTCCGGATGTGGAGCTGGCGCTCAAGGAGTGCCTGCGGGTGCTGAAGCCGGGTGGACGCTTCGTCTTCGCCGGTGAGCCGACCACCATCGGCAACCTCTACGCCCGCAAGCTGGGCCAGGTCACCTGGAAGCTCACCACCGAGGTCACCAAGCTGCCGTTCCTGCGGGACTGGCGGCGTCCGCAGGAGGAACTGGACGAGTCCTCCCGTGCGGCCGCCCTGGAGGCCGTGGTCGATCTGCACACCTTCGATCCGACCGATCTGGAGAACATCGCCCAGCGTGCGGGCGCGGTGGACGTGCAGGCCAAGACCGAGGAGTTCGCCGCCGCCCTGTGGGGTTGGCCGGTGCGCACCTTCGAGGCCGCCGTACCCGCCGAGAAGCTGACCTGGCGCTACCGCATGGCGCAGTACCGGGCGTGGCTGGGGCTGTCCAAGCTGGACGAGAAGGTGCTGCGCCACGTGGTGCCGCGGCAGTTCTTCTACAACGTCATGATCACCGGCGTGAAGCCCGGCGGCTCCAAGTAGCCGGTGGGCTACGCCTTCACCCGCGACGATGTCGCCCAGCTCGGCAGTGCGGCCGGTGCGGCCGCGCTCGCCGAGGCCGACCGGCTCCCGCTGACCGCCGCGACCCTGCTGCGCGATCTGGAGCGGCTGCGGCGCGACTTCGGCGACCGCGCGGCGGCGCTCGTCGAAACGGTGCGCCTGCGCCGCCGTGCCGCCGCCAAACTGGACGGCGCCGAGCGCTGGCTGTTCACCGACGACGCCCTCCAGCAGGCGACCCCGACGGCGGTGGCCCGGCACCGGGCGCGACGCCTGGCCGGACGTACCGTCCACGACGTCACCTGCTCCATCGGCGCGGAGCTGGTCGAGCTGTCCCGCGTCTGCCCGGCGGTCATCGGCAGCGACCTGGACGCGGTGCGCCTCGATATGGCGGCGCAGAACCTGAATGCTGTTCGCCTGGATCCGGTTTCGCACGGTCTCTCCCAGAGCTGCGACACCGTTCCGCGAAACGTGTTGCTGGCCAAGGCCGATGCGCTGGTGCCGTGCAGCGCCGCCGAGGTGGTGATCGCCGATCCGGCGCGGCGGGCCGACGGGCGGCGCACCCATGATCCGGCGAAGCTGCAACCGCCGCTGCCCGATCTGCTGGCGGCGTACGCGGGGCGGGATCTGGTCGTGAAGTGCGCTCCCGGACTGGATTTCGATCGGCTCGACTGGTCCGGTGAGGTCGAGGTGGTGTCGCTCGACGGCGCGGTGCGTGAGGCGTGCCTGTGGTCGGCGGGTCTGGCGGCGGCCGGGGTGACCCGGCGCGCCACCGTGCTGTCCGCGAACGGCACCGCGTGGAGCATCACCGACGCGGCGCCCGACGACATTCCCGAGCGCGAGCCGGGGGAGTGGATCGTCGATCCCGACGGTGCCGTGGTGCGCGCGGGCCTGGTCCGCCATTACGCCGCGAAACACGGCCTCTGGCAACTCGATCCGCGCATCGCCTATCTCACCGGTGACAGCGTCCCCGAGGGCGTGCGCGGTTTCCGCGTCCTGCACCGAATGGACTTCAAGGAGAAGCCGCTGCGCGCCGAACTGCACCGCCGGGACTGCGGCCCGCTCGAAATCCTCACGCGCGGTGTGGATATCGACCCCGATGCGTTGCGCGGCCGGTTGAAGCCGCGCGGCACCCGCCCGCACACCCTGGTCATCACCCGGATCGGCCGCACGCCGACCGTCTTCCTGTGCGAGACCCCGGCCCCGGTTGCCTGAATATGTAGATCGGTCTATTGTTGTCGGCATGGGAAAGAAGGGTGCCGAGACCAAGGCGCGGCTGCTGGCGGCCACCGGCTCGCTCATGGAGTCGCGCGGCTACTTCGGCACCGGCCTCAATCAGATTCTCGAGGCCAGCGGTGCGCCCCGCGGATCGCTCTACTTCCATTTCCCCGGCGGCAAGGATCAGATCGTCGCCGAATCCCTGGAGCGGGCGGGCGCGGAGATCGCGGGCATCATCGAGACCGCCGAGGGTGTCGACGCGCGCGCGTACCTGGAGCGGCTCGTGGACCTGCTCGGCGACCGGCTGGAGTCGTCCGGCTGGACCAAGGGCTGTCCGGTCGCCGGTGTCGCCCTGGACGCCGCATCCTCCAATGACGCGGTCCGCCAGGCATGTTCGGCGGTCTATCAGCGCTGGGAGGAGGGGTTGCGCCGCCGGTTGGCCGAATACGGGCACCCCGAACCCGAACGCCTGGCCACTGCCGCGCTGGCCCTGCTGGAGGGCGGGCTGATCCTCGCGCGGGCGCATCGTGACCGGCAATCGCTGCGCCGCATCGCCGCCACCATCGACACCCTCGTCTGAATCGAGGCCGCCGATCCGGGTGGCCTTCTTTCGGCTCATAAAATATGCAAACCGGTCTACTGAAAGTAGGTACCATGTCCGACACCATCGTCTTCGGCGCTGCCGGATTCATCGGCCGTTTCCTCGTGCTCGAACTGCTTCGCGAGGGCCGCGAAGTCGTCGCGGCGGTGCGCCCCGGCGGCCGGGACCGCCTCACCTCCTGGCTCGCCGCCCAGAGCGTCGACACCACGGGCCTGACCGTCGCCGACGCCGATATCACCCGACCCGGTCTCGGGCTGGATCAGGAGTTCGAGGATATTCGCGATGTCTACAACACCGCCGCGCTCATGAAATTCGGCCTCGACGCGGACGAGGCGCGCCGGGTGAATGTCACGGCCGCGCTGGAGGTGGCGCGCTGGGCGAGCCGCCGACCGGGGCTGCGCCGCCTGGTCCACATCACCGGGTACCGCGCCGCAGTCGACGGCGGGCCGGAGAACGACTATCGCCGCGGCGCGTACGAGGCGTCGAAAATGGAAGCGGACGCGGCCCTGCGGGAACTCGCCGACGAACTCGGCATCGCGCTGACCATCGCCAACCCGGCCTCGGTGCTCGGCCCGGGACAGTACTTCGGTCTCTCGGTGATCGCCGACAACCTGTGGAACGGGCGGTTGCCCGCGCTACCCGGTCGTCGCGACAGCTTCGTCCCGGTCGTCGAGGTCGACTATGTGGCGAAATTCCTGGCGAGACTGCCCGAGCTGCCCGAGACCGCCGGGCGGGCATACACCATTCTCGACTCCGCCACCCCGGACCTGCCCGATCTGGTGCGGCTGCTCGCCGACCACATCCATGTTCCCGCACCGAAATTCAGCATTCCGGTGTCGGTGCTGCGGGCCCTGCCCGGTGCGGTCACCGGGGTCGACCCGGAATCGCTGGCCTTCATCGCGGGCGACCGCTACGACACCGCCGCCGCCGACGCGGTGGCCCGTTCGATCGGCCTCGAGCACCGCCCCGTGGGTGACGTACTGCGCGACTGGGCCGACGGAGTCGTCGCCACCCGGCACGGTGCGGTACCCGAACGAACCGGCGGCTTCCGGGACGGGCTCTGGTACACCGGTACCGCCAATTATCCCGAATACGTACTGTTGCACGGCCTTCCGCTCGACAGTGACTCCTGGGCCGAGGTCGCCACGGCCCTGGACGCACCCGTACTCGCCGCCGATCTGCCGGGGTTGGGCCGTTCCGCCCCCGACGTCTCGGACCGCTGGCTGGACGAACTCATGGCCCCGGTGCGCACCCGCCCGGTCCTGGTCGGCCATTCCCTCGGCACCGGCGCCGCCATCGACTTCGCGCTGCGTCACCCCGACCGCATCTCCCGCCTGGTGCTCATCGCCCCGGCCTTCCTCCAGGCCCGCGCCCCGTGGTTGCTGCGCTCCCCGCTCGCCGCCGCCGTGCTGAAGCGGCTGCCCACCCCGAAACTCGCTGAACTGCTGGGTGTTCCGGACGGCCCCGCGGTGGCCAGCGCCGCCGCGAACCTGCGCCGTCCGGGCGTCGCCCGTCGCACCGTCGCCGCACTCACCGCCGCCAGCACCTCGCGGTGGCGCACCGAGCGGGCCGAACAGCTCGCCCGCGTACGGGTTCCGGTCGATATCATCGTCGGCTCGGGCGATCCACTCACCGTCGCCACCGAACGCCGGGTCACCACGATCGACGGGGCGGGTCACTATCCGCAGGTGTCGCATCCGACGCTCGTCGCCGACCTGCTGGCGGGCCGGAGCGCCGCGCTCGCCTCACAGCGGGAACCGGCGACGGATCGGGCGAGCGCTACGCCTCCGGCTTGAACACGAACAGTTCGCCGATCTTGGAGGCCACCACGACCTCGCCCTCCGCGCCCACCGAGATGCTCTCCGTGGTTCCCTGTGCCCCGGGCAGCTCGTCGGAGTCGACGGTCCCGCCGGTCTCGGTGTCGAAGGTGATCAGGGTCAGTGCCCCGCCGAGGGTGGACACCGCGTAGCCGGTACCGCCCGCGGTCTGCACCGGCCGCCCGCGCAGCGCCAGATCCTTGCGCTCCCAGGCGATCTCGGAGCTGTCGCCGTTGTCGCGCACCGCCATCAGATGACCGTCGTCGCCCGACGGCACCAGTAGGCCGTCCGCGACGGAGATCGACCCGCGCAGCGGGAAGCCCACGTCCCGTGACCATGCGGTGCGGCCGTCGGCGGTGTCGACGGCGATGAGCCGGCCGGAGTTGTCGCCCACGTAGACGGTGGAGCCGTCGGCGGACAGCGCCGGGCTGGTGGCGCTGCCGCCGGTGAGCATGGCCGCCCGCCAGTCCTCGCGCACCGCCTTGTCGCCGTAGGTCAGTGCCACGAGTTCGGCGGTGCCCTCGCCGGGGCGCCACACGGTCGCGTAGAAGCGTCCGGTCTCCCGGTCCACGGCCGACACGTTCGCCACCGGGCACTGGGGGCCGCCCGTGGCGCAGTCCTCGAGGCCCTGCCCGTCCGGCGGGCGGTTCAGGCCCGGATTCTCCAGCGGGTCGGGCTCGCCCAGCAGCTGATAGGTGGAGACCACGCGCTCGCCGGTCTGGCGGCTGAGCACGTCGACCTGGCCGCTCTGGGTCACCGACAGCACATTGCTGTCGCCGGTGAACTGCACCGATACCGGCACCCCGGCGACCGGCGTGCGCCAGCGCGGCTGGCCCAGCGCGTTGAACGAGTTCATGCCGCCGTCGTCGCCGACATAGATGTTGGTGCCGCCGTCCACCGCGCTCGCGGCCGCGATCGCGCTGGGGCCCAGGGGATTGCAGAAGCGTTTGCGTCCGGTGCCCATCTGGAAGGAGAACAGCGTGCAGGGGGAGTCGGTGCGGGTGGTGACGAACAGCTGTCCGTCCGGCCCCACGGTGACGGGTGCGGCGATCGGTCCGCCGACGGGGCGTGTCCAGTCCAGCCCCAGCGCACGCGATCCGGTGACGGGGGTGGTGCCGCTGTTGCGGGCGTCGTGGAAGGCGACCGGCCAGCCCTTGCCCGGCCCCGCGGTGATGTCGTCGACATCGGTACCGCAGGCGGTGAGGGCGAACAGTCCGGTGACGCCGAGCGCCACCGCCGCGCGCCAGGGCACGACGCGCTGTCGGGTCCGGTCGGGGCGTAGGTGTCGCTCACTGCGTCCGGTGTGCCGCCTGCCGCTTCGCACCTGCTGGTGTCCCTTCTGCCAGTACCGAAACTCCGGGTTCTTCGTCGGGGCTGATGCAGCCGGAGCACAGCCTACTTTCGCGCCCGTCGGCGGGGACCGATACCCTCGTCTAAACGACCCAGCTGCCGATTACAGGCGGCGCCAGGAAACACAGGAGCAGTTCGTGACGAGCATGTGGGGCGCACCGTTGCGCTCGCGGTGGCGGGGGTCGCGGCGCCGGGATCCGGAGCAGGCGCGTTTTCTGACCTTGGCATCGCTCAAGTGGGTGCTCGCCAATCGCGCGTACACGCCCTGGTATCTGGTGCGGTACTACCGCCTGTTCAAGTTCAAGCTGGCCAATCCGCACATCGTGTTGCGCGGAATGGTGTTTCTCGGCCGCAATGTGGAAATCCACGCGACGCCGGAGCTGGGCCGCATGGAGATCGGCCGCTGGGTGCATATCGGGGACGGCAACGCGCTGCGCTGCCACGAGGGTTCGCTGCGCATCGGCGACAAGGTGGTGTTCGGCAAGGACAATGTCGTCAACACCTACCTGGATATCGAGATCGGCGAATCCACCCTGGTCGCGGACTGGTGCTACATCTGCGACTTCGACCACCGCATGGACGATATCGGCATGCCCATCAAGGATCAGGGCATCGTGAAGAGCCCGGTCCGCATCGGCCCCGACACCTGGATCGCCGCCAAGGTCACCGTGCTGCGCGAGACCCGGGTGGGCCGCGGCTGTGTGCTGGGCGCGCACGCCGTGGTCAAGGGCGATATCCCGGACTACAGCATTGCCGTGGGCGCGCCCGCCAGGGCGGTCAAGAACCGCAAGGAGGCGTGGGACGCCGCCGCCGATGCCCGCGCCGCGCAACTGGCCGCGCTGGCCGATATCGAGCGCAAGAAGAACGGCGTCGCCGCCTCCTGAGTGTCGGTGCGCCCCGGTAGGTTCGGCGGCATGAATCGCTATGCCGCCTTCCTGCGCGGGATCATGCCGAGCAACCCGAATATGCGCAATGAGAAGTTGCGCGGGGTGTTCGAGGGTCTCGGATTCGACAGTGTCGCCTCGGTGCTCTCCAGCGGCAATATCGTCTTTCGCAGTGCGGAGACCGATGTGGCCGCCCTGGAATCCCGCATCCAGGAGGCGTTGCGCGATGAGCTCGGCATCGGTGGCGGCACGCTGCTGCGCGAGTACGGGGAGTTGCGGACGCTGGTCGACGCCGATCCCTTCGAGGGATTGACGCACTGCCGCGAGACCTATCTGACGGTCACCTTTCTGCGCGGTGGCGCCCCACCGCCGCCCGCGCCCGGTGAACTCGACGCGACCGTCCGGGTCGTCGGCTACGATGCGGCGGCGCGGGCGGTGCTGTGGGTGGTGGACAACAGCGTGCCGAACGGCGCCGGGTTCATGGCGTGGCTGGAGCGGCAGTACGGCAAGGATGTCACCACGCGCACATTTCTCACGGTGCAGCGCGTGCTGAAGAAAATGGATTCCTGACCAATTCGAAAAGGGTTGATTTACAACGCAACCCTGCTGCTGTGCCGGGGGAACATATGGCATGCTGTCGCGCAGCAGTGCGGCGTGCGTAGGGGTGATCGTCCGAGCAAGGGGGTAGATCCTTGTTGGTTCGCTGGGCCGAGGACCTGGCCCGAGCGGTGCGAGAGCGGGAACAGGAGAATCTGACCCTGCTCTGGATGTCGCGCGCCGAATTCGACCGAAGTGTCGAATATGACCGAATTCGCTTCGAAAGTTGGGCTCCCGAAGCCGAATACGAGGATCCGGCCATACGCACCGTGCGGCGCATCGGCGAATACTATCCGCGGCGCACCGGTGGCCGCCTGGTGATTCTGGGTGAGCCGGGCGCGGGCAAGGCCGTCACCCTGCTCGGTCTGCTGCTCGCCCTGCACGCCGAACGCGACGGCCTTCCGGTCGCGGACCGCGGCCCGATCCCGGTGCGGGTGGACGCCTCCACCTGGAACCCGTTGACGCGCAGCCTGACCGGCTGGCTCGCCGAGCGCATCGCCCGCGACTACGGACTGCGCACGATGGTGGTGCGGCGACTGGTGGAGGGCGGTGCGATCCTGCCGCTGCTGGAACGCGCCGACGCCATGGATGTGCCGGGGCGCGAACCGATTCGGCTGCGCCGCGCGATCGAACAGCTCGACGGCGACGAATGGGCGGACCGCCCGGTGGTGCTCGGCTGCGACGCCGACGTCTATCAGCGGCTGCGCGCGGACCGTGCGGCGCTGAGTGCGGCGACGGTGATCGAACTCCAGCCCATCGGCACCCAGACGGTGCTGGAGCGGCTCAACGAGATGCGGGTCGATCCCAGCTACGACAGCGATACCTGGAAGCCGGTGGTGTGGCGGCTGGTGGAGAGCCCGGACGGCCCGCTGGCCCGATCCCTGCGCACCCCACTGCGTTTCACCCTCGCCGTCAGCTACCTGCGGCGCACCGATGCCGACGACATCGTGCGGCTGGCCTGTGCGGGCAGCGAGGCCGAGGTGTCGTCGCTGCTGCATTCCGCGGTGCTCGGCGCGGCGGTCGACACCACCGCGCGCGCGGACGGTGACAATGCCTATTCCGAAGCGCACGTGCATCGTTGGCTGCACAGCCTCGCGCGCTACCTGGGCACGCGACCGCGCTCCGGTCGGCTCGACACCGTATTCGGCCGCGACGACATCTGGGAGCTGGTCGGCAGGCGGTCGCGCCTGCTGCACGCCACGCTCGCCGCGGTCCTCGGCTTCGTTCTGCTCGGCTACGCCTACGGCATCCTGACCACGCGCTACGCCTGCCTGCCCACCTCCTCCGGTGCGGGTCTGTTCGGCCTGTTCGGATGGTCGTGCGCGGCACCGGCTTTCGAACTCGATCCGCTGCTGATCCCGCTGGCCCTGCTGTGCGGGGTGGTGAGTGCGGCGCCGACCTGGACCCGGCAGTCGTGGTCGCCGGTGGCGAGCGTGCCCGCCCGGGTGGGTGCGACGGCCCTGTTCGCCGGGCTGGTGGTGGCGCTGGCGGTCGATATCGCCTGGTGGAACTACCGGCCCATGGAGTCGGCCCGCACCCTCGCCATCGGTCTGGCCGTCTCCGCCATCGCCGCGGCGGCGGTGGCGGCGCGCGGCTGGTCGGGCAGCACCTCCCGTCTGGTCGAGCGTGCGACGCGGTTCGCCGCAACGGGTTTCGTGGTCGGACTGGCGGTCGCCGTGGCCCAGGCCGCCGCCATCGCCGCCGACGCGCCCACGCACTGGCTGCACGACCGGGTGATCCTGCTGGTCGGCAACGGCATGGCCGGGGTGGCGGGCGTCTGGCCGATAGCCGCGCTGCTGGCCGCCCTCCTGGCCTTCCTCGGCCCGGTCCTGGAGAGCCGCTTCCTCGCTCCCGCCGCCGACTACCGCTGGCTGTTCCGGTGGGGCCGGACCGGCTGGGTGCTGCTGCTGACCGCCGCGGCCCTGCTGGTGACCGGCTATCTCGCCTGGGTGATCGCGACCCAGCGCTCCGGCCTGCACCTGGTCCTGTTCACCGTGGTGGTCGCGGCCCTGGTGGTGGGCGGCGGCAGCACCGTGGTCCGCCGCGTCCGCTACCTCTGCGCCTGCCTGGTCCTACTCGGCAGCGACCAGTTCAGCGCCCGCCCCACCGAATTCCTGAACTGGGCCCACCGCGCCGGCCTGCTCCGCGCCGGCGGCGGCCACTACCAGTTCACCGACGAATCCTTCCGCCGCTGGCTGCTCGCGAACCCGCTGCCGCACACCGAACTCGATCCAGGGGCGGCGGCCGGGTTGGAGCTTGCCAGGACATAGCGGGCCGGGGGCGGTCGCGGTGACGAGGCCACCGATTCGGCCGGTGACGTGACGCGGTGTCGGACCGCGCCGACCGGGTAGTCGAGTGAACGACGGCCCGGAATCGAGCGGAAACGGAGGTGCGGGATGCGAGTACCGGACCGGCGGCCGACGGCGGTCGAATGGATCGCGTTCGCGGTGGCGCTGATCGTCGGGATCGGCGTAGCCGCCTATTTCGGCAATCTCATCGCGGCTATCGGCGTGGGGCTCGCCTTGCTCATCGCCGGGATCGGGCTCACCTATTCGCGACGGTGAACCGTGGGTGCGCGCGATCGGCGCGCACCGCCGGAGTCAGTACGGCTGGTTCGGGTCGCGTTCGGGGAGGGGGCGTTCCACGATCGCCGGGCGCGACAGTGGGGTGCGGACGCGGCGTTTGGCGGCCTGGTAGACCAGGGCGGTTTCGGCGGCGACCACATCCCAGGCGAAGTCGGCGGTGAGGCGTTCGCGGGCGGCCCAGGCGCGGTCCTGGGCGGCGGGCTGGTCGTCGAGGACCGAGACCACCGCGTCGACCAGGCCGTTGACGTCGGCAGGTGCGAAGGACGCGCCGGTGACGCCGTCGGTGACCAGTTCGCCGAGGCCGCCCGCGGTGGAGGTCACCAGCGGGGTGCCGGCGGCGGCCGCCTCCAGCGCCACGATGCCGAAGGGCTCGTAGCGGCTGGGCAGCACGATGGCGTCGGCGCTGTGCAGCCAGCCCAGCAGATCGGTGTGGTCCAGGCGTCCGGCGAAGTTGACGGCGCGGGCCACCCGGTGCGCCCGGGCGCGCTCGCGCAGCCAGTCGAACTGGGTGCCGACCCCGGCGATGGTCAACGTCGTTCCGGGATGCGCCTTCCGGATGCGGGGCAGGGCGGCGATGGCGTCCTGCACGCCCTTCTCGTACTCCAGGCGGCCGACGTACAGCAGGCGCGGCGGACCCGAGCGGGGTGCGCGTTCCCGGAAAGTCCACGCGCCCACGTCGATACCGTTGCGGATGACGGTGAGCGGGGTGCGCTCCGGGTTGTAGAGGCGCTCCACCTCCTCCCGCATGGAGGCCGAACAGGTGATGAGCGCGTCGGATTCGTGCGCCAGCCACCATTCCACCGAATGCACCTGCCGGTTGACCCGGCCCGACACCCAGCCGCTGTGCCGCCCGGCCTCGGTGGCGTGAATGGTGGAAACCAGTGGCACATCGTAGAACTCGGCCAGCGCGATGGCCGGATGCGCGACCAGCCAGTCGTGGGCGTGCACCACATCCGGCGCCCAGCCCTCGCCGATCCCGGGTTTGGTGAGCGCCACCCCGGCCCGCACCATGGCGTGCCCCATGGCCAGCGTCCAGGCCAGCATGTCCTCGCCGAAGTCGAAGCACGGCGGATCCTCGGCCACCGCCACCACCAGGACGCCGTCCTCCACGAAGGAGTGGGTGGGGTGGGTACTCGCGTCGGTGCCCATGGGCCGACGGGCCAGCACCACCACCTCGTGTCCGGCGGCGGCGAGTTCGGTGGCCAGGTGGTGGACGTGGCGGCCCAGCCCGCCGACTACGACGGGTGGGTACTCCCACGACACCATCAAGATCTTCATCAATGTCCTTCTAGGGCGGCAGGGCCGAGTCGGCGCGCGTCCAGCGCCGGGAAGAGTCCGTCGGCCGCGCTCCATCCTGCCGCCAACTGCCCGGCTTTGGCGAGTTGCCCGGCCGAAACGGCGGCCGCGATCTCGCGGACGGCGTGGGCGTGCTGATGGGCGCGATCGCGGGCGTATCCGGCGGCCGAATCCTTCGACACCATGAACGCCCAGTCGCTGGAGACGGTGAGCACGGCCTCACGCAGCAGTTGATCGGCCACCGGATCGCGCAGGCCGTCCTGATCGGTGCGCATCTTGTCCAGGGTGTCCAGGGCCAGCCGCACGATCTCGGCGTTGAGGTCGACCAGATCGCGCACCTGATCCCCGGCCCACACCCGCCAGTCCTTGCCCGAACCCCATGACGAGTCGGCTAGTTCGACGCGTTCGCCCACGTAACCACGGTCGCGGGCGTCGGTGAGGGTGCCGACGGTGACCCCGGCCTCGGGCAGCGCGCGCAGGACTTTCTCCAGCCACTGCGGCCCCTCGTGCCACCAGTGGCCGAACAGTTCGGTGTCGAAGGCGGCCACCACGAGGGCGGGGCGGCCGATGCGCTCGGACTCCGCGATCAGGCGTTCGCGCACCGTGTCCACGAAGTCCGCCACATCGCGGTCGACGGCCGCGGCGGCGAGTTCCGGATCGTAGGGAGCCTTGTCCGGCCCGGCCACGGTCTTGCCCGTGACCCGCGCGGGCTTGAGCCCGGTGGCGTGATCGTAGTGATGGAAATCACGGTAGTAGGGCTGACCCGGGTAGCCGGATTTCGGCGACCACACGCGGTACGACACGTGCAGATCGCGGCCGAACACCACCACGTCGGAGTCCCACACCGGTCGCCCGAGGGTGGTGTCGCCGCGCAGCGCCGGTCCGTCGCACAGGAAATGCGAGATCCCCGCCGCCGCGTAGTCCCGCTCCATGCCGGGGGTGAATCCGCATTCGGGAGCCCAGATGCCCGCGGGCGTATGCCCCCAGCGCTGCCGCGCGTCGGCAAGTCCCTCGCCGAGCTGATAGGCGCGCAGCCGCTGGTCCAGCAGCGGCTGGAAGGGATGGGCCAGCGGCCCGCCCAATAGTTCGATGGCGTCGGCGTCGATGAGTTCGCGCCACACCGGCGACGCCCCGTGCCGCCAGCGCGTCTCGAAATCCGCGAGCGCCGCCGTGGCGAGCCGGTGTTCGTGCGCGCCGAGTGCGGTATTCCCACTCATGGCGGCTTCGTCGGCGCGCAGCCGCCAGTTGCCCAGCCAGTGGTGCATGCCGGACAGGCAGTGCGGGTCGTCCAGCTGCGCCGCCAGCACGGGTGTGATGCCCAAGCTCAGCAGATGCGAACGGCCTTCCGCGGCAAGGTTGCGCAACACCTGCGCCACCGGCAGATAGGAGGCGGCCCAGGACTGGTACAGCCACTCCTCGCCGACCGGCCAGCGCCCGTGATGGGCCAGCCAGGGCAGATGCGAATGCAGGACCAGCGTGAACTGGCCCGGAACCCTGGACTTCGCGCTCACGGCTTCACCGCGACGGCGACCAGGTCGAGGCTGGCGTCGATATCGGATTCGGAGTCGGCGAGCAGATCGAAGTCGTCGATGGACACCGCCGCCACATCGGCCGCCAGGTCCGCGGGCCACGGCTGTCCGGCGAGCGCCCGCTCGATCTGCGCGTCGATGATGGACCCGCCCCACTTCTCGTCCAGCGCGGCCAGGGTCGCGCCGTGGAACACACCGCTCATGACATCGACCCGGAAACCGGCCTCGACAAGCAGTTCGGTGAGTTCGGCGGCATGGAGTTCCCGGGTGTGGAAAGGATTGAGCGGCGTATCGCGTCCGGGGGAGAAGGTGATGCGGTTGGGGGTGCTGATCAGCAGTTCGCCGCCGGGGCGCAGTACCCGCAGGCATTCGCGGACGAATTGCGCCTGATCCCAGAGGTGTTCGATGACCTGGAAGTTCACCACCACATCGACCGAGGCGTCCTCGAGCGGCAGTGCGGCCAGATTGCCCTGGATCATCTCCACCCGTGGGTATTTGGCCCGCACGTGCGCGACCGCGGAGTCGTCGTAGTCCAGCCCGATGACACGCGCGGCCACATCGGCGATCATGTTGGCCCCGTAGCCTTCTCCGCTTCCGGCCTCGAGCACGGTCTTTCCGGCGCAGCGCGGTAGCAGTCGGGCGTAAGCGATTTCGTGGCGACGGAACCAGTAGTTCTCCTCGGCGATGCCGGGCACCGTCCGCTCGCCGGTCAGCGGCAGGGGATCGGCGTGGTCTTCGGGGGATACAACGGCATCGCTCACCCGTCCGACGTTAGCGGTTGCCTGTATCACACTCGGCGTCGGAGGGGGGTCATGCAAAACATCACAGCCTAAGTTACCCACGAGTAACTTAACGTAGGGTAATGTCCTGGCCGAGCTACACATGTGGGCAGTCGTGCGACCGCCACACTCCAGTGCCACCAGAACAGGAGGTCGACGAAGACCAATGCCGAACATCGTCGTACTGATCAAGCAGGTTCCCGACACCTGGTCCGAGCGCAAGCTGACCGACGGTGACTACACCCTCGACCGCGAGGCCGCCGACGCCATCCTCGACGAGATCAACGAGCGTGCCGTCGAAGAGGCGCTGCTGATCAAGGAGGCGCAGGGCGGCGAGGTCACCGTCCTGGCCGCGGGTCCCGCGCGTGCCACCGAGGCCATCCGCAAGGCGCTGTCCATGGGCGCCGACAAGGCCATCCACATCCAGGATGACGCCATCCACGGCTCCGACGCCGTGCAGACCGCCTACATCCTCGCCGCCGCGCTGGGCCAGATCGAGGGTGTCGAGCTGGTCATCGCCGGTAACGAGTCCACCGATGGTCGCGCCGGCGCCGTCCCGGCCATCGTCGCCGAGTACCTGGGCCTGCCGCAGCTGACCCACCTGCGCAAGCTGACCGTCGACGGCGACAAGGTCACCGGCGAGCGCGAGACCGACGAGGGCGTGTTCAAGCTGGAGGCCGGCCTCCCGGCCATCGTCTCGGTCAACGAGAAGATCAACGAGCCGCGCTTCCCGTCCTTCAAGGGCATCATGGCCGCCAAGAAGAAGGAAGTGCAGACCTTCACCCTGGCCGACCTGGGCGTGGACCCGGAGACCGTGGGCGTTGCGAACGCCGGCACCCAGGTGACCGGTGTGACCCCGAAGCCGCCGCGCACGGCGGGCGAGAAGATCGTCGACGAGGGCGAGGGCGGCAACCAGATCGCCACCTACCTGGTCGGCCAGAAGGTCATCTGACAGCCCCCCGAGCACTACGAACTTCAGGAGAGAAAGACAAATGGCAGAAGTACTCGTGCTCGTGGAGCACGCCGAAGGTGCCCCCAAGAAGGTCACCACCGAACTCCTCACCGCTGCCCGTTCGCTGGGCACCCCGGCCGCCGTCGTGGTCGCCGCCCCCGGCACCGCCGACAAGCTGGGTGACGCCCTGGCCGCCGCCGGCGCCGAGAAGATCTACGTCGCCGAGTCCGACGACGCCGAGGGCTTCCTGGTGACCCCGAAGGTCGACGTGCTGGCCGGACTGTCCGAGTCCGCCTCCCCGGCCGCGATCCTGGTCGCCGCCACCGCCGAGGGCAAGGAGGTGTCGGGCCGCCTCGCCGCCCGCATCGGCTCCGGCCTGCTGGTCGACGTCATCGCCGTGAACGGTGACGGCTCGGCCGTGCACTCCATCTTCGGTGGCGCGTTCACCGTCGACGCCAAGGCCACCGGCGACGTGCCGGTGATCTCGGTGCGCCCGGGTGCCATCGAGGCCGCCCCGCAGAACGGTGCCGGTGAGAAGGTCGCCGTCGAGGTGCCCGCGCAGGAAGAGGGCGTCGTCAAGGTCACCGCTCGCGAGCCGATCGTCGGCGGCGACCGTCCGGAGCTCACCGAGGCCGCCATCGTGGTCTCCGGTGGCCGCGGCGTCGGCTCGGCCGACAACTTCGGCAAGGTCGTCGAGCCGCTCGCCGACGCCCTCGGTGCCGCTGTCGGCGCGTCCCGCGCGGCCGTCGACTCCGGCTACTACCCGGGCCAGTTCCAGGTGGGCCAGACCGGCAAGACGGTCTCCCCGCAGCTGTACATCGCCCTCGGCATCTCCGGCGCCATCCAGCACCGCGCCGGCATGCAGACCTCGAAGACCATCGTGGCCGTCAACAAGGACGAAGAGGCCCCGATCTTCGAGATCAGCGACTACGGCATCGTCGGCGACCTGTTCAACGTCGCCCCGCAGCTGACCGAGGCCGTGAAGGCCCACAAGGGCTGAGCGGTCCGCGTCTCCGCGACTTCAGCGGGCCGGTCGGCGGCGTGAATCGTCGCGTCGCCGACCGGCCGAAGTCACGGCCCGGGTCAGCCGGTACCCGACGAGTTACCCTCTACTCGCCACATCAGTTGTCGCGTAAGCGGTCTGATGTGGCGAGTCGTGTTTTCGGGGGTCAGGGAGGCGGGGCGGTCCCCTGTCCGTGGAAGGCGTCGGGATCGAGGACGGGCGCCGCCTTGGCCTCGCCCACCCCGATGGTGAGCGTAACGGCCATCCCGTCCGCGGGTGTGCCGGTGACCGTGGCCAGTTCGGCATCCCAGCCGTCGCCGAAGACGTAGTCCGAGGACAGGGAGACTCGCGCGAGATTGGCCGTGCTGTCGCGGTAGCCCGAGTCGTAGGTGTAGACCTGCTCGCATGCTTCCTGTGGCAGGGCGATCTGTGACGTGAGGCGGGCGTTCGACCCGGCGACGGCCGTCGTGAGGGAGTCGTACACCTCGAAGTGGAAATGCGGCCATCGGCCCTCGTAGCAGGCGGGGAAGATCGACGTGAAGCGGACCGTGCCGGCGGCGTCGGCCACTTGGACGCCACGCAGATAGTTCTGCTGCTCGACACCGCTGCTGTAGAGCGAGTAGCGGCCCTCACGGTCGCATTGCCACAGGTAGACCGCCATGTCCGCGCCGGGAGCGCCCCGCAGCAGATCCACCAGTGTGAGCTCGATGGTAGCGGGAACACCTTCGGCCACACCGGAATACGCGCCGAAGCTGGTGGTCAGATCCTGGCGCACCACACCGGATTCGATGAGCACGTTCGGGCCGTTGGTTCCGTCGCCCGGGTAGGGTCCGGCGGTTTCCGTCGGTGCGACGGGCGGTGCGCTCGTCGTGCCGGTGGTCGTCGTGCTTGCCGCCGCACCGTTCGGGGCCGCATCGCTCGCGCATCCGGTGAGCACGGCGGCTCCCGCGGCCGCCCCGGCGGCGCCGAAGAATCGCAGCGCTCGCCGCCTGCCCATCACCCGTAGGTCGTGCGCCAGCCCGAGGTCGTGTTCGTCACGGTCACCCATACCCGCTCCTGTCGTCGGAATCAGTCGGTCGGGTCAGACGCTAACCAGCGTGCCTCCGACCCACCTGGACGGTTGCTGGGAGGTAACTGTGAGTTGCTTACGCGCGGCGGCGGCGCTGGTCGCGGGCGCTGATGATGCCGATGGTGGTGGGGATGAGCAGGGCCAGGCCCCAGGGCGCCATCACCCAGAAGGGCCAGAAGTAGCCCAGGCCGGTCGCCAGCCAGATCACCACGCACAGCAGGTTCACGAAGACCCAGGGCGTCCACATGATCTTGATCCAGGTGGGGATGCCGGTATCGGCCTGGCGGGTGCCGCATTCGGGTCGCTGTGCGGGCAGGTCCGAGGTCAGCGGGACCAGGTCGCCGTGCGTCTTGGCGGCGTAGACCTGTTGCAGGCGTTCGTCGAACTCGTGGAGGCTGAGGCGGCCCTCGTCCATGGCGAGCCGCAGCCGGTTGACGATCTTCTCGCGGTCCGCGTCGGACGCCCGCAGATTCTCGGAGCTCACGAAGCCAGCGTAGGTCGAATGGCCGGTCCGCGCCGATGCAATGAGAGGCTGACGGGGTGACTGTGCCCGACGATGTCGCCGAGAACATCCGTGAGATCTTCGAAGAACGCGGAGAACGCTGGTTGGCGGATCTGCCCACGGTGATCGAAGAACGCTGTGCCGCATGGGAACTGGAGGTGATCGGCGATGCCTTCGGCGGCGGCACCCACTCGTGGGTCGCGCCGGTGCGCCGTGCCGATGCCAGTGTGGCGGTGCTCAAGATTCCGGTGGTCGATCCGGAGAACATCGGCGAAGCCGCCGGGCTGCACTGCTACGGGGGTGACGGCGCGGTGCGGCTCTACGAGTTCGATCCGAATTCCGGTGCCATGCTGTTGGAATGGGCTCGCCCCGGCGCGCCGCTGCTGGAACAGCCGGGATTCCCGAGTCTGGAGGGCGAACCGGAGCACGTCGACAAGATCGACCTGGCCTGCGCGCTGTACCGGCGACTGCGTCGCGCGCCCACCGGCATTCCCGATCACTTCCCGCCCCTCCCCGAGGCCACCGGCATGGTGAAGGAATGGGTCGAGCTGTTCACCGACCCCGAACCCGAGGTGGCGCAGGTGATTCCGGCACCGCTGCGGCGCTCGGCCCTGGACTGGTGCGAACACCTGGCGGTCCCGCACGGCCCGCTGCTGGTGGTCAACCGCGACACCCACCTCGGCAATATCGTGGCGGCCGAACGCGAACCCTGGCTGCTCATCGACCCCAAGGCATACCTCGGCGAGGCCGCCTTCGACGCGGGCTTCCTGATCATGATCCAGGTGCAGAGCGACCCCACCCCCGCCCACGCCCGCGAGGTCGTCGCGCGCACGGCGGCGGGCCTGGACATCGACCCGGAACGCGCCCGCGGCTGGGCATTCATGCGCGCCATGGAGGAGATCGTCTGGGCGGTCGAGGACGAGGAACCCGACGATCTGCGCCTGCACCTGGCCGTGGCGCGGGCACTCCACCACTGACGCGGCTCGGGCACTCGACCGCTGACCCGACCCGGGCGCGATCAGGCGCTGTGCAGGGCCGCCAGCAGGGTGGTCAGGATGGGGGAGCGGCGCACATCGCTGCGGGTGACCGCCGAGACCGGCACCCGCAGCGGCCGTCCCGCCAGTCGCAGCGTGGCGATGCCCTCGGTCTGGCTGTCCGCGTACAGCACGGTCCAGGCGTCGGGACGGTTGATGAGTTCCATGGTGGCCGTGTGGTCCGGTGGGATGGGCGGTCCGTAGGCCGGTCCGGTGGGCAGGTCGGCGAAGGCGGCGCGCACCACATTGTGCAGCAGCACCTGCTCGGATTCCGGTGGCAGCAGCAGCGGATACGAGCCGAGTTCGGCGAAGGTGACGTCCTGACGTCCGGCCAGCGGGTGGGCGGTGGAGGTGGCGATGACCAGGTCCTCCACCCACAGCTTCTCCACGGTCAGGCCCGGCTGGTCCACACTGCCGCGAATGAGCGCGAGATCGCAGTCCCCGTCCGCCACCGCCTGGATGCGCTGCCGGAACGGTTTGATGACGAACTCGATCTCGGCCCCCGGATGCGCGGCGCGTGCTCCCGCGATCGCCGACAGTGATCTTGTTGCGAAAGACATGTTCGCCGCCAAGCGAATGCGCGGCCCGGAAGCTCGTACAGCTGCGCGAATGGCCGATTCCAGGCTCAACATTTGTTTTGCAAGAGGAAGTAGCCGGGTGGTCGCGTCGGTGGGCACCACCGAGCGGGTCGAGCGTTCGAAGAGGGTCACGCCGAGGTCACGCTCGAGTCGAGCGATCTGGTGGCTGATGGCCGACTGGGAGATGAAGCAGCGCGTCGCCGCGCGGCTGAAACTCAGCTCCTCGCAGACGGCGACGAAGTACGCCAGCTGTCGCAGCTCCACTCGATGATCTCCATTCATGATCAACCTAGATAAGAGTCATCTACATTATGCGCCCTGACCCCTGGAACAATCACGTTCCGAATCACGGTTAGTCATGACAGAAGGGAGCTGTCATGCAGTACTTGGATTCGGGGATCGAAGCCACTGATGTCGTCATCGTCGGATCGGGCTTCGGTGGCTTGGCCGCCGCCAAGCAGTTGAACAAGTCGGGGATCGATTACGTTCTCATCTCGGCCACTCCGGAGCATCTGTTCCAGCCGCTGCTCTACCAGGTAGCGACGGGTGTGCTGGCCTCCGATGAGATCGCGCCACCCATCAAGAACATCATTCGTCACCACAAGCACGGTGAGGCCAGGCTGGGCACGGTCGTCGGAATCGACGCCGAGGACGCCGTCCTCACCTACGAGACGCCCGAGGGCCTGCGGCGCATCCGCTACAACAAGCTCATCGCGGCGACCGGTGCCAGCCAGTCCTACTTCGGCCGTGACGATTTCGCCGACAAGACCTTCTCGCTCAAGACCATCGACGATGCCAAGCGCCTCCGCGCCCAGATCGAGCACGTCTTCGCGATGGCCGAGAACGCCGATCCGGCCACCCGTGAACGCCTGCTGAGCTTCGTGGTGGTGGGCGCGGGCGCGACCGGCGTCGAGGTCGCGGGCCAGCTGAAGGAGCTGTCGAAGCGGCACTACCGCCAGGAGGTGTCGGTCACCCTGGTCGAGGGCGCCGGTGCGGTGCTGCCGCCCTTCGGCGGCAATCTGTCGGAGTACGCGAAGCGCTCGCTCGCCGACAGCGGCGTCGAGGTGCTGCTGGACACCTTCGTGACCGATATCGAACTCGGCAAGGTGACCGTCAAGAGCAAGGACGGCGTGGAGCGTGGCATCGCCGCCGAGACCGTGGTGTGGTCGGCCGGTGTGCAGGCGGGCGGCTTCGCGCGCCTGCTGGCCGAGGCCACCGGCTGCGAAACCGACCGTGCCGGACGACTATTGGTCAATCCCGACCTCACCGTGGGCGGACACGCCGACATCTACGCCATCGGCGATATGACCTCGCTCAACGGCTACCCGGGCCAGTCGCCGGTGGCCATGCAGGAGGGCCGCCACGTCGCCGACATCATCCGCCGCAAGAAGCAGGTCGCCACCCCGTTCGTGTACTGGGACAAGGGCAGCATGGCGGTGATCAGCCGGTTCAGCGCGGTCACCAAGGTCAACGATAAGATCAAGTTCACCGGCACCGTCGCCTGGGTCGCCTGGCTGGCGGTGCACCTGTTCTACCTGGTCGGCTTCCGCAACCGCTTCGCCGCGGTCTTCTCGTGGCTGGTGGCCTTCATCGGCACCGGGCGGCCCGGCTTCGACGAGGTGGAAAAGCCCGCCGCGCCGGAGATCTCGGAATACCGACGCGCGGCCTGAACCAGGCACACCGCACCGCCCGGCGCTGCCGCCGGGCGGTCGTCGTGCTCCGGAAACCAGCGTTTGTCCTGGTAGGGAACGGTCAGCGACCGGCCGATGAACTCCGCGTGCGGTCCAGATCACGTTCACTCGACTGGCATCGGCTCGCCATCCACAGGTTGCTCCGACGCAGTGTGCGCCTGGCTTGATCGTCGTTATGACCACCAAGGCAGCGTCGAATCCCGCCCTGCTCTCCGCCGCGCCATGTTCCACGCCGGAACCGATCCGCTCCCCGGGTCGTGCCCGGTACTCCCTGGTCGTCGAATCCGATGCGGCCCACCGCGAGGTGGCCCAGCGGCTGCGCTACCGGGTCTTCGCCGACGAGCCCGGTTTCACCATCGCCGACGACGGTACCGGTCGCGACCACGACCGTTTCGACGAGCACTGCGATCACCTGCTGGTCCGGGACAACCACACCGACGAGTTCGTGGGCTGCTACCGAATGCTGCCGCCGCACAAGGTGTCCGCCGCCGGCGGCTACTACACCGCCACCGAATTCGACCTCACCGGACTGGATCCGGAAGGGCAGCGGATCGTCGAGATGGGCCGCGCGTGCGTGGTGCCCGAACATCGCAACGGTTCGGTGCTCAGTCTCATGTGGGCGGGCATCCTGCACTACATCGAGATCACCGGCTACGACTGGGTGATGGGCTGCGTCTCGGTGCCCATGCGGCTGACGCCCGAGGACGAGCCCGGGGTGAACGTGCGCGGGGTGCGGGACATGCTGCTCGCCCGCCACGCGGTGACGCCGGAGCGCTTCGTGCACCCGTACCGCCCGGTGGAGGTGGACGGCCGCACCCTCGACGAGCTGGAACCGCCCGCCCGCGCGAAGGTGCCTCCGCTGCTGAACGGCTATCTGCGCCTGGGCGCGCAGATCTGCGGCGAACCCGCCCACGACCCCGATTTCGGTGTCGCCGACTTCGTGGCGCTGCTCGGCTTCGCCACCGTGAACACCCGCTACCTGGACCGGTTGCGCAGCGCCGCGGCCACGTTCGATGCCCGGTGATCCGCCATGATGCCCGCCTTCCTGTCCCCGGGTTCGGCACCGCTGTCGTGCCCGCCCGCCGCGCCCGTGCACGCCTGGATGCCGTCGAGCCCCTGCGGTCCCGACTGCGTCGAGGCCACCGCTGAATCCGGAACCCTGCGGGTCGCCGGACGCATTCTGTCCTTCGCGGCGGTGCTGTCCACCTTCCCCGCCGCTTATCTGGCCACCCCGCGCCGCCGGCGGCCCGCCGTGCAGCGCCGCTATGCGCGAACCCTGCTGTCATGCTGCGGCATTCGCGTCCGCGTCGTGGACCGTCGCGGCGACGGCCCGGTGCGTGTCGAGTACGACGCCGTCACCGGGGAGCCGCGCACCGATACCGCGACCCGGATCGAGGACGGCCACGTCGGTCGCGGACTGCTGGTGGTCGCCGACCACGTGGGCTGGACCGATATCGTGGTGCTGAGCGCCGTGCAGCCCATGGGTTTCGTGGCCCGCGCGGATCTGGTGAACTGGCCGCTGCTCGGCGATGTGGCTCGCCTGGTGCGCGTCATCCCCATCGAGCGGGAGAATCTACGCACCCTGCCCGCCGTGGTGAAGACCATGGTGGAGCGTCTGAAATCCGGTGAGCGCGTGGGAGTTTTCCCCGAGGGCACCACCTGGTGCGGGCGCGGGCGCGGTCGCATGCGCCCCGCGCTGTTCCAGGCCGCCATGGACGCCGAGGTGCCCGTGCAGCCGATCCGCGTGCGCTATCTGGACCGCGCGGGTGAACTCTCCACGGTCCCGGGTTTCGTCGGCACCGACACCCTGATGGATTCCATTCGCCGGGTGCTGCGCTCGCGGGGTGTCGTGGCCGAGGTGGTGTTGCAGCCGCTCGAACTGCCCGGCACCGACCGCCGCGACCTCGCGCTGCGCTGCGAACGAGCCCTGCACGACGACCACCCCAACCAGGCCATCGCCGCCGGTCTCATCCACGAACTCCAGGCGGAACTGGCGCAGGCGCAGTCGCCCGCCGCGCAACCCACCGCCGTGAAGCCCACCGTCGCGCACGACGCGCCGGTGCGGCGACCCGAAGCGGTTGCACCAGCCGCGATGAGCGTGGCGTACAGCTGAATTCGGCTGAAGAACCGCCCGGCACCGTCGGGCCGCGCATCCCATCGACGCGATCGTGGCCGCGACGACCGCCGCGTGAGCGGTGGGCGCGGCGCGGGTCACGGGGTGGGGTAGCGCCCCATCCCCGCCGCCCAGAACGGTGTGTACCCGTACTGTCCGTACAGCGCCTCGTAGAACGTGGGTGCGTCGACGAGCGGCGGATCGTAGGGCTGGCTGTCGGTGACCTGCTGTCTGGTGCGGTCGATGTGCACCGATTTCCCTTCGATCCCGACGATCGCCTCCACCGGCACCAGCCGTTTGGTCTGCCCGAATCCGAGTACCCCGCCGGACGCGATCCGAATGAACCGCACCCGGCGCTCGTTCTCGTCGATGATGAGCCCGTCGACCTCCCCGATCTCGTTCTCCTCCGGATCGACGACGGTGCGGTTCCTGATGTCGTAGGACGGGTTTCGCAGGGTCAGATCGGTGTCGTCCAGATCGATGAGCGTGGGTAGCCGCTGCTCGGCCATGACTGTGCTCCTTTCCCGCTGCGCGCGTGTCCTGTTTCGGACATGCCCGCCGAATCGCCCGGCAAACGCTCCCCACCAGCTTGTTCTGGCCACACAGCGGCGGTCCGGATCGGCGTCACGGCCCGGTGCGTCCCGCGGTGTGCTGCCGGTCGAGGCCGCGGGCCAGCAGTTGCGCCGAGTGCACGGGTGCGGTGTCGGGGGCCAGTTCGCGGATCTGGGTGCGGCAGCTGAAACCGTCGGCGGTGACGAGGGTGCCGGGAGGCCGGGCGCGGACGGCGGGCATGAGTTTGTCCTCGGCACAGGCCACGGAGACGTCGTAGTGGCCGCGTTCGAAGCCGAAATTGCCCGCCAGACCGCAGCATCCGGCATCGAGCACATCGGCGTCGAGACCGCAGCGGCCGAGCAGTTCACGATCGGGGTCGAAGCCGAGGATGGCGTGGTGGTGGCAGTGGGGTTGCACGACCGTATGGGAATCCAGTTGGGGCGGTTGCCAATCGGGGGCGCGTTCGGCGAGCAGTTCGGCGAGGGTGCGGGTCTGCGCGGCCAGCCGACGGGCGTCCTCGTCGCCGTGCAGCAGTTCGGGCAGGTCGGAGCGGAAGACGGCGGCGCAACTGGGTTCCAGCACCACCACCGGGGTGCTCGCGCGCAGCTCGGGTCGCAGGGCCCGCAGCGTGCGACGCAGCACGCGTTTCGCGGTGGCGAGTTGGCCGGTGGAGATCCAGGTCAGGCCGCAGCAGACGGCCCGGGTGGGAATCCGGACGGTGAATCCGGCCGCGTTCAGGACGCGGACGGCGGCGCGGGCCACCTCGGGCTCGAAGTTGTTGGTGAAGGTGTCGGGCCACAGCAGCACGCTGCCGCGCTCGGCGCTCGAATGCTGCTCCAGCCCAGGGAAGGTCGTGGTGAAGCGGGTGTCCGCGAAGCGCGGCATACCGCGCTGCGGAGCCAGGCCGCCCGCGCGTTTGACCAACTGCCCCAGCGTCCGGTGCTGGACCACGGCATTGGCGAATCCGCTCATCCCCGTGGCCAGCCGCGCCCACAGCGGTATCCAGCCCATCGAATAGTGCGCCATGGGCCGAATCCGGTTGTGGTGGTAGTGCGAGAGGAATTCGGCCTTGTAGGTCGCCATATCCACGTCGACCGGGCAGTCACTGCGACATCCCTTGCAGGCCAGGCACAGATCGAGCGCGTCGTGCACCTCCTCGGAGCGCCAGCCGTCGGTGATCACGTCGCCGTTGAGCATTTCGAACAGCAGCCGCGCCCGACCGCGCGTGGAATGCTCCTCCTCGCGGGTCACCCGGTAGCTGGGGCACATCACCCCGCTCTGGTCGCCGCGACACTTGCCGACCCCCACGCAGCGGCCCGCGGCCACGCTGAACCGGTGGTCGTCGTGTGGAAAGGCGAAGTGGGTATCGGGTTCCCAGGGGCGGTAGTCCACGCCCTGGCGCAGGTCCTGGTCGAGGCGGCGGGGGTGCACGACCTTGCCGGGATTCATCCGATCGCGGGGGTCGAAGACGTCCTCGAGTTCGCCGAACGCGTGGATCAGCCGGTCCCCGAACATGATCGGCAGCAGTTCGCCCCTCGACTGGCCGTCACCGTGCTCGCCGGACAGTGATCCGCCGTAGTCGGTGACCAGATGTGCCGCACGTTCCACGAATCGGCGATAGCGCGCGATCCCGTCGGCGGTGCGCAGCCCGAAGGGGATGCGGGTGTGCACGCAACCGTGTCCGAAATGGCCGTACAGCGAGGAGGATTGGTAGCCGAACTCCCGCAACAGGTCCTCGAAGTCGCGCAGGTAGTCGCCGAGCCGGTCGGGCGGCACCGCGGCGTCCTCCCAGCCCTCGTGGGTTTCCGGTCCGTCCGGCGGATAGGCGGTGGCGCCGAGACCGGCCTCGCGCGCGGCCCACACCTCGGCCTGGTGGTGTGGATCGTCGAGCAGCACGGCGGTGGCGCCGGTGCGGTCGCACACGTCCGCCATCATGGCCTGCGCCGCGCGGTCCGCCGCGTCCTGATCGTCGCCCTGGAACTGCGCCATGAGCCAGCCGTGTCCGTCGGGCAGCTGCCGTATGGCCTGGTCGGCCAGGTGGCGGGTGCTCTCCAGATTCACCAGCCGATCGTCGATCGCCTCCAGCGCCGACGGCTCGTGGGCCAGGACGTGCGGCACCGCGTCGGCGGCGGTGACGATATCGGGATAGCCCAGTACCGCGAGTGCGACCGCTCCGGGCCGGGGCACCAGCTCGATCTCGGCCCGCAACACCGTCACCAGGGTGCTCTCACTGCCCACCAGCAGCCGCGCCAGGTGGAAGCCCCGCTCCGGCAGCAACGCGTCCAGGTTGTAGCCGGACACCCGGCGCGGAATATCGGGATAGCGGGCCCGGATGTCCTCGGCGTAGCGGTCGCCGATGTCGCGCAGCCGCCGCACGATCTCACCCAGCTTCCCGCCGTGTTCGACCAGCTCCGCGTACCGCGCGTCGCTGGTCGCGCCCACCCAGGCGCGGGTTCCGTCGTAGGTGAGGATTTCCAGCCGCCGCACCGAGTCGGCCATCTTCCCGTACTCCTGGGCGGTGGATCCGCAGGAGTTGTTGCCGATCATGCCGCCGATGGTGCAGCTGACATGCGTCGACGGGCGTGGACCCACCATCAGGTCGTACTCGGCCAGCCGGTCGTTGAGCACGTCCAGCGCGATACCCGGTTCGACCACGGCGGTGCGCGCCTCGGGGTCCACCGTGAGCACCCGGTCGCAGAATTTGCTCCAGTCCAGCACGACACCGGTATTGCAGCACTGACCGGCCAGGCTGGTGCCGCCGCCGCGCGACAGCACCGGCGCGTCGTGGGCCCGGCACACCGCCACCGCGGCCACGGCGTCCTCGGGCGTACGCGGCAGCACCACCCCCAGCGGCACCCGCCGGTAGTTCGAGGCGTCGGTGGAATACGTTGCCCGGGAGCCGGAATCGAAGCGCACCTCGCCCTGTACGGCCGCCCGCAGATCGCGTTCCAGCGCCCGCAGGTCGATCGCGGGCGCATCCGAGCGATCCCGCGCGCCGTCGCTGCCGCCGTCCATCCCTGTCATCTGGACTCCTCCTCCCGTAGCTGCTCCACGCGGGCCGGTTACCCGCTGTGCGGCGTCGCACACGGAGCCGGATCGGCCGCCCGCGATTGATCGGCTGCACAGCGGGTAGCACGCCGACAGCGGCGGGATACACGACGACGAGGAGGAGCCATGTCCATGGAGGTTTCGGATTACGTACTACAGCGGTTGCGGGAATGGGGCGTCGAGACCGTGTTCGGCTACCCGGGCGACGGCATCAACGGGCTGGTCGCAGCCTTCGGCCGGGCCGACAACCAGCCGCGCTTCGTGCAGGCCCGGCACGAGGAGATGTCCGCCTTCGAGGCCACCGGGTACGCCAAATTCAGCGGCCGGGTGGGTGTGTGCGTGGCGACCTCCGGACCGGGTGCGATCCATCTGCTCAACGGCCTCTACGACGCCAAACTCGACCATGTGCCGGTGGTCGCCATCGTCGGGCAGACCGCGCGCAGCGCCATGGGCGGCAGCTACCAGCAGGAGGTGGACCTGCAGTCGCTGTTCAAGGACGTGGCCTCGGAGTATCTGGTCGAGGTGAATGTGTCCAGCCAGCTGCCCAACGCCCTGGATCGCGCCTTCCGCACCGCGCTCACCCGCCGCGCGCCGACGGCGGTGATCATCCCCGCCGATCTGCAGGAGGAGACCTATGAGCCGCCGCAGCACGAGTTCAAGCAGGTGCCGTCGAGCCCGCCGGGCCGGATGGCGACGGTCGTCACCCCGGCGCGTGCGGAGATCGAGCGTGCCGCCGAGGTGCTCAACGCGGGGGAGAAGGTGGCCCTGCTGATCGGTCAGGGTGCGCGGGACGCGGCGACGGAGGTGCTCGAGGTCGCCGACATCACCGGGGCCGGGGTGGCCAAGGCGCTGCTGGGCAAGGACGTGCTGCCCGATGATCTGCCTTTCGTCACCGGTCCGATCGGACTGCTGGGCAGCAGGCCGAGCTACGAGTTGATGCGCGACTGCGACACGCTGCTCATCGTCGGCTCGAACTTCCCGTACACCCAGTTCATGCCCGAGTTCGGGCAGGCCCGCGGGGTGCAGATCGATGTGGACGGCACCTTGATCGGCATGCGCTATCCGACCGAGGTGAATCTGGTCGGTGATGCGAAAGCCACACTGCGGGAGCTGATTCCGCTGCTGCGCCGCCAACAGGACCGGTCCTGGCGGGATACCGTGGAGAACAATGTCGCCGACTGGTGGCGCACCGTGGAACACCAGTCCATGCTCGAGGCCAAACCGGTGAACCCCATGCGGGTGGTGTGGGAACTGTCGCAACGCATTCCGGACAATGCCATCGTCACCGCCGACTCCGGTTCGTCGACCAACTGGTACGCGCGTTGCCTGCGCTTCCGCGGCCAGATGCGCGGATCGCTGTCGGGCACCCTGGCCACCATGGGGCCGGGGGTGCCGTACGCCATCGGCGCGAAGTTCGCCCATCCGGACCGCCCCGTCGTCGCGCTCGTCGGTGACGGTGCCATGCAGATGAACGGGTTGGCCGAACTGCTCACCATCGCCCGCTACCGGCAGGAGTGGTCCGATCCCCGCCTGGTCGTGTGCGTCTTCCACAACAATGACCTCAACCAGGTCACCTGGGAGTTGCGCGCCATGGGCGGTGCGCCGAAATTCGAGGAGTCCCAGACCATTCCGGAGGTCTCCTACGCCGATCTGGCCCGCTGCATGGGCCTCGGCGCGGTGGCGGTGGACGACCCCGACGAACTCGCCGGAGCCTGGGAGAGCGCCCTGGCCGCCGACCGGCCCACCGTGATCGACGTGCGCTGCGATCCGGAGGTGCCGCCCATTCCGCCGCACGCGACCTTCGAGCAGATGAAGGATACGGCGGCGGCCATCCTGCGCGGCGATCCGGGGGCGTGGCATCTCATGTGGCAGGGGGCGAAAACCAAGGCGCAGGAGATGCGACCCTGAGCCGGTGCCGAGCCTGAGCCGGTGCCGATCCGACCGGGCGACCGGAGCGGCCGCCCGGCTCAGGTGTGCGCGCGGTCGCCGAGATGCTGTTCGTGGTGCGCGGCGGAGGTTTCCACCGAGGAGCCGGTGAGCTCGCGGGCGGTATTGACCAGGCCCACCATGCTGAACGCCTGCGGGGTGTTGCCCAGGTGGCGGCCGGTGGCCGGATCGTATTCCTCACTGAGCAGGCCGACGTCATTGCGCAGGTCGAGTAGGCGGCCGAACAGTTCGCGCGCCTGCTCGGCGCGGCCGATGCCGTGCAGGGCGTCGGCCAGCCAGAAACTACAGGCCAGGAAGACCCCCTCACCGCCGGGCAGACCGTCCACTCCGCCGTCCGCGTAAGGGTCGTAACGCCGGACGAATCCGTTCTCGCACAGCTCTTTCCGCACCGCGTCCACGGTGCCGTGCACGCGCGCATCATGCCAGGGCAGGAAGCCGACGCGGGGGAGCAGCAGCAGCGCCGCGTCCACCCCTCGGGAGCCGTAGAACTGGGTGAAGGTGTTGCGTTCGGGGTCGTACCCGTGCGCGCACACCTCCCGGTGGATGCGGTCGCGCACCGCCCGCCAGCGGTCGGCCGGACCGTCGAGGCCGTGTGCGGTGACGGTGTGCACGGCGCGGTCCAGACCGGCCCATGCCATCACCTTGGAATGTACGAAATGCCTACGCGGACCACGCATTTCCCACAGGCTGTTGTCCGGATCGGTCCAATGGCCCTCCAGGTAGTCCAGCAGCGCCCGCTGCACGTCCCAGGCCACGTCGGTGGCCGGGAGTCCGGCGTCGCGGGCCAGGTGCAGGCCGTCGAGGACCTCGCCCCACACGTCCAGCTGCTTCTGGTGCACCGCGGCATTGCCGATCCGCACCGGCGCCGAACCCTCGTATCCGGACAGCCAGGGCAGCCGCTGCTCCGGCAGCCGCCGACTGCCGTCCAAACCGTACATGATCTGTAGTTCCCCCGGATCGCCCGCGACCGCCCGCACCAGCCATTCCCGCCACGCCCGCGCCTCGTCCACGAATCCGGTGCCCAGCAGTGCCTGGAGGGTGAAGGTGGCGTCGCGCAGCCAGCAGTAGCGGTAGTCCCAATTCCGTGGTCCGCCCAGCTGTTCGGGTAGCGAGGTGGTGGGCGCGGCCAGAATGCCGCCGGTGGGAGCGTAGGTGAGCGCCGACAGTGTGACCAGGGCGCGGCGCACCTCCGCCGCCCACGGGCCCCGGTAGGTGCAGCGGCCGATCCAGTCGGCCCAGTGGGATTCGGTGGCGGCGATGGCGTCGTCGGGACGGACCGGTTCGGGCCGGTCGAGATGCGAAGCCTGATAGGTCAGCACGAATGGCACCCGCTGTCCGGCGGCGACCTCGAATTCGGCCGTGGTGGTCATATTGCGGCCGCGCAGCGGTACCTCGGTGTACAACCACACCGCATCGGGTCCGGCGATCGCCGACAGCCCGCCGTCCGCATGTCGCACCCAGGGCACCACACTGCCGTGGTCGAAGCGCAGCCGCAGATCCATGCGCATGGGCACCCGGCCGGAAACCCCCTCGACGACCCGCACCACATCGATGGCCGATCCGCGCGGCGGCATACAGTCCACCACCCGCACCACCCCGTCCGGGGTGTGCCATTCGCTGTCCAGCACCAACGAATCATCGCGATACGAGCGCCGGGTGGCGCTGCCGCCCGCGGCGGGGGCCAACTGCCAGCGGCCCGCATCCGGAGTGTCCAACAGCGCCGCGAAACAGGCCGGAGAGTCGAATCGCGGCACGCACAGCCAGTCGATACTGCCGTCCTTGGCCACCAGCGCGGCCGTCTGCAAATCGCCGAGCAGCGCGTAGTCCTCGATGGGTGCGGGCAATCCCGCCTCCTTCCGGTCGTCACTCGCGGGGGGATTGCCGTCGAGATACCCGGGCGGCGGCCGTCCATTCCCGCAGCCGGTGCACCGCATGTTTTCGGCCGCGGCCGCCGGGTAGGCGGTCATCGTCAGCCAGTCCGGAAATCGTTGGGAAGTAACCATGTACCGAGGAGCTCAGCCACCTGGAGATGGTCGGGTCCACCATCACCATGCTGCTGGACGGTCTCAACGACGATCGCAGCAGTGGCTCGGCAGCGGGCAGTCCCGCAATCGCGGCGACGAGATCAATCCCCGGGTGAGCCCGCGGTACAGGGCACGAAACCGTTCACCCACGAACAGCATTCGGGTACCTGATAGGGGGCGGCGGTGCCCGTTGTGCGGCCGAGGGCGACCCGGCCGCGCCGCGGGCTCACCGACGGGCCAGACCCCAGGCGAGCGCGCCGATACCGGCCGTGGCGGTCAGTGCCGCTGCCGCGAGGGAGCGGTGGTGCCGGGAGAACCACACCTGCGGGCTGTCGTCGTGGGAGCAGCGGTCGAATCGGCCGTGCGCGCCGTAATCCTCGCCGTTCTCGTCGTCCAGCGGCTCCCACAGATTCGCGCGCCGGTCCGGGTTCTCGGGCTCGGAGGTCTGCTGGGAGGCATAGCCGGTCCGGCCCAGATAGCGGTCCAGCAGGCCGGGAATGATCTTGTTGCCCAGCAGGGTGCCCACGGTGCTCGCGCCGACCCAGTACTCGCGTCGGCCCGGATGGTCGGCGGCGTGGACGATGGCGTCGGCCGCCACTTCCGGCTGGTAGATGGGCGGCACCGGCTGCGCCTTGCGCGGCATGCGGGTCAGGCCCCAATCGAACTGCGGGGTATTGAGCGCCGGGAGCTGCACCATGGTCACGTGTACCGGGCTGCCCTGATGCAGCAGTTCGCAGCGCAGTGATTCGTTGAAGCCCTGAATGGCGTGCTTGGCCCCGCAGTAGGCCGATTGCAGCGGAATCCCCCGATAGGCCAGCGCCGAGCCGACCTGCACGATCGTCCCCCGGCCGCGCTGCTGCATGCGCGCCAGCGCGGAGCGGGTGCCGTAGACGTAGCCCAGATAGGTGACCTCGGTGACCCGGCGGAACTCCGCGGGCGAGATCTGCTCGAAGGGCGCGAACAGGGCGGCGAAGGCATTGTTGACCCAGATGTCGATCGGCCCGAGTTCGGACTCCACTCGCTCCGCCGCCGCCTCGACGGCATCGGGATCGGCCACGTCGACCGGCACGGTCAGCGGGGTGCCGCCCCGGGCGCGCACCTCCGCGGCCGCGGCGTCGAGCCCGCGCTCGCCCCGCGCCAGCAACGCCACCCGGTCACCGCGCGCGCCGAAGGCCCGCGCGCAGGCCCGGCCCACTCCAGCGCTGGCGCCCGTGATCACCACGACGCGAGAGCCCTTGTCGTTCATGGGGTCTCCTCCTTCAGGTTGCAACGTGTCGGCCGCCGGAGCGCCGCCCGGCTCAGGCTCCGCATACCCACGGCGGGGTCGGGCACCGGGCCGCAGCCTCACGGCCGAGATGCCCGACGGTCGCGACGTCAAACGCCCGGACGAGTCACCGCAGCCGGTAGTCGGCCGCCGTCGCGGCGATCCGCATGCCGTGGCCGGGCTCGTCCAGCGGTACCGCCAGTTCGCCGTCCGACACCTCGGGCACGCCGTCCACCAGCAGCGGTTCCAGGCGGACGTGGTCGATGAACCACTCGATATGACGCAGGTCGGTCACGGCACCGGCGATCGGGGCGTGCAGCGACGGCGCGCAGTGCGCCGACACGTCCAATCCGTGCGCGCCCGCCACGGCCGCACCGCGCAAAAAGCCGGTGTAGCCACCGCAGCGGGTGACATCGAGTTGCAGGCAGTCCACCACGTCGACCAGCGCGGCCGCGTCGTAGCCGTCGTAGACGTACTCACCGGCGGCCACATCGCACCGCACCGCGTCCCGCACCGCCGCGAGACCGGTGCGGTCGTCGCTGGTCACCGGCTCCTCGAACCACACCACGCCGAGCCGGTCCAGTTCCTGGCCCACGCGCCGCGCCTGGCCCCGGGTGTAGCCGCCGTTGGCGTCGACCATGATGCGCACGTCGGGGCCGGTCAGCTTGCGTACCTGCTGCACCCGTTCCAGATCGCGCTCGATACAGTCGCCGCGCCCCTCACCGATCTTGATCTTGACGGCCCGGCAGCCCGCCGCCAGCCACCCGCCGACCTGTTCGCTCAGCTGATCCTCGTGCAGATTGACGAATCCGCCCGACCCGTACACCGGCACCCGTTCCCGCGTCGCACCGAGCAGCGTGGCCAGCGGTACCGCCAGCAGCCGGGCCTTCAGGTCCCACAGCGCGATATCGACCGCGCTGATCGCCATCGCGGCGATCCCCTTCGACCCGACATTGCGGCAGGCCCGATGCATGGTCTCCCAGCATCCGGCGATGTCGAACGGCGATTTGTTGCCGAGGTGCGGGGCCAGATGCACCGACACGACCTCCGCGGTAGCGGGCGACCCATAGGTCCAACCCAGCCCGAACTCACCACCCGCGCCGACCCGCACCACCACCGCGGTGGTCCAATCCCATTCCAGCGTCCCATCGGCCTCGATCTGCTCGGTCGGGAACCGGTACACCGCCACCGCGATGTCCTCGTCGATCCGCACAGTCCTGGTATCCATTGACTCGTCCCCGTTCGGTCGGACTTGATGTCGCGATGGGCGCGACGGCGGGCCCTCATCTGGCCGAGATACCCACCCTGCGGTCCGCTTATCACCGCCGGGCGGCGACGCCGGGAATATCGGCACGCGGTCGACGGCTATCCTTGTTTGGTCATGAAGTCGGCTTTCCCGGGTCCGGTCGGTGCCCAGACGGTCTACCTCGATCACGCGGCCACGACACCCATGTTCCCGGTCGCCGTCGAGGCGATGACGGCTGTCCTGGGAACGGCGGGGAACGCGTCGTCGCTGCACGGGTCGGGGCGGGCCGCGCGGCGGCTGCTGGAGGAGGCGCGGGAGTCGATCGCGGCGAATCTGGGGGCGCGGCCGTCGGAGGTGATCTTCACCTCCGGGGGGACCGAGAGCGACAATCTCGCCGTCAAAGGGATCTACCGGGCGCGCCGTGACGCCGAGCCACGGCGTCGGCGGATTCTGGTGAGCGCCGTCGAACACCATGCCGTGCTGGACGCCGTCGAATGGCTGGAGCAGCACGAGGGCGCGGACGTCACGTGGCTGGAGGTGGACTCCGACGGGGTCGTCTCGCCGCGCACACTGCGCACCGCCCTGGAATCGTATGCCGACGAGGTGGCGCTGGTCAGCGTCATGTGGGCCAACAACGAGGTCGGCACCGTCCAGCCGATCGTCGAACTGTCCGCGGTGGCACAGGAATTCGACGTTCCCATGCACAGCGACGCGGTGCAGGCCGCGGCGCAGCTGCCGGTGGACTTCGCGGCCAGCGGGCTGTCGGCGGCCAGTTTCGCCGGGCACAAGGTCGGGGGGCCGCACGGCGTCGGCGTGCTGCTGCTGGGCCGCACCGTGCCGTGCGTGCCGATCGTGCACGGCGGCGGCCACGAACGCGATCTGCGCTCGGGGACCTCGGATGTGCCCGCGGCCGTGGGCCTGGCCGCCGCACTGCGCGAGACCGTGCGCGGGATGGCCTCTCGCACCGTCGAATTGACGCGGCTGAGCGATCGTCTCATCGCCGGTGTGCGGGAGCTGGTCCCCGATGCGGTGCTCAACGGCGCGACGGGGGAGCGGCGGCTGCCCGGCAATGTACATTTCACCTTCCCCGGCTGCGAGGGTGATTCACTGTTGATGCTGTTGGACGCGGCCGGAATCGAATGCTCGACCGGGTCGGCCTGCAACGCGGGCGTGGCCGGACCGAGCCACGTGCTGCTCGCCATGGGCGTGGAACCGGCGCTGGCGCGCGGATCGCTGCGCTTCTCGCTGGGCCACGACTCGACCGATACCGATGTGGATGCCGTGTTGGCGGCGCTGCCGCAGGTGGTGGAGCGGGCCAAGGCCGCCGGACTGGCGAGCGTCGGTTCCGCCCCGCATGCGAAGGGAGGCTACTAGTCATGCGTGTACTGGCCGCCATGAGCGGTGGCGTGGACTCGGCGGTGGCCGCCGCCCGCGCCGTCGACGCCGGACACGAGGTCGTGGGCGTGCACCTGGCGCTGTCGACCGCACCGGGGACGCTGCGCACCGGATCGCGCGGCTGCTGCTCCAAGGAGGACGCCGGGGATGCGCGCCGCGCCGCCGACGTGCTCGGCATCCCGTTCTACGTCTGGGATTTCGCCGACCGGTTCAAGGAGGACGTGATCGACGACTTCGTCGCGTCCTACGCCGCCGGGGAAACCCCCAATCCGTGCCTGCGCTGCAATGAGAAGATCAAGTTCTCGGCGCTGGCCGACCGGGCGGTGGCGCTCGGCTTCGACGCCGTGGTCACCGGGCACTACGCGCGCCTGGCGGACGGGGTGCTGCGCCGCGCCGTGGACGCCGACAAGGATCAGTCCTATGTGCTCGCGGTACTGACCGCCGAGCAGCTCGCGCGCGCCATGTTCCCGGTGGGCGACACCCCGAAGCCGCTGATCCGCGAGGAGGCCGCGGCACGCGGACTCGCCGTCGCGAACAAGCCCGACAGCCACGACATCTGCTTCATCCCCTCCGGTGACACCCGCGCCTTCCTGGGCGCGAAGATCGGCGTCCGGCCCGGTGCCGTCCTCGATGCCGACGGCACCAAGCTCGCCGATCACGAAGGCGTGCACGGTTTCACCATCGGCCAGCGCAAGGGCCTGGGCCTGCCCGGCCCGGCCGCCGACGGCAAGCCGCGCTACGTCACCGATATCGACCCGGAGACCGGGACCGTGCGCGTCGGTTCCGCCGCCGACCTCGAGGTGTGGACGGTGCTCGCCGAGCGCGCCGTCTGGACCTCCGGTGCGGTCCCCGACGGCCCGATCGAGTGCGTGGCCCAGGTGCGCGCCCACGGCGGCACCGCCCCCGCGGTCGCCGAACCCGCCGACGGCGGCCTGGTGGTCCGGCTGCGGCAGCCGCTCACCGGCGTCGCCCGCGGTCAGGCCGTGGTGCTGTACCGTCCGGACGCCGAGCACGGTGACCAGGTGCTCGGCAGCGGCACCATCAGCGGCACCGAGCGCGAACGGCATTCGTACGCGACCGAACTGGTGTCGGACGCCACGGCGTGAGCGGCGCGCGGGAATCGGGTGTCGAGACGAGTTCCGCGGCCGCGAAGGGCAGGATGGATTCCATGAGTGACGTGGGGGCGGACGACCGTGCCGGGTTGCGCGGCGGTGTCGCGACTGGTGTGGGTTCGTGGCCCGGGACCGATATCCGAGAGGCCACGGCGACCGTCGTCGGCGAACTCGGTGATCTCCCGCATCTGGTCGAGTTGCCCGCGCGCGGCGTGGGCGCGGATATGATCGGCCGCGCCTCGGCGCTGCTGGTGGATATGGCCTTCGACAGCACGCCCCGGGGCTACCGGCTGGCCGCACGGCCGGGCGCGGTGGCCCGCCGGGCCCGTGATCTGCTGCGCACCGATCTCGACGCCCTCGAAGAGGCTTGGGAGACAGCCGGTTTGGCGGGTGCCGGGCGCACGGTCAAGGTGCAGGCGACCGGCCCCCTGACCCTCGCCGCCCAGGTCGAACTCCCCGTCGGACATCGCGTGCTCACCGATTCCGGTGCCCTGCGCGATCTTTCGGAGTCCCTCGCGGAGGGGCTCGCGGGCCATGTCGCGGAGGTGGGCAAACGCCTGGGCGCGAACGTCGTCGTCCAACTCGACGAACCGTCGCTGACGGCGGTGCTGGAGGGTTCCCTGCGCGGTGCCAGCGTCATGAACACCGTGCGTGCCCTGCCCGCCCCGGAGGCCCAGCACATCCTCGACACCGTGATCGCAGCCCAGCCCGCCCCGGTCCTGATCCACAGCTGCGACGCCCGCCCGCCGCTGGGGTTCCTGCGCCGAACCACCGCTGCCGCAGTCGGTTTCGACCTGTCCACCATCGGCACCCGGGATCTCGACGATATCGGCGAACTCCTCGACTCCGGTCGCCACCTGGCCCTCGGCCTGATCCCCACCACCGCTCCCGCCACCCCGACCACCTGGCGCGAGATCGCCGAGCCCGCCGTCCGACTGCTGGATCGCCTCGGCCTACCACGCCGCCTGCTCGCCACCCACATCCTGGTCAGCCCTGCCTGCGGCCTGTCCGGAGCACCGCTGAGCTGGGCCCGCCGGGCGCTGGAACTGTCCGCCGAATGCGCCCGCGCCTTCTCCGACGAACCGGAAGCCCTGAGTTTCGACTGACGTCACCGTCACCCCGGGGTCCCGGCCCTGCGCCGGGCCACCCGCGCTCAGGACCCGAAGTACGGCCGCGATCCCGGATGCTGGATCTGCCAGTTGTCCGGTTTCCCCGGCGGATATGCCACCGGAATCTGATCGCCCACCGACGGCCACTGCTGCACATCCCACGCGAACCGCCCGTACGTCTCGTGCGCCACCACCGACGGCCCGGAGATATTGCCGCTGATCGTCACGTACTGATCCCCGGGCATATCCGGTCGCGGACTCACCCCGGTCACATACAGCGTCCCGCTCTCGGCCCCCGTCATCGGCTTCCCCTGCCGACCGCGCCGGTAGAGCATCACCACCGCCACCAGACTTCCGACGATCATCACGAGGAAGGCGAATTCCAGCATGACCTCATGGTAGGCGGCTGCGGGGTGGGTGACCGCAGGCCGCCCGCGACCGTCAGTGCGACGCGAGTTCGCTGGTGCCCTGTGGGGTGCGGCGCAACTGCCAGACCGTGGTGCGTTTGGCTTGGGACCGGCCGTTGCCGCGGTCGATGAGGGTGCGGTTGGGGGTGGTGAAGACCAGTTGGGCGCCGTGGGTGTTGGTTTCGGGGTTCTGGAAGAGCTGGATGAGGCGGTCGGTGGCGTCGGGGGTGAGGTGGGCGTCGATATCGTCGACGGCCAGCACGCCGCCGGAGTCGAGGGTGTCGAGGATCGGGGGGAGCAGGCGGAGCAGGGCCAGGGTGGCGGTGGATTCCTCGGTGATGCCGAACGGGGTGTCGATGCCGTCGTGCACCAGACCGAGGCCGACGCCGCGGCGGGCCACCATGCGGGCGTAGAGGGCGTCGCGGGCGGCGTAGAGGGCGGTGAGTTCGCGGTGCAACACCGTGACGGTCAGTCCGTGGTCGCGCAGCAGCACCTCGGCACGGGCGGGGGAGGTGGTGGCGGCGTCGATCTCCTTCGCGGTGGTGGCGATGTCGCTGTCCAGCTCGCGCAGGTAGTCGGCGTACATGGGGTCGTTCTCGGGGATGAGCAGATCGGCGATGCCGAGATCCGCGGAGCGCAGCAGGGTGAGCAGGCGGGCGGCGTGGTCGGTGGAGCGGGAGATGTGGCTGCCCAGCCGGTGCGCGATGGCCTGCGGATCCTGGTGCCCGCGTTGCACTTCCAGCAGTGATTGGAACCAGCGGTAGGCGGGGACCAGGGCTTCGGCGTACATCTGCCCGGACAGGCTGAGCAGCAGGGCATTCGGGCGCACCAGCGGCACCAGCGCGCCGATGCCGCAGCGGGCGGCCTCGAACATGGGGCCGACGCGGATATCGGTGCCGGCGCGTTCGAAGACGATGCGTTTGCGGTTGTGCGGGTGCGTGTGCAGCCATTCGGCCGTCACATCGGCGTTGTCGAGCCGGAAGCCGTAGGTGTACGGACATCCCTCGGCCACGAAGTTGACCACGAATTCCGAAGGGCGGTTCGGGAATCCGAGGTGCGGGCGGCGGGCGGGCCCGGCGAAGGGATCCCAGCCGGTGACCGAGTTCAGCACCGCGTCGCGCATATGCCACAGCGCGTCGACGAGCGAGGTCTTGCCGGTGGCGGCCCCGCCGTGCACCGCGGTCACCGGTACGGCGACCGGTCCGCTGCCGCGGGTGAGCCGCAATTCCTGCGGTTCGGCGAGGGATCCGTGATTCGACACCTGGAAGCTGCGCAACACGCTCGCCATCCTGCCGGTCGCCGCCGGAATGCGCGAGCGGGGGCGCACCCTTGACAGGCAACCAATAGGTTGCCTATGTTCTAATGTGCAACCAGGGAGTTGCCTATTGAGGAGATGGTGTGGACGAGGTGTTCAAGGCGCTGGCCGACGCGAGTCGCCGCCGCCTGCTCGACAGCCTGAACGACCGCAGCGGCCAAACGCTGCGGGAGTTGTGCGCCGTACTGGAGATGTCCCGGCAGGCGGTCAGCAAGCATCTGGCCGTGCTGGAGGCCGCCAATCTGGTGACCACCCGCCGCCACGGCCGGGAGAAGCTGCACTACCTGAACGCCGAGCCCGTCAATGCCATCGCCGACCGCTGGATCAACCGCTACGACCGCGGGCGGGTGCACGCACTCGCCGACCTCAAGACCGCATTGGAGAGCACGACCATGGGCAGCAACGAATTCGTCTACGCCACCTACATCAAGACCACCCCCGAGCAGCTGTGGCAGGCGCTCACCGAACCGGCCTTCACCAAGCGCTACTGGGGCGCGAGCTTCGACACCGACTGGCAGCCCGGCTCGGAAATGACCTGGCACGAGCGTGATTGGACCAGCAAGGCCCCCGAACAGGTGGTGCTGGAGGCGCAGCCGTACACCCGGCTGTCCTACACCTGGCACTCCGTCGGCCCCGAATTCGGTGAGCAGTTCGGGCTCGACCAGGCCACCGTGGAGAAGTGGGCGAGCGAATCCCGCTCCAAGGTGACCTTCGAGCTGGAACCGGTCGGCACATTGGTGAAACTCACCGTCGTGCACGACGGGTTCGATGCGGGCAGTGGCCTGCTCGAGGCCGTCAGCGGCGGCTGGCCGAGCATCATCACCAATCTGAAGGCCCTGCTGGAAACCGGCGAGACCCTGCCCGAACTCGACCCGGAGGCGTGGACGCCCGAATCGGTGTGAGTCGACGGTGATTCAGCCGAGCATGCCGTACGCCCGCGTCGTCGTGATCCGCACGACGACGCGGCGGTCGGCCACCATGGCCCGCCGATAGTCGTCCCAATCCGGATGCTCCCCACTGAGCGCGCGATAGTAGGCCACCAGTTCCGTCACCGTCGCGTCGTCCACGTCGGCCGCCACCGGCGACAGTTCCGCCTTCCCCTCCAACACCGCGTACGACCAGAAGTCCTCGCTGGTCACATGCAGCGCCGCCCACGGCTCCCGCCGCAGATTGTGATACTTGGCCCGATCGGCCGTGATCGAGATCCGAATGATCCCGTCCTCCGCCACCCAGTGCGTGACATTGGACAGCTGCGGCCGCGTGTCCTTGCGAATGGTCGCCAACACCGACCGGCGGTGCTCCCGAGCGAATGTGACGGCGGTCTCGATATCCATACGCTCTGCAACCGCCGTGGAGGTGGCGCTGTTCCCGCCGCACGGTGTCCGAAATCCGCTGGGGCGAGACGATACCGATCGGTCGCGACTTGGTGGTGATACCCGCGCGACGTGCGGGAATGTCGCGCCTGAGTGTCGGTGGGCTCCGATAGGGTGCCTGTGTGAGCGAATCGGGAATCGAGATCACCCCGGCGAGCGGGGACGAGCGCGTGGAGTGGCAGCGACTGGCGGAGGAGGTTCGCGACCATCAGTTCCGCTATTACGTGCGGGACGCGCCGATCATCTCGGATGGGGAGTTCGACAAGCTGTTCCAGCGACTCGAGGCGCTGGAGGAGGCGCATCCGGATCTGCGGACGCCGGACTCGCCGACGCAGCTGGTGGGCGGGGGATTCACCACCGAATTCGCGCCGGTGGACCATCTGGAGCGAATGTACTCGCTGGACAATGTGTTCAACGACGAGGAGATGCGGCAGTGGATCGGCCGGGTGGAGGCCGAGACCGGACCCGATATCCAGTACGTGTGCGAGGTCAAGATCGACGGCGTCGCACTCAATCTGGTGTACGAGGACGGGCGGCTGGTCCGCGGCGCGACCCGGGGTGACGGACGCACCGGGGAGGACGTCACGCTCAACGCGCGCACCATCGACGACATCCCGCACGTGCTCACGCCCAGCGACGAATTCCCGGTGCCGAAACTGCTCGAGGTGCGCGGCGAGGCGTATATGACGCTTGAGGACTTCGCTCAGCTCAATGCCGCCATCGTGGCGGAAGGCAAACCGCCGTACGCGAATCCGCGCAATACCGCGGCCGGATCGCTGCGGCAGAAGGATCCGGCGGTGACCGCGCGGCGGCGACTGCGCATGATCTGCCACGGCTTCGGCCGCCTGGACGGCTGGGCGCCGGAATCGCAGCACGAGGCGTATCGGGCGCTGTCCGCCTGGGGCCTGCCGGTCTCCGCGCACACCGTGCTGGTGCGGGGTGCCGACGCGGTGCTCGAGCGCGTCGCGTACTGGGGTGAGCACCGCCACGATATCGAGCACGAGATCGACGGCCAGGTCGTCAAGGTCGACGAATTCGCGCTGCAACGTCGCCTCGGCGCGACCTCGCGGGCCCCGCGCTGGGCCATCGCGTACAAGTACCCGCCCGAGGAGGCCACCACCAAACTGCTGGACATCCAGGTGAATGTGGGCCGCACCGGCCGCGTCACCCCGTTCGCGGTCATGGAGCCGGTGACGGTCGCGGGCTCCACCGTCGCCATGGCCACCCTGCACAATGCCGCCGAGGTGCAGCGCAAGGGTGTGCTCATCGGCGACACCGTCACGATCCGCAAGGCCGGTGACGTGATCCCCGAGGTGCTCGGTCCGGTGGTGGATATGCGGGACGGCAGCGAACGCGAATTCGTCATGCCCACCCGGTGTCCGGAGTGCGGCACCGAACTCGCCCCCGAGAAGGAGGGCGACGCCGATATCCGCTGCCCCAACCAGCAGTATTGTCCGGCGCAGTTGCGGGAGCGGGTCTTCCACGTGGCCGGACGCGGCGCGTTCGATATCGAGGCGCTCGGCTACGAGGCCGCCATCGACCTGCTCGAATCCGGCGCCATCGCCGACGAGGGTGACCTGTTCGACCTCGACGAGGACAAGCTGCTCACCACCAAACTGTTCACCAACAAGAGCGGCACGCTCTCGGCGAACGGCAGGAAGCTGCTCGACAATCTGGAGGCCGCCAAGGACCGCCCGCTGTGGCGGGTGCTGGTGGGCCTGTCCATCCGGCATGTCGGACCGACCGCCGCGCGGGCGCTCGCCTCGGAATTCTGGAGCATCGATCGCATCGACGCCGCCACCGTCGAGGAACTCGCCGCCACCGACGGTGTCGGACCGACCATCGCCGCCGCGGTGGCGGAGTGGTTCACCGTCGACTGGCATCGGGCCATCGTCGACAAATGGCGGGCCGCGGGCGTGCGCATGGAGGATGAGCGCGACGAGTCCATCGAGCGCACTCTCGAGGGGCTGTCGATCGTGGTGACCGGTTCGCTGCAAGGGTTCACCCGCGACGGCGCCAAGGAGGCGATCATCGTGCGCGGCGGCAAGGCGGCCAGTTCGGTGTCGAAGAAGACCGCCTTCGTCGTCATCGGCGACGCGCCCGGCTCGAAGGCGGCCAAGGCCGAGGAGCTGGGGGTGCCCATCCTCGACGAGGAGGGGTTTCTCCGGCTCCTGGAGCGTGGCCCCGACGGCGTCGAAGGGTGAGCAAGATCAGGGGGAACTGGTGGCGGTGGCCACTCGCGCGATGCCGCCACCAATTCCCCGTGATCGAATGACCAAGTCGGATGGAGGCGCGGTATGGGTGTGGAGATTCGGGAGGCGCGGGCGGGGGAGTTCGCGGCTGTGGGGGCGTTGACGGTGGAGGTGTATGTGGGGGAGGGGCATGTGAATCCGCGCAGCGATTACGTGTCCGAGCTCGCGGATACCGCGACGCGGGCCGCCGCGGCGGAGGTGCTGGTGGCGGTGCGCGGAGACGAGTTGCTCGGGTCGGTGACGGTGGCCCGGCCGGGAACGCCGTTCGCCGATATCGCCCGACCGGGCGAACTGGAGTTCCGCATGCTCGCCGTGGCCAAACGGGCGCGCGGACTCGGCGTGGGCTCGGCGCTGATCGACCGGGTCGTCGAGATCGCGCGAGCGGAGGGGTGCGCGGGCATCGTCCTCACCACCATGCCGACCATGGCCGATGCCCGTCGCATCTACGACCGTGTCGGTTTCGTTCATGTGCCGGAACGGGATTGGCGGACCATGGCGGGGACGCCGCTCACCGTCATGCGGCGGGATCTGCTCGGGGAGGCGTAGCGGGCAGCTACCGCGGCGGGTGCGAGCCCTCGGCGCGGGACAGCCTCTCGGGAGGCTTATCGGGGCGAGAACTGCTCGGCTAGCCGAGCACCGTGGCGATTATTCCGGCCAGGTAGCCCAGCCGCGCCACCTCGCTGGGGCGGAAGTCCGGTCCGCCCGGCCGTCCGAGCAGCAGCACCTTCCCCGTGTCACCGAGGGGTGCGGCGGCGAGTTTGGTGTCCATGTCGCGCCAGATCTGCGGCACCCAGTCGGCCTCGCCGTCGAGCACGCACGGCTTCTCCAGGGGCATCCAGGGCGCCGACGCCGCCTGGGTGGAGGGTGCGCTCTGGCTGCCGACCACGCGGTAGGCACCCTGCGGACCCATGTCGATCACGGTGCTCCAGCCCACCCGCAGCACCCGCGGCACCCCGTCCACCAGCACCTGGAGCCGGTCGTCGCGGGCACTGGCCACCTGGTCGATGAGCTCGAGTTCCCGATGCGTGTCCAGCATCCCGGAGTACGGGCGCAGCGAGTCCACGAGCACGTCGGCCAGGGATTCGGCCGCGGTGATCAGGGTGTCGGGGAGTGCGCCGGGCGGCACCTCCACCACGATGTCGTCGATCGCGTAGCCGTCGCCGCGTTCGACGACATCCAGCGAGAGGATGTCGGCGCCGACGGAGCCCAGCGCGAGGGCGAGTGAGCCGAGACTTCCCGGGCGATCCGGAAGTTGCACGCGGAGCAGAAATGACACGTGCGTCCCTTCCTTTCCTGTGCGACCGACAACTCGGAACGAATACCCGAGTCTGGCAATACTTACACCCTCGTGAGACCGTTATCGAGTCGACGGGATTCCGGTGACGTGGACCACTGTTCATTGTGGCGGCTATCGAGTGTGCCCGCCATGGTCCCGACCGGTGACGGACGCCCCCGCACGAGTCGATAGGCTGTCGGACAGCCGAATCACCACGCTAAACCATGCCGAAAGGGGTCCCGCGGTGCCCGCCATCTCCCGCGACGAGGTCGCACACCTCGCCCGGTTGTCCCGGCTCGCCCTGACCGAGGAAGAACTGGACCTGTACGCCGGTCAGCTGGATTCGATCCTGAACCACGTCAAGGCCATCTCCGAAGTCGCCGCCGCCGATGTTCCGGCCACCGCGTCGCCGAATCCGGCGACCAATGTGACCCGCCCGGACGAGGTCCAGCCATGCCTGACCCCGGAGCAGGCGCTGTCCGGCGCACCCGCGGTCGAAGAACAGCGGTTCATGGTCCCGCAGATCCTGGGAGAGGGCGAATGACAGACCTGACCAAGCTGACCGCGGCCGAGCTGGCGGAGAAGATCCACGGCCGCGAGGTGTCCTCGGTGGAGGTCACCGAGGCGCACATTCAGCGCATCGCCGAGGTCGACGGCGAGATCAACGCCTTCCTGCACGTCTCCGGCGAGCAGGCGCTCACCGCCGCCGCCGAGGTGGACCGGGCCGTGGCCGCCGGGACCGTGGCCTCGCCGCTGGCCGGTGTTCCGTTGGCGCTCAAGGACGTTTTCACCACCACCGATCAGCCGACCACCTGCGGGTCCAAGATCCTGGAGGGCTGGGTCGCGCCCTACGACGCCACCCTGACCACCAAGCTGCGCGCGGCCGGTATCCCGATTCTCGGCAAGACCAATATGGACGAGTTCGCCATGGGCTCCTCCACCGAGAACTCCGCGTACGGGCCGACCCGCAACCCGTGGGACAAGGATCGGATTCCGGGCGGTTCCGGTGGCGGTTCGGCGGCGGCGCTGGCCTCCTACCAGGCGCCGCTGGCCATCGGCACCGACACCGGCGGTTCCATCCGGCAGCCCGCGGCCGTGACCGCGACCGTCGGCACCAAGCCCACCTACGGCACGGTGTCGCGCTACGGCCTGGTGGCCTGCGCGTCGTCGCTGGACCAGGGCGGGCCGTGCGGTCGCACCGTACTGGACACCGCGCTGCTGCACGAGGTGATCGCCGGCTACGACCCGCGCGACTCCACCTCGCGCGATGTGCCGGTGCCGCCCGTGGTCGCCGCCGCCCGCGAGGGCGCGCGGGGTGATCTGAAGGGCGTCAAGGTCGGTGTGGTCAAGGAACTGCACTCCGACAGCTACCAGCCCGGCGTGATCTCCTCCTTCGACGCCGCCGTCGCCCAGCTGAAGGATCTCGGTGCGGAAGTGATCGAGGTGTCGTGCCCGCACTTCGAGTACGCGCTCGCCTCCTACTACCTGATCCTGCCGTCGGAGGTGTCGTCCAACCTGGCGCGCTTCGACGCCATGCGCTACGGCCTGCGCGTCGGCGACGACGGCACGCATTCGGCCGAGCAGGTCATGTCGCTCACCCGCGAGGCCGGATTCGGCCCGGAGGTCAAGCGCCGCATCATGATCGGCACCTACGCGCTGTCGGCCGGGTACTACGACGCGTTCTACGGTCAGGCGCTGAAGGTGCGCACCCTCATCGCGCAGGACTTCGACAGGGCGTACGAGAGCGTCGACGTGCTGGTCTCGCCGACCAGCCCGTTCACCCCGTGGAAGCTGGGCGAGAAGGTCAACGACCCGCTCGCCATGTACCTGTCCGACCTGTGCACGCTGCCCACCAACCTGGCCGGACACTGCGCCATGTCGGTGCCGTCCGGGCTGAGCCAGGACGACGGCATGCCGGTGGGCCTGCAGATCATGGCCCCGGCCCTGGCCGACGACCGGCTGTACCGCGTCGGTGCCGCCTACGAGGCCGCCCGGGGACCGATCGCCTGAGTGTTCGGCCGCAATCCCGGTGAACGCTGAACTGATCCGGCCCACGCGAAACCCGGGGCCGGATCAGCTCCCGGCGACCGGATCGGCTGGGTTCAGCAGGTGCCGAGGCGGGTGCCCTGGTCGGGGCCGTAGCGGTGACCGTGACCGGTGGGGGCGTCGAGGGCGGCGAGGAGGTCGGCGGTGGTCTGCAGGAAGCTCACCACCGGGAGCCACGGCGGGACGGGGGCGTCGGGGCGGGTGTCGGTGAGGTTCGCCGGGCGCCACAGCAGGGCGGGGGACCAGTGCACCACGGGGTCGGAGGCATTGGCGAGAACCGTTGCGCCGCCGCGGTTGACGGCTCCGGCCGGGGGTCCGGCCCAGAGGACGGCGCAGGTGCGGCGGTCCTGGTCGGCGTCGTCGGGGAAGATGGCGCTGCCGCCGAGCGCGCCGAGGCTCTGGCCGTAGACGTAGAGCTTCGGCGGGTGAGGGAGGGCGGACAGGCGCTGTTCGATGGCCGTGAACAAAGCGCGGGCGGACCGTTCCGCGGCGGCGCGGCCGAAGACGAAGGTGGCCCAGCTCGGCGCCGCCGAGTATTGCAGGCCGACCAGCGCCACATCGCCGTCGAAGCGGTCGTCGAGACCGGCGGCGGCCTCGGCGTCGATCCAGCCCGAACCGGTGGGAACGGTGACCACCAGATGTGAGCGCCGCAGGCCGCCGGAGCGCTCCAACTCCCGGATGGCCAGTGCCACGCGGGAATTCAGATCCGGGGCGGAGTCGAGGCCCACGTACACCCGCACCGCTCGCGCCGGTGTACCCGCCACGAAGCGGCGGCCCTGCGCGCCCAGGGACGGCCAGCTGACCGTGGATACCGGGCTGCCCGACCGCGCGGCGGAGATCGGCTGCCGCACCGCCGGATCCACCGCGGCATTCGCGGCGGCGTAGGCGGCCTGCCGCCACTGCACCACCGCCGGAACCGCGGCCCCCTGCGTCGCCACCGCCAGCAGAACGCCGAGCACCGCACTGCGCAACCGTCCCGTACGCCTTACCAGCCAACGGATTCCATGCGCGAACCCGACAGCCGAGCCCACGACGAGAGTGGTTCCGAGCAGCCACCACAGCCAGTACTCCGCGCCGACCTGCGCGACCCCCATGGCGTCCCGCAACCGCGTCTGCCAATGCTCGGCATACCCGACGGCCCCGCCCGTCGCGACGGCCGCCACCAGCAGCGCCGGCTGCCGCCACCGCGCCGTCACGGCATCGACATGCACGCCGCAGCGCCGCAACGCGAACCGCACCAGCCCGGCCAGCGCGAGACCGATCACGGCCAGCAGCCCGCTCAGAATCGCCTGCGCCGACGGTGTCCGGGGCAGCAGCCCCGGAGCCAACGAGGCGAGCACACCCAGCGCGATTCCCACCGTGGTGCCGAGCCGCGGCGTCGCCGCGGGACTGATGGACACGAAACGAACCCGCGGCCCCCGCCACTGCCGCCCGAGCCCGAAGCGGCCCCGAGCAAACCGGCGCCCACCGCGATCCGGCGCGCCTTCCCCAGATTGGCGGCTGTGCCGCTGCCGCTGATCGTCGGCCGGATCGAAATCCGTGGACCGGCCCATCGGCGGTTCTCGGCGCTGCGCGGCACCGGCCCCGAATTCGTGCGTTGTGCTCATGCCGAGGTCCCCCGTGCGGCCGTTTCGGCGGTGTGGCGGCGGAACCCGCTCGTATCCGGTCGATCGGCGCGGCGGCGCAGGCCGCGGCCGGTGGCGAATCCGCTCAGCGCCAGCGCAGCGGCGGCGAGCGGGTAGGCGGCCGCCACGGATGGCGAGCTGGGAGCCGTTGCGTCGGTGAGAGTTTCGTGGACTGGCGGTCCGTAGTCCTGGCGGCGCGAGTTGAGGTCCACGGCGGTGGTGGCGACGCTGGCCATGATGCGGCAGCGGGCGCGGGCGATCGGCTCCTCGCGCGCGGTGCAGGCCGCGTGCATGCGCTGTTCCAGGGTGGCGTCGAGCGCCTGCCGAGCCCACGCGGTGAGCGGCTCGCCCCGCGCATCGGCGTAGCGCAGCAGGTCGTATCCGAGATCATGGGCCTTGCAAGCGGTCTCGAACTCGGCGGGCAGCGGAACAGGGGAGGAGCAGTCGCCCCCGGGATTGACCAGCGACCCCTGCTCGACCGTCGGGTGATAGCCCATGACGGCGGCGAAGTCGGGCGGGATCGCGGCACCGGATCCGGCCGTGGAGGTGAGTGCGATGACCGCCGATCGCGCACCGGCGTTCTCGTCGCGCGCCACGGATGGGACCGGCGCGCCGTTCACGGCGACCGCGCCGTCGAGTGTCGCGGGATTGCCCGAGGCGGGTGCGGTCGCGGTCGCGACGGGGGCGGTCGCCACCGTGGCGGCCAGCAGCACCGCCGCCGCGGCCGCCAGCCGCGCCCCGCGGGTCGGTGCGGGTGTGGTGGTGGGCGACGCGGCGTGAGCCAGCTCGGTGGGTGCTGGCGCGGTGTGGGTCGGCGGCGCGCTCACCTGCGGGCGGGTGTGGGTGTGGTCGACCGGAGGGTGGGGATGCGGGTGGGGACGGCGGGGACGACCCTGGTGGTCCGGGCTCACGATCATGGTTTCCGACGCTATGGAGGACGCGGGCTCCGGGACGTCACGCTGCGGGACGGTTTCCCGGCTGCGCGGTACGGGGGAGGGGTGTCGGGAAGTGATACTCCGGTAGGGGGTCCAAGATCGCTCGGGGGTATGAGGTGCGGCGGCAGGGCGGGTCCTACTGTCGTGGCTATGGTTGCGACATTGCCGTCACGGCGGCTGCAGCACGCGCGGCTCTGGTTCGACCTGGGCACCGTCGCGGTGGCGCTCATCTTCTACGCCGTCGCGTGGCCGACACTGTTCATCACCCACCAGGTGGCCGCGGCGGCCGCCCCGTTCATCGCCGGGTTCGCCGCCTTCCCGCTGCTGCTCGCCCGGCTGAATCCAGCGCTGGGCTGGGCGATTTCGGCCGGGGCCGCGCTGGTCATCGCCTTGGCGATTCCGAATCGATCCGGCGAGGACATCCCGTTCCAGGTGGTGCACCTGCTGTGCCTGTTCGCGCTGCTGTTCGCGGTGGCGGTGCGCTCCGGCATGCAGATCGTGCTGGTCGCGTGGTTGGCGACGGCGCTGCTCATGGGCACGACCATGGCCGCGCAGGGCGACGAGTTCGCCACCTCCGGGTTCGGCTGGCCCATCGCCGTGACCGGGATCGTGCTGCTCGGCCTCATGGTGCGCTGGCTGACCCAGTCGCGGCAGGCGCTGCTCGCGCAGTCCGAGGAGACCGAACTGGAGCGGGCCCGCCGCGCCATTCTGGAGGAGAAGGCGCGCATCGCCCGCGACCTGCACGATGTGGTCGCCCATCACATGTCGATGGTGGTGGTGCAGGCACAGACCGCCCCCTACCGCATCGACGGCCTGTCCGCGGCCGCCCGCGCGGAGTTCGAGGCCATCGGCGTGGGCGCCCGCGCGGCGCTCAACGAGATCCGCGGCCTGCTCGGCGTGCTCCGCAGCGACGGACAGTTGCCCGAACACGCCCCGCAACCCACCGCCATGGAGGTACCCGACCTCCTGGACGGCGCCCGCCGCGCGGGCATGGCCCTCACCACGGAGATCGACGGCCCGCTGACGGCCATCCCCGACGCTACCGGCCTCGCCCTCTACCGCATCGTCCAGGAATCGCTGGCCAACGCCTCCCGCCACGCCCCCGGCGCGCCGGTGCGGGTGCGCATCGTCGCCGGCACCACCGCGGTCACCCTCACCGTCACCAACGACGCCACCCAGATCCCCACGGCACCTCGTTCCCCCCACGACACCCCCGGCAGCGGCATCACCGGCATGCAGTCCCGCGCCCAGGCCGCGGGCGGCCACCTCACCGCCACCCCCCACCCCGACGGCACCTTCGAAGTCCACGCCCACCTCCCCATAGACACGTAGTCATCGGATCACGGGGAACTGGTGGCGGCATCGTGCGAGTGGCCGCCGCCACCAGTTCCCCCTCGCGGGCATACCTCGGGGGCGATCGTGCGAGACTCGTGGGGTGCGTGAGGTGGGACTGTGGCGATAACCGTGTTGATCGCCGACGATCAGGCGATGGTGCGGCAGGGGTTCGGCGCGCTGCTGGCGGCGCAGCCGGACATCAGCGTGGTCGGGGACGCGCCCGATGGGAAAACCGCTGTGGCGGAAGCGAAGCGGCTGCGGCCGGATGTGGTGCTCATGGATGTGCGCATGCCGGAGATGAACGGTCTCGACGCGGCGCGGGTGATTCTGTCCGCGGGGCTCGAGCCGCCGGTACGGGTGCTCATGCTCACCACCTTCGATATCGACGACTACGTGTACGAGGCGCTCGGGATCGGGGCCAGCGGATTCCTGCTGAAGGACGCGCCCGCCGAGGAGCTGGTGCGCGCCGTGCGCGTGGTCGCCGGTGGTGACGCGCTGCTCGCGCCGACGGTGACACGGCGGCTGATCGCCGACGTGACCCGCCGCCGCGCCCGCCGGGCGCCCACTCCGGCGCTGGGCGATCTCACTCCGCGCGAACGCGAGGTGCTGGAGTTGATCGCGCGGGGTATGTCCAATGCCGAGATCGCCGAAACCCTGTTCGTCGCCGAGCAGACCGTGAAAACCCACGTGTCCAAGGTGTTCGCGAAACTGAACCTGCGTGACCGGGCTCAGGCCGTGGTACTGGCCTATGAATCCGGGCTGGTGACACCGGGCTGAACCATGTGCGAGACCGTGGAACCGAGCGGCCGGAAGGGCATAGTGCGCGGTAGGCTCTCCGCACCCGTATGTCACCGGAAGGGGGGCCGTCGCCTTGCTGAAGACGGGTGACGTATTCGCCGGATTCACCATCGAACGGCTGCTCGGTCAGGGCGGTATGGGATCGGTGTATCTCGCGCGGCATCCCCGGCTCGGGAAGTTGACGGCGCTGAAGCTGCTCAACCGGGAGCTGTTCGCGGACCGCGAGGTACGGGCGCGGTTCGAGCGCGAGGCCGATCTGGTGGCGCAGCTCGATCACCCGAATATCGTCGCCGTGTACGACCGGGGTTCCGAGGACGCCCAGCTGTGGATCTCCATGCAGTACGTGGACGGTGTGGACGCGGCCAGCGTGCAGACCGCCACGCTGCCGCCGGAGCGGGCGGTGCAGATCATCGAAGGGGTCGCGGACGCACTGGATTACGCGCACAGCAAGGGTGTGCTGCACCGAGATGTGAAGCCCGCCAACATCATGCTGGCGCGGGCGGTCGGCGGGCACGGGGAGCGGGTGTTCCTCACCGACTTCGGAATCGCGCGGCTGCGTGAGGATTCCACACATCTGACCCAGGCGGGCATGTTCACCGCCACCCTCGCCTACGCCTCGCCGGAACAGATGACCGGCGGTCGGCTCGACCACGCCACCGATCAGTACTCGCTGGGCTGCGCCCTCTACTGGCTGCTCACCGGAATCGGCCCCTTCGACTCCCCGAACCCCGGTGAGATCATCAGCGGCCACCTGCATTTCATGCCCTACCCGGCCAGCATGCGCCGCCCCGGACTCTCCCCGGCCGTCGACGCCGTCATCGCCAAGGCCATGGCCAAGCGTCCCGCCGACCGCTTCCACACCTGCGCCGAATTCGCCGCCGCCGCCCGCCGTGCCCTCAAGGAACCTGCCCCGTACCCCTACCAACCCAACCCCCAAGCACCCCAACAACCCTTCCCACCCGCATACGCCCCGCAGCAGCAGGGCTACCCCCAGCCCCCCGCCCACCCCCCGTACCCGCCCCAGGGCTACCAACCCCCCGCTGCCCCGCCCCCGCACAACCCCACCCCCGGCTACCAGCCACCCCAGCCCGGCTACCCATCCCCCCAACCCCAGAACCACACCCCCACACCACCTCCCCCACCGGCCTACCCGCCCCCCGGAACACCGCCCTCCCCAGACCAACCCCCCCAGGCCGGCCCAGCCTCCCCCGGCCAGCCGCCGCACGGTGCCCCCGCACCTACCGGTCAGCCGCCGCAGGAATCGCTCCCACCCACCGGCCAGCCGCCGCAAGCTGGTCCGGCGCCGTCGGGTACGCCGTCACCCCCGGCTCCCGCGCGGCCAGCTGAGTCGCCGCCGCCGTACGCGGATCGGTCGCCGCACGGTGCCCCCGCGCCCGTGATGCGGCCTCCGCAGGAGGGCGTCGCACCGCCTGGCCAGCCGCCGCCGGGGGATCCAGCGCATTCGGGTCAGCCACACCCGAACCTCACGCCCACGGGTCAGCCGCCGCAAGCTGGTCCGGCGCCGTCGGGTACGCCGTCACCCCCGGCTCCCGCGCGGCCAGCTGAGTCGCCGCCGCCGTACCCGGATCCGTCGGCGCGCGGCGACTCCGCACCCGTGGTACCACCGCCACAGGAGGGTGCCGCGCTGCCAGGCCAGCGGTCACCCGCGGATCAAGCGCCGTCGGGCTCGCCTCCGGAGGGAGGTTCCGCGTCTGCGGCCCAGATGCCGGAGGGAGATTCCGCGTCTGCGGGGCGGTCGTCCTGGGTTGATTCGCCACACTCAGGTGAGCCGCCGCACGGAGGCTCGGCGTCCGAAAGCCAGTCGCTGCGAGCCGGTTCAGCGCATTCCGGCGAGCCCGCGCAGTCACCGGGGAGTTCCGCTCCCTCGGGACGGCCGCCGCGGGCTGAGCCGGTGCCCTCGGATCGTTCGCAGCCGGGAGGTTCCGCGTCCAGGAGTCTTCCGCTGCAAGCCTTCTCGGGCGCTGAAGGGCGGCCGGGTGGGGATTCGTCGCACCCGAGTGATGCGTCGCTGGACTCGACGCGTAGCGACCGGTTGTCGCGCGAGGATGTCGCGGCGCGTGGAGGCCGATCACCTCACCTGGATGCGGCCGTCGGCGCGGAGGTGCGACCCGGTGACGCTGAGACGGTCGGTGGGTCCGGCTCATCCGCTGTGATGCGTTCGGTGACGGAGCCTGTCTCGTATGCCGTTGGTGTGCAGCGGGATTCGGGCGGGGCGTGGGTTCGGGAAAGTGGTGGACGAAGGAGCCTCGGGGAGGTTGACCGCGGCGTGCGGCCGCGCGGGGTTGCTCCGAGTCGCGATTCGGACGGCTCCGGGACCGAGGCGCCGAGTGGTTCGACCTCCGCCGTCGACCCGGTCGGTTCGCCCGTGGGTGGCGGAACGGATATGCCTGCCGTGGGCGACGAATCTGGCGTACCCCCTTCGGTAACAGCGTCGGGCGCATCCGCTGCCGGCGCCGATTCGGGATCGGACTCGGGGCAGCGGCAGGTGACTCGGTCGGGTCGGGACGTGGGGCGTGCGGCGTCGGGAGCGGCTGTCGCGGCGGGTGGTGCCGAGCCGTCCGGTGCCGAGCCGTCCGGTGCTGCGGACGCGGCTGCCGGGCAGGTGTATTCGAGTACCGGGCAGGTCGGGGTGACACCGGCTCCTGAAGACGTGCGCCTGGTGCACACCGACTGCCAAGCGGTGGATTCCCAGACCGTCGAACCGGCAGGTAGCCCTGCCGCGGTGGGGCCCGATGCGCTGCCACCGGCCGCCGGAGCGCCGCCGTTCGTGCCCTATCCCTATCCGCCCCAGCAGGTGCCGCCGGTGCGACCGCCGCGGCGGTCGCCGTTCGGGGAGGTGCAGCCTGCCGCGGTGGTGGCGTTGGCCGTTGCGGCGGGGGTGCTGCTGGTGTTGGTGGTGGTGTTGGTCCTCAGCGCGATCGATCCGTAGCGGAGCGGTCAGTGGGTGGCGCGGTCAGGGGGCGGCGCGGTCGTCCAGGACCATTTGTCCGGCGTCCACCAGAATTTGGCGGGCTCGGCGGCGGACTCGGCAGTCGTCGACCGTGCAGCACATGTGCAATTGCATGGCTTGGTGGGATTGTTCGGGCGTGAGTTCGCCCGGGTCTGTCGTGCAGTCGAGGATGTACATCATCAGGTCCGCCGGAATCAGCGCGAGGGGCACATTAGGGCCAGCGTAGCGAGAATCGCCGGTCATGCGACTCGTTTCGAGTCGACGGTGATCGAGAGGTGCGCCCGGCTCGGGGACGAGTGTGTCCAGAGTTGTCAGGGCTCCGGCTCTCACCGGGCGCGCCTACAAGCACAGCAGGCGCGAGGCGGAAATGTCAGGCAAAGGCGGCAGATACGCGGAACTTTTCCGAAACCGCCAGGTCAGCATTCATTACGCATGGCAGCATCGTTCACAGTGACCGAAAATCAGCTTCGCGGGGGAGGATTCGATGTCAGAGCACAGTTCCACACTGCCGCGCCGCCAGCTGGGCCGATACCTGCGTGAGGGTCGGATGGAGTCCAATCTGACCATTGCCGAGGCGGCTTCGCTCATGGAGTGGAGTGAATCGAAGTTGCAGCGTCTGGAAACCGGCAATGCCGAGAAGATCCGCGTGCTCGACATCCGGGAACTGTGCCGTATCTACGATTTCGACGACGAATTCACCGCGGCGCTGGTGGGACTGGCGCAGCAGTCGAACGTGAAATCGTGGTGGCACGAATACGACAGCCTGGTGCCCGAGGGCTTCGACATGTATGTGGGCCTGGAATCCTCGGCGCGCACCCTCATTTCCTATCAACCCGATCTGGTGCCCGGATTGCTCCAAACGCCGGATTATGCGCGCGTTCTCATCGCCGATTACTGGCCGGATGCTCCGCGTGAGCAGATCGACCGCCGCCTCCAGCTGCGCGTGCGCCGTCAACACCTGCTGACCCGCAAACGCAGCCCCGCGGTCTTCGACGTGGTGCTGCACGAAACCGCGTTACGCAGGGTCGTCGGCACGCCGCGCATCATGTCGGCACAGTTGCGCCGCGTGGCCGATATGAGCACGCTGCCGACGATTACTGTTCGTGTACTACCCTTCTCCGCAGGCGTCCCGTCGGGGCATACCGTCGGGCCGTTCGTGATTCTGGAATTCGGCCGGGACCCGCGGCACAGGCCGGTCGACCCGACCGTGGTGTATCTGGAGAACTATCTCGGCGACCTCTACCTGGAGAAGCAGGCGGCGGTCGACCGGTACCGCGAGGCGTACCACGCGCTCCAGCACGCGGCGTTGGACGAAGCGAGCAGTAGAGACCTCTTGCGGAAGGCAGCGAAGGAGTACGTGACGTGAACGTCGAACGGTCCGGCGCGCGGTGGTTCAAGAGCACGCACAGCACCGGCGCGAAGGAATGCGTGGAGATCGCGTTCCTGGCGGGCGTGGTCGGCGTGCGCGACAGCAAGCATCCGGCCGGACCGGCATTGATGTTCACGCCCGCCGCGTGGGAGGGGTTCACCGCCGCGGTGACGGCGGGCCGATTCGACCGCTGATCGACCAGTGATCGACCACTGACGCGCGACGCTCGCGGCCCCCACACCCGACGGAACGGGGGCCGCGAGCGTTCGGTTCAGCCGAAGAAGGCAGCCGCCTCGTTGTAGCGGTCCGGCGGCACCAGTTTGAGCTGCTTGGTGGCCTCCGACAGCGGCACCAGCTCGATCTCGGTACCGTGCAGGGCGACCATCTGCCCGAAGCGGCCCGCGTGCACGGCCTCGGCGGCATGGACGCCGAAGCGGGTGGCGAGGACGCGGTCGTAGGCGGTGGGCTGACCGCCGCGCTGCACGTGGCCCAGCACGGTGGTGCGGACCTCCTTGCCGATGCGGCGCTCGATCTCGGCGCCGAGCTGCTGGGCGACGCCGGTGAAACGGACATGGCCGAATTCGTCGATACCGCCGTCGCGCAGGGTCATGGATTCGGGCGCGGGATGCGCGCCCTCGGCGACCACGCAGATGAAATGCTTGTCACCGCGCTGGAATCGACGCTTGATCATATTGCAGACCTCGTCGACATCGAACGGCACTTCGGGGATGAGGGTCAGATGCGCACCACCCGCGATGCCGGCGTTCAGCGCGATCCAGCCGGCGTGGCGGCCCATGACCTCCACCAGCATGACGCGCTGATGCGATTCCGCCGTGGTGTGCAGCCGGTCGATGGCCTCGGTGGCGACCGCCAACGCGGTGTCGTGGCCGAAGGTGACGTCGGTGCAGTCGATATCGTTGTCGATGGTCTTGGGCACGCCCACCACCGGCACGCCCTCGTCGGACAGCCAGCTGGCCGCGGTCAGGGTGCCTTCGCCGCCGATGGGGATGAGCGCTTCGATGCCGTTGTCGTCGAGAGTCTGCTTGACCCGGCCGAGTCCGGCGCGCAGCACATCGGGATTAGTGCGCGCGGTGCCGAGCATGGTGCCGCCCTTGGCGAGCAACCGGTCGGTGCGGTCGTCATTGAAGATCTGGATCTTGCGATCCTCGAGTAGGCCGCGCCACCCGTCCTGGAAGCCGACAATCGCGTCGCCCCAGCGACCGTTCGCGGTACGAACGACAGCTCGGATGACCGCGTTCAAGCCTGGGCAGTCCCCGCCTCCGGTCAAAACTCCGATACGCATGCCGCCCATCTTGCCCCGTCCGCGCGACCCTGTGGGCCGCACCCCCGTGAACCGCTCGTTACGGATTGCCGTACCGCTCGGCACCGCACCATGTGATGCGCCGCTACGGCGGGCAGCCGCCTCCGGCGAGTTCCTCGAGATGCAGTTCGATCAGCCCCGCGAGCTTGGTGAGCAGGGCGGCGCCGTCGTCGAAGGAACCCGAATCGGGCGCGGCCGCAAGCGCGATGGCGATGTCCCCGCCGGTCACCGGGAGCAGCCCGAACTGACGCACCAGATAGTCGCCGCCGGTGTCGGGACCCCAGCCGCCCTTGAACCGCGCGCCCTCCAGGGTGCCCAGCCCCCAGCGCTGGCCGGAGCTGACCTTCCCCATGAGCGCGGTGACCGTATCGGCCTGCGGCAGGCAGGGCAGCCGGGAGGCGAAGCGCAACTGATCCGACAGCGACCATTCGGCCTGCCCGAAGGCCGAGTACTCCGAGCGTGGCGGCCGGGCGGGCACGGTGGTGGTCGCATCACCACCCTCGCGCAGCACGGCCTCCACCGCCTGCGCGGCCGTATCCGCTGATCCGAGCGACTGCCAGAGCATCTCGGCGGAGGAGTTGTCGGAGGCCGTGATCGCCGCGCTGGCCGCGCCGCTGTACCCCGGATTGTTGCGCAGCGCGGCCAGGGTCAGCGGCACCTTGATGGTCGACCAGGCCACACCGGTGCTCCAGTCGCCGAGGGTGACCTGCCGGTCACCGCCCACGGCCATGACCGCCAGTCCCACCGTGCCCTGCAACGTGGCCTGCAATTCGTTGAAATCCCAGGCCAGCGAACCGGGAAGGGCGGCAACGAGTCCGGTGGTGGGCTTGACGGCCGTCGGTGTGGCACCGGTGGTTTCGGGCACCAGCGTGGGCTGGCTGCTACAGGCGGACAGCGCCAGCACGGCGGCCACCCCGGCCGCCCGCGCGAACCGGCTCCACCGCCGGTCGTGACGCGTCGATCGTCGTGGGGACCCGCCGCTCGCGGCGCCGCCCCGAAGTTCCGACCGTGGGACGTCCACCCCGTCTACCTCCATATCCCGGGTGTGGTGGGCGACGTCGATACTCGACCACCGGCTCCCGTCGATCGCAAGGATTCTGGTGTGTCTACGGGCGGTGGTCAAATGCGGTCGGACGCACGCTTTTCGGGTGTGCGGCGGCTATGGCGTCTCTGCGACATCCGGTGCGTACCGGGTCAGTGCACGCAGCGGCCCCCGCGCAGTTCCTCGAGATGGTCGGCGACCAGCAGGGCCATGCGGTCCATCATGTCGGTGGCGTCATCGAAGCCGCCCGATGCGGGTTCGGCCGCCATGGCCACGGCCACCGGGCCCGACAGTGTCGGGATCAGGCCGAACTGCCGCACCGTGTAGTCGCCGGTGTCGTCGTCGGGCCCCCAGCCGCCCTTGAACTCCGCGCCGATGAGTCGGCCCAGACCCCAGCTCTGGTCGGGTGTGATCTCGCCCATGAGCGAGATCACCGTATCGGCGTCGTCCAGACAGGGCAGCCGGGAGGCGAAGCGCACCTGATCGGTCAGTGTCCAGCTGGTCGCGCCGAAGGCCATGAGTTCGTAGGAGCCCACGGTCGCCAGTCGGGTGTGCCGGTCGGCGATATCGGTGACGGTGTCGCCGGCCTCGCGCAGCACCGACTCGACCGCGGTGGCGGCCTCCTCCGCGCTGCCCAGCGAGTTCCAGAGCTGTTGTGCCGCATCGTTGTCGGAGAAGGTGATGGCCGCCTCGGCGGTGTCGAGCAGCCCTTCCGGATCGCGGCGCAGGGCCGCCAGGGCGATCGGGACCTTGATGGTCGACCACGCGATACCCGTGCTCCAGTCGCCGAGCACCGTCACCTCGCCACCGCCGACCGGCATGATCGCCATCCCCATGCGGCCGTCCAGGCGAGCCCGCAGATCGGCGAAATCCGCTGCCAGGGAGATGGTTCGGGGCAGGCCGAACAGATCCGGCAGGTCTGGTGCGCCCAGTGAGCGATTCCCCTCCGCAGCCGGTAGACCCATCGCGCGGTCGCCGCCGTCGGGCGCGATCTCCGCCGAATCGGCGGCGGGCACACCGGAAGTGCCGACCTGAACGGCACACGCCGACACCGTGAGCAGGGTGGCGAGCACCACCGTGTTCCTCAGGGCCTTACGACAGATCCGAAACGGATCAGTAGACATACACCACCGCGTTCTCTCCACCGGTGCAGGTCACCAATTTCCCTGCGGCCGTGCAACTCATCGGGTACGAGCGGCCGGTCACCGGACTCACCGCGACCACCGTAGCCGTCGTACCCGGGGTGTCGCCCGCCGCGTCGGCGTAGGCCCGGCGCACCTCCTCGGCGAACGGGCAACTGGTGACCGAGGTTCCGGTCGCCGAGGAGGTGTAGCCGCCCAGCGACCCGAAGACCGAGGGGCACGGCGTAGCGCCCGCGGGCAGCTGCACCGTGGTCGGCGTGGTCGTGGTGGTGGGCGCGGTCGTCGTACGGCCGGGGGTGGGCGGGGCCGTGCGCGGCCGGGTCGGATTGTCCTGTGCCGCCGGTACGTTCGGTGATTCGGTACCGCCGTCGTCGATGGCCTGCCAGCCCAGCACGCCCGCCACCGCGGTCAGTGCGACGGCCAGCACGCCCACCGCCACCGGCACCACGATCGACCGGCGCTGCCGCGGCCGGGGCTCGGTCGGGGGCGGTTCGACGACCGGATGCTCCGAGGTGGGATAGGCCGACGGGTCCGGCGCGGGCGCGTACGGAAAGTCGGCGTTGCCGGAGGCATAGGAATGCTCACCCCACCGCGGTTCCGCCGGTCGCGCCTGCTCGGGCAGGGGCGTGAAGTAGAAGTCGCTGGGCCGCACCACGGTCGGGTCGGCGGGCACGATCACCGGCAGATCGCCGGTGGCGGGCTGCTCCTCGCTCGCCGGAGGGAAGGTTCCGGTCGTGTAGGCCGGTCCGGAACCGGCGGAGCCGGGGGGAGTCCGCCGCACCACGGTGGGATCGGACGCGCCCACCCGTGGCTGGACCGCGGTCGGCGGGACGGCGGGCGGCACCGTGGGCGGCGGGACGGTCCGGGCGGGCGGTACGGCCGGGGGTGGCGGCACCGCGACCGGTCCGCCGATCAGCGCGTTGCGCGCGGCCGCGGCGAATTCGCCCGCGGTGTAGAACCGGTCGGCAGGATTCTTGGCCATGGCGCGGGCGATCACCGCGTCCAGCCCCGGCGGAATGCCGGGCCGCAGGTGCGATGCCGCGGGCGGCGACTGCGACAGATGCGCCCGGACCAGTTCGCTCATATTCTGCACCGGGAATGGTCGGGTGCCGGTGAGCGCCTCGTGCAGGACGCAGCCCAGCGAGTAGATGTCGGCGCGGCCGGTGACCGGACCGACATCGAAGCGTTCCGGGGCCATGTAGGCATAGGAGCCGACGGCCGAGGTCGCCGTGGTGACGGTGCTGTCACCCTCCGTACGGGCAATGCCGAAATCGGCCAGATAGGCGAAATCCGCCTCGGTGACCAGGATATTGGCGGGCTTGACATCCCGGTGCACCAGACCCGAATAGTGCGCGGCGTCCAAGGCCGCCGCGACCTGCTCGAGAATACCGACCACCCGGGCGGGCGGCAGGGTGTCGAACTGGTTCAGCAGGGAGCGCAGATCCTGGCCGCGCACCAGCCGCATATCGATGTACAGCACACCGTCGATCTCGCCCCAGTCGTGGATCGGAATGATGTGCGGCTCGGCCAATCTCGCCGCCGCCTGCGATTCCCGGCGGAATCGTTCCTGGTAGGAGGGATCCTCGGCGAGTTCGGACGGCAGCAGCTTGAGCGCGACCACCCGGTCCTTCCCGGTGTCGTAGGCCTCGTAGACCTCACCCATCCCTCCCCTGCCCAGCAGCGAGCGCAACTCGTACGGCCCGAACCTGCTCCCGGCCCGCGATGGCGGTGCATCCACCCCGTCCAACCTCCAACTCTGGGACGGGGCGCGGCAGCGGCGGCCGCGACCCATCCGTCAGAGATTGGATTCTCCTGGGGCGACCACACCCTGGTCAAACGCGAAGACGATGGCCGCGGCCCGGTCCCGCAGCCCGAGCTTGCCGAAGATGTGCCCCACATGGCTCTTCACGGTCACCTCCGAGATGCCCAGGGCATGCGCGATCTCGGCGTTGAGGCGGCCGCGGCCGATGAGCTCGAGCACCTCGAGTTCGCGCGCGGTGAGATCGCCGAGCCGGGTGGCGGCCGGGGACGGGGTGGGACGGGCCGACCGGTAGGCGGTGAGCACGCGCGGGGTCACGGTGGGGTCGAGCCAGGCGCCGCCCGCCGCCACGGTGCGCACCGCGCGAATCAGATCCTCGGCGGGGGAGTCCTTGAGGATGAATCCGGCCGCGCCCGCGCGCAGCGCACCGGACAGCAGCTGATCGTCGTCGAAGGTGGTGAGCACCAATACCGGTGGGGCGTCGGCCGATTGCCGCAGGGTGCGGGTGGCCTCGATGCCGTCGATGCGCTTCATGCGCAGATCCATCAGCACCACCTGCGGTCGATGCGCGGCCACCGCGGCGGGCACCTCGTCCCCGTCGGCGCATTCGCTCACCACGAAACCGTCACGGCGGCGCAGGATTCGGCGCAGACCACCGCGCACCAGCTCCTGATCGTCGACGACGAGTACGGCGGTCGGCTCGTCCTCCGGCTGCGTGCTCACACACCCTCCTGGCTCTCCCGCGCCGAGTCGGCGCGGCCCTCCTGCAATTTGCGGGTCATGTTGTGGAACATGGACTTGAGCGAATCCTCGGCGGTACTCGCGGCATTGATGACGACGCAGCCGTCGACCGGCCTGCCGGACAGGGGAATGCGCGCCCGCACCTGCCAGCCGCCCGCCTCGGGTCCGGCCGACAGCATCCCGCCGAGGAGTTCGGCGCGCTGCCGCATACCCCGGACGCCCATGCCGTTGCCCGGCCTCGCGGCCACCCCGGCGGGCAGCGTGTTGTGCACGGTGACGGTGATGCCCCGGGCGTCCACCACGATGCGCACGCGCGCTCGCGCGCCCGGCGCGTGTTTGGCGATATTGGCCAGCGACTCCTGGCCGATCCGGTACAGCGCCAGCCCCAGGCCCGCGCTCACGGTCGCCGGATCACCCTCGAGTTCGTAGTCCACCGCCATTCCGGCGCGGACGAAGTCGCCCACCAGCTCGGCGATATCGTCCAGGCCCGGTTCTGGGGTGGTGCGGGAGGGCCGCTGGTCGAGCAGCCCGACCGTGCGGCGGATATCGGCCATGGCCTGGCGGCCCAGCCGTTCGGCGTCGGCGAGGGCGTCCACGGCCTCGTCCACGTCGCGGTCGGTTTGCAGCGCGTGGCGGGCGGCGGTGACGTGCAGCAGCGTGATGGACAGCGAATGCGCGATCACATCGTGCACCTCCCGGGCGATGCGGCCGCGTTCCTCGTCGGCGGCCCGCGCGGTGCGCACCTCCTGGGTTTCGCGCTCCTGGCGGGTGAAGCGGCTCTGGTACTGCAGCATCCGTCCGGTCATCCAGCCGCACACCACACCCGCGCTGTACTGGAGCGCACCATCGAGATGGCCGATCCGGGCGAAGAATGCGAGCTGCCCCAGCATGACGAGAGTGAGCGGCACACTCACCAGTGCCGGGGTGATGGCGGCGACCTCGCCCGCGGCCAGGATCAGGATCAGCGGCGAGATATCGTTCTCCACCGGCTGCACCAGGAACAATGCCGTGGCGACCATGGCCAGACCACCGATCATCACCGGTTTCGGCACCATCCCGAAGAACGCGTACAGCGGGCCGGTCACGTAGGTGAGGCCCATGGCCACCAGCGGCAGCGGGCTCGGGAAGTACCCGTGCCGCTGAATCATGGCGATGGTGGCCGCCACCAGCAGCACCACATCCAGCAGCATGATCGTGGCCGCCGGATAGTCGTAGGGCAGCTCCTCCACATTGCGCTGGAACTCGCGCACCGGATCGCGCAGGAACCGGCGAGCCCGCACGCGGCTGTCGCGCGCAGTCTCCCGCAGGTCACGCCAGGCGGCCCCGGCGAACCGTGACGTGGCGTCGGTCACGTTCATCCTGTAAGGCTAATTGCCCGGATCGGTCGTGTGCATCCTTCGTCGAGTGGGCCCGATCTCCTACCCCGGTAGGAGATCGATTCGGGTCCACGGCACGAAGACAGGCACAGAACCTGGTACGTAGCGTGTGGGATATCGAGAACGAAAGGTTGGGGCCATGACTTGGGCAGACCACCATGCTCGCACGGATATCCTGCACACCGTACTCGACCGAGCGGCGCGAAATCCGGCTGATCCCAAGCTCTTTCACGGACTGCCGGATATGGAACGCCTCTTCGGCGGACCCACCGGGGTGCTGCTGGCACTGCGGTACCGCTGGGAGAACCACCTGCACGCGAAACTCGACAACGCGCTGGCGGAGGGAAAATCGGCGGTCGACGTCCACCTGGAACTGGCCTCCGAACAGCCCGCGCTGCGCGCCGTCCTGGACACCTACGACACCGATCATCTGATCGACCGGCCGCGAGACCGCGCACTCGCGAGCTGAGGGCGATCGACGTTATTTCCGACGAGGGGAAGCACATGCTGGAACTGACCGACGTCACCAAGGAGTACCGGGTGGGTGAACAGACGGTACGCGCGCTGGACGGCATCAGCCTGCGTATCGAACCGGGGGAGTTCACCGCCATCATCGGCCCGTCGGGCTCCGGCAAGAGCACCCTGCTGCACATGCTGGGCGCCCTCGATTCCCCCGATTCCGGATCGATCCGCTTCCAGGACGCGGAGATCGGTGGGCTCGACGACGATCGGCAGTCCGAATTCCGCAGGCACCGTGTCGGTTTCGTCTTCCAGTTCTTCAACCTGCTGCCCACGCTGTCGGCCTGGGAGAACGTCGCCATTCCGAAGCTGTTGGACGGCACCGGACTGCGCAAGGCCAAGCCGCGCGCCCTGGAACTGCTGGAGCTGGTGGGACTGGCCGACCGCGCCGAACACCGGCCCGCGGAACTGTCCGGCGGGCAGATGCAGCGCGTGGCGGTGGCGCGGGCGCTCATCATGGACCCGCCGCTGATTCTGGCCGACGAGCCCACCGGCAACCTGGATTCCAAGACCGGGGCGTCCATCCTGGAACTGCTCGGCGACATCACCCGGCAGGGCAACTCCGTGGTCATGGTCACCCACGACATGGGCGCGGTGCGCTACTGCGACCGGCTGATCACCCTGCGGGACGGGAAGATCGGCTCCAACGAACTGGTCGAGCACACCGAGAACGGCGAGGCGCGCACGGTACCGGTGGAACTCACCGCATCGCTGAGCGAGGACGGCTCCGAGCCCGCCCAGGCGGTGCGTCCGTGATACGTGCGGGGTGGGATCGTCTGCGGCTGTTCAATATCGGTGAGCTGCTCGCGCACCGCGGCCGCACCCTCATGTCCATGATCGTGATGGGCGTGTCGGCGGGGCTGCTGGTGTCGGTGTTCAGCATCTCCGGCTCCATCACCGGATCGGTGGACCGGCTCGCGCGCAGCCTCTCCGGCGACGCCGTGCTGGAGATCAGCGGTATCACCGACGCCGGATTCGAACAGTCGCTGCTGCAAGAGGTTCGGGGTGTCGCGGGAGTCGGGACCGCGGTCCCCATGCTGCGCGCCCCCATCGGGGCCGATGCGGACCGCGCCCTGCTCATCGGCGCGGATGCCAGCGCCGCCGCCCTGGGCAGCGATCTGGACGGGCCGCTGCGCGAGCAGGCGGCCAAGCTGCCGACCGTCCGCCACGGCGTGCTGGTCGGGACCGGAATGGGATACGCGGAGGGGGAGAGCTTCGATATCGGCGGTACCACCGTCACCGTCGCCGGGGTGCTCGACGATCCGGCCGCGCGCAAACTCAACGACGGGCACCTGGTGATCACGCTGCTGCCGGTGGCGCAGCAGATCACCGACCGGGCCGGGCGGCTGGACTCCATCCAGATCATCGCCGCCCCCGATACCGATGTGGCACAGCTGCGTTCGGCCCTCACCGATGTGGTGGACGGGCGCGCCGTGGTGGCCGATCCCGGCATGCGCGCGGCCCAGGCGGGCGGTGCGGTGCAGGTGGTGACCCTCGCGACGCTGGCCTCCTCGGCCGCCGCGCTCATCGTGTCGTCGTTCCTCATCTACAACGCCATGAGTATGGCGGTGGCGCAACGCCGCCCGATGCTGTCGCTGCTGCGCGCCATCGGCGGCCGCCGTGCGCCCATGGTGCGCGATCTGGTGGCCGAATCCGCGCTGCTGGGGCTGATCGGCGGTCTCGTCGGCGCGGCGGTCGGCGTGTTCATGGGGCGCATCGCCATTCACCGGCTGCCCGCGGCCATGCTGAACTCCGTCGAGGCGCGAACCGAGTTCATCCTGCCCGGATACGCGGTGCCGGTGGCCGTGGCGGCCTGCGTGGTGGCCAGTGTCACCGCCGCCGCGCTGGCCGCGCGCCAGGTGTACAAGGTGGCTCCGATCGAGGCCCTGGCCCCGGTCGGAACGTCCAGCGCCGACCGCACGAGTCCGGTCCTGCGCTGGGGTGCGGTGGTGCTCGGTACGGCCCTGACCGCCGCCGCCATCGTCATCGCCGACGCCGATCTGGGACGCATCTCCATGGCGGCAGTCTCGATGGCCATCGCCGGTGCGGTCATGTTCTGCTTCGCCGCCACCGGACCCATCGTGCGCGGCACCGCCGCCGTCGCACGGCTTTTCGGTGCGCCGGGCGCGTTGGGGGCCACCACCGTGGAACGGGCGCCGCGCCGGGTGTGGGCGACCGCCATGACCGTCATGATCGGCGTCACCGCGGTGGTGGCCATCGGCAATGCCACCCGCAATATGGCCGATTCGGCGTCCGAGAGCTTCGCAGGGCTCGGCACCACCGATGTGTTCATCAGCCCCACCGCCATGGAGCAGTTCCCGACCGGGCCGATCCTGCCCGCGGACCTGAAGGAGAAGATCGCCGCCATTCCCGGGGTGGCGGGTGCTGGATCGGCGCAGATGGCCTTCGCCACCCTCGGCGGCGGCCGAGTGATGTTGCAGGCCTTCGAGGAAGGACAGGGTCGCCAGGCCGCGACGGCCGCGCTGAGCGCGGACACCCTGCGGCGCATGGCCGCCGGTGAGGGCATCGTCGTATCCCGGGACGTGGCACGGACATTGGCGGTGCAGCGCGGGTCCACCCTCGAACTGCCGACGCCCAGCGGGATACACCGGGTCGAGGTGCTGGAGGTGGTGCCGTACTTCTCCGCCATCGCCGGCGTGGTCATGCTGGATCTGGACATCCTGCGCCAGTGGTATCAGCGACCCGGGGAAACCATCATCGGCGTGGACTTCCTCCCGGACGCCGATCCGGACCAGGTCTTCGCCGCCATCCGCGCGGCGGTGCCCCCGGAGATCCACGTCGACACCGGTCCCGAGGCGGTGGCCGCCATCTCCGCCAGCGTCAGCCAGGGCACCTCGCTGAGCACCTCCATCCTCTGGATCGTGGTGGCCGTCTCCACCATCGCCCTGCTCAACACCCTCATGCTCTCGGTGCTGGAGCGCCGCCGCGAACTCGGGGTGCTGCGCGCCATGGGCACCAGCCGCCGCTTCCTGCTCCGCACCGTCCTCACCGAGGCGGCGGGCATCGGGGTGGTGGGCGCGGCCATCGGGCTGGCGGTGGGTGCGGCCGTGCACTACCTCGCCACCATCACCATGTCCAGCAGCCTTTCCCTGGACGTGGAGTATCAGCCCAGCCCGCTGCTGCTCGTCTACGCGGTGGTCGCGCTGCTGCTGGCGCTGCTGGGCTCCATCCCGCCCGCGGTGCGGGCCGCCCGGCTGCCCATCGTGGAGGCCATCGCGGCCGACTGAATCCACCCGCCCACGGTGCGTGAATACCGCCGACCGGCCTTACATAGACTGATCGTCATGAGCGCACCCACGGTGGACTTGATGGACTACGCCGATGTCATCGACCGGTACGAGCCGGTGCTGGGCATGGAGGTGCACGTCGAGCTGGGCACCGTGACCAAGATGTTCTGCGGTTGCCCGACCGAATTCGGTGCGGAGCCGAATACCCAGGTGTGCCCGGTGTGCCTCGGACTGCCCGGTTCGCTGCCCGTCGTCAATCAGAAGGCGGTGGAATCGGCGATCCGGATCGGGTTGGCGCTGAACTGCTCCATCACGCCGTGGGGGCGGTTCGCGCGCAAGAACTACTTCTACCCCGACCAGCCGAAGAACTACCAGATCAGCCAGTACGACGAACCCATCGCCACCGACGGCTACCTCGACGTGGTGCTCGACGACGGCTCCACCTTCCGGGTGGACATCGAGCGGGCGCACATGGAGGAGGACACCGGCAAGTCGGTGCACGTCGGCGGCGCCACCGGCCGCATCCACGGCGCTTCGCACTCGCTGCTGGACTACAACCGCGCGGGCGTGCCGCTCATCGAGATCGTCACCAAGCCCATCACCGGGGCGGGGGAGCGGGCGCCCGAGGTGGCGCGCGCCTACGTCACCGCGCTGCGGGATCTGCTGAAGGCCCTGGACGTCTCCGACGTGAAGATGGAGCAGGGCTCGCTGCGCTGTGACGCCAATGTGTCGCTCATGCCCAAGGGCGCGCAGGAGTTCGGCACCCGCACCGAGACCAAGAACGTGAACTCGCTGCGCAGCGTCGAGGTGGCGGTGCGCTACGAGATGCGGCGGCAGGCGGCCGTGCTCGCCGGCGGCGGCACCATCATCCAGGAGACCCGGCACTTCCACGAGACCGACGGCTCCACCTCGTCGGGCCGGGTGAAGGAGACCGCCGAGGACTACCGCTACTTCCCGGAGCCGGACCTGGAGCCCATCGCGCCCGACGCCGCCTGGGTGGAGGAACTGCGCGGAACCATCCCCGAGTACCCGTGGCTGCGGCGCGCCCGCATCCAGGCCGACTGGGGACTGTCCGACGAGGTGTTCCGCGACCTGATCAACGCGGGCGCGCTGGATCTCATCATCGCCACCGTCGACGCCGGCTCCTCGGTGGACGCCGCCCGCTCCTGGTGGGTCGCCTACCTCACCGAGAAGGCCAAGGACCGCGGCGTCGCCCTCGAGGATCTGCCCATCACCCCGAAGCAGGTCGCCGAGGTGGCCGGGCTGGTCGAGGCCAAGACCATCAACAACAAGGTCGCCAAGCAGGTCGTCGACTTCGTCCTCGACGGCGAGGGCGAACCCGCCCAGATCGTCGAATCCAAGGGGCTGGGCATGGTCAGCGACGACTCCGCCCTCCAGGCCGAGGTGGACAAGGCCCTCGCCGCCAACCCCGATATCGCCGACAAGATCCGCTCCGGCAAGGTCCAGGCGGCGGGCAAGGTGGTCGGCGACGTCATGAAGGCCACCCGCGGCCAGGCCGACGCCGCCCGCGTCCGCGAGCTGGTCCTCGCGGCCTGCGGCGTCGCCGGGTAGCCCCCGGGACAGACGAAGATCAGTCCGGTCCGCTGCCCGGTCCACCGGCCGGGGGCGGCACCCGGACCACGCGGTCGTCGTATTCGCCGGGGCTACCGCCCTCACCCTTGTTGACGGTGCCGACCCAGACCGCGCCGTCGGGGCCCAGCGCCGCGCCGTTGAGGCGGCCGTAGCGGTCCTGCATGGTCAGCGTGGGCGCCTCGGTGATGGCGTGGGTGGCCGGGTCGGCCTTGGCGAAGGCCACCGCCTTGGCGTCGGTCATGGCGATGGCGACGCCGTCGGCGGCGGCCGCGCAGCCCGCCACGCCCGGACGGTCGGGCCACGACCACGCCTTGGTCACGTCACCCTCGGGGGTGACGTGCTGGAGGCGGTCCTCGACGGCGGTGCGGTCGGTGACCCAGATGCTCTGCGGGCCGACGCACACATCACCCGCGATGCCGATACCGGAGACGACCACCTCGGGGACGCTGCTGTTCGGGGACGGATTCGGCACCCGCAGCAGTTTGCCCGCGAGCGAATTCGGATCGTCGGCGGCGGCGGGGTTGCCCGCGTTGCCGGTGAGCACCATCAGGTCCCCGCCCGCGAAATCGATGGCGCCCCGATTGCCGGTCGCGCCCTTGGGGATACCGGTGAGGATCGGCTTCACCGAACCGTCCTCGGACACCCGGATCACCCGATTGTCACTGGGGCCGGTGACGTACAGGTAGTACAGCCCGTCCTCGTAGTAGGACGGTGAGAGCGCGATATCCATGAGCCCGCCGTCCGCGGTGCCGGTGTCGATCTCCTGGTCGATCCGCTGCTCCTTCGCCGGAGGCGGCGGCACCTCGCTGGGGCCCACCGGCGGCAGCAGGGTCAGCACCTCCAGATCCGTGCGGTCCAACACGATCGAGGTGCCGTCACCCAGGACGACGATCCCGCCCGTGACCCCGAGGCAGGAGATCACCACATTCGGGTCGGGATCGACACACGGCCCGGCGGGGCGCTGCGCCGAGGTGGGCGCCTGCTTGTCGGTCGGGCCGAGATCGGCGTCCTGCCAGGACGGTTCGGGAGTGAACGGGCTCGACGCGGATTCGTCGAAGCGGGCGCACCCGGCCAGCAGCGTCACGCCGACCACGAGACCGACCGCGAGCCTCCCCGCGCGGCCCCTGACTCGCCCTCCGGCAACCAAACTCATGCTGCAGACGTTACGGAAATACCGCCGCGCACGCTCGTACGGGGGTGGTCTGTATGTGAAACATCCGCAGGACACGCCCGCGATCCACCGCGCGTCGGGGGCTCGGGGCGCATACCCTGACCCGCGTGACCGACAAGCCGAACGATCCGTCCACCGCGGCGGGGCAACCCGAACCCGAACCCGCGCAGCGGCCGGGGACGCCGGTGCGCAGCCCCTTCGACAGTCCGACCGAGCAGATCGATACGGCCGGGCCGAATCTCACCAAGGAGATTCCCCGCACCGACGAGGACCTGGGTCTCGACCCCGACGTGCCGACGCGCGCGCAGGTGGAGAGCGGCGACACCACCCCGATCGCCGCCGACGCCCCAGCCCCCGGAGTCGCAGCTCCCGGAGTCGCAGCTCCCGAAGTCCCCGCCCCCGGGGCGGACGCACCCTCCTACGCGTTCGCGAGCATCCCTCCGGCCCCGACCTCGCCGGAGAACGGTCGGCTGCGTCGCCGCGACGATCGCCGCGGCACCCTGGACCTCGGTCTGCTGCTGTTGCGCCTGGTGGTCGGCGGCACCTTCATCTACCACGGCCTGCAGAAGCTGACCGGCTGGTTCCACGGCCCCGGCCTGGAAGGCACCCGCGACATGCTCGAACAGGGCGGCTGGGACCAGGCCGACATCGGCGCGGCCTTCCTCATCGTCGGCGAACTCGGCGGCGGCATCCTGCTGGTCCTCGGGCTCGGCACCCCGCTGGCCGCGGGCGCGGTGCTCGCGGTGATCCTGGACGCCTGGCTGTGGAAGCAGGGCATGATCCCCGGCTTCCAGTACAAGGCCGCCGCCAGCGCGGTGGAACTGGAAACCGTGCTCGCGGGCGCGGCCGCCGTCATCATCCTCACCGGCCCCGGCCGACTGTCCCTGGACCGCAACCGCGGCTGGGCCACCCGCCCGTTCCTCGGCTCGGTCGCGGCACTGGTCGCCGCGATCGCCGCCGCCATCGGCACCTGGCTGTGGCTGCACGGCGGCAACCCGCTCACCGGCGTCGGCCCGTTCGACTGACGCGGCGAGCCATCGGCGAATACGGCACGGCCCCGGAACCTTCCGGTTCCGGGGCCGTGCCGTATCAGGTCACCACTCGGCGTGGGTGAACCGCTGCCACTCCTCGAAATTCTCCGAGTGCAGGCGTAGCACCTGCTGGGATTTGGCGTCCACCTGTTCCTCCAGGGCCGCACGCTGGGCACGGATGTCCTCGGCGTCGCCGGGGGCGGCGGAGTATTCGGCTCCGAACAGCTCCCTGGTCTCGGCGGCGAGTGCCTCGGCCTCGGCGAGCAGTTCCTTCGCCTGCGCGTTGCGCTCGTCGCAGCGATCGAGCATCGCGGTGTATTCGGCCAGCATGGCGTCGACCTTGCCGGTGTATTCGATTGTCACACTTCCCCCTTGCTGACTACGGCACCCGCCGGACTGCACCCTTGTCCGCCGACGTCGCCAGAGCGGCGTAGGCGCGCAGGGCGGTGGTGACCGGACGATCGCGGTCGGCGGGCTGCCACGGCCGTTCGGACGCCTCCATTTTCGCGCGCCGCCGGGCCAGTTCGTCCTCGGAAACGAGTAATTCGAGCGCACGGGTGTGCACGTCGATACGTATCCGGTCACCGTTCTCGATCAGGCCGATGGCTCCGCCGCTGGCCGCCTCGGGCGAAATATGTCCGATGGACAGACCCGAGGTGCCGCCGGAGAACCGGCCGTCGGTGATGAGCGCGCAGGACTTGCCCAGCCCCGCGCCCTTCAGGAATGCGGTGGGGTGCAGCATCTCCTGCATGCCCGGGCCGCCCGCCGGACCCTCGTAGCGCACCACGACCACGTCACCGGCCTTGATCCGCTTGTTCAGAATGACCGATACGGCTTCCTCCTGGGATTCGACCACCACGGCCGGCCCCTCGAAGGTGAACAGGTCCTCGTCGATGCCCGCGGTCTTGAGGATCGCGCCGTCCGGGGCGATATTGCCGCGCAGCACGCACAGCCCGCCCTCCACGGTGTAGGCGTGCGCGATATCGCGGATGCAGCCCTGTTCCTGATCGGTGTCCAGTGACGACCAGCGGTTCTCGGTGGAGAACGGCTCGGTGGTGCGCACCCCGCCCGGTGCGGCGTGGAACAGCTCCACGGCCTCCTCGGATGCCTTGCCGGAGCGGATGTCCCAGGTGTCGAGCCATTCGTCGAACGAGGCGGTGTGCACGGTGGTCACGTCGGTCTCGAGCAGGCCGCCGCGGCGCAGTTCGCCCAGGATGGCCGGAATGCCGCCGGCGCGGTGCACATCCTCCATGTGGTAGTCGGAGTTCGGCGACACCTTGGACAGGCACGGCACCCGCCGCGAGATCTCGTCGATGGTCCGCAGATCGAAGTCGATCTCACCCTCCTGCGCGGCGGCGAGGGTGTGCAGCACGGTGTTGGTGGAGCCGCCCATGGCCACATCCAGGGCCATGGCGTTGCGGAACGCCTTCTCGTTGGCCACGTTTCGCGGCAGCACCGAGGCGTCGTCGTCGCGGTACCAGCGGTTGGCGATATCGACGATGACGCGTCCGGCCCGCTCGAACAGCGCCCGGCGGGCCGCGTGGGTGGCCAGGGTGGAGCCGTTGCCGGGCAGCGCCAGACCCAGTGCCTCGGTGAGGCAGTTCATGGAGTTGGCGGTGAACATGCCGGAGCAGGAGCCGCAGGTCGGGCAGGCGCTGCGCTCGACCTCGGACAGGCCCTCGTCGCTGACGGCGCTGGAGGCGCTGGCCGCGATGGCGGTGATGAGGTCGGTGGGGGCCTGCGCCACGCCGCCGACCACGACGGCCTTACCGGCCTCCATGGGTCCGCCGGAGACGAATACGGCCGGGATGTTGAGCCGCATGGCCGCGTTCAGCATGCCCGGAGTGATCTTGTCGCAGTTGGAGATGCACACCAGCGCGTCGGCGGTGTGGGCATTGGCCATGTACTCCACCGAATCGGCGATGATCTCGCGCGAGGGCAGTGAGTACAGCATGCCGCCGTGGCCCATGGCGATGCCGTCGTCCACGGCGATGGTGTGGAACTCGCGGGGCACGCCGCCCGCCGCGCGGACCGCCTCGGCCACGATCTCACCGACGTCCTTGAGGTGCACGTGGCCCGGTACGAACTGGGTGTAGGAGTTCGCGATGGCGACGATCGGCTTGCCGAAGTCGGAGTCGGTGAGACCGGTGGCGCGCCAGAGGGCGCGCGCGCCCGCGGCATTGCGTCCGGCGGTGGTGGTGCGTGAGCGAAGCGGTGGCATTGATGGGTCCTCGGGTCTCGTCGCGGGGGCTGTGGCGACTGCGCCGAATCTGCTTCGGCGGCCAGCCCACGTTACTCCGGCGTTACCGCCCCGCCGCGCCCACCGGTCGTCTCGGCGTCCGCGGCGTCCGTGGTCTCGTCCCCGTCCTCCGGTTCCACGAACGGGTCCGGAATGCGGCCGCCGGACGCCTCCACCAGATCGCGCAGCCGGTCGTAGCCGACCGCGGGCAGCTTCACCTCGGAGTCATCGGCGAGGTGCAGCCGCAGGTAGCCGCGCTGGGGGATGCTCAGACCCCGGACCTGATCCCAGTCGATGTGACGCTGGCCGCGCACGGTGCGCAGGTCGAGTCCGTCCGGGGAGATCTTGGTTCGAGTGCGCTCCACCCACACCGCCAGCGCCAGCGGAATCGCGAACAGGATCCACAGCACCTGGGGCCAGCCCGCGAACGGGAACAGCGCGCCCAGCGCCACCACGAACACCGCGAGATGGGCCAGGCGCGGTATCGCGATCACCCGCACGCCGGGATCCGCCAACTCGCCGCGGGTGGCGCGCACGAAGGTGCGGATGCGCCCGAAGTCCACTCCGGGCAGCGGGATCTCACTCCCGTCGGCGAGGGTGGCGTACACGCGATTGAATCCCGGAATGCGGACGCCGGAGATTTGCTGCCACGGCACCCGGCGGGTCCGGAAGAGCCCGCGCACCTCCAACCCGTTCCCGCTGACCACGGTTTGCAGCCGCGTCAACCAGAGCGGGAAGGTGACCACGAGGGGCACGATGGCGACGGCCGGGATCCACAGCCAGTCGGTGCGGAACCGGATGCTCGGGTAGCCACCCGTGTCCGATCCCGCGGCGGGCGTATGGGACGATCGACCTGGTGGCACGGACTGATGCGGTGATGACACACCCCCATCCTCGCATTGTGGTGATTGAACCCGAACAACCGCTCTGTCTCACATAATGGGACACCATTGGTCAGAAGTTTGACTGAACGGACCACGCGCACTTACCGTCGTGCGCGTGAAACGAATCGAGTTGCTCGTAATCGGCCGGCGCGTCCAGCGCTGAGCCGACGATGTAGCTCCCATACGTCAGCTCGCAGCTGCGACGCGCCACCCTCGAACAGCCATAGGCTGTCGGGGGCTTTTTTGTGTTCAGGCAAGTGTGGTTACGACAAGCAGTAAGGAACCAAGACGGTGAGCGCACCTACCGCCCGGCCCGGGCCCTCGGCCCGCAGGCCCGCGCCCTCGGCTAATCAGCCGACCGCGGCTACGGCCGCAACATCGAATCGCCGCCAGGTCCCGCCCGAGCGGGTCACCGGCGCGCAGTCGGTCGTCCGATCGCTCGAGGAGCTCGGCGCGGACACGGTATTCGGTATTCCGGGCGGTGCGATCCTTCCCGTCTACGACCCGCTGTTCGACAGCACCAAGGTCCGCCACGTCCTGGTCCGGCACGAGCAGGGCGCGGGTCACGCCGCCACCGGCTACGCGCAGGCCACCGGCAAGGTCGGTGTGTGTATGGCCACATCCGGTCCGGGCGCGACCAATCTGGTCACCCCGATCGCCGACGCCCAGATGGACTCGGTGCCGCTGGTCGCCATCACCGGCCAGGTCGGCCGCGGCCTGATCGGCACCGACGCCTTCCAGGAAGCCGATATCTCCGGCATCACCATGCCGGTCACCAAGCACAACTTCCTGGTCACCGATCCCATCGACATCCCGCGCATCATCGCCGAGGCGTTCCACCTGGCCTCCAGCGGCCGCCCCGGCGCGGTGCTGGTGGACATCCCCAAGGACGTGCTGCAGGCGCAGACCACCTTCAGCTGGCCGCCGGAGATGCGGCTGCCCGGCTACCGTCCGGTCACCAAGCCGCACGGCAAGCAGGTGCGCGAGGCCGCCCGCATGATCATGGAGGCCAAGGCCCCCGTGCTCTACGTCGGCGGCGGCGTGATCAAGGCCGAGGCGTCGGCCGAGCTGCTGGAACTGGCCGAGCTGACCGGCATCCCGGTGGTCACCACCCTGATGGCGCGCGGCGCGTTCCCCGACTCGCACCAGCTCAACATGGGCATGCCGGGTATGCACGGCACCGTCGGCGCGGTGGCGGCGCTGCAGCGCTCCGACCTGCTCGTCACCCTGGGCGCGCGCTTCGACGACCGCGTCACCGGCCAGCTGGACTCCTTCGCGCCCGGCGCCAAGGTCATCCACGCCGACATCGACCCGGCCGAGATCGGCAAGAACCGCCACGCGGACGTGCCGATCGTGGGCGACTGCCGCGAGGTCATCACCGAACTCATCGACACCCTGAAGGCCGATCCCGCCGCGAGCGCGAACCCGCTGCTGGACCTGTCGGACTGGTGGACCTACCTGGACGGCGTGCGCAAGCAGTACCCGCTGGGCTGGACCCCGCCCAGCGACGGCTCGCTGTCGCCGGAGTACGTCATCGAGAAGCTGGGCGCACTCGCCGGACCGGACGCCATCTACTGCGCGGGCGTCGGCCAGCACCAGATGTGGGCCGCCCAGTTCATCAAGTACGAGAAGCCGCGCACCTGGCTGAACTCCGGCGGCCTGGGCACCATGGGCTACGCCGTGCCCGCCGCCATGGGCGCGAAGATGGGCGCACCCGACCGCGAGGTGTGGGCCATCGACGGTGACGGCTGCTTCCAGATGACCAATCAGGAACTGGCCACCTGCGCCGTGGAGGGCGTGCCGATCAAGGTCGCGCTCATCAACAACGGCAACCTGGGCATGGTCCGGCAGTGGCAGACCCTGTTCTACGAACAGCGCTACTCCAACACCGACCTGGGCACCCACACCCTGCGCATCCCCGACTTCGTGAAGCTGGCGGAAGCGTTGGGCTGCTACGGCATTCGCGTGGAGCGGGAAGAGGACGTGGAGGCCGCCATCCGCGAGGCGCAGTCCATCAACGACCGCCCCGTGGTGATCGACTTCATCGTCGGCAAGGACGCCCAGGTGTGGCCGATGGTGGCCGCCGGCACGTCCAATGACGAGATCATGGCCGCCCGCGGCATCCGCCCGCTGTTCGACGACGACGAATCCGCCGCCGAGCCCGCGGTCATCCACGAGGCCATGTCGCACGAGAAGGCCACGCTCGCGGCGCATGAGCGGGCGAAGAAGGAGACCGAGCGATGACCACCACCACCCACACCCTCTCCGTGCTGGTGGAGGACAAGCCGGGCGTGCTCGCGCGCGTGGCGAGTCTGTTCTCGCGCCGCGGCTTCAATATCCAGTCGCTCGCGGTCGGCGGGACCGAGATCCCCGAGATCTCGCGCATGACAATCGTTGTGACGGTGGAGGATCTGCCGCTCGAGCAGGTCACCAAGCAGCTCAACAAGCTGGTCAACGTCATCAAGATCGTTGAGCAGGATCAGGAGAGTTCGGTCGCCCGCGAACTCATCCTGGTCAAGGTGCGCGCCGACGCCAGCGTGCGCACCCAGGTGATCGAGGCCGTGAACCTGTTCCGCGCCAAGGTGATCGACGTGTCACCGGACGCGCTGACCATCGAGGCCACCGGCACGCGCTCCAAGCTGGACGCGCTGCTGCGCATGATGGAGCCGTACGGCATCCGCGAGATCGTGCAGTCGGGCGTGGTCGCCGTCGGACGTGGACCCAAGTCCATCACGGCGACTCGCTAGAGTGGTCGCCGATCGACGGTCGGCGTTCCGCTTGTCCCCGCCACCGCGGGGCCGATCCTTTGAAATCCACACCGCGCGCCCCCACGCGCACAACGTTTCCCCGCGCAAGCGGGGGTGATCCTGAAGGGAACCAACAGTGGCAGTCGAGATGTTCTACGACGATGACGCGGACCTGTCGATCATCCAGGGCAAGAAGGTCGCGGTCATCGGCTACGGCAGCCAGGGCCACGCCCACTCGCTGAGCCTGCGCGACTCCGGCGTCGACGTCCGCGTCGGCCTCGCCGAGGGCTCGAAGTCGCGTCCGAAGGCCGAGGAGGCCGGTCTGACCGTCGGCACTCCCGCCGAGGTCGCCGCCTGGGCCGACGTCATCATGGTGCTGGCCCCCGACACCGCGCAGGCGTCGATCTTCACCAACGACATCGAGCCCAACCTGAAGGACGGCGACGCGCTGTTCTTCGGCCACGGCCTCAACATCCACTTCGGCCTGATCAAGGCTCCGGCCAACGTCACCGTCGCCATGGTCGCCCCCAAGGGCCCGGGCCACCTGGTGCGCCGCCAGTTCGTCGACGGCAAGGGCGTTCCGGCCCTGATCGCGGTCGACCAGGACCCGACCGGCCAGGGCCAGGCCCTCGCCCTGTCCTACGCCAAGGGCATCGGCGGCACCCGCGCGGGCGTCATCAAGACCACCTTCAAGGAAGAGACCGAGACCGACCTGTTCGGTGAGCAGGCCGTGCTCTGCGGTGGTACCGAGGAACTGGTCAAGACCGGTTTCGAGGTCATGGTCGAGGCCGGCTACGCGCCGGAGATGGCCTACTTCGAGGTGCTGCACGAGCTGAAGCTGATCGTCGACCTCATGTACGAGGGCGGCATCGCGCGCATGAACTACTCGGTCTCCGACACCGCCGAGTTCGGTGGCTACCTGTCGGGTCCGCGGGTCATCGACGCGGGCACCAAGGAGCGCATGAAGGAGATCCTGAAGGACATCCAGGACGGCACCTTCGTCAAGCGCCTGGTCGCCAATGTCGAGGGCGGCAACAAGGAGCTCGAGGGTCTGCGCAAGCAGAACGCCGAGCACCCGATCGAGGTCACCGGCGCCAAGCTGCGCGGCCTGATGAGCTGGGTCGACCGCCCGATCACCGAGACCGCGTAAGGTCTTCGCGACACGGAGAAGGCCCGGCACCCGCTCGCGGGTGCCGGGCCTTCTCGTACCTTCCTAGCTGCTTCCGAACACGCCACGAGGGAGTGCGTGCCGGAAGGGGTTGCGGAAGGGGTCGTGACCGCGGTTCCAGTCGTTGTGATCGCAGTCGCGGTCCCAGCGGTCGTGATCGTGCCAACGGTCGTGATCGTGCCAGCGGCCGTGGTCGTGCGGGTTGTCCCACGGATTACGGTTCTCCCACGGGTACCGGGGATCCCAGGGGTTACGGTCCTGCCAGTGCGGGCGGGAGACCTCGGTGACCTCGGGCTCGAGCGTGACCTCGGCCGCGGCCGGAACAGCAAGCGCGGTAAGGGGAATCGCGGTGATCGCACCGGCCACGGCCAGGCGGGCCAGCTTTCGTCGGGCGGAATCGGATGACGTCGACCTCATGGTCAGACACTGTGCCGCACTTCGGCCCGAAACGGTATGGGGCTACCCCCATTTCGGAGAAGATCAGGGGCGGACTACGTCTCAGGTATGACCCGCCCCCGAGGCCCGGTTCAGTAGTGGGTGCCGCCGTCGATGCGGATCTCGGTGCCGGTGATGAACGCGCCGTCGTCGGAGGCCAGCATGGCGACCACGCCCGCGACGGTGTCGGGGGAGGCGAAGCCCTGGCCGATGCCGGGGATGAGCTTCATGAACAGGCTCAGGTCGGCGTCCTCGGGCAGGCCCGGTCCGCGGCCGTCGGTCATATCGCTGGAGATGGAGCCCGGTGCGACGGCCACCACGCGCAACCCCTGCTTGCTGTACTCGGCCGCCAGCGCGTGGGTCATGGACATGATGCCGCCCTTGGACGCCGCGTACGCCGACATGTAGGGGTGCGCGAAGAACGTCGAGGTGGACGCGAAGTTCACGATCACCTTGTGATCGGAGGCCAGCAGCGTCGGCAGCGCCTCGCGGATCATGAGGAAGGTGCCGGTGAGGTTGGTGGTGATGATCCGGTTCCAGTCCGCGAGGGGCATCTCGTGGGTGTGCGCCGAGCGCAGGATGCCCGCGGCATTGACGAGAACGTCCAGCCCGCCCAGGGTGTCGACGGCCTTGGCGACGCCCGCACGCACCGATTCCTCATCGCCGATATCGACGGTGACGGTGGCGAGCCGGTCCGCGTGCCCGTGGTCGGCGGCCTGCTTGGCGGTCTCGGCGAGTCCGGCCTCGCTGATATCGGCGGCCACGACCTGCCCGCCCTCGCGCAGAATGCGGTGCACGGTGGCCCGGCCGATGCCCGAACCCGCGCCGGTGATCAGGACACGGCGGTCGGTGAAACGCTCCATTGCGGCAACTCCTCTATGATTCTTCGACCCCACCCGCTTGACACGGTACGCCGTACTGGCACAACGTGCCACTATGGCATCCGGTGATTAGGATGGACCTATTCGACCTGGAAGGACGCCCCGTGGCAGCACCCGACCGCCTGACCCTGGCCGAGCGCCGTAAGCAGGAAACCCGCCTGGAGATCGCCCGCACCGCGGCGCGGCTGTTCGCCGAACGCGGCACCGCGGAGGTCACCGCCGAGGAGATCGCCGCCGCCGCCGGGGTCGCCCTGCGGACCTTCTACCGCTACGCGCGCACCAAGGAGGACGCCGTCGAACCCATGCTGGCCACCGGCGCGCAACGCTGGCTGGCCATCATCGCCTCCGGCCCGCGGCGACTACCCAAGCTCAACGAGTTACAGGCGGCGGCCGTGCGGTCGATGACCCTCGAGGACGACGCGGATCTCGAACTCACCCGCGGCCTGCTGCGCGCCATGGACAACGACGCGGCACTGCGCGGCATCTGGCATCGCATCAATATGGAGAGCGAACGCGACCTGACCCGGGTGCTGACCGAATTGGCCGGACCGGACGCGGACCCGCTCCGGGTGCGCCTGCTCGCCGCCGCGGCGGCCGGGGCCATCCGCATCGCCCTCGAGGAATGGGCGCTCGACACCTCGCCGCAGGGGCGCGGCTCGAATCCGGCCTCGCTCGCCGTGCGGTGTATGCGGGCGCTGGCGGGCGGTATCTGACCGTCAGCCGATATGGGCGACGCCGCCCAGCATGGACACGGCTTCGGCGCGCGGATGCGGCCGCCACTCCTCCGGACGCCAGTTGGTCACCGAGGTGATGCCGGGGGCCACCAATTCCAGACCCGTGAAGAAGCGCGAGATCTCCTCGCGCGAGCGTAGGTAGAACGGCACCCGGCTGCGCTTGTTGGCTTCGAGGGTCGCGGGCCGATCCTCCGGAGCCAGGTAGTCGCCGGTGGCGTGGGAGATCACCAGGTAACTGCCGGGGGCGAGCGCCTCGCGCAGCTCCCGCACCAGGTCGTGGGGCTTTTCCTCATCGCCGATGAAATGCAGGATGGCGACCAGGATGAGCGCCACCGGCTGGCTCAGATCGATGGTGTCGAGCAGATCCGGGTGGGTGAGAATGCGCTGCGGCTCCCGGACGTCGGCCTCCAGGTAGGCGGTCTTGCCCTCGGGGGAGCTGTTGAGCAGTTCGTTGGCGTGCACCAGCACGATCGGGTCGTTGTCCACGTATACGATGCGCGATTCGGGCACCACGGTCTGCGCGATCTCGTGCACATTGCCCGCGGTGGGCAGGCCGGTGCCGATGTCCAGGAACTGTCGGATGCCGCGTTCGGCGAGGTGGCCGACGGCGCGGCGCAGGAATTTCCGGTTCTCCAGCGCCGAGATCTGTACCGTCGGGAATGCCTCGGCCACCATCTCGGCGGACTCCCGATCGGCGGGATAATTGGCCGATCCGCCCAGCCAGTAGTCGTACCGGCGGGCCGGATGCGGCTTCGTCACGTCGATCCGGTCCGCTGCCGAGTCCGAGTTCATTACGCCCCCAATGCATCTCGACTAGTGTTCAGTTTCGTCGGCTCAATACGAACCGCTGGCGATCCTAGCGACGCTACGCCCCGGAAGGTCTACTCGTGCAGTTGCAGTACAGCCCCTACGATTTCGCGGTCCACAGTGATCCTTACCCGTACTATGCCGCCTTGCGCGAGCAGGCCCCCGTCTACCGCAATGAGGTGGACGATTTCTGGGCGCTGTCCCGGCACGCCGACGTGCTCGCCGCCCTGCGCGACTCCGACCGTTTCTCCAGCGTGAACGGTATCCGCATGGAGCCGGCCTTCTGGGGACCGCAGGCCGAACGGTTCTTCTCCTTCGTGGCCATGGACCCACCCAAGCACACCCGGCTGCGCGGGCTGGTCACCAGCGCCTTCACCCAGCGCCGCGTGCAGGGGCTGGAGCCCCGGCTGCGGGAGATCACCCGCTCCCTGCTGACACCGCTGGTGGAGGGTGGATCCTTCGACCTCATGGCCGACTTCGCCGGGCCGTACCCGACCGAGGTGATCTCCGAACTCGTCGGCGTGCCGCAGTCCGACCGCGATATGGTGCGCAAACTCGGTATGGAGATCATGTACACCGAGGAGGAGTCCACCGATCTGCGCCCCGAGGCCATGCAGGCCATCGGCGCGCTCGTCGCCTACTACACCGACCTCACCATCGAACGGGCCCGCCACCGCACCGACGACCTGCTCTCCGGCCTGCTGGACGCCGCCGACGGTGACGACCGGCTCACCCCGGAGGAGATCGTCGGCGTGCTGATCCTGTTGATCGGCGCGGGCATCGAGACCACCATGCTGACCCTCGGCAATATCTGGCACGCCGGCTGGCTGCACCCCGACCAGCGCCGCACCGCCCTGGCCGGCGGCATCGACGCCTGGATCGCCGAATCCATGCGCTGGGATCCGGCCACCCAGGTTCACCTACGCACCACCACGGCCCCCGTGGACCTACACGGCGTGACCATCCCCGCCGACGCCCGCATCCTGCTCCTCACCGGCTCCGCCAACCGCGACCCGGCGGTCTTCCCCGCCGCCGACCGCTTCGACCTGGGCCGCGACACCAGCGCCTCCCTGGTCTTCGGCAGCGGCCGCCACCACTGCCTGGGCTCCAATCTCGCGGTCCTCGAACTGCGCACCGCCCTCCAGGAATTCGCCGCCGCGATCGCCGATTACGACATCGACGCCGAGAAGACGCGCCGCATCCACTCGTCCAACAACCGCGGCTTCGCATGTCTGCCCACGGTCGTCACGCCCCGCTGACCGACACCTCGAGCACCTCCGCGTTTCGTACGCCGTCCGCTCTCGCGTCGCCGTTAAGGTAACGACCGGTCGCTCAGCGACTTTTCGGCAACCGCACCGTTGGCGTCGATTCGCGGAGGTCTTCCCGTTGCGTCGGATCTGGCTCAGTATCCTGCTGTCCCTCACCGCATTGCTGGCCATCCCGGGGACCGCGGCGGCGCACGCCGAGCAACTCCCCGTGCACTACTCCATCCCCGTTCTGCTCGCCGACATGACCGGCGCGAAAGCCCCCTTCGACCCACCCGGCGCGAACGACTGGACCTGCACGCCCAGCGCCGAGCACCCCGAACCGATCGTGCTCGTCCACGGCGTCCTCGGTAACGGCGCGGGCTGGCCCGCCATGTCCCCGCTCCTGCACAACCACGGCTTCTGCGTCTTCTCCGTCACCTACGGCAGGTACCCCGACCAGCCCGCCGCCCTCGCCGGAGTGGGCGGCCTGGCCCCGATCCCCGATTCCAGCAGGGAACTCCGCGATTTCGTCACCCGCGTCCGGGCCACCACCGGAGCCGACAGGGTCAATCTCCTCGCCTGGTCCGAAGGCACCCTGGTAGCCGCCCACTACCTGCTGTTCGAGGGCGGCTCCCAGGCGGTCGACCAGATCTTCAACCTCGCCCCCATCTACGCGGGCACCCACGCCGCCGACCCGATGGTCAACACCGCCTACGGCCTGAACGCCCAAGATCCGGTCTTCGCCGCCCTCCGCCCCACCTGCCAAGGCTGCGTGGACATGCTCCCCATCTCGGATTTCATCCTCGACCTCCAAGCCGCCGGGGTCTACGCCTCGGAGGTTCACTACACCAACCTCCTCACCCGAGCCGACACCGAGGTCATCCCATACACCAGCGGATATCGCGAGGCACCGAACGCCACGAACATCCTGCTCCAGGACGTGTGCCCGGTGAACCTGGCGGGCCACAACGCCATCTCCGTCGACCCGACCGTGGCGGCGTTGATGCTGAACACCTTCGCACCCGGCACGGTGAACGAGATTCCCTGTGCGCCAAGCCCGTACCCAGCCATGTGAGTACCGCAGGTTCACGACCGCGCAGGATGCGATTGCACATCGGCCGACTCGACCAGCCATTCCGCACGGGCGAGGAGTTCGTCGAAGGTCAGAATCTCCGGCTGGACGAGTTCCCGTCGAAACAGTTCGAACGAGCGAATCTTGTCCCGGTGGTACCCGCCGCCTTCGCCGCGCAGACTCTCCAGGCTGCCGATGATCAGATACGACCGTGGACGTAGGAGATAGGTGAACTCGCCGGGAATGTCGCTGCCGTCGGGAGCGGTTTCCTGAAGCCGCTCGCCGATATGGGTCACGGCGCGATGAACGGTGCCCTGTGCTTGGACGACGCCGCCCGACAATTCGAAGGACGGTGCCCAGCAGCCGGCGCGGTAAGGCTCCTGCACCAACTCGAGCAGCTCCTTCCGGTGCGTCTTGATCTCGGCGAAGACCATCGAAGGGATACGGCTGACGGTACGCAACAGCGCGTCGGTGCGTTTACCGACCGTCGCCACCGAGTGCCCGACCACAACCTGCTCCAACTTGGCGCTGTCCCAGGATGTCAGGAGTTGCCCGGACAAGGAGACACCGAAAATCCACGGGTTCCTTTCGAAAAGGTCCTGCCAGACCGCTTCACCACCCTGTTTCGGAAACTTGGTTCTCTCGGCGTCGAAGTAGTCGTCGTCTTCCAACAGCCGTCGGAACCGCATGACCTGCTCCCGGCGATGCGCCATGGCGATGACATCGTTCGCTGCTCGGTCGTCACTGATGAACTGCCGGAAGATCGCGGGATTCCGTTTGTAGACGGCCGCGAGGAGGGCTGTGTCGACCGTGGCCGTTCCGTCCTGGAAAGCCAGATCAACGTCGATCCTCGTCCCCAGCACGTCATCCCCGAATGAGTCGTGCAATAGCTTGACGAGCTGGGCCGCCGTCTCGGTGTCCAGTTGGAGCGACTGACTGCTCTTGGGATGCGATTCCCGATCCTTGGACCCGAGCGTCGTCAGATGCAAGATCGTCGCCCCATCGCCATCGGCGATCACCTGATGCTCGCAGATCACCCCCTTGTCAACGCTGTGTGTCGTAATCCGCTGCGTGTTGGGCTGGAATCCGAGAATGCGCGCCACCTCCTGATTCTCCGGAGGAGACCATGTGATCGTCAACGAATCGGTGGCGGGCCGGTCGTCGGACCGCGCGCAGTCGCGCGATACCTTCCCCTGGACCGAGCCAGCCTCATACGCGGCCGATATATCGTTCACCAGGTACGTTGGCGTAGATGTGAAGCAAAGCCGCGCGTGCTGCCGGAGAGGCGAGAGCGAGGTTGACATCCCGTGTCCGCATCCATTCCGCCCATGTCCATCCGGCACCGGCATCGACGGGGAACAGCGTTGCAGGCACCTCCATGCCATCTACGAAGATGCTGACGTCGGTGGGACCGTCAGGATCGCGGACGACCACGGCCTCGACACGGGCGGCCGTACTGGATCCATCGGACATGGATGGTCGTCCGCGATGTCGGCGGGATCGACTCGCGGGCAGACTGTTTCGATCGATAATGTCCTCGACGAGTTGCCCTGCCGAATCGGAATCGGCAGGTTCGATACCGTCGAAGATCACATCGAGGATGTCCGCGCGATCGAGGGTCGTGGGATGGGAATGGGTGGCGCGGGCGCTGACGATGACCGCGTGCAGGATCGTGGCGTATATCCGCATGCGGGAAACGGTCAGGTGCCAGCCGCAGCGTTCGCGTTCTCGTAGTTTGGCCTCGACGGTATCCAGGACATCCTGGATGACCTGGAGTTCGAGCTGGTCGCGCTCGTCGGGGGACATAGCTACCGACCTCCCTGTCGTTGCGGTGGGACCCAGCACACCATCTCTGGCCAGCGGCTGCCATCGAAAGTGAAGCTTCAGATTGTTTCGCTTCAAAACGCCAGAGCGGGCTTCGAATCTGCGGTACACATAGCTTCAGATACCGGCGTCGTCAGCTTCACTTCTGGAGAGCACCACATGAGCGACACAGCCAGCCAGTCCTCAACTCTGCCCCGGCGCCAGCTCGGCCGATTCCTACGAGAGGCCCGCGAAGCGCTCGGGCTAACGCAGAAAGTTGCCGCCGAAATGGTTGAACTGAGCGAACCCGGGCTGCAGCGCATCGAGGCGGGGCGGGTGAAGAAGGTTCGCATCCGAGATGTGCGGGCCCTCTGCGAGATCTACGAAATCAGTCCTGAGAACACGCAGCGGGCGGTGGAACTGGCCGAGCAGGCGAAGGTGACAAGCTGGTACCACGCATTCGGCGGTCTGTTCAGCGACAGCTTCAATATGTATGTCGGCCTGGAAACTTCAGCGCGACAGCTGGTCACCTACCACGAACACGTCCCGGGGCTATTGCAAACCGCGGACTACGCGCGATCGCTCATCGGGGCCTTCTTCCGGGATGACAGCCGCGAGGACATCGAGCGGCGCGTCGAGCTACGGATGAAGCGACAAGCCATCGTCACCCGAAAATCCCGGCCGCTGAAACTCGATGTGCTCCTGCACGAGTCGGCCCTCTATCGCGTGATCGGTGACCGACGGATCATGGCGGCGCAGCTGCGGCATCTCGCGGAGATCAGCAAGCTGACGAACGTCACGGTACGGATTCACCCATTCTCCGCCGGGTGCACCTGGGGTTTGCTGCACGGTCCGTTCGTCATTCTCGACTTCGGCGTCGATGCTCGAGGTAAGCCGATAGAACCACCGGTGGTGTATCACGAGATCCAGATGAGCAGCGACGTCTACTTGGAAAAGCCCGCCGACGTACGGCGCTACCATGAACTGGCTGCGGCCCTACGGGCCTCTGCTCTCGACGAGGACACCACGCGAGACCTGCTCCGGCGGGCAACAAGGAGTTACGAGCGGTGAACACTGACCTACCCGGTGCGCGTTGGTTCAAGAGCAGTCACAGCGAGAGCAGCGGAGCCTGCGTCGAGGTCGCGTGGCTCGCGGATGGCATGATCGGCATCCGCGACTCCAAGAACGCGACCGGCCCGGCTCTGGTCTTCCCTGCCGACGAATGGGTTGCCTTCACTACGGGGATCACTGTCGGCGAGTACGACCTTCCCTCTTGACGATGGCATCTACGAAAGATGGGTAGCTGAGGGGCAAACCGCGCCATCGCGGTTCGGGCAGGGAGCGTCGTCTCGCACGAGAGTGGGGCTGCGAGCGCGTCAGAAGGGGGGAGGGTCCGTATCCCCACCGCTGCGGCCGATGCCGCACGAGACCGTTGCTACGCGGACAGGCTGGCTGGCGTCGCGGACACGCCTGTTGCGACGGCTAGGTGGGATGTAGACATGCAGCAGTTCGGTCAGTGCGTTGACCACTGGCCCGGGGTCCAATAGCGGTGGGTCGGGTTGTGGGTCAATCGGTTTCACCTGAGTCGCGGGTACCGGGGTGTGGGGGAACAGGAACTTCGCGCCCTCGGGGCGGGTGGTGATCACACCGCCGGTGGGGGTGCGCCACTCGATGCGCCGGTCCCGGTGGTGGGTGACGGTCCAGCCGTTCATGCCATGGTCGGCCAATGTCTTCAAGCGGTGGTGGCGGCGGCAGCGGCAGCCGAGATTCTGCTCCGTGGTGCGGCCACCGGAGGTGGGGGAGCGGTGGTCGAAGGGGAGTTGATGATCGAGATCGGTGGCTGCGGCTGGCGTTTGGCAGCCGGGAACGCGGCAGATCCCGTCCAGTGCTCGTACCCGTGCCGCGAGGCGCTCGCTCGGCCGGTACCGCAACTCCCGCGGGTTTGCCGAGTGCGGTGGGGAGCAGTTGGTGTCGGTGTTCTCGGACGTCGTCGTAAACGGTCCGGCCGATCGTTGCGGCGTATCGAGTTCGCTTGCGGGGCCGGTGGTTTCGGTGATGACCTGGAAGCGGGCGTGGCGGGCGATCTGCCGGGCGAGGTCGGCGTCGATGGCTCCGAATCCGGCCAGCAGCCCGGGGTTGTCCTGCACCCCGAGCAGTGTGGCCGCGCTGACGCCGACCTGTACGAGTGCGCGCCGCGTGTTCGGAACGGTAGCGTTCGGGTTGCGGCGGGGGCAGTCGGACAGGTCGCAGCCGCAGGTGAGTTGTCCGCTGCCGTCGGCGAGCGCGACCAGTGCGTCGGCGCGGCGCTGGTTCATGGTGCGCGGGTCCGCCGCGCAGCACTGGGTGATCGCCATCTCCCGCAGTCGTTCGAACAGGCTCCAGCCTCCGGCGGCGGGGAGGACGCCGTCGAGTAGCGCGGTGCCGTCGTCCGCGGCGCGCACCGCGACGTACCGTTCCCGCTCGGCCTCCTGGCGGCGGCGGGTCTGTCCGGCCGGGTCGATCTCGAGCAGCTTCTTGCGGATCGTTTGCCGCAAGCGGGCGGGGTCGCAGCGTTCGGCTCGTGCGACGACCAGATCTTCCAGTTCGGTCACCGTTTCGTCCGGTGCGTTGACCAGCGTGTCGTGGATGGCGCGTGCCCGTGCCAGGTCGATGCGGCCCTCCGCGAAGGCGCGCTGCGTCCGCGGCAGCCGCGTCAATCCCATACCGAGGGCGATCAATCCGTCGGCGGTGCGTTGCGAGACCCGCACCGCCACACCGATTTCGGTGGCCGCCGATTCCCCCGCATACCGCGCCGCGACCCCGGCCTCGAGCTGCTGCGCGCGGCGCAGTCGATACAGCCGCGTCATCAGAGCGACTTCCTCGGCTTGGGCGGCGGCGATCTGCGTATGGACCGCTTGCAGCCGCTCCACCAACTCGTAGCTGGTGAGCTCGACCTCGGCGGTATCGCTCATGTGTTCGAATCTACCCGGCTACATTGCGACACGAAACCCCAGCTCACGCGACATGCCGTAGCAATCGAACGAAGATCCGTACGACGCACTCCTGATGTTCTGGCGAAGACATATCGGCCAGTACGGAATGGCTATGTGCGTTCTTCGATGACTTTCGGAGTCCCGTATCCCGTGCGCCGGATCACGTCCGCGACCGCCGTCTGTTCCTCGGCGGTGAGGGCGCGTGGCGTGCCGATCGTCGCCGCGTCCACGTAGAGGGTGCAGGCCCACTCCAAGAGGAGGGCGTACTCGACCGCCTGATCCAGCGTCGGTGCGTGGGTGACCGCACCGTGATTGGCGAGCAGGGCCGCGAATCTGCCGGGGAGGGCTGCGCGGACGGCGTCGGCGAGTTCGGGAGTGCCGAACGGGTGGAAGGGGACTACCGGGGTGGGGCCGCCCAGCGGCAGTTGCTGGTAGTGGAGGACGGGGAGTTCGGAGAGGACCAGGCCGACGGCGGTGGATTTGGGGGCGTGGGTGTGGACGATCGCGCCGGCGTCGAAGTCGTGGTAGATGCCCAGGTGGAGGTGGAGTTCGGAGGTGGGGGCGAAGGCTCCGGAGACTACGGTGCCGTGCGGGTCGACGATGGTGATCTGGTCGGGGGTGATGTCGGCGAGGACGGTGCCGGTGGCGGTGATGGCGATGAGGTCGTCGACGCGCATGCTCACATTGCCCGCGGTGCCGATCAGGAGTCCGGCTTCGGCGAGGCGGCGGGCGGCCGCGGCGACCTGGGTGCGGGCGTCGTGGGCGGGGGAGGACACGGCGTCAACGTACTGGTGCGGCCGACACGGGAATCAATCGCGCGGTAGGCCCACGGCGAAACCCAGTCCGATGATGATGACGGCGACGATGGAAATGGCGACGATACTCCACATAGCCGTGCAGGCTACGTGCTCGGCGGTCGGTATGTGACCGAATTGCTGTGCGGGGATGGATTATTTGAAAGTCATTCGCGCGCAGGAAACATAGTCGTCGGGGTCGACCAGCATGCGTACTTCGGGGCGGGTGGCCTCCGGCAGTTTCGCCAGTTCCGCGTGCAGCGGAGTACGGAACGCCTCGCCGCGCGCGGTGATGAGCGGAAGCCAGTTGTCGTGGTGGTTCGGCACGAAGATCGTGGGTCGCAACGCCTCCACGTAGCTGCGGGGATCGCGCAGGCCGTTGGTGAACTGGTTGAAGCCCTGGATCGCGCCGATGTGCACGTCCGAGGCGGGCAGGGCGCGCAGGATCTCGAGCACCTCGGGCGCGCGGTCCAGCAGCGGGCCGGACGAATCGTGCCAGGTGAGCGTGAAATCGGCGCTGCGGAACTGGTACAGCAGGGTGCCGCCCTCCGGTGCGGAGAGATGGCGGACCAGGTGGGTGGCATCGGCCAGGGTCGGACGGTGGGTGCGGATATCGCCGAGGCACGGGGCGGGGGAGACGCGGGCCGAGGAGGTCGGGCCACGGCGGGTGGGTGCGGAGTGCAGGTGGCGCACGGCGGTCACCTCCAATCCGGGCAGCAGCGGGAAATCGTAGCGGTCACCCGGCCCGGAGTCGGCGGAACCCAATTCCACACAGGCGAATTCAGCCTTGAACGCGACCTGCTTGCGAATGGCCGCGCAGTGTTCGGCCGTGCCGTACACCGTCGCACCGCTGGCCTGCGCGATCGGACCGGCATCGGCCGCGTGATCGAAATGTCCGTGGCCGATGAAGATGGCCTCCGGGCGCAGCGCCGCCAGCTGGGCCGGGGTGGTGGGAACATAATGTGAGGTCAGCCCGCGCGGCACCCAGGCGTCGAGCAGAAACACGGTGCCGCCCATGGCGATCGCGAATCCCGAGCAGCCGAACCAGGCCGCCAGCACCCGATCCGGGCTCACCTCACCGGTGGCGGGATCGACCGCCTCGCCGAAGAAATGTCGTCGCGCGGCGACGGTCTCGGCCGGAGTCGGGATGGGCAGGCCGGAATCGGTCAGCCCGGCGAATCGTCCCGCCAGCCTGTTCAGCAGTCGGCTCTTGCTCACCAATGGGACTCCTTCCCCGGAACGGGGTCGCGTCGGCCCCACCATTGTCGCCGCCGCGGTCGGCCGTGTCAGCGGGTCTTCTCGAAGTGGCACCCGGCTCGCCGGTTGTTCGCCGCGAGCTCGCGTGCCACGCTTAGGCGGGCGCGGGTGGGGGCCGTGCCCTTCGAATCCCTGCGATGGTCGAGAAAGAACGGGAATGGCTCGCGGCACGGTGAAGTGGTTCGACAGCTTGAAGGGTTTCGGTTTCATCACCCCCGACGACAGCGGTCCGGACGTCTACGTCGAGTACACCGCCATCGCCGGGGAGGGTTTCCGCTGGCTGGAGGAGGGTCAGCGGGTCGAGTTCGAATGGCGGCGCGCCAAACCCGGCCCGGAGGCCACCCACGTCAGCGCAGCGCCTGACGCCTGAAGAAGTCGGCGGTCAGGGCGCGCGCCCGGCTCCGGTCGTGGCCGCGCTCGTGGGTGAACGCGTCCGCCGCCCGGTCGAATTCGGCCGTGATGAAATCGCTGATGGGAGTGGGCACCGCTCCTGCCCCCATTTCTCGCGTCCGTGACTTCAACTCGGTCAATTCGTGTACCGCACCGGTGAGATCGGCGGGTAGTTCGCATTGTTCGAGCAATGTCGGCAAATGCATGGGCGCGACCGCCGAATTCGGGTGTTCGTGCAGCCAGCGCAATGCCATCGCGGGGCGCAGCGAATAGAACACCTTCTTCAGTGAGCGATTCGAATCGAACAGCCGCCACTGCCGCCTGCCCAGGTGCAGATAATGCATGGCGATCCGGTTCCGATCCGCCACCGCATGCGCCAATTCGCGGAGTTCGTCCCGGAATTCGGCATCGCCGCGATACACGATCGGCGACATCAGCCATTCGACGAGCACCGCATTGCCCGCCACCAGCAGGCGCAGCGCCTTGGCCAGTTCCCAGCCGTTCACGTCGAGCAGGCCGACCAGCGGCGTCTCGATGACATCGCGGCCGCGCCACGGCGTCAGGTAGTCGTCCAGATGGGCGACGTAGACGAACCGGCAGTCGTAGTCGGAGTCGGGCGACGGGAAACCCCATGCCCGGCTGCCGCTTTCGATGGCCAGGCGCACGCCGACCCGGTGGTCGCGCTCGATCCGGTCCAGTTCGCCGTCGATCGTGGCGACCACCGCGGGGTCCATGGAGGCGGGGATCGCGCGCAGGGTCATGGCCGGTGAGGCTAGTCCGGGGCGGTGGCGAGGTGCCACTGGTTTTCGGGGCTTGAAGACTTGTGTCGACTGTGTGTGATAGTTCCGTGATATGAATGCCCGATAGGGGCTATATGACTGCGCCCACACATTGTTACTTTTTGTTGCGCACATCACATAGTCGTAAACCTCGGTAACGGCTCCGAAAATCCGCCCGATATGCTCGGCGTCAGAAGTTCAATTGGGAATTCGCAAGGAGAGGTATCCCATGATCCCCGTTATTATCGACACCGGTTCCGCTGCCCTGAACGGTCTGCTCGCCACCGGCAGCGCCGCGCTGCACGGCATCCTGGACACCCTGTGGACCGGCTCGTTCGGCGGCTGAATCTGACGTCGAATTAGTCGACTTCGAAAGCCGACCTCGGGATCCGCAGCCCCGAGGTCGGCTTTTCGCGTTTCCGGCTATTTGTCGAACGATCCACTCGCGGAGCCGCTGGCCGAGCCGCTGCCCAGGATGCAGAGCGGATTGTTCACCATCGCGGCCTGCGCCGAACCGGAGGACGAGCCGGTGATTCCGGAGTCGACCGGCGGCGTATCGGGCACCGGGGCGGACGGGTCGCCCGAACCGCCCGACAGCATCGACGTGCCGTCGAGATTCCCGGGCGCGGGGATGTCGAGCAGGTCCAGCACGGTCGGCGTGATGTCGGCCAGCGTGTAGCCGTTGTACTCGGCGCCGGCCGCGAAGCCCGCGCCGCGCGCGATGACGAAACTGGCCGTCTCGTACGCGCTCTGCCCGCCGTGCCCGCCGTCCGGTGTGTGGCCGTGGTCGGTGGTGACCAGGATCGTCCACCGTTCGTCGGGATGCGCCGCGGCGCGGGCGTCCACCGCCGCCGTGATCTTGCCGACCAGGGCGTCCGCCCGGCCGATGGCGTCGCGGTACGCCTGCGGCCAGATGCCGCGCAGCGTATGGCCCACGATGTCCACCTGATCCAGGTGGGTGAACACCAGATCCGTGCCGTCCTCGACGGCGGAGACCACGCCCGCGGTCGCGTTCGCGTCGGCCGTCGTCTCGCAGATGCCCGCACCGGTCGGATCCAGCTGCGTGACCTCCACCCGGTCGGCCCTCGGGTCGCCGGTGCGCGCGATCATGCCGATCGTGTCCCAGGTTCCGATGGATGCCGTGGACAGGTGTGGCCGGGTCCGCTCCACCTGGGTGAACACCGTCGGGTACGACGCGAAAGGTGTTGGGTTGCAGGTGGATCCATTGTCCTGGATGCCGTGTTTGGTATCCCACAAGCCGGTCAGCGCGGTCGCCCAGGACACGCACGACATGGTGGTGTGCGGGGCGATGGAGGTGCGGGCGAGGGTGCCCTCGGCGGCCAGGCGGCCCAGATTCGGGGCGTTCGCGGCGCGCACCTCACTCCACAGCGTGCCGTCGATGCCGATGACGACGACCTTGTTCGCGGTCGGGGCGGCCGTGGCCGGGGCCGCCGCGGCGAGGGGGAGGGCGGCCAGTGCGGCCGCCGCCAGCAATCTGCGAGACATGCGCGGCACCGTAGCCGCGTAGAGCGTCCGGCGCGCATTGAATCTGGACAATTGACCTATAAAGTCCCGCTCAGTGGGAAGTCCCCGCTCGCCGTAGTGAAGGCACCCGCCTACCAGGCGGTAAGGCCACCCGAAATCGCGCCCATTAAGCTGGGCCGCGAAAATGCCGACCCCATTCCTCCAGGAGTACCCCCAGTGAGCCAAGCAGGCCGTCCTGTAGTTCTGATCGCCGACAAGCTCGCCCAGTCGACCGTCGACGCGCTCGGTGACGGCGTCGAGGTTCGCTGGGTCGACGGACCCAACCGGGCCGAGCTGCTCGCCGCCGTTCCCGAGGCCGACGCGCTGCTGGTGCGCTCCGCCACCACCGTCGACGCCGAGGTGCTCGAGGCCGGCAAGAAGCTGCAGATCGTCGCCCGCGCGGGCGTGGGCCTCGACAATGTCGACGTCCCGGCCGCCACCGAGCGCGGTGTCATGGTGGTCAACGCGCCGACCTCCAATATCCACACCGCCGCCGAGCACGCGGTCACCCTGCTGCTGGCCGCCGCCCGCCAGATCCCGGCCGCCGACGCCACCCTGCGTGAGCACACCTGGCAGCGCAGCAAGTTCAACGGTGTCGAGATTCTCGGCAAGACCGTCGGCGTCATCGGCCTGGGCCGGATCGGGCAGCTGTTCGCGCAGCGCCTCGCGGCCTTCGAGACCAAGATCATCGCGTACGACCCCTACACCTCCCCGGCCCGGGCCGCGCAGCTCGGCATCGAACTGGTGAGCCTGGACGAGGTGCTCGAGCGCGCCGACTTCATCTCCATCCACCTGCCCAAGACGCCCGAGACCAAGGGCATGCTCAATGCCGAGACGATCGCCAAGACCAAGAAGGGCGTCATCATCGTCAACGCCGCCCGCGGCGGTCTGATCGACGAGCAGGCCCTGGCCGACGCCATCACCTCCGGCCACGTGCGCGCCGCCGGTATCGACGTGTTCGAGACCGAGCCGTGCACCGACAGCCCGCTGTTCAACCTGCCGCAGGTCGTCGTGACCCCGCACCTGGGCGCCTCCACCGCCGAGGCGCAGGATCGCGCCGGCACCGATGTCGCCAAGTCCGTGCAGCTCGCCCTCGCCGGGGAGTTCGTGCCGGGCGCGGTCAATGTCACCGGCGGCTCGGTGACCGACAATGTCGCCCCGTGGCTGGAGATCGTGCGCAAGCAGGGTGCGCTGCTCGGCGCGCTCGCCGACGAGCTGCCGGTCAGCCTGGAGGTGCAGGTGCGCGGCGAGCTGGCCGCCGATGACGTTGCGGTGCTGGAGCTCTCGGCCCTGCGCGGGGTGTTCTCGGCGCTCATCGAAGACGCGGTCACCTTCGTCAACGCGCCGTCGCTGGCCAAGGACCGTGGCCTGGAGGCCTCGGTCACCACCCACACCGAGAGCCCGACCCACCGCAGCCTGGTCGACCTGCGCGCCGTCTTCGGCGACGGCCGCACCCTGAATGTGGCGGGCACCCTGACCGAGCCGCAGCAGGTGCAGAAGATCGTCAACATCAACGGCCGCAACTACGACATGCGCGCCGAGGGCCTCAACCTGGCCGTCCTCAACTACGAGGACCGTCCGGGTCAGCTGGGCCGCCTGGCCGGCAAGCTGGGCGAGGCCGGGATCGACATCCTCGCCGCGCAGCTCACCCAGGACCTCGACAAGGAGGGCGCGACCGTCGTGCTGCGCGTCAACCAGGAGGTTCCGGCCGAGGTGCAGGCGTCCATCGCCGAGGCCGTCGGCGCGGCCAAGGTCGCACAGGTCGACCTGAGCTGAGCGCCGGGTAGCCGAGACGCCCGAAAGTCCTTGCTGCCGAGCCCCCTTCCGCGAGTCTGGAGGGGGCTCGGCGCGTTCCGGGTGCCGTCAGGGCCTCGAAATCTCATAGATTGGGACGTTGGCTACCTCACCTGCTGCGGCCTCATCCCATTGATTGAGATGCGGTTGCCCTGGTGCGGGTGGGCGAGCGGATACCCGCTATCGTGGCCGTAACTCACGGGCGTCATATCCGAACGGAGCAATGTTCATGAAACTCGCTGTCATCCCGGGCGACGGTATCGGTCCCGAGGTCATCGCCGAGGCCCTCAAGGTGCTCGACGTGGTGGTGCCCGGTGTCGAGAAGACCGAATACGACCTGGGAGCCAAGCGGTTCCATGCGACCGGCGAGATCCTGCCGGACTCCGTGCTGCCCGAGCTGAAGCAGCACGACGCCATTCTGCTCGGTGCGATCGGCGACCCGTCGGTGCCCAGCGGCGTGCTCGAGCGCGGACTGCTGCTGCGCACCCGGTTCGAACTCGATCACCACGTGAACCTGCGCCCGTCCAAGCTCTACCCCGGCGTCACCTCGCCGCTGTCGGCCAACCCGGAGATCGACTTCGTCGTCGTGCGGGAGGGCACCGAGGGCCCGTACACCGGCACCGGCGGCGCGATCCGGGTGAACACCCCGCACGAGGTGGCCACCGAGGTCTCCACCAACACCCGCTTCGGCATCGAGCGCGTGGTGCGCTACGCCTTCGAGAAGGCCAAGCAGCGCCGCCAGCATCTCACCCTGGTGCACAAGAACAATGTGCTCACCTACGCCGGTTCGCTGTGGCAGCGCACCGTCGACGAGGTCGCCCTCGATTACCCCGATATCCAACTGGCGTACCAGCACATCGACGCCGCGACCATCCACATGGTCACCGATCCGGGCCGCTTCGACGTGATCGTCACCGACAACCTGTTCGGCGACATCATCACCGACCTGGCCGCCGCCGTCTCCGGCGGTATCGGCCTGGCCGCCTCCGGCAATATCGACGCCTCCGGCGCCAACCCGTCCATGTTCGAGCCGGTGCACGGCAGCGCCCCCGATATCGCGGGCCAGTCCAAGGCCGACCCCACCGCCGCCATCCTCTCGGTCTCCCTGCTGCTCGCCCACCTCGGCGACGCCGAGGCGTCCGCTCGCATCGAGGCCGCCGTCGCCAAGGACCTCGCCGCCCGCACCGCCCCGGCCTCCACGGTCGAGATCGGCGACCGCATCGCCGCCTCGGTGTAGGTTGAGCCGTAAACCCGAAACGCCCGTGCTGGAAGACCTTTCCGGCGCGGGCGTTTCGGTTGTCCGGGGGTGATGTGCGCGGCGCGTGTCACCATCGTGGATGTGTTCGACCTCTGGTCACATCAGCCGCTTTCGTGTACTGACGTCACGGGAGTCACTGTGGGGCTCCGGGTTTCGGGTCGGTGGGGACCAATGGGACCGCCGCTACGGCGATTACGGCGGCCAGCAGGTAGGCGGCGGGGAAGCCCGCGACCGTGATGAGGGCGCCGAAGGTGGGGGCCAGGGCCGCCGAGGCCAGGTTCTGGCCGGTGTTCTGGATGCCCAAACCGCGTCCGCTCCAATACGGTCCGGCGATCTCGGCCACGGCGGTGAAGGCGAGGCCATTGTCCGAGACGGTGATGACCGAGGCGGCGAACATGATCGGAATGGCCAGCCACCACCATTCCAGCCAGGCCGTGACGGCCAGGGCTGCCATGGAGATCACGGCCGCGACGGCCACCGTGCGCAGCGGCCGCAGGCGGCTGCCGACCCGGTCGGACCAGATGCCCGCGCCGATGCGGCCGCCCGCGCCCAGCAGTTGGGTGGCGGTGACCACCGCCCCGGCCACCGGCACCGACCAGCCGATATCGCGGTGCAGCCACAGCAGGGCGAAGGTCCACAGCGCCGCCTGCGGGATGACCAGCAGCACCGAGACGATATGGATCCGCCACAGGGTGGCGTCACCGCGGTACGGATTGGCCGGGCGGCCGTGTGCGCCTGTGGGTTCCGGGCGCGGCGGGTCGATGATGCCGAAGAGGCAGCCGATCGCGGCCAAGCCCGCCATCACGGCCGGAACCAGGATAGCGGTCGAGAACCCGTGCGCCGCAGCGACGGTGGGGATGCTCAACGCGCCGATGCCCACCCCCAGCGGCTGGGCCGTCTGCCGGATGCCCATGGCCAGGCCGCGGCGCCGCGGCGGGAACCAACCCACGATCACCCGCCCGCTCGCGCCATTGGTGCTGGCCGCGCCCATGCCGCCCAGGAACAGCAGCGCGCCGAGCGCGGCGTAATCGGTGACCGTGGCCGCCGCCACACCCGCGACCAGCATCAACGCCGGTCCGGCCACCAGGACCCGGTGTTCGCCGATCCGGTCCACCACGTAGCCCCAGCCGATCAGCGTGCACACCAGGCCCACCGTGGGCATGGACACCAGCAGGCCGGCCGTGGCCAGCGACAGTCCCCGGTCGGTCAGGGCGGGCAGCAGGAACGGGGTGCCGTGCACGAAGACCGCGCTGGCGGCCTGCGCGAAGACGCCGAGCGCGAGCATGGACCACCGTTTCGACGTGCCGATCTGGGTCACGGTGGCCATGGCCATCACCTCGCGTCTCAATATATGGGATAAATGTCTTACTTTGTGGACATCGTCGCTCACGGTACACCCGTGGCGCAAGTCGATTCCAGTGGCGAGCTGTCTGTTTGCTCACACCGGCGCGGCGGCTCGACGGCCCTGTCGCTTTCCGTCGAGTTGTGTTGCGTTACGGTCGTTTTCACATCCGCCGCGACGGGTGCCGGGGAGGGTGGCTCGGCCGCTGCGCGGCCGTCGTGTTCCGGGCGTCCGAGGTTCGTGGCCGCCCTTGGCCGGGCACGTTCGGGCAGGTGGAAGCCGGTCGATAGACTGCGACCCATGCGCCTAGGTCGAGTTGCCAGCCCCGATGGGGTCGCTTTCGTCAGCATCGAAGGAGACGACGGCGACACCGTCGCCCGCGAAATCGCCGAACACCCGTTCGGTACACCGACGTTCACCGGCCGCAGCTGGCCGCTGGCCGACGTGCGGCTGCTCGCGCCCATCCTGCCGAGCAAGGTGATCTGCATCGGCAAGAACTACGCGGCCCACGCCGAGGAGATGGGCGGCCCGGCCCCGGCCGATCCGGTCATCTTCATGAAGCCGAATACCTCGGTGATCGGCCCCAACCTGCCGATCATCCTGCCGCCCAGCTCTTCTCAGGTGGATTACGAGGGTGAACTGGCCATCGTCATCGGTGGTGCCTTCAAGAACGTCCCGGCCGCCAAGGCTCACTCGGCGATTCTGGGCTATACCGTCGCCAATGACGTCACCGCCCGCGACCAGCAGCGTCACGACGGCCAGTGGACCCGGGCCAAGGGCTACGACACCTTCTGCCCGCTGGGGCCGTGGATCGAAACCTCGGTGGACCCATCGGATCTGGAGATCGTCACCGAACTCGACGGCGAGGTGAAGCAGCGCAGCCGTACTTCGCTACTGCTGCACGACATCCCGAAGCTGATCGAATGGGTGTCCACCGTGATGACGCTGCTGCCCGGCGATGTCATCCTCACCGGCACGCCGGAGGGCGTGGGGCCGATGCGGGAGGGGCAGAGCGTGTCCGTGACCGTCGAGGGCATCGGCACCCTCACCAATCCCGTTGCCACCAAACGCTGATCGAGAGAAGAGCTGATGTCACACCCTCACTCCCCGCCCGCCGGGTCCGACGTCCGGGTCCGGTTCTGCCCGTCGCCCACCGGTACGCCGCACGTCGGCCTGGTCCGCACCGCCCTGTTCAACTGGGCCTATGCCCGGCACACCGGCGGTACCTTCGTCTTCCGCATCGAGGACACCGATGCCGCACGCGATTCCGAGGAGAGCTACCAGGCGATTCTCGACGCCCTGCGCTGGCTCGGCCTCACCTGGGACGAGGGGCCGGAGGTCGGCGGGCCCTACGGCCCGTACCGGCAGTCGCAGCGCAGGGACATCCACTTGGACGTGGTGCGCCGGTTGCTGGAGGCGGGGGAGGCGTACGAATCCTTCTCCACCCCTGAGGAAGTGGAGGCCCGGCACAGGGCCGCGGGTCGCGACCCGAAACTGGGCTACGACAACTACGACCGCGATCTGACCCCCGAGCGGATCGCCACCTACAAGGCCGAGGGCCGCCCCGCCGTCATCCGGCTGCGGATGCCCGACCACGACCTCACCTGGACCGATCTGGTGCGCGGGGAGACCACCTTCAAGGCGGGTGTGGTCCCGGACTTCGCCCTCACCCGCGGCACCGGCGATCCGCTCTACACGCTGGTGAACCCGGTCGACGACGCCATGATGCGGATCACCCACGTCCTGCGCGGCGAGGATCTGCTGTCGTCCACGCCGCGGCAGTTGGCGCTGTACGCGGCGCTGCGGCGGATCGGGGTCGCCGAGTTCACCCCGGAGTTCGGCCATCTGCCCTTCGTGATGGGGCAGGGGAACAAGAAGCTGTCGAAGCGTGACCCGGAGTCGAATCTCTTCCATCACCGCGACCGCGGGTTCATTCCGGAGGGTTTGCTGAATTATCTGGCGCTGCTCGGCTGGAGCATCGCCGATGATCATGACGTCTTCTCCATGGCGGAGATGGTGGCGGCGTTCGATATTTCGAAAGTGAATTCGAATCCGGCGCGTTTCGACCAGAAGAAGGCCGATGCGATCAACGCCGAACATATTCGTTTGCTGGAACCGGGTGACTTTGCTCACCGGCTGCGCGCTTACCTCACCGAACACGGGCATATCGGCGCGGAGGTGGACGACAAGCTGTTCGCCATAGCGGCCGATCTCGTGCAGACCCGGATCGTGGTGCTCGGCGATGCGTGGGATCTATTGAAGTTCCTTTTCGTCCCGGCCGACGAGTTCACCGTCGACGAGGCCGCCGCGCAAAAGAATCTCGGCCCCGACGCCGTTCCGGTGCTGGAAGCGGCCATTTCCGCGCTGGACGGTGTTTCGGAGTGGACGGCGGCGCCGATCGAGGAGGCGCTCAAGGGGGCGCTCATCGACGGGCTCGGCCTCAAGCCGCGCAAGGCGTTCGCACCCGTGCGGGTGGCGGTCACCGGATCGCACATCAGTCCGCCGCTGTACGAGTCCCTGGAGCTGCTCGGCCGGGAGACCGCCATGGCCCGGTTGCGTGCCGCGCTGGTCGCCAGCGGCCCGAAATGACCGGAAACAGGGGGTCTGACCAGCCGATTTGTAGTTGACCGGGTGGCGTTTGGTAATCTCTTTCTCGGCCGGAAGCGAGGTCGAGAGCCCCACAAGGGAGCGACCGAACGCCCAGGTCATTGGGGTATGGTGTAATTGGCAACACAGCTGATTCTGGTTCAGCCATTCTAGGTTCGAGTCCTGGTACCCCAGCGGAGCTTTCCGGAGCTCTCGGTTGCCTCGCAGCCAATCCTGGTCCCGTCGTCTAGCGGCCTAGGACGCCGCCCTCTCAAGGCGGTAGCGCGGGTTCAAATCCCGTCGGGACTACAAGGAAAGGCCCCCAACCTCGGATTGGGGGCCTTTCACTGTTTTCGCCGGGTTCGCGCGAGGCGTGCCGAACGAGATTCTCAGTCCAAGGCTTTCGCGGTTGAACCGCCCAACGGCATCGCGGGCATGCCGAGTTTGCGGTGATCCCAGCTGCGCACCCGTTCGGGCACCACGCGCACGGCCACGCGCTTGTTCAGCATCTGCTCCACGAACGGCTTCATATCCTCGCTGTAGGGGCCGGTGTAGCGCTCCCACACGCTGACGCCGACCCGGAACAGCGCCTCGGGATCGTCGACGATTTCGGCCCGCCCCTCGATGGACACACCGCGTAGCTGGTCATAGGTGTCACCGGCCTCGACCAGCACGGTGACGCGCGGATCGCGGCGCAGATTGACGGCTTTCTGCGACTTCGCCTTGGTTTCGAACCACAGGTGGCCGTCGATCAGGCCGTACCACATGGCGGTGAGGTGCGGCGTGCCCGTGGGGCCGAGCGTGGCCAGGGTGGCGATGCGGCTGCGTTCGAGGAAATCGGTGATCTCCTGGTCGGTCATCACGATCGCGGCGCGTTGATTAACTCCCATGCGGAGACTGTACTTTACGGCGTATGAGGCAGGTCACACCGCTCGCCGGAAGTGAGCGCTGCGACCCGTGATCTCCGAGGGGCGGCTGTGGGCGCTGTGGCGGCTGTGGGGCCGCGGACGGTCCCGCGGCCCCATCGGCCACCCGAACGCCCGTCAGAGGCGCTTGTGGAGGGCCTCGGCGGCGGCCACCAGATCGGCGGCCCAGCGCGCCCCCGGGCGGCGGCCCATCCGGTCAATGGGTCCGGATACCGAGACGGCGGCGACCACCGCGCCGGCGGCGTCGCGCACGGGGGCCGACACGCTCGCCACCCCGGCCGCGCGTTCGGCGGCGCTCTGCGCCCAGCCGCGGCGGCGGACCTCGGCCAGCGCGCGCTCACCGAAGACGGCGTCTGCCAGCACGGTGCGCTGGAGGTCGGTGTCGGCCCAGGCGAGCAGCACCTTGGCGGCCGAACCCGCGGTGAGCGGCATGCGCGCCCCGATCGGCACGGTGTCGCGCAGGCCCGCGGCCGGTTCCATGGCCGCCACGCAGACGCGGGCATTGCCGTCGCGGCGATAGAGCTGCACACTCTCGCCGGTGATCTCGCGCAGGCGCGGCAGGATGGTGGCGGCCGCGTCGAGCAGGGGGTCGCTGGCGGTGGTGGCCAGCTCCGACAGCGCGGGTCCGGGTCGCCACAGGCCCTGGTTGTCGCGGGCCAGCATCCGGTGCACCTCCAGGCCCACGGCCAGCCGGTGCGCGGTGGCGCGGGGCAGGCCGGTGCGGGTGCACAGCTCGTTGAGGCCGCAGGGTTGCTCGGCGACGGCGGCCAGCACCGCCATGGCTTTGTCGAGCACCCCGATACCGCTATGCTGTCTCATAGAACGATATTAGCGTCTCGTATGTTGGGAATCGCAACTCGACTCCCCGACGGCCCGCGAGCCGCTACGACCGCGCCACCAGCCCGGGCGCGGCGATGTCTATCGAAAGGTGATGGAGATATGGCCCACCGGCCACGCACTCTGGCGGAGAAGGTCTGGGAGCAGCACGTCGTCGTCCGCGGCGCGGGCGAGGGCGATCAGCGCGAACCCGACCTCATCTACATCGACCTGCACCTGGTCCACGAGGTGACCAGTCCGCAGGCGTTCGACGGCCTCCGGCAGGCGGGCCGCCCGGTGCGCCGCCCGGATCTCACCATCGCCACCGAGGACCACAACGTCCCGACCGTCGACATCGACAAGCCGATCGCCGATCCGGTGTCGCGCACCCAGGTGGAGACGCTGCGCCGCAACTGCGAGGAATTCGGCATCCGGCTGCACCCGATGGGTGATCTGGACCAGGGCATCGTGCACGTGGTCGGCCCGCAGTTGGGACTGACCCAGCCGGGAACGACCGTGGTGTGCGGTGATTCGCACACCTCCACGCACGGCGCGTTCGGCGCGCTGGCCATGGGTATCGGCACCTCCGAGGTGGAACATGTGCTGGCGACCCAGACATTGTCGCTGCGGCCGTTCAAGACCATGGCCATCAATATCGACGGCCAGTTGCCGCCGGGCGTGACCTCCAAGGACGTGATCCTCGCGGTCATCGCGCAGATCGGCACCGGCGGCGGGCAGGGCTATGTGCTGGAGTACCGCGGCGAGGCGGTGCGCTCCATGTCCATGGAGGCCCGGATGACCATGTGCAACATGTCGATCGAGGCCGGTGCCCGGGCGGGTATGGTCGCTCCCGACGAGGTGACCTACGAATTCCTGAAGGGCCGCCCGCACGCGCCGCAGGGTGCGGACTGGGACGCCGCCGTGGCGGCCTGGGAGGCCCTGAAGACCGACGAGGGCGCGGTTTTCGACGCCGAGGTGCATATCGACGCGTCGGCGCTGACGCCTTTCGTCACGTGGGGCACCAATCCGGGTCAGGGCGCGCCGTTGGGCGCCACCGTGCCGGTTCCGGCCGAGATCGCCGACGAGACCGAGCGTGAGGCGGCCGAGAAGGCGCTGCGCTACATGGATCTGACCCCGGGGATGCCGCTGCGCGAGGTCGGCGTCGACACCGTTTTCGTGGGTTCGTGCACCAATGGCCGCATCGAGGATCTGCGCGCGGTCGCAGAAGTTCTGAAGGGCCGCACGGTCGCGGCGGGTGTGCGGATGCTGATCGTCCCGGGTTCCATGCGGGTGCGGGCGCAGGCGGAAAAGGAGGGGCTGGGCGAGATTTTCACCGCCGCCGGCGCGGAATGGCGCCAGGCCGGGTGTTCGATGTGCCTGGGCATGAATCCCGACCAGCTGTCGCCCGGTCAGCGCTGTGCCTCCACCTCGAACCGCAATTTCGAGGGCCGCCAGGGCAAGGGCGGCCGCACGCATCTGGTCTCGCCGCTGGTCGCGGCGGCCACCGCGGTGCGCGGAACCCTGTCCTCACCGGCCGATCTGAACTGATCCGGCATCGATTCGGCCCTTTCTCACCAGACTTCAGGAGTAAACGATGGAAGCGTTCAAGGTTCACAAGGGGATCGGTGTTCCGCTGCGCCGGTCCAACGTCGACACCGACCAGATCATCCCGGCCGTGTATCTGAAGCGCGTCACCCGAACGGGATTCGAGGACGGCCTGTTCGCGGCCTGGCGAACGGATCCGCACTTCATTCTGAACACCGAGCCTTACAAGCGGGGTAGTGTCCTGGTCGCCGGTCCGGATTTCGGTACCGGATCCTCACGAGAGCACGCGGTTTGGGCGCTCATGGACTACGGCTTCCGGGTCGTGATCTCCTCGCGCTTCGCCGACATCTTCCGGGGCAACGCCGGCAAGGGCGGTCTGGTGGCCGCTCGAATGTCACAGAACGATGTCGAATTGCTCTGGAAGTTGCTCGAGGAACAGCCCGGTCTGGAATTGGTGACCGACCTCGAGGCGCGCACGGTGTCGGCGGGAACCGTTGTGTTGCCGTTCGATATTGATGACTACACCAGGTGGCGCCTGCTCGAAGGGCTGGACGACATCGGTCTCACTCTGCGTCGCTGCGACGAGATCGACGCCTACGAAAAGGCAAGGCCAGCTTGGAAACCGACGACGATTCCGGCCCATATTTCGCAGACGTAATCATTGGGAACCGTTAGCTGAACCCTCCCAAACCAGGTTGCTGGGCGTGTGCCACGCCACATGAATTTTGGCGTGGCACATAGACTCTTGCCCAATGAAGGTTTAACGTGGTACCTAGTCGGTCCGACGACGGGCCATTTAGTCTGCGGAGGATTCAATGAACAAGGCGGAACTGATCGATGTTCTGACCGAGAAGTTGGGTACTGACAGGCGCACGGCTACTGCGGCAGTGGAGCAGATGGTCGACACCATCGTGCGCGCTGTGAACAAAGGCCAGAGCGTCACCATCACCGGATTCGGTGTCTTCGAACAGCGTAAGCGGGCCGCTCGCGTCGCCCGTAACCCGCGCACCGGCGAAACCGTCAAGGTGAAGCCGACTTCGGTTCCCGCGTTCCGTCCGGGCGCGCAGTTCAAGGCGATCATCGCGGGTAAGCAGAAGATCGCGGCGAGCGGCCCGGCCGTGAAACGCGGTGTGGCCGCCCCGGTGTCGGGCAAGGCGGCGGGCGCCAGGAAGACGACCGCCAAGAAGACGACCGCCAAGAAGACGGCCAAGAAGGCCGCCGCGAAGAAGACCACCGCCACCAAGGCCCCGGCCAAGACCACGGCGAAGAAGGCCGCGTCGAAGGCCCCGGCCAAGAAGGCGGCGGCCAAGAAGACCGTGGCCAAGAAGACCACGGCCAAGAAGACGGCCGCGAAGAAGGCCCCGGCCGCCAAGAAGACGACGGCAAAGAAGACCACTGCCAAGGCAACTGCGGCGAAGAAGACCACGGCCAAGAAGACGGCCGCGAAGAAGGCGCCCGCGAAGAAGACCGCCGCCAAGCGCACCGCCCGTCGCTGACGGGGGTAGCGTCCAGCGGAGGCACTGCGCTACGCAGTGGGACGACATATGCGAAACGGCCCGGCCATCGGCCCGGGCCGTTTCGCATGTCAGGGGCCGGATTCGCCTGCCGGGGCGGGGAATCGGGCCGGTCGGGGGCAGATCGCCCCGTCAGAGGCCGGATCGGCCTGTCGGAGCGGGGTTTTGGACCGGTACGCCGCCTGCGCGGTGAAATGCGCTAGCGCTGATGCGAAATGGGCCTGTGACGGTGCGAAATGGTGCCGGTGTGCCGGAATGGAACGGTTGTGACGGCGGAAATGGTCTCGGGTGGAATGGTCGGATGACCGTATAAATGGAGATCGTATCTCCGCCCGTCGAATACGCCGCTGACGGCGCTGCATCCGCCAGCGGCACACCAAAATTGGTCTAACGTCCGATATCGATCGTGAGGGCGCGGTCGAGGTGGTCGGCGGCCACCAGGCGACCCCGACGCAGTGACAACACCCATACGCTGCCCTTGCGATTGCGGGCGGGCGGCAAACCCACGCCGTCGCGGGCCGCCCAGCGGTCGAGCAGATCCGGAATCACCTTGCCCTGGCTGCAGATGACCGGAACGGTGTCCTCCGAAACCAGTTCCACGGCCCGCCGCAGCGCCGCATCGGGTGCCTGTGCGTACCCGGCCTCGGAGAACAATGGCTCCCGGACGATATCGACGCCCAGTTTCTCGGCCAGCGGGGCCACGGTCTGCACGCAGCGCAGCGGTGGGGCCGAGTGGATTTCGTCGGCGCCGAAGGCGAGCAGATTCGGCACCAGCGCCGCGGCCTGGGCGCGCCCCGCCTTCTCGAGCGGCCGCTCGTCGTCCGGGCCGGAGAAGCGCTCCTTGCGCCCGGCCTTGGCGTGCCGCACCACCAGCAGGGTGGCGGTATCGGCCGGTAACCGCAGGAAGCTGCGCACGACGGTGCGATCCATCGGATAGGACAGCTGGTCCATCAGACCGTCGATGTGCTGCCACTGCAGCTCGTCCACCTCGGAATTGGCCGAGAACGCCCCGTCGACCACCTCGGCCGCCCAGTAGTACACCCGCTTGAGCTTGCGATGCCCCGGGATCGGGTAGGTCACATGCCCCAGATAGCGGCCCAGCCGGCACTGGAGGCCGGTCTCCTCGGCCACCTCGCGCACGGCGGTGACCATCGGCGTCTCACCGGGATCCAGCTTGCCCTTGGGCAGCGACCAGTCGTTGTACTTGGGCCGGTGCACGACGGCGATCTCCAGCCCGCCCGAGCGGTCGTGACGCCACAGCACGGCGCCGGCGGCGAGGATATTGGGTGTCACGCGGGGATCGTTGATCCCGTTGCCGTTCTCAGCGGTCGCGGTGCCCTCGGCCATATCGGTGCGCGCGCCGCTCACCGGCGATCCGGACGACGCAGCCGCATCAGGTGCTCCTGGTGGTCGCGCACCTGCTCACCCGCCACCGAGGTATCCGGCCGTGCCAGCCAACTGCTGTCGGATTGCAGCACCCAGCAGCGGGTGTCGGGATGCAGCGCGGAATCGAAGACCTCGCCCAGCTGCTTGGCCAGGCGCGGATCCTTCACCTGCGCCATGACCTCCACGCGCCGGTCCAGATTACGGTGCATCATATCGGCGCTGCCGATCCAGTACTCGTTCTGCGCCTGGAAGTGCAGCACCCGGGAGTGCTCCAGGTACCGGCCGAGAATCGAACGCACCTCGATGTTCTCGCTCATCCCGGGCACGCCGGGGCGCAGGCCGCAGATGCCGCGCACCACGATCTGCACCGGCACCCCCGCCTGGGAGGCGCGGTAGAGGGCGTCGATCACCTGCTCGTCGACGATGGCGTTGGCCTTCAGCCGGATTCGCGCCTGCTCACCCTGCTCGGCGAGTTCGATCTCGCGTTCGATGCGCTCGATGATCCCGGCGCGCACCCCGATCGGGGCCACCAGCAGATTGCGGTAGTTGGCCTTGCGCGAGTAACCGGTCAGCGAATTGAACAGATCGGTGAGGTCCGCACCGATCTCCGGTGCGGCCGTGAGCAATCCGACGTCCTCGTAGAGGCGCGCGGTCTTGGGGTTGTAGTTGCCGGTGCCGATATGGCAGTAGCGGCGGATGGTCGCGCCCTCGCGGCGCACCACCAGGCAGGTCTTGCAGTGCGTCTTGAGGCCGATGAGGCCGTAGACCACGTGCACACCCGCCTGCTCCAGGGCACGGGCCCACTTGATGTTGGCCTGCTCGTCGAAGCGGGCCTTGATCTCCACCAGCGCCACCACCTGCTTACCGGCCTCGGCGGCGTCGATGAGGGCGTTGACGATGGGGGAGTCACCGGAGGTGCGGTACAGCGTCTGCTTGATGGCCAGCACCTGCGGATCGGCGGCGGCCTGCTCGATGAAGCGCTGCACGCTGGTGGAGAAGGAGTCGTAGGGGTGGTGCACGAGTACGTCGCCCTCGCGCAGGGCGGCGAAAACGTTTCGCGGAGTTTCTCGTTCACCGAAGGCCGGGGGCGTGGCGGGCACGTAGGGCGCGTCCTTGAGGTGCGGGCGGTCCACCCCGTACACCTGCCACAGGCAGGACAGGTCGAGCAGGCCGGGCACCTGGATGACATCGCCGGGATCGACGTCGAGCTCGCGCAGCAGCAGATCGAGCATGTGCTCGGTCATATCGTCGGAGACCTCCAGCCGCACCGGGGATCCGAAGCGGCGGCGGGCGAGTTCGCGTTCCAGGGCCTGCAGCAGGTCCTCGTCGCGGTCCTCGTCCACCTCGAAGTCGGCGTTGCGGGTGATGCGGAACGAATGGTGTTCCACCACTTCCATTCCCGGGAACAGCAGCGGCAGATGCGCCGCGATCAGCTCCTCCATGGGCAGGAAGGCCGCCATGGCGGATCCACTGGGGGAGTTGGCGTCCCGCGCCGGGTTGGAGCGGCGCACCCGCACGAAGCGGTCCACATTGTCGGGCACCTTCACCCGGGCGAAGTGCTCGCCGCCGGTCTCCGAATCCTTCACCGTCACGGCCAGATTGAGACTGAGGCCGGAGATGTAGGGGAAGGGGTGGGCCGGATCCACCGCGAGCGGGGTGAGGACCGGGAAGACCTGGTCGGTGAAGTAGCCGGAGAGGCGTTGACGCTCGGCGTCGTCGAGGTCGGCCCAGCCGATGATGGCGATGCCCTCCTCGATCAGGGAGGGCAGCACCGAATCGAGGAAGACGCGGGCGTGCCGGTCGGCGAGTTCCTGGGCGCGGGCGGCGATCAGATCGAGCTGTTCGGTGGGGGACAGGCCGTCGGCGGAGCGGACCGAGAGACCGGTCTCGGCGCGGCGCTTCAGCCCGGCCACGCGAACCATGTAGAACTCGTCGAGATTCGAGGCGAAGATGGCGAGGAATTTGGCGCGCTCGAGCAGCGGCTGCGAGTGGTCCTCGGCCAGGGCCAGCACGCGGGCGTTGAAATCGAGCCAGCTCAGTTCCCGATTGAGGTAGCGATTCTGCGGCAACTTCGACTGGGTGGGCGGTGGGGTCGCCGCGGGCGGGGCCGCGGGTAGCTGCGGCGGTTGCTTGACGGTGTCCGTATCGCTCACACTCACGATCATTCCCTATCTGCCGAGGGGCTCGCCTGTCCGACACCGCCCATTGCAGCGCAGATCACGCCGGTCGTCGCACCGGCGGACCCGTGCGGTCCACTGAATGTTTGCCATCTCTCCGTCGCGACACACCGAGTTCACTCAGCAGGGCGCGGGTGTTCACGCCCACGCCGAGTGTCATCGCTCGGCCCAGATCGTCGGCGGTGTCCACGTCCTGCCGCAACCCGGGCCAGTCACCGAGCAACTCCACCGCACCGGCGGCGATGTGGCGGCGGGCCGAGTCGGTGCCGAAAAGCGGCGCGAGGGGGGCGGATCCGTCGCGAACCAGCAGGGCGACGGTGCCGGTCCCGGCGTGGTCGGCCACCACCGCGCGCCGGTTCTCGGGTGCGGCGGTGAGCATCCCGGACAGTTCGACCGGCCGCAGGGCGGGCAGATCCGCTTGCAGCGCGAGCAGTTCCACCGGGCCGTGGTGGCGGCGCACCGCCTCGGCGGCGGCGGACAGGGCCGCGTTCAATCCGCTATGGCTATCGGCCCGCGACTGTGATCGCATCGCTTCCGGGTGGACGTACGCGCCCAGCTCACGCACCAGATCGGCGACTCGCGGATCGGGCGTCACCACCGTGACCGAGCCGATCTCCGGCGTCGCGGTGGCCGCGTCCACGGTGTCGGCGAGCATGGCCAGCACCAACCGGGGGCGGTCGCGTGGATGCAGCCGGTCGGCGAGTCGGCTCTTGGCGAGCGCGAGACTCTTCACCGCGATGACGGCGTGCACGGACGAGCGCATGCCCGAATCCTCCCACTCGATGGTTACCCGGCGCGCGGCGGTGGCAGTAAACGCCGCGTGAACGCCCGTCCGCGACCACCGCTCTGAAATGCCAAGCGGTCGAGCGCGCGGGAATGTTCCCGGGTGTGGCAGTGCGGCCCGGCCGGGCGCGACGGGTGCATATATTGGTCTGATGACGAGGGCAGCGGTGCTGGGAGCGGGGTCGTGGGGGACCGCGTTCGCGAAGGTGTTGGCGGAGGCGGGAACCGAGGTCACCATGTGGGCTCGGCGGCCGGAGGTGGCGAAGGCGATCGCCGGTGAACATCGCAACCCCTGGTATCTGCCCGATGTGGAGCTGCCGCCCATCGCCGCCACCGACGACCACCGGATCGCCCTGGACGGCGCGGACATCGTGGTGCTGGCGGTGCCGTCGCAGTCGCTGCGGGCCAATCTCGCGGCGTGGAAGGCCGATATTCCGGCCGACGCCACGCTGCTGAGCCTGGCCAAGGGCATCGAGACCGGCACGCTGCTGCGCATGAGCCAGGTGATCGCCGAGGTGAGCGGCGCCGACCCGAGCCGGGTGGCGGTGCTGTCCGGGCCGAACCTGGCCAAGGAGATCGCCGCCCGCCAACCCGCCGCCACCGTGGTCGCGTGCAGCGACGCCGCGCGCGCCGAGGCGGTGCAGCGGGCCTGCGCCACCGGCTACTTCCGGCCCTACACCAATACCGATGTGGTGGGCTGCGAGATCGGCGGTGCGTGCAAGAACGTCATCGCCCTGGCCTGCGGTATCGCCTCCGGCATGGGGTTGGGTGACAACTCGATCGCCAGCCTGATCACCCGCGGGCTCGCCGAGATCATCCGGCTCGGCGTCGCCCTCGGCGCGGAACCGGTGACCCTCGCCGGTCTGGCCGGAGTCGGCGACCTGGTCGCCACCTGCACCTCCCCGCTGTCGCGCAACCGCTCCTTCGGTCATGTGCTCGGCTCCGGCGGCACCATGGAGACCGCCCAGGAGGCCACCCACGGCCAGGTCGCCGAGGGCGTGAAGTCCTGCACCTCGGTCCGCGCGCTGGCGGAGCGGACCGGCGTGGAAATGCCGCTCACCGATGCCGTGCACCGCGTCTGCCACGAAGGGCTGTCGGCCGCCGAGGCGGTGGGGCAGCTGCTGGGGCGGCGGCTCAAATCGGAGTGACGCCGCTGTCGTCCGGTTCGAGAGCGGGGCGAGTCACCCGTGTAACCGAAGCGTCATCGGTGACCGGGTACGGTTCCGGGCATGACCAACAGGATCCGGGTGGCGGTGGTATTCGGCGGGCGGAGCAATGAGCACGGCGTATCGTGCGTATCGGCCCGCACCGTGCTGGGCAGCCTCGATCCCGAACGGTACGAGCCGGTTCCGATCGGGATCACACGCGAGGGCACCTGGGTGCTGGGCGGTCGGGATCCGCGGGAGCTGAGCGGCAAGGCCCGGGAACTAGCGGTCGAGGCGTCCGCGGGGACCGCGCTCACGCTGGCCGTCGACCCCAGCCGGTCCGGGCATCTGGTGCCGGTCGGCGGGGGTGAGGTGCTGGGCAGTGTGGACGTGGTGTTCCCGGTGCTGCACGGCGCCTGGGGTGAGGACGGCACGCTGCAGGGACTGTTGGAACTGGCCGGGGTCCCGTACGTGGGCCCGGGCGTACTGGCGAGCGCGGCCGGTATGGACAAGGAGTTCACCAAGAAACTCCTTGCCGCCGAAGGACTTCCCATCGGCACCCAGGTGGTGCTGCGACCCGGTGCGCCCACCCTGAGCGAGGCCGACCAGCGGCGGCTCGGCCTGCCGGTCTTCGTCAAGCCCGCACGCGGCGGCTCCTCCATCGGCATCACCAAGGTGGTCTCCTGGGACGATCTCGACGCCGCCATCGCCACCGCCCGCGAACACGATCCGAAGGTGATCGTGGAGGCGGCGATCGTGGGGCGTGAAGTCGAGTGCGGCGTACTGGAATTCCCGGACGGCCGGGTGGAAGCCAGTGTGGTGGCGGAGATCCGGATGCCGGAGACCGACCCCGCCGCCGATGGGCCGGGGTTCTACGACTTCGACACCAAATACATCGACGACGTCTGTGAATTCGATGTTCCGGCCAAGCTCGACGACGATGTGGCGACGCAGGTCCGCGAGATGGCGGTCGAGGCGTTCCGGGCGCTGGACTGCCAGGGTCTGGCTCGCGTCGACTTCTTCGTCACCGCGGACGGTCCGGTCATCAACGAGATCAACACCATGCCCGGGTTCACCGCCATCTCCATGTATCCGCGCATGTGGGAGGCCACCGGCATCGACAATTCGACACTGGTGAGCACGCTCATCGAGACCGCGCTGGCACGGGGGACCGGGCTGCGCTGACGGTCCGCGCGGCGCGGTGCCGCCGGGCCACACGGGTATCGTCGACATGGTGATCGTCGCGATGACCCTTCCCGGCTTGGCCCTGCTGCTCATCGCGGTGGCCTTCGCCGATGTGGCCTACCGCAGGACCACCGGACGCACCGCGCTGCCGTGGATGCGCGGTGACGAGCAGCGCACCGCGAGCGCCATCGGCTTCGAACAGCTCGACACCGTGTTCTCCTCCGGCAAGCGCGTCGAATTCGAACAGCGGCAGTCGGTGCTCATGCACCGCGAGAATCCCGGCGACGGCGCTCCCGGCGGTTTCGATATCGACCTCCGCTCCGGGACCGCCCGCCTCGCCAAGTCCTGAGCGGGTCTAGTTCGGCAGCTCGCCCGGGTCGAGCGCCTGTGCCGGGATCGTTGCGGTGATCGCGTCCGAGATCTCCTGCAGCGGAGTCGGGCCCGCGCTGTCGGGCATGGTGACCGCGATATAGGTGCCCCGGTCGACCGCGATCCACGTCCCCGACGTCACCCCGCTGGTCTCGTCCCGCACCGCGAACCAGTTCACCCCGTTGACCACCTGCAACGGCGACGCCCGATGGAACTCCAACGGCCGATCCAGCCCGCAGCGCAGCACGATCGGCTCCCCGCCCTCGGGCAGCTGCCACGCCTTGGTGGCGGGCGGTGCGGGCTCGACCAGTTCCGAGGTGGTGTAGTCGCCGAGTTCGCCGGGCAATGCGGGCAGCAGCGCCGTGCACGCCGGGCCGTCGGCACCGGGCGCGGGCACCGAACCGAGCGCCAGGGGCTCCCGGGTCACGTTCTGCCGCGCCACCACCGCCATCACGATCACGCCCACCAGCAGTGCGATGGGCAGCGCGACGGCCGTGGCGATGAGCGCGGGTGAACGTCCCGCGGTCGCGTCGGTCGCGTCGCCGGGCTCGCTGATGGTGGTTCGGGCCGACCCCGCATCGGCTTCGGCCGCGTCCGTGTCGTCGACTTGTGTGTCTCGCGCCAGGGTGGCGGTTTCGGCCGTCCCCTCGCCGCGGGCAGCGGTGTCGCCGTCGGGCGTCTCGGTGTTCGGGGCCTGCGTATCCGGTGTGCCGGGGGCGTCCGAGGGACCGGGCGTCCCGGACGCGGCCGGCGATGGTTCGTCCGCTTCCGGCTTACCGGGATCGCCGGATTCCGCTGGCTGCCCGGTGGACGTGGGTTCCGTCTCGTTACCGTGCGTGTCCTTGCTCATCCGGTCCGACATCCTCGATCTGCTCGGCCGGGCGGTGGCGTCCGGCTGGTGGTCTGCGAGTGCAGGGACGAGGGTACCGTCGGTTGGTCCACCGTTCGCAGCGCACTCGGCCGTAAGGAGACCGCCATCACCGGCAGGAGCAATCGAGATGTCGGCGGGCCTGCCGGGCCTGGAAGTGGAGCGGAGCGCGCCACACCGGTGACGGTGGCCGAGTTCGGGGAGTTCGCGTTGATCGCGGCGGTGAACGCCGGGCGGGAGCAGGCTCCGGGTGTGCTGCTGGGGCCGGGTGACGACGCCGCCGTGGTGGCCGCACCGACCGGCAGGTTCGTGGTGACCACCGACATGCTGGTGGAGGGCAGGCACTTCCGGCTGGATTGGTCGAGCGCCCGTGATATCGGGCGCAAGGCCATCGCCCAGAATGCCGCCGATGTGGTGGCCATGGGTGCGGCACCGAGCGCGTTCGTGGTGGCGTTGGGCTGTCCGGGCGACACCCGGGTGGATTTCGTGCGTGAACTCGCCGACGGCATGTGGGCGGAGGTCGGACGTTCCGGCGGCTCCATCGCCGGGGGCGATATGGTGCGCAGCGCGCAACTGGTGATCTCGGTGACCGCCTTCGGCGATCCGCACCGTGCCCCGATCCTGCGGTCGACCGCCCGCCCCGGCGATGTGGTGGCGGTGGCCGGGCGGCTGGGCTGGTCGGCGGCGGGGCTGGCGGTGCTGAGCGCCGGCATCGATCCGGAACGGTTCGCGAATGTTGTTGCCGCCCATCGCGTTCCGCATCCCCCCTACGGTGCGGTACTGGAGCTGCCCGCTGCCGCGCCGGTCTCGGCGCTCACCGACGTCTCCGACGGACTGCTTGCCGATCTCGGGCATATCGCCCAATCTTCCAGTGTCGCCATCGATCTCGATGCCGCCGCGCTGCGCGATCCGGCCCTCGACGCGGTGTCCACCGCCCTGGACACCGATCCGCTCGACTGGATCCTCACCGGCGGCGAGGATCACGCCTTCGCGGCCACCTTCCGCGATCCCGAGGGGATTCCGGCAGGTTGGAGCGTGATCGGCCGCGTCGGCGCGGGTGCGGGCGTGACCGTCGACGGCACGTCTCGGCCCGGACCCGCCGGGTGGGAGTCGTTCGCTTCGGGTGGGTGAGGTTTCGCCGTGAATTCGCGCGCCGTATGTTATCCGGACATGGGTGCCAAACCACTGTCGGAGGTCGTCGATTCGGGCTGGGCCGAGGCCCTCGAGCCGGTCGCCGACCGCATCGCCGCCATGGGCGAATTCCTGCGAGCCGAACTCGCCGCCGGGCGCGGCTATCTGCCCAAGGGCGAGAACGTGCTACGAGCCTTCCAGCGTCCGTTCGACAAGGTGCGGGTGCTGATCGTCGGGCAGGATCCCTATCCCACGCCCGGCCATCCCATGGGCCTGAGTTTCTCGGTGGCCCCGGATGTTTCGCCGGTGCCGCGCAGTCTCGCCAATATCTTCTCCGAGTACTCCAAGGACCTCGGCCACCCGACGCCGTCCTGCGGTGATCTGTCGCCGTGGTCGGATCAGGGCGTGCTCATGCTGAACCGCGTGCTCACCGTGACGCCGGGACAGCCCGCCTCGCATCGCGGCAAGGGCTGGGAGGCGGTGACCGAGCAGGCGATTCGCGCGCTGGTGGCCCGGGACCAGCCGCTGGTGGCGATTCTGTGGGGTCGCGATGCCGCCACGCTCAAGCCCATGCTGGGGTCCACGCCGTACATCGAATCCGCCCACCCCTCACCGCTGTCCGCTTCGCGCGGTTTCTTCGGATCTCGTCCGTTCTCCCGTACGAACGAATTGCTCGGTACCCTAGGGGCCGCCCCGGTGGACTGGCGTCTGCCGTGAGGGGTGTACAACCCGCCAGAGCCTATTCAGGAGCAAATGCATGCAGAGAAAGACCGCCCGCGGTGTCGTCGCCGCCCTCGCCGTGGGTGCCGCGTTCGCAGCCGTCCCCGCCGCCCAGGCCGCGCCGCTGACGCTGGAGCCCTACACCGCCCCGGCCGCCACGCCGTCGGAGGCCACTCCCGTCGGCAGCATCTTCGACACCAACAGCGCCTCGTCGCTGTCGTCCGGAACGACCTCGACGCTCGCGTGCTTCGTGCAGTCGATCAGCCAGCAGGTGCAGTGCATCGGCGGCGCGCAGTAACCGTCGGCGCGTAGTCGAGGATTGCGTAGTCGAGGACTAGGAATGGTGCGGTAACGCTGCGGCGTGCCGCACCATTCGCACTTCCAGGGCCGGACTGAAGGCTTCCACGCGGCGGCCGCCGTCGAGTGCGAAGCCGTATTTGCGGTAGAACGCCCGGGCGCGCGGATTCTCCTTGAACACCCACAGCGAGGTGTCGACATCGGGGGCCAGGACGGCGCGCATCAGATCGTGGGCCAGCCCGGTGCCGTACCAGGCGGCGCGCACGTACATGGCATTGATCTCGTGCGGGGTGGGCGCGGCATCGTCGAGGGACGGGCCACCGCTGCCGAAGCCGATGACGGCGTCGCCGGCCACGGCCACCACAGTGCGGCCCGGATAGCGCAGGCGCTGCTTCTCCAGCTGTTCGGCGCGCCGGTCGACGTCGAAGGCGTCGAGCACCTGCGCGGGAACCAGATTCGCGTACGCCTCACGCCAACAGGCGATATGACATTCGGCCAGGCTGTGGACGTGCTCGGCCCCCAGCGGGAGCACCTGCCAGCGCTTCACTTCCGCCCCCTTCGTGCGCGCGACCCCACCCTACCGACGACAACGCCCCGGATCACCCTGTGACGGGTTCCGGGGCGTGGACGCGGTGGTGCTGAAAAGCGGTGGTGCTGAAAAATCAGCCGCGGACGACCTTGCCGGCCTTCAGGCAGGAGGTGCACACGTTCATGCGGCGGGTGTTGCCGGGGGCAACCTGCGCGCGCACGGTCTGGATGTTCGGGTTCCAGCGACGGTTGGTGCGCCGGTGCGAGTGCGAAACCGACTTACCGAAGCCGGGGCCCTTGGCGCAGACGTCGCAGACGGCAGCCATAGTCGCGAGCTCCTTCATGTCATGTGGGGACGCGCCGCCCAGGGCGACGTGTCCGAAAACTTAATGTCGTGGACGTGCCCGCCAGCAGGTGGCTGGCGAACGCGGGCCGATACCTGAGAGGGCAGGACCGGTGCCCCGCGTGAGGCAACCCTGCAAGAGTAACCACCCGGCGACGGCGATGTCCAATTGCCCCCCGGATCGTCCGCTACAGCGGGGTCACCGTGAACGGGACCTCACCGGATTGTCCGAGATGGGGTTGATCGACGGTCACCCAGCCGACGATCTCACCGTAGCCCGGGGAGAAGATGGCCGATTTGCCGTCGTTCATCCAGAAGCCGGGGCCGTGTGGGGTGATGGATTTGGTTCCGGTCTGCCCGGTGGTCTCATTGCGCCAGTGCAGGGTGACGGTGAGCTGGCAGGAACCGACGCCGTACAGATCGGCCGCCACGGTGAAGGCGGCCGAACCGGGGTAGGCGTCACCCTTCACCGAAGAGTCGACGACGGCGACGCACGGGCCGTTGGTGAGGGAGTAGAGCGTATTGAAGGGCCCGCCGGGCACGGCGGCCGCCGGGGCCGCCAGGGCGATGGCGGTGGCGGTGGTCGCGGTGGCCACGGCCGAGCAGAGCAGTGCTGATCGATTCGAGCGCATGATCGCCTCCGAGCGACTGACCTTGGTGATATGACCCACATCGCACGATAGCCCCCGGCCGCTACTCGGACCGGCGATCGACGAGGGTCGCGACATCGGGCAGCGGCGAGTTGTCGGAGTGGGCGACTAGGCTGGCGGCCGGGGGTTTCGCAGGCGATGGCGTGGTGGAAGGACGGTGACGGTGCCCGGGGAAGGGGACGTGTTCGACGGTGCCGCGCTCACGCGCTGGGGGCAGCGCTGCCTCGAAGGACTCGAACGGCATCGTGACGAGATCAATGCGCTGAATGTCTTCCCGGTGGCCGACGCCGATACCGGGAACAATCTGCTGACCACCATGCGGGCGGCGGTGCGGGCGGCGGCGGCGGAGACCGGGTGCGGACAGCCGACGACCGGAGTGGTTCCCGCCGCCGGGCCGAGTGCCCATGCGGTCGCCGTCGTCATGGCGCGGGCGGCGACGGTCGGGGCGCGGGGGAATTCCGGCATCATTCTGTCCCAGGTGCTGCGCGGTATGGCCGAGGGCGTGACCGCGGGGCCGCTCACGGCCGGATCGCTGCGGCATGCGCTGCGCCGCGCCGCCGTGCTGGTGCGCGAGGCATTGAGTTCTCCGGTCGAGGGCACGATGCTGACCATCCTCGACCGCGCCGCCGAACACGCCGCCGACTGTGCCGACGAATCGCTGTCCGCGGTGGCGCTGGCCGCGGCGGACGGCGCTGCCAAGGCGCTGGGCGAGACCCCCACGCTGCTGGGCGTCTTACGCGAAGCGGGCGTGGTGGACGCGGGCGCGCGGGGGTTGCTGGTGCTGCTGGACGAACTCGTCGCGGCCACCGGTGGGCGTATGCCGGCCCGTCCGGCGTACGTCCGCCGCACACCGGCCGCCGGGCGCGGTGACCACCCCGCCCGGGGCGATGACGACGTACGCGCCGAAGCGGGCGGGCGCGGCGGAATGTCGACGGCCGGGGTGCCCGCGCCGCAGTACGAGGTCATGTACCTGCTGACGCGGACCGACGAGCGGCGGGCGGGGCGGTTGCGGGAAGTGCTTGCCGGATTGGGGGATTCGGTGGTCGTGGTGGGGGATGGGGACGGGGCGTGGTCGGCGCACGTGCACTGTGCCGATGCGGGGGCGGCGGTGGAGGCCGGGCTGGCGGCGGGGGCGCTGAGCCGGATCCGGATCGAGACGCTGGCGGTGTCGGCGCATGCGTCGGCGGGGCCCGCGGATCGCGGCATCCTGGCCGTGACTTCGGGTTCGGGTGCGGTGCGGCTGTTCGAGGACGCGGGGGCGACGGTATTGGAGGGGGAGGTCACCGCGGAGGAGCTGCTGGCCGCGATTCGCGCGCTCCCGCACCGTGAGGTGCTGGTGCTGCCCAACGGCGCGCTGCCCGCGCACGAACTGGTCGCGGTGAGTGTGGCCGCCCGCGACGGCAATCGGGATGTGCTCATGCTGCCGTGCGCGTCCACCGTGCAGGGGCTGGCGGCGCTGGCCATGCACGATGCGGGCCGCTCCGCCGCCGACGATGTCTTCGCCATGTCCGAGGCGGCCGCCGGAACCCGCTGGGGCGCACTGCGGGTGGCCGCCGAGCGGGCCCTCACCATCGTCGGCACCTGCGAAGCCGGGGACGGGCTGGGGCTGGTCGGCCACGATGTGGTGGTGATCGATCCGGATGTGCGCACCGCCGCGCGCACCCTGCTGGACCGCATGCTCGGTCTCGGCGGGGAATTGGTCACCATACTGCTCGGCGCGTCGACGCCCGCCGGGCTGGCGGAGGAATTGACCGAGCACATCACGGCCGGATTCCCGGGCGTGGAGGTGGTGGTGTACCCCGGCGGTCAGGCCGGGGATCTGGTGCAGATCGGGGTGGAATAGATGGCGACACTGGCCGACCGGCTCGACCACGTGCTGGGCGTGAAAGCCGCCGAGCCGTTGGCGGACGCGTTCGATATGCACACCGTCGAGGATCTGTTGCGCCACTATCCGCTGCGCTACGCCACCCAGGGCCAGCCGCTCACCGAGGAGGCGCCGGAGGAGGGCGCGCACATCACCGTGATGGGCCGCGTCACCAAAACCGAACTGCGGCCGATGAAGAACCGCCGCGGCAGCCTGCTCAAGGTCGCGCTGGACGTGGGCGGCGCGCGCCCGGTGGACATCACCTTCTTCAATGGCGACAAGGTGCGGTACCTGGTCAAGGACGGCGTCAAGGCCATGATGTCGGGCACCGTGCACTGGTGGCGGCCCGACCGCTGGAACCTCTCCCACCCCGACTACCTCATCCTGCCGGACAAGGGCGACGGCACCGTGGAGAGCCTGACCTCGGTGCGCGGCGGCGGTGCGCTGCGCGGTCTGGCGCAGACCGCCAAAGGTAAAGGGGGCATGGATGTCTCGTTCTTCGAACGCGAGTTCATCCCGGTCTACCCCGCCACCGCGAAGGTGCAGAGTTGGGACCTGCTGCGCTGTATCCGCCAGGTGCTCGACCAGCTGGACCCGATCGACGACCCGCTGCCGGAGGAACTGCGCACCGAGCACGCCCTGATCGCGGTGTCGGACGCGCTGCGCCTCATTCATCTGCCCGAGCACAAGTCCGATATCGAACAGGCGAGGGGCCGTTTGCGTTTCGACGAGGCGCTGGCGCTGCAACTCGTGCTGGCACAGCGTCGCCACGATGTCGAGGGCCGTACCGCCCGCGCCTGCCCGCCCCGCACCGACGGTATCGCCGCCGCCTTCGACAAGCAGCTGCCCTTCGAGCTGACCGAGGGGCAGCGCGCCGTCATCGGGGAGATCTCCGACGACCTGTCGCGCACCTACCCCATGCACCGGCTGCTCCAGGGCGAGGTCGGCTCGGGTAAGACCATCGTGGCCTTGGAGGCCATGCTCCAGGTGGTGGACAACGGCCGCCAGTGCGCCATGCTCGCGCCGACCGAAGTGCTTGCCGCCCAGCATTATCGGTCGCTGCGGAAGATGCTCGGCGAACTCGGCACCGCCGGTGAACTGGGTGCGGCCGACCAGGCCACCAAGATCGTGCTGGTGACCGGCTCCATGTCCACCAAGGAGAAGAAGGCGGCCCTGCTCGACGCCATGACCGGTGAGGCCGGCATCGTGATCGGCACGCACGCGCTCATCCAGGACACCGTGGAGTTCCACGATCTGGGCATGGTGGTGGTCGACGAACAGCACCGCTTCGGCGTCGAGCAGCGGGATGCGCTGCGCGCCAAGGCCAAGGACGGTGTGAGCCCGCATCTGCTCGTCATGACCGCCACCCCGATTCCGCGCACCATCGCCATGACCACCCTCGGCGACCTGGAGACCTCCACCCTCACCCAGCTGCCGCGCGGCCGCTCGCCCATCACCACCAAAGTCGTTCCCGCCAAGGTGAAACCGTCCTGGGTGGATCGCGCGTGGGAGCGCATCCACGAGGAGGTGCGGGCGGGCCGCCAGGCGTACGTGGTGTGTTCGCGCATCGGCGGCGACGAGGAGGAGAACGGCAAGAAGAAGGGTAAGGCCGCGACCGAGAAGGAGGGGCCGACCACGCACGCGGTGGTGGATGTCTACGACATGCTCCGCGGCGGCCCCCTCGCGGATCTGCGCGTCGGCCTGCTGCACGGCCGCCTGCCCGCCGATGAGAAGGACAGCGTCATGCGGGCCTTCAACGACGCGCAGATCGACGTGCTGGTGTGCACGACGGTCGTCGAGGTCGGCGTGGACGTCCCGAACGCCACCATCATGGCCATTGTCGACGCCGACCGCTTCGGGGTGAGCCAGCTGCATCAGCTGCGCGGGCGCGTCGGGCGCGGCCGGCACGCCGGTCTGTGTCTGCTCATCACCGAGACCAATCCGGTCGGCTCGGCCATGGCCCGGTTGGAGGCGGTCGCCGCCACCACCGACGGTTTCGAACTGGCGGTACTGGATCTGCGGCAGCGGCGGGAGGGCGATGTGCTCGGGTCGGCGCAGTCCGGCACGGCGCGTTCACTGCGGCTGCTGTCGCTGCTGGACGATCTCGAAGTCATCACCGCCGCACAGCAATTGGCGCGTGAGGTGGTCGAGTCGGATCCGGGGCTGAGCCGACATCCGGGGTTGGCGGGCATGATGCATGCCGCCGTGGACGCCGAGCGGCTGGAGTATCTGGCCAAATCCTGAGGCCGCGCGCGGGGAGTGGAGGAGACAGCGTGGTTGCCATCGACGTCGATCGGACGTGGAAGTCACCGGAGCGCCGGCCGTTCCGGCAGCGGGTGGCCTGGCAGGGGTTGGGCGGGGTGCCGCCCACCGCCCTGGTGCTGGCCGGGATCGTGAGCGTGCAGATCGGCGCGGCCTTCGCCAAGCAGCTGTTCGCCTCCACCGGTCCCGCGGGCGCGGTCAGCCTGCGCCTGGGGTTCGCCGGAATCGTGCTGCTGGTGCTGTGGCGTTCGGCGCTGCGGATCGAGCGCCGTGCGATTCCGGTGGTGCTGGCGTACGGGGCCGTGCTGGCCCTGATGAACCTGTGTTTCTACGAGGCCATCGACCGGATTCCGCTCGGCATGGCCGTGACGCTGGAATTCCTCGGGCCGCTGGCGATCGCGCTGGCCGGATCGCGGCGCTGGATCGACCCGGTGTGGGCGCTGCTCGCCGGTGGCGGCGTCTTCCTGCTCACCCGGTCCGACGGTGCGGTGGTGTGGTCGGGGGTGCTGCTGGCGCTGGCGGCGGGGGCGTGCTGGGCGGGCTACATCCTGCTGTCGGCCAAACTCGGCGAACGCACCAGCGGCGGTGGCGGTTTGGCGCTCGCCATGGCCTTCGGCGGGATCGTCATGGCCCCGGTCGGCATTCTGGACGCGGGGGCGGCGCTGTTGCAGCCCGCCGTGCTCGCGGCCGGTTTCGCGGTGGCGATGCTGTCGTCGGTGGTGCCGTATTCGGTGGAGTTGGAGGCGTTGCGCAAGATTCCGGCGCGGGTGTTCGGAGTGCTCATGAGCCTCGAACCAGCGGTCGCGGCGCTGGCGGGTCTGCTGGTGTTGGGGCAGGTGCTGAATTTCGGGCAGTGGGCGGGCGTGGTCTGTGTGGTGGCCGCCTCGGCGGGGGCTACGCGAACGGCTGCCGAACCCGAGGTCTGAGTGCTGGCTCCCGGCGCGTCCGGGAGGGGTGCGGCTCGCATCAATCGACAATATTGGTCTTACCACTTGACCTCTGACCAATTGTCGTCGTAGCGTCGTGGGCATGGCGTTGCAGCGCATCGATCGCAGAACCGTTCCCGACGAGGTCTTCGAACAGCTCGTGGACACCGTGCTCGACGGCGAGCTCGCACCAGGGGAGACGCTGCCCGCCGAGCGGCAGCTCGCCGAGGCGCTCGGTGTCTCCCGGCCCACCGTGCGGGAGGCGTTGCAGCGACTCGCGCACACCGGACTCGTCGAGGTGCGGCAGGGGGGTGGTACCACGGTGCGCGACTTCCGCCGCTTCGGCGGCCTGGATATGCTGCCGCGCTTGCTTTTCCGGCGCGGTGAGCTCGACCATGCGGTATTGCGCAGCATTCTGGAGGCGCGCGCCGCCCTGGGCCGCGAGGTGGCCGGGCTGGCGGCCGAGCGCGGCGGCGCGGACGCGCTGCCCGCACTGCGCGCCGGTGTGGACGAGCTGGCGGCCCACCGGGATCCGGTCGCCCAGCAGCGGGCGGCGCTGGCCTTCTGGGACCACCTGGTTGATGCCGCCGACTCCATCGTCTACCGGCTGCTCTACAACAATCTGCGCGCCGTCTACGAGCCCGCCATCGAGGCGCTCGCGGTGCTCATGGCAGCCGAGGTCACCCGCGTCGATCGCTATCGCGCCATCGCCGATGCCGTCGCGGCGCGCGACAGCACCGCCGCCCGCACCGCCGCCACCGATCTAATGTCCACGGCGACAACGGAATTCGCCACACTTATTCGCCGTCTACAGGAGGCGCCCCATGAACCCGAACGATCCTGACCGCACCGCCCGAGCCCGGCTGGCCGCCGACGAGGCGGCGTCCGCCCGCCGCGCCAAACTCTCCCTGCCCGACGCCTTCCGGGTATTCGTGCGGCAGCCCTCGCCGTGGATCATCGCGGCCCTGTTCGTGACGGCGCTCGCGGCCCGGATCGCGGTGGGGGACTGGCGGATCACCGACGCCCTGGTGCCGGTGGTGATGCTGGCGCTGTTCCCGCTCGTCGAATGGCTCATCCACGTCTGCGTGCTGCACTGGCGGCCCCGCCGGATCGGCCGTCTCACCGTCGATTCGCTGCTGGCGCGCAAACACCGGGAACACCACCGCGATCCGCGCGATATCCCGCTGATCTTCATCCCTTGGCAGACCTTCCTGTGGCTCATCCCGGCGCTGGTCACCATTACCGCCCTGGCCTTTCCACGGCCCGGCCTGGGCCTGACCTTCCTGGTGGTGCTCGCTCTGCTCGGACTCAACTACGAGTGGACCCATTACCTCGTGCACACCGACTACCAGCCCAGCGGCCGGCTCTACCGCGCCGTCCGCCGCAACCACCGCCTGCACCACTTCAAGAACGAGCACTACTGGTTCACGGTCACCACCTCCGGCACCGCCGATCGAATGCTGCGCACCTACCCGGATCCCGGTGCGACCCCCAATTCGCCGACCGCGAAAGCCTTGCACCAGTAGGCAGGTGCGCGTCAGCGCCGACCGTGTCCGAGCAGAGCGAGCCGGACACGGTTGTCGGCGCCGGTCTTGGCCATCAGGTTGGCGACGTGGGTTTTGACGGTGGTGACGCCGACGTGCAGCCGGTTCGCGATCTCGGTGTTCGACAGGCCCTCGGCCACCAGGTCGAGCACCTCCCGCTCGCGGGCGGTGAGATCGGCGACGGGTGCGGCCGGATCGGCCTCCGTGCGCGCCGTCACCGCCGAATCCAGCACGCGCCGTAGCACTTCCGGTGTGAAGGGATGGTCGCCCGCCGCGGCGCGGCGGATACCCGCCAACAGGTCCGCCGGGGAGGCGTCCTTCACCAGGAAACCGCAGGCTCCGGCGGCGAGTGCGGGGTACAGGTGATCGTCGTCGTCGAAGGTGGTCAGCACGACCACGCGGGCGGTCGGCCGGTCGGCGAGAATGTGCGCGGTGGCGCGGATGCCGTCCATACCGGGCATGCGCAGATCCATCAGCACCACATCGGGGGTGAGCCGCGCGGCCAACCGCACGGCCTCGGCTCCGGTGGCGGCCTCGGCGACCACCTCGAGGTCGTCGGCGGTCTGGCAGAGCATCCGCAGTCCGGCGCGGACCAGCTGCTGATCGTCGACGACGAGTACCCGGACGGTCACGGCGCGACTCGCGACCGGGTGGGCAGCTGCGCGGTGACCTGCCAGCCGCCGGTGACGGCTGCGGCGGTGAACGCCCCGCCGAGCAGTTCCACGCGTTCGCGCAGGCCGATCAGGCCGACGCCGGGCGGGCCGTCGCCGGTGCGCGCCGCCGAACCCTGGTCGCGCAGTGTGAAATCCACCTTCTCATCATGGCGGACGATCGTCAGGGCGGCCCGTGCCCCGGCCCCCGCATGCCGCACGGTGTTCGCCAATCCCTCCTGGGTGAGGCGCAGCAGTGTCAGTCCGGTGAGGGCGTCCACGTCGGTGATCGCGGCGTCCACCTCCGCGTGCGTCCGAATGCCCAGCCGCCGTGCGCGTTCGACGGCGGCGGCGATGGCGTCGGGCAGATCCGCGGGCGCGAGGAAGGATTCGTCATCGCCGTTCGGATCACGCAGGACGGTCACGAGCTTGCGCAGATCCGCCAGCGTTTCCCTGCCGCTGGCATGAATATCGTCGAGCACCTCGAGGACGGCGGGCGGGGCGTCGGGCAGCGCGTGGCGCGCGATGCCGACCCGCAGCACGGTGGAGGACACGTGGTGTGCGATGAGGTCGTGCAATTCCCGTGCTATGGCGGTGCGTTCCAGCGCCCGCGCGGCGGCCACCTCGGATTCGCGGCGCTGGGCCAGTTCGTGGGCTTGGCGTCGCGCGCGTGCGGCGCTGTCGCGCGCGGTGCGCAGCAGGGAGCCGATGAGCAGTGGCAGTCCGGCCATGACCGCGGCACGGTACGCGGTGGCGGCCGCGCTCTCACCCGGATGCAGCAGGTACGCACCGGCGAGTACCGCCGCGCCGAGCAGCGGCCGCCAACCCCGGTGCCGCGCGGCGAGTTCGGTGAGCGCGATGGCGGCGGCCACCTTGGCGACCACCGGGCCGGTGTGCCCGAATTCGAAGCCGACCATGAGCACGGCGGTGGTGGTCAGCGCGGTAGCCAGCGGCCAGCGCACCCCACCGGCGGTGAGCAGCACCGAGGCAAGGGCGATGGTCCAGTCGAGCGGGTCGGTGGTTCGGGTGAGCAGCAGCAGGCACCCGGTCGCCAGTGCGGTCAGCACCAGGAGTCGGATCGGAATCGACCGGGCGTCGAGCATCCACTCGATACCGCGCCGCATTCCGGTCGACTCCACCACCTTTCACATCATGCCGCTCACGCCCGCCCCGCGTCTCCTCCCGAGGGAGGAGGCGGCTCCTCCCCGCGGCCGCCGGGAGGAGCCGCCGGTCGGATCCGCGGCGGGGCGCAGCGGGGCACGGTGGACGTCATGAACGATGCGACCGACACTCCGCCCACCGCGGACGACCACTCGAAACCCAACCGCCGCAAGCTGTTCGGCCTCACCGCCTCCGGCCTGGCGGTCGGCGCGGCGGCCGGATTGGCCGGGGGAGTGGCGCTGGGGGCCGACTCCAACCCGCCCCCGGTGCCGTCGTTCGGGAGACGGCGGTTCGAGAACCAGGTGGTGCTCATCACCGGTGCGACATCCGGCATCGGCGCGGCGGCGGCCCGGCAGTTCGCCGCCGAGGGGGCACGGGTCGCCTTCTGCGGTCGCCGGGTCGATCGCGGTCAGGCGGTGGAGCGGGAGATTCGCGCGGCGGGCGGGGAGGCCACCTATATTCGCGCCGATGTGCTGGTCGAGAACGAGGTGCGCGAATTCGTCGATACCGCCGTGCGGATCTACAACGGGCTGGACGTGGCGTTCAACAATGCGGGCATCACCATTCAGAAGAAACTGCACGAATACAGCGCCGAGGATTTCGATCGCGTGGTCGGCACCAATCTGCGCGGAGTTTTCCTGGCGATGAAATACCAAGTGCCGCATATGCTCCGCGGCGGTGGCGGCACCATTGTGGTGACATCCTCGAGCAATGCGCTGGCCACCGATGCCGGTCGCGCCGCCTATACCGCGAGCAAGCGGGCGCTGGTCGGTCTGGTGCAGTCGGCGGCCCTGGACTACGCGGCTGCCGGAATCCGGGTGAACACCCTGGTCCCGGGCACCACGGACACCGAACTGGTCTGGCGGGCGGGTGGTCTGGAGTCCATGCCCGCCGATGCGCGGCAGGTGTTCTTGAAACAGTGGGCCAGTTCGAATGTTCCGGGCCTCGGTCGCCTTGCCACTCCGGAGGAGATCGCCGCCTTCGCACTCACCCTTGCCGCACCCGAACACACCTATCTCACGGGTGCGCAACTGGTGATCGACGGCGGGAAAACGGCGCACGCCTGAATAGGGTCCGGCGTGCACAGGCAAGGCTGACCTTGCTGTTTATCGGGACCGAACCGATATAGGATCACTGACGGATCCCCCGTGGGTCAGCCCACCCACGGGCCCAACGGCACGGAGGAATTCATGACCACATTGGAAATGCCTCACGTCAGCGAATGTACGGTCAGCGACTGCTCGTACAACCACGATGGCTGCCACGCCTACGCGATCAATGTGGCCGGGGAGAACGGCCACGCCGACTGCACCACCTTCATTCCGCTCTCGAGCAAGGGCGGGCTGGATCGCGTCACCTCCATGGTCGGCGCCTGCCAGCGCGCCGACTGCACCCACAACAAGGATCTCGAATGCACCGCGCCGGAGATCCGGGTCGGCCTCGGTGCGTCCGACCATACGGCGAACTGCCTGACCTACACACCGGCCTGAGCCTCACGGCGTACAGCGCGACTCGGCCGCGGTGATGCGGTCGGGCCGCGCTGACCGCGGTGGCTGTGCCTGACTGTCCGCCGCTGTGCCCGATATCAGCCGGCCGCTGTGCGGATATCAGAAGTAGACGCCCGGTACGCAGTAGCCCGTGACCAGCTGGCGGTCGCCGTAGCGGACGGCGGCCGAGTCCCACTGTGCGCCCAGGCCGCGGACGAAGGTCCGCGCCACCTCGAGATCGGCGCGATCGGCGATCAGGACGAGTGTGCCGTCCTCGGTGACCGAGCCGCCGCCGAGCCGTTCCCGCGCCACCGGATCCGCCAGCAGGGCATCGTGCACGCGCGATAGTTCGACACCCGGCACCCGGACGAGGAACCCGTCGGCGCGCTCGTCGTCGGCCGGGAGGAATTCGATGCCCACCACGGCTTCCTGGTTGTAGCGCACCCGCAGGTCGTCGGCGATCCAGCACAGATTGTCGCGCCCGGTGCAGGCCAGTTCGAAACGACGGGCGGGCTCATAGGTGAGCTGCCGGGACTGCTCCGACCAGTAGACGCCGTCGACGGGTTCGGAGTACACCGTGAGCCCGAGCTCCATGGCCGCCGTGAGATTCACTTCCAACTCGAACTGGGTGAGTGGATCATCCAGCCGGGGATCGGCCGGGTCGGTGATGGTGGCGGTATTCCACGTGCCGACCAGCTCCGCGGTGGGCCGCAACGGGTCGTCGGGCGCGCACGACCACGGGCCGTACGCCTCGGCGGTACCGCCGCCCGCCGTGAGCAGCGCGCCGGTGAGCGCGAGCACGACGGCGAATGCGGCGACGATTCTGCTGGTGATCATTCGGCTGTACCCCCTCGCAGGGTCGACCCGACCACCGCTCGGGCGAATCGAGCAGCCTCCACAGTGTAGAACCGGACCGCACGCCCCGGCGGCGCATTGCCCACGATTCGACGGCGCTCGCACCGCGTACCTCCCGCCGCCGGCCCGCCCGCCAATTCTCGCGCCCGCCGCATCCGGTACGCGGACGTCGGGTGGTTCGGTCGCGCTCAGCGCGGCAGGCGCGGGTAGGGCAGGTCGGTGCAGGTGGTTTCACTGACCGCCAGGGGGCGTCCGATCTGCGGGAAGGCGCGTTGCGGGCAGTCGGGGCGTTCACAGACCTTGCAGCCCGCGCCGATGGGCACCGCGGCGGCGGGGTCGTCGAGTTGCAGTCCCTGGGAGTACACCAGGCGGTCCGCGTACTCCAGATCGCAGCCGAGGCCGATCGCGAATTCCTTGGGGCCGGTGCCGAATCCGTGCGGGGCGGGATTGGTGGTGCGCGCGATCCACAGGTAGCGGCGGCCGTCGGGCATGGACGCCACCTGGGTGAGGGTGCGGCCCGGATTGGCGAACGCCTCGTAGACCACCCACAGCGGACAGCTGCCGCCCACCCGGGAGAAGTGGAATGCGGTGGCGGACTGGCGTTTCGAGATGTTCCCGGCGCGGTCGGTGCGGATGAGGAAGAACGGCACCCCGCGATGTCCCTGCCGCTGCAGTGTGCTCAGCCGATGACAGACCGTCTCGAAGCCGACCTCGAAGCGCAGGGCGAGCAGGTCGATGTCGTAGCGCAGTTCCTCGGCGCTGCGCAGGAACTTCCCGTACGGGAGAACGAGCGCCCCGGCGAAGTAGTTGGCCAGTCCGATGCGGGCCAGCGCGCGGGATTCGCCCGCCAGCGACGGGGTTTCGTCGAGCACCTCGTCGAGGAGCTGGCCGTAGAGCAGGAAGGCGAGGGTGGTGGCGATCTGGAAGGCGCGCTGTCCGGGGCGTAGCCGCCGCGCCAGGGTGAGAGTTCGGGTTTCCGTGTCGTAGTGGCGCTTCGGGATATTCGGGTCGGCGCCGTCGCCGCGCACCAGGACGGTCACACCCGCGCGTTCCTCGGCCACCCGCGCCAGCTGCCGGTCCAGTGAGCCGATGGTGAGCCCGCATTCCTCGAACAGCCGCTCGGCGGCCAGATCCAGGTGGGCGATGTGATTGTGGTGGTCGTAGAAGAAGTCCCGCACATCCTCGTAGGGCATGGGCACGCCGGGCGCGCCGGTGGGTGCGGCCACCTTGGAGGACAGCAGATCCAGTTGGTCGGTGGCGGCCCGTAGCCGCCGGTGCATGGCGACGATGATCTTGGCGACCTCGGGTAATCGGGTGGCCAGGTCTTCGACCTCGGCGACCGGCGCGGAGTTGCCGCCGCTGGCCTCGACGAGCACCTCGTGCAGATCCGACACCAGCCGGGCATCGGAGTCCGCGGCGAAGAACTGCACATCTAGGTCGAAGGTCGAATTCAGTTTCAGCAGCACGGGAATCGTGAGGGGTCGCTGATCGCGCTCCAGCTGGTTGAGGTAGCTGGGGGACAGATCCAGGGACTTCGCCAGCGCGGCCTGGGTCATCCGCCGTTCCTCGCGCAACCGCCGTAGTCGGGCACCCGCATACATCTTGCGCACGCGTGGAACTCTACCCAGATGACTTCGCAATCATCGCAATTTCGCGCGGGTTCGTAGCCGGAAATCTGCTACTGCAAGGTATTTTCGCGCCACGCGGAGAGTGCGTAGCGTGCGAAGAAAGAACCGTCGCTCCATTTATGAGCAAAACACATGAAGACCCATATAGTACGTGTTCTCGCCGTCGCCGAGGCGTTTCCGCGGCAGGAATCTCGAGCGGGAACGTTTGCCGAGGTCGCTGCCGGCCCGCGGCACCGACCCGCTCAGCGGTCGAGTACGAGCGCCTGCGCGGCGATCACCGTGGCGCCGTCGTGGGTCACCGACGGCGAGCCGTGCAGCCGGTAGCCCTCGTCCAGCAGCGCGCTCACCCGTGCGCAGAAGGTCGCGTCGTCGGGACCGGTGATGAGTCGGTAGCGCAGCGGCGCATTCGCGGTCATGACACCGATCCTAGGAGGCCGGTCGCCCAGGCGTGATCGAGTGTGTTCGGGCCAGTTATTGCTGACTGGCTCTGTATTCGCAGACCAGTTGTCGACATATTGGTCGAATGTTGCTTCGACGGTTGATCGCGCTCTATGTCGGATTGGTGCTCTACGGGCTGTCGATGGCCGTCATGATTCGAGCCGGGCTGGGTTTGGATCCGTGGGATGTGTTCCATCAGGGCGTGGACCTGCGGGTGCCGATCAGCTTCGGCGCGGTGGTCGCCGTGACCGGGGTGGCGGTGCTGCTGGCCTGGATTCCCCTGCGGCAGCGGCCAGGTCTGGGCACGGTGAGCAATGTGGTGGTCATCGCGGTGGCCGTGGACGCCGGGTTGTGGCTGTTGCCGCAGGTACACGGGCTGGGCTGGCGGATCGCCGCCATGGGGATCGCGGTCGTGGTCAACGCCGTCGCGACGGTGCTCTACATCGGTGCGGGCATGGGCCCCGGACCGCGGGACGGCCTGATGACCGGACTGGTACGCCGCACCGGTCGACCGGTCTGGATGATCCGCACCGGCATCGAGGCCACCGTGCTGGCCACCGGCTGGCTGCTCGGCGGCAGCGTGGGCATCGGAACCCTGGTCTACGCCTTCGGAATCGGCCCGCTCATCCAACTGATGATCCCGTTCGTGGACGACTGGCTGCCGGGCTTCCGTGATCCGGACAGCGCCGCGCCGGAACAGCCGTCGCCCGCCGCCGGTGTGCCGGCCGGGGTGGGAAATCCCTAGGCATTCCGGGACTTCCGGGACAGCTCGGTGGCATGGCGGCGGCGCAGGTCGGACACGGACACCGGCCCGGACCCGCCCGTGTGGAGCATTCGGTCGCAGTCGAGCAGGAACGCCGCCAGCAGCGGCCGCAGCGCCGCGGGCGCACCCGGCTCGAACACCAGGCGGCGCTCCCCGACGGTGACGACGAATCGGGCGTACGCGGTCCCGTCGGCACGCGAGACCGCCCAGGCCGAATCACGCCTGCGGGTGCAGGTGATGGCGGCCAGCGGTGCGGCCGCACCGTCGCGGACGAGGTAGGCCAGCCGCGCGGGGTCGCTCCGATCGGCGTCGATCCGCCCCACCGGGGTGCCGCGGTGGTCGTCGACGCAGAGGACACCGTCGCCGCCGCGCACGCCGAACCTCACCGCGCCGTCCGGAGTCGCCAGGGTGTGCAGGGTGCGCCCGGACCGGTGGCCGAGCCACACCGAATTCCCGGCGCGGTCGACGATGTCGAGCCCGCGGGCCCGCCAGGCGTCCGCGTCCGACTCGGCCGCGGCCGTCAGCGCCACCGCCTTTCGGCGACTGCGCGCGGCGACGACCGCGACCACGGTCCACGCCGCCAGGGTCGCCAGGTCGGCCAGAACCGCCCAGCTCAGCCGGATCCACAGCACCGCGGCGGTGTCCTTGTACGCACCGGTGACCGGTGCGATGCGGACGCCGACCGTGCCGCCTCGGTCGAAGGTGTTGGCGCCACTGATCGTGCCGCCGCCGGTGCTGCCGTCCGGCCGTGTCCACCGCCCCCAGCAGCGGATGTTCTTCCCGCCGGAACAGTCCACCACGACGGCCTCCGCCCGTGGTCCCGCCGTGAACGCGTACAGCGCCAGACCCGAATACGTGTTGACGGCCAAGAGAATCGCGAACGTCAGCGCCAGCGCCAGGACTCTGCGGGGGTGCATCGACCCACCGTAGGCGCGATGGGGGCGATGGGTCGCTGCGGTGCGGCCGAAGGGTGGCGGTGCTCGTGTGCATCCGGTCGCGTGGTCGAGCGCAGCAGGCGCAGTTCTGGCCGCCAGCAGTGATACGTCTTGGACGGTCGCGTTTGTGCTGCGGCAGGCTGGGATCCGACGGACAATAGGGTCCGGCTCGGCATACGGAGGACACCATGGCGAAACCCGGCCCATCGGCGCGACTAGACGTCACCGAGGGGGCGCTCGCGCACAACCTGCCCTATCTCGCGCTGGGTTCCGGTCGGCCGCTGGTATTCCTGCGCTGGTTCACCCCCGACCATGCCAATCCGACCGGCTGGATGCGGACCTCGGAGATCAAGACGTTGAGTCCGCTCGCCCGGCACTTCCGCGTCTACGCGGTGAACCGGGCGCCCGGCACTCCGGCGGGCACCACCATGGCCGATATCGCCGACCAGCACGCCGAGGCGCTGCACAAGGAATTCGGTGAACCCGTGGATGTGATCGGCGTCAGCTCCGGCGGTTCGGTCGCACTGCAACTGGCCGCCGACCATCCGGAGGCGGTGCGCCGACTGGTGGTCGTCTCCTCCGGCTACCGGCTGGAACCGCACGTGCGGGAGGCGCAGCTGAACTACGCGCGGGCCGTCGAGTCCGGGCGGCGCGGGATGCACCACATCGCGGGCGAAACCATCCAGAACCCCGTGGCCGCGCGCCTGGTGGCCGCGGCGGCGTGGCTGCTCGACCCGCTGGCGCGGCCGCACGACCCCGCCGCCACCGCCGCGTTCATCCGCGCCGAGGACGCCTTCGACCTCACCGACCGGCTGGGTGAGATCAGCGCGCCCACCCTCGTGCTCGGCGGTGACAAGGACGCGGCCTACCCGGTGCGGAACCTGGAGTTCACCGCCGCGGGCATTCCGGGCGCTCGCGCGCGGGTGTATCCCGGCGCCTCGCACATGGGCGCTATCAAGGACCCGCGGCTGGTCGCCGACGTGGTGGACTTCCTCACGGACTGAGGCGGGAAGGTCCGCGGCCATCGGCCGCGGACCTCCGCTACTCCGGGCGCGGTGATGCCCGGGCCACGCGGGCTCAGCGCACGGCATCCGCGGCCGCGCGCATATTGCGCAGCGCGGCCTCCACCTCGACCGGACCGCGGGTCTTCAGCCCGCAGTCCGGATTCACCCAGAGCCGTTCGGCGGGCACGGCTTGCAGCGCGGCCCGCAGCGAACGCTCGATCTCCGCCACGCTGGGTACGCGCGGGGAGTGGATGTCGTACACGCCGGGACCGATGCCCAGCGCGAAACCGGCCGCATTGAGGTCGTCGAGCACCTCCATATGCGAGCGGGCCGCCTCGATGGAGGTGACGTCGGCGTCCAGGGCGGCGATCGCGTCGATCACCTCACCGAATTCCGAATAGCACAGATGCGTGTGGATCTGGGTCGCGTCGGAGACCCCGGAGGTGGCCAGCCGGAACGCGGCCACCGACCATTCCAGGTACTCCGGTTTGACCTCGGCCCGCAGCGGCAGCAGCTCCCGCAGCGCCGGTTCGTCCACCTGGATGACGCGGATGCCGGCGGCCTGCAGGTCCACCGTCTCCTCGCGAATCGCCAGCGCCACCTGCCGCGCCGAATCGGCCAGCGGCTGGTCGTCGCGCACGAACGACCACGCCAGAATGGTCACCGGACCGGTGAGCATGCCCTTCACCGGCTTGTCGGTGAGCGACTGCGCGTACTCGATCCATTCCACCGTCATCGGCGCGGGCCGGGCCACGTCGCCGAACAGGATGGGCGGACGCACGCAGCGGGTGCCGTAGGACTGCACCCAGCCGTTGGCGGTGGCGGCGAAGCCGTCGAGCTGCTCGGCGAAGTACTGCACCATGTCGTTGCGCTCGGGCTCGCCGTGCACCAGCACATCCAGGCCCAGCCGCTCCTGCAGCGCGATGACGTCCGCGACCTCGGCGCGCATGCGCTCGGTGTACTGCTCGGCGGTGAGATCGCCCCTGGTGTACGCGGCGCGTGCCTTGCGGATCTCCGGCGTCTGCGGGAACGAGCCGATGGTGGTGGTCGGCAGCAGTGGCAGGTTCAGCCGATCCCGTTGCAGCGCGGCTCGATCCGCCGCCGGCGCGCGCCGGGTCGCCTCGGCTCCCAGTGCCGCCAGCCGCGCCCGCACGGTGTCGTTGCGCAGCCGCGGGTCGGCGGCCCGATTCGCCAACGCCGCACGGGCGGAAGCCAATTCGGCGGCGACCTCGTCGGTGCCCCGGTGCAGGGCGGTGGCCAGCATCCGCACCTCGGCGACCTTCTCGTCACCGAACGCGAGCCAGGAACGCAGCGCCTCGTCGAGTCCGGGCTCCGCCGTCAGCGTGTACGGCACGTGCAGCAGCGAGCAGGAGGTCGACACCACCAGCGCGCCGGTACTGCCGAGCAGGGTGGCGAGGGTGGACAGCGCCCGGTCGGGATCGGTGCGCCAGATATTGCGTCCGTCGACAACACCGGCCACCACGAGCTTGTCGCGCAGCGGCCGCACCGCGGCCACGTCCTCGACGGTGGTCCCGGCGGTGAAATCCAGGGCGATCGCCTCGACCGGGGTGGAGGCCAGCACCGGCAGTGCGGCGTCCGGATGCCCGAAGTAGGTGGCGACCAGGACGGCCGGGCGGTCGGTCGCGGACGCGAGGTCGCTGTAGACGGTGCCGACCAGGGCGAGTTCATCGGCGGTGAGATCGGTCACCAGCACCGGTTCGTCGATCTGCACCCACTCCGCACCCGCGGCGGCCAGGCGGCTCAGCAGGTCGCGGTACAGCGGCAGCAGTTCGGTCAGGCGCGACAGCGGTTCCGCGCCCACACCCTTGGCCAGTTTCAGGAAGGTCAGCGGACCGATGACCACCGGCCGTGCGGGAATGCCGAGTTCCCGCGCCTCGGCCAGCTCACCCAGCAGTTTGTCCGGGTGCAGGGCGAAGCGGGTCTCCGGGCCGATCTCCGGGACCAGATAGTGGTAGTTGGTGTCGAACCACTTGGTCATCTCCAACGGCGCGACCGCGTCGGTGCCGCGCGCCGCCGCGAAATAGCGGTCCAGCGGATCGGCGATCTCGGCCACCCGCGGCGGCAGCGCGCCGAGCAGGACCGCGGTGTCCAACATCTGGTCGTAGTAGGAGAAGGTGCCGACCGGGATCGAATCCAGTCCCGCGGCGTGCAGCGCGGTCAGCTGCGAGTCCCGCAGCCTCCGCCCGACGGCGTGCAGCGCGTCGGCGTCGATGCGCCCGGCCCAGTAGGACTCGGTCGCCTTCTTCAACTCCCGATTCGGCCCGATGCGCGGAATGCCGAGCACCGTGGCGGTGAAGGAGGTCGGTGTATTGGTCACGGATATTTCTCCAGTGTTCCAGAGCCACTGGCCACCACCGCGGGCGCGAACAGCCGTGCCACGCGCACACCGAACGGCATGCGAATACGCACATGCGGTCCATCGCCCAATCCACGAGGCGGAGGCCGCCGGGTACGGCGTACCCGGCACAGTCGGCAGGTCTTCGGACTCACGGGCTCCGGCCGAATGGCCGACCTACTGGCCGTCGCTTCCCAGGTGTGGCACCCAGTGCGTGGTACGGCGGTCGTTCCCGTTTACCGCTGCGGGACAGTCCCGGATTCTCACCGGGTTCCCTCTCACCGGAAGAACTCACCCGTGGTGAGCTTCCGGTTTCGACGCCGACTGGGGGCTCCCGTCCGGCGAACCGATTGCGCTGCCGAGCATATCGCCGCGCCGGCGGCTCCGGCGACGGGGCCGGAGCCGGGCCGGTGTGTATCGTCCGGATGAACACATCTTCGCAACCTGGCTAACGTCGGTTGTGAAGATTCCTGCGAACCCGACATCGTGACCGAAGGGTGTCCGGGGAGCAGGTACCTTAGGCGGATGTTCTCCAAAGTCCTGGTCGCCAACCGCGGCGAGATCGCCATTCGCGCCTTCCGCGCGGCATACGAACTCGGCATCGGCACGGTCGCCGTCTTTCCCCATGAGGACCGCAATTCGGTCCACCGGCTGAAGGCGGACGAGGCGTATCAGATCGGCACGCCCGGACATCCGGTACGCGCGTACCTGTCGATCGAGGAAATTCTCGAGGCTGCGAAGACCTCGGGCGCCGACGCGGTCTACCCCGGTTACGGTTTTCTTTCCGAGAATCCCGACCTCGCGGCGGCGTGCGCCCGCGAGGGGATCACCTTCATCGGCCCGTCCGCGCAGGTGTTGGAGCTGACCGGGAACAAGGCCCGCGCGATCGCCGCGGCCAAGGCCGCCGGGCTGCCGGTGCTGACCTCCAGCGCACCCTCCGCCGACGTGGACGAGCTGCTGGCGGCCGCCGAGACCATGGACTTCCCCGTGTTCGTCAAGGCCGTGGCCGGTGGCGGCGGCCGCGGTATGCGCAAGGTCGACGACCGCGCCCTACTGCGCGAGGCGGTGGAGGCGGCCATGCGCGAGGCCGAATCCGCCTTCGGTGACGCGACGGTGTTCCTGGAGCAGGCGGTGGTCAACCCCCGCCACATCGAGGTGCAGATCCTCGCCGACTCGCACGGCGACGTGATCCACCTCTACGAACGCGACTGCTCGCTGCAACGGCGGCATCAGAAGGTGATCGAACTCGCGCCCGCCCCGAATCTGGATCCGGCCGTGCGCGACCGGATCTGCGCCGACGCGGTGGCCTTCGCCCGCCAGATCGGCTACAGCTGCGCGGGCACGGTGGAGTTCCTGCTCGACGAGCGCGGCCGGCACGTGTTCATCGAGATGAACCCGCGCATCCAGGTCGAGCACACGGTGACCGAGGAGATCACCGATGTGGACCTGGTGCAGGCGCAGCTGCGCATCGCCGCCGGGGAGTCCCTGGCGGATCTGGGGCTGCGGCAGGAGTCGATCACGATCCGGGGCGCGGCACTGCAGTGCCGCATCACCACCGAGGATCCGGCCAACGGGTTCCGGCCCGACACCGGCCGCATCACCGGCTACCGGTCGCCGGGCGGGGCGGGCGTGCGGCTGGACGGCGGCGCGAACGTGGGCGCCGAGGTCGGCGCGTACTTCGACTCCATGCTGGTCAAACTCACCTGCCGCGGCCGTGACTTCGCCACCGCGGTGGCGCGCGCCCGCCGGGCGGTGGCCGAGTTCCGCATTCGCGGCGTCACGACCAATATCCCGTTCCTGATGGCGGTGCTCGACGATCCGGAGTTCCGGGCCGGACGGGTCACCACCTCGTTCATCGACCAGCGGCCGGAACTGCTCACCCAGCGTTCCTCGGCCGACCGCGGCACCAAGATCCTGCGGTATCTGGCCGACGTCACCGTGAACAAGCCGCACGGGCAGCGCACGACCACGGTGTATCCGCACGACAAGCTGCCCGCGCTGGATATGACGGTGCCGCCGCCCGCGGGGTCCCGGCAGCGGCTGCTGGAACTCGGGCCGGAGGGATTCGCGCGCTGGCTGCGGGAGCGGCCCGGCGTCGCGGTCACCGACACCACCTTCCGCGACGCGCACCAGTCGCTGCTGGCCACCCGGGTGCGCACCAACGGGCTGCTGGACGTGGCCGGGCATGTGGCGCGGATGACGCCGGAACTGCTGTCCATCGAATGCTGGGGCGGTGCGACCTATGACGTCGCGCTGCGGTTCCTCTACGAGGACCCGTGGGAGCGCCTGGCCGCGCTGCGCGAGGCGATTCCGAATATCAACCTGCAGATGCTGCTGCGCGGGCGCAATACCGTCGGCTACACCCCGTACCCGGAAAAGGTCACGCGCGCTTTCGTTTCCGAGGCCACCGCGACCGGCATCGACATCTTCCGCATCTTCGACGCGCTCAACAACGTGGACCAGATGCGGCCCGCCATCGACGCCGTGCGCGAAACCGGAACGGCCATCGCCGAAGTCGCCATGAGCTACACCGGCGACCTGTCGAATCCGGACGAGAACCTCTACACGCTCGACTACTACCTCAAGCTCGCCGAGGAGATCGTCGACGCCGGGGCGCATGTCATCGCCATCAAGGACATGGCGGGTCTGCTGCGGGCTCCGGCGGCGGCGACGCTGGTCACGGCATTGCGCCGGGAGTTCGAGCTGCCCGTGCACGTGCACACCCACGACACCCCGGGCGGTCAGCTGGCCACCTATCTGGCCGCCTGGCAGGCGGGTGCGGACGCCGTCGACGGCGCCTCGGCCCCGATGGCGGGCACCACGTCCCAGCCCGCGCTGTCGGCCATCGTCGCGGCGGCGGCGAACTCACCGCACGACACCGGGCTGAACCTCCAGCACGTGTGCGATCTGGAGCCGTACTGGGAGGCGCTGCGAAAGGTGTACGCGCCCTTCGAATCCGGGCTGCCGGGGCCGACCGGGCGCGTGTACCACCACGAGATCCCGGGCGGGCAGCTGTCGAATCTGCGGCAGCAGGCCATCGCCTTGGGGCTGGGCGACCAGTTCGAGGAGGTGGAGGCCAAATACGCTGCCGCCGACCGGATGCTGGGCCGCCTGGTCAAGGTCACCCCGTCGTCCAAGGTGGTCGGCGACCTCGCGCTGGCGCTGGTCGGCACCGGCGTGGACGTGGACGAATTCGCCGCCGACCCCGGCCGCTACGACATTCCCGATTCGGTGATCGGTTTCCTGCGTGGGGAATTGGGCACACCGGCCGGTGGCTGGCCGGAGCCGTTCCGCTCGCGCGCGCTGGCCGGACGCGGCTCGGCCAAGCCGGAAACCCAGCTCACCGCCGAGGACGAGGCCGGGTTGAACGGGACCTCGGAGCAGCGGCGCGCCACCCTGAACCGGCTGCTGTTCCCCGGACCCACCGCCGAATTCCTGGCCCACCGCGAGAAGTACGGCGACACCTCGGGGCTGTCGGCCAACCAGTTCTTCTACGGTCTGCGCCACGACGAGGAACACCGCGTCCAGTTGGAGAAGGGTGTCACCCTGCTCATCGGCCTGGAGGCCATCTCCGAACCCGACGAGCGCGGTATGCGCACCGTGATGTGCATTCTCAACGGTCAGCTGCGGCCGATCATGGTGCGCGACCGCTCGATCGCCAGTGAGGTCCCCGCCGCCGAGAAGGCCGACAAGACCAATGCCGGACATATCGCGGCCCCGTTCGCGGGTGTGGTCACGCTGTCGGTCGGCGACGGCGACACCGTCGGCCCCGGCGACACCATCGGCACCATCGAGGCCATGAAGATGGAGGCCGCCATCACCGCGCCGCGCGGCGGCACGGTCAAGCGCGTCGCCATCGGCAAGGTGCAGCAGGTGGAGGGCGGCGATCTGCTGATCGAGCTGAGCCTCAACGAGGCCGCGGCGGAGTGACGCGCATCGTCGCGGGCAGTGCGGGCGGGCGGCGGCTGCGGGTGCCGCCCGCCGGGACCCGGCCCACCTCCGATCGGGTGCGTGAGGCGCTGTTCAGCGTGCTCGCCGCGCGGCTGGACTTCGACGGGATACGCGTCGCGGACCTGTACGCGGGCTCCGGGGCGCTGGGGTTGGAGGCGCTGTCGCGCGGAGCCGCGCGGGCGCTGCTGGTGGAATCGGATCGCAAGGCCGCCACGGTGATTCGAGGCAATATCGGTGATCTCGGACTGCCCGGGGCCGAACTGCGGCAGGGCAGTGTGGCCGCGGTGCTGGCGTCGCCGCCCGCCGACGGGCCGTACGACCTGGTGTTCTCGGATCCGCCGTACGCCCTGGACGTCACCGGGGTGATCGCCGATCTCGGTCTGCTCGCCGCCAACGGATGGCTGGTCGACGGTGCGCTCGTGGTGGTGGAACGTTCCAGCCGCTCACCGGAACTCGCTTGGCCCGCAGGGTATTACCCGCTGAAGTCCCGCACCTACGGGGAGACCCGGATCGACCTGGCGGAGTACGAGGCAGGGTCGTGAGCAGCGCCTGCTAGCGTCGGCCCATGGCTGGAGCAATCTGCCCGGGCTCCTTCGACCCGGTGCACAACGGACATCTCGATGTGATCACCCGCGCGGCCGCGCAGTTCGACGAGGTCGTGGTGACGGTGGTGGTGAATCCGAACAAGCAGGGGATGTTCACCGTCGACGAGCGCATCGAGATGATCCGCGAGGTCACCGCCCACCTGCCGAACGTGCGGGTGGAGCGCTGGCAGGGTCTGCTCGTCGACTTCGCCAAGCAGCAGGGCATCACCGCCATCGTGAAGGGCCTGCGCGACGCCACCGACTTCGGCTACGAAATGCAGATGGCCCAGATGAACCGCAAACTCACCGGCGTCGACACCTACTTCATCGCCACCAACCCCCAGCACGGTTTCATCTCCAGCTCCCTCACCAAGGAGGTCGCCACCCTGGGCGGCGACATCTCCGACCTCCTCCCCGAACCGGTCCACAAGCGCCTCCTGGCCCGCATCGCCGAACGCCGCAAGTGAGCCCGGCGCCCGTGCTCCACGGCACGGGCGCGGTGGCGCAGTCGCGGATGCGCCGGTGCGGGTGGTGTTCCCGGCGCTATAGCGCGCGGATGGTGAGGGGTTGTGGGGTGGGGAGGGCTGCCTGGTGGATGTAGCCTGCGCGGGTGAGGGCGGCGCGGACTCGGGCGCCGATCTCGGGGGAGGGGAGTTCGGCGGCGGACCAGCGGACGACGTGGAAGCCCAAGGCGCGCAGGGATTCCTCGCGGCGCATGGCCGCTCGGCTCGCCGCCGCGTCGGTCGTCCCCGGGCGCGTCATACCCGTGTTCGTAGCGGCGGATGTGGGTGCGCGTCGGGGCGGGCGGTGCTGGTCGAAGAGGCCGATGACGCCGGTGTCGGGGAAGTAGAAGTCGACGTGGTCGACCAGGCGGCCGCCGGTGGTGAAGACCTCGCCGCGGGAGTACGGGACCGGGAGGCCGAGGTGTCGGAACAGGACGCGGCTGCGGGATTCGCCGATGCTGGCGCTGTGCGGGTCCAGGAATTCCGCCACCCGGTGCGCCTGGGTGCAGCCGTGGCGGCGCTTGGCCGTCCCGAGTTCCTCCTCCAGATCGAGGGCGCTGACCCCGAACCGGCGGGCGATGGCGTCTCCGGCCACCACCGCGGCCTCGAACGGCAGCGTGCGCGCGAGATCGACGATGGTGCGCGCGGGCGTGGTCACCACCAGCCCGCCCCACTCCACCACCCGGTCCACCCGCGCGCAGTGCACCCGCACGTCGGTCCGCACCCGCCCGCCGCCGCGCCGATTGCGCGTCACGCACACCCGACCCAGCTCCGCCGTCGGAACCGGGGCCCCGTACAGCACCGCCGCCGACTGGTGGCTCACGATCGCCGCCACCGACAGTCCCGGCACGGCCGCCTCGATCAGCAGCCGATGTCGTTCGGCCGCACCGAGATCCGCGTACGTCGCCTGCTCGGCGTACACCCCGCGCCGCACCCGCCGCCACGTTCCACCCGCACACCGCCGCCGGATCTCGTCGTCATCGACCCCCGCCAGCAGCACCTCGGGCCGCCGATGCACCGGCCCGGCGCTCATGCGCCACGCCGGCGGAGAGTACGGACGATCGCGGGGTGCACGCGAGGCCGCCCCGGAACCCGCTGGTGCGCAGGCGCTCCCGACACCCCACCGCCGCGCCGCCCGACCCGGCTTCCCACGTAACGCTTCATGGCTCGAACCTCCCGAGGAATCGCACTGAACCGACGTGGCTCCGCCGTCGCCGAACCACCGTGGTGCTGAATCGAACCGACAACACCTCGACGCGATGCGGAACCGCAGCGGCCCGCACCGGCTCCGAACCGCTATGCCTTCCTTGGACGCGCCACACCGCGCCGAGGTTCCCCCGATTCCGGACCAGTTGTTTCCCGCACCGCGAGCAAGCTGCCGCTACCGCCACCGACCGGGTATCGCGGGCATACGGATACTCGGCTGTGGCACCGATCAGTACGCAGTGCCGGGACGTTCGCGGCCTGCACGAGGTACGTGCATCGCAGCGGGCTCGGCCGGTTCGCTAGAACACCCAGAGGCGCAGGGTCAGGAAGCGCAGGGTGCCGACGCCGGCGGTGATGCCGAGGACCGCGGCGGCCTGGGCGGGGCCGCCCAGTTGCGGTGCCGTCCATTCGAGCAGGGCGATGGCTCCGGCGGTGATGGCCAGGCCGGTCAGCGCCAGCGCGCCGCCCTCGAGCTGTGCGGTGTGCCAGCGCACCCGTTCCGAGGCGTGGAAGGTGAGGCGGCGGTGCAGTTCGTTCGCCATGGCCGTGCTCACCACCGACCCGGCCAGATTGGCCAGTTGCGCTCCACTGCCGTAGAGCGCCACGAACAGCAGCAGGTAGCCGATATTGCTGAGACCGCCGACCAGTGCGAACCGGATCAGCTGGGCGAAGGCGTGCTCACCGCGCAGGAAGGAGCCGAGCTGTCCGATCCAGTGCGCCCAGGTACGCCGTAGGGCGAGGTAGCCGTCGGTGTAGACGGTGAGGACTTCTCCGGCGGGGATGATGGCCCGCTGCGGTAGATCCAGGACGGTCATTGTCTCTTCCGATCGAACTCGCCGAACCCGGGGCCGGTGGGCCAGGTACGACTGCGCTGTCGGAGATAAATGTAGCATCAACCGGAGGGTTTTCCTCCACTTTAATCTGTGGCCTGCGAGACACTCTGTGCGCTAGGAAACAGTGGCCGACACGCCGGAGTCGCACACAGTTGACAGCCGCCCCTCGGGGCACACTGGCCAGAAGCGGAGAGTGTCGCCGTGAGTCCGGCAGGAGAAGTGGGGTAGCAGTATGTACCGGGTATTCGAAGCACTCGACGAGCTCGTCGCCATCGTCGAAGAGGCGCGTGGGATTCCGCCCACCCGCAACTGCATCGTGCCCAGAGGCGAAGTGCTGGAACTGCTCGACGACGTGCGCGAGGCCCTGCCCGGCGAACTCGATGACGCCCAGGACGTGCTCGATCACCGCGACAAGATCGTCACCGATGCCCGCACGGCCGCCGACACCACCGTCACCACCGCCAATCAGCAGGCCGATCACACGGTCACCTCCGCGCGCGAGGAGGCCGACCGCATCCTGGCCGACGCCAAGGCGCACGCCGACCGCATGGTCGCCGAGGCCCGCGCGCACGCCGACCACCTGGTCAGCTCGGCGGAGCAGGAGGCCGAACGCACGGTGGCCGAGGGCAAGGCCGAGTTCGAGGCGGTCACCGGCCGCGCCCGCGTCGAGGCCGAGCGGATGACCGCGGCCGGACAGGCGTCCTACGACCGCTCGGTCGCCGACGGCAAGGCCGAGCAGGAACGCCTGGTCTCGCAGACCGAGGTGGTGCGCGCCGCGCACGCGGAATCCGCGCGACTCATCGACACCGCCCAGGCGGAGGCGGACCGCCTGCGCGAGGAATGCGACCAGTACGTCGACGGCAAGCTCGCGGACTTCGAGGACACGCTGAACAACGCGCTGCGCGTGGTCGGCAGGGGGCGCACCCAGGTGCGTACCGCGCCGAGCGTTCCGGATTACGCGGCGGACTTCCGGCGCTGAACGAGATCTGGGCGCTGAACGAGATCTAGGCGCTGACTGGGATCTGGGCCTGACTGGGATGTGGGCACCGGATGGGATTTGGGCGCGGACCGGCTCGTCCCGTATTGTTGAGTGGTTGCCCATTCCACACCGAGCGTGAGTGAGTTCGTGATGTCCGCCCAATCCGGTTCCAATCCGCGTCACCGTCGTCAGGCGACCGACGCGGGTTTCGTGCTGGACGTGCGCAGTCTCGGACGTGCTCCCGGATCGATGAAGCAGGTGCGCCGCACCGTCACCACCGACGCGAAGATCGGCCTCGAAATGGTCGGCATTCCCGCCGGTGCGCAGGTCGAGCTGGATCTGACCCTGCAGGCGGTATCCGAAGGCGTCCTGGTCACCGGCACGGTCTCCGCGCCGATCGAGGGCGAATGCTCGCGCTGCCTCGAACCGTTCACCGACGAGATCGAGTTGCGGCTCACCGAGCTGTTCGCCTACCCGGACAGCGCGACCGAGCAGACCACCGAGGAAGACGAGATCCACCGCCTGGTCGACGACCTGATCGACCTGGAACCGGTGGTCATCGACGCCGTCGGCCTGGAACTGCCGTTGCAGCCGCTGTGCGAACCCGACTGCCCGGGACTGTGCCCGGAATGCGGGGTACGGATGGCGATTGCGGGTTCCGAACACGGCCATGAGATACTTGACCCTCGCTGGGCCAAGCTCGCGAGCCTTGCTGTGCAGAACGGTGCCGACGGCACCGGGGCAAACCAGTCAGCCGATTCAGATTCAGAGGAGAAGTAGTCGTGGCCGTTCCGAAGCGCCGGATGTCTCGTGCCAACACCCACTCGCGCCGGAGCCAGTGGAAGGCCACCGCGCCGACCCTGATCACCTGCCCGAACCGGGCCTGCGGCGAGAAGACCCTGCCGCACATCGCGTGCCCCAGCTGCGGCACCTACAAGGGCCGCCAGGTCACCGCTGCCGTCTGATTCTCGGACCTCCGGTAGCGCAACCGTGACCGCCAGCAAGGACGCGGCGGACGTACCCGCCGTAGGCGACTCAGCCGACCACACCAGCCTGCTCGAGGCGCTCGGCGTCGATGTGCGACCGGACCTGCTGCGCCTCGCGCTCACCCATCGCTCGTACGCGTACGAGAACGGCGGACTGCCGACCAACGAGCGACTGGAGTTCCTGGGCGATTCGGTGCTCGGACTGAGCATCACCGAACGCCTGTATCTGGAACACCCGGACAAGTCCGAGGGTGAGCTGGCGAAGCTGCGCGCGAGCGTGGTCAATATGCACGCGCTCGCCGAAGTGGCGCGCGGGCTGGGCGAGGGCGGCCTCGGCCGTCACCTGCTGCTGGGCAAGGGCGAAGAGCTCACCGGCGGCCGGGACAAGCCGAGCATTCTCGCCGACGGTATGGAGTCGCTGCTGGGTGCGGTGCACCTGCAGCACGGCATCGATGTCGCGCGCAGCGTGGTGCTGCGTCTGTTCGCGGACCTGCTCGAGCGCGGCCCCCGCATGGGCGCCGGGCTGGACTGGAAGACCAGTCTGCAGGAGCTGACCGCGGAACGCGGTATCGGCGTGCCCAGTTACGAGATCACCTCGACCGGGCCCGACCACGACAAGGAGTTCACCGCCACGGCGGTGATCGGTGGTCGTGCCTACGGTCAGGGTGTGGGCCGCTCCAAGAAGGAAGCGGAGCAGAAGGCGGCCGGGGCCGCCTATCAGTCGCTGCACGCCGAGACCGTGGAGAACCCAGGGGCCTGATGCCCGAACTTCCCGAAGTCGAAGTCGTACGACGCGGCCTCGCCGAGCATGTGGCGGGCCGCGTCGTCGAATCCGTCACCGTCAAACATCCGCGCTCGGTGCGCAGGCATGTGCCCGGCGCCGACGATCTGGCCGCGCGGCTGGCCGGCCTGCGCGTCGAGGCGGCGCAGCGCCGCGGCAAATTCCTGTGGCTCACCTTCGACGAGCCCGATACCGCGCTGGTCGTGCATCTGGGCATGAGCGGGCAGATGCTGGTGCAGCCCGCCGACGCGCCCCTGGAGAAGCACGCCCATATCATCGCCGCCCTCGACTCCGGCAGTGAGCTGCGCTTCGTGGATCAACGCACGTTCGGCGGCTGGATGCTCGCCCCGCTGGTGGAGGTGGACGGCACGCCGCTGCCGGACGCGGTGGCGCATATCGCGCGCGATCCGGTCGACCCGCACTTCGATCCGGACGCGGTCGTGACGGTGTTGCGACGCAAACATTCCGAGATCAAGCGGGTACTGCTCGATCAGACCGTGGTCTCGGGCATCGGCAACATCTACGCCGACGAGGCGCTGTGGCGAGCCGGGATCCACGGCGAGCGCCTTGCCGCCAAGCTCTCCAAGCCTGCCCTGCACGGTCTGCTCACCGAGGTGCGGGCGGTGATGGGCGAGGCGCTGCTCGCGGGCGGCACCTCCTTCGACGCGCTCTATGTGAACGTCAACGGCCAGTCCGGCTACTTCGAGCGCTCGCTCAACGCCTACGGCCGCGAGGACGAGCCGTGCCGCCGCTGCGGCGCCCCCATGGTGCGGGAGAAGTTCATGAACCGGTCCTCGTTCTCCTGCCCGCGCTGCCAGCGCCGACCCCGCCCCTGAACTGGGGGCTTGCCCTTCGGCCACCCGACGGCCTCGCCGCGATCACTTTCAGGCGCTACCGTTTTTCTATCGGCCGCACTGCGCGGCCATGGAGGACGAATGCGCAAACTGACCTACTACGTCGCGTCGACCATCGACGGGTTCATTGCCACCGAGGACGGCTCGGTCGATTTCTTCCCCGTGGGCGGTGACCACGGTTCGGCGATCGCCGCGCACTATCCGGAGACGTTGCCGACCAAGGTGCGGGAGGCGCTGGGCATCGACAAGTCCGGCACCACCTTCGACACCGTCGTAATGGGCCGCAAGACACATGATTTCGGCGTCCGGACGGGCACCTCGAGCCCGTACGCGCATCTGCGCCAGTTCGTGGTGTCGGGTGCGCTGCCGGAGAGTCCGGACCCGGATGTGGAGCTCATCTCCGCGGATCCGCTGGGTCGGGTGCGAGAGCTCAAGCGGGAGAAGGGACTCGGCATCTGGCTGTGCGGCGGTGGGGAACTCGCCCAGGCGCTGCTGCCGGAGATCGACCAGATCTTCCTGAAGCTGTACCCGATCGTGCTGGGGCGGGGCCGTCCGCTGTTCGGTTCCAGCGCACGGCTTCCCGACGCGGCCCGCTTCCGGGTGCTGACCAGCCGCGTGTTCGAGGACGGCGTGGCGTTTCTCAAGTACAGCCGGATTCGCTAGCGCACCAGGGCGATATCGCCCTGGTGCGGATATATCAGAGAATCGCGACGGCGACCACGAGGCCGAGCGACAGGTGGGCGGCGGCCACCATCCAGGCGGCCGCCGTGTAGTCGGTGTTCTTCAGCATCGCACCGATGTCGATGCCGACCGCCAGCTCCAGCAGCCGCACCGAAACCACCTGCGCCACAATGCCGACCAAGCCGTACACGCCGGCGGTGACGAGGCCGTCGGAGAGCTTGCCCGCCGAGGCGTAGATGGCCAGCACCACGATGAGCGCCATGCTGATCATCCCGCTGGCGCTCACCAGCACCGCATTGGGCCGCCCCTCGGCGACCATGGCGCGCAGCGGGCCCGGGGTGGTCAGATCCACGGCGAGGAAGCCGAGCACCATGAGCACCAGGCCGAGTACGGCGTAGCAGAGGATGGCCCCCACGCCACGGCCGAGCGTGCTCGCTTCCAGCGCGAGTGTGGCTGTCATCGATGTCCTCCAGTTAGGGGGTTGGTCAAAGCGTGCGCACCGACGGGCTCGGTCACCGGTGCGGTCACTGCGGAATCCGGTGCGGTACGAAGGCCGCCCCATCATCGGTGATGAGCCCGGCGGTTTCCCGGATGCCGAGGCCGGCCGAGGTGTCGCCGACGATCCAGGCGCCCAGCACCGGCCGCATCCCGTCGAATTCCGGCAGCGGGTCCAGCAGCTGGTACACGAAGCCCTCCGCGCCGTAGACGCCGCCGGTGGCGGTTTCCAGTCCCGCGCCGACGATGGTCATATTCGCGCCCTCGCGGCCGAGTTTCGGCTTGCGGATGTATTCGGTGAGTTCGTGCGGGTCGTCGAGGTAGGTGGGCAGCAGATTCGGGTGTCCGGGGTACATCTCCCACAGCACCGCGAGAATGGCCTTGTTGGACAGCAATGTCTTCCACAGCGGTTCCAGCCACATGGTCTGCGGCAGGGAGCCCACCACGCGCTGTCCGAAGTCGTCGTCGAGCACCCACTCCCACGGGTAGAGCTTGAAGACCGAATCGATGGGCGCTTCCGCCAGATCGACGAAGCGCTCCAGTTCGGTGTCCCAGCCGACCTCTTCGATGGGCAGTGCGATGGTGTCGAATCCGGCCTCGGCGGCCGTCTCCTGCATGTACGCGGTGGTGACATTGTCCTCGCCGGTGGCGTCGGCGCTGGACCAGGTGAAGTGCAGTTCGCCGCCGGGCAGGGCGTCCCGCAGTTCGCCCCAGCGCTCGACGAGCTTCTCGTGCAGGGAGTTCCACTGGTCGTCGTCGGGATGGGTGTCGGTGAGCCAGTGCCACTGCACGATCGCCGCCTCCAGCAGCGAGGTGGGTGTATCGGCGTTGTACTCCAACAGTTTCGCCGGACCGCGGCCGTCGTAGCGCAGGTCGAAGCGGCCGTAGACGTGCGGGTCGGCACGCTTCCAGGAATTGGCGATGGGTTCCCAACTCCACTGCGGCAGACCGAAATCGGCGAACCGCTCGGTGAGCACGACCTGTTCGACGGCGTGCAGGCACATGGTGTGCAGCACCTCGACCTGCGCCTCGAGGGCCAGGATCTCGTCCATGTCGAAGGTGTAGTGCACCGACTCGTCCCAGTACGGGCGGGGCTGCCCGCTGGCGTCGCGCCCCGGGGAGCCGTATACCAGCCCCTGCGCCGCGGTGATGTCCTTCCAGCCCGGGCGCGGGGTGCCGCGCAGTCGCCGCATTACGACCCGCCGCCGATCCGGGTGCCCAGCCCGCCGCGCTGAATGGTGGTGCCGCTCTTGGTCTTGATCTCCGCACCCTTGGGCTTCACCGTGGTGCCGCCCGACGGCGGTTTGCCGATGGTGTTCGTGCCGCCGTAGTAGTAGCGGTACTGGTTGCCCGCGAGAATGAAGACGCCGGTGCTGTTGCCGCCGCTGGAACGCGAGGCTTCCTCGCAGTACCGGTCGGGGACCACGATCTCCTCGTTGTTCCTGGTGGCGGTGTAGGTCTCGCCATTGTTGCCGACGACGACCGTCTCACCCTTGTCGACGATGACGGTGCAGTAGGCGGTGATATCGGGTCCGGTGAGCGCGCTGTAGGCGAGGTAGCCGCCGCCGACCAGTCCAGCCACGCCCACCACGGCGACACTGCCGATGAGCAGCTTCTTGCGCTTCTTCTGCTTGGCCGCCTCGGCGTCGGCCGCGGCCCGGGCCTGCTCCTCGGCTCGCCGCCGGGCCTTCTCGCGCGCCCGCGCCTCGGCCACCGTGGGCGGGCGCGGCTGGGTGACTCCGGGTTCCTGGCGCTGCATACTGCCGCGCGGCGGGGTCGGCAGGGCAACGGGGCGGTCGTCGTCGGCGGAATTCGGTGGTCCGCCGGGATGTTCGTCAGTCATCGCTCGACTCCCTGGCCACCCCGCGCACTACCGCTCCTCGAATCCGTTCATTCCGCCCTGTGCGGCGCCCCAGTCTTCCACAACGAGATCGACTCGGCCAGGTGTCTCACCGGCGCGCAGCAGCGTCAGAAGTGTCTCACAATTCCGCCGCGGCCCCTCGGCGATCACGTGCACCCGGCCGTCGCGGTGATTGCGGGCGTAACCGGTGAGCCCGAGCTCGAGCGCCCGCGACCGCGTCCACCACCGGAAGCCCACCCCCTGGACGAGTCCGTGCACCCAGGCGCTGAGCCGGACGGGGTCGGCGCTCATTCGTCGATGGTGAAGGACAGGTTGACCACGGTGCCCGCCTTCAGGGTGCGGCCCACGGTGCACACCTTGTCGATGGCGCGCTGCGCGGCGACCAGCAGCCGCTGCCGGGACTCCTCGTCGAGTTCGCTCATATCCAGTTCGAAGGATTCGTTCAGCTCGGGGTAGAGCTCGTTCTCGCGGTCGGCGTCGCCGGAGACGCGCACGGTGGCGTCGAAGTTGTCGCCGAGACGGCGCGACAGGGTGAAGTCGGCGCTGAGTCCGGTGCAGCCCGCCAGCGCGATCTTCAGCAGTTCACCGGGCGTGAACGCGCCGGGTACGCCCTGGGAGGCGATGAGCACCTCGCCGCCGCGGTTGTTGCGGCCGGTGTAGGCGCGGGTGCCGGTGCGCTCCACCCACAGTTCGACCGGTTCGGCGGCCAGGGTGGGAGCGGCGGTCTGCGGTGCGGCGGTCTGTTCGGACATGACACGATCCTCCCATTGCTCGGTGGCGGGCCCGGCGGGACCCGTCCGGATATGCCGAACGTCGATCGGGTCGGCCGCATTCCGCCGCACCGGTCGGCTCAGTCCCGCCAGCCGCTGGTGTCGAGCACGGTGTCCCAGGTGAACGGCACCAGCTCCGGATGCCGCAGCCGCAGGATCTCGCCCGCCAGACTGCCCGGCGGGGCCTTGCGCGGATTCGCGATCACCTGTTTCGCGATGGACTCGGTGAGGGCGCGGGTGCCGCCGAGGCGCGGGTAGGCGACGTGCACGGCGTCGGCCAGGCCCGGCGGCAGATCGTCCGGGCCGCCGCCCACGTCGATGCCGATACCGCTGACCGAGATCCAGATCTCTGCCGGGCGGCGGCGACGGTAGACGGGCGACGAACTCAGTCCCGTGGTGTGCGCGGCGATGGCGTCCCAGATGATGTCGACGCGCTCATCGGTGACGCCCTGCCCTTCCAGCCACTGCGCCGCGTAGTCCGCGCCGTCCATCTCGAATCGCTGTGTGCCATTGGCGCGTTCGGCCAGCCCGATATCGTGCAGGACGCAGATGAGGAACATGGTCTCCTCGTCGTAGTCCCGGCCGGGGGTGAGTCCCTCGGCGGCGGCGAGCGCCCGGCCGAAGAAGAAGCCGCGCAGGCTGTGGTGGCACAGATGGGGCTCCAGTGCCTCGAACATCAGCTGGTTGGCGGCCTCGGCCAGCGGGGTCGCGGGGAGGGCGAGTGACATGAGTTACTCCTATTCCGCGCCGGGGCGCACGATCATGAGGACGACCACGACCGTCCACAGCAGGTTGTAGATTCCGGCGAGCATGCCGAGGGTGCGCAGGCGCTTCCCGTCGTCCGGGGCGTCGAGCGCTTGGCGCTGCATGGGGTGGATGACGACGGCGAGCAGGCCGCCCGCGGTGAAGGTGAGGGCCATGGCGAGGGTTATCCAGATCTCGCTCATCCGGCCCTGCACGGTGGCCAGGATGATGCCGACGATCGGCACGCTGAGGGCCAGCAGCGCATAGGTGCCGGTGATCCGGTGAAAAGCCTTGGCGACGGCCGGGTTTCGTTCGGGCGCGGGAGGTCCGGCCGCGGTGACGGCGACGGGTGCGTAGCGCGGGAACAGGCTCGCGGCGACGGCCGAACCGCCGACGAAGATGATTCCGGCCAGCACGTGTATCGACAGCAGTGCCTTCTGCATGGCATCACTCCAACCTTCAGGGTGACTGAAGCGTAGCAGCAGGCTTCAGTTAGGCTGAAGGTTGTGGGAAACGTCACCGCGAGCGGGGAAAGTGGTTGTCAGGAACCGCTTCCGGCCCGGAAGGCCGCCATCACCGCCTCGCCGATCCGGCGGCGGTCGGGGTCCGCCTCGGCTCCGAACAGGCGCTCGTCCACCTCGTCGACCACCTGCTGGGCCGCGCGCAGCAGGCGCCTGCCCTTCGCGGTGAGTTCGATGGTCGACGCCGATCCGGCGCGAGCCGTGCGATCGCGCACCAGTCCCGCGGCGACCATGGATTTCACCGCGGTGTGCACGCTCTGCACGCTGATGTCGCCCATGCGCGCCAACTCGCTGAACGACGCCCCTGGAATGGCGGCGATATGGCCGAGGACCGCCAAGCGGGCGACGGTGAGGCTCAGCGGGGCCAGTGCCGCGCCGAGTTCGGCCTCGATGCGATGCGCCAAGGTCAGCACGATGATCGAGGTGCTGGCGGGTGGCGGTTCGGGCAGGCCGTTCTGGGTGGTCACCGGGATATTTTCGCGCACGCTCCGGTGCGGGGGTGGTTGCCGGGGCGCGCTGGCAGGTCGCGATAGCCTTCAGTCTGGTTGAAGGTTGGCCCATGCGCGGTTACGCTGCGATCCCATGGACGAAACTACTACTGCACGTAGTAATTCTGGCGGCTCCGGCCGTTTGTCGCGGCGCACGCTCTTCGGCTCGGCACTCATGGCGGCGGGTGCGGCGAGCGCCGGGATCGTGGCGGGCCGGGTGAGCGCGCCGGAGCGCTCGCCGGACCCATCCGTCGAACCGTTCCACGGGCCGCATCAGGCCGGCATCGAGACCGTCGTACAGTCGCACGCGCTCTTTCTGGCCTGCGATGTCGCGACCCCGGATCGCAGGGTGTTGCGCGAGCTGTTGGCCGCCTGCACGGAGACCGCGGTCGCGCTCACCGCGGGTGAGCGGGTGCCGGATACCGCCGATACCGATCCGGGCTTCAGCAATCACACCGATTTCGCCAGCGGGCTCGATCCCGCCCGCCTGACCGTGACCTTCGGCCTCGGCCCGTCGCTCTTCGACGACCGTTTCGGTCTGGCCGACCGCCGCCCCGAACACCTGCGGCAGCTGCCCGAATTTCCCGGCGACGCACTGAATCCCGCCTGGTGCGGTGGCGACGTCCTGGTACAGATCTGCGCCGATGACGCCCAGGTGGTGAGCCATGCCTTCCGGTCGTTGCGGGCGCGGCTGCCGGGCCTGGGGCGGATGCGCTGGACCCAGCACGGCTTCCTGAGCCGCCCGAAGGACGGCGGCACCCCGCGAAATATGTTCGGCCACAAGGACGGCACCGCCAACCCCCGCCCCGGCACCCCGGAGTTCGCGCGCACGGTCTGGGTGGACGGCTCCGCCGAACCCGCGTGGTTCCACGGCGGCAGCTATCTGGTGTTCCGCAAGATCCGCATGAAGACCGCCGACTGGGACATGTTGGCGCTGGCCGAACAGGACCGCATCGTGGGACGTCGGCGCGGTGACGGCGCGCCGCTCGGCGGCACCGGGGAATTCGATCCGGTGGACCTCGACGCCCGCTCCGCCGACGGCGAGCTGATCATCCCGGCCGACTCCCATATCCGCCTGGTCCACGACATCCCGATGTTCCGCCGCGGCTACAGCTACGACTACGGCACCCTCGTCGCCAACGCGGGCGGCGAGCCGGAACCGGTCGCTCCGCACAGCCACCCCGAGGGCACCGATCCGAACCACACCCACGGTGGCCACAGCGCCCTCGATGCCGGACTGCTGTTCGTGGCCTACATGAACAACCCACCGGCACAGTTCATCCGGGCGCAGCGAGCACTCGCCGCATCCGATCGGATGAACGCGGTCATCCAGCACACCGGCAGCGCCCTCTTCGCCGTACCGCCCGGCGCGGCACCCGGTGCGCCGATCGCCGCCGGGCTGGGCTTGGGCTAGCTCGCCAGCGACGAAACCAGTTCGGGTGTCAGCTCTTTCAGTCCGTCGGCGACATAGGCGGCCAGCCCCAGGGCATCCTCGGCCGGTGGGTAGCGCGGGTGCGGCACGGCGATCACCGTGAGACCGGCGGCGTGCGCCGAGCGCAGGCCGTTGCTGGAATCCTCGATGGCCGCACCGGATTCGGGGGTGATGCCGAGCCGGGCTACCGCCGCCAGGTAGCCGTCCGGGGCGGGCTTGCCGCGCGGCACCTCCTCGGTGGAGACGGTGGCCCGGAACAGCCGGGTCACCCCCATGTGGTCGAGGGCGACGTCGATGAGCCGTCGCGGCGACGAACTGGCCAGGCCGAGAATGAAATGCTCGCCCATGCCGCGCACCGTCTCCACCGCATGCGGCATGAGCGGCAGGTGGTCGGCGTAGCGGTCGCTCATGCGGTCGATGACGTCCCCGGCCACCTGTTCGGGCGTGCGCCGCCCGTCCAGCAGGTCGGTGCTCAGGTATTCGGCCCACTCGGCGGTGCTCATACCCATGAGCCGGTCCTGGGTGTCGGACAGCCAGCGGCCGCCCAGCTCGTCGATATAGCCGCGCCGGACCTCCTCCCAGATGGGCTCGGTGTCGAGCAGTACGCCGTCCATGTCGAACACGATCGCCTGGAATGACATGGCCCCATCGTGCGCCATCCCGGGCTCACGCCTGGAACCGGTACCCCATGCCCGCCTCGGTCAGCAGATGTTTGGGCTGCGACGGGTCGTCCTCGAGTTTGCGCCGCAACTGCGCGAGATAGACCCGCAGATAATGGGTTTCGGTCGCGTACGAGGGACCCCACACCTCGCGCAACAGCTCCCGCCGCCCCACCAGCTTGCCGCGATTGCGCACCAGCATCTCCAGCATTCCCCACTCGGTGGGGGTGAGGTGCACGTCCTTGCCGTGCCGGGTCACCTTCTTCATGGCCAGATCGACCGTGAAGGAGGCGGTTTCCACCACCGGCTCGGCATTGTCGCCGGAGGTGGCGGCCCGGCGCACCGCCGCGCGCAGCCGGGCCAGCAGTTCGTCCATGCCGAACGGCTTGGTGACGTAGTCGTCCGCGCCCGCGTCCAGCGCCTCCACCTTGTCGGAGGAGTCCGTGCGCGCCGACAGCACGATCACGGGCGCGGTGGACCAGCCGCGCAGCCCGCCGAGCACCTCGATGCCGTCCATATCCGGCAACCCCAGGTCCAGCACCACCACGTCGGGATGTTTCTCCGCGGCCGCGCGCAGCGCGGCCGCCCCGTTCGCGGCGGTGATCACCTCGTAGCCGCGCACCGACAGGTTGATGCGCAGCGCCCGCAGAATCTGCGGTTCGTCGTCGACCACGAGGACCTTGGTCGGCGCAGTCGCCGATGTCGTCACCCGATCTCCTGTTCTGTAGCCGTACCCGCCGGCGATTCCGTCTCGGTGGAGTCTTCGGAGTCACCACCACCCGCGGGTAGGTCGATCACCATCGTCAGTCCGCCGCCCGGGGTCGGTTCGGCGTGCACGGTGCCGCCCATGGCGTCCACGAAACCGCGCACCACCGACAGTCCCAGCCCCACGCCGGTGGAATTGTCCCGGTCGCCGAGCCGCTGGAACGGTTCGAACAGCTGGTCCTCCAGCCCGGTGGGCACGCCCGGCCCGGTGTCGACCACGGTGAGCGACACCCGGTCACCGGTCTGCTCGGCGGTCACCCGCACGGGCGCGTCGGCGGGGGAGTACCGCACCGCATTGTCGATCAGATTCGCCAGCACCCGTTCCAACAGCCCGCTGTCGGCGCGGACCGAGACACTGTCGACCGCCACCCGCACCCGGTCGCGGGCCGTCCGCCGCAGACCCCGGGTGCCCATGCCGAGCAGCGCCCGGTGCACCACCTCATCCAGGTATACCCGCCGCATCCGCGGTCGCACGACACCCACCATGAGCCGCGACGAATCCAGCAGATTGCCGACCAGCGCGGTGAGCTGATCCACCGATTCCTCGATGGTCTCCAGCAGTTCGGCGGTGTCCTCGGGGGAGAACTCCACATCGTCGCTGCGCAGACTCGACACCGACGCCTTGGCGGCGGCCAGGGGGGTGCGCAGATCGTGGCTCACCGCTGACAGCAGCGCGCGACGCAACTTGTCGGCCGCCAGCAGCGCCTGCGCGGCGCTGGCCTCCTCCCGCAGCTGTCGCTGATTCACCAGTCCGGCGGCCTGATTCGCGACCGCGCCGAGTACCAGCCGGTCGGCGGAGGCGAGGCGGCGGCCCGAGAGCAGCAATCGGTGCGTTTTGTCATCGGCCTCGATGGCGGCGTCGGCGTCGTCCACGCGCTGGGGGGCGTGCTCGCCGACAGCGGCGACCACCGCGGTGTCGGTGACGAAGCTGACCGCTCTGAGGTTGTAGGTCTCCCGCGCCCGCTCCAGCAGATCCCGCAGGTTCGCGCCGTGCAGGATCGCCCCGGCGAACAGGGTGAGCAGCTCGGCCTGCCGGGAAGCCCGGCGCGCTTCCCTGGTGCGTTCGGCCGCCACGTCCACCAGCGCCGCCACCGCCACCGCCACCAGCAGCAACACCACGATGGTGAGGGCGTTGTCGATCTCGGCGATCGTCCAGCTGTAGCGGGGGTCGGTGAAGAACCAGTTCAGCAGCAGTCCCGACAGCAGCGCCGACAGTGTCGCGGGTGCCACGCCGC